>NZ_JBBOZA010000001.1:0-2967500 GCF_038008385.1 Psychrobacillus sp. FSL H8-0487
TTGGAACACTTAGAAGAACTTTGGGCTAAAGTTCTCTCTGAAGTAGAAAAGAAAACATCTAAACCAAGTTTTGAAACTTGGCTGAAGTCGACCAAACTACTTTCATATAAAGGAGAAACTGTTACGATAGCTGCACCTAACTCATTTGCTAGAGATTGGTTAGAAAATCATTATGTTCACCTAATAGCTGGCATATTAACCGAGTTAACTGGAAACGAACTATTAATATCTTTCGTTGTGCCGAAAAATCTAGACATGGATGATTTCGACATGCCTAAACCAAAAATCTCTGCAAATAATGGAGATCAACCAGATTTTTCTCCAGGAATGTTAAATTCCAAGAATACATTTGACACGTTTGTCATTGGATCTGGGAATCGCTTCGCCCATGCAGCCTCTTTAGCTGTTGCCGAGGCCCCTGCTAAAGCTTACAATCCACTTTTCATATATGGAGGAGTTGGACTAGGAAAAACCCACTTAATGCATGCGATTGGTCATTATGTACAAGAACACAATCCAAATGCTAAAGTGGTTTATTTATCTTCTGAAAAGTTTACAAATGAGTTTATAAACTCTATAAGAGATAATAAAGCAGTCAATTTCCGCAATAAGTATAGAAATGTAGATGTGTTATTAATAGATGATATTCAGTTCCTTGCAGGAAAAGAATCAACTCAAGAAGAATTTTTTCATACATTTAATGCTCTGCATGAAGAATCTAAGCAAATTGTCATTTCAAGTGACCGTCCGCCAAAAGAAATTCCTACTTTAGAGGATCGTTTGCGCTCTCGCTTTGAATGGGGATTAATCACGGATATTGCACCACCAGATTTAGAAACTCGTATTGCTATTTTACGCAAAAAAGCCCGTGCTGATGGATTAGATATCTCAGATGACGTGATGGCATATATAGCAAACCAAATAGACTCTAATATTCGTGAGTTAGAAGGTGCTCTCATCCGAGTAGTAGCCTATTCTTCTCTTATAAATAAGGATATTAATATCGACTTGGCAGCAGAAGCTCTTAAAGATATCTTGCCCAATGCTCGTCCAAGAATTATCACGATTTTAGATATTCAAAAGGTTGTTGGGGAGCATTTTCATATTAGATTAGAAGATTTTGTTGCAAAAAAACGTACAAAGTCCATAGCATTCCCACGCCAAGTAGCTATGTATCTTTCACGAGAGCTGACTGATTTTTCGTTGCCTAAAATTGGAGAAGAATTTGGTGGACGTGATCATACGACCGTTATTCATGCACACGAAAAAATATCCAGAATGCTAAAAGATGATGCAAATCTTCAAGACGATGTAAAACAAATCAAATCTATTTTAGGTAGGTAAAAAAGATTTTGTGGATAAATGCATAGTTTACTAGATTACTTAGACACAACTTATGCACATGTGGACAAGTAGGTATACGTTAAGAAAAAGATACTTATCAACATATCCACAAGCCCTAGTACTATATCTATTATTCTTTTAAATAAATATAATTATATAAGTGAGGTATAAAAATGAAATTCGAAGTAATGAGAGATAGTTTATTAGAGGGATTAAGCGATGTTATAAAAGCAGTAAGTTCCAAAACAACAATTCCAATTCTGACTGGATTGAAATTAGAAATTACTAATAAAGGACTTTATATTACTGGTAGTGATTCAGATATTACTATTCAAACTTTTATACCTGTTGAAAAAAATGGAGAACAAGTTATTAGTATTACAGAACCTGGCTCTATCGTCCTACAAGCAAGAGTATTCAATGAAATTGTACGGAAGTTGCCTACCAATAATGTAGAAATTGAAGTTACCAATCAGTTTCAAACACATATTAGATCAGGAAAATCAGAATTTAATCTTATTGGATTAGATGCATCGGAATATCCAATGCTTCCTGAAATAGAGGAAGAAAGACAATTCTTCATTCCATCTGATTTACTTAAGTCAATTATTAAAGAAACAGTATTTGCAGTATCGACTTCAGAAAGTCGTCCAGTCCTTACTGGTGTCAATTGGCAAGTTAAGGATGGGGAACTTCACTGTATAGCTACTGATAGTCATAGATTAGCTAAGAGAAAAACAGCTATTAAAGATTTACCAGAGGAAGAATATAGTATCGTTATTCCTGGGAAAAGCTTAAATGAATTAAATAAAATTTTAGAGGAAACATCATCAGAAGTTGCGATTGTGATGACTCAACAACAAGTTTTATTTAAAACAGGAAACGTGCTATTTTACTCTCGATTATTAGAAGGTAATTATCCGGATACTTCAAGATTAATCCCAAATGAAAGTAAAACAACTATCTTGGTTAACAGTAAATCTTTACTGCAAGCAATTGATAGAGCTTCTTTACTTGCACGTGAAGAAAGAAACAATGTTGTTCGTTTTTCCACTTTAGGAAATGGATTTATAGAAGTTTCTTCTAACTCACCAGAAATAGGTAATGTCGAAGAACAAATTCAAGCTGAAGAAATAGATGGCGAAGAATTGAAGATTTCATTTAGTGCCAAATATATGATGGATGCTTTAAAAGCTATTGATGGTCAAGATGTTAAGATCTTATTCACAGGGGCTATGAGACCATTTATATTGAAATCTGTGCATGATGATTCCATACTACAACTAATTTTGCCAGTTAGAACTTACTAATATTCATGAGGTAGTCACATTTGTGGCTACCTTTTTTTTTTGAGATTTTTTCCTTACATATTGTCCGCGTTGGTTGGGTAGATGCTTGAGTTACTTCAAGATATCGATAAAAGCTAAGGCGACCTTTTCCTAGAATTCTTCCAGCAATTGATACTCTGATAAGCTCAACGAGGAAGACCATTGTCGGAGCATATATAGGGGCTCACGCTTTTCTTTGCTTATTTCGGTATTTGAGGTAAAATGAAGGGATAATGAAAATGAGAAGAGGTTGAGTTATTGATGGAAGAAATTCGATTTGACTCAGAATATATAACACTTGGGCAATTATTAAAAATGACAGATACAATTAGCTCTGGCGGAATGGCCAAATGGTTTTTAAGTGAGCATGAAGTATTTGTTAACGGAGAAGTAGATCAACGAAGAGGTCGTAAATTACGTCATAATGACGTCGTAAATATTCCGGAAGTAGGAAGATATAAATTGGTTGGACCTGAGAACGGGGCTTGACATGTATATTGAACGTTTAGAGTTAAAAGATTTCCGTAATTATGATTCAATTGAAATGAATTTTTCCTCTAAGATCAATGTATTAATAGGTGAAAATGCGCAAGGTAAAACAAATTTGATGGAGTCTCTCTATGTATTATCCATGGCCAAGTCTCATAGGACCTCAAACGATAAAGAATTGATACGTTGGGACGCAGACTATGGTAAAATAAAAGGGGATATTCAAAAAAAATATGGACACTTACCTTTGGAATTAATTCTTTCCAAAAAAGGGAAAAAGGCCAAGGTAAACCATTTAGAACAAACACGGTTAAGCGATTATATAGGTCAGCTTAATGTCGTAATGTTTGCTCCAGAAGATTTATATTTAGTAAAAGGTAGTCCACAAGTGAGAAGACGATTTCTTGATATGGAAATCGGTCAAATTTCCCCTATTTATTTACATGATTTACTTCAATTCCAAAAAATAATGAAACAGCGAAATCATATTTTAAAACAACATCAAGGGAAGTCGATGTTAAATGATGTGATGTTCAATGTTTATACAGAACAATATATAGAATCCGCTGTAAAAGTGATTCAAAAGAGATTTCACTTTATGCAATTGCTACAACAATGGGCAGAACCCATTCACTTTGGGATTTCTAGAGGTTTAGAAAAATTGCGAATTACCTATAACTCTTCAACTGGGATTCAACCAGAATGGTCAACAAATGAAATGAAAAATCATCTCGAAAAAAAAATAGCAGAAAGTCAGAGTAGAGAACTCTACCGTGGTGTATCCTTAATCGGACCACATCGTGATGATTTACAATTTTTTGTAAATGACTATGACGTTCAAACTTATGGATCTCAAGGACAGCAGCGAACAACAGCATTATCTTTAAAACTTGCTGAAATTGAATTAATAAAACAGGAGGTTGGTGAATCTCCTGTTTTATTACTGGATGATGTTCTATCCGAACTAGATGATTACCGACAATCTCACTTGTTGAATACAATTCAAGGAGATGTACAAACCTTTGTAACGACTACAAGTGTAGAAGGAATTGCACATGAAACGATTCAGCAGGCCGAGTTGTTTCATGTGGAACAAGGGACAATAGTAGACCCGTAAAAATTAGTGACGAATATAAATGGTAAACAAAATAATTATTAAATGATTCACCATTATTGAAGGAATGAAAGAGTGGGTGAGCAAGTTGGCTATGGAAGAAAAAGACCTAGAGCAATCTTATGATGCTGATCAGATACAAGTATTAGAAGGATTAGAAGCTGTTCGAAAGCGTCCAGGAATGTATATTGGTACAACAAGTTCAAGAGGGCTTCATCATCTTGTTTGGGAAATTGTTGATAATAGTATTGATGAAGCATTAGCAGGACACTGTGATCATATTATTGTCACTATCGAAAAAGATGATTGGATACGAGTAGAAGACAATGGTCGTGGTATACCAGTCGATAATCAAGAAAAAATGGGTAAACCAGCAGTAGAAGTAATTATGACAATTCTACATGCAGGTGGTAAATTTGGCGGTGGCGGATATAAAGTATCCGGAGGACTACATGGTGTAGGTGCCTCAGTAGTAAACGCCCTATCCGAATATACAGAAGTATATGTTAAACGTGATGAAAAAATTCATCTTATCAAATTTGAACGTGGAGCAGTTTCCGCTCCTTTAGAAGTTATTGGAGAAACAGATGTTACTGGAACAACTACAAGATTCAAAGCTGATAGCGAGATATTCACAGAAACTACAGTATATGAATACGAGATACTTGAACATCGTGTTCGTGAACTTGCGTATTTAAACCGTGGGTTGTCTATAACACTTGCTGATGAAAGAGAAGGAAAAGAAAAAACGATTAAGTATTACTACGAGGGTGGTATTAAATCATACGTAGAAGATTTGAACGAATCCAAAGAACCTATAACAGAAGAGGCTATCTTCGTTGAAGGGGAAAAGGATGGAATCTCTGTAGAAATTGCAATGCAATACAATTCAGGATACTCTTCTAACATTTTATCTTTTGCTAATAACATAAGTACCTACGAAGGTGGTACGCATGAATCAGGCTTCAAAACAGCATTAACTCGTGTCATTAATGACTATGCAAGAAAAAACGGTTTGTTAAAAGAGGCAGACACCAACTTATCAGGGGATGATGTGAGAGAAGGCTTAACTGCAATTGTTTCCATCAAACATCCAAACCCTCAATTTGAAGGACAAACAAAAACAAAGTTAGGTAACTCCGAAGTAAGTACTATTACTAATAGTCTTTTCTCCGAGGGATTTGATCGATTTTTATTAGAAAATCCTCAAATTTCAAGAAAAGTAGTGGAAAAAGGCTTGATGGCTGCTAGAGCACGGGTAGCTGCTAAGAAAGCTCGTGAATTTACACGTCGAAAATCTGCATTAGAGGTTTCTAGCTTACCAGGTAAGTTAGCAGACTGTTCTTCTCGTGTTCCCGCAGAAAGTGAACTATATATCGTAGAGGGTGACTCTGCCGGTGGTTCTGCTAAATCTGGTCGAGATCGTCATTTCCAAGCAATATTACCTTTACGTGGGAAAATCCTGAACGTGGAAAAAGCACGTTTAGATAGAATTTTAGGAAATGCTGAGATTCGCGCAATGATCACTGCACTTGGAACTGGTATTGGAGAAGAGTTTACATTAGAAAAAGCTCGTTACCATAAAATTATCATTATGACAGATGCTGACGTAGATGGAGCGCATATTCGGACATTGTTACTTACTTTCTTCTTCCGTTTCATGAGACCATTAATAGAAGCTGGCTATGTATATGCAGCCCAACCACCATTGTATCAAGTGAAACAAGGAAAGCATGTAGAGTATTGTTACAACGATGAACAATTAAAAGAAATATTAGATCGTTTACCTAAAACCTCAAAACCAAATATTCAACGTTATAAAGGGTTAGGAGAAATGGATGCAGATCAACTTTGGGATACTACTATGGATCCTGAAGAACGTACATTACTACAAGTAAATTTAGATAATGCAATGGAAGCAGATAAAGTCTTTGAACAATTAATGGGCGAAGAAGTAGAACCAAGACGTCTTTTTATTGAAGAGAATGCTGTATACGTGAAAAACTTAGATATATAAGAAAGTGTGTGACTGGAGGTCTTTAGGATGTCAGAAATACCGAATAAAGGCGTTAAAGGGATTAATATTAGTACAGAAATGAGAACCTCATTTCTAGACTATGCAATGAGTGTTATTGTATCCCGTGCCTTACCAGACGTTCGTGACGGGCTAAAACCTGTACATCGTCGAATTTTATATGGTATGCAAGAGTTGGGGAATACGCCTGATAAACCTCATAAGAAATCGGCTCGTATTGTAGGAGACGTAATGGGGAAATATCATCCACATGGTGACTCATCTATTTATGATGCAATGGTCCGTATGGCGCAAGATTTTAGTTATCGTTATATGCTAGTAGATGGTCATGGAAACTTTGGTTCTGTAGATGGTGACGGAGCAGCGGCCATGCGTTATACAGAATCACGTATGTCTAAAATTGCTTTAGAGTTATTGCGAGATATTAATAAAAACACCATCGATTATAAAGATAACTATGACGGACAAGAAAAAGAACCAGTTGTATTACCTAGTAGATATCCTAACTTACTTGTAAACGGTGCTTCTGGAATTGCTGTTGGGATGGCTACGAACATTCCATCACATAATCTAGGAGAAGTAATTGACGGAGTGTTAGCTCTAGCTGAAAATCCTGCTATTACGATTGAAGAGTTAATGTCGATTATACCTGGACCAGATTTTCCAACGGGTGGTATTATTTTAGGCCGAAGCGGAATTCGTCGAGCTTATGAAACAGGTAGAGGCTCTATATTAATCCGTGCAAAAGTGGAAATTGAAGTAAAATCAAGTGGTAAAGAAGTTATTCTTGTTAAGGAATTACCATATCAAGTAAACAAAGCTCGTTTAATAGAAAAAATCGCAGAATTAGTACGCGATAAAAAAATTGATGGAATTACGCATTTAGCGGATGAATCTGATCGTAATGGAATGCGAATTGTCATTGAAGTACGGAAGGATGCAAATTCTCACGTATTATTAAATAACTTATATAAACAAACTGCATTACAGTCAAGCTTTGGCGTTAATATGCTTGCATTAGTAGATAACCAACCAAAAGTTTTGAATATAAAAGAAATGCTTTATCATTACTTAGAACATCAAAAAGTAGTAATACGTCGTCGCACACAGTTTGAACTGAACAAGGCTCAAGATCGAGCACATATTTTAGAGGGACTTCGAATTGCTTTAGACCATATCGACGAAATTATTAAGTTAATCCGTGCTTCACAAACAGGCGAAGAAGCCAAAAATGGATTGATAGAGACTTTCAATTTATCAGAAAGACAAGCACAAGCTATATTAGATATGCGTTTACAACGTTTAACTGGTTTAGAACGTGATAAAATTGAAGAAGAATATAAAAACTTAATGACACTAATTGAAGAACTAAAATTCATTTTGGCAAATGAGTATCGTGTAGTGGAAATAATTAAAGAAGAAATCTCTGAGATTAGAGATCGCTACGCAGACAAACGCCGAACTGAAATTGTTGCTGGAGGAGCAGAAGTTTTAGAGGATGAAGATTTAATCCCTGTAGAAAATTCTGTGCTTACTTTAACAAACAAAGGATATATTAAACGACTACCTGCTAATACGTATAAGAGCCAAAAAAGAGGTGGACGTGGTGTACAAGGAATGGGTACAAATGAAGATGACTTTGTAGAACATTTATTGTACACATCAACACATGACACAATTCTCTTCTTTACAAACAAAGGGAAAGTTTATCGAGCTCGAGGATTTGAAATTCCAGAATACGGTCGTACAGCTAAAGGCTTGCCAATTATAAACCTATTAGGTGTAGAAAAAGACGAACAGGTTACTGCTATGATTCCAATGGCATCATTTGAAGAGGAAAATTACTTTATCTTCACAACGAAGTATGGGATAACAAAACGTTCTCCTGTTACTGGATTTGCACATATTCGTGCAAATGGGTTGATTGCTATTTCATTGCGTGAGGAAGATGAACTTATTGCTGTACGCTTAACTAATGGTGAGAAACAAATCATTATTGGAACAAGACAAGGTAAATTAGTTCGATTCGAAGAAACCGATATACGTTCGATGGGTAGAACTGCCGGAGGAGTAAGAGGGATTCGTCTGAAAGACGATGACTATGTAGTTGGTATGGAAATTATCGAACCTGAGCAAGAGATTTTAGTTGTTACAGAAAATGGATACGGCAAACGAACTCCAGAGTCGGAATATCGCCTGCAAAGTCGCGGTGGTATGGGTGTTAAAACTTGCCAAATCACAGACAAAAATGGTCCTTTATCAGCTGTTAAGGCGGTTAACGGAACAGAAGACTTAATGCTAATTACGATTAATGGAATGCTTATCCGTATGGATGTAAAAGACATTTCTAAAACAGGCCGTAGTACACAGGGCGTTCGCTTAATGAGGTTATCAGGAGATGAATTAATTTCTACTGTAGCTAAAGTTGAAAAAGAAGATGATGACGAAGATATTTTAGAAAATTTAGAAGAAGATTCTACATTGGAAGAAATTGAAACACCATCAACGGAAGAACAATCTGAATAAAAAGTAAAAACACACCCTTAAATAATTTTATTTAAGGGTGTGTTTTTGTATCTAGTTTAAATTCCATATACTTTCATGATGAATATTTAGTATAATAAATGAAATATTAGGAAAGAAGGAATACTTTATGAACCAAAGCCTCATTAACTTAGAGGAATTAAAATTAGGTACGATAATTGCAGAAGATATATTAGTAAACACTAATTCACCTATCATTCATAAAGAGGCAAAGGTAACTAGAGAACTTATTCAAGTGTTGCGAGCTTTTAATATAACTAAAGTACCCGTTGTTCTAGAAAATGTTTTTAATAGATCAGATGAAGAGATTAAAAAGTTAAATGAGGATAGAGTAGAATCTCTTCCAATAGATGAAAAACCGATAGTGACTACGAGTTTTGTTCAATTATATAAAGATGCTGTAGATAGCTTCTATAAAGAATTCATGGGCTGGGAATCAGGCATGAAAGTAGATGTAGCAAAACTAAGGAACATTATTATGCCTTTAGTTGAAAAAGCAATGGTAGAAAAACAAGTATTTTCTCTCTTAAATATGTATTCTAAAATGGATAAATATATAGCACATCATTCTATAGCAGTTGGAATTATTTCAGGAGCAATAGCGAAAAAGTTGAATTACTCTTCTGGTCAAATAACGCAAATGGCTACGGCCGGTCTAATGGCTGATATAGGTATGGCAAAAGTAGATTCCAAAATAAGAGATAAAAAGTCTGCCCTAACTGAATTCGACTTTTCGGAGATAAAAAAACATACCATTTATAGTTTTCAAATGATAAAAGATAGTCCTTTATTAAAACCTGAAATGAAGTTAGCAATTTTCCAACATCATGAACGTTTAGACGGAAGTGGATATCCGAAAAGTGATAAATTGGATAATGTTTCTGTTTACTCACAAATAATAGCAGTAGCTGATGTCTATCATGCGATGACTTCAGAACGAGTTTACCGTGCCAAGAGTTCCTCTTTTAAAGTATTAGAAATGATTCGAGAAGAAGGATTTGGAAAGTATAATATAGAAGTCGTAAACAAATTAATAGAATTAGTAGGGTCTTTACCAATTTCAACGCGGGTTCTTCTATCAAATGGAGAAAAAGGAGAAGTAATTTTCTTACATAGAGATTCTCCTATGCGCCCAATGATTCGATTATCTGATAGTGGGCAAATAATAGATTTAGCTGCTAAAAGAACTCTTCATATAGAAAGTGTTATTAGTTAAAGTAACCTAAACTCTTTCTTCTTTTGTTAGGAGAGGAAAGAGTTTAATATTATTTTACAATAAAGTGTTGACATACTTCCGAAAGCTTGATATTATATAGAAGTCGCCAAAACGACATTACAACAACATGAACATTGAAAACTGAACATGCAAAACGTTAAGAAACATAGCTTTCAACTAACTTGTTAGGATGATAGCAAAACAATTTTGGACATCATTTAATGATGATGCCAGCAAAACAAAATGAGCTTTTAAACTAGTTCTAATTTGTTCGCTTTCAATGTGCTCTGCATACTGGAAGTGAACTATTATGGAGAGTTTGATCCTGGCTCAGGACGAACGCTGGCGGCATGCCTAATACATGCAAGTCGAGCGAATGACGAAGAAGCTTGCTTCTTCTGATTTAGCGGCGGACGGGTGAGTAACACGTGGGCAACCTGCCCTGTAGATTGGGATAACTCCGGGAAACCGGGGCTAATACCGAATAATCCATTTCCTCACATGGGGAGATGTTAAAAGACGGTTTCGGCTGTCACTACAGGATGGGCCCGCGGCGCATTAGCTAGTTGGTGAGGTAACGGCTCACCAAGGCGACGATGCGTAGCCGACCTGAGAGGGTGATCGGCCACACTGGGACTGAGACACGGCCCAGACTCCTACGGGAGGCAGCAGTAGGGAATCTTCCACAATGGACGAAAGTCTGATGGAGCAATGCCGCGTGAGTGAAGAAGGTTTTCGGATCGTAAAACTCTGTTGTGAGGGAAGAACAAGTATGAGAGTAACTGCTCGTACCTTGACGGTACCTCATTAGAAAGCCACGGCTAACTACGTGCCAGCAGCCGCGGTAATACGTAGGTGGCAAGCGTTGTCCGGAATTATTGGGCGTAAAGCGCGCGCAGGCGGTCCTTTAAGTCTGATGTGAAATCCCACGGCTCAACCGTGGAAGGTCATTGGAAACTGGGGGACTTGAGTACAGAAGAGGAAAGCGGAATTCCAAGTGTAGCGGTGAAATGCGTAGAGATTTGGAGGAACACCAGTGGCGAAGGCGGCTTTCTGGTCTGTAACTGACGCTGAGGCGCGAAAGCGTGGGGAGCAAACAGGATTAGATACCCTGGTAGTCCACGCCGTAAACGATGAGTGCTAAGTGTTAGGGGGTTTCCGCCCCTTAGTGCTGCAGCTAACGCATTAAGCACTCCGCCTGGGGAGTACGGTCGCAAGACTGAAACTCAAAGGAATTGACGGGGGCCCGCACAAGCGGTGGAGCATGTGGTTTAATTCGAAGCAACGCGAAGAACCTTACCAGGTCTTGACATCCCGCTGACCGGCCTAGAGATAGGCTTTTCCCTTCGGGGACAGCGGTGACAGGTGGTGCATGGTTGTCGTCAGCTCGTGTCGTGAGATGTTGGGTTAAGTCCCGCAACGAGCGCAACCCTTGATCTTAGTTGCCAGCATTCAGTTGGGCACTCTAAGGTGACTGCCGGTGATAAACCGGAGGAAGGTGGGGATGACGTCAAATCATCATGCCCCTTATGACCTGGGCTACACACGTGCTACAATGGACGGTACAGAGGGTCGCAACCCCGCGAGGGTGAGCAAATCCCATAAAACCGTTCTCAGTTCGGATTGTAGGCTGCAACTCGCCTACATGAAGCCGGAATCGCTAGTAATCGTGGATCAGCATGCCACGGTGAATACGTTCCCGGGCCTTGTACACACCGCCCGTCACACCACGAGAGTTTGTAACACCCGAAGTCGGTGGGGTAACCCTTACGGGAGCCAGCCGCCGAAGGTGGGACAGATGATTGGGGTGAAGTCGTAACAAGGTAGCCGTATCGGAAGGTGCGGCTGGATCACCTCCTTTCTAAGGATAATATCGGAATACGAATCTTTATTCGTATCTTAACGTTTTGCAGTTCAGTTTTGAATGTTCATTTTATATGAAGATTCAACGCTTGTTCTTTGAAAACTGGATAAAACGACATTGAAACAATAAACAACAAGAAATTCTGTTGTGATTATTTACGTAATCACGACGTGTAAGACTTTTTAACTTTTAGGTTAAGTTAATAAGGGCGCACGGTGAATGCCTTGGCACTAGGAGTCGACGAAGGACGGCACTAACACCGATATGCTTCGGGGAGCTGTAAGTGAGCTTTGATCCGGAGATTTCCGAATGGGGAAACCCACTGTTCGTAATGGAGCAGTACATTTGCGTGAATACATAGCGCATCTGAGACACACCCAGGGAACTGAAACATCTAAGTACCTGGAGGAAGAGAAAGAAAATTCGATTCCCTGAGTAGCGGCGAGCGAAACGGGAATAGCCCAAACCAAAAGGCTTGCCTTTTGGGGTTGTAGGACACTCTACATAGAGTTACAAAGGAATGAGTTAGACGAAGCGATCTGGAAAGGTCCGCAGGATAGGGTAAAAGCCCCGTAGTCTAAAATTCATTCTCTCTTGAGTGTATCCTGAGTACGGCGGAACACGTGAAATTCCGTCGGAATCTGGGAGGACCATCTCCCAAGGCTAAATACTACCTAGTGACCGATAGTGAACCAGTACCGTGAGGGAAAGGTGAAAAGCACCCCGGAAGGGGAGTGAAATAGATCCTGAAACCGTGTGCCTACAAGTAGTTAGAGCCCGTTAATGGGTGATAGCGTGCCTTTTGTAGAATGAACCGGCGAGTTACGATCCCATGCAAGGTTAAGTCGAGAAGACGGAGCCGCAGCGAAAGCGAGTCTGAATAGGGCGAATGAGTATGTGGTCGTAGACCCGAAACCAGGTGATCTACCCATGTCCAGGATGAAGGTAAGGTAACACTTACTGGAGGTCCGAACCCACGCACGTTGAAAAGTGCGGGGATGAGGTGTGGGTAGCGGAGAAATTCCAATCGAACCTGGAGATAGCTGGTTCTCTCCGAAATAGCTTTAGGGCTAGCCTCAAACGTTAGAATCTTGGAGGTAGAGCACTGTTTGGACTAGGGGCCCATCCCGGGTTACCGAATTCAGACAAACTCCGAATGCCAATGATTTATGTTTGGGAGTCAGACTGCGAGTGATAAGATCCGTAGTCAAGAGGGAAACAGCCCAGACCACCAGCTAAGGTCCCAAAGTATTTGTTAAGTGGAAAAGGATGTGGCGTTGCTTAGACAACCAGGATGTTGGCTTAGAAGCAGCCATCATTTAAAGAGTGCGTAATAGCTCACTGGTCGAGTGACGCTGCGCCGAAAATGTATCGGGGCTAAACAAATCACCGAAGCTGTGGATTGATACCTTTGGTATCAGTGGTAGGAGAGCGTTCTAAGGGCGTTGAAGTCAGACCGGAAGGACTGGTGGAGCGCTTAGAAGTGAGAATGCCGGTATGAGTAGCGAAAGACGGGTGAGAATCCCGTCCACCGTATGACTAAGGTTTCCTGAGGAAGGCTCGTCCGCTCAGGGTTAGTCGGGACCTAAGCCGAGGCCGATAGGCGTAGGCGATGGATAACAGGTTGATATTCCTGTACCACCAAACCACCGTTTGAGTAATGGGGGGACGCAGAAGGATAGGGTAAGCATGCTGTTGGTTATGCATGTCCAAGCAGTAAGGTGTGAATGTAGGCAAATCCGCATTCTTTAACATTGAGCTGTGATGGCGAGGACGTATGTCTAGAGTTCCTGATTTCACACTGCCAAGAAAAGCCTCTAGCGAGGTGAAAGGTGCCCGTACCGCAAACCGACACAGGTAGTCGAGGAGAGAATCCTAAGGTGAGCGAGAGAACTCTCGTTAAGGAACTCGGCAAAATGACCCCGTAACTTCGGGAGAAGGGGTGCTCTTTTGGGTTCATAGCCTAGAAGAGCCGCAGTGAATAGGCCCAGGCGACTGTTTAGCAAAAACACAGGTCTATGCAAAACCGTAAGGTGAAGTATATGGGCTGACGCCTGCCCGGTGCTGGAAGGTTAAGAGGAGTGCTTAGCGCAAGCGAAGGTGCGAATTGAAGCCCCAGTAAACGGCGGCCGTAACTATAACGGTCCTAAGGTAGCGAAATTCCTTGTCGGGTAAGTTCCGACCCGCACGAAAGGCGTAACGATCTGGGCACTGTCTCAACGAGAGACTCGGTGAAATTATAGTACCTGTGAAGATGCAGGTTACCCGCGACAGGACGGAAAGACCCCGTGGAGCTTTACTATAGCTTGATATTGAATTTTGGTGCAACTTGTACAGGATAGGCAGGAGCCTTAGAGCCCGGAGCGCCAGCTTCGGAGGAGGCGTCGGTGGGATACTGCCCTGGTTGTATTGAAATTCTAACCCATACCCGTAACCCGGGTAGGAGACAGTGTCAGGCGGGTAGTTTGACTGGGGCGGTCGCCTCCTAAAGTGTAACGGAGGCGCCCAAAGGTTCCCTCAGAATGGTTGGAAATCATTCGAAGAGTGTAAAGGCAGAAGGGAGCTTGACTGCGAGACCTACAAGTCGAGCAGGGTCGAAAGACGGGCTTAGTGATCCGGTGGTTCCGCATGGAAGGGCCATCGCTCAACGGATAAAAGCTACCCCGGGGATAACAGGCTTATCTCCCCCAAGAGTCCACATCGACGGGGAGGTTTGGCACCTCGATGTCGGCTCATCGCATCCTGGGGCTGTAGTCGGTCCCAAGGGTTGGGCTGTTCGCCCATTAAAGCGGTACGCGAGCTGGGTTCAGAACGTCGTGAGACAGTTCGGTCCCTATCCGTCGTGGGCGTAGGAAATTTGAGAGGAGCTGTCCTTAGTACGAGAGGACCGGGATGGACACACCGCTGGTGTACCAGTTGTTCTGCCAAGAGCATCGCTGGGTAGCTATGTGTGGACGGGATAAGTGCTGAAAGCATCTAAGCACGAAGCCCCCCTCAAGATGAGATTTCCCATTACGCAAGTAAGTAAGATCCCTCAAAGACGATGAGGTAGATAGGTTCGGGGTGGAAGCGTGGCGACACGTGCAGCTGACGAATACTAATCGATCGAGGACTTAACCAAATTTTGTTTAACGTAACAATGTCGTTTATCCAGTTTTGAGTGAACAAGCACTCTATTTATGAGGGTTTCAAGACACGAGTAATTCGAGGAAACAATTGAGAGAGGAAAGGAACATACTACCGTATGTGACTGACCGAACGAATGAAGTTGACGAAGAAGTACGATGTATATTGGAAGCCGAAAGAGTCTAGTGATGATGGCGAAGAGGTCACACCCGTTCCCATACCGAACACGGAAGTTAAGCTCTTCAGCGCCGATGGTAGTTGGGGGTTTCCCCCTGTGAGAGTAGGACGTCGCTGGGCACCAAAAAGAAGTCGTTACCGAGTAAAATCGGTAACGACTTCTTTTTATTCTATCCAATACTAAAAAAACTTGATCCTCCGCAGATAGAATAATCTCTTAAAGTATATACCTATCGATAAAATGAAAATTCCACTAAATTTAACATCTATAAAGCACCCCATTTGATCTGGTTAAAATAAGTAGTCTTATATAATTGCTCAAACATTAATTATATTTCTACTTTATATATACATAGTTGATTTAAATAATATAGAAAGAAAAATCCGAATAAACATATTATTTGCGGATTCTTGACACTTACAAGAAGCGCTGATAACCTTGTAATAATATTCATTTAACGAGGAGGAATTTTGAAAAATGTGGGAGTCTAAATTTCAAAAAGAAGGATTAACATTTGATGATGTTTTATTAGTTCCAGCTCAATCGGAAGTTTTACCAAAAGATATCAATTTATCTGTGCAATTAACGGATAAAATTAAATTAAATATACCAATGATTAGTGCAGGAATGGACACAGTAACAGAAGCTAAAATGGCAATAGCAATGGCACGTCAGGGCGGACTTGGAATTATTCATAAAAATATGAGTATTGAAGAACAATCTGAACAAGTACTAACAGTTAAACGTTCAGAAAATGGAGTTATTACAGATCCTTTCTTTTTAACTCCAACTCATCAAGTATATGATGCAGAGCATTTGATGGGGAAATATAGAATTTCCGGTGTCCCTATTGTAAATAATGAAGAAGATTTACAATTAGTCGGCATTATCACCAACCGTGATTTACGTTTTATTCAAGATTACTCTTTAAAAATTGATGATGTAATGACAAAGGAACAACTAGTTACAGCTTCTGTTGGAACCACTCTTGAGGATGCAGAGAAAATTCTTCAACAATATAAAATTGAAAAGTTACCTATCGTTGATGAAAATGGAAAACTAAAAGGATTAATCACTATTAAAGATATTGAAAAAGTGATTGAATTTCCTAATGCTGCAAAGGATCATCATGGACGCTTGTTAGTTGGCGCTGCAGTAGGTGTTACAAAAGATACGATGCTTAGAGTGCAAAAACTTGTAGAAGCACAAGTAGATGTGATTGTTATTGATACAGCACATGGTCATTCTCAAGGGGTTATGGATACGGTAAAAGAAATTCGCAACACTTATCCAGATTTAGATATCGTAGCTGGAAACGTTGCTACTGGTGAAGCAACTAAGGCTTTATTTGAAGCAGGAGCTGATGTTGTCAAAGTTGGTATCGGCCCTGGTTCTATTTGTACTACTCGTGTTGTAGCGGGTGTTGGGGTTCCTCAAATTACAGCTATATACGATTGTGCTACAGAGGCTCGCAAAGCAGGTAAAACAATAATTGCTGATGGTGGTATTAAGTATTCAGGTGATATTGTAAAAGCTTTAGCTGCTGGTGGACATGTTGTTATGTTAGGAAGTTTACTTGCTGGTACGACAGAGAGTCCTGGAGAAACAGAAATTTTCCAAGGCAGACGTTTTAAAACTTATCGCGGAATGGGATCAATTGCAGCTATGGAAAAAGGCTCAAAAGACCGTTACTTCCAAGAAGATGCTAAAAAATTAGTTCCAGAAGGCATTGAAGGCCGTCTTCCTTATAAAGGACCACTTTCTGATACTGTGCACCAATTACTAGGTGGTGTTCGTGCAGGAATGGGGTATTGTGGAACAGGTACACTTGAAGCGCTAAGAGAGAATGCGCAATTCATCCGCATGACTGGTGCTGGATTACGTGAAAGTCATCCTCATGATGTTCAAATTACGAAAGAAGCTCCAAACTACTCTATATCGTAAGTAATTGCACTGGATAGAAACTTTTGCACCCATTTGTCGTCTTAAACTAGGACGAATGGGTGCTTTTTTGTATACAAGTGTCCTACCTTGCTAAAGTATGATAAAATGAGCAATGATAAAACCAAAAGGTGGAGGTACGATAGTGAAGAAGGTATGGATGACATCAATGATAAAGTGGCTTGTACTTCCGATGTTTCTTGTGTCAGTAGTATGTAGTATGCCTGCTGCTACAAAAGCAGAGGAAAGCTTGAATTTAAATGTAGATGCAGCAATTTTAATCGATGCAGAGACAGGAAAAATTTTATATGAAAAGAATTCTGAGACAGCGCTTGGAATAGCAAGTATGACGAAAATGATGACGGAGTATTTGTTATTTGAAGCAATAGCAGAAGGTAAAGTAACATGGGATCAACAATATAATGTTACTGAATATACATACAAAATCTCTCAGGATCGTCGTTTAAGTAATGTACCACTACGTGAAGATGGTAGCTATTCTATTCAAGAGCTTTATGAAGCAATGGCCATATATTCTGCAAATGCTGCTACTATAGCAATTGCTGAAACAATTGCAGGTACTGAAGATAATTTTATAAAGCTAATGAATGAAAAAGCAGCAGAGATGGGACTAGAAGGATATAAATTCGTCAATTCTTCAGGTCTAAATAATGAAGATTTACAAGGTATGCATCCAGCGAGTACTAATGCTTCTGATGAAAACGTAATGCCTGCCAAATCAGTGGCAATTCTTGCATATTATTTGATGAAAGATTTCCCTGAAGTTTTAGAAACTACAAAGATTCCTAAGAAAATATTCCGTGAAGGAACTTCTGATGCAATAGAGATGAGTAACTGGAACTGGATGTTACCAGGTTTAGTATATGAATATGAAGGCGTAGATGGATTGAAAACCGGAACAACAGAATTTGCAGGTCATTCCTTTACTGCAACTGCTCAAAAGAACGGAATGCGTGTTATTTCTGTCGTAATGAAAGCAGTGGGTGCAGATGGAAAAGGTTCGTACAAAGCACGTTTTGATGCAACAAGAGCTCTATTAGATTATGGGTTCTCCCAGTTTTCTAAAGAAGAGATTGTTCCAGCAGGATTTAAAATTCCAAAACAAGCCACATTAAAAGTAGAAAAAGGGAAAGAGGACACAGTTGCAATTGCTGTGAAAGAACCCATTTCTTTGATTATTAAGACAAATGAAAAAGAATTGTACAAGCCTGTATTTACACCAACTAAAGAGACGCTTGAAGCAGCTATTAAAAAAGACACAGTTGTAGGTAAAGTTCACTTAGAGAAATCTGAAGGAACTGACTATGGCTATATAACTGATCAAGCGGCAGAAACAGATGTAGTAACTACTGAAGCGGTAGAACGTTCTAGTTGGATAAGCTTAATGTTCCAAGGGATCGGTAAATTTTTCGGTAATTTATGGAACAGCACAACAGACTTTATAGGTGGATTATTTTAAATAGCAGAAGCACCGTAGCTCATCAAGAGTTACGGTGCTTTTTAATTTCTAGTGCTTTCATCAGTTGATGAATAGAAGAAGCAACTTGTTCCATTTTTAGGCCACCAAAACCTAGTACAAGCTTTGGAAAAGTTTGCTCATCTAAATTCGATGAAATGTAATCCTGAAGACCATAAATCCGAATGTCCGCTTGCTCAGCAAGTTTCACTAGTTCTGTCTCTGTTTTAGTTGTACGAATGGTCAGTAAAATATGCATTCCCGCCTGTTCTCCAGAAATACTAACCGTGGGATGGTATTGTAAAATAGTTTTTGTAATAATTTCTAACTTACGTTTATAAATTTTTCTCATTCTATTTAAATGTTTTGCGAAGTAACCATCTTCCATAAAGTTTGCTAGTATATGCTGATCCATTCGAGGAACTGTAGCTGCATAATAAGAAAATCTTTGTTTATATTGTAAGATTAGAGACTTTGGTAGAACTGCATAGGCTATTCGCAAAGAAGGCATTAGTGACTTAGAAAATGTACTCAAATAGATGACCCGTTCATTTTGATCTATACCTTGTAGGGATGGAATAGGCTTACCCGTGTATCTAAACTCGCTATCGTAATCATCTTCAATAATGTATCTATTATCCTGCTGATATGCCCACGCTAGTAACTGGTTGCGGCGGGTTGCAGACAATACTGCTCCTGTCGGAAACTGGTGAGAGGGAGTCACATACATCACATTTGCAAAAGATTGCTCTAGTTTAGAAACTATGACCCCATCATTATCTACTGCTATAGGTACAGACATCCTACTATCATTAAAAAATAAGTGATGTGTAAGTGGATACCCAGGGTTTTCAAATCCATACACTGCCTTTTCACCAAGCAAATGAATAATGAGCGGCATAATTTGTTCAGTACCTGAGCCTAGAATAATTTGTTCAGGTGTACTCTTTACTCCCCTAGATTGGAATAAGTAAGAAGAAATTTGCTGTCTTAATAAATAATCTCCTTGGGGATGACCTAACTGTAGTAACTCCCCATTTTCTTCATTAACAATGTCCTTCGCATATCTTCTCCAAGTCTTAAAAGGAAAAGAGTCTGTATCAATTTTACCTGTAGAAAGATCGACCGAAAAGGAAGGTGTATCAGTCGATTCCGGCACGATAGAAGCAATACCTTGTTCAATGATCGCTAATTCTTCTAAATTTTGAACAAAGTATCCACGTCGAGGTTCAGATACTATAAACCCTTCAGCAACTAACTGGCTATAGGCAAACTCAATCGTTGTCTGACTAACTGCTAAATATTCGGCAAGCTTTCTTTTAGAGGGAAGCTTAATACCTTCTTCAATTGTTCCGTTTATTATGGCTTTCTTTATGGATTGATATAATTGTTCATATAGTGGGGTTTTTGAATTATGTATTAACTGAAACATTAGGAAATCCATTATTTCTCCCATCTGACCACTTCTTTTGATTTATTTTAGATACTTATAGTATGGTCATATTTTATTATACTAAATTTAATAAAAATAATGGAGCACTTGCATAAACAATTGGAAATCCTTTCACAAACTCTCGTCATGTAGGAAGGCAATGTTATATTGTAGAGAAGATATAGGAAAGTCTTGCAAAAGAAGTTCACGTATAGTAAAGTATGAGTAATTTCATGAATCAAAAACGATGATAGGAAGCAGTAACAAGCTCGTTTTTTATAGAGAGTCAGCGGTTGGTGAAAGCTGATATAAACACTTGTGAATCCGTCCTTTGAGTTGTGCGGCTGAATGATTAGTAGGTCGTGCCGGTTGAAAAGCCGTTAGAGTACAAGTAAGTGGATTCTGTCTATGACAGGATTAATCAGGGTGGCAACGCGGGTATGCTCTCGTCCCTTTTTCATGGGATGGGGGCTTTTTTGTGTTTTCAAAATTTTAAGGAGGAATATTATATGTTGGATGTAAAATTTGTACGTGATAATTATGAAACAGTTAAAGCAAAACTTGCTAAGCGTGGGGAAGATATTTCAGAATTTGATCAATTCCAACCTTTAGATCAAAAGCGTCGTGAATTGATTGCGAAAACAGAAGTGTTAAAGGCTGAAAGAAACGAGTTTTCTCAAAAAATATCTCTGATGAAACGAAACAAAGAAAATGCGGATGAACTTATCGCACGTATGCGTGAAGTAGGCGATGCAATAAAATCATTAGACGATGAGCTTCGGGATGTAGAAGAAAAATTTGAATATATGATGATGCGAATCCCGAATATTCCGCATGATAGTGTACCGATTGGTGATTCTGAAGATGATAACGTAGAAATACTTAAATGGGGAGAAGTTCCTTCATTTGATTTTGAAACGAAAGCACATTGGGATATTGCGACAGATTTAAAATTAGTAGATTTTGAACGAGCGGCAAAAGTAACAGGAAGTCGTTTTGCATTTTATCGTGGACTAGGAGCAAGACTGGAACGTGGATTATTAAACTTCATGATGGACCTACATGCTGAAGAGCATGGCTATGAAGAAATGCTTCCTCCTTATTTAGCAAATCGTGCAAGTCTTACAGGCACTGGGCAACTTCCAAAGTTTGAAGAGGATGCTTTCCTAATTGGAGAAGAGGATTATTTCTTAATACCAACGGCAGAAGTACCTGTAACAAATTTTTATAGAGACGAAATATTAGATGGAGCGGAACTTCCACAAGCGTTCACTGCTTATAGTGCTTGTTTCCGTTCTGAAGCTGGATCAGCAGGTCGCGATACTCGTGGGTTAATACGTCAACATCAATTTAACAAAGTCGAGTTAGTTCGTTTTGTAAAGCCAGAGGATTCTTATGAGCAGTTAGAACTTTTAACTGGACATGCAGAAAAAGTATTACAATTGTTAGGTCTGCCATATCGTAAACTTCATATGTGTACAGCAGATCTAGGCTTTACAGCTGCAAAGAAATACGATTTAGAGGTTTGGTTACCAAGCTATGGTGAATACAAAGAAATTTCTTCATGTAGTAACTTTGAAGATTTCCAAGCTAGACGTGCAGGAATTCGTTTTCGTCGTGAAGCTGGAGGAAAACCTGAGTATGTGCATACTTTAAATGGCAGTGGATTAGCACTGGGACGAACAGTAGCGGCTATATTAGAAAATTACCAACAAGCGGATGGAACAGTTATAGTTCCAGAAGTTCTTGTTCCGTATATGGGTGGAAAAACTGTTATTAAATAAAAAAAGAACCAGATTCGCTATAAACAGCGTTTCTGGTTCTTTTTTTGTTCACGAAGGTTACGGAAAAATTGAGTGAGTATACTGCCGCATTCTTCTGCTAAAATGCCTTCTGTGACGTCACAGCAATGGTTAAATCTATCGTCATTTAATAGTCTGTACAGGGAATCTACACAGCCGGCTTTGGTATCTCTTGCTCCGTAAACTACTCGAGGAATTCGTGACTGTAAAATTGCTCCTGCACACATAGGGCAAGGCTCCAAGGTAACATATAAAGTTGTTTCTTCTAATCTCCAATTATTAAGTGCTGCACAGGCCTCTTGAATAGCGAGCAGTTCTGCATGGGTTGTGGCATTTAGGCTTGTTTCTCTTAAGTTGTAAGCCGATGCAATAACTTGATCATTATGTACTATTACAGCACCTATAGGAACTTCTCCAATGGCTGCTGCCTTCTTTGCTTCTTCTATGGCTAAATTCATATAATATTCATCCATTTTTCATCGACTCCTTCTTCTTAGTTTAGCATGTTTTTTTGAGAACTTGCATACTCTAAGATGAAGGAGTGATGCATTGATCCATATAGTTAAACAAGGAGATAGTTTATATGCAATCGCCAAACGGTTCGGAACAACAGTGGAAAGTATTGTCTCTATAAATGAAATTCCTGACCCTGATGTATTAGTAATAGGCCAGGCGCTGGTACTACCATCAACTCCAAGTCCAAACAGACCTACCATTGAGACAAATTTGTATGTTGAATGGTATACAGAAGTACCTGCGGAACGTGTGCTAGAGCAAGTAGAGAAGGTAGCCTCCAATTTAACGTATATGATGCCTTTTTCGTATGAAGTACTACGAGACGGCTCATTGACGGAGATGAATTGGGGGACGTTAAGTGAAATTGCTAAAGAGCAACAGGTAGAAACAGTAATTGTCATAGCGAATATTGAAGATTATGGGTTTAATGCTTCTCTAGCTCATACCATTTTCACCGTTGAAGCAGTGAAGACCAATTTGTTTAAACAAGCGGTGGCAGAGGCTGAAAAAAGAGGAACGAAGCATATTCATATAGATTTTGAATATATGGAAGCGACGGATAGAGAAAACTACGTGAACTTTATAAAGGAATTTAAGGAATTTGCTAAAGGATATGTTATATCCGTAACACTTCCGCCTAAGACTAGTGCCGATCAACCAGGAAGATGGTATGAAGCTTTTGACTATAAGGCAATAGGAGAAGTAGCAGATTTTGTTGTTATTATGACTTATGAATGGGGATATAGTGGTGGGCCACCGATGGCTGTCTCTCCAATTGGACCAGTTCGTAGAGTATTGGAATATGCAAAGACAGAAATACTGCCAAGTAAAATTATGATGGGGCAGAATTTGTATGGATATGATTGGACATTACCTTATAAGGTAGGAAACCCAAATGCTAGAGCATTAAGTCCACAACAGGCTATTCAACTAGCAAAGGATCGAAATGCCGCAATCGAGTACGATCAAAATGCACAGGCTCCTTTCTTTCACTATTGGCAGAATGGTATCGAACACGAGGTTTGGTTTGAAGATGCACGTTCTATTCAAGCTAAATTCAAACTTTTAATAGAACTGCAGCTGCTAGGAATAGCATATTGGCATAGTGGATTTGACTTTCCACAAAATTGGTACTTACTTCATGAAATGTTCCAAGTGAAGAAAAAATAGAGCAAATTAGCCTTTCCTTGGAAAGGTGGATTTGCTCTATTTTTCGTTTTCAGCGTGTGCTAAAATAGATGATACGACTTGAAATCTTAGAGTGAGGTTAAAACTTATGTCCATTCCATTTATAACAGTAGAAGGTCCAATAGGGGTTGGGAAGACTTCCCTGGCGAAAGCTATTTCGGCCAAATATCAATTTGCATTACTGAAAGAAATTGTCGATGAGAATCCTTTTTTAAACAAGTTTTACGAGGATATAGCAGAGTGGAGTTTCCAAACAGAGATGTTTTTTCTGTGTAATCGTTATAAACAATTAAGTGATATAGAGAAAAAATATTTATCAAAAGAAAATCCAGTTGTGGCTGATTATCATATTTTCAAAAATCTAATTTTCGCGAAACGTACATTGAGTGAAGTAGAATATGAAAAGTATGAATCAATATATCAAATCCTAACAAAGGATATGCCTGTTCCTAATATGGTCATATATATAGATGCAAGTATAGATGTACTTCTTAGTCGAATTGATATGCGAGGAAGGGATTTCGAAAAAAAAATTAGCCCTGACTACTTGGAGCAGCTCTCAGCAGATTATCGAATGTTTATCGATGACTTCGAACAAAAGCATCCTGAAGTACCAGTTCTTCGAATAAGCGGAAACGAGATAGATTTTGTTCAAAATGGTAAGGACCTACAAATAATACTAGAAAAAGTAGATGCAACATTGCATAAAAGGAGTTATTAATAATGAGTTTAAGAGAGAAATATGGCATCCCTTCAAATGCAGTCATTACAATTGCAGGAACTGTTGGAGTGGGTAAATCAACAATGACTAAAGCATTAGCAGAAGCATTACATTTTAAAACGTCTTTTGAAAAAGTAGATACAAACCCTTATTTAGATCGTTTTTACGAAGACTTTTCTAAGTGGAGCTTTCATTTACAAATCTACTTCCTAGCTGAACGTTTTAAAGAGCAAAAAAGAATGTTTGAGTATGGCGGTGGCTTTATACAAGACCGTTCTATTTATGAAGATACTGGTATATTTGCACAAATGCATAAAGAAAAAGGTACGATGGATCCTGTAGATCATGAAACCTATACTAGCTTGTTTGAAGCTATGGTAATGACTCCATATTTCCCACATCCAAACTTACTAATATATTTAGAAGGATCAATGGATGACATTATCGATCGAATTCACGATAGAGGTCGCCCAATGGAGCAGCAAACCCCTATCTCTTACTGGGAAGAAATGCATGGACGCTATGAGCGATGGATTGATGCATTCAATGGTTGTCCAGTACTTCGTTTGAATATTAATGATTATGATATTATGACAAACCCGAATGACGTAGAAACAATTTTAGAACGCGTTGGTCAATTCATGGAACAAACTGCTATTATTCGTAAATAAATAAAATCCTCCTGTGATTATTTACAGGAGGATTTTTATATAAGTAAGTTATTTTGGCATAAAAAAAGAAGCTAACGGATATCGCTACCTTCTTAATATTCTGAACACAATGTTTTAAGAAAAATTCGTTACCTATGTAACGAATTCAATCTCAAATTTATGCGTGTGTATATAAAATGGAGGAGGAAGAGGGATTCGAACCCCCGCGCGGTATGACCCGCCTGTCGGTTTTCAAGACCGATCCCTTCAGCCAGACTTGGGTATTCCTCCGAAGTACATCAACTAATTTATCATAGAAGAAAATGAATGTCAACATATTTTTAGTCAAATGAGTGTGAGAAACTATATATTACCATTGTGGAAAGAAACGAACGAATATTATCTCTATAAAAAATCTTTATGTTATTACTATAAAATAGTAAATGTATATAAATTTACTTGTGCTTTATCATTGATTTTTGTCTATAAAAAAAGTATACTTGTAAATGCCGTGCTAGGTGGGAAGGTAGCGGTGTCTTGTAACTCGCAATCCGCTCTAGCGAGACTGAACTCCTTCTCTGAGGTTGAATACATGTAGGGTCTGGTATTTGCACGTGACGTTGACGTTTGGGTCCTGCGCAATGGGTACCCATGAACCATGTCAGGTCCGGAAGGAAGCAGCATTAAGTGGTGTTTTCTCATGTGCCGCGGGGTAGCCTAAACTGAGTTAACGACAAAGGTGCCGCTTATGTGTTTCAATCGAAGGAAGGTGCACGGCATTTAATATTAAACTTCAACTCATTTGTCTAATAGACAGATGAGTTTTTTATTTGGAAAAAAGATTTACTATACATAAATAAGCGAAGTCTAGTTAGCTTTATGGTATAATAGAAACCATTAACAATTAGAAATGAGAAGGAGGGAAATGATTGTCGTATCAAGCTTTTTACCGTGCTTATAGGCCACAATCGTTTGCGGAAATGTCCGGTCAAACTCATATTAAGCAAACTCTTCAAAATGCCCTCCTTTACAACAAAACAACACATGCTTATTTATTTTCTGGTCCTCGAGGTACAGGTAAAACTAGTGCAGCGAAAATATTTGCAAAGGCTTTGAATTGTGAAAATGGTCCAGCAAAAGAGCCTTGTAATACATGTGAAACTTGTAAAAGTATAACAGAAGGCTCAAATACAGATGTGATTGAATTTGACGCAGCTTCTAACTCTCGAGTAGAAGAAATGCGTGATATTATCGAAAAAGTACGATTTGCACCTTCTAATGCTAAATATAAAGTGTATATTATCGATGAAGTGCATATGCTTTCCACGAGTGCATTCAATGCATTACTGAAGACACTAGAAGAACCACCAGCCCATGCTGTGTTCATCTTAGCAACAACAGAACCACATAAAATACCATTAACTATTATCTCTAGGTGTCAGCGTTTTGATTTTAAACGAATTACATCCAGTGATATTGTCTCTCGCATGGAAGAGGTATTAACGGATGCAAAAATTGAATACGATGAAGATGTACTGAAAATCATTGCGCAATCAGCCGCCGGCGGTATGCGTGATGCACTTAGTATGCTCGATCAAGTTGTATCCTTTAGTGCTGATAAAATGACCATTGAAGATGCATTACTGGTAACTGGTTCAATCGGGCAGGAAGTCTTTTTTCAATTAGCAGATGCATTGATAGACAAAGATATAGCCAAGGCATTAGCTTGTATAGAAAAGTTAATCGAAGATGGCAAAGATCCAGTTCGATTAACAGAGGATTTTATAACATTCTATAGAGACTTACTTGTCCTGCTTGTTGCTCCTGAGCAAACTGAATTACTAGAAATAGCGACAGGAGACTCTATGTTTTTAGAGCTTGCTTCCAAGTTTCAAGTAGATACCTTATACAAAGGCATTTCTATCTTGACAAATACACAACAAGAAATGCGTTTTTCTAATCATGCGAAAGTATATCTAGAAACAGCAATAATTCGATTGGCACACGTACCAAAAGAAGGAACCGTATCAAGTGAGAGTAACTCGGAGTTAGAAACAAAGGTACGAGTACTTGAAACACAATTACAACAATTACAACAGCAATTAAGCCAAGGGATGACATTGCAAGCTACTACTGGAACGCAAGATCAACCAAAGCGTCAAAGACAAAAGTCCTCTGGAGGCGTCAAAGTATCGAGTGGTCGGATATCAGAAATTTTGAAGACCGCCACAAAAACCGATATCCAGGTGATTAAATCTCAGTGGGCAAGTATTTTACAGCAATTGCAAAAATCTCATGCTGCTTTATTAAATGATGCAGAGCCTGTAGCAGCATCTTCTAATGCATTTGTGTTAAAATTCAAGTATGATATTCATTGTCAAATGGCTATGGAGAACAAAACATTCTCTACTTCGTTTCCCCAGTTAATCGCTAACTTAACAGGGACTATGTATGAAGTATTATATGTGCCTGAAGAAAATTGGTTAAAGATTCGAGAAGACTTTATTAAGCAGAACGGTTTAAACCAAAGCACTCCAGAAACTGATGGAAATTCCTCTGAGCCAAATGACTCAATGGAACTATTACAGGCGATGGAACAAGTATCAGAGGATCCGTTGATAGTAGAGGCGGAGAAATTATTCGGAAAAGAATTTGTAGAAGTACAAGATAACTAAGGAGGAAAATTATTATGCGTGGAATGGGAAATATGCAAGGTATGATGAAACAAATGCAAAAAATGCAAAAGAAGATGGAAGAGGCACAAGAAGAACTAGCTACTCAACGTTTTGAAGCAGTAGCCGGTGGTGGCATGGTGAAAGTTATAGTTTCAGGACAAAAGGAAGTACTAGAAGTAGAACTAGATCCAGCAGTAGTAGATCCAGATGATATTGAAATGCTTCAAGATTTAATCGTTATTGCTACAAATGATGCTATTAAAAAAGCAGAAGAAACAGCGAACTCCACAATGGGTCAATTCACGAAAGGGTTGAACCTTCCTGGCATGTTCTAGGAGGAATAATAGATGCATTATCCTGAACCGATATCAAAACTAATTGATAGTTTTATGAAATTGCCGGGAATAGGGCCGAAAACAGCGGCCCGTCTGGCTTTTTTTGTCTTAACCATGAAAGAAGATACTGTTTTAGATTTTGCAAAAGCTTTAGTTGATGCAAAACGAAATTTAAGCTTTTGTTCTGTATGTGGGCATATAACCGATATTGATCCTTGTCATATTTGTCAGGATCAACAAAGAGATGCATCTTTAATCTGTGTGGTTCAAGATACAAAAGATGTAATTGCCTTGGAAAAGATGAGAGATTATAACGGACGATACCACGTACTTCATGGAGCAATTTCACCAATGGATGGAATTGGCCCAGAAGATATCAATGTACCTTCGCTTTTGAAAAGATTGCAAAATACAGAAATCGAAGAACTAATACTAGCTACCAATCCTACTATAGAAGGAGAAGCAACGGCGATGTATATTTCACGTCTTGTTAAACCGTCTGGTATTAAAACAACTAGAATTGCTCATGGATTACCTGTAGGTGGAGATTTAGAGTATGCAGATGAAGTAACTCTCTCTAAAGCTCTAGAAGGTCGCCGAGAGTTGTAGGAGGATGTGTTGGTGTGATGTTTTCTAAAAAAGGGAAAATGAAAAAGGAATTCGATGAGCAATTCATTACACTCATGAAAGAAACAAAGTCAGAGTGGCATCAAGCCCAGTTAATAGAGGATTACTTAAATGACTACGATTTAGATGCAGTTGCTAAAAGGAAAATGGCAGAAAGTATCCACTTCTATCTATATAAAGAAGCAAGGATCCGAAATGTCATCCTCAAATAGAATAACAAGAGCAATAGTTACATATAATGATAGATATGATTTTATGGAGGGTGTAACTCATGAAGTTTGTTATCATTATATGTTCACTATTGCTTTTATCTTTTTTGTTATTTCGTAATTCATTCCCAAAGTTTTTTGAAGGACTATCTATCTTGTTGTTTCGTTTAGGTTTTTCCATACTCTTATTATATGGTGTACATTTATTGGTGGGGTCAACGGGTTATGCAATACCGGTGAATTTGTTTACAGGTACTGTAGCGGCAGTGTTAGGTATACCCGGAATCATCTCTGTTGTAGCGATTTCTATATTAATTTAAAAAAGGTTGCAAAAAGTGTTGACTTTATCATGAGAAGCGAGTAATATTGTAGAAGTCGCCAAGAGGTAATACATTATGGCAGGCAACATGAACATTGAAAACTGAACATGCAAAACGTTAAGAAACATAGCTTTCAACTAACTTGTTAGGATGATAGCAAAACAATTTTGGACATCATTTAATGATGATGCCAGCAAAACAAAATGAGCTTTTAAACTAGTTCTAATTTGTTCGCTTTCAATGTGCTCTGCATACTGGAAGTGAACTATTATGGAGAGTTTGATCCTGGCTCAGGACGAACGCTGGCGGCATGCCTAATACATGCAAGTCGAGCGAATGACGAAGAAGCTTGCTTCTTCTGATTTAGCGGCGGACGGGTGAGTAACACGTGGGCAACCTGCCCTGTAGATTGGGATAACTCCGGGAAACCGGGGCTAATACCGAATAATCCATTTCCTCACATGGGGAGATGTTAAAAGACGGTTTCGGCTGTCACTACAGGATGGGCCCGCGGCGCATTAGCTAGTTGGTGAGGTAACGGCTCACCAAGGCGACGATGCGTAGCCGACCTGAGAGGGTGATCGGCCACACTGGGACTGAGACACGGCCCAGACTCCTACGGGAGGCAGCAGTAGGGAATCTTCCACAATGGACGAAAGTCTGATGGAGCAATGCCGCGTGAGTGAAGAAGGTTTTCGGATCGTAAAACTCTGTTGTGAGGGAAGAACAAGTATGAGAGTAACTGCTCGTACCTTGACGGTACCTCATTAGAAAGCCACGGCTAACTACGTGCCAGCAGCCGCGGTAATACGTAGGTGGCAAGCGTTGTCCGGAATTATTGGGCGTAAAGCGCGCGCAGGCGGTCCTTTAAGTCTGATGTGAAATCCCACGGCTCAACCGTGGAAGGTCATTGGAAACTGGGGGACTTGAGTACAGAAGAGGAAAGCGGAATTCCAAGTGTAGCGGTGAAATGCGTAGAGATTTGGAGGAACACCAGTGGCGAAGGCGGCTTTCTGGTCTGTAACTGACGCTGAGGCGCGAAAGCGTGGGGAGCAAACAGGATTAGATACCCTGGTAGTCCACGCCGTAAACGATGAGTGCTAAGTGTTAGGGGGTTTCCGCCCCTTAGTGCTGCAGCTAACGCATTAAGCACTCCGCCTGGGGAGTACGGTCGCAAGACTGAAACTCAAAGGAATTGACGGGGGCCCGCACAAGCGGTGGAGCATGTGGTTTAATTCGAAGCAACGCGAAGAACCTTACCAGGTCTTGACATCCCGCTGACCGGCCTAGAGATAGGCTTTTCCCTTCGGGGACAGCGGTGACAGGTGGTGCATGGTTGTCGTCAGCTCGTGTCGTGAGATGTTGGGTTAAGTCCCGCAACGAGCGCAACCCTTGATCTTAGTTGCCAGCATTCAGTTGGGCACTCTAAGGTGACTGCCGGTGATAAACCGGAGGAAGGTGGGGATGACGTCAAATCATCATGCCCCTTATGACCTGGGCTACACACGTGCTACAATGGACGGTACAGAGGGTCGCAACCCCGCGAGGGTGAGCAAATCCCATAAAACCGTTCTCAGTTCGGATTGTAGGCTGCAACTCGCCTACATGAAGCCGGAATCGCTAGTAATCGTGGATCAGCATGCCACGGTGAATACGTTCCCGGGCCTTGTACACACCGCCCGTCACACCACGAGAGTTTGTAACACCCGAAGTCGGTGGGGTAACCCTTACGGGAGCCAGCCGCCGAAGGTGGGACAGATGATTGGGGTGAAGTCGTAACAAGGTAGCCGTATCGGAAGGTGCGGCTGGATCACCTCCTTTCTAAGGATAATATCGGAATACGGATTTTTATTCGTATCTTAACGTTTTGCAGTTCAGTTTTGAATGTTCATTTTATATGAAGATTCAACTCTTGTTCTTTGAAAACTGGATAAAACGACATTGAAACAATAAACAACAAGAAATTCTGTTGTGATTATTTACGTAATCACGACGTGTAAGACTTTTTAACTTTTAGGTTAAGTTAATAAGGGCGCACGGTGAATGCCTTGGCACTAGGAGTCGACGAAGGACGGCACTAACACCGATATGCTTCGGGGAGCTGTAAGTGAGCTTTGATCCGGAGATTTCCGAATGGGGAAACCCACTGTTCGTAATGGAGCAGTACATTTGCGTGAATACATAGCGCATCTGAGACACACCCAGGGAACTGAAACATCTAAGTACCTGGAGGAAGAGAAAGAAAATTCGATTCCCTGAGTAGCGGCGAGCGAAACGGGAATAGCCCAAACCAAAAGGCTTGCCTTTTGGGGTTGTAGGACACTCTACATAGAGTTACAAAGGAATGAGTTAGACGAAGCGATCTGGAAAGGTCCGCAGGATAGGGTAAAAGCCCCGTAGTCTAAAATTCATTCTCTCTTGAGTGTATCCTGAGTACGGCGGAACACGTGAAATTCCGTCGGAATCTGGGAGGACCATCTCCCAAGGCTAAATACTACCTAGTGACCGATAGTGAACCAGTACCGTGAGGGAAAGGTGAAAAGCACCCCGGAAGGGGAGTGAAATAGATCCTGAAACCGTGTGCCTACAAGTAGTTAGAGCCCGTTAATGGGTGATAGCGTGCCTTTTGTAGAATGAACCGGCGAGTTACGATCCCATGCAAGGTTAAGTCGAGAAGACGGAGCCGCAGCGAAAGCGAGTCTGAATAGGGCGAATGAGTATGTGGTCGTAGACCCGAAACCAGGTGATCTACCCATGTCCAGGATGAAGGTAAGGTAACACTTACTGGAGGTCCGAACCCACGCACGTTGAAAAGTGCGGGGATGAGGTGTGGGTAGCGGAGAAATTCCAATCGAACCTGGAGATAGCTGGTTCTCTCCGAAATAGCTTTAGGGCTAGCCTCAAACGTTAGAATCTTGGAGGTAGAGCACTGTTTGGACTAGGGGCCCATCCCGGGTTACCGAATTCAGACAAACTCCGAATGCCAATGATTTATGTTTGGGAGTCAGACTGCGAGTGATAAGATCCGTAGTCAAGAGGGAAACAGCCCAGACCACCAGCTAAGGTCCCAAAGTATTTGTTAAGTGGAAAAGGATGTGGCGTTGCTTAGACAACCAGGATGTTGGCTTAGAAGCAGCCATCATTTAAAGAGTGCGTAATAGCTCACTGGTCGAGTGACGCTGCGCCGAAAATGTATCGGGGCTAAACAAATCACCGAAGCTGTGGATTGATACCTTTGGTATCAGTGGTAGGAGAGCGTTCTAAGGGCGTTGAAGTCAGACCGGAAGGACTGGTGGAGCGCTTAGAAGTGAGAATGCCGGTATGAGTAGCGAAAGACGGGTGAGAATCCCGTCCACCGTATGACTAAGGTTTCCTGAGGAAGGCTCGTCCGCTCAGGGTTAGTCGGGACCTAAGCCGAGGCCGATAGGCGTAGGCGATGGATAACAGGTTGATATTCCTGTACCACCAAACCACCGTTTGAGTAATGGGGGGACGCAGAAGGATAGGGTAAGCATGCTGTTGGTTATGCATGTCCAAGCAGTAAGGTGTGAATGTAGGCAAATCCGCATTCTTTAACATTGAGCTGTGATGGCGAGGACGTATGTCTAGAGTTCCTGATTTCACACTGCCAAGAAAAGCCTCTAGCGAGGTGAAAGGTGCCCGTACCGCAAACCGACACAGGTAGTCGAGGAGAGAATCCTAAGGTGAGCGAGAGAACTCTCGTTAAGGAACTCGGCAAAATGACCCCGTAACTTCGGGAGAAGGGGTGCTCTTTTGGGTTCATAGCCTAGAAGAGCCGCAGTGAATAGGCCCAGGCGACTGTTTAGCAAAAACACAGGTCTATGCAAAACCGTAAGGTGAAGTATATGGGCTGACGCCTGCCCGGTGCTGGAAGGTTAAGAGGAGTGCTTAGCGCAAGCGAAGGTGCGAATTGAAGCCCCAGTAAACGGCGGCCGTAACTATAACGGTCCTAAGGTAGCGAAATTCCTTGTCGGGTAAGTTCCGACCCGCACGAAAGGCGTAACGATCTGGGCACTGTCTCAACGAGAGACTCGGTGAAATTATAGTACCTGTGAAGATGCAGGTTACCCGCGACAGGACGGAAAGACCCCGTGGAGCTTTACTATAGCTTGATATTGAATTTTGGTGCAACTTGTACAGGATAGGCAGGAGCCTTAGAGCCCGGAGCGCCAGCTTCGGAGGAGGCGTCGGTGGGATACTGCCCTGGTTGTATTGAAATTCTAACCCATACCCGTAACCCGGGTAGGAGACAGTGTCAGGCGGGTAGTTTGACTGGGGCGGTCGCCTCCTAAAGTGTAACGGAGGCGCCCAAAGGTTCCCTCAGAATGGTTGGAAATCATTCGAAGAGTGTAAAGGCAGAAGGGAGCTTGACTGCGAGACCTACAAGTCGAGCAGGGTCGAAAGACGGGCTTAGTGATCCGGTGGTTCCGCATGGAAGGGCCATCGCTCAACGGATAAAAGCTACCCCGGGGATAACAGGCTTATCTCCCCCAAGAGTCCACATCGACGGGGAGGTTTGGCACCTCGATGTCGGCTCATCGCATCCTGGGGCTGTAGTCGGTCCCAAGGGTTGGGCTGTTCGCCCATTAAAGCGGTACGCGAGCTGGGTTCAGAACGTCGTGAGACAGTTCGGTCCCTATCCGTCGTGGGCGTAGGAAATTTGAGAGGAGCTGTCCTTAGTACGAGAGGACCGGGATGGACACACCGCTGGTGTACCAGTTGTTCTGCCAAGAGCATCGCTGGGTAGCTATGTGTGGACGGGATAAGTGCTGAAAGCATCTAAGCACGAAGCCCCCCTCAAGATGAGATTTCCCATTACGCAAGTAAGTAAGATCCCTCAAAGACGATGAGGTAGATAGGTTCGGGGTGGAAGCGTGGCGACACGTGCAGCTGACGAATACTAATCGATCGAGGACTTAACCAAATTTTGTTTAACGTAACAATGTCGTTTATCCAGTTTTGAGTGAACAAGCACTCTATTATGAGGGTTTCAAGATACAAGCAGTGCTAGGAAACAAGTGAGAGAAGGAAGGAACGTACTAACGTACGTGACTGACAGATCGAATGAAGTTGACAACGCAATGCGCCGTATATTGGAAGCCAAAAGAGTCTAGTGATGATGGCGAAGAGGTCACACCCGTTCCCATACCGAACACGGAAGTTAAGCTCTTCAGCGCCGATGGTAGTTGGGGGTCTCCCCCTGTGAGAGTAGGACGTCGCTGGGCACCAAAAAGAAGTCGTTACCGAGTTATATCGGTAACGACTTCTTTTTTCTATACTGAGTCAAAAAAATAGACGACCATGCTCCAACCTTCACTAACGGAGTACTATACCCTGTATTCATTGGAGTGCCCGTGGAAGCGTCCACCTACTTGTATATCGCTCTACACTACCTTCAAAGAATGAAAGTGTGTTGAAACGGAAACAAGGAGTATTTTTCATTCTTTCCTCTCTTATGAATCCAGTGTTTGCAGGACACTTTTTAAACTTAAGGACAATTCATGTATAATAGAGAAAGAAATTAGAACGTATTGTGAGGTAAATATGATGCAAGAAAAAAGACCATTAGTTGAGGCATTGGAGCAATTTCATAAGAAAAAGTCGATTTCTTTTCATGTGCCTGGACATAAACATGGACTTTTATCCAATCTACCACAACTTATTAGCAATTCGATGCAATATGATTTAACTGAGTTAGATGGATTAGATGATTATCACCATCCAAAAGAAGCAATTAAAGAAGCAGAAGAGTTACTTACTAGACTATATAACACCGATGACAGTTTCTTTTTAGTGAATGGAACGACTATTGGAAATATAGCTATGATATATGCGACTTGCCAGTACGGTGAACAAATTATTGTGCAACGGAATGCGCACAAATCTATTTTTCATGCAATTGAACTGGTGGGCGCAGAGCCAATTTATGTATCACCTATATGGGATGAACATAGTAAGACGGCATCTTATGTACCGTTAGAGGTGATTGAAGAAGCAATTCAACAGTATCCTTTTGCTAAAGCAGTTGTCCTAACCTATCCAAACTATTATGGAGTTTGTTCTCGGGACTTAGAGGAGATCATTAACCTTTGTCATAGTCTGGAAATGCCTGTGCTAGTAGATGAGGCACATGGCGCACATTTCCAGTCAAATAAAGAGTTTCCAAAGTCAGCTTTGTTATATGGAGCTGATGTGGTTGTCCAATCAGCTCATAAAACACTACCTTCGCTAACAATGGGTTCATATATACATATTCGCTCTCACTTGATTGAAAGTAAGAGAGTTAATAAATACTTAAGAATGTTACAATCCAGTAGTCCTTCCTATTTAATCTTAGCCTCTCTTGATGATGCAAGAAGTTATGTGGAAAGATATAGCCCGATGGATTATAAACAGTTGTTGGATAGAAGAGAAGTGTTTATAGATGCATTAGAAACTATTCCATTAATAGAGGTAGTCCAAGTAGACGATCCTTTAAAACTGTTAATACGAGTCGGAAAATATTCTGGGTTTCAAGTGCAGCAAGCTTTTGAAAAACAAAATATATATGTTGAGCTTGCTGATATATATCAAGTCTTGCTCATTCTCCCTTTACTAAAAGTAGAACATGAATTTCCGTTTGCAGAGATTAGAAAACGAATGAAATATGCCATAGAGGACTTAAAAAAAGAGACTCCAGAGTATACGAGTAGCACACTTTACATGGAACAAAAAAATATTTCTACCTTACAGATGCATTTAGAACTAGTCAATGAGAAACAAGGAGAATGGATTCCTTATGCAAGGTCAATCGGTAGGATAGCCAAGGGAATGATTGTTCCCTACCCCCCTGGGATTCCACTACTTCTACCAGGGGAAAAAATTACTGTTCCCATTCTAACGGAATTAGAGGTATGGATTGAAAAAGGTGCTTCATTTCAAGGGGAACATCAATTAGAGGAAAAGTTAATATATGTTGTGGAGGAGTAACTGTGCAAAAAAAAGGGTATTTTATAACAAGTGAAGGTCCAGAAGGTGCAGGAAAAACAACTGTTATGAATTTATTGGGTGAACGACTAATAGATGAAGGCTACGAGGTAGTAATGACTCGGGAGCCTGGTGGTATTATGATTTCCGAAAAGATTCGGGACATAATCTTGAATAATGAGCATACAATGATGGAAAGCCGCACAGAAGCACTATTATATGCTGCGGCTAGGAGACAACATTTAGTAGAGAAGGTTCTTCCAGCGTTAGCAGCTGGGAAAATTGTGATTTGTGACCGATTTATTGATAGTTCCTTGGCATATCAAGGGTTTGCTCGTGGTATTGGCGTAGAAGAGATATGGGCTATTAATAAGTTTGCTATCGGAGACACAATGCCAGAAAAAACATTGCTATTTGATATTGATCCAGCAGTAGGACTAGCTAGAATAAATGCTCATAAGGAACGAGAAAAAAATCGATTAGATGTAGAAAATTTAGCATTCCATCAAAAAGTACGAGCAGGTTATTTGTCATTAGTTGAAAAATACCCGGAACGTATACAAGTAATCGATGCCTCTCAAACAATTGAGAACGTTTTAGACGAAACATATGTAATCATCAAACGCGAGTTAGAAATAATTAGATAATTCGTGGTATAATAAAGAAAAAATATTAATAGGGGTGAGTATCGATGAAATTGATAGTAGCGGTAGTTCAAGATCAGGATAGTAATAGGTTGTCTAATGCATTAACAAAGGCAAAGTTTAGAGCAACAAAACTGGCAAGTACAGGTGGTTTCTTAAGATCTGGGAATACTACATTTCTAATCGGTACCGATGATTCTCTAGTTGCTTCAGCTTTAGAGCTTATAAGAGATAATTGTAGAGCTAGAGAGCAGATGGTAGCGCCTGTATCTCCAATGGGAGGAAATGCAGATTCGTATATTCCATACCCGGTTGAGGTTGAGGTTGGAGGGGCTACAGTATTCGTACTCCCAATTGAACAATTCCATCATTTTTAATAATGAAGGAAGGAGTAGTAAACAGTGAAGATTAACCAAGATATGCGTGTCGGCATAGATAATATACGAAAAGACGCTATGCAGAATGGAAATCAGTCAGTAAAATTTGGCCAAATGGTTATAAAACAAGAACAACGCATGCAGACAGATACGATGACAAGGCTACTAGGAGACATTTCCACAGCTGGAGATCGTCTCGCACGTTCCCGCAACCTACGTGATATGGCCAAATTTAAAATGCTTATCCGAAAATTTTTACACGAAGCCGTAGATTTTGGAATGGGGTTAAAGCAGTCCCATACATGGAATCGTTTCGGTGAAGGTAGAAAATTGAAACTTGTAGAAACAATCGACGAAAAATTAGTGGAATTGGCAGAAGAAATCTTAAACCAAGAAAAAAGTTCAATAGATTTGTTGGATAAAATTGGGGAGATAAAAGGATTACTGATCAATTTATACACGTAAGTTTCCCGTGTTTTCGCTTACTGCGAAACGCGGGATTTTTCACAAGAAAGTATATGCTTACACGAAGATTGCTGCAGAAGAATAGGTTGTTTCTTACATAAGTAATTTTTCTTTTCTATAGAAAGAGGTGAAAGTTATGGAAAACTGGTCGATAGAGGATGTAGACAGATTACAACCTACCGTAGTTAAACAAATTCAAACAATTGTCTCTAAAAACCGAATCGGACATGCCTATATTCTAGAAGGGGCTAAAGGAACTGGGAAAGTGAAAGTAATGCAATTTTTCGTTCAGCTTCTTTTTTGTGAAAGTCCCGTAAATAATGTTCCATGTGAAACATGTCGATCATGTAAAAGATTAAAATCCTTCAATCACCTTAACTATATGCAACTAGAACCGGATGGTCAGTTTATAAAAAAGGGACAAGTAGATGAACTGGTTCATGCTCTAAGTAAAACAACTATTGAAAAGCAAAGAAAAATATATGTAATACATCATGCAGATCAACTAAATGCAAGTGCTGCAAACACATTATTAAAGTTTTTAGAGGAACCTCAAAGCGAGATAACGGCGATTCTATTAACAGATAAAATGCATGCATTACTTCCAACTATTCGATCAAGATGTCAGCATTTAAGTTTATCTCCAATGCCAACTGCTATCTTAAAACAGAACTTAATACAAGAGGGAATCACTGACTCCATGGCATCTACAGTTTCTAAAATGACGAATCAAGTAGAAGAAGCAATTAACTTGGCGAAAGATGAGCAGTTTGGACTTGTAAGGAAATCAGTGTTAAAATTGGTTGAAGCGAATGGAAGAAGTGTTCAGGATGCATTGATGTGTATTCACGAAGATTTTGGACCTTTGCTCAAAGAGAAAGAGCAGGCTGAACAAGCGTTAGATTTACTACTATTTGCATATCGTGATATAGTAGCTATAAAAGCAAGTCCCATCGCAGATTGTACTTTTCCAGATATGATTTCTTATTGGAAACAAATTGCTCTGCAAACAACGTATGAGCAATTATCAAAGCAATTAGAAATGATTTTACATGCAAAACAAAACTTGCATAAAAATATGAACCGGACACTGATGATGGAGCAGTTAATGCTTAACCTGCAGGAGGGATTTACTTTTGTATAATGTTGTAGGAGTCCGTTTTAAAAAAGCGGGTAAAATATATTATTTTGATCCAGTAGAATTTGCTTTAGTGAAAGATGATTATGTAATCGTCGAAACAGCTAGAGGCGTAGAGTATGGTAAAGTTGTAGTTCCGATTAAGCAAGTTGAGGAACATGACGTTGTGCTTCCTCTAAAACAAGTAGTTAGGCCTTCTACTGATAAAGATCGCATCCAAGTAGAAGAAAATAGATTAGAGTCAGCCCAAGCCCTTGCACTAGGGACGGAAAAGATTATCGAAAGAAACCTAGAAATGAAGCTGATAGATGTTGAGTATACATTCGACCGAAATAAGATTATTTTTTATTTTACCGCAGAAGGTCGCGTAGACTTCCGAGATTTGGTTAAAGATTTAGCATCCGTATTTAGAACTCGTATTGAGCTTAGACAAATTGGAGTTCGTGATGAAGCGAAAATGTTAGGTGGCATAGGTCCTTGTGGCCGAATGCTTTGCTGTTCAACATTTTTAGGTGATTTCGAACCGGTTTCTATAAAAATGGCAAAAGATCAAAACCTATCACTTAATCCATCTAAGATTTCTGGATTATGTGGACGTCTGATGTGCTGCTTAAAGTATGAGAACGATGAATATGAAACTGCTAGAGAACAGATGCCGGATATTGGAGATAAAGTTGAAACTCCTGATGGCTTAGGTCGAGTAGTAAGTATGAATATTTTAGAGCGAGTTTTACGTATAGAGTTACCTGATCCACAACGTGTTCTAGATTATACGTTAGAAGAAATTACAAACCATGCGACAAATCAAGTGCAATGGTCGGGGCAATGAGGTGAATGTGTGATGGACCGCAATTTTTTTGATACAATTATAGATTTTGAAAAACAATTAGAGTCCACGCAGCTGCAATTTCGCGCTTTAAAAGAATTTGTGGCGATAATGGTTGAAGAACGTGAAGCGCTACAACAAGAGAATAATCATTTAAGACAACGACTCGATGAAATACATGAAAAAGAAGCAATGATTGAGAAATTACGAGACGAGAAATTGCATAAACTTGATGTAGGAGAGGGCCATGATAATCTAGCTCGACTATACCAAGAAGGCTACCATGTGTGTCACGTTCATTTTGGGAGTTCTCGTAAAGAAGAAGATTGTCTATTTTGTCTTTCATTTTTAAACAAACAGAACATCTAAACAATTGACTGATGCCACTCCATAAGTGGGTGTCAGTCTTTTGTTTTGCTTGGGGGTAATAAATATGGAACAATGGTTAAAGGATGACGAACGACTAGATTATTTGTTGGCAGAAGATTTACGTATTATTCAAAGTCCTTCTGTCTTCTCTTTTTCTTTAGATGCAGTGTTGCTAGCAAGGTTTGCATATGTACCGATGAAAAGAGGTAAAATCATTGATATTTGTTCAGGAAATGGAGCAATTCCATTATTTTTAAGCGCGCGAACAAATGTAGAAATTATTGGAGTGGAATTACAAGAAAGATTAGCAGATATGGCTACGAGAAGTGTTCAATTTAATAATCTGACCAACCAGATTACTATTGTGGAAGCTGACGTTAAAGGGATTGCGAGAGAGCTTGGTTCAGAAAAGTTTGATGTTGTTACTTGTAATCCACCTTATTTTCCAGCTCATGAGGCAAGTGAGAAAAACTTAAAAGAGCATTTAGCAATTGCCCGACATGAAATTCACCTTACTCTAGATGAAGCAGTTCAATCAGCTAGTGAATTATTAAAACAAGGTGGAAAAGCTGCTTTTGTTCATCGTCCCGGGAGACTTTTAGATATCGTAACTGCAATGAGAGCGAATCGTTTAGAACCAAAGCGAATCCGCTTCGTCTATCCAAAAGAAGGAAAAGAAGCTAATACATTGTTAATAGAAGGTATAAAGGATGGAAAACCTGATTTGAAAATACTAGCGCCTCTATACGTGTATGGAGACGATGGCAAATACACGCAAGAAGTTAAAGAGATGCTGTATGGAAAAGAGTGAAAAACAGCATACTTTTTACGTCTTGGAATGCAAAGATGGATCTTATTATGCCGGTTATACAAATGACCTAGCGAAAAGAGTGAAGGTACATAATGAAGGCAAGGGAGCGAAATATACTCGAGCCAAACGGCCAGTCACTTGTATATACAGTGAATTGTATGAAACTAAGCAAGAGGCTATGCAAGCTGAATATGCATTTAAGCAGCTGTCGAGAAAACAAAAAATAACATATATGGAGGCAAGTAAATGATTAAATCTCAGAAATCGACCGAACATGAACAGAGCAGCTGCTTGTATTTAGTTGCAACACCCATTGGTAACTTAGAAGATATGACGATGAGGGCTATTCGCATATTAAAAGAAGTAGATATTATTGCAGCAGAGGATACAAGAAATACTAAGAAACTGTGTAACTACTTTGAAATTTCTACACCACTGTTAAGTTATCATGATCATAACTTACAAGTTGGTGGAGAAAAATTATTAGAATTATTAAGAGAAGGTAAAAGCATAGCATTGGTTAGTGATGCGGGTCTTCCTTGTATTTCTGATCCTGGAGCAGATATTGTTGCTAAAGCAGTTCAAGAAGGTTTTGCGGTTGTACCAATCCCGGGTGCAAACGCTGCATTAAGTGCACTTATAGCATCCGGACTTTCGACACAGCCCTTTTTCTTTTATGGCTTTTTAAGTCGCAATAAAAAAGAAAGAAAAGCAGAAATTGAAAAGTTGCAAAAAAGACAGGAATCCGTGATTTTATATGAGTCACCACACCGTTTAAAAGAATCATTACGGGATATGCAATCTATAATGGAAGGAACTCGCAAAATCGTATTAGCACGCGAGCTAACAAAGAAGTTTGAAGAGTTTTTAAGAGGTACAATTGACGAGGCTGTTGAGTGGGTGGAGCAGGCAGAGATACGTGGAGAATTCTGTATTGTTTTAGAAGGGAACGAAGAGGTTTCAGAAACAAGTGATGAAGCACAATGGTGGTCAGAACTAACCTTAGAAGAGCATGTGGATCGCTTAATAGCAGAGAAACAATGTACTTCAAAAGAAGCTATTAAAGAAGTTGCGATTCAAAGAGGACTGTCTAAACGAGAAGTATATCAAAACTACCATGTAGAATAGAAAATTGTACGCCTAGGTGAGCCCCGACGTTCTTCTGAGAAGAAGTTTTGTGGAGGAATAAGATCATAGGATCTACTCTTTATTCTATTTAATTATAAAAAAACCGCAAACTTAGTTAAGTTTGCGGTTTTTACAAAAATTATATGTAACTATTGGAATTTCAAAATTACTTAATGTTATTTTGAATCTCTTTAATTAGTAATTCTGCACCTTCTGGGCTTAAAATCAGTTTTCCACCAACTAGACGTAGGTTGTCATCTGATACTTCACCAGTTACAGCACAAGTCATATTTGGCATATATTTTTTTAGAATGATTTTATCATCATCTACGTAAATCTCTAATGCGTCTTTTTCAGCAATACCAAGCGTGCGACGTAATTCAATTGGAATAACTACACGACCTAATTCATCAACCTTACGTACAATACCTGTAGATTTCATATGAAAATTATTCTCCTCTCAAGAGTGCATATTTTTCGCCAAGATTCGACATAAACCTCTTTTATGTAATATATCATACCAAGTACTCCCATTTCCGTCAATAATTAATGCTTTAGCGAAAGAGAGAGCGACGATATAAATTTGATAATAAGTCAATTTTTTGTTAAAAAAATGATTATTTATTATGTAAATAGGAATTATTTTGATATATTATCTATTTTTTTGAAATTAATTATTTTATAATTTTCGTTCGACAAGACTGTATAAATGAATTGATTGAAACAAACTCTTCATTTAGATAGAATAAAGAATAAAGAGAATCAACATTGGAGGCATCTTTACATTGAAAGATCAACAGAAAACATTCTATTTAACAACGCCGATTTATTATCCGAGTGGAAAATTTCATATTGGCACCGCATATACAACCGTTGCTTCCGATGCGATGGCAAGATATAAAAGACTTAGAGGGTATGAAGTTCGTTTCTTAACCGGAATGGATGAGCACGGTCAAAAAATTCAAGAAAAAGCTCAAGAAGCGGGAAAAGAACCTCAAATTTATGTAAATGAAATTGCAGAGGCTGCAAAAAAGGTTTGGGCTTTAATGGATATTTCCTATGATGATTTTATCCAAACAACGGAAGAACGCCATACAAAAGTAGTAGAGAAAATATTCCAGAAGTTCTTGGATAATGGAGATATTTACAAGGGAGAATATGAAGGATGGTATTGTACACCTTGTGAATCCTTTTTCACTGAGACTCAGTTAGTAGAAGGAAACTGTCCAGATTGCGGTCGTCCAGTTCAAAAAGTAAAGGAAGAATCATACTTCTTTAATATGAAAAAGTATGCTGACCGTTTGTTGAAGTATTATGAGGAAAATGTAGATTTTATAGAGCCAGAATCTAGAAAAAATGAAATGATCAATAACTTCATTAAACCAGGTTTAGAAGATTTATCGGTATCAAGAACATCCTTCGATTGGGGTATAAAAGTGCCTAGCGATCCAAGACATGTAATCTATGTGTGGGTAGATGCTTTAACTAATTATATTACTTCATTAGGTTATCTATCAGATGATGATTCCTTATTCCAAAAGTTCTGGCCTGCGGATGTTCATGTAGTAGGTAAAGACATTGTCCGTTTCCACACAATCTATTGGCCAATATTCCTAATGGCTTTAGATTTACCGCTACCTAAAAAGATTTTTGCTCATGGATTTATCATGATGAAAGACGGTAAAATGTCTAAATCCAAAGGAAACGTTGTTTATCCAGAAGTGTTAGTGGAACGTTATGGATTAGATGCAACACGCTATTTCCTATTGCGCGAACTTCCTTTTGGTCAAGATGGGGTATTTTCTCCAGAGTCTTTCGTAGAGAGAACAAACTTTGACCTTGCAAATGACTTAGGAAATTTGTTGAATAGAACCGTTTCGATGATCAATAAATACTTTGATGGTAAAATTCCAGTAACACTAAGTGAAACAACCGAGTTTGATGCAACTATCCAGAACTTTGCCAAAAGCACAATCGATAAATATCAGGAAAATATGGAGAATATGCAGTTTAGCTTAGTACTTGGAGATTTATGGGCTTTAGTTTCCCGCACTAATAAGTATATTGATGAAACTCAACCTTGGGTACTTGCGAAAGATGAAACTACTCGAGGACAATTAGCATCTGTTATGACTCATTTGGCAGAAAGTCTTCGTCAAATTGCAACACTAGCTCAACCATTTATGACCAATAGTCCAAAACAAATTGCAGAACAACTTGGTTTTACTGAGGATTATTTAAAATGGGACAATTTAGGATCATTTAATGTTATTAATGACGGTATAACAGTTATAAAAACAGGGGTTCCTATTTTCCCGAGACTAGATGTTGAAGTTGAAGTAGCTTATATTCGTGAACAAATGCTAGGTTCGGTTCAAACTCCTCAGGAAGAAGAAAAAGAAGAGGAACCTCAGGTAGAAGAAATAACAATTGATGACTTTTTTAAAGTAGACTTACGCGTTGCAACAGTATTATCTTGTGAAGCAGTGCCTAAAGCTGATAAATTATTAAAGTTGCAATTAGATATGGGGTATGAAAAGCGTCAAGTAATTTCAGGTATTGCACAGCATTTTAAACCGGATGAGGTTATTGGTAAAAAAGTAATCGTAGTAGCAAATCTCAAACCAGTGAAGTTAAGAGGAGAGTTATCTCAAGGAATGATTCTTGCTGGTGAAAAAAATGGTTATCTGACTTTAGCTACAGTAGATGAAAATCTTGAAAATGGCGCTCAAGTGAAATAAATTTCTAAATAGACCTGTCATTTTTAGACAGGTCTATTTTTATTCATATAATATTTTGAAATACTATTTAAAATATTGCATATTACTGCAATCCTTATTAGAGTAAAGGAAGATTTGAAGAAAGTATTACTAAAATAGTATTAAAAAGAGTGTAATTTAACCTATAAAAGGCAGGGAGTAGTTCATATGTTTATCGATACACATGTACATTTAAATGCAGATCAGTATGAAGAAGATTTACAGGAAGTGATTGATCGTGCTTTGGAAGCTAATGTAAAAAAAATGGTCGTTATTGGGTTCGATCGTATCACAATTGAAAGAGCTATGAAGTTAGTGGAAGAATATTCTTTTATCTATGCTGTAGTTGGATGGCATCCTGTCGATGCGATTGATTGTACAGAAGAAGATTTAAGATGGATTGAAGAACTTGCGGCACATGAAAAGGTTGTAGGCATAGGGGAAATGGGACTGGATTATCATTGGGATAAATCTCCTAAAAATATTCAACAAGAGGTATTTCGGAAACAAATAAGGTTGGCTCAAAAAGTAAAATTACCAATTATTATTCATAATCGCGACGCAACAGAAGATGTGATTCGTATTTTACAAGAAGAAGAAGCGTATCTTACAGGAGGTATCATGCATTGTTTTGGGGGAAGTGTTGAAACAGCAAAGCAATGTATAGATATGAATTTTATGATATCACTTGGAGGGCCTGTAACGTTTAAAAATGCAAAGAAACCTAAAGAGGTTGCAGCAGAAATTCCACTGGAGTATTTGTTGATCGAAACAGATGCACCATATCTAGCTCCGCATCCACATCGAGGAAAAAGAAATGAACCCGCACTTGTACCACTTGTTGCCGAGGAAATAGCGCGGTTAAAAGGAATTTCAATTGAAGAGGTCGCTGAAGCAACCACCAAAAATGCAGAAAGGTTCTTTAATTTAGCAAAGTAAAAAAGCGTTAATTAAGAGGTGTATAATTTATACCTTTTAATTAACAAGTTAACCTAATCGGTTGACAAGCTCTTTGGGACTCTATATAATCACTTCAGTGAACAAGGAGGCGTTTTTCATGTTACATAATCCCATGAAAAATCTGTTCTTTAATTCATTGAGGAGCAAGCAAACCTTAGTAAGTATAGTATCTTTGCTATTGTTTCTTGCAGTGATTTCTTTCGTTTTATTCGAAGGAACAAAGAAAACTGTTGCTTTAACAGTTGATGGCAAACAACAAGAAATATTAACGCATGCAAATACAGTTGGTGAATTATTAAAGGATCACAAAATAGTAGTAGCCAATGAAGACTTTTTACATCCCTCAGTGAACACTTCAATTGAAAATAATTTATCGATTGAGTGGGAGCAGGCAAGACAGATAAAAATATCAGTAGACGGAGAAATTCAAACTCTTACAACTACTGAAGATTTAGTTTCAGAAATACTCGCGAAGGCTAATGTTGCAGTTACTGAACATGATGCAATAACACCTGCTGCAGATGCAGAGGTTGGACCTGATAACAATATTGCTATTGAAAAAGCATTTGAAATAACGCTTTTAGATGGTGGTGAAGAGAAGAAGGTACGGTCCACTTCGACTACGGTCGCTGACTTTTTAAAACAACAAAACATTCAATTGAGTGAATTCGACCGAGTAGAACAGAAAATGGATGAATCAATAGTTCCTAATTCTATAATACAAGTAGTGCGAGTAGAAAAGGTCACCGATGTAGTTGAGGAAGCAACAAACTTTGCTGTAGAAACGAAAAAAGAAGACTCGCTACTAAAAGGGAAAGAAAAAGTAGTACAACAAGGTGTAAATGGAACGGTTTCACGGACTTATGAAGTAGTGAAAGAAAATGGTAAAGAGATTTCTCGTAATATGATGAGTGAGAAGATAATTAAAGAACCCACTAAAAAAGTAGTGGCAGTTGGAACGAAAGTAATGACTGCTAGTGTTTCGCGTGGAACAAACTCAGCGGCAGCTCCATCTGGAGGGAAAGAGTTTTATGTAACTGCGACGGCATATACTGCTTATTGTAATGGATGTTCTGGCGTAACTGCGACAGGGATGAATTTGAAGACTAATCCTAATTTGAAGGTTATTGCCGTAGACCCTAGTGTTATTCCACTGGGTTCAAAAGTATGGGTAGAGGGCTATGGTCATGCGGTAGCTGGGGATACTGGGGGAGCTATCAAAGGGAATAAGATTGACCTTTTCATGGCTTCTAAATCACAGGCATATGACTTCGGTCGTAAAAAAGTACGTGTAAAAGTTTTAAACTAATCGTTATAGCTTTCCCTTTCATTGATTGGGAGAGCTTTTTTGCGTTATGATAGCTATAGCAAAAAGAAAGAAAAGAGGAAAACCGGTTGCAAATAAAAGAAATAATAGTTGTAGAAGGAAAAGATGATACAACTGCCATAAAACGTGCTGTAGAGGCAGATACTATTGAAACGAATGGTTCAGCCATTTCTAAAGAAACGCTTATGAAAATAAGTCATGCTCAAGATAAACGTGGCGTCATTGTCTTTACTGATCCTGATTATCCAGGAAGACGTATTCGTGCTATTATCGAAGAACAGGTTCCGGGTGTAAAACATGCATTTTTATCCAAGGAAAAAACGATTGCGAAAAACGGCAAGGGTTTAGGGATTGAACACGCGAAAGATGAAGATATTCGTACTGCTCTTTCTAATGTTTATACCCCAAAATCAGACACAGAAACGTTTTTAGAAATCCCGTTGTCTATTTTAATAGACGGACAACTAATAGGTCATCCCCATTCGAAGGAAAGAAGAACAAGATTGGGTGAACTATTGAAAATAGGCTACACTAATGGAAAACAGCTACAGAAACGACTATCTATTTTTCAAATTAGCCAACAGCAAGTGGAAGAAGCGATAGCACAACTCAATATGGAGGAAAAATAAAATATGCAAAAAGATATAGCTACACCAATACGGACACAAGAGATATTAAAGAAATATGGTTTCTCATTCAAAAAAAGCTTAGGGCAAAACTTTTTAATAGATCCAAATATATTACGTAATATTGTCAGTCATGCAGATCTTACGAAGGATTCGGCAGCAATTGAAATTGGGCCTGGAATTGGAGCATTAACCGAGCATCTAGCAAGAGCAGCAGGAAAAGTGGTTGCATTTGAAATCGACCAAAGGCTGCTACCAGTTTTAGCAGATACTTTATCTCCATATGACAACGTAGATGTTATTCATGCAGATATTTTAGAAGTAGATGTGAAACAAATTTTTGAAGAACAGCTTAAAGATTACAAAGACGTTATGGTGGTTGCCAATTTACCTTACTACGTTACAACTCCAATATTATTGAAACTGTTAATGGATCGTCTCCCTATCCGTGGGTTGGTGGTCATGATGCAAAAGGAAGTAGCTGATCGAATCACGGCATCTCCGGGAACGAAAGCATACGGATCACTATCTATTGCTATTCAGTACTATATGCAAACAGAAATCGCAATGATTGTTCCAAAAGCAGTGTTTATGCCACAACCAAATGTTGACTCAGCGGTTATAAAACTTACTCGACGTGAAGCGCCACCGGTTCAAGTCATTGATGAAGAGTTTTTATTTAAAGTTTCTCGTGGTTCTTTTGTTCAACGAAGAAAAACGATTATTAACAATCTACAATCATCCCTTCCTAATGGAAAAGCTAAGAAGGATTTAATCATCCAAGCGCTAGAAAAAGTAGGGGTGGATCCAACGAGACGTGGAGAAACTTTAAGCATTGAAGAGTTCGGGAAATTATCCAATGAACTATATGCAGAATTTCATTAATGCTACTTGTTACAAAATAAGTAATATTTATAAAAAAATGAGTACCTCAAACAAATAAAAACGTTGACAAGTATGCATAATGATTGTTAAAATATTTTGTTTGACAAAAATATAAATAGGTGGTAAGATAGGTATTAGTGAGGTGTATGCGAAATGACAAAAACTTTAGCTGATATTAAGAAGTCATTAGATCATCATTTAGGCAAACGTTTGCAATTAAAAGCAAACGGAGGACGTAAGAAAACAATTGAGCGTGCAGGTGTACTTAGAGAGACATATCATGCAGTATTTGTTATCGATTTAGATCAAGATGAAAACTCTTTTGAACGTGTATCTTATAGTTATGCAGATGTTTTGACTGAAGCAGTAGAAATCACTATTTTTGACGAAGCAAATAATTTAATAGTTGTAAAATGATATTTAGAACTTTTATTTTTTTATAATTTTAAAAACCCCTTTTCTATTTTATTAAATAGAAAAGGGGTTTTCTTTTGATTTGTGGACATACTAAAAAAGCTAGTTGTTCCAAAGGAGGATTCACCTATGTCTAGAAAAGGGATAATGTCTAAAGAATTAAAAGAAGAGATAGCCAAAGATCTTGGATTTTATGATGTAGTCAAAACCGAGGGCTGGGGAGGAATTAAATCACGTGATGCAGGTAATATGGTAAAACGAGCAATTGAAATGGCCGAACAGCAAGCAAGATCACCAAAGTAAATAATCATTTACCGAAATTAACGTAAAAATGCGCACGAGAAGAAACTAAAGAGCAACTAGCAAAAAGAAAAGGCGGAGCAATCCGTCTTTTCTTTTAATGTATAAGCACATTTAAGAGGGTTAAATCTAATGTGCTTACCCTTTTAAATGTCTATTGTGGAATCCACATTGATAGAAGAAGTAAGTAATCTCATAGATTATAAATAAGCTTCACTTCCTCTCTGCTCCTTCCCTAGGTTCTATCAAAGAAGAGAAGCTTAATCTCACTTCCGTATTCCTTATACACTGTGTTAAAATAGGGGACAACATATTTGGGGGAAGGAGCAGATGGAATGTATTACGTAAAAGCACCTGCTAAAATAAACTTAACATTAGATGTATTACATAAGCGTCCAGATGGTTACCATGAAGTTGAAATGATAATGACTACTGTGGATTTAGCAGACCGTATAGGACTAGAGGTAAGAGAAGATGGAGCAATACATATATTATCAGTAGATCGCTTTGTTCCAAACGATCATCGGAATCTAGCATATCAAGCTGCAAAGATTCTAAAAGAAACCTATCGAGTGAAAAAGGGAGTTTCTATAACAATCGAAAAGAATATACCTGTAGCTGCTGGTCTAGCGGGTGGTAGTAGTGATGCAGCTGCCACTTTAAAAGGGCTCAATATTATTTGGGAATTAGGTCTTTCCCTGGACGAGCTTGCTCAAATTGGCACCAAAATAGGTTCAGATGTGCCGTTTTGTGTGTTTGGAGGTACTGCTTTAGCTACCGGAAGAGGAGAGCGAATACAAGAACTTCCTTCGCCTGCTAATTGCTGGATCATTCTTGCTAAGCCGACGCTAGGGGTATCTACTGCAGATATTTACGGTAATTTAAAAGTAAATGAAATAAAACATCCGAATACTACTAAAATGATAGAATCTATTCATCAAAAAGACTTTGATCTAATGTGCGCTTCCGTCGGAAACGTATTGGAGGATGTAACACTCAAGCTATATCCAGAGGTTGCTGTTTTAAAAGAGCAAATGAAAAGATTTGGAGCGGACGCTGTATTAATGAGTGGAAGTGGTCCAACTGTATTTGGAATAGTTGATCATGAGACAAGAGTCCAGAGGATATATAATGGTCTTCGCGGATTTTGCGATGAAGTATATGCAGTTCGATTAATGGGAGATCGTGAACCACTTGCTTAAAACCGGATGTTTGTGTTAAGTTTTCTATAAAACATTCGTCTTTGGAGGTGATAGTATGAAATGGAAAAGAAGTGAACGGCTTGTAGATATGACTCAATATCTTATGGAGCATCCACATAAATTAATCCCTTTGACATTCTTTGCTAATTTATATCAATCTGCTAAGTCTTCTATAAGTGAAGATTTAACCATTGTAAAAGAAACATTTGAAGCGAGAGGTAGAGGCTTGCTTGTGACTGTTCCTGGAGCGGCAGGTGGAGTCAAGTTTATCCCAACAGTAGCAGAAGAAGATGTGCTAGAAATAGCAGAAGATTTGATGACACAACTTTCTAAAGTGGATCGGTTGTTACCGGGTGGTTATTTGTATATGACGGACCTGTTAGGAAACCCGTCACTTATGAATAAGATCGGTAAAGTATTCGCATCTGCATTTGCGAATTCGAAAATTGATGCCATCATGACGGTAGCTACTAAAGGTATTCCAATTGCACATGCTATAGCAAGACATTTAAATGTACCTGTAGTCATTGTACGAAGAGATAGTAAAGTAACAGAGGGTCCAACGGTAAGTATTAATTATGTATCTGGGTCAGCACGACGTATTCAAACAATGGTTCTTTCTAAAAGAAGTATGGAAAAAGGGCGACGTGTCTTAATCACGGATGACTTCATGAAAGTCGGAGGAACGATTAATGGCATGAAGAGCTTGCTAGAAGAATTCAATTGTGAGTTAGCTGGTATAGCTGTACTAGTAGAGGCAGAGCATCAAGGGGAACAATTAGTCGATGATTATTTATCTCTAGTAAAGCTTCACGAGGTAAATGAAAAAGATGGAACAATTGCTTTAACACAAGGAAATTACTTTGAGAAAGGTGGCAAATTAAATGAAAGCAGTATCAACAACTAATGCACCTGCAGCGATCGGTCCATATGTACAAGGGATGGTTGTGAATGGAATGTTTTACAGTTCAGGTCAAATTCCGTTAACATCTGCAGGAGAAGTGGTAGAGGGCTCTATTACAGAGCAAACAGCTCAAGTATTTGCTAATTTAGAGGCAGTTTTAACAGAAGCAGGCTCTTCCTTGTCTCAAGTAGTAAAGACGCTTGTCTTTTTAAAAGATATGAATGATTTTGCGGAATTTAACGAAGCTTATGAGAAGCATTTTAACGGTCACAAGCCTGCACGTTCTGCGGTAGAAGTTGCGAGACTACCAAAAGACGTAAAGGTAGAAATAGAAGTAATTGCAGTAGTATAAAAGTAGATGAAAGGTGTTTCCTCGGAAACGCCTTTTTTGATATAGGAAAACACCATAATATTACTGAAAAAGGGATGCTAGTTGGTTGTGACGACAGTCGCATCCAACTAGCATCCCTAAATTCTATATCCAAATGGTTGTCTAAAGTACCTCGAAAAGTCGATAAACTGGTTTCTCTCTATAGGAGCAGGTGTCTTTCGTTTTAAGGGACTTGTAAGAATGAACAATTAGATGACTGACTGTTATTCCGTTCAGGTGGATTCTTTTCTTGAGAGGTGCCTAAGTCTCTTCGATTTGCTGCGGAGTCTTTGCTTAACGCTTTTTTACTTCTGGATTTTTCTTACTGGTTTGATTATAATCTCCATTTGTATCGTTTTAGAATTAACAATTTAAAATATTTAAAATATTTCTTGTAAAAAGAAGGAATTCAGAAGTTTTTGTGGAATAACAAATGAAAGAGATATTTGCAACTTTGAAAAAGGGTGGTGAGAGAATGGAAGTAACAGACGTAAGATTACGAAAAGTGACTACTGATGGTCGTATGAGGGCTATCGCTTCCATTACACTGGACAATGAGTTCGTTGTCCATGATATTCGTGTAATAGATGGAAATAATGGTTTGTTTGTAGCAATGCCAAGTAAAAGGACAACAGAAGGTGAGTTTAGAGATATTGCTCACCCTATTAACGTAGGAACACGTACAAAAATTCAAGATGCTATTCTTTATGCCTATCATTTAAGTAATGAAGTAGAAGAAAAAGTTGGAGAGCCAACTGTATAAGGGCAAATAAAACCATTTCTCTGAGAGATGGTTTTTTTATGTCGATTTCTCAAAGATTAGCAAAACTAGTATAGATTAGTCGATTATTTAAGAAATTCAAATATATTACTTGTTTTGTCATGTATTTGTCAAGAGATATTTCCTTGAAATCTTGCTTCATTTCGGCTATAGTCAAAAGAGTAAATTAGCCCACTGGAGGGAACTTAAAAATGACAAATACTTATGCGGTTGTATTAGCAGCTGGTAAAGGTACACGTATGAAGTCTAGTTTATATAAAGTATTACATCCTGTATGTGGGAAGCCAATGGTAGAACATGTAGTAACAAACATGGAACTACTTGGTGTAAAAAAAATCGTCACAATCGTAGGGCACGGAGCAGAGGAAGTACAACGTCGATTAGGCGAAAGAAGTGAATATGCTTTACAAGAAGAACAGTTAGGAACTGCTCATGCAGTCTTACAGGCAGAAGAAGTGTTAAAGAACTTATCTGGAACAACTATTGTTATTTGTGGTGATACGCCACTAATTACAGCAAAAACAATGAGTGATTTGTTGGAGCATCATAAATCTACAGGAGCAAAAGCAACAATTTTAACAGCTATTGCAGAAAATCCCACAGGTTACGGTAGAGTTATTCGTTCTGTAGATGGGAATGTTCAAAGTATTGTAGAGCAAAAAGATGCTACAGCAGAGGAACAACTTGTACGTGAGATTAACTCGGGAACATATTGTTTTGACAATGAAGCACTATTTAAATCATTAAAGCTAGTTAATAATAATAATTCTCAAGGCGAATACTATTTGCCGGATGTCATAGAAATCTTACAAAAAGAAAACGAAATTATCTCAGCGTATGCGGCAGATGAATTTGAAGAAATATTAGGCGTGAATGATCGCATCGCATTATCTCAAGCAGAAGAGACTATGCGTTTACGTATTGCCCAACACCATATGCGTGAAGGGGTTACAATCATCGATCCTAGAAATACATATATCAGCAGTGAAGCTATAATTGGAGCAGACACTGTCATTCAACCTGGAGTTATCATTGAAGGTAAAACAACCATTGGTATGAACTGTACGGTTGGTCCGAATAGCCATATAGTATCAAGTACTATAGGTGATGAAACGATAATACATTCGTCAGTAGTACTATCCAGCGAAGTTGGGGACCATACCTCTATCGGTCCGTTTGCTCATATTCGACCGCAATCAGATGTCGGCAATGACGTGAAGATTGGTAACTTTGTTGAAGTGAAAAAGTCAACAGTTGGCAATGGAAGTAAAATCTCTCATTTAAGTTATATGGGTGACGCTTCAATTGGAACTAATGTTAATGTGGGTTGTGGAACAATTACAGTGAATTATGATGGAAAAAATAAATTTACCACAACAATTGAAGATGATGCATTTGTTGGATGTAATTCAAACTTAATAGCACCAGTGACTATTGGAAAAAAAGCTTATGTTGCAGCGGGTTCCACTATTACAAAGGATGTACCTGGTGAAGCACTTGCAATTGGAAGAGCACGACAAGAGAACAAAGATGGCTATGTGAACAAACTAAACATAAAATAACCCATTATCCAGGAGGACAATCATGCCAGAACAATATGCAAATTCGAAGTTGAAAATATTCACACTAAATTCCAATAGGGAATTAGCGGAAGAAATCGCAAAAGAAGTAGGAGTACCTCTAGGTAAAAGTACAGTTACTAGATTTAGTGATGGTGAAGTACAAATCAATATCGAAGAAAGTATTCGTGGATGCGATGTATTCATTGTTCAGTCAACTTCAGGTCCTGTAAACGAACATATTATGGAACTATTAATAATGCTTGATGCTCTAAAACGTGCTTCAGCTCGTACAATTAGTGTAGTGATTCCATATTACGGATATGCACGTCAAGACAGAAAAGCACGTGCTCGTGAACCAATCACTGCTAAACTTGTAGCAGATCTATTAACAACTGCAGGTGCAACTCGTGCAATTGTACTTGATTTACATGCTCCACAAATCCAAGGATTCTTTAATATTCCAATTGATCATCTAGTTGCAGCACCAATTTTATCTGACTACTTCCTAGGTAAAAACTTTGACCCGGCAGAATTGGTAATCGTGTCTCCTGATCACGGTGGTGTTACTCGTGCTCGTAAGATGGCAGATCGCCTTAAAGCACCAATTGCTATTATTGATAAACGTCGTCCTCGTCCGAATGTGGCAGAGGTTATGAATATCGTAGGTAATGTTGAAGGGAAAACGGCCATTCTAATAGACGATATTATTGATACAGCTGGAACTATCTCTATTGCAGCAGCAGCATTGATGGAAAGTGGAGCGAAAGAAGTTTATGCTTGCTGTACGCATCCAGTATTATCAGGTCCTGCTATTGAACGTATAGATAACTCAGTTATTAAAGAACTAGTTATTACAAACTCAATCCAATTATCGGATGATAAAATGTCACCGAAGATTAAAGAATTGTCAGTTGCTAAATTACTGGGCGATGCAATTGTACGTGTTTTCGAACAAAAGTCAGTTAGTACATTGTTTGATTAATTTCTAAAATGTTTGAACTTTCCTGAAGATGGGTATTTATATTTATAGAACGCAATTCAGGAGGATGAAGAATATTATGAGTACAGTAGTGAAAACACAAAAACGAGATAAAAAAGAAAATGCAAAACTTCGAAATAGTGGGTTTATACCTGCAATAGTATACGGTTATGAAGTGGAATCTCAGTCTATCGCTGTTAGTGAAAAGGACTTTACAAAAACACTTCGTGAAGTTGGTCGTAATGGTGTCATGAAATTAGACATTGATGGTAAATCAGTAAACGTTGTATTGAGTGACTATCAGACGAATATTCTAAAAGGGCAAATGATACATGCCGACTTTTTAGCGATCAACATGAAAGAAGAGTTAGAAGTAAATGTTGCAGTTAATGTTACTGGAACTTCCGTTGGTGTTTCTGAAGGTGGTATGCTTCAACAGCCAAATCGCGAACTTACAGTTACAGTGAAACCTTCAGATATTCCAGATAGTATTGATATAGATGTATCTGGAATGGCTATCGGAGATACATTGACCGTAGCAGATATTAGAGAAAAAGTGGATTATCCAATTACAAACGAAGATGACTATACATTGGTTACAGTATCGGCACCTCGAGTAGAAGAGGAAACAGAGGATACTGAGGAAGAGCCAGAAACACCAACAACAACAGAAGAATAATAAAACAAAAGAGGTTGTCTTTAGGCAACCTCTTTTGTTTTATATATGGTAAAATTAATTAAAACTTGTAATAAGGGAATGGAACGAATGAAAATTATCGTTGGTCTTGGAAATCCAGGGAAACAATATGAGGCTACGCGTCACAATATTGGTTTCCATGTAATCGATGAACTTTCTAAGAGATTAGATATACCACTTACACAGTCTAAATTTAATGGGATGTACGGTATTGGGCATGTTGGTACTGAAAAAATTATGCTTTTAAAACCATTAACATATATGAATCTATCTGGGGAATGTGTTGTACCGATGATGGATTACTATGAAGTAAATGATGATGAAATAGTTGTTATTTATGATGATTTAGACTTACAGGTAGGGAAATTACGACTTCGACAAAAAGGTAGTGCTGGTGGACACAATGGTATTAAGTCAATTATCCAACACTTAGGCTCACAGGAATTCAACCGCATTCGAATTGGTGTAGACCGTCCTAAAAATGGTATGAAAGTTCCGGACTATGTGTTATCAAATTTTAGTGAAGATGAAAAAATAGAAATGATACATGCTGTAAAGAATAGTGCAAATGCATGTGAAGATTGGGTAACGAAAAAATTTCTAGATGTAATGAATACATACAATGGTGCATAAAAAGTAAAGAAAAAGCCTATACTTCCTAAAAAGGAGGTTTTATGGCTATGCCAATTCGTTATAAATGTCGCCATTGTGAAACAGAAATTGGGCAGTTGCCATTCGATCACATAGATGACCAGTTTCTACAAAAACATGAGCTTACACAAGAAGATCAACATATATACATTAAAAATGGAGCAGAGGGCGACTACACTGTGCAGTGTATTTGTGAAGAGTGCCAGGAGTCCCTTCAAAAATTCCCAAATTACTATGCGTTAAAAAAATGGATACAGTAGATGCTTTGGCACGAATTTCGTGCACAAAGCCTTTTTCTATTTAGATTGGAGGTATACAGATGGAACCTTTAAGTAACTTATTGATGGAAGACACACAAATACAAAAGCTAGTAAAAGAATTAGAGAGTGGTAGAGACCAACAGTTATTAACCGGTCTTACTCCTAGTGCTAGAGCTGTGTTTACTAATATGCTTTATAACACAAGGCAGGGAGCTATACTAATCGTAACGCCTAACCTTTTGCATGCTCAAAAACTAACAGAGGATCTAGTAAAACTAATTGGGGAGGACCATGTACATTTATATCCTGCGGATGAGTTAATTGCAGCTGATATATCTGTTGCCAGTCCAGAACTTCGTGCACAAAGACTAGAAGCAATAGATCATATGTTAACACATGATAAAGGTGTTTATATCGTTCCTATTGCGGGGTTAAAAAAACATATGCCCTCCAAAAAAGACTGGCAAGCTAGTAGCATATCGATTGCAGAAGGGGAAGAGATCAGTTTAGATTCCTTTTTACAAAGGCTTGTAAATATGGGGTATGTACGCCAGTCTATGGTGACAGCACCTGGAGAATTCGCTTTACGCGGCGGAATAATCGATATTTATCCACTTTATCTAGAAAATCCTATTCGTATAGAACTATTTGATACAGAAGTGGATTCTATTCGGACCTTTTCTGCAGAAGATCAACGCTCGTTGGAAAAACGAAAAGATATACGAATTTTACCCGCTACAGAATTTGTGTTAACTGAAGAGAAAAAAATACTGTTAGCAGAGAAATTAGAAGAGGCATTAGCCGAAAGTCTAGAAAAAGTTAAAATACCAGAAGTAAGGGATCTCTTCTACCAAAATATTCAGCAAGATATTGAGTTGTTAAAGCAAGGCGAACAACCGCAAGAGTATATGAAATATGTTTCCTTGCTGGAAGAGACTAGTAGTTTTTTAGGGAACTACTTTAACAAAAATGGAACCGTTTTATTTGATGAGCTTGGAAGAATTCAAGAAGTAACAGAGACTTTAGAAAGAGAGGAAAATGATTGGATTCTTTCATTATTAGAAGAAGGTAAAACTGTACACCGTGTAAAACCCTCTTTTAATCTAAAAGAAATCATCCAGATGTTTTCTAACGAAAAGCTATACTTTTCGTTATTCTCTCGTACTTTTTCAGGAATTTCGATTAAAAAGAATATTAGTTTCTCTTGTAAGCCAATGCAAAACTTCCATGGACAAATGCATTTATTGAAGAATGAAATCGAGCGATTTACGCAAGGAAAGTTCCGCTTGTTTATACTAGCGGATGGGAAAGATCGCATCCAAAAAATACATGAAGTGTTAGAAGATTATGAGATTCCCTCACAACTAGGTGCTTCAGCCAATGATATGATGTCACCTGGTATTTTTATCATAGAGGGAGATTTAGAAGCTGGTTTTGAACTTCCATTACAAAGAATAGCTGTTATTACCGACTCTGAGTTGTTTAAACAAAAGCATAAGAAAAAAACGAGAGCTCAAAAGGTAACGAATGCGGAGCGTATAAAAAGTTACTCCGAGATAAAACCAGGAGATAACGTTGTACATATACATCATGGTATTGGGAAATATATTGGAATCGAAACATTGCATGTTAATGGAGTTCACAAAGATTATCTTCATATTCGTTATCGTGGAGAGGATAAATTATTTGTTCCTGTTGATCAAATAGATCTTATTCAAAAGTATGTGGCATCTGGTGAAAAAGATCCAAAACTTCATAAGCTAGGCGGAGCAGATTGGAAGAAGACCAAAACAAAGGTATCAGCAGCAGTTCAAGATATTGCGGATGAGTTAATAAAGCTTTATGCAAAACGGGAAGCAGAAGTAGGTTATGCATTTGAACCAGATAGCGATATGCAGCAGTCCTTTGAAGCAGCATTTCCTTATGAGGAAACGGAGGATCAGCTTCGTACTATAATAGAAGTGAAAAAGGATATGGAAAAACCTAGACCAATGGATCGTCTAGTCTGTGGAGATGTAGGTTATGGAAAAACGGAAGTTGCCATCAGAGCAGCATTTAAAGCCGTCATGGAAGGTAAACAAGTAGCCTTTCTCTGCCCAACAACTATATTGGCCCAACAGCATTATGAGACTATGTTAGAACGTTTTCAAGATTTTCCGATTGAAGTTGGTCTACTAAGTCGCTTCCGCAACAAAAAACAACAAACTGAAACAATTAGTGGGTTGAAAAAAGGACTAGTAGATGTAGTGGTAGGTACACATAGAATTCTATCCAAAGACGTGGAGTATCACGACCTAGGTCTTTTAGTTGTGGATGAGGAACAACGATTTGGAGTTAAACATAAAGAACGGATTAAACAAATGAAGACAAATGTAGATGTCATGACGTTAACAGCTACACCTATACCTCGTACATTACATATGTCGATGATTGGAGTACGTGATCTTTCTGTCATTGAAACTCCCCCTAAAAACCGTTTCCCGGTTCAAACCTATGTGATGGAGCAAAATAGTGGGCTAGTCCGTGAATCAATTGAAAGAGAACTTGCTCGCGGGGGACAGGCATTTTATCTATACAATCGAGTGGAAGATATTACGAGAAAAGTAGATGAAATACAAATGTTAGTTCCAACTGCAAGGGTAGGATTTGCACATGGACAAATGAGTGAAACGGAATTAGAGTCCGTTATCATTAGCTTTATAGAGGGAGAATACGATGTTTTAGTTACTACGACTATCATCGAAACAGGTATCGATATCCCAAATGTAAATACACTTATTATTCAAGACGCTGATAAAATGGGACTTTCCCAATTATATCAACTACGTGGTCGGGTAGGACGATCTAATCGTGTTGCTTATGCTTATTTAATGCATCAAAGAGATAAAGTTTTGACGGATGTCGCAGAAAAACGATTGCAGGCTGTAAAAGAATTTACAGAGCTAGGTTCTGGCTTTAAAATTGCAATGCGTGATCTATCTATTCGGGGTGCCGGAAACCTATTGGGCTCTCAACAGCATGGATTTATTGACTCAGTTGGGTTTGACCTTTATACACAAATGTTAGAAGAAGCTATTGCGGAAAAACGTACTGGTATTAAAAAAGAAGATATACCAGATATGGAAATTGTCCTATCTACGGATGCTTATATATCCGATGAATATATTCCTGATGGATACCAAAAGATCCAAATGTATAAACGTGTTAAAGCAATGGAAAAAGAAGAGGAATATTTTGATCTCCTAGATGAATTCCAAGACCGGTTCGGGGATATACCTCTCGAAGCAGAAAAATTACTTCGTATAGCACGTATGAAAATTTGGGGCATAGAAGTAGGAGTAGAGTCTATTAAGGAAGTAAACAAAGTTATATCAATTTCTATAAGTGCAGAAGGAACAAGGGATATTAATGGAGCGAAACTGGTAGAAGAATCTATGAAGTATGGACGTGCGGTTGGTTTTAATATGGATAACGGTAGTTTAGTACTGACAATTGATGAACGTAAAACAGGTAAATTTAATCCATTTGATGTATTGGAAGAAATGATGAGACTTTTGCCTGAATCTAAAAAAGAAATAGCAGACGTTAAGTAGGTCTTTGCATATTTTTGGCTAACATGATGCATACTATGGCAGAAATGAACTTTAGTTTCCAATCTGTCGAAAGTGAGGCATATTACATGAAAGCAACAGGCATCGTACGTCGTATTGATGATTTAGGTAGAGTTGTAATTCCCAAAGAGATACGTCGAACCCTTCGAATCCGAGAAGGAGATCCATTGGAAATTTTCACGGATAGAGAAGGAGAAATAATCTTAAAAAAATATTCACCTATTAGTGAGCTTGGAGATTTTGCAAAAGAATACGCGGAAACCTTATATGAAACTTTAGGTACTCCGGTATTAATATGTGACCGTGACGAAATGATTGCAGCAGCGGGACTTTCAAAGAAGGATTATTTGAATCGTAGGTTAAGTCCTGGGATTGAAGACATTATAGGTCTGCGCTCTATCGTAATGGAGAAACATGAAAACTCAGTTGAGTGGATTCCTGGAGTAGTTGAAACTGTAAAATCATATTGTATTGCCCCTATTATTGCTTCGGGAGATCCAATTGGAGCTGTACTCATTATTTCAAAAGTACATTTTATAGGTGAAGCTGAACTAAAAGCAATTGAAACTGCAGCAAACTTTTTGGCAAAACAAATGGAAAGTTAATAAAATCTTCCTCTTCTACAAAAGAGGAAGATTTTTTTTGTTATACTATTCCTATCGTATTATGGGAGTAGGATTGGTTATGAGTAATGACTGGAATATGAAAACTTATATGAAGGGCGCAGCTATGCTGACGATTGCTGCTATTATCGTCAAGTTACTAAGTGCGGTTTATCGGGTGCCTTTTCAAAATTTAGTAGGCGATGAAGGATTTTATATATACCAACAAGTGTATCCATTCATTGGCATTATCACTACTTGGACATCGTTTGGTTTCGCAGTTGCGCTGTCTAAAATACTATCGGATTATAAAGCGCTTGGAAAAGAGTATGCTATTCCAAGGATAAAAAAAATTACTTTTTATTATATCGGATTTATTTCTATTTTATTTTTTATTTTATTGTTTATGGGAGCTGGATTCTTAGCTGAAGCTATGGGTGATGCAAATCTTGCGCAGTTATTAAAAGCTGGTTCTTTCGTCATTTTACTAATGCCCATGCTTGCTGTATTGAAAGGGGATTTTCAATCGGATGGGCGCATGCAGCCAGTGGCTTATGCACAGGTGTTGGAACAGGCAGTGCGCGTTTTTGTCATATTATTTGGTACTTGGATTATCGTGTCTACAAGTTTTGATCTATATAAGGCGGGAAGTATGGCTATGTATGGTGCAGTGGCAGGTGAATTAGCTGGCGTCGTACTACTATCCTTTATTTATTGGAAATCGATGAAACATACAAAGACTGAGAAGGCTCAACAAAATGTACCTGTGTGGCCAATTATAAAGAACTTAACGCTACTGAGCTTAAGTGCTAGTATAAGTGCACTATTATTCTTACTGTTTCAGCTAGTCGATTCGTTTACAGTCTTTCAAGTCCTGATGGAAAGTGGTATGGAAAGACAACAGGCAATGGAGAAAAAAGGCGTCTATGACCGAGGACAACCACTTGTCCAATTAGGTATTGTCATAGCATCTACGCTTTCTTTAGCAATCGTTCCTCTGGTAGCGCACCGGATGGGTAAAAACTCGGGGAGAACAGCAGTGCCTTTCATGCAACTAACATACCGAGTAGCATTTACTTTTGGAATTGCGGCAGCTCTAGGGCTAATTGTTGTTCTTCCATATGTAAATGAGATGCTATTTCAAACAAAAGAGGAATCTATAACGTTAATGGTTTTTTCTTTTCAAATTGTATGGATGTCTTTAATACTTACATTAATGGCAATGTTACAAGGCAGTGGAATGGTGAAGATACCTACGTTTTTCTTGCTGCTTGGAGTTTTGTGTAAGTGGTTGTTAAATAGTTTACTGGTCCCCACTTATGGAGTATTAGGAGCAGCTATCTCAGGTAATGTTAGTTTAGCGATTATCTATGTGTTGATGTGTTATTATTTTAAAAAGACTTGGAATATCCAATTTGCTCCTGCAGTTTTCTATAAAGGGATTACAAAAGCCTCCCTATTAATGATCGTGTGTGTTGTTGCTTATGTAGTATTGGGTGATGCCGTGTTATTTGATAATCTTTCTAGTAGAATACAATCGGTTGTCATTTCGTTAACTGCAGTTATGTTGGGTGCCGCAATTTTTTTAGTAAGTATAGCAAAAGATCGTGTGATAGCAGAGAAAGAGTGGTTTTTATTGCCATTTGGTAGACGAATGGCGACTTTTCAGCTTTGGTTAAATAAAGAAAAGTAAGGTTGTGAGTAATATGAATGAAATTACGATTATTGGTCTTGGAGCGGGTGACCTAGATCAGCTGCCATTAGGTATATATAAAAAGTTAAAAACGGCCGAGTACTTGTATGTTCGGACGGAGCAGCACCCAGTTTTAGAAGAGCTAAAAGCAGAAGGACTTTCCTTCACTAGTTTCGATACAGTGTACGAAAATAATGATCAATTCGAAGGTGTCTATGAAGAAATTGTAAAACGGCTTCTAGAATTGGCACAAGAGCAATCAGTTATATATGCAGTACCTGGACATCCATTAGTTGCCGAACAAACAGTTCAGCTCTTAATTGAAGCGGAAAAACAAGGGGAAATTAAAATCCGTATAGAAGGTGGACAAAGTTTTCTAGACCCCATTTTTGGCGCTTTACGGATTGATCCCATTGAAGGGTTTCAATTACTAGACGGAACAAGCTTTAAGTGTGATGAAGTTCAAATGAATGCACATGTGCTAATTGGACAAGTATATGATGCATTTAGTGCTTCCGAAGTAAAGCTAACTCTAATGGAAAAGTATCCTGACGACTATGAGGTAACGATTGTAACTGCTGCAGGGACTGCTACAGGGACTGCTACAGAAAGTTTAACGAAGGTCCCCTTATTTGAACTGGACCGAGTGATGAAGTTAGATAATCTTACTACATTATACGTTCCGCCAATCTATAAAAAAGAAGATCGCTTAAAAGAGTGGCAAACACTTCGTCAAATTGTTTCTGAACTAAGGGGTCCTAACGGGTGTCCGTGGGATAAGGAACAAACACATACAACCTTAAAGAAATACGCTGTAGAAGAGGTGTATGAGCTTCTACAGGCGATTGACGAGGAAGACGATGATCATATTGTAGAAGAATTAGGCGACGTTCTGTTACAAGTGTTTTTACATGCACAAATAGGAGAAGATAACGGATATTTTAGTATGGAAGACGTATTAAACGCTATTTCTGACAAAATGATTCGTAGACACCCTCATGTATTTGGTGAAGTAACAGTAGATAGCACGGAAGACGTTCTCCGTAATTGGCAACAAATAAAGGCAGAAGAAAAAAGAGATTCTGGTGATTCTTTATTAGAAGGAGAAATGCGCGCGGACTCTTCCTTGCTTACTTCTTTTAATTATCAGAAGAAAGTTGCGAAGGTTGGTTTTGACTGGCCAGACGTTTCAGGGGCTTGGGAAAAGTTTGAGGAAGAGCTCGGCGAATGGAAGAAAGAATTAGCGGAGGGTACAAAAGATTCACAAGTAGATGAATTAGGTGATTTGCTATTTACTATTGTAAATTTAGCGCGTTTTTATAGTTTATCTCCCGAGCAGGCAATGATTCAGGCTAATAAAAAGTTTAAAAGCAGATTCCAATTTATAGAGAGAAGTGTGAAGAGTGGAAAAGGAGACTTTTCTCACTATACTTTAGAAGAGCTAGATCTCTTTTGGAAAGAAGCTAAAAAATTAGAAGGGCAGTGACGAAATGAGATTAGATAAATACTTAAAGGTTTCCAGACTTATCAAGCGTAGAACATTAGCAAAAGAAGTAGCGGACCAAGGTAGAATAACGATTAATGGCAAAGTAGCAAAAGCAAGCGCAGATGTAAAAGCTGGGGATGAATTGTCCATTAGATTTGGTCAAAAAGTAGTAACTGCAACGGTAGATGCGGTTAGAGATTCTGCGAAAAAAGAAGAGGCATCATTGATGTTTACAATTATAAAAGAAGAGAGATTAGAAAAAGTAGATCCAGAATTTATTGATGATGAAGATTAGTTAGATATTTTCGTCTAAAACTGTTTCTGTAGTATTCGAATGGCTTTGGACTGGCGGGTCGCTTCATTATTACCGAGTGAATTTTTAAAGAGGTGGTTGTGACAGAAGTCACAACCACCTCTTTTTCTATCGAAAATTTTATGGCTTTTGTCTGTCCGCCATCCTTCTATAACTCTTAGAAACAGGTTAGTGCATTTTGAGATAACTAGAGATAAAATACTTTCCTACTTAAAGAGGAAGCTCATGAAGATACAATTTCGCGAGTTACTTCGCTTCTCTATTGGCTATATACTTACCATTTCTCTAGATTTCCACTAGATAAGAGAAAATCTACTTTCTTCATCCTTCATGATGAAATAGTATCTCTAATTTTATAGTAACGGACTACTCACATAATTGATTGTAGTGAAAGGTGGCGACTCCGGCGGGATGAGTGAGTCAGATGAGATATCAAAACGACGCGTTAGCGACGGTGATAGCTCATCGCTCACCCCTCGGAGGCCAACAGGATGTTGGTCACGAAGGCGTTGCCACACGAGTGGCGCTCTTAGCCTTTGAACTCCACCTGTAACGGAAATCAGTAGTATTATTATTCCGTAGATCTAATTTTTTAGTATTCAGGTACTCTAGAATCTAGAGAAGTACCAAATAGAAATTAAATAGTTTCTTGTGAAAAAAAGCATGGTAGTTTGTCATGCTTTTTTTTTTGGAGCATACAATAAAATAGGACAAGAGAGGAGAGAGTATATATGCAATATCAAGCAGAAAATCAAACAATTACTATTCCATCGGGGGACCATTTGATTTCGCTTAGAAATCGTAAGCGCATGGACTTAACGTCTGTAAAATCTATTGAAAAATTTGATCAACAAGAATTTTATGTGAGAACTTCTCAAGGTATACTTCACATCAAAGGAGAAGACTTAAAAATTGTCCATCTTGATGTTGATAAAGGATTATTAACTTTGGAAGGAATCGTTCGAGCAATACAATATGATGATGAGCAAAGTTTAGACGGAGCTAGAGGATTACTTCATAAATTATTCGGATGACACTCTCATTACAATTCTTTAGTCTATTACTAATGGTCTGTAGTGGGGTATTGGTAGGGGCAATAATCGAAGGAACGCGCTTTATAACGGAAAGTTTCCCGAGGCGTTCCTACGTTTATAAATATCGTGTAGTGCTGGAGGTATTTGTTTGGATCGCACTGGGTTTAGGCTCATTTTATATACTTTTTGATGTGCGGGATGGCGTATGGAGAATTTACGACCCATTAGCACAAATAGTAGGTATTCTCTTATACGATCAATTATTTCAGCCAGTGTTTCGTTTAACAGGTAGAATTATCTTGCGTTTGATCTTCCAACCAATTTGGTGGATAATTCATTTCATTTGGATAGTTATTAATAAAGTTATTCATCTTATTTGGATGCTCATCTCCTTCATCTTAAAACCATTTCAATATATATTTCGAAAAACGTGGCATTTGGCCCTTCAGAAAAAGCCAAACTTCCGTTATAATAGAAAGTACACAAAAAAATTGAAATAGTTTGATAGGAGAGAGCAAAATGGGAGAGAAGCAAAGAAACATACCTACACGGAAACAAATTGCATCGATTAATACTGATTATGTTCGCTCTATCGAACGCCAAGAAAATCGGATCAAAGCAAAAAAGGTTCGTTTAGCTAGACGATTAGTATTATTTACAATTTTATCTTTTGCTTTAGTTGGATTATTAGTATCTACCCTATTGAATAGCAAAAGTGCATATGAAGAAAAACAATTACAAAAAGAGCAAGTGGCTCAGGAGTTGGAACAAGTTAAGGAAGAGCAAGAAATTCTTAAAGTGCAAATTTCAAAACTTAACGATGATGAGTACATTGGCAAACTATTAAGAAAGCAATATTTCCTTTCTGAGGAGGGTGAAATAATATTCACTTTGCCTGGAAAAGAAGAAAAATAACTTTAAAAAAACAAAAGCAAAAGAGTAGTCTTATTGACACTCTTTTTTTGTTAGCTATAATAAAGGTAGGGATTTGTACGGAAAAGCGTATAAGTTCGAAAAAAGAGTCGCTTAAATTTTAAGGAGGAGCATTTTTTTTATGTCAATTGAAGTAGGCAGCAAGGTAGAAGGTAAAGTAACAGGAATCACAAATTTCGGAGCATTCGTCGAACTACCAGGAGGCTCAACAGGTCTTGTTCACATTAGTGAAGTGGCGGACAATTATGTAAAAGATATTAATGAGCATCTGAAGGTTGGAGATGTGGTTGAAGTTAAAGTGATGAATGTTGAAGCGGATGGCAAAATCGGATTATCTATTCGAAAAGCAAAGCCTCAAGCGGAAAGACCAGAGAGACCCGAACGTCCTCAACGTCCACGTGGTGGTAATAATCGTCCAAATGATCGCGATCGTCCAATGAAAGAGAATTTTGAGCAAAAAATGACTAGATTCTTGAAGGATAGCGAAGATCGTTTGTCTACGTTGAAGCGCGCGACAGAATCTAAGCGCGGTGGCAGAGGCGCTAAAAGAGGATAATTTGCTGTCTGTTTTATAGGTAGAAAAAATGTCATATAGATGAAAAGGTGTTGGGCTATGCTAACACCTTTTTTTTGTACACAAAATAGAAGATTAAGCATATCCTTAAAGTAAGGTAACATTAAAAACATAGATATGTTTGAACTTTCAAGGAGGTTATTAGATGGATGCAATGGATGTACTAACGAATATAGAACATGTTAAAGCATATTATCAACCAATTTTTAGTGCGGACGAACATATTGTAATTGCGTATGAAGTATTAGGGAAGTTAGTCAACAAAGAGCAGCTTATAAATTTAAATACCTTTGCATATGATGAGGATATTCCGGTAGAGTATCGATTAGAAGTTGAACGTAAAATATTGCGCTTAGCTCTATCAGAGTTAATGGAAAAGACTAATGACTATGATATATATTTGCCGTGCAATGCGAATTTACTAATACTAGACTATGGAGAGAGTTACTTAGATATTATTAATGAGTTTGTCTCAGAAGACTCTCTTTCAAGAATTGTACTAGTCCTTTCAGAACATGATTATAAAGGTGATTTTGGTAAACTTAGTAATATACTGAAATATTACCGTACTTACGGTATAAAGATAGCTATAAATCAGGTAGGTTCGGAAAGTCATATAGATTATATAAAAATGTTGTCACCAAATATATTAAAAGTAAATATAGAAAAATTGAGTTATGAGTCTTGGAGTGCGCAAAATGACTTATTTACATCCTTAGGATCGCTTGCTCGGAAGATAGGGGCTAATATGCTGTTTGAAGGGATCGATAGTGTACACCAACTTCAATTTGCTTGGAAAAATGGCGGACGATATTATCAGGGGAAATATCTAGCAACAGCTCAAGCAGATACAGTTTCAAGAGAATTGTTAAAAGATCATTTTAAAGAAAAGTTTCAGCAATTTATAACAACAGAAAAGCGATTACTTGAAGAGAAATATAATGAATTAAAAAATTTGCAGAATATGTTAGAAACAGCAATTGGACATATAAATCCAACTAGTGACAATATAGAGCAGCTTTTATTACTTGCAGAAGAGTTAAATGAATGCTCATTCCGAATATATATTTGTAATGAAGATGGATTTCAACTATCCCCTAATATTATGCAAGTCGACAAAAAGTGGACAGTGCAAGAGGATGCTGTCAACAAAAATTGGAGTTGGCGTCCATACTTCTTAAAAACAATAATAAAAATGCGTAATGACCAAAGTGGTGTATTTTCGGACATGTATAGCGACATTGAAACAGGAGAAATGATGCGTACATTCTCCATTCCACTTAACGATAGGGAATATTTGTTTATTGATATCTCATACGACTATTTATTTAAATATAATATTTTTAGGTAAACTCATAAATAATGGGGGCTAAGCTTGTGACGAAAGAGGAACTATTAAAATCTTATAATGAATATATCAATTGGCTGGATTCTTTATATATATTAGATGAAATAAGAGCAACTGCACCATATGCGAACGGAAAATGGTCCCCAAATGAAATAGTGATGCATCTTGCAGAATGGGACCGATTTACTGTGGAACAGCGCCTACCAAATATGAAAGAAGGGGAAAGGTTTGAAGGGTCTCCTGATTTTGAAGCATTTAACGCAAAAGCCGCAGCCCTTGCTCATGAACAAACATTTAAAGAAACCCTTTCTTATGCCAAAAAACAACGTCAAAAAATTATCGAAAAGCTTCAGCAAATTGATGAAATAGATTGGAACAAAGTTTTTTATATTGGTAATAGTGAGTGTACTGTTAGTAGTTATTTCACAGACTTTTTGGAGCATGATGCACACCATAGAAAACAAATCTCGGCTCTATGAAGGGTCTTGCATTTGTAAGGTTAAAAGGAATCTTTTTAAAGAACTTCGACAAATTGCATACTTTTCAACATAAAAAAGCAGTTCCTAAAATTCTTAGGAACTGCTTTTTGAGATGACCCCTACGGGATTCGAACCCGTGTTACCGCCGTGAAAGGGCGGTGTCTTAACCGCTTGACCAAGGGGCCGTAAAATATGGCGGCCGAGGGGATCGAACCCCCGACCTCACGGGTATGAACCGTACGCTCTAGCCAGCTGAGCTAGGCCGCCGTTTTAACGAACAAATTATATATTACAAGCGTTTTGCCAAAGTGTCAATGCTTCTTTAAGAGAATTTTAAAAAGATTAAAAGAAAGTTTGTTGCAAATATTCAAATCATTTAATTTATTAGCTGATGAAGTCGAAAAGTTATTTTAAGTTCACGTCAGAAACAGACATACTTTTTGTAGTAATACTAGGTATACTTCCATCAATAGTTGAATAGGAGGTATTCGCTTTGAAGGTTTACGAACAGCAACAAAAACGCGGTATATCGATAAGAAAGATTATGGAGGGTTTCAAAGCCAAGAGAGTAACGCTTTTCTTTTCTATCATTTTTCTACTTCTATCATTTTTTCTAGCACAAGTTGTATTGTTCGAGGCCTCGGTTCCATTTTTCCTTCCTCTTTGGGCACTGGTTAATCTGAGGTTTCAACGTTTCGTGCCTTGGACAGTTGCAGGTGCTATTCTAGGAAGCTTTACTCTCGGATTTGGACAAGTAATTATTCACGCTATGCAGGCATTATTATTTCCGTTTTATCAAAATCGATTTATTAGGAAGATCCCACTACCTTTATATGTACTAATAGATGTCGTATGTATACAAATTGTGTGGCAGTTCGTTTCTTATGGGGGAGAGATTCCAGTTTCAATTTGGCTAGCCATTGGATATGAAGGCATACTAAGTCTATTTATGACCATATTTTTGTTTCAGTTATTTCTTCCCTTTCCGGACCTATTGCACAAAAGGTGGACAGGAGAAAGAATGGGCGCTGCATTACTTATAGGAGCACTTGTCTTGACTGGAATGTCTTCGTATATATTTGGTTACGTATCGATTCCGTTAATGGCGGCTCATTTGGTCATAGCGGTATCAGCGGCAATCGGAGGAGTCCAACTGGCAACGGTAGTAGCTGTACTTTCTGGAACAATATTAAGTATTTCGAAGCTTAGCTTTAGCGGTATGATTGCTGTCTACGCGGTAACTGGCTTCTTGGCAGGACTTCATAAGCCTTTTGGGAGACTGTGGCAAGCGTTTAGTATGCTCGGTGCTACATTTTTCTTTATATTATATGATCGCACCTTACCTTTAGATTCTGTGTATATAGGATCACTTGTCATTGCCTCTCTATTATTCTTTATGGTTCCTTCTGCGTGGATTAAGCAATTGAAAGATCAATTGTATCCTGATACAACAAGTGTTCTTTTAAGAAGACAAAAGTGGATGACAGAAAAAGTAAATCATCAGCTCCAAGAGTTTCAGCATTTTGTCGACTTTATCACTCGGTTTATATCGGAGAAATTTGATTCGAAGGCGCTGAGAAAGGATGAAAAAACAGTGCCACTCCCAATTTGTCGTTCATGCTTTCAATATGAAAAATGTTGGGGAGAAAAATCCAATGGTATGCCTGTATTGATAAAGGAATGGGAAGACCAACCTAAAAAGTCTAGAATGCAAACAGAGAATCGAATTCAATATAAATGCGTAAAACCAATACAAGTGATGCATGAGCTGAAGGAAAAAGAAGCTAAACAACAGCTCACGTATGAATTACAGCATGGAAAGAAGATGTTTGCGCTCAAATTGAAAGACATGGGCAATCACATGAGTGGGTTGATGAGCAATTTAGAAAACAATATAACTATGTATTCTTCTCATGAAGAAGTGATTAAAGAAAAGTTCCAACAAGCAAATATTCCCTTCTTCCAAATAGATGTGTTGAATATTGAGATAGGACAAATGGAGATCGTTTGTTGTTTACCAATTGAAGCAAGAGCAAAAATGGTAGGGGAACGTTTAATTGTTCCATTATTATATGACCTGTTGAACGAACCGTTTGAAATTACGGCTATGAAAGAAATCCATCACCCATACGAGCATATTCAATTAACGTGCAAATCGTCTGTTCGTTTTCAACTTACACATGATGTGTATACATCATCAAGTAAAAACACCATCTATTCGGGGGATGCCCATGCAGTATTCCCATTGCATCCAGGATTGATGGCAGTTATTTTATCAGATGGAATGGGGAATGATGTAGAGGCGCATAGAGAAAGTAGACGTGTCATGCAGTTCATGAGGGAGTGTTTAAATAAAAAAATGGATCCAGAAACAACCATGCATACACTGCACTATATGATGAGTCTACAAAATGACAATGATAGCTATGCAACTGTAGACCTTGCATTGATAGATCTGCAAAAAGGAGAATTGTGGTCTTGGAAGGCCGGAAGTATGTCGACATATCTAATTCGCGGAAATGAAATGAGAAAAATAGAAAGTAAACATGTCCCATTCGGATTCCTACCTACTTTCTCAATAGAAGCCAGAAAAATGGACATAAAAGACGGAGATGTATTGGTTATGCTATCAGACGGTGTATTCTCAGGAAACACGACTGTCGAAAAACAGGAGCAATATTATCAAAAAATACTACAAGACCCAACCATGAATGCAGAACGCTTTGTGAAAATGTTAGAACAAACTTACTCACTACCAGGAGACGACCGCACAGTTATTTTCATGCATGTAGAGCATGTAGTACCAGAATGGTCCCTATTCACACCACGCCAAACAGCCAAACACCAAGAAAGAATGGTACACTAATAGAAAAGCGAAAGGTGCCCGTGAGCCTCGACCAGCGCTGGAAGACAAACGGTAAAGGCGCACTTTGCCTTAACCGCTTGTCTGAAGCGACTCGAGAGGCTGGCACCTGTAGCTAGACAGAATAGAAAAGCGAAAGCGCCTGTGTCTGCCCTGGCAGGCACTGGAAGAATTTCGTGGAAAGGCGACCTTGCCTTTCTTGAAATTCTGAAGTGACCCGAAGGGCAAGGCGCTGTAGCTAGACAGAGAAGAAAAGCGAAAGCTCCTATAGGGAAGGGTAGTCTAGGATGCACATCGTGTCCTAGACTGCATAACCCTCATCGTGCGGACCCGTCAGGTCGGGTATTCACTAGAAGAGGGACCAATAATAGAGGTGGAAAAATGCATCCTTTCATTTTAAAAGTAAAAAAATATATAGATAAGTACCAGCTAATACAAAGGGGTGATCGTCTTCTTCTAGCTTGTTCTGGAGGAGCAGACTCGGTTGCTGCGGTGCTTACCTTTCATGAACTTAAGAAGTTATATAATTTACAGCTGGGTATTGTTCATACGGATCACCAGCTTCGAGGGGCAGAGTCGGCAGAAGATATGCACTTTGTTGAACAATTAGCTATTCGATTAGACATTTCTTTTTATGGTACTACACTGGAAGTGCCTTCTAGAGTCGAGGCAGAAGGTGGAAATGTTCAGGTGATATGCAGAGAAGAAAGGTATGCTTACTTTGATACTGTTATGAAACAAGAAAACTTTGATAAGCTAGTATTCGGTCACCATGCTGATGACCAGATAGAAACAATAATAATGTCATTGGTAAGAGGGACGTTGGCATCTTCTCTTACAGGAATACCGATAACAAGACCTTTTTCAAACGGTAGCATCATTCGTCCATTCCTATGTGTAACGAAGGATGAGATTTTGGATTATGTTCAGTTTCAAAAACAAGCATTTAGACATGACCCCAGTAACGATAAACATACATATACAAGAAATCGTTTACGCCATACTGTTGTACCTCTTTTGCGTCAAGAAAATTTACATGTGGCCGATAGTATCCGGACGTTCGTAGAAAAACAACAACAAGATGACGACTTTTTACAGACACTTGCAAAAGAGAAGTTTGACCAGCTTGTGACAGTTAAAAGTAAATCGAGCTTTTTTATGGATTCAAAGCAGTTTAGGGAAATTCCAGTTGCTTTACAAAGAAGAGTGATTCTAATACTATTAAAGTATCTGTATGATAGCTCTAGTGCGCTATTAAATAATCGCTTAATTGAATCTATTTTAACTGCTTGTAATGAGCAGGATGGGAATACAGTGATTCATTTACCAAAAGATTTTTCCCTCATACGTCATTACAGTCATATCCAGTTTTCCTCCGCTCCCCTAAAGTCTCTACCAATTCAAAGTCAAATAATTGATGAAGACTGCTGGGTAGAAGTTGGTACTGGTTATTCGATATACTTGACTAGAAACTTAAACGAGCAGATTCCTTCCGATGAAAAGTGGTTTATCCAATTGGACAGTGATTCATTACCTCTTTCTATACGAACGAGGATAGAAGGAGATCGAATACATTTAAAAGGGATGTCTACTCCAAAAAAAGTTTCACGATTGTTTATTGATGAAAAAATTTCGAGTGAAAAACGAGAGGGTTGGCCAATACTTATATCAGCTAAAAATGATATAATGGCTGTAATAGGTCTTCGTTGCGGGCAGCAACTTGAAAAGAATAGAACTACGCAAAATTTTGTATTATACGTGAAGAGATATTAAGCCATAGGAGGATTTAACGATGTTAGAAAAGGATATTTTAGAAGTTCTGTTATCTGAGGAACAAATCAATCAAAAAACACGTGAATTGGGAGCCTTATTAACTGAAGAGTACAAGGATCAATACCCACTTGCAATTGGAATTTTAAAAGGTGCAATGCCTTTCATGTCTGATTTGATGAAACGTGTGGATACATACATTGAAATGGATTATATGGATGTATCAAGTTATGGCAATGCAACAGTTTCTTCTGGAGAGGTTAAAATCGTAAAAGATTTGAACACAAGTGTGGAAGGAAGAGATATTTTAATAATCGAAGACATAATCGATAGCGGGATGACATTAAGTTACTTAGTGGACCTTTTCAAATATCGTAAAGCAAAATCGATTAAAATTGTTACTTTGTTAGACAAACCAACTGGTAGAAAAGTAGACTTAAAAGCAGACTTTGTAGGCTTTGAAGTTCCAGATGCATTTGTGGTTGGATACGGATTAGATTATGCAGAAAAGTATCGTAACTTACCATATGTAGGTGTATTGAAGAAAGAAGTTTACAGTTTTTAGTTTTAAGCCTAGTTAAAAGGCTTTTCATTGTACGTCCAAAAATTCGTATGATAAGATAATCATTAGTTTTTCTGTTTACCTTGTGAGGAGGCTGGGAATGAATCGAGCATTGCGCTACGCCATATTATACTTATTAATATTCTTTGTAATCGTTGGGATTTTTGCTACATTCAACACGAGCAATACGACTACTAAAAATATTAAGTTTAACGAGTTTATGACTTCTCTGGAAAAAGGAGAAGTAACAAGTGTTACATTACAACCTGAATCAGGTGTATATTACGCTGAAGGTGAAATGAAAGGCTATAAAAAAGGAGAAAAATATTTAGCGATTCTCCCATATAATAGCGAAGATTTACAAACAAAAATTTATACATTGGCAACATCCAATTCAGTGCCTGTGGAATATAAAGAAACTCCTAAAACAAGTGGTTGGGTTCAATTCTTCACTGGATTATTGCCGTTCTTAATTATTATCATTTTATTCTTCTTCTTATTAAGCCAATCACAAGGCGGTGGTAACCGTGTGATGAACTTCGGTAAGAGTAAAGCGAAGTTATACGATAATGATAAGAAAAAAGTTAGATTTAATGATGTTGCTGGTGCAGATGAAGAAAAAGCTGAACTAGTTGAAGTAGTAGATTTCTTAAAAGATCCACGCAAATTCGTGGAAATTGGAGCTCGTATACCTAAAGGGATTCTATTAGTAGGTCCTCCGGGTACTGGTAAAACATTACTTGCTCGTGCAGTTGCGGGTGAATCTGGCGTGCCTTTCTTCTCTATTAGTGGATCGGATTTCGTTGAAATGTTTGTTGGAGTAGGGGCTTCCCGAGTACGTGATTTGTTTGAAAACGCTAAGAAAAATGCACCATGTATTATCTTTATAGATGAGATTGATGCAGTAGGTCGTCAACGTGGAGCTGGACTTGGTGGAGGTCACGATGAACGTGAGCAAACACTAAACCAACTACTTGTTGAAATGGATGGTTTCGGTGCAAACGAAGGTATTATTATCATTGCTGCAACAAATAGACCAGACGTATTAGACCCAGCACTTCTTCGTCCAGGTCGTTTTGACCGTCAAATTACTGTAGGTCGTCCAGACGTTAAAGGTCGTGAGGCGGTACTTCAAGTACATGCTCGTAATAAGCCACTTGATGAATCAGTTGACTTAAAAGCGATTGCACAGCGTACACCAGGATTCTCTGGAGCAGACTTAGAAAACTTATTAAACGAAGCAGCTTTAGTAGCAGCTAGACGTGATAAGAAAAAAGTCGATATGCGAGATATAGATGAAGCGACTGACCGTGTTATTGCAGGTCCGGCAAAAGCTGGAAAAGTCATTTCTGAAAAAGAAAGAAATATTGTTGCATACCATGAAGCAGGCCATGTGGTTGTTGGTTTAACTTTAGATGATGCAGATATCGTTCATAAAGTAACAATCGTTCCTCGTGGTCAAGCAGGTGGATATGCAGTTATGCTTCCTAGAGAAGATCGTTATTTCATGACAAAACCGGAATTACTAGATAAGATTGCTGGTTTGCTTGGTGGTCGTGTAGCAGAGGATATTATTTTCGGTGAAGTTTCTACCGGAGCACATAATGACTTCCAACGCGCAACAGGTATTGCTAGAAAAATGGTTACAGAATATGGGATGAGTGACAAGCTAGGGCCAATGCAATTCGGTCAAGCACAAGGAGGCAACGTCTTCTTAGGTCGTGATTTTAACTCTGAACAAAACTATTCGGATGCAATTGCTTATGAAATAGATCAAGAAATGCAAATAATGATTAAAGATCAGTATACTCGTACGAAACAAATATTAACGGAAAAACGTGAATTATTAACATTAATCGCAAAAACGTTACTAGAGGTAGAAACACTAGATGCTGCTCAAATAATGCATTTACAAGAGCATGGTACCCTTCCTGAACGCTCATATGATGAGATAGATCAAAAAGCTGCTATTGAGCTGAAGAAAGAAGAAGTATCGGATGCAGTAGGTGCACCTGCGGATCCATCTATTAGTGATTTACCAAAAGAAGAGGGTTCACTAAAAGAAACAGAAAGCCCAGTTCAAGAAGAACGTAGAGATTAATAGATAAGAATAAGCTGATTGCCTCCTTATAACTCGAGGCAATCAGCTTTTTTCTTCGTATATATATATGGTATGATGTGTGGGAAACGCAACAAAAAGGTGAGGATAAGCTAGATGATACTTGTTTTAGATACAGGAAATACTAATATTGTGTTAGGGGTTTACGAAAACGATAAGCTGATACATCACTGGCGTATGGAGACAGATCGTTTAAAAACGGAAGATGAGTATGGAATGCAGGTGAAGGCATTATTTACTCATGCCGCCATTTCTTTTGATCAAATAGAAGGCATCATAATCTCTTCTGTTGTTCCACCTATTATGTTTTCCTTAGAAGCTATGTGTAAAAAATATTTTGGCATTAAGCCCATTGTGGTTGGTCCTGGAGTCAAAACGGGATTGAATATTAAATATGATAATCCGCGTGAAGTCGGGGCCGATCGAATAGTAAATGCGGTAGCTGCTATTCATGAATACGGAAGTCCTCTAATCATTGTAGATTTTGGAACTGCTACGACCTATTGTTTTATCAATGAACTTGGAGAGTATATGGGTGGGGCCATTGCTCCGGGTATAGGTATCTCAACAGATGCCCTATTTAATAGAGCTAGTAAGCTTCCGCGTATAGAGTTGACAAGGCCTGAAAATGTCATTGGGAAAAATACAGTTGCTGCAATGCAAGCTGGAATCGTGTACGGTTATGTAGGGCAAGTAGAAGGTATTGTAAACCGTATGAAGCAAGTATCAAAGAAAACACCTAAAGTAATAGCTACAGGTGGTATGGCTTCCTTAATAGGGGACGAAACGACTATAATGGATGTTATTGATCCATTCTTAACGTTGAAAGGTTTATATTTAATATATCAACGAAATATTGATGAAAGAGGTAATAAATAGATGAGTGATTATTTAGTAAGAGCTATAGCGTTTGAAGGGAGTGTACGTGCCTTTGCGGTTCGTACAACTGACACAGTAGGAGAAGCACAAAGACGTCACGGGACTTGGCCAACCGCATCTGCTGCACTTGGAAGATCGATGACGGCTTCACTAATGATGGGTGCTATGTTAAAAGGTGAGGATAAAATAACGGTAAAAGTAGAAGGAAATGGTCCAATTGGTCCAATGATTATTGATAGTAATGCAAAAGGTGAAGTACGTGGTTATGTAACTAATCCTCAAACCCATTTCGATTTAAACGAACATGGTAAATTAGATGTTCGTCGTGCTGTAGGGACAGAAGGTACACTTACGATTGTAAAAGATTTGGGCATGCGAGACTTTTTTACAGGACAAGTTCCAATTGTATCGGGTGAACTTGGCGAAGACTTCACATATTATTTTGCTGTTTCTGAACAAGTTCCTTCTTCTGTTGGACTTGGCGTTCTTGTAAATCCAGACAACACTATTCTGGCGGCTGGCGGATTTATAATACAATTACTACCTGGAACAGATGATGAAACGATTACAATTATTGAAGAGCATTTATCTAAGATGGAGCCTGTTTCTAAACTAATCGAAAGAGGTTTAACTCCAGAAGAAATACTATTTGAAATTCTTGGTAAAGATAATGTTCGGATTTTAGATTCTGCACCAGTTTCTTTTGATTGTAATTGCTCTAAAGAAAGATTCGGGAAGGCCATTTTCACACTAGGTGAAAAGGAAATTCGTGAAATGATCGAAGAAGACGGAGGGGCCGAAGCACACTGTCATTTCTGTATGGAGAAATACAATTATTCAGTAGATGAATTGGAGTCATTTATCGATGAAATTAACGCATGATAATAATGCCCCTACTAAAAAGCGCTTAAAAACTAAACCGGTATTAGTTGTTCTGAGTATCCTGTTGCTAGGTAATTTACTGTGGTTCATCGCATGGTTAATACCAAACGATACGACTAAATCTAATGATTCGGAAGAAGTTGCGTCCGTAGCGGGAAAAGTTATTACGAAAGAACAATGGATGGCTTCTATGGAGTCTATCTACGGTAAAGAAGTTTTGTTAGATATTGTGAATGCAGAAGTTATGGAAGCTGCGGCTAAAAAATATAAGATTAAAGTAACGGATGACGAAGTGGATTTAGAACTTGCTTTAATACGTTCAACGCAAGACGGCGTGTCCTTACAAACCAATGATGAAGACATTGTTAGAAAGAGTATTCGTTCTCGCTTAATTCTAGAAAAAGTATTAGCCAAGGATATTGTCATTGAGGACGAGGCGATTAAAGCATTTTATGACAATAACAAAAATCTATACAATACTGCAACATCTTATCGAACAAGTGTCATTTATGTAAACACAGAGGCTGAAGCCGAAAAAGTTGCAAAAGAGTTAGAAAATGGTTCGTCTTTTGAAGGACTTGCTAGAGAACGATCTGCTGATCCAAGTTCGGCAAGTCTAGGTGGAGATATCGGTTATATATCCGAAGGAAATGAATCGGTGGATAAAGTTTTAATTGATGCAATTCAGAAGACGAAAAAAGGTAAATGGAGTAAACCAATTACATTAGCGGATGGAAGATTCGCTGTAGCAATGGTGAAGAGTATATTCGAAGGTAAATCCTTTTCCTATCCTGATGTAAAAGGTCATATTCGCAGAGAACTGGCGCTTGATCAAATTCCGCAATCAGTTACACAAGAAGCTTTTTGGGAAGAGTTTGATGCAGATTGGGTTTATAGTGAGTAATTCATATGTTTAGAGACCATCTTTTATAATAAAGATGGTCTTTTTTAATTTAGATGATCTGAAAAGTAGCATGTGTCACTTTATTCCTTCCGCTTTCCTTTGAAGAATAGAGTGCTTTATCTGCATGTGCCATAATAGAAGAGGTTGTATCCATAGGATTACTAGTCGCTACACCAATACTCACGGTAATTTTCATGATCTCCCATTTAGCAAATTGAATGGTACTTCTTAATAGCTCTGCTTCTTTTAAAGACTCTTCCTCATTTCTCAAAGGCAAAATTACAACGAATTCCTCACCACCATATCGAGCGATCGTATAGTCTTTTGGGAAAAAATCCGCCAATAGCTTAGTTAATTGGATTAAAACCTTATCACCTACAAGATGTCCGTGTGTATCATTGACCGTTTTAAAATGATCAATATCTAATATTAACAGTGAAAAGAGGCAATTGGTTTGTTTAAGTTGCACTAAGTATTCATCTAATTTTTCAATGAAGTATCTGCGGTTTTTTAAACCAGTAAGCCCGTCAGTAATGGAAAGTATCTCGAGCTTATTGTTTAGTTTTAGTAATTCTATTTGCTTATGTTCAAGCTCAAGATGTAGTTCTTCCATTTTTACTAAAGCGGCATTCTTCTCACGATATGCTTCCTCTACTAGTATTTTAGCTTGACGTATTTCTTGTTCATAATCTATTCGTCTACCCATATGTACAAAAATACAATCTACAACATCAGTTTCCTCATAATATTTCCCGTTAAATAATACTGGAATATCTGTACCGTTACTTCCTTTTAAGTTTAAATATATTTCATCCACATATCCATTTAGTTGGATAAAAGGATAAAAACAGGAGTGGAACAATAATTTATTGGCAACGGACATAATAGATTCAATATGATTGGAGATTAAATTGTCTTGTGTGTAGTTTCCCATCTCAAGGAATGTTCTATTTACATCTAAAATTACTCCTTGTGGCGTCATGGAAATGTAACCACACGGCAAACTATACAATCTCTTATCCATCAAAGTACATCCTTCCAATTCAAATATTTACGTCAATAGAAAATTATTTATATAACTAATCGTTTCTTTGGGATGGCTAAGGTGAGGGTAATGCCCCTTAGCTTCCATTAAGTAAAGCGTACTATTCTTCATATGCTCGTGTAAATAATTGCCTACTACTAGAGGTACGATACTGTCATCAGAACATTGCATTATTAACGTAGGTGTTGTTACTTTATCTAAATCTGCACGATGGTCAGAAAAGAACGTAGTCTCAGCAAATTGTCTAGTTATTAAAGGATTTGATCGAGTAAAGCTCTTTTCAAGTTCTTCTGTTAGTGCAGGAACGTCAGGGTTTTTCATACCGAGCGGTGCCATAAAGCTAGCCCAACTAAAATAATTCATTTCCATCATAGTGAGTAGTTCTAGGACATCCTTTTCTTCGAACCCACCATGATATATGTCCCCCTCATTGATATAGCAAGGAGAAGGTCCAATCATTATCATTTTACTGAAGTATTCAGGGCGTTCAATAGATGCAAGCATGCCAATCATGGAACTGACCGAATGTCCGATAAATATAACATTCTTTAATTTGAGTGTTTCCAGAATGTCTAAAACGTCCTGAGCGTAGCCATGAAGTGTGCTGTACTTTTCGAAATCATACGCAGTTAAATCTGAATTTCCTGACCCTACATGATCAAACAAGATTATTTGATAATTTTTTTCAAAAAATGGTGTAATATATCTCCACATATTTTGATCGCATCCAAAACCATGTGCGAATATAATAGTACGGTCGCCCTCACCTAAAATTTTCACATTATTTCTAACTAGTATATTATTCATAAAAAAACCCCGATCATCTTAGATTTGTTTTCATTAAATTTAAGTTGACATTTGCACAAAATTCTCCGAAGTATAATCATTGTAAATAATCAATTATACACGAGTTACTTTTAGTATTCTATCGCTTAAATGATAATATGGATAAATTTTCATGATGGAATATTCAGAAATATTGAATGTAAATTTATTGACATTTTCACTGAATCATTGGTATGATTAAGAAATAAAACCTATTAGACAAGTAGGGATTGGGAGTGGAGAAATGACGAAGTTAGCGCAATCTGTATTGGATTTGATCGGAAATACACCAATCGTAAAATTAAACCGTGTAGGAAACCCTGAAGATGCTGAGGTATATGTAAAACTTGAATACTTTAATCCAGGGAGTAGCGTAAAGGATCGTATCGCAATGGCCATGATTCAAGCTGCTGAAAAAGAAGGTAAGTTAAAAGAAAATGGCACAATTATAGAGCCTACAAGTGGTAACACAGGGATTGGTCTTGCTATGATAGCGGCAGCAAAAGGCTATAACGCTGTATTAGTTATGCCTGATACTATGAGCTTAGAGCGTAGAAACCTACTTCGCGCTTACGGAGCGGACCTTGTATTAACTCCTGGTGCTGACGGTATGAAGGGTGCTATTGCAAAAGCGGAAGAGCTTGCAAAAGAAAATGGTTGGTTTATGCCCCAACAATTCAATAATGGAGCAAATCCAGAAATCCATCGCTTAACAACTGGTCCTGAAATCGTAGAGGCATTCGATCAATTAGATGGATTTGTATCAGGTATTGGTACTGGTGGAACAATTACAGGAGCAGGTGGAGTGTTAAAAGAAAACTTCCCAGGTATCCATATTGCTGCAGTAGAGCCAACTGATTCAAATATATTATCTGGTGGTAAACCAGGCCCTCATAAAATTCAAGGTATTGGTGCAGGATTTATACCAGAAGTTCTGGATACAAAGCTTTATGACTCAATCATTCAAGTAACGAATGACGATGCATATGCCACTTCTCGTGAAGTAGCGAAACTAGAAGGTATTCTTGGTGGAGTTTCTGCAGGTGCAGCAATTTATGCGGCCCTTCAACTTGCTAAAGAACTTGGAAAAGGGAAAAAGGTATTAGCGATTGTTCCGGATAATGGAGAGCGTTACTTAAGCACACCTTTATACAAATTCGAAGATTAATAACAAATAGATAGAAAATATGAAGAGAGGGAGCAGTTAATGCTTCCTCTTTTTTCTGTATTTCTATTTTATAAATAGTTTCAATTATTTTCTTAGTGGCGAAAAGGAGTAGTTTCAAGTTAAGATGAAATCAAATCGTTTATAGGGGGATTTGAGAAAGTGAATATCAAACTAGAGACACATACCTTTCATTTGACAAAGGAAACTTTTTTCTATGCTTATAAAATGTTAACAAAAGAGCAACCATATAACGTGTTTTTAGAGAGTGGCAGGGGTGGTCACTTATCTGTTGCAGCTTGGAATCCTGTAGCTATAGCAAAGTCAGTAGAAAATGGCTTGCAGATTCATTGGAGAAGTGGAGAAAGAGAAGTTCGTGAAGGAGAGGCACTAGAGGAGTTAGAAAAACTAGTTTCTGAATATAAGTTGCCTTTTCAGCAAAATCTACCCGACTACCAAGGTGGGGCTATTGGTTTTATTAGTTATGATTATGCAAGGAAGATAGAAGTTTTACCGGATTTGGCTGAGAATGATTTACATATTCCAGATATCTATTTCCATCTATACGATTGTTGGGCAGTATTAGATATAAAAACAGAAGTGGTCACGTTAATGAAGCTCTCTACTTGTGATGTAGATTTAATGGAACTAAAGCAAGAGTATATGGAAGCAGCTGAAAAGGGAATGGATTTAAGGAAGTTTCATCCTGGTTCTGCAATGGAAGTAGCGGAAGACCCAGCTGAGTTAAAGGTGTCGGTAAGCTCAAGTGAGTTTGAATCTGCCGTATCGAAAGTTCAACAATACATAGCGCAAGGCGACGTTTTCCAGGTTAACTTATCTGTCAGACAATCGAAACAATTGAAAGTAAGTCCAATAGAAATGTATGAAGCATTGCGTGCATTCAACCCTTCTCCTTATATGGCTTATATACAAGCACCAGAGTTCTCAGTTGTCTCAGGATCCCCCGAATTATTAGTAAAGAAAAAGGGGACTGAGTTATCTACAAGACCAATTGCTGGAACAAGACCGCGGGGGAAAAGTGACTCGGAAGATATCTTGTTAGCAAATGAATTGATTGAAAATGAAAAAGAGCGTGCGGAGCATGTCATGCTTGTCGACTTGGAGCGAAATGACCTTGGCCGTGTTTCGTCCTATGGAACAGTGGAAGTGGATGAGTTTATGGTTATAGAAAAATACTCTCATGTGATGCATATTGTCTCTAATGTAAAAGGGACACTTCAATCTGGTACATCCAATAAAGAGATCATTCGTGCAATGTTCCCTGGAGGTACGATAACCGGTGCACCTAAAATTCGGACGATGGAAATAATCGAAGAGCTAGAGCCAGTGCGTAGAGGGCTTTATACAGGGTCAATTGGGTGGTTAGGATTTTCCGGAGATTTAGAATTTAATATTGTAATACGTACTGCATTTATTCAAGACGGGATGGCTCATATACAAGCTGGTGCTGGCATTGTCATTGACTCGGTACCGAGCGCGGAATATACGGAATCATTAAACAAAGCAAAAGCAGTGTGGCAGGCGAAGGCTATGGCAGAAGGAGGGTACAAATGATCTTAATGATTGATAACTATGATTCTTTTACTTATAATCTCGTTCAATATATAGGAGAGTTAGAAATTGAAGTAAAGGTGGTTCGTAATGACGAAATAACTATAGAGAATATTCTAGAACTAGACCCTCAAGTCATTGTTGTGTCGCCTGGACCATGTACACCAAATGAAGCTGGTATTAGTTTGGAGGTAATTACGTATTTTGCAGGGAAGATTCCTATTCTGGGTGTTTGTTTAGGTCACCAGGCTATTGGACAAGCATTTGGAGGAAAGGTTATACGTGCCGAACGTTTGATGCATGGGAAAGTTTCTCCAGTTTTCCATGACGAAACTGGTGTGAATAGCAATATGCCAAATCCTTTTCAGGCGACAAGGTACCATTCCTTACTTGTGGAAAGAGAATCATTACCGGACTGTTTGGAGATTACCGCTTGGACAGAAGAAGGGGAAATAATGGGACTTCGTCATAAAAAGTATGCTGTAGAGGGAGTTCAATACCATCCGGAGTCAATCATGACCGAAGAAGGTAAAAAAATCATCCGTAACTTTGTTGAAACGTATAACTTTACCGCTAAGGAGAGTCATTAAATGGATGCATGGAAAGATGGAAGACTTTACCGCGCAGACGAACTAATGGTATCTGCATATGATCACGGCTTTTTATATGGACTTGGCTTTTTTGAAACGTTTCGTACATACAATGGAAAAGTTTTTTTATGGGATGCGCACTGGAATCGTTTATGCCGGGCACTTTCCGACTTCCGAATAGAGTTGCCCTGTGAAGAACAGGAGCTAATTGCAGCGGTAGCAGCACTTACAGAAGCGAATCATGGGGAGGATGGCTATTTTCGGTTGAATATTTCGGCTGGTCCCCACGACATTGGTTTGCAACCTTCGTATTATAAGAAGCCGACAGTAATTTTATATCGTAAAGCATTGCAAATTGCAACTAGGGGCACAGAGAAATCTGCTATCTGGCTAGAGACAGTTAGAAATACTCCTGAAAGTGGTATGCGTCATAAATCCCACCACTATGCGAATAACGTACAAGCTAGATTCGAGTTAGAGTCGCTAGCTTCTTGTGAAGGTTTTTTCCTAACGGTAGATGGGTTTGTAGCAGAGGGAATAACATCGAACATTTTTTGGTCCACTAATGGGAAGTTGTATACTCCATCTTTACAAACGGGTATTTTAGCAGGTACGACACGTGAGTGGGTGAGAAACTGTTCTTTATTTGAAGTGGAAGAAGGTTTCTTCACAAAGGATGAATTAGAAAAGGCGGATGAAGTATTTATCACTAATGCGGTACAGGAAATAATACCGATTAAGCAATTGGGGAAAATCCAGTTTTGGGGTAATGCGGGACCAGTTTATAAGGCGTTACATGATAGCTATAAAAGATGCATACAGCAAGAAGGGATCGAATGATGAATTTACACAAAAATAGTGGCAAGTTTGAAGCTGGTGGAGTTGCGTTAGACTTTCAGAAGGAAACGATTGTGATGGGTATATTAAATATTACTCCTGACTCTTTTTCAGACGGTGGAAAGTTTAACAAAATAGAAACTGCTGTTGCAAGAGCGAAACAAATGGTTGCTGATGGTGCCAAAATAATAGATATTGGCGGTGAATCTACAAGACCTGGCTATACCCGTATTTCAGATGATGAAGAAATTGCTCGTGTTGTTCCTGTCATTCAAGCGATAAGAGCAGAAGTAAATACAGTAATCTCGATTGATACATATAAATCTGCAGTTGCAAAAGCTGCAGTACTTGCGGGTGCACATGTGATAAACGATATTTGGGGAGCTAAGAGAGATCCTGAAATAGCAAAAATTGCAGCTGATCATGGAGTTCCGATAATATTGATGCACAATAGAGACAATGAAGAGTATGCTGATTTCTGGTCAGAAGCAAAACAAGATTTAGAAGAGAGTATTCAAATAACGAAAGCGGCTGGAGTTCCGGACGAGCATATATGGTTGGATCCGGGTATTGGTTTCGCCAAATCAACTACTCAAAACATCTGGATGATACAGCATTTAAGTGATTTAGTTGAGATGGGTTACCCTGTATTATTGGCAACGTCTCGTAAACGATTAATCGGTAACGTTTTGAATCTTCCTGTCGATGAACGAATGGAAGGTACTGGAGCAACAGTTTGTTATGGTGTTCAAGTTGGGTGTCATTTGGTGCGAGTACATGATGTAAAAGAAATAACTCGTATGACGAAAATGATGGATGTATTGACTGGAAAAGTGAAGTATATGGAAAGTGAGGCGTAATATAAATGGATTATATACATTTGAATGACTTAGAATTTTACGGATTTCACGGAGCATTGCCAGAGGAAACAAAGTTAGGTCAAATATTTAGAGTAACCATCACGTTAGCATGTGATTTGAAAAAAGCAGGTGAAACCGATAATTTAGAGGAAACTGTAAACTATGCAGAGGTCTTTGAGCTATGCAAAGGAATAGTAGAAGGCAAACCGTATTTATTAATAGAAGCAGTTGCAGAAAAAGTCGCTACATCTATCTTACAAGAATATGCAGAGAAGGTTAGTGGCTGCCGTATCCAATTAGTAAAACCGAATCCCCCGATTGTTGGACATTATGCTTCTGTGGCCGTCGATATTACTAGAGGGACATTATGATGAATCCTGTATTTATATCGCTAGGATCAAACATAGGAAATCGTTTGGAGTTCCTTCAGCAAGCAGTGCGGTTGTTGCAGCAAGTAGAAGGAGTGAATGTAGTCAAAGTATCTTCGGTTTATGAAACAGACCCGGTGGGGTATGAGGATCAGGCTGCATTTTTGAATATGGTAGTAAAGATTGAAACGTTATGTAGTCCACATGAAATGTTAAAAAAGTGTAATGAGATAGAGGCACAATTAGGACGAACTCGAGAAATCCATTGGGGGCCCCGAACTGTAGACCTTGACATTTTGTTGTATAATAAAGAGAATATGAAAACAGAGGACCTTATTATCCCACATCCACGGATGATGGAAAGAGGCTTCGTGCTTATACCACTTGTGGAATTACAGGCGGATTTAGTAGATCCGCAATCTAAGCAGTTAATAGCAGATGCTGCGCAAGTTCAGAAAGAAGGCGTCCATTTATGGAGAACATTCGATGGGGTCGGCGCATTCGTGCATTTCGTAGGTTAAAAATGGTAAAGCAGGTTGAACTTGCAAAAGAAATGGAAATGTCTGTGTCTATACTTGGTCAAATTGAGCAGGGTAAACGAATTCCGAGTGAGGAGCAATTAGAAAAGATTGCCTCTATACTTCATATACAAGTAGAAGAATTAAAAGGAGAAACAAAGGTAGGTGAACAATGATGGCAAATGCATCGACAAAACCATTTAAAATAGGTAATCACATAATGGATAATCGAGTAGTATTAGCACCAATGGCTGGTATTTGTAATTCAGCATTTCGATTGACTGTAAAGGAATTCGGAGCTGGCTTAGTATACGCTGAGATGATCTCGGATAAAGGGATTGTACAGAAAAACGAAAGAACCTTGAGTATGCTTTATATTGACGAGCGTGAAAATCCACTATCACTTCAGATTTTTGGTGGAGAAAAAGAAACTCTTGTAGAAGCAGCTAAGTATGTTGACCAAAACACGTCAGCGGATATCATTGATATCAATATGGGTTGTCCTGTAAACAAAATCATTAAATGCGAGGCTGGAGCTAGAATGCTTTTGGATCCTAACAAGATTTATGAAATGGTTGCAGCGGTAGTAGATAACGTTAAAAAACCAGTAAGTGTGAAAATGCGTACTGGTTGGGATGAAGAACATCTATATATGGTGGAAAATGCCCAAGCTATAGAACGTGCTGGCGGATCAGCAGTAGCTGTCCATGGTCGTACACGCGTCCAAATGTATGAAGGACATGCAAACTGGGATTTAATACGTCAAGTGAAAGAGGCAGTGAATATTCCTGTTATCGGAAATGGTGACGTAAATACACCTCAAGATGCAAAACGTATGCTAGATGAGACAGGTGTAGATGCAGTTATGATTGGTCGTGCTGCGCTAGGTGATCCGTGGATGATTTACCGTACAGTAGAGTACTTGGAATCGGGTCTGTTAAAACCAGAACCAACTGTACAAGAAAAAATGGACATATGCTTACTGCATTTTGAACGTTTAATGGCCCTAAAAGGTGAAAATATTGCGGTTAGAGAAATGCGCAAACATGCTTCTTGGTACTTAAAAGGTATTCGGGGCAATGGTATAGCAAGAAACAAGATTAATCAAACTGAATCTGCACAAGAGTTAAAAGACTATTTACGTTACTTTGCAGAAGAGTCTTCTAAAGAATATGAGGCTGCAGAATCTATCCTGATTTAATCGATAAACCAAAGGGCTGTCACTATAGGTGGCAGCTTTTTCCGTTTAAAACCATAATCAGAATAATAGAAAAAGTATTCTTCTATTAGAAAAAGATGATTAGAATGCAGAAATTGTGTACAATAAATGCAACGTGAAAAAGTAATTACGGATAATAGATAGTGGAGGAGTGACGAACATGTCTAATATGGAAGAATTAAACGATCAACTTTTGGTGAGAAGACAAAAGATGGCTTCAATACAAGAAAAAGGGCTAGATGCTTTTGGTAGTAAATTCGTACGTTCACATTTAAGTAATGAAGTAGTTACTGAGTTTGATCAATTTACAAAAGAACAATTAGAAGAAACACTACATGAAGTGATTATTGCTGGTAGAATTATGACGAAGCGTGGAAAAGGAAAAGCAGGATTTGCACATATTCAGGATCTTGGTGGCCAAATTCAAATTTATGTACGTAAAGATGCTATTGGTGATGACGCTTATGAGTTATTTAATACAGCTGATTTAGGAGATATAGTGGGTATACGTGGAAATGTATTCCGTACACAAGTTGGAGAGCTATCTGTAAAAGCAACTGAGTTCACATTCTTAACTAAATCTCTACGACCGATGCCGGAGAAATTCCATGGCTTAAAAGATGTCGAGCAACGTTATCGTCAACGTTATTTAGATCTAATGACTAGTGAAGAAAGTAAAAATACATTTATAACGAGAAGTCGTATTATTCGTGCTATGCGTCGTTACTTAGATAACGAAGGCTACTTAGAGGTGGAAACACCAATGTTACATACAATAGCAGGTGGAGCAGCAGCTCGTCCCTTCATAACGCATCATAATGCGTTAGATATGGAATTATATATGCGTATCGCAATTGAATTACATTTAAAACGCCTTATCGTAGGTGGATTAGAGAAAGTCTATGAAATTGGTCGTGTATTCCGTAACGAAGGTGTATCTACACGCCATAACCCAGAGTTTACGATGATTGAATTGTATGAAGCTTATGCAGACTATAATGATATTATGAATCTAACGGAAAACTTAGTTGCTCATGTAGCGCAAGATGTTTTAGGGACAACTACGGTAACTTACGGGGAAGATCAGATTAATCTTGCGCCGGGTTGGAGACGTTGGCATATGGCTGATGCGGTAAAAGAAACTACGGGTGTTGACTTCTGGGCAGAGCTTACAAAGGAAGAGGCGCACGCTTTAGCTAAGGAGCACGGAGTAGATGTAAGACCATCTATGGAAGTAGGACATGTATTAAATGAATTCTTCGAACAAAAAGTAGAAGAAACACTAGTGCAACCGACATTTATCTTTGGTCATCCAGTAGAAGTATCACCACTTGCGAAGAAAAATCCAGAAGACGGCCGCTTTACTGATCGTTTTGAATTATTCATCGTCCGTCGTGAGCATGCGAATGCTTTTACAGAGTTAAATGATCCTATTGATCAACGTCAGCGCTTCGAAGCACAAATGGTAGAAAAAGAAGCTGGTAATGACGAAGCGCATGAAATGGATGAAGATTTCTTAGAAGCGCTTGAGTATGGAATGCCGCCAACAGGTGGTCTAGGTATCGGTATAGATAGATTAGTGATGTTATTAACTAACTCAGCCTCTATTCGCGATGTACTATTATTTCCGACAATGCGTCATAAAGATTAAGATAGGTATTATAAAAAGTGAGTTACTACTATTAGTAGTGGCTCACTTTTTATATTTATACTATATATTGTGTGTAGAATAGTCGTTAGAAGTTTTTAAATAAAATTTATGAAAACCACTTGTCAGAACGTTTTACAGGTGGTATAGTTATCAAGTTGTCATTTTCATTAGTGACTTACACGAAAAACAAATTAAAAAAAGTTGTTGACAACGATATCAGGATTTGGTATGATATTAAAGTCGCCAAAACGACATTGCAACAACATGAACATTGAAAACTGAACATGCAAAACGTTAAGAAACATAGCTTTCAACTAACTTGTTAGGATGATAGCAAAACAATTTTGGACATCATTTAATGATGATGCCAGCAAAACAAAATGAGCTTTTAAACTAGTTCTAATTTGTTCGCTTTCAATGTGCTCTGCATACTGGAAGTGAACTATTATGGAGAGTTTGATCCTGGCTCAGGACGAACGCTGGCGGCATGCCTAATACATGCAAGTCGAGCGAATGACGAAGAAGCTTGCTTCTTCTGATTTAGCGGCGGACGGGTGAGTAACACGTGGGCAACCTGCCCTGTAGATTGGGATAACTCCGGGAAACCGGGGCTAATACCGAATAATCCATTTCCTCTCATGGGGAGATGTTAAAAGACGGTTTCGGCTGTCACTACAGGATGGGCCCGCGGCGCATTAGCTAGTTGGTGAGGTAACGGCTCACCAAGGCGACGATGCGTAGCCGACCTGAGAGGGTGATCGGCCACACTGGGACTGAGACACGGCCCAGACTCCTACGGGAGGCAGCAGTAGGGAATCTTCCACAATGGACGAAAGTCTGATGGAGCAATGCCGCGTGAGTGAAGAAGGTTTTCGGATCGTAAAACTCTGTTGTGAGGGAAGAACAAGTATGAGAGTAACTGCTCGTACCTTGACGGTACCTCATTAGAAAGCCACGGCTAACTACGTGCCAGCAGCCGCGGTAATACGTAGGTGGCAAGCGTTGTCCGGAATTATTGGGCGTAAAGCGCGCGCAGGCGGTCCTTTAAGTCTGATGTGAAATCCCACGGCTCAACCGTGGAAGGTCATTGGAAACTGGGGGACTTGAGTACAGAAGAGGAAAGCGGAATTCCAAGTGTAGCGGTGAAATGCGTAGAGATTTGGAGGAACACCAGTGGCGAAGGCGGCTTTCTGGTCTGTAACTGACGCTGAGGCGCGAAAGCGTGGGGAGCAAACAGGATTAGATACCCTGGTAGTCCACGCCGTAAACGATGAGTGCTAAGTGTTAGGGGGTTTCCGCCCCTTAGTGCTGCAGCTAACGCATTAAGCACTCCGCCTGGGGAGTACGGTCGCAAGACTGAAACTCAAAGGAATTGACGGGGGCCCGCACAAGCGGTGGAGCATGTGGTTTAATTCGAAGCAACGCGAAGAACCTTACCAGGTCTTGACATCCCGCTGACCGGCCTAGAGATAGGCTTTTCCCTTCGGGGACAGCGGTGACAGGTGGTGCATGGTTGTCGTCAGCTCGTGTCGTGAGATGTTGGGTTAAGTCCCGCAACGAGCGCAACCCTTGATCTTAGTTGCCAGCATTTAGTTGGGCACTCTAAGGTGACTGCCGGTGATAAACCGGAGGAAGGTGGGGATGACGTCAAATCATCATGCCCCTTATGACCTGGGCTACACACGTGCTACAATGGACGGTACAGAGGGTCGCAACCCCGCGAGGGTGAGCAAATCCCATAAAACCGTTCTCAGTTCGGATTGTAGGCTGCAACTCGCCTACATGAAGCCGGAATCGCTAGTAATCGTGGATCAGCATGCCACGGTGAATACGTTCCCGGGCCTTGTACACACCGCCCGTCACACCACGAGAGTTTGTAACACCCGAAGTCGGTGGGGTAACCCTTACGGGAGCCAGCCGCCGAAGGTGGGACAGATGATTGGGGTGAAGTCGTAACAAGGTAGCCGTATCGGAAGGTGCGGCTGGATCACCTCCTTTCTAAGGATAATATCGGAATACGAATCTTTATTCGTATCTTAACGTTTTGCAGTTCAGTTTTGAATGTTCATTTTATATGAAGATTCAACGCTTGTTCTTTGAAAACTGGATAAAACGACATTGAAACAATAAACAACAAGAAATTCTGTTGTGATTATTTACGTAATCACGACGTGTAAGACTTTTTAACTTTTAGGTTAAGTTAATAAGGGCGCACGGTGAATGCCTTGGCACTAGGAGTCGACGAAGGACGGCACTAACACCGATATGCTTCGGGGAGCTGTAAGTGAGCTTTGATCCGGAGATTTCCGAATGGGGAAACCCACTGTTCGTAATGGAGCAGTACATTTGCGTGAATACATAGCGCATCTGAGACACACCCAGGGAACTGAAACATCTAAGTACCTGGAGGAAGAGAAAGAAAATTCGATTCCCTGAGTAGCGGCGAGCGAAACGGGAATAGCCCAAACCAAAAGGCTTGCCTTTTGGGGTTGTAGGACACTCTACATAGAGTTACAAAGGAATGAGTTAGACGAAGCGATCTGGAAAGGTCCGCAGGATAGGGTAAAAGCCCCGTAGTCTAAAATTCATTCTCTCTTGAGTGTATCCTGAGTACGGCGGAACACGTGAAATTCCGTCGGAATCTGGGAGGACCATCTCCCAAGGCTAAATACTACCTAGTGACCGATAGTGAACCAGTACCGTGAGGGAAAGGTGAAAAGCACCCCGGAAGGGGAGTGAAATAGATCCTGAAACCGTGTGCCTACAAGTAGTTAGAGCCCGTTAATGGGTGATAGCGTGCCTTTTGTAGAATGAACCGGCGAGTTACGATCCCATGCAAGGTTAAGTCGAGAAGACGGAGCCGCAGCGAAAGCGAGTCTGAATAGGGCGAATGAGTATGTGGTCGTAGACCCGAAACCAGGTGATCTACCCATGTCCAGGATGAAGGTAAGGTAACACTTACTGGAGGTCCGAACCCACGCACGTTGAAAAGTGCGGGGATGAGGTGTGGGTAGCGGAGAAATTCCAATCGAACCTGGAGATAGCTGGTTCTCTCCGAAATAGCTTTAGGGCTAGCCTCAAACGTTAGAATCTTGGAGGTAGAGCACTGTTTGGACTAGGGGCCCATCCCGGGTTACCGAATTCAGACAAACTCCGAATGCCAATGATTTATGTTTGGGAGTCAGACTGCGAGTGATAAGATCCGTAGTCAAGAGGGAAACAGCCCAGACCACCAGCTAAGGTCCCAAAGTATTTGTTAAGTGGAAAAGGATGTGGCGTTGCTTAGACAACCAGGATGTTGGCTTAGAAGCAGCCATCATTTAAAGAGTGCGTAATAGCTCACTGGTCGAGTGACGCTGCGCCGAAAATGTATCGGGGCTAAACAAATCACCGAAGCTGTGGATTGATACCTTTGGTATCAGTGGTAGGAGAGCGTTCTAAGGGCGTTGAAGTCAGACCGGAAGGACTGGTGGAGCGCTTAGAAGTGAGAATGCCGGTATGAGTAGCGAAAGACGGGTGAGAATCCCGTCCACCGTATGACTAAGGTTTCCTGAGGAAGGCTCGTCCGCTCAGGGTTAGTCGGGACCTAAGCCGAGGCCGATAGGCGTAGGCGATGGATAACAGGTTGATATTCCTGTACCACCAAACCACCGTTTGAGTAATGGGGGGACGCAGAAGGATAGGGTAAGCATGCTGTTGGTTATGCATGTCCAAGCAGTAAGGTGTGAATGTAGGCAAATCCGCATTCTATAACATTGAGCTGTGATGGCGAGGACGTATGTCTAGAGTTCCTGATTTCACACTGCCAAGAAAAGCCTCTAGCGAGGTGAAAGGTGCCCGTACCGCAAACCGACACAGGTAGTCGAGGAGAGAATCCTAAGGTGAGCGAGAGAACTCTCGTTAAGGAACTCGGCAAAATGACCCCGTAACTTCGGGAGAAGGGGTGCTCTTTTGGGTTCATAGCCTAGAAGAGCCGCAGTGAATAGGCCCAGGCGACTGTTTAGCAAAAACACAGGTCTATGCAAAACCGTAAGGTGAAGTATATGGGCTGACGCCTGCCCGGTGCTGGAAGGTTAAGAGGAGTGCTTAGCGCAAGCGAAGGTGCGAATTGAAGCCCCAGTAAACGGCGGCCGTAACTATAACGGTCCTAAGGTAGCGAAATTCCTTGTCGGGTAAGTTCCGACCCGCACGAAAGGCGTAACGATCTGGGCACTGTCTCAACGAGAGACTCGGTGAAATTATAGTACCTGTGAAGATGCAGGTTACCCGCGACAGGACGGAAAGACCCCGTGGAGCTTTACTATAGCTTGATATTGAATTTTGGTGCAACTTGTACAGGATAGGCAGGAGCCTTAGAGCCCGGAGCGCCAGCTTCGGAGGAGGCGTCGGTGGGATACTGCCCTGGTTGTATTGAAATTCTAACCCATACCCGTAACCCGGGTAGGAGACAGTGTCAGGCGGGTAGTTTGACTGGGGCGGTCGCCTCCTAAAGTGTAACGGAGGCGCCCAAAGGTTCCCTCAGAATGGTTGGAAATCATTCGAAGAGTGTAAAGGCAGAAGGGAGCTTGACTGCGAGACCTACAAGTCGAGCAGGGTCGAAAGACGGGCTTAGTGATCCGGTGGTTCCGCATGGAAGGGCCATCGCTCAACGGATAAAAGCTACCCCGGGGATAACAGGCTTATCTCCCCCAAGAGTCCACATCGACGGGGAGGTTTGGCACCTCGATGTCGGCTCATCGCATCCTGGGGCTGTAGTCGGTCCCAAGGGTTGGGCTGTTCGCCCATTAAAGCGGTACGCGAGCTGGGTTCAGAACGTCGTGAGACAGTTCGGTCCCTATCCGTCGTGGGCGTAGGAAATTTGAGAGGAGCTGTCCTTAGTACGAGAGGACCGGGATGGACACACCGCTGGTGTACCAGTTGTTCTGCCAAGAGCATCGCTGGGTAGCTATGTGTGGACGGGATAAGTGCTGAAAGCATCTAAGCACGAAGCCCCCCTCAAGATGAGATTTCCCATTACGCAAGTAAGTAAGATCCCTCAAAGACGATGAGGTAGATAGGTTCGGGGTGGAAGCGTGGCGACACGTGCAGCTGACGAATACTAATCGATCGAGGACTTAACCAAATTTTGTTTAACGTAACAATGTCGTTTATCCAGTTTTGAAAGAATAAAACTTTTTAAAATAACTCTTGTATTATTCTACAGAGTTGTTATAATAAAAGATGTCTTTCAAAAGTATTCAAGTCTAGTGACGATAGCGAAGAGGTCACACCCGTTCCCATACCGAACACGGAAGTTAAGCTCTTCAGCGCCGATGGTAGTTGGGGGTTTCCCCCTGTGAGAGTAGGACGTCGCTGGGCTTGCAATAAAATTATATATCCCATGGAGGATTAGCTCAGCTGGGAGAGCATCTGCCTTACAAGCAGAGGGTCGGCGGTTCGAGCCCGTCATCCTCCACCATATATTTACTCCTGCCGGAGTAGCTCAACTGGTAGAGCAACTGACTTGTAATCAGTAGGTTGAGGGTTCAAGTCCTTTCTCCGGCACCACTTTTTTCGAGCCATTAGCTCAGTTGGTAGAGCATCTGACTTTTAATCAGAGGGTCGTAGGTTCGAATCCTACATGGCTCATCACTTTTTATAGTGAATTATATTTTTTGCGGGTGTGGCGGAACTGGCAGACGCACTAGACTTAGGATCTAGCGCCGCAAGGCGTGGGGGTTCGACTCCCTTCACCCGCACCATTTAATTTAATAACCGAGCGGAAGTAGTTCAGTGGTAGAACACCACCTTGCCAAGGTGGGGGTCGCGAGTTCGAACCTCGTCTTCCGCTCCAAAGATTCACTAAAGTGCCGGGGTGGCGGAACTGGCAGACGCACAGGACTTAAAATCCTGCGGTAGGTGACTACCGTACCGGTTCGATTCCGGTCCTCGGCACCACTTTTTTGAAACATTGCGCTCGTAGCTCAATTGGATAGAGCACTTGACTACGAATCAAGAGGTTGCAGGTTCGAGTCCTGCCGAGCGCACCATATAACGGGAAGTAGCTCAGCTTGGTAGAGCACTTGGTTTGGGACCAAGGGGTCGCAGGTTCGAATCCTGTCTTCCCGACCAGTTATTATTTTCGGGGCCTTAGCTCAGCTGGGAGAGCGCCTGCCTTGCACGCAGGAGGTCAGCGGTTCGATCCCGCTAGGCTCCACCATGAACATTGAAAACTGAACATGCAAAACGTTAAGAAACATAGCTTTCAACTAACTTGTTAGGATGATAGCAAAACAATTTTGGACATCATTTAATGATGATGCCAGCAAAACAAAATGAGCTTTTAAACTAGTTCTAATTTGTTCGCTTTCAATGTGCTCTGCATACTGGAAGTGAACTATTATGGAGAGTTTGATCCTGGCTCAGGACGAACGCTGGCGGCATGCCTAATACATGCAAGTCGAGCGAATGACGAAGAAGCTTGCTTCTTCTGATTTAGCGGCGGACGGGTGAGTAACACGTGGGCAACCTGCCCTGTAGATTGGGATAACTCCGGGAAACCGGGGCTAATACCGAATAATCCATTTCCTCTCATGGGGAGATGTTAAAAGACGGTTTCGGCTGTCACTACAGGATGGGCCCGCGGCGCATTAGCTAGTTGGTGAGGTAACGGCTCACCAAGGCGACGATGCGTAGCCGACCTGAGAGGGTGATCGGCCACACTGGGACTGAGACACGGCCCAGACTCCTACGGGAGGCAGCAGTAGGGAATCTTCCACAATGGACGAAAGTCTGATGGAGCAATGCCGCGTGAGTGAAGAAGGTTTTCGGATCGTAAAACTCTGTTGTGAGGGAAGAACAAGTATGAGAGTAACTGCTCGTACCTTGACGGTACCTCATTAGAAAGCCACGGCTAACTACGTGCCAGCAGCCGCGGTAATACGTAGGTGGCAAGCGTTGTCCGGAATTATTGGGCGTAAAGCGCGCGCAGGCGGTCCTTTAAGTCTGATGTGAAATCCCACGGCTCAACCGTGGAAGGTCATTGGAAACTGGGGGACTTGAGTACAGAAGAGGAAAGCGGAATTCCAAGTGTAGCGGTGAAATGCGTAGAGATTTGGAGGAACACCAGTGGCGAAGGCGGCTTTCTGGTCTGTAACTGACGCTGAGGCGCGAAAGCGTGGGGAGCAAACAGGATTAGATACCCTGGTAGTCCACGCCGTAAACGATGAGTGCTAAGTGTTAGGGGGTTTCCGCCCCTTAGTGCTGCAGCTAACGCATTAAGCACTCCGCCTGGGGAGTACGGTCGCAAGACTGAAACTCAAAGGAATTGACGGGGGCCCGCACAAGCGGTGGAGCATGTGGTTTAATTCGAAGCAACGCGAAGAACCTTACCAGGTCTTGACATCCCGCTGACCGGCCTAGAGATAGGCTTTTCCCTTCGGGGACAGCGGTGACAGGTGGTGCATGGTTGTCGTCAGCTCGTGTCGTGAGATGTTGGGTTAAGTCCCGCAACGAGCGCAACCCTTGATCTTAGTTGCCAGCATTTAGTTGGGCACTCTAAGGTGACTGCCGGTGATAAACCGGAGGAAGGTGGGGATGACGTCAAATCATCATGCCCCTTATGACCTGGGCTACACACGTGCTACAATGGACGGTACAGAGGGTCGCAACCCCGCGAGGGTGAGCAAATCCCATAAAACCGTTCTCAGTTCGGATTGTAGGCTGCAACTCGCCTACATGAAGCCGGAATCGCTAGTAATCGTGGATCAGCATGCCACGGTGAATACGTTCCCGGGCCTTGTACACACCGCCCGTCACACCACGAGAGTTTGTAACACCCGAAGTCGGTGGGGTAACCCTTACGGGAGCCAGCCGCCGAAGGTGGGACAGATGATTGGGGTGAAGTCGTAACAAGGTAGCCGTATCGGAAGGTGCGGCTGGATCACCTCCTTTCTAAGGATAATATCGGAATACGAATCTTTATTCGTATCTTAACGTTTTGCAGTTCAGTTTTGAATGTTCATATTAATATATGGAAATTCAAAGAGGGCCTATAGCTCAGCTGGTTAGAGCGCACGCCTGATAAGCGTGAGGTCGATGGTTCGAGTCCATTTAGGCCCACCATACCCTTTTTTTGTTTCGGGGCCTTAGCTCAGCTGGGAGAGCGCCTGCCTTGCACGCAGGAGGTCAGCGGTTCGATCCCGCTAGGCTCCACCAAAGATTACAATTTGTTCTTTGAAAACTGGATAAAACGACATTGAAACAATAAACAACAAGAAATTCTGTTGTGATTATTTACGTAATCACAACGTGTAAGACTTTTTAACTTTTAGGTTAAGTTAATAAGGGCGCACGGTGAATGCCTTGGCACTAGGAGTCGACGAAGGACGGCACTAACACCGATATGCTTCGGGGAGCTGTAAGTGAGCTTTGATCCGGAGATTTCCGAATGGGGAAACCCACTGTTCGTAATGGAGCAGTACATTTGCGTGAATACATAGCGCATCTGAGACACACCCAGGGAACTGAAACATCTAAGTACCTGGAGGAAGAGAAAGAAAATTCGATTCCCTGAGTAGCGGCGAGCGAAACGGGAATAGCCCAAACCAAAAGGCTTGCCTTTTGGGGTTGTAGGACACTCTACATAGAGTTACAAAGGAATGAGTTAGACGAAGCGATCTGGAAAGGTCCGCAGGATAGGGTAAAAGCCCCGTAGTCTAAAATTCATTCTCTCTTGAGTGTATCCTGAGTACGGCGGAACACGTGAAATTCCGTCGGAATCTGGGAGGACCATCTCCCAAGGCTAAATACTACCTAGTGACCGATAGTGAACCAGTACCGTGAGGGAAAGGTGAAAAGCACCCCGGAAGGGGAGTGAAATAGATCCTGAAACCGTGTGCCTACAAGTAGTTAGAGCCCGTTAATGGGTGATAGCGTGCCTTTTGTAGAATGAACCGGCGAGTTACGATCCCATGCAAGGTTAAGTCGAGAAGACGGAGCCGCAGCGAAAGCGAGTCTGAATAGGGCGAATGAGTATGTGGTCGTAGACCCGAAACCAGGTGATCTACCCATGTCCAGGATGAAGGTAAGGTAACACTTACTGGAGGTCCGAACCCACGCACGTTGAAAAGTGCGGGGATGAGGTGTGGGTAGCGGAGAAATTCCAATCGAACCTGGAGATAGCTGGTTCTCTCCGAAATAGCTTTAGGGCTAGCCTCAAACGTTAGAATCTTGGAGGTAGAGCACTGTTTGGACTAGGGGCCCATCCCGGGTTACCGAATTCAGACAAACTCCGAATGCCAATGATTTATGTTTGGGAGTCAGACTGCGAGTGATAAGATCCGTAGTCAAGAGGGAAACAGCCCAGACCACCAGCTAAGGTCCCAAAGTATTTGTTAAGTGGAAAAGGATGTGGCGTTGCTTAGACAACCAGGATGTTGGCTTAGAAGCAGCCATCATTTAAAGAGTGCGTAATAGCTCACTGGTCGAGTGACGCTGCGCCGAAAATGTATCGGGGCTAAACAAATCACCGAAGCTGTGGATTGATACCTTTGGTATCAGTGGTAGGAGAGCGTTCTAAGGGCGTTGAAGTCAGACCGGAAGGACTGGTGGAGCGCTTAGAAGTGAGAATGCCGGTATGAGTAGCGAAAGACGGGTGAGAATCCCGTCCACCGTATGACTAAGGTTTCCTGAGGAAGGCTCGTCCGCTCAGGGTTAGTCGGGACCTAAGCCGAGGCCGATAGGCGTAGGCGATGGATAACAGGTTGATATTCCTGTACCACCAAACCACCGTTTGAGTAATGGGGGGACGCAGAAGGATAGGGTAAGCATGCTGTTGGTTATGCATGTCCAAGCAGTAAGGTGTGAATGTAGGCAAATCCGCATTCTATAACATTGAGCTGTGATGGCGAGGACGTATGTCTAGAGTTCCTGATTTCACACTGCCAAGAAAAGCCTCTAGCGAGGTGAAAGGTGCCCGTACCGCAAACCGACACAGGTAGTCGAGGAGAGAATCCTAAGGTGAGCGAGAGAACTCTCGTTAAGGAACTCGGCAAAATGACCCCGTAACTTCGGGAGAAGGGGTGCTCTTTTGGGTTCATAGCCTAGAAGAGCCGCAGTGAATAGGCCCAGGCGACTGTTTAGCAAAAACACAGGTCTATGCAAAACCGTAAGGTGAAGTATATGGGCTGACGCCTGCCCGGTGCTGGAAGGTTAAGAGGAGTGCTTAGCGCAAGCGAAGGTGCGAATTGAAGCCCCAGTAAACGGCGGCCGTAACTATAACGGTCCTAAGGTAGCGAAATTCCTTGTCGGGTAAGTTCCGACCCGCACGAAAGGCGTAACGATCTGGGCACTGTCTCAACGAGAGACTCGGTGAAATTATAGTACCTGTGAAGATGCAGGTTACCCGCGACAGGACGGAAAGACCCCGTGGAGCTTTACTATAGCTTGATATTGAATTTTGGTGCAACTTGTACAGGATAGGCAGGAGCCTTAGAGCCCGGAGCGCCAGCTTCGGAGGAGGCGTCGGTGGGATACTGCCCTGGTTGTATTGAAATTCTAACCCATACCCGTAACCCGGGTAGGAGACAGTGTCAGGCGGGTAGTTTGACTGGGGCGGTCGCCTCCTAAAGTGTAACGGAGGCGCCCAAAGGTTCCCTCAGAATGGTTGGAAATCATTCGAAGAGTGTAAAGGCAGAAGGGAGCTTGACTGCGAGACCTACAAGTCGAGCAGGGTCGAAAGACGGGCTTAGTGATCCGGTGGTTCCGCATGGAAGGGCCATCGCTCAACGGATAAAAGCTACCCCGGGGATAACAGGCTTATCTCCCCCAAGAGTCCACATCGACGGGGAGGTTTGGCACCTCGATGTCGGCTCATCGCATCCTGGGGCTGTAGTCGGTCCCAAGGGTTGGGCTGTTCGCCCATTAAAGCGGTACGCGAGCTGGGTTCAGAACGTCGTGAGACAGTTCGGTCCCTATCCGTCGTGGGCGTAGGAAATTTGAGAGGAGCTGTCCTTAGTACGAGAGGACCGGGATGGACACACCGCTGGTGTACCAGTTGTTCTGCCAAGAGCATCGCTGGGTAGCTATGTGTGGACGGGATAAGTGCTGAAAGCATCTAAGCACGAAGCCCCCCTCAAGATGAGATTTCCCATTACGCAAGTAAGTAAGATCCCTCAAAGACGATGAGGTAGATAGGTTCGGGGTGGAAGCGTGGCGACACGTGCAGCTGACGAATACTAATCGATCGAGGACTTAACCAAATTTGTTTAACGTAACAATGTCGTTTATCCAGTTTTGAAAGAATAAAAAAAATATAACAATAGCTTGAATTATTTTCAAGTTGTGTTATACTAAGTATTGTCTTTCAAGTTAATAAGGTCTAGTGATGATGGCGAAGAGGTCACACCCGTTCCCATACCGAACACGGAAGTTAAGCTCTTCAGCGCCGATGGTAGTTGGGGGTTTCCCCCTGTGAGAGTAGGACGTCGCTGGGCACTAAAAGAAGTCGTTACCGAGTAAAATCGGTAACGACTTCTTTTTACATATTTATGATTTAGTGTGTTTTCAAATTCTTTAACAATAGAATGAATGTTAATCTTAGCTAGTGTTCATGGAATATGTGGGAACCAATACTGTTTGTAATAAAAATGCACACCAAGTGAGTTAGCAATATATCTGCATTCTGGAATTTCAGCGAGATCATTAAAACTCTTCTTTTAAGATAGAGTACATTTTTAAATCTCGATGTTCTCCTTTCACAAATATACCTTTTCTAATTATTCCTTCAAGAGTCATTCCTGCTTTTTCCATTACTCGTGCTGAAGCAATATTTTCTAAATCACACCTTGCTTGAACACGAACCAAATCCATTTCTTCAAAGCCAAACTTTACTAATTCCTTTGCTACTTCAGTAGTTAGGCCTTTTCCCCAATAGTCTCTAGAAATAACATATCCGATTTCAGCAATTTTATGATTTGGTTGCCACCAAACAAAATCAATAGTCCCGATAAATTTTCCGTTTTCCTTATATTCAATTCCCCACGGTGACACCTGCTTATTTACATATTTATTCAATACAAATTCAACAAAACCTTTTGTATCCGCTATTGTTTCATGAGTATTCCAAGTTACATACTTAGATACTTCTTCATCTGAACCGTACAAATACATATCTTCAATATCTTCTTTCGTGACTTTTCTAAGAATAAGACGTTCTGTTTCAAGGGTAGGTAAATCACTATATATTTTCTCAATGTTCATTTAATCCCCTCCATTAATTATAGTCAGAAGTAAAGTAGTAGGTATCATCATCCCATTCTACTATAAAAATCCTTTCCCTTACACATACGCCCCAAAAGTTAGCAGCAGTCAGTTCCTCTATAGAAGAAATCTGCCGTCTATCTGCTTTTGTAGCCCGGGACATAGTGGTTAAGCTTTGTCTCCAATAAAAGCCGGGGTCTCTCTTGTTAGAGTAGGGTACGATGGGCAGTAAAAAGCAATCGTTACTAAGCAAAATGGTAACGGCTTTTTACGTCTATTTTAAAGTACTTCTATATTTTCCCTACTAACTACTTGCTGTATTACAATTAAACAGACACAATACGTAGTAACTACATTTATATAGGAGGGTTAAAGTGGCAGTAATATTAGCAGTAGACGATGATATTCATACACTTGAACTAATTTCGATTTATTTATCTCAATCTGGGTACCGTGTTATTAAAGCTGTAAATGGAACAGAGGGATTACATATGTTGGAACGTCAACTTCCAGATCTCGCAATAATTGACGTCATGATGCCTGTTATGGATGGCCTTCAACTAACCAGGTTAATACGAGAACAATACAATATTCCTGTATTGCTTTTAACAGCAAAAGGAAAACTAGAAGATAAAGAAAAAGGATATATTGCTGGGTCAGATGATTATTTAGTAAAACCTTTTGAACCTAAGGAATTGTTATTTCGTATACGCGCTATTTTAAGAAGGTATGATAAAACAAGCGATGTGAACATCCGCTTTGGTAATATGTTAATCAATCGTAAAAGCTTTGAAGTACTAGTGGGAGAGGAAATTTTAGTTTTACCATTAAAAGAGTTTGAGTTGCTATCTAAGTTGGCTTCTAAACCAAACCAGGTGTTTACTCGAGATCAGTTAATAGAAACAGTATGGGGAATTGATTTTGAAGGAGATGAACAAACATTAAGTGTTCATATAAAAAGGGTAAGAGAGCGACTAACTAAACTAGAAACGTCTGTACAGATTACTACTATCCGTGGCGTGGGTTATAAGTTGGAAGAGTCTATATGATGAAAACTTTATATAGTAAGTTCGTGTGGATGACCTTGTTGATAATGATCGCTAGTGGAACGTTGGGATTTATGGTAGTAAATACGTATTACCACCACAATCTTAAGGAGAAAAATGATGAAAAAAATGTATTAGTCGCAAGATCAATTGTTGAAAGTATTAATATGTCTAATAGTGAGCTGGATCCTCTTCTCCACTCATTAGGCAATACGGGATATCAGTTATACGTCGTAGGCGAAAATGGGTTTAAAAGAGCTTACGGGGGTGAATTTCGAGTTCAGAAAATTGATCAGACAATTGTTGAAAGTGTTTTAAGTGGGGAAACTTATCATGGTATGAGAGAGTTTCCTAAAGAAACTTTTATAACAGGTTATTTTTCAAATGAATTAACTAATACGGTTGGTGTCCCGTTTACCTACGGAGGGGAAAATTATGCTTTATTTCAACGACCGAATATTAAATTCTTATTCAATGAAATTCATCTGTTATTAGGTGGATTAGTGGCGATAATGATTATTTTAAGTGTGATAGCGATGTTGGTAGTGGCTAAAATAATGGTTGTGCCGTTAACTAAATTGACGATAGCAACAAATAAAATAGCTAATGAAGATTTCCAATCAGAGTTACCGGTATATCAGCGAGATGAAATAGGACAACTAGCAGATAGCGTTCGAAATATGGCCAAGCAACTGGATGCAACTGATCGGTACAAAAAGGAATTCATCTCCAGAGTATCCCATGACTTTCAAACACCACTTTTGAATATACAAGGATATGCTCATTTATTAAAAGAGGGAGATCTAAACCCGATTGATCATTTAAAGTACGTTACAATTATTCAACAAGAATCCAAGCGGCTCTCAAATGTTATGAAGCAGCTACTAGTTCTTACTTCATTTGATCAAGCTCACAGCCGTACAAAAAAAGAATTTTTTTCACTAGATATTCAGTTAAAACAAGTCATTCAAAAATTTAGGTGGCTACTGGATGAAAAAGAGATATCTATTAATATAAAGTTAAGACCTGTAATTATATACGGTGATAGTGAAATGCTTGAGTATGTTTGGGAAAATATTATTTCTAATGCTATAAAGTATAATCACTCTCCTGGGGAAATACATATTGCTTTAGAAGAAAGAGAAGAATTTGTAACTGTCACTGTTCAGGACACGGGAAGTGGGAGTAAGCATACTAAATATAACCAATGGACTGAAAGATTTTATAGAGAGGATGAGGCTCGTTCTACTCAGATTGAGGGAAGTGGACTAGGCCTAGCGATTGTTCAGGAAGTTATACAATCACATGAAGGTATTCTTTCTTTTGAAAGTGTTGTACCTCATGGAACCAAAGTAATTATCCGATTAAACAAGCTGTAATTATCTGTTCATCTTCCGTTCACTTTCAACTTGTATAGTACCTCTTATAAGGAAATACAATAGGAGGTACAGTTATGAAAAATAAACGGAACTGGCTAGTTATTATAGTTAGTTGGCTTATAGTGTTAGGATTACTTTCGTTCTTTGCTCCTTCCAGTAAAGAAGTAGCAAGTACATCAAAAAATGGTGGACTTCCAGAAACTTCTTTGTCGATTCAAGCAGATAAAGTTATAAAAGAAAATTTTTCTAGTAATGAAGGAATACCTCTAATCATTGTTTTTGAGAGTAAAAAGGAAAATACTGAGGAGGAAATTCAAAGCGTATTAGAATTAATGGAACAAAATTATGCTAGTATACCGAAGTTTTCTAAAATTCCTTTGGAGCAAAGAGGTTCTTTTGTGTCTGAAGATAAAAAAACATTTTTTGTGCCTTTAATCTTAGAAGGAGAATTAGAAAGCAAAGAGATTCATAAAAAAGTAGAAGAAATAAAGAGTAATGTATCTCACATTATCCCATCTGATTTTAATATTTATTATACTGGACCTGCTGGAATCGCAAGCGATACAATTGAGCTATTTTCAGAAGCAGATGTAGTTTTACTCCTAGCTACAGTAGCGATTATTTTTATCCTACTAATTATTATTTATCGTTCATTCATACTTGCTATTATTCCTTTAATTGGAGCAGGGATAGTGTATGGAGTAGTGGATAGAATTATTGGTCTTACTGGTAAGTTCACATCTATTACGATTGAAAGCCAGGCACTGTCAATTATGACGATCTTGTTGTTTGCCGTGATAACGGATTATTCCCTATTGGTATATGCGAGATATAAAGAAGAGCAAGACATGAAGATAGCACTTACTAAAACGAAAGAAACCATTCTTTATAGTGGTGGAACTATTTTGGTAGGTGTTTCAACACTTGCTTTTGCCCTTTATGAACCATATCGAAATTTTGCTCCAGTGTTTGCGATTGCAATAGTTATTATGTTAATCGCAGGGCTTACATTATTGCCAGCATTGTTTGCAGTAGTAAAAACACCGAAAAAAGTAGAAAAAACAACAAAGATTTGGGGAAATGTCGGATATATTAGTACTAGCAAACCATGGAAAGTAGCAATACCAATTCTGTTACTGCTTGGTATTGGTACGTGGCATGTAACAACAATCTCCTATTCATACGATTTATTGGCATCATTCCCAGAGGAGTTATCTTCTAGAGAAGGCTTTGCGAAACTTGGAGATGCATTTTCCGATGGGGAAATAGCACCAACAACAATTCTCATAAAGTCAAAAGATGAGAATACTATTGCCAATATTCGAGAGAAGATAGAAGGTAGACCACTAATAAGTGAGGTACGACCATCTCCTTCCAAAAGCGATCTATACACACAGTTTTCCATCATTTTAAAAGCAAACCCTTATAGTATGGAGGCTTTGAATGAGGTCGAAACAATAAGGGCTGAATTGAAAGACAGCCAGGTTTTAGTAAGTGGTGAGACAGTGAAACAAGTAGATATCCGAGAGATTAATAATAGAGATACCTTACTTGTAATGGGGTTGATGACGTTATTAATCGGATTAATACTAGTCTTTCAATCTCGTTCTATTCGGGCATCCTTGTTGATGATATTCTCTATTTTGTTGTCATTCGGAGCAGCTTTAGGATTTTCCACATGGATTTTTGAGTTATTTTACGGATATATGTCTTTTAGTTATCGAATCCCACTTTACACGTTTGTTTTTTTGGTAGCACTAGGTGTAGATTACTCAATTATGTTAATGAGTAGGTTGAAAGAAGAACGAAAACAGTATGATGAACGAATGGCAATTGCGAAGGCTGTGGAAAAAACAGGTGGTGTTATTTCTTCAGCAGGATTAATACTTGCGGCTACCTTTGCCGTTTTAATATCACAGCCAGTTATAGAGCTTAAACTATTTGGTTTCGCTGTCGCAGTTGGGGTATTGTTGGATACGTTTATCGTTCGACCGTTATTATTACCTGCGTTATTAACAATTACAACGAAAAATAGGGGGAAATGAATATGCAAAAAAGATGGAGTATACGACTAGTTCGAGCAGGAGCATTATTTGGATTATTGGGAGCGTATCTTGGTTCTCATATGGCAGGTGCGGGATCATATGCACTTCGTCCAATTCATGCCCATATATTATTGGTAGGATGGTTATCATTGTTTGTGTATGGACTATTTTATAAATTATACAAAGTGAAGTTTCCTAAGCTTGTTGCGCTTCACGGGTGGTCAGCTATAATTGGGGCAATTGGTTTAACGGCAGGAATGTACCTACAGTTCATCCAACCGTTCAATATAAACGAAACGTTTGCATTAGTTGCGTATATTATTGGTGGATCTACTTTATTGCTGAGCTTTGCAGTCTTTGTACTCGTGACTTTTACAATTGAAATAGAATAAAAAAAAGCTGGAGGTTATATATTAACCTTCAGCTTTTTGTTTTTTCGATTATCGGCATACGATGGAATACACATTCCCAATAAAATGATCACTATTCCTGCTACTTGTAATATAGAAAGAGCTTCACTTAACACAATAACTGATACGATAACGGCAACTGGCAACTCCATTGCACTTAATATGGAAGAAACCGCACCGCCAACTTTAGGAACTGCAATTACAAAGAAGTAAATTGGGATGATGATACCCATTAATCCAAGAGCTAGTCCATAAAACAATAGTGGTTCTGTAAACAGTTTTCCATTCCACATAATTTCTGGACTTTGGAAGATGGCAATCATAATCATTGCGATAAAAGAGACGAATAATAGACGAGTTGTTGTATTCATACCTTCTACTTGCTTTGTGTTGACATTCATATTTAAGGAAAAAGAAACGGCAGCAGCTAAACCATAAACCCAGCCTCTCCAGTCAATTCCACTTAAGTCGACATCTAGTATTCCTGCAGCTAGAATAGTTCCTATAAATAAGATAATAAGAGAAATAGTTTCTGCTCTAGATGGAAGTCTTTTTCTAATAATACAATCGATTAGTGTTCCAATCCATGTAAATTGGAAAAGCATAACAACTGCAAGAGAGGCAGGTAAGTATATGAGAGACATCCCGTACACAATTCCTGTTGTAGCGGTAAATACACCTGCCAATAAAATAATCTTAAAGCCTCCATTTAAACGAGGCAGTTTTCGTTGTGTTAACAGATATATTAATAATGCTAAAAGAAATCCAACGATATATTGACTAGAAATTGCTTCTGAAGCCGTATAGCCATCTCCAATTGCTAGTTTAACCATAGTTGATAATGTCCCGTAACTGCTTGCAGCAAACACAACCATTAGGGGGTAGATCCATAATTTCATAAAAAATTCTCCTTTAATTTGCAACTACTGTTTTCACCATATGATGAAAAGGCTCACCAATAATTGTCCAAGGACATAGGGTAACAAATCCTAGACGATTATACAAGCGAATTGCTGCATCTTTCTCCATCTCCACATTCAAGGCTAGCTTACCGCCACCTGAACTTTTAACTAAATGTTCAGCATAACTCAATAATTTCGTGCCTATGCCATGACCACGGTAGGCTGGATTAACTACAACCGTGTCTATATACCATTCTCCCGGGGCAGTTTCCGGATCTATAGTGACAGCAGCACCTTTTTTGTTAGAAAGATAAGCTTCTAAATTTGCATCAAGGCTAATTGCCTGTTCCGAATTATAAAATACCAGTACACCCGCGACATGACCATTCAGTTCTGCAATATACGTATTTAAATAAGAATGTCGATTATCAGTCCGTGTAAATAGGTGGATAAATTCTTTGGTAATGGCTACTTCTTCTGTTTCACCAGTCATCTGCATAGAGATGTCTCCAATAGCCTCCATGATAAGAGGAATAGCCTGAGCTGCGTCTTCTTTGTAAGCTTTTCTGATTAATATTTCCATTTAATGTTCACCTTCCAACTCGTAATTATACCATAAGTTGTCTAAATAGACTTGTTGACTACTTAGGATTATAAATAATAGGAAAATTAAAAAAATAAATGAAACCTTCCTGTTCTATATATAGTAGAATAGAAAGAGAAAAGGAGGAATAGCAATGGACTTGAATTCAATACCTTGGAACCTCATCTTACCTGTTCTAGTAATTCAATTATTATTAGTAGTGGTCGCATTAATCGATCTAGTACGTGTCAAGAGCACCAATGGACCAAAGTGGATGTGGGCACTTATCATTGTTTTTATTAATATTATTGGTCCTGTTGTGTATTTTATATTGGGGAGGCGAAATGATTGAAAACATTTCTACATGTACAGGCACTAACAAAGGAATATGGCAAAGAAAAAGCGGTAAATCAAGTTACTTTTTCGTTATATAAAAATACTGCAACGGCTTTGATTGGTCCTAATGGTGCTGGGAAAACAACCACTCTGTCTATACTAGCGGGGTTATTAAAACAGACTAGCGGATCGGTAGTTATTGATGGAGACATACAAGGAGATATTAGAAGTGAAATTGGCTTCTTGCCTCAGTATCCTCAGTTCTATTCGTGGTTAACAGCACTTGAATTTATCGAGATGGTAGCGAAGTTAAGTGGAATAGATGGGAAAATGATTAAATCTCAGTCAGTTAGAACATTAGATTTTGTTGGTCTAGCAGATGCTAAAAACAAGAAAGTAGGAACATTTTCTGGGGGCATGAAGCAACGACTTGGGTTAGCGCAAGCAATCGTTCACAAACCTGGTTTGCTTTTGCTAGATGAACCTGTATCTGCATTAGATCCGATGGGTAGACGTGAAGTTTTGAATTTACTGAAAGAACTACAAGAACATACGACTATTTTATATTCAACTCATATTTTAAATGACGCCGAAGAAATGACCGACCAGTTATTGTTCTTAAGAAAAGGGGAATTAGTTGAGCAAGGATCCTTAAAGGAAGTGCGAGACAAATACGCAAATCCCCAGTATAGAATCTTATTTGCTGATACGGAAGAAGCAGCAAAATTTGTCGAAATTAGCCCATGGCCTGCTAGACAGGAAAATGAGGTTGCCTTTGTCCATCTGGAAGATAAGAAGCCGATAATGAATGAAGTATTACAGGTACTTGCTAATAGCAATTTACGCTTATCGAAGGTTGAGCGAGCATCGGCTAGTTTAGAAGAAATCTTTTTGCAGGTGGTGAATAAACATGAGTAACTTCTCAATACTATTTCAAAAAGAGTGGCGTGAAAATGTACGGAATTTCAAAATTTTATGGATACCGCTTGTATTTATCCTGTTTGGTATTTCTGAACCTTTGACTTATTATTATTTGCCACAAATTTTAAATACGGTAGGAAATATGCCAAGTGATATGGTGTTTCAGCTTCCCGAGTACACCCCAGAACAAATTGTTATGTCAACTGTAGGGCAATATCAGTTTATCGGAATGTTAATCATAGCATTTGGGTTTGCCGGTATCATTGCTAGGGAGCGCAAAAACGGAACAGCAACTATGTTATATGTAAGACCAATTTCTTATAACGCATACGTGTTTAGTAAGTTAGCTATTATGGGCATCTTAATAGTAGGAAGCGCATGTATAGGTCTGTTGGCAAATCTCTATTACACGTATATTTTATATGGAGCAGTAGAGACGGCAGCATTTATTGGGTTCTTAGGAACATACAGTATTTGGTTGTTGTTTGCCATTAGTATTGTTATTTGTAGCAGTGCAGCTTTTTCTACAGGAGTTGCTTCTGTTACATCGATTTTCTTTCTCATAATTGTACCGTTAGTAGATGGTCTCTTAGGTACTTACTGGACTATTTCACCATGGAAGTTACCAATGTATGCGGGACAAATATTAAGTAGCAGTATAGACAATACACCTTATATTTGGAGTTTGATTGTAACATTGGTGATAATTGTACTATTAATCGTCGGAGCAGCTTTTATAACAAAAAGAAATGTATCAAAGGCAAAAATATAATAATGAGGTGATTTAAGATGGTGGCTCGTAACTCTGATAAATTTATTGTATCCTACAACCGAATAGACCAATTGATGAAAGATCTTCTTGGTACGAATGAACATATGGCATTTTTTAGATTAATTGATTTTGCTAAAAAGAAAAATGCCATTATCAGACGGTATGAGGCAGATTTACGAGAATTTGGTGATTTAAGAAATGCCATTATACACCATCGTACCTCATTGGAATACGCTATTGCTGAACCTCATGATGACGTTGTAAAAAAAATGGAGGAAATTGAAGGGGCATTAGCTAAGCCAATTACAGTAGCTCAAATGTTCCAGACAAATGTGACGATCTTTCAAGAGACCGATTCACTTAGCTATGCCCTAAAAGTAATCAAAGATAAAAAGTACAATCAATTCCCAGTATATAAGGGAAATACTTTTAAAGGTTTAATCACCCCTGTAGGCATAACTAAGTGGATGGCAAGTAAAGTGGATTCAGATTCCTTCTCAAGAAAGAGAACAATGTTATCAGAAATACTGGCACATGAAAGCAATAGAGATAATCACCGATTTATACAATCGAAAGCATCTGTTTTTGAGGCAGTAGATATATTTAAATCTTCTGTTACACGTGGGAGGCGCTTAGAAGCACTGCTCATAACAGAAGATGGAAAAGCAAGCAATAAATTGATCGGGATTATTACTCCAATGAGTCTACTGAAAATAGAATAATTCTTAAAAAAGTAGTCTTTTTCTAGGGCTATGTCATAATAATAAAGTAGGCACTAAAGTATGTGAAAGTCGAAAAAGGGGGGATTTGGTGGATTCTTTAGAGAAAGTGCAAGAACAGCGATATGATAATTTTGAAAAGACTAGTAATGAGATGACAGTTGGGGATTGGTTAATTACCATGCTTATACTCATTATTCCAATTGTTAATATTGTTATGCTGTTCATTTGGGGTTTTGGAAATCCAGACCCAAGACGTAACTACGCACGAGCTTCACTAATCTGGATGGCAATCTGTATTGTATTAATGCTTATTTTTTATGGAGTAGTATTTGCATTTATTTTTTCTTCTTTTAATAGTTATTGAGTATTTCCTGGGAAATAGCATAGTTCGACACGACCGAGTATTCCTTTGTAAAAGAAGGAATACTCTTTTTGATGTTATAATAAAGAAAAGCGAAAGCGCCTATGGAAGCCCTGACTAGCACTGGAAGGATTTCATATAAAGGCGTTCTTTGCCTTTATATACTGAAGAAGTAACTTGAGAAGTTTAGTACTAGACGGAAACTAACTAAAAACATAAGATTAGTTCTTTTTAAGGGAGATGAAATAGATGAAAGTAGCACTCTTTGGAGCCACTGGACGTGTGGGACATGCTATTCTAACGTTATTATTAGAACAGGGTATAGAAGTTACTGCAATGGTAAGAAACCCTGAAAAGATGCAACCTCATGCTAAATTATCCGTCCTACAAGGCGACGCAAAAAATAGTGCAGATATTGTAAAAGCTACGCTAGGAGTAAATGCAATTATAAGTGCACTTGGAACCGACAAAACAAGTGTATTAACAGAGTTCACCTCACACATAGTTCCCATTATGCACCAACAGCAGCTAAAGCGGATTATTACAATTGGTACTGCGGGAATATTGAATAGTAGAGCAGAACCGGGATTGCTCCGTTATCAATCATCTGAATCTAAGCGTAAATCGATAACGGCTGCCCAAGAACACCATAAAGTTTTCAATATATTAAAAGATACTGCACTCGACTGGACAATTGTTTGTCCAACCTATTTACCGACTGGAGCTTCTACAGATGATTACATTGTAATGAGAGATTACCTGCCAGAGGGTGCTGTGCAAACTACCACTGGAGATACTGCCTTATTCACTGTAAAAGAGCTAATGAAAAATGAACATTTGGGTTACAGAGTAGGTATAAAGAGTCCACGATACTAGGAGAAAATAAATGAAGAAACTGTTAATGTTAATCGTAGTGGTTATTACTTTATTGTACATAAGTAATAGTAGGATTCAAACTACCGAAATTATTGTAGAATCAGATAAAGTTCCTATGAGTTATGATGGAGTGAAAATCCTGCAGATTTCTGACTTACATGATGCAACCTTTGGAGAAAATCAGGAGAACTTAGTGGAAAAGATAAAGAAAACAAAAGCAGAACTTATTTTTATCACAGGAGATCTAGTTGATAGTAACCGATATAATTTGGACCAAAGTTTAGAATTAGTAAGGCAGATTATAGATTTTGCTCCCATTTATTACGTAACGGGAAACCACGAAATCGCTACCAATGACACCGAGAACATAAAGAATTCCTTAACTGAACTTGGCGTAAATGTACTGTCTAATGAAGAACAAATAATAGAACATAAAGGGGAAGACATTCGAATTATTGGTATCGAAGATCCTCTAAATGGAGTTTTAGTGAGCGAGGCTTTAAGTCAATTTGCGGATAATGATTTATTTACTCTCGTACTTTCCCATCGACCTGAGACTTTTCAAGATTATGTAGAGAACAAAATGGATGTTGTTTTTACTGGACATGCACATGGTGGGCAGTTTCGACTTCCAGGACTTGGGGGACTAGTGGCACCAGGACAAGGCTTTTTCCCAACATACACTGCTGGAATGTATACCGAGAACAGTACGCATATGATTGTGAGTAGGGGATTGGGTAATAGTGCAATTCCGTTTAGAATATTCAATTCACCTGAGATCGTCGTTGTGACATTAAAAAGTATCTAAAAAGAAAAGACCGCTGAATAATTTACTTAGCCAGCGGTCTTGCTTTTATAAGTGTTTATCTTTACGGTCGAAGCGGTCTTTTAGTTCTCCTACTTCTTGTTGAACTTCACCTTTTAACTTATCCACTTTACCTTCTGCTTGTAATTTATGATCGTTGGTTGCATTTCCAACTTGGTCTTTTGCTTCACCTTTTGTTTTGTTTACGGCACCTTTAACTTTGTCAGATAATCCACTCATGTAAATTCCTCCTTCAGTTTTTATACTCTACTATTTAAATACCCTGGTGGAGAAGTTTTAAACTTACTCTACTATCTTAAACTCTTGCAGCATAGCATAAAATCTTGTGCCATGGCCTTCCGCTCCTTCTAAAAAATATTTCTCTGTAATGACAAAGCTTCCACCTTTTAAATTATCTACAACGTATACATTTGTTACAGGACTATTCCATTCTGATCCGCTAATACCGTGTAATTTAAAACCTTCTACTGGATCAGACACAGATTCTGTTTCTGTCACCTTTGTATATTCCGAAGCAAGGTCTGTTTCTAGGGTCATGACCATTTCTTGAGGAGTGATATCTGTATACTGTTTAATTTCCATTGAGACTTCGGGATACCTTTTTTCTAGTGGCTCTTTGGTTGTTATAATATCAGACGTTTCACCTGGTACAAGTTTATAGCGGTCTTCATCTATATAGATAATATAGTTGGAATCCTTCCCTTCTTGTAGATTTACATTAGTTTCTTCGTCGTTTCCTTCAATACTTTGTATAATCTCTTTTTCCGGAACGAACATATCATTTATTTGTTTAATAAAGGCATTACCTGACTCCGTTTGTGTGCTAAATAGAATCATTACTCCAGCTGCCGCAGCAATAGCGATTGGAATTATTTTGGATTTCTTTTTCTTCTCTTTTTTGCTTTTTGTTTGGAAGAGTTCTTGGTCTATTTGGCTCCAAATATCATCTTTTAATGCAGAAGGAGTATCTTTCGTATGGTCTAAAATTTCTTTCTTAACTCGTTCATCTAATTGGTCCATTTTTAACTTCCCTCCATTTCCAGCAATTCTAATTGAGTCTTTAACAAGTTTCTTCCGTTAAAAAGCCTCGATTTCACAGTGTTCTGATTCAAATCGAGGATAGTAGCAATTTCTTTCTCAGAAAATCCTTTTATATATTTGAGTAAAATAGGAATGCGATATATGTCAGTCATATTTTGAATCATGCTATACAAGTCGGACAAATTTTCTTTTGAATGCTCCCTCAGCTGTTCCTTATTTTCCATTGTAGAAGTGTCGATTGGAGTATTTTTCTTTTCTTTTGATAAAATACGATAACATTCATTAACTAAAATACGATAAAACCATGCATCGAACGGAAGAGTGGAGTTGTAGGAAGATATATTGCGATAAACTCTTATAAAAGCTTCTTGCACAGCATCCTTTGCGTGTTCGTCATTTCTTGTTATTGCTTTTGCTGTTCTAATCGCATAGTTTTCATACATATCGTAAAACTGTTTAAAAGCATCAAGGCTACCGTTTCTAATGTCTTCTAAGATGTCATCATTCATGTACGCTTTTTCACTCCCTTCACTATATATACCCTGCGAGTTCTCAAAAAGTTTAGTCCATAACAAAAAAAGCTTAAAGCAGAGTGCTTTAAGCTTTTACGATTACTATTTAAACCATCCTTTTTCTTTAAATCTAGAAATGGCCTCGATTCGATTTCCAACGTCTAGTTTATCTAAAATAACGGAGATATAATTGCGGACCGTGCCCGTTGTGATAAATAGTTCGCCGGCAATTTCTTTTGTGTTTTTTCCATTTGCGATTAACTCGAGAACCTGACTTTCACGTTCTGTAAGAGGATTTTCTTCTTCGTAAGCCATATCCACAAGCTCAGGAGCGTATATTCGACGACCATCCATAATTACACGAATAGAATTTGCTAGCTCTTCACTTGGACTATCCTTTAATAGGTACCCATTTACGCCTGCTTTGCGTGCACGCTCAAAATATCCAGCCCTTGCAAAGGTGGTCAAAATGATTACCTTACAATCATTTTCTTTTAGTTCTTCTGCGGCATCCAGTCCAGTTTTAATAGGCATCTCAATATCCATAATACAAACATCTGGTTGCAATTGTTCAATCAGTTTTAATACTTCTTCACCATTATTGGCCTTACCTACAACTTCCATATCCTCTTCCAAATCGAGTAGTGAACCAAGAGCTCCTAGCACCATTCGTTGATCTTCTGCAATGACAATTCGTATCATGTCTATTCCTCCTGACTGGGTTGCTGTATAACATTGGGTACCCGTATATTCAGTGTAGTTCCATTTTTCGAATGAATATCTAAGGTTCCATTTACAAATTCAAGTCTTTCTTTCATGCCACGTAGGCCATGCCCCTTAGACCAATTTACCTTCTCTCCCATACCTTGGCCGTTATCATACACTTTTAGTAGAGTTTCTTTCGCTGATTGTTTGATAGAAATAGAGCAAGTAGATGCTCTACTATGTTTCACTACATTATTTACTGCTTCTTTTAAACACATACTAAGTACATTTTCTACAAGCAATGGAGTATTTACTAATTTAGGTGTACCAGTTACCGTACACTCTATCTGTGCAGCTTTTAGTATTTGGTTGATCCGGAAAAGTTCATCTTCAAGTTTAGTTCCGCGCATATTTGTAACCAATTCTCGAACCTCTTTTAAGACAGAACGCGCGGTTTGGTTGATATCCAATATTTCTATTTTAGCGGCTTGTGGATTTTTTTCGATCAATCGACCCGCTAAATCACTTTTAAGTCCGATCAGCGAGAGCTTTTGTCCAAGCGTATCATGCAAATCTCTCGCGATTCTTTCTCTTTCTTCAATAATAATATACTGGGAAATCTTTATTTGTGCTTCTTCTAGTTGGTCCTCTAATGCTTCTCGTTGGTTTCGAGTATATGTATTGAAGGGCAACAAAATAACACCTATCAAACAAATGATAAGAAACGGCATATGGGATAGAAATAACTCAGTTTGGGTAAAAAATCCGATAATAACGGCCACAATTGTAGCAACTAGATGAATACTATAAATAACAAAGAAGCTAAATCTTCTCTTTATATTCCCGATTAAAAAGGACAAGAAAATAGAGAAGTATATATAACCGTATAGGTAGGTCATCCAAACACTGATGGAAATTTGTAGTGCAACGGAGAGATATAGTAACCAACCTTTAGTAGAAAAGGATGAACGATAGGCAATGAAAAATAGTAAGGTTAGTGCTAAACCAATAACAATCTCTAAAGGAGTTGTAGATCTAAATATAAAAAAGAATGGAAAAATGCAAAAAACAATCCAAGCATAAATACTTAGCCAAGGATATTTGGGGAATATTTGATACCATTTGGACATGTATTTCACCTTCTTACCTATGTATAGTTATATTCATTATAATGCAAAAACCATTCCTAGGTAATTCTGGGAATGGTTTTTGCAGAATTTTACTTACTTTCAAATGTTGAGTTTTTTGAGTTCAACTTCGTATTTTGCTTAGTATTATTTAATAAATGTTTTATCTCTTTAAAGTTAACAAAACTTTTATTGTCCTCATCGAATAGTCGGAAGTGGATAGACTCCAAACTCTTACGCAAGTTAATCGTAGTAGCTTGGTGTAAAGGTGGTGTAGAGTCATGCGCTTTTTCTAAGTTATAGTTAGGAACACGTGGACTTAGATGATGCACATGATGGAATCCGATATTTCCAGTTACCCATTGTAAAACACGTGGCAACTTGTAATAAGAGCTTCCTTCTATAGCTGCTTTTACATAATCCCATTCTGACTCATCTTCAAAATAAGAATCTTCAAATTGATGCTGAACATAAAATAACCAAATTCCTAATGAACCAGCTACGAAAAGTATTGTTCCTTGGATAATCGCAAATGCTTGCCATCCAATTAACCAAATCATTAACGCATAAATAGCAACTACAGATATATTGATTAAATACGTATTGTTGCGTTCTTTTCCGCGGGCACCTTTACGGTTTATACGATTGCTTACTAAGAAAAGTAGCGCTGGTCCTAAACCGAACATTACGATCGGGTTTCTATATAAACGATAGGAAAGTCTTTTCATTGGTGTTGCTTCTATATATTCATCAACGGTCATCATCCAAATATCGCCGACACCGCGTTTGTCTAGGTTTCCACTAGTAGCATGATGGATATTATGTTCGCGTTTCCATTTTTCATAGGCAAAAAGCGTAATGATTCCGGTGATTGTTCCAGTAATATCATTGGCTTTTTTATTTTTAAAGAAAGAACCATGTGTACAATCATGAAAGATGATGAATACTCGAACGACAAACCCTGCTGCGATAACAGACAAAGCAACGGTTAGCCAAACGGACACATCTAAACTTATATAAGCTAAAAACCATAAGATGAAAAATGGTGGGATAGTGTTGATTAGTTGAATAATACTCTTATTTAACTCTGAGTTTTCAAAGGGTTTTACGTTTTTACGTAATGCGAGTGTTTTTTCTCTGCTCATTTTATTCCTCCTAGTAAGAACTATTACCTTAATAATAAGGAAAATCACAAATTAGTAGTAGGCATAAACGTCAAGTCATAAGTATGACAAGTGTCATATAGGACATATAGGTTATACCAACATAAAAGAGTGAATAGTCCTTTATAATAAAAGCAAAAGCAGCACCTCCATGAAGAGATGCTGCTTGCATAATCATATAATTATCCTTACCCAGTTATTAAATAACCTTTGAATAACAAAACGTATTCATAGAAATACTTTGTGTAAGAAATTTTTACAAATCCGTGTTATTACTGGATTTTTAATGTTATTTTTCTTTACTTTCCTTCAACAAACGTAATGTTTCATCGAATTCTTTTTCGATTTCAGCATTCGGTTTGTATGTCATTAAGCTGACTACAACTGCCACGATTAATGCAAGAACAAAACCAGGGACGATTTCATATAGTGCTCCTGAAAGTGTATCATTTGTACCCCAGAATACTACAACGACAGCCCCGACAATCATACTTGCTAATGCACCAGTGGAAGTAATTTTTCTCCAGTAAAGTGTTAGCAAGATAACCGGACCAAATGCTGCACCAAAGCCTGCCCATGCAAATGCAACAAGACCTAAGATTGTTTCATTTTGTTCCCAAGCAAGGATTGCAGCAGCTACGGAAACTACTAATACAGCGATACGACCATAGTTTACATATGTTCTGTCGGATGCATCTGTTTTAATAATGGCTTTGTATAAATCCTCTATTAAAGCTGAAGAAGTAACGATTAATTGAGATGAGATTGTACTCATAATAGCTGCTAAAACTGCTGCTAATACTAAACCAGCGATAAACGGATGGAAAACAACTTGTCCTAGTACGATGAATACTGCCTCAGGACTTGAAAGTGAAACATCCGGATTTTGTTGGAAATATGCAACACCAACAAGTGCTGTAGTAATTGCGCCTAGAAGACTTAGAATCATCCAACCAATACCAATTCTGCGAGCTTGTTTAGTTTCTTTAACAGAACTAATAGCCATAAAGCGAACGATAATATGTGGCTGTCCAAAGTAACCAAGGCCCCAAGCTATAGAGGAAATGATACCTGCAGCTGTTGTTCCAGCGATAAGACTTAAGTGCGTAGGATTCACAGCTTTAATAGACTCCACTGTTTCACCAATTCCACCAGTCATAAATACACCAAAGATTGGTACACATATTAAAGCAAGGAACATAAGTAATCCTTGAAGGAAATCTGTATAACTAACAGCAAGGAACCCTCCAAATAATGTATAAGCTACAACTACTGCTGATACGACTAAAAGTCCTGTATGATAGTCTAAACCGAATGAGCTTTCAAAGAAAACTCCTCCTGCTACCATTCCAGAGGATACATAGAACGTGAAAAATAGTAAAATGATTAAACCGGATGCAACACGTAATAATCGAGATGATTGCTTTAAACGGCTTTCTAAATAACTAGGAATTGTAATAGAATTGCTTGATACTTCTGTGTATACACGAAGTCTCGGTGCTACGTATAGCCAGTTTAAATATGCACCAATTGTAAGACCGATGGCAATCCAAGCTTCACCCATTCCTGATAAATAAATTGCGCCTGGTAAACCCATAAGTAACCAACCAGACATATCTGCAGCCCCAGCACTAAGTGCGGTAACAGCGGGACCTAGTGAGCGTCCGCCGAGCATATAATCCGTTAAATTGGTAGTTTTTCTATAAGAGTACCACCCAATTGCGAGCATTGCGATCATATAAATTATAATGGCCGCGAGTTGATAAGTTTCTGCTGACATGATAAATCCTCCTCCCTTTTTTCATCATAACATGGAGGTAAACGAGGTGCATCAAAAATTTTTCAATATCCATAATTTCCTATTACTTTAGAATTATCAAATAAACGAATAATAATAGAAGGAGTGAATTAAATTGAAATTTTTTCACACAGCAGACTGGCATCTGGGTAAATTGGTTCAAGGGATATATATGACAGAGGATCAACGATTTGTATTAGAACAATTTCTCCAAGCAATTGATATAGAAAAGCCAGATGCAGTAATTATTGCAGGAGACTTGTACGATCGAGCAGTACCACCAACGGAAGCGGTACACTTATTGGATGAATTGTTTGCAGAGATTGTGTTGAAACGCAATACCCCATTATTAACTATTGCAGGAAACCATGATAGCCCTAGTCGACTAAACTTTGGTAGCCAGCTTATGAAAGAAACGGGTTTACATATTGTGGGACAATTAAGTCGGAACATGAAATCTATAGTTTTAAACGATACTTATGGAGAGGTGCATTTCCACCTTGTGCCATACGCGGATCCTTCCCAAGTCCGATATCTAATGGAAGATGAGACAATAATTACACATAACCAAGCTATGAAAAAAATAATAGAATTAATAGAAGAGAAGATGGACAAAACAAAAAGGCATGTATTTGTAGGACATGCCTTTGTTACCCCACATGGTCAAGAACAGGAAAATACAAGTGATTCCGAACGTCCTTTAGCTATAGGTGGAGCAGAATATGTAAATGCAAGTCTATTCCAACCGTTTCATTACACGGCTCTAGGGCATTTACATCAAGCCCACTATGTTTTAAACGAAACAATCCGCTATTCAGGTTCACCACTAAAATATTCTATTTCGGAGGAGCACCATAAAAAGGGCTTTTTCATCGTGGAGATGGATGCAGAAGGTAAAACGACTGTAGAAAAAAGATTACTTGCACCAACTCGAGATATGAGAACGGTTGAGGGTTTTTTGCAGGATATATTAATGCAACCTGTTAGTGAAGATTATGTGTTCGTGAAATTACTAGATGATACGCCAGTTTTATCTCCGATGGAACAAATCCGGACCGTTTATCCTAATGCCATGCACGTCGAAAGAAAAGCGTTTCAATTAATTGGTTTGTCAGAAGAACCAGAAGTTGGACGGACGAAAAAGGATGAATATACACTGTTCCGTTCGTTTTACTCCGAAGTTAGTGGTAAAGAAGCATCGGTAGAGACCGGGGAAATATTTAAAGAAGTATTAACTGTATTAGCACGAGAAGAACGGGAAGGGGGAAAATCCAATTGAAACCGATTCAACTGAAAATGAGTGCGTTTGGTCCTTATAAATTCACAGAAACAATTGACTTTACTGAACTAAAAGGAAATAGGCTATTTGTTATTTCCGGAGCAACAGGAGCAGGGAAAACAACTATATTTGATGGGATTTGTTTTGCGCTTTACGGTTCAGGAAGCGGGGAGGATCGTCGCGATACGAAAACGATGCGTAGTGATTTCGCAACAGATGATACACATACTTCTGTTGAGTTAGTCTTCGAGATACATAATAGACGTTACCGCATATTGCGACAATTAGGTCACGTGAAAAAAGGCAATAAAGGTGCAACGGGTGAACGATATGAATTTTTTGAGATACAAGCTGCTGAAGAAGTACCTGTTGTCGAACGACAGATTGTATCGGAGATCAACAAAAAGGTAGAAGAAATCATTGGGTTGACTTTAGATCAGTTCAGTCAAATTGTCATGCTCCCACAGGGAGAGTTTCGAAAGCTATTGACCTCTACTACAGAAAACAAAGAAGCTATTTTACGAAAGATTTTTAAAACAGAGCCCTACAAAATGATTCATGAAAAACTCAAAGAGAAAAAGATAATTGCAGAGGCAGAACTTAGAAAAGAACAATTGACACAGGATAATTTTACAGAAAAAATTATTGCTTCCTTTCCACTACGTGAATCTAACCTTTTTACATTAATAAATGAAGCTAATTTTAACACCTTTCAATTAGTAGAGGCATTAAAAGAAGAGACTAGCTTTTACAAAGAGAAAATTATACAAGACGAACGTAAATATGAAGAAGCATATGAGCTTCATATGAACAAACAGAAGGTCTATCATGAAACCAAAGCTATCAATGATCGCTTTATCGAGTTGGAAGTAAAGGAACAACAACTTAAGGCCTTAAAAGAGCGTGAAAATGAGTTCTTAGAAAAGCAGCAACAGTTAGATTCTGCGGAGCGTGCAAGTATTATAGAGCCAATTGAAGCTTATTTCAATGAGCTTGAGCTAGAGGTTAGAGGAAAGCGGACTTTATTGGAGAAAGCGCAGAAAGAAAATATGATTGCAGAGGATAATTTGAAACAAACAGAAATTATCTTTACAACCGAATCGAATAATAAAGAAGCACGCGAAAAAAGTGTGGAAATGGTTATCTACTTAAACAGTCTATTACCTATATTTGAAGAGTTGGAGATTAAGAGGAAAGAGTTGTTATTACTTGAAAAAGGTAGTTTAGAGGCTGAACAAAAGCTTTCGACAATAGCTGCTAATCTCCAAAAACATAAGAACTTGTTAAAAGAACAGAAGTTAGAAATAGAGAAGTTAGAAGAACTACTAGAACCTTTAGACAGTAAGGTACAACAGCTTACTTTGCTCCAAGCGCAGCATAACAAACTGCAAGAATATAAAGTCGTTGACCAGGAACTGCATATACTGATCTCAGCGGAAGCCAAGCAACAGGACAAATTTGAACAATGCAAAGAAACGTATGAGGATATTGAACAACAGTGGTTAGGGAATCAGGCAAGTTTAATTGCATCTAAACTAGTAGAGGGCGAGCCATGTCCAGTATGCGGTAGCAAAGAGCATTCCACATTGCATATTGATATAGGTGAAAGTTTTGTTGATGAAGGTGAGCTTCGAATGGCGAAGGCTGCGTTAAATAAGGAAGAATCGACTTTATTGACCTTTAAAGCGAAAAAAGAAACAGCAGAAGCTCAAATACAAAAAGTGCTCGTTCAGTTGAAGGAACATGAAGTAGAGGCAGAATTGGTCGAGCAAGTAGAAACCAATCTGCTCGATTTGCAAAGAGAGGTACAGCAACTTCGCTTAAAAAAAGAACTGCTATTTTCTTTAAAACAACCTTATAAAGAGTCCATAGCCAAAGTTGAAAATCTAGAACAGAGTAACTTAGTGATGGAAGCATTTTACAGAGAGCAGTCAAGCCAAGTGAAGCAAGCAAGAGCGGTATATGAGTCGAAGCTTTCCACAATACCTGGTCATATACCGACTTTACAAAATCTACAAACAGAAATTACTTTTGCAACAAAGCAAAAAGAACAATTAGCCCTTGCATGGGAAAATGTACAAAATAGGATGCAGTCAACCCATGATGCGTGTACCACAGCCCGCTTAGCACTAGAGCACACCTCTAAATCATTACAAGAAGCGGAAGTAAAACGCGAAAAAGCTTTAACCCAATTTAGAGAATCCTTGAGCAAAGCAACGTTTGAAACTTTAGGAGAGTATTTGGCTGCTAAACTAACCGAAACAGAGCGCTCAACCCTAAAATATCAATGTGAAGAATATAAGCAAAGGCTCCATACATTTACGGAGCAAGTAAGAGAAAGAAAAGGACAACTGGAAAACAAAACAAAAGTTGAACTAAAGCCTCTCGAGGATGAATTGAATCAGTTAAAAGAAATGTACGAGCAGGCTTTAACGATATGTAATAGTACAAAAGAGTACGTAAAGGCAGGAAAAGAAATAGAAGATAAGATTGCTTCTACTAGTGAGAGAATTACTCTATTAGAGGAACAAGTACATCGAATTATGGATCTCTATGACATATTGAGGGGGCATAACCAAAAGAAAATATCATTTGAGCGTTATGTACAAATAGAATACTTGGAGCAAATTGTTCAGGCAGCGAACGAACGATTAAAGCATATGTCGAATGGTCAGTTCCAATTGCTGCGAAGTGATAGACAGGAAACACATGGGAAACAAAGTGGACTCGGGTTGGATGTATATGATGCCTATACAGGTCAGAAACGAGACGTAAAAACATTGTCAGGTGGCGAAAAGTTTAATGCTTCATTATGTCTAGCACTTGGAATGGCCGACGTTATTCAAAGCTTCCAAGGCAATATTCGTATCGAGACCATGTTTATCGATGAAGGATTCGGATCTCTTGATGAGGAGTCTCTCAACAAAGCAATCGATACATTAGTTGATCTGCAAAAATCTGGACGTATGATTGGCGTTATCTCCCATGTAGCAGAGCTAAAAGCAGCGATCCCAGCCATTTTAGAAGTGGAGAAACAAAAGGCAGGTTATAGCAGTACAAAATTTGTTATTAAATAGACCAATTTCATAATAGATTATTTAGTGAAATCCGGATATGATTTGAGGTTTACACGGACCCTGACAGTTTATAATGAATTAATTAGCAGCAACTAATAAATGAGTAGAAATTGATTAATTATAAATAGAACGGAATAAAATTGTGTTATTTTGGATAGAAGATAATAGTAGTCTAGCTCAATAAAAAGTACCTTTCATTAGTTGTCTAAGAGATGTAGGCAGGCGACTGACTGACAAACAACATAAGAATAACAAAAAAAGTGATATTGGTTATGACGGTCGTCACAACCAATATCACTAAAATTCAAACGATAATAATAGAAAGTCTAAAGTCCTTCGAAAGCAATAGAAACAGGACATCTTATGCTTTATCTCAATACTTATCTTATAATATCTAAAAATTCTTCCTCGCTATACACCTCAAGCATATTTAAGGCGGATAAACCTTGTGGGTCAACTATCTTTGGATCTGCTCCATACTCATATAGGAGAGCAGCCATTTCATAGTTTTGGTATTCCAATGCAGCGGTTAACGTATTAGAGTAATTATCTGAGGTATTTGGATTAGCCCCAGCCTCTAATAACTTTTCTGCTATCGCAATATTTCCTGCGTATATTGCATAATGAAGAGCAGTTGTTCGCTCTGAGTCCATCTCTTCTATATCAATTCCACTAGATAGTAGACTATTAACTTTTTCTTCATCCCCATCTGAAACAGCTTCCATTAGAGGAGTTAAGGTCAATGAATACTCATCACTTAAATAATCTTCTTCAGGAGATAGTTCATTGAAAATACTCCCAGAAAACAAACTAGCATAAGTGAGTGTACCAGCTGCAAATAAAGCTATGACCGCAATATAACAAACAAAGAAAATTCCAATGAGTGCACCCACTCCAAGAGCAATTTTGCTGGAGTTAGAATAGTAATTTGGTGTACCTTCTATTCTCATAAAGTTCCCGACAGCTTGAATTCGTTTAGGTAAAAGTGGATGACTGGATAACACTTCGCTTAACCATACGGCAATATTCGATTCTGTATGGATTTGTTCCAAATATGCGTCTTCGTTTACTTCTGAATATAACTTTTTTCCAACGCCAAGAATAGTAAGCGCTTGTTTAGCAGCCATTCCATTTTGTATATAATAGGCAGCTTCACGATCACAGGTATATTCACAAGATCTACTATACGCTTGCGAGAGAAATGGTATAAATTGTGCAGGCATGATTAAAATGTTCTTCCACACATGTCTTCTCTTTACATGAGAAAGTTCGTGGGCAATGATAAAATCAAGCTCTGCTTCACCTCGTTCTCTAGCTAACTCAAAAACTTCCGAATAAATAACTACCATATTTCTTCCTAGAAATCTTGTAGCAAATGCATTAAATGCTCCTTCTGAATGAATAACGAACACATCAGGAACTTTTTTTATGTTCATTTTTTCAGACAAAGACACGACACGCGCGTATACATCCGGGAATTGCTTTTCACTAATACGTATCCCATTTCCTCGAATAGAGCCGAGCATAACTACATTAGCATAAAGCAAAAATACGAAAAGAATTAATAAAATAGCTATACCAAATAAAGACACGATAGCAAGTATGTATAATAACAAACTGAAAATAACACTAATAACGAAATATGGCATTTCCCTATTAGAAGTTAACTCCTTCGACGACAAATAAATTACCTCCCCCAAATATTTACCAATTTATCATCCTACGTCTTTTCTGTCAAACTAGAAAATTCTGATAGATGCTATCTAGTATACCGTATGTCTTTCACACAAATTCCCCTTTCATCATATTATTTTTACAAGAGGTGGTGAAAAATGCACGAGGAAAAAGAGGGTAAATTATACAATCCCTATGAAATGGAACAACAAGAATGGAAGAAGCGACAGGTAAAAGAGAGAGGAAAACAATTATTAACCATTATTTCTCCTATTTTCATTCTTTTACTTTGGGAAATTTGTTCAAGAACAGGTGTACTTGATATACGATTTTTTCCACCCCCATCTGCCATTGTTTCTACATTTTTTGAATTGATGACAAGTGGGTTGTTATGGACACATATTTCTGTCTCTTTGTATAGAATAGCCGCAGGATTTTTATTAGGTGTAATACCAGGAATAATTATTGGGCTACTAATGGGATTGTACGCCCCGATCCGTCATTTTATCTCACCGATTGTCATGGCTTTTATGCCTATCCCGACTTTGGCTTTACTACCGATCATCATTATCCTTTTTGGTATTGGAGATTTTTCAAAAGTTGTTACTATTGCAGGAAGTGTATTTTTCCCAGTGGTTATTAATACTGTCGCTGGCGTATTGAATATAGAAAAAGTTCACTTAGACGTAGCCAAAAATTATGGTGCAAGCCCCACTGATTTCTTTCTTAGAATTGCTTTCCCGGGCGCCCTTCCAGTTATGTTAGAAGGAATTCAAATGGGGCAGGCGATTGCGCTACTGACGATTGTCGCAGCTGAGATGATGGGGGCAACATCAGGTATCGGTTATTTAATCTGGACTTCCTATAAAGCGTTTATGTTAAAAGAAATGTTCGTCGGATTGATCCTCATTTCTTTCTTTGGATTTATGTTTTCTCTTTTATTACGCGGACTACAAAGAAAAATTATCCCTTGGAGGTGATTAGATGGACCAACCAGTAAAAATTTCTATTGATAATCTCACGAAAGTATTTTATAAAAAAAATAATAGTGTGACAGCTATACAAAATATTACGTTAAACGTAGAAGAAGGAGAGTTTGTCTGTATAGTTGGTCCAAGTGGATGTGGAAAAACAACTTTACTACGAATACTTGCTGACCTGGAACAACCAAGTTCGGGTACATTTTCAATAGAATCAGATACAGACTTCCGGCCATTGCAATCAATGGTATTTCAAGAAAAGGGAGTTATTCCTTGGTTGACTGTAGAAGAAAATGTAGCATTTGGACTGAATATGCGTCATCTGCCTAAAGAGTTTGTTCGAAAGCAAACCAATTATTATTTAAAGAAAGTTGGTCTTACAAAGTTCTCAAAGCTATACCCAAAAGAACTTTCAGGGGGCATGAAACAACGGATAAGTATTGCACGAGCTTTTGCAAATGATCCGGAAATATTGCTAATGGATGAACCATTTGCAGCGCTGGATGAACAGAACAAGTTCATCTTGCAAGAAGAGCTGCTATCTATTTGGTCTGAGACGAAAAAAACGGTGATTTTTATTACGCATAGTATCGATGAGGCTTTGTTATTAAGTGACCGTATTGTATTGATGAGTGCTCAACCGGGAGAGATAGTAGAAGAGATAAAAGTACCTCTGCCAAGACCACGTACGATGGAGCAAGTTCGTGCCAATCTGGAAATGGCGGAGCAGTTTATAGCGATCTGGAATCATCTACAGCAGGAAGTTCAAAAGTCGAGAAAGTAAGGAGGAAATATGTGAAAAAGTGGGGCTTTTTAATTGTAGTATCTTTTGTACTTTTACTAAGTGCATGTAGTTCTAAAGATAAGGACAGTTCATCCAAAGTAGATGATGAGGTGAGTAAAGAAAATCCTTCAGGAGATCTTGCACCACTAGAGGAAAAGGTTAAGGTTGTTATCGCTGAAGATGGATCTGCCTCTGGAGCTGGGTTTTATATCGCAAAAGAAAAAGGGTACTTTGAGGATTACAATATAGATGTAGAGTTTGCGGTGTTCTCGAATAGTGATGAAATGTTGCCGGCCCTTGCTTCTGGAGATGTAGATATCGCAGGAGGAGTATCGACTGCGTCATTCTTTAATGCTATTGCACAAGGAATTGACGTGAAAATTATTGCAGACAAAGGGCATAATGTTCCAGGAAAATCTTATTTTTCATTTGTAATTGGAAATCAAATGGTAGATGAAATAAAAAATTATGAAGACTTTAAAGGAAAAAAAATTGCAATATCCTCTAAAAACTCGATTGATGAATATATCTATTTGGAAATGCTAAAGCATGCTGGATTAACGACTGAGGATGTAGAGCTTGTATTACTTGCGGATTTCGGAAGTATGCTAGGTGCAATTGAAAATGGCTCGATTGATGCAGCGTTACAAATTGAGCCATTAATAGCGCAAGGTGTTGAAAATGGATTTCATCAACGGTTTGGAGATGCGACTGACTATGCACCTGAGTCTCAAATTGCTATGGTATTAGGTTCACCACAGTTCATGAGTGATGAACAGGAGGTCTCCCTGCGGTTCATGGCTGCCTATTTAAAAGGGGTTCGTGATTACAATGATGCCTTTATTAAAGGGGAGAACAAAGCTGAAATTATAGACATCATGACAAAGCATACATCTCTAAAAGATACTTCGCTCTGGGAAAAAGTATTTGTAACTGGATTAAACCCAGACGGTACAATGTTTTTAGATGATGTATTAAAACAATATAATGCATACAAAGAAAACGGAGCTATTAGTGGGGATGTAGATTTTGATAAGGCGGTAGATACGTCGGTAACAGAAAAAGCAGTAGAAATTTTAGGAGCATATGAAAAGTAAACGTCCAGAAATTTGGGCGTTTTTTTTCAAAGATAAGGATAAGTAGGAAGGTTAAAAGGCAATTCCGACAGATTATACTTTACTAGATTGGATATAATATAATGTAAGGATAAGCAAGTGAAAATGAGGTGCGTAAAATGGTAAATGTTTTAGTTGATGCTGACGGATGTCCAGTAGTAGATTTAACGATTTTTGTGTCGAAAAAGTTTAATATGAACGTTACTTTACTATGTGATACTGCGCATTATATGCAACGAGAAGGTGCAGATACAATAATGGTATCTAAAGGAGCAGATGCAGTAGACTTTGTTCTAGTAAATAGAGTGAAAAAAGGGGACATAGTCGTTACCCAAGACTATGGCCTAGCGGCAATGGTATTGGCTAAGCAAGGTTTTGCAATCGATCAAAACGGACGATGGTATACTCCTGAGAACATTGACCAACTGTTAGACAGTCGCCATATATCTAAGAAAATTAGGCAGGCAGGGGGGCGCTTAAAGGGTCCTAAGAAACGTCAAAAAGAAGACAATGAAAAATTTGAAGCAAGCTTCCATAAATTATGTGAGCATGCGCTTCAAGCAGGAAGTTAACTTTCTACTGGAGCTCACTTAAGATGGGATTATCAACAAATACCCCGTTTGCATCAAGATGGATCGCATTCTTCATTTCATTTTCAGTTTTAATAGAATATAGATGCACCTGCATTCCATTTAATTGGGCTTCGTGAATAAATTCTTGATCGACCGATTTTAAATTAACCCCAATTCCACTAGCATAAGTTTGCAAACGTTCATAATCTAAATGAGATAACGCAGCTTTCTCTTTAAAACTAAACAGTTGAACAAGAGGAAGCGTCGGCTCTAGTGTATGAAACTTTGTTAAAGTATCCTCATTGAATGACTCCACAATAACTTTTGGCAAGGTGTGGTCCTCTCCTAATAAATCATACTTTTTTAATAAACTGAAAAGCTTCTCTTCCATTCCCTTATAAATACGTGGTGACTTTAACTCAATATAATAATTTACATCATCCCCGAACTGAACAAAAATCTCTTCTAAGGTGGGGACTTTCTCTTGTTCAAACTCTTTGTTAGCCAAATCTGGATATGCTTCATTAAACCATTTCCCTGCATTTAACTGCTTCAATTCTTCCAACGTATACTCCTTTACAAAGCCAAGTCCATCCGTTGTACGATCAACCTTTTCGTCGTGCATAGCAACTAACACTCCATCCTTTGTCATTTGTAAATCTATTTCAATATAGTCTACATCCGCTTGGTGGGCTATCTCATAAGCAGTCATCGTATGCTCCGGTGCAAAAGCAGAAGCCCCGCGGTGCGCTATGATTAATAACTTGTCGTTGGAAATTGGTTGTATACTGTTTTCCGAGTTATCACAGCCTGCTATTAAACATAAACTTACTAGTATAGTAAATAATAAGCGCATGAGAGACTCCTTTCTAGTAAAGTTTTAATAAGATTTAGTTAAAAATGTAAATATTCAGTAAAAACTGACAATTACTTTACATTATAAAGTTTTGTCTAGTAGAATGAGTTTATTGGAATAATTAACATCTATTTTAGCTAGGTCGTCACTATAATTTTACTTGATAAAGGTAGAGAGGATGGAATGCTATGAAGAGGGTTGAATTGATTGATGTCTCGAAATCGTATGATAAGCAATCTAACGTTATATCCAATATTAACGTAACTATTGAACCGGGGGAATTTTTTGTTCTCGTCGGTCCTTCAGGATGCGGAAAAAGTACAATGCTTCGAATGATTGCGGGATTAGAAGATATAACGGGTGGTATCTTGAAAATTGGTGACATAGAAGTGAATGACTTGCCACCAAGCAAACGAGATTTATCCATGGTGTTTCAAAACTATGCATTATATCCTCACCTATCGGTTGAAGACAACATTCAATTTGGTTTACATGTAAAAAAAATTGATAAAAAAGAGCGAGCTAAACGAACAAGTGAAGTAGCAGAAATGCTTGGGTTGACGGATTACTTAAAGCGGAAACCTAGAGAGTTATCGGGTGGTCAGCGTCAAAGAGTCGCATTAGCTCGAGCAATTGTAACAGAAGCACCTATTTGTTTAATGGATGAACCCCTATCTAATTTAGATGCAAAGCTACGGGCACATATGCGTTCTGAAATAAGGCAAATTCAAAGACGTTTAGGAATTACGATGATTTATGTGACACATGACCAAATCGAAGCAATGACTATGGGTGATCGAATAATGATTCTCCATGAGGGATCCATCCAGCAAATAGGCAAGCCTATCGATATTTATAATAATCCGGCTAACCCTTTTGTCGCTACATTTATAGGTTCACCTCCTATGAATCTAGCAACTGGTGTTGGCGATAAAATAATGAGTACAATTCGATTAAGCGATTCTATTGTGATTCCAATACCAACAGCAGATGCGCATTATTTAACTGAACAAATAATTGTAGGGATACGACCTGAGCATATTAAAGCGGCAACCAAAGAGACAGTGGAAAAAGACAAATTCATAGTGGAAGTTTCTAATGTAGAAATTTTAGGTAATGAAACAATTTTCACCTTTTTATTAAATGGGGAATCCTGGCAAGTTAAGTGGAGTGGACAATGGCAAATTGAAATAGGCGATAATATTCCTCTAATGATGAATTATGAATCCTTCTGCTTCTTTGATAGTGAGACAAAGAAAATTATTAAAACTCCATCAGACGTCGAAAATCATGTATTTGGTAAAGAGGTATTTGTATGACGACGGTAACCAAACGAAGAAAAATTAGCTATTGGCAACGGTCATCTAATGTGAGGACCGCCCTATTGTATTTATTGCCCTCCATTATACTATTTACAGTATTTGTTTTTTATCCGATGTTTCGAACTATTTACTTAAGCTTCTTTTTAACAGATCAAGCAGGTGAAGCTGCGATTTTTGTGGGTCTAGAAAACTATACTTATTTACTAGAATCAGATGCATTTCTCAATAGTATTAAAGCAACGTTCTTATTTGTTTTGTATACAGTTCCAACAGGAATCATTATTGCCCTCATTTTAGCGTTACTTGCAAATGAAAAACTGAGAGGAATCGGGTTTTTCAGAACGATCTATGCTTCCACAATGGGGGTATCTGTAGCAGCCTCCTCAGTCGTTTGGTTATTTTTATTTCACCCAAGTGTTGGGATGTTCAATAAATTTTTGAATATCTTTAATCTCCCACAAATTGAATGGCTATTAGATCCAACATGGGCATTATTTTCAGTGTCCCTCTCGACTATTTGGCTAAATACAGGGTTTTCCTTTTTGATAATACTTGGTGGTTTACAAAACATTGATGAGTATTTATACGAGAGTGCACGTATTGATGGTGCTAGTTATTGGTATCGATTAAAGAGGATTACAATCCCTATGCTTTCTCCAACTTTGTTTTTCATCATTACCATTTCACTTATAAATGCTTTTCAAACTTTTGGACAAATTGATATTTTAACGAAAGGTGGACCCTCTCAATCTACCAATTTAATCGTATATTCCATTTATAGAGAAGCGTTCATCAATTATCAATTCGGAACAGCGAGTGCCCAGGCGGTGTTCTTGTTTATATGTATTTTAATCGTAACAATTTTACAATTTAAGCTTGGGGAAAAGAAGGTGCATTACCAATGAGGGTATGGAAAAAGCTAATTCTTTATTTCTTATTGATTGTTACATCAATTATTATGTTTTTTCCAATCATTTACGCATTTATGATAAGTTTCATGACGGGTGGAGAGATTTTATCTGGAAAGTTACTACCGTCTACCTTTAGTCTTGATAATTATGTAAAGGTGTTTGATCGGCTTCCTTTATTTAATTACCTGATCAATAGTTTTGTCGTTTCACTGGGAGTAATGCTTGGTCAGTTAGTTGTTTGTAGCTTGGCTGCATATGCATTTGTTTTTATCTCGTTTAAGGGTAGAGACTTTATCTTTTTCTTATTTATCTCGACAATGATGATTCCGTGGGAAGCGACGATGATTCCAAACTTTTTCACCATCCAAAAACTAGATTGGATTAATACTTATCAAGGAATGACATTGCCGTTTTTTGCTTTAGCATTTGGGACATTTTTACTGAGACAACATTTTAAGACTATTCCAAAAGAACTTCATGAGGCTTCGCAAATAGCAGGATTGAGTAAGTTTGGATTTTTCTTTCGAGTAGTATTACCTGTTTCAAAAACAAGTCTTGTTACATTAGGGGCTTATGGGTTTTTGACAACATGGAATATGTATTTATGGCCACTTTTAGTGACAACCAATAACTCGGTTCGTACCGTCCAAATCGGTTTGAAGCAACTTCAATCGCAAGAAGTAGCAACAGAATGGGGGGTGGTTATGGCAGGCGTAATTGTAGTAATCATACCAACACTACTATTATTATTTTTAGGTCAAAAGCAATTACAAAAAGGGTTAACGCAAGGAGCTCTAAAATAACGGTTGTTCAAAACTAAAAAAGAGGTGTACGTTAATTATGAGGAAATCATCTAAATTTGGATTTTTAGCTTTATTATTACTTAGTCTTTTTGCTTTAGTAGCATGTACCAACAGTGATAGTAGTTCGTCTGAAAAGGATGGTAATGAGGGAAAAACAGAAAAAGAAGTAGTTACCACTGAAGAAGGCAAAACAGTTATTTCCTTTTGGCATGCAATGTCTGGAGCAGGTCAGACTTCTTTAGATGCTATTGTTGCAGATTTTAATGCATCTCAGGATAAATATGAAGTGCAGGCAGAATTCCAAGGGTCATATGAAGAATCATTAACGAAGCTTCGTAGTGTTGGAGGTACAAAAGATGCCCCAGCCATAACGCAGGTATTTGAAGTAGGAACAAAATATATGATTGATAGTGGCTTTGTAGAGCCAATCCAGAATTTTATCGATAAAGACAAATATGACCTTTCTCAGCTGGAAGAAAATATATTAAATTACTACACGGTAGATGATCAGTTATACTCTATGCCATTTAACTCATCAACACCCGTAATGTTATATAACAAAGATGCATTTAAAGCGGCTGGTCTGGATCCAGAAAAAGCCCCAGAAACATTTTCGGAGGTTATTGATGCAGCTGCAAAATTAAAAACAGATGATATGAAAGGTTTCTCCATGCTGACATATGGATGGTTTTTTGAAGAGTTAGTTGCTACGCAAGGTGGTCTATATGTAAATGAAGAAAATGGTCGTGCTGGTGATGCAACAGAAGCTACTTTCAATGGACCAGAAGGACTAAATGCCTTCAATTTTTTAGACACGATGAACAAAGCAGGAACTTTCGGGAACTTTGGAACAAATTGGGATGATATTCGCGCAGCATTCCAATCTGGAAAAGTTGCAATGTATATGGATTCCTCTGCAGGGGTAAAAGGTATTATTGATAACGCTCCTTTTGAAGTAGGAGCAGCATATATTCCATACGCAGACGAAGTAAAACGTAATGGTGTTGTAATTGGTGGTGCATCCCTATGGATGTCTAAAGGAATTGCAGAAGCAGAACAAGAAGCAGCTTGGGAATTTATGAAATACTTAACTACGCCAGAGATTCAAGCAAGATGGCACTTAGAAACAGGGTACTTCGCCATTAACCCATCTGCATATGAAGAACAAAACGTCAAAGATGCATGGGAGGTTACACCACAGTTAAAAGTTACTGTAGATCAATTGCAAAGCACTGAGCCTTCTATTGCAACACAAGGTGCTCTAATATCGGTATTTCCTGAATCACGTCAACAGATTGTAACGGCTCTTGAAAATCTATACCAAGGAATGGATGCTCAGGAAGCGCTAGATGCAGCTGCAGAAGGTACCAATCGTGCGATAGAAATTGCCAATAAAACAAAATAGACAAGAATATATAAACGAACAAGAGGCATTCATATGCTTGCTTGTTCGTTTTTTGTTATGCTCCCGTAAATAACATAAACATATTATAACGCCTTACCTATGGAGCTCAACTTAATCTTTTTGATGGAGATACGATATACTAAAATTCTATTATTCCAGGGTAGATAATTCCTTGTATTGCTTTAGGACATCCACTAAAAACTGCAGATCATAACCAGTTATATCATTTATTTTTTCAGCCCAATCTTCTATTGAATGCAACTTCGGTTCATTAAACAACCCCTCACTTGTACTTAAAAAACTTTCCCAGTTATAGAATTCCCAATGTGCAATTTCATTTTTAAAAGGAGTTCTACATTCTAATAAAGGTCGCGGCTTAATAAAGTTTTGAGAGAACTCGGCGGCTTGCATAAAGTAATTCATTTCTATTGGTTTAGTATCAAATACCTGATTCGATATTTTCCCATTTGGTCTGTGGTAAAGGATCTCTATACCGCGTTTGCTTGGTTTCACTTGAATCGTTGCTGCTGGAAAAAAACCATTGAGTTTTTCATCAGTATATTCTTGGGTGTCGGTATCTATTAAGATTGGTCTTAACCATTGGTCTCCTAAATCACAAAAAAAACGGTTACCTAACTCATCTAAAGCGATGACTGCAACATGAGCATGAGGGGTACTTAAGTTATGGCCTATCGGATAGGCAGTGATACCATCCTTTTTAAATTCATCAAGTAACAGAAATGCAAGGTCAAAGCAATTACCCGATAAACCAAATTGATGCCGGTGTTCTCTCATAAGAGAAACATCTCTTTGTTTTGTTACGCTATTTTTGTGGTAAAACAAAACTTTTGTCAATGTCTCCATGGGGAAATCATCAAACTTCATCCAGGTATTTAAAATGCTTTTGGATGCTAACATAATATTAAGGTCACCTACTTCTGGAAATTGTTATTATCTACTCGGTAAATTATTTTAAATAAACCTACTGCCACTATATTAGATTCTCTACAAGTACTGTAAAACCTTCACGCCAAACTGCTTAAATACAGTATATGGTGGCTCTACTATTAAACAGAGTACCTAAAAGAGAATTTAAACTTTCTATCTCAAGTCTTTGAGTTGCTTTTTAAATTTTAAAAAGAAACAATCTATTTAACATTTGCTATTTTTTTTGGTATATTATACGGTGGACAAAATTAGAAAAGGTGGAGTAAAAAATGGACACAAATGCATACAGAGTATTACTTTACTATAAATATGTCCCGATTGAAGATCCAGTAACATTTGCGCAAGAACATCTTGCAGCATGTAAGGAAATCGGGTTAAAAGGGCGTATTTTAGTATCAGACGAAGGTATAAACGGAACTTGTTCAGGAACGTTTGAACAAACTGAGGCATACATGAATATGATGAAGGCAGACGAACGATTTGCTGACATGGTGTATAAAATAGATGAAGCAGAAGGACATGCCTTTAAAAAAATGCATGTACGTCCTAAAAAAGAGATTGTGCATTTAGGATTAGCGGACGATATTAATCCAAATGAAATAACAGGACAATACCTTTCTCCGAAAGAGTTTTTCGAACAAATGCAGGCAGAGGATACAGTTGTCATTGATGCTCGTAATGATTATGAATTTGATCTAGGACATTTCCGTGGTGCGATTCGTCCAGAAATTCGCAACTTCCGGGACCTACCAGACTGGATGATTGAAAACAAAGAAATGTTCGAAGGTAAAAAAGTACTTACGTATTGTACTGGCGGAATACGCTGTGAAAAATTCTCAGGATGGTTAGTAAGAGAAGGCTTTGAGGGTGTAGGTCAACTACATGGTGGAATTGCAACTTACGCCAAGGATCCAGAAGTACGTGGACAACTTTGGGATGGACAAATGTACGTATTCGATGAGCGTATCGCTGTCCCGGTAAACCAGGTAGAGCATGTCGTGGTTGGTAAAGACCATTTCACAGGGGAGCCATGTGAGCGTTATGTAAACTGCGCAAATCCTGATTGTAATGACAAAATTCTTTGCTCAGAAGAAAACGAACATAAGTATCTGCGCAGCTGTTCGGACGAATGCCGCGAGCATCCTCGCAATCGCTACATCGTAGAACATAAATTATCTGATGAAGAAGTAGAAGCTAGATTAGCTGCTATAAAATAATAAACGAAAGCCCATGCTGATTTGACTAGCATGGGCTTATTTAATAGATATGAAAATCATTTCCACGAGCACGACTTCAAACTACCGACCTCTAATTTAAATGGAATATTTCTGAAATGATTTCAGCACTTCCTGGAGAAAACATAAATATTGATAACGCAATACATAATAGTCCAACAACTATTAAAATGAATTTTTTGTTTCCAAGTAGCCCCTTAATTACTAAAAATATTCCTACGAATAGTATTAAGAAATACCAAAATCCCATTGTCTCACTCCTCTGGTTAATTTAATATAGGGACGTTAATGTTCCTCATAAGTTCTGCCATAAGCAAACGATACATTGATTTTACTTGCTTCAACGGGCTCACCAAAATAAACACTGATTGTAAATGACGTATACTAAGCAGGACAGTATAAAGCATGGATGATGGTAATATATTAAACATATAGAGGGGATTTGCCTTCCTATATAGAAAGTAACAAAGAGTTCATTTTTCAAAAATAGAATGGAGGAACGTATATGTCAATCGAAGTGAAAAATATTTCAGATTTGAACGCAGTCAACGTATCCAAACTAATTCAAGAAAGTGAAAAGGAAGGGTATCGTTTTGTATCCAGATTAGCTTCCGAATATGAAGACGGGACACATCGCTTCAGCGAACAAGGAGAGGCAATTTATGGAGCGTGGGATGAAGATGAACTGGTAGCACTAGGTGGTTTGTTTAAAAATACTGCTAGTGAAGCTGACAACTCCGCAAGACTATATCGATTTTATACATTACCTGAGCATCGTCGCAAGGGTATAGGAAGCGAACTGTTGAAAGTGGTTTCTGAAAATGCCAAAGGTCACTTTAAGGAAATAACAACTAAAACAGAGTCCGCAAAGGCAGATTCATTTTACCGTGCTAATGGGTTTAAATTTGACGAGCGCTCTCCGGATACTACGCATGTGTTGAGCTTAGAATAGAAAGGGTTTACAACGATGAATAACCAACAATTAGAAATGAAATTCCCCTTAATCTCCAAGATGCAAAGGAAAGAAGAAATAATATGGTTTAATCCAAATAAAATAGATTCAGAAGAGGCATTAAAAAATGTTTCTGTTACTGCTGAAATGGTTCAAGATGCAAGCGATCGTTTAGATCGCTTTGCATCTTATTTATGTATTGCTTTTCCAGAAACAGCAAAAGCAAAGGGGATTATTGAGTCTCCACTTGTAAAAATTCCTACAATGGAATCTTCCATAAAAAAATTCTTTCATACAGAGTTTGATGGAGAATTGCTGTTAAAATGTGATAATGCCTTACCAATTTCAGGATCTATAAAGGCCCGTGGTGGTATTTATGAGGTGCTTAAAATTGCAGAGCAACTTGCGATGCGAGAAGGTTTATTGGAAGAAACAGATGATTATGCTATTCTCTCAACCGATAGATTTAGACAGTTTTTCTCAAATTACTCGATTGCAGTAGGTTCTACTGGAAATCTTGGATTAAGCATAGGAATAATTAGTGCCAAATTAGGATTTCGAGTAACTGTGCATATGTCTAGTGATGCGAAACAATGGAAAAAGGATATGCTTCGTTCAAAAGGCGTAACGGTTGTAGAGTATGACTTTGACTATAGTATTGCGGTGATGGAAGGTAGGAAACAGGCGGAGAAAGATTCAAAGTGCTTTTTTATCGATGACGAAAATTCCATCGACTTATTTGTCGGATATGCTGTTGCTGCAAGTAGGTTGAAAACTCAACTAGAACAAATGCAAATCATTGTCGACGCCGAACATCCACTTTTCGTATATTTGCCTTGTGGAGTTGGTGGTGGGCCAGGAGGAGTGGCGTTTGGACTAAAACTAATATTCGGGGACTATGTGAAGTGCTTTTTTGCAGAGCCTACGAACTCCCCTTGCATGCTACTTGGTTTAATGACCGGATTACATGAAAATATTTCAGTAGCTGATATCGGCCTTGATAACAAAACAGTTGCAGATGGACTGGCTGTAGGTCGACCGTCAGGGTTTGTAGGAAAAACGCTTGAGCAGCTCATAAGTGGAAGCTTCACGATTAAAGATAAAACACTTTATGAGCTTTTAGCTTTATTGGCTGACACGGAAAATATTCTATTAGAACCTTCTGCACTTGCGGGCATGACAGGACCAATTCATTTAACAACACAAGGAGTACCCTTGAAAAAAACTACTCATATAGTTTGGGCAACTGGCGGAGGAATGGTTCCTTCTCAGGAAATGCAAATCTATTATGAAAAAGGAAAACAATATCTTTTGAACTAAATATCAATCCTACTTAGAGTCTAAGTAGGGTTTTTTTATTGTTATTTGCTCTACTATATATAGAACAAATGTGTTATGCTATATATAGAACAAAATAAGGGAGGGTGACTCATGTTTATTGAAATAGAATCTAATTCTGATGTCCCCATCTATTTGCAGTTGGCACACCAACTTATGGAAGGTATAGTACGAGGTGAGTTAAAGCCAGGTGACTCGCTACCGTCTGTTAGAGCGTTTGCGAGTGATCTTGGGATGAATATGCATACAGTAAATAAGACATATCACTATCTAGAGGAAAAAGAGTTTATACAAATAGTGGCAAAATCAGGTGTAATTATTCGACCAAGTGGTATTCCGAAGGCAACAGAGGAAGAAAAGCAAAAACTTGAAGCTCAGCTAAGACCAATTATTACAGAGGGATTAGTTCGAAAGCTCTCAGAAGAAGAACTAGTAGAGATGGTACGCAAGCTCGTACAGAATATTGAGGAGGGGAACAAATGATTATTACACTCTTTGGATTCATCCTATTATTTATAACTATTTTACAAGCATTTATGCCGAAATTTCTAAAGCCAACAGAAGCATTTGGCGTGTATATACCAGATAGTCATACAAAAGATTCAGTGGTGATAAAATTAAAAAATACCTATACGACGGTTGTACTAACGTTCGGAATGATTATTTTTGGGGTCTATCTCTGGTGGGCTTTAACTCAAAATCCGGCAGAAGAAACGTTAGCTTTAGTGAGTGTAGGAGTTCAGTTTACAACGTTGTTTGTGAGCATTGGCTATTATTTTATGATGCATCTTCGAATGAAAAGACTAAAAGAAACACAAGGGTGGTTAATAGGGAAAAGTGAAGTGAGAGTAGTTGATGTAAAGTTTCAGGAAAAACTCAAACTAATACCCCGTGTACTCTTTATCATTCCTATGTTTGTTACTATAGGTTTAATCATATATACATTTATGAAATATGACCAAATGCCAGAGATGATTCCTACTCACTGGGGACCTACAGGAGAAGCAGACGCGTTCAGCGAAAAAACATATTTTAGTGTAGTTGCACTGCCACTTATTTTACTTGTGATGCAAGGTATGTTCCTTATGATGAGTGAAGGTATGAAATTTTCGGGAGCTCGCCTTAATCCAGCCAATAAAAAAGCTTCACTTGTGCAGCAACTAGCATTTCGAAAATATACGAGTTTGTTAGCGCTCTTTATCACTATTGGAATAACACTTATGATGGGATATTTTCACTTGCAGACGATTCATCCCGAGATATCCTCATCTCTTATCATGTGGGCTCTCCCTCTAACTTTCTTAATACTAACATTTGCAGTTGTTGGCATTTATGTAATTAAAGTAGGACAAAGTGGATCTCGATTAAAAGTAGAAGAAAACAGTCCAGCCATAGAAAACAAGATAGCTGTTGACGAGGACCGATATTGGAAGGGCGGGATGTTTTACATGAACAAAAACGATCCAAGTATTATGGTAGAAAAGCGATTTGGTGTAGGTTGGACTTTAAATTTTGCTCATCCTATAAGTTGGATTGTTTTACTCGTGCCTCTTCTACTTATATTCGGCATATCATTTTTATTATAAGAAAAAGCAGCTCCCCAATTATTGGGGAGCTGCTTTTTGCTTGTTTCAAGAAAGAGTATGCTTTGCGCTGCAAAGCGGCGTCAGTTTTCTTATTCAGCGTCGAAAACTTCTACTTTTTCCATTTTAGCGCCATTTTTCATAGCTTTTGCTACTTCAAGTCCACTTGTAACTTGACCGAAAACAGTATGAACACCATCTAAATGTGGTTGAGGTGCGTGTACGATAAAAAATTGGCTAGAACCAGTGTCTTTACCAGCATGTGCCATTGAAAGGCTTCCTGCTTGGTGTTTGTGTGGGTTTCCAGCTGTTTCACATTTAATGTTTTTGCCGCTACCGCCCATACCTGTACCAGTTGGGTCTCCACCTTGACTTACGAAACCAGGAATTACACGGTGGAATACTACTCCGTTATAGAATTCGCTGTTTGCTAACTCTTCAAAGTTTGCAACTGTGTTTGGTGCCTCATTTGGGAATAGATCAAATTCAATTTTTTCACCAGAATCCATTAAGATATAACCTTTTTTTGTCATTTAAAACACTCCTTTTTCGTTTAAATCCTTCATTAGTATAGCATGTACCTAAATCATTTTCCAAAAACAGAGACTGTAGAAGAGTTTCGTATATTTTTAAAAAGAAATTAGCCTATTGTGGTCAAAATCCTTACCTAATACTAATGATGTTTTACAGATAAAGGTTATTTAGCACTCCTGTCGAATTAGTTAATTGAAAGAATCTTTATAAAAATATTAATATTCTATTTATAATTACCAAAATTTGCTTTACAATATAATTATTACCTAAAAAGGGGGACTATTTAAATTGAAGAAGATAGGGATTATATTAACTGCATCTGCTTTATCGATTGGGATGTTTTCATCTGCTGTTAGTGCAGCGAGTACAGTTACTGTAGGAGGACAACCAGTAAATGTGGTAGCACAGGTGAATTCAACAGAAAAGGTTGTTACTAAGGAGGACTTACTTAAAAAGTTTCGCTCTGCTTTTCCAGGGTTTTTTGACTTTGTGAATGCAAGTGATTTTCATATGAGTTCATATGATTACCCGGAGAGGGAGGAAACAAATTATCAGATGTTTTTCAATAAGTTGCAGAATGGGAAGGATACTTATGGGAATATATCGTTTTATGGAGAAGATTTAGAGGTAGAATCCTTCAGCTATGAGCCGATTAGAACTCCAGACTCTTTGTTTCCAGCCAAGGTTTCTAAAGAAGAAGCTAAAAAAGTGGCAACTGACTTCGTTAAGAAGTTTCTTAAAGCTGGCAATTACAAATTAAATGAAGAAAATAATGATTACTTTTATTACTCAAAACAAATATTAACTAGTCCTATTAGTTATTCTTTTTCTTTCAATCGTATGAAGGATGATGTTGCGATTGCTGATCAACTTGTAACTGTAACAGTTCTTGGAAACGGAGACATTGTCAATTTTTATAATTCAGCAATAACTAAATCTCCTACTTTTGACGATGTAAAAAAGGTGAAAGATCAAAAGGACGCATTCGAAAAAATTAAAGAAAATCTTACCGCGAGGCTACAATATCAAGTTAACACCAACTATGAAACTGGGAAAAATGATGTGAAGCTGGTTTATGTGCCTGATGTTCTGAGTGTTAGTGCTGTTACGGGTGAATGGTTTAACGGTAAAGAATTTTTAGTGGAACAACCAACTAAAAAGGAATATGAAAAGGTTACTAGCTCAACATTGCCAGTCAGGCAAAATGGAATGACGAAGGAAGAGGCAAAGAAAGCAGCAGAAAAGTTATTACAAGTAAAGTCTGACAAGGTCAAGTTGAGTATTCAATCAGTAGAAGAAGTAAAAAATAGTTATGGGCAAGAAGTAATAAGTATTCAATATATGTATAACTACGCTAATGGAGGAAGTGGATCCTCATTAGAATTTGATAAGAAAACTGGGGAGTTGCTTCAGTATCATAATGTACAAAATAGTATGATGATTGAACTGAACGGTACTAAGGAGGAAGTTGCTCCTATTTCTAAAGAAGAGGCGATTGCTCAAGCGGTCAAGTACTTAAAGGAATTAGTGCCATCTTATCTTCATGAATATGCTATGCCTTTAGAGGACAGTTATGTCGATGACGCAAGGGGGAATTACTACTTAAACTTCCCTCGTATAGTAAATGGGGTAATGGTTAGTGGGGATCAAATTAGTGTAAGTATTTATAAGGACGGCTCTTTGGAAAATCTAAGTGTAAGCAGGCCACAAATTGAAGAATGGCCGACATTGGATAAAGTTATTTCTTTAAAAGAAGTGGAGAATACGTTGAGTAAAGCATTAAGTCTAAAAATGAGTTATATGAAGGGAAATCACAAGAAAGAAAATAGTCATTATGATTTAATATACTCTTCGTTATTCAATGAAACTGCCTTTAATGTGTTAGATGCCAATTCTGGGAAATGGATTAATCAATACAACATAGAAGTGACACCTGAGGTTTCTCATGCAACAGCAGCAGAAGAGCTGAACTATTTAATTAAGGCAAAGGTATTGACGGTGAATGATCCAAAAACCTTTAACGGGGATGCAGCTGTGTCTAAAGGGGAAGCAATAAAGATCATGATGAATTCTTTAACGTATATTTATGAGACAAACATTAGAGAGTCAGAGAGTATGAAGCAATCTTTTACAAACATTAACTCCAAACATGCTTCCTATCAAGCTGTTGAGCGTGCAGTAGAAGCGGGTATTTTAAAAACAGATCAAAAGACCTTTGATGTAAATAATCCTGTTACTAAAGAAGAGCTAGCCGTATGGTATATTCGAGCACTAGGTCTTGAGCAAGCAGCTATACAAAAAAATATTTTTAAAAACGAATTTACTGATGGCAAAAAAGTTACGGAGGCAAATATTGGTTATGTAATTTTGGCAAACTCACTTGGATTAGTAAAGGCAGAAAAAAATCATTTTAACCCCAAAAAAGAAATAACATATGCAGATTTAGCGGTGTCCTCAATCCGCTTAGCTCATGAAATCTCCAATAAGGGAAGAGATTTCAGATACAGTTATTAAATCATAGAAATATAAATAAAATTAGAGGGTCATGACAACCAGTCATGACCCTCTATATTGCTGCGTTAATATAACTGGTTAAGGAAAGAATTAGATTAGGATTTACCTTCAATGTCACACTTTAATTTTCAAAATACTGAAACTAGATCATGAAAGTGGTACGATAAAAAAAGAGGTGAATCCAAATGAATGGACAGAATAGAAAAGACGTTAAACCTGGCATAGAAGTGTATATCGTATTAAAAAAAGATCAACGATCAGGAGAGAAAACGAAAGGGATCGTAAAAGATTTATTGACGAATTCTTCCTTTCATCCGCATGGCATAAAAGTTCGCTTAACAGATGGACAAATAGGACGAGTTTGTGAAATCATAGGATAAATTATAAGGTGAAAAGGAGTGTAGTTGAAGTGCAAGTAGAATCTCAAATTTTACAGTGGTTTAACCACTTTCATCAATATCCAGAAGTGAGCTGGAAGGAATATGAAACGACGAATAAACTTGCGGAAATTCTGGATAGTTTGGGTATTTCCTATCGTAGATTTGATGATGTAACTGGATTGCTAGCGGAAATCGGGGAAGGGTCAGAAGTAATTGCGGTTCGAGCTGATATTGATGCTCTCTGGCAAGAAGTGGATGGAGAGTTACGTGCCAATCATTCCTGTGGACATGATGCCAATATGTCTATGGTGTTGGGAGCATTATTGTTACTAAAGGATAAAAAGTTGAATAAACGAATCCGCTTCATCTTTCAACCGGCAGAAGAGAAAGGTAATGGAGCAAATTCGATGATTGACCGTGGGGCCTTGACGGATGTAACACATCTATTTGGTGTGCATTTACGACCAATTGAGGAACTTCCTTTTGGAAAAGTTTCACCAGCTATACACCATGGTGCGGCATTATTTGTAGAAGGTAAGATAAAAGGAATAGATGCACATGGCGCTAGACCTCATCAAGGCAATAATGCCATTGATGTAGTAATGGCCATTCATCAAGCATTGAAAAACATTTACTTTTCCCCATTCGAATCATATTCTGCGAAGCTAACAAAAATTCAAGCAGGCGGAGAAAATGCGAATATCATTCCGGGAAATGCTACGTTTTCTATCGATGTGAGAGCAGCGAGTAATAGTGTTTTGTTTCAACTAAAAGATCAGATAGATAAAGACTTGAATACAATTCAACAATTATTTGATATAAAGATCGAGTGGGAATTTCAAGATATTACACCAGGTGCTGAAGTATCGAAGGAGGCCGCAGCAATTTCAAAACAAGCGATAATGGAAGTTATAGGTATGGAAAATTTAGCAGAAGAAGTAATTACTTCAGGAAGCGATGATTTCCACTTTTATACTATTAGACATCCAGAAGTAAAAGCCGCAATGATTGGTATTGGTGCGGATTTGACACCAGGATTACATCACCCCAATATGACCTTTAACAAAGATGCATTAATAATAGGTGCAAAAGTAATAGAGAAAACGCTTTCAAATAGTGCAAAATAGTATTGACTAGTGTTTAGTTTCGATTTAATATTACTCTATTAACGACTATTAAACGTCAATTTAGAATTGTCTCAAAGTTGTAAGGGGGAAATATTTTGCCAGAAAAAAAAGTAGTAAATAAAAAAGAGATGTCTTTACTTTGGGCTCTTACACCATTAGTTATTATGATACTGACGATGATTATAACAATTATTAAATTAGATCAGGGGCCCCATATTCCATTAATCGTTGGAACCACAGTTGCAGCAATTGTTGCATGGAAGCATGGATTTAAATGGTCTGATATTGAGGAAATGATGTACAAAGGTATAAAATTAGCATTACCAGCAGTAGTTATTATTATTTTGGTAGGACTAATCATTGGTGCTTGGATTGGTGGAGGAGTAGTCGCTACAATGATTTTTTATGGTTTGAAAATTATTACTCCTGCTTTCTTCTTAGTGACAATATGTGTAATTTGCGCCATTGTTTCTCTAGCCATCGGTAGTTCATGGTCTACTATGGGAACTATTGGTGTTGCAGGAATGGGAATTGGTCTTAGTATGGGAATTCCGGCTGGAATGATTGCTGGAGCTGTAATTTCAGGAGCTTACTTTGGGGACAAGATGTCGCCATTATCTGATACGACAAACCTTGCTGCCGGATTAACGGGCACAGATCTTTTTGTACATATTAAACATATGTTATATACGACAATACCAGGAATTCTAATAGCTCTTGGTGTATATGCTTTCCTTGGAAATAGATATAAATCTAGTAATATCGACCAAGAAGGTATTAACCAAACAATATCCATGTTAGATCAAAGCTTCGTCATTTCGCCATGGTTATTACTAGTTCCACTTGCAGTAATAGTATTAGTTGCGCTTAAAGTACCAGCTATACCAGCATTGCTTGTTGGGATTTTATTGGGCTTTTTATCTCAAATACTTATCCAAGGCGGCAATGTTGCAGATGCAGTTGGAGCATTACAAAGTGGGTATGTAATCGATACTGGGAATGCGATGGTAGACGAATTGTTTAACCGTGGTGGCTTAGATTCGATGATGTATACAGTTTCCATGACGATTGTTGCGATGACTTTCGGTGGGATACTGGAATACTCAGGAATGCTTCAATCCATTATGAGTCAAATCTTAAAATTTGCTAAATCAGCAGGATCGCTTATCGCATCTACAATTGTTGCATGTTTCGCGACGAATGCAACTTGCTCAGAGCAATACATTTCTATCGTTGTGCCAGCTCGTATGTTTTCAAAGTCATACACAAAAATGGGATTACATTCTAAAAACCTATCACGGGCTTTAGAAGATGGAGGTACACTTACTTCGGTCTTTGTTCCTTGGAATACGTGTGGAGTGTTTATCTTAGCGACATTAGGTGTTGGGGTAGCGGAGTATGCAGCATTTGCCGTTTTAAACTTTATCGTACCAATTATTTCTATTATCTATGCCATGACTGGCTTTACGATTCAAAAAATATCAGAGGCTGAGAAGTTAGAAATATTGAGTAAAGAAACTGCAGAAGCATAATTCGAAAATGTGCTAGCATTGAATATAAAAAGGGAGTTCTTATTAGAACTCCCTTTTTTGATGGAAGGCAAACGCTATAAATTTACCGAAAAGAAATATCGGTCATGATGATAGTCATGATTAGCTTCAAGAAAAGTAACCTGGTAATCAAATAGAAATAAATCTGTCTGTCCAAAGCACTCCGGAAATAATAATTTTGTTCTTAAAGGACCGGGAATCTTTTTCCAGGTTTTTCATAGAAATTCTATTAAAAGATATTGATTGATATTGCAATGCAGATGTCGAGTTTCTAGCTGTAGGTTGGAAAGTTTAGCTCGTATATAGCGCGTGGTCGGCCTTGTTGATAAGTCATCTCTTCCCCTATGATATATGCATATCCATGATCTGTAAGTTTTTTTAAGATACGCTCAGTGGTTCTTCTACTAACTTGTAAATAGACTTCTAGATCATATGCAGTAAACTCGGTGGACTTTCTTAGACGACTAAACTTTACTACTTTGGACAAGTTTGCTGGGCTTAATGTTGTTTGTTTCGCTATTTGCACAAGTAGTGGATCACTATTTTTCAGTTCTACCTGTCTATTGCTGTTCGGAAACGGTCCGAGTAATTCCTTGGAATCCGTTAATAAGTAAGCTGTATTATCAGTAGTATAAGATAGGGCGTCCTTTGCATTTTGAGTAGCTTCTATAACTGTTTTTCCATAGCCGAAAGCGATTTTAATGGGTGAAGAAGATGAACTCAACCAGGAATTAATCATGGAATTATTGTTTAAAGCTTCTTCCACATTACCTTGAGTTGAAAATAAGCTATATAAATTGTCTGCTTCTTTTACGGTGTTAGCTTGAATAGCTGCTGCAATCTGTTTTACTTTGTGTTCTGAAATGGCCTGACTTTTACTTGTTTGTATATAACCAATGGCTATTTTGGCTGACTGACTTTTGTATAGAAGGGCAAGTGATTTTGTATCCTCTAATCCCTTAATGATAGAGCTTTTTGGATCAATCATTCGAACGACAGACAAACCGTTGTCCCTTAATCTTTGATAAACTGCGTGAATACTAGTTATGGCTAATAAGGAGGATCCATTTTTCTGCAAGTTTGTATGGAATGCTACTATTTCCTCTAAGTCAAAGGAGGTATCAATTTTCATCAAAAAGGGTGTTTCATTGAACTGCCCAATATCCTCTAAAACACTCATTGCACTTGCTGGATCGATTATGTCAATTGATAATTTATGTATGGCAGTTGGATGAGTAAAGCTAAGTGATAGTAGAGTAGTAGTGATAACGCTTTCATCTTGTTTCAAATAAAAAGATGGAATTGGTAGTTTTAAAACAGACTCTTGCGCGTAGTAAAATGGAAATGATCCTGAAAAAAATACGGCATCACAAGGTTTTATAATTGATACTATATCTTTTGCATCAGAAGGTATATTATATGTATAATAATCCATTTTAATGGATGGAAGTTCATGTTCAAAACTTCTTAAACGTTTGATGAAATTGGCCGATCCTAGTACAGCAATGCGTGTAATCATTGGGTCACCTCTTTTTTAGGTTTTTAACGACTATTTAACGACAACTATATCGAATTACATTCATGATGTAAAGAAAGTAGGAATTTATAATGAAAATTAAAGAAATAGATATTTACGCAATTAGATTACCTTTAATAGATCCATTTATAATAAGTTATCATACCTACGAAGATATGCCATCTATTATTGTTAAGCTAACGACAGATACAGGTTTAGTAGGATACGGAGAAGCAGTTGCAGATGAGCATGTGACAGGGGAAACTTGGGAAAGTACATATGCATTACTGAAATCTACATTAGCACCAGCTATTATTGGAGAAAATCCTATGGAGTTTGAACGATTACATGAAAAAATGGACAAGGCCGTTTATCTGGCTCCTGCAGCAAAAGCAGCCATAGACATTGCTTGCTACGATTTAGCAGGAAAAAAACTTGGTGTTCCTGTTTACCAATTACTAGGGGGGCGTTACCACGAAAAGTTCCCTGTCACACATGTTTTAAGTATTGGAAAACCAGATGATATGGCAGAAGAAGCTGAGAGAAGGATAGAAGAAGGGTATTCCTCTTTTAAAATGAAGGTCGGGACAGACGTACAGGTTGATGTAAAACGTATTCAGGCAGTACGGGCTAAAGTTGGAGAAGAGGTTGCCATTCGTGTAGATGTGAATCAGGGTTGGAAAAATAGTGCTACTACCATTATGGCTATGCAAAAGTTAGAAAAGGAAGGACTAGATTGGTTAGAGCAACCGGTAGTAGCGGATGACTTCAATGGAATGGTAGAAGTGAAGGCTAAAACGAGTACTCCTCTGATGATGGACGAAGGCTTACGAAACTTTCGTGATATGCGTGAGCTAATCGAAAAACAGGCAGCGCATAAAGTGAATATTAAACTGATGAAGTGCGGTGGGATTTACCCAGCGATGAAATTAGCTCATATGGCGGAAATGGCAGGTATCGATTGCCAAATCGGTTCCATGGTTGAATCTTCTATTGGATCTTCAGCAGGATTCCACGTTGCATTTTCTAAAAAAGTATTTACTAGTGTAGAACTAACTGGTCCTTTAAAATTCTCTAAGGATGTTGGGAACTTACACTACGATGTTCCATTTATACAGTTAAATGAACGCCCTGGACTAGGAATTGATATAGATGAAGAAATACTAAAGGAGTTAACTGAGTTCTCCACAAAAGTAACAATGTAAGAGGAAGTGTTCACATGAAGGAATGGAAAGGTAAACTTGGAGAGAAAGAATATATTGTTCGTAAGTTAAAGCCCGATCATATGGATAGCATTTTACGTTTACAGAAAATAGTTTTACAAACGATGGAAAATGATAATTTCCTCTCTCCACTAACAAAAGAAGAATATGAGTACTCCATAGCACATAACTTAATGATTGGAGCATTTGTAAACAATAAGTTAATCGCATTTAGAGCTTTGGCGTTACCACCAATGGATGATGATCATCTAGGTATTGATATTGGTCTGTCCTCGGAGAAACTGGGGAAGGTCGTTTATCAGGAAATTACGAATGTTCACCCAGATTATCGAGGATTTGGTATGCAAAAGAAACTTGGCGTTATCATTATGGAAATCCTAGACGCTTCAACTTATACACATGTATGTGCAACAGTTGCACCATTTAATATTCCTAGCTTAAAAGACAAACTTAGCCAAGGAATGGTAATAGGCGCCTTAAAAAAGAAATACGGAGGCATGCTGCGATACGTATTTTATAAAAAAATTCATGTGAATCGTGCCAGTGGAGAAAAGTTATTAGAAATTCCTATGGATGCGATTGAGAAACAGCAGCAGGTTATTGCGGATGGTTGGATTGGTACAGCTATTTTTCAAAAAGAAAACAAATGGTATGTAAACTATGAAGAAAAAGGGACATATATTTAAATCCAAACCACTTAGTGATTAATCTCACTGAGTGGTTTTTTCTGTATACAATATGATTAATTCACGAAAAGCTATTTACAATCTATCAGTTGCTTCCGTCAAATGTATGAGGAAGACTCAAGACCAATGGCTGAACCAAATAGCAGAATTTTCAATTATAGTGAAATAATAAGAATAAGTTAAGGGGTGTTTCAAATGAAAAACTTATATAAAGACTCCCGCTTTCGACTCATTATATCAGCTAATATTGCTTCTTCTATTGGTTCGGGAATAACGATGATTGCGATACCATGGATGCTTGTATCAAGTGATGATGGGAATAAGGTTTTTGGAATTATAACAATTGGTATGACGATACTGAGTTTTATCCTCACACCATTTATAGGGAATCTAGTGGATAAAGTATCTCGAAAGAAATTACTAATTGTTAGTGAAATCGTATGTTTTGTTCTACTGTTTATATTTTCTCTGCTAGGCTTTATGGGTTTACCATATGAAATTTGGCATTATACGATTATCTATATGATTGGTAGTTTGTATTACACTATTTTTTATCCGACGATGTTTGCTCTAAATCAAGAGATATTTACGAAGGATCATTATAAATCATTAAATGGAACGATGGAAGTCCAGGGACAACTATCTAGTATGATTGCGGGTGGTTTAGCTAGTATCTTGTTGATGAAATGGGAACTGCATTATATTCTGTTACTAAATACGATATCTTATGGTGCTGCTATTTTCTTTTATTTGAAGTTACCGTATGTGAGATTACCAACTATAAAAACGGAGGTTGTTAAATCACAGGTAAGTGAAGGAATTAGGTATATGTTGGCTCGTCCTGCTGTATTTATATTTTTATTGTTTTCTTTCATGCCTTTTATCGGAGTGATGCTTACAAATTACTTATTTCCTGTCTATTTAGTGGATGTACTTGAGGCAGATGCGAGTGTTTATGGAATTGAAGGAATGATCTACGCAATAGGAGCAGTAATTGCTGGTGTTTTCGTACCGACATTATCCAGTAAGTTTGGAAATGAAAAGACGATCGTTTTTGGGATATTGGTATATACGATAGCCATATCCTTAATAGTCTTCGTGGATTTACCTGTATACCTATCCCTTATGTTATTTTTGGCAATAGGTAATAGTAGCACAAGGGTTGCTAGAAACTCTTTCTTAATGGATCATATTCCCAACAATATAATAGGGAGAGTAGATAGTTTGTTTCGTACATTAGGTCTTTTAATCAGAATTCTCTTATTAGCACTATTTACTGAAATGGTGTCCTCAGACCTCATCGTTTATTGTTTTATCGTGCTAAGTGGGATATTAATGGTTTCTTTGTCATTAGTACTTATATCGTTGAAAAAGGGTGTTAAAGAAAAGGAAATAAATTGTCCAGTTATAGCAAATACTTAGGGAGCTAGTGCAAGTTGGTTGCTACTCTAGCGTCTTTTTTGAAACCATTTCCCATCTCGTCCGTAAAATAACTATGAACAAAAAAGAGAGGGATTGAGAAAATGACCAGTGTATTTATTATTTCGGCAGTTGCAGCTATAATTACCGCATTATTAGTTGTTCCGTTAACAGCTAAAAGAAAAGATATGGTAACTTCCATTATTGGTCTGTCTATATTAACTTTTATCGTACTAGCGATTATATATTATGTAACGAACTTAGATCGTAATTGGACAGCGTTATGGCCGTTACTAGTTATTACAACATTAGCAGGAATGTTGTTAGCTAAAGGAAAAGAGCAAAAAGCAAAAGGTATTCTGTTTTTAGGAAGCTTAGTAATCGCAATTTTCATGCTGACGGCGCCTTTTTGGAATGCTGATGAAAAATTTAAAGTAGCAGAAATGAAACAAGAGGTGGAAATTGAAGCATTTGATGAAACGAAGACACCTGCTAGTGTACCACCAAAATTTGCACGCAATAAAATGAAAAAAGCTTTTGGTCAAGTACCAAATACAAGCTATTATGAATTAGGTAATTTACAAATTCAAAAGGTAAAAGATGAGTACGTATATATTGCTCCAGTAGAATTTTCTGGACTATTCAAATGGTGGAATGGAGACGTAACACCGGGTTATTTTACAATGAGTGCAACAGATTCATCGGATAATCCAAAATTTGTAGAAGCAGAAATGAGCTATACACCGTCTTCTTACTTCCATAAAAATTTGGAAAGACATATGCGTATGAAACATCCAACTAAAATTTTCTACGGTGCACCTCAGTTAGAAATTGACGAGGAAGGAAAACCATATTACATCAGATCTTACGGTAGCTTCATCTCAGCACGAAATGGATTTGAGGTAAAAGGTATCGTTGCGGTAGATCCTGCTACAGGACAGACGGATTCCTATAAAATTGCAGATGTCCCGGCATTTATAGACGGCGCTGTATCACCTGAAACGGTGAGTCTACAAAATAGTTATTTTGGTAACTATATACATGGATTTATCAATAGTCTATTTGGTAAAAAAGATGTGAGATTACCATCAGATGAAGGAACAGAAGCAAATGTTAGTCCAATCTTCGGAGAAGACGGACAAATGTATTACTTCACAGACTTTACGAGTCCAAAAGAGGGAGTAGACTCGATGCTTGGTTACTCATTAACCGATGGTAGAACAGGCGAGGCTACGTTTTATACAGGAAATCTAGAAGACTCATATATGGATTCTCAAGGGGCATTACAAATTATCGAAAAGAAATTCATTGAGAAAAAATGGTCTGGCGAGATGCCCGTATTGTACAATTTTTACGGAGAAGCTAGTTGGTTAACACCAGTGTTAGACTCTAATGGGTTCTTGCAAAATTACTTTATAGTATCAGCAGCAAATCCTGAGATATCTGTTTACGGAAATACGCCAAATGAAGCGCTAAAACTATATAAAACAGCTATTCAACGTGGTGGAAGTTCGGTAGATGGTAGCTCCGATGCAGAAGAGAAATCGATAACTGGTACGGTTGTACGTGTATTTAAAGAACGTGTAGGCGACTTTACGCAAGTATCGTTCCTATTAGATGACAAACAAAGTTATATCGTATCTTCCGAAGTTGCTCCCCTTGCCGTTTATATGCAAGAAGGAGATAAAGTACAAGTAACTTTCTTAAATACAGGAGAACTTTTCTTGCCAGTAAAAGAGGTAACGATTCAAGGAATTGAATAGTATATAAATGAAAGCTATCCTAGATTAAATAGGATAGCTTTTATTAGAGCTTAATAAACGGAGGAAATGATTTTGAAAGTTCATTACTTAACGATAGGGGAAGTAGCAAAGCTAAGCAATATATCGGTTCAAACTTTACGATACTATGATCAGATTAATTTGTTTAAACCTTTCGAGATAAATACGAGCAATAATTATAGGTATTATCAAAATACGCAATTATATTATTTAGACATTATTAAATCATTAAAGTACCTTGGATTATCGCTAGAAGAGGTTAAATCAGTCTTAAAGTTAAAGCCTGAAGAACTAGTTATATATTTAGAAACCCAAGAGAAAAGAATTGAGGAACAATTTCAAAGGCTCCATAATACGAAGCGGGTATTACAGCGCAAAAAAGAGCAAATACAATCTTTCGTGCTGGAACCAAATATGATGACGGTTAGCAAAAAGAACTTACCGGCACAAAAAATAGTGAAGATTAAAACCTATAATATGAAGGTCGATGATATTCCAAATAGGGAGTTTGGTCGTATTAGTAAAGTGTTAGAAGATGAAGGTAGCATATTTGATACATTGTATGGTGGAGCGTTTTCCTTCCAAAAATATGAATTTTTAAATGATATAAACTATGATTATTTTTTTGCATATATCGTAACGGATAAGGATTTTGAAGAAAAATATGAAGATGTGGAAATTAGTGTGTTACCTGCTGGAGAATACCTTAGCATTTCATTTGTTTTGGAAGACAATGAATATGTGGAATGCTACCAAAAGTTAATCGACTATATAGAGAAACACCAAGTAGTAATAGATCCCATTGTATATGACGTGTGGATGCCGATAAATTATTCGGCTTCCAAGGAAGATGAATTTTTAGTAGAACTCAAAATACCTATTCAAACTACTTGACCCTATAGTTACTATAGGGTTTATTTTTATTTATATGCTGAGTAAGAATTATAAGGAGTTTTAAAGATGGGTTCGCAAAAAAGTGGTTTAAATAAAGTAATTTATCTAGTTTTAGTAAATTTGTTTATTGTATTTTTAGGTATAGGATTAATTATTCCAGTGATGCCAACATTAATGCGTGAGATGAGCTTAGAAGGCTCTACGATGGGCTATTTAGTTGCGGCTTTTGCATTTGCACAGTTGTTAGTCTCTCCAATTGCAGGTAGATGGGTAGATTCGATTGGTCGTAAAAAGATGATTGTCATTGGTATGTTCATATTTGGGGCATCGGAAATGCTCTTCGGTCTTGGACAAGATGTGAAGGTATTGTATATGTCTAGAATATTGGGAGGAATTAGTGCGGCATTCATCATGCCAGCTGTAACGGCTTTTGTTGCCGATGTTACTACCTTAAGGGAAAGGCCAAAAGCGATGGGCTATGTGGCTGCAGCAATCAGTGCTGGATTTATCATCGGGCCAGGAATCGGCGGATTCTTAGCGGAACATGGAACGAGACTTCCCTTTTTTGTTGCTGCAGGTCTTGGAATTTTAGGTGGAGTATTTTCACTTATTATTTTGAAGGAGCCTGAAAGAGCTCATATAGAAAGCGAAGGAGAACCAGTTAAACCACGTTTTCGTAAAGTATTGGAACCAATTTATTTGATACCGATGATTATCATTTTAGTATCTAGCTTTGGCTTAGCGGCCTTTGAAACAGTATATTCGCTTTTTGTAGATCACAAATACGGATTTACACCAAAGGATATTGCGCTAATCATTACGGTAAGTGGTGTTCTAGGAATTATATTCCAAGTGCTAACTTTCGATCGTATTGTAGGTAAAATAGGAGAAATTCGGTTGATTCAAATTTGTATAGGTGTATCAACGATTTTCATTTTTGCCATGATAAAGGTTTCTGCCTACTGGTCTATATTGCTCGTAACTTTTGTGATTTTCTTGCTGTTCGACTTAATGAGACCAGCGCTGACAACTTATCTATCCAAAATTGCTGGTAATGATCAAGGCTTTGTTGGAGGACTAAACTCTACGTTTACGAGTATAGGTAATATTATTGGTCCAAGTATTGCAGGTATACTGTTTGACGTGCATATTGATTATCCATATGTATTAGCAATGGTCATACTAGCGATTAGCTTTGTAATTTCATTGTTTTGGAAGAAACAAAAGCCAGTTTTTAAGGAAACAGCTGAATAAAGCTACTGTGGCTTTTAGCATTGTACTCATCAAAATGGGAGTCATTTTATCTTTTAGTAAAAATCCTATACAATAGAGTATATAGGATTTAACGTGAATCATTGAAACGGAGGACTAGTCGTGCATGATGTAGCAAAGTTACAAAAAGAAGCGATGGACATGCTAAAGAAAACAAGTAGAACTTTTTATATTCCAATTACTTTTTTAGAATCTAAACTGAAAAAGGCGGTTGCCTCTGCTTATTTATGTATGCGTGCGATAGATGAGATTGAAGATCATGAGTCATTAGGTGCACAAGAGAAACAAGAACTGTTACTTGCTACTAGCAAGATGCTTAAAAATGGGTTTGATAAGAAGCTATATGAACAGCTAGTTGAACCATTTCAGGAAATTCTTCCACCTGTATCGTTAAGACTTGGCGACTGGCTAGAAATTTGCCCGGATGATTTAGTAGAAAAAGTAAAAGATTCAACGAGTGAGATGGCAGAAGGAATGGCTAAATGGGTAGGTAAGAACTGGCAAGTGAAGACGAAAGAAGACCTCGATGAGTATACCTACTACGTAGCTGGTCTTGTGGGAGTGATGCTTTCGGATTTATGGAAGTGGAGCGCAGACATTGACACAGACCGTGATTTAGCAATTGCATATGGACGAGGACTCCAAGCAGTGAATATATTGCGAAACAAAGATGAAGATAGCGAACGAGGTGTACAATTCTTCCCAGAAGGTTGGACAAGAGCGGATATGTTCGAGTATGCGGAAAGTAATTTAGCTCAAGCTGATGAGTATGTCAAGAGTATCGACAGTAAAAGTATATTGTTATTCTGCAAACTACCTCTTGCACTTGCACACAAAACACTAAAAGCACTGAAGAGCGGGAAAGAAAAAATGACTCGATCGGAAGTAGAGCAAACTGTTGAGGAAGTACAAGCAGAGGTGTAAGGTCGTATTTAATATGGATAAAGCTGTATACTAAAAGATGAAATGAAATATTTCTACTATGAGAGGAGTTTTACTATGTTATCAAAAAAATTACATGAAGCATTAAACGATCAAATGAACTTTGAGTTTTATTCTGCACATACATACCTTGCAGCAGCTGCATATTGTACGGCTGAAGCATACGATGGATTTGCTAATTTCTTTTTAGTTCAGGCAGAAGAAGAACGTTTCCATGCCATGAAATTTTATAACTTTTTAAGTGATTTGGGATACCGAGCTACAATTGATGGTTTTGACAAACCGGGTAATGAATTTACTTCGACTTTAGATGTTTTTGAGACTTCCTTAAAACATGAAAAAGAAGTGACGCGTCGTATTTATCATCTTTCTGATATTGCATTAGATGAGCGTGAACATGCAACGATGGCATTCTTAAAATGGTTCATTGATGAGCAAGTGGAGGAAGAGGCTTCATTTGATACACTGATTAACAAAATTAAACGCATTGAAAATGATTCCAATGCTATGTTTATGTTGGATTCTGAGCTAGCATCCAGATCATTCACACCAGACGAAGCTTAATAAGTAGCTTCGAGAGTTGGTTCTAAGTCTAATATAACGTTATTAAAAGGCTCTAATATTCTGAAGTTTACTTCGGTTATTTGGAGCTTTTCTTCCATAAAAGTAGAGTTCTTTTTGAGAGGTTTAAGTTATATATCAAAAGATAAAGGGAGGAATAAAAGAATGCTGAAAACAATTGTATTCGACCAAATAAAACGCGCGATGAAAGAAAAAGATGTGCTAGCAAAGGGAGTATTAACTATTCTCAAGTCTGCGTTAGATAGTGCAGAAAAAGAAAAAGGTTCTGCCCTTTCGCCCGAAGAAGAAATTGCTATTGTAAATAGAGAAGTAAAACAAACAAACCAAGCATTAGATGGTGCAAAAGCAGCTAATCGTGAAGATTTAATAGAAAAAGAAAATGCAAAACTAAAATTACTAGCAAGCTTCTTGCCTACCCAATTAAGTGAAGAAGAAATAGTAACACTTTTAACGGAAGCTGGAGTCGTAAAAGGAATGAACATGGGAGATGCCATGAAAATCGCTAAACCAATACTTACAGGAAAAACAGATGGATCCACCATGTCCAAAGTAGTGAAAAGTATAATTTAAAGCGTATCAACGCCATTAGATTACTAAAAAAGAGAGGTTGGTTGTGACGTTCGTCACGACCAACCTCTCTAAAATTCATGGTGAAATTTCTGTTCACAGTACTCGATAGGAAATAAAGAACACTTAACGCTTTTCTTTCCGATGTTCTACCTTACTTTGCTCGTATAAATAGAACTTTTAAGTAATTACCTTCTTTAAAAAGTGGAGAGGTTCTAAAATCGGTTGGAAGAGAGAACTCTTCCTCAACTGTATATTTTCGGTTGCATTCTTTAAAAGCTTTCTCTACAAATGTTTTGAACTTCTTCATCCCAAACGTGGCATTATTAGTAGAAGCGACAATGACACCATTTTTTTCTGTAATATTAATGGCATCTATAAGCAGTTTAGTATAATCCTTGGCAGAACTAAACGTATACTTTTTAGAACGAGCAAAACTAGGTGGATCGAGAATAACCATATCAAAGGATAATTCTTTACGTTTCGCATACTTGAAGTAATCAAATACATCCATCACAATAATATCTTGTTGTGCTACATCGATTCCATTTACTTCAAATTGTTCCGTCGTCTTACTTAAGCTTCTTTTAGCAAGATCTACACTTGTTGTCTTCGTAGCACCACCAACTGCAGCAAATACAGAGAAAGCTCCAGTATACGAAAAGGTGTTTAATACCGTTTTCCCTTTTGAATAATTATCTCGAATTGTTTTACGAACATCACGTTGATCTAAAAACACTCCAACCATTGCCCCATCATTTAAGTAAATAGCAAAGTTTTGCCCATTTTCTTTTACAAGAAGAGGGAACTCTCCGCGTTCACCTTTAACAAAATCATCGTCTTCCACATACTGTCCTTTCGTATCAAAACGTTTCTTTTCATAAATACCTTTATAGGGAGTGGAAGCTTCTAGGGCTTCTAAAATGATTTTTTTAAAGGAATAAATTCCCTCACTATACCAGCTGACTAAATAGTATCCATCAAAATAGTCAATGATTAAACCACCGATACCGTCTCCTTCCCCATTAAATACACGAAAGGCTGTTGTATCGGCATTATGATAATAGTCGTCACGGTGTTTAATCGCCGTAGCTATTTTTTTTTGGAAAAATGACTGATCAATTTTCTCGTTTTCATTTTTTGTTAGGAGCCAGCCAAGTCCTTTGTTTTGTTTTCCAACATAGCCTTTTCCGATAAACTGGCCAGCAGCATTTTGAATTTTTAGTATAGATCCTTCTTCAAGAGACTCTGGTTCTAGGAAACCGTCTTTCATCAATATCGGAACACCTTTTTGTAATTCTTGAGCAAGTGTTTCAGTTACTTTAATATCGAATTCATTTTGTGTCATTTTATTCATCCTTATATGTTTTTTATATATTATCTCATACGTCTTGGTAAAAACCCTTGATAGTCTTATGGTACAATATACTATACATGCGCAGAGGAAGGAAGTTTGCAATGAAAAAGTCAAAATTAATCCCACCAATTATGATTGTTGTGGCGGTGCTGGCAACTATTATTTTAAACCAAGAAGAATATTCGGAAGTAACCATTATAAACAAAATACTTATTATTGTAGGAGCAGCTGTTTTATCTTCCGTAATTGGTTATTTCCTGCTAGGAACAGACGTAGATAAAGTGGATCCAAAACCAACTAATAACGTAGTAAATAAAACTAATAAGAAAAAATAGAGGCTTTACTTTCTCAAAAATGATTGGAGTGACCTAAGTGTTAGATAAAGCACGGCAATTATTACAAACTTACTTTGGATATGATTCCTTTCGTGAGGGACAAGAAACAGTTATTAACTATGTACTAGATGAGAACTCTAGCCTTTGTGTAATGCCTACAGGGGGAGGGAAGTCTCTATGTTACCAAATCCCCGCACTTATGCTAGAAGGCACTACGATTGTCATTTCTCCTCTAATCTCCCTTATGAAAGACCAGGTGGATACTTTAATTCAGGCTGGGATCCCTGCAACCTTCATAAACAGTACATTAACTGCAGAAGAAGTGAGACAAACAATGGAGGAAGTACAAAATGGCCAATATCGGTTACTTTATATAGCTCCAGAGCGTCTAGAATCTCCCAACTTTTTAAACCAATTAAAAAAAGTTAAAGTTCCTTTAATAGCAGTGGATGAAGCACATTGTATTTCTCAATGGGGTCATGATTTCCGTCCAAGTTACCGGGCTATTCATCGATTAAAGGAAGTATTTACAGAGCAGCCAACAGTACTTGCCCTAACAGCTACCGCAACGCCAGCCGTACGAGATGATATTTGCCGATTGTTACAAATTCAAGAAGATAATACAGTTATTACGGGATTTGCACGATCAAATTTAGCTTTTTCGGTCGTACTTGGACAGGATAAAAATAAGTTTTTAAAAGAATTTATTAAAAAAAATGCCAGCGAAGTAGGCATTATCTATGCTGCAACTAGAAAAACAGTGGATTTGTTATATGATCTATTAAATAAGGCGGGAATTGAGACGGCAAAGTATCATGCCGGGCTGCCAGAGAGTTTTCGAAACAGTGAACAAGAACGTTTCTTAACAGATGAAGCGCAAGTAATGGTTGCAACCAATGCATTTGGTATGGGGATTGATAAATCCAATGTACGCTACGTAATTCATTATCAGTTGCCAAAGAATATGGAAAGCTATTATCAGGAAGCTGGAAGAGCAGGGCGAGATGGCTTACCAAGTGAATGTGTAGTTTTGTATGCATCACAAGATGTTCAAACGCAACGATTCTTAATAGATCAAGCAATGGACCGTGATCGAATTCCTCAGGAACTAGAAAAACTGCAGGGAATGGTGGATTACTGTCACACAGAAAACTGTTTGCAACAATTTATAGTTACTTATTTTGGAGAGCCAGATGCTCCTAAATGTGGCAGATGTGGAAATTGCACTGATTCAAGAGAAGTACAAGATGTAACAAAAGAGGTTCAAATGGTTCTTTCATGTGTGGTTAGAATGGGGCAAAGATTTGGAAAGACGATGACTGCTCAAGTATTGACTGGTTCTGAGAACAAAAAAGTAATCGATTTTGGTTTTACGAAGTTATCAACTTATGGAATATTAAAGGGTAAATCATTAAAGGAAGTTTCTGGACTAATGGAGTTTATGATTGCAGAAGGGTTTCTTTCAGTGAAGCACGGTAGTTTGCCAACCATTTATGTATCTGATGCTGGAAAAGAAGTATTGTTGGGGAATAAAAGAGTGGAACGTAAAGGTGTAACGGTGACGAAACAAATTGCGAAGAGTGATCCATTGTTCGAAAGACTAAGAATACTTCGGAAAAAAATTGCGGACGAAGCTGGTGTACCACCATTTGTTATTTTTTCTGATAAGACTCTGCAGCATATGTGTGCAGAGCGCCCGCAAACCGAAGAACAATTATTAGAAATTCACGGAATCGGTGAAAACAAACGAGAAAAATATGGACAAGTTTTTCTCGAGGAAATTCACAATTATACTATCGTGTAGTTTTTATGAGATACTACTGTAAGATTAGAAGGTACATTAATCTTTTTGGCATCTTCAGTAGAGATTTCGACAATTACTGATTGCTCTAGAATTTTAAAAATAGTACCTTGAACTTCGTGATCATTACGAGTGAAAGAGATCTTCTCATCAATTTTCCTAGCTGCCACAAAGGGGGAAACTTCCTTAGGTTGTCGTTGAAAACTCATGTGTATGCCTCTTTTCTAGTTTTATTCCGCATTAGCGATAGTTTAATTATACCATAGATTAGGGTTGAAAATCTGTAAAAGAGATTATTAAAACTCGAATACAAGGGAATGACGTCGAATATTTTTGATATATTGGAGAAACTAAGTATATGATAGGGTTAACAGATTTGTTTGGAACCAATATGAATGGGAGGAACGTCAGATGAATTTAATCGGAACACCTTATGTATTGGACGAAAAAGAAAAACAAATTACGACCGTTATTAAAGAAGAAGATTTTGATATCATGAATATTCAATTGCGTGCTGGGGAAGAAGTAAAAGAACATCATGCTAATGCAAATGTATTGATTGTTGTTAGAAAAGGGAAAGTACAGTTTACGGTAGAAGGTGTGGAGCATACTGTAACGACTGGGACCATCTTGCATATGAAACCATTGGAAAAGCATGCCTTAAAAGCATTAGAAGATTCGGATATAGTTGTAACTAAAATAAGTTTGTAAGAGGAGATTATGCATAGTGCATTTTAAAGAGTTTAAGTTAGATGAGAAAATTTTACGTGCCATTGAACAATTAGGCTACACAGAGCCAACAGAAGTGCAACAGAAGGTAATACCAGTAGTTTTGGAAAAACAGGACGTATTAGTGAAATCTAAAACCGGCAGTGGAAAAACAGCTTCTTTTGCTACACCATTATGTGAGCTTGTAGACTGGGAGGAAAACAAACCTCAAGCATTAGTGCTAACACCTACAAGAGAGCTTGCTGTTCAGGTTCAAGAGGATATTACCAATATTGGCCGTTATAAACGTATAAAAGGGTTAGCTCTTTACGGAAAGTCACCTTTTGCTAGACAAAAGTTAGCTTTAAAGCAAAAAACGCATGTGATTGTAGGTACTCCAGGTAGAGTACTAGACCATATCGAAAAAGGAACGTTAGATGTATCTAAGATGGAATATCTAGTTATTGATGAAGCAGATGAAATGCTGAATATGGGCTTTTTAGAACAAGTAGAATCTATTATTAAATTACTTCCAAAAGCTCGTACAACAATGCTATTTTCAGCAACTCTTTCTGACCAAATAAAAAAATTAAGTACAAAGTATATGAAACAAGCAGTATCCATTGAAATTGATGCATCGGAAGAAAATGCTCCAGACATTGAACATGTGAAGTATGTTGTAGTTGAGGAGTTAAAGCTTTCATTACTAGAGAAGCTAACAATTGTGGAGAACCCAGACAGTTGTATTATCTTCTGTCGTACAAAAGAACGCGTAGAACAACTAGTAGATGTGTTAGATGAAAAAGGATATACCGCTGACAAAATACATGGTGGGATGATGCAAGAGGATCGCTTCGAGGTAATGGATGATTTCCGAAAAGGGGAATTCCGTTATCTAATTGCTACGGATGTGGCCGCTCGTGGGATTGATATTGATGATATTACTCATGTAATACATTATGATGTTCCATTAGAGGAAGAAAGCTATGTACATCGTACTGGTAGAACAGGTCGCGCAGGGCGAAGTGGTAAATCGATAATGTTAGCAACTCCTTTTGAAGATAAGTTTGTAAGAGGAATCGAATCATTTATCGGCTTCGAAATTTCCACAGCATCAGAACCTACTAAAGAAGAGATAGTAAAAAGTCGTGCTGCATTTGATGTGAAAATGCAGGAGCAACCCGAGGCTAAAAAATCTAAGGGTGAGCAACTAAACGCCAATATTACTAAACTATATTTCAATGGTGGTAAGAAAAAGAAAATCCGTGCCGTCGATTTTGTTGGAACCATTGCAAAAATTGAAGGAATCACTGCAGATGATATTGGAATTATTACGATTCAAGACACAGTATCCTATGTAGAAATTTTAAACGGTAAAGGCTCGCTTGTATTGAAAAATATGAGAAATACAACAGTCAAAGGTAAATTACTAAAAGTGCATATTGCCAACAAATAAAGAAGAGGCTTTCCAATGGGAAGCCTCTTTTATTGCATTCCACTATCATTCGAAAAAATTATCCCTTTTGCTAGTAAAATGTAGTAATGCAAAAGTAAATATAGACTTAAAAGTAACATCCCAAAGACCGTTAGTATTCTACAAACAGAAGCTAGTAAACTATACATGAGCACAAGTAAAATCCAAATTGTAGCTTATTACTTTGACACAAGGAACTACCGGAACTTTCCTATAAGTACTAAAGTAAAGCATCCTCAATAAACTTTCGATAACTCTCCATAATTCCATTAGGCAATTGTGTAGGAGGATAAAACTGAAGACTAATGGATTCAACATCATCTGCTAAAACTTCTCCGCTATATTCTGATGTTTTGAAAACTGCAGAAACGGAGTAAAATTTATCGCCGTTCGGGTTTTCAATATAATAGTCTGGGCCAGAATATACATTACAGAGTTGTAGTTTCCCTACAAGTAGAGCAGTTTCTTCCAGTACTTCACGTCTGGCTGTATCCTCAAAACTTTCACCGAGTTCCATTAGACCTCCAGGTAGACCGTAAATACCTGGTTCACGTTCTTGCAGTAATATTTCACCTTTATCGTTCAATATAAGCACATTAGAGCCAGGTAATATTAGAGGTTGATGTCCTACATATTGTCTTAGCTGTTTGTAGTATTCCATGTAAAATCATCCTTCCGATAATAATTGTAAAAGTGTAACTTAAATAATGGTACGATATGTATTAATAATTGAAACTTTCAATTAGGAAAAAACGTAAAACATAGTACTTATTAATAATAGAGGAAGTGAGCATCACATGACAAAGAAACTGTGGTTTCAAACAGGAGTAGCAATACTACTGACGCTAGTTATTATACGCATGTTCATGGAAGTCAAAAGTATTTTTTCACCGCTTTTGATCATTGGACAAACAATATTCTTACCATTACTTTTAGGTGGTGTTCTTTTTTATCTGTCACGTCCATTATTAAAATGGTTAGAATCAGTTAAATTCCCGAGATGGGCAAGTATTCTATCGGTATTTGCTGTTATTGGCTTAATAGGCTGGCTTTTTTATGCACTAATTGGTCCGCCACTCACCAAGCAGGTGAACAACTTAGTTAAAAACACTCCAGAAATAGTAGAAGACGTGGAGCAGTTTACAAAATATGCGCTATCTCAAAAAGATCTTTTACCAGAGACACTACAAGATACAGTGGATGATGCAACAGGGAAGATTAACGATATAGCTGTTTCAGCTGGTTCGTTGCTTTTCAAATTCATTCAAGGTGTGTTCCAAGGTATCTTTGTACTTGTACTTGTGCCGTTTTTCCTTGTCTATATGTTAAAAGACCATGAAAAGTTTGCACCCTTCGTTTCTAGTTTTGCTAAAGGGGAGAAAAAGACCTGGATTCGTAAGACTTTAGCAGATATTGATGATACATTGCGCTCATATATTCAAGGTCAATTATTTGTCAGCTTTTTAGTTGGATTAATGTTGCTGATTGGCTATTTTGCTATTGGATTAGAATATGCCTTATTACTAGCAATATTTGGAATGATGATGAATGTTATCCCGTTTTTAGGGCCCTATATTTCGGTGATACCAGCGATAATCATTGCCCTTACTCAAGAACCAAAGTTGGCAATTTATGTAGCAATTATTATGTTAGTGGCACAACAGATTGAAAGTAATTTCATCACACCGAATGTTATGGGGAAATCCTTAGATATTCATCCATTGACGGTCATTACAGTTATTTTGGCAGCGGGGAATATCGCAGGGTTATGGGGAATTATATTAGCTATTCCTACCTATGCAGTGATAAAGGTTATTTTAAAAAATATCTATGCTAACCGAGTGGGGATAAAGGATGCTGCTACAAAGTCAGTGTAGGAGGTAGAATTGGATGAAATTCCGTTCGAAAATGGATAGGACGTTTAAGATGATGATGTCGGTTGCGCTAGTTATTATTGCGTTAGCGATAATGTGGCCAGTAGCATACGAATTGTTCTATACAAATTCACCTGATTATTTGGCTATTTGGATTATGATTGCTTTATTTTTAGTATGTACCGGTTTTCTCATATGGATTTCTTTTGACATTCATTACATATTTTACGATGACTATTTATATGTCAAAGGAGGTCCTTTTCGAAGTAAAATAAAGTATAAGGATATGACGAAGGTAAATAAATCATCGAATATATTAGTGGGCTATCGTATTCTTTCCTCCAAGGATGCACTGGAAATTCATTATAAAAACTCGTTAATGGGGAGTATAATAATTTCTCCAGACAATCAGGAACAGTTTTTACAATTATTATTACAAAAGGCGCCACATGCTACCTCTAATGTAATACCTCACGTATAGCTAGCGTTGGGGGCAGTAGATGATCGCACTTGCATAGTATATTATTAATGGCATTCCAAGATGAAATCAATCATTCAGGGAAGAGGTGCATTATGGATAATGATAGCTTCAATAAGCCAAGTAATGACTTGATAGGGGATATTCTTAAAGAGTATTCGAAGACAGGTGGCATGGACAACTTAAAGGGCGCGGGGAAGCCAATATCGGAGGAATACTTAACCGGTGATATCTTTCAACACTTCCAAAAAATTGCGAAGGATGCTGGATATAAACCACACTGGTTAAAGCTTCAGCATGAGATAAGGGACGAACTGCATGATATTGCGAAAAATTATTTAAATGGTGAAAAAGAAGGACTACAATTTAGGGTAACAAAGGTAAATGATAAAATAATGCAGTACAATAAAGCATGTCCACCACCTATGCAAAAAGGATTGGTGAGATTAGAAACAATAGATTCCGCCGCTAGCAGATGGTAATAATAACTAAGCCACAATCCTCTGGATTGCGGCTTTTTTTAGCGTTAACGTACTTCTTAAATAATTGTATTGACGGAAGTTCTATTTCTTATTAAAATACAAATGAGTTAACATTAAAATTAAATTAGGTTAACTCATTTATTAAGGGGGAAACTTTTATGAGAAATGAACGTTTAAAAATGATGATTGTAGCCGCATTGTTTGCAGCTATCATAGCAGTTGCTGCACAAATCATGATTAATGTTCCACCTGTACCATTTACATTAATGACAATTGCGGTAATGCTAACAGCAACTATATTAGGGGCTAAGTATGGAACTCTTGCAGTAACGGTATATGTATTAATGGGCGTAATTGGAATTCCAGTATTTGCTGGGATGAAAGGTGGATTTGGTATTGTACTTGGACCGACAGGTGGATACCTGTTAGCAATAATACCTGCTGCGCTATTTGTCGGGTGGTATTTGGATACTTTTAAGTATTCGAGGATGCAAGCAATTATCGCAAATATCATAGCCGTATTTATCATACTAATACTTGGTTCTATTTGGTTGAAAATAGTAGCTGAACTTCCTTGGGATGCAGCGTTTAAAGGAGGAATGCTACCATTTATCCTTCCCGACCTTGCAAAAGCGGTTGTTGCTGCACTAATAGGCATTATTATTCGGACAAGACTGGTAGCGGCAAAACTAATATAAGCTTCTGTGTAAAGTCATTGTATAAAAAAAGCACTTGCTCCTAGTGGGATAGTGGAGCAAGTGTTTTTCTTATTTGGGGTATCGTTCTGAACTAAGTGAACGATTTTTTGTGTGGTTGTGGTCTTTTTCATCTAGAAATTCAATATTTATATCCTCGACAGGAAGGGCATCTACAGTTTGCATGTCTTCATGCATATCAAATAGGCTTTCCTTAGTGGTACGTACTCCATCGGGATTGTCAAGGATCCTTCCAGTTGCTTCCTTACGAATATCAGCCATTTTTAACCATGTTTAAAAGCATATGACTAAGGGCTTGTTGCTGCTCTTTGTCTCCACTTTTCCACAATTGTTGAAGAACATGTTCTTCTCGGTTGCGTGGTTCTTCGTGGTTGGCTAAATAACCAGCAACTTTTTCAGTAGCTTTAGCTAATGTTTCATCACTAAGTCCCATTTTTTCACCGGCTGCAACTTTTCCAGATAAATACGATTTAAAGTTAGAAAAATTTTGTAGAATTTGTTCTTTTTCTTCTTGACCAATACTATCAAGCTTAGCATCGACACGCTCATCTATATTGTTTCCCAATCTTCCTCACTCCTTTTTTATTGAACTCTACTTAGGTATGTCCAAAGAGTGTGCAATCATGCATAAGTAATCTAATAATTTTATTTTGATTGTGGACAAAAGCCACATTTTTGCAATCCGGGTATATCCTTTGAAAAGCAGCAAGTGGTTCTAATTGTTGTATTTAATAGTTCTGCGGGTTGTTGATCTTTCAAATAAAGCCGGAAATATTCTTTCGTACTAAATGACTCCCAAATGGACGAATCCTTTAACAGATACCAATCATTTCTGGCTTTCTCTTCCAACGCGGGATTTTCAAAAAAGGTATAGTAATGCCATAGTAAGTAACCAAACACATTTTCCCAAAGAACTAATGGAGATATACTACATTTTGAGCGGAGTTGTTTGATTATAGAAAAACATTGTTGTTCCCATATAAGTTGAACATCCAATTTGCGATTTTCTTGTACGTCTCGAAAATATTCTGGAGGGATAAATGTACTGATTGTTTTATTCCCATATTCTGTTGTACTAAAAAACTGGAGCTGTTCTATAGGTCCATCCCAAATTTCATCATACATAGTCATCATATAAAACTGCATGGAGATGAACATTCCGACCCTTCTCATAAAGAAAGAAGCTGCAATGGGTTCATTAGGTGAAGAAGAGATTAGCTTAATAATAGGGAGTGCATTAGCGATATCATTCCCTTTGAATAATATTGTTCCGTTAGGTTGGATAAATACACTATAGTTATTTAATTGTTGGATTTGGTCACTCGATAAGTTTGTCATATATGTAGTATACATTTTTTTATAGAAACAGTTGACTTTTTAATTGAAAATGATTATCATTACCATATAGAAAGTTTCTCCTAGTTGAGAAGTTTAAAAACAGCGACTTTTCTCCAAATTGTAGCTGGTGATAGGCACACCTTAACCCCCTCAAAGTTGAGATAGTGCATAAATACGTCGGTAGCCTTTAATAGGTTACCGATTTTTTTATTAGAGCAAAAGAATTAAATCGATCTCCAAAATAATTTAACTTTATTTTCCAGTAAAATATAAACATAGGAAGTTATTTGTGAAGAACTTCACTAATCATTAACTGTTGACATCCACTTTAATACTATCTATAATTCTCAGAATATAAAGATTATTTAGATAAAACTTAATAATCCTTATCAATTGGGAAAATACTAAAGGATGGTGGATGTGTCGATGGATTTAAGAACAAGAGCATTACGATTGCATCGTGAAAGTAAGGGAAAGATGGAAGTTGTCTTTAAGGTTCCCATGAACAGCATGGAGGATTTAAGTTTAGCCTACTCACCAGGTGTTGCAGAACCGTGTATTGAAATCCACAACAATCCATCCACTATTTATGACTATACTGCTAAAGGAAACTTGGTTGCAGTAGTGACAGATGGTACTGCAGTATTAGGACTCGGTGACATTGGACCAGGAGCTGCCTTGCCTGTTATGGAAGGGAAAGCAATTTTACTAAAAAGGTTTGCTGGTGTAGATGCCTTCCCGATTTGTTTGGACACAAAAAACGTGGATGAAATAGTCCAAATTGTTAAGGCGTTAAGTCCAACTTTTGGTGCTATAAATTTAGAGGATATTTCGGCTCCACGTTGTTTTGAAATTGAAGATAGACTTCGCATGGAATTAGATATTCCTGTTTTCCATGATGACCAACACGGTACTGCAATTGTAGTAGGTGCTGGACTTCAAAATGCGATGAGACTAGTAAACAAAACAAGTAATAATGTTAAAGTTGTGATTAATGGAGCAGGTGCTGCTGGCATGGCAATTTTAAAAGTACTTCTCCAGTTGGGATATACTAATATCATTATGTGTGATTCAACGGGGATTATTTATGAAGGCCGTGAACAAGGGATGAATCCTATTAAACAATCGATTGCAAGTTTAACAAACCCACTTGGTTTAACAGGTTCTTTAAAAGATGCGATGGAAGGATCAGATATATTTATCGGTGTTTCTGTAGCTAATTTACTGACAAAAGACTTAGTTCTTTCGATGAACACGGATTCCATTATTTTTGCACTAGCCAATCCTAATCCTGAAATTTCATATGAGATTGCAAAGGAGTGGGGAGTTAGAGTAGTAGCAACAGGCCGATCAGATTATCCAAACCAAGTAAATAATGTATTGGCTTTTCCTGGAATTTTCAGAGGTGCTTTAGATGTTAGAGCCACCGATATTAATGAGGATATGAAGTTGGCTGCCGTTGAGGCAATTGCTTCATTAGTAAATGACAATGAGCTTAAAGATGACTATATAATTCCAAGAGCTTTGGATGAAAGGGTTGTTCAGGTTGTGGCTTCAGCAGTAAGTAAGGCTGCAATTTCTTCGGGAGTGTCCACACTTTATGAGCCAGTACTTAAAAGTTAGTAAGTAATGGAAGGATATAGGTAAATATAGCTTATTTAACGACTTAATGTAGTAATTAAGTCGTTTTTTGTCGCATATTTTATAGTTCAAATTACTATTCTAGAAAAATAATGAAATTTCCAAATATTTAAAATATAATAGATGTAGAAGGGAAATGAATGGTCATTCATTTTATTCTAAAAAAGGGTAAAGGGGATAGAGTATGGGAGCGTTCAAAATGCTAGGTCTGGAGTTAGCTAGGCTTACAGAGAAGAAAGGGGTGTTGTTTTCTGTATTAGGAGTATTACTAGTACCAATTGTTTATGTAGCAATCTTACTTTCAGCAACATGGAGTCCTTACGATAATCTAGATAATCTACCTGTGGCATTTGTGAACAAAGACTTAGGTGCAAACTCCGGGGGATCAGCCATTAATATTGGACAGGACTTAGTAGAAGAATTACAACAAAATCCTGCCTTAGGTTGGGAATTTGTCTCACAAGAAGAAGCAAACAAGGGGTTAAAGAGTCAGAAGTACTATATGGTAGTGGAGATTCCTGAGGACTTCTCTCAAAAAGCATCCTCTGTACTTGATGCAAATCCAGTAGTGCCAGAATTACGTTATATTCAAAATGAAGGCCTAAATTTCATGGCTTCTCAAGTAACAAAAAGTGCTACAGAAAAACTAAGAGAACAACTAGGCAATAAAATAACAGCAACCTATACTCAAACATTATTTTCTAGACTTGGAGATATTTCAAATGGCTTCGCTTCTGGTGCAGATGGATCCAATAAGCTTTTTGAAGGAACTACAACATTGAGTGATGGAACAAGCCAGTTACTACAATCTTTAAATGATAAGTCTGGTGATATTCAAAAGTTAGCAACTGGTGCTGCAACAGCGGAAAGTGGCGCAGGGCAACTTCTTAGTTCCGTAAAAAACGGAGAAGGTGATATTAAGAAGCTAGCGGCAGGTTCTAAAGAAGTGGTACAAGGTATTAATAGTCTTAAGGCTGGTTCCGAACAAGTACTAAATGGACTGAAATCGGCTAAAGCGGGTAGCACTAGTTTAACTACCGGATTAGAAAAACAGTTACAACCAGGAAGTCAGCAATTAGCAAGTGGTTTAGGAAAAGTGACAGAAGCTACGAAAACGCTTACAGGAGGGTCGCAAGGATTAACAGAGGGATTAAAGGCATATTTAGGGAAGCATCCTGAACTTGCACAAGATATTGAATTTATGACTCTTGTTGGTACGAGTGATGCGGTTTCTAAAGGCTTAACGCAATTTAGTCAACAAGTTCAACCTTTAAAAACGGGAGCAGATGCTTTAGTTGCAGGTGCTTCGCAACTGACAGCAGGTTCTAAACAGCTAGATGCAGGTCTTAACCAATTAGTAAGTGGTCAAACAGCAGCTACAGCTGGTATTGATCGTTTAAAAAGTGGTGCTACCCAAGTTGCGAATGGTAACGCAACGGTTTCTACTTCTTGGACGAAAGTTGGTAATGCCGTTTCTGGACTTAAAGATGGACTAACTCAAATAAGTTCTGGAAACCAAACAGTGGCTGTTGGTTGGGAAACAATGACTTTAGGAGTTACTTCACTAAACGATGGTGCAACACAACTTAAGTCTGGTAGCCAAGAGCTTTCTACTGGATTAGCTGGTGGTGCTAGTGAGGTTAGTGGTATTCAAGTGAGTGATGCTAACATAGCGATGTTTGCAAATCCCGTAACTTTAACTGGAGAAAAGGTTAATAATTATAAATTCTATCGTGATTCTACAGCTCCTTATATTATGTCTTTAGCATTGTTTGTAGGTATCTTATTATTATCTTTTGTAGTTGAATTTAAACGACCTGCTACTACTCCAGGATCTGTGATTAGTTGGTATGCTAGTAAATTGATGCAGCTTTCTTTGTTTGCAATAGCACAAGCATTAATCGTGTCGCTATTTACGTTAGTATTTATTAAACTACAAGTGGATAGTATTCCTTTGTTTATATTGTTCACTATTTTTGTTAGTTTAACATTTATGTCCATCGTATTTTTCCTAGTAACATTGGGAGGGAATATTGGTCGCTTTGTAGCACTTGCTTTTATTGTTTTGCAACTATCTACTACAGGATCGAATTTACCAATTCCGATGTTACCAGAAAATTTACAAGCATTAAGTAAATATCTACCGTTAACATACTCTAATGCAGGGTTTAAATCGATTATTTCTTTAGGAGATACAGGTTTCATGATTATGAATATGTGGTTCCTTCTAATTTGTTTAATCGTAAGCTTAATATTAACTTTTGTAGTCTTTGCTTTCAATTTTAAACGCGTTTCTACAAGCAATCATGACAATGATGGATTAACTGGTGCAAACGTGTAATTGCATAATTAAAAGAGGATTGACGGCTGCTAAAGCTGTCAATCCTCTTTTTAAGAACAAAAGTGAGATAATGCGGGTCTAACACAGCACCCGAATCCACTTAATCTTAAAAATTATATTTTAGTTTGTCCTTTTAAAGCTCTCGTATTTAATAATTTTGTATAGTAACTATGTAAGAATATACCTAAAATAATAATTCCAAGTCCTATAAGTGCAATTGGTGCTGGTAAAGGCACATGTAGTAAAAACATTTCACCAATAATGACGAAAATGATTTCGGTTGACTGTGTCGCTTCTACAGCAGCTAGTTTCCCTTGGTGATTTCGAACTCGATCTGTTGCCATGAAAAATAGAATAGTAGCGATCACTCCAGAACTCACAGCTACAATAAATGATTGAAACACTTGGCCAGAAGATGGTAAACCTACGGTAAAAATCGCATAAATACCCATTAAGATCCAGGCGGGCATAGACGCAACAGTCATGCCTAAAACGCGTTGAAATGTATCCAAGCGTCCATTCAAATGTTCCATCATTTTACGATTCCCTAAGGGATAAGCCAATGCAGCTATAAGTACAGGTAAAATCCCTAAAAAAATCATTTGCAAATTAACTGTATCTGTATTTGGAATCTGTATAAGAATAATTCCTACTAAAATAAGTAGGGAAATAAATAATGAGACGACCGGGATTTTTTGTTTAATGATTCTGTTTTCCATTTTTATCAAAAATAATGGCGCAAGTAGAACTCCAGCAACAATCGTGAATTGCCACATTCCAGATATTAACCAGCCAGGCCCATAAGCTGCTGCAAAAGTGAGCGGTGCATAAAATAATACAAATCCTACAAAGCTCCATAGAAACCAAGCAGCAGGTGCAGATTTTATTTCTTTATAGGTTTCAAATAAACCTTTTCGATTGTAGACAATGATGAATAAAAAAGGCAGCATGAAGAAATATCGAAGGGAGGAGCTCCAAATCCAGCTCCCCCCAGATATTTCCATAGAACGATTAAGTATAAAGGTTACTGCAAAAAATAGGGAGGCTAAAATACCTAGTAATATTTCGCGCATATTAGCACCTGCTTAAGCTTGCTGTTCAAACGACTGGATAATACCCTTTACAACTTCTGTTGATTTTGCCATATCATTTACAGAGATGAACTCGTATTTTCCGTGATAGTTTTCTCCACCTGTAAATACATTAGGTGTAGGCATTCCCATATAGGAAAGCTGTGAGCCATCTGTTCCTCCACGTACTGGAATAATAAGTGGTTCTATATCTAAAGCAATCATCACATCTTTTGCTACATTTAAAATTTCAATAACAGGTGTGATTTTTTCACCCATATTGTAGTATTGATCGTTTAACTCTACAGAGATAGCAGTTGCTCCGTATTCTGCTTTAATCTTTTCAGCAGTATCTAGGAATAATTGTTTTTTCGCTTCAAATTTCTCACGGTCATGGTCACGAATAATATAGCTAAGCTCTGTTTTTTCTGTATCGCCATTAATATTCATCAGATGTATAAAACCCTCGTATCCATCGGTTTTTTCAGGTACTGCATCTGTTGGCATGTGAGATTGAAATTTTGTAGCCATTGTAATGGAGTTCACCATTTTGTCTTTTGCAGACCCTGGGTGCACACTTTTCCCATTTGTAATAACCTTGGCACTAGCTGCATTAAAGCTTTCATATTGTAATTCTCCTAATGGACCACCATCCATTGTATAGGCAAAGTTTGCTCCGAATTTTTCCACATCAAATTTATGAGGACCACGCCCGATTTCTTCATCTGGTGTGAATGCCACTCGAATTTTCCCGTGTTTTACTTCGGGATGTTGGATAAAATATTCCATTGCAGTCATAATGATGGCAATTCCTGCTTTATCATCGGCACCAAGAAGCGTAGTACCATCTGTAGTTAATAGTGTGTGACCAACATAATTTTTTAGTTCAGGGAAGTCTTGAACGGTCATGACAGTATGCTCATTGAGAGTAATATCTTGTCCATCATAGCTTTCGATTCGCTGTGGATTTACATTTTTTCCTGTGTAATCTGTAGCTGTATCTACGTGAGCTAAGAAACCGATTGTTGGCATTTCTTTATCAGTATTAGCGGGTAAAGTGGCGAAAAGATAACCGTTTTCGTCTAATGTAATTTCCTCTAAACCAACTGTAGTCAATTCCTTTTTCAGCTCATGGAGTAAGTCCCATTGACCTTCAGTGGTTGGACATGTTGTACTTGAAGCATCGGATTGTGTATCTATTTTTGCATAGCGCACTAGTCGCTCTATTAAAGTCTCTTTCATGAGATTAAATCTCCTTTCGATTTGTAAAGCTAGTTCTTATTTTAACAGATTCTTTCGAGTTGCGGAATAATTAATGCTAAGAGCAAACATAAATTGAGCTCCGTAATAAGAAATCATTATAAGTGCATCTGAGAAAGGAATATCTACTATGAATTTATTAATAGCAAGGGTTGAGTCCGAAAAGATAAATAAAATAGCCCCAATAATAACAAATTTGTTTGCAGTTTGGAAAGCGTTCCAACCCATCGTCAAAATAACTGCAATATAAATAATAACTGCCAGCGCTAAGACTGTATCTCCTTGAGACCAGAGTGTTCCAGCTAACCAAATTACCATTGATAACCCGTATATTAATAGCAATGCGATTGCCCATTTTGGAATGGATGTTTGTTTGATGTTTCTAAATGCGAAGATATACCAAATATGTCCGATCAAAAAGGTTATAAGTCCGACTATAAACCAATAGATTAATCCGTCAGCAAACATACATACAGTGAGTCCGATTAAAATAAGTGTCTTGTACTTTTTAGATTCTCCTCCAGATTGTAGAGAAGCAAACAAGATAATAAGTAGCATCGGAATAAGTTTGAAAATAATCTTTGTCGATACAGGGTCACTTGGAATAAAGAAAATATAAATAATACCCATAATTGCAATTAAAACCCCAATAATTTTGCTCCACATAAAACAAACACTCCCCTTTCTTATTAAATTCGTTACGGAAGATAAAACTTCCTCCACATTGTATGCGAATCTAAATAAAAAAAAGAACCAGCTGCCATAGTGAATAGGGCAACTGGTTGTATTTCTGATTGGTATTGTCTTGTGGAAGTTGAGCTTTATTTATTAGTAAGCAGTCCAACCAGCATCAGCGGCAATAATTTGCCCATTAACGAAGCTTGATTCATCAGAACCTAAGAATACTGCAAGTTGTGCAATTTCTTCTGGTTGACCGACACGTGGCATAGTACCGCTACCTGTTTGCTGACGACCCATACCGAATTCAGAAAGGCTAGTCATAGAATTTTGAATATTAGTCATGACGCCACCTGGAGCGATTCCGTTACAGCGAATCCCTGAGTTAGCGTACATATAAGCTGTATTTTTAGTTAAACCAGACACTGCATGTTTAGATGCTGTGTATGCTGCACCTGCGCGAGCACCACGTAATCCACCTGCAGAAATGTTGTTAACGAATACTCCATGTCCTTGTTCTAAGAAAATGTTAGTTGCTATACGCATTGCACGCATAACGCCAGTAGTATTCACTGCGAATAACTGATCCCATTTTTCATCAGTAATTTCACCAACAGGCTCCATTCCATCCATGATCCCAGCGTTATTTACTAAAATATCTAATTTACCAAATGCTGCTTTTGTTTCAGCGAATAAGTTTTCTAAATCAGCAAGTACTGCTACGTTTGTACGGTTAGCGATTGCTTCTCCGCCAGCTGCTTTAATAGCTGCTGCCACAGTTTCTGCACCTTCTAAATTGTAGTCGGAAACAACGACCTTTGCGCCTTGTTTTGCATAAGCCTCAGCGATAGATTTCCCCATCCCAGAAGCAGCGCCTGTAACGATAGCTACTTTGTTTTGTAATCTCATAATTATTTCCTCCTCATATGTTATTATACAGTTGTACAATAACAGTATAGTTTAAAATGAAAACGTATTCAATCAACAATTATCGCAATAGTTGTACAATATCAAACACATATTGCAATAAGTGTTCGATAAGGAGAGATATTATTGAAAACAAAAGATTTAAGAGTTGTGAAGACAAAAAAAGCTATCTATCAAGCATTAACTCATATATTAAAAAACAAAAGTCTGACTGATATTAATGTGTCCGAGCTTTGTAGACAAGCCGGTGTAAATAGGGGGACTTTTTACTTCCACTATGAGGAGGTTGGAGATGTTTTTAAGGAATTTTTTGAAGAGGTCATTTTAGATTTGCAAGAATCTTATAAAGAACCATATAAATACATTTCTGCACTTCAATTAAAGTCTTCAGTTTACAAAAATCTAGATCCAAAAACAGTTCGTATTTTTCACCATGTCAAAAAGTACGAAGACTTTTACCGTATTATTTTATCAGATAATGTGTCTACAACATACTACTACATGTTTTTTGATGCAATCCGTTCGAATTTTATAGAAGATAGTAAAATAGGGGAGTATGATGAATCTAAAAAATTTGTATATTCTTTTATGACAAATGCAATAATTGGTTTAATTATTGAATGGCATCGAAGTGATTTTAAAGAGTCCGTTGATGACATGAACATTCATTTAGTTCAAACATTGAATGCGATAGCGAGGAATTAGTGAACTTAGTATATATGGTATTTCTCATATTTGAAGAATAAAAGAATAAGTGGAGAAATAAAGAAGGTTAAAAAGTTGTACAAAAAAGACTCATCCGAGAGGATGAGTCTTTTTAATCAAAACTTAAACTTCTTGTAAAGTATTGCTTAATTACTTGCGTACAGTTTTTAAGGCAGTTGTCCAAGGGATAACTTGATCTAGCATTTGGTTTACTGAATCAGCTTGTACTGCTGCTGGTTTGAAGTCTGTCCCATTTTCAAAGTCTGTAAACAAAGATAGTGCTGGATGTACACGTACATGCGCTACTAGTAATTCACTTAAAATACCACGTAAATGCTCGGTTGCTCGAGCCCCACCTACTGAACCGTAAGATACGATTCCTGCTGCTTTGTTGTTCCACTCTTCACGTAAATAATCTAAAGCATTTTTAAGTGCTCCTGTGATTGAGTGATTGTATTCTTGAACGATGAATACAAATCCATCTTGTTTTGCAATGGCTGCTGACCAAGCTGCTGCACCTGATGCGTCGCCGCCTGCTTCACCTAATAGAGGTAATTTGAAATCTGCAATGTCAATAATTTCATATTCTGCGTCTCCACGCTTGTCGGCTAACTCTTTTACCCATGCTCCAACTTGAGGACTAACGCGTCCTTCACGTGTACTTCCTAAAACGATACCAATTTTCATCATGTCATTTCCTCCTGTTTGCTCTTCATTTGAATTTAATCCGAATATTTTTTTCATAAAGCTCATGTTTATACCCCAAATCTTTACTTATTTTTTTGTGACAGTTTTTCATCAAGTGATAAGTTAATTGGATTAACTAAGACAAAGTAAATACCGATAGCCAAGTAGACTAGTTCTAATTCGTATCCAGCGGATACACCATCGCCTAATAATCCGAATGATAATTTCGCTGAGAAAATTGCTCCTAGCATTATTACCGCAAATAGCCCGCTAATTACTCGTGTTCCTAGTCCAACTACCAGTAATGCTCCACCGACTAATTCAATAATCGCAATTGCGTATGCTAGAGAACCTGGTAAACCAAGGAACTCAAAATATCCAACGGTATTTGAAATACCACCTTGGAATTTTGCTATGCCATGTATTAAGAACATAAGTCCAAACACGACACGTAAAATAAGTGTTGCAAGTTGTTGCTTCTTCATAATAAAAAAATCCTCCATTTAAGTTACTTAACGTAACTTACTATAATATAGTTATTAACTAAATACAATACATTTGATTACAAAAAGTAATCATATAAGCGAAAAAAATGATTTTCTGCTTATTTATCAGAAAATCAATGAGTAAGAAAGCTATAGAAATGTAAGGAAATCAACTAAAAACAAGCATTCTGATGAATGCTTGTTTTAAAAACTATTTTTGCCAAGGAGGATAGAAAGTTACATAAGTTCCTGCTATAAAATCATGAATTGCTCGTTTATCTTCACGAATACCAACCATAAAAGCACTAACAATAGCACCAATGCCAAATGTAAAACCATAGATAATACCGGCTATTAAGTGACGTTTAATCATTATCCAAAAGTTGACGTCAGTTTCATCGATATTCACAATACGAATACCAAGAATTCTCTTACCTACAGTGTATCCAACCCAAAAGACAGGTAGTAATATAAAATAAAGATATGACCCTATAGTAGTAAACCATGTATTGCTTTCTCCAAGAATAAGGTAACTAATGATAGCTAGTGGAGCCCCCATAATAATACCATCGAATAAACTAGCACCAAACCTAATCCAAAAGCCAGCAGGATTCAATAACTTCAACTCCTTTTAAATGCCTATAATGCAGAGTCATCCACGCTATTTAAATATTCTTCAATCGAGCCAATAACGGATTCCACACAACCTTCCTCGAATGGAGAGATCAAATTAGCTTCTGCTACTAATTTAGTGAAAGATGTCGACCCACCAAGCTGACAAAGATGTAAATAATCCTTCCATGCAGCTTCGTGATCCTCTCTTGAACGCTTCCAAAATTGGAATGCACAAATTTGAGCAAGTGTGTAGTCAATATAATAGAATGGGCTAGCAAAAATATGTGCTTGGCGTTGCCACAACCCACCTGCCTCATAATAACTATTACCATCGTAATCACTGTGAGGTAAATAAACTTCCTCGATTTTCTTCCAAGTAGCTTTACGTTCAGCGGGGGTCATCTCTGGATTTTCATATACAGCATGTTGGAATTCATCGACTGCCACACCGTAAGGTAGAAACAGCAGTCCACTACTTAAGTGAGCAAACTTATATTTGTCTGTTTGATCCTTAAAGAACAATTCCATCCAAGGCCATGTGAAGAATTCCATACTCATCGAGTGGATCTCACATGACTCATAGGTCGGCCATACATACTCAGGGATTCCAATGTTACGACTTGTATACACTTGGAAAGCGTGACCTGCTTCATGCGTTAATACATCAATATCTCCAGATGTTCCATTGAAGTTAGAGAAAATATAAGGAGATTCATAGTTATCGATAAACGTACAATAACCACCTGCTTCTTTTCCCTTTTTCGCAACTAAGTCCATCAATTCACGGTCAATCATAAATTGGAAGAACTCCGCTGTTTCAGGAGAGAGCTCCTCGTACATTTTCTTGCCGTTTTCAACAATCCACTCCGGAGAACCTTGTGGTGTTGCGTTCCCACTTAAGAAGTTAAAAGGCTCATCATAATACTTCAGACTGTCTACGCCTATGCGTTTTGCTTGTCGCTCATAAAGTCTAGTTGCAACAGGAACGATAAAATCACGGACCTGATCACGGAATTTTTTTACCATCTCTGCATTGTAATCGATACGGTTCATACGAATATAGCCGAGCTCTACAAAGTTCTTGTACCCGAGAGTTGTTGCTATTTCATGGCGTACTTTTACTAGTTGATCATAAAGGTCATCAAATTTCGCTTCATTTTTATGGAAAAATCCACTACTAGTCTCTTTTGCTTTTTTACGAGTATCACGATCGGTAGATTCAGCATATGGTCCCAGCTGTGCAAGTGTTAATGTTTCCCCGTTAAATTCTACTTGTGCGGAAGCAACTAGCTTCGAGTAGTCGGATGCAAGCTTATTTTCTTTTTGCATAAGAGAAATAATTTCCGGTGAGAATGCCTTAATCTGATAATCTGCCAAATCGAATAGTTGATTGCCCCATTTATCCTCCAGTTCATCTCGAAAAGGTGATTCAACCAACGCTTTGTAGTATTCAGTAATCATCTCTTCAATTTCAGGATTCGTTTCATCAAAATAATCACGCTCTTTTTGATAGAACTCATCATTAGTATCGATAGATGCACGAATATAAACTAAGTTTGCTTGTGTAGAATAATCATTGCGAAATGCATTGATATTCTCGATTGCCTCATTCTGTTCTGCTACAGAAGAAGCTTCTTTAAATTTTGTTAATAACTCTCTAAATGTAGATTTGTCTTGTTCTAAATTTGGACGTTTATATTCATAATCGTTAAATGTAACCAATGGAATTCCCCTCTCTATCGTTTCGCTTTACGAAACTCCTTATTCATATTGTTTATTATTTTCAGATAAATTGCAACCACATTTTTACATATTGATAATTTACAAACGTTATTATATAATGTTTGTAAATTAATAAACAAAGATTGGTTGTGTTTGTATATGGAAGTGTCAGAATTACTTTGGAGTGCCTCCTCAGAACAGTTAAAGTCAGGGTATGCTGAAGAAGACGAAATGTATATTTGTATTATGTGCGGTTTTAAAGTTGAAAAGGGATTCATTTATCCAAAGAATAATATGTTATATGAAGCAGAAAAATTCATGAAGCATCATATTGAAATGGAGCATGACTCTGTTTTTCAATATCTAATAGGGCTTAACAAAAAATTTACTGGCTTAACCGAACATCAAAATAGCCTATTACGCCTCTTTTATGAGGGTAGAAGTGATGCAGAAATACAAACAGAGTTAGGAATTGGAAGCTCTTCTACGATTCGAAATCATCGTTTCGTATTAAAGGAAAAGGAGCGACAAGCAAAAGTGTTTTTAGCGATGATGGAAATGTTAAAGGCAAAAGACAATCATGCACCGACATTTTTACCGCTTCATAAGACTGCAACGATGGTGGACGATCGGTATAACATCACGCAAGAAGAACAAAAAGATATCGAAAGTAAATTCTTCCCAGACGGAATAGATGGACCTCTTATGAAATTTCCGAGGAAAGAAAAGCAAAAACTAGCAACCTTAAGAGTTCTGATCCAAAGATTTGAAAAAGGAAAAACTTACACAGAGAAAGAAATAAATCATGTACTAAAGAATGCTTATGAGGATTTCGTAACATTAAGACGTTACTTAATAGAGTATGGATTTTTGGACAGACAAGACGATGGTAGTGCGTATTGGGTGAAAAACTAAGTAGAAGGATGGAATATAAATGGATCGCAAAAAAGAATTAAAACAAGAATATAAAGAAATTAAAATCGAGGGCGGAATTTACGTCATCACAAACAAACGAAACGGTAAAAAGTATGTAGCTTCTACACCTAATTTTAAAACGTTGAATGGGGTTAAATTTACATTAGAAAACGGACTCCATTCAAATAAAAATCTGCAAAAGGACTGGACTCAGTTCGGCAAAGATAATTTTGACATAGAGCATATGGAGATTATTAAAAAAGAGGAAACTGAAAGTAGGGTAGGCAAAAAAGAATTAGAAAGGTTATTGGAGAAATGGTTAGAAAAACTACAACCTTTCGGTGAAGAAGGGTATCATAGCTAAAATGAATTTTATGGAATAGTAAAAAGATGGGTATCAAGAAAATAACACGATAATTACTTAATACCCATCTATTTGTAACAATCAATTCCCCAAAATATATGCCTTTAACAACGCGACACGTTCTCGCGTACGAACCTTGAATTCAACCACTTTGGGAGTTTTAGCAGCCACGACATCTGATTTCCATCCTAGTTTACTTGCTAGTACTTTGGATCGTTGTAAATGGTAGTCGCTTGTTATAAGGGTGACGGAGTCGATATTACTGGGTAGTAATTCTTGTGAGAACAGTAGATTTTCATATGTTGAGGTGGCTTTGTCTTCTAAGATGAGTCGATCTTCGGCTATGCCATTTTCCAATAGAAAATCTCTCATCACCACGGCCTCTTCGATATCTTCATCGGGACCTCGTCCACCTGAAAGTACTAATTTTACATGGGTATATTTTTGGGCATACGCAAGAGCAGCCTCCAATCGATACTGTAAAGCAAAAGAAGGGATATTCCCTTTTTTCACTTTGGCACCAAGCACAATAGCATATTGATTGGTGCCATCTGCCTTTGGATTTTGACCATTTTCAAGCCAATTACTCGTGAGAACCCATATCCCAATTCCACTAGAAATAATCACTACTAATGGGATAAGCACGATCCACCTCATTTTCTTCTTCATGATATTCACTCATTTCATACAGATGGTTTCTTCTTACTTAAGAAAGTGGAGATTCTCATCTCTTCCTTTCGCATTAAACGACGGAAATTCTCGAGATGTAGTACAACAGCCATCAAAAATAGGAATCCGGCAATAGCCATTGGCCCTACTCCTTCTGCAAACCAAATGGATGCACCGATAAAAACAAAGTAAAAAACAAACACACCAATTAATAAATAGTCCGTTAATAATGTAGTTCCGATTAATAATATAAGTCCGATTAAACCAAGCGGCCAGCTAAGAGCAAGTAGTACACCAATAAGGGATGCAGTGCCTTTACCACCTTTAAATTTAGTGTAAAGAGGGAAGTTATGTCCAAGTATTACAGCAGCACCTGCACTATATAGCAGGATGTCCTGTTCCACTATCGAAAAATGTGCGTACTGTGAAACCCAAAAACCCGTCCCAATTACGACTATAACTCCCTTTAAAATATCAATTATGGCAACTAAAATGCCATATTTTGCGCCAAGAACAATAGCTGCATTTGAGGCGCCAGAATTTTTTAAGCCCTCTTTTTTAATATTTACCCCACTCAGATACTGAGCTATTTTAGAACCGTGAATGGACCCAACAAGATAACTGATCACAAGGATACAAATCATCGGAATGAGCATTTTTTTCACCCCCATTAACTTCAATATATTAAACGAATGAAAAGATGAGAAGTTTCAGAATTTTAAAGTATATGTTTTTTAATTATTCAAAAAAGTATTGACAAATAGATTGGTAGAAATCTATACTGTGTAACAAGATGGAAAACTAAATCTAATACTCTTATCAAGAGTGGCGGAGGGAATAGGCCCTACGATGCCCGGCAACCAACAAGTTCTCAACTTGGAAAGGTGCTAAATCCTACAAATTCTAAATTGAATTTGGAAGATAAGAGGAGGAACATGCGAATTTGCACCCTCTTCTTAATTGAAGAGGGTTTTTTGTTTGTTCTAATCCTCCCTCGCCTCCATAAGCGTCCATCTAACTACATTTTAGGAGGAATTCAAATGACCAATCTACAAAAAGAAACACTACTTTTACACGGTGGCCAACAACCAGATCCAGTGACTGGATCACGAGCAGTACCCATTCATAAGACGACATCCTTTGTATTTAGAGATACAGAACATGCACAAAACCTATTTGCTCTTGCAGAAACAGGTAATATCTATTCACGTATTACGAATCCAACTGTGGATGTATTTGAACAACGAATTGCATTATTAGAGGGGGGAACGGCAGCAGTTGCATTTTCTTCAGGAATGGCAGCTATCGCATTTTCTATATTAAACATTGCAGGAGCAGGAGACGAAATTATTGCTGCTGAGAATTTATACGGTGGTACGTTTAATTTATTTGCTCATACATTGCCGCGATATGGTATAACGGTGAAATTTGTAGATTCTACAGATCCAGAAAATTTCCGAGCTGCTGTGACAGATAAAACGAAAGCATTTTTTGGAGAAATTATAGGAAACCCAAGCTTAAATGTATTAGATATAGAAAACGTAGCAGCCATTGCTAACGAAGTAGGAGTGCCTTTACTTGTAGATAGCACATTTGCTACTCCATATGGATCGAACCCTATTAAGTACGGTGCTCATGTCGTAATTCATTCAGCGACTAAGTGGATTGGTGGTCATGGTACTACGATTGGTGGAGTTGTAGTAGATGGAGGAAACTTCAATTGGGACTCCGAGAAATTTCCAGGATTCACACAACCGGATGTGACCTATCATGGTCTAAGATATGGAATAGACGTTCCAAACGTGGCATTTGCAGTGAAATTACGCGTTCAATTGCTTCGTGATTTTGGTCCAACTTTAAGTCCTGAAGCAGCATTTTCCTTTTTACAAGGACTAGAAACACTTCATTTACGCGTACCAAAGCATAATGAAAATGCACAAAAAATTGCGGAGTACTTAGAAAGTAACGAAGAAGTAACTTGGGTTAACTACTTAGGTTTAGAAAGTCATCCCTCCCATGAGCTTGCTAAAAAGTACTTACAGAATGGTTTTGGTTCCATCCTAACTTTTGGAGTGAAAGGTGGTAAAGAGGCAGGTCGTAATATTATCGATAATATTGAAATTTGGTCGCATGTAGCTAATGTCGGGGATGCTAAATCGCTAATAATCCACCCTGCATCTACAACACATCAGCAGTTAACTCCTGAAGACTTGGTGAAATCGGGCGTTACAGAAGACTTAATTCGCTTGTCTGTTGGACTAGAGGCGGTTGAGGATTTACAGTCTGCCCTTGATAAAGTACTTGTGGGAAAAACAAATGTCCTCTCTAGATAGAATTTTATTGATAATTGAGTAAAAATGGGCTACAATATGTAAAATAGTTCTTCGTATATGAATGCGATTAGATTTTACAAATTGAAGCAAATTGGAACTCAATTGTGCAAATTCAGTTGGAGGAGATAGCATGGCGACGATAAAAGCAGCAATCCTAGGTTTCGGAACAGTCGGGCAAGGGATTTACAACATTGTAAATGAAAAAAGAGAAGATCTGAAAAAGTCTTTAGGATTAGAACTAGAAATTAGTGCGATCCTCGTAAACAATGTTGGAAAAGAAAGAATGGCTACACCTGGTGTGTTAGTAACTGATAACTTTGAGGATATTATTAATATACCTGGACTCCAAGTGGTATTCGAGGCAATTGTAAATGAGGAACCGGCATATAACTACTTATGTAGAGCGATTGATAAAGGATGTCATGTAATAACAGCAAATAAAGTAATGTTCTCCAAATATAGTATTCCATTACATGAGCGTGCAAAGTCTCGTGGAGTATTTATAGGATATGAAGCAACAACAGCCGGCGGAGTTCCAGTTATTAAGACATTAAAAAATCTATTACAAGTTAACTCAGTGAAAAGAATCCAAGGGATCTTAAATGGTACATCGAACTACATTTTGACACAAATGCGTCAGGATGAATGTCCATTTGATGACTCATTAAAAGAGGCGCAGGACCTTGGTTATGCAGAAGCAGATCCATTTAACGATGTGTCCGGGCAAGATGCTTTCCGAAAACTGATGATACTAAGCGCACTAGCGTTTAAAAAACAGCCAAATTGGAACGATGTTCGTGTAGTTGGTATTGATGAAATCTCATTAGAGGATGTCCGCAAAGCCAAAGAACAAGGACTACGTTATCGCCATGTAGCAGAAATAGAGCAAGACGAAAACGGTGAACTATACGCATCAGTTGGTCCACAACTAGTAGGGCCAGATCATCCATTATACTCAATAGAAGGTGTAAACAACGCAGTTGCACTAGATACAAACTATATTGGAACATTAACATTAGTCGGTCCAGGAGCAGGTATGTACCCAACAGCAAGTGTGATGGTAGAAGATTATGCAGAAATAATCGGAAAAAGAGCTGGATTCTTTATTACTATATAATTTTTAGTTTAGGGTACTAGTATATTTTATTTATTTACTTAATTGATTGAAGTGGAGGGCGGCGACTCCAGCGGGAAGCGTCCGCCTGAAGCGAAAATCAACGGTATTGTTTACAGGACCTATTAATAAAAAAGGACATTCTCCTCATTCGGAGAACGTCCTTTTCCTTTGTATTAATCTTCGTCTTTTACATCAATATCATCCGGAATCGGAGTATTTCGCCATTCATCGATTTGTCGCTTCAAATCCTCAATTTGCAGTAAGTGCGTTTCAAATTGAGCACTATTCACGTAATACTCTTCCCCATCAAAAATAGCACGAATTTTTTTCTCTGAAATATATCGTTTTACTTGATCAATAGGCATTGATAAATAATTCGCAGTTTCTTCTACTGTCATATACATGTAAAATGCCTCCTATCCTTATTAGTATAAGATACGATTGGCGGTAACTCAATATGTGCTATATTGGAAGTTAGAAAATGTGGAAAGGTAGGGAGAAAACTTGACCGTATTACCATACATATTTGTTCTACTTGGTGCTATTTTATGGGGGACAACAGGCACTGCACAAACATTTTTACCAGACAGTGCGCATCCTTTTATCATTAGTGCTGGACGATCAGCAACAGGTGGATTATTCCTGCTGATCATTATGGTTTTATTAAAAAAAATTAAATTCCGTTCATGGCCCTGGAAGCAAACACTATACGCCGCTGTATGTATCTCTTTGTTTCAGCTCTTATTCTTTTCTTCTGTGCGTTTAACAGGTGTAGCTGTAGCAAGTGTGGTTGCCATTGGAAGTGCACCAGTATTTTCAGGTTTAATAGAATGGATATTTTTAAAGATGCGCCCTACAAAAGTGTGGGGATTCTCGACTGGCTTAGCTATTATAGGTTGTATGTTATTATTTGTTACAAAAGGTGAAGTGAGTATAAATCCATTTGGGGTTCTGTATTCCTTAATCGCGGGTATTATCTTTGCATTGTATACAATGACAAGTAAATCTATGTTGCAAAAAGAAGAGGCAATGTCGGTCGTTGCAATGACTTTTTCACTAAGTGCTTTACTGTTGACGCCTTCTTATTTCCTATTTGACGTGAGTTGGTTGAATGATGCAGGAAACATAGGAATCATTTTTTACTTGGGAATAGCAACAACTAGTATTGCATATGTATTATACGGCTGGGGTCTTCGTAAAATACCCGCCTCCTCTGCGTTAACTTTGTCTCTGGCAGAACCGACGACAGCTGCTTTACTTGGGGTAGTTGTGGTAGGGGAAATTCTTAGTACAACCTCTTGGATGGGGATTGGTTTATTGCTTGGGAGTATCGCTATTTTAACACTAGGGAGTAAATCGGCTAGGGGACAATCTGAAGGCGTAGGTAAAGTGTCTGTTTAACTAAGACTGTAAATAAGGAGGGCTGTTTCGAGAAATCGGAACAGCCTTTAATTATTATTCTCGTTTAAAACCCTAACACTGCTCGAACATCTGTCATATAAGACTGACTTACCGGTAATTCGGTTCCGTCCTGTAACTGTATTAACAAATTAGAAGAAAAATCGCGGACGATTCGGTCGATAAATGAAATATTAACAATATAAGAGCGGTGAATACGTAAAAAGTTATCTGGTAACCGGAGTTGTAATTCCTTCAAAGGGATACTAGTTTTATAAGGCTCTTTATTGGCGTAGAACCATGTCTTTTTTTGAAGACTTTCAATATGAGACACTTTTTCAATAGAGATTGGTTTCCATTCGTCTTCCTGCTTCCCCGTTAAAAACTTATAAGGAGAAGTAATGGGAACTGCATGATGAGGGGGGAGTATAACAACCAATGCCGCTTTTTCCCCATTAATCTCAATTGGATAACCAATTCCGTAATAGGGAACTTGAAATAATGCATCTTCTAATACAGCTTCTATTCTACATCCTCTCGTCAGTACTAGATCAGCTACACTATTAGGATGGATTTTCTGTCCTGCTTTTAGATGAAGATCATGCCCTCCTGCTTGGTAGTATATATACTGATCTCCAGCCGCTATAGCGATAGAGGCCTCTTTGGGCACCCATTCCTCCATTATTAAACTATACTGTTTTAGTTGCTCTATTTTAAAATCCACTAACACACCTCGTTTTCTTAATATTCTGTGTTCATCTCACTAATTCTTCGTTCATCCTAAAAAAACAATATTTCATCCAAATATCTATACAAAAAACAACTTTCTGTTATATATTAGATTACAAGAAAAGGAACTGTTATGATACAGTAAAAAAGTCGTATTTTTAAACAGTGTTCCTCTACAAAACATTAAGGGGTGTATGTACATGTCAAAAAGACAACAACAGGTAGAAGAGCTTCAACAACAATGGAAAGAAGAAAACCGTTGGAACGGTATTGAACGTCCATATTCTGCAGAAGATGTAGTGAAATTACGTGGCTCGGTCATTATTGAACAAACATTAGCGCGAAAAGGTTCTGAACGTTTATGGAAGTCGCTTCATCAAGAAGACTTCATCAACGCCCTTGGAGCTTTAACTGGTAATCAGGCAGTGCAACAGGTAAAAGCTGGACTTCAAGCAATTTACTTAAGTGGCTGGCAGGTAGCAGCAGATGCAAACCTTTCAGGTCAAATGTATCCAGATCAAAGCTTATACCCTGCAAACAGTGTGCCGGCAGTAGTTAAGCGTATTAACCAAGCGTTACAACGTGCAGATCAAATTGACCAAGCGGAAGGTAGAGAAGATGAGTTTGACTGGTTTGCACCTATTATTGCAGATGCAGAAGCTGGGTTTGGCGGACCATTAAATGTTTTCGAACTGATGAAAGGTATGATTGAAGCTGGAGCGGCGGGTGTCCATTTAGAAGATCAACTTGCTTCTGAAAAGAAATGTGGACATCTTGGTGGGAAGGTTCTTCTACCTACTCAAAATGCCATTCGTAATTTAGTATCAGCTCGACTAGCAGCAGATGTAATGGGGGTTCCAACTGTATTAATTGCACGTACGGATGCAGATGCGGCAGATATGGTAACGAGTGACATTGACCCACGTGACGCAGATTTCATAACTGGTGAAAGAACACCTGAAGGGTTCTTCAAAACAAAACCAGGAATTGACCAGGCAATCGCACGTGGTTTAGCATACGCGCCATACGCGGATCTTATATGGTGTGAAACTTCTCATCCTAGTTTAGAGGAAGCTAAACAATTCGCTGACGCTATACATGCAAAATTCCCAAGTAAATTGCTAGCGTACAATTGTTCACCTTCCTTCAACTGGGAAGCAAACTTGGATCAGGAAACAATTGCAAAATATCAAGTAGAGCTAGGGAAGATGGGTTACAAATTCCAATTCGTAACACTAGCAGGGTTCCATGCGTTGAACCACAGCATGTTTGAACTAGCGCATGATTATAAAACAAATGGTATGGCAGCATACTCTAAACTCCAACAAGCAGAATTTGCAAATGAAACAAAAGGATATACAGCTACGAAACATCAACGTGAAGTTGGGACCGGATACTTCGATGAGATCTCACAAATCGTGTCAGGTGGAACTTCCTCTACTACAGCGATGAAAGGCTCTACAGAAGTAGCACAGTTTGCTTAAACCAAACATGGGGATGGGAGGTTAATGATAAATGGAACAACTAAAGACTAAAAGGATTGAAATTTTAGGGAAAGAGGTTGAAGGCATTGACGAAATTTTAACGCTAGAAGCATTAGATTTCGTAGCTTCCCTCCATCATCTCTTTGATAGGAGAAGAAAAGAATTGCTACAAGCACGTCAGTTTCGTCAAGAGAAATTAGATAACGGGGCAACATTGGACTTTTTATTGGAAACCAAAACAATTCGAGAAGGAGACTGGACAATAGCTCCCCTCCCAGAGGACTTACAGGATCGCCGCGTCGAAATAACTGGCCCGGTTAATCGTAAAATGGTCATCAATGCATTAAATTCAGGGGCAAAGACATTTATGGCTTGTTTTGAAGACGCTACTTCGCCCACTTGGGAAAATATGATTGATGGTCAGCTCAATATGCGTGATGCTGTTCGCAAAACAATCTCTTATACACAGCCTGAAACGGGTAAAGTATATAGCTTGAAAGAACAACCAGCAGTCCTCATTGTAAGACCTAGAGGATTCCATCTTTTGGAGAAAAATATACGGATAGATGGTGAGTCAATCTCTGGTAGCTTCTTCGACTTTGGACTTTATTTCTTCCACAATGCAAAGGAAGCGATTGCTCAGGGAACTGGTCCTTACTTTTACTTACCGAAGTTAGAAAGTCATTTGGAAGCACGATTATGGAATGATATTTTCGTCTATGCACAGCAACAATTAGAAGTTCCTAACGGGACGATTAAGGCAACTGTTTTAATCGAAACAATCATGGCGGCATTCGAAATGGATGAAATTTTATATGAGCTTCGAGAGCATTCGGCAGGTCTAAACTGTGGACGTTGGGATTATATTTTTAGTTATATTAAACGACTTCGCAACCAGTCCCAGGTCATCTTGCCCGACAGAGGTCAAGTGACGATGACGTCACCATTTATGCGTGCTTATTCGCAGTTATGTATCCAAACCTGCCATCGACGAAATGCATCAGCCATTGGTGGAATGGCTGCACAAATTCCCATAAAAGGGGACGAAACAGCAAACGCAACAGCTTTCGCAAAAGTAAGCGAAGATAAACGGAGAGAAGCAACGGATGGACATGATGGAACATGGGTGGCACACCCAGGGTTAGTGCCTGTCGCTTGGGAGCAGTTCCAAGAACATATGCCTACGCCAAACCAAATTCATCGAAAACGAGAAGACGTCCAGGTAACAGCGGCTAATTTACTCGAAGTACCAAAGGGAACTATAACCGAAGAAGGCCTTCGTATGAACTGCAGTGTAGGGGTTCAATATATAGCATCTTGGCTACGTGGAAATGGAGCAGCTCCGATTAATAACTTAATGGAAGATGCTGCAACGGCAGAAATTTCTCGTACACAAGTATGGCAATGGATTAGGCATCCAGAAGGAAAGATAGAGGATGGACGAAAAATTTCCATCACTTTAGTAGAACAAGTTTTAACAGAAGAATTAGGGAAACTGAAAGCAACTTTTGGAAATGACATATACGGAAACGGTCGCTACACAGAAGCGGCAGAGTTATTCCTATCATTAGTAAGAGAAGATGAATTTATCGAGTTCTTAACATTGCCAGGCTACGAAAAGATTAGCTAAAAAAACAATCCATTCAAGGAGGTGATTTGCATGAAATTAACTACTCAAGAAGTAAATACAAAGCATTGTCGTGAATGTGGATGTGTTATTAATGAGCAAGTAGAATCATCCCTTTACGAGTGTGAACGTTGCATCGGCATGAACGAGGAATAACTATATCGAAAAAAACAGGAATTTCTATAAATCTTAAGAACTTGTAAGCAAATTTAAATTATAGAATATAAACCTTTTAACTAATCTTTTATAGATATGTTAGGAGGTTTTTATTTTTTTAAAGCATTTGTGTCATAATAGTAGTTAATATTAGGTATTAGAGAATCTAAGGGGTGTTAAAATGGCAACTTCTGAAAAAGAGTTAAGGACCTGCAACAAAGGGCATAAGTATTATAAAAGTAGTGACTGTCCGACTTGTCCAATGTGTGAGCAAGGAAGCAAACCTAATAGCGGTTTTCTATCGCTGCTCTCTGCACCAGCAAGAAGAGCGTTGATGAATAACGAAGTTACTTCCTTGCAGAGGCTCTCTGAATTCAGTGAGAAAGAAATTTTAAAGTTCCATGGTATAGGTCCCGCTTCTTTGCCAACACTTAAAGAAAGTTTAAGAAGAGAAGGTTTAACCTTCAAAAGTTAATAATGTATACAAAATGCACCGCAAAAATGCGATGCATTTTTATGTGGTTATTTAGATTGTTATTCTGCAGGATACGTGGTCTGAACAGTTTTTTGCCCATTTTCTTCTACATATTCAATGATTAAATGTGTGCCTTCTTCTACGTTTTCAAACTGAGGCATCGCCACCTCAGATAATTGCATTACTTCTGTTTCACCAGCTAGGTTTTTTACTTCAATAGAGTGTGGATCCACTAGTCCGGTAAATTTTATTTCCTGTGTTTGAACGACAAGTTTTCCCGGTGAAGTCAAAAACTCATACGCAACTTTTTCTTTTTGGTCATTTAACCCTTTGGCGGTGGACCAAACGGTCAATGTGTAAGGACCTGGGGGAATTCCCACAAGTTCTTCTTTCAGATTAAGTGGGATCGTCCATTCCTCATTAGGCTGAAGTTTCTTTTCTTGTATTTCTTGCATGAATAATTTATTTGCTGAATATGTGTAAATGATTTCCTTCTCATTATTTAATAGTTGGAATTCGATTTGTTGACCACTCGACATTTCCAAAACTGCTTCTTCTGAAGTATCATTCTTTAGCGTAAATGATCCTTCTCCATTTGTTGTTATATCAATTCGTGTGGATACAGTATCTTCTACGGCATCACTTCCAGTTGTATATTCACTTAGACTGGATCCACAACTAGCCAATATAAAGAGGGGGATTACAAGTAATAAAATCCAATTGATTGTTTTGTTCTTTCTCATGTTGTACACCTCCTGTTTACAAATTAGACCATCTTTTGGATAAAAAGTTTCATACGATGAGAACAAAATTTTCCACAAAAAAACTTCCCTGTGTTAATCACAGAGAAGTAGTTATTATGCTTTTACTGGGCTAAATTCATGAACCCATACAGTCATATGAGGTAACCAAGGCATACCAGGGTGATAAGACAAGATGGACTGTTTATAATCTTCCACTGATTCAAAGCCTTCTTGGTTTGCATGTTCATCCATCAAGTCACCAAGTGTTTGAATATATACACGGTCTACAACGAATGATTGTCCTTGAAGCTCCATAATCTCGCCTACATCTGCGTAGCGACCATTACGTCGTGTAGCAGTTTTTTTACCTTGTAATACTAAAGCAACATCAGATTCCATTGTCACTAATCGTTCAATGGAACATGTTTTTGGAGGTAAAGTTGTTGTTTCTTCGTGATTTGTCATTGATAGTCCACCTTAAAAAATATTTTCTACTTCTAACTAGTGTACATGTAAAATGTATTGCGGACTATGGTTAGATAAGCACTTTTTAGGTTGTTGGAGCAAATTGCACCGAGATCACTTTATGCTCAAGTTCAACTGGAGACTGTTTTCCCCTCATTTAAGAACATTTTCGTGTTATTAAACTATTTTCCAGCCCATTCATAGGCTATCTCTTGTTTCTTATCACTTAGTTCCTTTGCAGCTGACCAAGCGATAAGGGTGTATGAGCCAGCAGGAACTTCCGCCAATTCTGTTTTTAACTCAAGTTGGATAACGACTTCTTCGTTTGGTTGTATCACATTTTCGGACATCATAAGGACAAATACTTTGTCGGCAGAATAAGTAAATACAATATTTTTTTCATTGTCTAAAAGCTGATATTCTACTTCTTGGCCACTACCATACGTTAAAGTTGCTTCTTCATTTGTTTCATTTTTAATCGTAAAAGTAGCATTCCCATCTTCTTTAACTTCTAATTTAGTTGTAATAGTTTTTTCCTCCTTTGGTTTAGATTCATTTCCAGTAGTAGTATCTGTATTGTTCGTTCCGCAGCTTGCTAATATTAATATGAGGGAAAAGGTACATAAACCAAAAATTATTCTTTTCAAATTAATCACTCCTCTACCTTATTAGACAGTTCTGCGGATGAAAAGTTACATATGAACTTCCTGACTTATTTTCTTAAGAATTTCTTCATATTTTCCCTACTGGAATGTTAAGGAATGAAGGGTACAATAAGTAACATAAGAGTGATGAGGGATACATAAATCATATCGTGCAGACCAAGGGGGTAAACGAATGACACAGTTCACAGTATTAGTAACCGACGATGACAAGGACATTCGAGATGGTATCGAAATTTATTTGAAAAATGAAGGCTACCACGTTTTAAAAGCTGCAGATGGATTAGAAGCATTGCAGTTAATAGAAGAAAACGAGGTTCATGTCATTGTATTAGATATTATGATGCCTAAAATGGATGGAATTTCAGCGACTTTTAAAATTAGAGAACAAAAAAATATTCCTATTATTATGCTAAGTGCAAAAGCTGAGGACTCAGACAAAATTCATGGGTTATCGGTTGGAGCAGATGACTATGTAACGAAACCTTTTCATCCGATGGAATTGGTAGCACGTGTAAAGTCTCAGCTTAGAAGATATACCAAGTTAGGAAATTATCAGGGGCAGCAGCAAGTTATTGAACTAGATGGACTAACACTAAACAAAGAAGCGAAGGACCTCTCAGTAGAAGGAGAGTCCGTTAAACTAACACCAATTGAATTTAAGATTACAGAGCTACTAATGGTTAATGCAGGACGTGTTTTTTCGATCAATGAAATATATGAACGCGTTTGGAATGAACCAGCATATAACGCTGAAAATATAGTAGCTGTTCATATCCGGAAAATTCGAGAAAAGATAGAAGCGGATCCTAAAAATCCTAGATATTTAAAGGTGGTGTGGGGCGTTGGCTATAAGATCGACAAGTAAAATGAGTTTACTTTTATCTGTAGTGGCAATTGTCTGCGGGATACTTTGTTTGTTTTATTGTATAACCAACCTTGTGCCTATAGTAGAAATTAGAGAAAGCTTTGTAGAAATTATTCAAAACATGAAAGGGGGAATAGTGGGGTGAAGAAACCAATTATAAAGGATATAATACTTTCTTTGTTAGCGGTGATAATGGTTTTAGCATTTTTTACTTTAACTAGAGAAAGTGGTAATTATATAGGGAAAAACTATTTTGATAGTGATGGGTTTAAAATAGAAGTGAGCAATTTTGAGTCGTCCATTGTTTCGCTTATTTTAGCTGTTCCAGAAAAAGAAGAAATGAAGAAGAATATTACTGTAACAGCGGAGGAAATAGATGAACATCGCTATCAGTTTGGTAGTTTGCAAGAGCAACTTGACTCTATCACCGCTCAATATGAAGCAAGAACAGACGAAGCATCAATTGCAGAGCGAAACAAAAAAATGGAAGACATTACAAAAAACTTCGAGAATAATGAATATGTAGCTGATAAAGTGAGAATGGAAAAGGAAAAGCTAGTGGATGAGTACTTTCAAGCTTTAGAGGCAAGTAAAAATGAATTCCTAAATTATAATGACGAATTTATATATAGTTTAAAAAATACAGAGACGGGTGAAAAATTTAATAACGGCGATTTAGATACAAAGCTTGCTTATAAAAAAGAGTATTCAAGTAAGTCGACGTATTTAAAGGGCAATGTGATAAATGAAAATACAGAAAACTCCTCGTATCTGCAAAATTTAGTTGGCTATAGTTTTCCGAAATTCGAAGGAACTATTGCTATACCAGAGGCTAGTATTATAAATGGGGATCGGGCGGATAACTATCAGTATTTTAAAAAAGAAGAGAGATTCTTTTATGGGATCCTCATTCTAGGTGTCCTAGCCACTATTGCATTTATTAGCTTATGGAAGAAAGACAAGGTTCATTTTCAGCATGAAGAAGGAAAACGTAAATATCATAGACTGCCAATAGATGTTCAGTGGGTATTATTTTTTGCCAGCATATTTATTGTATTTATTGCTACGAATGAATTGAGAATGAGTATTTTACATTATGGTGGATTCGATATTCCAATCTTTACATTACTCCTTGCAGTGTTCTTAACAGCTTTAGCGTTCTATCAATGGCAGTGGATTAAAGGAAGTTTTGAAGATATAGATTGGAGTAAAAGCCTCTTATACAGTTGGTTTAAATCTTTAGAAGGATTATTCTTAAAACGCACTATTGGGATGCAAACGTTGATCATGCTCACGGTTATATTCCTCTGGGGATTTGGAACAATGATGGTTTTCTGGCAACCTGCAGTATTACTACTTTGGATACCAGCAACTATATTTATAGGTATTCCAATACTGGTGTTCTTATTGGCTAGAATGTCATACTTGAACCGAATTATTATGAAGACGGAAGAAATGGCAAGAGGCGTAATTGGCAATGAGATTGAAGTAAGAGGGAAGTCACCGATTGCTGAGCACGCCGCTAACTTAAATGGACTTCGTAGCCGTATAAAATCATCCCATTCGGAGCAAGCAAAAAGTGAACGCTTGAAAACGGAGCTTATTACAAATGTTAGCCATGATCTTCGTACACCGCTAACATCTATCATTACGTATACCGATTTGTTAAAAAATCCAAGCATTACAGATGAAGAGCGAGCATCCTATATTGCAATATTGGATAAAAAGTCGATGCGTTTGAAAACACTAATTGAAGATTTGTTTGAAGTATCTAAAATGACAACCGGCAATATTGAATTAGATAAACGAAAAGTAGACTTAACGCAGCTCTTGCAGCAAGCAATAGCTGAACATCAGGAAGACATTGATCAGTCGGGTCTAGACTATCGTGTAGTTATTGGCACAAAACCAATCATGTCCTATGTCGATGGACAAAAGTGGTGGAGAGTCCTGGATAACCTGATCATCAATACACTAAAGTATGCCCTACCTAATACTCGTGTATATATCAATTTGGACCAAATGGACGGAGAAGCTGTGTTTGTCATCAAAAATATAGCGAAGTATGAGCTAGGCAACGATGTGAATGAATTAACTGAGCGATTCAAACGAGCAGACACATCTCGTCATACAGAAGGATCCGGACTTGGTCTTGCAATCGCACAATCCATCGTGGATTTACATGGAGGCAGCTTGCAAATGGAAGTAGACGGAGATCTGTTCAAAGTAACGGTGAAAATTGCAGTAATAGTATAAAAAAGAGAGAAATCCCAGTGGGGTTTCTCTTTTTTGTGTTTCGGAAATGCTCTTAGTTGTAATTTTGAGCTGTTTAGTTGGAATAGTGGAGAGGTTAGTTGGAATTTTGAATGATTTAGTTGTAATAATGAGCATATTAGTTGGAATAGTAAAAAAATCCCACAAAAAAGACCGCCAAAATTAGCGGTCGTGAGACATCACGTAATGTCTTAGTTTATGATTATTCACTGGTTGGAGGGGAAGCTTATTTAATAAATAGTTTCCAGCATGCTTGTCCTTCAATTCAAGGAAGTAGACACATTCACGGTTTGTAATAGAGTCTTTCATTAGGTAAAACCAATCTTCAACGGCCTGTTGCTGGAGAAGGAGTTTACCCACTTTGCAAGTGGGGCACTTTAACTGACCACTCACTTTCCTTTTACAAATAGGGCATATCAAACCGGTTTTCACATCAGCAAGTTTCACTGGATATGTTTGTGCTATTGAAGGAGGGATATATTCAAAGGATTTAGCAGCAAGTTGCCTGGATAACTGATTGAATTTGGTGGTTGATAGCACATCGGGCAACTGATTATAATCATCCATATAGATGGAGATGTCGCAGCCCATAACAATTGTGGTATATTTTGGAGGAAGTACTACATGTGTGTTTTACTGTAGGCAAGAACAATGAGTTTTTTTATAGGAAGATCTATTTTTAATTCCTATAGGATTACCTGGAGCTTTTTTGTTTGACGTGTTATTTGCTGTTCGGGGCATTTAAAGGGAGTGACTTCGCCGTCAAACTCTCTTATAAGTTGATCAGGATTTTTTTGAAAGGCAATTTTCCCTCGGATGTTTTTAATTTCTAAAAGAGCTATATATTTCTTTGTGAGAATAAGCGTATCCATTTGGAGATAACTGTTGGAATCTATTTGAATGTGGAGGTCTTTAAGTATGGCATAGCTTTTAGGGAAGGGAACCTGTTCGAGAAAGTTATCCACATAGCATTCTCCGTGAAATCCTGCTTCTATTGCTTTAATACGTTTCTCTACTTCTATATAAGTAGGGTGATAGATAGGTAAACGTTGTAGAATTCGCCTGTAGATTGGAATCGACTTTGGAAATTTGCGTGGTATATCGATGACACATTCCTCCTTTTCAATGAAAATACCATTTTTACAAACATATAACAAGTAGGGGATGAAAACATGGAAACGTTGAATCAATTAAATTTTGCTCGGGTTTATACATTAGGAAGAATTAGCCAAGTAAATGAAGCTTCATGGGATATACAACCGACAGGATTCAATAATACTATTCGGTGGAATGTAGGACATATTTACGTGAATGCTGAGATACTAACGCAAAGAGCAATTTCAACCTATGAAATTGTACATCCGGAGTGGGTAACACTGTTTGTTCCGGGAACAAAACCAAGTGATTGGAATGTGGAACCGCCAACTTCAGATGAACTAGTCAGTGCTTTAAAGGAACAAGCGGAGCGAATAAAATCAGTGCTAGACGATCAGCTAGCCAATATTTTAATAGAGTCGATGTCTATAGGTAAGCTCCATGAAATGAAGACAGTTGAGGCACTAGTGCAATTCTTGGTTTGGCATGAAGGCGTACATGCTGGAATTATCCACGCATTGAACCGTGCAACAAGTGATTGACGATGAAAATATATATTGTAGGCTCAGTAGGAAGTGGCAAAACTACCCTTGCTCGTAAAGTTGCAGCCCAACTTCACCTACCACACTTTGAAACGGATAATTTCGTATGGAACCATCAGCCAACTGGTGACATCCGAAATGAAATAGATGTTAGAAACCAACTATTTATCAATGCCGTTAAACAAGAAAAATGGGTAATAGAGGGCGTTCACATCGACTGGACAGATGAGGCGTTACTCGCAGCAGATCAAATTGTTTTCTTAGACATCCCTGTGAATAAAAGAACATGGCGCATTATTAGAAGATACATTCGTCAACTTTTAAAAATAGAAAAGGGTAACTACAAACCGACCTTTACTATATTCCGGAAGATGTTCCAGTGGAACATGTACTTTGAAGAACAAATGAAACCAGCTTTCATGCAGAAATTTGAAGTCTACGGATCGAAAGTGCATTACCTTTATACAAATGAAGACGTCGAAGATTGGTTTCGGGAACTTTAAATAAAAAAATGGGATGGCGGTTTGTTCAAATGAATATATTTATTGAAAAATTACATGTGGCAGACGAAGAAAATTTGTTTAATTTTGAACTTGAAAACAGAACTTTTTTTGAGGAAATGGTACCTACGCGTGGAGATAATTTCTATAACCCAGAGAATTTTAAAAAAATCCATAAAACTTTACTTGAAGAACAAGTTAATGATGATTCCTATTTCTATTTAATAAAAGATAGTGAAAGCTCAATTTTAGGCAGAATTAATTTAGTCGATATTGAGAAAATGGATAAAATCGGTTACCTCGGTTATAGGGTGGGGCAGGCACACATTGGAAAGGGAATTGCCAATAAAGCATTGAAATTATTAATAGAAACAGTAACTGGGAAGGGCATAAAACAGATTAAAGCCAAAACAACAACTAATAACATAGCATCCCAAAGAGTTTTAGAGAAAAATGGATTTGAAAGAATAGAAACTAGTAGTGAAGAGTTTGAAATGAATGGTCAGATGCTGAAATTTGTTTACTATATTTTAAAAATCTAGTTTTACATATGGTTTTTTTGAAGTCGAGCAGTTTTACTAAGGATAGCATTTGTTTTATACACCCCCAAAATAACTAAATAACTTTAATGAGCCAAATAAAAAAGGATCACCATCTTCTAAAATGGTCATCCTTTTTTTTCATTGTATCTATTTCCTTTATCAAATAATCCAGTTTACTTTGTATATCTGATAACTGCTGTTGATTTGCTTGCTTTTTTTGTTCTACATTCTTTTCTTCTTGAGCCAGCTCCGAAAGGGCAATGCCTTCGCCTATGGTTTCAATAATGTACCCAATCGTTACAACAACAGTACCTAGAAATCCTACTTTTGCAGCTAGATTACCCTGTTGCTCACTCTCGTTCTCCTGCTGTTCATTAGGGTCTAGTGGGTTCATGCGCACTAACATCCTTTATGCTATCTTTTTGTCCCGGTTTAACAGGAAGTTTTCCTTTAATAGCATATGATGGCGATAATGAATTAGTTATTTTTTTGTGGGAACCATTTTATGTTCAAATGCATAAATTACGGCTTGTGTACGATCACTTACCTCGAGTTTTGATAATATATTACTGACATGCGTTTTTGCTGTTTTTAATGCTATAAAAAGAGTGTCTGCTATATCTTGATTTGTTTTGCCTTCTGCCATTAGTAAAAGTACTTCATGTTCTCGGTCTGTTAAATCCTCATGGAGAGCATGATCCGATCCTTGACGCATACGCTTCATCATTTTATTGGTTACTTCAGGCTCTAATACAGCATCTCCATTCAAGGTTTTACGTATAGAATCTGCAATATGAGAGGCTTTTGACGTTTTTAACAAATAACTGATAGCTCCAGCTTCGAGTGCTGGATACACTTTGTCATCATCTATAAAGCTGGTGACTATCATTACTTTCGCTTCTGGCCATTGCCCGACAATTTCCCGTGTAGCTTCTGCACCATTCATAATCGGCATAACCATATCCATCAAAATAATATCAGGCTTGTGCACTAGAGCCATATCCACAGCTTCTTTTCCATTTACCGCTTCAGCGACTACTTCCATATCAGGCTGTGCTTGTAAGTAAGCGGAAACCCCAATACGTACCATTTCATGGTCATCCGCTAATAAGATTCGAATCATTTTTTTGCTCTCCTTTCTCCAACTGGATTGTTTCAATATCTATCTTCTCAATCGGTAGCTTCACTTCTACAATTGTACCTTGAGAAGGAACAGAAACAATTTTACTTGTTGCACCAATTTCCACAGCTCTCTCTTGTACACTTTGCAACCCGTAAGAGCCATTTTTGGAATCGACCTGTTCAAATCCTACTCCATTATCTTGAACTCGGAAAATAGCAAGATTATCTCGTTCCACGAATAATATATCGACTTCAGTTGCGTTTGCGTGTCGTAGTGTATTGGATAACGTTTCCTGTGCAATTCGGAAAAGATGATCCTCTGCTCCTTTTGACAAAGGGACATCTTCTAAGCGATAACGAATCGTGAAAAATACTTTTTCTTGTAATTCTATAAGTAGTTCCTCCAAACCTTCTTTTAACGTTTTATCATGAAGGGCTGCTGGACGGAGATGTAGTAATAATGCTCGCATTTCTAATTGTGCTTGTTGAACTATTTTTTCTGTTTGTAACAATGTTTTTGGGGCTTTTTCATGTTGTGATTCTTCTATTTCTACCATAGCAGACAAAAGCATAGACGCAGCGAACAATTGTTGAGATACGGAATCATGTAGTTCTCTAGCCAGTCGCTGTCTTTCTTGCACGATTCTCTCTTGAATAACTCTATCTTGGTCCTCTGCTTTTTCATTCGTAATGCGTTGTAATGTCTTACGCTGAGTTATGATAAGTTGCTCTAACTGTGTTGTAGTAACATGTAATCGTTTAGAGTACGTATATTTCCTCTTTGTTGGTTCAAATGCCTCGGCCGCTAGCAAAGGGCGAAGGCTAATATCAATCTTCTTTTCCTGATCTCGAACCTTTAGTAGTGTATTCAGTGAAAAACTAAAACTTATAATAGCAAGAATGATAATAATCCAAGCACCAAAAGGCACCTCTGCGTACTTTGATTCTAATAAGGACCACCAAGCATTTTCATTGGGCCAACCCCATAGTGCATAAAGCAAAAGTGCTGCAAGTGATAATAAGGTGAAAAAAATAGAGAAACCTTGCCCCAAAATAATTTTCATTTGCGGATCACCTCAATATCCCCAATCCATGTGGATACAGTAATGACTAGCTCTGAAGCATACAGAACGTCGTCTAAATAACCATCTTTCACTAGAACAGATTGGTTCCATAGACGTTGAACGCCACGACCAAAGATGTCCGCCTCTCCGATTATCGTTGCAAAATGTAGTCTTACTGGAATTTCGTATGGTACATAGATGGTCACCTTTCCAAGGGACTGGCGAACGGAAACAAAAGATAGGCCTTTTGGCAATACTGTTTGTGTTACATCAATCACTTGTTCTCCATAAAAGCTTTGCACATGGACATCTTGCCACTCGTAAGCATTAAAGGGAGTTGTTTGAGAAGAGAATAACTTATTCTGTATAATACTATTTGGAGTTTCTTTATATACTGTGTCAAATGGACGGACCATATGTTGAATAGGTTCATTTTTCCAGAGTTTATACAGGATGTACCCCATTATAGCGAGAAGTAGAAGTCGCAAACTCCACATAGAAAAAATCGCTATAATCAAAAGAATAAATCCAGTCCAAAATAAAAAGCGGGTACGTTTTCGCAAGCTAAAATACATCATCCCGATGCCAAGAAGAACTAATACAATACTGCCATTCCCGAAAATTGTAGCCTCTATGAACATAAGGAAAACAAAACAAATGAGTATAAAAGCTAACTTGTTCGTTTGGTTTTCTTTCATAATGAGTATTCCTCCTTCTTCGCATTAGGTGAAAATTCCATCAGCGGTTTCCGCTAATGGCTAGTTGAACCTGGATAAAGGAGAAGGCGAGTGCCTCCTCCTCTTTAATGCCTGCTACGCTTTTCCATCTGTCTTGCGTCTTTCCTCTAGTTTACACAATTTCTTCTTTAGTTTGTGCATTTTTTTCTAACATTTGTAAACGCTGTTCCATCGAAGTGACTTCATGCTCTTTTTCAATCTTTTGGCCCAGACGTTCGATGTACTGTTCCATGTCTTCGAAAGTACCGAAATTCTTTTCTTTTTGTTCAGGTTGTAGAATTCGATCCATTTGATGGTGTGCACGAGTTACATTTTCTTTTCCCATCAATTGTAATTGGCGAACTTTCATGTCTTTAATTTTATGTTTCATCTCTTCGTATTTACGTTCTAAACCGAAAAGCTCTTCCGTTGTTTGGTGAATACTGTTCTGCAGTACAATGGCACGTTCTTCGTAAGCTGTTACTTCAGCTAAGGCGAAAGCAGCTAAGTCTTCCTCACCACTTGCAGTTGCTAGATTTACTTGGTTTTTACGTTTTTCAACCATCTGCATCGTTTCCACTAATTCTTTTTCAAGTTCTTGCTTTAAGTTTCCTTGACGCTCTAACCATTTACCAGTTTGTTCTGTTTGTTTCTCTGCTTCCCTAATATATTGGTTAAGCATTGCAATCGGATTTTTTTCTTCTTTTTTGTCAAAAAGCTTGTGTAAGTCTGCTTCTATTGAGTATTTTAGTCTGTTTAATAGTGATGTCATTTTCATTTCCTCCTTATTTTGAAAGCTCGTTCCATTGTTTTTCAAAGTTTACAAATGGGTCATCTGTTTTAACGATTGAAGATGAAAAATTTTCTTCTTCGTTGTTCCATTTCTTCACTACATACCAAACCGCTAGAATTGCTAAGATACCGAAGAATCCAGGCACGTTTACAACGGCACTGATTAAACCAAGGATTCCTACGCTTGCCCAAAAGATTTTCAAGAAGGTTGAATCACTCTTTAAGTAAAAATGTACCCCTGCAAAAACGATTGCTGCGGAGACCCCAAGAGCTAAGAGCGAACCTAAGTTAGCTAATGCTACAATCCCTGCAATAATTCCTAGTGTTAATAAACCAAATCTTTTTTTCATATATTTGTTCCTCCTCTCGTTTGTATTACAAGCTTACCAATATTAGAAATGAATCCAAACGGGCTTAGAATTGATTTTCTTATCGGTCTTGAGCCTTAGGGGTACTAAGACATTTTCTGCTATACTTATGAAAAAGTAGTCAGGAATCTACTCGTTATCCGATACTTTGTTAAGTGAAAAATACATACATTGGAGAAATGATACATGAAAAGAATCGCTGGAGCAGCAGTAGTAATCCTCTTATATTCTGCAATCGTATTTTACTTTGGCTGGGGAGTTGCCAAGTGGTTAGATCTTTATCTTCCTATAAATACTTGGTTATTTAGTTTTGTCTGGGGAATACTTGCTTTTGGATTTTTCATTGGGAGAATCAGTCATAAGCTGCGACTCTTTAGTATAATAGGGTCCTACTGGTTTGTTGTCATGCAGTATGGGATTATTCTTTTCCCAATTGCGACCATACTTTTGTGGATTTTCCCAACACATCTAAATTTAATAGGGTGGTTAGTTTGTGGGATTTTCCTCTTTGTTTTAATATTTGGCACATATAACGCATACACACCGGTAGTTCGTGAGCTTTCTATCGTAATGCCGAAAAAGGGCTCTAAACCAGATTCTATTAAAGTAGTAGTTGCATCTGATTTCCACCTTGGTTTATTATCCAATAAGGCACATTTAACTCGCTTTGTGAAAAAAGCAAATGCTCAGAAGCCAGATTTAGTGTTGCTAGCAGGAGATTTAGTCGATGATGATCCAATTTGGTTTGTGGAAAAAGGTATGTCCGAAGTTATGAAACAGCTACAATCTACGTATGGTATATACGGGGTGCTTGGAAACCATGAATATTATGGAAAGAAAATTCCTCTATTAGTAGAAGAGATGGAAGCATCCAACGTTCACATGTTATTAGATGAAACTATTTTAGTAGCAGATTCGTTCTATTTGACGGGTCGTGAAGACATAACGAACAAAAACAGAAAGCAATTATCTGAGTTAGCTCCGGAAGAAAAGGATTTACCATGGTTTGTAATGGACCATACACCGTCTAATTTATTAATACCTGAGAACGAAAAAGTAGATTTTCATGTGTCCGGTCATACACATCTTGGGCAAATGTGGCCCAATCATTTATTTACAAGAAGGATTTTTGAATTAGATTATGGGTATAGGCAAAAGGGAAGTTTACATGCAATTGTATCTTCTGGATTTGGCTTCTGGGGACCACCTATAAGGTTAGGTAGTCAATCAGAGCTATGGTCAATAAACATTAAGTTAGAGGATGTGGAAGTATAATGGAAGCATGGATTACAGACTGGATGAATCAGTTTGGTTATCTAGGAGTATTTTTATTAATTTTAGCAGAAAATATTTTCCCGCCAATTCCTTCTGAAGTGATTTTAACCTTGGGAGGATATATGACAACGATGACTAGCATGACGAAGCTTGGTATTATTATTGCTTCCACGGCCGGTTCTGTCATTGGTGCGACTATCTTGTATGGTATCGGGTTACTTTTAGATGTGGAGCGGTTGGAGAAAATTGTTGGGAAGTATGGTAAGTTCCTACGATTAACGATTAAGGATATTCATAAAGCCGACGCTTGGTTTGATAAATATGGAGTCTGGGCAGTCTTTTTCGGAAGATTAATACCACTGGTGAGAAGCCTTATTTCAATTCCTGCAGGGATGTCGAATATGAAGTTTGGATTATTTCTTCTATTTACGACACTTGGAACGTTAATATGGAATACAGTATTAGTCTCGGTAGGAGCGGCGGTTGGAGATAACTGGGATGAAATTGTTGGATATATGGATATTTACTCCAATATTGTATATACCATTATAGCTATTTGTGGTATTGCATTTCTGATTTGGTACTTTAAAAAACGAGATTAAGGAGATTTTATGGAAATTTTAGAGTTATTAAAAGCACTTATACTTGGATTTGTAGAAGGAATGACAGAGTTTGCACCGGTATCGTCTACGGGACATATGATTATTGTCGATGATATGTGGTTGAAGACGGAAGATTTTTTAGGGAAATATTCTGCTAATACATTTAAAATTGTTGTTCAATTGGGTTCTATTTTAGCGGTAGTAGTAGTGATGTGGAAGCGATTATTCAGTTTAGTCGGCTTGTATAAAATTGATACAGAAGAATCGAGTAAACAGTTCAACTTGCTTCATGTTATTGTTGGGATTATTCCAGCGGGAGTATTGGGAGTTCTATTAGAAGATTTTATCGATAAGAATTTATTTGGTGTAGAAACCGTAATATTTAGTCTTATAGCGGGTTCTATTTTAATGATTATTGCAGATAAATTTGGACCGAAAAATCCTTCTATCGTAAGTCTAGATCAAATTACATATGCACAAGCTTTCAAAGTAGGTTTAGTACAATGTCTTTCGTTATGGCCGGGGTTCTCACGTTCAGGTGCTACCATTTCTGGTGGTGTATTATTCGGGATGAATCATAAAACAGCAGCAGACTTCACATTCATCATGGCTGTTCCGATTATGGCTGGAGCAAGTTTGATATCTGTTTTGAAAAACTGGGAAGATATTGATATGAACCACTTGAGTTTTTATATAGTAGGATTTATTAGTGCATTTGTTTTTGCACTTATTTCTATTAAGTTCTTCTTGAAATTAATTTCACGTGTTAAATTAATGCCGTTCGCAATTTATCGCATTATTTTAGCAGTGGTTCTTGCAGTTATCGTATTTCTTTAAATAAGTTGGCGAATTTTATTAAGTAGTTCGTGAGTGGGACAAAACAATAGGGAAAAAGCATTGCCTCTGGCAGTGCTTTTTTTGAGTGGATTTGATATGGACTACTTAGTGAAATAAGAAAAGCACGTCTCTCTTTAAAAGAAAGAATTTGTTAAGGGAAAAGGATGAATATTGGATAATGATTGTCCCTACTACTGGATATTTATGTTGAAATAAAAGATTGTGAACGTGTTCACTTAAATTATATAGGGATTGAAGCTTTAAGGTGTCTAGAAGAACTAAAGATCGGGTAAAGAATACATAGGAAAAGCAATCAGGAGGTAATTTTTAATGAAGAATCATATTGTTGGCGTATACGAAAATGAACAACAAGCGGCTGAAGTTGTGGAAGATTTAAAAGCGAAGGGCTATACAACCGAAGAAATTTCAGTTATTGCTAAAAATATAAATGAAACATCTGAAATCACACAGGAATTAAAACCCTCCACAAAGGATGGAGCAATTGTTGGAGCTGTAACTGGAGGAGCAATTGGAATTGCAGGGGTGATAGCAGGGTTATCCACTATATTAATCCCAGGGTTTGGAGCTGTGTTGGCTGCAGGTCCAATTATTACAACAATTGGAGGAGCAGTAGTAGGAGCCAACTCTGGTTCTGGAGGATTAAAACATGCTCTTATGGAAATTGGAGTTCCAGATAATGAAGCTGAAATCTATTCGAATGAAGCACAGGATGGTAAAATCCTGGTATTTCTTCACCCTAAAGAGTGAGGGTGGATTGAATGGTCAAATGTAATGTTTGCAAAAATAATATCAAGTGATTTTAGCTAAAAATCGCTGAATCACTTGATGTATTAGTTACCCTAGAGAATTGACAGCTTGAATTAGGAGTTGCTCAGTTAAACACAATATGTTAGATTATATAAATGAACTAAACACAATATATAGTATGTTAACGATGAAAAGGTACCTTTATGGTTTAAAAGGGAATTCGGTAAAATGCCGAAGCTGTCCCCGCAACTGTAAGTGTGGACGACTGTTGAATAGCCACTGCGAGTGATCGTGGGAAGGACAACAGAAGGATGAAACACGAGCCAGTAGACCTGCCTTTTCATCGGTAAGCAACACTTTCTTCGGGGGTTGAGAGGTGGGAGCGAAGGCCTCTATCTCGAATGATTGATATGTCTTGTTGTATCCTACACTTTTAATTTTGAGCGATGTCTCAGCCGAAGATGGCTGTGTCATCGCTTTTTTTGTTTTGGAGGGAAGTGCCACATAACTGTAACCGTTTAAAAAATAGGAGGAATTCAAATGACAATAATCTCAAACACAACGAAACAAGAAGTCCTACATAATCTAACAAAAGAATTTGGGGAGGAAAAAATTACTCCTCTTATAAAAACACATGAAAGATGGATGCAAAAACACCCGGAAGGTACAATAGCTGCTTGGTCGAAGTCAATGTCACTAGAAGCATTAAGTTTTCTAGATGAACAAGAAACGTACTGGACCTTTGTAGCAGCAAGAGTTCATTTAGCGCAGGTGTATGAACAAGTAGCTGAGAGAAGAAACACAACTGTGGATGCAGTGTACACAAAGTTTGCTAGTAATGTTCAACTGTTAAGTGATAAAGGTATTTACGATAAACGTCTTAAACAAGCATACTCACTACAAGAACTAGAGCAGCTATCTGAAATCCTCGTACAGGAAAGAGATTATTTATTTACTTATATCGGTTTAAAAACACTATTGGATCGCTATGTAGCGAAGGACTTTGATAAAACAATAGTCGAACTTCCTCAGGAACGTTGGCTTATTATTGCAATGACACTGATGAAGGATGAGCAAGAAAATCGCTTAGAGAAAGTAAAAGAATCCTATTGGGCGATGAGCAACCTATATATGACAGTAGCAACACCAACACTATCTAATGCAGGTAAGCCTCATGGACAGCTCTCTAGCTGCTTTATCGATACGGTAGACGATAGCCTTCAAGGAATCTACGATAGCAATACGGACGTTGCAACCCTATCCAAATTTGGCGGGGGTATAGGTGTGTATATGGGCAAAGTGCGTAGCCGTGGATCTTCTATTAGAGGTTTTGTTGGTGCTTCCAGTGGTGTGCTTCCTTGGATTAAACAACTTAATAATACAGCAGTAAGTGTTGATCAGCTTGGGCAACGCCAAGGGGCAGTAGCTGTGTATTTAGATGTTTGGCATAAAGATATATTTACATTTTTAGATTTACGTTTAAATAACGGTGATGAACGACTACGAGCGCACGATATTTTTACTGGTGTATGTTTGCCCGATTTATTCATGGAGAAAGTCGATGCTAGAGAGGAATGGCATTTATTTGACCCTCATGAAGTTCGTCAGCTAAAAGGCTACTCATTGGAGGACTTTTATGATGAAAAACGTGGCGATGGATCATTCCGCCAAAAGTACGAGGAATGCGTTAGCGATCATCGCTTGTCTCGTGAAACTGTTCCCGCTATTGACTTGATGAAGCGAATTATGCGTTCTCAGCTAGAGACAGGAGTACCGTTTATGTTTTACCGCGATGAAGTCAATCGCAGCAACCCTAACAAGCATGCAGGGATGATTTATAGTAGTAATCTTTGTACGGAAATTTTCCAAAATCAAAGTGCAACTACATTTGAGTCGATTCAAATTGAAGACGATATCATTGTCACTCGTCGTAAACCAGGGGATTTTGTCGTATGTAATCTGTCGTCTATAAACTTAGGGAATGCAGTTCCGGCAGATGTATTAGAAAAGCTTATAAAAATTCAGGTTCGGATGCTCGACAATGTGATTGATCTTAATATGATTCCAGTTCCTCAGGCGGAACGTACAAATTCTAGGTACAGAGGGATTGGACTTGGTACATTTGGATGGCATCATTTACTTGCACTAAAGAGTATTCGCTGGGAGTCTGATGAAGCGGTTGAGCTTGCGGATTCATTGTATGAAAAAATTGCATACTTAACGATTAAAGCTTCTGCGGAACTTGCGAAGGAAAAAGGAGCATATCCATTATTTGAAGGGTCAGATTGGCAAACAGGAGTTTATTTTGACAATCGTCAATACGACAGCGAATCATGGAATGAATTACGTGAGCAAGTAAGTCAAAGTGGGATACGGAACGGATATTTAATGGCAGTTGCTCCGAACTCTTCAACATCGATCATAGCTGGAAGTACTGCAAGCATAGATCCTATATTCCAGAAGTCATACTCGGAAGAGAAGAAGGATTATAAAATTCCGGTCACTGTACCAGATTTGAATTCTGAGACTACATGGTATTACAAATCAGCGTATTTCATCGATCAGCATTGGACGCTTAAACAAAACGCTGCACGCGGGCGTCATATCGACCAAGGAGTTTCATTAAACCTATATGTGCAAAACACAATCAAAGCAAAAGAATTATTAGATTTACATCTAGATGCATGGAATAGCGGGTTGAAAACAACTTATTATGTGCGTTCCACTTCAGTTGAATTAGTAGATTGTGACTCTTGTTCAAGCTAATGAAAGCGATCATTTGCTATTTAAGCTATAGCGGTAATACCGAGGAAGTAGCGGATCTATTGAAGAAGCAATTGGAAGCCGGCAACTTTGAAATAGATATGTATAGTGTTGGCTATGGAGCAGTACCAAATTTGTTTGAATATAACCTTATTTTTCTCGGAACTTTTACTTGGGATAAGGGAAGCACGCCCGAGGAAATGAGGGACTTTGCAAGAGAAGTTGGTGACAAGCCTAACAATGTCTATATCTTTGGGACTGGGGACACACAGTTTGGTGGAGATGATTTGTTTTGTAATGCTGTAAACAAATTAGCTCGTTTCTATAACAGTGATTATCCGGGTTTGAAAATTGAGCAATCACCGAGAGGCAGCCAGGAGAGGCTGGTAAGTAAATGGTTAGAAGGAGTTTTGGAACATGCAGAAGGCAAAAACATTAGAACCTAGAAATCCGAACAAATCGACAGGAATTTTCAACGGCCAGTCAAGTGGAATATTAAATTGGAACGATATTGCGTATCCACACTGGCATAAGATGTACAAGCGCTTGCTAGGTAATTACTGGCAGGCAGATGAGATCAATATGTCCAATGATATAAAGCAGTTTGCAAGCCTTAGTCAGTCGGAGCAGGATGCCTATTTGAAAATTATTGGCTTGCTTGCAACATTGGATGCACCTCAAACACGTACAGCACTGTTATTATCGCTTTACGCAACTGACCCGTCAGTCCAATCAATCATGGCGGTAATTGCACAGCAAGAAGCGGTGCATAATGAAAGTTATTCGTATGTATTATCTTCCATCGTTTCGCTTGATCAGCAAAATAAGGCATTTGAATTTGGGAGAACAGACGAAATTTTACTCAAGCGAAATAAAAACATCGCGAAGTATTATAATGACTTTGTAGAAAACCCGACGACAGAAAATATATTAAAAACGTTAACATACACTACCTTATTAGAAGGACTGTTTTTCTATTCAGGCTTTGCCTATTTCTATAATCTTGCTCGCTATAACAAGATGGTTGGGACTTCTACAATGATTAGCTATATAAACCGAGACGAGCTAGAGCACGGACGATTTATATCAGAACTGTTTAGAGCGACTCTTTCTGAAAACCCTGAACTGAATAACGAAGAGCTAATTGGATGGGTATACGAACAATTTAAAGAATCCGTAGAGTTAGAAATAGAATGGTCGGAGTATGTATTGGCTGATATCGAGGGAATTGAATTAGAAGAAATGCATGGGTATATTAAATACCGTGCTAACAAAATGTTACGTTTAATCGGTTTGGAAGAAATATATCCTGAATATGTAGAAAACCCAATGAAATGGATACGTGCCTATGCAGATAATATTGATGGAACAAAAACAGATTTCTTTGAACAAAAATCCCGTCAATATGTAAAAGTAAATGCTATTGATAATGGATTTGATGATCTTTAATATAATAGTGGAAACTATTAATGGGTTAAAATACGGATAACAAAAAATTGCTTTATTGAACTATTACATACGTTCAATAAAGCAATTGCTATAAATCGTGAGATAGACCGTTAACATAGCGGCCTAGAAATTTTAAAGTTTTAAAGTTTCATTTGTACTCTTACCAGGTTCAACAGGCTCTTCTTTGCCTACTACTTTTTTCATGAAATTATATGCAGACTTGATCATTGATCCTGTCTCCCAATATTCGGCTGTTTCAGATTTTACTTTAATCAGTATCAGTCGAGGGTCCGTATAATCCATATCAAACATCACTTCATAGGCTTTATTCCAAAACTCTTTTTTCTTATTAAGGTCATCGACAATTTCAGCTGTTCCACTAATCGACGCATATGATTTTTCCGAAATGATAACGTTGACGTCATCATTTGTTTTGATTTCTTCATATTTATCGGTATCCGTACGTGTTAAAAACCATAAATCACCGTCAAATTCTACCTCTTGTAATTGCATCGGACGTGCTACTAAGCGGTTTTCCGGACTGTGTGTTACAAGCATCGCGACCTTGGCACTTTTGATAATTGATTTTAGTGCATCTAAAGTTTCTGGTGTATTTGTCATGAGAAATTCCTCCTTAATAATATATAGATAAAATCCCCTTATTTCGCAACAATAAACTTATTCGGAGCTTTTTTATAAAGATCTTTATTTGACTTTATAAATGAATTACAAATAGCCCATATTTCATTAAGAAATATGGGCTATTATTATATTAAATCAGGAAATCCACTCTAATATTTCGATGCGATTGCCAAATGGATCGTGTATATATATCCGATTGGCTCCGGGTAAGTCGACATCGACTATAAAATTCACATCACATTCAGCTAAATGTCCCTTTAAAGCATCTAAATTTTCTACTTGAAAAGCAGGGTGGGCTTTTTTAGCTGGAGCAAATGGCTCTTCAATACCGATATGGATTTGATAAGAGCTGAAAGCAAACCAAACGCCACCTCGTTTTTTTAGAAGTGCTGGTTTTTCTACTTCCGTAAAACCTAAAATTTCCCCGTAAAATTTTCTTGCGATAGATTCAGAACCCTTTGGAGCTGCTAATTGAACGTGATCGATTGATTGAAATACAAATGACATCGTTAATCCCTCCTCATACTTTCATTGTATGGGAAAGATAGTTATAAGAATAATTTATAAAATTCATCATTATACATAAATAATACTTATGACATTTTTGCAATTATTTTGTTAACCGTATTTTTATTGCGAGCTGTGGAGGGAATCCCGAGTTTACGTTCAAAATAAGCATTCGTAAACTTTGTTTGATGATAGGTTTTAGAAAGACTAATAATCACGTTTCGGTTTTTCCAAACAACAAATTCATCATCTATTAAACCTACAAGCATTTCTTGTTGCTCCTTCGAAATTTCCTGTGTTAAAAACATTACATACACTTGGTCTTTGTAAAAGATAGGATGCTGCTGAATCTCTTCCAACTCTTCTTTTGAACGGATTGTTACAGGTATTTCAAATCCATAAGATTCTAGAAGAACAACCTCTAAAGAGGGGCCATCAATAACAGACTGTTCCACTATTACGTTTCCAGTCTGAATATAGGTTTGTACATTTTCATAACTCATCTCTTCAAAAAGAGATTTTAAGGATTTCATATCTACTTTATTTTTAGCACCGAGATTGATCCCTCGTAGCAATATTACTGATGGCATCCAACAACACTCCCAACTGTTTTAAGAAATTCTACTTCTATTTTAACCAAGCCAGAAGGAGTTCGTACAGCTTAAAACTAATACAAATAAAAATAGTACTCCTAAAAAAGCATCTACTTTATCTACTAAGATCTCATGAAAGAAACCACCTCTCCGTTCTCCTGTAAAGCCCCTTGCTTCCATGGCAAATGCTGATCGCTCGGCTTTACGGACAGCACCCGCAAGCAAGGGGATAAGGACTAGGCGAGTATCCAACAAACGCTGTAAGACATTTTTTTTCTGAACAATTCCTCTCAACCGTTGTGCCTGCTGAATTTGTATAAATTCGTCTTTTATAACAGGTAAAAACTGAAAGCCTACTAAAATGCCATAAGCTATTTTAGGGGATAGTTTTAATTGTTGCATTAAACTTAATATGAACGTAACGGGATTAGTTGTTAAAGCAAACAATAGAGACAAACTTGAAAAAGCTAAAACACGGAAGCTCAAAGAAAGTGCATGGTGTAGCTGGAGTTCTGTCACATGAACAGACCCGATTGACCAAATGATAGGACCGACCGTTTCCTTAGCAAATACAAGTGTCGTCCAAAAATAACCAAAAGACATTATAAAAAATGGAATCATAAAGAATAGCCACTTCTTCCAATCAGTTTGACTGAACAATATTTGCATTAAAAGTACACCAGCCCAAAATAGAAGGGGGGGCACTGGATCAAAGAAAAAAGCCATCGTGAACATGCACACAGTGATTAAAACAAACTTCACGGAAGGATTCATTCTATGCAAAAGACTTCTCACATTGCATCAGTCCTTTCGGTGGGAGTAAATGATGCTCCAGTAATAACTTTTCGTTCTCCCAAACGGCTAACGCAGGAAACTTCCCAGTTAAACTACCATCCTCCATCAATATAATAGAATCTGCTAGACAATAGGCGAACTCCATATCGTGCGTAACGATTAAAAATGTAGTGCCATCATGAGCACGCTCATCTATTAGTTGATATAGCTCTGATAATGCGGCAGCATCCTGACCTGAGGTAGGTTCATCCATTAAAATTACTTCTCTCCCATCACAAAGCATTGCGGCAATGGCTACCCTTCGTTTTTGACCATGACTAATAGAAAAAGGATGTGAAGCAGCAATGTCCATTAGTTTTAATCGCTGCAACATGTTATCCACACCATATCCACCGCCAAATGCCACTTCATCTTGAACAGTCTTAGTAAGAAACAAAAACTCAGGTGATTGCGGAACATAGCCTAAAAACGTCGGTTCTACTAATCCATTTCTAGGAATCAAATGACATAAGGCCTTTAATAAAGTTGATTTACCACTACCGTTAGGTCCAGCAAGAATGGTAATTTCTCCGCGCTGTAAAGAAAATGAGGCGGGCTTCAAAAAAGTTTTTGTCTCTATTTCTGTTGCTTGAATGGAAATCTCTGGTTTTATAGAAGTCATTCTTTTAGGAAGTATGGATGGTTCATCGCTTTCGCTCAAAGGAATGATCCTGTCAAAAAAATCTCCCCATAAGTCCAAGCGATGTTCAATTGCAACAATTGTCATTTGCCGATTTTGCTGTAGCTGATCCAACCATTCTATATATCGTTTAGCGGTATAAGGGTCCAAATGAGCGATTGGTTCGTCTAACAGCAAAATCTCAGGCTCCATAATAAGTGCACATGCAGTAGCGATTTGTTGCTTCTGCCCACCTGAAAGCTGTTGAATAATAGAATATCGAAAGTCAGTTAAATTTGTGAGAGCAAGTACCTCTTTTATTCGATTCTCCATCTCTTCACGTTTCACCTGCAAATTTTCTAGCGTAAAAGCAAGCTCCTCTTCCACTGTTTGCATACAAAATTGCGCATCTGGATCCTGAAAAACGGTAGCAATTCGATGATTTATTTCCCCGGCAATGAATGTCCGACTATCCTTCCCAAATAGCTCAATATTGCCCGTTAAAATACCATCGCAATTATCGGGATATAATCGATTGCACAAGTAAAGTAGTGTCGTTTTTCCACAGCCGCTAGGACCAGTTAACACAACCCTGGAACCTTTTTGTACTGCAAATGAAAAGTCATTCAAAGTCCAATTTTCCTCATCTGGATATCGAAAGCTGACCTTCTCAAACGAAATGACGTCATGCACGAGCATCACCTTTTTTCGGTCGTGAAATAGCGTATCCTCGAAGAGAGCCTGTTGCTAGTAAGCCATCGGCAACCGCTTTACCTCCAACACCAGCAAGGAGAGCTCCACTCAATATGCGAATGCCAAGCATCAGTGCAACATAACCAGTACTGAATACCGTAAAGCCACCTAACAAATACCCGTAGGCAAAACTAAATACCGAAGATCCCACACCCGCTAGGATTAGAATCCAAATATCAAAGCGTTTGTATCTAGTTGCAGCAAATACTGCTTCTGCCCCTAAGCCTTGAATAACACCTGATAGAATTAGTCGGGGTCCAACGGCATTTCCTAACAACACCTCAATGGCAGCGGCGATTGTTTCTGAAATAACTGCAGCACCTGGCTTTCGAATAATATACATACTAATAATAGACACGATAAACCAAATGCCAAAAATCCATTCATATGCAATCGGACCTATAAATCCAGCCCAAATATTACCGATATGCAAGAACAATAAATAGACAATGCCAAATACAACGGCAAGTAAAGACATTAACACGATTTCTTTTAGCTTCCATGATTTCAGCATGTTAACGACCTCCATGAGAGGGGCTGTTAATACTCATAGAAACGGTCATAACCAAATGCTTATGCTCATCTGAGCGGGCATTCGTGAATGCTTCTTCATAAAATGCAAACACATCATGAATATCTCCATGAATACCACTCGCATAATGTATGGAATCATTAAACACACCTTGTGCTTTAGCACGATCCACTTCACGGTAAATAATGTCCATATAACTCGGGTTATTCATCGGGTATAGAGCAAATTGAGAAGATACATATTGTTTTGTTATATCTGTGTTGGCAATTATATCGCCTTTGTCTAGATAGACATCTCCTGCAGAATCACCGGGGCAACCAGCGGAAAAAGTACCGGACAGTGCAATATGTTCTCCTGTTTTAGCAGCATGCAATGTAATTGCTTTTGCCACATTAAATACATGTACTTGTTTGCCACGAATAACCGTCGACACATCATCTGTGTACATCCACACATTCGTCGTATCCGTCTCCTTCAAAGCACCTTTAATCACTTTGATAAAATCATTTGTCATCGGATGTAACGAAAAACGAAATCCGATAATTGGGCTCAATCCACATTCCATTTAAAAAACCTCCCTGTATTTTTTCATAAAAAAAGACCACATCCGTGAAGATGCAGCCACTTATCCAATACAAAAATATTAGGGAAGTCACCGCACTTCCTCACGCAGGTATTATCCTGATCGAGTTTTAAGGGATCGGAGCAAAATGCTCGCATCTCAGCCAAAGTGGGCACCCCTAGTGCGCAAAACGGTATGTAGTTTTTTAATATGCCCAAAGTATAACGTAGCTATTTGAAGTTGTAAATATGTTTGCAAAATTTCGTACTTTCGTCCATGCTTTATCTATCCCGATTGTTTGAGGGCTGGGTGAATCATAATGGATATTTGGAGAAACACCGGAATGTTGAGAATAATCACCCGAATGTAAAAGAGAATCACCGCAATAGAACAAAGAATCACCCGAAAGCACCAGAGAAACACAAGAATACATAACTCGAGGGAGGATAAAGTTTTGAAGAAAATATACATAACTCGTAAACTACCCGAAGAAATCATTGAGCCTTTAAGAAAAAAGTTTGATGTACAAATGTGGCATAGCGAAACTATTGGAATGACAAATGAAGAAATAATAACAAATGCTAAAGACGCGTACGCTCTATGGACGATGTTATCCGATAATATCGATCGTACACTAATTGAAGGCCTTCCAAATTTAAAAGTAATTAGTAATTTTGCAGTTGGCTATAACAATATAGACATAGAGGCGGCAAAAGACCGTAGTATTGTCGTAACAAATACTCCGGGAGTATTAACAGAGACAACGGCAGACTTAGCATTTGCTTTACTATTAGCAACTGCTCGAAGAATAACAGAAGTAGAACAAGAAATTCGTTCGGGTAACTGGGATTCCTGGTCACCAATGCAATATACAGGAATGGACATTTTCGGTGCAACGCTCGGTATTGTAGGAATGGGACGTATAGGGGAAGCGGTTGCTAGACGTGCGAAAGGCTTTGATATGAATGTGTTATATCATAATCGCTCTAGAAAACTAGATGCAGAAGAAACGTACGGCTTTACTTACGCGGAATTAGACGAATTACTTAAGCAATCTGATTTTGTCATTCTATTAACTCCACTTACACCTGAAACAAAGGGACTTATAGGGGAACGTGAACTTAATATGATGAAAGAAACTGCAGCAATTATTAATGTCGCACGAGGTGGCATAGTAGATGAACAAGCTCTTTATGAAGCACTGGCGTCGAAAAAGATATGGGCTGCAGGACTAGATGTATTTGAGCAAGAGCCTGTACCGGTGGATCATCCTCTACTAACTTTACCTAATGTAACGGTGTCTCCCCATATCGGTAGTGCCAGTATCCGCACTCGCCAAGCGATGATGCAAATGAATGCAAAAGATATAGAAGCAGTTTTAGAAAATAGAGAACCTCAAAATAGAATTCTCTAATACTTAAGTAGTGGTCCTCATATGCAGGGCCACTCTTTTTGTTTACTTGAAATGATGATCGACATCAGTAAGTGCAAATGATAAACTATAATGAAAACGATTATCATTATCAGTAGTGATATTCATATAAAAGGGAGTCAGTTGCATGCTAGATAAAATGCAAATGTTTATCGTTCTAGCTGAATGTCGTTCATTTACAGAGACGGCTCGTAGAATGTTTTGTTCTCAACCAACAATTAGTCATCAAATTCAACAGCTAGAAGAAAAATATAAGACCATATTAATTCAACGTAAAAATAGACAAATTGAATTAACAGAGCAAGGGGAAGTTTTTTTACAATATGCTAGGAAAATATTATTACTAGATAAGCAAATGGAACAAGAATTGCACCAAGTAAATTCTCCACTTTCCGTACACATAAGTCATTACATAGCTGAAAAATATTTTGCGACTATTTTACCTCTCCATATAGATGAATTTGAACAGCAATCATTCTCCATTAAAAGCAATTGTTATGAAAGCCTTAAGGAAAAGTTACTTCTTGAGAAAACAAATTTTGCAATTATGCCAATCTATGAGAATGACTCAGAATTTCAACAAGCATATAAAGTGGACTTATTATTTGAAGAGGAATTATTTTTAATAATGCATTGCAGTCATCCGCTGGCAGGAAGAAAAGTGATTTACGCACGAGATTTAAAAAACCAAACTCTCTTACTACCAGAAAACTTGTATTTGCAACAACTAATCAAAGATAAAATCGATCAAAAGAATGCACAAGTCCAATATATGCAGATGACGAATTTTGAAATTATAAAACAAGCTGTCTTGTCTGGTATGGGTATTTCTTTTTTGCCCTTAAAAATAATAGAGCCTCTTTTAGGTCAGAACAAGATTATGGCGAAGTCGATTCATGGACTTTGTATTAAACGTCAAAATGCAATTGTATCTAATCCACAAAAAATGCTAACCCAAAGAGAGTTAAATTTCTGCAAATACGTCAAAAATCAATTTATACATATGGAAAGCCTTTGAGTGCCAATAGAATGAACTAACCCAAGCTTCTTATAGCTTGGGTTTTTCTATATTTTCAAATCTAGTTTGCAACTATTAATAAAATGAATAATACTATTTATTTATTTTATTGATAGCGCTTACTTCCATGGAGCTAGGTGAAAAGTCGATATGTGAATTATAAATGATATTGAGAATCATTATCGTTGGTGTTAAAGTACGAAGGCAGGAATAAAAAATCAATTATTTAATAAAAAGGAGAAAGCATAGTGTATAAAGGGATTAAAAAATTATGGGGCTTACCGCTTATACTATTAGTGTTTTTAGTAGCAGGTTGTTCATCGAATGAAGCTAAAGGACAAGCTGATGAAACAAATTTAGAAGGTGAAGGAGCAGTAACGGAACAAGTAGCAGAGTTAAAAGTGGGGATTCCATCAGATGTTGGTCCATTAAATATATATACCGGAAACGTCGACTGGTTAACTGATTTAGTATATGACAAATTATTTTCACCATCGCCATATGTAGATGAACCGATTCCATGGTTAGCAGAGTCTGCAGAGCAACTTGATGATACAACTTGGATTGTAAAGGTACGTGATGGTATAAAGTGGCATGACGGGGAAGACTTTACGGCAGAAGATGTCAAATTTACATATGAATACTTCCGCGATGGTTCAGCCAACCGCCATACACATCATGTTAGCGAAGTACCGAAAATTGATGAAATTGAAGTTGAAGAGGATGGAAAAACGGTTCGTTTTGAGTGCGCCTATGCTTGTCCATCACTAGCGAGTATTACCTTTGCCGATTTGCCGATTTTACCAGAGCACATTTGGAAAGATGTTGAAAATCCACGTCAATATAATAAGTTAGCTGTAGGAACAGGTCCTTTTGTTTTAAAAGAATATGAAGCAGACCAGTATTACAAATTTAAAGCGAATAATGAATACTTCATGGGTGAACCAACAGTTGCTTCCATAAATATGCCGATTATAAAGGATGCAACAGCTATGTTTAACGCATTACGTGCAGGTGAGATTGATGCATCTACGCGTACAGTACCAGCTGAATTACAAGATTCATTTAAAAATACCGAGGCGATGAAGTTAGCAAAAGTATCTCCATTATCTATTGTCCAATTCGGTTTAAATTATGAACGAAAGCCATTTAATACAGAAGAGGTACGCCGAGCGGTATCTCTAGCGATAGATCGTCAAAGCATTGTTGATACTGTGTTATTAGGTCAAGGACGTGCTGGTTTAACTGGATATCCTCACCCGGATTCTCCGTGGACAAATCCAGATTTATCGACACCATATGATATAGCGAAAGCAACAGAAATTCTAGACTCACTTGGCTACAAAGATACAAATAATGATGGTTTTCGTGAAACACCAGAAGGTGAAACGTTACGGATGAATACAATTGTTTCTGCAAGTGAACCTGTTTATGTGCGTGTAGCTGAAATGCTGAAGGAGCAATTAAAAGATATAGGGTTACAGTTTGAAGTAGAAGCAATGGATGCTACGACTTATGCAGCTGCCAATTCAGAGGATAATTTTGATACGTATGTTAGTTTAATAGGTCCGCATGGTGTAGCAGATCCAGATCAATTCATTATGTCTCATCGTGCATCATATCTATGGACGAAAGATATAGCCTATCCTGCTATGGATACATTGATTGAAGATTGGATGGCGGCATCCACAATTGAAGATCGTAAAGCAATTTCATTTGATATGCAGGAGTTATACAATAACCAACCTACTGCAATTGCCGTTTATTATCCGGAGGAAGTTTTCGCTTATAACGCTACGGTGTATGACCAATATGTAGAGTCTTTAGGTTACGGGATTGTGCACAAATATTCATTCTTACCAGAAGAAACGCGTCAAGCTGTTTCGGCAACAGCTCCAAAATTTGTGGAATAAGGAGAGTTGTAAGGAATGAATAGGACTCTATCGTCAATTGGAAAAAAGCTAATTCAATATGGACTGGTGTTCCTCGTAGCATTGACGATTAATTTCGCTTTGCCGCGATTAGCCCCAGGTGATCCGCTGTTATATTTTTTCGGCGATACGATAAATGAACTAACAGAAGTACAAAAGCAGCAGGCTCTTGAATGTATAGGTCTCGATGGGTCTTTATGGGAGCAGTATATTGTATATTTACAAGGGATTGTGACATTTGATTTTGGGGTGTCAATTAAATATGCAGAGCCTGTGATGACAATAATAGGCGATAGATTGCCATGGACATTGTTATTAGTGGGGCCAGCTATGTTATTAAGTGCTGTAATTGGCGTTATATTGGGCGCTTATTCTGCTTGGAATCGTGGGAAAGGTCGTGATGTCTCACTATTAATAGGAATGCTGACCTTACAAGCTGTTCCAGGTTTTTGGGTAGGACTATTATTTTTAGCTGTTTTAGCGGTTCAATTAGGCTGGTTTCCTACATACGGGGCTTTTTCAATGATGCAAGATGGAACAACTTGGGGGTATATAAAGGACGTTGCAGTGCATGCGATCCTGCCGCTTGCTACGATCACATTAGCAACAGTAGGATCGAATTATTTGCTAACACGTTCTTCAATGCTTGAATCTCTTGGGCAAGATTATATCACGATGGCAGAGGCAAAAGGTGTACATAAAAAAGGGTTAATTTTTAATCATGCCTTACGCAATGCTTTGCTACCCATTTATACGCATTTTACGATGACATTAGGCACTTTAGTGGGTGGAGCAGTGGTAGTGGAATCTGTCTTTTCTTATCCAGGAATTGGTCGATTGTTATATGAAAGTGTTATTGCAAGAGACTTTCCAATGATGCAAGGCATATTTTTAATTATTACACTTGGTGTGATTGGAGCAAACTTATTTGCTGATTTAACATATCCACTTATTGATCCTCGTGCACGTACGCTTAAAAAGACAAAGGGAGCGGAATGAATCATGCGTAAATCAACAAAAGTCATCGGTACTGTAGGATTCATTTTATTTATTGCTGTTGTACTCTTTGCTGTACTTGGACCTTTTATCATCCCATATGATGCATATAAGCAATCTGGCCCTTCCTTTCTGGCTCCTAATAGTGACCACTTACTTGGAACGAATGATATGGGACAGGATATTTTAGCGGAGCTTGCGGAGGGGGCACGAACTTCATTAACCATTGGAATCTTGACAGCTCTATTTGCCACACTCATTGGAGGTAGTGTTGGTATTCTAGTGGGTTATATCGGAGGTTGGTTTGAGGTAATTGTGATGCGTGTTATTGATGTCGTATTAACACTGCCATTTCTACCTCTGATGATTGTTATTGCCGTATATATGGGACCAGGAATATTTACACAAGTATTTGTTATTACTTTAGTTATGTGGGCTGGAAAGGCAAGGCAAATTCGCGCACAAACTTTATCCATTAAAACAACAGGACCAGTGCTAGCAGCTAGGACGATGGGTGCAAACCATTGGTATATTTTCAATAAACATATTTTTCCAAGCGTTTTTCCCCTATTCATCCCACAATTTGTTGGCGCTGTAAATACAGCCATCTTATTGGAATCTTCTCTTAGTTTTTTAGGGATGGGAAATCCATTAGTTAAGAGCTGGGGAAGTATATTATATTACGCCAATAGTCGAAGTGCATTTTTAACAGAAGCATGGGTTTGGTGGATTATTCCTCCTGGTATTTGTATTGTCCTAGTGGTCTTAGCCTTTTCTTTAATGGGCTATTTTTTAGAAGAAAAAGTGAATCCAAGACTAAGTTCATACGCGGTCACACCGAAACGTCAAAAACAGGAGAAAGTAGAGGATTTAACGCTAGTTGAGCGAGATATTATGCTGTCCGTTCAAAATTTGACTGTGGAATACCCTAAAAAGGGCTGTTATCAAGAAGTAGTATCTAATGTTTCTTTCGAAATACAACGAGGGGATGTGCTAGGAATTGTGGGAGAGTCAGGAAGCGGTAAATCAACAGTAGCTGCGAGTATTATCCAACAGCTGAAGTTACCGGGAAGAAGCAAAGGCTCAATTTATTTTGAAGGACAAGCACTAGAAACATTGGATGATGAGCGAATACGTCAACTTCGCGGGCGGGACATTGGATATATTGCACAAGCTGCGATGAATGCGCTTAATCCTGTTATTACTATAGAAAAACAGTTAAAAGAAGCAATCAAAGTACATAAAAAATTAGATGAATCTAGTATGGACCAACGTGTAATAGAAGTAATGACACAAGTCGGACTCGATACTAAATGGAGATTTTCTTTTTCTCATGAATTATCTGGTGGTATGCGTCAGCGCGTAATTATTGCGATGGCCTTAATAAATCGACCGAAACTTATTATAGCTGATGAGCCGACAACCGGACTTGATGTAATTGTTCAAGTTGAAATTGTTCAGTTACTACGAAAATTGCAACGTGAGTTAAATATTTCAATGATTTTTATATCACATGATTTACCAGCTGTACTATCGGTTACGGATCAGATAATTATTATGAAATATGGTCATATCGTAGATAGAGGTGAGTCGATTGAAGTCGCTGAAAACTCAAGTCATCCATATACGAGACGTTTAGTCGATTCAATCCCGTTATTGAAACCGAAAAAAGGGAGAGAGACGGTGCTGATTTCATGACATCTTTAGTGGAGGTAAAGGAATTACAAAAAACATTTGGTCGCACAAAAGAGGTACAAGTAAATGTGCTGAAATCTGTTTCATTTTCATTAAAACACGGTGAAATTATCGGGCTAATCGGGGCCAGTGGCGCAGGGAAGAGTACGATTGGTCGTATAATTGCTGGTCTCGAGACGTCGAACGGAGGAGAGGTTTTTTTCGAAGGCCAAGAAGTTTTATCTCTTACTGGAAAAAAACGTCGTTCCCTTGCTAAGTATATTCAAATGGTGTTTCAAGATCCATACGAAGCCCTCTCATCACGTATGAAAATTGGTCAGCTTGTAGCAGAGCCACTTGTGATTCAGGGAATTGATAAAGGAAACAAAGAAAAACGTTTAGAAAAGGTACGATATGCGTTAAATAGTGTGTCATTAGATCCTGATAAATATATAAATCGTTATCCACATGAATTATCTGGAGGAGAGCGACAACGGGTTGGTCTTGCGCGTGCTTTCGTATGTGAACCGAAGCTTATTATTGCAGATGAACCAACGTCCATGTTAGATACTTCACTACGTTTAGAACTACTGGAATTAATGAAAAAAATGAATGAATACAATCAAGTCTCTTACTTATTTGTTACACATGATATTGCTTTGACAAAAGGGTTTTGCGATCGATTAATCGTGTTACAACAAGGTGAAATTGTAGAGGAAGGTAAAACAAATGATATTATTCAAAATCCGCAACATCCTTATACAAAATCACTCATCGAGGCATTGCTCGTATTAGAAAATCATAAAGGAGATCAATAATGAAAGCTAACTTTATAGAACTAAATCCAGGAGCAATTTTTGCACAACGTGGTAAAAATAAAACAAGAGAAGATTTTACGAATGTCGATATTTATAACCTATCCAACATCGATTTAACAGCTTATAACTGTTTAGTTATAAGTGGATTTGCCGATCAAGACTTTTTATATGAACAACGTCAAATCATTCTAGATTTTGTGAATGCGAGAAAAATACTCATATTTTCAGGTAACTTAGTAACAGATTGGTTGCCTGGTGGTCAGTTATTTGTGCCAAAAAAGATTAATAGTCATAAAGACTATGAGGTGTCGATTCATAAACAGCATCCAATATTTGAAGGTGTATTGGAGGACGATATGACCTATAACAAAGGGGTTTCTGGATTTTTTGCGCGAGGGCATCATCCTACTCCAGAGGGCGCCGAAGTTCTCTTAACTTTACCAGGGGATACTCCAATAACGTATATTGACCGTGTGAGCACAAAAGGAACCATTTTAGTCCATGCGGGTTCGGACTTGTTTGGTTATATGAAACCTGAGATCAACAAAACAACCGACCGAATTGGTCCACAGTTAGTAAAATGGGTACATGAAGAGATTGCGATGCTACAAGAAGAGGTGACTACATGATGAAAAAAATAGCAGTTGTTTATGGTGGTAGCTCACACCATCATCGTACATATAAAACATCTGAGTTTGCCAAGTACATTAATCGACTTATTCCCATACGCGAATTAGAAACTGCTTCTTTGGAAGGGGTCGATGTATTGCTTGTTCCTTCTCAAACACATTTGGGATTACTTAAGAAAAATGTAGAGAAGATTTATGCGTTTGCAAATGGTGGGGGAACAGTCATTACGTTAGGTCCACAGGGATTTGATTGGTTACCTAGTCACAAATGGGAATTCCGTCCTACGAACTTTTGGTGGTGGCTAGATAAAGATCCGAAAAGTGGTCTAGTATTATCTGCTCCTGAGCATGATTTATTTAAAAATTACTTAACTCTTTCTGATGCAACATGGCACCAACACGGCGTATATTGGCCGCCAGATAACTGTGAAGTGCTCGTTTCAACAGATGACGGTGGGGCAGTTATTTATATAGATAAAGTAAGCACAAAGGGTACTTGGTTAAATACAACACTGGATCCGGATTTCCACTACGGTTCCTATTTCATGCCTGCAACGGAACGATTTTTAAGAGGCTTTTTACCGTGGCTGGTGGAAGGAAAGCTATAGATATTGCCTCGGTATAGTTTCTGGAGAATTTGTTTTTCTCATAAGACGCGCAGGCTCAGAAAAAGGGTAAAGCTCAAAAATAAATTAGGGGATAAAACGCATGCAAACAATCAAGATCTATGATCGTAATGATTTAATAGAAATTAGCTTTGAGGACATTTACAAATATCATGGGACACTTGCTTATATGGCGATAGGTGTAGGCTTCCGAGTTATTCAAGCCGCTTTTGAAGCTTTATATGGTGAGGACGTTCCAAATCGTAAAGATATTTCCATCCTATCTGGTCATGGAGGTCCTGGATTTCGCGATGTTTTCGAATTTGTTACCCGTGCTCAATCAAGAGGTACATATATAGTCGATACAACTTATCCAAAAGCTCAATACGATCCATATCGTCCAACATCCTATGCGTATATTTTTACACGTGAAACCGGAGAAGCAGTAGAGGTGGTATTAAAGGAGAACTTCTTACCTCCTATTTTTTATGAACTTTTGAAAAAAGGCCGTGAAGACTCATTTACACCTGAAGAATACTTATACAATGAACAACTAAAACAGAATCTTGGTAACCGAGCATTACAATTACCGATTAACGAGTTAGTAGAAGTAACAAAACTGAAATAAGTTTAGTTCAAGTTACTAATGAAGTCGCTTGTAGACCGGTGTCAAATGCTTCCCTGGAGATCTGAGAACTAAACTAGGGAAGCTATTCGACATCGCAATGAAAAAAATTAGTAAATCTTTTTTGTGATTTTCTCATCAAGGAAACAATGATCGTAGGCATGCCCTTCAAAGAGGTAACTCTTAGATTATAGTAATCCGCCAAAAATTCCTCCTTAAATGTTGTATTCAATCGAATAAGTCAAACTAGCTCTTCTGTTAATATACCTCTGTTTACCTCCATCTATTTCCCCTCTCGCTTTAAACTCTACTAACATGAAAACTCTTAGAAAAGCGCATCAAATTTTTGAAAATTGTGGGTACATAAAAAATAACATGATTAAACTTTAAAAAATAGGGTATGTAATAGGGGGTTAGGGCTATGTGTCTAATTTAATAAATAGAGAAACGGGGATAAATTATGAGAAAAATGATGTTGTTTACTTCTTTGTGTGCACTTTTAGTACTTGGTGCATGTAGTAGTGAAACGAGCACAGACAGTATTGAAGTGATTAAATTTGCAGATGCAGGATGGGATAGTATCCGTGTACATAATAGTATAGCTCAATTGATTGTGGAAGAAGGTTACGGCTATGACACTGAGGTTACAAGCGGAACCACGGCAGCTACTTTGCAATCATTAGAAAAAGGTGACATAAATGTCTATATGGAAATATGGACGGATAATACAAAAGAAGTTTATGAAAAAGCAATTGAAAGTGGAAGTATAGTGAAACTAGCAACTAATTTCAATGATAATTCGCAAGGACTATATGTTCCAACCTATGTTATAGAAGGAGATGCGGAAAAAGGGATTGAAGCGGTTGCACCTGACTTGAAAACTGTACAAGACCTAGAGAAGTATCCAGAGCTGTTCCAAGATCCTGAAGATAGCACTAAAGGAAGAATAATTGGAGCGCCATCTAGTTGGGCGGTAAGTGAACACTTGGAGTCGAAACTTGAAACTTATGGTCTAGATGCAAAATTCAACTATTTAGCACCAGGATCAGACTCTGCAATCGTTGCAGATCTAGCGGGAGCATATAAAAAAGGTGAACCTTGGGTAGGGTATTACTGGTCACCAACATGGGTAACAGCTAGTTATGACTTAACATTACTTGAAGATGTTCCATATGAAGCAGCAACTTGGGAAGAATCCAAAGGAACTGAATTCCCTCCAAATGATGTTGTAATTGCTGTTCATAAAGATTTACCAACACAGGCAAAGGATGTTACGGAATTCCTTAGTAAATATGAAACTAGTAACGCTTTAACAGAAGAAGCGTTAGATTATATGAACGAAAATGAAGTGGAACCAGATGAAGCCGCACAGTGGTGGATGAAAGAGCATGAAGATATTTGGACGACGTGGGTGTCTGAAGAAGTTGCAGAAAAAGTAAAAGCAGCTTTGAACTAATAATTCATGATAAAAAGTAATCTATCCTATAAAAAATGAGGTGAATGCGACTGTTCTTTGAAACAGTCCATAGTCTATGACAGAATTTCCAGATGTACGAATACCAATAGGGGATATAGTAGAAAATTTTATTGATTTTTTGGCGATGAATTTTGATGCATTCTTTGATTTTATTTTTGTTATTTCTTCTTCCATGATCAAGGGTCTAGAAGCGGGTCTTCTAGCAATCCCTTGGTGGATTTTTATTATTATTATTTTTTTACTAGGATGGTATTTTACTAATTTGTATGGAGGACTTCTTTTTGGTTTCTTTATATTTATGATAGGTACATTCGATTTATGGCCAGAAACAATGACTACTATTTCAATAGTATTAATCTCTGTTATATTGTCTTTATTAATCGGGATTCCACTAGGCGTTGCGACGGCATTTAGTAAATCATTGTCTACTATTATGAGACCAGTTTTAGATGCCATGCAAACTATGCCAAGCTTTGTTTATTTAATACCTGTAATATTTTTCTTCCCATTAGGGAATGTTCCAGCCGTTATTGCTACTATTATTTATGCACTCCCCCCAGTTATCCGACTGACTGAGCTAGGAATTCGTAATGTAGATAAGGAAGTAGTAGAATCAGCACAATCATTTGGTTCTTCCACTTCTCAAATGCTTATGAAAGTACAATTACCTCAAGCATTGCCAACTATTATGGCGGGTGTTAACCAAACAACAATGATGGCGCTATCTATGGCAGTTGTTGGATCGATGGTAGGTGCTCAAGGACTTGGAGAGCGCGTACTGTATGCGATAAATCGTATTGATATTTCACTTGGTTTTGAAGCGGGGATTAGTATTGTATTCTTAGCGATAATAATTGACCGAATTACCGGAGGAATTGCAAATCGCCTTCAGAAACATAGGAGGGATGTAGCATGACAGTTAAACTTAAGGTAGAAAATGTATCTAAAATATTTGGACCAAGACCTAAAAAGGTCATTTCAATGGTTGAAAAAGGTGTTCCAAAAGATGAAATTCTTGCGAAAACGGGCCATACGGTAGGTGTATATAATGCATCTATGGAAATTATGGAAGGCGAGACATTTGTCATTATGGGACTATCTGGTAGTGGAAAATCTACGCTCATTCGTTGCTTAAATTTATTGAACAAGCCTACCTCTGGGGCAATTTACGTCGATGGCGAAAATGTAGTTGGATATAACAAAAATCAGCTAAAGTATTTCCGTCAGAAAAAAATTGCAATGGTGTTTCAACATTTTGGTTTATTCAGCCATAGAACGGTACTAGAAAATATTGAATATGGCCTAGAAATACGAGGGATGTCTAAAGCAGAGCGTCGGGAGATTGCCGGGAAACATTTAGAAACAGTAGGGCTAAAAGGATACGAAAACCAATTTCCGGATGAACTATCTGGAGGGATGCGTCAACGTGTAGGAATTGCTAGAGCACTTGCGAATGATCCGGACATTTTACTTATGGATGAACCATTTAGTGCGCTTGATCCGTTGATCCGACGTGAAATGCAATTAGAATTACTAGATATACAAAATAAACTACAAAAGACTATTATTTTCATCACACATGATGTTAACGAAGCTTTTAAAATTGGTGACCGTGTAGCGGTGATGAAGGATGGCAAAGTTGAACAAATCGGTACTCCAGAAGAAATTCTTGAAAAACCGGCAAGCAATTACATTTCAGAATTTATCCGAGATATTGATCGTTCTAAAATTTTGCAGGCGGAACATATTATGTCTAAGCCATATGGGTTAGTTTCCTTAAAAGATGGGCTGAATGTCGCTATTCAAGTAATGAGAGAAAATGGTATTTCTAGTGCATTCGTTACGGATCGTAAGCGCCAGCTACAAGGAATAGTTACTATTGACCAAGCGATTAATGGTCTCAAAGAGAAAAAGACCTTACAAGAAGTAATGTCTACAGAAGTGAAAACAGTAAAGGCGGATGAATATGTACAAGATATTATTCCGTATGTATTAGATTCAAAATACCCCATCGTCGTTACGGATGAAGAGCTAATGATTAAAGGAATCATACTAAGGGTTCATGTATTAGCAAGCTTAATCAGCGAGAGTATGGACGAACAAAAAGAGACACAGAAACTATAACTAGTTTCTGTGTTTTTTTCAAGTAACAAATATTCTTTTCCTGAAATTTTATCCTCACTATATAGTGTTAATATAAAATTAATAGTACTTTTAAATTTTTACTTATATATTACTTTGAATTAAGTATGTTATAGTCTAATTGGTATAGTGAGGTGGAGAATATATTTAATTTTAACAATACTAGTCCTTCAAAAGATGCATATTTGGAAATTAGCGGTGAATACTCTATGACAATAGTGGTATTTTCAATTATTATAGCGATTGTAGCATCTTACACGGCAATTTCCTTGAAAAGAAGAGCAAAAGAAAATAGTTTTTTTCATAAAAGCTTCTGGTTACTGCTTGCCTCGCTATGCTTGGGGTTTGGTATATGGTCTATGCATTTTATAGGAATGGGTGCATTTTCATTGCCAGTAAATATGAGCTACAACAAAACTATTACGCTTATATCAATTATTCCTGCTATGTTAGCTTCATTTATAGCTTTCTATTTGGCAGACCTTCCAAGACGAAACTATTGGTCGTATGTATTCGCGGGGATAGCGATGGGGATAGGAATTTCCTCCATGCATTATATAGGAATGTATTCGATGGAAATGGACGTTATTTACACTTATGACCTTCTACTTTTTTTAGTTTCTATTTGTATTTCAATTTTTGTTTCTATTATAGCAGTTTACATTCTTGCGAAGGTTCATACCTATCAGTCGAAAAATATACTTCTGATTTTAATCTCTTTAATCATGGGGTTGGCTATTTCTAGTATGCATTACACCGGTATGGCAGCTATGAACTTTTATATTCCCAAGGGGTATGAATTGAATCATGAGGCTTCTCATATGACCGAAATGTATGGATTAGCAGTCATTGTAGGTTTAGGAATGGCTATACTTTTGGGAGTATTATTACTTTCAAGTTTGTTAGACCGGTATATTGAGTATCGTGGGAATTACTACGATGCATTAACACAATTACCTAATCGACGGTTGTTTGAAAAGAAAATTCAGTCACCTAAAGTTTTAGCTATTTGGCATATACATGATTTAGAGCATATAAACAGAGAGTTCAATTATGCTTTCGGTGATGAGGTGATTCGAGAACTAGTACATATGTTCAAATCTATATCACCTTCCAAAACAGAGCTTTATCGGATAGGAGGGAATCGTATTGCTTTGCTAACTAGGGATGTGGATAGTGCAAAGCAGTTAAAAGAGGTGTTGAAGAAGCTAGCAGAGTCACTTCGTGAGCCTATTCGAGTCCAAGATAGAGAAGTAATGCTGTTTGGAGTATGTGCTATATCTCAAGCCGATTACGGTGAGAAGGACACTGATATCTATAGAAATGTACTTGCCGTTTTAAACTATCCTTCTATTATGTATGATCATGATATTATTTACTATGATTCTAGTATTCATAGGTATACATTTAATCTTGAAATAGCTGAAGATGTAAATCGAGCTATGAAAGAAAGCGAGTTATATCTTGTTTATCAACCGAAATTTAGTTCGTACTCGCAGTGTATTGATGGGCTCGAGACATTATTAAGATGGAATCATCCTAAATACGGTAATCTATCACCTGCTGTTTTTGTTCCAATTTTAGAGGAATATGACCGTATGGTTAAAGTGACTGACTGGATAATAGATGGGGTTTGTAAACAAATAGCATCTTGGAAATTGGAGGATATTTCATTCAAACAAGTAGCTATTAATATTCCAGGCGAGTATATAACTTCCCCTTTGTTATTAGGGGTATTCACAGAAAAGTTAAGCGAATATGGGTTGGAGCCATCGCAAATAGAATTAGAAATAACTGAGAATAGTTTTGTGAAAAATGTGGAAGAAGCTATGAGGGCGGTAAGTAAATTTAGAGAAGAAGGTTTCTCTGTTGCATTGGATGACTTTGGTACTGGGGTATCGTCGCTATCTTATTTAAAAGAAATGCCAATATCAACCTTGAAAATTGATAAGTCTTTTATAGATGATGTACCGAAATCCTCTAAAGATTCATCTATAATTACCGCTATTATTGCTTTAGGAGAATCATTAGACTTAAATGTTGTCATAGAAGGAGTAGAAACAAAAGAGCAGGTGGATTTCTTAAAGGACACAAGTAAAAACCCAATTTTTCAAGGATTTTATTTTGCAAAACCGATGAACCCCCATGATCTTGTTAAGTGGTATCAAGCCAGAGTGGAAGGATAATTTCTTTCTAGCTCTGGTTTTTTTGTCTTAAAAATCAATAGCTTTTGGACATAAAAAGAGGGAAGTAATACTATAAAAGTATAGGAGGTGCTATGGGATGTCTAAATCTGAGGTAGAGAAAAACCTTTTAAATATTGATATGAAGGCTCTTATTCCTTTAATAAGTAAAGAATTTAAAAAATACTTCACAAAAAATATTAAGGCGTTATATCACTATACAAATTTAGAAGGAGCACAAGGAATTATTAGCGATAAAACCTTTTGGGCCTCGCATATTAAATTTATGAATGATTCCAAAGAATATAGTCATGGGTTAGAGGTATGCGAAAGTATCGTCCAAAAGCTTATTCAAGAGTTACCTCTAGAAAATCCCAGAAGAGCATATTTGGAAGAGGTCTTTACGATTTTAGAGGAACAAGACACAGATATTTTTGTCGTGTCCTTTTGTGAAAGTGGAGACCTATTAAGTCAATGGAGAGGATATAGTCGAAGTCAGCATGGGATTTCTATTGGTTTTGACTTTTCATCGTTATTTGATGTTTCTTTTCATCTAAGTGAAGAAAACTTTTTTCCGCGGAAGGTGATATACGATCATAAGTTGCAAGAGAGAATTATTCGTAGGATTATAAATGTTTCACTCATTAGTTTAGAGCTAAGTGAAGTAAAGCCACAGTTCTCTCCTAAGGAAGTAGCAAGAACGATTGGATACTTTCTACCACTTTTTAAACATGCTACTTTTTCAGAAGAAAAGGAATGGCGGATTATTGTGACCAACTCTAGGAGCATGTCATATCAGCATGAGCTGAAATTCCGCGCGCGCGATAATATTATTCTTCCATATATTGAGTTAGAAACACATAACAAAGTACTTCAAAATGACAATAGACTGCCAGTCAATCAAATCATTATAGGACCTTCGGGAACAAATGAATTTACGGCAAGAAGTATTAATTATTATTTGAAAAATGTAGGATACCCAACTGTTCCTATTAAACTATCGCATATTCCTTATCGCTAATAAGAAAAGCTTATGCGCTTATACTAGCCTTGAACGTTGGTGGACAGCTGACGAGTAAGAAGCAGAGTATTTTTCTAATAAAAGTGAAACCTATTGCGATGTAAAAGCGTAAAAATGTTATTAAAATCAAAGGAGAAATGTATATGTCATTTTTCAATAAAGTATTGGCAAGTGTCGGGGTTGGTGGAGCTAAGGTAGACACTAAACTAGAAAAGTCAGAGTTTACTGCTGGTGAAATTATGCAAGGTGTAGTAGAAGTGGTTGGCGGAAACTTAGAACAACAGATTGATGCGATCTACTTAACGGTAAATACAACATACATTCGTGAATCGAATGATCGAAAATACACGGACGTAGCAGCTTTTCAAAAATATAAAGTCACTGAACCTTTTACAATTGGGGCAAATGAAAAGAAAAAAATTCCCTTTTCACTAACACTTCCTGAAGATGCGCCAGTCACTTATGGAAGCACGCGTGTATGGATTAGCACAGGGTTAGATATCAAAAATAGTATAGATCCTACAGATAAAGATTATATTAACGTACGACCAACGAGAATAGCGGCTCATATTTTGGAGGCAATTGAACAGCTAGGATTTAAAATAAGAAAAGTTGAATGTGAGAAAGCCTCTCATAAATTAGGTAGTCGATATCCGTTTGTACAAGAATTTGAATTTGTGCCGGTTAGCAGCTCCTATAAAGCGAAACTTGATGAACTAGAAATCCTATTTTTGTCTCAGTCCGCACAATCAGCTGAAATTTTAATGCAGGTTGACCGAAGAGCAAGAGGTTTTGGGGGACTACTTGCAGAGGCTTTTGAAATGGACGAGAAATTCATTCGATTGACTATTAATGCACAAGATATTCCAACTATTAAAGACAAACTAAAGAGAGCAATAGGGATCTAGGGCATAATTCATTCACAATGCATATAAAATAATAAGCACCTTCAACTATTTTAAAATGGTTGGAGGTGTTTTGATAGGGAGTGCGTTTTTATTAACGGAAAGCTTGTTTAGTGGCTAAACTATCGCTCCAAAAGCTACTTTCCCAGTAACTATTCCTGTTCGAATACTACTTCAAATAATCGTATTTGTACTTTCTATAACTGCATTATTTGCGGCAGGAAAAGGTAAGTTGGCTATTATATTTGGTTGTAGTGTTTTAATAGAGATGATTTTAATGTACTCCATAGAAGACAAAAAATATAAAGTTAAAACTATTATAGAGGTATCATGCAAAATATTAGTAGATAACTCTTAGAAGGAAATATTGGAAGCTTTGTTGAATTAAAGGATATATGAAGAGCACTACAAACCAGCTGTGCAGCTTGAGCAAACGATTAGGTTGTCAGAGAATCTTTATGGAAGTATAAAACTATCACAGGAGTGGATACCAGTACTCCAATCATTTAATGATTCTCCAATAATTCCATCGTATTATTTTGGTTGGAATACATATGATAGCGCAGATAAGTCGACATATCCTGAAAGAAATGAAAATGGAAATTCTTCCGGGGGCGGAGATACATTTATTGACTTCCCTATTTACTTTGGGGAATCAGTATTAGAGTAGGTGTACTTTAAGAAATTATTAGTGCAAGCGCTTGCATAATAGATGCTAGAAGATTAGAATAACTCTATTAAGTTACATTTGGGATGGTGAAAAAAATGGGGCAAAAAGTGGATTCTTGGTGGAAAAAAAGTGTTGTATATCAAATATATCCAAGAAGTTTTATGGATTCAAATGGGGATGGTGTTGGAGATATCCAAGGGATTATTTCCAAGCTGGACTATATTCAAAAATTAGGGATTGATGTTCTTTGGTTAAGTCCTGTCTATGATTCTCCAAATGATGACAATGGTTACGATATTAGAAACTATCGGACCATAATGCAGGAGTTTGGAACAATGGAAGATATGGAAAAGCTTATAGAGGAAGCAAAAAAACGTGGTATTCGTATTGTGATGGATTTAGTTGTTAATCATAGTTCAGATGAGCACGAATGGTTTGTGGAGTCGAGAGCCTCAAAAGATTCTAAGTATCGAGACTACTATATTTGGAGAGACGGGAAGGATGGACGTCCCCCTAATAACTGGGAGTCTGTATTTTCAGGGTCTGCTTGGGAAAAAGATGAACTTACGAATTCATATTATTTACATCTGTTCTCCAAGAAACAACCAGATTTAAATTGGGAGCATGAGCCTCTAAGAGAGGACGTGTACCAGCTAATGACTTATTGGTTGGAAAAAGGGATTGGTGGCTTCCGAATGGATGTCATTAACTTTATCTCGAAGGATATGAACTTACCGGATGGTGAAGTACAACCGAATAAGTTATATGGAGATGGAAGCCCGTATTTTATGAATGGCCCTAAAATTCACTCACACTTGAAAGAGATGAATGACAAAGTGTTGAGTAAATATGACATAGTTACAGTAGGAGAAATGCCTGGGGCGACAACCGATGATGCCCGTCTTTACACGAACCCCGACAATAACGAAGTGAATATGGTATTTACATTTGAACATATGGACTTAGATAGTGGGCCTAGCGGAAAGTGGGATGTACAGCCATTGAAGCTAATTGATCTAAAGAGAAATTTCGAAAAATGGCAACATGGACTTCATAATGTGGGTTGGAATAGCTTATATTGGAACAACCATGATCAACCACGGGTAGTATCCCGTTTTGGTAACGATGGAGAATACCGAGAGCTATCTGCTAAAATGTTAGCCATCTGTCTGCATATGCTACAAGGCACCCCTTATATTTACCAAGGGGAAGAGCTGGGAATGACGAATGTAGAATTCCAGAGTATGGAGGATTACCGCGATATTGAGACGTTGAATATGTATAAAGAAAAAATAGAGCAGGGGACTTCGCATAAAGACATTATGAGGGGTATTTATGCTAAAGGTCGAGACAATGCAAGAACACCTATGCAATGGACATCAGATGGTGGTTTCACTACAGGTATTCCTTGGATTCAAATGAATCCTAATACGGAGGAAATAAACGTGGAACAAGCTATAAATGATTCCAATTCTATTTTTTATACGTATCAAAAGCTAATACAGCTTAGAAAACAGCATAATATTATAACAGATGGAAGCTTCCAGCTAGCACTTGCTAATCATCCTAACTTATTTGTTTATAAACGGATGTCGGCGGATGAAGAATGGCTCGTAGTAGCAAATTTCTCCGATCAAATGGAGCGGCTAGAGTGGGAAACTTTTGACCTGCCATCAAAATCACATAGACTTATAATATCAAACTATAATACGGTTCAAACAACTGAAAAAATAGTAGAAATCCGTCCATATGAAGCGTTTGTGGTCGCATTTGAAAAGGGGATAGGGAATTGAAGAAGGTTCTGGGAGTAGATATTGGTGGAACGAAAATCCGGATGGGTGTTGTCAACGAACAGGGTGAAGTTCTGGTAGATAAGACGATACCAACTATTTTGCCGCTATATCCCTATTTAGAAGAGCAAATTCTTGCGATAATAAACGATGTGCCTGATATATCGGGTATAGGCATTGGAACAAGAGGGATGGTAGATGCAGAAACTGGTGTCATTACATTTGAAACAGAAATGCCAGGCTGGCAAGGCACCCCTGTCAAAGCATTACTAGAAGCTGCAACAGGACTTCCTGTAGAGATCAACAATGATGCCAATTGTGCTGCGCTAGCTGAAGCGAGACTGGGTGCAGCAGCAGAGTACAAACAGGTCGTTTGCCTAACAGTGGGAACAAAGCTGGGTGGGGGTATTGTTCTTGACGGTAAAGTGATGAACGGGATAAATGGTGGCGGTGGTGAGGTTGGTCACTTAATCTTATATCCAAACGGTATAGTATGTGGATGTGGAAGACCTGGCTGTAGTGAAGAGTATGTATCCGGAACAGCTATTAAGAGACTTATTCAGGAGCAGAATGTGATCAATGCAGAAACGAACGAATTGGCGAAACCTCATGATGTATTCCGTTTAGCTGCGAATGGTCATACGGGTGCAATAGCAGTTCGTGATCGCTTCCTATCGGACTTTGCCATCGTTATCTCTAGTCTTCAAGCGGTGCTAGATATGGACTGTGTTGTTATAGGGGGCGGAGTATCTGACTCTGCTGATTTCTGGTGGGAAGAACTTCTAGCAAAAGTAGAACCTTTAAAACTGAAGCCAGTTCAAGTGAAAAGAGCAACTTTCGGCAATGAAGCGGGAATGCTGGGAGCAGCTATGCTTGTAATAGATTCAAACAAGTAAACTAAAGATATACAAACATTTTTGTATAATTTAAATTCAAAAAAGGTCTTGTCCAATGTGGGCCAGACCCTTTTTGAGTGGCTGAATCTGTCATAGTCGTACTCAACTTTTTCTGGTCAACTTTGTAAACATGAAAAAAATGTTCTATCAATAGAAGAGCTTGCTAAACTAATAGAAGTAATAAGTATTGAAACGATACCGTCTAGATAATAGGGTGACAATATTTATGTGAAATAAAAGACAGAATTCATATTTAAATCACTATTGTCATCTTATTATGAATATGGTAGGATTGTTTTAACAACTTGTGCAAACGCTTTCGCAAGCTTTGTTATTATTTTTAATCTTTTGTGCAAACGTTTTCGCAAATACAAAAAAGGGTGGGAGAAAGTATGAAGAATAAATGGCGCGCAGGTTTTCTAGCAGCTTCATTAGGTATTGCAGGGGTATTAGCAGGATGTAGCTCGGATGGGGAAAATTCTTCAAGTGGTGATTCTAGTAAAGATGTAAAAATAGACATTTTCCAATTTAAAGTGGAATTTAAAGATCAATTTGAAGCGGTAGCAGAAGCATATGAAAAAGAAAATGAAGGAGTCGACATTAATATTACTACTGTCGGTGGTGGAGAGGACTACGGTGCTGCTCTTCGTTCGAAATTTGCCTCAGGAAACGAACCAGCTATTTATAATATCGGAGGACCCCAGGATGTATCAGATTGGTCAGACAAATTAGCTGATCTATCAGGCACTGCAGCAGCAGACGCAGCTCAAAAGGGTTCTTTAGATGGAGTTTCTGTGGATGGGAAAGTTTTAGGACTACCATTTAACCAAGAGGGATATGGCTTTATTTATAACAAAAATGTATTTGAAAAAGCGGGTATTGACCCTGCTTCTATCATAGACTTTGCTTCTTTAGAAGCTGCAGTAAAAGAGCTTGATAGCCAAAAAGCAGACCTAGGCTTAGAATCTGTATTTGCATTACCAGGGAAAGAAACTTGGGTAACTGGTTTACATTTATCTAACACTTTCATTGCACCAGAATTTGATAATAATGTGTTAACAGCATATGAATCGAAAACAATCGATTATAAATATGGCGACGCATTCAAAAAAATTCTTGACCTTCAAAACGATTACTCTGCACAACCAACTGTTAGTTTAGATTACTCTAAACAAGTTGAGGAATTATTCTCTCTACAAAAAGTAGCTATGATTCAACAAGGTAACTGGGTATATGGATCAATAGCAGGAATTGATGAAGACTTCGCAGCAAACGATATCGGACTTCTTCCTATTCCTGTTGAAGGATATGAAGGAGATAGTATTCCAGTAGGAATTCCAATGTACTGGGGCGTAAATAGCAATGCAGACGAAGCAGTAGTGGAAGAATCAAAAAAATTCATAGACTGGTTATACACGTCTGATGCTGGAAAAGAAACAGTATTAAATGACTTTAAATTTATACCTGCATATGAAGGGTACGATTCATCTAAAATCTCTGATCCGCTTTCAAAAGCTGTGTATGAATATGCGGAGCAAGGAAAAACAATTGGTTGGACATTCATGGGTTATCCAACTGGATGGGGTCAAGATGAGTTGGGCGTACAAATACAGAAGTACCTTAGCGACGAAGCAAGTTGGGAAGAAGTTATAGAAGCAACTAAAGAATCATGGGAATCTTCACGTAAATAATAAATAATTGGTTTAAACAAAGTAGCACTTGTGCTACTTTGTTTTGTCAAAAGGATAAAAAATGGTGCTACTTTCAAAATTGTTTAGAGGAAGAGCATCGTTGTAACTTTGGAGGTGAGCGCATGCGCACAAAAGACTTAGCGTATTGGTTGTTTTTATTGCCGGTTTTAGTAGCATTAACGATAGTAGTAGTTGCTCCATTATTTTTAGGGGTATATTATTCTTTCACTGATTGGAATGGAATTCAGACAAACAATTTTGTCGGATTTGATAACTATGTTGCCTTGTTCCAGGATGAACGTTTTCTAGATTCTCTATGGTTCACGGTTAAGTTTTCGGTCGTATCTATATTCCTTATTAACGCGATTGGGTTGTCATTGGCGCTGCTTGTGACTGCCAATTTAAAATCTAATAAATTATTGAGAACGATTTTCTTTATGCCAAACTTAATCGGCGGATTAATCTTAGGATTTATCTGGCAGTTTATATTTACTAAGGCATTTGATGGATTTGGTTCCCTGTTAGGAATAGAAAGTTTACAAGGGTGGTTATCAACATCTACCACTGGTTTTTGGGCATTAGTTATTTTAATGAGCTGGCAAATGTCAGGGTATATCATGGTTATATATATTGCTTACTTAGAAGGAATTTCAAATGAACTGCTAGAGGCAGCTGAAATAGATGGAGCAAGTCCTTTCCAACGTTTCCGTCTAGTTGTATTCCCATTAGTAGCTCCGGCTTTTACAGTTAGTATGTTTTTAACACTTTCCAATACATTCAAGCTATACGATCAAAACTTGTCGTTAACAGGTGGAGGTCCATATAACTCAACGCAAATGGTTGCGATGGAAATTTTTAATACAGCTTTTGGTCGCTATGAAATGGCCTACGCACAATCGAAAGCAGTTATATTTTTCTTGATTGTGGCAGCAATTGCTTTATTGCAAGTGTATATTAGCAAGAAACGTGAGGTGGAAATGTAATGCGTAAAAAGTATTTAATTCCCCTTGAAGTATTAGGGATTTTCCTAGCCCTTATCTGGCTAGCTCCGTTTTATCTAATGATCGTAAATTCGTTAAAAACGAAACGTGAAATTTTTGAAGATACACTAAAACCGCCTAGTTCAGCAACATTTGATAACTACGTGCAAGCATTTAATGAATTAGACTTTCTTAGAACATTTGGGAATTCCCTATTAATCACAGTAGTTAGTGTTGCACTTATCATTGTCTTTTCTGCAATGGCAGCATATGCTCTTTCACGTGCAAAAAGTAGATTTAGTACGATAATCTTTTTCGTATTCGTAGCAGCTATGCTAATCCCGTTCCAATCAGTTATGATTCCACTTGTAACGATTTTCGGGAAGTTTGAAATGCTGAATCGTGCTGGTTTAATATTCATGTATATAGGTTTTGGTGCAAGTTTATCGATATTCCTTTATCACGGAGCCTTAAATTCTATTCCACGATCATTGGACGAAGCAGCTACAATAGATGGTGCAAATAAATTCCAAGTTTTTTGGCATATAATACTACCGTTGTTAAAACCGATAACAGTAACAGTTGGAATTCTAAATACCATTTGGATTTGGAATGACTACTTACTTCCTTCGTTGGTTATTAACCAGGAAGGGAAAGAAACAATTCCGCTTAAAATGTTCTTTTTCTTTGGAGAATATACAAAACAATGGCATCTTGCTTTAGCAGGTCTGACATTAGCAATTATTCCAGTAATCATTGCATACTTCTTTGCACAACGCGAAATTATAAAAGGTGTATCTGATGGTGCTATAAAATAATTTAGGAAAGGAGGGAGTTCCATATGACTGTTACAATTATCGATGTAGCAAGAGAGGCAAATGTGTCTCCATCTACAGTTTCCCGTGTAATTGCAGACAATCCACGAATCAGCGAACAAACGAAACGAAGAGTTAGAGAAGTGATGGAAAGACTAGAATATCACCCTAACTTTCAAGCGAGAAACCTAGCTTCTAAAAGTACAAAAACTATTGGAGTGATTATGGCCCATTCGACTACGCTTGCGTTTCAAAATCCTTTCTTTCCTGAAGTTATTCGAGGGATTTGCTCTAGAGCTCATGCCAGTATGTATGGAATCTATCTGTCCACTGGTGGCACGGAGGATGAAATATTCGAGGAAGTTGTCTCGATGGTACAAGGAAGAAAAGTGGATGGAATTATCCTTCTCTATTCCCGTGTAAATGATCGAACAATGAATTATTTAAAGGAAACGAGATTCCCATTCACGATGGTGGGACGTCCTTATCAATTTGATGATGAAATTACATATGTAGATAATGACAATAAAAAAATTGCTCACGATATGGTAGATTATTTGTATCAACGCGGGCATCGTCAAATTGCATTTATCGGAGGAGATCTTAACTTTGTCGTATCCACCGACCGTCTCGAGGGATATCGACAGGCGTTAATCGATGCTGAATTACCCAACTCAGATGATTATTTTATACAGGATCAGGCTTTTAAAGAAAAAGGAAATAAAAGTATTCATGAATTAATGCAGTTAGCAGCACCACCTACGGCTATCGTGGCCCATGATGACCTAGTTGCATATGAAATTGTTCGCTATTTAGAAGAATTATCTATCCGAGTTCCAGCGGATATTTCTATTGTTAGCTTTAATAACCATGCCTTATCTGCTTATGTGAGTCCTCCATTAACTTCACTCGATATTTCAATATTTGATCTTGGTTTTGAAGCAACAAAATTTTTATTGGAAAAAGTTCAGAATACAGAAGCCCCTGTCGTGCACCATCTAGTAGAAACAAATTTGATTGAACGAGAATCATGCAAAAATATTGGCTAGACCAATTAAAATAAAAGAGGTAGATTATGAAAGAAAATTGGTGGAAAGAAGCTGTGGCGTATCAGATATATCCACGTAGCTTTCAAGATTCAAATGGTGATGGAGTAGGGGACTTACAGGGAATAATGTCTAGGCTGGATTATCTACAAGATTTAGGAATTGATGTTATCTGGATTTGTCCTATGTATCAATCACCCAATGATGATAATGGCTATGATATAAGCGATTATCAAGCAATCATGGCTGAGTTTGGAACAATGGAAGACTTTGATGCCTTGTTAGAGGAAGTTCATAGACGTGGCATGAAATTAATCATGGATTTAGTGATCAATCATACGAGTGATGAACACCCTTGGTTTATCGAATCACGTTCTTCAAAATTAAGTGAAAAAAGAGACTGGTATATTTGGCGCGACGGTGTAGAGGGAAAAGAACCAAACAATTGGGCTAGTATATTCAATGGACCTGCTTGGGAGCTTGATGAAGAGACCCAACAATATTATTTGCATTTGTTTTCCAAGAAGCAACCAGACTTGAACTGGGAAAACAGTGACGTTCGTAATGCCTTGTATTCAATGGTCAACTGGTGGTTAGATAAGGGTATTGACGGCTTCCGTGTAGATGCAATCAGTCATATTAAGAAAGACATAACATTTAGTGACATGGCCCCTGTATCAGGTATCCCATATGTTCCAGCATGGGAAAAGTATATGAATGTGCCGGGAATTATGCCGTTCTTAGATGAGTTGAAGAAGGAAACTTTCGCTAAATACGATATTATGACAGTCGGTGAAGCAAATGGTGTAGGAATTGATGAAATATCCGAATGGGTAGACGAATCTGAAGGAAAGTTTAATATGATTTTCCAATTCGAACATTTAAGTCTATGGGATGCTGAAACAACTAAGTTAGATATCCCCGGTCTTAAACAGGTATTAACTAGGTGGCAAAAGGCTTTAGAGGGAAGCGGCTGGAACGCTCTATTCATAGAAAATCATGATAAGGCGCGATCTGTTTCCACTTGGGGGAGCGACACAGAATTTTGGAGAGAAAGTGCAACAGCATTAGCGGCAATGTACTTTTTTATGCAAGGAACTCCATTTATTTATCAAGGTCAGGAATTGGGAATGACCAATGTCGATTTCTCTTCTATCACAGATTATAATGACGTTGCAACCAAGAATTTATACAACTACCGAACTGGTCAAGGTGAATCACATGAACAAGTGATGGGAATTATTCGAGCTACAAGTCGTGATAATTCAAGAACACCAATGCAGTGGTCCTCGGACGAATCTGCAGGGTTCTCCAGTGGAACACCATGGCTTGGTCTAAATCCAAACTATAAAGCAATTAATGTAGTGGCTCAAGAGCAAGATCCTAAGTCAATTTTAAACTTCTACAAACAAATGATACAATTACGCAAAAAAGAAAGCATTTTCACTTACGGTATATACGATTTAGTGTTAGAAAGTCATCCAACGTTGTATGCTTATACCCGTACAATGGGACAACAAAAGGTAATTATTCTTTCTAATTTATCAGATGAGACACTTACAGTAACGGACATAGAAGGTATTACGTATAAGCATGAGAACCTCTTGTTAGCTAACTTAGAAGTAGGGGTTCATGAAAAGGTAACTACCTTACAGCTAGCACCTTATGAAGCGAGAATTTATCAAGTGTAAAAAAACGTCTTGTCCAATGCGGGCAAGACGTTTTCGTTGTAAGGTAGTTATGCAAATAAAAGAAAAATGAAGAGGCGATTAGTGACATAACCCACTAATCGCCTCTTAATGCCTCGCTGGAATATAGATTAACCAATTCAAAGCTCCCTCAGAGGGTGTCTAACTCTTGTATCTTAATAACCTGGTTTTTTTAGAATTTTAAAGATATTATTCTTATAGTCTTCCACACCAGGTTGGTCAAAGGGATTAATATCTAGTAAGTATGCGCTATAAGCACATGAAATCATATAGAAATACAACAAATGTCCGATATGTTCCTCGTCAATTTGCTCAATGGTTAAGGAAACTTGTGGTACACCGCCATCTAAGTGAGCGCTAGCAGTTGCTTCGTGGCAAGCATGGTTGAATTCATGAAGCGTTAATCCACTTAAATAGTTTAGTTCATCGCCATCATTTTCTGCCTCGAATACAGTTAAATCATCATTAGCTTTTTCAACTGTCAAAAACGTTTCAAATAACATGCGTTTTCCATCTTGAATGTATTGGCCTAATGAGTGCAGGTCTGTTGAATAGACAACGGAAGCAGGGAAGATACCTTTACCTTCTTTACCTTCACTTTCCCCAAACAGTTGCTTCCACCATTCTTGAATATAGCGAAGTTTTTCATCAAAGGTTGCCATAATTTCGACCGGATAACCAGCATCATACAAATGCTTACGAATAATAGCATACTGAATAGCACTGTTTGTTGTTGGATCAACAAGATTGAATTCCTCTTGTGCTTTTGTAGCACCGCCCATTAGTTTTGCAATATCATATCCTGCGGCCGCGATTGGAAGTAAGCCAACTGCCGTAAATACCGAATATCTACCTCCAATATCATTTGGCACGACATAACGTTTATATCCCTTTTCAATTGCAAGTGATAAAAGGGCACCTTTTTCTTCATCTGTAGTGACGATAATACGAGATGTTGCCTGTTCACCGTAGCGTTTTTCCATGTATTGCTGTAAAAAACGGAATGCTAATGCTGGTTCGGTCGTTTTACCAGACTTGGATATTACATTTAAAGACACTTCTTTTCCATCTAAGTACGACATCAATTGTTTCAGATACTCTCCACTGACCATGTGACCGGCAAAAATTACTTCCAGACCTTCTTTTGTTTCAAATGGTGTCGAAAGTGCTTCAATTACCGCTTTAGAACCTAGATAAGATCCGCCAATTCCGATAACGACAAGGACATCCGATGTAGAACGAACTTGTTTAGCTGTATTTTGAATATCTTGAAGAAATTCATTACTCATATTGCCTGGCCAATCAACCCATCCTAAAAAGTCAGCTCCAGCAGCTGATTTTGTATGTATCCCTTCATGTATTGCATTTAGTCGATTCCTCACTTCAGGTGTAACCAATTGTGAATAATCCCCCGAATAATTTACATTAATATTCATACGAATCCCCTTTGTAATACTGCATTTATTACTACTAATTTTATCATTAAACAGATATAAAAACGAGCATATGATACAAGAAGATTTTGTTCGTACTATACAAAAAATCCCTAAACGAGTATGTAAAGTTTAGGGATAGAAAAGATAGTTTCTAACGCGATATAAAAATTAACGTTCTCCTCGGTCACTTAGTGGGTATTGGTTTAAACGGTTCTCTACATCTTTTGCACGGATGGGTTCTCCAGGACCTTCTAATTCATCTCCATCATAAGAAGAGTCCGATTGATTTTTAATATAGTTATCATAAACAGCGCCATAGTTCTTGTCTACATACAGGAGAATTCCTCCATTTTTCACTTCACTATAATAACGTTCAGACTCTTCATCAGTAAACCCCATTTGACTAAAGGCTGCACGAACTGGCTCATCACCCATCAAAAATGCTTTGAATTTATCTAACCAGTTACCTTCTACAGATTCTAACTCTACAGCTGTTTGTCCTCGCACGATTGAAAGTGATTCCTTGTCATCTGTTACGACATAAATATCGTCATCCACATATCCTTCTAATTTTAGTTCATTGATTTTGTCTAATACTTCCTGTTCTGTTAGAAATGATCCTACAAATTTTTTATCTGCCATTTTAAAAGACCTCCATATTTTTTAGTATTGCTATTAATTTACCCATTAGAGCCTGTCATAAACAAAGACATTTCTCTTCAAAGTTTAAAGGGTAGAAAAATATATTTTCTTTTAAGAACACATAGGTTGTGTAATTTTCTACACTAAATAATTGCTTATATACTTAACTACTATTATACTTAAACTATAACGTGATGGTTTGGAGTGATCTAATTGGGATCGAAAAACTAAGAATTGGTGAATTAGCAGAAAAAACAGGTATAACTAGACGGACAATAGATTATTATACAACGCTTGGCTTACTACAAGCTGAACGTTCCGCTTCTAATTATCGTTATTACTCTATAGAAATGATCGAGAAACTACGATTAATTGAGGAGAAAAAAGCTTCTGGAATGTCTTTGGAAGCTATCAAAAAACAATTTGAAGAGGTTCAAATTGAAGAGGTAGATATTCAGGAGTTACGTTTACAAATGCAATATTTAGAAAAAGAAGTTACTCATTTAATAGAACAGATTAATTCAGAGGAAAAAGCTACTCAACACAATATAAAACAAAAAGTCTCATCAGAAAGCGTTGCGCTAATGCAATCTTTACTTTTACTTATCACTTAGGAGGTGAAGTCTTACTATTATAGTAAGACAACTTATTGACCGTATTAAACTTAACTATATTTATTATTTTATTAGCATTAACAGGATTTTTTGTTGCAACAGAGTTTGCAATCGTTAAGGTAAGGCATTCGAGAATAGATCAGCTTGTGGCTGAGGGCCGTAAAGGATCGCTTGCAGCAAAACATGTTACCACACATCTAGATGAATATTTATCGGCCTGTCAGTTAGGAATTACTGTTACAGCACTTGGTATTGGGATGGTGGGTGAATCGACATTTGAATTCATCCTACATCCTTTGTTTAATGGTATCGGTATTAGTACTGAATATATTCATTACTTTACAATCGGTGGTGCGTTTGCCATTGCAACATTTTTACACGTAGTAGTTGGGGAGTTAGCTCCCAAAACGGTTGCAATTCAAAAGGCGGAAGCTGTATCCCTTCTTTTTGCCAAGCCCATTATGATTTTCTATAGAATTTTATACCCGTTTATTTGGTTCTTAAATGGTTCCGCCCGTATTTTAGTAGGTCTATTTGGTATGAAGCCAGCTTCTGAACATGAATTATCTCATACCGAAGAGGAACTGCGATTATTGTTAGCAGAGAGCTTTAAAAGTGGAGAGATAAACCAAAATGAATTGAAATATGTGAATAATGTCTTTGAGTTTGATGATCGAATTGCTCGCGAGATTATGGTGCCACGTACTGAAATTATTGGTTTTGAAAAGAATGCAACATTCCATGAAGTACTTACATTAATTTCCGAAGAGCGCTACACCCGTTATCCTGTTTATGATGGAGACCATGATAATATAATCGGCTTTATAAATATTAAAGACTTTTTGACGCAGGGGATGAGTAATCGGGTTACTGCGGAGACATTTACGATGGAAAGGTTTACAAACCCTGTCATAAATACAATGGATACTATACCGATAAATTCCCTATTATTGAAAATGCAGAAAGAGCGTACGCATATTGCTATTCTTTTAGATGAGTATGGTGGTACTTCTGGTCTTGTCACAGTAGAAGATATTCTTGAAGAAATAGTTGGAGAGATTCGTGATGAATTTGATGAAGATGAAATAGCGGACATCCGCAAACTAAAAGATGATCATTATCTAATACACTCAAAAGTACTACTAGACGATGTAGCGAAACTTTTGAAAATTGAGTTAGAAAATCCAGATGTTGATACATTTGGTGGTTGGTATTACACGCAAAATATGGACCTGTTAATGGATAAACAGGTTGAGTATAATGGCTATAAATTCTCTATTTACGAAAAAGATGGTCATCAAATACATTTTATTGAAGCGATAAAAATACCTTCTTAATACTATGCAAGTGAATAATATTGAACCTTCTAGAGCTCAAATCTAGAAGGTTTTTTTATAGCACTTTACTAGTCGATTTTCAGAGTAGGCAGGAGGGATATGTTAATATAAAGTAAAAAGCCAACAACTATCCGATCAACAGAAATAATTTAGGGAAGATCGAGAAAGGATACACAATGAATTTTTCGATGAATGAAGCAAAGATAAAGCAATTATGTGGGGTTACCGCTTTTAAAAAGGGTAAATCTTATTATCAAGCTGGAAAAGTACATGTGCATTCTTTTCAACCAGATGATTCTATCATAAAAGCGACTGTACATGCAGTCGATGATGTGGAAGTTATGGTAGTAGCAGATGTTGAGGGGAAGGTTGGAGGTACTTGTACTTGTCCGCCTATAGGATTTGTTAAAACATATTGTCAGCATATTGCAGCAGTGCTCTTTGTAGTAGAGGAAAAGGAAACAGAAGAGCGTCTGGCATCAAGAATGCTTAATTTGTTTGAAAACAGATCTGTGCACCCTACAGCAAAACAGCTACATTTTGATAAAAGACAAACATTACATATTGAATTTATATGTCATCTATTACCACTAGTTGATGGCTGGGATAACGGAATTGGCATTCAGGTAAAGGTGGGTACAAATAGTTTATATAGTATTTCTAACATGAAAGATTTTCTTCGTAATTTGGAGAGACAAGAGCCATTTGAATATGCCTCAGAACAATACTATGCTCCCGAGATATATAGCTTTCCAAAAGAATCAGATGCCGTGCTTCAGCTGTTATTAAAAGGGCAGCATGAGCAATCCCTCCAAGCAGATACCTTACTCATCTCAGCATCCGACTGGGATCAGTTAGTCCCGTTGTTAACAGAAGCGCCATTAGTTCGATTCGTTCACGGGGAAAGAAAATATAGTGGGGTGAAGTTTGGAAGAGATCTTCCACTCCGTTTTGCCTTTGATGAAACGAAGAGGACCAATTACCAACTGAATGTGGAGGGACTTGATCAAATTGTTGTGTTGAAAGGCTATGGATATGCATTCTCACAGGGAATTTTGTATAAGCTTCTTCCAGAAGAATGTATAAGACTTGCCGAACTAAAAGAGATGCTTGATCAGTCTGGAAAACATGAATTAGTCATATCAGAGAGCCAAATCGATTATTTTATGGAGAAAACCATACCAGGGCTTATGAAGCTGGGGTATGTACATATTGCAGAATCTATTTCTAAAAGAATGGGAGAAACTCCACTCCGGGTAAAGCTGTTTTTAGACCGAGTCAAGCATCGAATACTTGCAGGACTTGAATTTCATTATGGACACCTGGTTATAAATCCTTGTGAGGAGATAGAGTCAGATGTTATGCATTATCCGGGTATTAGACGGCAGTTGGATAAAGAACAAAAGATTATAGATGTGTTATTGGAAAGTGGATTTTCTCAAACCTCGGGGGGATTCTACTTGTTTGATGAAGAGGCAGAGTATCACTTTTTATATCATGTGCTATCTGGTATGGAAAAGTGGGTCCAAATATATGCCTCGACAGCAGTTAAATTGCGTGTACAAAGAGGATATATTGGTCCGAGGATTAAAGTAGAAGTAAAAGAGCGAACAGATTGGTTAGAGTTTAAATTCGATTTAAAAAATATTTCAGAGAAGGAAATTCAGCGATTGATGACCTCCATCGAAGAAAAACGGAAATTTTACCGTATTCCAGGAGGTAACTTAGTTTCACTTGAAACCCCTGAATATCAAGCTTTATCAAGCTTTATTATTGATATGGGAATCACGACGGATTCATTTGACGATGAAATCCATATACCGTTAATAAAAGGGATGCAAATGATTGATGCTTTAGATCAAAGTGATCTATTAGAACCTGGTGAGAAATTTGCAAAGCTCATGAAAAACTTACATGACCCTGAAAACTCAGAATTGGATGGCGCTATACCTCTAGAAACGATACTTAGAGACTATCAAAAAGTAGGTTTTCGTTGGTTTCAGCTGCTGGCAAAATACAAATTTGGTGGTATACTCGCCGATGATATGGGACTTGGAAAAACCCTTCAAAGTATTGCCTTTATTGAATCCGTTCTTCCAGATATTCGTGCGAGAAATTTACCGGTGTTAATCGTGTGCCCTGCATCACTATTATACAATTGGAGGAACGAGCTAAAAAAATTTACTCCACATATCCAGGTGCAGGTGATAGATGGTAATAAGACAAAAAGAAGTGATTTGTGGAGACACACTTTACATACTGATGTAATAATTACTTCTTATCCAACGCTACGATCGGATACAGATCTGTACCGGGTACGATTTTTTCATACATTGTTCTTAGATGAGGCACAAGCCTTCAAAAATCCAGTAACCAAAACAGCGAAAGCAGTAAAAATGATCAAAGCAGATTTCCGATTTGCCCTAACAGGAACACCAATCGAGAATACATTAGACGAGCTCTGGTCTATATTCCATGTTGTATTTCCCGAACTATTACCTGGAAGAAGAGCCTTTAGTGAATTAAGTCGTGAAAATATTGCAAAACGGGTCCGACCATTTATTTTGCGTCGGATGAAACAAGATGTATTGAAGGAATTACCAAAGAAAACAGAAACAATGCTCTACTCTGAATTACAAGTCGAACAAAAGACATTATATGCCGCTTATTTGGCTGAACTTAAACAGGATGCACTGAAGCATTTAAAAAAAGGGGATCTTCAAAGGAATCGCATTAGAATATTAGCGGGTTTAACAAGACTTCGACAGCTTTGTTGTCATCCAGCTCTATTTGTAGATGGTTACAAGGGAAGTTCAGCTAAATTTGAACAATTGATGGAGCTTCTAGAAGAGTGCAGAATATCGGGGAGAAGAGTGCTCATTTTTTCGCAGTTTACACAGATGCTAGGAATTATTAGAGGGAGACTTATACGAGAGGGGACTCCTTACTTCTATTTAGATGGACAAACCCCATCTGAAGAACGGGTAGAATTATGTGATCGCTTTAACAACGGAGAAGGGAATCTATTTCTCATTTCGTTAAAAGCAGGAGGCACTGGGTTAAATTTAACTGGAGCTGATACAGTTATTCTATATGACCTTTGGTGGAATCCAGCAGTGGAGCAGCAGGCCGCTGATCGAGCTCATCGAATGGGTCAAGAAAACGAAGTTCATGTCATACGTTTAATAGCTAAGGGTACGATAGAGGAAAAAATTACTCAGTTACAACATAAAAAACAAGGCCTCATTGATGAGGTCATTCACTCAGGAGAGGATACTTTGTCTGCAATGACAGAACAGGATATTAAAGAGATTTTAATGATTGAATAGGGAGTTTTTAAAGAATAGTCCAAGTGAAGCATAAAAGCTTTGCTTGGTTTTTTTATTTGGTTTTATTCAGAATATGGTGCTCTATATAATCGTTTTTAGTACCTTATTTTTGATTCCTAATAGGAAAGTTAGTTAAATAGATTAAACGCCTTAAATGGGCGATAAGTGCTTAATTAACGGAATTGGATAATTTAAATTCTAAATAGTGAACTACAAAAACTACAAATAGGCTAAAAGTTATTCTATTTTTTATTACTTTATTGTAGTAAAAGTACCAAAGAAAGTATTAAAAAATCCTCCCCAAATTGAATTTTAGTGATGTATTCATGAATGTATACAAGTATACAAAAAGAAAACAAAGTGTATACATAATAGTAAACATGTACACAAAGAGGTGTACATGTTGATTTAACAACATGTGTGCAATTGTGTATACAAGTGTACGTAATGAGTAGAGTTGTATACACAAAGAGGTTAAATGTTTACAATTTGAATACATCTTTTGTTGGATTGACCGTGTTTACTCTATAAGATAACCTTAAATTGGTAGAACATATAGATGAAGGGATGATTTGATGAATACTTCAAGAATTTGTGCAATCGATGTAGGAAATGACTCAGTTAAAGCTTTATTTGGTAAGTTAGATTATGAACTCAATATTCCTAACGTAATAGCCGTATCCACAGAAGACAGACCTGTTATAGGAATAGAGGAATTGAATGATAAGGATCCAATTGAAGGAATTCATATTAGAGTTCACTCCCCTGCCCTAAATGATAATAATATAATTTACAGAGTGGGTAGTTTAGCAACAAAAAGTGATAATGCAACTGAATTAGACCCTGGTAGCAACAAATCAGAAGAAGATCAAACATTAGTAATGTTATTTGCTACTTTAGCTTTAGATGCAGTGAGAGAAGAAAACTCAGAACTATTCAAAAAGAATAATAATATAATAGATGCTAACTACACATTGGGTACAGGTTTACCTTTACGTGAAGTAAAAGAAGGTAAGGATGTAGGTTATCGTTCACAACTTTTAGGATCTGTTCACCAAGTGGAATTTTTAGTGACTCCTAAATATCAAGGATTAAAAGTGAATATTAAGTTTGAAGAAGTTAAAATCTATCCTGAAGGATTTGCTGCATATATAAACTTAATAATGGATAATGATCTAAACATTATTAATAGAGATTTGGTAGACAAAAGTATCCTGATTCAAGATATTGGTGGACTATCAACGGATGTAGCAGTTATTAAAAATCGTAATGTAGATGATGATAAAGCGCAGGGGTTCAATTTAGGTGTTTCTGAAGCTCTAGAGTCTATTCGAGAAGAGATTAGATTAAAACATGGTGTAGAACTGGATAGCCGTAGAGATGTGGTAGATATTATCACTAGAAAAAATGATCGAAATCATATTATGGTGAATGGTAGCCGTACAAGCGTTCATGATATTACTGACCGAATTCTGCTAGACTTGGCGAAAAAAGAATATCGTCACTTACGTAATGTTTGGCAAAAAAACTCGCAAACAGAGATATGCTACTTTGTTGGTGGTGGAGCAATTGTATTAAAAGAGTATATCAAAACACTAAACAACAATCTAAATGGATATAACATCGAATTCTTTGAAGATGAAAAAGAGAGCATTTGGATGATGGCAAATGCCTATCATAAATTAATCTCTGATTTTGTGAGAAAGAATAAGAAAGATATAAAAAGTAATGAAGTAGTGAAACAAAAAGTAGAAAAATAAGGTGATTTCATGGAAAAAGCGAGGAACTCTGGTATTCAAAGGGGACAAGCAATTACTTTTCGTCTGCCTTCTGACACTCCTGATCACATTTTAAAGCAAATGCAAAAGTTAAAAGAGACTGAGAGAAGAAACTTTTCAAGTAAAATAGCAGAGTTTGTTTTGGAGGGAGTAAGTACCTCCTTATCTAAGGATAGAGAAACTATAACTATCCCGATGCCTAAGCAGTTAAGTAAGGAACAGCGTAACTGGCTCAAGCATGCACATTCCGAAGCTATGCTAGGAAATATTGTCTATCATTTGTTGTCTGATCCAGTTCGTGCAATGTCTATTCTTGCTTCCCTTAACAGTAATGCCTTAGATATTGACCAAGCCTTATACTTACAAGCTGAGCTTACTGAAGAAGTAGAAGATGAATTAGATATTAGTACTAATACTAGCATTTTGACGGAACGAGAGAATAATCCCCCAGAATTACCCGATGATGAAATCGAAGATGATTTAATGAACTTTGACTGGGAGCAAGCAAAACAAGAGCATGCCATAACTGAAGAAGATTCAGAGGAAAGTACCGAGATGGAAAGCTTGGATGATTTGCTTGGTGACTTTCTTTCCAGGATGAATAAATAATAGTTGAAGTATAAATAGGTAAACTAATACCCCCAACCATTAATATTGGTTGGGGGTATTAGTTCTAGTGGAATTTTGTGGTTATAATCTATTACGTTTATTCAAAGGATCATTGTCCATACGGTTTTCTTCCAATGGATCATTATCTAGAGCCTTAGCTTCGATATCATCTGTACGATGGATATCTGCTTCTTCGCGACGAACTGTCTCGTTTACAAACTCGGTGTCCGTTACTTTTCTCTTGCCTACAACAATTTCTTCACTTACGACAGGACGTTTGGTTACTTCTACTCTCTCTTCCATAACTGGAATATGAATTTTTTCACCATCATCTACAATTTGTCCAGTGGCGTTTTCATCAACCACTGCACGTCTTTCAATATAAACTTCTTCGTGCTCTACTGGAACTTCAACTCTTTCTTGCGTTTCTACAACGTGTTTCTCAACGTTTACTTCACCAGCTAGTTGTTGTTCCTTATCAATGGACAGTCTTTCCTCATGAAGGCGCATCCGTTCTTCTTGTGTATGACCATCAATGAAGTTGTCTGTTGTAGAGAAATTTGTACCTGTTTGCGTAGTGCCTAGATCTTTATCGTTCTCATCATAAATAGTTCCGTACTCTTTATCTACATAGAGAAGGATGCTACCGCTTTTAACTTCATTATAATACCGATCGGACTCTTCATCAGTGAAACCCATATTTAGAAACGCTGCTCGAACTGGTTCATCTCCACTCATAAAAGCCATAAACTTATCTAGCCAGTTACCTTCTACTGTAGATAAATCTACATCCGTCTGACCGCGAACAATAGAGAGCGACTCTTTATCGTTAGACACTACATATATATCTTCTTCCACATAGCCTTCAAGTTTCAACTCGTTAATCTTATCGATTACTTCCTGTTCTGTTCTAAAAGATCCAATATATTTTTTGTTTGCCATTATTAATCTCCTCCTAAAAAATTAGATATTAATATCGTGCATGTTTAATAAAATACCCAGCATGTTTTAAATTAAACAAAAGCAACTTCATTTTTGGATAGGATAAAGTTCAAAACAAAAAATTAAAAAAACTGCCAGTTGCTTATAAAATAAGGGTTTAAAGCACTTGAAACAATTCTTATAAGATAATATTATTCCAGTAATTGGATTTTTTGAAGCGAGCTAAGGGTAAAATAATTGGAGATGTCTTGGTTAGAGTTACAAAAACCCCAAATAATTGGCACTATGAAAAGTGCTGATTATTTGGGGTTTATCTTGAAATCTCTAATTTTTAGAGTCTCTCTCGAACTTAGGAACCAAATCGAAAATTCGTTGGTCCTCAAATGCATCTATGAGGCGTTCAAGCCAGTTGTAGTAATCTTTCATATACTTAAGCTTACTAATATCTATTTCAACCACTTCACGCAATTCATCACTAAGTGTTGGATTTTGCAATAACTCCTCATACTCTGCTAGTGACTTTTTAATAGCTGCTGAATGAAGTGTAACCGATCTCTGCCATTTAATAGAAAATAAATCGATGAAGCTTTGATGCCAATCATCGGTTACTTTATATAAATCTTTTCGAACTCCTTTTTTCCATGCACGCTCAACTAATTTTAGTTCAGACAGTGCCCGGACAGAAGTACTCATACTTGTTTTACTCATGCCTAATTTTTCTGTCATATCATCTAATGTTAAAGGTTCATTTTGAAAAAACATTGTGCCGAATTGTCTACCTGCAGAAGGCACCAAGCCGTATAAATGTATATTTTGGGCAATTGCTTCTATAATTCTTTCCCGTGCTTTATCTATTTTTTCATGGTCCTCCATATACGTTCCCTCCACTGAAATTAGCTTCATTCAAATCATCTGCTAACTAAATTTAAATGTATTATATCCTTACCCAAAAAGCAATTTTTTTAAATATTTTTCGTACAGTTTTAACTGTACAAACAATTAATATAGTTAATACTGTTGAAATTATACGAAAAAACCACTATAATGAATTGGGTTCGGATTTTTCGGACGGTAAGGAGTGAAGATATGACTGAGGAATACATAAATAAAAAAATAGTGGTAAAAGACGCTACTAAGATATTTGGTAAAAGTAGTGGCCGTGCTATACAGATGCTGAAAGATGGCAAAACAAAAAGTGAAATATTAAAAGCCACTGGGGCAACTGTGGGGGTAAAACAAGTATCCTTTGATGTAAATGAAGGTGAAATTTTCGTCATAATGGGTCTATCCGGAAGTGGTAAATCAACATTAGTTAGACTACTTAATAGATTAATAGATCCAACGATGGGGCAAATATTACTGGACGGTAAAGATATTGTACAGATGAATAAAGAGCAGCTTCGTAATGTAAGACGGAAGAAAATTGGTATGGTTTTCCAAAACTTTGCGCTCTTCCCACATAAAACAATTGTTGAAAATACAGAATATGGTCTAGAAATCCAAGGGATATCTAAAAAAGAACGGAACGAAAAAGCAACAGAGTCATTAAGACTTGTTGGTTTGGCGGGATATGAAGACCAATACCCGAAACAACTAAGTGGGGGTATGCAACAGCGTGTCGGACTTGCTAGAGCACTGGCAAATAACCCCGACATCTTGCTTATGGATGAAGCGTTTAGTGCATTAGATCCACTGATACGAAAAGATATGCAAAATGAGTTGCTTCAGCTTCATCACGATATGCAAAAAACAATTATTTTCATTACACATGATTTAGATGAAGCACTTCGTATTGGTGATCGTATAGCACTGATGAAAGACGGAGAAATTGTTCAGATTGGATCACCTGAAGAAATTTTGATGAGTCCATCCAATGAATATGTCGAAAGGTTTGTAGAAGACGTCGATTTGTCTAAAGTACTAACTGCTGGTCACATCATGAAAAAAGCCGACACAGTAAAAGTTGATCGTGGTCCGCGTGTAGCACTTCGACTGATGAAACAACTGGGTATTTCTTCTATATATGTAGTGGATAATGCGAATCGCTTACTAGGAGCTGTAACTGCGCAAGATACTCTAGAAGCTATTGAATCGGAGAAGTCTTTGAATGATGTCCTTATTTCTGACCTTCCGATGATTTCACCTGATACAGTGCTTACGGAACTATTTGATGTAGTGTCAACCGCGAGCATTCCTGTTGCTGTTATCAATGAGGAACAAAAGCTGCAAGGGATTATCATTCGTGGTGCCCTTATAGGTGCATTATCTGGGGATAATGATTTTATAAACAAAGATGGAACAGTGGATTCCAAAGAGCAAACTATTACGGAGGTGAAGTAAGATGGATAAATTATTACCTCGTTTACCTTTTGCTGATTGGATTGATACTGGTGTTGACTGGTTAGTAGATACATTCGGGACTGGTCTGGACGGATTTGCCGATGTATTAGAAGGGGTAGTAGAAGGTTCAGTAGATATATTGGATTTAGTTCCTTCTATATTACTAGCTTTTATCTTTGCTTTGATAGCTGGAATTATATCTACAAGAAAGATTGCCTTCTTTTCATTGATTGGACTCTTATTCATTGATTACTTAGGATATTGGTTCCCTATGCTTCAAATGTTAACGCTAGTACTTACTTCCGTTATTTTTGCATTAGTAATTGGTATTCCTGTCGGGATTCTTGGTTCACAAAAAGCAGGTGTGCGAAAGGTAGTAAATCCAATGTTAGATTTAATGCAAACAATGCCTGCATTCGTATATTTAATACCAGCGATTTTCTTTTTCAACATTGGAGTAGTACCGGGAGTTGTAGCATCGGTAATTTTCGCAATGCCTCCTACAATACGTTTAACGATGTTAGGCATTCAGCAAGTTCCAAAGGATTTAATAGAGGCAACAGAAGCATTTGGTTCAACAACATGGCAGCGTTTATTTAAAATCCAAATTCCTCTAGCGAAACCTACAATTATGGCAGGGGTAAACCAAAGTATTATGTTAGCACTATCGATGGTAGTAATCGCATCAATGGTAGGTGCGCCAGGCTTAGGGGAAGAGGTATATCGCTCTGTTACGCAATTGAAAACAGGAGTTGGTGTAGAAACGGGATTATCCATTGTAATCGTAGCGATTATTTTAGATAGAGTCACGCAATACGCGGGAAATAGAAAGAAAAAATTAGGGGGACATTCATTATGACATTAGCAAAAAAAATAACAGGTATTGGCGCAATTGCATTACTTTCACTTGGATTAGCAGCATGTGGTGATGCAGATGAGAAAAATGATTCAACATCTACAGACTCCGCAGTAGGAGAGTCCCTTAACTACAAAATTACGGGTATCGATCCTGGAGCTGGAATTATGGAAGCAACAGAACGAGCTATTACAGACTATGAACTAGATGAGTGGGACCTTGTAAGTGGTTCAAGTGCTGCAATGACAGCCTCTCTAAAAAAAGCATATGATGCGGAAGAGCCAATTGTGGTAACTGGTTGGACTCCTCACTGGAAATTTGCTGAATATGATTTAAAATACCTTGAAGATCCAAAAGGTTCATATGGTGGAGAAGAAGAAATTCACACAATTGGTCGTACTGGATTACAAGAAGATATGCCAGAAGCTCACCAAGTCCTTTCTAATTTCAACTGGACGGAGGATGAAATGGGTGAAGTAATGATTGCTATCAAAGACGGTGAAAAACCTGAAGTAGCTGCACAAACATGGATTGATACAAATCCTGAGAAAGTTGCAGAATGGACAGAAGGCATTGAAAAAGTGGATGGTGACAAGATTAAACTTGCATATGTTGCATGGGATAGTGAAATTGCCAGCACGAACGTTATGAGCATCGTATTAACAAGTTTGGGCTATGACGTAACAATGCTTCAAGTGGAAGCTGGTCCAATGTGGACTGCTGTTGCAGACGGTAGTGCAGATGCATCGCTTGCAGGTTGGCTACCATTAACACATGCTACGTATGCTGAGAAATTCGATGGCAAATTCGAAGATCTTGGTACAAGCATGACAGGTGTGAAAATTGGATTAGTTGTACCAGCATATATGGACATCACATCTATTGAAGACTTAAAAAAATAACTAGAAACGAAAAAAATCTCCTCAGAGTAGATATTCTGAGGAGATTTTTCTTTTTATTTCTATCTTCAAAAGAATAATGATTATACGCTTAGGAATTTACCTTTAGTGAATCTTTATGTTCTCTATATGATAAGGCAATAGTAGTGGGCAAAATATTTAGGATTAAATATATATATCTTTTTTAACATTGGGGTTTTGTCTTTTTTTTAACCTTCAGTCCGCATTTATGATAATGAGTTTAATTGAGCTAAAATGTACATACCAATGAGGTAAGGAATTGAAAGTAACTTTTGTGACCAAATGTCATCTGAAGTGAAAGCGATTTCCGTTATAATTTATATTAAGGGGGAGCTAGGGATGTTGGAAAAACGAAGTCTGAATACTTTTTATCAATTGATGAAATTGCAACCGACGCAACTAACCTCTTTTATGGACAAGATAAACCTAACTGAACATCAGTTTCAATATGATGTAGAAAAAGTTAATAGCTTCTTATATAAAGTAGGGGTAACGCCCATTAACATTTCGGGTGACCGAATCATAATAGGGCAAGAAGTAATCGATTACTGGAAGGAAAATGGAGCAGGATTTGTAGCAAATCAATTTTCTTTTGAGCAGGAAGAGCGTGTAATCATATTCTTGTTATATACCTTTATCCGACATGAACCTCTCTCCAATTTTCACTTTCAACACTTGTTTGGCGTTAGTAAAAATACCGTCAGTTCAGATGTGAAGCGAGTTAATAATTTTTGTGCCGATTTCCGTGTAGAAGTGCGCTATTCGCGTGTACATGGATACCATTTAAAAGGGACAGAAGAAGATAAGCGAAACTTAATGCTCAAAGCAATTTCTACATTGAAGATTAAATCATATGCTCATGAAAAGTTCACATTTATATTTCAGCAGCAACAATTACAGAATCAGTACGATAACTACCAGCAAGTTTTGAAGGATTTTGAACAGCAGTATTCATTTGCATTCACGGAAGATAGATTGGATGAATTTATCTACTTACTTCAAATGGTTCATATTCGTCAACAACAACATAAACGGGTGCAAATCTATCCAGATACAGTGAGTTTTTTGGAAAATCAACAAGCTTTTCTAGTATCTACATTGATACAGCAGCGCTTGGGATATACAACTAATCGGGAAGAAGTTGCCTTTTTGACAATTCAACTTCTTGGCATATGCCAAGGGGAAGTTAGCCCTGTTAGAACGGATGCACTATTTGCGATTACAGAACAAATTATTGTTAATTTTGAACGTTATGCATGTATCCAATTATTAGATAGAAACAAAGCAATGGAAACATTGTATTTACATTTTAAGCCTGCCTACTACCGGATGCTCTTTAAAATACCAATTACAAATGTATTACTTAATGATATTAAGGAAGAGCATCGAGACTTGTTTATCGTCGTAAAAGAAGTACTCAAGCCAATTGAGGAAATGTTAAACATTAAGGTACCAGAAGATGAGGTAGGATTTCTAACCCTTCATTTTGGTGGATTGCTTAAAATGGATAGTGACAGCTCGCTAAAGTTGTTTAGAGCTTTAATCGTTTGTCCAAATGGTATTAGTTCAAGTTTAATGTTGGAAAATCAATTAAAGTCACTTTTTCCACAGTTTAAATGGACTTCATCGTTTTCATCCTATGATTTTCAACATCTTGCAGATACGGAGTATGATCTTGTATTTTCAACTGTTGTACTTGAAACAAAAAAGCCATTATTTATCATTAGACCAATTATGAGTGAAATGGAAAAGAAGGAACTAATACAAACAGTAGAAGGGCTCACGCTCCAACAGTCATACCATAATCCAACCTCAGATGAATTAATAAAGATTATTCGTCAGTACGCGGATATTAAACAACCTGAGCTGCTAAAAAGCGCATTACAACAGGCTTTGTTTAAAAATGATTACTTGAATATAGGGAGGAAACAACCAGTGTTAAAGGATTTATTAATCGAAGAGAATATCCAATTTATAGATGAAATAAGCGATTGGAAAGATGCAATCAAGGCCGTAGCGGAACCACTGTTATTAAATGATTCCATTACAAATCAGTATGTAGATGTCATGATTGAGAACGTAGTGACAATGGGACCGTATATTATTATCGGTGAACAAGTGGCGATACCGCATGCACGCCCAGAATTCGGTGTGAAGAAATTAGGCATGAGCTTGTTGAAATTATCAGAACCTACTTACTTGTTAGGGGAAGAGGAAAACAAAGTAGAAATATTCATTTGTTTAGCTGCTATTGATAACCAAACGCATTTAAAAGCATTAGCTCAATTAACTACCTTGTTGAGTGATCCCGAAAAATTAGAACTTTTAAAGAAGGCTGAGAAAAAAGAAGATATTCAAAACTTAGTCGTAGAGTTTTCTGAACTATAAGCTTACAAAAATGAAAAATACAATCGAAACTAACTATTAATAGGAGGAAGTAAAAATGAAAATTTTAGCAGTATGTGGAAACGGTTTAGGTACGAGTTTTATATTGTCGATGAATGTAAATAAGGCACTAAAAGTATTGAATATAGACGGTGAATGCAAGAATATGGATTTGGCTAGTGCAAAGACAGAAGTAGCTGATTACTATATTGGTACTCCTGAAATTATGGAGCAATTGCAAGATGGCAACAAAAAAACGATTAGTATTGTCAATATGGTCAGTGCAGATGAAATTCAGAAAGCGTTAACTACTCATATCGTGGGGGAAAAATAGTATGTTTGATTTTATCATGAAGGATATTCTAGGTACTCCAGCTATATTGGTAGGGTTGTTCGCTTTATTTGGCTTACTTTTGCAGAAGAAAGCCATTACCGATGTTGTTTCCGGTACATTAAAAACGATTATGGGCTTCATTATTCTTAATGCAGGTGCGACAGTATTAACGGGTTCTCTTACTATCTTCGGAGAAATGTTCGAAAAAGCATTTAATATTGAAGGCGTAATTCCAAACAATGAAGCAATTGTGGCGTTATCACAAAATGCTTTTGGTACGGAGACCGCTATGATTATGTTAATAGGTATGATAGTGAATATCGTCTTAGCACGATACACAAAGTTCAAATATATCTTTTTAACAGGACATCACACTATGTTCATGGCTTGTTTACTTGCTGCTGTGCTTTCCACATCAGGGATGGGGAGTGTTCCTCTTGTAATTCTTGGGTCTCTAATTTTAGGTGGATTGATGGTTCTACTACCTGCAATGCTACAACCTACGGTAAGAGAGATTACAGGTTCAGATGATATTGCTGTAGGACATTTTGGTTCTTTCGGTTATTTCGTTGCTGCTAAAGTTGCTAAACTGACAGGAGACAAAACGAAGTCAACAGAAGAGGTTAAAGTGCCAAAATCACTTGGTTTCTTACGTGATTCATCCGTAGCATTAGCGTTAACAATGACTATTATGTTCCTTGTAGTTTCATTATTTGTTGGGCCGACTTACATAGAGGAAAACCTTAGTGATGGTACAAACTTCTTAGTATTCTCATTACTTCAGGCCATTACTTTTGCTGCTGGGGTGTTCATCATCTTAGCTGGTGTTCGTATGTTGATCGCTGAAATTGTTCCCGCATTTAAAGGGATTGCAGACAAAATTGTTCCAAATGCAAAACCTGCACTAGATGTACCAATCGTGTTCCCATTTGCACCTAATGCAGTTATTATTGGGTTCTTATCAAGTTTCGTAGCTGGATTACTAAGTATGTTTTTACTTCCACTCGCTGGATTGGCAGTAATCGTACCAGGACTTGTTCCTCACTTTTTCTGTGGAGCAGCCGCTGGAGTATTCGGTAATGCAGTAGGTGGACGTAGAGGTGCTATAATTGGTGCTTTTGTACAAGGGATCTTAATCAGTTTCCTACCAGCAATGTTATTACCAGTCCTTGGTTCGCTAGGATTTGAAGGCACAACGTTTGGTGATTCTGATTTCGGTGTAGTAGGTATTATCATTGGTTATATTATTAATCTATTTAGTTAGTAATAGACTAATAAATTTACACATATAAAAGTAAAACAGTCATGGACGACAGGAGTCTATGGCTGTTTATCTGTATTGGGAGTCAACCACATTCGAGTAAGACTCTAAACTATTTTTCTAAATACAATTCAAACACATAAAATCCCGTAGGAATGAGTAATACTTGTTCCTACGGGATTTTGTTTTTTGAGCGATGTTGATTTATTAGATTATCTGATTATAAAAGCCAGTCCTAAAGAATACATTGTTTGAAAGGGAGTTGGTTTTCCAAAATGAATTTGGACGATTTCACAATGTTTTACATTATAAAGGGGGACAAGCATTGAAAAAGAAACTAATTTTGAGCATCATTACTTTAATAGTCCTGAGTATTGTTGTGGGGTGTGGGTTTGGGGGAGGAAAGGTACTAGATCGAATGGAAAAAGACGAAGTGCTGAATGTGGCATTTGAGGGTACGTATCCACCATTTAACTATTTAGATGACAATGGCGAACTAACAGGTTTTGATGTAGACATTTCAAATGAAATTGCGAAAAGATTAGGCGTGAAAGCTAACTTTGTAACTTCAAAATGGGAAGGCTTAATAGGTGGTTTAAAGGCAGATAAGTTCGATATTATCATTGGGCAGATGACTGTAACAGAGGAAAGGAAAAAAAGTGTAGATTTTACTGATCCATATGTTATAACAGGCTCGGTGTTAATCACCCGTGAAGAAACAAACGATATTAGTAAACTAGAAGATATTAAAGGCAAAAAAGTTGGTGTAGGTGGGGGAACTACGTTTGAAGAAATTGCAAATAGTGTAGAAGGTGCAGACGTCAAGCTATATAAAGCGTTTAGCGATTATTTAGAGGATCTTAAAAATGAAAGATTAGATGTCATTATTAATGACCAACTGCTAGTGAGCTATAACATCAAAGAAAATAATCTGCCGATCAAAGTTGCGAGCGATATTCTCAAAGTGGACGAAGTTGGAATGGCAGTCAATAAAGGTAATGAAGATTTTGTTGAGAAGGTGAATGAGGCTCTAAGTGAGATGAAAGAGGATGGGACGTATAAGGAAATATATAAAAAGTGGTTTGGTTCAGATCCTGTTGAACAATAAATAACAAAAGTACAAACATGATAAGGAGGAAAGAAAACCTTGCATATCGTAGTTTTAGGAACAGGGATGATCGGGACAACGGTCGTAAGTGAACTTGCCAATTTTACTGATATAGATTTAATTACTGCTGTTGATGTTAGGCAAGAGAGTATAGACAAATGTTTAGAAATCTCAAATAGTCATAAAGTTGTGGGAAAAGTTGCTTCATTAGAAACAAAAGAAGACATAGCTGAAGTGTTAAAGTATGCAGATGTGGCAGTTGCATGTCTTCCTCATTCTTTGAGTCTTGTAGCTATAAAAGCAGCAATAGAATCGAAATGTCATTTAGTAGATTTAGTAGGATCTAAGTTCAATGAAAAAATAGAATTACATGAGGCAGCAATGGATGCAGGGGTAATTATCGTACCAGGCTGTGGAGTAGCTCCTGGAATTACGAATTTTTTGGCAGCTCAAGGAATTGAGATGCTAGAGGAAGCAGAGGAAGCGGTTATGATTTGTGGGGGGATTCCCAGACATCCAGTTCCCCCATTATGGTATCAGGTTGTTTTTCGATTAGAGAGTGTCCTTGGCCTTTATACAAAACCGGCTATTGCAGTGGAAAACGGACAACTTGTAGAACTATCTCCTTTATCAGGATTAGAAAAGATGACATTCCCTCAACCCGTAGGTGACTGTGAAGCTGTTATTACGGATGCGCATAGCACTGCTTATATTCTAAAGGATAAAGTGAAAAACCTATATGAAAAAACAGTTAGATACCCTGGGCACTGGGACAAGATGAATGTATTAGGAGAACTAGGATTTCTTGATAATATTCCTATTACAGTAGCAGGAGTTACAATCACGCCACGGGCATTTGCAGAGCGAATCTTGGCACCTAAAATGCTAGGTGCCTCTCATGAAGATGTGACAGTGCTCCGAGTGGAAGTTAGTGGAGTTAAGGATGGAAAGCCAACTAAATTTACATGGGAAATGGTCGACTTATACGATCATGAACGAGAGATTACCTCTATGGCTAAAACTACGGCAATCCCTGCAGCGATCATGGCGAAATGGATTGCTTGTAAAAAAATCATAGAGACAGGTGTTGTACCAATAGAGAGCTTAATCGTTAGAGAAAGGTTCCAACCATTTATGGAGGAGCTAAACAATCTTGGAATTCAAATAGACTTTAAAGAAGATATTTTACTCTAAGTGATTATCAACCTTGTAATTCGTCGGAAAGGAGGTTGATGTATGGATGTTACGATAATTATTGATTCATTGCCATCTTTGCTTAAGGCAACTTTAATGACTATTTTACTGGCAGCGATATCCATCATAATAGCGCTCGTTCTTGGATTTTTTGCTGCAATTGTAAGAATCCTAAAAGTAAGAATATTAAACGGAATTGCCACAGCATATGTTTCGATTATTCGTGGAACTCCTCTACTTGTTCAAATTTTTGTCATTTACTATGGGTTGCCGCAGATTGGTATTTCGCTAGACCCAATATCTTCAGGAGTAGTGGCATTAAGCTTAAATGCTGGTGCTTACCTTTCAGAGTCCTTTAGGGCAGCAATTCTTGCTGTGGACAATGGTCAAATGGAAGCATCATTATCAATGGGAATGACGTATTCGCAAGCATTAAGGAGAATTATTCTTCCCCAAAGCCTTCGAATAGCTATTCCTACCTTATCTAACACATTTATTGTGCTTATCAAGGATACCTCTCTAGTCTCCGTTATAACGGTAACTGAACTACTGCAAATGTCGAGTTTAATCATCGCAAAAACATTTGAACCACTCACAATCTATTTGCTAGCTGCGGCTATTTATTGGATATTAATAACTTTCTTCACAACCATTTTAGATAAACTAGAAGTTCGTACATCAAAATACTTGGTTCGCTAAGTACGTGCAGCATTTTAAATACGAATGATAGGAGATGTTCATGAGTATCATTCAAGTTAATAATTTAAGAAAAAGCTTCGGAACGAATGAGGTACTAAAAGGAATAGATTTAACAATTGCTAAAAGTGAAGTGGTTGTAATTATGGGACCGAGCGGTTCAGGGAAATCAACCCTATTACGCTGTCTAAATTTCTTAGAAGAGCCAACGGAGGGTATTATTCGTATTGGTGAATTCCAAGTAGTTACAGGTGGCAAAGCAAATAGTAAACGAAAAAAAGAAATAAGAGAACTAAGGAAGAGAACCGGGTTTGTATTTCAATCGTTCAATCTATTTCCCCATAAAACGGCCATTGAAAATGTGATGGAAGGGCCAATCATAATACATGGAACCAAAGTAGAAGAAGCTAGAATATTAGCGAAGGCACTTCTTACAAAAGTCGGTCTTGGAGATAGATGTGATTACTACCCAGCTCAATTGTCAGGTGGACAGCAGCAAAGGGTAGCAATTGCAAGGTCATTAGCCTTAAATCCTATGGTAATGCTCTATGATGAGCCTACTTCTGCACTAGATCCTGAGCTTGTAAAAGAAGTTCTACAGGTAATTAAAGATTTAGCACGAGAAGGAATGACAATGATTATCGTGACACATGAAATGAGCTTTGCAAAAGACGTCGCAGATCGCGTTATTTTTATGGATAAAGGAGTAATAGTGGAACAAGGAACATCAGAAGAAATCTTCCTGAAACCAAAAGAGGAAAGAACGAGACAGTTCTTATCGATAGTTAAGTAAAAGGAGTACCAGGTTCTATAACAGTTCTGAATTTGAATAGAGCCTGCTACCCTTTTACTCCTTTACTCTTTTTCTTCAATATGAGTTGCAATCTCCAAAGCAATTATTGGATCCTTTACTTCGTCTATCATATAAACTGTACTTTCCTTTTGCCAAATAATGCGATTATCTGATTGATACACGTCAATATGAGCAAATCCGTTCGGTTTCGGAATAGGTAATGTATGAGTTTCTAAAAACTCAGTGGCTTCTTTTGCAAGTTTTTCTCCTTTTTCACCTTCTGAAGTATGTGTGTGTGCAGCGATTGCCCAACGGCCTTCATTCCAACTTGTCCACATGGAGCCAGCGCCAGCATCCTGATAGCCGGTAATGCCAAACCCAAGATCAATTGGTTGTCCTCCAAACTCACTAAAGTTTTCAAATCCTACTTGTTCATTTGCTTCCTGTATGCTCTCATATTTTTGTGCTTTAAGACGAGCAATAATTTGATCATTATCTGCTAACATTTCATGATTAACAGCAATGGGCTCATCGCTTTCATAAAAAATAACTTCATAATTGTTTGTATCTGATTTCGTCGTTGCGGTTAAATATTTTCCTTCTTCTAATGGTAGTTCACTTGGCAGCATTTTAGATTGATCAGTTTTCAAGTCAGTTTTTACTGCATCTAATACTTCTTTTTGTGTCATAGTTTGTTCAGTTTGATTGGTTTCATCTTTCTGTGGAAGGTTTTTGTCCGACTGTACTTCCGAAATCTTTTCTTTGCTATTATTCGTCATTTTATTTACATCATCGCTAGTGGAACAGGCACTAAGTAAAATTACGGTAAGGGCAGTGGTGGAAATTGGTGTTATAAATTTCATTTGAATCTTCCTTTCTCTGCTTCCTTTTTTCTCTTCATTAAAAAGTAAACTCCATTGGTAGTCAAGAATATAACGTTTACTGGGAATCTGAGTGCTTTTACCAAACCTCAGGAAAACAAAAAAGGTATAGAAACGTAAAAGTTTCCATACCTTTTTCAATTGATAAACTTAATTAACTCATACATCAACAATTTTTTTAAAATCATTCCCGGTTGGGTTCTGGAATAATTGTATTCCAAATTCCGCGGCTACGGCAAAAAGGTGATCGAATATATCTGCTTGAACCGTTTCATAGACAGCCCACTGTGTGTCGTTAGTAAATGCATATATTTCTAGCGGTAATCCGTTCTCGGTTGGAGCTAACTGCCTAACCATTAAGGTCATATCCTGATTGATTCCAGGATGATGTCGAAGATAGTTGCTAATATATGCTCTAAACACACCAATATTTGTAAGAGCTCTTCCATTCACTCGATTACTGTGATTAATTTTATTTCTTGTATTGTACTCAGCAATTTCACTTTCCCTAAGGGTCACGTAGTCTGAAAGATAGTGGATATTTTTAAAGTTATTAATCATTTCTTCCGTACAAAATGAAATACTGTTCTTATCAATAAATAACGAACGCTTAATCCGTCGTCCTCCAGAGGTTTGCATCCCTCGCCAATTTATAAAAGAATCGGATATTAGGGCATAGCTTGGAATCATCGTAATCGTTTTATCAAAGTTTTGGACCTTTACAGTATTTAAGGAGATATCAATAATGTCTCCATCTGCCCCGTATTTCGGCATTTCAATCCAGTCACCAACCTGGACCATATCATTAGTGGACAACTGAATTCCAGCAACGAGACCTAATAATGAATCTCTAAAAACCAACATGAATACGGCGGATAGAGCACCAATACCACTCAGAAGAAGAAGTGGGCTCTTTCCAATCAGGTTAGCTATCACCATAATAATCCCAAGCGTTATGATAATAATTTTAACAACTTGAATATACCCTTTAATAGGCTTGGTCCTTGATACTTCATAGGTTTGATAAATATCATTCATTGCATTTAAAGCACTATTGATAATTACTAACCCCATAATTATTAAATATGCTATGGAAACTTTTTGGATCAAATATTGAAAGGATTCAGGGAACGCGAAAGCAAAGAAATAAATAATAATCGCTGGAACAATATGCGATAGCTTATGAAAAACCTTCCTTTCCAAAAGCATATCATCCCATCGGAATTTTGTGTTTTGTACGATTTTAGTGATGACCCTGATTACTACTTTTTTACTGATAAAATTAGCGATTATACAGACAAGCAGTATAAAAAGCACCATAATAATTAGTGAAAGATAACCGGCCAAAGTCATATCCATATTAAATTCTAAAAGCTGGTTATAAATGTAATCCATCTATTTCACCTCATTGTATATATTATTGTTGGTATTAAGTTTGCTACTCATTTTTGTCATAAGTGTAATGAGGTAATAACCATTGTATCAGAAAAAATTGGACTTCACTTTCTTCGAGGCTTCGCGAATAAAATGAGCATTCGAGAAGTGACTATAAGATGAACTTTTTGAGGAAGAAATAAAAATTATCAAATTTTTGTGTGGTTACCTCTATTACACGGAGATTTTCAATTATGATTTACCTTTCTAATTATTTATAATCCTCTGTCGAAAATTTATTAAATGCGAAGTTGCATGATGGATCATTCGAATTGAAATTGGTATAGGGAAATAGTACATATATGCTGTCAAAAGAAGCAACGACATGGAATGCTATATGGAGTTCAGATGAATAAGGTAGATTTAAATGCGATGAAATTGAAGGGGACGGTACTATAGCTAATGATTTGTGAAGATGGCAGTTATAAATGATTAAGTGCTGCTAAATTCTGAAGTATTCTCTATACGTTTTACAAATGATATAATTGCTGTCATTAGTAAAGAGTAACAGCTATTCACGCATGGAGGATTTCAAATGATTGAAGTAATAACGGTAGTAAATATGTTGGTAGAAGTGAAAAATACGAAAGATTATGAAAAAAAAGTAGAAAAGATTTTGCAGTCCAAGACTCGGTCGATTCAACATATAGAGACGATTAATATGTCGAAACCAAATGAAAAACTGATCGTAAGCGCTTTGGTGAAGTATAGAGTTCTCATAGAAGAAAGAATGGAGAACAAGTTTTTAGATGATTATGTGGGTCTCGTTCTACCGATGTTTTATAATCGTTTTAAAGCGATGCCTGTAAGCAATCAAATTTATAAAATTTCAAGGATCAAAAAAGAAAATAGTTATCGGCGTTAATATTTGTTTGCAAATCGGATTAATCCTTGTAAAAAGAAGTAACAGAAAAGCAAATAATCTAAATGAGATAAAATAGTTAAGACCCAATAAAAATAGACCTGTGATTGAAAATGAGACAAGTCTATTTTTAGTATAATTTCTTAGCACTTATCAACTCATAACAAGTTCTTTCTCAGTTTTCTTTGTTTCTAACGAATTAGATAATAAGGAAGGAAATGTAATTTTAAATGTCGTTCCTTTTCCAATTTCACTTTCTACATGAATTGTACCATTCATAGCACGTACGATACTATACACTACCATAATACCGAGACCTGTTCCCTTGCTTCCTTTGGTTGAATAATAAGGTTCACCTAGACGGGTCATTTGTTCAAGTGTCATACCTGAACCAGTATCTTTAATGAGAATGCTTACAGTTGTTGTACGCTCCGTTTCAACCGTTAATATTCCTCCCTCAGGCATTGATTCTATTGCATTTTTCATGATATTTACAAAGCATTGATGAAATTTTTGTTTGTCTCCTTCAATCCCCTCTCCCGGTGAAAAAATAGAAACTATTTTAACCGAATTTCGCTTTGCCAATGGTTGTAGCAATTGAACTACTTGTTCTAGCTCTTCCTGAAGAAGTAGGGGTTCCATCGATTTAATTTCAGGATTAGAGAAATTCAAATAATCTTGAATAACTCTTTCAGCAGATTTCAGTTCGTTTTTAATAATGGAGATGTAGTGGGTATGGTTCTCTTTTGAAATAGCATTACTTTGCAAAAGTTGAACAAAACCAATTGCTGCTGTCAATGGGTTACGAATTTCATGACTAATAGCTGCACCCATTCGTTCAACAGCCTCTATCCTTTTGGATTTTATAGTGCGTTGGCGCAATTGAATAGTCATAATAATTTCTTCAATAATATAAGAAATAATTACGGCTCCAATTGGTTGGATGACTAAGTAAGCAAACAAAACTTCAGCACTACTGTGAGGTAAGTGCCAAATTCCCATCGTAAAAGTTTGGGCAAAACTGAACAGAAAAGTTACGCATCCAGTAAAAAGAATTCGCTGCATGGGAGAGCGTTTTAAAAACCAGGAGGCAATTCGCCAAAAAAGAATGGCTAGTCCTCCATAATAAAGGACAGTCATCCAAAATCCAAAATCAATTCCCAAAAGACCTCTTACGAATACAATGAATGTAGCCAAAAAAGGTCCTATGCCCATATACAAACCACCGATAATGAACGGAACTTTCCGTAAATCAAAAACAACCTCAATACCTTCAATTTCATAAGTAAAAATAAAACAGATTACTAAACTAATTATTAAATAGATGTTGCAAATAGCTTGATAAGACCAATACCTTCTCAGCTTCTCTCCACATAAAAAACCTGAAAGTAGTAATACGATTAACAAGGATAAGTTGAAAAAGAAGTATACTGTTAACTCCAAGGTATTATTCCTCCAATACTATTTATTCCTAAAAGGATTCATCTATATCTTCACTTCATCTAAGTTTTGTTTAGCTTAAAATGAAATTGAAAAGTGGTGCCTTTGCCAATCTCACTTTGAACTTCAATTCTCGCTCTCATAGCACGTAATATACTGTAAGCAACCATCATGCTGAGACCAGTTCCCTGGGGTCCCTTCGTAGAATAATGTGGTTCTCCTATACGTTGAATTTGTTCTTTACTCAATCCTGTTCCTGTATCTTGTATAGAAATAATTATCTTGTTCTGAGTAGCCACCGTTTTGATCAATAATGCACCGCCATAAGACATAGATTCAATCGAATTTCTCATAATATTTATAAAACATTGGTGGAATTTCGACTTGTCTCCTTGGATTGTTCCATAGGTAGTAAAGTCAGTTGAAACCTTCACTGAATGATAATTAGCAAGAGGGTGTAGTAATTTTAAAATATGCGTTAGTTCTTCTTGAATATCCAGTTCCTCTACTGATTCAACAACTGGTTTAGAAAAGGTTAAGTAATCTTGTATGATACCTTCTGCAGAATCTAACTCATTTTTTATAATGGAGAGATATTTTGTTCTTCTATTATTATCAAGATAAACTTGATCGAGGAGATCGATAAATCCAATTGCTGTAGTTAATGGGTTTCGTATTTCGTGAGATATTGCAGCACCCATTTGTTCGACTGCAGCCAACTTTTCCTCGATTATTAACTGTTGTTGCAACTGCTGATTTTTTTCTCTTATTTCAATGAGAGAAGAAAGCAGGGCAACTCCAAGTGGTGGGACTACTACATAAGCAATGATTATGTCTAGCAATTGGTCAGCAGATACTGTGTTTAATGCTATGGTGAGTAGGATACCTACACTTAATAGTAAAGTAATACCGGTGGAAAACAGTATTCGTGTAGTAGAAGTGAGTTTTAAAAACCAAGGAGAAATACGCCATATAAAGAAACTAAACACGCTATAAAATGCAATTGCTATAAAGAATCCAAGGTCTATTCCATGGAATGCACGAAAGAAAATAACCAAAAATCCTAGTATAGGACTGAGCCTCAAATAAAGACCACCCAATAAAAAAGGAATTATCCTCAAGTCTAGAACATACTCACTTTGTATGGGATAAGAAAATAAAGAACAAAGTATTAATGAAAGAACAAAGTATAATACGCCTGTTCGTTTGTGTATATGGATACTACCGACTCTCTTACTTAATAGAAAGAAAGCAAAAAATAGAATCGTTAATAAGGTCAGGTTAAATAAAAAATGTATTGTTATAACTCCCAATATATACCTCTTCTAATAATTTTTATAAATTAATAGTAACTAAAGAATGCAGAATATACAATATCCTTAAAAGAATATTCAGACGATTTATAGGGGTTTTTGATAAAGTATCCCTAACACTGTGTTTTTCTTCTTAATGCAGGGGCTAAATATTGTGGTTGTGTTACAAGGAGGTATTCGAAACTATTTGTTGAATACAGGAGGATATATAATACTAACCTTTGAGGTGGGACATGAATAACAGGGTGATAGAAACTTATAACCAACTTGCCAATGATTACGAGCATAATGTGGATAAAGGAAGTCTATTTAATACAGAATATGAACGACCAGCAATGATGAAGTTATTGCCAACTGATTTAAAAAACAAGCAGATTTTGGACGCTGGTTGTGCAGCAGGTTGGTATACAGAGCAATTAGTGAATTTTGGTGCTGAAGTTACAGCGACTGATATTAGTCCAAAAATGGTAGAGGCTACTAAAAGAAGAGTCGGAGAAAACGCAAAGGTATTATGTTTGGATTTAGGAGAAAAACTACCTTTTGAAGATGAAACATTCGATGTGATTATAAGCTCTTTAGTTCTACATTATATAAAGGATTGGAGCAAAACTTTTAGCGAATTCCAAAGAATATTGAAACCTAATGGGAAATTACTTTATTCCATACACCACCCATTTATGGATATAAAATTGTCCGTGAATGGTGACTATTTTTCCAAAGAGCTTATTATCGATCAATGGAAGAGAGAAGGAAAGCTGATAGAGGTTCCGTTTTATCGTCGTCCACTAAATGAAATAGTAAATGTAACGGCAGCATATTTTACATTGGAAAAGTTAATCGAACCACAACCTACAAAAGCTTTTGAAGAGAAAAAACCAGAGAAGTATAAAAATCTTAAGAAAAATGCTCACTTTATGATTGTAAAAGCTCGGAAAGAAAATTAGGTAAAAAGAGACAATTAGGAAAATAGACAAAGCTCTACGTTCTTAATTTTATAAAGTGTAAGCGAGGGGAAATCCCTCGTTTTTTTATGTAAAAAGCGTTATTGAAACTAAAAAAGTTATTTATCGTAATATAAAGATAGAAAGATTTTGACATTCCATTATCGAGTACAACTTTATATAAGAAAGCAGTGGAGAAAGTGAAAAAAAAGAGGTTTAAATTTCGGATAATAATTAGAAACTTAATTTTAGGATTAGCTGCACTATTCCTTGTCTGGATTGCTTTCCATCAGGTTATGGTCGCATATGAACAAAAGAAGTATCCAGCATTAGGTGAATTAGTTGAAGTGGATGGAAAAAATATGCATGTGTATACAAAAGGAGAGGGTCCAAATACAATTATTTTGTTGAGTGGTTTAGGTACGACAGCGCCAGTGTTGGATTTTGAACCTTTAATTAACGAGATGTCAAAAAGTAATAAAGTTGTTGTGGTAGAGCCTTTTGGTTATGGCTGGAGCGACCTAACGGATGAGGATCGAACAGTAGAGAATTTAGTTGAGGAATTACGAACAGCTTTAATAAAATCGAATATCGAAGGGCCATATATATTGATGCCCCATTCTATTTCTGGAATTTATAGTATGTATTATGCGAGTAAATATCCAGAGGAAATTAAAGCTATTATAGGAATCGATCCCACATTACCTAATGCCTTAGAGTATTTTGATGAATCTGTTCCTACAATGCCAAAATATATGAGTTACATAGCCCCTACGGGAATTGCAAGATTGGCATTATATTTAAGTTCAGAAGAGTTCCTCCCTTTGGCAGACGAAGGTATTTATTCAGAAAAAAATTTAAAAATGACCAAAATCCTTTCTGCGCAGAGGGGGTATAACAAAAATATAGTAAATGAAGCAAATGAAATAAATAATAACATTGGAAAAACACGTAATTTGTCGTTTCCTCCAGATATGCCTGTGATGATTTTCACGACAAACGAAAAAGAAGAGAATGAGGAAGGCAAATCGAATATAACCTTTTATCAGTCAGAAATAGGAAATTCGCCATTACAAAAACTTGTTCCTTTAGAAGGGCATCATTATCTGCACTGGACTCAATATCAGCAAATGAGTGAATATGTTAATGAATTTACCGAAGCGTTTGGAAATGATTGAATAAATGCATAGTACCTGTCTTTAAAATACAGAAGGTACATTATTCTATCCAGTCTGTGCAGTCTGCCTATTGCACAATAAATAGGCTAATTACATATCATGGAAGGAATGTGCTTTGTAAACACATTACAAATGCTAAAAAGGCAGGTCAAGTTATGGATTCTTCTATTGATTACACAGCACCGTCCACTCAGTTCGCTTTTGATGTAAATAAAAGCCCCTTCTTTAAAAAAGATAGTTATAACTTTATGAATATTTTAGGTGTTCAACAATTAAATACACTGGATAATATATCTTTGCTCGATATTTTTCTTAGTGCCAACAATAACATAGAGCCACATTACCATCCGAATGCAGCAGAGTTAGTATACTGTATTTCAGGAGAAATCGTTGTTTCTATACTCAATCCATTTACTAAGCAATATAAACACTACACGATTACACCAGGTCAAGTGGCAAATATCCCACAAGGTTGGTGGCATTACCAAATGGCTACTGAAGATCGAACGCATATATTAGCTATTTTTAATGCTTCCACGCCTGAAGTAATTCTAGGTTCCGATATCTTAAAATTGACACCTTCGAATATTATGGCGCATACCTATTGTATGAACGAGAACGAGTATAAAAAAGCGATAGCTCCAGTTATGCCGTCTACCTATATTGGTCCACCAAAAAACTGCAACAAAACTACAACAGATAATCAGCAATACTATCCAAATCATTTCATCAACCAAAGCTATCCAATGCAATAATTCCACCATTACGAGTGTAGGGCACCAGTTACTAAAACAATTCTGTATTGTATTAGAACTGTTGCCTTTTACTATTGGTGAATTTGAATACATCCTTGGAACAGTAGTGCTAATTTGCGTAGAAGTCATCTCTATTAAAAATAGTACTTCACAAAGTAAACGGAAACCTCTAAAGCAAGTTGAACTTGTTCTCAAGAATTTCTGGCAATTTATAAAGGTATTATTAATCGGTTACTCAAACTAAAAAACGGTAAGCTTTTAAAGCTTAAAATTTCTTCATAGGTATTTATAAACACTTTTAGAAATTTGATTAAACCCTTAGTTGCATTATGACTGTAGTGTTTACCATCCCTATGAATCATTTTCCCAGTATTATTAAACTCTTCCTTTACCATCCAACTAAAAAATGGAATATTATAACTAATAGGGTAGAGGGGGAGTTTAATGTTTCAGGAAAGGAAGATATCTTTTTTTAGAGTCAACAGTTGCCTCTTACATTCTTTCAATAGGAAAAAAGAATCCAAGGTGTGTCTATGAAAATACTAGACGTAGATTTATCCCGCTTTAACGGACAGTAGACCTCCCACTTGAAAAAGCTTAAGTGGGAGGTTTTACTGTCCGTAAAAGTCCGAATGGTTCAACTAACAATCAGGGGGAAAGAACTTCCCTCTGATTGAAGTTTCACTTTTTTTCAAGATGTTTAAGACGAAATATTGCAATGTTGGACAGGCTCGAAAGTGAAGTAGAGGCAATTCGTCGTGCTGTAGAAGGATTAGTAGCGATGGAAGACGAACTAAAAGGACAAGGAGGCAGTGCCATTCGTGCTTTCTATACGGAATGCCATCTGCCATTACTCCAACAATTCCTTGTTTCTGCTGCGGGTTATAAGCAAGTGCTTCAACAAATGGAAAATGCATTATATGCATTAGAACCAGATACGTCTGGTCATATTGTGGAGCAATTTCTAGAAGGGGAGGTAGAGCAGGGACTTACTACAATCGCACAACTGACTGAAAATCTAACGAATGAGTCAAACAGTATTATGGACCAGGTCAGTGATATAGTAGCCCTCCCGCATCTGGATGATAGTGGTGTACAAGAAGGCGTTCTAGATGCAAAAAGAAAACGAGGCGATACAGTAAGCAGGCTTCAAGAATTTGATGCAACGCAGACAGCAGCCTTACTACCTTTCGAGCAAGATATGCAGGCAATGGATACGTGGATCCGTAACATGGAAGAGATGTTCACAAGTAATCTAACAGATATTCACTTCCAAACAGATCGATGGGCGGAACTGGTGGCATGTAGTCCCCCATTAACCATTTCCACGCCAACGATTGAAGGAGAAATGTGCCTACGTGAAGAAGAGGAAGAAAAGTCTTTTGTAGATACTGGTTTAGAAGTAGTAGACGGAATTTTAAGTGGTTTATTTGATGTAGGGAAAGATTTTGTTACTGGAATTGTAGATATAGTCCAGGACCCGAAAGCCACACTGGATGCTACGTTAGAGGCAGTTACTAATCCGATAGAGACATATAACACGATAAAGTCGGCCATTACTACTTCCTACGAACGTGATATGGTCAACGGAGATGCCAATTCCCGTGCTCACTGGGTAACCTATGCATTAGGCACGGTTGCCACTTCAGTGGTTGGAACAAAGGGTGTCGGTGCACTTACCAAATCAGGGGTCACGGTCACAAAGGCAGTTGCTCCAAAAGTAGTCGGAGCCGCCAACAATGCCTCGGACTCATTAGCTAATCTATTACCTTATGGACCGCGTCCCCAGTTTGCAATCGCAGGTAAAGTTCCTTATAACACAGTGAATGCAATGGGTTTGAGGGATCGAATAAATTCTATAGTCAAAGTGGAGAGTGGTTTTAGGGGATCGGGTAATACTGTAAGTGATTATACTAATGATATTATTGTAAAGGGGAAAGTAGATCCCACTAAGATGAATAAGCTTAAAAATGCTATTCAGAATAACACCTTCAGTGTAAATGAGCTTTCCGAAATTAGTAAAAAAATGTCCGAATTAGGCATTACTAAAGTATACAATGAAGCATTAATTAAAATAGATTTTGGTAAGTATCTTCGGGGATTAATAGGTGGCCCACCTACTGCTATGATAGATCCGCATGCACATCATATTCTATTTAAAAAGGGTCTTGGCCAAAAGCAACAAGAACTTGTTGGAGAAGGTCAGGAAATATTAAGAAGGTATGGGGTGGATCCAATAATTGGGAAAGAAAACCTTGTTTGGGCACCAAATGCTGTAATAGGGCAACATAGTTTAGATGCTTTAGAAAATGTTGTCAATCAATTGAAAACAGTTGAAATTGAAGGTGGAGACTTTGATGATTTTGTTGAAGTTCTTGAAGAGTTAGGGAATTTAGCAAGTAGAAGGTAACTAAGGAGGATTAGTTTTGGATAAAAAAAGTTCTAACAAAGCAATTAGGAATGCAATAAAACTTGGAGATATTATTGGAGTAAAAAAGTTAATAGGCAGTGATACTGAAGTTTTGAACACTATGACTGCGTTTGGTACATGGTTGCATGTTGCTGCCAAAAATGGACAACTTGAAATAGTCCAATATTTAATTCAAAAAGGTATAGATATTGATGTTAAAGGCGGAACATTCGATGCTTCTGCATTAAATTTAGCGGCTGGTTCAGGTTATATTGAAATAGTAAAGTATCTAATAGAGGCAGGAGCAGAATTAGATGTGACCTTAGCAAAAAGAAATCCATTATTTGGGGCAATTTATGGTGGACATAAAGAAGTAGTTGAGTTTCTAGTTGAAAAAGGAATAGATATTTCAATTAGATACACTGGAGAAACTATTAAAAATATGAATGCTTATGAATATGCTAGAGAATTTGGGCAAACAGAAATTGCTGAATATCTAAAGCAAAAGATGGATAAAAGAGAATAAAAAAGTGTTACCAAGATTAATCCTAACTTTAAATTAATTGGCTCTTTAATTTAAGTAGGATTAGTAATAGATAAACTAATAGGATTAGGGTACCAGGTTCTAAAACAATTCTAAATTGTATTAGAACCTGGTACCTTTCATTATAGTGGTGTACAAGAAGGCGTTCTAGATGCAAAAAGAAAACGAGACGATACAGTAAGTAGACTTCAAGAATTTGATGCAGCACAGACGGCAGCCTCACTACCTTTCGAGCAAGATATGCAGGCAATGGGTGCGTGGATTTGTAACATGGAAGAGATGTTCACAAGTGATCTCACAGATATTCATTTCCAAACAGATCGATGGACGGAGCTAGTGGCATGTAGTCTCCCATTAACCATTTCCACGCCAACGATTGAAGGAGAAATGTGCCTACGTGAAGAAGAGGAAGAAAAGTCTTTTGTAGATACTAGTTTAGAAGTAGTAGACGGAATTTTAAGTGGTTTATTTGATGTAGGGAAAGATTTTGTTACTGGAATTGTAGATATAGTCCAGGACCCGAAAGCCACACTGGATGCTACGTTAGAGGCAGTTACTAATCCGATAGAGACATATAACACGATAAAGTCGGCCATTACTACTTCCTACGAACTTGATATGGTCAACGGAGATGCCAATTCCCGTGCTCTGGGTAACCTATGCATTAGGCACGGTTGCCACTTCAGTAGTTGGAACAAAAGGTGTCGGTGCACTTACCAAATCAGGGGTCACGGTCACAAAGGCAGTTGCTCCAAAAGTAGTCGGAGCCGCCAAAAATGGCTCTGACTCATTAGCTAATCTATTACCTTACGCACCCCGCCCGCATTTAGCGATGGTAGGTGAAGTTCCTTATAACACAGTGAATGCGGTGGGTTGAGGGATCAGGTGATTTCTAACGCTAGGGTTGAAAGTGGAGTTAAGGGTACGGGTAAAAGTAATTTAGAAATCCAATTTACAAAAGAACAACTTGCCACTAAACCGTCATATTCGCCTGTCCTGGATAAATGGACAAAGAAAGGCGGTACAGTGAAAATTGATGAAGATGGTGCTTGGTTATATACAAATAAGAAGGAACAGACTGTAAGGTATCCTAATGGTTATCCAGACTTCACGGAATATGTACATCCAACTGTTAAGCCGGTAGAAATTGAAATTGCAAGTCCAACCAATCGTCCATTGGATTATAAAAATGCTAATATAGAGGCAGGTTTAAGTAAAGATTCTGACCCACCTGTGCCAGCATTAGATAAGCCACCTGTAGGATATATCTGGCATCATCATCAAGATGGGAAAACGATGATTCTAGTAGATAAAGATATTCATAGACAATTTACTCATACAGTATCGACAGTTAATGGAAGAAAATAAGGGAGGATATTAAAATGGTCAAAATTGAAGGTTCTCATAAGAAACTTACTATAGAAGAAATTAAACAGTTTGAAAAAGATACTGGAGTCAAATTAACAAAAAAATACACTGAATTTTTACTTAAATGGAATGGTGGATACCCGAAAGAAAGTATATTTACTATTACTGATAAAATGGGGAAAAGCGTTTTGAATGTATTTAATGGAATAGGTGAAATGTATGATAACTTAGAGAAAGTTATAGACATATATGAATTTAGACTTACCAAAGGCTTTATACCAATAGCAGATGATTCAGCGGGCAACGTTATATGCTTAGGTACAGAGGAACCTTACTTAGACAAGATTTATTTTTGGGATCATGAACAAGAACCGGAAGATCCTGATGATATGAGTAATATGTATTTTTTAGCAAATGATATTGATGAATTCTTAGATAATTTATATGAGGACACAGAGGAATAAAAAGAAGTATTAGCAATGAAGAACATTATACGCTAATTATAAAGCACTTGATTGTTTAATAGGCAACAAGTGCTTTTGTGGTGAGAAATTTATGTTTTAGGGAATGCTTATGACAAAACAATAGACCATAGAATTGGGAGGAAAAATTTGAGGAGTGAAGATACATGGCAGTTTTTGTATTGATGTTGAAGGAATTTGAGGACAAGACAGGGCAGTATATATCTATATGGATCAAATGAGAATTCAATGGGGTAAAAAATAGGGTTATCAACCAACTCTCGCCAATTGATTCACAAGAGTCCGCTGATGATTTCTTCTTTAAGAGAGAAGAAAGACGTCTTTCAAGAATAATTATTAAAGAGAATCAGAACTTTGTTGACCGAACAACTATAGAATTTTGATAAGTGCTAAAGATTTTAGTGGTTTTTTATTAAATTTGGGTATGTAAGAAAGTAGCATAGCGTTTGAACCTTGATGGGCTATATCCTTTCAAGGTTTTAATATTTTTAATAACTTGGTGGTAAACAAACTAGATTTGTAGCCAGATTAGGGTACCAGGTTCTAAAACAATTCTATATTGAATTAGAACCTGGTACCTTTCACTTTAGTGGTGTACAAGAAGGCGTTCTAGATGAAGAAAACCGAGACGATACAGTAATTAGACTTCAAGAATTTGATGCAACACGAATTTTAATCCACCAATTAAAAAGTGAAAAAGTTAAAGAAAGGATGTAACGAATGAAACTATATTTTATTGAACCAGAAGTTGCCGGTGTTCATGGTGAACAGACTGTTTATGGAACTGAAGAGGATATTGTAAAAGAGGGCATATCGGCAAAGGTGAGATTTTTACACTATGAGTTTGAAGGATGGCTTGGAGATGACCTTTTAGAGTCAACACCAGCTTTCATAGTGTCAAGTTTACTAGAAACAGAATTACAGAAAAGTGATATTAAAGATTACAAATTAGAACCATGTCTAATTACAACATCTGATGTATTTAATGAAATGCATCCAAATAAAGAAATCCCTCTTTTTAGCAGATTTATTCCACTTGGTAAAATTGAGGTAGAAGGAGAGCATTTCACAAATTGGTCAGGGCATCATTTCTGCTTATCATCCAAAGGTGAGTTAGTTGTAACTCAAGAAGCATTGGAGTTATTAAAAACTGTTTCGATAGATAATTGTTATATTACTTCTTTAACACAAGCATAATTAATAGATCCTTAGGGAAAATAAGACATTCTCTAAGGTTTTATAATTTTGGATAATGGGGTGTCGAATAAATACTTTGTACTTCTATATAAAAGATAACTCATATGAACTCTATAGGACTTTTAGAATAATAATAAATTTTATTCCCTAAATAAATCTTTCTATTTCTTTAAATAATTACAATATTAACAGTTGTCATCATTACAACTCTCCAAGTACTAATCCATGTTTTAACACTACTTATTAAATTTCTCGCAAATTTGACGTATATAAAACGACTGCTAAGGTGAGGTTACTCCACCTCGATTAACTCCTGAGATATGTACGATCCTCATGCACATCATATTGTATTTAAAAAAGGAAATGGCATATCTCAAAAGGAATTAGTGAAAGAAGGCCAAGAAATATTAAAAGAATATGACATTGACCCTATTCTGGGACTTGAAAATCTAGTTTGGGCTCCTAATAGAGTTAAAGGTCAACACGGGATTGAAGCCCTTAGTAATGTTGTTGATAATATTAAAAAAGTAAGGGATGCTGGCGGAGATAGAGATGATATGGTGGAAATGCTAAATAAACTTGGTGATGTTGCAAAAAGGAGGAAGTAATTACATGGACAATAAACTAATTACTAAAGAAATTCGTTCTGCTATAAAAGATGGTAATGTTCAAAAAGTAGTAGAATTAATCGACTCCAACACAGAAACATTAAATATGGAGACTCCTTTTGGTACTTGGCTTCATGTTGCAGCCTCTAAAGGAAAGCTTGATATAGTACAAAATCTGGTAGAACTTGGGGCGGATATTAATAAACTAGGTGGAGTATATGGTGGTGGGGTATTGAATGAAGCTGCTTCTTCTGGACATATCGAGGTAGTGAGATATTTACTATTAAGAGAAGCAAATTTAGACATAAGCGAACCAGAAAGAAATCCATTGTTTGGAGCGATTAGCAATGGGCATGTTGATATTGTAAAACTATTAATTAAAAGTGGTATAGATACAGATATTAAGTACACTGGCGAATCAAAAGAAGATATGGATGCTTTAACTTTCGCAAGGGAACAAGGTCAAATAGAAATAGTTAAGTTATTGGAAAATCCAAATGAGTGCTCCACTACTGCAAGTAAAACAAATGAAAGTAATCAAAACCAACATGATGTAATTTTAGAGCATGTAGCTAAATACTTTGGCGAGATTAAAAATACTATAAGTGAAATTGTTCCTAGTAGTAGAGTAGCCGTCAATATTCATATAATTGCTCCATCCATAAATAAAAATTTCGTAACTCTATTTACTACGGGTATGAGTGATGAACCAATGGACTATTCAGAAAAAGAAAGTGGATATAAATATTCGGAGTTGTTATTAAAACTGCCTTCGAATTGGAATGTCGATAAAGACGATAAGAAAGATCAGAACAATTATTGGCCTCTTGCATGGCTAAGGAAAGTGGCTCATATTCCACATATTTATGACGGATGGATTGAAGAAGGTGTTATTCTTCCAAATGGAGAACCTCCACAGCCACTTGCATCAAATACAAACTTATCCTGCGTAATGGTGTCTCGTCCTAAAGAGACCGGATTAGATATCGTTCAAACTAAACAAGGAACAGTAAACGTTTATACACTCATTCCTATTTATGAAGAAGAAAGAATTCTTGCATTGGAAAAAGGGCATGACTATCTAATTAAGATAATGAATGACAAAGGAGTCTCAGACGTATTGGATTTAGATAGGATAAATGTTGGTAAATAACAACAGTAACAGCCAGTGTAGTACTTTATAAATTAGTCACATTACAAGGATATAAGTGGAGGGTATCGGTTTCTAAAGCAATTGTAAATTGCATAATTTACTGGTCCTTTTATTGATTAAAAATATAGTTGATGATTGATGTGGCATCAGATTTAGATGACATTATTGAAATACTAGAAGACCTAGGAAAACAAGCTGCTTCTAGGAAATAGAGATTAAAGGAGAAATTAATATGGATAAGACTCAATCTGCAAAAGATATTAGAGATGCCATAAAAAGTGGTCAACTAGAAACTTTAAGAGATTTACTTGAGAATGAGCCAGAAATGTTAACATGGATGACACCTTTTGGTACGTGGTTACATGTAGCGGCAGCTCATGGGCATTTAGAGATAGTGGAATATCTTATTAATGCTGGGATAGATGTTAATGCAGAGGGTGGAACTTTTTCTACAAATGTACTTGAAAGAGCGACTACAAAAGGACATTTAGATATTGCTAAATATCTAATTAGTCGGAATGTAGAGATGGATATTAGTGAACCAGATAGAAATCCTCTGTTTGCTGCAATATATGGTGGGCATTTGGAGATTGTAAAATTATTAGTTGAGAAAAATATAAATATATCTATAAAATACTCTGGTGAAATCATGGAAGATATGGATGCCTATTCATTTGCTATAGAAAGAGGACAAACAGAAATTGCTGAATATCTTAAGCAAAAGATGGATGAAGAGGAATAATAAAGAGTTATACAAAGAATAACCCTATCTATAAATGAATAGACTCGTTAATATAAAGTAGAATTAGTAATTTAATAAATTAGGGTACCAGGTTCTAAAACAATTCTAAATTGTATTAGAACCTGGTACCTTTCATTATAGTGGTGTACAAGAAGGCGTTCTAAATGCAAAAAGAAAACGAGACGATAAAGTAAGCAGGCTTCAAGAATTTGATACAACGCAGACAGCAGCCTTACTACCTTTCGAGCAAGATATGCAGGCAATGGATACGTGGATCCGTAACATGGAAGAGATGTTCACAAGTAATCTAACAGATATTCATTTTCAAACAGATCGATGGGCGGAACTGGTGGCATGTAGTCCGCCATTAACCATTTCCACGCCAACGATTGAAGGAGAAATGTGCCTACGTGAAGAAGAGGAAGAAAAGTCGTTTGTAGATACTGGTTTAGAAGTAGTAGACGGAATTTTAAGTGGTTTATTTGATGTAGGGAAAGATTTTGTTACTGGAATTGTAGATATAGTCCAGGACCCGAAAGCCACACTGGATGCTACGTTAGAGGCAGTTACTAATCCGATAGAGACATATAACACGATAAAGTCGGCCATTACTACTTCCTACGAACGTGATATGGTCAACGGAGATGCCAATTCCCGTGCTCACTGGGTAACCTATGCATTAGGCACGGTTGCCACTTCAGTAGTTGGAACAAAGGGTGTCGGTGCACTTACCAAATCAGGGGTCACGGTCACAAAGGCAGTTGCTCCAAAAGTAGTCGGAGCCGCCAAAAATGCCTCGGACTCATTAGCTACTCTATTACCTTATGGACCGCGTCCACAGTTTGCAATCGCAGGCCAAGTTCCTTATAACGTAGTGAATGGGAGCGAATTGAAGGATCAGCTGATTTCTATAGCTAGGGTTGAAAGTGGAGTTAAGGGTACTACTAAACCTTTAGAAAATCACCACTACGCAACTAATAAAAGCAAAAAATACACTCCTCAAATGGAGAGTTTAACTAAAAAGTATGGCTTAAATTTAGATGATGGATGGAATAAGGAATTATTACCTCATCAAGGGAGACATCCATATGCATATCATGATTATGTATTAGATAAATTGAGTACTTATGATAGATTAGCTAAAGGTGATAGGGAGAAATTCCTTAAATTGTTTGAAGGGTTAAAGAAGGAAGTAAGGGATAATCCAGATATGCTTTATAAAGAATATTGGAGGTCAAAATGAAATATTTCAAACTAATTTTAGATGACAGCAACGATAATGACGTAGTTGTTCATTGTGAGGATACACATGGATTTGAGCAGTATGAGTTAAAGGAAGGGAATTTTTTAGAGAGTTGGAATGACAATATCACTTTTTATTTTAATCTACATGATGGAAATAGATTTACTGATTATTTAGCAAATAATTTAGGGTGGTTCATTGTATCAAAAAAGTTTAAGGATTTAATAAAAAAAATTGAAGAGGATGTCCAATTTTTACCTGTAAACGTTGTTGATTTTGAAAGTAAATCTAAAATAGTGAATGATGAATATTTTGTTGCAAATGTATTAGGAGTAGTTGATGCATTAAACCTTCAAAACTCTGATTATAGTGTTGTAGATTTAGACGGTGAAAAAATATATTCTGTAAGAAAATATGCAGTTTCGGAAGACAAAATAAATAACAAAAATTTGTTCAAATTAAAAGGAGATGAAATTCCTTTATTCATGTCAGAAGATTTTAAACAATTAGTTGAAAAAAGTAATATTACTGGTTGTGAATTTCTAGAAATAAGAAACATCTGATTTTTTGGGAACCTTAGAGGGATAAGGCACTGACTATACTTTTTGAGTCAGGAATAAAACACCCTACTATGAAACCAATTGACGGTATTGAACCGGCAATTGGTTGTTTAGTTTCGTTCGTTTGAATACGGATATTGTTGTAATAAGAAGTAGATAGTTTTGGAGGTAATCATGAAAAAATGGTTGAAATGCTTAAGCTATTAGGTGAAGAAGCAGCATAAAATAAAGATACTTTAGGAGGATTCTGTGGATAATAAGGAAAAAGCAAAAAAAATCTATGATTTAATTAAGAATGGTGACTTAGAACTAGTGAAAGAGATAGTTATTACTGATAAAAACTTGCTAGATTTTGTAACCCCTTTTGGAACGTGGCTACATGTTGCAACTAGAGCAGGTAAATTGGATATAATAAAATTTTTAGTTGAATCTGGTATGGATATTAACATAATCGAAGGTGTACCAAAGTCAGCACCTATTGCACATGCAGCTAGTGAAGGTGAAATTAGTATTGTAGAATTCTTATTTGAGAATGGTGCAATATTAGATACTAGTGACCCAAATAGAAATCCTCTTTTCTCAGCGATTTATGGTGGGCACCTCGATATAGTAAAATATCTTGTTCTGAATGGTATTGACATTAACACTAAGTATACAGGGGGTACTATGCAAAATATGGGAGCTTATGAATTTGCTATTGAAAGAGGACAAACAGAAATTGCTGAATATCTTAAGCAAAAGATGAATGAAGAGGAATAATAAAGAGTTATACAAAGAATAAACCTATCTATAAATGAATAGACTCGTTAATTTAAAGTAGTATTAGTAATTTAATAAAATTAGGGTACCAGGTTCTAAAACAATTCTAAATTGTATTAGAACCTGGTACCTTTCATGATTGTGGTGTACAAGAAGGCGTTCTAGATGCAAAAAGAAAACGAGACGATACAGTAAGCAGACTTCAAGAATTTGATGCAACACAGACAGCAGCCTTACTACCTTTCGAGCAAGATATGCAGGCAATGGATACGTGGATCCATAACATGGAAGAGATGTTCACAAGTAATCTCACGGATATTCATTTTCAAACAGATCTTTGGGCGGAGTTGGTGGCATGTAGTCTCCCATTAACCATTTCCACGCCAACGATTGAAGGAGAAGTGTGCCTACGTGAAGAAGAGGAAGAAAAGTCTTTTGTAGATACTGGTTTAGAAGTAGTAGACGGAATTTTAAGTGGTTTATTTGATGTAGGGAAAGATTTCGTTACTGGAATTGTAGATATAGTCCAGGACCCGAAAGCCACACTGGATGCTACGTTAGAGGCAGTTACTAATCCGATAGAGACATATAACACGATAAAGTCGGCCATTACTACTTCCTACGAACGTGATATGGTCAACGGAGATGCCAATTCCCGTGCTCACTGGGTAACCTATGCATTAGGCACGGTTGCCACTTCAGTAGTTGGAACAAAAGGTGTCGGTGCACTTACCAAATCGGGGGTCACGGTCACAAAGGCAGTTGCTCCAAAAGTAGTCGGGGCTGCCAACAATGCCTCGGACTCATTAGCTAATCTATTACCCTACGGACCCCGTACACAGTTTGCGAGCGCAGGCCAAGTTCCTTATAACGTAGTGAATGGGAGCGAATTGAAGGATCAGCTGATTTCTATGGCTAGGGTGGAGAGTGGGGTTAAGGGTGCAGATAACGGTATTACAAAAGACGAATATAAAAATTTGAGGAAAAAGACACCAAGTAATGATATAAGAAAAATGGTTAATCCAGATGGTCCTAAAGTAGACCCAGTGTACGGGTATGAAGTTGATAAGTTTGAAGCAGACCATATTGTTTCAATGAAAGAAATAACTGAAATGGATGGATTTAATAGGTTAACTAGAGAACAACAAATAGAAACTCTAAATCTAAAAGATAATTTTGTTGGTCTTGGAAAATCTTCGAATGCGTCTAAGAGGGCTCATAGCTGGGCTGATTGGAAAGGACATTCTAAGATGGGAGAGGTACCTGTTAATGTTAGAATAGAAATGCTAGAAAAAGAGAAACGAGCTAGGGAAATCCTAAAAGCAGCTATAGAAGAGAGGTTGAAGAAATGAAGGAATTTGAAAAGACTATTATGGGCAAAAACATTATAGTAACTGCCGAAAAAGAATTAGAACCTCAAATAGAAAGTTTGTTTGTCATATTAGAACAGGTAGACCGCAATAATTTAATTCATGGATTTTCTATACAAGTTGGTTGGTCCGTCTATTATTTACATGAGAGAGAAACCGGGAATTTTATATTGACCTCTCCTGATTACTCTAGAAATCCATTTGAAGATATAACAGAAGATTTAACTTTAGCATTGTGGGTACAACTAGAACAAGGTCATTTTTTGAGAAAGATAAATGTCGATGGTTTATCAATAAAATTTAGTGATAAAATCATACTTTGTAAAGGTGTACTAGAACTTGAGAAAATATATTTGCAAAGAAATGGAAATGTTGAAAAAGGAGATTCAGGTTGGTATATAGGTCCTGTAGAGGAGGATAATACTACAGAGTTGTATGCTCTATATGCTTATCAACTACTAAAAATTAAACCAGAGATCATACAAGTTCTTGCTTTACCAAATGAATATATGGTTGTTTTTGAAGGTAATAAAATAAAAGCGGTATTAAACGAAAACGATCTAGATGTTTTTAAAGACTCTATATAGATTTTATTTATGGAAATCTTAAGTTACGACTAAACTACACAGGAAGTAAAACATTGATTAAAGCACTTAATTGTCTACTAATGACAACGAGTGCTTTTTTTGAGAAATTTATGCATTGGACAACTAAAAAAAGATTGTATGAAATTCATAGCTCATGAAGGTAGTACATCGAGGAATTCTGTTTTAGTACTGTGTTTGTGAAAATATAGATAAATAGGCGAGATGACATTCTACATGGCAAGGATAGTTAAGATATGGAATGGCTTACAAACTAAACGAGATTGACAAAGTTCATGGTGATAAACAATGGGTAATGAAGCTAAAGTCGATGAAGAAGCGTTAGAATTGGATGGAATTGGCTTTCAAGAGGTGTTGAAGTATCTCTCTCACCGTGGAATGGATTATGTTGTCAGATGGAACACAAGCCGTTAATGGCATTCAGAGGTTGAGTGTTAGTTCATCTAGAAAAAAGTATGGTGTAGACATTCGGAATATTAAACAACAATACAGTATCCCAAAAGACACTAGCGACTAATTATCAATGGTTTAATTGGGTTATTAGACCAATTAAACGATTAAAAATCAGCAAGAACTGGTTCGAGAAGGTATATAGAAATGGTGTGCTTTGGTTTCTAAGTGAGATGTAGTACGAATAATTTACCAAATAATACACATCCTAACCCTGTGTTTAGGAGGTGAAATTATGACTAATCAAGAAAATAATCAAGATCAAAGAAATAACAAAAGTGTCGCAAAGAGCATCAAATACACAGCAGGATCTGCATTTGAAACAGCGCATAATGCTTTAGAGGCTACAGAAAATGTTGCAATGAACACTGTTGATGCAACTAAAAATGCTGCAAAGAATTTAACAGGTAATAAAAATAATCGTTAGACTAAAAAGTTGTGCAATTTTCTTACTTGAACAATGTTAGATAAAAAACGCCCATTGGGCGTTTTTTGTTATTCATTCATTCATTTTACATGGAGCGGCATGGAGAAAAATACATACAAGTTTATATGATGATCCAGTAACGTGCAGGGAAAATACAATTCGTAGAAGAGATGTTAGAGATTTTATATGCTCTACATTAACTGTATAAGGAAAGTTTTCATTCCCTTAAAATTATTCTTCTCTTGGATTTGTTTTCTTATGCTGTTTATTTACATGAAAATTGTCGATTTCCCGGGAAATATTACGAATTACGCCTAAAACTTTTCTTACTTAATGAAAAAAGTATTTTTACAGTAAAAACTTCATTGATGATACTCTTTTACATTCTTATTATTCTTCCACTAAATAATGATAAATATCGTATTGTACTGGTTGTTCAAGAATCATGTTCATAGTAGCTACATTGTAGATTTTACCTTGGTCTATTAGTGTATCGTTTTCTGCGCTATTTGAATCTACAGTAACTTCACCAAGGTAATAGAAATCTTTTCCCTCACCATTATGTTTTTTTACAAACAAATGAACAGTTATATCTGCTGCAGAAGAGTTTACAATAGGAGCAATATCTTTAGCTGTAACTTTTCTGTTTTTTGTTGAACACCATTTGAAAATGTCTGTTGATAAGAACTCATCCATATATTTTACTTCTAAATTATCTTCGTCAGTCTTATGATAGTTTACAAAGATAGGACAGGTGTTCATTTTCACTCTTCCACCGTTTAAGGTACCTTCTTCATTACTACTCCAATTTAAAAGTCTACATACGTCTTTTCTTGAATACTTCTCATATATTGTTAAAGGCGTCTGTTTATTATATTTTTTATTTTTTTCAAAACTACATATAATTATATCCTGTAATAATTTCCTGAACTCCTCGTTTTCTAAACTTTTCTGTAGCTTACTATTTAGCTTATATTTTCCGTTATCTAAAATTACAATTGGTTCTGACCCATAATTTTTCTGAGCAGTTGTAACGAAAAATTTTAAAGATAATAAATTTTCTACAGAATAAATGGTTTCTTTATTACTATAAGTTCCATAATCACTTAGTAGTTTTATATAATCGGTTTGAGCTAATTCACTATTGTAAATTAGATTTTGTACTAGTAATACTTCGTGAATTCTTTTGCCGTTTATAAGCTCTTGAGAAAAAATGGTTAATATTGCTTGTTCATAATCATTTATATTTGCAACAGGTTCATTCATACTTACTAAGAAGTCAAAGTAGTTTTTCTTTTTTACAAAGATTACTTCAGGATCAATCGAATTATTTTTAATGAAATCAATCAGGAGAGGTATTCTTCCCAATCGATTTTTTAACTCTTTGTACGGAGTAGTGAGAAACTCCATATTGTACAATTTTAACTTTTTATTATCGATTGCATCAAAAATGCGTTTCTTAGCAATCTCTTCAAAGTTTATTGTTGAAACACCTTGGATATAGTCAGTATTAACCGTTCTACGGCGGACATTATCCTTATTCATGGATTGGTCACCTGAAAGAGCAATAGGGATTAAATAGTTATTTTTATAGTTGCCGATGAAATCAATAATAGTTACATACTCTTTTTCATTATGCTTGCGTAGTCCACGTCCCAGTTGTTGAATAAAAATTATACTTGACTGTGTTTGGCGTAGCATGATGATTTGGTTTAAAAACGGAATATCAATACCCTCATTAAAGATATCTACGGTTAAAATATAATCTAGTTGGTATTGTTCTAATTTACGAATTGCATCTTCTCTTTCAGGTTGTGAATTATCACCTGTAAGGGCAATAGTTTTTAAGCCTTGGGCATTTAACACTTCTGAAAGGGCATGTGATTCTTGCTTAGAGCTACAGAAAATTAATCCTCGTACCCGCTTTCCTGAATAGCCATAGTAGTTAACTTTTTCGAGAATATGATGAACACGCTCTTGCGATACAAGTTGTTGCAAGGTAGATGTGTCATCAATTATTTCTCCATTCCTCTCATAATCTATCACACCAAAGTAATGAAATGGACAAAGCATTTCCTCTTCAAGAGCGGCCTGTAGCCGAATTTCATAAGCTATATTGTAATCAAAGAGCTCAAAGATGTTAAAGCTGTCCGTACGTTCAGGAGTCGCTGTCATTCCAAGTAAGAAATTAGGCTCAAAATAATTAATAATATTCAGGTAGGAATCTGCACCCGCACGATGTACTTCGTCTATTAGTATATAGTCGAATTCATCTTTTTCGAACTGCTGTAAATGCCGTTCTGAAGAGAGTGTTTGAACTGTTGCAAATAAGTATTTTGCATTTGTGTCTTTTGAATTACCTGAAAGTATTCCGAAATCATCTTCATGACCCCCTAATATTTTTCGGTAGTCTTGAAGTGCCTTCTTTAAAATTTGTTCTCTATGAACAACGAAGAGCATCTTTTTAGGGGCAAAGTGACGAACATCAAAAGCAGATAGATATGTTTTTCCTGTCCCAGTCGCTGAGACAATTAATCCTTTTTTAGCACCGGTTTCACGAAGAGTTTTTAATTGTTTCAGCGCATCATTTTGCATTTTATTTGGTTGAATAGCAAGACTATCGGCCAATTGGTTTGTGAGATATTCTGCGTTCACTTCAAATACGTTGGAGGTTGCCTGATTAACGAAGGGCTGTTGTTCATAATTCAGATTGTAGCTGTTAATCCAATCTACAGTTAGAGGGATGGCTTCATTCCATGCTTCTTCAAACTGATTTTTAAAGTGGTGGATGATTTCTCCATCTTCCAAAGAAGTTAAATAGATATTCCATTCATAGTTAGCTTTTAAAGCGCTATCCGTTAGATTTGAGCTTCCTACTATTAAAGAATAATAGTCTTTATGTTCGAATATATAACCTTTAGAGTGGAAGCCTTTCACGCCAGTCAGACGGACTTCGACATTGTCTAGTTTTAATAATTCTTTAAACATTTTAGGTTGATTGAAATTTAAAAAAGTAGATGTCATAATGCGGCCTTTGATCCCTTTTAGCTGCAAGTCTAATAGCATAGTTTTTAAAGTTGCTAAACCACCCTCAGTAATAAAAGCTACGGAAAAAGTGAAGGTTTGGCACGTTTTCATCTCTTGAAGAAGTGTGGATAAAACATTTTCATGTGCTTTATTTGATAGCAGCTTAGGCTTAAACTGTCCTGAAACGGGATTACTTTTATCAATAAAGCCTTTATGTAAGGAATTTTTCATTTTGCGAATTAGTTGATCCAACTTGACCACTTCTTTTCATTCAAATTTTCCAAATTACATACTTTCATTCGCTATTTTTTCAACTGCTGGAATATCAGCAGCAGCAAAGTTCAGTGTATGTAAATTTTCCCGAGTAACCCATCTTGTGTCGGCATGCTCCGTTGCAATTGGAGTACCATTTAATAATTTCGCTTTATAAGTTTCGAGTCTGACGATAAATTTTTCATATTCATAAGTCGTATCTTCTACTTTTTGACCAACCACAATTGTACAATTAAATTCTTCTGTAATTTCTCGTTGTAAAGCCTGCTCGGGTGTTTCTTCAGCTTCAATTTTACCACCCGGGAACTCCCAAAGATCGGGAAGTGACATAATGGGACTTCTTAACGCACAAAATATTTCGCTTTTGTCATTTTCAATAATTGCCCCAACTACATGGACTAATTTTTTCATTATGTATCACCCTAATTTCAGTTTATACCTATATCATAGCTGATTTTAAAGTAATGATCAGCAAGAAACTTTAAATGATTGGAATTTACTGATTGTTATATATCTAACTGTGGTTTCTATATGGGTATTAATAGAGGGGGAACATTTATGATTTGCTGTTTGTTTAATAATTTATGAATGGGGTGGTATTTAAAGCTGATTGGAGAAAATGTTAAGTAGATATAGTACGGAGAGATATACAGTGAAGGCAATGAGGAACTTATTGGATAAGCCGGGGTAGGGAGTACATATAACAAAAAGTAGATACTCCACATAGTAGAGGTATCTACTTTTCTATGTTTCTGAGTCTCTTTGATAATCTAAATCTCTCCTAGGCTAAGATAGTTTGTAATATAAGCTTTAATAGCTCTTCTGTTGTTTCGGGTAATTGTTCGGGTAAGCTTAATGGATGTTTCATCTCTATTCCTCCTTTAATCTCGTATTCTATTATCAATATAGGCAATCTAGTTCAAATTTATGCATGATATTATAAAAAAGTTTTGAATCTCTTAAATGGAGATTTGGAAATTCATTTGACTAGAATGCCTATTTGACGTCTTGGTCAATATTCTATATTATGATTGCATACCCGTACTTGACCGGGAGAGGTTCATAGCTTATACCCTCTATAAAAAACTATGGATACATGACTATTCGCCATGTCCATATAATTTGGACGTGGCTTTTTTGTTTTTATCCTTTTGTTTGTATAGATTGGTCTGTGAAGCCTCTTTTGAAAGTGTTGGGAAACAGTTTTTATAGGAGGTTTTTTTATTATGTCTGGAAGAAGTCATGATGAAGGTTTGAAGGATTTAACACTGTTAGGGAACCAAGGCACAAAATATTCATTTGATTATGCACCTGAGGTATTGGAGTCGGTAGATAATTTACATTCTACTCGGGATTATTTTGTGAAGTTTAACTGCCCAGAATTCACAAGTTTGTGCCCAATTACCAATCAGCCGGATTTTGCAACGATGTACATCTCGTATATACCGGATAAAAAAATTGTAGAAAGTAAATCGTTAAAATTATATTTATTTAGTTTCAGGAATCACGGGGATTTCCATGAGGACTGTGTGAACATCATCATGAACGATTTAATCGAATTGCTAGATCCAAGATATATCGAAGTATGGGGTAAATTCACTCCACGTGGAGGTATTTCTATTGATCCTTGGTGTAATTATGGAAGACCTGGAACGAAATATGTAGAAATAGCAGATTTTCGTTTGATGAACCATGATTTATATCCAGAGAAAATTGATAATCGTTAATGGAATAATCATATGTAAGGCAGAAGTGCTAAAATCCTGAAACTAGGGGCTAGGCGCTAGAGATAGACAATCTAAAAAATTCAGAAGATGACAGCATTCTTCCTTATGGTGCTGTTTTGTCGATATAAGGGAGTTTAAACGGGTGAAGCAGGAAAAGGCAATTATTGTGTTTAGTGGAGGACAGGATAGCACGACCTGTCTGTTTTGGGCAAAAGAACGTTTTAAAGAGATTGAGACAGTGACTTTTGATTATGGGCAAAGACATAGTCTTGAAATCGAATGTGCAAAGGAAATAGCTAAGGAGCTTGGTGTAAAGCATCACATTCTGGATATGTCGCTTTTAAATCAGTTGGCACCGAATGCTTTGACGCGAGATGACATAAAGGTAGAGGACGGGGAAGATGGGGGATTGCCGTCGACTTTTGTACCTGGTCGAAATCTGCTCTTTTTATCTTTTGCTGGGGTCTTAGCGAGCCAGGTAGGTGCAAAGCATATCGTAACTGGAGTGTGTGAAACTGATTTTAGTGGTTATCCAGATTGTCGTGATATTTTCGTGAAATCCTTAAACGTCACATTAAATCTTTCTATGGATACTACTTTTGTGATCGATACACCACTCATGTGGTTGGACAAGGCACAAACATGGGAACTTGCAGATCAGCTTGGAGCGCTCGAATTTGTTCGAGAGAAAACGTTGACTTGTTATAACGGTGTAATAGCAGATGGCTGTGGGGAATGCCCAGCATGTAAGCTGAGAAATAAAGGATTAGAAGATTATTTAACTTCTAAATCTATTGAAGGAGTAACATTATGAGAATTTTATTTTATTTAGTATCGATTGTGATTGCTAATGTCGTAACAGCAGCTTTTGCACCTTTACAGTTCGGGATGTTTATCGTCCCTATGGGAACATTGTTCGTGGGTGCTACCTTCATTTTTAGAGATCTTGTACAAAACAAATATGGTAGAGCAAAGACGTACTTATTCATTTTCATAGCTTTAGCATTATCAGCATTAGTGTCATTTATGTTGGGAGATACATTATTAATTGTATTTGCATCGGCAATTTCATTTGTTGTTGCTGAAACAGCAGATACAGAGATATATACAAGATTGAAACTACCCATGGCTTGGCGTGTATTCTATAGTGGGATTGTTGGTGGATTCCTGGATTCAGTCATTTTTGTCATAATAGGCTTGAGTCCTCTGGGAGCAAATATTCTTCCATGGGAAGCCGTGCCAGCCGCTATTGTAGGGCAAATTATCGTGAAAACCGTTATTCAGACAATCGGAGCGCTTATTTTGAGTCGGGTTTATGTAATGAAGGAAAAACGTCTTCTTTCTGAATGATTATATAAAAATTAAAATATTATAATTTAGCCTTCCAATAGACTTGGAAGGCTATTTATGATTTTACAGATTATGTAGAGGTTATTGAATACAAACAAGTAGGATATAACAATTAAAAATCGTTGTTTACAAGTATTGGTTATTATTTGCAGATGCCTTATAATAAAAATAGCTTAATAAAAATCCTTAAAGTTCCAAAAAATATAGTATAAAGTTTGTGCATTTATCAATAATTCCTATTTTAACAAACAGTAACATCTTCAAAGTTGTAAAAGGTTTGTTAGTGCATTTAAGAAAATGTATTTATTGGGGAATTGGGTATCCCCTGAAGAAGGAACAAAGAATATTATCAAAAGAAATAAAGAGGAAAATGTCAGAGGTATTACCAGTTGATATAGAGATTTTATAAAAAATATAGTAGGTAAAGGATATAGATGGAGGCGGGATTATGTATTGTTCCAAATGCGGGGTAAAAAACGATGAGAAAGCAAATTTTTGCGCAGGCTGTGGCGAAATATTAAATTCTACTAAAAGTGGCGTTAAAGGTATACTGATTGCTGGAATCATCTTCTTTTTGCTAGCACTTGGTGGGGTTGGTTATGGGTTTAAGGAAATTGTTTTTACAGAGAATGAAGAGGTTGAGGGAGTTGACAGGGAAAGACCTCCAAATGAAACTGCTACAGCTCCATTAACAATTAAGACGGAAGCAAAGAAAAATGAACAAGTGAAAGGAATAGCAAAAGATAAAACACAGGTAATACAGGAAACTATGCCAAAAGTGTTCACGATTCTGACCGACGACGGGGGCCAAGGTTCTGGATTTCTTTATGGCCAAGGCGGTTACATTGTAACGAATGCACATGTTGTAGCGGGGCACACAAATGTAATAATACGGAACTCTGCTGGGAAAGAATCCGAGGCTCAAGTAATAGGTATTTCGGATAGATCTGATGTTGCTCTCCTTTTATCTAATGATTATGCACAAGTAAAACCACTCTTCACCGAGGCTGAAGATTCAATTATTGGCACTGAAGTCATCGCACTTGGGAGTCCTCAAGGGTTTGAAAACTCTGCTTCCATTGGATACTTGACAGGTATCAATCGGGATATGGAACTCGGTTTTGTATATGAACATTTATATCAAATTGATGCCCAAATTGACAAAGGAAGCAGTGGCGGTCCTCTAGTAGATGCAAAGACAGGAAAGGTCATAGGGATTAACTCGCTTATCTACAAAGAAAATAATTTGTTTGGATTTTCCATTCCTATGAACAGCGTGACAGATCTAGTAGACAGCTGGGTTTCCAATCCTATGAGTGGTCAACAGGTTGCATCTCTTTTTGGCATTTATGAAGAATATACATATAGTGATGAAAATATTTCAGAAGATACTTATGAAGAAGAGTATACCGAAGATGAATGGAATTATTTTGCCTTTGAAGAGGAGACTTTAACTAATTTCATCATTACATTTAGAGAATATTACGAGATGGCTCTCGATGCCGAGGATTTTTATTGGATTAATGATATGCTACAACCGGATAGTATTGCCTACCAGGACTTAGAAGTATATATACAAGAAATTGCTGGGCAGGGAATGACCTTTGACTTCACTAATAATACTGTTACTGGTGTAGAGATGTATGATGATTATGCACTAGTTTCTACTAACGAGGAATTTGATTTTATAAATGCGGCTGGTGAATACACGTATTACAATCGGAATAAAGTATACACGGTAGTAATCAATAGTTCGGGTTATTATCAAATTACGAATATAGACATTTACGAATGATATGGTTGTAACAAGGTAATTACTTGAATACCCTAGTAATCTCCAGTAGACTAATAATTACCATAATTGACAACTGAGGAGAGAAATGCCGATGGAGATTTCTATAACAAAAGCTTTACGTGAGTTAAAAACATTGGATGCGCGCATTTTAAAAAAGATTAATGAGACAACTTTCGCAGCCTCTAAAAAACCGAAAGAGAATATTCGTGGATTTAAGACCGTTGAGGAGTTTGAAAAGGAAGCGAAAGAAAGTATACAATCCATAAAAGATTTGATGGATCGCAGAAAACAAATCAAAAAAACCATTGTAGAATCTAACGCTACAACTTTAGTAGAGGTTTCCGGAGTCAAAATGACGGTGGCTGATGCAATTGAGCGTAAAAACTTTATTGAAATTGAAAAAACTCTCCTTCGTAAGATGAATAACGATTATGCTCAGTCTCAGGAAAAAGTAGAAGTGAATAATGAACTTGCACAAGATCGATTAGACACACAGTTAAATAATATGATTTCTAAAGATGGTAAAACAGATTTAACAGCGGTGGAAGGCTACAAAAAGTTGTTTTGGGAATCTGAGGAAACAAAACTAATTGACCCGATCCACATAAAAGAAATCACCACTAAGATGGCTTTAGATATTGAATCCTTTGAAGATGACGTAGATGTAGCGCTAAGTGAAATTAATGCTCGTACACTAATCACTATTAAACAATAAGTAAGCTTGGAATTTGCTGTTATAGCGAAAAAGAAGAAAGTTTCCCCGTTTGCAGGGTCTGGGTAAATCCCTGCTCCCAACTATAGTATTTACGAAAGCTATAAAGCTTAAAGCTCAACCCTTAAAGCTAAAAGGTTAACCATCAAAGCTCTTATATTCTAACGCTCAATATTTAGCGATAAAAAATCTATAAAATCTCGGGTAACAGGTGTCGTAGGATTTGAAACTTCCTTTCTTCCCCTCCGAGCAGCTATGACAGCACAAAAAGAGTGGTCCTTCGAGACCACTCTTTTTGTATTAAAGTCAATTTAATCTATTTAACTTAGATCTCTTCCAAAATTCCTTTAACTAATCCAACGAATTTAACTCTTACTTTTCCAGCAACGTCAATTACTTCCTCATGATTTAGTGGCTGATCTAATATTCCACTTGCCATATTCGTAATGCAAGAAATACCAAGTACTTTCATACTGCTGTGAGTAGCTACAATTGCTTCGGGAACGGTAGACATACCAGCTGCGTCAGCTCCTAGAGTGCGGAACATACGAATTTCTGCAGGAGTTTCATAAGTTGGTCCACTCCACCAAGCATATACACCTTCTTGCAAATGAATATTTTGATCATTTGCTACTTTAGCTGCAATACTACGTAGCTCTTTGTTATATACTTCTGATAAATCCGGGAAACGGGTGCCTAATTCGTCATTATTTGGTCCCATTAAAGGATTGGCCCCGACTAAGTTAATGTGGTCTGTAATTAACATTAAGTCACCTGGGTTAAAGCTAGTATTTACTGCACCACATGCATTGGTAATAATTACTTTTTCTATACCAAGTGCTTTCATAACACGTACTGGGAAGGTTACTTCATCTAACGTGTAGCCTTCATAGTAGTGAAAGCGTCCTTTCATAGCAGCAACTATTTTTCCGTTTAATTCTCCGATGACTAGTTCGTTTGCATGTCCAATTGCTTCAGATTTCGCAAAATGGGGGATCTCGCTATATGGAATTTTGGTGGGGTTCTTAATTTCATCGGCAAGCGAACCTAAGCCTGAGCCAAGGATCATTCCGATTACAGGACGATGATCTGTCTTACTCCTAATATAATCTCTAGTTTCTAAAATGCTTTCCATGTTGTGCATCATAATTCCTCCTTGAAATGGTGCTTAAAAAAACAATACAAATGTAGTATACACTCTAAAAGTGGTAATGCAAAAATGGGATATGTGTACATTCAAGGTTATTGTTGGTGATTTATAGTATAATTACATTATTTACAATATATTTGTCGAATAATCTTGTTTTTAATAGAAATAAACTAAGGAAGTACTAAATATATGAAAAGTCATAAAGTAAAAGTAATTTTCTTCTTGTCTGTTGTATTATTACTCTTTTTTTCTGCTTTAAATGTGTATATATCATATGTGAGGATGAAACATACAATTGAAGAGTCAGTTGCAAACCAAAGTTTAGAGGCTGCCAAGTCCATTGCATCCTCAATAGATGTAGAAACGTATCAGAAATTTTTGGATAAGCCAGAGAAAAATGAACACTTTCGAGAAATTCAAATCTATTTAAGTGATGCTCGAGAAAAGTTGGGCTCCTTATATGTTTACACATTAGAGGTCGATAATCCTAAGGTTTCTAAAACAATGATATTAGGTCATTCTGGTGAGATTGAGAGTTTAGTTGATTATCCGATAGGGTTTGCATGTACGGTACCAAAAGAGCAAGTTAAAAAAGCTTATGAAGGACAAACTTATATAACCGGTGTGCTGAAGGATCCAGGTTATGGAGATTATTTATCTGTTGGTGCCCCTATTAAGAACGAAGAAGGAAAGATACTGGGGTATTTAGGTATCGATACTAGTGCAAATACCATCAACCAGATTAAAGGTGCTGCACTAGAAAGGAATATACTAGCCTTAATATTCAACGGACTCTTTGTTTTTATCGTGATTGTCTCCTTTTTGTTTATGCAAAGATGGTACAGAAGAGAGGTTGCTAAGGAAGTTGGGTATACAGAGGATACATATCAAACAGAGATGAAAACGCTAATAGCCTCTGTTTCTTCATTACGACATGATTTTTCAAATCATATTTTAGTTTTGCATGGACTTTTAAAAATAGGGCAGTCGGATAAGGCATTACAATATGCTTCCTCTCTTTTTAAAGAAGTAGAAGCAATAGAATCTATAAAAATAGATATAGCTCATCCTGGGCTTTCCATTTTGTTGCAAACGAAAAAAATTGCTGCTCAAAATAATCGTATTCACATGGATATTGTGATTTCTCCTGTTTCTTTTGACTGTATAAAAACAACTGATTTAATTATTATTTTGTCTAATTTAATCGATAATGCGATGGATGCAACAATGGAGCTACCTGAGGGAGAACGTAGCATACTCATAGAGTGTTCATCCAATAATACTCATTATGTATTTATAGTCACTAATACAGGAACTGAAATTTGCGATAAAGAACTAATCTTTAAACAAGGGCATTCTACTAAAAAAGAAGAACAAGGAAAAATAAGGGGTCAGGGATTGTTTATTGTGAAGGAAGTTGTAAATGGTTACAACGGAAATATTTCTATTGAATCATCAGCCGATTTAAAAACAACTGCCATAGTGGAAATCCCTCTAAAGTAAATTTCCACTTCGTTCATATACCTACTATAAAAAATAGATACCCTACCCAAATAGAGGTGTCTATTTTTCTTTAAAAAAAGCAAAGTATTTGCATGTGAATAAATTTCTAGGCCAAGGGCTATCCCTAGCAAACGCAACACCTTTAAAGAGACAAACACAAAGAGGTCAGCCAAAATATGAAATTATGAAATGGATTCAGCCAATTTGATAATTCAAAACTGTAAGAATCTGGTGCACTTCTTCCGAAATAAGATATGTATCATCCTGTTTATACAGTATAATTTAAATAATCTGTTTGTTTTGTAAGGTGGGATTCTGTTGTTGGACTTGCTTGCCATAATGCTTGAGAGGGTTGGCATGATTGTTGCCGTTGCCTTTATTTTGACTCGTTTTCAGTTTTTTAAAAACTTAGTGTATCGTGATAAATTGAATCGCAAGCAGGAGATTGCGGCGATCTTATTTTTTGGCTTTTTTGGTATTGTGGGAACGTATTTTGGAGTTGCACTCGATACGAATTCACTGCATTTTAATAGTGTCGCAACAGTTTTGAGTTCAGAGGAAGCTATTGCAAATTCACGTGTTATCGGTGTGGTCGTTGCAGGTCTGTTAGGCGGCTACCGTGTGGGGATTGGTGCGGGACTGATTGCAGGTATTCATCGTATGACATTAGGTGGATTTACAGCTGTGTCTTGTGGTCTGTCAACTATCATAGCGGGAGCTGTTGCAGGAATTTTTTATCGAAAAGAAAGGGCACTTAAACCGCTTACTGTCTTTGCTATAGGGGCATTTACTGAAGCGATGCAAATGTCTATGATTTTATTGATATCAAAACCATTTGAGCAATCACTTACATTGGTTAAGATCATTGGTATACCGATGATTTTAGCTAATGGTGTAGGAACTGCACTATTTATACTGATTGTCTATAATGTGATCAGCCAACAAGAGAAAGTATTGGCATTGCAAGCACAGAAAATGCTGCGTATTGCAAATCAAACACTAAGCTACCTACGCACCGGCATGAACATTGTCACTGCACAAGCCGTTTGTAATATTCTATTCCGTGAATTACAACCAAGTGCTGTTGCTATGACCAACCAAACGGACATTCTTGCGCATGTTGGAATTGCCAGTGATCATCATAAGGGGGGTAGTCCGATTCGGACAGATGAAACCAGAAATGTCATACAACATGGAGAGGTAGTTGTTGTCAATGATGGCACCATTCACTGCAATTATCCTGGCTGTCAATTAGGAGCAGCAGTCATTGTCCCACTTATACAGCGTGGAGAAACCATTGGCACACTGAAACTATACTATCCATCTGAAAAAGTCATAACTGAAGATAATATTGAACTAATTGTCGGATTGAGCTCCCTATTAAGTAACCAGCTAGAAATTGCTGAAACTGATCATGCTTATCAGTTGGCAAAAGAGGCTGAAATCAAAGCGTTACAGGCGCAAATCAATCCCCACTTTTTATTTAATTCTATGAATATTATTGTGTCGTTGATTCGCACAGATCCTGATCGGGCAAGGAAACTACTGACGTCATTATCCTATTTTCTGCGACAAAATGTCACAGGGACAACTGCGTCTCAAATAACACTTGAGCAAGAGCTATTGCATGTTAAAGCTTATTTGGAAATAACTGAAGCTAGATTTATAGATCGACTGACCATTTTATATGACGTGGATGAACATTTGCTAAATGAAAAGATTCCTCCATTCACATTACAGCCCATTGTTGAAAATGCTATTCACCACGGCATTAAGGATATGGAAAATAATAGTGTGGTTAAAATGACGGTACGTGACTTTGATGCAGAAATTGAGATTATCGTGAAAGACAATGGGAAAGGGATATTACCTGAACGACTCGCTGTTCTGGGCACAATGCCGCTCGAGTCCGAATCAGGAACTGGAGTAGGATTATTCAATATTAATAGTAGACTACTAATGACGTTTGGAGACCAGGCGGGTTTAAAGATTGTAAGTAAAGAGAATGAAGGAACAGCTATTTCCTTTAGAATTCCTAAATTGGGGGGGGATGCCTGATGGGATCGATTACTATATTGGTTGTAGATGATGAACGCTATGCACGAGAGGAATTAACGTATTTACTAGGTAAGTTTCCAAGAGTTCAAGTGGTAGGAGAGGCAGAGAGTGGAGAGGCTGCAATTTTAAAGGCATTACAGATCCATCCGGATGTTGTTTTTCTAGATGTCGAGATGCCTAAAATGAATGGAATAGAAGTAGCTAAAACCTTGTCGGGGTTTAAAAAAGTGCCACTCATCATTTTTGCAACGGCTTATCCACAATTTGCGGCAGAGGCCTTTCGGATTAATGCCGTCGATTATTTATTGAAACCGTACGATGAAAGACTACTAGAGCAAACGATAGAGCGAATAGAAAATACGTTATATCCCACACCAACGCCTGACAGTATGGAGAAGCTTGGGAAATTGGCGATAGAAACTGGCGGTGACATCGATTATATTCTACCGCAGAATATTTTGTATATCTATCGAGATGACAAAGTAACGAAAATTATTACGCAAACCGATGGATATGATGTGCGGACAACTTTGAAAGAGCTTGAAAGTCGTTTAGTACCATTTTCATTTTTTCGAATTCATAAAGGATATCTCGTTAATTTGAAATACGTCAGCCGCTTAACACCATGGTTTAATGGTGCGTATCAGCTAGAGTTGGAAGGATTAGAACAGAAGCTTTCTGTCAGTAGAAATTACGTTAAAGAATTACGCCAGCGTTTAGAACTGTAATAACGTGTTATCTCCCACTATTTGCATGTTAAACTCTTAAACTTGCATGTTGCACCGAAATACTCCTATTTTTGAAAATTTGCCATAAACTAAATATACCTTATGGCAAGAAAAACTAAATTCAGAAATAGAAGGAAATAGGAGGGCTCACATGATTACATTTTTTTGTGCAATTGCACTATTAATTGTCGCGTATTTTACTTATGGGAAATTCATTGAAAAGATTTTTGATCCTACAGATGCTCGAAAAACACCTGCATATGCAAATGCAGACGGCGTTGACTTCGTACCGATGAATAAACAAAAAAATGCGCTCATCCAGCTGCTAAATATAGCAGGAACAGGTCCAATCTTTGGACCAATTATGGGTGCGTTATTCGGACCAGTCGCTTTCTTATGGATTGTTTTAGGAGCCATCTTTGCAGGGGCTGTACACGACTATTTAACGGGTATGATCTCCATTCGCAACAAAGGTGCACATATTCCAGAGTTAGCTGGAAAGTTCTTAGGTAACGTTTCGAAACATATTGTAAACGTTTTCGCATTACTGCTTCTTTTATTAGTCGGGACAGTATTTGTAACGACACCTGCCTCTTTATTAGCGCTATTAATGGATGGTAAAGTAGCGTTATGGATATTGATTGTTGTTATTTTTATTTATTATTTCTTATCTACAATTCTTCCAATAGATAAAATTATCGGGAGACTGTACCCATACTTTGGCGCAGTACTACTGATTGGTACTGTGGGGGTTGGAGTTGCTTTACTAGTCTCTGATTATACAATTCCAGAATTGTCGTTAACAAACATGCACCCAGATAATGTACCAATTTTCCCGATTCTGTTCTTTACGATTACATGTGGTGCACTTTCTGGCTTTCATGCGACACAATCACCAATTATTTCGAGAACTGTCGAAAAAGAATCACAAGGTCGTTATGTATTCTATGGCATGATGATTACGGAAGCAGTCATAGCGATGATCTGGGCTGCAGCAGCAATGAGTATGCTAGACGGGCAAACATTAAGTGAATTTATCGCAACAGGGACACCTTCTGCAGTAGTTAATGAAGTATCCATGACTTTATTAGGAGCTATTGGGGGAACAATTGCGGTACTTGGTGCTGTTGTACTACCAATTACATCAGGTGACACAGCGTTCCGTGCTGCACGTTCAATCATTGCAGATTATTTGAAAATTGATCAGAAAAAAGTGGCGAAACGTTTGATGATTGCTGTTCCATTGTTTGCTATATCGGCGATGTTAACGCAAATTGATTTCAACATCTTGTGGAGATATTTCTCTTGGGCAAACCAAGCAACAGCGGCAATCGCCTTATGGATTGCGACAATGTATTTGTTCATTAAAGGAAAGAACTACATTGTGTCGCTAATCCCGGCACTGTTTATCACTTATATGGTATTTGTCTATATCTTAAACGCAAAGATTGGATTTAGGTTAGACTTGGAACTATCCTTCTATATTGGAATAGTATTAACAATTATTTTGACAATCATGTTCTTTATTAAAGCAAAAAATAATAGAGCAAACCAGATTGAAACGGATGTAGTAGTGGATAATGTGACTGAATAACAGAAAATAGGCTTGCATGAACTAAATCACGGAGAAACGAAATAGTTTCTCCGTGATTTTTTAAATACCCTCCTAAGATTGGGGGTTAGTAAGAGAAAAGCTACTCACTTCTTTAATAGAAAGAAGTGAGTAGCTTTTTGTTGTTGACTAATTCTATGAAATTACTACTAAATTAACGATCCGCCTTTTTCCATATACTTAAGAATACCTTCAGCCGCACGGTAAGATAATGCACCTACAGTACCAGTTGGGTTGTATCCAGCATTTTGCGGGAATGAAGAAGCCCCTACAACAAATAGATTTTCAACATCCCACATTTGTGAGTAGTTGTTGACTGCAGATGTCTCAGGATCCGCACCCATAATTACACCACCAGTATTATGAGTGGATTGATATTCAGCTACATTGTAAGGCCCAAGATCTCCACTAACATCCACATGATTGGCACCCATTTCTTTCAGAATTCCTTCACACTTTTCAGCCAAGTACTTCGTCAATTGACGATCTTGTTCTTCAAAGTCAAAAGTGATTCGAACTAATGGATCTCCAAATGCATCATTATAAGTAGGGTCTAAGTCTAGGAAATGTTGCTTATAAGCCATCGAAGCACCCTCACCACTTACCGTTAAGGAAGCATTTGTATATTTTAGGGAAGCATCTTTAAAATCCTTACCCCAAGATTTTGTGCCAGATGGAACTTGGTTGTTAGCAATAGGTCTTTGTCCTGTTTGACCAAGGATAATCATCCCACCGTGAATAAAATCTAAATCAGTGTGATCAAAGTTATCTCCGTTAAAATCATCAATAATCATACCTAAACCGCCGGCACCAGCAAAGTTGTTGAATTTATGATCATCGAAGAATCCAGTTGCTCTACCTTTACGAATTTGGTAGGCATAGTTTTTCCCAATAACGCCAGTACCAGTAGTTGGGTCATAAGGTCTTCCAATTCCAGAAAGTAATAGAAGACGAACGTTTGTAAATACATATCCTGATAATACGACAACATCAGCTGATTGTTCAAATTCTTCCCCAGTAGTTAAATCTGTGTAAAGAACTCCGGTAGCTTTTCCGTTTGAGTATAAAATACGACGTACTTCAGAATGTGGACGAACTTCAAAGTTCCCAGTAGCTTTTGCAACTGGCAGTACAGTTACACCAGGCTCTGCTTTTGCACCATATTCACAGCCAAAACGCTCACAAAATCCACAATATTGGCAAGCAACTCGAGAAATTCCATCTGGGTTTGTATAATTTTCCGATAGATTGGCAGAAGGTTGCACATACGGATGATAACCCATTTTTTTTGTAGCCTCATCAAATAAGCGCATTGCCTCTGTTTTTTTCATCGCCGGAGTAGGGAATGGGTTAGAGCGTCTTCCACCTAGTGGATTGTCTTCGCCAGAAATACCTGCCATTTTTTCGTATTGATCATAATAAGGTTCAATCTCATCATATGTAATACCCCAGTCTTGGATAGTCATATCAGCAGGTATTTTATCTAAACCATATTTTTCAATTGTTTTACTACGCAGTTCAAAATCATATGGAAGGAAACGGAAGTTTTGACCGTTCCAGTGGGCACCAGAACCACCAACACCAACACCGAGTAAGAATGAACCATAAGATCTCATAGGAAGAGAGCGCATTTTGTCGTTATTACGGAAAGTAATTGTTTCTTTTGAAAGATCTTGCATCATTTCATGTCGAACTGCATATCTAAGCTCATCATGGGCCATAAAATAATCTTCTGTTTTTCTCTCTTTACCGCGCTCTAATCCAACAACCTTTTTACCTTGTTTTGTCAGCTCAGCCGCGATGATACCAGCGGACCAACCAACACCTATTGTGACAACATCTACTTTAGGTAATTTTGTTACCATTATTATTTCCCCCTCAATCGTCAATTTCTATATAGCTATGATTCTATTAATGTTTGTGCTGAGAATTTAACGCCATCGGTTCAATCTTCGTAAATTCTTTTTCAATAATATCCAGGAAGCTCATCTGATGTCCTGGGAAATTTTTCATCTTCCAGCCTTCCATATTTGCATTACCACCATATAGAGGATCAGCGTAAGCGCCTTCAATTGTTGCTGTTCTTAGGACACCAAAGAAATGAGCAGAGGATACACCTTTAAGCTCCACATTTCCATCAGCGAACTCGGTTAATATTGCGTCTTGTTCATCTTCCGAAAGTTCTATGAAAGATTTATCATATGTTTTTAAGCTGTGATCTTGGATTCCTTTTAAACCAATTTCAAAGATTTGTTGACGATTTTGGCGACCTTGATAACCTTGGGTATCTTCTCCAGGGAAGAATGGTCCAGATGTATATTCTTTTGATCCCATGCCCCAAGCACCTGAAAGTTGATGGTCAATATAGTAGGCAACAAGTAATTCTTTTGCACCAGGACCGTTTTCATCTTTCGGGAAAATTCTCTCAGAAGCAGCTTCCGTTATACGATATTGTTCGGGTGTAAAGTACATTAAAGCAACATTTGGGTTAGAAGGAGCAGTACTTGAGTGCACATTTGTTTCATTCGCTGTAGTCTTTCCATCCTTTACGAGAAGACTCCCTAGGGCTCCTCCTAAAACGACGCCACCAACTGTTAAGCCTGAGTTTTTGATGAAAGTACGTCTCGATGAACGTTTGTCTAAAACAGGTGTATTTTTTTTCTGTTCAGTCATAATATAACCTCCTATATAAGTAGTTGAGAATTTTAACTAGGTAAATATTTATGCAAAAAAAATTAATGGATAATGGAATGCCAGTTATAGACGATAGAAAACAGTACAGTAAATACAATTAAAGAGCTTATAAAGTACAAATGTTGTTTTCCTGTCCAACAAAGAACGATAATGGCTAGACCAAGACCCGAGCCTACTAAAGCAAACCAAGGGAATGCACTATTATAGAAGAAAAGAGCTAGAGCAAAATCAGCTACTATAAATAATGCCAATAATACTTGATTCAAAATTTTTAATTCTTCCAAATTATATTGCGTCACTTTATTTCTCCTTTGACTTATACTATTTGTTTAGTAAATTTTATTTATACTAATTATTAAAGAGTAATAATACAAAACAAATCGTACTCAGTGTATCCTATTTTTATCTTGGTTTCTAGATAATATTTGCAAAAATTAAATAAAAAAATATTCAGATAATGAAATATGTTACTATGCGATAGCAATATATTGTAATTGGGAGTAGGCTTTTTTCATATCCTAGCAGGAGATTGGGATACAATTATTGAATAGTTACTAAAATGTATTAGGGGGAATAGAGATGGGATTTTTAGATGGGCTAATGGGGAATGTGTCGGAGATAGAAAATAGCCAGGTTGAGAGTGAGTTAAAGGATTTACTAGCCTCGTCTGAAAAGGTGGAACATGCGTATAAACTTATCCGGGATTTAATCGTTTTTACAAACAAGCGGTTATTGCTTATTGATAAACAAGGTATGAGTGGAAAAAAGGTAGAGTATCATTCTATTCCATATAGAAGTATCGTTCATTTTTCAATTGAAACTGCTGGCACCTTTGATCTGGACGCGGAACTAAAAATTTGGTTATCGGGAAGCTCAGTTCCTATACAAAAGAAATTCAATAAAACCCTAAATATATATAAGGTACAAAGTGTATTAGCGGAATATGTAATGCGTTAAAAGGGAGATGTGCAGGTGGAGTTACTTATTATACGACATGGACAATCGGAGGCAGATTTACTGGGAGTGCATGAAGGAAGAGCAGACTTCGCCTTGACTAAATTAGGGGAGCTGCAAGCAAATACAATGGGGACATACGTAGCAGAACATCTACCACCTGATATTATCTTAGCAAGTCCTTTATTAAGAGCAATGGGCACTGCCGAAATACTACAAAAATTCGTCGGCTGCAACTTGCTCATTGAAACTGATTTAATGGAATTTAATAATGGTGTGCTAGCGGGACTTTCTAAGGAGGTAGCTCGGGTGAAGTATCCACTACCTCTAGCAGGAAGACCATTACATATTCCTATTGAACAGGGTGAATCAGAATTAGAGTTTCGCTTTCGTGCAGAAAGAATTTTTCACAAAATCATGCAAGATTATCAGGGATATAATCGGGTGGCAATTGTCTCTCATGGTGGGTTTATCTCTCAATTCATCAAAGCATTCTTAAAGCAGCCTAATGAAAGTGAATTTGGGTTTGCGACAGGTGATACCGGACTCCATCTATTAGAAATAAAAGAGAAGGCAAGGATTATTAGGTTTCTAAATAAACAGGAACATTTAAAAGGTGAGATAGATTGATATTACATACAAATGTTATGGGTAATGGGAAACCTATCATTTTTGTACATACTGGTTTGCAAACTGGATTATTAGATTTTGAGTTTCAAAGAGAGTATTTTAGCCATAATTACCAAGTGATTTCACCAGACTTGAGAGGTCATGGTCGATCTAAAACAGAAAATATACAAAATTTCTTTGAGGATTCTGCAAAGGATTTATTGGAAACGCTGGATTATTTAAAAGTTTCTGCTGTTCATCTCGTAGGGTGTTCGTTGGGTGCACTTGTAGCGATTAAATTTGCACACATGTTTCCAGAAAGGGTTATTACGTTAGCTATTTCAGGAGTTACACCAGTAAAGCCGGACAACTGGTTGGAAATCCATAAGGAAGATGTTAAAGGGCAAAATAATTTATTACAAAACAATGAATTCGCTAATTACTTTGATTACCTACATGAATCTGATTGGCGACAGTTCATTCATTTTGGAAAAAATGAAAACTGGTATCCATTTGAAGATGTAAAGGCAGTAACAAAATTTGAATTCCCAGTACTATTCATCGTAGGGGAGAAAAAGCGGAATGAAACTATCGGTGCATCCATTTATCCTGAGATAAATTCAAATGTACGTATTGCAATTGTACCGTTTGCAGGGCATTTGGTTCATCATGAACAGCCTGAAATTTACACAAAGATATTAGAAGTATTTATAAAGACTGTGTAAGTTTCTTAGAAACCAAAAGAGTAGTTGGAAGTTTGAGGATGAATCCATATATTAAAAAACTGCTACCTTCTTTGATGGAAAGAAGGTAGCAGTTTTTAAGTTGTTGGCTAATTCTATGAGTAGAAATTATCGTTATAGTTAAGCAAATATTATTTGTTCATTTAGAAGCGTCTCGTTTTTAAACTAAAGATCCACCAGTTTTTAAGTATTTTTCAATACCTTCAGCAGCACGATATGCTAATGCGCCAACAGTGTTCGTTGGGTTGTATCCTGAGTTTTGTGCAAAGGCACTTGCACCTGGTACGAATACGTTTTCACAATCCCACATTTGTAGGTAACTGTTTAAAGCACTTGTTTCTGGGTCAGCACCCATAATTACTCCACCAGTATTATGAGTAGACTGGTAGTTACGAATATCGTAATCGCCGATTTCATCACCAGTCATTTTAACTTCTTTTGCACCCATTTGCTTCATGATCTCAGCACATTTTTCGCCCATAAATTTCATTAGTTGACGGTCTTGGTCTTTCCAATTGAACGTCATTCTAAGTAATGGGTCACCGAATGCATCTTTATACGTTGGATCTTGATCGATGTAATTATCTTGCCAAGGAAGGGAAGCTCCTTGTGCTTTAATAATAAGAGCTCGGTTTGCGTTTTGGACAGAAGCGTCTTTAAACTCTTTGCCCCAACTTGGAACGTTTGGTGGTACGTGATTATTCGCAATAGGGCGATCCCCTAGTTGTGTAATATGAATTGTAGCACCATGTAAGAAATCTAAGTCAGTGTGATCAAAGAAGTCTCCATTGAAGTCATCAATTTGAGCTCCTAGAGCACCTGCTCCAGCATACATATTAAAATCTTTATCGAAGAAACCAACAGCAGTACCCAAATATGTTTGATATGCATAGTTTCTACCAATAACTCCTGTACCAGTAACTGGATCATATGGGCGGCCAAGTTGAGAATTTAATAGAAGTTTAATATTATTCATTTGATAGGCTGAAACTACAACTACATCTGCCTCTTGAATAAACTCTTCACCAGTACGTGTGTCTACATAAAGTACACCTGTAGCTTTTCCGTTAGTGTGTAGAACTTTACGTACTACACAATGAGGCCGAACTTCGAAGTTCCCTGTTTCCTTAGCTACAGGTAATACTGTAACTACTGGTGATGCTTTCGCTCCATATTCACAACCAAAACGTTCACAGAAACCACAATATTGGCAAGCACTACGAGCAATACCATCTGGATTTGTATATGGTTGTGTTAAATTGTTGGATGGCATATGGTATGGATGATATCCAAGATCTTTAGTTGCACTTTTGAATAATGCTGTAACAGGTGTTTCCAACATTGGTGGATTAGGATATTTAACTTGTGGAGAACCAGGCAATGGATTCGGTTCGCCGCCAATACCAGTCATAGCATCGAATTTATCAAAGTAAGGTTCTAACTCTTTGTAAGTTATACCCCAGTCTTGAAGCATCATCCCTTTAGGGATTTTACCTTTTCCGTAACGTTTAACAGTTTCTGAATAGATCTCGAAATCGTATGGTAAGAAGCGGAAAGTTTGTCCATTCCAATGCTCTCCTGAACCACCTGTTCCCTCTCCAATTAAGAAGCTACCCCATTCACGATAAGGTAATGCTCGTTGTGTCGTATTATGACGGAATGTAAGTGTTTCTTTTGAAAGATCCTGCATCATTTCTTTACGATCTGCGTATCGTAATTCGTCGTGAGCCATAAAATAATCTTCAGTAGAACGTTCTTTACCACGTTCAATACCTACCACTTTATATCCTTTTTTTGTAAGTTCAGCTGCAATAATACCGCCTACCCAACCTACCCCTACTAAAACTATATCTGTTTTTGGTAATTTAGTTGCCAAAGTTTTTCACCCTTTCTATTGGTAGATATTAATGTTGATGTTGCGAGTTTAAGCTCATAGGAGCGATTTTCACGAATTCATCTTTTTCTAATACGTTCATATAATTCGTTTGATGTCCAGGGAAATTTTTCATTTTCCAACCAGCCATATCTTTGTTACCGCCGTACATAGGGTCAGCATATACTCCTTCAATCGTTACTTTTCTAAGCAAAGTAAAGAAAAAGGATGAACTAACAGCTCCGCTTAATTTAACTTTATCAGCTTCGAAGTCTTTTAAGATCTCGATTTGTTGTTCTTCTGTTAAATTAGCAAATTTAGGTTTCTCATCGGATTTCTTCGCAGCCTCTGTATTTAAAGCTGTAATTCCAAGGTTAAAAACTTGCTGACGATTTAAATGGGTTTGGTACCCTTGTTGTGGAACTGCTTCTGCAGGGAAGAAAGGACCAGTCATATATTCTCTTGAGTTAAGGCCGAAGCTTCCTGCAAGTTGATGATCGATATAATATGCAACAAGTAATTCTTTCGCACCGGGTCCTACTTCTGTTTTAGGGAAAATTTGTTCTGTTGCCGCATCTATCGTATCGAATTGTGCTTTGTCAAAATACATTAGTGCTTGGTTGTAATTCACCGCAGCAGATGTTGAATGAACGCCAGTTTCGTGAGTTTCAGATGTTGAATCTTTACCTAGTAAAGAACCGAGTGCTCCACCTAGTACAACTCCACCAACTGTTAATCCGGAATTTTTGATAAATGTACGTCTAGATGAACGTTTATCTAAGTATGGAGCCTTTTTTTCCTGTTCTGACATAATATAACCTCCAACGTAAATTAGTAGAAAAATAGCTTAAATTGTTTATTCAAGTAAACAATGAATTAAAAAAATAATCTAATTAATGAAAAAATGAATGCCAGTTATAAACTAATGAAAATAGGATCGTATAAACCAATAAAAAAGCGATAAAGTATATATATTTTTTTCCAGTCCAGCAAAGAACAATAATAGCTAGTCCAATACTTGAACCTATTAACGCGAACCAAGGGAACTCATTATTATAGTAAAAGAGACCAAGTGCTAAATCTGCTACTATAAATAAAGCAAAAATCACTTGATTCAACAGTTTTAATTCTTCTAAGTTATATTGCGTCACTTTTATTCTCCTTTAACATAGTTCACAAAACTATGAAAATGTAATTTTTATACATAACAAAACAACCGTTTACCAGTCTACTCCTTTTATTTCTTCAATACTACATATTTATTTCGGATGATAAAATATAATTTTATTCTGAAAAAACATTAAATTCGCATAAATATTGCAAATTTATAGTAAAACCGCATGTGTTATTGGTATAAAGTAACTAGTGTTTTGAAGGTAAAAAAAGCTAAAGAACTAGTTGTATAAACAAAGCTCAAGAAAGTTAACGAAGTGAAAAAAGTAGATTTTGTATTAAGGAGACATTTCAAGCTCACACAATTCATTTTGAGTACCTAGGTATTTACAAATTTAAACGTAGGAGTATAATGTGTAATTGATACAAAACAACCAATATTTTTTGTCAGATAAACAACTATTGCAAAAACCACGTGAAAATTATATAGAAAAAGTATAGGAGAGATTATAATGCCAAATATCGGAATACCGGGTCTAATCATTATATTGATCATTGCTTTAATCGTTTTCGGTCCGAAAAAGTTACCTCAATTGGGTAGAGCAGTTGGAGAGACGTTAAAAGAATTCAAAAACTCAACTAAAGATATAGTAGACGATGTTGCAGAAGAATTTAGAATAGAAGATAAAGAAACAGAAACTAAAAAAAATATCTAATGCAAAAAGCCACCTATTTAGGTGGCTTTTTGCATGCGTTAATATGCGTTGCTAGATTAGAGCATGTTGTTTAGGAATAGCTACCCAATGCTCCGGGGATACCTCTATTAACTCGGATTGACTCAATTGGTATTTATCTATTTCTAAGTTGTCTTCCATTAGAGACCGTTTTTTCTTGGCCTCTACTTTAGGATCGGGAATTGGAATTGCGGCTAGTAATGATTTTGTATAAGGGTGCTGAGGGTTAGAATAGAGCTCCTCGCTTTCTGCAAGCTCTACAATTTTCCCAGCGTACATAACTGCCACTCTATCACTAATATGCTTGACCATTGATAAGTCATGCGCAATAAACAAATAGGTAAGCCCTAGACGATGTTGGAGATCCTCTAGCAAGTCGACAATCTGAGATTGTATAGAGACATCTAAAGCGGATAAGGGTTCATCGCAAACGATAAAGTCAGGCTCAACAGCAAGTGCCCGAGCAATTCCGATTCTTTGGCGTTGCCCACCAGAAAATTCATGTGGGTACCGGATGGCGTGTTCAGGTTTTAGTCCCACCATTAGGAGTAATTCTTCCACGCGCTGTTTTCTTTCCTCGTTGTTTTTACTTAAACGGTGTATATCTAATGCTTGCCCGATTATATCCAATATCTTAAAGCGTGGATTTAATGAAGAGTAGGGATCTTGAAAGATCATTTGCATATGTCGACGCATTGTTTTCATTTCATCTTTACTAAGTCTATTTATCGCTAAACCTTGATATAATACATCTCCGTCTGTTGGTTCATGAAGTCGAAGTATCGCTCTACCAGTTGTAGACTTACCTGAACCAGATTCTCCGACTAACCCTAATGTTTCTCCAGGTTTTATGAAAAAGCTAATATCGTCAACTGCTTTTAGTACATTGCCTTTTCCAACATCGAAATTCATTTTAAGGGAACGTACATCTAGTAGAGGTTTTCCGTCTTCTGTCCCAAGGGAATGGAGAGAAGGACGTTTAGCTTTTTTTTTCTGATCTAATCTTGGAAGAGCGTTAAGCAGTTTTTTTGTATAGTCATGTTGAGGGTTTTCAAAGATTTCTTCCGTTGTCCCAGTTTCGACAATTTCTCCATCCTTCATGACTGCTACTCGGTCACACATTCCGGCCACTACACCCAAATCATGGGTGATTAAAATAATAGATGTTCCAAAACGTGCTTGCATGTCTTTCATGAGGTTTAATATTTGCGCTTGAATGGTAACGTCAAGTGCAGTTGTAGGTTCATCTGCAATCAGAAGAGTAGGACGACAAGCCAATGCTATTGCAATCATGACCCTTTGACGCATTCCTCCAGAAAACTCATGCGGATACTGATTGAAACGTTCTTCGCTATTTTTAATTCCTACTAGTTTGAGTAGGTCGAGTGCTTGTTTTTTTGCTTCCTTTTTGGATAACTTTTGGTGTTTGATCAAACTTTCAGCTATTTGTTTGCCAATTCGAATAGTAGGATTAAGGGAGCTCATAGGGTCTTGGAAGATCATACTAATATCTTGCCCTCGGATACTTTCCATCTCTTTTTCTGACTTATTTATAAGATTTTCTCCGAGAAATTCAATCTCGCCGTTTTTTAACAATGAAGGAGGGGAAGGGAGTAATCTCATAATTGAACGAGCGGTAACACTCTTGCCGCTACCTGATTCTCCAACAATCCCAATAGTTTCTCCTTTTTTCACTTCAAAACTGACACCTCGCACAGCTTCAAATTCTTTGTCGCTGGTCAGAAACGAGATATGTAAATCTTTAACCTTTAGAACCGTCTCCAACGTAAAACACCTACCTATTCCTATATATATAATATTAAATAAATATCATTGACTAAATAAAATTTCCTATCTATACTTTACAATACCACTAGGAATTATACAATATCAGAAAGGAGGTAAATAGTCGATGGAATTGCACAAAGAACCATCGCTCAATTTTGGTTTTTCTGCTCATCTTTCATATGTTTTTGAGAAAATGATGAAACGACCGTCCTACAAATATTTGTTGTTAGTATTAGGATTACCCTTACATCTTATTATTTTTTTCTTTTACCAATCTAAAAGAAAAAGTGATACATATTTTACTATTCATAAAATAATAAATGAGTCATTACAAACAGCAGGGCTTAAAGAAAAGTTATTAAGTGATTTCAAGGAACAATACGTTCGAAAACATGCTTTCTTTCAGGAAAAAGTGGATGAACAGCAAATGAATCGGGAAGTAGATAGGCTAACAGAGGAACGCTACTCGAAAATACTCGCAGAAAAAATAAATGACGAGTATGAACGTCAGGGTTTAACAAAGCTAAATTATATCTCCTATTTTCAACGTTTATTAAAAAATCCGCTCTTTTTAATTGTTTCTTTTATACCTGGAGTACTTATGTATATATTGCTGTTGTTGTTTAGTAATTTCTTTATCAAATTTATCTTTGAACGCCTAATTATGAGTGTTTTTGTCATTGCAGGTGTCTCGGTGCTAGTATTTACTATTTTATATTTGTCGCCTTTTGATCCTGCTGCAAATCTTTTAGGTGAATCTGCAACGAAAGAGCAAATTGCTTCTTTTAATCATACGTATGGTCTGGATCTGCCTTACTTGATGCAATTATGGAATGCCGTTAAAGGGATTTTCACATTTGACTTAGGTGCTTCTTTTACTGGGAATGAAGACGTAGCAGCTAGTATTGCTAATAAGTTCCCGATTACTTTAACAATTGCGATTTTCTCACTATTAATGGCTATTGTTATTGCCATTCCAGTTGGAATCATATCAGCTACTAGACAAAATACATTTCTAGATTATTCCTTTATGTTTATCGCATTAATTGGATTATCTATTCCGAATTTCTGGCAGGGCTTAATATTTATATTAAATTTCTCTATTAAACTGCAGTGGTTACCTGCCACTTATAATCCTCAGAATATGTTGTCGATTATTATGCCAGTAATAGTTTTAGGCACAGGGCTTACAGCTTCTGTTGCAAGAATGACTCGCTCCTCTATGCTAGAAATAATAAATGAGGATTATATTATTACGGCAAAAGCGAAAGGGCTAAATGAACGTCAAGTTCTATGGAAGCATGCTATTGGTAACGCAATGATTCCCATTATTACAGTAATTGGATTGTTGTTTGGAGATATGCTCGGGGGAGCAGCTGTTACAGAGAAAGTATTCAATATTAGCGGTATAGGTAGTTATATTGTAGATAAACAGTTTATCCCCGACATTCCTGCCATCATGGGTGGGGTCATATATATTGCTATAACAATTTCATTAGTAAACGTGCTCATCGATATTTTGTATGCGTTTTTTGACCCTCGCATTCGATCTAAGATGAAGCAACTGTAATATAGAAGTAGGTGTAGAGGGTGAACTCGTTTAAAAAACATGCTTTGAAATTGTCTCGAGAGTATACGCAAGCAAACTTTGCATTGGTTCTTTCTATTGTAGTCAGCCTAGTTTTCCTTATAAATAGTTTTAACTATAAAGAAGGAACGATAAAGTCTCTTGTTTTTACGATATTTTTAGTTTATGCATTATTCACTTTGTATCAATTTTTCCTAACATGGAAAATTAAAAAAGATCTTTTGAAATTTGGTGCCATACAGCCAATTACAAGAAAGCTAGGATATATTCAACTCTTAAGTATATTGAGTGCAAATGTTTTTACGGCATCATTTGCTTTTAACTTGATAAAAAACAAAAAAACACCAGATTACACATTTGCTGTATACATGTTATTTACACAGCTTTTCGTAATTGCAATCTCTGCTTTTAATATGTTTAAGCCGTATGTGACAGATACTTTTCTACCCGCAATGGGAATTCTGGTGGGAATCCTGGTTTTTCAAGTAGTAACTTTAGTTCTTGTATCAAAATATGTACAGGATGAATCTGCACCACCTTGGTTTTTGGTCATTGCTATTGTATTGATTGCTTCATCTGTAACTGGTAATTTGTTTAACCTGTTACTTGGTATAAGTTTAATAGTAAAGATACGGAGCCACGATCGTTCAAGAATTATAAAGTGGAACACGATTTGGGGTAAAATCACTCGCAATTCCACTGCGATATTAGGAATGTTCTTCATCATACTTATGCTTTCTCTATCAGTTTGTAGCAAGTATACATTCGATTATGATATGGCGGTAGAAAATGATTATGGAAGCTTGCTTCAACAACCTAGCCTAGAGCATCCCTTTGGAACAGACGATTTTGGAAGGGATCTATTTTCTAGAATTATCTTTGGAGCAAGAATATCTCTACTAGTAGGGTTTGCTTCTACAATTATTCCTCTAATAATAGGGGGGGTTCTTGGAGCAATAGCAGGATATTATACAAAACGTGCGGATAATATTATTATGCGATTGCTAGATATCCTCTATGCAATTCCTGGAATTTTGCTTGCGATTGCTATTATAGCTGCGTTCGGAGCTAACACGATGAACCTGATATTAGCACTTAGTGTTGGTGCAATTCCAAGCTATGCGCGAACGATGAGAGCAAACGTACTCATGGTATCGAACTATGAGTATGTCGATTCTGCACGAGCTTTAGGTGCTTCTGACTTCTCGATTATTTTTAAGCAAATTGTACCTAACTCACTCGCTCCGATGATTGTAAAAGCCACTTTAACAATTGGAGGAGCTGTAATTGCAACGAGTAGTTTAAGTTTTCTTGGACTAGGGGTTGAACCACATATTCCGGAGTGGGGAAATATTTTAAAAATAGGTAGTACTTATCTTGAATCGCATTCCTATCTAGCGATTATACCAGGGCTAGCAATTATAGGTCTTGTATTATCTTTCAATTTCTTAGGAGATGGGTTAAGAGATGCTTTTGATCCAAGAATGGATTAAACAATTATTTAGGAGGAAATGAATATGAAAAAAAGTTTATTGGCAATCCTGATCACTCTAGTAGTGATATTAGCAGGATGTGTAAATACGAAGTCGGACGTTGCGGATAAAGGAAATGATAACAAAGATGTAAAAACAGATGATAGTGCAGTAGCTATTGAACTGTTAGGTATGAGTACTGGGGAAGCGGACATGAATATCGTACGTGACCAACTGATTAAAAATGGTTTTGATGTGAAGTTGAATATCCAACCAGATTACGGTAGCTTTACAGCACAAAAAGATGCAGGAAACTATGACTTAGCACTATCTAGCTGGACAACAGTTACTGGAAATCCTGATTATGCGGTACGTTCACTATTCAAATCAGATGGTGATAACAGTATTATGTCTGATGAAGAAGTAGATAAGTTAATAGAGCAAGCAAGTACAGAAACGGAAGAAGAATTTACGAAGACTTATAAGCAATTAGAACAACGTCTTGTGCTTGATAAAGCATATATAGCCCCTTTATATAATTCGTTCAAAGCACAAGGTGTAAACAAAGAAATTGTAAATGCAGATACAGTAAGACTTGCGAAATCACGTGCAATTGCATGGGAATCTATCGACTTTGTAGATACTTCGAAAAGAGCGACACAACCATTAATAATGCAACAAGCAATCGGAGCACTAACATCTTTAGATCCGATTAAAGGAAATGACGGTTCTATAAATACGTTAAATACAAATATGTATGTAAGACTTGTAAATTTAACAGATGACGATAAAGTAGTCTCAGATGGTTCTTTATCACTTAACCATGTCATTGCGGAAGGAAACCAATCTTATTATTTCCTTCTTCGTGATGATATCAACTTTGCTGCAGTTACAGATGAAAAAGCAGTGGATACTGGGGAACGTGTTGGAGCGGACGATGTAGTATTCTCATTAAACCGAGCTAAAGATGAAAAATCTGTACCAGATCACCGCACATATAGCTTACATGAAAGTATGGAAGAAATAGAAGTAGTAACGGATCTGGCAGAGCTTGATGTAAACCAGTCTGGTAGCGAAGTTACTGTAAAAGAAGCACTTGAAGAGGGCTTAGATGCCAAAATATCAGAATTAGTAGAAGACAAAAATGCAGCTGATAATGCAGCTGGTAAATATCAAGTAGTGAAAATTACAACAGTAAATCCATTCCCACAAGTACTAAATTATTTAGCTCACCAATCTGCAGGTATCGTGTCTAAGAAACAAGTAGAAAGCATTAACACATACGATGTAGAATCATTCGATGTTAACAAAGATATCCCTTATGGGGACCAAAACACCGTTACAGAAGGTGCCAAATATAACAATACGTTATATGCAAGCGGACCTTACATTTTGTCACACAAAAATGATTATGAAGCTATATTCTTGAAAAACCCTGCATATATGACAGGAACGGAAAATGAAGCTAAAATCTCTAATGTAACTGTACGTTTTATACAAGATCCAGATAGCACACTTTCAGCATTACGTAATGGAGAAATTCACATATTCAACGGAGTGCCAGAAACAAAATATGACTTAGTAGAAGGCGATAGCAAGTTAACACTTCAAAAAAGTGACAGTAACGCTGTGTCTTATCTATTGTTCAATACCAAAAACCGTGCAGTATCAGATAGCGAAGATCTAAGAAAAGCTATTCTGTATTCGATTAACCAAGATGAAATTTTAAATTATTATCAAGGAAATAAAAACAAAGCAGTTTCTACTGTAAGTCCACTTGTGGATACTGGAAATGAAGTAGTTGCAGATCCAGCGAAAGTGAAAGAATTCTTAGAGGCTTATAATTCAAGTAAATAATAACTATAAGCGCCAGTTTCTATACAAATTTTGATTTGTATTAGGGGCTGGTTTTTTTATATATAGTATTAGTCGTTGAATGCAGTTTTGATAAAATGGCTAGAAAAAGGATATGGAGATATGCCAAGTTTCCTATTTTCTTAAAGAAATGACTAAAAAAAGTCTAATTATCAACTGGAAATAGTAAAATGTAAGAAGTATGGTAGTGTTTAATGTGGAAGACATGATTTACTAGGTCGTATCTTTTTAGTTGTAGTATCGTTCCTCTTATTTATATGGAGATTACCCTTGAATCAACAATCAAAAAGCATCACTATTGCAACTGGTGATTTATTGGGGGTGCAAAAATGAAATTTCGCTTGTTCCTTGTTTTTATAATTGGATATGCTTTAAGTTTTATTTTATTAACAGATTTATATGACGACAGAGTTCTAAATACGTTATTTAGAGTGTGCTTTGCATTATTTTTTCTATTCGTAATTTGGCTTGTTCAACCTAAAAGAAAAAATAGCGACGATAAGGTTAAAAGAGATTGATGAGGATCAATATAGTTTTGGTCCGTAAAAATAATTGTTCCTTAAAACGAGAATTCATAGGGAGGTAAAATGGGAGAATTAGATGTTATCTTAATAATAAAAATGATTATTATTGGGCTAGTGCAGGGCTTTACAGAACCAATTCCAGTGTCATCTAGTGGACACGTAATGATTGCTAGTGAAATCTTGGGGCTAGGTGAACAAGGATTTACATTTGCTATATTAACAAACACAGCTTCACTATTTGCGATACTTTATATTTATAGAAAAGATATCGCAAGGCTTGCAGTAAATTCATTTCTTTATTTGAAAACGAAAAATCGTCGTTATAAGAGTGACTTTCGTTTTGTTTTCTTTATCATCATTGGCTCTATTCCAGCGGGTGTTCTAGGAATATTGTTAAGTGACTATATAGCAGAAAGTGTTAGCATGACAACGATTGCGGTGATGCTTTTCGTAACAGGGATTGCCTTGTGGGTAATTCGCAATCTGAAAGGTAAAAAAGACGAAAGTGATATTACAATTAAGGATGCTTTTATTGTGGGATTAGGGCAGGCTGTCGCATTAACACCTGGGATTAGTCGTTCAGGTGCAACTATTATTTCCGCAGTTGCTGTTGGAATGAAACAAGATACGGCACTTCGATTTTCATTTATGTTGTATATTCCCGTTAGCCTCGGAGGAGTTATATTAGGTCTTTCTGATTTTCTGAATGAACCGAATAAAGCAGACTTAGCAATTCCGTATTTAGCTGCTTTTATAGCAACACTATTAATGACCTATTTTGCGATGAAGTGGTTTATGGGAATTATGAAAAATGGGAAGCTGGTTTATTTTACATATTATTGTTTCATCGTAGGAGCATTACTTCTAATTTTCTTCTAACGTGCTTTACTTCAAGAAGGAGTAAAGCTTTTTTTATTGAACTAAACTCGCGGATCAACAAGCAGGTATTACTGGAAGAATGTCGAAGTACTTGAATATATGAGGAATTCATCTAACGGTATGAGGGAGCGGCAAAACTATATGAGTAATAAAATTTTTATTTTATATTTTTTAATTGGCATGTTTCTTGTGGTTCCAATTTTAGAATGGCTTGGTATGCCGTTATTTGCAAACATACTAGTTTATTTGTTTGGTGAGCCAGATAAAGGAAACAAAATCATTGTATCTCTGTTTTTGCTTGTTTTCTTGATAGTTCTGGTTCCTTTTATAAAATATAAGAAAAGCACATAACATTAATTGCTTGATGAGACCAACAGGTAATTTAGTAAAAAAAGAATACCAAAATAAAATGGGTTGGGAGAACATATCCTAGCTCCATTTTTTATGTGTATTTTAAATAAACCTCTACCTTTAAAGAGGATGTTTTATTCTTTAAAATAATACTTTGTAAAGTATAATAAGGAAGTATTTACTTAAAATAATTCCGGGGGGTTAAGATATGGTTTCAAACAAGATGAACGCACAAAAATTGGCTTATGAATACATTAGGGAATCTATGCTTGATGGAACTTACAAAGGCGGAATGAAGTTAGTAGAGGAGCGTCTTGCAGATGAGATTGGTGTTAGTCGTACACCAATTCGTGAAGCAATTAAAAGGTTGGAGCAAGAGGGGTTAATTAAGAACAAGCATATATATAATCCGACAGCACAGGATTTGATATACATATATGAGATGCGCATAGTACTAGAAAGCTTTGCAGCGAAAAGAGCAGCGAAAAATATGACAGTGGAGAAGGTTAAAGAACTTGAGAATACTATCCAGGCATCTCGTAATTCGCTTATGGAAGGACAGTCCAAAAATACATATAATGCAAACCAACGTTTTCATGATTTAATTATAAATGAATGTCAAAATCCAATAATGATTGAAAGATTAGCGCAAGCTCAGACAATTTTCTATTTGTTTAGTCTAAGGCTTGATATATATAGTCGTCCAAATATAATAGATGAGCATGAAGAAATTTACAAAGCCATTAAGAATAAGGATGAACAACTTGCCGGAGAACTCATAGCTGAACATTTATATAAAGACATGAATTTTACTTTGGAGCTTATCGGAAGGAATGGGCAGTTTTAAATTATTTATGGTTAGTCACCAAAAGTGATGATTAAATTGCATTCAAACCTACCTGAAGTAAGGTGTTAAAATTTCCCAGATGATACAGAGCACTAATTTATCTAGTTAGCATATGAATTAGTGCTAAAAACTCACCACGAACAGCCTAAATCCTTATAGTACCTCCATTGCACCTTTTTTGGGTGTTTTTTTATTTGGAATACTTTTCTACATAGTCCTCGTTTATAACCTTTGCCCCTTTTCTAAAATTCACTATAAATATATCTAATTTCATTCTAAGAGTTAAAAATGGTCGCACTATCATGTAAAAGCTGCAGTTCATACTTGGGAAGTACCATCTTCTAAGGTACTAATATTGTCTTGTCATAAAGAAAACTTATCCTCTTTTCACTAACTTAATAAGTTATATCAAACTGAGTGAAAAGTTCTTGTTCATGATTATTTCCTAAAATTTTTAAGGTGTACAAACAACAAAAGAATATAGTAGAATAGATAATGTTGTTTTTGTATACAAAAACATATATTTTGTATACAAAATAAAATCATCTTTTGAAACGTGTTTTTACTATTGCATAAAAAGGAGAATAAGTATGACGCAATACAATTTAGAAGAACTGAGGATGCTCAATCAAGTGCTACTGGCCCTTTTCATCGTAGCTGATTTTGCACTTTTACTCTTTTTTTATAATAGTCCATTCCCTTGGTTTGCCCTATTAGGTTCTGGGATTGGTTTAGCTATCATTGTTCTTTGTTGGACAGGAAGAAAACACACTATTTTTATAGCTTCATTGCTTGCTTTTTCAGTTCTGCATACGATTGTTTACAATTGGAGCTCTATTGTGCATTAAAAGAAAAAAAGAAGAATATTTATTAAGCGATTAAATAGAAAACTATTAAATTTATAGGAGGTTTTATTATGTCAGAACAAGAAAAGAATAACACTGTTTTAGACAAACGATCGTCTAGACGGACGTTTATCAAAAATTCTGGTTTGACAGTAGGGGGAGTTGTTTTAGGAGGAGCTTTAGGAAGTCTTCTAATAAAAGATGACAAATCAGCGACCACTACTAAAACTCAAAATCACGCGGCAACACCTAAGGCTAACCCAAATGTAGCTTTAATGTTCTTCACACCAAACCAATATCAAGTTACTCAAGCGGCAGTGGAACGTATTTTCCCAGAAGATGCAAATGGTCCTGGTGCAAAAGAACTTAATGCAGCTATTTATATCGATCATCAGTTGGCTGGCCCATGGGGTTCTAACGTTAAAGACTACCGTTTAGGTGCATTTTATAAAGCAGAAGAAAACCAAGGTCCACAAACGAAGATACTTAGAAAAGATTTATTTCTAGCTGGTTTAGTTAGTTTAGACAAGTATAGTAACGAACAATATGAAGTTGATTTTAAAGAGTTAGAAGCTGCTAAGCAAGATGAAGTTCTACTTTCCTTTAGTGAAGGTAAAGTTGAATTATATGGAAAAGTTTCTTCTTCTCAATTTTTCAATTTACTACGTACATTAACTATAGAGGGTGTATATGCAGACCCAATGTATGGTGGTAACAATGAAATGTTAGGTTGGAGTATGCGTAAGTATCCAGGATCTCGTATGCAATATGTAGCTGAAATACAAGATGAGAAATTTATCGAACTGGAACCACAAAGTTTAAATTCTCATATGGGACATTAATAATAGAAAGGACTGACATATAAATGGTTACAAAATTACCTAAAGTACCTGTTGTAGTAGTAGGAATGGGTTGGGCTGGTGGAATCGTTTCAGCTGAACTAACAAAAGCAGGCATAAGCGTTGTTGGGTTAGAACGAGGTAAAGACCGGACAACAGCTGATTATACAATGGGACATGATGAACTTCGTTATCAACATCGTCAAGAATTAATGCAAGATCTTTCGAAGGAAACTATTACTTATAGAAATACATTATCCGGTAAGGCTTTACCAATGCGTCACTACGGTACATTTATAGTAGGTGACGGAGTAGGTGGTGCAGGTAGTCACTGGAATGGACAAACTTATCGTTTCTTACCTTATGACTTCGAAATACGTACAAAAACAATTGAGCGTTACGGAATCGAAAAAATCCCTGCTTGGATGGAAGGTCTTGAAGACTGGGGTATAACCTATGATGAGATGGAACCATACTATGATACATTCGAAAAAATGGCTGGTATTTCAGGGGAAACAGTAGAACTTTGGGGGAAACGTACGAATCCATATCCAACGCCTCCTTTAGTGAAAACACCATTAATGAAAGAATTCGAAAAAGCGGCAACAAGCTTTGGATACAAACCTTTCGTTATTCCTGCAGCAAACCTTTCTGAAGCATATACAAACCCTGACGGCATCTCTCGTGGAGCATGTCAATACTGTGCGTATTGTGAAAACTTTGGTTGTGAATATGGAGCGAAAGGTGACCCAGCAGTAACGGTAATTCCGGTTGCAAAACAAACAGGTAAGCTAGATCTTCGTACACATTCTAATGTGGTGGAATTAACTAAAAGTGGTGGTAAAGCAAACGGGGTTATTTACGTAGATATGCTAACTGGAGAAAAATTTGAGCAACCTGCAGATGTAGTTGTAGTTGCGAGTTATGTATTCAATAATTCTCGTTTACTTCTAAACTCTGGTATCGGCACTCCTTATGATCCAAAAACAGGTAAAGGGACAATCGGTAAAAATTACTGTTATCAGGTAACAGCTGGAGGTTCTCAGTTATTCTTCGAGGACAAAGAGTTTAACCTATATGGTGGTGCTGGAGCGTTAGGTATTGAGATTGCTGAATACATGGGGGATAACTTTGGCCATGCGGAAGTAGATTTCATACATGGTGCTGGTATTCGTTCAACACAATATGGTGACCGTCCGATTGCGGTAAACCGTGTACCTGCAGGAACGCCAAACTGGGGGGCTGAGTTCAAAGAGAAATCTATTAAATATGCGAATTCAAACTTCCCAGTTAAAACGCAAGGTGCTTCTTTACCACATAAAGAAAATTATCTAGACCTTGACCCAGAATTTAAAGACGAATTTGGATATCCATTATTACGCATGACATATGAATATACAGACAATGACCGCGCGTTGGGGAAATACATGTCTAAGATTACGCGTAAATTTGCAGAAGAAATTGGTGCAGATATTATTGATACAAATGAAGAGCAAGGTCCATTTAATGTAAATAAAGATTCAAATACTCATAATACAGGTGGAGTAATTATGGGGACAGACCCTGAGAAATCAGCGCTAAATACTTACCTACAAATGTGGGAAGCTGAAAACGTGTTTGTTTTAGGTGCATCTGCATTCCCACATAATAGTTGCTTTAATCCAACTGGAACACTGGGTGCACTTTCTTATCGTGCAGCTGAAGGCATACAAAAATATTTAAAAGAAGGCGGATTACTAGTTAAAGCATAAATGACAACTAGTTATTCTATAAAAGAACTCTTGACCGGAATTTAATTTGCGGTCAGGAGTTTTTTTGTGTAAATATGTATATGATCTGACTACAAAAATACGTCGGCTCTATAAATTTGAGAATAATATAGCAACAGATTTGTATAAAACTCACTGAATATAGTAAAAGAATTCTCTCTTAATGTGTATGGCCATGCTGGAATGATCAAGAGTATGAACGTATACATCAAAACATTACCGCTTGGGTGAAAGAAATAGAAAAAATTAGAGCTGAGCAATAAACAAATCCCTATGACGTATACTATTATACATAGTGTGCAGCATAGGGATTTCATGTGGCAGATTGTTGGAACATTAACGTTAACTTCTGTAGTATTAACAAAGAAGATACATTGTTCTTCTTAGGAAGACTAGTAAAGGGGTTAATAAAATGAAACAAAAATACGAAAAGATTTTTCAAGAATTTACGTTTTCATCAGGTGTAAAAGTAAAAAATCGAATTATGGTAGCTCCAATGACTCACTATTCCTCGGAAGAAAGCGGGGAAGTATCGGAAAGAGAGTTAGCCTATTATAAGGAGCGCTCTGGTGGTGTCGGTACATTTATCACTGCTTGTGCATATGTGATCAAGGGTGGTAAAGGATTTCCAGGACAATTTAGCATAGATGATGATAAATTCCTTCCAGGATTGAAAAAACTAGCTCAGAGTATTCAATCGAATGGAACAAAAGCTATTATTCAAATTTATCATGGGGGCAGACAGTCGCCGGCCCAGTTATTACCAGATCAGCAACCCGTTTCAGCAAGTGCTGTTGCTGCGGAACGTGAAGGTGCAATAGTTCCGAGAGAGATGACAGAGGATGAAATTAAGCAGACTATCCAGGCTTTTGGAGATGCTACAAGAAGAGCAATAGATGCAGGCTTTGATGGAGTAGAAATCCACGGAGCTAACACTTACCTGTTACAGCAGTTCTTCTCGCCGCATTCAAATAGAAGAGAAGATCAATGGGGAGGTTCCCTTGAGAAACGTATGAAGTTTCCCATGGCAATCATAGATTCTGTTAAACAAGCAGTAAGGGAACATGCAAAAACACCATTTATTGTTGGTTATCGAATTTCTCCAGAAGAGGGCAGTAACCCTGGGATTCAATTGGAGGATACTCTTCAATTCGTAGATAAGCTAGCTGATCAGGGCTTAGATTATCTACATGTGTCTGTGAATCATTTCTGGAATGGTTCCTTCCGTGAAGAAGATAAAACAGAGTCAAGAATTATTAAGATACATGAAAAAATAGGGGATCGGACTCCGGTAGTTGGAGTAGGTTCATTGCATACACCGGATGAGGTAGTCGAAGCGTTAGAAACGGGAGTGCCTTTCATTGCATTGGGTCGAGAACTATTAATGGAACCAAAGTGGATGGATAAAGTTCAAGCAGGCCAGGAAGATCAAATACGTAAAACTCTTTCGAGACAAGCGCAAGAAGAGTTAGTTATCCCTGATCCATTATGGGATAGACTAGTAAATGTAAAAGGTTGGTTACCAGTAGAAGATTAAAAGAGTCGAGAAAAGTGATAATCACTTTTCTCGACTCTTTTTTAGTAAGGGAATTAGATTGGTAAAAGGAATAACATAAAATTCAATGTAGTTCAATTATCTTATAAAGTGATTAACTTTGGTAGTCGAAATAATTAGTCCTTCGTGTCACTAAAGGTATACATAAATTGAGCTATATAACTCTATTATAATACTAATTAATCAAATATTCATAATAAATTTACTATTTAAATTTCGTTTGTTATTCTAGTAACAGTTCTAAGAATTAGAAGAAGGAGTGATATGTATTGAAGAAAAAAATGGTTAGTACAATAGGTATTTTAGGGCTATGTACAAGCTTGGCTTTTCCTGTTTATGCTGCGGATACGGTTAAACAAGAAACACATCATCATGAATACTCTATCTCTGGTTTTATCAGTCATGGTGAGCTCCAAAAAACACTCAAACAACTTGAGAAGACAAGTAATGGAGTTGTACAGGTAGAGGTCGTTGGTCAATCCCATAAAGGGTTGGATATATACACTGCCAAAGTTGGAACAGGTGACAAAGTTATTCTTCTTCAAAGCGAAATTCATGGTAACGAAAAAACTGGTACAGTCGCTCTTTTAAATCTCTTAAAAAGCCTTTCCACAAATTCAAAAGAAGCAAAGAAAATCCGTGAAGAAGTTACGATTGTTTTCATGCCCATGATGAATCCAGATGCATCTGAAGCGGACAAACGACGTAATAGTATGACATGGGATGAAGCAGTGAGAGATTTCCCACAACTGGCAAGCGCTAAACCTTCTTGGAACTATTTAGACCGAGGGATTAGTCAAAGTTATAACTATGGCGAGAATCCAGGTTTCGATGTGAATAGGGATTTTAATCCAAACTTAAACTATGTCCCAGAGGCGCAAGACTTCCCAGGAGCATCTAACAAGCCAGGTTGGTTTATCACACCTGAATCACAAACTTCTCGTGATGTATATAAGGCATTAAAAGAGGAGTATGGAAATGTAGATGTCTTTGTGGATTTACATCATCAAGGGATATACTATGTGGATGGCACCTCGGATGAAGTAACGCTGTCACTATCCGCACAGTTTGTTCCAGATCCGAACACACCTGAAGGAGCGAAATACGCCCAATATGCTGATAACTACAACTATGATTTTTCAAGACAATTGAACGTTGCAGCTTATAACGAACTTCAATCTTATGGTAACTCAAAGTTCAAGAATATTTCACTCTATTCTCAAGGGCTTGATCTCCCGGGCACAGCTCTTGGAAGCTATGCGCTGAATGGTAGTGGAACTGTGCTTTTTGAGGTGAAAGGTCAGACACAAACAATGGGGCAGAAGGAAAAAGGACAACTTGTTAAATCGGTTGAACGTGGACTAGAAACAATTATTAAAGGCGTCGCAGATGGTTCTGTAGAAACGTTGAATCCGGAAGATTATGAGAAGATTCCACTAACATCTAACAGACCTTCTTGATGTTTTGAATTAAATAATATTACTACGTAATGCCCATTCTTTAGGAAAAATTTTGATGAATAAATATGCCCGTAAATTCCAAATAAGGAGCATTTCTCGTAATTCAAATTGATAATATGCACTATATTTAGGGTCCAACTGATAGGCGTTATAGAGTTACCTATTGAGGATGAAAAAGAGCCGTGAAAAGTGATTAAACACTTCTCTCGGCTTCTTTCCTCTGTATATCATGATGGATTTCACATAGTGAAGTTGTTTAAATGGAGTTTTTCATTTTACAGGACTATGATTAGAGTAGATTATCATGAAAAAGGAGTTGCTAAAAATGGGACAATCATTAAAAGGAAAAGTGGCATTTGTAACGGGAGCAGGAAGAGGTATTGGCGAAGCGATAGCTATTGCTTTAGCAAAAGAAGGAGTAAACGTTGGATTACTTGCAAGAACAGAGGAAGCATTAAAGAGTGTAGCTGAAGAAATTGGTACCTTAAATGTTAAAGTAGCTTATGCGCCAGCAGACGTTTCTTCATTAGAAGAAGTGAAACAAGCAATAGAAAAACTAACTAGTGAATTAGGAACTGCCGATATATTAATAAATAATGCAGGAATTGGTGGCTTTGAGAAACTAGTAGACACAGATCCTGTAGAGTGGAAAAAGATTATTGATGTTAACTTAATGGGTACTTATTATGTAACACATACAGTACTTCCACAACTGATTGAAAAAAATGGAGGAGATATTATTAACATCTCTTCAACAAATGGATTAAATGGTGCGCCTGGTTCAAGTGCATATAGTGCATCTAAATTTGGGGTTATTGGGCTGACAGAATCATTAGCTCAAGAAGTTCGCCGTAATAATATACGCGTGACTGCATTAACTCCGAGTACAGTCGTAACAGAGCTGGCTACCAATTCTTCTTTAGTGGATAAAGATAAAATCGACCAATTTATGCAACCAGAAGATATAGCTGAGTTCATTGTGTCACAATTAAAATTAGATCCGAGAATTTATGTGAAAACAGCTAGCTTATTAGCAACAAATCCTTTCTAAATAAGGCACTTTAAAAAGACCCATTCCTAGAGGAATGGGTCTTTTGTGTGTAACTTTATTAGCGTCGTTCTATTGGCATAGAGCAACAGCGGAAGGAACCACCTGATTTTATGATCTCCGAGAAATCGACCTCTATCACTTGATAGCCATGCTGCCTCATTTGAAGATTAACGTCATGATTAATTGGTAAACTGATTACCCGATTTTGTCCAATAGATAATACATTGGTACCCATTGAGAACTGCTCACTTTCGCTCACTTCGATTAAATTATACATACTCGATAATAGCTCCACCATATTTTTGTCGAGCGCATCAGGAAAAATCAATGCATCTTTTGCAGAGAGAATATTGAATACACAGTCAAGGTGCAAGTATTTTGGGTTAAAATCAATAGGTAGGATATCGAAATCTGTTAGCTCTTTTTGTAAAACTTTAATAGCGTCCATAGATGTACGATGGCTAATCCCGATAAACACTCGATGGCCATCCACGATAACATCGCCACCTTCTATGGAGTGTTCAGAAAGCTTTTTGTAAAAAATGTCATGTTCATTCATCCAATCAGCTAACACTTTCTCTTCACCCTGACGAATCGGATTTGCCATTTCGGAGATAAACAAATGATTGCCCAAGGTAAAGCCTATATCTCTTGTGAAAACTTGTTCGGGATGGTCTTTGCTTGGTGTTAATTTAATTACTTCCACACCGGCATTCTCTAAGGCTTTTTCAAATTGTTGATGTTGTGAAATAGCAAGTGAACGGTCAATATTATCATTTACATATTGTTTCTGAACATCATTAATTACTTCTTTAATTTCCATATATTGAGGTTCGCATAAGACGACTTTTTTTAGTGTTTCATATTCACTTTGACAATGTACTTGAGATTGATCTTGAATTATTTTTACCATAAGGAATCCTCCACTTTTTTAATTCATTCTTCTTTTCTATTCCCTATATTTTTCATTGTATAACCTTTTTCAGTGAAGTTTATTTGAATTTTAATATCATTGTTTTAGGGGATTTAAGATTGGGTAAAGACAAGACTAAGAGATGTATGAATAATGATTGTGGAGGCGATTGTATGATTACAAAGGAACAGGCATTATTGACAAAAGAAGATTTTCATACTAGAACCGACTTACCAAATTGGCTGTATAAGGAATATGAAACTTTTCATAACACAGTAACGGATAAGACGTTTCCTTGTTTTTTTGGAATGAGTGGAGAATTGAAAGGCGAGCTTCGTTATGCATATATTAGCCAAGAGGACTGGAGTAATCTACCTTCTGCAGTGGAAGGCTTTCTAGATCTGTTTAAATTACCAAATTACAAAAGACATGGTCTCTTTGTATTTGTAGAGCCTTTTGAGCAAGAGGGTTCAATCGAGGATTATCGTAAGCAATTCTGGGATATCCTTCAATACTTACATGAAATGGATGAAGTTGAATGGCCAGAAGACAGTCCACGCGACCCTGATCATCATTTATGGGATTTTCGATTCAATGGAGAGCCAATCTTCGTGTTTGGAAATGCTCCTGCATATAAGAAGAGAAAGACACGTCACTTAGGGAATGCAATGGTTCTTGGATTTCAGCCTCGCAAAATCTTCGAAGGACTAGAAGGAACTGAAAAGGGTGGTATTATGTCGCGTGAAAAGGTTCGTAAACGAGTAGAGGTTTGGGACCAACTTCCTAAGCATCCAGATATCGGCCACTTCGGAGATCCAACACATAATGAATGGAAGCAATCCTTTATTGGGGATGATATTGAACCCATTCAAGGAAAGTGTCCTTTCCATCATAAATTAGAAGCTTAATATTAAGTCCCATCTGAAATTTCCTTGAAGATGTTGGTGTTATATAGACCAATTTAAAATGGTGGTCAATAAATACTCCGTCACACAAAAGGAAATTTCTTTTTATTTTGTCTTTTTCATGACATATGCCTTGCAAAAATAAATGTTATAGCGTAAAATACAATTAACAAATAACAAACTGTTAATTAAAATAAAGAACGAGTACTATAATAGAAAGGCAGGTACTATGATGGGGAAATATAAGTCGGAAGAAGAAATGTTAGAGAATTACGATGCAAATAAATATAAAACACCCGACGGATATACAAGTGATATTGCCGTATTTACCATCATTTCAACTGAGGTAGAAAAGCATAAACCACCTGTAAAAGAATTGAAGTTGATGTTGATACAAAGAGCAGCAAAGGATGCAGAGGGCGAGCCAAATGTAGAAGGTAGTAAATGGGCATTGCCAGGTGGTTTTGTTCAGCCAGATGAAACAGCATTTGAAGCAGCTTCGAGAGAACTTGAAGAGGAGACAGGGGTAACCAATCTCAAGATGAAACACTTTGGCACTTACGATAAACCTGGACGTGACAAACGTGCTTGGATTATCTCCAACGCGCATTATGCGATTGTACCAGAAAACCAGTTAGTCAAACGCAAAGCAGCTGATGATGCTTCGGATGTACAGCTATTCAACTTAGAAGAAATCAGTCAGTTAGAGCTCGCTTTCGACCACCAACAAATAATTTCAGATGCCATTTGGATTATAAAGAAAGATATGGCTCTTACTACATTAGCAAAAAACTTTTTACCGAAAGAATTCGTATTGTCGGAATTACAGGGCGTACTATTAACCGTATTGGATGATTCCTGGATTAAACTTGATTCACAGTTTTTTAGAAAAGCACCATCCTTGCCATTCATTGAAAAAGTAATGGATGAAGGGGAGTTAAAAAAATCTAATAGATGGTCTAAAAACAAAGCACAATTATATAGATTTACCGATTTCGAGCCTTTTGTTTCTATCTATAATGCAAATTATTAATTTTTTTCTATGTATTAATTAACAATTTAACAATTGATGATTTATTTAATATAAAGGAGCGGATGAATGATGAACAAAGCATTGTTGAATATTGATTACACGGTAGATTTTGTGGCGGACAATGGAGCATTAACATGTGGTAAACCAGGACAGGATATCGAGGGAGCCATTTTACATGTAACGGAAGAATTTATAGCTGCTGGCGACTTGGTCGTTTTTGCGATTGATACTCATCAAAAGGATGACCAGTACCACCCTGAATCTAAGCTATTTCCCCCTCACAATATAGAGGGAACGGAAGGAAGAGATTTGTTTGGAAAACTCAAAGATGTATATGAAAATAATAAGAATAGTGAACAAGTCTATTGGATGAACAAAACTAGGTATTCGGCGTTTGCCGGTACAGACTTAGAGTTAAAGCTAAGAGAAAGACAAATTACAGAAGTTCACTTAGTCGGTGTATGTACCGATATTTGCGTACTTCATACAGCAGTGGACGCGTATAACAAGGGCTTTAAAGTAGTCGTTTATAAGGATGCTGTCGCGAGCTTCAACCAACTAGGTCATGAATGGGCTCTAGGTCATTTCCAAAACAGCATAGGTGCAGAAGTCCGATAAAACCATCTATAAACTAGTAAGTGGGTATTAAAATGAGACGGAGGGGTACGCATGAAAACAAATTACAAAGACGATGGGTTTGCGTTACACACAGATCTTTACCAAATCAATATGGCAGAAACATACTGGGAAGATAATATACACAACCGTAAAGCTGTTTTTGAAGTATATTTTCGAAAGTTACCATTCGGTAATGGGTATGCAGTGTATGCCGGGTTAGAAAGAATTGTTGAATATATTTCTAACTTTCAATTCACAAAGAGTGATATAGAATATCTTCAGAACGAACTAGGTTACGAAGAAGACTTTTTAGCATATCTTCAAACGCTGAGATTCACTGGAACAATTCGTTCGATGAAAGAAGGAGAATTGGTCTTCCATAACGAACCTATGTTACGTATTGAAGCTCCTTTAGCGGAAGGACAATTGATAGAGACGGCTATACTGAATATCGTCAATTATCAAACGTTAATAGCGACAAAAGCTTCTAGAATGAAACAAGTAATTGGTGATCAAACCGCTATGGAATTTGGTACGAGGCGCGCACAAGAAATGGATGCAGCTATTTGGGGAACAAGAGCAGCTTTTATCGGAGGATTTGAAGCAACTAGTAATGTGCGAGCTGGGAAATTATTTGGTATACCTGTATCTGGTACGCACGCCCATTCTATGGTTCAAGCGTATCGTGACGAGTATACCGCATTTCATAAGTATGCGAAAAGACATAAAGATTGTACTTTCTTAGTAGATACGTATGACACCTTAAAGTCTGGCGTTCCTACTGCTATCAAAGTAGCAAAAGAGCTGGGCGATAAGATTAACTTCAAAGCCATTCGCTTGGACAGTGGTGATTTAGCTTATCTATCCAAAGAAGCGAGAAAGATGCTAGACAAAGCCGGTTTCAAACAGACGAAAATTGTTGCATCTAATGATTTGGATGAATATACTATTTCTCAATTAAAACATCAAGGAGCTAAAATTGATGCTTGGGGAATCGGCACTAAGCTAATTACTGCTTATGACCAAGCAGCATTAGGAGCAGTTTACAAATTGGTATCTATTGAAGATGATCATGGAAATATGGTAGATACCATTAAGATTTCTGGAAACCCAGAGAAGGTTACTACACCTGGACTTAAAAAAGTCTACCGTATTATTAACCTGACGAGTAATAAGTCAGAAGGTGATTACATCGCAATGGATGATGAAAAACCAGAACAACAAGAAAAGTTGAAAATGTTCCATCCGGTTCATACGTATATCAGTAAGTTCGTAACAAATTACGAGGCTAAAGAACTTCATCATGACATATTTGTGGATGGTAAACAGGTATACGAATTACCAGGAATATTAGAAATCCAACAAGATGTGAAAGAAAACTTGTTGTTCTTATGGGATGAATATAAAAGACTTCTGAATCCCGAAGAATACCCCGTTGACTTAAGTCAAAAATGTTGGGATAACAAAATGGTTAATATTCAACAGGTGAAAGAAAAAGTAGAGGCACGCTAAATAAAATTATGTTAAGACAGTTTAACTACTATTGAATAAGTGGAGGTAATCTAATGGCTAAGATAGGAATTTATGGTTCGTCTTTTGATCCCATTACCAATGTCCATCTTTTTACAGCAAGTACAATAGCAAATCGTTGCAAGTTAGATAAGGTCATCTTTTTACCTTGCTCCAACAAAAGAAAAGATAAAACGATGAATACAGAAGACGAACATCGCTGGAATATGCTAGAAATGGCGATTAAATCGGATGAAAAATTCACCTTAGATAATTTTGAAATGAAGCAAGATGCCTGGAAAATCTCCACCTATGACACAATGAAGCACTTAAAGACAGTATACCCAGAGGATGATTTATATTTCATTATGGGAGCAGACTTATTAGTGGATATCGGAGATGGTAAGTGGGGAAGTGCAGATAAACTAGTGAGTGAAAATAAATTTATTGTCATGGCTAGAGATGGTATTGATATGCTGAAAGCGATAAGTGGTTCTCCTTTGCTGCGAAATAACGACGATGGAAGCACTTTCCACTTAATCGATAAGGGTATTGCCATGGAAATTAGCTCTACTTATATTCGTGATGAATTTGCAATTGGGGGAGAAGCAAAATACCTCTTGCCTACAAGTTGCTATAAGTACATTAAAGAAAATGAATTATATGGATGGAAAAATTCGTCAAAGGAAATTGGATCAAAATAAATTATAAAATTTATGCTGATCTTAATAGTTAGCTTGTATAAGAAAGTAGGCTCGGAAAAGTATTTCCGGGTCTATTTTTCTTTACCAATGTTTTTTAATCTACTATATCCCAAAATTGAGCGGCCACTTTTGAGGTAGGTGCATTTTTTAGTTTTAAGATGATAGGTTCCACACTATGGTTAAACTGTTTCAATTCGAAAAGGGTGAGATTTTCTAGAAAGGTAGATGCATAATCCATATTTGGAATAATCGATACTCCTAAACCTTTACTAACAAGTGAGGCTACCATAGCAATATCTTTACACTCAATTATAATATTTGGTTCTACATGATGTTCTTCAAACGCTCTATGTATTTCTCCATGAAAAGAATGTCCTTCTATTGCACCCAACATGATAAAAGGTAATTTAGCAATCTGATTAAAAGTTATATGTGAATCTAAAAATGATGTCGACCAGTTAGTTGGGACAATTACAACATAAGGTTGTTTTTTTAATACTTTTATCTCATATTGTTCACTGGTGCTCAGACGTAAAAGAAATGCCAAGTCTATTTCTCTTTGTTCGAGTCGTTTTAATAATTCATCGGAGTTACCGTTAACAATACTAATTTTAACGTTAGGAGATTGTGTTCTAAATGTTCTTACGTAATCAATCATCATATTCGCGCATGCGGAAGAAACACCGATACGGATTGTTCCGGCTTTTCCTTGTTCTACTTCTTGAATTCGTCGCTCAACATCCTGTCTTTGCATTAGTGTTTGCTCCGCATATTGATACAATATTTCTCCTGTTTCAGTCAGTTCCCATTTTTTTCGATATCGATGGATTAAAGTTGTGCCAAGGTCATTTTCTAGTTTCTTTAAAAGTTGACTGAGTGGTGGCTGTGCTATATGTAGGGCTTCTGCAGCTTTAGAAATACTGGAATGCTTTACGATTTCTCTAAAGTAATGTAATTGTCGAATATCCATCCGTACACCTCATTATATGTATTTTCATATGAATAGTTTATCATATATATATTTTTAGTATCTTGAATTGGATGATATGATGGATAGGAGATTAAAAAAGGAAGCGAAATTACTTATGAATCATAAGAATGTTACGATGAAGCGCCTTACTTTATATATAGGTGGCTTATTTTTTTTGACACTTGGTGTTAGTTTATCGATTCAAGCAGGACTTGGTGTATCACCTGTTTCTTCTCTGGCATATGCACTTGTCTTAACGTCAGGCTTATCAATCGGTATTACTACAGTCCTTGCAAATATATTATTTATACTTGTTCAAATCATTTTAAGCAAACGTATGGATATAAAAGATTTAATGCTTCAATTAATTATTTCGGTTGTATTTGGTTTCTTTATGGATGCTACATTATTCCTCGTGCAATTACTGCCTGCACCTGAATCTATAGTATTGCGTTGTGTATATTTGATTATTAGTTTATTTGTCGTATCAGCAGGATTAATCGGATATTTCACCGCAAAACTCCCTCTAATGCCCTACGATGCGTTAACGTATGTTATTAGCGAACAGTTTAAAATCAAGTTTAGTAAAGCAAAGATTACGGGTGATTTAGTAAATGTTTTTGTCGCAGCTATAATGGGTTTAGTTTTTATACAGTCCTTTGGAGCAATTGGTATCGGTACTATAGTTGCCGCTTATTTTATCGGAAAAATATTGGGGTGGATGATATCACGCTTTCAAGAACCTCTGCAACAGTGGGTAAGTCAAAATGAAAAAGTAATTCTCTAATTGAAAATTTGAAAAAACGGGCATCATCAGAATAGGTGTCTGTTTTTTGTATTCAATTATTTATTGTTTAAAAAGAAAAGTGATATATTGCTCAAATATATATTAGAGTTAATAAGTTATTATGACTCATATATTAGTACTTTATTTCTAAAAATAATAAAATTTCTATTGACCTAGTTCCTTGGAAGTAATAAAGTTATTTTAGTGAGTCTTTTTATTTATTTTGGAAGGGGAATAAGCTAGGTGAAAGTATCTATAAAGAAGAAAATGTGGACAGGATTTGGATCTGTTCTTATTCTATTAATTGTTGTGGGGTTAATAAGCTTATACTCAGTAAATCGGATAAGTGGGGAATATAAATCATTAATAGAGGATCGAGTGGAACCAATACTATTACTCGATGAACTTACTGGTTTTCAAAAGGATATGACAACGGTAAGTCTAGCTTTAGCTTTGGGTGATACTAAAGTAGAAGGTTTAACGGATCAATTCGACAAAGGATTCCAAGAAACTGCTAGCAGAATTAATGACATGAAATTAGCGGCGGATGGCCAAGTCCTGCTAGACAGAATAATAGAATTAGAGAATCATTATGCCTCATTAAACAAAGCTATTACTAGAGATGCAATACCTAGCGATGACGCAGAGATTGCAAAGCTTGACAGTAAAAGTGTAGTAGAAGAGTTAATGGCTGCTATTGCAGACATGAAAGAATATATGATGGAATCAGTAGAAAAAACAACCATAGAACTTGAAGAGTTAGCAAAACTAACCCTTACTTTGATACTAGCTCTAATAGTAGTAGCAATTGTGGTAGGAGTTATTATTTCCTCTGTCATAAGTCAAGGTATAGCTAGACCGGTTAGTAAAATGACAGCTTCGATGAAAGAAATTTCAGAAGGAAACTTACAAATTGATCACGTCATCATTAAAAATAATGATGAAATTGGTATATTAGCTAGTACGTTCAACAAGATGTTAGAAGACCTAAAAGGAATGGTTACACGAATGAGAGATTCATCTGTAGAACTTGCATCGAGTGCTGAGCAACTTTCAGCAAGCTCAGAAGAGAGCCTTGCATCTTCTCAAATGGTAGCAACAGCTGCTGAACAACAAATGATGGGTAGCGAACAACAACTACGCATCGTAGATAAAAACAATGATTCACTGTCAGATATGAGTCACATTGTTGACCGAATTTCTGTGAGTAATGATGAAATGGAACATGCTGCAAATACAGTTATAGAATTGGTTGCAGATGGATCAGAGGTAGTATCCAAAGTATCTGATCAAATGAATACCATTGATGCAACTATTAAAGAGTCATCTGATATTATTAAAGAAATGGAACAGCACTCGAATGAAATACAGAAAGTTACCGCATTAATCACCGAAATTTCAGAGCAAACTAATTTACTTGCGCTAAATGCAGCGATTGAAGCAGCTAGAGCTGGGGAATACGGTAAGGGCTTTGCAGTAGTTGCTGAGGAAGTGAGAAAACTTGCGGAGCAATCCAAAAATTCAGCCTCGGAAATTGAATCAATGGTTGGTGTTATACAATTGGCAGCGGGAAAAGCAGTTAAATCGATTGATATAGGTGGAGAAAAAGTAAAAGAAGGACTAAATGCATCCAATCAATCTCGTCAAGTTTTTGTAGAAATTGAAACTGCGGTTGGAGTAGTGGGATCCAAGATTGAATCTGTCTCAACTGCGATAAAAGAAATACAAACTGTGTCTGAAGCAGTGACAGTAGCTTCAAAAGAAATACAACTCCTAGCACAACAAACTGCTGACGGTGCAAATGATACGAGCGCTGCAACAGAAGAACAACTGGCTGCGAACCAAGAGATTTCTTCTAGTGCACAATCATTAGCAAACTTAGCAGAAATATTACAAAATGAAGTAAGTCATTTTAAAATAAATTAAAGTATATATAGTGAAAAAAGGGACACAACTAAACGTTGTGTCCCTTTTTGGCATCCTTCAATTAGTAAGATCTATCCCTCTCACTCATATCACGTCGATTTGGAGACATTGAACCTTGCTTTGGTGTTAAATAACCAAGTTCAGCCAACTCTAGAGAAATCTCTTCTTTCTTACTAGTTGCAGGTCGTCTCGCCATAGAACCTCTTTTATTAGCCCCTAGATGAGTACCATTTCTCATAAGAAAACCCCTCTCGACGTTTTTTGATGCCTACTTAATATGGTTTGAAATACAGGGAAAATACAATTTTTACGATAAGAATAAATATAGTTATTCTGATTCTTTATATATAAAGTAATCAAAATCAGCAGGGATACTTTGACCAGAAGTATCCTGACATTGCATGCCGACGAATGCCCCCGTGAAGAAACCACCGCCTTGAATATAATCATCTGATAATTTATGTGATGCGAGTTTAATAGGAATTAGTGTCCAATTTTCACCATCAAATGAATAGGAATATTCATAAATAGATGTTTGGACATCTACTCTAAGATAAACATATTCCTGCTCAGCTGGAATTACAATTTCATTTCCTTTAATTGGTTGGTCGAAGGTGAAGTTATCACATGTGCTTAACTCAAGAATTTTTCCTTTTTCCTCATGCCAGGAAATCTGAAGTGCCGTCCAGTTTTCGGTATTATAATAGTTGACCAGGCCAGCAGATTGCTGAAATGTATTTGGATTAAAAGCTACTTTTGTTTCTGCAGTAAAGTTGAAATGCTGCCAACGTCTTGCTATAAATGCTTGAGTAAATTTAGAAGTAAGAGATTCTTTCCCATATAGTCGTAAATGACCAGGCTTGTCTTTTAGCGAAACAATCTGTTCACCAAGAGGTATACGCAATGATTGGAAATGATTGTTTAATCGTTCTTCATTAAAATCATCCTTCTCTTCAAACTCCTTTTCCCAAACAACTTCCTCCATAGAAGGTCCTTCGATTTCAAGTGATGGGCCATTCCCGTTTACAACATATGGCCAGTCATTTTCCCATTCGACTCTTTGGATAGCAGTCTCTCGTCCAAGTGGACAATATCCTCGTGGATCCAATAACGCTTGGTTGTCTTTAGGTAGTGGACGACCAGTTAAATGAACTAAAAACCATTCATTTGTATGTGTTTGGACGATAGAAGCATGACCTGCCTTTTGTAAAGGGTTTCTCGGATAGGGAAAAGACGTGATTAACGGATTATCCGGATGTACCTCGTAAGGACCCTCTAAGTTTCTGGAGCGTGCAATAGTAGCAGCGTGGTCGTATTTTGTGCCACCTTCAGCAGTTAGCAAATAGTAATAGTCATTTATTTTATATAGATGAGGAGCTTCCACTAATTTAATATCTGTACCTTTAAAGATAATAGTAGAGTCCCCAACTAATTTCTGCTGTTCCACATCATATTCCTGAAGTGCAATACCATAAAAATTATGATGGTGGAGACGATGATCCCACTTCATATTCACTAAGTACTTCTTACCCGATTCATCATGATACAAGGATGGGTCAAAACCAGAGCTGTTTAAATAGATAGGCTCTGACCATTCCCCATCAATGGTATCGCAGGTTACTAGGTAATTATGACAATCCTTCCACTGCCCCTCAGTAACCTTTACATCGGTGAATATTAACCAAAACTGTCCATCACTGTAGGACAAGGCAGGTGCCCAAACCCCACCTGAGTTAGGATTTCCCATCATGTTCAATTGACTAATACGATTAAGTGGGCGAGAAACTAACCGCCAGTTTTTTAAATCCTTGGAATGATAAATACCAACACCGGGGAACCATTCAAAAGTGGAAACGGCAATATAATAGTCTTCCCCAACTCTGCAAATACTCGGATCGGGGTTAAAGCCAGGTAATATTGGATTTCGTATAATCGTCAATTGTCATCATCCTTTGCATCTAGTTTTTCCCCATTTTAAGTTATATAGTTGCTAACAATACAAGCTAAATAATAGATTTCACAGTATTATTAATGCTCCTAATAATTCCTAAAATAGAATTTTTTTCAATATGTTAATACATATAACACTAGATTAAATAAAATGGCAAGTTATAATTTTTAGGTAATTTCCTATATTCTATTCCATTGCAGTATCTTGCTGTATACTGACGGACAAAAAGTTTTCGATGGAAAAAGCAGCAACACCTAATGCTGTAGACCTTGTTGATAATTCGGAAAAATCGATTTGAAGATCATTTTGTTGGAACCAAAGAGCTTGATTTGAAATTCTTTTGTTTAACGAATCCTTTAACCATTTTTCAGAGTAAGCTAATCTATTACCGATAATAACTTGTTGCGGATTAAATATATTTATGATGTTATTAATCCCGATGCCTAAATAGTCCCCAGTTTGTTCAAATAACGCAATGATTTCATCATTTCCACTCTCTGCGAGTGTCACAAGACCTTCTAAATCTTGCATATCCGAAGGGATATCTAGCTTTTCAGCCTGTCTAACAAGCGCTTGCTCTGACGCATATAACTCCCAACAACCTTCGTTTCCACAGCGACATTTAGCGCCTCCTGCTTGTATCGTCATATGACCTAGTTCTCCAGAAAATCCATTAGAACCTTTATAAAGAGAGTCATTAAGTATCAATCCAACACCAATACCAATACCTGCACTCACGTAAATAACATTTTCAAAATCTTTTCCTGCACCAAAGTTTTTTTCGCCATATGCACCAGCATTAGCTTCGTTTTCTATAATTATTGGAATATTATACCTTTCTTCCAGAACTTCTTTTAGGTTTATATTTCTCCAGTTTAGGTTCGGTGCTAACAGAATATTATCATCCTTATCGACAATACCGGGTACTCCAACACCAATTCCTATTACACCATGTGGAGATTCAGGAGTGGACTTCAGAAGATATTCTATTGTCTCAAATAACTTAATCTCAATCTCTTCATAATTTAAATTTTTAAATGTTATTTGCTTCTCAGTGTGAATATTTCCGTTAAGGTCTGTTAGTACTCCGAGTAAATAGTTTACGCCTAGATCTATTCCAATGGAGTAGCCAGCTTTTTCATTGAACAGCAACATAACTGGTCTTCTTCCTCCACTAGATTCACCCGGTCCAGATTCATAGATGAGATGTTCCTCTAGTAAATCATTTACTAAAGAGGAGACAGTTCCTTTGTTTAATCCGACTTGGCTTGCAACTGAAGCTCGGGAGATAGGGGAGTTGTATTTTATTTTATCGAGAACTAATGATTTATTGCCTTTTTTTACAACATGGTGATTCCATGTTTGATGGGTACTCATTTTCATCCTTCTTCAGCTCTTTCTCTCTTTTTCATCATTCTAACATATAAAACATGAATAAAAAAACTTTGTTCATCCACTAGACTAACTTAGTTTTGTTTGCTACAATGAAAACGCATACAATATTCAGAATATTGTTGTAAAATAATTGGGGTGGGGGAAATAAGAATGAAAATCAACAAAATGATTAAAATTCTACTATTTGCTTCTGTATTTTTTTTATTGGCAGGGTGTTCAGATTCAGGTGACTCGTCATCAAGTTCAAGCGGTGACAAAGAAATTAAGTTTATGCATTTATGGCCAGAAGGAAGCTCCAAACAGCATTATGATGTTGTAAATGAAATTATTGCTGATTACGAAAAAGAACATGATGGAGTTAAAGTAGATTTGGAAGTGTTGAGTAATGAACAATATAAAGACAAACTAAGAGTTTTATCAACATCTAAAGAACTTCCAGATGTAGGTATGACTTGGGCAGCAGGGTTTTTAGAGCCTTATGTTGGTGGTAACATGTTCGCTCCATTAGACGATGTTATTGAAGAAGAACTTAGTGATAGCTTTGTATCAGGAACTGCAGAAGCTTATGCACTAGATGGTAAGACATACGGTTTACCATTAGAGCTTAACATTGTGACACTTTACTATAATAAAGCAATGTTTGATGAACAAGGTTTAGAAGCACCAAAGACTTTTGAAGAATTAGAAAGTGTTGTAAAAGCTTTTAAAGAAGATGGAATTGATCCGATCGCTTTAGGAAACAAAGATGCTTGGACGGGATCACTTTGGTATATGTATTTAGCAGACCGTTTGGGTGGAGCGGATGTTCTAAATAAGGCAATCGATCGCTCAGGAACATTTGAAGACCCTGCATTAGTAGAGGCAGCGCAAAAGGTTCAAGACCTTGTTGATATGGGTGCTTTTGTAAACGGATTTAATGGACTAGCGGATGAAGAAGCAAAGAGTATGTTCATGAGTGAGCAAGTGCCGATGTATTTAATCGCAACTTGGGATTTACCGAACTACACAACAAACGAAACTGTACCACAGGAATTTAGAGATTCTGTAGAATACTTAAAATTCCCAACGGTTGATGGAAACGGCGATATGAATAGCTTTGTTGGAGGTCCTGGAGTTGGACTATTCGTAGCAGAGAATTCTAAAGTAAAAGAAGAAGCGAAAGATTTTGCTGCATACTTTGTGAAACAGTGGGGTGAAAAAGCGGTTACTCAAGCCGGCGTAATACCTGCTACTAAAGTGGATGCTGATTCTTTAGATCTTCCAGAAATGTATATTGATATTTTAAATGAATTAAATGAAGCAAGTAATATTACGTTATTTGCTGACGTTCAAATGAGTCCAGATGTCGCACAAGTGCACTTAGATTCGATTCAGGCTCTTTTTGGAAAAGAAATGACTCCAGAAGAATTTGCCAAAGCGCATGAGGAAGCTCTTTCAAAATAGAAATGAACGAGTCAATTTCATAATTAATTTATTATAAAGTAGACTTCGTTGATTGAAGCCGTGCCCACGTAAAGCATCCGCCTGGAGCGAAAATCAACTTTGTTCGAATTTTACTGTTGAAGGAATGTAATGAAAAACAGAGGGTTATCCTGCCTAGTTGGATAGCCCTTCTCTACCTGGTAAGGAAGGAGTTGAATGTTATGAACAAGGTAATGTCTAACAAACTACTAATAGCATTATATATTTCACCTGCGCTGTTACTAGTTCTAGTATTAGTATTCATACCACTAATTCTATCAGGCTATTATGGCTTAATGGAGTGGGATGGAATAGGAGATAAAACATTCATTGGATTAGAGAATTATATAAATGGGCTTCAGGATATGAAGTTTTGGAGTAGTGCCTATCATTCGTTTTTACTGGCTATATTCTCGACACTGAGTTTAGGTATTTATTTGGTAATATCCTTTATATTAGCATCCAAGATAAAAGGATCAGATCTACTGAGAAAGATATACTTAATACCGATGTTACTGTCATCCGTTGCGATTGCACAGCTATGGATTAAAGTGTATAACCCGTCAAATGGTATTTTAAATGTATTTCTGAAACAAATAGGAGTGGAAAATCCTCCTGCTTGGTTAGCGGATCCATCCTTAGTTTTATTTGCAATTTTCATTCCAATTTTGTGGCAATATGCGGGCTTTTATATTTTGATTTACTATGCTGCATTAAAGAATATTCCAGAGTCATTAATCGAAGCTGCAAGAATCGATGGTGCTTCTGCATTCCAAATTGCTACGAAGATTAAGTTGCCTTTGATCAAGGAAGTCGTAAGTGTAACTGTCGTATTAGCAATAGTTGGATCGTTAAAATACTTTGATCTAATCTATGTGATGACTTCTGGTGGACCGAATGGTGCAAGTGAAGTAATGGCGTCTTATATGTATAAGTTAGCCTTTTCAAGCTATAACTTTGGGTACGGAAGTGCGATTGGGTTCCTTCTATTAATCATTACATTAATCGTAACTTTTATCGTTCGTAAACTAACTACACCAAAAGAGAGAATAGAATATTAGAGGAGGTTTGTATATGAAGCGTGTAGGCTACTTTTTTCTATATTTTAGTCTATTGGTTGTAGCATTGTTTCAAATCGTCCCGCTATTATGGTTATTCATCTTCTCCTTAAAAGACAATAGAGAAATATTTGCGGGTTCACCGTTCGCATTGCCTTCGGAGTTTAGATGGGAAAACTATTTAAAAGTATGGGATGGCGGTATAGGTATTTACTTTTTTAATAGTGTTTGGATTACCACGCTAGCGATCGTATTAACCGTTCTTTTCGCAAGTATGGCTACTTTTGCAATTACGCGAATGAGATGGAAACTAAGTGGGGCCGTTCTTAGCCTGTTCATCATTGGGCTTATGATTCCTATTCATTCAGCATTGATTCCACTGTACAGTATGTTTTTAAGTGTGAATTTAATCGATAATCCGCTCGGAGTAGTTATTACATATACAGCCTATAATTTACCCATAACGATGATGATTTTGCTTGGATTCTATTACACGCTACCAAAAGAAATTGAGGAAGCTGCTGTTATCGATGGTTGTTCCGTCAATCGAATGTTTTTCCAAGTAATTCTTCCGATGACAACACCAGTAATGGCTACCACTGTAGTGATTAATATGATTTATAACTGGAATGAGTTTGTGTTTGTTAATACGTTTATCAGCTCTGAGAAATATAAAACATTAACAGTTGGCATCCAAAATTTCATTGGTCAATATATGACCGATTGGGGTGCAATAGGGGCAACTCTAATCATTAGCGTTCTACCAATTATTATTGCTTTCATTTTCTTTAGCAACAAAGTAGTGGAAGGTATCTCTGCAAGTGCGGTAAAAGGCTAAGAAGACTGGGGCAAGTGGAAAGTTAGGCCATGGTGTTAGACAATAAAAATAGCTTCCACAATGGGAAGCTATAATTCACTGCTCACTTTTAAGGCTTCTTGCTTGTCGCTCACTTTCTGAAATGCATGTAGGCTAAACCTCATCGATATAAAAGCGTAGACACTTCCGCCAAATATAATTCCAATGGCTGGAAGTAGGCTTATTAAGTAAAAGAATGGCAACAGGCATAGGAAGATTAATAGAGTTGTAATTGGATTAATAAGCATAATGAAAAAGGAATTTTTTATAATCGGTCCTAATTTTAAATTAAAGTGGACGAAGGACGGAAACAAATAAAACAGGAACATGATGAATAATAACATAAAAGCAAATAATGGTAAGTATGTCCAAGTTAACAAATCACTATTAGTAGATTGTATGTAAATAATATCTAATCCAATAATGACTATAATGAGCGTAACAAGGACTCCTAACAAATTACTTTTCATGAATTCCTCTTTAAAATGTTTCCAAAAGGTACTAAACAATGGTATTTCTGTTTCACCTTTCAACCATTCTCTCACTATGGCGAACATTGAAGTAGTAGAGGGGAAAAATCCGAAGATTACTCCACCCAGCAATGTAAAGAAGACCCATAGCAAATTTAAATAGGCAAGTCTTGTAATCCATTCAAGTGCATTATATATAAAACTACTTATTGCATTCATGAAGAACCATCCTTTGTTTTCAATTTATTTGAAAGAATTGGAGAATTATTAATAGCATACACTTTTTAATTATGATAATACAACTTTGTTCGGTTAATTAACAAACAAATTAAACAGTTAAATCTCATGCAAAAGCCATTGGCCAATTTGTAGAGATAAAATTCAGGAGGTCAAAATAATGGTCTATTTCCAAAATGTCGAGAAAATTAAATTTGAAGGTGCAGCTTCCAAAAATCCTTATGCGTTTAAATTTTATAATCCACAAGAAAAAATTGGCGGTAAAACGATGGAAGAGATTTTGAGATATGCCGTTTCCTATTGGCATACGTTTACGATGGATGGATCAGATCCTTTCGGCGCAGGGAGTATGAACCGACCTTGGGATAAATTTAGTGGATTGGATCTAGCAAAAGCAAGAGTAGAGGCCTCATTTGAATTTTATGAAAAGATGGATGTCCCGTTCTTCTGTTTCCATGATATTGATATTGCTCCAGAGGGAAGCAACCTTAAAGAAAGTAATCAAAACTTAGATGTAATTGTTAGCATGATAAAAGATTATATGAAAAATAGTAAAGCTAAATTGCTTTGGAATACGGCGAATAACTTTACGCATCCACGCTTTGTGCACGGGGCAGCAACTTCAAGTAATGCAGATGTTTTTGCCTACTCGGCGGCTAAAGTAAAAAAAGGATTAGAAATTGGTAAAGAGCTTGGTGCTCTAAACTATGTATTCTGGGGTGGACGTGAAGGTTACGACACTTTACTAAATACAAATATGAAACTAGAATTGGATAACTTATCTCGTTTCTATCATATGGCTGTAGATTATGCGAAAGAAATTGGTTTCGAAGCACAGTTCTTAATCGAGCCAAAACCAAAAGAGCCTTCCACACACCAATATGATTATGATGTTGCAACAGCTCATGCATTTTTACAAAGCTATGACCTGGAAAATTCGTTTAAATTTAATATCGAAGCAAACCACGCTACACTTGCTGGTCATACGTTTGAACACGAACTGCATTATGCGAGGATTAATAATATGTTAGGATCCGTGGATGCAAACCAAGGTAATCCACTTCTTGGCTGGGATACAGATGAATTCCCAACAGATTTATGGACTACAACTCTTGCGATGTATGAGATTTTACAAAATGGTGGATTAGGCAAAGGTGGTTTAAACTTTGACGCGAAGGTTAGAAGAGCATCATTTGAACCAGAGGACCTGTTCCACGCACATATTGCTGGAATGGATGCTTTTGCCGTAGGTTTACGAGTTGCACAAAACTTGATTGATGATAAAGTGCTTGAAAATGTGGTGGACGATCGCTACAAGACGTACAAAGAAGGTATTGGATTAGATATTGTAGAAAATAATACTGATTTCCATAAGCTAGAAGCGTATGCCTTTGGACTTCAAGATATTAAACAGGCTTCTGGCCGTTTGGAGCAGATCAAGGCGACGATCAATCAGTACTTATTGCAGTCATTCAACAAATAATAGGAATGCATTTGGTAGGAGCTGAAGTGATGAAATATGTTATTGGGGTAGATTTAGGAACTAGCGCTGTGAAGATATTGCTAGTCGATACTAGTGGGGAAGTCATTCAAAGTGTATCGAAACCCTATCCTTTAATACAGGAAAAAACGGGTTATAGCGAACAAAATCCCGAGCACTGGGTGGAACAAACAATAGTAGGTTTAAAAGAGTTATTAAAGGATTTTCCAAGCGATATAGCGAATATTGAAGGGATGAGTTTTTCGGGACAAATGCACGGTCTTGTTCTGTTAGATGAACAAAATGAGGTATTACGTCCTGCAATTCTTTGGAATGATACACGCACTACAGCTCAGTGTCAGCAAATCTATAATGTAATTGGTGAAGATAAACTGCTTCAAATAACAAAAAACCCTGCTTTGGAAGGTTTTACGTTACCCAAGATATTATGGGTGAAAGAACATGAGCCGCAAGTATTTGAGCAGGTAAAGACTTTTGTACTTCCAAAGGATTATTTGCGGTACAGATTAACAGGTCAGCTTCATATAGATTATTCGGATGCTGCGGGAACTCTTTTATTAGATGTTGGTAGAAAAGAATGGAGCACAACTATATGTGCTTTATTGGATATCAACCCAAGTATTTGTCCGCCATTGTTAGATTCCCATGACGAAGTTGGTACTATTTCTTTAGATATTGCACAAGCAACTGGTTTATCAGCTACAACTCGAGTGTTTGCAGGTGGTGCGGATAATGCTTGTGGTGCAATTGGCTCTGGAATTTTAGAGGATGGAAAAACGCTTTGTAGCATAGGGACATCGGGTGTTGTATTATCTTATGAGGCAACCCCAGATAAGAATTTTAATGGGAAGGTTCATTATTTTAATCACGGGGTCTCGGATGCTTTTTATACAATGGGTGTAACGCTTTCTGCGGGTCATAGCTTGACGTGGTTTAAAGAGGTTTTCGCAAGTGAAGAATCTTTCCAACAATTATTGTCCGAGGTAAATACTGTTCCGGTAGGTTCAAATGGATTGTTGTTTACCCCTTATTTAGTTGGAGAAAGAACACCTCATGCAGATGCAATAATTCGTGCTAGTTTCATAGGAATAGATAGTTCGCATCAGCGCAAGGATTTTGTTCGTTCTGTTTTAGAAGGAATAACATTCTCTTTACATGAATCTATTGAAATCTTTCGGAAAAACGGGAAGTTGATAGATACTATTGTATCAATTGGTGGTGGAGCTCAAAATGATGATTGGCTTCAAATGCAAGCAGATATTTTCGATGCGAAAATTGTCCGACTAACTAGCGAACAGGGACCAGGAATGGGAGCAGCGATGCTAGCAGCTTATGGCTGTGGGTGGTTTAATTCATTAAAAGATTGTGCAGCTAACTTTTTAAATGAAGATAAACAGTTTAATCCTATTCCCGTAAATGTGGAAAAATATAAAAAGTTATTTCTTATTTATCAACAGGTTTATGGTCAAACAAAAGTTTTAAATAAAGCACTTTTGGAATTCCGCAAGTAAGTGTTATAACGAGTCTCAACTACCTAGTTGAGGCTCTTATTTACAAAGGGAGAGGAGTGGCGAAATGAATTATCGTCAAATTGGTAGCACAGATTTAAAGGTAAGTGAGCTTAGCTTTGGAACTTGGGCAATAGGTGGAGCATGGGGAAAAACAAATGACGAGGAGTCTTTAAAAGCATTAGATTATGCAATTGGCAACGGGGTTAACTTTTTTGATACAGCCGATGTATATGGGGATGGTCATAGTGAGGAGCTTTTAGCCAAAGCAACGAAAGGAAAACATGGAGAGATTCATATAGCTACGAAATTTTGCAGAGCGGGTGATGTTTATGATCCTAAAACATATTCCATGGAAAGTGTTACGAAGTACTGTGATGATAGCTTAAGACGTCTTGGTAGAGATCAAATTGATTTGTTGCAAATTCATTGTCCACCTCTAGAAATTTTAAAAGATGGTCAAGTATTTGAAGTGCTGGATCACTTAAAGAAACAAGGTAAAATTCGTTATTATGGTGTTAGTGTGGAGACGGTTGAAGAAGGGCTACTATGCTTAGAACAACCAAATGTTGATAGCCTACAAGTAATATTCAACATTTTCCGCCAAAAACCATTGGATCAATTATTTCCAAAGGCTAAGGAAAAGGGTGTCGGAATCCTTGCGCGTGTTCCGCTTGCAAGTGGACTACTAACTGGAAAATTTAATATAGGTACTAAATTTGGATCGGATGACCATCGTAACTTTAACCAAGATGGAGCTGCGTTTAATGTGGGTGAAACTTTTGCAGGATTAGGGTTAGAAAAGGGTGTGGAGTTAGCGGGTAAACTAGAATGGATTGCGGAAGGTAGAGAAAATATGACTCGAGCTGCATTAAAGTGGATACTGGAGCATGAAGAAATTTCATGTGTCATACCTGGTTTTAAAACAGTTGCTCAAGTAAAGGATAACCTACAGGCAGTTAATGTTAGTGCTTATACAGGAGAGGAAATGCAAAAACTAGCAAAGTTTTATATGCAAGAAGTCCATAGTGAAATTAAAGGAGTTTACTAGTATTACTTTTGTTAATAATTGGAGTCTGAAGGTAAAGGGAGATGACTGAATGGAGAACATTAGATGGGGAGTATTAAGTACGGCAAATATTGCGCAGCAACAACTAATACCGGCAATTGGCCGAGCAGATAATGCGGAGTTAATAGCTATCTCGAGTAGGGGAAGTCAAGTGCATCCAGTAGCTTCTAAGCTAGGTATCCCTAAAGCTTATGAAAGCTATGAAGAGCTTCTTAACGATTCCGATATTGAAGCTGTTTACATCCCGCTTCCTAATCATTTACATAAGGAATGGGTATTTAAAGCAGCTAAGCAAGGTAAGCATATACTATGCGAAAAGCCAGTAGCTTTAACAGCCCAAGAAGCAGAAGAAATGGTGGAAGTATGTCGAGAGAGCAATGTAAAGTTTATGGAAGCCTTCATGTACCAGCTACATCCACAGCATCAGCGCGTAAAAGAAATAATAGCATCGGGTGATATTGGGGACATAAAGCTTATAAAATCGAGTCACTCCTTTCACTTACAATCCCGTGTAGATAAATTTAGAATGGACAAAGCAAAGGGGGGAGGCTCTCTTTATGATGTGGGTTGTTATAGCATTCATGCCATTCGTTATTTGTTAGATGCCGAACCAGTTTCTGTGCAATGCTTTGCGGACCTTGACCCTGAAACAGGTATAGATTTGAGTACCTTTGGATATTTGAACATGGGCGGGGGAGTACGTGCCATATTTGACTGCAGTTTTGATATGACTGGAAGAAATGAATATGAAGTAATAGGTACAAAAGGAACGATCAAAGTGCCTTTTGCCTTTAGACCAGATAATAACGGTGGAGTAGGGAAGGTAATAACACAAGTGGCAGACATAATGCGTGAAGAGAATATATACGGAGATCTATACCGGCTAGAAGTGGAGCACTTTTCGGAAGTAATACAAATGAATAGTAATCCAGAAATTACAGGAGTTTCTACTATTAATAATATGCGAGTGATAGAAGCGTGTTATCATTCTATACAAACCGGAGAACTTATAGAGATGAAGTAATAATAAGAAAGGATTGGGTTGCTAAGTGTCAGTGCAAGAAAAGCTATTTGGGTATATAAATGGACTACCGGTTACTTTATTTACAGTTAGAAATAATAATGGTTTTGAAGTATCCTGTATGAATTATGGATGTGTAATTACAAAAGTTTTAGCTTCTGATAGAACAGGACAATATGAAAATGTTGTTCTCGGATATGATACGTTAGAGGAATACGATCATAATCCAAAGTACTTAGGAGCAGTTGTAGGTCGAGTTGCTGGTCGCATCCGTGGAGACTCTTTTTGTATAGGAGAGGATATCTACAATCTCCAAAAAAACGATAAAAATAATCATATACATGGAGGTCTCAATGGATTTAGTCATACAATATGGAATGCTACTGTGCTGGAAGGAGACCAAGATACTACAATTGAGTTTACCTATTTAAGCGCAGATGGGGAAGAAGGATACCCTGGTAATCTAGAAATGAAAGTAAATTACACCATTTTACACGAGGAAGACACGCTATTAATTACATACACTGGTATTTCTGATAAAGACACATTAGTAAATGTAACGAATCACTCATATTTTAATCTTAGTGGGAATTTGAAAAGGGATGTATTAGGCCATGCACTAACGATGGATAGTCCTTTGTATTTAGAGTTAAATGAGGAGTTTCTTCCAACCGGAAATATAATACCGGTTGAGAACTCTGTATTTGATTTTAGAGAAGGCCGTAAAATAATGGATGGAGTGGCCTCTGTTCATCCACAAAATGTATTAGTCGGAAACGGTTACGACCATCCATTTTTATTTACTGAAAACGAACTTAATGCAATGTTATTAACAGAAGCAGAAAGTGGTCGTAAACTAGTAGTAGAAACTACAGAGTCTGCAGTCGTTTTCTATACAGGAAATAACATGGGCAATACGGAAACTATGAGAGGCGAAGAGCTAAGAGATTATTTAGGTTTATGCCTGGAAACGCAAGGGCCACCTGATTCAATTCATCATCCTCATTTCCTTTCGTCTATTCTACGAGCAGGGGATGAGTACAAGACTACAACAATTTATTCTTTCGGAGTTATAGCAGAAGAATAATACATGAAAAAAGCCGAGAGAAGTTTAAGACACTTCTTCCGGCTTTTTTTATTAGAATTGAATTTCGTCTGGGTCAGGACCCATACGAACATTTGTAGCTAGTTTAGCAATTGCGTCCATATCTTCAGACGATAATTTGAAGTCAAAGACATTAAAGTTTTCTTGAATACGACTAGGAGTAATCGATTTTGGTAAAGCAACTCGTCCTAATTGTAAGTGCCAACGAAGCACAATTTGTGATGGAGACTTCCCATATTTTTCAGCCAACTGGTGGAATAAATCAAAATCTAAGAATTTCCCTTGCATAAGGGGACTCCAAGCTTCTACATGAATACCTTTGTCGGATAAATAATTCACAAAGTTCTGCTGTGGTAATTGGGGGTGTAGCTCGATTTGATTGATCATAGGCGTCATCAATCCAGCTGCCTCTAATTTCTCCAAGTGATGTTCTTTGAAGTTAGACACACCAATTGACTTTATTTTTCCTTTATTGTAGAGCTCAACCAGCGCACGCCAAGCTTCTACAATACCGTCAACTGGCCAATGGATTAAGCATAGATCTAGATAGTCCGTGTTTAAACGGTTAAGGGACTCTTGAAATGCTTCTTTTGTACGGCCTGCACGAACGTCATCGTTCCAAATTTTTGAAGTTAGGAAGATATCTTCACGAGCAACACCAGAAGCAGCAATTCCTTTTGCCACTCCTTCTTCGTTACCGTAAATAGCTGCAGTATCAATATGACGATAGCCGACGCGAAGAGCCTCTTCTACAGCAGCTGGAGCTTCTGTTTCGTTATCAACTTGCCAAACACCAAAACCAATTTGAGGGATTTTCAATCCATTACTAAGTGTTAGAAATTCCATGTATATATCTCTCCTCTCTAAAAATATAATATTACCATTCGGATTCCTTTGTATCCAACAATAAGTGCATCAAACACCAAATCTCTGTCTATATCCACACTTTCTGCACATTTCTTCAACTGCTTCTCTTCTAGTAAATCCATCATACAAATTATTTGCTCGTTCACTCTCAATAATATCAGAGAAAGAATTGTTATGAATATTACCTAAGTCAATCACACCTTCACCATCTAGACAGCATGGTACAACGGTTCCATCTACAAGAATAGCCGCTTGGTTTCGAAGAGCGTGGCAGAATCCTTTTCCATCATCCTCCGGTGCAAGTAAACTTGGCCATTGAAACTCATGATCCTGGTTCAAATATATATTATGTGCAATTTTGATGCCTTTGCCGGGTTGAACTTTTTCTTCAATTTTATAGTCTAAGTTATATTCTTTCTCAAGTATTTCCAACGTTTCGCGATTTCTACGTTGTGCAATTTCTGAAACCTGTTCTCTCTGTAAGTTCCATAATCGGAAGGAAATAATGATATTATGTTCCTTGGCTTCTCGAACAAAATCTAGAATATCACCTAAATATTTTTCTCGATTTTCGGATCCCTCATGACCATCGAAACTATGTAAAGAGAAATTGATTTGACGAAGTGCTGGTTTACCTAATAGTTTATGTCGATTTTTATTGATAAGCGTACCATTGGTTGTAATATTAACTCTAAATCCCTTGGCATGGCTAGCTTCTAATAACTGATCGACTCTTGGATGTAAAAGTGGCTCTCCTTTAACATGAAGGTAAATATATTTTGTATGTGGTCGTATCTGATCTAATGTTTTATTAAATGCATCTAGTTTAAGGATATTCTTTGCTCTACTTGTCGGTGGACAGAAACTACAAGCAAGATTACAAACACTCGTAATTTCAATATACATTTTTTTGAAGGTTTTCAAGGTATGTTCTCCATTTCATTTCTGTTTACTTTCATTTTATCAGAATATCCCCTTTTGTTAATGTCTTTAAGCATAATAAAAACCCTCAAATGGCAACTTGACCATTTAAGGGTAAAAATCATAAATCTATAATTTCATCGTATCCGACCATTCTATCCATATGACTAGCAATCATAGCTATAATAGTACTGGCTTCGTCCTTCTTAAAAGTGAAGGTGCTTTCGTCCTCAAGGACGTCATCGTCTGTCCAAAGCCTATTTACTCTTCGAAGAACACCATCGCCATTAGCGTTATCTACCCCGAACTGATAGGTAACTTCAACGTTATCTTCAATTAGAAAAGCGGTAACCTCAGGAGTTTCCCATTCTACATCGATTTCCTCAATAGTAATTTCATCATCCTCGTCATCACTATCATCATCCAAATAAACTAACTCACTATCACTATCGTGTGTAAGAAACTCGTGAAAGCTTTCATGAACAGCTTCTATAATATCCGTAATATCGTGCAATATAATTCTGGTAGGTTGAAGAAGTTCGACATCGAAGCTTTCTACATAGAACTCTTCGTTATATGGATCAAACAGAATGGTACAAAAATAATCTCGATCCTCATCTTCAGTACTAACAAAAAATTCAATTCTTGGATGCTTAGAAGCACGATTAATATTCATATGCCCAATTTGGTCATACTCCTCACAAATCGAATTTAAGTGATCCTGTAGCTCCTCTGTTACTCTGTCAAACCATTCTGTAGTAATAGTCATTACCGCCCTTCTTCTTTTATTCCTATTTATCTTGTCCTAAATGGACAAGATTATTCCATTCATTATAAGAAAAGTTAGTGGAGTAAAATTTTAGAGAGGTATGCGACAAATGAAAGAACATTAGAAATCCTTAATGAAAGTTCTACGAAGATTAAAGGAAATATTGGATATTCTGTAAGATCAAATTGTCATTTGAAGGACCTTTTCTTCAAGAGCGAGTAAAGCACATCAAGGCTTTTCATCATTTAGCTGTTGGTATGAATTAAACATCTACTAATAAGTTTGTATAATGTTTGTATAATTGTTTTAAATAAACTTTGACATTTATTGTTTTTTTATGTTAAATAGTAACTAGGCCATGACGTGATTCCTAAGTTCTATAAAAGAGCAAATTATAGACTGTAAGATAAAATTCTTGCTCCTTTAGAATGAGGAAAACTTTTTGTGGATGAACGGATTGTATTGAAATCGTTAATAACTGATAAACAAAGAATATTCTACAAGTGTTGATAGAAATAGATAAAGTAAATGGGATGGGGCATAGACGAATATGATAACAGTAAATAATAATGTGACGGACGAGCTTGTAATGAATGCGATTAAAAATAATCTAGCTATTATTAGGTTTGATATGAATAGGAAGGTTGCATATGTCAATGATCTGTTTGCGCAAACCTTAGATTATACAATAGAAGAACTGTATGAGAAGAGTCATGAAGAGTTTTGTTTTCCAGCTTTTGCGAAGAGCACCGATTACGAAAAGTTTTGGAGGAATCTGTTATCCGGAAAAAGTTTTCAGGACAAAGTGGAGAGAATGGATGCTTCAGGAAATCGTGTTTGGTTAGAAGCTACTTATATGCCTGTCTTTGCAGAAGGAACTAGAAGAAAAGTCATTGGAGTTTTAAAAATAGCAACCGATATTACTAACCGACAAAATTCAATTGTACAAGTTGCAGATGACTTGAAACAAATGTCAGCGGAGTTATTCAATCGCTCGGAAGTTGGTATAACAAGAAGTGAAGAATTAGGAGATACGATCAAGCGAATTGCGGCGGATTCTCAAGGGAATCTAGATAACTTGGTAGGATTACATAACCAGACTGATTCAATAAAAGGAATTGTTAAGACGATTCGACAAATTGCTTCGCAAACTAATCTATTGGCGTTGAATGCTGCTATTGAAGCTGCAAGAGCAGGGGAATTTGGCCGAGGGTTTGAAGTAGTAGCAAAGGAAGTAAGAAAACTCTCCGTTCAAGTGGAGCAATCTATTTCAGAAGTAAAAGAAAATATTGAAGGGATTGTACGAGAAATCGAACAAGTGACTGAGAATATCACACGTGTATCTGATAACGTAGAAAAAACGCATCAGCAAATTCATTTAGCTATACAAGATTTTGCTGAAATTTCTTCGTCTGCTGAGGCTCTTGATGACCGTGCACATAAATTCCAGGAGCTCATTTAAAGTCAATATCTCCAACTCCTGAAGCCTTTAGCGATATTTAACTGCATATGTACTTTGTTCCCCATGCATTTAACGAAGGATAGGAAAAAGCCTGGAAGTGCTCCTCCAAGCTTTTTTTGATTTTTAACAAAACTACCTATGATTTACCTACCTCTGAATAATTTTAGAAATATAGGAGACGATAAATTATGTGTGAAATAACAAGGAGGAATTGAAGTGACTAATACCAATAAACCTAACCCAGATGACCGATCAGATAATGCGAAAAAACTGAAAAAAATGGTGAAGAATACAATTGAAAATATGGAGGCTGCCGAAGAGACAATGGAACACACCATTGGAAATAATCAGGAAGCCATCCGGGAGAAGAATGAGCGTCGAAAAGAAAGTATCGAAGGTTTCCGAAAAGAAATATTAGATGAAGCAGAAAATAGAAATAAATAATAAAAGAAGACCTATTGATCAAATGATCAATAGGTCTTCTGCAATTAAGAAGCGGGTGAAGAGAATCGAACTCTCATCATCAGCTTGGAAGGCTGAGGTTTTACCACTAAACTACACCCGCATAATATGGTGGCTCAGGACGGAATCGAACCGCCGACACAAGGATTTTCAGTCCTTTGCTCTACCGACTGAGCTACTGAGCCAACTTCGATTGTGCTAAGCTGCGAATCTCTTTGTCAGCTTCATTCGTTCAGTTAGTCACGTACTTTAGTACGCTCCTTCCATCACTCAATCGCTTCCTAGACCTTCTTGCTTATCACCAATCTCAAAATCTCAAAATAAAAAAATGGCGGTCCCGACCGGGATCGAACCGGCGATCTCCTGCGTGACAGGCAGGCATGTTAACCGCTACACCACGGGACCATTTGGTTGCGGGGACAGGATTTGAACCTGCGACCTTCGGGTTATGAGCCCGACGAGCTACCACTGCTCCACCCCGCGACAATAATATACTTACAAACACCATGATACTGCCCTCAAGAAAAGTAGGACACCTGCGACAATAAAAATTTACAACTAGCAACAAGAAAATAAAAATGGAGGAGGAAGAGGGATTCGAACCCCCGCGCGGTATGACCCGCCTGTCGGTTTTCAAGACCGATCCCTTCAGCCGAACTTGGGTATTCCTCCGTGATTAACAATTGATTGGATAAGTTCCGAATCATTTGCGACTTTTATATTATATAGCATTATTAACTAGAAAGGCAATAGTTTTTTATGAAAAAAATAAATTAGTTTCTAAAACAGTAGGTTTTGTAGGTTATTTTTTCAATTAGATTTCCAGAAACATCGCGTGTCTAAAGGATTGTTAAGTCAATTTCTCTTTATTTAGAAACTTAATCATACACTTCTATTTTTGGGACATCCTAAGGAAAAGTATTCTGAGGTGATGGAAATGATTATAGAAAAGTCATCGGAATGGGCAGAGGGTTTGACTAAACGATTAGAAGGTATTGAACCGTGGGATAATTGGACATTTTATAATATGAGCTATCATATTGCGCAAAATAACTTAATCACGGAGTTCACAGGACTTCAATCTCCGAAGTATTTAACTAATTTAAAGCCACTTGAACATCAATTAAAGGTTGCAGAAACAGTTATTGAAAGAATGAATGGAAAAGCAATTTTGGCTGATGAGGTGGGACTTGGTAAAACCATAGAAGCTGGTTTGATATTGAAAGAGTATTTAGTTCGTGGACTAGTAAAGAAGGCTTTAATATTGGCTCCCGCTTCACTTATCAATCAATGGGTGGAGGAGCTGCATTATAAGTTTTATATACCCGCTGTAGCTTATAAGAAAAATACTCCTTTAGAACATTGTGAAGTTGTTGTTCTGAGTATGGATACCGCCAAAAAAAGTCCTCATAGAGAACTTATCTTTGCACAGGATTATGACATGATCATTATTGATGAAGCGCATAAGTTAAAAAACCACAAAACTAAAATCTACGAGTTTGTGCAAAGTTTAAAGAAGAAATTTTGCTTATTGTTAACTGCTACTCCTGTTCAAAATGATGTGTTTGAACTATTTAATCTTATTTCACTATTAAAACCTGGACACCTAGGAAATTATGAGACGTTTCAATCAGCGTTCTCTGCAAGTAAGCATGATTTAGAGCATGATGACTACCTGAAAGAGCTAGTAAACCAAGTGATGGTCCGAAACCGAAGACAAGACACGGGGATAGAATGGACGAATCGTCAAGTGAATATTATTCCCATACAGTTTACAGCGGAAGAAAAAGAAGTGTATGAACTAATTTTAGACTTAAAGAATATTTCTCCTGTTTTTTCAGGAGCTTTTTCGATGATTACACTACAGAAGGAAATGTGTAGCAGCAAGGAGGCGACATTCCTTACATTAAATAAAATGCGGCAAAATTGTACAAGTTTAGAGGAAAATAATTCTGTAGAAAATGTTATGCAAAAGTTAATGGCATTAGATATAAACTCAAAAGCAGAGAAAGCATTTGAGATAGTATCTAAAGCTCAGGATAAAGTAATTATTTTTACGGAATATAAAGCAAGTCAAGCATACTTGCAGTGGTTTTTACACACAAAAGGTATTACAAGCGTGCTTTTTAATGGGAAATTCAATAAAAATAAACGAGATTATATGAAGCATTTATTCAAGGAACACGCGCAAGTATTAATAGCAACGGAATCAGGTGGAGAGGGGATAAACCTCCAGTTTTGTCACCATGTGATAAATTATGATCTACCATGGAATCCAATGAAATTGGAACAACGTATTGGGCGTGTGCACCGGCTAGGGCAAGAACATGATGTTCATATTTACAATTTAGCTATTGATAACACGATTGAGATAGATATATTGCAACTACTTTACAAAAAAATTGATGTTTTCGAAAAGGTCGTAGGTGATTTAGATGATATATTGTCCGCTTTCAAACAGACGATTTAAACGGGGACATGTAAAGGAGGATATATATGTACCCACAACAGGTTCAGCAATATTTACGAACTTTTTTCTCGGAAAATAATTGTCAGTTTGTAAATGATACGGATCATTATCTCACGGTTCAGCTGACAATAGATATGGATAAACGCATTATGAATAGGCCTTATTATTGGCAATATGTAGAAACTACTGGTGGAGTACCTTGTCCGGCACAGCTTACATTAATAACGGATCAAACAAAGTTGACTGAGAATATTAAGGGCGAGTTAGTGCATTTTGGATCACCGCGTTTGAGTCAACTTTTTCAAGTGACGCATGACATGGGTTCTTTTATCCAAATGTTTGAGCAGGTAGAGGGAACCATTAACCGACCAATACTTACTCCATGGCTAGGAGTGAATTATAAAGTATCCTATTACAGCAATCAAACAAAAGAATTACTTCATTCCCTTGGTATTAACTTGATGAATGGCAATATAATATCCAACTTTCATACTTCTTTAAACGAGATGAATATTGCTCCTTCTATGCCACCAAATGCCTTTTTACTACCTTATGTTATTAAACCAAATCGCGGTTTAGAGCGTTTAGATGGAGTAGTTGAAAATGCGATTCAGCAGGACGACCATTCGTGGGCTGAGCAAGCGAAAAAAAGATGGCAACGAGATATGCGGGTGCTAGAATTCTTCTATGAAGGTGTGGAGGTAAGACCTGAGAGCTACGAGATGGAAAAAACAGCACTGGAACAACAGTATGAAGCGCGGATAAAGATCGAAGTTATAAACGGAGGTATCTTTTATTTAAAATAGACTTCCTGTAAAAATCCATAATATCACCGAGAAAAGAGAGGCTGGACATGATGTTAGTCACGTCTAGCCTCTCAAAAAATTATCGGTATTAATAGAGCCAAACGTCTGTCCATAACACTACACTTCAAACCGATAGAAACAGATTTTAAAATTACTGGACCGAATGTCTTATTGTTCGGTTTATTATTTCTTTTGAACAGTTATTGTCCATGCGGCATCGCCAACCTGTTCATAGTTAGTAACGTTATGCCCTTCTTCCGCAGCCCAACGAGGAATTGTATCTGTAGCTTGTGTACAATCAAATTCTATTACTAGTTCATCTCCTGAGCTTAACTCTGCGATTGCTTCTTTTGCTTCTACTAAAGGAAAGGGACAAACCATACCCATGACACCTAATACTTTTTTCATGTATGACACTCCTTCTTTATGCTGTTGTTATGCTTGTTTGAACAGTGGCTTTACTTTTCTTTTCCTTTCTTCCACGAATGAAGACGAAGTAAACAGCGGTCCATGTACCAAGAATCATGAAGATCAATGCGATCCAACCCTGCCAGGTCATTAGAGCCGTCATAACCAACCCGTTCCCAATAGAACAACCACCTGCCAAGCTTGCTCCAAATCCCATTAAGTTACCGCCAGTGAAACTAGTTAATCCTGTTTTTACATCAGGCATTCTAAAGCGGAACTCATTGCTTGCTTTAGCGGCAACAAATGATCCTACCAAAATACCAAGAACTAAAAATACTCCCCAGTTAATGAATGCCAAATCTCCTGTAGTTAAATATTGTAGGATATTTGCAGAAGGAGTAGTGATGCCTAAACCTGCGATTCGACCAGTTGCTGAACTTAATGGCCAAGCGAGAATTGCAATAAGTCCAACTAATAATGCGGTCAAAAATGGATGCCAGCGCTTTTCAAATAAAATGTGTGCCAACCCTGTTTTTTTTGGTTTAAGTGTTGGGATAACTACTTTTGGTTTTGTAACTTCTTTATAAATAATCCAACCTACCACAGCTAGTAATAGTGCAATTAAAAACCAAACGTTTATTCCGAGAGTATCTGCCATAGAATTCGATGGTAATTGAGGCTGTTGGATTTTTTGATTTAACGGACTGAGTGGGCCAGTTTTCATAATTGTGCTCATAAGTATATAACCAGCTAATGCAATCCAACTGCCTATTAAACCTTCTCCAGCACGGTACCAGGTCCCAGTAGCGCAACCACCGGCTAGCACAATACCGATACCAAATATAAATGATCCCAAAATAATTGCAAATAACGGTAAAGTACCTGTGCTAATTTGAATGACTTCTAGTGCGACAAGTGTATAAACACCTACACTTTGTACTGCAATGGCAATTAGTAAAGCATAGAACATACGTTTGTCTTTCGTTAAATACATATCACGAAAGCCACCAGTCAAACAAAATCTTCCTCGTTGCATAACAAACCCTAACAAAGCGCCGCACAACAAACCAGTAATAATCATTTGTACCAAATAAATACCCTCCCTTTAAATCCGACTAAACTAATAGGGTTATAATATATTATTCTATTATTGATTTCAATAGTAATTTTGGAGGAGAAAATTATTTTCGTAGATAAAGTGAAGAATTTTGATGATGCAAATGAAAATTAATAAGATAGAAGAGGGCTGTTTAGTTTAACTCGAGTATTACGTAGAATCTCTCATAAAAAAACTCCCGAAATTGAGATTTCAGGAGACTGTAAATTACTCTCTTTAATACAGCATAGATTAATTTTATAGAAACTATATCTTGATTATTTATCGTTCTTACATTCTTAATTTATTCATATAGAGTATCTTCTATTGAGCCATCTTCCTCATAAATAGTAAGAATACCGTTTTGATCATTTACATATGGTTTTGCTTTTTGAAGTAATTCTGCTTTCGTTTTCTCCACAATAATAGAACGTTTACCGTCTGCTTTCCTCAAAACCCAGTCGGTTTCACGCGAAATAACTTCGTATGTAACACGTTCCTCTTCATCGCCGTGGATGGCTTTTCTTGCCTGAGAAGTAGCGATAGAAATTGCTCGTCCCTCCTCATAATTTTCTTCTAACAAGGCATTGGCGATCTCAATAGCTTTCTCTCTTACATCGGTTTCTAAATTTTTCATAGAATCGGGATAATCGTCTTTATTCCATGGCATTTTTAACGCCTCCTTAGCATTCGTTTTCCCGTTTCTTAGGGACTGAAACGTATTTGAATCATCAAATGCATTTTTGGACAGGCTAGGATATGAAAGGAGGGAGGAAGTTGAGATTTCAAGCTATCTCTAAAATACACATTAGCCTATTTGTTATTGTTCTTGTCGTTTTAATATGGTCAGCTATTAAACCATTCGATTATATAGACTGGATAGCGGAAGTAAGCCCAGGTGTGATTGCTATAATTTTACTGGCCATAACTTATAGGAAGTTTCGATTTACCACGCTTTCTTACTTCATCATAGCCTTTTTATGTATTCTTACATTTATAGGGGGGCATTTTACATATTCTGAGGTTCCGTTGTTTAATTGGGTGAAGGACGAATTTGACTTAAAGCGAAACAATTACGATCGTATGGGGCACTTTTTTAAAGGTTTTGCTGCAATCGTAGTGAGAGAATTATTCATACGGCTTAGCCCGTTAACAAAAGGTGCTTGGTTATTTGTATGCACGACCAGTATTATTTTATCCATTGCAGCTTTATACGAAATTATTGAATGGTTAAGTACGAAACTTACAAAAGGAAGTAAGGCTGCTAAAGACTTTCTAGGTATGCAAGGAGATAAGTGGGATGCTCAGTGGGATATGAGTTTAGCTTTAGCTGGTTGCCTATTAGCTTTGCTCATCTTATCAAAATGGCATGATCGGATATTAAAGAAGTAATATTACAATTGTTGCATTTTGTCGAATCCTGTCACTTAAATGATATTTCTTCCTAATGAGAATGCAATGGTTCTGTCATATATAGGTGGTATGATGAATCTCGTTAGTGAAAAGGAGGAAATTCATTTTATGAAAAAACACATTATTGCACTAACCGCAATTGTAACACTATCAGTAGGAACGGCAGGTCAAGCGTCTGCATCAAGCGTTCATACGGTAGAAAAAGGTGATACACTTTGGTCTATTTCTCAAGCGGAGAATGTAAGTGTACAAGATTTACAAACATGGAACGATCTCAATTCAACAGTTATATATCCATCTCAACAATTAAAAGTGGAGGAAGCTGTGCAAACGTATGTTGTTGTTACAGGTGATACATTGTTTAATATAGCTGAAAAATATAATATGACTGTAAATCAATTAATGACAAACAATCAGTTAACTAGTGATTTAATCAAACCGGGAGATAAATTAGTACTAGATGGAGCAAAGGTGATACAGCCTAAGGTAAGTGCAGCTACGACGACAACTTCTGTTACTTCTAATGCTCCAACTTCAGAGACTAAAACACCGGCTTCTGTTGAGAAAGAGTTAACGATGACAGCAACAGCTTATACTGCGTCATGTGCTGGTTGCTCGGGAATCACAGCTACTGGTATTAACTTAAAAGCTAATCCAAACCAAAAAGTTATTTCTGTCGACCCAACTGTAATTCCATTAGGTTCAAAAGTATGGGTAGAGGGCTATGGAGAAGCGATAGCTGGTGATACTGGCGGAGCCATCAAAGGAAATAAAATAGATATTTTCATCCCAACGAAACAAGAAGCACTAAATTGGGGACGTAAAACAGTGAAGGTAAAAGTTCTAAATTAATTTGTTTTAACGGAGAGACCTAATGGAGTTAATTCCACTAGGTCTCTTTAGCTTTGTGGGAAATCAGGTTTACAGAGTTCTATCGTTAGTATTCCACTCTACGCTATGTGAAAAACTTCATTAGTAAAAATATAAAGTGTACCTAGATAATTTGCTAATGAAGTTATTCTCTACAAATTTGAATTCCAGCATAATGTTTAAGTTAGGCCGGGAAATCAACTAAGGAAATTCTACGGCAGTCTGCAACTACCAAACCTCCGTCTTCTTCTCTAAAGTAAGCAAGGTAAGTGTCTTCTTCTAGGTTGATAAAACGAAAAACATCTTCATTAAAACCGTCTACAACAATCTCATTTACTCGATAGTTTGGGGGTAAAGTCGCTAATAAACCACAAATACCATCTCTATTATTATTCAAATATATTCACCTCCATCTAAAAGGACTTCCACTCTCACAAGAGGGGATATTATATTTTATGTATTGTTATAATCTATCGATAGGTTAATATCTCGTTAAGAGAGATTTAATCATTGGAAACAGAAACTATGTAGCAAAGAAATCTATTTTACAGTAAAAATGGTCGGACATGACGTAAGTCACGACCAACCATTATATAGGATAAGTATCTAAGAGATTTTTATTTTTAATCCCAATGAATTGCTTCTATTTTTTCAAGATCAAAAGAGATCGTTTCTATGCCATTTGAAAAAAAAGCGATACCTGTTTTTTTATTGATTGAAATTAGTTTTTCTACTGCGATTGGCACACCCCCAACAATAATTTGTTTAAGAGGATAATCTGGTGGAAGCTTAGATAACAATATACCTAAGTTACCCTTTATATCTAGTAGTCTCTCTATGGAATCCTTTACATCTGATAGAACTTCAATCTGTTGAGCATCTACTTCTTTAATACTTTCCAGGCTAACTTTAACTTTTTCAAGTTGTCGATCTTGATTGTCTGATAACTGCAGTAAAAAACCTTGCTGTCTATTTAAGCTATCTTGTAGATAATTATATATATCGTCCTGCTGTGTTATTTGATGTTTAATTTCCTCAAATATTAATTCATCCATCTCCTCAGAAAGCTCCAGTTTCTCATTTACCTGATTATTAAAATGGTTTTGCTCTTTAAATTGACTTGAAAAAAGCTGATACTGATTGTTTTGAGTTTCAGATAAATTATTTAGAATTTCTTTTTGTTTATTAAATTGCTCGTTTATTTGTTTTACCATTTCTTCCAGATGAGTTGGAGATGTTAACTGTTCTTCTTTAGCAGAATATATTTTATGCAAAAGGTTCTGTTCTTCCAAATTTTTCGATACTATAGTAAAAAATCGCTTTTGTTCTGTTAGCACACTTTGAATGATTTCCAATTGCGTATCTGTCTTACTTCCATGTTGATGTAGTTGACCTTTAATATCTTCTAAAGAACCGTTTTGTTTAATAGCAAAATTGTTAAGAAAATTTCTTTGCCTATTCACACTTACTTGTAGTTTTGTTAGTGCTCTCTCGAAATTGTTTGTTTTCTCGTTATTTACTTCGTTAAGTTCAGAATGGTTATTTAAAAGTACATTGATGGATTGAAGTGATTGCCCTAGGTTTTGTAATTGGTACTTGGATTCTTTTGAAGTTTGCGCAAAATTGAACAGTATCTTTTTGATATTGCCATAATCATATCTGTGATTAGTATTTAACTTATTAAGGACTGTGCTTTGATCACGTAATTCACGTAAAATGGTTTTACTCGATTGGTCCAACTGTGAAATAGATTTCATTAAACGACGATTTACGACTATTTGTTCTTCTAGAAATTCTGCATTGTGATTGGTATAAAAATGTTTTTGGCTGTTACTCTTTGCCAAGGCATCAGAAACTAAATGGACCTTCGATTCTTTCACTTCTTCATACTCCTTTATACAGAAAGTCATTATGCCTTATTTTATGAACATTATTGTTATATGTGATGAATTAGGTTGTGTTGGTATAAACATATAAAAGGTGGTAATTGAATGTTGTATGCAGGTATTCCATCTCTTTCAGTTCCTATGGTGAGAATAATCACCGTAACTGGCAGGGGGGTAAAAGAGGTTGCACCAAACTATGCTCAACTCCAAATAGAAGTAAGAACGCAAGGGAAAGAGGTACAACAAACCCAGGCAGAAAATGCCCAAGTGATGAATCGGGTAATACAATCCTTATTGGCGTTAAATATTCCAAGGGAAAACATACAAACAGCAGCTTTTAATATCTTTCCGCAATATGATTTTATAGACGGAAAACAGGTATTCAGAGGTTATGAGGTGACGAATGCTATTACAGTAAAACTAGAGGATCTTGAAAAAGTGGGTAGTGTAATCGATACTGCGGTGGCAAATGGGGCGAATAGTGTATCGTCTATTCAGTTTGGTTTAGATAACCCAGAGGTTGTTTACCAACAGGCGCTTCAGAAAGCACTTCAACATGCTCAAGTTAATGCTCAAACAATTGCTCAGACGATGAAGCTCACATTATATCCACAACCAATTTCTATCGTGGAGGAGCACCAGCAAAATGGGCCAGAACTGTATAAAACACTCTCGATAGCTAGTTCGCAGATGGGAACACCTATTGAGCAAGGAGAAATTTCTGTAAGTGCAACCGTTACTGTCAAATTTCAGTATTAATAAATGAAAGACCAAAAATCCCCGTATGTTAGTTTATACACGGGGATTTTTGGTCGTACTAAATATTAAATTTGGAAACCCTAATTTGTAAGTCCTCGGCAAGATTTGCTAGAGAGACAGCTGCTGCTGTTACTTCTTCCATTGAGGCTAGCTGCTCTTCTGAAGCCGCAGCAACAGAAGATGAACTATCAAATGTTTCACTTGCTACTGTAGACATATTATTAGCATGGTTAGCAACATCTTTAACAATTATATGAATGTTATTTGTGATGGATGATATATCTCCAACTTGTTCTTTTACTAGTTCTACCGATGTCAGGATATCATGGAACGTTACTTCCGTGTGATGGGCAATTGTAAGCCCAGAGTCAACTTTTTCCTTTACTCCATTAATGGATGTTACTGTTTTCTTTGTCTCACTTTCAATTTCGGTAGCAATTTCGGAAATATCAGAGACCGATTTTCTCGTTTGTTCGGACAGTTTCCTCACTTCATCTGCAACTACTGCAAAGCCTTTACCCGCTTCACCAGCACGTGCTGCTTCAATGGCTGCATTTAGAGCAAGCAAATTCGTTTGGTCCGCGATGTCTGTAATAAGTTTGAGGATGTGCATAATTTCTTTAGAACGGTCATTGAGTGTGACAAGCGCCTGATCTGTTTCTAATACAGCATCATTTATTAATCTCATCTGTGCTACTGTATCTTGAACGAATGCAGAACCTTGCAAGGTTTTCTCATTAGTTGCAATCGTTATTTTCATTGTATCTTTTGCTTTTTCCGCAATTTGAGTAATTGCATTTGCGCTTTCCTCTGCAGAGCGAGCAGATTCTTTTGCCATATTTGTTTGATGCTCTGCTCCTTCAGAAACTTGTTGGATAGAAGAGGATATCAATTCAGTACCCTTCATCGTCTCATCTGCACTTGCCATTAGTTCTTCTGCAGAAGCGGCTACTTGATTGGAGCTATCAGAGACGTGCGTAATGACTTCTCTTAAATTCATAGTCATTTGTTCAAAGGACTTTTGCAGTGTTGCCACTTCATCTCGAGTTTTTACTTGTACAATATCGACAGCAAGATTCCCGTTGGCAATTTCCTCTGCATTCTTAGTAATGTCACGGATTGGCCGAACAATTCTATTGGTAAAGATAATCACCAAAGTGATACTACTAACTAACAACAGCACTACTAAAATAATGGAAATAGAAATAATACCATCAATTTTGGTTTGCAAATTGCTCTGCATAATCGAATATTCTGTAGTAATATTTCTTTTTAATTGAATAACGTCATTTATAAGTCCTTTTGTACGCGTTGATTGTCGCTTAATCTCGGCAAGGTTTTGTTCCGTAATTGCTTGATTGGAATAACTTAATATTTCTTCATACTTTTTAGAGATATTAGTATTCAATTGTTTCTGTTCCGATGTTGTTAGGGAAGATGATAGTTCATCATTGATCGATTGAGTAGAAGCTAAATCGACCTCTATATCATTTTTATTGCTTTCTGATATATTTAGCGAGTATACACTTAACGATTTTTGTAAGCTTTTTGCTGAACTATTTAACTCTTCGACTTTCACTAAAGCTTTTACAATTTCTTCTGTCGACGATTTTAATGCCGATAGTTGAATTATGTTATAGCCGATAATACAGGCAGATAGTAGCAACGGGATAATAGATATCATTAATATCTTCTGTTTAAGCTTCATATTCTAGTCACCTTATTTCTATTGTAGTATTGTTATAGAACCATTTGCGATATCTTCTTGTAGTTTAGCTATCCGATTTTTCTCAGCGGCCGATAATTCGATTACACGAATAGGTGCAATACTTACACCATTTTCCTTTATGCCTAGTATTTGATTTTTCTCAGATATTTTACCGTCTTCGACTAGTTCTTGTATGGTATTGAAAATAGCAATGTCCACTTGTTTTAGCATAGAAGAGACAATCGAATTCTCCGCCAAGTAAAACTGATCGCTGTCTACTCCAAATGTATAGATGCCTAAGCGTTCAGATTCCTTTATAACGCCAACTCCTGTGAAGCCTGCAGCAGGGTAGATATAGTCAGCTTTGGCTGAAATCATTTCTTTTGCAATGCTTTCACCCAATTTATCATTGCCGAAGTCATTCGCGTATTCGGATAACACTACTGCCTCTGGATTTTCAGATTTTACACCTGCTGTAAAGCCTTTTTCAAATTTATGGATGAGCGGAACATCCTCACCTCCAACAAATCCAACAACATTACTTGTTGTTTTCATACCAGCTATTGCTCCTAACAAAAACGAGGCTTCCTCTTCTTTAAATGTTACGTTGTTGACATTGGGTAGGTCTGATTGAGCATCTATTAGTAAAAATGATGTTTCTGGATATTTCTTTGCAATCATTTCAAGGTCTTCTTGGACGGAAAATCCAAGGCCAATAATTAGATCGTTACCAGATTTCACTAGCTGCTCTAGTCCTTTTGCATATGTCTCTGTTTCTTGGATTTCTTTATACTCAAATGAGATATTCAGCTCATCCCGTGCTTTTTCTAAGCCTGCAAAACCTAAATCAGAGAATGATTGATCTCCAAGTCCTGCATTCGAAAGCATAATCCCAATTTTTAATTGCTGATTCTCTAAAGTGGGTTCCTTCTCCGTGCATCCCGTAATAATTAATAAAGAGATAAATATTAATGAAATAATAAGACCTTTGTTCATACAGACACTCCTAATGATAAATAATTGATATTCTTGACTAATATCGTCTCATAATCAAGATACTTAAGCTGTTTTATGTACATTAATAATTCAGAAATTTATATATACAAAACTATGCATTTACAAAGAAAAAAGAGCCTTTAATAGGCTCCAACTTGTACTTTCTTTTCTATAATAATGCCATCAAATGCAGCTTTGTAGATGATAAAGATATCCTCTTTTAATAATGACATCGGACTACGAGCAAGAATTCGTTTTTGCTTAAGAGCATCCGTTGTTAAGCTTTTTAATGCGTCCTCTGTAATATTGAATCCTTTCAAGGTGGAAGGGATATTCACGTCTTCTACCAAACGTTTCAGTTCAGTAACACATTTGTATGAAGCTTCTTTTTGTGAAAGATTCGCAGAGCTAAAGCCCATCGCATCATAAATATCTTTCATTCGTTTTTCGCAACTTGGGCGAATATATCCCATTACATATGGTAGCAAAACGGCATTAGAATCGCCATGAGCAATATGGAATTGACCCCCAAGGGGATAAGCTAATGCATGAACCCCAGCAACTCCTGCGTTGAAAAATGATAAACCAGCTAAATAGCTACCATAACTCATATCTGTACGGGCTTGTTTGTCTTCTCCGTTGCTAACTGCTTGACGGATAGAATTACTGATCAATCGAATTGCCTGTAAAGCCAATGCATCAGAAACTGGGCTAGCACTTTTAGAAATATATGATTCTAGAGCATGAGTGAGAGCATCAACTCCAGTTGCAGCAGTTACCTTTGGTGGTAATGAAATAGTAAGGGCAGGATCTACGATTGCCACGTCCGCCAATAAATAGTCATGAGCTATAACGTCTTTAGAAGTTTCAAGTGACAGAACCGAGATATTGGTCACTTCTGAGCCAGTTCCAGAAGTTGTTGGGATTAGTATAGTAGGAATACCCTTTTTCTTAACTTTCTTCGTTCCAGTTAAATTTAAGTAGTCTGCCACTCTTCCTTCATTCGAGGCAAAAACTCCAGCAAGTTTAGATAGGTCCAGTGCACTGCCACCGCCTACGCCAATGACCAAATCAAATGCATTTTCACGTGTATATGCGACTAGTTTTTCACCGATTGCTAAAGGTGGTTCTGGAACAACATCTGTATAGACTGCTATTGAATAACCTGCTTCTACAAGTGGATCAACTACTTTATTGGTTATACCTATATCTTTTAAGAATGGATCTGTAATTACTAGAATTTTTTTCGCGTTAAAGCGTTCAACCTCTTCTAATAAATGGGAAAGGCAACCCCAACCAGTATAGCTGATAGGTGGTAATGTAATTTTTTCGGACATATATTAAGCTCCTTTATTGCTGGTTCCAAACGACAAGCTTAGTCTCTGTCATTTCATGAATAGCATATTTTAATCCTTCTTTACCAGTGCCGCTCTCTTTCACTCCACCGTATGGCATTTGATCAATACGGTAGGTAGGGATGTCGTTAATCATGACTCCACCAACCTCTAATTCCTTGGAAGCTATAAATGCAGTTTGTATGTCATTTGTGAAAATACCTGCCTGTAAACCAAAATCGGAATTATTAATGGCTTCAATGCCTACCTTAATAGAAGAGATACGGTTCACTAAAACAATCGGTGCAAATACTTCTTGGCATGATACCTTAGAAGTAGCGGATACATTCGTTAAAATTGTAGGCAAGAAGACGCCATTTTCTATCGTTCCACCAGAAATAATTTTCGCACCTTGTTCAACAGCTTCCTGAACCCAATTTAGCGCTCGATCTTGTTCGCTCGGATTAATCATCGCGGAAATATCTGTTGATTCATTATCTGGACTACCAATAATGAGCTGTTTTGTTAATTTAGAAAATTGTTCAAGAAATTCATCGTATACTTCATCCATTACATAAGTGCGCTGCAATGAAATACATACCTGACCTTGGTTGGAGAATGCACCCATTACACATTTTGGTACAATTTGAGTAAGATCTACGTTTTTGTCTATTATCAATCCGGCATTAGAGCCTAATTCTAGGGCTATTTTTTTCAATCCAGCCTTATCCCGAATACCTTTTCCGACAGATGGACTGCCTGTAAATGTAATCATTTTTACTTTATCACTTTCTACAAGTGCGTCTCCAACCGTTTTACCACTACCTGTAACAACATTAAATACTCCTTTAGGCAAAGCCGTTTGGTCAATTAGTTCTGCTAAAAACAGGGCAGAAAGGGGAGTCTGTGATGCTGGTTTCAAAATAATTGTGTTACCGGCAGCAATTGCAGGGCCTACCTTATGTGCAACTAAGTTTTGTGGGAAATTAAACGGCGTAATGGCCCCAACAACACCGATCGGTTGTTCGATTGTATAACCGAACCGATTGGCTCCATTTTTTGCAGCGTCCATTGGAATCATTTCACCTGTCAGTCGTTTTGCTTCTTCAGCAGCAAATTTATAAGTTTCAATCGTTCGATCTATTTCACCTAACGCATATTTAATTGGTTTTGCTGCCTCTAAAGAAATAATGAAAGCTGCCTTTTGACGGTTATCGATAAATAGTTGAGTAATATGTTCTAAAATAGCAGCTCGCTCATAAGCAGTTAGTGCAGCCATCTGTTTTCTAGCCTCATATGCAACATCAATCGCAGCTTCTACTTCCTCATGAGATGCTTGTGGAATTTGTGCAATAACCTCTTTTGTATGTGGAGAAAGGAGCACTGCATATTTACTTGCAGATTTCCACTCACCATTCACGTAATATTGTTTTTTCATCAAATCATCCTTTCGAATTCTATTTTCCCTTATTAGATAAATTGCACTAAATACAAAAAATTTAATTTATAAATGTATACGTATTCATTTAGTTTGAAGTTTAAACCCAAACTGTTGGAGTTTGGGTTTAAAGTTTTCGAGTTGTGCTTCTAGCGAATAGTCTAACAGGTTCTGTAATTTTCACGCAACTATTATCTTTATTATTAATCATATCAACTAATTTTTCAATTGCAAGATAGCCTAAATTTTTTCCGGAAGTGCTTCCAATAGTAGTCAAGTTAATCAAGCTATGTTGACTAAGATTCACGTTATCAATGCCTATGATACTTAAATCTTCGGGTACCAATAAATTTTCGGAAGTTGCATCATCAATTAGATTCAATGCAAGTGAATCGGATCCCGCACAAATTGCAGTGGGTCGTTGTTGTAAATGCATAAGCTTGTAAAAGGAATCTGAAATACTTTGTTTTGTTGTATCCGTGATAATTTTATATTCTTCTGGTATGTGAATTTGAAAATCTTGAATTGCTTGCAGGAACCCTAAATATCGATTGCTGAATGTACTTACGTTTAGCGGACCACCGACCCAAGCGATGTTCTTATGACCTTGTTCAATCATATGTTTAGCTGATAAGTAACCGGCGTCATAATTATCTATTTCGACAAAGTATTCATTATTTTGGTGTTTTCTATTATATGTAATAAATGGAATCTTCATTCTTATTAGTTTTTCGAAAATAGGATCATCATTCAAAATACAAGATAAAATAATTCCGTCAACTTTCTGTTCGAATGCAGTAGTATAGGCTTCACTTAATTTTTTATCATTTACGAATTGTACCTGTATTTTATAGTCCATTTCACTTGCATAGTTAACAATTGCCGTAGTTGTATCTACAAAAAATGGATTATGAAGCGGACCTGATAAAAGAGCAATAGTTCCAGTTTTATTTTGAACAAGGGAGCGAGCGTGGGCATTGGGAATATAACTTAAATCATTAATTGCATTCATTACTTTTTCAAGAGTGTTTTTTTTTACTAGTTCAGGAGTATTTAATACGCGTGAAACAGTTGCCTGAGAAACTCCTGCTAGTTTTGCAACGTCTTTTGATGATACCAAATGAGCAACCTCCAAAATCTACTTATCTTTCTTCAAACAACATTATCGCACGTTTAAAGTATATATTTTTGGTATTGTCAATACAAGCAAATGAATTATTAAATATAAGTATTCAGAAAATGTTGACAATATAAAGCTATTCAAAGTATATTAGTTTTTGAAAGCGCAATCATAAATATGTATACGTATACATAAGATGATTTTAGTTAAAATTATTATTAATTTTTTAAGTTGAGAGCAAGTGACTTAATGGTACTCAATCTATAGAAGAGGGTGAATGAAGTGAGTGAGGTAGTTAAGATTGAAAAGTTAGGAAGAGTAGCGATTATTACAATTGAGAATCCTCCTGTAAATGTACTGAGTGAGCAAGTAGTTCTGGATTTAATGAACGCTTTTAAAAGAATTGAAGAAGATTTACTTGTTAGTGCAGTTATTTTAACTGGCGCTGGTGAGAAAGCATTTATGGCTGGTGCAGATATTAAAGAGTTTCCTACTTGGCTAGGTCGAGAAGATATGGTTCAGCATGTTGAGTTAAATCATCAACTTTTTAATTATATTGAAAAACTGAAAAAACCGACTATAGCTATGTTGAATGGACTTACATTAGGTGGCGGATGTGAGCTGGCACTTAGCTGTGATCTACGTATTGCAGAAGAGCATGTCAAGATTGGTTTACCTGAAATAAATCTCGGTATTTTTCCTGGAGGAGGCGGAACCCAGAGATTACCGAAGCTAGTAGGTATATCAAAGGCGAAAGAATTAATGTTTTTCGGAGAGAGCATCAATGCAACAGAAGCACTTTCAATCAATTTAGTAAATAAAGTAACAAAAACCGGAGAAGGATTAGATGTAGCTAAAGAATGGGCAACCAAGCTTTCTGAGAAGTCCTTGAATTCTATTAATAGTATAAAAGAAGCCATGCAATATGGGTACGAGTATTCCTTCGATGAAGGTATCGTAAAAGAAACAGCACTATTTTGTGAGATTTTTCAACATCAGGATGCGTTTGAGGGTATTAATGCGTTTATTGAGAAGAGAAAACCAATATTTAACAAAGTAAATGAGTAGTTGCTAATAATCTTGTAAGGGGGATGTAGGATGAGTGTTTTTATGTTGTTAATTGGTTTGTCGATATTAATTTTTATGACAGTTAAAGGAATAAATATTATTATCAGTGCTGTAGTGGCAAGTACATTTGTTGCCCTAACATCTGGACAGGATATTATTGAAGCAATGACAGGAACGTATATGCAAGGGTTTACGGGGTACTTTGCAACTTATTTCTTATTATTCTTGTTAGGAGCAATTTTTGGTAAGGTAATGGCTGAAACCGGAGCTGCTGAAGCAATTGCAGAATGGGTCATGAAAATTATTGGACCTAAAGGAGCGGTAATGGCTGTTGTATTAGCATGTGCGATTATGACTTATGGCGGAGTATCATTATTCGTAGTAGGATTTGCAGTTTATCCACTTGCAGTATCTCTATTTAGAAATGCAAATCTTCCACGTCGCTTTATACCTGCTGCATTAGTTTTTGGATCTGTTACCTTTACAATGTTTTTACCCGGTTCTCCTGAAATTCAAAACATAATGCCGACAGAGTTTTTTGGTACCACACCTTACTCAGGTTTTTGGATTGGTATGATTGCTTCTCTTTTCAATTTTATACTAGGAACCTTCTTCCTTCATTTACTTATTAGAAAAGCAGTCAATAGAGGAGAAAAATTCGAGAAATACGATTCCGATATAGAGATAGATGAAGAAAACAAAAAGAAATTACCTAATATATTTCTTGCACTGCTTCCAGTTGTAGTTGTAGTGGCAGGAATGGTTACGTATTCACAATTATTTGAAGCAAATACTGCTGCAATCTTAGCTCTACTAGGAGCAATTGTTATAGCTTGTCTAACAATGTTCAAATTTATCAAAGGATTTTGGGACGTTCTTGGAAAGGGTTCCAATGATGCGATTGTTGCTATTTGTAATACTAGTGCTGTTATAGCTTTCGGTAAGGTTGCAGCCCTAACTAGCGGTTTTACTGAAATTGTGGAAACAGTATTAGAAATTCCAGGCCCACCATTATTAAGTATGGCAATTTGTATTAACTTAATTGCAGGTTTAACAGGATCTGCTTCAGGAGGATTAGGAATTTCCCTTCCGATCTTGGCACCAATTTATTTGAATATGGGGATAGATCCTGGTGCATTACACCGTGTATCTGTAATGTCTTCTGATGGATTGGCATCTCTACCGCACAATGGTTATATCGTTACGACTATCCGTAATATTAGTCATGAAACTTTTAAGAGGGCGTATCCTGCAGTTGCCTTAATGGCCGTGGGGCTTACCATGTGTGCGACAGTATTGGCGATAATATTGTTTACAATATTCGGTTAACTAATAGTTAACAATAGAGGTGATTTTTTGGAAAAGGTATATATCGTATCGGCGTTAAGGACTGCAGTAGGTCGTTTCGGAGGAAGCTTGAAACAGTTTAATTCTTCCGATTTAGGTGCAGAAGTCATTAAAGCAACAGTTAATGGGTTGACAGTACCTCTGGAGAAAATAGATGAAGTAATTATCGGCAATGTTTATCAGGCAGGTGGAAGAGCAAACCCGGCTAGGCAGGCGGCTTTAAAGGCTGGGTTGCCGACTTCTATTCCAGCAATGACGATAAACAAACAGTGTGCTTCTGGTATGCGTTCCGTTTCACTTGCTTTTCAGCAAATTAAAGCTGGAGAAGCAAAGCTAATTATAGCAGGTGGAACTGAGAGTATGAGTAATGTTCCTTACATTTCTTTAGATAGTCGATGGGGTAAAAAGTTAGGTGCCATTCAACTAGAAGATAGTTTGCTTTATGATGGATTAATTTGCTCGAAAGAGAATTATCATATGGGGATAACTGCGGAGAATATAGCAGAGCAATATAGTATTTCAAGAAAAGAACAAGATAAATTTGCTTTGCAAAGCCAGATTAAGGCTGCAGCTGCAATACAAGCTGGTGTGTTTGAAAAAGAGGTAGTTCCAATAGTAACGAAAAAACAAGTCTTTCAGATGGATGAGCATCCGCGCTCTACTACATTAGAAATGTTAGAAAACTTATCGGTAGCTTTTAAAGATAATGGAACTGTTACTGCGGGTAGTTCTTCCGGATTAAATGATGGAGCTTCAATTTTACTTATTGCATCTGAAAGTATGGCTAAAGAATATAATTTAACTCCTCTAGCTGAAATTGTTTCTGTTGCTTCAGCAGGAATAGACCCAAGTGTGATGGGTATCGGTCCAGTGCCTGCAACAAAAATAGCCCTTAAAAAAGCGAAGTTAACAATAGATGATATCGATTTAATTGAACTGAACGAAGCATTTGCAGCACAGGCAATAGCAGTAATAAAAGATTTAAAATTAAATGAAGAAATTGTAAATGTTAACGGGGGTGCTATCGCTCTCGGTCATCCTGTGGGAAGCTCTGGGTCAAGAATAATTGTATCCTTAGTGCACGAACTGATTAGAAGAGGTAAAGAATATGGTCTTGCAACTTTATGTATTGGTGGAGGGCAGGGAGCAACTGTGATAGTGAAAAACGTCCAAATTAAGAAATAATCTATATAGAATGAGGCGATATGATGATAGAAAAGAAAGTAATGGTTGTTGGTGCAGGGCTTATGGGAAGTGGAATTGCACAGATATTTGCTCTAGCGGGAATACCTGTTATTTTAAATGATCGCACCGAGGAAGATTTAACAAGAGGTAAAAACTTTATAGCTAAAAGTATTCAATCTATGTTAAAAAGAGAAAAGTATACAACTGAGGACGAACAAAGAATCCATAGTTCTATTCAATATTCAATGGATATCCAAGATGGGAAGGATGTTGACTTGGTAATAGAAGCGGTACCTGAGAAAATTGAATTAAAGCAAAAGGTTTTTAAACAATTGGACCAAATAGTACAAACAAACGCTATATTAGCGAGTAATACGTCCTCCCTATCGATTGCCTCTATTGGTTCAGTGACTAGTCGTCCAGAAAAAGTAATTGGTATGCACTTCTTTAGTCCCGTACCAATTATGAAGTTGTTGGAGATAATTACCTCTATTGAAACATCAGAAGATACATTGGAGCGTATTAAGGAATATGGAGCAGCAATTGGCAAAGAAACTATCATTGCTAAAGATTATCCAGGGTTTATCGTAAATCGTATTTTATTGCCAATGATGAATGAGGCAGCATTCTTAGTCATGGAAGGGACTGCCCCAGAAGAAATTGACCGCGGTCTTAAGCTTGGAGCTAATCATCCAATTGGACCTTTACGCTTAGCCGATGAATGTGGTTTAGACACAACACTGTATGCACTAGAAAGCCTATTTGAAGGATTTGGAGATTCTAAGTATCGTCCCTGCCCTCTACTGAAGAGGATGGTGGAAGCTGGAAAACTAGGAAGAAAATCTGGTAAAGGTTTTTATGACTATAACTAAGTTGTACAAAAAAACATGTACTTTAGTTATTACAGAAAGCCATTTACTTGTGCCGATTATATGGGAAGGTGATTTAAACCTCCATTCTAATGAGCCCTTGATGAAACAATCAAGGTTTCAAAATATCATACTTCACGGAGACACAGTTTTTTCCTTGGCCACCACATTAATTGAAAAGCAGGAAGCTAAATTCACTTTTATAAATCAGTTTGACACTACATATAAAAGAAGTGTCACAATTGGAGATCATATTTTCGTTGAATACAATTTGGTAGTCACGGAGCACCAAAGAAAAGTTGAATTTCTGGTTTTTAACGTTGACCGTAAACTAGTAATGGAGGGAACCGTGTGGACCACTTCAGAAAATGAGGTGTTTGAGAGTTGAACTTTATCAAGCAGCCAAATACGACTATTAGTAGGACTTTATATCAAACAGATATTATTCTTTTTCAAAAGCTATTAGGTAATGAAAGTTCAGAGGAAGCTCAATTTTCAGACAATAGGCAACTTGTAATGCTGGCTATAGGTATCTTAAATAGGACACTTAACTTAGAGGGATTTTTAGTTGCTGTAGTAGGTCAAAAGTGGAAATTTTATGGGAAAGTGATGATTGGAGAGACCCTTTCGGTGACTTATCAAGTTCAGGAAAATAAAACCTTTGGTAATAAAAGATATATTTATGATATAAAAATAGACCTAATTGTGGAAGAACATGTAGTAGCAGAAGGAATTTGGGGAATTATGTTGAACAGTAAATTATAAAGGAAAGGGGAGAATATAATGTATCAAACAATTATCGAACCACGAGTTTCTGAAACAGATGGGGTGGGACATATAAATAATACAACGGTGCCTATTTGGTTAGAGGGTGGTAGAAATAAACTCTTCTCATTGTTCAATCCAGATCTCAGCTTTAAAGAATGGAAAATGATTATTCTGAAAACCACTGTTGAATACAAGCAACAAATATATTTTGGAACGAATGTAGAAATTAAATGCTGGATTAAGCGAATTGGCAACTCAAGTTTAGAGTTATATGAGGAAATTTGGCAACATGATAGGTTAACTATCCAAGCAAATACTGTATACGTTAACTATAATGTACATGAAAAAAGAAGTGAGATTATACCAAATGAAATTCGAAAAGAATTGGAAAAGCATTTATTTGAGGAGGGTTTAAATGGACAATAAAGTAATTTATCAATTAGAAAGTTATATAGCTAGAATTACATTAAATCGTCCTAATGCCTTGAATGCTTTAGATAATGATATGATAGCAGATTTAATTAGTTTTCTAAAGGAAAGTAAAAGAGACGACAAAGTTCGCGTTGTAATAATAGAGGGTAACGGAAAGGCATTTTGTTCTGGGGATGATCTCGTAGACATGGGAACAGAAAGAAATCCCAATCCAACTGACAAATTAACAGAGTACACTGATGGATATCCTGAGGTAGTTTTAGCAATGAAAAACCTAGAAAAACCTATTGTTGTAAAAGTGCAAAAATATGCTCTTGGTGCAGGGCTTGAAATTGCCTTGGCAGCTGATTTTATTATTGCCTCTACAGATACAAAATTTGGCCTTCCTTTTGTGTTAAGAGGAATTTCAGCAGGTACATATCTTTTACAAAAAAGAATTGGATATCATCGTGCAGCAAGATATCTCTATTTAGGAGAAATGTTCGGAACAGAAGAAGCTTCTCAATGGGGTTTATTATTTAAACAAGTAGAAATGGAATCATTAAATGAAGAAGTAGAAAAATTGGCAGAGCATTTATCGAAGAGTGCTACACGAACTATTGGCTTAATGAAGAAAGCGATGCATACAAGCGAAAATATGGAATTAGAGGCAGCCTTTCAAGTGCAGACCTATTCTACTTTAGCCTCATTCCATACAATGGATTATGCCGAGGGTAAGCAAGCTTTCATTGAAAAAAGAGAGACAAATTTTGAAGGGAAGTGAGGAATTGGGAATGCAACTAACTCTACAAAAACAACCAATCCATTCTTATATTGAACAACATGCTAAATTAGACTCGGGAAAAATGGCAATTAATTTCTATGGTCAAGAAATAACGTACGGTGAATTGTGGAATGCAATTAATCGGATGGCTAACTTTCTATTTGAACAAGGAGTGAAGAAAGGAGATACAGTAGCTTTATACCTTCAAAATTGTCCTCAATATGTAATTGCCTTTTTTGCAGTACAGAAAATAGGTGCGATTGCTGGCCCATGTAATCCAATGTTCAAAGAATGGGAACTAAAATACCAATTAAACGATCTTAACGCTAAAGTACTTATTACCACTCCTGATCTATTTGAAGTTTATAAAAAAGTCCAGGATGAAACGAATGTGCAAAGTAAGATACTCACTAATTACCGTGATTACTTACCTGAAACTCCGTATCCAGAATTCCCGGAGAAGATAGTAGATGCACAATTCAAAGACACGATTGCATGGTCTTCTGTATTAAAGGAACAAAAATATGACTATGAGAATAATGTAGAAATTAATATGGCTGAAGATGTTAGCTTAATTATTTATACTTCAGGTACAACAGGTTCTCCAAAAGGGGCAATGCTCACGTATACAAACTCGGAGTTTCAGGCAAACTGTGTGGCAAAGAACTTTGGCTTTACAAAAGATGATACGTACATTGCAGTTATGCCAATCTTCCATATTGCAGGTAAAGTAGTAAGTTTACTTAGTGCGATGGTTGTTGGAGCTAAAATTGTTTTACTTACTCGTTTCGATTCAAAAGGTGTGCTACAAGCGTTTGATCGATATAAAGCAACGGCTTTATATACGACTACTCCAATGAATATACAAATGATGAGAGAAGAGTTAATTCATCAGATTGATTTTAGTCATTTGAAGATTAATATAGTAACAAGCTTTGGTATCCAAATAACACAAGAAATTTCAAATGAGTGGGAAATTATTACTGGGAAGCCTTTAATGGAATTTGCCTATGGAATGAGCGAAACTCATACAGGAAATGCTATGACCCCACCCCAGGAAATTAAATATGGCAGTGTTGGAAAGCCTACTTTTGATACAGATATCAAAATAGTTCAATTTGATAATTATAATGAAGAAATGCCAATTGGTGAGCAAGGAATGATTCTTGTTAAAGGACCGAGTGTATTTAAAGGTTACAAAGGAAAAGAAGAAGAGACGATGGAATCATTCTATAAGGATTATTTTATTACCGGTGATATAGGAAAGTATGATGAAGATGGGTTTCTATATTTCTTAGGTAGAGTCAAAGAAATGATCAAATGCTCAGGCTATAGCGTTTATCCAGAAGAAGTAGAAAAAATGCTGACAAAACATGAAAAAATTAACCAAGTAGCTGTAATAGGTGTACCGGATTCAGTAAGAGGAGAATCTGTAAAAGCTTATGTTGTACTAGAAGAGAATGTGGAAGCAACAGAAATGGAAATAATTGAGTGGGCCAAAGATAAAATGTCTGCTTATAAATATCCACGTGAAATTGAATTCATCCAGGAACTTCCAAAAACAAGCTCAGGTAAAATATTAAGACGCTTACTAAAAAAGGAAACAGTAATTTAAAATATTTTATATATTATTCCTTTTCTTTATGGGGGAAGATTAATAGGCTTCTATTCAAAAAAACGCTTGATGGATATCCATCAAGCGGTAACTAATATTATTATTAATCGTCAAAACGATCGTCGTCATTATCAAGCTCCGACTCTAGAATTTCTCCAGAGCTAGCATCGATTGTAAACTCTGCATTTCCTTTATCAGTACGAAGTTCTAATTCATATTCATATCGACCATCATCAGAATCTAAACCGATTTCTACTAATGTACCTTCGAATTGTTTTTGAGCAATTTCAATTGCTTCAGCTTCTGTAATAAGTTTAGTATTTGCTGTTATATTATGCTGAACATCGTCGGCATCATCTTGGTTGTCGTTATCTTCTCTTACATTTAAGACCTTTGCGTTATAGGCATCTATTCGTACTTCGAATTCTTTTGACTTTTCTCCATTTATATCTACTTCATAAAATGTTTTTCCATTATTTTTTTCAAGATCTATACTTTCAATTGTGCCTTTAGCTTCGTTCAAGGCTACTTCTTTAGCTTTTTCGAAACCGATTAATTTTTCACTTTGCGTTTTACTAAGATTTAGATTGTCGTCATCTGCCAAAGCATTAATCCCAATTCCACCACTAATTATAAGTACAGCTGCTAGTGAACCAATTACTAATTTTTTCATTTTAATGTCCTCCTATGTTTTGTTTGCCTTACATGTATTACTATATACAGCAAAAAAGAAAGGACGGGGAGCGGAAGGTTAAAATTTGGATAGAATTTAACATTATACTCATAAAAGGTTTGGATGAAATTCCGGTTTCGCGAGTAATCACCAACATTCACTAAACTAAACATCATTTGAACGAAGTCATCGCAATAAAATCATGCTGTGTAGTAAATTTAACAAAAAAGAAAGGCTGGTAGCGGCAGTAGCCACACCAACCTTGTCTAACTAGTTCTCCCAATTTACCGATTTCACCTTACCTGTATATGCGTCAACTTCGACAACTGCTTCACGATCTTCTTCTTCTCCATTTTCAATCTCAACTTCTACTAAATAATAAGGTGGTTGACCAGTAGGTTGATGAAGTTCTGCATCATCATCGGCGGTACCTTTTAAATGAGTAGCAGCTATAGTAAGTGCCTCTTTCTCAGTGATTAGGATATTTTCAGTTGAGACAGGATCTTCTATTGGAGACTGCGAAGAATCTATTATGGCACCATTATAGGGATCCACTTTTAGATTGAATTCAACATTTTCCTTGTGCACAACGACTTCATAGTAAGGATTCTTTTCATTTATAAAAAGTACGGATTGAATCTCACCTTGAGTAGCAATTTTCTTTTTGATCTGCGCTTCCGTAAGTGTTTCAACAGCTAGGGGCACTTCCTCAGTAGCTATTTGTTTGAGGGAAAGAATAGTTCCATTGTTGGTATCCATGCTAATAGCATAAACTCCGTTTTCCATTTGCATGTCAATTTCATATTCGTTCTCCGATTTAGTCGTACGAATTATTTCGCCAGGGTATTTTGTAAGTGCTACGGATTTCAATTCCTCTTCTGTAAGTGACTTAGAAGAAAAAGGGGAAAGCCAAAGCACACCAACTACTATCAAAATAATTAGCGTTACTCCTCCGATTATATAACCGTTCTTACTTATTTTCATCGTGTCTCACCTCATGGTTAAGTTTGTTGGCTATAGTATATAACGCAAAAGTAAGAATTTGGGGAGAGCAGCTATTTATCTTTTGGCAGAAACAGCGTCACAGTTGTTCCTTGTTTTTCTTTACTGTTTATTTCAATTCGTGCACCGAGTGCATCAGTTATATCTTTTGCCATAGTTAAGCCGAGACCGGATCCACCTTGCTTACGACTTCGTGCCTGATCAACGCGATAAAATCGATCAAACACTTTAGGTAAATCCTCATTAGGAATGCCAACTCCTCTATCCTGAATTTGAATAGTCAAATCTTTATCTGTTTGACCTATACGAACAGTAATCTTACCATCACTGTATTTACGTGCATTGTCTAAGAAGATAAACAGTAATTGCTTTAGTTTTTGAATATCTGTGTAACCGACTGTTTGATGGTTACCTTCCATCTCTACTTCTCGCTGATAGGTAGTTTGGAACGTGGTTACTGTCTCTTGGACAAGCTGGGTAATATTAATCTGCTCTAATTGAATATTCCATGGCTCCTGCTTTGCTATCGACAATAGCTGTTCTGTCATTTCTCGCATTCGTATAGCTTCGGAGTGGATAGCATCAATGGATTCTTCAAATAAGTCAGGACGTTCTAAACCTCGACGCTTCACTAAGTCTGCATAATTTTCGATAATAGTTAGGGGAGTCCGAAGTTCATGAGATGCATTGGAGACAAATTGCTCCTGCTTTTCGTAGTTCGTTTGGAGCAACTCCATCATGTGATTGAACGTTTTACCCATCTCGACTAGTTCACCTTCGTTAGTATCCTCTAACTTCAGTTGCTGAAATTGGCCACTTTTTTGAATTTCCTTCATTGTGTTAATCATTGTACGGATAGGTTGAATAATTAAATTGCTTAAAATTCGGCTAGAAATAAGGGTCGGTACAATTGCGATAACTGTAACAACGATTAAAATAATAGCTAAGAGGTGGATCATCTCATTAGTAGCAGCTATGCTTGTTGTCACTTGTATATTCACGACGGACCCGTCAATCCAAACAATAGGTACTGATACGAAAACATACGGTGAACCCTCATACGTTATCAACTTACTAACTTCTCCTGTGTAAAAGCTATTTACCCGCGCACCTAGTTTTTCTTCAGTAGGGGAGGTGAATTTACCATCACTTGTTAAATCCTCTTTTAACAATTGAATCATTCCGTCTACGGGTACGTTAGCGCGTAAAAGCTCTCTCGGCGCAATACGGTCAACGGCACCTCTAATATCGGTGACGACCCTTTCAACCTCGGCGTGTGTACGCTCGAGTTCATTTTCTTTTATCAAATGACTGAACACAAAATAGATAGAAGTGTTCATAATTAGGAGCAGCACGATAAATAATACCGACGTGTATAAGTTTATTTTATTGCGTAGCTTCATGTGGCTTCCTTCAGGACATATCCTACGCCTCTAACTGTATGAATGAGTGAAGCATCAAAATCTGCATCGATTTTTTTACGCAAATATCGGATATAAACGTCGACGATTTTTGTATCACCATAATAGTCATAGCCCCAGACAGCCTCTAGAATTTGTCCACGTTCTAACACTTGTCTTTGGTTTTTCAATAAATATAGAAGTAAATCATATTCCTTTGGTGTCAAACTGACGTTTAAATCATTTCTAATAACTTCCCTTGTTTTATCATTTAATCGTAGATCACTAACTTGAAGCCACTCTTCATCAAGCGGACTTGAAGCGGGTGTTGCTTGGCTCATCCTAAGCACAGCACGTATTCTAGCAAGTAATTCTTCCATTCTAAAAGGTTTTGTTATGTAGTCACTGGCACCAAGGTCAAGACCGGAAACCTTGTCCTCAATAGAGTCCTTGGCCGTCAATAATATTATTGGGACAGATGAATTTTTCCCTCGAATGCGTCGAAGTAATTCAATTCCGCTCATACCTGGCAACATTATATCTAATAATATCAAATCCCATTTTTGGGAAAGGAACATTTCAAAAGCTTCAATTCCATCCAATGCCTTACCTGTTTCATAGCCTTCATATTCTAATTCAATTTCGAGTAGCCTAACAATTTTTTCTTCATCTTCTACAATTAGAATAGATTCTTTAGACAAAATAATCCCACCTTTCGAATCTTTATGTAATCCCATTATATCAATAATGGTTGACTAGTGAGAACGTAAGGGATTGCGCATCCTTAAACTAGAAGTATGAATAGCTTTTCACTATCTTTATCGTTGCTTAAAGGTTTACTTGGTGTAATAGGTGGTTGGATTCAATCACCTGAAGGTTTTTTATGGTTTATTTTCTCACCATTGGCTTTTGCCATCAGCGTTCCATGGAGGGAAGCAGTGCAAGCAGGTTCATATATAGGTCAAAAACTTAAATAATTTGTGCCTATTCATCATTTGCACTTATGTAAATATAAGTTCTCAACTATCTATAAACAGTTTAGATCCAAAGTTTAAGGGAATAATTAGTTAAGAATAAGTCTATGGAAAGTGAGGAGAATTATTTTGCAAATGTCTTATGAAGAGTGCATCAAGGCATGCCAGGAGTGTTTAGAGGCATGTAATAATTGTTTTCAAGCCTGCCTAGGTGAAGATCACGTACAAATGATGGTGGATTGTATTAAGCTAGATCGTGAATGTGCGGATATTTGCAGTTATGCTGTTCAGGCAATGACTCGTAATAGCCCATTCGTCCAGGAGATTTGTGCTCTATGTGCTAAAATTTGTGAGGATTGTGCAGAAGAGTGTGCAAAACACGACCATGAACATTGTAAACGCTGTGCAGAGGCTTGCCGAACATGTGCTGAAGCTTGTCGTCAAATGACTGCATAAACATAGTTATTCGAACCCTTCCGCTTTAAGCGGAGGGGTTTTTATATGTATAAGTTTTAATCAGGTCCAATAGGGAAAAGATGAGGAGGAAAGTTCTAGAAGAGAGGATGATTGGTCATGAATAATAGTTTTCCACGTGAAGAAGGAATGGACCACAGTCTGAGTTTGTTAAGAGAAGGATATATGTACATTCCAAATAGAAAGAAAAGTTTCGCTTCCAACATATTTGAAACACGATTATTGGGACAAAGTGCAATTTGTATGAGTGGAGAAAAAGCAGCAGAATTATTTTATGATGAAGAAAAATTTATGAGAAATGGTGTAGCACCGAAACGTTTGCAAAAGACACTGTTTGGCGAAGAAGGGGTACAAACATTAGATGATGAAACACATCGACATCGTAAGTCGATGTTTATGTCATTGATGACAAAGGGCCGCCTTGAAGTATTACATGAGATTACTGAAGTACAATGGCAACTAGCTGCAAAGAAATGGGAGCAAATGGAACAGATCATCTTATATGATGAGGCAAAAGAAATCATGTGTAGAGTAGCATGTGAATGGGGAGGAGTCTCGATTAAAGAAGAGGAATTTAAAGAAAAAGCGGAGCAGCTAGCTGCCTTATTTGAATCTCCAACCGCTCTTGGCCCTCAGCATTGGAAGGGAAGACATGCCCGTAAACAGATAGAACAGTGGTTAGGTGGGTTAGTTAAAAAAGTTCGCGATGGAAGTCTTACTCCGCCCGAAGGTACTGCTCTACGTGAAATCTCTTTGCACAAAGACTTAGAAGGTAAATGGTTAGATGAAAAAGTTGCTGCTGTTGAGGTAGCAAACATATTAAGGCCAATTGTGGCAATTGCCATTTATATTAACTTTACTGCATTAGCAATTCACCATTACCCAGAACAAAAAGAAAAACTGGAAACAGCAGGTGCTCAGTATTTTCAAATGTTTGTTCAAGAAGTAAGACGTTTTTATCCGTTCTTTCCGATGGCTGCAGCTAAAGTTAGAAAAGACTTTGTTTGGGAAGGGTATTCATTTAAGGAAGGAACATTGACGTTACTTGACTTGTATGGAACAAATCATGATGCAGAACTGTGGGAAAATCCAGATTTATTTAATCCCTATCGGTTTTCTGGATGGGATAAAAGCCCATTCGATTTTATACCGCAAGGTGGGGGAGATTATATGATGGGGCACCGTTGTGCTGGGGAATTTGTGACTATTGAAATAATGGAAGTATCCCTAAATTATTTAGTTAATCACCTAACTTACCAACTTCCAGATCAAGATTTGAGTTATAGCCTAGTTAGTATGCCTAGTATCCCGAAAAGCGGGATTATCATGAAAAGTGTTCGAGTAAAATGAAGTAATCGCGCTCTATAAAAAACGGGCTAACAAACACTCGTTCTTAAACCTAATTTTATATTTTCGAGAATGCTCTGGACATACTTATTTCCATAGTAATCCTCTTAGGAACAGGTAAAAAGATACTATGTTATAAAAAAATCCCGAGTGTTAAATATACACTCGGGAACCAATGGAAGATTACTGAAAATATTAGCTCAAACCAAATTCATTAATTAGTGATGCTAATCCGCCTTGGAATCCGCTTCCAATTGCATTGAATTTCCACTCATTATTGTGGCGATATATTTCTCCTACAACAAGTGCTGTTTCAATTGAAAAGTCTTCACCTAGGTCATAGCGAACAATTTCTTCGTTCGTATCTTCATTGACAATTCGTATAAAAGCGTTTGAAACTTGGCCGAAATTTTGTTTGCGTTGGTCTGCATCATGAATAGTTACAGTAAAAACGACTTTTTGCACAATACTAGGAACAAGTGGTAGTTTAACTAGTAGTTGCTCATCGTCCCCGTCCCCGTCCCCAGTACGGTTATCCCCAGTGTGGATAACTGAACCTTCTTCACTTTGGAGGTTATTATAAAAGATAAAGCTTTTTTCGTTAAAGGCTTTACCATTTCCGTCTACGATAAACGCGGAAGCATCTAAGTCGAAATCCTCTCCACCACTATATCTATTCGTATCCCAGCCTAGTCCAACTAAGACATTCGTTAATCCTGGATTCGTTTTCGTTAAATCAATTTTTTGTCCCTTTGAAAGGTTAATAACTGACATTTTGTTTCCCCCTCATCCAATTTTAAAGTTATTTTCTTTGTCCGTTTTCATACTTCTTTTGTAATTCTTCTAGGCGAAGACGACCTTCTTCTCTCATTTTACGATTTTCTTCTTCGATTGCTTTAGTTTCGTTCATCCCACGCATAATAGTATCCCATGTTTGCTCAATTGTTTCGATTTTAATACTAGGCTGCCCGGACATTCTAGCGATATCCACACTTTGCTTGGATATATCATTAGCATTACGAAGTAACATTTCATTTGTCCTACGATCTAGCTCACTCATAGATTGGGCCACTAGATTTTGTCTTTTCGCAGAAATGGCATTAATAAGTCCTGTTTTAAAAATTGGTATAGTTGTTACGAATGCTGAATTTATCTTGCCGATCAGCTTCGTATTGCCTCGCTGAAGCATTCTAATCTGTGGGGCTGATTGATAGGAGACCTGTTTAGCCATTTCCAAATCATAAATACGTTGATCTAGAAGTTCAATTGCATTTTGCAAAGAATTCAGTTCCATTAATACTAGCTGATCACCATTTTCAGCTTTTTGCTGTAGGTTAGGCACTAGCTGTCTTAATTGGTTAACTTTTAACTCTCCAGCTACAATATACTTTTCCAATTCCATAAAATAGTTGAAATTTTTGTCGTACAAGTCCTCTAGTGTTACAGTAGATTTTTTCATTTCTGTCTCATACTTCGTTATCTCCACAAATACCTTATCGATTTCGCCGCCCATTGTTTGATACTTGTTGAATAGCTTTTCGATTATTTTCTCACCTTGTTTAAAGATTTTACCGAAAAGAGAGGGCTTTTGAACAAAATCTTTTTTGTCGAACTTATCCATAATTTTGCCGAGTTGTTTTAAAAGTTCACTAGATTCTTCCATACTACTAGACTTAATCGTGCTTAAAATTTGTCCTGTAAATTTGGAGATTTCATCTGCCGGCTCACGACCGAATTCTAATAGTCCAATCTGATTTTTAGGGTCTATTTTTGCAACAAGTTGTAATACTTGTGGGTCACGTTTCAACTTGGCTTTTAAATCATTACTTTCTTCCATCATTTGTTCTTGTTGTTCAATTTCTAACTTTTGTAATTCCATATTTTTTCCCCCTATTTCTATAGAAACTTCTTGAAAATTTTATGAACTACACTTGGCTCCTTAAAAGGATCGTTAAAACTCCGGTCGTCCATCCAGTGTATATCAAAGGTACCTTCCTGAACCCATTTTTCGATATCAAGATGTCCTTTCGGATTCACGATAATAATATCTAGCCCTAAATGATGCATCATACATAAGGCGTTGGCGTCAGATCTGGAAAGTTCAGGACCTTTCTCCTCATTGTAGATGAATATAGTAGGCACAAATTGAGGATAATCGAATGTTTGTAATAGCCGGATAACAAAATCAGGTAGTACCATGGATTGAGCAAAAGCATATAACTGCAAGTCTTCCATTGTTTCATTGGACTGTCGATTAAGTATTGGTTCGTTCACATGTTTGGCGATAGTCTCTCCAATGGCGGTTTGCGTGCCAAGTGGAAGTTTGTCGTATGTCCACCAATTGGCAGCTTTCATTTTCTCAGGATCTAACATACCATCTGCTTTTAATGCATCTCGGTAATGGAAAAGCTGATTGGTTTTTTGTTCCTTCGTGAAAGGGAACTGACGGATAACATGCGTATCATCTCGTTCTGTTAACGAGTGAACATTATTCCAAAAACGTTTTCTATTTTTGTCTATTCCTAACAGTTTCGCGAAAACTACAGGAATTGTAACTTGTTGGTTACTAACCTGGAAATGGGGACGAATCATTGCTCTTTCTCTAGATATTAAGAAAGCTTCATCTTCAGTTGTTTTCAAACGGATAGAATTGATGGAATACGATTTAAATTGGAATGGCTTGTAAAGACCCGAATCATCATGATGTAATAGCTCGTTAATCTCTTGAGTTGCTTTAAATGCAACGGTTCCTGCAATTTTTGGCATCTCTTCTGGCAATAGTTTAACATCTTGAGAAACCTTTGGAAAACGATAACTTAGGTCATCCTCAATGGAGAGTAAGGTTTTTGGCCAAGGCTCGTTAGTAGGGTTAAAAATAACCACATGGAATCCAAAGTCAGCTAAATATGTAAGAAACCATTTTTCACTAGGGGTTGCAGTACCATACCAAAGAAAAGCTGGCATCCCCTGTACGAAATCTATTTCTTTTAGTGCAGGCTCTACATGATTGGATATCCATTTCACAAGATCTGTAGTTATCCGACGATATTCATGATGGAGAGTACCTTCTGTGTAGCTTTTTTGTAACTTTTTCAATAAATCAATTAAAACTGTTTTAATTCGTCTATTTAAACCAGGATCTTTTGAATCTGGTAGTAAAGAATAACCATCCAGAAAGGCGACCATACGATTGGGGGAGAGTCCTTTTTCTTTTTTGTGCAAGTCAAATAACTGATTGAGGGATCTTAACTTCTCGGCAGAAATTTTTTTGTTAAGTGCACCAGTCAAAATGCTTAGTTTTCCTAAGGAATCATTGACTTGTGTATGCAGAATCGAGAAATATTCATCTTCATCTAGGGACATGCCAATATATTGGCAAACTAGTTGAGGATACGTTAAGTTCTCTCCGTCCACTGTTACTTGCGAAGAGTCTCCTAAAGAATCTTTCAACCATCCTCCTATATTAGATGAATCCCACGACTTCATCCTAATGGGATTTAAATTAACCATGGGCTTTCCCTCCTATTCATACATATTATAACAAATAATCGCTTACCTTTTTTAATATTTCTTCTCCAGCTAATACCCCTGCATGATTTGTTATAGAAACGTGAGAGGGGAGAAGTCCACCTTTATGAATTGCTTCGCCGTGAGAGGGGATAAAGCCATAATCGGCATTTAAAACCATATCGAAGTCGAGCATGGAATCTCCGGCGGCAATGACTGTTTTTGCAGCAATTCGCTCTTTTACAAATTGAAGAGCTGTAGATTTGTTTATGCAGGTTGGCATGATATATACTTTTCTCCCCTGGTGGGAAAGAGTGAAACCTTGCTGATAGAAGATTTGCGAAAGGCTTTCAAAATCTTCGATTGAAAATGCTTGTTCATCAATAATTAAGTACACAAACCATGATTCTGCTTGCATCACTTTAAGAACAAATTTGTTTTTTGTATAGGTATCGAGTTGGGGTAGTACGTCTTCTATGGAGGTACGATTATGCTGCATTTGAGCAATAACTTTATCTGACCATTCTTTAAGGGGTTTACCGTCCTCTAATATGACTGCTCCGTTGGATACAATTGCATATTTGGGTTTTTCTACTGTATTAAATAACCCAGTAATTCGATTGTATTGTTCAGCTGTTCTAGTTGTTACGGGCAAAAAGGTAATAGAGGGGGAAATATCCTTAAATAGCTGAAGCCCTTTATTGGTCATAAATGCAGTGGCTTTTTCTTCTACCCATTCTACAGCGGTAAAATCTTGTTCGCTAACTTCTTGACCACGTGAATTTTTACTATATATAAGTGTTCGATCTAAATCACTAGCAAATAGGATTGTCATAGCCGATCCTCCGATTCTATCAGTCCGATGGCAAGGTAAAAAAGCCCAGGTACAATTTCTGTAGGAATATTTTTTTCCTTACATAATAGAAGGATATGACGTAGAGATGGGTGTTTATCATCACTAAGTAATATTTTAAAAGGCTTCCTTCTTAATAACACTCTAGTCGTTTCTCCTACACTTGGCTTTACTTTACTAATATCAGCATTTCTATAGAACTTGTGAGCAATCGCTTCTACTTCTTGCATGCCTCTCCAAGTTCGTTCGTTTTTAATGGGAAACTCTTTGCTAAGTTCTTTGATAGTAGGTTCTTGCTCTTGGAATCGACTGGAGATATTAGCGATGAATTCATTGGATACATCCACTTCTTCCAAGTTAGCGTAATACTTTGCTCCGTGATAATCGTCTGCTGCTTGAAAAGCATTATTTAGTACAGTTCGACTAACTAATCCAGAGACTGTTGAGTTCAAACAAGCGTTTGGGATTAGAAAGTCTTCTCTAGTACCGAATAAGGTAGCACATTCGCCGGGGTCTGTTAAAACCGCCAGGTCATCATTTAAATTAAGGTTATAGGTTGCATTTAACTTTTGAATGGACTTTGTTAGCTCATTTTGAATAGCGCCTTTCCCTGTCCAACCATCGACGAATTGTATATGACTTTTTGGGTGAAGCTCTCTAATAGTGCGAACAGCCTGCTCATCGATTCCTCTTCCTCTTAGTATAGATATACTAAAGTGGGGCCACTTAAGTTTCAAATACTTTTCCGCATATCGTTTCATTAAAATCCCGATTGGACTTCCTGCTCTTGCAAGGGAAACGATTACTACGTCATCTGTACCTGCAAATTTTCTAACCCGTCTACTTAAAACCCCGACTAATTGTGCGATATGATCTGCCGAATCATACAAAGCCTGTTGGTATAGCTCTGTATATTCAGATGTCGGTCGATTTTCAATAGGTAAAGATTCGGAGTAGTGACTACCTCTTTCGAATAATTGTTCTCTAGATTCTACGGAAGACTCAATTTGAACATTTGATAAATCCTTCAGTAAAAAAGTTATATCTTCTGAAGGGTAGCTCGATTTAACCAATCCATCTTTATTAAAAACCATTATATTTCACCTCTAACTGGCATAGTGAGAGACAACCATGAAACAGGTGCTAACGTCTCTAAATGGGAGAGAAGAGGGAACCAAGTAGCAGGGTCCTGAACTGATTCAGAAATAACAATAATTTGTTCCCAATTTGTTTCGGACAGATTATATAGATATTGATCAATACCATTGGAATCCGGCAAACTAAATTTGCACTTATGCTGGATAGGGTATAATTCATCGGTTTTTGCTAAGATTGGACTTCGTGTCGTAGTTTGAACTTTAGTGTTATTACCAAAGGTGAGTGCAAATCTAAGTGGGAAATAGATGTTTTCGCCAATACCTATAACTAAAGTAGATTTATCCCTGTCTAGATTCGGGAGCTTATTGATAAATCTTTCTATCCAACCATCCATTTCTACATGAAGATCACTTGCTAAACCAAATCTTCCCGTGAAGTTGCAGTAGCTCCCATGTTCACTCTGATATTTAGAAGTAATTTCTAAAGCTAATTCTTCATCAGCAAACACAGTATGTGATTGCTTATCATCTAAAAAGGGAATTTCTTTTTCTTCAATCGTTGCTTCATTGAGCAGTTTAAATTGACCACCCATAATAGTAATAACATCTGCAGAAATATTATGTGTGTTCATGAGGTGGATAAAATCTTGTTGATGCGCTTCGGTTCTCCAGTCCAAAATAGAGAGGATTTTATACCGTTTACCAGGAAAAGAGACATTTAATGCAACGATTAGATTGGACAGTGTAAGACCAGTCGTTATTTCATCATCTATTAACACAATAGTTTCTGCTTCCTTTAATGTTTGTTCAGGTGCATAAACACTGTGAGATGTTGCATGGGAATGTTCTTCTTCAAAGTAAAAGGAAGGTTCCATATGTAGGATTTCTTCTCTAGTAGTATGGATGTAATGAGCATTTTCAAAGTGATGAAATACTGCATGGCCAAGGCCAGTTGCCGTTTCAGCAAATCCAATGAATACGGTCTTGTTTGGTAATTCAGTTTTATATGCGAGAGTGTCCAAGCTCAGTTGTCGATTTGGAATTTCTGAATTAATCATCTGAATAATTTCATTTACTAATGGATGACCGTCTAAACCTTCATCCTCCATAAGCATAGAAGCCAAAATAGTGCCTGTTCCAAGTGAAATGGCTGGATCCACTGCTAAGTGTTTTCCGAGGAGTCGACTTACGAATAAAAATTGTCGTTTTTTGTTTATTCTCACAGCCATTTGGAAAAGAGATTCCGGAGAGAAATTATATGGATTATTTTTAATGTCGATTTCTAGTTTCAAATCTCCGTGTAAATTATAAGTTTTTAATGTATTGAAGGAAGTCGAGTGATGTAACATGTTCTTTTAACACCCCATAGATTTCTGCTTGGGCAATAATCTTCTTAGCCCAGCTATAGTGAGGTTTTACCTCATTCATTTTGTTTCTAGCAGAACTTCGCAAAACTCCGTTTGTTCTGGATTCATTTTCTACGATTAAACACGCATCTTCAAATAACTCTTTAGGTACTATATATCCACTATTTACAATATTAACCTGAGAAGGATGAATACAGGTTTTACCGTAAAAACCATTTAAAAGGTCTTGCTGAACCTCAGCCCAGAGAATAGACTCTATACTATTTGGATCATTGAATAGACGAAAAGAATCCTGAGATTCAAAGTACTCATAAACTGGACCAGAAACAACAAAATTATCCTCTTTGCGATTGAATTTATTAAGTATATCGGTCAAACAGTTTGTGATGAGTAGCAACTCATATATTGTTCTGTTTCCTGGTCGTCGTAGACTGAATAGGCTAGTAAAATCCGTCGCACCAACCCGTATAGTGAGTATAAGTTCCTCGAATTGCTTGAAAACTGTATATAGGTTGGAAAGTTCTTGTTCTCTAGTCTCCGTGTAAATAATTTCTTTTGTTTCTAAAATAGGTAGTGCATATAAATGAATAGAGTGCAGACTGTTTAAATTTTGTAGACATAAAAAAAAGTTTGTTGCATTAGAAGAAGTACACTTTGGAAGGACAATTCCTGTAATAAAGCGAATGGTACTCCCTAATAAAGAAGCTATTTTGTCTAAATGTTGAACGGTTCTTACTCGGATAAATAAGAGAGGAATCTCATGTGTATCTAGTGAGCCAGTTTGTACTTTCTGTTCCATTGACTTTAATTCATTTACAACATTTAGTTCTGCGTCTAAAAGCTCTGAATCGGAAACAGCATCTTCTAAACAAATGATCGCGCTAGTTAAGTTCTTTAAATTATTATTCGATAGTTTATAGGTGAAATTGGGCATTGAACCTGGTAAGTATAAAGCTGCTCCCATAGCCATCCCTAATTTTTTTCTCTCCATATTGCTGGAGAAGTCGCTAGGTGGTATATGAAAGAATTGACGTATCTCTTTCTCACTAACCCCTCTGAATTGTCTCATATTTTCCACTCCTAAGAATGAAGAAGGGGAGTTATTAGGTATACCCAAATACCTCGGCATTCTTCAGATACTAAAACCTAAAACAAAAAGCAAGGTAGCATGCCCTTGCTTTTTGAGAGAAGTTATTAATTCAAGCCAAAATCTGAAACTAATGCTCCAAGACCGCCTTGGTATCCACTTCCGATTGCGTTGAATTTCCATTCGTTATTATGGCGATATAACTCACCGACAACAACTGCAGTTTCAATGGAGAAATCTTCCCCAAGATCATAGCGAATTATCTCTTCTTGTGTATCTGCATTTAAAATACGTACATATGAATTACTTACTTGACCAAAGTTTTGACCTCTGTCTTCTGCATCGTGAATAGTGATACTAAAAGCAACTTTATCAACAGAAGATGGTACAGTGGATAAGTTTATGTTCACTTGCTCGTCATCGCCATCTCCATCACCTGTACGGTTATCTCCTGTATGAACGACAGAACCATTACCACCAGTCGCATTATTATAGAAGATGAAGTCTGCTTCAGTAGCACATTTTCCATTACTGCCTAAAAGGAATACGGATGAGTCTAAGTCAAAGTCTTTCCCGCCATCGTATTTATTAGTGTCCCAACCTAATCCAACTGTTACATTTACTAAGCCTGGGTTCGATTTTGTTAAATCTACCTTTTGTCCTTTTGATAAGTTAATACCCATTAATAACCACTCCTTATAAGTATTTGTTTGCTATAGAACCGATATCTAAATCTGCTGTACCTTCGCCAATTGCAGAGAACTTCCATTCTGATCCATGACGATATAGTTCACCAGGGAACAAGGAAGTTTTCCCAGCGTAGCTTTCCGTCAAGTTATAATGTATTAACTCCTCTTTACTCCCGCTATCTACTAAGCGGATGAAGGCATTTTGTATAAGCCCAAAATCTTGTTTTCTTTGTTTTGCTTGATAAATATTAACTACAAACACCAACTTATGTACAGAAGGTGAAATAGCACTTAAGTTTACATTTATTACTTCATCGTCACCATCGCCATCACCTGTACGGTTATCGCCAGAATGGACAACACTGCCATCTTTACTAGTTTTGTTTCCAAAATAGACTAAGTTTTCTTTAGATAATAATTTGCCTTTTTCATCTAGAAGTATTACGGAGGCATCGCAATCTATTTCAGCGCCAGCAGCACTGCCGCCACCACCCAATAGTCCACCTAAAAATCCGCTTTTTTTCTTTTCTTTTACAACTGGATCCCAACCTAATCCGACCATAACACCAGATAAGGAAGATCTGCCTTTTGTTAAGTCAATTTTTTGACCTTTAACTAAATTAATACCCATTTCTTTACCTCCATTTTCTAGTCATATAATATATACGACGAAATGCTGTAATAAGTTTCAAAAACCAAAGCTTTTATTAGCAGAGGATAGTGTAATTTTATCAGAATTTTTCACCTTTAGCTATTAAGTTGAATGATATACATCTAGTTAATATAAATGGAATGATGCATTCGTAATAAAAGTAGAGGAGAAGCAAAATGTTTCTGGCAACATATCGCTTCTCCTCTATTATTATTAGTTCTTATTCAAAAACTCTAGTAAGTCTTGATGATTCTCTGGTGTTACTCCGTGCCCATCAGTATACGTTTTAAAAGTCACATTGGCTCCCGTAGTTTCGAAATACTCCTTACTACCTTGTCCCCATTGTGATGGAATTACGTAATCATAGTCCCCATGAGATATAAAGATGGATAAGTGAGTAGTGCTTTGCTTACTATATTCTGTTTTTACAAAATCAGGTATATACCCACTTAATGCGACCACTTTACTGATTTCAGGTCCCATTGTTAGTGCTACTGTTTGAGCAAGGATAGCACCTTGACTAAAGCCTAGTATTGTAATGTCCTTAGGATCTAAGTTGTACTCAACTATTGCTTCTCGAATGAAAGCTTGAAGATGCGTGACAACTTTATCAAATACATCTCTTATAGGCTTTCCTATTTCTTCAATCAGGAAGAACGAATAGCCAGGTTTATGTACGATAGGACCCCGTAAGCTAAAAATATGATGCGTATTTTCAAAATCCTTTACTAGCTGAGGTAAATCTTCTTCATTACTCCCCATACCGTGTAGTAAAAATAAGGCTGGTTGTTTTTGATCAGCATTGTTAGGTGCCGTATGGTTAAATGTAAAAGGAGATTTCATATATTATACTTCCCTTCAATTAGAGTATGTCTATCTTATCATAGGTAGGGGGCGAAGCTTGTGGTGAGAGCTTTAACTGATGTTTTTTGCCGTACATATTTACAAGAATGACACTTGCAATAGCAACGAATCCTCCACCAATAGATAGGGCAGAAGGTAGCTCCTGCAACCAAATCCACGTCACAATAATTGCAACGACTGGCTCCAAATACAATGAATTTGAAACGGAGCTTGCCTCACTATAAGACAGCGCCATGGCCCATGTTAAATAAGCAATTGCAGTTGGGAATATCCCTATATAGACTGCAGAGATATTAGCCTCTAACGTTGCGTGTTGTATTCCCTCGAGAAGTCCAGGTGCAAAGAATAAAAAAGGTATCGTACCTACCCAAGTAAAGTAGGCAGTCAATTCAATGGCAGTATACTTTTTATATAAAGGTTTCTGATAAACAAAAAATATTGCGGTAGAAAAGGCTGCCATAATAACGAGAAATACTCCTGGTGAGATACCTAAAGATCCTCCACCTGTCCCTAAAGCAATCATTAGAATGCCGACAAATCCAAATGCTAATCCAAACCAACCAATTCTGCCGAGTCGTTCTTTTAATACGATGATCGCAATAATAGTTGTGAAGATAGGGGCGGAACCAATTAGCATACCTGCGGTTCCTGCAGATATCGATAGTTGCCCAAATGTAACACATAGATGGTATACACTAATCCCGATCAAGCCGAGAATGACTATTTTAAATAGATCTTCCTTGTGAGGTAATCGAAATTGGACTCCAGGCCACAAGGCAATAATAAAGAATATAATAGAAGCAATCAAAAATCGAACTAATATTAAATGCCCTGCAGTATATCCTCCCTGCAAGCTAGCACTAATGGAAGCAAACGAAGAACCCCAAATAGTTACTGAAAATAATGCCAGTATTAACGCTTTTGTATTCAAATATTTCACCAAACTTCCTAAACGGTTTAAAAAATCTTTAATTCTGCAAACAACTAATCCTACAATAATTTTATCATTCGTACAATAGGTGCTATCAACAAGCGAAAACAAGACCTGAGAATCTAGCCGATTCTCAGGTCTTGTTTCACTTCATATGGTAGTTAATCGCAGCAATTCCTAACGTTTTAGCAGCTACTAACATTGCACGTTCATCAAAATCGAACTTGGGGCTATGATGTGGGAAAACATCTCCTTCCGGCATGGCCCCCGTAAAGAAGAAAGTACCTGGAATTTCTTCTAGGTAATAACCAAAGTCCTCACCGATCATCAATAACTCAGATTCAATCACTTCGCTTACTCCTGGAACAGTTCTAGCGATTTCTGCAACATAGTCTGTTTCTTCTATATGATTAATTACAGGAGGATAGCCTCTTTCATATAGGAAAGAATAAGAGCAATCCGCTGTATAGCAATTGCCTTCTAAGACGCGTTTTAATTCATTTTCCATTAAATCTCTAACGTCAGGTTTAAATGTGCGGACGGTACCGGTCATTTTCACCGTATCTGCAATAATATTGAATGCGTTATCAGCGATGAAAGATCCTACAGAAAGCACTGCGGATTCAGTAGGATTTACTCGTCTAGAAACTAATTGCTGTAAGTTTACAACTAACTGTGAGGCAACTACGATAGAATCCTTTGTGTCGTGTGGATTTGCACCATGGCCGCCTTTTCCTTGGATAGTGATTGAAAAACGATCTGCTGCTGCCATAATGGGGCCACTTTTATATTCAATGGTACCGAGGGGCGTTTGAGACCATAAATGGGTGCCAAATATAACATCTACACCTTCCAAACAACCAGCCTCGATCATTGGTTTAGCGCCACCAGGAGCATATTCTTCCGCATGCTGATGGATAAATACATATTCACCTGCTAGTTGATCTTTAAATTCATTTATCGTCCGAGCAAGTATTAGTAATGCAGCGGTATGTCCATCGTGACCACAAGCATGCATGACTCCTGGAACTGTTGATTTATAAGGGACATTTTTTTCGTCTTGGATGGGAAGAGCATCGAAGTCTGCTCGCAATGCAACAGTTTTGCCTGGTAAAGTTCCTTTTACTCTTGCAACAACCCCATTGCCGCCCACATTTGCTTGGAAAGGTATTTCTAATTCTGTATAGAATTTTTGTATATATTTTGCTGTTTCGACTTCTTGAAACGAAACTTCCGGATGCATATGTAAATAGCGCCGAATACTGACCATTTCATCGTATGATGCCTCAAGCTGTTTAATAATATCCATACTCATTTTTAATATTCTCCCCTTATCTGATTTTTCAATAAACAAAGTATATCAGAGATTGAAATCATTTTTATGAACTTACGCATATTTCCCATTAAATAGACCAAGCTATTTTTATAGCAAATCAAAAGGAGGAAAGAAAAAGTGAATAGATTACTCAAACTAGTATTTATGATGCTTCTCATCGGATTACTGACTGCATGTGGTAATAATAATGATGATGAAGCGAAAGACAACGGGACAGATAAAACAACAGAAAACACCGATATGGTAGATGAAGACATGAATGGAACAGATGCAGGTACTACAGATGGCAATGCTACAAATGGCGGTACAACAAACGATACTAATGCACAAGATGTAGAAGTAGCCGATCAAGTAGCAGATAAAATTACAGAGTTAGAAGAAGTAGAATCGGCAAGTGTATTAGTAACAGACAATAATGCATACGTGGCAGTAGAACTAAAAGAAGGTACGGAAGAGACAGAAGAAATAAAAACTAAAATTTCAGATGCTGCTAAGAAAGAAAATGCTGACTTCAAAAATGTGTATGTATCAGCCAATCCAGATTTATCGCAACAGTTTAAAGATTATGGAGACAGAATAAGAGCAGATGAGCCAGTAGAAGGGTTCTTTAATGAATTCACAGATACAGTGGATAGAGTATTCCCGGACCGAGCAGAGTAATTATAAAGGAAAAAACCGATTCCCAAAGGAATCGGTTTTTTTACGGAAACAAGTTATTTTAATCCAATATTTGCTTTTACATCTACTTCTGCATATTTTCGTTGATCTGCTCGAGCCCCAAAAAGTGTGCCGATCCATCCACCTAAGAATCCGAGAGGAACTGAAACTAAAGCAGGATTGGTGAGTGGGAAAAGAGCTTCCCCAGTAAAGGCCATTGAACCGTCCGCAGCCCATAAGTTAGGGCTTATTGCCACAAGTATAAGAGCGGAGAGGAGACCAGTGATTATAGCGGTCAAAGCACCAGTGGTATTAAAGTTTTTCCAGTAAATTGTATAAATGATTACTGGCAGGTTTGCACTTGCTGCAATACAAAATGCAAGAGAAACTAAGAATGCCACGTTCATAGACTGTGCACCGAGTGCTAGCAGTATAGAGAAAGCAGAAACCCCAACAGAAGCAAGACGCGCAGCGTTCATTTGTTGTTTTTCTGTTGCTTTACCTTTTTTGAAAATTTGTCCATATAAATCATGTGCAAAAGCGGATGCTCCTGAAAGCACCAAGCCAGCTACAACGGCTAAGATTGTAGCAAATGCAACTGCTGAGACAAACGACATTAGAATATCTCCACCTAAAGCCTGTGCTAATAAAGGAGCAGCCATATTTCCAGCCGGATTAGCAGCTATGATTGCATCAGAACCTACAAATGCAGCAGCACCAAATCCTAAGAAAATAGTTAATACATAAAAGATCCCTACAATCCAAGTAGCGTAAACAACGGAGCTACGAGCCGTTTTTGCATCTTTTACAGTAAAGAAACGCATTAGAATATGTGGTAAACCAGCAGTTCCTAGCACTAATGCAATCATCATAGATATCGTATCTAGTCCGTTTGTATATTTCACACCAGGATGTAAATATGCTTCACCATTAGCAGTTATGGATTTCATTTCTGTAAACATGCCTAGAATATTAAAGTTGAATTTCCACAATACTAGGACGGAAATAAGCACAGTGCCGACCATCAACAAGGCAGCTTTTATGATTTGTACCCAGCTAGTTGCAGCCATTCCACCCCATAGTACATAAATAGTCATCATGACACCGACTAAAAGAACAGCAACCCAATAATCGATTCCTAATAATAATTGAATAAGTGCACCTGCACCTACAAGCTGTGCAATCATATAAAACAAAACAATAGTTAATGTACTTATAGCAGCCGCTGCACGAATTTTCTTTTGATCGAACCTAGCAGTAATCATATCTGCAAGAGTATATTTCCCGAGATTTCGTAGTGGCTCAGCTACAATATATAACACAACCAAGTAAGCTACTAAATAACCAATGCTGTAAAAGAAACCATCAAAACCGAAAAGTGCGATTGCGCCTGCGATACCTAAGAAAGAAGCAGCGGATAAGTAATCTCCAGCAATCGCAATTCCATTTTGCCAGCCAGTTAATCCGCCACCAGCTGTATAAAATTCACTGGCTGAGTTTGTACGCTTGGAGGCTATATATGTAACAAATAAAGTTAGTCCAACTATTGCTACAAAAAATGCCAATCCTATTACATTCATTTATAGTCACCAGCCTTTTCTTTTTCAAAAATAATCTCTGCTTCTTTATCAAAATCATTGGCACGGCGGACATAAACCATGCATAATACCCATGTCATTACAAAGAGTGAAAGAGCATAAATCCAAACCCAAGCGATGTCACCAAATGCATTATTATTTAAAATAGTCGTATAAGAAGTCAAAATGGGAAGCAAAATATAACTCAGTAAGAAAAATATTGTTATTGGTAAAATAAATTTGTTTTTCTTTCTTTTCAGGGATTTGAACTCTGTACTTTCTGCAATTGCAGAATAATTAGGCGGACCCCCTTTTTGGGGTGTTGTTTTCTTTTTATCTAGAGGTTTCGTCTTATTTAAAGCAGTTTCGGTCTTAATCGCCATGCACGTTCCTCCTAAATTATATTCAATTTTTAGAATTTTCTATCTAAAAACTGTAAATCTATCATAATAAAGATTAATAGAGTAAGCAATTATTAATTCACAAAATATTCATATTTATTTCATAACTCCTATTGATATTATTTGAAAATAGTATTAGCGAAAGATAGATAAGTCGGATTATGCAATTTCTCAGCTAAAAATGATAACATAGATAAGTTGAATAAATTACGTATTTACTTACGATAAAGAAGGAGGTTTGTTCATGAGCCAATCAGCAACCTTAGTTAAGACATTGCGCTGTAATTTAATGATTACTAATAAAGCGCGCAAAGGAATTCAGGAATGGTCAACTGATGAACATGCCTTTTTTAACATACAGAGTTCTTTTGAAGTACATATTGAAAAGCGCCCAGTAAATAATCATGGAAATACATCACTGTCCATATATTTTGATAATGTAGCAAACAATAAGCTCGCTGAAAAAATGGATAACCGTGTAGTAGTGATGGAGTGTATCCTGCAAAAAGACGGTTTACTTGCAACGGGTCTTTATGTGAGAGGTCCGAAGGTTCCTGTTCGTACTAATCGCCGTCTTCCGGTCAATTTAACATTTGTTACTGCTAAAAATAATGGTGCAGGCATGCCGCTAGCATTGCATACAAAAATTCAAGAACTCCCTGTAGCAGAAGAGCGTTCAGAGTATGTAAAAAAACGAATTTCTAGTTGGGAAGGTTATTTGAAGATTCAAGAGCGTAATGCAGATATTGCGGATATAACTAGTCCATACTCTAAACTTATCTTCAATGCAGATTTTAGTCGTATGAGCTTGCAAGGCTGTACGATGAATGCGAACGAATGGAAAAACTTAAGAGGTCTTAGTGTAACGTTAAAAGGTTTCCAAAATGACGTAGGCGATATATTGAAATCAGATCGAGCAAAACAAACAATTGAAATAGAAATCAAGCCAAAATATAGAGAACTTGCAAGGAAAAATCAATGGAATCCCAAATCGAAAGAGGCAGTTTTTAGTAATTTCGCCTCACTCAGTCAAATTAGACGTCTACGGAAGGGATTTGAAGATTTACAAAATGGGTTAGCTGCCAATCCAAATCTCGAGAAAATTTTATTCGAAGATCGGCCAACCATTCGTGTGAATGCAAAGCGTAAAGAATTAGAATTCCATAACCAGCTAAACGAATTCCAACAAGAAGCGGTAATTGGTGCGATGTCAGCGGAAGATTTATATGTGATTCAAGGTCCGCCTGGCACTGGAAAAACAACGGTCATCTCTGAAATATGTCAACAAAATGCAAAGGCCGGGTTACGTACTCTTGTAGCGTCTCAATCTAATTTAGCAGTAGACAATGCACTTAGTAGATTACTTTCAAACAAAGAAATTCGTATTCTGCGATTCGGTAGGACAGAAAGTATTGAAGAAGAGGGCAAAAGGTTTATCGAAGAAAACGTGGGGCAGTATTGGAAAGAACAAACTTTATCTGCCTTACAAAAAGAGTTGGATGAACACTCTTTAAGAGAAGGTCAGCTCCTTAAACAAATAGCTGGATGTAAGCTTCAAATTGAGGAACTTAGTAAAGAACAAATTTTATTGAAAAAAGCTATTGAACAAAAAGCAGAAGCAAAAGTGGAGTATGAGTTAGGAATAGAAGAGATTAAAAAGTTAAAAAAAGCATTGGTTTTATTAAAAAAAGATCATGAAGAGCTAGAATCGAGACTATACGAAGTACGAGTAAAGTCGGAAGCTTTAGCGCATGAAGTAAATACTATGGAGCAATTCCTTGTGTCTAATCCGACTAAGCAAGAACTTGTCACCGAAATAGACTCTCTTATGGTAGAGATAAAGGGAATTCAAAATTACCTTGTATATAAGGACACGATAGCGTCCCTGCAACAAACAGAAGCAAATGTAGAAACATATAGAGAGAAGTATCAAACCGTACTGACAAAGTTAAATCATCTTGAAAGGTTAAAGATTGATATAGATTCTATCAAGAAGATAGATCAGCTGAAAAGTACAATGAAAGAGTATGGAATAGAACTATCATCGCAACTACAGCAACAGATGGCTGAATTAGATGAGCTAATAGACAAAATTAAAGCATTCAATGATTGGCAAGATTTAAACTCTCGCTTACACGCTGCTATAGATTATGTAGAAAAGTTACTTCTCAAGTATAAATTCCCTGTTGAAAATGTAAAAAACAACATGGGAAGAAGCGGTATTTTGTTTGATACTGAATATACGGTAAAAGAAATTCATCAGTTTATGAATCGGATGAAGCACATTATGACGGGTGATGATGAACTAACAACCGAAAAGTTAGCTATATTACTGGAAGGATTATATGTAAGAGAAAAATTTGTGATAAAGCAGAAATCAATGATTCAGTTAGTAAAAAATAGTTCCATTACTAAGTTTCAAACGATTAAGTCACAAGTGCTCAGTGATAGCAATAGAGAGTTTATATCACTTCAACATCTTCAAACTGATATAGCTAATAAGACCATAAATGAAAAGAAACAACTAGAGTTTCTTCAAAAGACAGTGAATGAGCTAAAGACGGAGATCGATACAACCAATCTACTCTTGATACACTCGGATTTAAGAGGCAGGAAATCGGAAATCGAAGTCTCTCTTGCCAAATTGAAGAAAACGAAAGAAACGGTTATAAGTTATATGGAACAACTGGAAATGAAAAAGAATCATTTTCAACAGCTAACCAAGGAACTAGAGGGAAAACAAGCTATTCTCCAAGACAACGATCAAAAAATTAAACAAGTGAATGCAGATGGTTTAGAGCAAGAGCGCAAACTAAAAGCTTTAGATGAAATTATACTTCAAAACCCTGAACATGCATTCGACAAAGTAGGGGAAACGATAAAAGAAACTAAAGAAGAAATAGTAAAGCTTCAACTAGAGAAGGATCGCCTTCCAATTACGCAAACAGTGCAAAAAGACTGGCACTCACTATTAAAGGATGCAAATGACCACGATTTAGATGAAATTCGTAAGTTATATGTTCGTCATGCCAATGTTATTGGAACAACATGTGTTGCATCTGCGCGTAAAGAATTTATGGAAAACTACCCTGTTTTTGATGTAGTTATAATAGATGAAGTTTCTAAAGCAACTCCACCTGAATTGCTTTTACCAATGTTAAAAGGCAAGAAAGTTATTCTAGTTGGTGATCACCATCAGCTACCACCTCTTGTTGGAGAGGATACTCTAGATGAAACACTACAGGCTATACTAGAAGAAAGTGAAAATCTAGAGGAAAAGGATGAGTTAAAAAAACTTTTAAAGGAATCATTATTTGAACGGTTATTCAAAAATTTACCTAAGACGAGTAAAACGATGCTAGCAATCCAGTATAGAATGCATGAAAGTATAATGCAGACAATCACTCCGTTTTATGAGGAAGAGAATTATCGACTCCAATGTGGGTTGGTTGATTCAGATTCTGCCCGTGACCACCTACTTGAATCGCGCTACGTGAATAGAAAAGACCATCTGTTATGGATAGATATGCCCAACCAAAAACCGTATTTTGAAGAGCGTATGAAGGATGGGAAAAGTCGTTTTAACCAAGCGGAGTTAGATACTATTCGTGACGTACTAATAGATTTAAATGAGGCTACGGCAATTGCTAAAAAAGAAGGAAGAATGAATCCTGATGAACGTAAAAGTATTGGGGTCATTAGTTTTTACGGAGAGCAGGTCAAGCGAATTGATCGACTTATTCAACAGCAGGTTAACTTAACTCATTTGACCTTCCGAACTGGAACTGTAGATAAGTTTCAAGGGATGGAGATGGATGTCATCTTACTAAGTATGGTAAGGAACAATCAAGAAAAGAGTGGAGACATTGGATTTGCTAATGACTACCGTCGCTTAAATGTGGCATTATCAAGAGCAAGAGAGCTGCTTGTTTTAGTAGGAAGCTCCGATATGTTCACTAAACGAGCAAAACAAAAAACTTCTAGAGAAATGTATGGTCGCTTGCTTCAAATTGTAAAAGATAAGAACGGATGGACTAACTTTCAAGGTGCCAGAAAGAAATAATGTTTAGGTTATAGGAGTATATTAAAATGATTGAACTAGAAAAACGCCTCAAAAAAGAGTTACTACAAAATGTTCAAGCTAAAGTAGTTTCATCCACAGCGTGGACGATTCCACTTCATACAATTGAAGTGGAATATAAACCTGTAAAACGTATAAAAATGGATGTTCTAATGAAAATGATGTTGATAACATGTCAAAAAGCAAAAGTAACAAGTGCTATGCAAATTAGTGAGTTACTACTTGTGGAGCAGTTATTTATGGAAGATTTGATCAACATTATGAAGAGAACTCAATTAATAGAAATAAAAAATCAAGTTTATGCGTTAACTGAAAAAGGGATTAAACAACTCAACGATGGAATATTTGAAGAAGAACTAGATGCCCAAAGCCAGAATTTACTTTATAGCCCAAGCCACTCTACTTTTTTACAGGGAGAAATAAAACCGGCATTGGACGGCGAAGAAACGTTGAATCTTTTCCGATATGCCTCGGAGGAAAAAGTAAGATTTAAATGGGCAGAAGACGTACTAGTTGATGCACTTCAAGCAAATGGAATGGAAAAAGTGGATGGAGATCTTCAAACAGTCGTATCTGAAATTGTATCCAACACGGAACTATATGTAGATGATGTTCCTTGCTTTGAATTTATTTTATACAATCCATCAGAGGATCTTCTATACGCGCGAGTCTGGAATACATTTCTTGACCAATGGGATGAAACACTCGAAAATGAGCTGAATGAAAAAGAACGAGTTATTTGGCGAGAGAAATTTTTAAATGTGGGTATGTGATTATTTTTATGTGAGAGAGATTTAATGCTATACAAGAGAAATTAGCACGAACAAGAGGCATTTATTCCTATACGAGAGCAACAGGAAAAGCCCGATTAGCGAACCAATGCTAATCGGGCTTTCTGTAATCATTTCTGGGAATTATAATACTCTTTAATCGGTATAAAAAGTCCGACTTTACCATACTCATCATGATCTAGTGTAGCAAATACAACGCCAATTACTTTCCCTTTGTCATCCAATACAGGGCTGCCACTATTTCCTCTATACACTGGAGCTTCCATCATCATTACAGGGACTTCCCAATCACTTAACTGATAAAAATCGATTACTGTTCCTTCATTCGCAATACCTGTAAATTTAAGTGGATTGCCGATAAAGGTAATAGGATCACCAAATGAGTAAGATGGTTTTTCTGCAAGCTCTAAATAAGGGAGGTCTTTTTCATCTACTTGTAGAATTGCGAGATCTATAGACGGATAGGTTTGTATAACATCTGCTTTAAAGCGTCCCGCTTCTGGAAATCCAACTATTACGCTTTTATTGTCATCGACTACATGATAATTGGTGAGAATTTGTCCTTCCTTTGAAATAGAGAATCCAGTTCCCTTGCTATCATCCGTTAAAACAACAACAACGGCTTCCTTATATCGTGCAATATCTTCCTGTGCTGATAACTTAGCGGAAGTTTTGATAAATTCAATGGCTGGAATGGAATAGATCTGAAAAATGATTGCAAATGTATTGACGAATAAGACAACAGCCATTGTCCAGAATATCCATTTTGGAAAAGGTCGCTTTGGTTTTGGTCTTGTTTTTTGTAACGCTTCTTTTTCTAATGCTTCTCTTTGTGCTTCTAGAACTAGTATCTGTAATTCTTCATCAGTAATGTCTTCGAATTCTTTCTCTATTGATTCCTTGTCCACATCATCACATCCTCTGTAGCTCTTTTTACATTATACCAAATCATTTCCATTGAAATTTAATCGAGAAGAGTATATTATATAAACATAAGCTGCATTGTACGTATGGATATTAAGTTTTAACCTTTAAGCTGTAATAGGGAGTTTTATATAGAGCTGGAATGACACGCCTTGTTCTCTTTTAGACAATAAGGACATGCAGGATAGTATCTGCGAACACCCACTTTGAGGAGTGGTGGTTTAAAACTTTCTAATGAATGTACGGCAAAGGCGGCTTACTTAAAAAGTCTAATATAGCAACAGTTATAGAGCACCCTTGCCAGGAATGGTAAGGGTGTTTTTTTGTGGATTTTAAAATGGGGTTGTTCTGGGGTTGAAAATCCAAATAAACCATCAAGTTAAGGGAAGAAGAAAAGCGGTTTTACGCAGGATTGGTAGATATGTGTCCAGTCGATATATGGACTTACTAAAATAACGCTAAAACACTCATTCGACAATCTCGGAGGAGTGTTTTTTATAGAAGGATAGCAACTACAAGCATCTAAACCCACGCAAGTGTGCTTGAAAGGTCCTATCATAGCCAAAAGAAACCTTGCACAGAGCGGTACGTTTAGCTAGGTTGGGAAAATTTTAACAAACCTTTAAAGCAGTTCAAAACACTTCATTTGACAATAATTTTCGATTTATGATATCATTATCTCGAATTAAAGATTTATTAATTAGAGATATAAAAGTCAAAATCAAATAGAGGATCTTTTTCTAAATTATCTCTACTTTTGATTATTTTAAGAAACTATAGGGAAAAGTAAAGCTATTACTTAGAAAAATATTCACTAAATATATGGTGAATAAAAACGGTATTAGTTTAGTAATACTTGCTACTAAGGTGGTGAAAAATAAATTGGGTTTTTTAAGTAAACTATTTGGAACGCAGGAACCACAACAAGAGGAGGAAAAAACAATGACAAAATTAAATATAGGTATCATTTTAGGATCAACACGTGAGGGACGCGTTAGTCCACAAGTAGGGGCATGGGTAAAAGAATTAGCTGATAAACGTGGAGATGCAAACTATACAATTATTGATATTGCAGAATATAAACTACCACTTTTAGGTGAAGCAGGCGGCGATGCATCAGGTGCAGCAGCATGGTCAGAAATTATTGCAAAACAAGACGGATTCGTATTTATCGTTCAAGAATACAATCACTCAATCACAGGAGCACTTAAAAATGCTTTAGATTATTTACGTGAAGAGTGGAATAACAAAGCAGCTGGAATCGTATCTTATGGTTCAGTTGGGGGAGCTCGTGCAACTGAACATTTACGTGGCATTTTAAGTGAATTATTAGTAGCGCATGTACGTGTACATCCAGCATTATCATTATTTACAGATTTTGAAAATGGTACAGACTTCAAACCAGCTGCGGTACAAGCAGATTCAGTAAACCAAATGCTAGATCAAGTTATCCCTTGGACAACAGCATTAAATACAATTCGTAAATAATTATTGTAAAACGATAAATCATAAAATGTACATGTTCGCATGTGCATTTTATAATTTACCAAATAAATTTTGTGCAAAACGATATCAAATAGATTGAAAGTTTTGCTCAGAACTTATTCCCATTAAGTGCTTGCAACCAGCTAATAGAGGAGTTGAAACTATTGATTTCGATTGATCCCAAACAAAATAGTGAGCGAGAGAATTATAAACTTTTAATAGGTTCTATTATTCCTAGGCCCATTGCTTTCGTTACTACACAATCGGGTGGTGGAATTGTTAATGGAGCACCATTTAGTTATTTCAATATTGTTTCGTCCAACCCGCCGATGGTGTCATTAGCTATCCAAAGACCAAGTGGTCGAGTAAAAGATACTGCTCGCAATATTTATGATAACCAACAATTTGTTGTCCATATTGTCGATGATGAGAATGTAGCGAAAATCAATGAAACAGCAGCTTCATTGCCTGCTTCAGAAAGTGAAATTGAATTAGCGAATCTAACTTTGGTAGCAAGCGATAATGTAACGGTACCGGGCATAATGGAAGCAAAGGTTCGAATGGAGTGCAGGCTAATACAAGCAATTCCTCTAGGTGGAGAAGAACCTAGTAGTGATTTATTCATAGGGGAAGTAGTTCAGTTTCATATTGATGAAGCAATATATGAAGATGGAAAGGTAGATCCCAAAAGTTTAAATGCTGTCAGTCGTTTAGCAGGAACTAACTATGCGACAATTGGTAAAATATTTTCTCTTGAAAGACCTAAATAGTGAATTTCCTTATGTACTGTAATAACACTCTTGCCAATAATGGTGAGAGTGTTTTTTATATGAAACGATCAGCTGTTGAATGAATTATTAAATACTTTACAAATGCAGTAAAATGATATTTAATTAATTAGGCTAACTAACTATTTTAGTTTTATAATATGAAGGAGGATACTCATCTGAACTCGATGTTTGCTAAATTTAAAATACTGCAAAGACCCTATGCGAATGGTTTACAGCAAGTGTTAGGCCCATATCAAATGTCGGAAGCCCAATGGGGATTAATAAGATATATTTCTGAGGTTGGACCTGCGACAAATTCAGAAATTGCCCTCTACTGGAGTGTCGAGAAGCCATCTGTAACAGCGCTTGCTCAGAAACTTATTGACCAACATCTAATATATGTTGTTTACGGTACCGATAAACGAAAAAAAGTGATGCATTTAACAGAGGAAGGCATAGTTAAATATCAGCAATTAAAGAAAGTAGTACATGCTTTTCAAGCTTCCCTCTTAGTAGATATCACGGAGGAAGAGTGTGAGGTAGTGGAAAAGGTATTAGAAAAATTGCAGCAAAATTTTAGGAAGTAGTGGTAGTTTATGAACAAGGAAAAACTTTGGACAAAGGATTTTATAATCGTTTCAACTATAAATTTTTTAGCGACATTAGTATATTTTTTACTACTTGTTACAATCGCATCTTATGCAAAATCGGAATTTGAGGCATCCACCAGTACGGCAGGCTTAGTATCTAGTATTTTTATTATAGGTTCATTAATAGGGAGACTTGGTGCTGGACGTTTCATCGGAATAAAAGGACCGACTACTATATTGTGGGTAGGTCTATCTTTCTTTACTATTACTTCCTTATTTTACTTTTTAGCAAACAGTATCCCGCTACTATTAGTTAACCGTTTAGCACAAGGGGTTGCCGTTGGAATTATAGGTACAGCTACCGGTACCATTGTGGCTCATATATTGCCGAGAGCCCGTAAAGGAGAAGGAATTGGCTATTTTAGTCTAAGCGCTGTACTAGCTACTGCGATTGGTCCTTTTATAGGGATTCTACTATTGAAGATGGAAAATGGATTCACAATCATGTTCACGATGAACCTTGCTTTGTCTATCCTCTGTATATTATTTTTGGCAGCTGTGAAACTAAAATTAGCTCCAATTAAACAACCAGAGAAAACAGAAGTTAAAAGCTCCATTTTATCTCAATTTATCGAACCGAAAGCAGTGCCTATTTCATTTGTGGCATTAATTATTGGGTTTAGTTATTCGGGCGTTATGACATTTTTGTCATTCTATGCAGAGTCCATTAATCTAGTTAGTGCCGCTAGTTATTTCTTTTTAGTGTATGCAATTGTTATTATTATTTCTCGTCCCTTTACAGGTAAACTAATGGATACTAAAGGTGCGAACATAATCGTATACCCATGTATTGTTCTATTTGCTATTGGCATGCTGTTGTTTAGCCAGGCTTCAGCAGGGTGGATGTTACTCCTTGCAGCCGCATTTATAGGTATTGGTTATGGTAACTTTAATTCTGTGGCGCAAACAATAGCAGTTAAAGTAACAGAGCCCCATCGTTTTGGTTTGGCTACTGCAACTTATTTTATTTTATTTGATATTGGTTTAGGGGTAGGACCATATATTTTAGGTTTTATCGTACCTAACACTGGATACCGTACAATCTTTGTAGCAATGGTTGCGGTGATTGTTATTTGTATTCCTGTTTACTATTTATTACACGGAAGAAAAGATAGAGAATTGATGAAGATAGTATAAGTTTTTGTTACAAAAAGCATTAACTAGAAAACGCCTAACGTACAATTCGTTAAGCGTTTCGCTATTTTTTAATATACTCAATCGTTTAGTTTACATTCTAACTTTCCATTTCCATGGATTTTTTTCAGTAGTAAACTTTCAATAGGAAAGATAAATGTCCAAGGCATGCTGTTTCTTGGTTTAATAACTACCTGAGGAATAGTGAAAATATGTTCTGCAACAACTGTTTCGTTTTCCTGGTAGGTAAATTTTTGATGTCGAAAAGTATGTGGTGTATCTGTAAAGTTGTGAATTAGAACAGTGATCAATACCTCACCTTTATAATTCATGGCTTCCCAAATGGGTACCAATTGTATACTCTCTTCACCTTTTTTACTGCTAACTTGAAAAATATCGGTTATCAGTTTTCTGTCATTGATAGCAATGGCCTTCTCCCATGATGCCTCAAATTGTAAACTTTGCAAATTCAAAACTCCTCCATTTAATATCATCTTCCTTAACCATACCAATAAATTTAATAGAATAATATCTTTCATTTTGAGCTTAAATAACCTCTTAGGTATTCGACAATTTGACAACTTTAATTAGTGTTAAAACTTAAGTACTACTAGTTTGTAGTGGTTTATGAGTATATTGTACTTTCAAATTAAAAATATTCAATAAAAATCGGAAAACACTGTAGATATTGGTTTAAATGACGGTTATATAAAATAATTATGATAATAAAGACCTATTATTAAACATTGTTAGAAATAAGGGGACTTGCCCACTTTTTGCGACCGGGTACAATTGATTATTTATTTAAAATGAAAAAAAAGTAGCGTAAAAAAACAAAAAGTTACCAAATCAATAGCTATATGGTTAAAAGTGGATTATAAAAGTGTTTTTTAGAATATTAAACTTGCAAAGTAATTACTATTAGCCTAGTGAAAAAATACTAAAAATAGTTTATTTTTATCATTTTTCAATATTCAGATTATTTATGTCAGAATTCGACATTATTTAAGTTTGTATTACTTTATTGTTGTATATACACCAAGAGAAATTTAGATTGTCACCATTGATTCTATTTACCAAAATTTATTGGGAAGGAGGAGAGGGTGTTTTTTTGTGGGCTTTTGTTAGTTCAGTTGGTAAAAAAATCTTAATAAAATTCAGGGAGGAATGAAGTTGAGGAAGAAAAAGAGTCAAACTAAAGTTCTTAGTGTTGTTGCTAGTGTACTAATGACGTTTTCGCTTGTTGCACCAAATGTAGTTAGTGCTGAAACGGCAAGCAAACTTCATCAATCGTTCAGGGATTCAAATTCCAATTCTATTTCTGCGAAGGACAAGCTAAACAGTCGATTACTTGAAAGTTTCAAAAGCGATGACAAAGTTACATTTCTAATAAAATTCAAGGAAAAATCAGATTCTTTACAAGTTGCTAGGGAAGCTAAGGAAAGAGCGGAAAAAGCAAATTTATCATCACATAATACTAAGCTTATTCAACGATCGGCAGTTGTATCAGAATTGAAGTCTACTTCCTTAGAATCTCAGCAAACTGTTACAGAATTTCTGGAGCAAGAAGTTGCTAAGGGAAATGCAAAGGATGTTGAGTCATACTATATAGTAAACGGAATGTCTGTTACAGCAACTCAGGAAATTGCTGAAAAATTGGCTACATTCCCAGAGGTAGAAAAAATATTACCAAATGAAACTCGTCAGTTATTTACTACAAAAACAGAGAACGCAGTCGTTCCAAAGGCAGAAACGGCTAATATAGAGTGGAATGTAGAGCGTGTTAAAGCTCCAGAAGTTTGGGAGATGGGCATAGACGGAGCAGGAACTGTTGTAGCTAGTATTGATACAGGTGTGCAATGGGACCATCCTGCGTTGAAAGAAAAATATCGTGGCTTCAACAAGGCAAGTGGAGCAGTTTCTCATGACTTCAACTGGTTTGATGCAACAGCAGGTCGCGCTACTCCATATGATGACCAAGGGCATGGGACTCATGTTACAGGAACTATGGTTGGTAGTGAACCTAATGGTGCGAACCAAATTGGGGTAGCTCCAGGAGCAAAATATATCGCTGTTAAAGCATTTACTGCAAGTGGTGGATCAGATACTGATTTACTTGAAGCAGCGGAGTGGATTCTAGCTCCAACAGATGCAGCAGGCAATACACGAGTGGATATGGCTCCAGATGTAGTGAATAACTCATGGGGTGGCGGAGCAGGACTTGATGAATGGTACCGTGATGTCGTGATCAATTGGCGTGCAGCAGAAATTTTCCCGGAATTTTCTGCGGGTAATACTACTCTAACAAATCCTGGTGGAGCAGGTTCTGTAGCAGCACCTGCAAACTATCCAGAATCATTTGCAACAGGAGCGACTGATATTAATAATGCAGTAGCAAATTTCTCGTTACGTGGACCTTCTCCGTATGCAGAGATTAAACCAGATGTCTCTGCACCTGGTGTGAATATTCGTTCATCTGTACCAGGTGGGGTTTATGAAGGTGGATGGAATGGTACATCGATGGCAGGACCAGCAGTAGCCGGTGTAGCAGCTTTGCTTAGACAAGTGGATGCTGACATAACTGTGAATGAGATGGAAGAGATTCTGCTTAATACAGCAAACCCATTAACAGATTCTGTATATACAGCAGTTCCGAATCATGGATACGGATATGGATTAGTAGATGCATATGAAGCAGTAGGATCTATTATTACAGGTCTTGGAACATTAAAAGGACAGGTTTCAAAAGAAGGCGATGATACAGAGGGTCCAGTATTTGAACATACTGCTCCGGCTGAGACGTATGAGGGAATGGCTTTACCTCTAACAATATCAGTTACTGATAATATCAGTGTTTCATCAGTTAACTTAAACTATAAAGATGGAAGCGGCGCATGGCAATCAATTGAAGCGGGGCGCACATCTGGAGACTATACGGATGGTGAATACACTGTAGTAGTACCTGGAGAAGTTATAACAGGGGAAACATTTACGTACAAATGGACGATAAATGATTTCGGTAACAATGAGGTAGTTAGTGAAGAATATGGAATCCAAGTTAACCCTGGTATAACAGTTGGTTATTCCCAAGATTTTGAAGCTACACCTGTTGGTTGGACTTCTTTTGGGGAGAAGAATAGCTGGGAATGGGGTATTCCAACAGTAGGTCCTGATGGAGCTTCATCGGGAGAAAAAGTGTACGCTACTAACTTAGACGGAGCATATGAGAGTTCTATGAATGCTACACTCGTTATGCCTCCAGTAGATTTACCAGAAGGAAACTCATACCTACAATTCAAACAATGGCACGAGTTTGAACAATCTTCAGCAGGAAGAGCTTGGGATTATGGTCATGTGTTTATCTCTACAGATCAAGTTGAATGGACACAACTTTTAATGATCCAAGGTACATCTAATGGTTGGATCGACGCAGAGGTTGACTTGACAGACTATGCAGGTCAGCGAGTATACATTGGTTTTAACGCTTTCTCAGACGGAAGTGTTGTAAAAAATGGTTGGTATTTAGATGATGTTGTTTTACAGGATACTTCTCAAACAGGAAAAGTATCAAAAGGTGCAAATAAAGGTAATAACGGCAATAAAGCAGGTAATAGTGGAAATAAAGCAAACAAAGATAATAATAAAGAAACGGATAAAAAATCTTTGAAAGAAGCAATTGACCCTAAAACGATTAAACCTATAGTGCCTACTAAAATAGCACCACCAGTAGTAGAGACAATTGTTAATCCGACACTTCTACCATTAGGTGCTCAAGTAAGCGTCTTAGAATCTGGTCGCTCGGTTTATTCGAACCCGGCAGATGGTACGTATTCGCTTATGCATGGCGCAGGGACATTTACAGCTAAAGCAGAGTCTTACGGATTTGAATCTGAAGAAAAATCTGTAACGATCGAAGCAGATGGCACTTCAACTGCTAACTTTACTTTATCGGAAATTGAAGAAAATACGATAAGTGGCGTAATCACTGATCAATCGACGGGAGAGGGAATTGAAGGAGCAACGATTATCCTTGTAGAAGATGCAAACGTAACTCCAGTAGTAACAGATGCATCTGGTAATTACTCTCTAACTGCTTACGAAGGAGACTACACAATAAAGATAATTGCTCGTGGGTACCATAGCCAAGAAGTTTCAATTACAATTGGTCCTGATGCAACTACACAAAATGTGGCTCTAGAACCCTTCTACACATATCCTGGTGGAGAAATTGGATATGATGACGGAACAGCAGAAAATGCCCGCGCTTTCAATGCAGCAGGAAATGCTTGGGCTGTGAAGATGTCAATGCCTGAAGGGAAAGAGAACGGGATTGTGACAGATGGTGTTTTCCGATTCTGGGATACAGCATGGCCAAACCCAGGTGGAACGGCATTTGCAGTAGAAGTTTGGGATGCTACTGGGGTAGATGGTACACCAGGGAAAAAACTAGCAGGTCCTATAGATGCAACAGCACTTCGTAATGGTGAGTGGACTGTAGTAGATCTTACAGAACATAATATTACGGTAAATGGTGACTTCTTCATGGTGTACGTTCAAACTTTTGCAAATCCAAATACACCTGGTCTTGCAACAGACGAAAATGGAGTAAATGCAGGAAGAAGTTATCAAGGAGTATCTGGAGCATGGTCCCCTTCTCCAGCAGAAGAAGGGAATTATATGATTCGTGCCCGTGTTAGTTATGAAGTTGTTGGTCCAATTATTACATCACCAGAGACTGGTTTAGTAACAAATGAAACGCAGTTTACTGTACAAGGAACTGCTTCACCAACAACTACAATTGAGTTAACACAAAACGGAGAAGATGCAGGCTCAGTAATTGTTGACGAGGCTGGTAAATTCTCTATAGAAACGGAACTGACGGAAGGATCAAATGAATTTGTAGCAGTTTCAGTACTAGATGGTCGAGTAACTGGTCAATCTGAGCCTGCCACTGTTGTTCTTGATACACTAAAACCTGTATTAACTATCGATAGCCCGATTGACGGAGAAAAAACGAATCGTGAAACTGTAACAGTACAAGGTACTATTGCGGATGAGAACCTAGATTTCGTTCATGTTAACGGTCAAGCTGCGGCGGTTTCGAATGGAAAATACTCTAAACGGATTCTTCTAGATGAAGGTGTCAATGAAATTCTAGTAGAGGCTAGTGACAAAGCGGGGAATAGTGAAAAGAAAAAAGTCACTGTTACAGCAGACTATAATGCCCCAGAAATTACAAATCTGAAGCCAGAAAATGATCTTTATTTGGCAACAGGTAGAAGCGTTAAAATTGAATTTGACAGCAGCCCAGGATTAAAACCTTCGTTTGTGATCCATATGCCATTAACTAATGTAGGACAAGTGACTAATGCAACTGAGCTACCTATGATGGAGCAAGGCAATGGACATTACGTTGGATATTGGACAGTGCCTGCGGATACTGTTGCGAATGGAGCAGTTGTCGAAGTGAAAGTGGTAGATGAATTCGCAAATGAAACAAGACAAAAAGCGACAGGTAAACTATTTGTCAATGTTCCTGCACCTGCGGGACAGTCCCAAGAAACTGAGACAGAAGTAAAGAAAGATGAACCGGTTCAAGATTCAAAAGAATAAATTTAGCAAAGGTGCCAAAGGGGAAAGTTCCTCTTTGGCATCTTTTTGCTTAGTAAAAGATACTTGTCTTTTCACTGATGGAAGGTTTTACTTTTCTTTTGCATATGATGGCTTAAAGGGGTGTAAAAGTGAAGGATTTTGTTAATGTGTTGTTAAATTTTCTACCACCCACCGCATCTATCCTTGAGTTGTCCGGACTGCCTAATAGTCCCGCGGTGTTGTTGGCTGATATCGATAATGACCAAATCAATGAATTAATTGGTGCCTATAAGTATAAAGATCAAAATTACTTAGTGATTTTAAAAAATGTGGATAACCAGTGGCTACCTTTAATACATATAAAAGGAAGTGGATATGGTATTTCAAGTTTAATGGCGGCACCGATTACAACTAATTGGGTGAATACACTTATTGTTGGCTGGCAAATAGGTAGCGAATGGTCCAAGTTAGATTTACTACAATGGATGGATGGAGGCATTATTCAATTGCCCACTTCGAATATAGCTTATAGTAAGTTAGAAGTAGAAGACATGCCTGGTCTATACGGTCCTGATGGTCAATATGAACTTGCGATATGGATACATGATACAGGCGAAGCCTACAAAGTAGATGTATATCGTTTTGAAGAAAACCAACTAGTTTTAGCTAAGGATGTATATCCATATTATTTTAAAAGGGTAGAAAGTTATTATGAAAGACTACTAAAATCTAATGATTTCTCCTACTATTGGTATTATTTAGCGGAAGCTCAAAAGAAGTCAAGGGATTTCGAGCAGTTTATGATTTCTATTGATAAGGCTCTATCTTTCAGTGAGCCGTACCCTTCACTCGAGTCTTTGTTAAATATGAGGAAGCGAGTGTTAGAGCATATGCAAAATAGTAGGAATAATAATGATGAAATTATTGTGTATTCTAGAGGGGACTTAACTGGGAATGGATTTTTGGACACTGTTTACTTAACTGGAGAAAAAACGGAAGGAAGCCCCTTTTGGCAGAACATCACTTTGAACGTTTTGTATCAACATGAAAATACGTTAGAAAGAATTTATTTAAATCAAAATGTTGGGTATAACCCCACCATCTTTCTTGGAGACTTTACTGGTGATCAAGTGGATGACATTTTAGTTGTTATTGATACTGGAGGAAGTGGAGGGACAATTTATGCATTTGTCTTTTCTTTTACGGATGGGAGTATGCAACAAGTATTTGACGTAGAAGATTTTAACGAAACCTCCAAGTTTCAAGTGCTTTATGAAAATTACTACAAAGTTAAAGTAATTAGCTCTAATCCAAACAAGCAATACGTATTAGATTTAGCATATAAAGGAGAAGAATATTTATCGGAAATCTATGATGGAAATGGAATTTTAAAGGAACCAATTGAGGGGTGGGTTGACCCTGTTGGTGGATTGTACCCGATCGACTTTGCCAGGGACGGGACGTATGAACTGATGGCTTTTCAAGAAATTGCAGGAAGATACCATGCTGATGCAATTGGATATGTTCAAACAGTATTAAAATGGGATGGACAAAAATTTATAGTGGAGAGGCAGAATGTTGCCATCTTTGGAGAGAACTTGTCTATCAAATAGTGAAAGTTAATATAATAAAGGTCGATTTTCTAAGTTAATAGAAAATCGACCTTTACAAAATTTATATGAATTTTTCAGATGCTAATATTATTGTGCAGTTAATCCGCCGTCAATAATGAATTCTGACCCTGTTGAGTAGCTAGACTCATCAGAAGCTAAGAATAGTACCATGTTTGAAACTTCTTCTGGTTGCGCCACGCGTTTTAAAGGAATGTGTTTAGCAAATTCTTCTACAGCTGCTTTTGTATCTTCTTGAACAACCATAGGTGTAGCGATAACTCCTGGATGTACAGAGTTTACGCGGATTCCCATTGGTGCTAAGTTTATCGCAGCTGCTTTCGTCATACCACGAACTGCAAATTTTGTATCAGTGTAACCTACAGCACCGGCAACTAAACCATTCATTGAAGAAATGTTGATGATTGAACCTCCACCAGTTTTCATCATTGAAGTTGCTGCAGTTTTCATACCCAAGAATACTGAGACTTGGTTAATGTCTACGATACGACGATATTCCTCAACTGTAATATCAAGCATATTTTTCGCCATTGTAATACCAGCGTTGTTTACTAATACGTTTACTGGACCGAAAGCTTCTTCCGTTTTTGCAATAACAGTTGTCCAATCTTCTTCTGATGTTACATTATGTTTAATGAAAAGGGCATTTTCACCTAATTCGGTAGCAAGTGCTTTTCCTTTTTCCTCATTTAAATCTGTTAAAACAACCTTTGCACCATGCTCAATGAATAATTTTGCATGTGCTGCACCCATGCCTTGTGCTGCTCCTGTAATAACTGCTACTTTACCTGATAAACGACTCATATAAAATGCCTCCTAAGATAGATTGATATAATGTGATAGTTGACTATCATGTTTTACACTTTCTAGTAAACAGTTTTTTTATGACAATGTCAATCAATCCGTCTGTTTTAGTTATGCCTCAATATAGCGTAAAAATACATCCTTCATCATTGCAAGCTGCTTGTCCGAAGAAAGCAATGACGAAAGACTGGTACCATGCTTCGTTAAGCTAGATTTAAACGAAAATAAGCTGAAATTTTGCACCATTGTCAAGATAAATACATCCAAATCCACGTCCGATCTTAATGAGCCATCTCGCTGGCCCTGTTCACCTAATGTGAATAAAATGCCGGCTAATCTGCCTCTTGCAGATAAGTACTCCGCATATTGCTCTGGCGATTCCTCCGCAATTTTCTCATATAAATCATAGGACTCGAAAAATTTTGCTAAGCGCAATTGTGGATCGTTTGTCATTTCCATATAATAATCGAAAATTTGATCGATCTTTTCATATGCCGTCACAGTCTGCTCGATAATCTTTCCAATATCCGAGGCCATTTCATCTGTAATCGCATTCGTCGCCGCAATCATTAAATACTCTTTTTTGGGAAAATAGCGAAATAACGTCGCAATCCCTATATTAGCGGCTGTAGCCACATCTTGCATTTGTATTGTTTTTACACCGTGTTCCAAAAATAATTCCTTTGCAATCTGAATAATGTTTTGGCGGCGTTGTTGTTTCTGTTGTTCTCGTTTACTCATATTCGTCACTCCACCTGTTCTTCATCCATTGATTGTAACATGTTTGATAGCTATCAACTTATATTCGTATCGTAGTATAGCATCAAGAAATTGCTGAAGTGCAATCATTAATATTGGATTTTTTATAGTCTAAAACTTTGGATAATACTATATGAAGGAAGTTTGTTACATGGATCGGAATATATCATTTATGTATTCAATGGCAAACAGTATTACAAATAAGGGAGTTTATATAAATGAATAAGAGAGGAGGTGCCAATAAAATTTGGTCATTTCCTCTTTTTATTTCAATTATTCATTAAAATTGGTTTGCAAAAGTACCCCAATTTTCTACCTTGTTTAAGGGAGGGAATATGGATTGGAAGTGAACTATTATGGAGGAATTATTTAACATAGGATATGAATGGAAAAGCCTCCTATCTCCATATCTGATTGCTTGAATGGCGAATGGTAATTCACGTCTGTATATGTCATTTCGTTTTGCTGCAACAGTCTGAGTAAATTGTCCATCTATATCCAAATCCACATCTACATTATATACATAGGAACCTCCATGTTTAGTCCATTTACCAAGTACTTCATCTCTCATAAAGGTAATTTTATCGCGGGCAAATTTTAATCCAATTGTTAAAAAAAGGTCCGCAGTTATATCAGAATATGTCAGTGTGTGCCTCCTAAGATTTATGGGACCTGTAGAGGTAACTCCATCTCTGAACTCAACATAAAGTTTATCGGGGTTAAAAAGACTCAAGCAACCACTTCCTAATACTTTTTTCTTGATATTATGATATTTCTTCATCGTTATTACGTGGATATTTTTTTGTGTCATTGAACGTGGGGCATAATGAAGTTACTTGGCGGTAACAAAAGTAGGAGGAGCTACGAACTAAAGCATCATTAAGTGATGAACTTGTAGTAAAGACATGGACCTTTTAGAAACATTTAAAATCCACTTATGCAATTAAGGTGAAATATATCCTTTCATAAGAAAAACACACCGCATGGCGGTGTGTTTTTTCTTAGAGATAGTACTCTCTTATTTATTTTCCATTACTTTAGAGCGAATAATGAAGGACATATCATTTGAGCTTTCTAGTGAAAACGAATTTCCCATACCATTTTGCACGTCAATGACAATTTGGAGATGTTGCCAGTAAGAAGAGTTTGAAGTATGCATAAAATATGGTACGTTCATAACTTCACCTATTTTTTCATCTCGGCTACCAAGATAAAAGTCACCCTCTGTCATACAGATTGGTGAAGTCCCATCACAGCAACCTTCTGAATGAACAAATATAAGTTTGCCATGTTGTTTCTGTAGTTGCGTAATTAAGTCTTGAGCTGCAGTTGTCGCAATGACTTTTTCCATTTTAGAAGAAGCCCATTGATCCTTTATTGTAGCCAACTAAAATACATTTTGTTTGTTGGTAATGAGATAGCATCATTAAGTGGTTTTCACGGCCGATACCGGATTGTTTGTAACCACCGAATGCAGCATGTGCAGGGTATTGGTGGTATGTGTTAGTCCAAACACGACCAGCTTGTACAGCGCGACCTGCACGATAAGCAGTTTCGCCACTACGTGACCATACACCAGCACCTAAGCCGTATACTGTATCATTTGCAATTTCCATTGCATCGTCAAAGTCTTTGAATGTTGTCACAGCTAGAACTGGACCAAATATTTCTTCTTGGAAGATACGCATTTTGTTATTACCTTTGAATACAGTCGGTGCTACATAGTAACCTTCTGCTTGATCGCCGTCTAATTTGTTTTGGTAACCGCCGATTAGTAATTCTGCGCCTTCTTGTTGACCAATTTCAATATAAGAAAGGATTTTATCCATTTGTTGTTTAGAAGCTTGTGCACCCATCATTGTTTCAGTGTCTAGTGGGTTACCAATTTTGATTGCTTTTACGCGTTCTAATACTTTTTCCATGAATTTTTCGTAGATGGATTCATGTATTAATGCACGTGAAGGAGCTGTACAAATTTCACCTGAGTTAAGAGCGAATAATACGAAGCCTTCAATTGCTTTGTCTAAGTACTCATCATCTGCATCCATTACGTCTTGGAAGAAGATATTTGGTGATTTACCACCAAGCTCTAACGTTACAGGAATGATATTTTCTGTTGCATATTGCATAATAGAGCGTCCTACAGCAGTTGAGCCAGTGAATGCAATTTTAGCAATACGTGGATTTGATGCAAGTGGTTTCCCAACTTCTAAACCTGTTCCTTGAACGATGTTGAATACACCTTTTGGTAAAAGATCTTGGATTAACTCGATTAATACACACATAGAAGCTGGTGTTTGTTCAGCAGGCTTCATTACGATACAGTTACCTGCAGCTAAAGCCGGTGCGATTTTCCATGCAGCCATAAGTAATGGGAAGTTCCAAGGAATAATTTGACCAACTACTCCTAGTGGTTCGCTGTAGTGATATGCTACAGTATCGCCGTCGATTTCACTAATACCGCCTTCTTGAGCACGAATAACTCCTGCGAAATAACGGAAGTGATCAACTATTAAAGGAACGTCAGCATTTAATGTTTCACGTACAGCTTTACCATTGTCCCAAGTTTCAGCAACAGCAATTGTTTCAAGGTTTGCTTCAATACGATCTGCAATTTTATTTAAAATTTGTGAACGGTAAGAAACAGTAGTTTTACCCCAAGCATCTTTTGCAGCGTGTGCAGCATCTAGTGCTAGCTCAACATCTTCTGCAGTAGAGCGTGGTACTGATGTAAATACTTTGCCCGTTACTGGAGATATAACTTCAAGGTATTGTCCTTTAACTGGAGCAACCCATTCTCCACCAATGAAATTTTGATATTGTTCTTTAAAGTTTACTAAAGAACCTTCAGTATTTGGATTTGCATATATCATAATATAGTGCCTCCTAAGATGTGTTTTTGTCATGTAATTAACACGTAGTTAGCTAAAAGAAATTCACTACTATATTAGTATACTACTATATTTTTTTAAGAGCCTCTTTTTCAATTTTCGATAAATAGACACATTTAAATAATCTGAGTGAGCCATTTATATTAAAAGTGAATAATTAGTTATGCCGGTGAGCGTTCTTCTCGCCACACTGGTGAACGCCAGAAGTTTAGCGTTATGAGCCCGAGCGAGAGGTCTATCCGCTCGCAAGCAAGGTACATACGCCAATTCCTGGGTCCTATCCGTCCATAGCCTTTAATAAGAAGATTTAAAGTGAATTCTTTATACTTATTTTCCGTTCACAAAAATGACAAAAATAATTGACAACTTTGTGAACGTGTTGGATAATATAAGTATAAAGGGGTGTTACAATATGGAATCTTACGTAAAAATGTTGCACGCTACTAAATTGGTCGGGGCTACTTTACTTACAATCGGAATTGCTATTTTTATATATGGATCATTAATAAGTGAGTTTAGTACAGTTATGGGCATTGGAATTGGCGTTGTCATGGGAGCAGTTTTTATCTTTTTAATCGGAATGATATTAGTGGCTTCTGAAGAAATGATTTTGAATTCGAGTAAATATAAAAAAGAGAGCGTTTAGTATAACGCTCTCTTTTGTTTTATTAGTAAGCTACAAAAAAAGGGGGATCCAGACTCTAGAGTCTAGATCCTCCTTTTTACTTTTCATATACTTACATATCCCAAACCAATACAAGTAGCGTACCGAAGATAGTGAATAAAGCGATGATCAAAGCATAGTAAATATTAATGTAAATTGATCCTTTATCCTTGGTTTCTCCAGCATGCATGAAGACAACGACCTGTAAACCTGCTTGAACGAAAGCAGTTATTAGTAGCACAGTCATGCCCATAGTGTAGGACATGTCAGTAAAGTAAACCAAAAGTGCAACTGCAGTCAGTACGATTGAAAATGCAAAGCCCATTACTTGTTTAACAGGGAATAATTCTTTCATATTACATCATTCCTTTCAAGTAGATGAAGCTGAAGATGAAGATCCAAATGATATCAAGGAAATGCCAGTATAGAGAGAAAATAAATGATTTGTTGGCTGTTTCGGGAGTTAAGCCACGTTTTTTAATCTGGATTAGGATAAATAATCCCCAGAATAATCCCAAAGTTACATGTAAACCATGTGTTCCCAGAGTTGTTAGTAGAGCTGCAGTGAATGCACTAGTTTGAAGCCCAGCCCCAACATGTACATAATGGGAGAACTCATAAATCTCTACTCCTAGGAAAGCAGCTCCTAATATCAATGTAATGATAAAGAATCCCATTGTTGCTTTTTTCTTATTTAACCGCATAGCGTGAATACCAAGACCAATAGTAAAACTACTAGTCAAAAGTAAAATAGTTTCGATTAATACTGGTGTAATTTCAAAAATTTCAGCGCCGGATGGTCCATTACCAATACGATTTTCTAATGTGAAATATGCAGTGAAGAGTGTTGCGAATAGCATAATTTCAGCACCGATGAAGATCCAAAAACCTAGTATTTTCAGGTTATTTTCTTCCGTACTATATTCAAGTGGAAGCGAGTTATCTACCTTCATTTTTTAGCACCTCGCAATCTTGTTTCCGTTTCTTTAATTTCTTCTACAGATATATATCTTCCGTGATCTTGCTCGAATGAACGGTAAACTAAACAAGCTAATATACCGATTAAGGAGACAATTACCACTGGCCATATACTAAATACCATAGCGAAACCAAATACAAAGAACATACAACTCATGATAAATGGTAAACCACTATTATTTGGCATATGAATCTTTTCTATCTCGCCTTTAAATAACTCATGTCCGTTTTTCTTAGAATCCCAGAATGCTTGTGTAGAAGCAACCTGTGGTGTAATTGCAAAGTTATACTCTGGTATTGGGGTATGCGTCGACCATTCAAGTGAACGTGCATCCCAAGGATCATTACCGATATCTCTAGGTGAATAACGAATACTATAGTAAATATTATAAACAAGTAGAACAAAGGCAATTGCCATAATTGCAGCACCGCCAAATGAAACCATGTTCAGTAGACTAAAACCAGTCGATTCAGAGTACGTATACATACGACGTGCCTGACCATCTAAGCCAGTAATATACATTGGTATAAAGGCTAATACAAAGCCGATTGTAAGTAACCAAGCAGTCCATTTACCAAGTCTCTCATTCAACATAAAGCCAAAGATTTTTGGCCAATAGAATGTCATACCAGCCAGCATAGCGTAAACTACTCCAGGAATAATTACGTTATGGAAGTGGGCCACTAAGAACATCGTATTGTGATATTGATAGTCAGCTGCTGACATCGCAAGCATTACACCGGTAACTCCCCCTAATGTGAAGAGTGGAATAAAGAGCACCGAATAGAGCATTGGTGTTGTAAATTCGATTTTCCCTTTCCATAAGGTGAATAACCAGTTAAATATTTTAACACCGGTTGGAATAGCAATCGCCATCGTTGTAATAGAGAATATACTGTTTGCAAATGGTCCTTGACCCATTGTAAAGAAATGGTGCGCCCAAACGACGAAAGAAAGGACTGAAATAACGACCATTGATGCAACCATCGATTTATATCCGTACAGGTTACGTCGTGCAAATGTTGGAATGATTTCACTGTAAAGACCAAATGCAGGCAATATTAAAATGTATACCTCCGGATGACCCCAAACCCAGAATAGGTTAGCCCAAAGCATATCCATACCACCATTATCGGTAGTGAAGAAATTTGTGCCAAACAATCTATCCATCGTCCCCATTGCTAATAATACTGTTAAGACAGGGAAAGCAAAAACGATAATAACGTTTGCTATGAAAGCTGACCATGTGAACATTGGCATCTTCATAAGAGTCATGCCGGGTGCTCTCATTTTTAATATCGTTGTTATAAAGTTAATACCAGTCATTAGTGTACCGATACCAGCTATTTGAATAGCAATCATGTAATAGTTCGTCCCAACAGACGTACTAAACTCATTACCTGCTAGTGGGAAGTAGGATGTCCATCCTGCATCAGGTGAACCACCTATTATAAATGACAGATTGAATAATCCCATACCCATAAAGAATAACCAAAAACTCAACGCATTTAAGCGTGGAAATGCAACATCTCGTGCTCCAATTTGTAGTGGAACAAGAAAGTTAAAGAAAAATATAATGAACGGCATAGCCATAAATAGGATCATTACGATACCGTGCGTTGTGAAGACCTCATTATAATGTTGTGAATCTAAAAATGTATTTTCAGGCATAGAAAGTTGATAACGCATCATAATTCCATCTACGCCACCGCGGAATAGCATAAGTAATGCGGTTAATAAATACATGATACCGATTCGTTTATGGTCAACAGTAGTTATCCATTCGCGCCATAGGTATCCCCATTTCTTGAAGTAGGTTATTCCTACAACAATCGCAAGCATAGTTAGTCCGATACCAACCATGGAAGCGTATATTAAAAAGCTTGGATGTGGTACTGCAAAACGATCAAAGAAATCCATACTTTTTGTAACTCCTTTCAAAAAAATAGTGTGTATTCATCGAGCATTAATGATTTGAATGATCTGAATGATCTTGTGTTTCGTGTTCCTCAGGGTGTTCGGAATCTACATCTTCTTTTGCATCCGTATCAGTAGAACCGTGATTATGTTCTGGAGGCGGAGCAAATTCTAAATGTGTTCCCGTATAAGTAGAACGTCCAAGATGCCCGGGTTCTAATAACTCTTCAAATTTTTCTTCTGTAAGAGGTGAAGCTGTTGCGTGTACTTCTTCTACCCATTCCATATACTCTTTAGGGGACATTGCAGTAACTTCAAATGTATTTTCTGCAAATCCAGCTCCACTAAAGTTTGCATTTCTACCCATAAATTCACCTGGTTGATCTGCAGCTAAGTGTAAAGTTGTAACCATGTCAGACATAGCGTATTTTTGACCGCCTAGCTGTGGAATCCAAAAGCTTGTGATTGGGCCATATGAATATAGTTTAAATTCAATAGCACGATCTTCAGGAATATATAGATAGTTAACTGTTTCAATATTTTCTTCTGGATAACTAAAATGCCATTTCCAGTTAGATGAAGAAGCATAAATAACTAAAGGCTCTTGATCTTCGTATCCCGCTGGAGTTGCTTCGACTTCATAGTTACTTTTCACAGAAACAATAGAAAGGAAGATAACTATAATAATAGGAATACCAATACAAATTGCTTCGACTATTGGGCTTCCTTCGATATGTGGTGGCTCGTAATCTTTTGGTTGTTTAGAAGCGCGGTATTTCAGTAAGACAAAAACTAGAATAGCTAAGACGACAATGACGATGCCTAACATAAGCCAAATTGATAGCATAATATCGTCAGCCTGTGTTTTTGCTTGAGGACCTTTTGGATCTAAGACTAATAATGGTTCACAACCTGTTAGCACGGTGGTAATAGTGATAACCATGGTTAAAAGAAGCCATTTCATTTTTAATTTCATTCTTCTACCCCTTCCAAAAATATTTATATAAACGAATAGAAAACAGATGTGGTCTCTGTATGCCTCTATCTTATTACCAGTACTGCTAAAAACAAAATGATAAAATCCAACTTCACAAAACGTTCATTAAGATGTGAACAAATTAAAGTAAATTGGTAACGTAATTGTGAAGTGTGCGGAGATATAAGGAAATAGAGGAAAAGTGAGCATACTAAAAGGCGACAGAACAACTATATGTGTTCTGTCGCCTTTACTTTTACTCTATCATTTTTAAAAGGGCTTCTCTTCCAATCATGCCCGGAGTAATACCGAGTTCTTCTGCTTCATAGGTAATGGATTCGAGTGGTGCATCTAGAAGCTGGGTAATTGTTTTTACTCCAACAGCTCTTCCAGCAATAACCTTTCTATCCTTTAACTTTTCATTTAGCAGTGCAACGTCTAAGGCGCCACACATTATATATCCTTTGTCATTCGTGACAACGAGTAAGTTGGTTTTCGGCAGTTCCACAGAAATCGATAGAAACGTGTGTCCCTCGATATTAATTGGTTCTAGGTTAATCATGAACTAAGCAGTCCTCCTTTTACTATCTCTACAATTTATGTAAACGATAGAAAAAGCGTGTTTATTTTCGGTTCTTCTTAAAGAAAGCATATTAGAATGGACCGTATATTGGGTTAATGTTACTGAAAAGAATGAGTAATACTATTGCCATTCGGCCGCACTTTCCTATTTTGAAGTGAGTACCGTAACGTCAGTAGGGGGAAGAGCGTGAATCAGTCCTAAATGAGATACTTTAAGGGACAGGCTTCAAAGAAAAAGGGGAGAGGGCTATGACATTCACCGTCTCCCTTTCACTCTGTTCTGTCCAAAGCCATCGAAAACGATGGATACATGTAAACCTTACTGCCAACTATATATATTCCATATCTAGTTGGTTACACTGTGTCATAGGTAACCTTTTAAGCCTGTTTTTTCTGCTGATTTTATTTCTTTTTCCAATTCTTCTATGCTTTCAGCACGTTGTTCATTTTTCTTTTTAATGGCAGCGACATCTTCCTTCGGTGCATATTCCATTGCTATTTCGGCTGCTTCCATATGTCTGATTGTTTTCTTAAGCCTTTCTTCACTATTCGCCCGATCATTAGGACCACGTTTGGTTTTAGGCATATCTTTTCCTCCTTTAAATTGATGCTATCAAAAGATAGTGTTCCCGAACCTAACAAGACTATGAACTACCAAGTTAATCCACGAGTGAATAAATACAGGTTGAAGTTGCCATAGTAATCCTTAAGGCAAATGAAGGAGGACTTTAAATGGATCACACGCAAATGAGTTGGAAAGAAGATAATGTTATTGCGCGTTTACACAATTCTGTGGATAATGTGACGCTTGCTGTTGGTCAAGCTTTGACTAATCCTACAGATCGGTCTATCCAAAATGCGGAGGACATGATTGAACGTGCCAATAAGTCGATTGCAATGGCATTAGAAAGTAGAGGGAATTTAGAGCCAATCAGTACGCTTCAGGAACAGCTACATCAAAATGTAGAAAAACTTCATACGTTACACTAATAAGCTGGATTTTTTAAATGCTAACCTACCGTCTTTCCAGGCAGTAGGTTTTTTTCTTAAGACCATGTTGATGATATATTGTCGAAGTATTAAAGTCATTAATCTGACAGATAAATGTTAATATAATAGAAGGGAGTTATATTCTAAATATTCATGTAATTAAAGGGGAGAATACAATGACAAATAATTATCCGAAAAAGTTAAATGAGAGAATCTATATAATCGATGGATTTGATATGGGAGAGTCAGAACGTACCGGTACATATGTCATCGATGAACTAGAACTTACTATTGTAGAAACTGGACCAAGCCCATCAGTAAAGTATGTGAAAAGCGGCTTAGAGTTATTAGGATTTTCATTAGACCAGGTGAAATACATAATCGTTACACATATCCATCTGGATCATGCTGGAGGAGCGGGCCTTTTAATGGAGGAATGTCCAAATGCTCAACTAGTGGTTCACCCAAAAGGAGTAAGACATCTGGCTGAACCAGCGAGGCTAATAGCTGGAGCAAAGGCTGTATATGGGACTAAATTTGAGGAATTATTCAATCCAATTATTCCAATTCCCCAAGAGCGTATGGTTATAAAAAATGATGGGGATATATTGAAAATAGGAGATACGTGTATATTGAAATTTTTTGATACTCCTGGACATGCAAATCATCATTTCTCTATCTATGATCCTGTTAGCAATGGAATGTTTACGGGGGACACAGTTGGCGTTCGCTATGAGCAATTGGTATCTGATGGAGTTGACTTCTTCTTGCCATCGACTTCACCAAACCAATTTAATCCAGTCGCTATGCAAAGAGCAATAGAGCTTTTTGCACAAATGAATCTGCAATCTATTTATTATGGGCATTATGGAATGACTAATTCTCCTGAAGAAGCACTTTCTCAAGTATCGATGTGGTTAAATATATTTATGGCAGAAGCAGAAACTGTCTATGAGGAAGAGAAAGGATATGAAGAACTAGCGAGTAGATTAGAAAAGTTAGTAAAAAAGCATCTGGGCAATGAAGGAATTTCTGAAAATCATGAAGTATTTAGATTAATTCAATTAGATCTGGAAGTAAGTTCCATGGGAATAATTGATTATTTGACGAAACAAGATAAGGCTAAAGCCGATTATTGAATTTGTATTTACGGAATAATCCCTATAGAATTGATATATATAAAGAAAAAGGGGACATTTGGTGGAATTTTTTTTAATTATCTTATTGTTGTTAGGCATTATTGGACTATCTAATTTTATTAATCACTTTTTTCCATTTATACCGGTACCACTAATTCAAATTGCACTTGGAGTTTCGCTTGCTGCGGTTCCTTTAGGTATACATATTGAGTTAGAACCGGAGCTATTTTTTGTTCTATTTATTGCTCCGTTACTGTTCTATGATGGAAAAAATGTATCGAGACATGAGTTATGGAAGTTACGCAAACCAATTTTCATGTTGGCGCTTGGACTTGTATTCTTAACTGTGTTAGTCATAGGGTATTTAATACACTGGCTTATACCATCGATTCCATTATCTGCGGCATTTGCATTAGCGGCTATTTTATCGCCAACAGATGTTGTGGCAGTAGGTGCCATATCTAGTCGTGTGAAAATTCCAAAAACAATTACGCATATCCTTGAAGGCGAGGGCCTTATGAATGACGCATCTGGACTAGTAGCATTTAAATTTGCGGTCGCAGCTACTGTAACAGGCGTTTTCTCGCTAGCAGAAGCAAGTGTGAGTTTTGTGGTAATAGCATTAGGTGGATTTCTCGGAGGTGCACTACTAGCCTATATAATCATTCGATTGAAAGTGTTTATACGACGTTTGGGTATGGAAGATGTAACGCTGCATATGCTTATTCAACTGTTAACGCCTTTCGTTATTTTTTATATAATAGAGCATGTTAATCTTTCAGGAATTCTTTCAGTTGTAGCAGCTGGTATTGTACATGCCATATTCAAAGATCGTGAACAGTCACCAGCTATACAATTACAATTGGTCTCGAAAAGTACTTGGACGATTCTTATATTTATATTAAATGGACTTGTATTCGTGCTACTTGGATTACAAATTCCAAGTGTTTCTCAAGAAATATTTGATAGCCCGTTATTTAATAATTATCAGGTAATTATGTATATCTTCATTATAACTGCGGCTCTTCTAATACTTCGTTGGCTTTGGATTTATATAGCTTGGTGGATTGGTTGGTTTATGAAGGAGCAAAATTTAACTATACCTTCTCTTCGTTACGTTGCTATTATAACTATTGCAGGAGTACGAGGTGCAGTTACTTTGGCTGGAGCCTTTACAATTCCATATTTCCTAGCCAACGGTGATGATTTTCCACAGCGTGCATTGATCATTTTCATAGCAGCAGGAGTCATTTTAGTAACACTTGTACTGGCAAGTATTGTCCTTCCTTTACTAGTAAAATCAGAAAAAGCTGGTACGGAGGAAGCAAAAGAAGAGATGGAAAGATTGGCTATACTTCAAACAGCTGAGAGTGCGATTGAAACATTGCGTGACCTGACAACTGAAGAAAATCATGGAGCAGCAGTCTCGATTATTGCTCAATACAATGAAATAAGAAATCAGCTTTTGTTTGTAAGTGAAGATGAAGCAGACCGTATAAAAGAACTAGAAACATACACTCGAATGAAAGTGTTAGAAGTCGAAAGTGATTTTATAGAAAAGTTAAAAACAAATAATAAAATTGGTCGTGAATCACTAAACTTAATAGAAGAGCATATTCATCGTATGCGGGTGGCTGTAACTAATCGCTTATTGTATCGTGTGTTACTTGTTTGGACCGTGATTAAAAGAGGATATTATAACATTTTAAAGATATTCACTAATAAAAAACGTGATTCCATCAAAATTCGTTTAGAAAAAGGACATGAAGTAGTAAGTTTTAAAGTGAAAATGGCAAAAGCTGCTATTAAGTACTTGAGAGAAACCATGACCCCAGAAAACGAGGTAGTTCATGTACAACTTATTGGAGAGTACAATGAAATGATAGTTAAATTTAAGCTAGCCAATAAACTGACTGATTCTGGTCATTATATAAGTGTACAAAGAGAGCTCCGTGATAAAGCTTTTCAGGCAGAACGAGATGAAATTCAACGCTTATATCAAAGTAATGAAATAACTTTAGAAATAACTAGGAAAATGCGAAGACATATCAATATACGTGAAGCCTATTGGATGGAAGAAAATAGTATTCATACGCATTAATGAAAAACGTACTGACTAAACATAGTCGGTGCGTTTTTTTTGTACAGAAGTAAATTTATTTAACAAAATTTAATCATTATTTTTCCCGTGTAATCCTTTCTTGAAAGGTGATACTACGAAGAGTAAGACGAAGGAGGAAGGTAGAATGACGATAAACAAAGAAATTCAAGCGTTGAAAGCATACACCAGTATGGATCGAAGTGTTTTAAGTATTTATTTGAATACCAATCCTGCTGATCCTGAACAACTAAATGGTGCTTGGGCAATTCATCTGAAAAGTGGCTTAAAGCGTATCGGAGAGTATATAGAAGCTTCAGGTGATGAAAAAGAACTAAAAGCATTTAATAAAGTAAAGGAAAAAGTAAAAAATGAAATGGAAAAAAACTCACTAGAGTTACGTAAAGGCGCCGTCATTTTTGCCAGTGCAAATGAGGATTTATGGTCTGTTCATTATGTCCAGGTACCTGTAAAAACAAATTTCTATTGGGAAGACCATCCTGTTACAGAGCAATTGGAGTATATGTACAAAGCTTATCCAGAAGCGGGTATAATCATGCCAAGCTTTGGGGAAGTTCGTATTTTAGACACGGCATTAGGATTTGTTCGTGATGATGTAACGTTCAAATATGACCCAGTTTCCGAAACATGGAATGAAAAGGTCAAAATAGATAGTAGAGGAAGACGAGCCGTTGCTGATAGCAAAACTGCTGTTTTAGATACACATTACAGAGTTAATGCAAGTACATTTTATAAAGGGATGAGGACAACCGTTGAACAGTTAAGGAAAAAAAGAGGTTGGCGAGAATATCATGTAGCGGGAGAAGCAGAAATGGCGAATGCATTTACAGATACACTAAGGGATTCCCCAGCAAGTTGCGTTTATAAAAATTTAAACAATAGTAAAGCAAACGAAGTGATCAATCAAATCCTTGAAAAGTAGCCAACAACACTTGAAAGATATTACCAAAATATCTTGTTGAATTCTCTAGTATAAATGATGAAAAAAAACACAATATAAGCTTACAAGGAGGTGAACAACATGCCAAACAGTAATTCAAATCAACTTCTAGTACCCGGCGTAAAACAAGCCCTTGATCAAATGAAATATGAGATCGCACAAGAATTCGGTGTTCAACTTGGAGGAGAAGCTTCAGCGCGTGCTAACGGTTCCGTTGGCGGAGAAATAACTAAGCGTTTAGTAGCTCAAGCCCAATCACAAATGAGTGGAAATCAATTCAGCAAATAATAACAATTAGGTCGGTGGAGAAATCCACCGACTTTTTTTTGTTCATCATTAAAGCTATTTGGGATTCCACAGCTTTTAACGATGAATACTTTCCTGTTATTAACTAGCATTTTGTATGGACAAACAACGGCGAGCTATTTCGGATTCTAACAGTTCCAGAAAATCTGGATTTAGTTTTAGTTTTTTTGCTGTTAAATAAGACTCGATTAGAAGATCATCAGACATTTTACTCATAACCCCTCGCACCTCCGTTTTATATTTATTATGTAATTTGCTTAACAACAATTAGAGATTAACACCATCATTTATTAATCCGTCAAAGCGATTAAGCTTTTATCTTTCACAAGACTAATTTAACAAACTTTTCACTTGAGAACAACTGTTCTGTTATCCACAACGAAAAGTGGGTAATATGTTAGTAAGTTGTTAGTAATGTTAAAAAACCTATATATACCAGTGTGAATTTTGTGTATAAAGTTATGCACAATTTTGAAAAAATCGAATTTTGTCGAAACATTTTCCTTAAAAATCATTAGAAACGAGGTTCTAAAACATTTTTCTATGAAAAAAATCGAATTTTTTTATGTTTTGTCAAAATAAATCCAAGTGCGGGTACCGTTAGTATATAAAAGAGGCAAAAATATTGATTACTGAAACTTTATCCACATCTTACAGTGGATAAGTTGTGAGTTACTAACAAATTAATGTCAAAATTGTTGTTATAACAACCTATTGGTTGTGCATAACTTTATCCACAGTCACTTTTTCTAACTGATGTCGAATAATAGGTGTAATAGGACAATCCAACAGATACATATTTTGGTGTAAATCAATAAAAGGAAGTGAATAGGATATCCAATAAAAAGTGTAAAAAATGTAACAAACTAAATGGGAAAGGAACTTGTCCGTGTAAATAAAAAGGTCATGGCCCCCACAATAATTGTGGGGGTCATGATTTTTCCTAATAATATTTACTCTCCGTCTTTATCTTCCTCTTCTAATTCTTGTTCTACATCTTCTTCCATATTGTCATCTACATCGGATTCATTATCTCCATCACCACATCCAGCTAATAAACCAACAGATAGGAATGCTGCTGCACCTATCTTCCACCATTTTTGTCCTGCTATAGATTGTTCAGTCATGTTAAATTCCTCCATTTTCTGATTATTTGTTTATTAATAAGTACTTACCCCAAAAGTATTCTGTTATAAACATTTTATAAGAGATGTTTTTGCATTTTATAAAAAAAACTACCTCTTCGTGTTAAGAAGAGGTAGTAAACGCACGAGAAGTTTCCTTTTTTAAATACATATGCATTGTTTCTATGTCCACACTAAAAATACGATCTTCTATAATGGAGGGAACAATACTACGTATTGATTGCCATTTGTTTTGTAAAGCAGGGGACATGAGCATATTTCCTCTATATTCCACTCCTTGTGCCGCACAAATTGCCTCAATTGCTATGACCCTACGGCAATTCTGGATAATTTGATGAGCGTGTCTTGCCCCAATAGTTCCCATACTTACATGATCTTCCTGATTTGCGGAAGAGGGAATAGAATCGACGGAGGCAGGATGAGCCAGGGTTTTGTTTTCAGAAACGAGACTTGCTGCTGCATATTGCAAAATCATGGCCCCAGATTGTAATCCAGGTTCTGGACTTAAAAAAGGTGGTAGTCCTTCGTTTAAATAGGGATTTACTAAGCGTTCGATTCTACGTTCAGATACATTTGCAAGTTCAGCCATTGCTACTTTTAAGAAATCCATGGCAAATGCAATAGGTTGGCCGTGGAAGTTCCCTCCGGAAATAATTACTTCTCCATCCTCTAGGATTAACGGGTTATCAGTAGCTGCGTTCATTTCTATTTCAAGTTTTTCTTTTACATAAGCAAGGACCTGCCAGCTAGCTCCATGAATTTGAGGTATACATCTTATGGAGTAAGCATCTTGCACACGTTTTTCTCCTTGTTTAGTTACAAGTTGGCTGCCTTTGAGCCACTGGAGCATTCTTTTAGCAACTTCCACCTGTTCTGGATAACCTCGCGCTTCATGGATATCTGGGTGAAAAGCATCTGTAATGCCGTATAAAGCTTCCATTGTTATAGCAGCAATCCATTCGCTCTGATAGGCAAGTGTTTCCGATTCTAACCAATTGATAACGCCCTGGGCAGTCATTGCTTGCGTTCCATTGATCAACGCAAGACCTTCTTTAGCTTCTAGTACAATGGGTGATAAACCATGCTTTTCCCAAACTAGATGAGAGGGGATATGATTGTTACCATCCCAGACAAAGCCTTCTCCTATTAAAACAAGTGCTAGGTGCGAAAGGGGAGCTAAATCACCAGATGCCCCAAGTGAACCTTGTTGAGGAATTACAGGATGTATTTGATAGTTAACCATGTATGCTAGTCGTTCTAATACTTCTAAACGAATACCTGAAAAGCCTTTTAGTAATGCATTTAAGCGAAGTACTACCATTGCGCGTGAAACTATTTCTTCAAATGGTTCTCCCATTCCACACGCATGAGAACGAATAAGATGAAGTTGCAGGGCATGAACATCAGAATGGTTTATACTTACATCACTAAATTTACCAAAACCGGTGTTTATGCCATATACAGTTTGGCCAGTTTCTACAATCCGTTCAACAACTTTTCGGCTTTTCACAACATTTTCTTTTGCACTATTATCTATTATAATTTGTTCATTTTGATATAAAATTGCTCTCATATGTTCTAGAGTAAGACCATTTCCTTTTAAGTTAATCAAGACTCATCACGTTCTTTCCAAGTTGAATTTGTGTCATCCTTAACCGACCACTTTCACTCCTTTTTTCCAAACACTATTTACATGATTTACCCCAAATAAATACTGTAATTGCTGATAATTTGACACGTTCCAGAGCACAATGTCGGCTTGTTTTCCTACTTCTAACGAGCCAACTTTATCTTCTATTGCTATAGCGCAGGCCGCATTATAGGTGGCTGCACACAAGCTCTCTGCAGGAGTAAGCCGCATCGAAATGCAAGCTAAGTTCATTACAAGGGGCATGGACGTGGTAGGAGATGATCCTGGATTGCAGTCTGTTGAAATCGCTACAGGTACGCCAGCATCAATCATTTCTCGGCCCCTTGCAGCAGTCTCTCGTAAATATAATGCTGTTGCAGGCAATAGACAGGCGATAACTCCTTTTTTAGCCATTGCAGCAATTCCCATATCCGATACTTTCAATAAGTGCTCTGCTGAAATAGCACCCACCTCAGCTGCAAGTTCGGCTCCACCATATGATTCAATCTCATCTGCATGAATCTTAGGGGTTAACCCAAGAGTTTTCCCCGCCTCTAAAATTCGTTTTGATTGCTCCGGGGTAAAGACACCTACTTCACAGAAGACATCATTAAATTTAGCAAGTTTGTCATGGGCTACTCTAGGGAGCATTTCATTGACAACTAAGTCGACATATTGGTCTTCCTTTCCTTTAAAGTCAGAAGGGACAGCATGCGCTCCCATAAAAGTGGGAACAATATCTATAGGGTGTTCTTGTTGTAATCTGCGCATAACACGAAGTTGTTTTATCTCTGTCTCTAGATTCAATCCATAACCACTTTTTCCTTCTATAGAAGTAACGCCATGAGCTAAAAAGGAGTCTAATCTTTTCACTGTTTGTACAAAAATCTCTTCTTCCGTTGCTTCTCTAGTCATGCGGCTAGTCGCATGAATACCTCCACCAGCATTCATAATGTCCATATACGTTGCGCCTTCTAAACGCAACTCAAACTCCCGCTCACGACTTCCTCCATAAACGACATGTGTATGTGGATCAACGAGCCCAGGTGTGACAAGCTTTCCGGATGCATCAATAATTTCTGCTGAATCTATTCGATTTGCGTATTTTATTTGAAGCTCATCTGTTGTGCCAATAGCTTGAATTATTTCATTTTCCAACCATATACTTCCATCCTCAATGATGGAGAGCTCACTCATAGCCTCTTTGGTTCTTGGACCTCTATGTTCACTAGCCAGAGTAACTAATTGAGAGGCGTGTTTTATCCAAACTGCTTTACTCATTTGTTTTAGTCCTCCTTTTTCATCATTGGAATATGGATGTCTTTAGCACGAGCTGTTTTTTCTGCAAGCTCATAGCCAGCGTCAAAATGACGAACTATACCCATACCTGGATCTGAAGTGAGTACACGTTCTAATCTTGCTTCCGCTTCCTTTGTTCCGTCGGCAACTATGACCATACCAGCATGAATGGAATACCCCATTCCAACACCACCTCCATGATGCACGGAAACCCATGTTGCTCCACCGACTGCATTGATCATCGCATTTAGTATTGGCCAGTCGGCAACTGCATCTGATCCATCTTTCATCGCTTCAGTTTCACGATTTGGGGAGGCAACAGATCCTGAATCTAGATGATCTCTTCCTATTACAATTGGTGAACTTAATTCACCAGAAGCGACCATATCATTGATGATTTTACCGAAGCGAGCGCGTTCGCCGTAGCCTAACCAACATATACGAGAAGGTAAGCCTTGGAATTGAATTTTTTCACGCGCCATTTTAATCCAATTGCATAAGTGAGTATTATAGCTAAACTCACGTAAGATTACTTCGTCTGTTTTATATATGTCTTCAGGATCCCCAGATAATGCGACCCATCTAAATGGGCCTTTGCCTTCACAAAACTGTGGTCGGATGTATGCAGGAACAAATCCTGGGAAGCAAAAAGCCCGATCAAAGCCTTCATCCTTCGCTACTTGTCGTATGTTATTTCCATAATCGAATGTAACTGCACCTTTATCCATTAACTCGACCATTGCACGTACATGCGTAGTCATAGAAGTTTTGGAGAGGCTTATATATTCGTTAGGATTATTCTGGCGTAAATCCCTTGCTTCCTCTAGAGAAGTTTGAGAAGGGATGTAGCCATTTAAAGGATCATGAGCTGAAGTTTGATCAGTCAAAATATCTGGTGTAAAACCACGAGCTATCAGTTCAGGTAAAATATCGGCTGCATTTCCAACCAACCCTATAGAAAGAGGTTTCCCAGCCATTTTTGCTTCTTCCGCTAACTGAATAGCCTCGTCTAATGTATGCGCTTTCAAATCTGTGTAATGAGTTTCAATACGTCTATCTATTCTTGTTTCATCTACTTCTATTGCAATGCATACGCCACCATTCATCGTAACTGCTAATGGCTGTGCAGCACCCATACCGCCTAACCCAGCTGTAAGTGTAATCGTATTTTTTAACGTTCCATTAAAATGTTGTTTAGCAAGTTCAGCAAACGTTTCGTAAGTCCCTTGTACGATTCCTTGAGAACCAATATAAATCCAACTGCCGGCAGTCATCTGTCCATACATCATTAACCCTTTTTTATCGAGCTCATGGAAATGCTCCCATGTAGCGTATGCTGGCACTAAGTTGGAGTTGGCTATTAATACACGTGGTGCATCCATGTGAGATTTAAAAACCGCTACTGGTTTCCCAGACTGGACAAGCAAAGTTTCATCATTTTCTAATTCCTTTAACGAGTGAACTATTGCGTCAAAAGCTTCCCAATTCCGAGCTGCCTTTCCGATCCCACCATAAACAACTAAGTCATCAGGATGCTCTGCTACCTCTGCATCTAAATTGTTCATAAGCATGCGAAGAGCTGCTTCTTGCAGCCAACCTTTCGTATTCAACTTGGTTCCTCTATAACGAATTACCTTATCGTTTGCTGTACCCATTTAAATACCTCCTCAATTCTTACTCCTATTCTATCTAAATATTTAAACTATTTAAGGGGTTTCGTGAAAAAAATGAAAATTTCTCCTCTGCTAACGGGGTACTTTACTAGTGTGCTAGTGTATCGAGAAGTTGGTATGAAACTCTTTTATACATAATTCGTCTGATTATTCAGACATATATAAGGGGGTAATTATATTGAAAAAAGCTTGGTTATTGTTGGTTACCATAAGTCTTTTCGTTATATTAACAGCCTGTAGTAGTAGCGATGAAGAGTTAGCTAAAATGAGTACAGAAGATAGAGCATCGGATTCGGCAGAATTTGAAACTAAAGAAGAGCAAAGTGTTGATGCGGAGAGGGAACAGGAAAGTGTAGCTGAAGAAACTGCGGCACCTAGCACTAGAATGATTATTCATCAGGCTAGAATTAGCACGAATGTAAAGGATTTAAAGAAGGCTCAGCATAATATGGAGCAAAGGGTGAAGGATTATGGAGGCTATATTGTAGAGTCCAACGTGTATTTGGAATCTGATGAAACAAGTTCAGGGAAAATGATAGTGCGAATTCCAGAGAAGCATTTTGAAACGTTTTTGTCTGAAGCGGAATTAGAGGCATCTAAAGTTTTAGAAAAAAACGTCACTGGTCAGGATGTAACTGAGCAATATGTAGATCTAAGTTCTCGCGTGAAATCGAAACGTGCAGTGGAAGAACGTTTACTAGCATTTATGAAAGATGCAGAAAAAACAGAGGATTTACTAAAAATTTCTAGCGACCTTGCAAAGGTCCAAGAAGAAATAGAGGTATTAGCAGGGAAAATAAAATATTTGGAGAACCAAACATCTTTTTCCACTATCGAACTAACTATGTTTGAAAATCGAGTCATCATTCCAGAAATAGAAAACAAAGATCTGAACACATGGGAAAAAACGAAAAAACAATTTATAACAAGTACCAATGCACTGTTATCAATAGGCTCAGGAATAATCGTATTTATAGTAGGTAACTTACCAGTGTTAATACTTGTAACAATTATTGCAGTTGCAGTTTTTGGGATTATTAAGAAAAGGAAAATAAAAGAATAATAATTTTAATCGCTATTCTAACGGTGAGCATATCGTAAAACAATGAACAAAGCATCTCTTGATTTTCAAAGAGATGCTTTATTCGTGTAAAGAAAAAGGTATCATAATTTCTAAAACTTCATACTATGTATAAATAACTCCCATGAATGGAGGGAAACATGGACATTTTAAACAAGGTAAGAAATTATCGAGAAGAAGAGAACCAGCTCAAGTGGGAAGGTACGTTTAAAGAATTTTTAGCGATTGTGAAGGAACGTCCAGAGGTTGCCCAAACGGCGCATGCACGAGTTTATAGCATGATTAAAAATGCAGGTGTAACGGAACTAGATAACAAAAAAGAATTCAATTTTTTTGGAAATGAAATATTTGGAGTAGAAGATTCACTAGAGCGATTAGTAGAAGAATACTTTCATCCCGCTGCCAAAAGACTAGATGTTAGAAAACGAATTTTATTATTAATGGGTCCAGTAAGTGGTGGGAAATCTACTATTGTAACGCTTCTAAAAAGAGGATTTGAACAATACTCTCGTACTGATGAAGGTGCGGTTTACGCTATAAAAGGCTGTCCAATGCATGAGGATCCATTGCATTTAATCCCGCAGCATTTACGAAAAGACTTTTTTGATGAATATGGAATACGTATTGAAGGTAGTTTGTCACCATTAAACTCCATGAGGCTCGAAAGTGAGTACGGCGGGCGTGTAGAAGATGTCCTGGTGGAGCGCATTTTCTTCTCTGAGGATAAACGAGTAGGAATTGGTACGTTCACTCCTTCCGATCCTAAATCTCAAGATATAGCGGATTTAACGGGATCGATTGATTTTTCAACAATAGCAGAATATGGCTCAGAATCAGATCCTCGTGCATACCGCTTTGACGGAGAGTTGAATAAGGCGAACCGTGGAATGATGGAATTTCAAGAAATGCTCAAATTGGACGAAAAATTTCTATGGCACTTATTATCATTAACACAAGAAGGAAATTTTAAGGCAGGACGTTTTGCGTTAATCAGTGCAGATGAATTGATCGTAGCCCATACGAATGAAACGGAGTACCGTTCATTTATAGCCAATAAAAAGAATGAAGCATTGCATTCAAGAATTATTGTCATGCCGATTCCTTATAACCTAAAGGTCAGCCAGGAAGAGCGCATATATGAAAAGATGATTAGAGAAAGCGATATGACACATGTTCATATTGCTCCACATGCATTAAGAGCAGCAGCAATTTTTTCTATACTGACGAGACTGGAGATTCCGAAAAAGACAGGAATAGATATAGTCAAAAAAATGCGTCTATATGATGGGGAAAATGTGGAAGGATTTAACGACATTGATGTGGAAGAATTGAAGAAAGAATCGCAAAATGAAGGGATGAACGGTATTGATCCACGGTACGTGATCAACCGTATTTCATCTGCCATAATACGAAAAGAAATTCCATCGATTAATGCGCTAGATGTGTTGCGTTCTTTAAAAGAGGGGCTTGATCAACATGCATCGATCTCTGATGAAGACAAAGAAAAATATATGAATTATATAGCGATTGCTCGAAAAGAATACGATGAAATTGCTAAGAAAGAAGTACAGAAAGCATTTGTGTACTCGTATGAAGAGTCTGCCATTACACTGATGAATAATTATTTAGATAACGTAGAAGCATTTTGCAATAAAAACAAAATGAGAGATCCATTGACAGGAGAAGAGATGAACCCGGATGAGAAGCTGATGCGCTCCATTGAGGAACAAATCGGCATTTCCGAAAATGCGAAAAAAGCATTCCGTGAAGAAATCCTTATCCGATTATCGGCATACGCAAGAAAAGGGAAGCGTTTTGAATATAATTCGCACGAGCGACTACGTGAAGCTATCCAAAAGAAATTATTTGCGGATTTAAAGGATGTCGTAAAAATTACTACTTCATCAAAAACACCAGATGAAGCCCATCTAAAGAAAGTAAATGAAGTAGTGGCAAGATTAATAGATGAACATGGATACAATTCCAATTCAGCTAATGAGCTATTGAAATATGTTGGTAGTTTGCTTAATCGATAGGCATAGGTGAAGGACCAATAGTATAGCTAAATGATTGGTCAAAACCTGTATCTATCGTTTTCGAAGGACTTTGGATAGACGATTTGCTATACGATTACCGAGTGAATTTTTAGGGATGCTGGCTGGTTGTGATGTCCGTCACAACCAGCCAGCATCCCAATTTTTCGGTAACCTTGTGGCGTTTGTCTATCCGTCGCCCTGCTACAACTCTTAGAAACAGGACAGTGCATTTTTGGATAACTAGAGAAAAAGTCCCCTTCCTATTTAAAGAAGAAGCGCACGAATATGCAATTTCGTGAGCTAGCTCACTTCTTTATTTAGTTAACACTTAATATTTCTCTTTTTTTCCACTAGATAAAATAGAATTTATTTTCTTCATTCTTCATTACATAATAGCCTTCCAAATTTAACAGATGGTTTTATCACATTATTAACCTTGACTACTCTTATCATCTAAGCGATACGCTCTGCTAAATCATATAATTTAAAACTACACGTTATATTGATTGAAGTGAAAGGTAGCGACTCCGGTGGGATGAGTGAGACAGATGAGATATCACAACGACGCGTTAGAGACGGTGCTAGCCCATCGCTCACCCCGCGGAGGCCAACAGGATGTTGGTCACGAAGGCGTTGCCACACGAGGTGGCGCACTTAGCCTTTGTTCTCAACCTGAAACGGAAATCAGCAGTTTTAATGGATAGCTTCTATTCTTCAAAATTTTCTTTTGAAAAAGTCTATTCCATCACCGGTCTTTCGGTATGTGAATGTCTTTTTTCTTATCTTTTATACTATCAACCCCTACATTTTTCAAATTCATCTGCAATAAGAATGACAAACGGGCATATGATAAAAAATAGGTAGGTGTTGAGAAAAATGGAGAACAAAGAAACTAAACAATTTGTCGTCTCTCAGGAAAACTGGTCTTTACATCGAAAAGGACACCAAGACCAACAACGCCATATGGAGAAAGTGAAGGAAGCAATTCAAAACAATTTGCCTGATCTGATCAGTGAAGAAAATATCATCATGTCTAATGGACGAGAAGTCATCAAAATTCCGATTCGCTCACTAGATGAATATAAAATCCGCTATAACTATGATTCATCGAAGCATGTGGGGCAAGGAGATGGGAAAAGCCAAGTAGGAGACGTAGTTGCTAAAGGTTCAGGTGATGAAGAGGGAAAAGCAGGTCAAGGAAAACAGGCTGGTGACCAGGCAGGTCAAGACTATTATGAAGCAGAGATATCCATTGCAGAAATAGAGAAGGAACTTTTCAACCAAATGGAGCTACCTAATTTAGAACAAAAGGAACAGACAGAAATAACAACAGAACATATTACATTTAACGATATACGAAAAAAAGGCCTAATGGGCAATATAGACAAAAAGCGAACGATTATATCTGCTATTAAGCGAAATGCAATGAAAGGGAAGGCAGAAATAATGCCTATTCATCAAGATGACTTGCGTTTTAAAACTTGGGATGAAGTAGTAAAACCTGAGTCGAAAGCAGTTGTATTAGCAATGATGGATACAAGTGGATCGATGGGTAACTTTGAAAAGTATTGTGCTAGAAGCTTTTTTTTCTGGATGACAAGGTTTTTACGCTCCCAATATGAAACAGTGGAAATTGAATTTATTGCCCATCATACAGAAGCAAAGGTTGTAACAGAGGAAGCATTTTTTTCTAAAGGAGAAAGCGGAGGGACAATTTGCTCTTCTGCTTATATGAAGGCACTAGAGCTTATTAAAGAGAAGTATAGTCCATCTAAATATAATATTTACCCTGTCCATTTTTCTGATGGAGAGAATATGACAAGTGATAATATGAGATGCATTGAACTAGTGAATGAACTGATGGAGGTTTCTAGTATCTTTGGCTATGGCGAAGTAAATGCGCATAGCAGATATTCTACGTTAATGAACACCTATAAAAAGATTGAAAGTCCTAAGTTTAGATACTATGTGTTGAAGGAAAATCAAGATGTTTACGAAGCGCTGAAGCATATTTTTCAAAAGGGAGCCAAGTAATGGAGAAAAAACTACAACATGCTATTGCGGAAATTACCGAAATTGCCACTGCATTTGGCCTTGATACGTATCCAATGAGATATGAGATTTGCCCAGCAGATATTATTTATACATTCGGCGCGTACGGCATGCCCACACGTTTTGCCCATTGGAGTTTTGGTAAACAATTTCATAAGATGAAAATGCAATATGATTTTGGGCTTAGCCAAATTTATGAGTTAGTCATTAATTCAGATCCTTGCTATGCGTTCTTATTGGACACAAATAGCCTCATACAAAATAAGCTCATCATTGCACATGTACTTGCTCACTGTGACTTTTTTAAACATAATGTACGTTTTTCTAATACACGAAGAGACATGGTAGAGAGCATGACGGCAACTGCAGAACGTATTGCAGAGTATGAGAGACTGTATGGAAAAGATGAAGTAGAAAGTTTTTTAGATGCGGTATTAGCAATTCAGGAACATATTGACCCTTCTATTATGAGACCTAAATTGCCAGTTTATGAGGATGAAGAAGAAGTCGATGTCATACGAAAAACAGAATATGATGATTTGTGGAAGTTGGATCATAGAGAAGATAAATCAAAATTGGTACTTCCGTATCGTAAAAAGTTCCCTCCGAAACCTGAAAAAGACTTGCTATTGTTTATTGAGGAATATAGCAGTGAGTTAGAAGATTGGCAACGAGATATATTAACGATGATGCGGGAGGAAATGCTCTACTTCTGGCCGCAACTAGAAACAAAGATTATGAACGAAGGTTGGGCTTCCTATTGGCATCAACGGATATTAAGAGAAATGGATTTAACGAGCGATGAAACAATAGAGTTCGCAAAGTTAAATGCAAATGTAGTGCAACCTTCCAAAACCGGCATTAACCCATATTATTTAGGTGTGAAAATTTTTGAAGATATAGAAAATAGATATAATAATCCAACAGCAGAAATGAAAGATTTAGGAATTAAAGTTAATTCGGGTAGGGAGAAAATGTTTGAAGTAAGAGAAATAGAATCGGACATATCTTTTATCCGAAATTACTTAACGAAGGATTTAGTGAAGCAGGAAGATTTATATTTATTTGAAAAAAAGAATGGGAACTATGAAATAACGGATAAGGATTATGAAAATGTACGTGATCAGCTTGTCTCCATGCGAGTGAATGGAAGCTTTCCATATATCGTAGTAGAAAATGGGGACTATATGAGGCTAGGAGAGTTGTATTTACGTCATGGATTTGAAGGGACGGAACTCGATCCACATTATTTAGAAAACGTTCTGCCATATATTCATCAATTATGGGGGCGAACAATTCATATGGAAACAGTAGTAGATGAAAAACAGGTATTGTATACTTTTGATGGGAAAAAAGTTTCGAAAATGAACATGTGATAAAACGAGGTCCTATTGACATAGGATCTCGTTTTTTATTTATGGTACGAGAAAATATAAAATGTAAGTACTCAAATAGACTGCGTAAAAGTACCAAGGCAGTATCTCTTCCAAGGTGCGTGTGCAGTTGATCCTAGGTCTGGGAGATTCCTGTCGCTGGAGAGAAACTCAATTCAGCTTAGTCTAGAGATTCCGTTCTGCTCGACTAGTAAAAAATAGACATCAAAAAATGAGCCTGGAGAAACACTCCGGCTCATTTTTTTCTTTGAATTTTAAATTGGTCTTTCTACTTTTACATAGTCTTTTATTTTAAGCTATCATTCAAGATGCTATCTTCTAAAACGGAAAATTTATCTCCGTATACTTTTGTAATATGTTCTTCTCCCCATGAACAAAGGGCACTGAGTATACTTTCAAGACTTGTACCATACTCGCTCAATTCATATTCTACTTTTGGAGGGACTTGGTTATAGACGATTCTATTAATAACGCCATCACTCTCTAACTCTCTAAGTTGCTGCGTTAACATTTTTTGAGTTATATCAGGCATAAGCCGCTTTAATTCACTTGTCCGCTTTTTTCCGTGGGTTAAGTGACACAATATGACGCATTTCCACTTGCCGCCAATGACCTCCAATGTAGCTTCCACTGATATATTATATTTTTTTTGTTTCATACTATTTCTCCTTTAGATAGGAACAAAAAAGTTCCTATAGTACTTTATAGTGCCTATATTACTTTAAAGTGCGTACTTTCCTTTTAAAACTCTATGAATCATAATAACATTTGCCGGTAGATTTACAATATAGTTTGGTCTCGCGGAATTTATTTATTCCGCATGAAGAAAGGTTGAGAAATAATGACTTTAGATAAAAATAGTAGTATGTTTGCATTATTGGCATTAGCAGTAAGTGCATTTGCAATAGGAACGACTGAATTTATCAGTGTCGGGCTATTGCCATTAATATCTAAAGACTTGGATATATCTTTGACAACAGCGGGGCTGACAGTTTCCTTATATGCCCTCGGAGTAACAGTGGGTGCACCAGTTTTAACAGCACTTACTTCAAGGATGCCTCGCAAATCCTTACTTCTTTGGATAATGATTGTATTCATTATAGGTAATGGAATAGCCGCTAGTGCTACAAGTGTAACAGTGCTATTAATTGCACGTGTCATATCTGCATTTTCACATGGTGTTTTTATGTCCATCGGATCAACGATAGCTGCCGATCTAGTACCAGAGGATAAGAGAGCTAGTGCAATTTCTATTATGTTTACAGGATTAACAGTCGCAACCATTACAGGAGTGCCTTTTGGTACATTTCTTGGACAGCAGTTAGGTTGGCGCTTTGCCTTTATAGCAATTGTCGTAATAGGAATCATTGGGTTTATAGCAAATAGTATACTTATTCCTTCTGATTTACGAAAAGGTACAAGAACATCAATACAAGATCATGTAAAGCTAATAACAAATAGTAGATTATTATTAATCTTTCTAATTACAGCACTTGGTTACGGGGGGACATTTGTCGTATTCACGTATTTATCCCCATTGCTTCAGTCTGTAACAGGATTTAAACAAGGGACAATCGCTTTAATATTACTTGTTTATGGGGTTGCAATCGCAGTAGGGAATATGATTGGCGGAAAACTAGCCAATAAAAACCCAATTGGCTCACTTTTTTATATGTTTATTATTCAAGCGATTATACTACTTCTATTAACATTTACAGCCCCTTTTAAGGTTGTAGGGTTAATAACGATTATTTTAATGGGAGTTTTTGCATTTATGAATGTTCCAGGCCTGCAGGTGTATGTTGTCATGTTAGCTGAGCGCTATGTTCCTAGTGCAGTTGATGTTGCTTCAGCTATGAATATTGCTGCTTTTAATGCCGGTATTGCAATTGGGTCTTATTTAGGGGGAATTGTCGCAGATTCTATTGGCCTTATCCATACTGCTTGGATTGGATCGATAATGGTTATGATTGCAGCAATATTAACTGGTATTAGTAGAATGTTGGAGAGAAAAGAGCAAATATAATAATTAACAGACGGAGGAATTCAAAATGGAAAATTTACAATCTATAAAAACATTACACAATGGGGTAGAAATGCCACTATTAGGGCTTGGCGTATTTAGAGTAGAGGATGGACAGGAGTTAATAGATGCAGTGAAAATCGCTATAAAAAATGGGTACCGTAGCATCGATACAGCAGCCATCTATGGAAATGAAGTAGGAGTAGGAAAAGGAATCCGAAAAGGGATAGAAGATGGAAATATTGCTAGAGAGGATCTTTTTATTACTTCAAAAGTATGGAATTCTGAGCTGGGCTATGAGGAAACAATTGCAGCCTATGAAGAAAGTTTAACTAAACTTGGACTAGAATATTTAGATTTATACTTAATTCATTGGCCAGTGGAAGGGAAGTATAAAGCGGCTTGGAAAGCTCTAGAAACACTCTACAAAGAGGGACGTGTGAAAGCGATTGGTGTAAGTAATTTTCAAATCCATCACCTAGAAGAGTTAATGAAGGATGCGGAAATTAATCCAATGATCAACCAAGTAGAATATCATCCGCGTTTAACACAAAAAGAATTGCACAATTTCTGTAGGGAGCATCAGATTCAATTAGAGGCATGGTCACCACTAATGGCAGGGCAGTTACTCGACAATGAAGAACTTCAAGAAATAGCATCTAAATATGGGAAATCAGTAGCACAAATTATCGTGCGCTGGGACCTTCAAAATAATGTAATTACAATTCCAAAGTCTACGAAAGAACAACGCATAATAGAAAATGCAAATGTATTTGACTTTAAATTAACAAAAGAGGACATGAAGCAGATTGATCTATTGAATAAAAATCACCGTGTTGGACCAGATCCAGATAACTTTGATTTTTAATTACTATAAAAACTAAACTCACAAAAAATAACCGAGATTCTTGAAGAATCTCGGTTATTTATAAATGCAATATTTAGACTGCACAGATTGTTTAAGAATCTGATTTACAATTTACTAAGATTGCCGGGTATGATTACCGGTATTTTAAATTAGTAACCGCCATCAACAAAAGCAGCGCCAACAATAATAAGTAAAATAAATAAAACAACAATCAGTGTAAAACCAGAACCGTATCCATATCCTCCAGCACTATCATTTCCAGACATATATTCATTCCTCTTTTCCTAGTAATACTATTAGAGTATTAATAAGTCTTAAGATGAACAGGGCAACAAGGTAAAAATAATTGGTACAAATAAAATAAATCACAAATAATTGTTTAGGATATGAAAAATGCTCAGAGAAAACTCTGAGCATTTTTTAATGATTTTGCAATTAAGAACCTACAAAGTCCCCACCATCTACGTGAATCGTTTGACCAGTCATATAACTGGAATCAGTGGAAGCTAAAAATACATACGCTGGTGCGTTTTCAGAAGGTTGTCCACGACGACCGATTGGCGTACTAGCTCCATGCTGTTTCACTTTTTCTTTATCAAATGTTGCGGGAATAAGTGGTGTCCAAATTGGACCAGGTGCCACGGCGTTTACCCTAATTCCTTGTTCGATTAAGTTCAATGCCAACGAACGAGTAAAGGATGTAATAGCCCCCTTAGTAGAAGAATAATCGATTAACTCAGGGGAACCGTTGTAGGCTGTGATAGAGGAGGTATTAATAATCGTATCGCCTTTCTTCATATGCGGTAGCGCAGCCTGAGATAAATAAAACATCGAGTATATATTAGTAGAAAAAGTTTCTTGTAATTGGTCTGGTGTAATAGCTAGAAAATCCTTTGTTGGGAATTGCTTACCTGCATTATTAACTAGTACATTCAGTTGTCCGAATTCCTGAATCACTTGCTCCACTGCCTGTTGACAGTTTTCATCATCACTTAAGTCCGTTTTGATCGCTAATGCTTTTCCGCCGTACTTTTCTATAAGTTTTATTGTTTTTTCAGCATCTGGTTGCTCATCTGCATCTAAATAGACGATAGCGACATTCGCGCCTTCTTTGGCAAATGCAATAGAAGCTGCACGTCCTATTCCACTATCCCCACCTGTAACTAAGGCAACCTTCCCGGTCAATTTCCCGGATCCTTTATAATTTTGGTCATCATAAATAGGTTCAGGAGTCATTTCTTCTTCAATACCTGGTTGCTGTTGTTGTGTTTGTCCTTTAACTTCTTTGTCTATTTTTTCGTATTTATCTGCCATGAAAATTTCCTCCTTAAACTTGGTTGATATATTTATTCCCTAGATAAATAAAAACAAACGTATAAACTAAATATTTGTCGGAATAGTCGGTTACGTTTTTCCAGATTAATATACGGGTATGTAAAAAGAAAACACTTAAAAAGAGATGAGAGAATATATATGAAACCAATAATAGGAATTACAACAGAAGTGCTAGAAGATGGCTGTTATTATATGCCTCCAGTCTATGCAAATGCAATTATACAAGCTGGTGGGATACCTATACTTATTCCTTTAGTACCGGAGGATGATATAGAAGAACTTAGTAAAAGATTAGATGGCCTTTTTGTTACAGGAGGCGAGGATATTGATCCAAGTTATTATAATGAAAATCCTCATGTACATTTAAAACAAATTACACCTGAATTGGATGAAATGGAGTATAAACTTATTAAAAAAATGTTGGATTTAGACAAACCTTATATTGGGGTATGTCGCGGTTTGCATATGTTGAATATTGTCTCAGGTGGTTCACTGTATCAGTCCATTCATTCACAGCGAGAAGAGCCGGTCATGCAGCATTTACAAAAGGCAGTTCGGACGCATAGATCACATCCTGTAACACTGAAAAAAGATAGTCGAATATATGACTTATTACAGGAAGAAGAATTTAGAGTGAATTCGTTCCATCATCAAGCAGTCAACAAAGTGGGTCAAGGATTGGAAGTTATTGCGAGAGCAACGGACGGGATTGTTGAATGTGTAGAAAGTAAGAATCATAGTTTCGTATTTGGCTTCCAATGGCATCCAGAAGAGTTTGCGGTTGACGGGGACGAGCCATCAAAACGCATTTTTAAAGCGTATATAAATGCAGCGATTGAACACAGAATAAGTAATGCTAATAATATTCCTGCTGTAGTGCTAAAATAAATAGACAATTGAGTTTCAGGAGGGGAAATATGACTGAAAGCATGTCGTTAGTGGAAGCATTTAAGCAAACGCAGTATCAAATAGCCGGAAATGGAAGAAGAAATATACAAATTCTAAAAGAAGCCTTTGAACACATAGATGACCAACAAGACAGTGATATGTACGGAAATGGTGAAATTATTGAGATGTTTCAAAAGAAAATGGCTACATATTTAGGGAAAGAGTCAGCCGTATTCTTCCCAAGTGGCACAATGGCTCAACAAATAGCTCTACGAATTTGGTGCGATGAAAAGGGTATTAAGAGAGTAGCATACCATCCACTAAGTCATTTAGAAATTCATGAAGCAGATGGACTAAAGGAAATGCACCATATTGATACATTATTATTAGGTGATGAATCTGGCTTAATGGAATTAGAAGATGTTCTAAATTTAGATCAAGAAATAGCTTGTCTATTATTAGAACTTCCCCAACGAGAGATTGGTGGTCAGCTTCCTGACTACCAAACCATTGTTGAAATCTCCGAGTATTGCCAAGCAAAGGGAATTCGATTGCATTTAGATGGAGCACGACTTTTTGAAATCCTCCCGTACTATCATAAATCTGCAGCAGAGGTTTGTGGACTTTTTGATAGTGTATATATTTCATTTTATAAAGGAATTGGAGGAATAGCTGGAGCTATCCTTGCTGGAAATCAGGAGTTTACCCAACAATCGAAAGTCTGGAAACGACGACATGGTGGAGACTTAATAAGTTTGTATCCGTACATCATAAGTGCAAATCACTATTTTGATCAGAGAATATCAAAAATGGAGCAGTATTATGAAAATGCAAAAGAGTTAGCAAGACTATTCAACTCGTGCCCTTTCATACAAACTAAACCAGCTGTTCCCCAATCTAATATGTTTCATGTTCACATTACTAGATCAAAAGAACAATTAGAGACAATATTTAAAGAGGTTTACTATGAAACAGGTATAGGGTTGACTAGCTATCTCAGAGAAGAAAACCAATCAAGCGTTAGTTTCGAGGTTAGTGTCGGAGATCAATACAACTCCATCCCAAAAGATAAAGTACAGAAAGCATTTCAATCCCTACAAGTTAAGCTGACGGAATAAATGAATAAAACCTCCTAACTTACACAAGTTATTTTCATGGAGGTGAAATTTCATGACGAAGAAAAATAATAAAAACAACAAGAGTAATTCATTAGACCGAGAAGAATATGGTTTCGGTTATGACGTCAGTCCAGATGATTTAGAGGTATACGTACAAAATAATAATAGACAGAAAAAGAAAAACAATGAAATCAAAGATCAAGCTACTAACGAGAATAAATAACTTAATACTAATCAACATACCCATTTACAAGACAGTTATTGTTTTGGAATGGGCTTTTTTTTGAAGTTTCAACACCTACTTTCGCCATAAAATGCTCGGAGGTTCTAATTCTCTCCTTTTTTTCTTACATTGTAACAATGTAAGAAAAAGGAGGACGTTTATTGTTAATAGATGGTGTTTTTTCAGGAGGTGGATTAAAGGGATATGCACTAGTTGGTGCTTATCAAGTAATAGAAGAAAAAGGGTATAAATTTAAGCGAGTAGCCGGTACGAGTGCAGGTGCTATCCTTGCTTGTTTTATTGCTGCTGGTTTTACAAGCAAAGAAATAGAAGAGTTATTAAGTGAACTAGACACATTAACCCTTTTAGATCCTCGAAAAACTATTCTACCAATTCCCTTCATGAAGTGGATAAATCTCTACTGGAGACTAGGATTATATCAAGGGAAAGCGCTGGAAAACTGGTTTTTAGAAAAGCTGGCTTTAAAGGGAGTATATACTTTTTCTGATATTGAGGCAGGTTCGCTGAAGTTAGTTGCCTCTGATCTTACGAATGGCAAAATAATGGTACTTCCTGATGATTTAGAGCGTTACGGGATATCAGCAGCTAGTTTTCCAATAGCACGGGCCCTACGCATGAGCTGTGGAATTCCATTTTTCTTTGAACCCGTCAAATTAAAAGTGACGTCGACTGATACGATAATTGTGGACGGTGGTGTATTAAGTAATTTTCCTATGTGGATTTTTGATAATGGAAACAAAGAGAGACCGATTTTGGGCTTAAAACTTAGTAGTAATTCAGAAGAGATGGAACCTCATAAAATAACAAACGGCTTAAACTTATTTGAAGCATTATTTTCTACTATGAAAAATGCCCATGATGAAAGATATATCTCCAGAAAAATTGAGAAAAACATAATATTTATTCCGGTAGAGGATTATAAAGCAACACAGTTTGATCTGAGCGAAGATATGAAAAACGAGTTACTGGAAAAGGGCAGAAGCCGTGCCAATCAATTTTTGAAAATGTGGTAGGTAATTCCTGGGTGAATGTTTAATTCCATCAGTCAAAGGAATAATAGAACAGAGAATACACTGAAGGAGAGGATATTCATGGCAAAGAACGCAAAAGAGGAAGCACTAAAAATCTTAGATAAAAATATGATCGGTACAATGGCAACAGTTCAACACAACAAACCACATTCTCGTTACATGACATTTTTTAACGAGGAATTCACTCTCTATACAGCAACAAGTAAAAAAACACATAAAGCAGAGGAACTACAGCAAAACCCGAATACGCATATCTTGTTAGGTTATGATGGGCATGGATTAGGAGATAGCTTTTTAGAAATTGAAGGAACAGTTATCGAATCAGATGATGAAGCGATGAAAGAAAAAGTGTGGAACAAAGCTCTTAAAGGCTGGTTCGAAGGCCCAGAGGATCCGGACCTTTTAATCTTGAAAGTTACACCTACCCAAATGCGATTAATGAATACAAAAGGAGAAGAACCTCAAGTTATCGAACTTTGATGTTCCTCTTTATTTTCACGGAGACCTTTTTGATGTTAAAAAAGGTCTCTTTTTATGCGATTTAAACTGATGGGTAAAATAGTAGTAACAAAAGTTTAGCTTAATAAGTTGCTAGTATTATCTTTGTTTAATCTTTCCACAATTCTTCTTTTCGATAAAGCATCATTCCAGCTTCACCTATATCATTTATCGCGGAACGATTAATAAATGCTCCAAAAACTAAGCCGGCAATTGGAATCATCTGAAACATTTTTTTCCATCCGAATTGATCTCTATAGGATAATACAACCTCACGCCAGCCTTGCAGCTCCGATAAAACCTCCCGTTTTGTTTCTTCGTCTTGACTATCAAACTTGGAAAGCTGAGCCAAGATAACTTGTTTGCCAACAATGTCGGAAGAAATAAATTGAAGTGATTTAATAATGAACAACCGTTCCTTCTTATCATTCGGGTCATAGCCATAACAAATGGCAATATCCTGCAATGTTTTTAGTTGTAAACCTAACAGGAAAGGAATATCAAGTGACAATGTAAAAATACCTCCAATACCTGTTCCAGCACCTTGAATGGTAGCAATATTTTTTCTGTTTTTTGTTATACCTTTTACAGCCTTGTCCATTGTTGAAACAGGCAATCTGTTTACGTCCTCAACGCTATCAATACCCATATTTGGATAATAGGACTTGATCTTGGAAGTTGAACTCAAATAACTGCCGCCCGTTTGGATATATTGGCCAAGCTCATCAAGTAAAGTACCCATTTTTGTTTGTATAAATTTTGGAGTCCACTTGTCCATTATTTTAAAAGGTAATCGTCCCATTTTTTCCCAAAACCATAAATCGCCTTGATCCTTTTCCCAGGCCTCTATTCTTAAAAGCTCAGATTGTAACCAATCCTTTGAATCTATCATTACTATCACCTCGTTTATAATACGTCCGGTCAACAAAATAGTTTCAATTCAAGGTAGTTTAGGTTTTAATGTAGGAAAAACAAAACAGTCTTTAGAGAAATCAGTGGTTTTAGAAAATATGACAACCAATCAACTTCGATTTTGGCATCATTAAAGACGACATGATAGCGTTTTCATTTTATTGAATATTAAATGTAAACGCTTTAATATGAGAGACAACAAGAAACTTTAATAAAATCAAGGGGAGGATTGCTAAAATGAACACAGAACAGACAGGATTCAAGGTTAAAGTCCAGCGTTTTGGTAGTTTTTTAAGCGGTATGATTATGCCGAATATCGGCGCATTCATCGCATGGGGTCTTATAACAGCATTATTTATACCAACAGGATGGTGGCCTCGGGAAGATTTTGCAGAGCTAGTCGGTCCTATGATCAATTACTTATTACCAATCTTAATTGGATTTACGGGTGGTCGTCTCGTTCACGGTATTCGAGGTGGTGTAGTTGGTGCAACTGTAACGATGGGAGTAATCGTTGGAGCAGAAATCCCAATGTTCCTTGGTGCGATGATAGTTGGTCCACTAGGTGGTTGGGTTATCAAGCAGTTTGATAAACTAGTAGAGGGTAAAATAAAAGCTGGTTTTGAAATGCTCGTAAATAACTTTTCAGCAGGTATTATTGGTGGATTCTTAACATTAGTCGCATACAAATTGATAGGGCCAGCAGTTAATGCATTAACAGATTTTCTTGCAGCTGGAGTTCAATTCATATTTGATGCAGGTCTCTTACCACTTGCAAGTATTTTCATAGAACCAGCCAAAGTATTATTCTTAAATAATGCGATTAATCATGGGATATTAGGTCCTTTAGGTATTGAGCAGGCTGCAGATGCAGGTAAGTCAATTCTATTCTTATTGGAGTCAAATCCAGGACCTGGTCTTGGAATTTTACTTGCTTTCATGTTCTTTGGAAAAGGAGCAGCGAAACAAACTGCACCTGGAGCAGTAATTATTCACTTCCTAGGTGGAATTCATGAAATTTACTTCCCTTATATTTTGATGAAGCCATTCCTACTTGTAGCAGCTATTGCCGGTGGAGCTTCTGGTATCTTTACACTGCAATTATTCAATGCAGGTCTAGTGGCAGCACCTTCACCAGGAAGTATATTCTCTATATTAGCGTTAACTCCAAAAGGAAGTCATATAGGAGTTATATTAGCCGTAGTAGTTGCAACTGCCGTATCCTTCCTAATCGCATCTCTTATTCTTAAAACGTCTAAAGATATAGCGGAGGAAGATTTAGTTAAAGCAACAGAAAAAACTTCTTCACTAAAAGGGTCAGAAAGTAGAGCAGCAGAATTTATAAAACCAACGACAACAGTTGACTCTATGCAAGAAACTTCCCTTGCAAATGTAAAACATATTATATTTGCGTGTGATGCGGGAATGGGCTCCAGTGCAATGGGAGCATCTATCTTAAGAAATAAAATGAAAAAAGAGGGACTTGATGTATCGGTAACAAATACTGCTATTAGCAACCTTCCAGCAGATGCAAAAGTAGTTATTACGCATAAGGATTTGACGAGTCGAGCAAAAGATCAAGTGCCAAATGCATACCATATTTCTGTAGAAAATTTCTTAAATAGTCCAAAATACGATGAACTAATTGAACAACTAAAATAAGAAAAGCGAAAGCGCTAGAGTCTAAACAGATTCTAAGTAATGCATATACTTTCTTGTTAAAATAGAGACACATCCGAGACTCGGCCTATTTCATAGGCTGAGTTTTGCCAATGATTTGGATCGTTAGGAATGAGGTGTTGACAATATTTATTTCGAGCAGAGAAAAGATGATTATGGAAGCTTTGATAATAGAAAAGGAAGAAATAACGATTAAAGAATTATCCAAAAGAATAGATGTGAGTTCTCGAACTATTCAACGAGATTTAAATAATATCCAAACTATTTTAGACTCCTATCAACTTGAACTAGTTAGAAAATCAGGAGTCGGTGTACAGATTATAGGGGATGAACAAAGAAAGCAAGAATTGGTTCAACAGCTTAAAAAGTTCACACAAAGAGAATATACACTGGAGGAAAGACTGACATTAATCCTATGTATTTTGTATGAATCAACTGAACCTGTAAAGCTCTATTCACTCTCAAAAGATTTGGGCGTTTCCATTTCAACAGTCAGTGCCGATTTGATGAAACTAGAGGAACAATTACAGCCTATCCAACTTTCAATCTTGAAGAAAAGAGGATATGGAGTTGAACTATCAGGAACGGAAAAGGCAAAACGTAGAGCAATTAGTTATGCACTTTCGAAAACCTTGAAGGAAGAGGGATTATTTTCATTAATAAAAGAAAAGATTCATCAAAAATCAAGCAAGTACGAAGATCCAATTTCTGAAAGACTAATGCACCTTGTCGACCGAGAAAAGTTAGGGATGATTGAAGAGGCGATGAAGGACCTTTATCCAGACTTCTCTTTGTCGATGACAGATAGTGCTTATGTTGCGTTAATCGTTCACCTTGCACTCGCTATTGAACGTATTTTGCAAGGAGAAAACATTACGATCGATGAAGTGTATTTAAAGCAGATTTCGCTTGAGCCAGAATATCCTATAGCCCAAAAAATTATCAGTATGTTAATGGACCGTTTCCAGGTGGATATCCCAGAAGCAGAAGTAGGCTATATAACAATGCATCTTCAAGGCTCCAAACTTCGTCAACAAGAAGGGGTTTTAGTGGAGTCTTCCAATTTAGAGTTATATAGACAGGCTAAAAGTTTGGTCAGGGAGATGGAAAAGCAAACTAGCTTTTCTTTATCTGACAATGCTTCCCTTCTGGAAGGTCTCGTTACTCATTTAAAGCCTGCAATCTATCGTATAGAGCAAAATATGGGCATAGCTAATCCCTTACTAGATGAAATACAAACGAATTATAAGGATTTGTTTGAGCAAGTAAAAACGGCTACTCGTAAAGTTTTTCCAAAGCTCCAAGTTCCAAACGAAGAAATTGGATACTTAGTAATGCATTTTGGATCTGCCTTAATTGGGGTATTAGGTAAGGGAGACCTAAAGGCATATATTATTTGTTCTAGTGGAATTGGAACCTCTAAATTACTAGCTTCACGATTACTTCGAGAAATTCAAGAAATTTCAGAGGTAGCTAATATTTCTGTATTTGACCTAAACAAGCTTGCCACTACTATAACGGATAGGGATCTTATCGTTTCCACCATCTACTTGCAGGATTTTCAAAGGGAGTATATTATGGTTAACCCTTTTTTAACAACAGAAGAGATTAACCAAGTCCAGCTATATGCAAGAAGGAAAATGCTCATACAAAAACCTTCTCCACTCGCAAAAGAAAGTAATCCAAATGCAGATGTACTAACAGAAAAAATAGCAAAGGTACACGAATACTCAGGTGTAATGTTAAACGTATTAACTAATTTTCAACTTACTTTGCTAAAAGACCAAACTACCGTAAAGCAGTACATGCAGCAGATATGTGAGAACTTGGAGTCTAGACAAGTCATTACAGAAACAGAAATAGTAGTAGAAGCTTTACTCGAGAGAGAAAAAAATGGTGGTATTGGTATTCCAGGAACTAAACTTGCACTCTATCATACGCGCCATGAGAACGTACAAAAGCCATCGTTCACTATTCACAAACTTGACCACGTTATTTGTGTAAAAGGCATGGATGGTAGTGATGTAGAAGTGGACACACTACTTGTATTATTATCACCTAAATCATTTCTCACAGCAGGGTTAGAGGTTCTAAGTTTGATCAGTACTTTAATCATTCAGAATGAACAAAATATCGACTTGTTTGAAACAGGGGAAGAAGCTCAAATTCATTCATTTTTAGCAGAAGAATTTGAAGTATTTATTAAAGAAAATATAAACTAATGGAGGCGTAATACAATGACATTACCAATTTTATCAGCAGAAAATATTTTACTTAATCAACAAATAGCTACTAAGGAAGAAGCAATCCGACTAGCAGGTCAAATGTTAGTAGACAAAGGTTATGTGGAGTCTGGTTATATAGAAAAAATGTTAGAAAGAGAAGAAATGACCTCCACTTTTATGGGCAATTTCGTAGCAATTCCACATGGTACTGATGATGCAAAAAAAGAAGTGAAGGAAACCGGCATTACTATTATTCAAGTACCAAATGGAGTAGATTTTGGAGATGGTAATATTGTGAAATTGATTTTTGGTATTGCTGGTAAAGGCAATGATCACTTGGATATACTATCTAATATTGCAATTACTGTATCAGAAGAAGAGAATGTAGAGAAGATAGTTAAAGCAACTTCACCTAACGATATTTTGTCCTTTTTTGAAGGAGTGAACTAATATGAATGCTGTTCATTTTGGAGCAGGTAATATTGGTAGAGGATTTATCGGTTTATTATTGCACCAATCGGGATATAAAACATGTTTTGTAGATGTAAATGCAGAAATCGTTAATTTATTGAATGAGAAGAAACAGTATACTGTAAAGCTTGCGGAGGCATCTGGGAAAGAGTTAACCGTTGAAAATGTATATGCGATTAACAGTTTAAAGGATCCAGAACTTGTCGTAGACGAGGTAGCAAATGCAGATGTTATTACCGCTGCAGTAGGACCAAATATACTTCCCCTAATCGCGGGATTATTAGCTACTGGATTGAAAAAACGTCTAGAACAATCGAAAAAGCCACTAACGATTATTGCGTGCGAAAATATGATTGGTGGAAGTGCCTTTTTAAAAGAAAAGATATACGAAGAGCTGACGAATGAGGAGAAAACTCAATTTGACATGTATTATAGCTTTCCAAATGCAGCGGTAGATCGAATTGTCCCCAACCAGACTAATATTGATAAATTAGCAGTAACAGTGGAACCGTTTTACGAGTGGGTTGTAGATGAGTCTGAGATTAAAGGTGCTACTCCCCCAATACATGGAGTAACATTTGTTCAAGATTTAGAACCTTTTATAGAACGTAAATTGTTTACTGTTAATACAGGTCACGCAGTTGTTGCCTATTTTGGTTATTTGGCAGGGATTCGTAACATGCATGAAGCTCTTGAAAATAGTGAAATTAGAGAAATGGTTGAGCAAGTACTAAAGGAGACTGGTCGATATCTGACTGCAACTTACTCGTTTGATGAAAAAATACATGCTGACTACGTACAAAAAATCATAAATCGTTTTGCTAATCCATATATTTCAGATGATACTACAAGAGTAGGACGCTCGCCGATGCGTAAACTTAAAAAAAATGATCGACTTGTCCGTCCTGCGACCAAATATGTAGAAATGTTTAGTGAGAATCCTTTATACTTAACTAGAGGAATAGCAGCAGCTTTACACTATGACTTTAAAGAAGATCCAGAAGCAAACGAAATACAATTGATGATTGAACAAAAAGGATTACAGTTTACGATTGAAAGAACGACAGGTATTGAACCAGGTACAGGTTTATTTGAAATGATTCAAAAGCAATATGAAGAAATTGCAATAAAGAAAAGCAAAAAATAAAACAATTAAAGGGAGAAGATTATTATGACAAATCATACGTATACAGTAGTGGCAGAATCAGGAATTCATGCAAGACCAGCAACAGGGCTTGTTCAAACAGCTTCAAAATTTGTTTCAGATGTATTTATGGAGTATAAAGGGAAAAAGGTTAACCTTAAATCGATTCTTGGCGTTATGTCACTTGGTGTTGGTCAAGGCGGAAGTATTTCTATATTTGCAGAAGGTACTGATCAACAAGAAGCACTAGAAGCAATTGAAAGCTTTCTAAAAACTGAAGGGATTATTTAATCATGACAGAAATATTAAAAGGAATTGCTGCATCCAGTGGTATAGCCATTGGAAAAGCATTCCTGATGACAGAACCAGATTTAACGGTAACAAAAAGTACAGTAACGAACAAAGAAGAAGAAATTACTCGATTTCATGAGGCTGTAAATGCTGCCAAATTAGAGCTTCAAAAGATACGTGACCGTGCTGAGGTTGACTTAGGGACAGAAAACGCCGCCATTTTTGATGCGCATTTACTTGTACTAAGCGACCCAGAGTTACTAGGTGCAGTAGAAAGTAAAGTAAATGACGAAGCAGTAAATGCAGAAACTGCTTTACAAGAGACGGCAGATACATTAATTGTCATGTTTGAACAGCTGGATAACGAATATATGCGTGAGCGAGCAGCGGATATACGGGATGTAACGAAACGAGTAATTGCAAGGTTATTAGAGGTTGAGGTCCCGAATATTGGATTAATAGATGAAGAAGTTATTATCATTTCCAAAGATTTGGCACCTTCAGATACTGCTCAACTGAATAGAGCATTTGCTAAAGGATTTACAACTGACATGGGAGGTCGCACTTCTCACTCAGCCATTATGGCTCGGTCATTAGAGATTCCTGCCGTTGTTGGTACAAAAAACGCTACATCTGCAATTAAACAAGGTGATTTAATCGTTGTGGACGGAGATAATGGGGAAGTCCTTATAAATCCTCCTACCGATGTTGTAGAGAGCTATGTAGAAAAAAGAAATGAACAAGAGGCAGAGAAGAAGCAACTCTCCTTGCTAAAGAATAAGAAAACTATCACTTTAGATGGTATACAAGTGGAAGTTGCTGCAAACATCGGAACTCCCAAAGACGTCGAAAGCGTCCTTGAAAACGGTGGTGAAGGAGTAGGGCTATATCGTACCGAGTTTTTGTATATGGAACGAGATACTTTACCAACAGAGGAAGAACAATTCCAAGCATATAAGCAAGTGCTTGAAAAAATGGGTGATAAGCCCGTTGTTGTTCGAACATTAGATATTGGAGGAGACAAGCAACTTCCGTATTTAAATCTTCCAGAAGAGATGAATCCATTCCTTGGCTTCCGAGCAATTCGACTGTGCTTAGAGGAACAAACAATTTTTAGAACTCAACTACGTGCATTATTACGAGCAAGTACCTTTGGTAATCTTAAAATAATGTTTCCAATGATTGCGACTCTAGAAGAGTTTAGAGAAGCAAAAAAATTATTACTAGAAGAGAAAGAACAGCTTCAACAGGAAGGTACACTTGTATCAGAGCAAATAGAAATTGGTATTATGGTAGAAATACCTTCGACTGCCATATTAGCAGATCAATTTGCTAAAGAAGTGGACTTTTTCAGTATCGGAACCAATGATTTAATCCAATATACAATGGCTGCAGACCGAATGAACGAGTCTGTTGCTTATTTATACCAACCTTATCATCCAGCTATTTTACGTTTAGTTAAAATGGTAATCGATGCTTCGCATGCTCAAGGAAAGTGGACAGGTATGTGTGGTGAAATGGCAGGAGATACAATTGCCATTCCATTATTGATTGGTTTAGGGTTAGATGAGTTCTCCATGAGCGCTCCTTCCATGCTAAAAGCAAGAAATCAGATCAATCAGCTTACACAGCTAGAGATGAAACAAATTACGGAAAAGGCACTATCTATGCAAACTTCCGAGCAAGTGAAGCAATATGTAAAAGAAACCTTGAAGTTTTAGTATTTTCAAATAAAAGCACTAGGAAACCCACCTATAGAAGTGGGTTTCCTGGTGCTTATTTTCTTTTGACTTTCGGAGCAGTTTTATTTAGTTCTTCAAATTCCTTGGCAAATTCTTCTTGAATTTCGTTTGGTTTGATTTTAAGGTTTTTAGGCGTTTGAGGTAATGAATCTTTGTTGTTACTTCTACCTTTTTTATCGTCTCTTCCCATGTAAAAACTCCTCTCCATTTGTTCGATCTAACTTAATATGGCTAATTTCAAACGATTTACACGGGAGTTGGAAAAATATTAGTTTAGTATACAGAAAGAACTTCATTAAAAAACGTTGTTAGTTATACACGAAAAAGTATCGTAAGCTCGATAGCAAAACAAAAAACTCAAGTACATGGACTGAATTCTCCAAGTACTTGAGTTTTTTTACTTTTTATTGAAAAAGGTAGTTAGTTGTTGCTTCGTTGGGGCTTGAATTTTATAAGTTAACTCACGATCACCGCTATTTTCTATACGCGGAATGATGGACTCTATTACATTAAATTTCCAAAAAGATGGTTTACTTTTTGTACTCTTTTCCGTATCCTTTGTCATCATTTTACGTTGAAACGGGTGCAACTTAGCCATCAAAAACTTTTCTTTTATACGGATTAATAAGTATCCCTCGTCTGTTTCAGGATTGAACTTTTTCATTAGGGATTCACCTAACTCAAACGTATTCGATTTGTTTTGAACAGATGGTGATAGAACTAAAATATTCCCTTTACGGAACAATGCTGTATTCGACACTTGCTTGAGACCTAAATCGTTAATAAGAAAATCTAAGTTCACTTGAGACGCTTCACTAGCAACTGACATATTCCATACCTCCTCGACATTTACAGACTCCTATGTTAAGTATACCCTATTTTGCGGAGGAAATCTTAGTTACACACAGATTTGCTAGATATTTTTTGAAATATTTATAAAAATGTTATTTGTTTTCCTATCTATTTTAGACTAAACCTTAAATTTTGCTTGATTTCATGTTAAAATAAGCACTTACCAAAAGAGAAGGAAGTGTTATATATGGTAGGTCGAAATGATCCTTGTCCATGTGGTAGTGGAAAAAAATATAAAAAGTGCTGCGAGTCGAAGCAGAATGATTCTATAGAAGAGGTACAAACAGAGGAATTGGAAAGAATATTACAATCCTTTTATGATCACTATCCAGAACGTAAGGATATGGAAGATTATGCGGATCTTGTGAGTGCTTGGAGCAAAGTAATAGGTGATTATTTAGACTTAGAAATGATTGAAGCTATTGTAATGGACGAGTTCTTTTTCCATTACAAACAGGAAATATGGTTAGGTTATCTTAAAAAGCAGAAGAAAATAATGGTACGACCTTCTACACTAAGTGTATTAAACCAGTGGAACAAGCCGCAGGTTTTTGTAGGGAAAGTGATTGAAGTAAATGAGCACTATATGACGGTTTCACACATACTCACAAAAGAAAGCATTCAACTTAGACGAGAAAGTGATAAGCCGGTGCCTGTTGGAGTTCATGTGTACTGCTTCATCTTGCCGGATAGCTCTGCCGAAGAAAATCATTATTTAGCTATTTCTAGCTTAGTTTTCTTCCCTGTCGATCACCAGAACGTTTTTGATAGTGTAGAAAAACAATTTGAAAAACAAGAAAAACTTTCTGCATCGGACTTTTTAAAGGATCTGGGAGCAACTCTGTGGAAACTACTTGGACAAAATGGCTATGAAGGCGGAGAGTATACAAACTTTGAAGTGGGAGTTTTACAGGTTGCAATCGATTTCTTAGAGAAAAATAATCGTGAGTATGGTAACTTTATTGAAATAGTTGAGGACTATTTAGTGGAGCAACAGCCAAATGCACGTAAAGAAGTAGCGATTGCTGCTGGAGCCATTCGATTTGGTCAGGAAAATGGGTTATTTGAACCGTTTGATATGACGATTAAAGAGATTGCAGAGGCTTTTGATGTTTCCACCTCTTCTTTAAACAAGTACTATAATGATTTAACAGCGTATTATCAAGCAAAATAGTTGGAAAATAAAAGGTCGCCGTCTATTGAATTTTAATAAGCGGTGACCTTTTAATATTATAAGTAAATTCTGATTATTAATTTTTTTAGGTCTCTTGTGCTATATAGGGAGTAGAGAGAAATTGTCTACTCTTTTTATTGTTTATGGAGTTATACAATCTTAGTGCACAACAGCTATGAGTGTAGTTTGCAAAAGAAGGCCAAATTGAAAGCCGACTTTCTATTTTAAGGTCGGCTTTCAGCATCAAATTTAATTGTAGCGAACGTAAGATTTCTATTAAAGGTCTAACTAAATAGTCCACCTAAAATACCCTTGTCTTTGGAAGAGTTACTAGTTGGTTGATTTGTTTTGGTTCCTCGAATAGGAGTATTCGTAAAACTTTCGAATTGTTTTGCTATTTTGTCCCGTGATCCTTTATTTCTCATCAAAAATGCAGCTCCAAGACCTAAAGCGGTGATTGCCATTTTGTTTTTATTCATAAGTTCGTTTCCTCCTCAAATTATTTTGTTATAAATTGTTTTCCCATATTTTTTGAAGTTAAACAAACAAGGTAAGATGTTTAGTAATTGAAAATAAGGATAAACAATTTAAAACACATTAAAGAGGAGTGGAAGAAATGACGAAAAAGCATCCAACTGATAAAGAGAAGCAAGATATTTCCGGACGTATTATGGATAATCCGGATCTATTAAATACCGAAAAGGAAAGTATATTCGACACAGATGAAGATATGAAAACAGTGGATCCTATACCGGTAGAAGAGTTGAATGAAAAGGTAAAAGATGAAAAAAATAAACGAAATACTAAATCAACATCGGCGAGTGAAGACCGTTTTCCTGGATAATTACTCGTGAGTAGTTTATTTCTTAGGAAAATGGAGATAACTCTAGATAGAAACCAATTTCATACGAATATGAAGGAGTGCTTAAAATGAAAGTAAAAAAATATTCATTACTTGGTAGTGTAATTATGTCATCTGTTTTAATATTAGGGGCTTGTGGAGACAAGGAAGAAGTAAGTGAAGCACCTGACAAAGAGACCGCTCAAAGTGAATTTGGTTTTCAGTCATTTGATTTAGATATAGACACGGTAGATCAGAAGGATGCCGTTGATGCTTCTTTTGATATTGATGTCTCCGAAACAGAAGCGGAGTATACAAACCAAACAGAGTCAAAAAAACTTTCTGGTGACGAGGCTTATGCAGAGTTAGAGCCAATCTTTAAAGAACTTGCACTAACAAAAGATATGAGCAAAGAAGAAGTGATTGAAAAGGTTACTAAAGCATTTGGAGTAGAGGATTATAAAGAGTTTGAGCTAGAAATTGAATTCTCTGATGGAGATACACAAGAGTTTAGCGATATAAAATAGAATTTAAAAGCCTTGAGAGACGATGAATATCGTTCCTTAAGGCTTTTTTTGACAAGATAAGAAAGTATATAAAAAAACAGCATCAACACTGCATTTGCAGAACATTTAAGAATGAATAATACTACTGATTTCCGCTGCATGTGGAGAACAAAGGCTAAGAGCGCCACGTCTTGTGGCAATTTCCTTTGTGACCAACGACCTGTTGGTCTCCGTGGGCACGGCTTCAATCTCCTCGTCACTACAAAAACATATGCTCCTGCGGTGCTTTCAGCTCGCGTTGTTCCCATTGATGTCGCCTATTTCACTACAATCAATTAAGTGAGTACTACTGCACGATAAGATTGTCTTTTTAATTAGCGATACTATTCTGCAAAGAGGGAGGAAGAAAAAGGATTCCCTATAATCCAGTGGAGTTAAAGAGAAATAGTAAGTGATACCTAAATAAAGAAGCGAACGAGCGAACGAAATTGCATCTTCGTGAGCTTCTACAGAAATAGGAGATTTTCTTTTTTCTAGTTATCCAAAAACCAACTAGCCTCTTTAAAAATCAAACGGGTAATCTTATAGCAATACGGCTGTCCAACGCTCTTTGAAAACGATATAAACAGGTTTTGACGTACAAGGGCCTCATATTTTGCTCGGTTTTTCCTATAATATTTATCACTTCTATCAATAACTTTATGTACTTGAATAATTACTGTTACATTACAAATCGATTAACATTAGCTGCATTGTGTTTAAGTTATAACTTAAGAAGGGTAAGGAAAGAATAACACAATAAATTTTGAGGAGGCAACACCATGAACATTGAATCGAATAGACGAATTGAAATTGCTCGTACCGAAGAAGAAATGTATGATAAATTGGAAGCCCTACAAAATCAAGGTTATGCAGAAAGTGATATACATGTAATTTCAACTGAAAATGCTCATTTAAATACACTTAGTCGTCACTCAGAAGTTTCTACACATGAGGCTGGAACATTTATGGATAAATTCAAATCTTGGTTTACTGGAGAAGATGCAGTAGCGGAAGGTTTACGTAAATTAGATCTAAGTGAAGAAGAAAGAACAAAATATGCTGAAGAAGTGGCAAGAGGAAGTATTGTTCTCTACACAGATGTTTTAACACATAATGATGAACCAATGGTATACGGTACTCATGAGAATGAATTTGAGCAAGAGTATACAGATACAGTAGGTACAGATGTTGTACAAAATCGTTTCATGGAAAACGAAGAGCCGATTAGTGAATATGCTAAAGAGCAAGGTTTTACACCTTCTAACAATGAGTTTGTAAATGAAACTGATGGGCGCTTTGATGAACCACAGGACCGCTTTGCACGTGGAGAAACTTTTGCCACTGACCCATACTTAGCAAGAGAAGAAAATCATATTGGTCACTCTATGCAGGAAGATAAAGAAGTAAGAGAGTCTCGTCCGACTATTGATGAGAGCATTACAATCGAAGAAAAATCATACGGTGCTCACTCACCAGGAGCAGATCCGAATCTAGGTCCAGCGGCTTATGGGAGTGAATTAGTGGAAGAGGAAGAAGAGGAAAGACTTTCTCATGATCAACACGAAGAAAAGTTGGAATTTCAAAAGAAACTAGATGATATCCCTCCAACTAATAGACTATATTAATTTTAAGATAACGGATAGAGCCTCTCTAATTGGAGAGGTTCTTCTTTGTATTCTATTATGAGATAATGAGAGACGATCTAACTAAATGAGGTGAAGTAAATGGACTTTATAGCTATCGATTTTGAAACAGCCAATAATCTTCGTTCTAGTGTATGTTCAGTAGGAATCGTACAAGTAAAGAACGGGAAAATATATAGAGAAATACAATCCTTAATAAATCCGTTAAGTGAGTTCCATTATTATAATACAAAAATTCATGGAATTACTGAACATATGGTGCATGGAGCACCAACCTTTGAGGAATTTTGGCCGAACATGAAAGATCTTATTGAAGGTCAAGTTATTATTGCACACAATGCAAGTTTTGATATGGGTGTTTTACAAGAATGTTTGCGTCAATTCCATGAACCATCTCCACATTTTGAATATGGATGTTCTTTTCGAATTGCCAAAAAAGTGTGGCCGCAATTATACAATCATAAGCTATCGACTGTATCGAATTATTTGGGTATTAGTTTGAGGCATCACGATGCTTTAGAGGATGCTCGCGCTGCTGCTATTATTACATTAGAAGCCCTGCAGAGAACTCAGACAAGTACAGTGAAACAACTGGCCAAACTACATAATGTGACGATAAAGTCATCCATTCAAGCTAAAAAGCAACCAGCCCAACGCAAAAATAAAGCAGACATGACAATCGAGTTTTTAGAACCGGAAGATGCAGAACTAAATTCTAAGCATCCATTTTACGAAGCGCAAATTGTTTTCACCGGAAGAATGCACTCTATGACCAGAACGAAAGCAGCACAACTTGCAGTGAATTGTGGAGCAGTTTGTAAAGGGGCGGTGGATCATCAAACAAATTACTTAGTAGTGGGAGATAATGACTTAGCCAAATACTTACAGGGTATAAAAAGCACCAAAATGCAAAAGGTAGAAGGGATGATTCAACAAGGACTTCCAATTGAAATAGTTGGAGAACAAGATTTTTTAAGATTAGTTAGGTATTCAGTTTAAAGAGCTGGCTAAAAGTATAAATAAGCTATCCCGGTGAAATGCTAATGGCAGTTAAGGAAAGGGTGAATTACTTGGACAATTCAATATCATACGGCGACGATTACAAATATATACCAGCAACTTCTGTAGGAAGTGGTATAGGAATCGAGATATTACCGGACATTTATTGCCATACCATTCAAATCGTTAATATTTGTTTAGTGGGCGAACCTAACTCTGAGGACTTTGTATTAGTAGATGCAGGTATGCCTTACTCATCGGATGAAATTATTTCTGCAGTAGAAGAACGATATGGTGTTAACAAAAAGCCAAAAGCAATTATCTTAACCCATGGACATTTTGATCATGTTGGGGCAATAGTTGAATTAGTAAATAAGTGGAATGTCCCTGTCTATGCTCATGAACTAGAATTACCTTTTTTAACAGGTAAAGAAAGCTATCCAAAACCTGATCCAACAGTTGAAGGAGGATCTGTAGCCAAAATGTCTTTCCTATTCCCTGTGGATGCTATAAATCTAGGAAACCATGTTGAAGCGCTTCCGGCCGATGGAACAGTTCCTTTTATGGATGATTTTCAATGGGTTCATACGCCAGGTCATACCCCGGGTCACATCTCCTTATTTAGAGAGAAAGACGGGGTATTAATAGTGGGGGATGCATTTGTTACAGTGAAACAAGAGTATTTGTATAAGGTGTTCACGCAGGAACAGGAAATAAGTGGTCCTCCAAGATATCTCACGCCTGACTGGGAAAAAGCTAGGGAATCGGTAAACAAGCTTTCAAACTTAAAACCTAAAGTAGCAATAACTGGACATGGTTTACCTATGAAGGGAGATTTACTTACTAGCAATTTACACTTGCTAGTCACGGATTTTGACTCGATAGCATTGCCGCGCCATGGAAAATATGTAAAAGAATAATGACAGTGAAAATAGAAGATCTCATTCATATAATGGGATCTCTTTTAATTGTCAGAATAAAAAGTTAAAATATAAATAGATTGAGTGAAAAGGGGTATGCAAATGACATTTTCCATTGTTGGCTTCGATCCGCAAACAAAAGAATTAGGAGTTGCCGTTGCTTCCAAGTTTTTGTGTGTGGGAGCAGTTGTCCCATTTGCAAAAGCAGGTGTAGGAGCAATTGCGACTCAGTCTTGGGCTAATTTAGATTATGGCATCGATGGCTTGGACATGCTACAAGATGGCATGTCACCGGAAGAAGTTCTAAAAGAGTTGGTTGCGAATGATGAAAAGTCAGGCGCTAGACAAGTTGGTATAGTGGATGCAAGTGGTCGTAGTGCCATATATACTGGAGAAGATTGTATTGAATGGGCAGGAGGATTTGCAGGAACAAACTTTGCAATTCAAGGGAACATATTGGTCAATGAAGATACAGTTCAGGCGATGAAGACAGTTTTCCTCCAACATGAGGGAGCTTTTGCGGAACGCCTATTAGCTGCATTACAAGCTGGAGAAAGTGCAGGAGGAGATAAAAGAGGTAAACAGTCTGCTGCTTTGTTAATAGTAAAAGAAAATGGTAGTTATGGAGGCTACACGGACCGGTATATCGATCTTCGAGTGGATGATCATGCTGATCCCGTGAAAGAATTAGCAAGGCTCTTAAAGCTACATCAACTATATTTTACAGAAACAGTTCCAGAGGATATTGTGGCTATTGAAGGAATGTTAGCAAATGAGATTCAAAATATGTTATATGAAAATGGTTTTTTAGACAGGGATCTTACGGAAATGGATGACTTATTGGATGCTATTCATTCTTATCACCTAATTGAAAATTTTGATGAACGAGTGCAAGAAAGAGGTTATATCGATACTAAAGTTATAGAATTCATGCGTATTAATAAGTAGGAATACAAAATGGTGGTGTAAAAAGACTATCAAACCTTATATAATTTGAAAAAGAAAACGAGGGTCATAACGTTTGTTATGACCCTCGTTATTTAATATCTACTTAATCTTTTTAAACTTCCACTTTTTAGACTTTTGGTCGTAGTAAGCGGCTTCCTTAGTTCCTTTTTTCCCTTCAGTAGTGATGATAAAATAATCAGTAAATCCTTTTGTGATTTTTTGGTTACTGCTATCAAGGAAATTCATATCTTTAAGTTTCAAGTCGTCCTTAACTTTATGATTATTTTTTTCCTTTAGTAACCCTGGTGGTACATGGTAATCCAAGTGCAAAGTAAATTGCCCACTTGCTGCAAGTACATCAAAGTTCTTTGCAGTTATCGAGAATGTCCCATTCATAAGATTAATCACAACGTCTTTATTTGTAGCGTTAATCTTGCTAGTAGCTGCTTCTGTAAAACGGATTTTAACATCTCCAGCATTATGCATCACAGAGCCATCCACCGTAATAATACTTTTTGAAGTATCTACTTTATCTTCAGTAATAATAGTTTCTCCATTATTTGCCGTATGGACAGTTACTTTAATCGTTACTGAATTGTCACCATACGTTGCTGTAATAATTGTTGTCCCACTTGACTTAGCGGTAATTTCACCTTTGTTTACGGAAATAATTTTGCTATTAAAACCGCTATAGTTAGCTTTTTGTGTAACATCCTCAGTTGTATTTGAGCCCTCAGTTGTTTCAGTTAGCTTAATATTAGCTTTTTTGCCTTTTTCTAATTCAAATGCTGTTTTATTTGCAGAAAGAGTCTTAGTAACCTGCTCGTTCAAATCCACTTGAATAAGAACTGGGTCATGGTCGGAAGCGCGTCCATGAATGTCCATATAGTTAGCATTAATGTGAATCATATCTACTTCAGTTTTATTTGCTAGATTATTGGTAACTAGAACATGGTCAAGTACTTGGTTATTCCCTTGGTAGAAATAGGAGAAACACTCACCCACGGGTACTTTTTCTACCATATTTGTTAAGATGTCACCTTTTAGTGCAGCAAGTGTTGGGGTGAATTCGAAATCATTCATATCTCCAGCAACGATTACATTTAAATCTGGATTCTTTTCTATACCAGATTGGATAAATTGGTTAATCATCGTGGCTAACTCAATTCTTTCTGCCTCAGAGCCAAGGAATGGAGGTTGGTTTTTACCGTATAATGGCTGGTCTCCACCTTTAGAATTTAAATGAGCACCAATTACTACTACTTTCTCTCCTTGGAACTCAAATTGTGCAGCTAATGGCTTACGTGTATTTTTTTGTGGTAAGTCAAGAATTCTGCCAGGATTCAAAGTGAGGTTTCCAGCTTCGTCCCATACTACTTTATCCGTTGAACTTCCTTTTACTCCTTCGGAAAGGGATACGCGATTAGGGTTGTACAAGTAACCAACACGAATATTCCCACCAGGTTGTCCACCATCTTGGTCGTACTCCGGTGCTATATCGGTCCAAGCGTAAGCTGGTCCACCAGCAGCTACAATTGCTGTGATTAACCTTTGATAGCTTGCCGAGGCATCTGTATTTCCAGAAGCGGTAGGGCCATCGTTATCTTGAACTTCTACAAGAGTGATAATATCAGGTGATTTCATATTCTCCACGAAAGACGTAGCAATTTTTGCTACTTTTTCATCAGGGGTGTTTTCAGTATTTGTTGAAAAGTTTTCAACATTGTATGCTGCAACAGTTAATTTATCTTCGTTAGGTTCGATATCTGTCACTACATTTGGTTTTTCAACTCGAGTAATTGGAGGTAGAGTAGACTCCTCAGCCCAAAGCTTGAAATTACCAAAGCCGAAGCCCATCACTCCCACAATGTCCCCAGTATAATAATCACCTGATTTAGCATCATATTTTTCATTTCCTGTTAATACTAATATTCTCTCAGGATTATAGTCATTTGCAGAAATGTTTACTCCGCCTAATACATTGAACTGTGTGTTCGTAGAATTCCCTGCAATTACAGGTATTTCTCCATATTCTTGCGGTCCAATAACTTTTGCATCTGGTACAGCTATACGCATCAATTCAATGGATTCCCAAAAGTCTATTCCATCTTCTAATGGATCGAACGTAGTTAAACTATCATTATCAATTATTTCGGTTGGAGGAAAAATATCTTCACCAATTACTAAAGGTTCGGGTAATTCTGCTGTTCCAGATTTGGTAGCCGAAGTTGCACGAATTCTAGTAATAGGAAGATCATTTGCTTTCATATCTGAATAGCCCTCGTAGTACCATTCCTCCACGGATCCTGCTACTGTAACTAAGTCTCCAACTGCTAAACCATTAGAAGCCTTATTGACGATTAATGCTTCTGATGTAGTATTGTCATCATCGGCATTAACATCTTGAATGACAAAGTTTGCTGAATTGTAGAGATGAGTTACAACACCAGTAATCTCTTGAACTGTTGCACCTTCATAATTTGAGAAGTGGGATAGTCCCTGAATATCACGAATTGATAGGTTATTTGTTTTTAACACATCAAATGTAAAAGAAAATACTTCTGATGTTGTATCGGTAACAGCTATGGCCTTAATCGTCGTATTCGTTAATAAAGTAATTGGTCCAGTATATAGCATGCTTTCAGTTGAAGGTGTTGACCCATCTAGTGTGTAATAGATGGCTGCACCATCGATTGGAGTAAATAAAGAAATTTCAGTTCCTTCTGATATTGTCCCAGGGAATATATCCGTGTAGACTGCAGGTTTATTCACTAAGTTAAAGCTGTCTAAACCAAGTGTTTTTACTTGATAAGTTGTATTGAATTTAGACGCGATACCAGAAATATTAACTAAATCGCCTGCTTTATAGCGTTGAACAAACGTATTGTAGTCAAGACCATTTCTATTGTCATTTCGAATAACAACAGACTCTCCATTTTCGTGTGTTGCAGTAAATTCGAATGTTCCATAGTCATTGATTTTAGTCAAATTATTAATTATTACATTATTCAAATTTACTCGTTCACCTTGAGTCTCTTCATTGACTCCTGCTGGTGTAATGATTTGTTCTAGTGGTAATTCATTGCTTGAGGAAACTTTTGATATTTTAGTAGGTTGAATTTGTAATTCTCCACTGTATGGACTAACTTTACCTTCCAGCTCAATGACATCACCAGGATTTACATCTGCCGAAGAGGTAAATACATAAATACCTGCCGACGTGTCTTGAAGATAGAAGCCATTGCCGCCCCAATACCCCATCCCAGTAGTGACAGTTCCGGTGATTTTAACTAATTTGTCCGGGTTAGTAATTACTCGAGCTGCAACAATATTTTCCAACAACTCTACTTCTGGAGATTCAGGTGGAGTTTCTCCATCAGAGATTATCGTGTAAGCAGTTGGACTTTTTAGACCTGGAACAGAAAAGTAAGCTTCTAATGATCCAGTTACGGTTACTTCTGCTTTTAAGTTTTCAGGATGATCTTTTAGATTCAGTGCTGTTCGAAGTGCTCCAGTCGGTAATTGAACCGGTAAAATATTAGATGGATTTGTTTCATTTGGTGAATCTGCTAATCCAATATTTGTAGCTACTGTAAAAGGAGCTTCCTGATCATAGGAAGTTCCAGAATTAGCAGTTCCCACGATATATCCTTGAACTGTCACGGTCCCTGTGTTATTTGAAATTGCTTCTGAGACGCTAATAGGTTCTGCAGCTTGAACACTAGGTGCAATTATAAATGGGACAAACATGGAAACTACTAATATGAGGGAAACGGCAACCTTATTACAAGCATGATTCCAAAGACTCTTTTTTATCATTTTATCCACTCCTAAACAAATTTATATTTCGGATAGATTATAGCAAAAGAAAATGACAGGTTTGAGGGAAAATTGTAAAAATTAGAATATCTCCTTAAAAACAGGTAAGAAGTAGTTGGAGTAATTTATTCTCTGATAAAAAATAACTAATAACTATTGAATATAAAGAACTGGAAAAATAAAATTTATGTCGTTGCAAAGTTGCGTGTAAATTTAAGGTGTTTGGTAATTATATAATTGCTATAAACTAGAAAAATGATGAAAGTTAAGGGGAGTGTAGCAGGTATTAGTAAGGAAGAAAAAAGTACCAAGTATCAGCCATTTGATACTTGGTACTAGAAATTAGTCAATTTATTTTCTTTTCATTATTTATGTTGAGATTCATAGTATTTCACACTATAACTATCTAAAGGTTTTTGAAGTTTACTTTGTATATACAGTGCGGCTGCGTTGAGTTTTTTTGGATCTATATTTGTTTCAATACCCATATTTGTGAGCATATAATTTAAGTCATCAGTTGCCAAGTTGCCTGATGCTCCTGGAGCATAAGGACATCCACCTAAACCACCCAGAGAGCTATCGAATTTAGAAATACCCATTTCCAATGAAGCTAGTGCATTTGCTAAAGCAGTTCCTCGGGTATTATGAAAATGCATTGCGATACTATCTGCGGGGTATCGTTTAAGAAGTTGCTCTAAAACTTGCTTCACTTGAACGGGATTAGCAATCCCAATTGTGTCACCTAATGATAATTCATTTATACCCATTTCAAATAGGGAATCTGCTAATCGTATTACCTGATCAGTTTCTATATTTCCTTCATAAGGGCAACCGAAAACTGTGGAAATATATCCTCGAATTGTTTTCTTATTGGAAATACTTTCTTTAACAACTTCCGATAAGTCAATCTCTGTTTCTGAAATAGTTTTATTAATATTTTTCTTATTATGAGTCTCACTTGCAGAGATGAAAACAGCGACTTCATCAATACCACTCTCTAAGGCGCGGAATAACCCTTTTGTATTTGGAACAAGGGCAGCATAAGTGACGTCTGGATTTTTCTTAATATGTTTTGCAACATACTCTGCATCCGAAAGTGCAGGAATCCAAGTAGGATTTACAAAAGAAGTAACTTCTATATAATTTAAACCTGAATTAGATAAGTGATCTATCCATTGTATTTTCTCATCTGTTGGAATAAATTTACTTTCATTTTGTAATCCATCACGTGGTCCTACTTCTCTAATGCTTACACTTTTAGGAAACCTGGGTGTTGTCATATTAAAAACTCCTTTTACTTATATTCCGAAGAGCGTCATCATAATCCAAGTTGACGCATAGAAAATCATAAATTGTACACCAGCGCCAATTCCAAGAATGCGATTTAGAAGACCACCAACTGCTGCCACTGTGAACGTAAGTACAATACCAACAAGTTGTGCTTCGTGGAAGGCAAGTAAACAAGCAAGTCCAATGAACATAGCAACAATAGCTTCTTGACTTACAAGCTTCATCACTAGTACAGAAGCTTTTCTTGCATAGTTCATAGAAAAAGGATAGGCGATTAACGAAGCGATAATGAGTCCAATTGCACCGTAAAGGAAAAACTCCCATGAAGTTAGGTAGGTATGCAAATTATTTATAGGGTCGACAGTGAATACTGGTGGTGCATTAAATAATGGTGACCCTGGACCAAGAGCAACAGGACTTAGTGGAATCCCAAAAGCTATTAATGGGATGATTACTTCTGCGATATACGTAGACTCTGTTACCCCATTCATTACTGCTAAACTAGTAGTAGACTTCTTATAGGCACCTTTTGTACGGGAACCGACAATTTCACCCATTAGGGAAGTCATTCCTACAGGACTAAAAACAAAAGTAAGAGAAGAAATAAAAGTTGTAATGGAAGTGAATACTTGTTGTCTTCCAGTTAAAATTTTTAAAGGGTTCGGAAAGTATCCTTTCCACGTTTTTGTTTCAGGAGCCAGATGATATTCTTTAGCTTTATCTCTTTCAATAGTCTTTCTAGCGCTAGAGGAGGTCGCGAATAAAAGATCACAAAAAATTGGACCTATAGCAATTCCTAAAAAGAAACTGATAGATAAATGCTTATCGAGTATGCTAAAACTCACTAAATCTAAACTTTTAATAAAGAAAGCGAATGGAATAATCATTAAAATACTTACCCATTTACCTTTAGAGAAAAAGGCGATTAGAATAGCAGCTAGTGTAAAAATTATTCCTGTTGATGATTTGAAGAAGTCAGCGAATTGACCCAAAAACTGGCCTAATAGAACAGCAGTTGGTAAAGCGATGAATGCACCAATAATTCCACCTGAAATCATTTTCCTAAGTGCTATATGTGGCATACCCATTCTTCTTAAAGTGTTCGCATGATCTATTAATGGAACAGCTGTAGTATCACCGGGTATACCCATTAATGCAGTTGGTACGGCATGTGTAAGATGTTTTGCTAGAACTGCTGCCATAAAAAATGAAAAAACGGCGGCTGGAGGTGCACCAAGAAGGATTACTAACAAAGTAAGTGGGACCATAATAGCTGTCTCATCAGTACCAGATATCAATCCTATTAAAGAGAAGACAATTGCACCAAGTAATGCAAATAAAATAGCTGTAATTAGTAAACTCATTTCTTCTGCTCCTCTCTAAGTGCAAGAAAACTATTTAAAACTCCGAATTCTTCCAATTCTTTCTTAGTGATTGGATCATTTTCGATTAGTTCTAATTCTTCTAGAGGATCTAATTGTAAATCTTCAAAAACTTGTCTCATACTTTCAGAAGAAGTTTCTTCTTCAACTAATATTCTTTTTGGTTTAAAAAGAATGGAACAAAGTACTAAAGAGAAAACACTACCTAAAATCCCAATAAGCAATGAGTAAGAAGCTACCATACTTTCACTAGCGATAGAAGGGAGTAACCAAAGGCCGATATTGTAACCTCCTAAACTAATACCTACGCTTATTAAAACCGCAAAAAGTAATTGATTTGGTAGAATTGTATCTCCCAGTATTTCTAAATATGTTTTTGTTTTTTTATTCAAATCAGTAGTTGGTGATTTATGGTTATCTGCCATCCTATTCACCTCTTTGAGTTGCTTTCGTTATTTCTAAGATACGGTCATATCTAAGGTCTTTCTCTTTGACAGCTTGTGCGACGATTCTATCTATATCTGATTTTTTTGCGCCAGCCATTACCGCTAAGTTTCTAGCATGTAAAGACATGTGACCTCTTTGAATACCTTCAGCAGATAAGGCCCGTAATGCTGCAGCATTCTGTGCTAGTCCTGCAGCTGCTATACAACCTGCAAGTTCTTCAGCAGAGCTAGCTCCCATTACTTTAAGGGCAGCTTGTGCCACCGGATGTGTTTTCGTTGCACCACCAACAATCCCAACAGCCATTGGTAACTCAATAGAACCGGATAAGTTGCCATCCGCATTTATTTCCCATTTTGTTAAAGATTTATATTGTCCAGATATAGAAGCATAGGCATGTGCTCCGGCTTCTACTGCACGAGTATCGTTTCCAGTTGCCAAGACTACAGCAGAAATTCCATTCATTATTCCTTTGTTGTGTGTAGTTGCTCGATAAGGATCATAATCTGCAAATTCGAAAGCGCTTACAATGTTATCCACAACCTCTTTGCCACCAAGTGCCTCTGTTGAAAAAATTGCTCTTGCGCGAACGAGTCTAAGGTCTGCTAAATTAGATATTATTTTTAATACAACCTTACCACCAGTAATTGTCTCAATAGTTGGAGAGACTGCTTCTGCCATTGTGTTAACAGCATTTGCACCCATTGCATCTTTTGTATCTACAATTAGATGAATTACTAACATTATTTGAGAGTTGGTTGGAATAATATGAACTTCTATATCCTTAGCCCCTCCACCCAATGAAACCAATGTTGGATCTTGCACATTACAATAAGCTAAAATTTCATCTTTATGTTCAAAGATTTTGGCTTTTGCAGCATAAGGATCTGCTACATTTAATACCTGAATTTGACCACGCATGATTGTTCCACTCATTGATGTGAAAAAACCACCATGGTCATAACTTGCTTTTGCTGCATTACTAGCAGCAGCTACAACAGAAGGTTCTTCCGTAGCCATTGGGATAAACATATCTTTTCCATTAATTTTAAAGTTGGTTGCAATTCCAAGTGGAATGCCTATTTGTCCAATTACGTTTTCTATCATTGAGTCTGCTAAATCCATCGAAAGTGGATTCTCCCCAGATAAATGCTTTAACTGATCATCTGTTAAATTGCGACCTTCCGTAACAATATCAAATCTTTCTTTAGGTGATAAACGATAAAATCCTGGAACTCTTGTGTTTGACATGACATACACCCCTTATTTTTGTGTAATAGCATTCAACCTAGTTGAATGCTATTACACAAAAATACATTAATAATTATTACTTGTAAATACCAAATCTAAAATTTATTCAGAAATCGAAGTAAATTCAAAAAATAGAGAAATAATTATTAATGAGGACTAGTAAATATGAGAAAGGTAAAAATACGGGCAGTTCCATAAATTAAAGGGGGGTATTTTGTATAAAAAATGTCAGTACTTTTGCTTCCTTGTTCTTATCTGCAGAAATAAAAATATGAGGAGTGTTTCCTTCGAAATAAGCACTATCACCCTGTTCCAAGTAATGTAACTCACCATCATAATAAAGGTTGATCGACCCGTTTAGAATATAAATAAACTCGTCTTCACTATGGGTAAATGGCGTTACATATTCAGCTTCAGGTAGGACGGTGACTATTACTGGTTCTACTTTACTAAAGCGAGGACGATTTGCGAGCGCTTCATAAGTATAGCCAATGTCTTTATTTCCAATTTTTAATTTTTTATCCTTGCTTTTCACTATGGATAATTTATTGTGAAGATTGGACTCTAAAAACCAAGACAAGGGAGTATCTAGCTCTTGTGCTATTTTTGATAGTGTTGCCACAGCAGGGGCGGCTTGTCCATTTTCTATTTTTGAAATATGACTTTTCGTAAGACTGCATCTTTCGGCTAGTTCTTGTTGAGTTAAAGTATTATTTAACCTAGCTTCCTTAACCTTTTTTCCAATAGTATGTTGAAGATAAATGGGACTCTCCTCCTAAATAATTTAAAACCTATAATAATCATATAATACATTAATTACTCTCATTTGTAATTCTTTCACCGGTAAATTTACAGCTAGATTATTGTGTGAATTTGTTCATTTACTGTAAAGAATTAGAATTTATCATATTAGTTCTTAGACTATTTAAGTAGTACAGAAATATTGAGGGGAAGAAGATAAGGGTCCTGATTTTAGCCGGGACCCATACATAGACTTCATGCATACTAAAGAATTTATTTATTCAATTTCCATACGGAATAATTCAGACCAAGTGCAAAGGTAACCCATCCTACATAAGGCATCATTAAAACTCCTGCAGTATTGTCCAATTTCTGAAACTCATACGCGGTTAACGCAATGGATGCTAGCATAAGGCTGATTTCTACAAGTGCAGTTCCTCGTAAGCCCCAACGGAAAAATAGAAATGACCATAAAAAATTTAAACCTAATTGTAAGTCGTATAAGGGGATAGCTGGTGTTGAGTCCGTTCTCATATCTTTCACCTTTTGGTCTACACGATATTTAGCAATTCCCATTGTTGCGTAAAGAGTGGTCCATACAATCGGAAAGACTGCCCCAGGGGGTGAAAATGATGGCTGTTTTAGTTTTTTATATTTTTCTTGGGCATTTTTATTGGCAATCCAACCTGTGATAGAGCCGCCAACCACCGGTATAAGAATACTAAGTGCTAATTTCTTTTTGTTTATCCGACCATTCACTTGTAGTAATTCCATTTTACAACCTCCTAGTTCTATTTATTATTTCATTCCCTAAACACTCCGGAATAATCTATATTGGTAAAAATAAATAATTAGAAAAATTAGAATATGTTATAATTATCAAGGGAAATCTGACTAGGGGTGTATAAATGAGACTTAAAATTATTCATACTAATGATGTACATAGTAATTTCGAGAACTATAAAAAAGTAGTTACGTTAATAAATCAACATAAAGATGAGAATACAATTGTTTTAGATGGCGGAGATTTTGCTGATTTTAAAAGCATTGAGCTCCAAGGAACTAAAGGTATGGCAGCTATAGAGTTATTAGAAGCTGGTAGCTACGATGCGATTACAATAGGTAACAATGAGATGTTCAATGGAATAGATACTCTAGAGAATATGGCGAGTAATAGTCCTATTCCTTTTATAAGTAATAACTTGTATAAAAAAGATCGTTCTCATATAAGTGGTGTTAAATCTAGTGTTATTTTAGAAAAAAACGGGCTTCGAATTCTCCTTACGGGATCTTCTCCCGATATGGGAGTATTTAATGAAGGATTAGGTATTTATTTGACTGATTACACGAATGCTATAAAAGAAGAAATAACCAATAATGAAGGTAATTATGACATATGTATATTACTTAGCCATGTAGGTACTTTTGCAGATGAACTGCTTGCTAAAGAGATTAAAGAGATTGATATTATTGTTTCTGCACATGATCATAAATTATTTGAACAGGCACAGGTTATTAATAAGACATTTATGAATAGTGCAGGAAATTATGGAGAACATATAGGTATTATGGAAATAGAAATAGACGGGGGAACAGTACATCTTCTCCATTCACAGACTATCTCTACAAAGGATATACAAGAGAGTGAACAGATAGACTCTATTTTAAGGTTAAATAAAGAAAGAGCTGTAAAAGTTTTAAGTGAACCTTTGTATTCACTAGAACATTCTTTATGGCATGACGTAGTGGAAGAGAACCCTATTTCTAACCTAATAGCTGACGGATTGAAGGATATGTTAGGTACAGAAATTGGTCTTATTAATAGTGGTATTTGTAATGCGGGAATATTTCATGAAATGACAGAAAAAAAACTTATAGAGATATGTCCTTCTCCGTTAAATCCAACTTCCTTTGAAATTCAAGGTAAGTATCTAAAAGAAGCTTTAGAGCAATCGTTAGATTCTCAAGTATGTCTGGCAGATGGAAGAGGTCCAGGATTTAGAGGACGATTTGTCGGGAGGCTGCATGCATCAGGACTTCAAATAGAACATGATGGGAAGCAAATTCATTCAATCTATGTAAATGACGAAATATTAGAAGATGATAAATGGTATTTAGTAGGTAGCTCTGATTATTTACAAAGAGGTTCTGGATATCCCTGTCTTGCGAACAATCGAAATGAAAAATACTTAGCAGAAGAAATAAAAGATGTTCTTCGTTTATATGGTGGAAAATTAGACTTTTGCGAGGAGTCTTTTAGTCATAAATGGAAAGAAGTCTCTAAAATAAGGGGATAGAAAACGTGGAGCCTAAAAAAATTAGACAAATGGGAGTGACAATAGGAAGACTCCCTGTTGGGAAAAAGAACTGCATAACAGATGTACACGATGTTAAAGTCGGACATATTACATTAGATAGCTCACTTGGAGGAGGAGAATATGCCTGTACAGGAGTCACAGCAATCTTGCCTCATGGGGGTAATTTATTTCAACAGAAAGTAGTTGGGGCGAGTTACATTCTAAATGGTTTTGGAAAAACCACAGGACTTATACAAGTGAACGAACTTGGCTTAATTGAATCACCTATCATGCTGACGAATACATTTGGTATTCCAGCGGTTGCGCAGGGAACTTTAGAGTATATGCTAGAAAGAAATCCTACAATAGGGGATTCTACTGGGACTATTAATATAGTGGTAGGAGAGTGCAATGACAGTAGGTTAAATTCAATTCGAAAGCTACCTATTGAACCGAAGCATGCGATTGAGTGTATTCAAAATGCTTCGTCAGAAACTTCACCTGAAGGAGCTGTTGGTGCAGGTAAAGGGATGATTTGCTTTGGCTATAAGGGGGGCATTGGTTCCTCTTCACGTATTGTTCAAGTTAGTGATGCAGTCTATACTATCGGTTGTATGGTCCTTAGTAACTTCGGAAGAAAAGAGGAATTCCAGGCCTCACGGTATTTGGTGAATGAAAATGTAAATGTCCCAAACTTTCCTGAGCCTGCAGATGGTTCAATCATGATTGTATTGGCAACAGACGCACCTTTAAGCAATAGACAACTTACTCGACTTGCTAAGCGATGTGGGGTAGGGCTTGGTAGAACTGGTAGTCATTTTAGTAATGGTAGTGGTGATATCGTCATAGCTTTTTCGACTGCTCATAAAATTCAACACAGTTTGGAAGAAAGTGTGGAGACAAGGCAGCAATTAAGAGATGATCATCCCATTATGAATGACTTATTCCAAGGAGTGGCAGAGGTTACGGAAGAGGCGATTTTAAATTCTTTGTCACAGGCCAAAACCACAACAGGGAGAAATGGAACTGTCGTATATCCGTACCCGTTTGAATGAATAAAGGCTGATCTTCGTTATGAAGATCAGCCTTTTCAATAGTAGTGACTTCTCAAACCAGGTATTTGATAATAATCGATCGACCACAGCTCAAAATCGATTGATGTCCCTAAATAATCGATCGATTTCCGCCGATAATCGATTGATGCCTCCGAAAAATCGATCGACCACTAAAAATTAGTCTTTTTTAAACTCTAATTTTATCTTACCTTCAACAAAAGTTAAGCTCGCATCAAACTTTTGACCGTTTTCAGCTTCAAATCCCTTGATCACGTTTGTTTTTCCTTTAGTGCAAAGCAGTTTTATTTGGCTAGCGGTTATTTTTTTCTTTAAAAAGTAGCCATTAAAGGTCTGGGTGCAACCATTTTTGTATTCTGTACATCCATAAAAGCTCTTATGTGCAATGATGGACCCTTTTTGACATTTAGGACATGTTACTATTGGATCTCTCTTAAATTTAGAGTCATACTTTGATGCCCGAGGCGCTAGCTTTATATTAATCTGCTTTGTTTTTAATTGGGTTGGAACCTCGTCCATCAAGCTTTGGATAAACTTAGCGATACTACCTAGAAAACGATCCATCGAGCCTTCTCCGTTTCCAATTTTACGTAAATAGGTTTCCCATTTAGCGGTCATAGATGGACTAGCGAGAAGATTACCTTCAATAGCCTGACAGAGGACGCGTCCTTTATCGGTTATAGAAACTATATTTTTCGTTACACTAATATAGCCATGGCGTTTTATCGTTTCTATAATTCCGCTTCGAGTTGCTTCTGTACCGAGACCTTCCACTTCTTTTAAGATTTCAGTTTCCATTTTATCCTCTACAAGCTTCCCACAGGTTTTCATCATGGCAATAAGCTGGCCTTCCGTATATGGCTTCGGAGGCAGCGTTTTTCCTTCTTTTATACCAATATTACTTTCTACCTTTTCCTGTACCTGTAGAGGTGGGAGAGGTTGTTCTTCTTTATCCTTAGTTGAGCGAGAGAATAATGCTTTCCATCCTTGATCTCGTTCCGTTTTTCCAGTTGTGAAAAAGGCTAAACCATTCACCTCTGTTGTAACCTTTGTTTCTGTATATAAGTAATCGGTATGAAACATACCCAATGTAGTACGGACAATCTCTTCATAGAGATTTCGCTCAATATTTGAAAGTCCTGCTAATTTTGCAGGTGTCGGGAGCTTCTTCGTTGGAATAATAGCATAATGCTCCTGAACTTTCGAGCTATCGACATATCGTTTTTTAGGAGCTAGTGAAGCTACTTCAAAAGGATGTCCAATGATTTGTTGATAAGCAGAAACCTGAGCCTCTATATAGGAAAATTCGTTTGGCGTAATATGTCTTGCATCAGTTCTCGGATAAGAAACTAACTTTTTCTCATAAAGACCCTGCATTGTCTTCAGTACATCTGCAGGACTCGTTTTCCATAATCGATTGGCGGTAGCCTGTAGTGTCGACAATGAATGAAGTTGAGGTGGTGGTATCCGCTTATCGACTTTTTCTATTGAACTAATTACTCCAGGAGAGTTAGGTTGAATATTATGTTGGGAAAGGAGTTCTCGAATCTTTTCTCTGTTGGAATCTTTCGCTTTTGCTTTCCCTTTATATTCCCCCTTTTCTGCCTGGAAAGTTGCCTCTATCTCATAAAAAGGCTCCGATACAAATTGTTCGATTTCTCTTTGACGTTGATATATCAAAAATATAGTCGGTGATTGAACCCGTCCTATAGGAAATACCTCTTTAATACCTTGTTGCTGCAACAGAAGTGAATATAATCTGGATCCATTCATGCCTACTAACCAGTCACTAATTTGACGAGCCTTGGCCTCATCGTATAATAAAAGATCTTTACGATTATCTTGTAAATTACTAAAACCCTTCAGTACTTCATCTACTTCCAATGAATTAATCCATAAGCGTTTAATCAATTGTCCACGGGCACCACTTTGATTGTATATACTATAGAAAATATTGGACCCTTCACGGTCTACGTCACAAGCGTTAATAACAGTATCAGTAGATTTAAGTAATTTTTTTACTACGGAAAATTGCTTGAATTTCCCTTTGGCAACTTGAAATTCATAGCTATCTGGCAAAATAGGCAAACTAGCTAATGACCATTTATTCCATTTTGGATCATATGCTTTTGGTTCTTTAAGTTCAACGAGATGACCAATTCCCCATGTAATATGGGCTCCCTCTGGAAAAATAGGGCATGGATTGATTTCTATGTATCCTTCGTGACGTTTTACTTTAAAAGCATCTGCATATGCCTTTGCCTGACTAGGCTTTTCAGCAAGAATTACTGGCTTCATGACAAGACCTCTTTCACTGGTAAAAATGATAGTTCTACTATTATCGCATAGATTCAGAAGCATTTCTAATCCATGGTTAGGATGAAAGGTAAATGTAAACTATGTGGATTTTCTTTGTCTTCCTAATGGGTCCTGGCATTTTTTACTTTGTCGACCATAAGCGCAAGAATGAGGACGAAGTAGGCGCAAACTCCTTGTAAAATGAATGTAAACAACCATTAGGAGGAGTTAGAATGAATCTCATTCAGGAATTCAATAAATTACATTCATCAAAAGAAATATTATTTTTAGGTAATGCATGGGATCTGTTATCCGCTTTAACTTTAGAAAAGGTAGGTTTTAAAGCAATTGGTACAACAAGTTGCGGAATTGCGAACTCTTTTGGATATGCTGACGGAGAGTTAATTGATTTTGAAAGACATCTTGGAGTTATTAAAACGATCACAGCAAATGTAAAAATACCTGTTACTGCAGATATTGAGGCAGGCTATGGAGAAGATAAGGAAACAATTATTGAAAATGTTTTAAGGACGGCAGATGTTGGGGTGGCTGGCATTAATATTGAGGACTCACTCAAGAAACAAATGGGGCTCAGAGCAATTAATGAAGATTGTACTCTTTTATCAGCAATCAGAATGGCATTAGATAATCATGGCTATCAAGATTTTTATATTAATGCTAGAACTGATACATACTTTCAAACAGAAAACCCTTTCTATGAAACAGTAAATCGTGCAAAGGCCTATGTTGAGAGTGGAGCTAGTGGAATATTTGTCCCTGGAATGATCGACTATGACGAGATTAAAGAAATCACAATGACCATACATGCTCCAATTAATGTATTGTCTTTACCGGAACTTACAAATTGTCATGTACTGCAGGAATTGGGAGTGCAACGTTTTAGCTTTGGTAATGCCCTATCTGATAAAATCATTTCCTTTTTAGACAGCAATGCTGCACAATTAATGGAGCTACAAGATACTTCATTGTTATACGATTACTGACCTAGAAAAGTGTGGAATTCAATGGAGGATATACTTAATCTTTCTTTTGATGAAATGTGGGATAAAGTCATGGCTTGCGATCAAAAGTATGATGGATTATTTTTACGGCAGTAAAAACCACTAAAATATACTGTCGGCCATCGTGCAAATCTAGAAAGCCGAAAAAAATAAATGTAGATTTCTATTATGACATCAATAAAGTTGAACATGCTGGTTTTCGTGCTTGTAAAAGATGTCAGCCAGAAGTTGACCATTCCCCGCGTACTGAACTAGTCAGAAATGTAACCACCTTTTTAATTAATCATTATAAAGAAAAGTTGGTATTACAGGACATTGCCAATAGCGTCGGTGTTAGTCCTTTTTATCTGGAGCGTTTGTTTAAGCAGGAAACGTTAGAAACTCCGCGTACTTACTTGGAGAAAATAAGAATTGATAAAGCAGCCTATCTTCTTTGCAGTGCAAATCTATCAAATCTTGAGATTTGCTATAATGTTGGATTTCAAAGTCCATCAAGTTTTTATAAGGCGTTTCGTCGTTTGAAGAATTGTTCACCAAGTGAATATCGAATTCTTGCGAAAAAGGAGCTACTGTAATGCAATGGAGCAATCACGGAACGTTTATTGAGATATATCCACCGAAGGAATTCAATTTTGATGAATGCCTAGTGTTCTTGGGTAGGTCCCAAGAAGAAGTGTTACATCAAATTAGAGATGAGTTACTATATAAGCTGATTAAAGTAAATGGAGAATTAATCTTGTGTAGAATCGGGTTCGCTCAACATGTAATTAATGTAGATTTTCCCTCACAACGATTGTCTATCACCAGTCATGAAGAAATAGCATCGTATATTTGGGAATGGTTTGATTTGGATCAAGACTTGAGCCTTTTTTATGAGGTAGCTAAACAAGACAAGATATTACAACAAATTCACAAGAGATATTACGGGTTACGGATGATGTGTATACCAGACTTATTTGAGGCGTTAACTTGGGCAATAATGGGGCAGCAAATAAATTTGACCTTTGCGTACAAATTAAAGCAACGTTTTGTTGAACACTTTGGGGAGTGCCATACCTTTGAAGGGAATACTTTTTGGCTATATCCAACATATGAAAGAATTGCGACTCTAAGCGTAGAGGAGTTAATAACACTACAATTTACTGTTCGGAAGGCTGAATATGTAATTGGAGTTGCAAAAGCTATGACAAATGGCGAATTAACAAAAGAAATGTTGCTGCAAGAACCAACGTATGAGCAAGCAAAAAAGTCGTTACTGGGGATAAGGGGAGTAGGACCATGGACAGCGGATTATGCGCTGATGAAATGCTTACATCAATCATCTGCCTTTCCGATAGCAGATGTCGGACTTCATAATGCTTTAAAGGTTCAATTAGGGCTTAATCGTAAACCGACAATAGAGGAAATTAAAGACGTAGCAACAAATTGGCAAGGTTGGCAAGCGTATGCCACCTTTTATATATGGAGGTCTTTATATGAATAAATTAGATTACAAATCTCCAATTGGCATAGTAGAAATAGTGGGAACAGAGGAAGTAGTTAGTTCTATTATGTTTATTGAGGGCGATGAAGTGAGTAATACAGTAAACTCTGAAATCCCACAGGTTTTAGTGGATTGTTCTATTCAACTGGACGAATACTTTAAGGGTGAGCGTCATGTATTTTCATTTCCTTATAACTTGGAGGGTACAGAATTTCAAAAAAAGGTATGGAACGCTTTGACAACTATTCCATACGCTGAAACCGGGTCCTATAAAGATATTGCCACTGCCATTAATAATGAAAAAGCTGTTAGAGCAGTAGGAACCGCCAATGGTAAAAATAGATTAAGTATTATCATTCCATGCCATCGAATTATCGGATCAAATGGAAGACTAACAGGCTATGCAGGTGGTTTGTGGAGAAAAGAGTGGTTACTTCAGCATGAGAGGTCCTTTAAAAGGGAAGAGTAAATCGAAGGATATTACAGTGAAGCTTTATGAATTTCATTGAAAATGCACGACATGTTTTGGGTAAGAAAAAATATTTGCTCTATTAGTCAATTGGAAAGTCTGAAGCTTAAGTCATGAATTCCGTACATAATACATTAACGGCATATATCGCTTGATCCATTTACAAGTGTTCATCACCAGAACGCCAATTAGTGAATAAAATAATTAAAAAACCCATTCCTATGAAGGAATGGGATATACTTCGATTATTTAATTATGAGCAATGATTACTAATTTACCTTCATCTAATTCTTTTTCAGCTGCTTCTGCTTCTTGCTTAGAAATACCAGCAGCTTCCATTTTGTTACGAAGCTCGTCTCCACGAGAAGTGAACATGTTTTTAAATGATTGTAAAAAGCCTTGTTCTTTCATCCCAACATCCGAAGTGTCTAACGCATCATTGATATCGTCGGCTCTTTCTTTAAAATGGGCGAAAATATGAATATTGTCTCGAACGTATCCTTGTGTTTCAAGTTTTTCAATTTCTTGTTTTGCTTGAACTGCATTTTCAACTGTTAGTTTGACTGTCATGTATAATTCCTCCATTTTTGTTAGTAATGTGTTCTAGTATATATTTACCCGATAATAGGGAGTTTAAACAAAATAGCTTGGAATGAATCCAAATGTGTGAAAGAAATGTATGGTTTTGATATGCTTAAAAGAAAAAGAGAATGGATGTTATAAGATGGACAATAAAATAGATCAAGTAGCTAGCTTTAAAGCAGCAATGGGAAATTATCCTACAGGAGTTACAGTAGTGACAGCTTTTAATAGTGATGGGAAGCCAATGGGATTGACTGTAAATTCTTTTGCCTCAGTTTCGTTAGATCCATTATTAATATTATGGTCCATTGATAAGCGAGTATACTCATATGAAGAGTTTTTAAAAGTAGATAAGTTTACGGTAAATATTCTAGCTGCTGACCAAGGAGATATATGTAATTTATTTGCTAGTAAAGTGGAGGATAGATTTGCAGAGTGTGAATGGAACAAATCAGAATTGAATTTGCCCGTGCTTTCTAACTCGTTAGCAACACTAGAATGTAAAGTATTTAACAAAGTAGAAGCTGGTGACCATACAATTATGATAGGCGAGGTTCTTCATATTCAAAATGCAGCAAAAGAGCCTTTACTGTACCACCGCAGAAATATTGGTGCGATACCGACAGAATTTTATAAATGATTATAGACAAAAAGGATATCCAGATGGATGTCCTTTTTATGTTATAGCTTGAAAATCCAAAAATATTATTGCTCAAGAAGGGGTTATTTAGCCTTTGTCCAAATTAAATGTTCCTAGGAATCTTCTTTAGCCTGCAAAATCCCGAAGCTGTCAGTAAAAGTAAAGGTTGTACAATGTTGCAATAGTGGTGGAAATCTCTATATTCACGTAGTTAGAGGTTTAGTTTTGGGAGCAGATGGAGAGTATTTACTTAAAGGGATATTCTCCATAAATGTTGTTGGTGGCTATATAGTGTAACGTTATTTGACTAAGTTTATATTCTCGAAGAACTAGTTGATGTAGGAGATTAACTGCTGCTTTTTTAAAGTAAAAATAGTGCAGTGAGTGATTTTAGATGAAAGAAGGACAGAGAGTTCCATTTTCTGTCCTTTTTCATTTAATTTAATGGAAGGGGATTTTATATGGGTAAGGAATCAATGGTGTCTTTAACAATACACCATTATATTTGGATCATTCTCTTTTGCATTTTCGGTATATTATTTGCTATTTATATATTAATCGCAACTGGGAATAACCCACCACTCGTTGTGTTTATTTTATCTGCTATTGGTACAGGAGGGACTGGTGCTATTATAGGTGGAATTATAGGGAATAGTCTTGTCAATTTTCACAAAGCATTATTCAAGGTGCAAGGACAAAAGAAACGTTAAAATATATTGGGATTTTAATAAAGGGGAGTATAGGTAGAGGGTAAAAATAATTCCTTATGGAAAATCAATTGATCGTATTTAGCTAACATGTCCTTTTATTTTTAGATTGTAATTAAATTTCGTTACGCAAGTGAATACAAGTAAAGAAATCGTAGCGTTAGTATATGACATCGAGTATATAAAGAATCTCTCCAAAGTGTAGTACTTGGGAGAGATTTGGATACATCAAATATAAAAAAGCTTAAACAGTATTTCTCTTTGTGGTACTTGAAGTGTTTCAAACTTTTGTAGAAAAGCTTCTTTGTCATAAGCGACGTGATGGATGGTTACATTTGGTTTGCTTGAAGTAAAATCTAATACTGCATATGGTGCGGTATTTCCTTTAGACACTCCAAGAGCTCCTGGATTCAGCATTATCTTGTTGTCCATTTGGAATAAATGCTCGGGATGATTATGCCCAAAGCAAATGATATCCGCCGGATATTCACTGAACATACTCCACGTATTTTCTAATGTAGGTTTTAAAATAGGATGAAAAGGCTCTTCTCTTATATGAGCTTCTAAGAGATGTGGCTCGATATGATAGTGAATTCCCAAAAGGCGTGTACCATTAACTTCTTTCGTTATAACTCGTGGGAGTTGCTCTAGTCGTTGGACATTTTGATGGGATAGTTGATTTGCAATCCACTCATGATGTTCACGTGTATGCTTGTAGCTCTCGGGATGTCCCTCCCCTGAAGTAAGGGATAGTATTGCTTCATCATGATTTCCGGTAATCATTCGAACATCGGAGCGGTCAAATAGTATATTTAGAACTTCGTTCGTATCTGGTCCCATAGCAATCATATCACCCAGACACCATATTTCCTGCACATCTGTTTTAGTATCTATTTCGTTTAATACTGCTCGTAATGCGAGTTCATTTCCATGTATATCCGTTAAAATAGCTACTTTCAAAAAATCACTCCTACAACTTATTCTGCCGGTTTCGTTTTTTCTTTCTCTTTCTTTTTATGGTGTTTCAAATATTTCACTAAATAATAAATAAGGATAGTCGCAAAAATAACACCGAAAATGACATACTCATCTACATCCGATGAAAGTATTCCAGCGGGAATCAATGCAAGAACAAAGAAATATAAGAAGTTCCCAATTGCAGTAGCTATTGTGAAAGGTATTATACGAATTGTACTTAGTCCAGACAAAATATTTATAAGACTAGTTGGGATAAATGGAAAGAGTCTACCTTGAAGTACGTAGGCAAAACCATTTGCATCTACCTTATCTATTAAACCTTTGTTGAACTTCTCGATAATAATTTCTTGGAAAACATAGCGAACTCCATATAACACAATAACGGATGCAATAATACTCGTAAACCAACTCCACAAAAAGCCATTTATAAATCCGAACAATGTGATATTGATCGTAATCACGAGAATAAGTGGAAATATAGTAAATGAATTTTGTATGATCATGACTAGTGCCATAAAAAATAGTGCATAGCCGATATTTCTTTCTAGAAAGAGTTGGACCTCATCTATATCTCCTTGTAATAAGGACGTCACAATATCTTTGTTTAATAAGACGAAAACTGAAACTAATAGCAAGGCGCCCCAAATAATCCATTGTCTTTTTGTAAGATGTTGAATTTTATTCTTCATTTGTTAACGTCACCTGGTCCTTCACACATTTATTGTCCAATCGTACCACGGTTTAAGGTTACTAAAAAACTTTTAAGGTCTATTCTTATAAAGATATTCAAATGAATTTTGTAAAGACCAAAAAGTTGAATACTATTAGGCTAATTTACTCCTAACTTTACTAGCTGAAAGTAAGGTTAAGTAAAGAGCTGTAGTAAACATTAGAGTAGAACATCCTATCACAACCTCTTTTACAGAAAACCAGTGAGAGGCTAATCCTACTAAAAGAATAGTGATGACTTGTATAAAACTCGCAAGCATCTCATAAATACTTGAGATTCTTCCCATCATATCGATAGGGATATTCGATTGAATGTATGTCATAAATCCCGTATTAGAAATAGATAGAAAAAATGAAAGTACAAAAAATCCGATGCTAGCTAACAAATAGGTTGTAGAAAAACTGTAGATTATATAACCAATGGAGACAAATAGTGTTCCTATACTCATTAACAGTTTAGCGGGAAAGAATCTTACTAGCACATTAGTGCAGATTGCACCTATTAAAAATCCGATACCAGCGATAGTGACAAGGGAACCATAGGTAGTATTGGAGAGATTGAGAATCATCTTGGCAAATGTTACTTCCATGGAATCTAATGCTGCAGTAAGTAGCATTACCATTTGAAACATCATATATAAGATGAAAAATGGGATAGCCTTTTTACTAAAACATACAACTAAACTCCAGTCATTTCGGATATTTAACCAAGTAATTCTTGAATTTTCATGAGAAGCTGAAGACATTTGCTTAGGCAAAAGAAGTGCAAGAGCGGCACATAATAGAAAAATAAAGACATTTACAAATAATGCCTCCTTGAGGGAACCAATCATAAATAAAATCCCCGCAATTAATGGACCAGTTACAAATGCACCCGAATGGACAAAGCTAAGGATTGCATTAAATCGATGTCTTATACTTTCAGGTAGTAAAAGCGTCATATAAGTGAAGGAAGCTGGCTCAAAAATTGCACCAGCCATTTGTATGAAAAACACTAGTGTAAAAATAATGAAGACGGAATTAGAAAAAGGGATGAAGAAGATTAATATTGCTCTAAATAGGTCCAAGTAGACCATAATATGTTTAGTAGAAACACGGTCAATTATACTTCCAGCCCAAGGTCCTACTAACAACTGTGTGATAGGTTTGATAATATATAAAGTGGCAACTGCTAAAGCAGATCCTGTTATTTCTAATACCATTAAGTTAATTGCTAATAGGTATATCCATCCTCCAATATTGGCAACTCCAACGGAACTCAAATATAAAATTGGGAACTTCCATTTAAATGAGTACATTTTAAAACCTCCGACATATTTAAATTTGGTCAATAAAAAAACCCCACCCCCAAGACTGTTGTCTTAGGGACGAGATTAATATGTCGTGGTGCCACCCTAGTTTGCCCTAATGTCGCCATTAGTGACCTTTTCAAGTACGGCATGTATACATGCTTATACTCTAGCTCGATAACAGGAGCAACTGTCACATAATACCTTGTTCTGTACAAGTCCTATGTGAAGCTCAGAGGCTTGTTTCGGTAACTTCATTCTTACCCATTCACAGCTACTAGGGCTCTCTTTGAAGATATTCGATTACCTACTCTTCTCTTCATAGCTTTTTAATTTTTCCTATCATACCATATCCACTTCTAAATACTAGTTGTTTTTTATCTTTTGCAATAACTTTTTATCAGTATAAAGGATACTGGCGTAACGCAAACTTCTATGAAAAGGAGTGTTTACGATAACATCACTTACAGAAGCTATTAAAAAGTTTGCATTGCCATTTAATACTCCAGGGGATTTCACTCCTCTTTTAACAGCTATAGGAGAGTCTAGAGTTGTATTACTCGGAGAGGCTAGTCATGGAACTTCAGAATTTTATAAAGTTCGAGCAGAGTTAACAAAGCGACTGATTGAAGAAAAGGGATTTACTCTAATTGCGGTAGAAGGAGATTGGCCATCTACTCAGCGAGTAAATAGATTTATAAAAGGTTACGATACAGACGTCAACAAACAAAATGTACTAAATGTATTCGAACGCTGGCCTACTTGGATGTGGGCAAATGAAGAGATTTCGGAATTAGTTATGTGGTTAGAAAAACATAATAAGCAACTAAAAGATAACAGGAAAATAGGATTCTACGGAATTGATGTGTATAGTTTATGGGAATCTTTAGATGAAGTGATAAACTATTTGCGGAAAACAAATCCGGAGGGAACTGATATGGCTTTTGCCAAAAAAGCAATATCCTGTTTTGAGCCTTTTAACCGTCATCCCGAAACGTATGCATTTTCCTCTATTCACATCTCGGATGCTTGTGTGGAGGAAGTAACGAAGTTAGTTTCATCTATTCGCACAAACGAAAAGCAGTATGAAGATAAGGAAGAAGCACATTTAAATTTAAAGATAAATGCATTAGTAGCGCAAAATGCAGAAGAATATTACAGAGCGATGGTTCGCAGTGATGAACTTTCATGGAATGTTCGTGATGAGCATATGGTCGAAGCTATTAACGAAATAATGGATTATCATGGGAAAGATTCGAAAATAATAATTTGGGCACATAATACTCATATTGGAGATGCATCGGCAACAGATATGAAAAAAGAAGGTCTGACAAACGTAGGAGAAATTCTTCGTATGCAGAACAAGCGTGAAAATGTGTTTTCGGTTGGATTTGGTACTCATAGTGGCGAGGTTATTGCGGCAGATGAGTGGGGAACTACTCCTAAGAGAATGATTGTGCCTCCAGCAAGAAAAGATTCATGGGAAGATATGCTGCATGGTGTAGAAGCTTCTGATAAGCTTCTGATTTTTGACGAGGAGAATCGAACATTCTTTAATGATTGGGTGGGGCATCGGGCTATTGGTGTCGTCTATAATCCAGACTTCGAAGCCTATGGAAATTACGTTCCTTCTAAAATTGGGAGCAGATACGATGCTTTTATTTATATAGATAAAACGAATGCTATATCACCCATTGACTAAATATTGAATGCAGATGGAGAGGGAGTAATTTCTCCATCTGTCTATGTTACTTAAATTCTAGATTTCTTCATGATCCATGAAGTCAGTAACAATATAGCGCCAATACCAAGTGAAGACTGCCACGGTAATATAAAGGATGGACCTATCTCTTTTACAAAAAAACTGATGATCAAAATAACTAAGAATCCTCCTGCCCCATATAAACCAGCCCTAATCATCATCTTTTTATCAGTAGCATTTTCATCAAAAGATCTTTGACTTATTAAACCGAATATCATTTTTACTCCTAAAGCTGTCATAACCATTATCAATAGGATGAGAAGTAGGGAAGAAATGATATATACTTCTTCAGAAGCTTTAGTACCAATTATAGGAATAATTATGCTTCTCATTATTAAAAACCATCCAACCAAGTTTATAGCTATTTCACTTACGAATATGAAGCTCTTGCGTTTATTTTCACGCGGTAAATGACTAATAATCTCATCTGCATAACCCTTAGGATCATTGCCAAAGATTTCTTGCGCTGTTTTACCATCTTGTTGACCTTCCGTAAGATGATCTAACATCTCCATCAAAACTTCCTCTGATTGTTGCTCTGATAAGGTTAGCTTCGTTCGAATATAAAGTAATAAGTTCGTGTAATATTTCTCGTTTTCCTCCGTCAATAGTGCTCTTTTTTTGTTATTTTGTTCGATTAACTCACGTGCTTTCAAATGGTTCATCCCCTTTCGATAATAGAGCATTAATAGGTACTGATAATTGGTTCCATTCTATAGAAATTGTTTCAAGAGCTTCTTGTCCGGCTGAAGTCAATGAATAATATTTGCGATTGGGTCCAGATTCAGAAGGTCTCATTTCACCAACAATAAGCTTGTTTTTTTGAAGTCTTAATAAAACAGGGTAAATCGTGCCTTCGCTTACATCCTCTAAACCGACTTTTTGGAGTTTTTTAGAAAGTTCATAACCGTAGACTGGTTCTTTTTCGATAACGGCAAGTACACAGCCATCAAGTATTCCTTTGAGTAGTTGACTTCTAATGGACATTTTTTTCTCCCTTCCACTAACTTGCATAACAAAGTAGTTGTATAAAGAAATGCTACCTTGCTTTGCAAAGTAGCTAAGGTAAGTATAAATTTAATTTGTAGTAATGTCTACTAGGTAAATGGTCCACTTTCTTGTAAGGATTAAAAAAGTTCCTTATTATCTGACAATTACGTGTTAAACTAACAGTAACTAAATGACGAATTAGGAGGAATAGAGTGAGGATTTGGAGAAAGCTATTAGTTTCTGTTGTATCAATTGTGATGATTAGTGGATCTGTTTTTATTTCTACAAGTGAAAATAATACCGTTGAGGCAGCTACTTCGTATAGTAGTTTAAAAACTAAACTCAATACTATTATGGCTGATAATCGCATGAAAAGTGCCTCTACAAGTGTCACGGTAAGGAATGCTACTACTGGAGAAATTGTGTATGAACATTACGGAGACAAAAGGATTACTCCTGCTTCCACAATGAAATTATTAACTGGGGCAGCTGCACTGGAAACACTTGGTGAGAAGTATCGTTTCTCTACGACGGTTTTGACGGAAGGTAAAGTAGAAAAGGGTATATTAAAAGGAAATCTCTATTTAAAAGGTCAAGGGGATCCAACATTATTAAAATCACATTTAGATAATTTTGCAGCAACATTGGCAAGACAAGGTATCAAAAAGGTTAATGGGAATTTAGTCGGAGATGATACTTGGTATGACAAAGTTCGACTTTCTGCAGGTATTTTAGCTGAGGACGAGCCATATTACTATGCTGCACCTATCTCGGCGTTAACGCTTTCGCCAAACGGGGATTATGATGCAGGATCAGTTATTGTTACAGCAAAACCAAGTAAGAATGGTAGAGCAACAAGTATTACATTAACACCTGCAACAGGTGTTTTACAAGTAGTCAATAACTCCAAAACGGTACCTAAAGGATATAAAAACACATTAAAGGTAACTCGTAAAGTGGGAACTAATAAAGTAATTATTACTGGAAACTCTCCATTAGGAACTTCCGGTATAAAAGAATGGATTTCTGTTACGGATCCAACAGCCTACTCATTAGATGTATTTAAAAAGTCATTAGCAGAAAAAGGTATTACATTCACTGCTGCTTCAAAAGTTGTGCAGGGTAAAGTGCCAGTAAATGCAAAAGCTCTTGCTTCAAGGAAATCCATGGAACTAAAGGATTTAATGATTCCATTTATGAAACTAAGTAATAACACACATGCAGAAGTATTGGCAAAGGAAATGGGAAAAGTAATACATGATGAAGGAAGCTGGAAGGCAGGCCTTCTTGTTATGAATGAATACGCATTATCGATTGGGCTTGATGCTTCCAAATGGACTTTTGAAGATGCCTCCGGAATGTCCTATTCCAATAAAGTTACTTCTAGCCAACTTTCGAAACTTTTGTACTTAGTACGCTTGGAGCCTTGGTATCCTATCTATAGTAAAAGTCTACCAGTGGCGGGATCTTCCGATAGATTAATTGGTGGTACGCTTAAAAACAGATTAAAAGCAAGCCCTGCTAGAGGTAATGTAACGGCCAAAACAGGTAGTCTAAAAAACATAAAATCTCTCGCTGGCTATGCAAAAACTAAAAGTGGTGAAACACTTATATTCACGGTGTTAACAGAAAAAAATAAGTCAAGTACAATTCCAGTAATCGATCAAATCGCCACAACAATTGCTAATTATTAATGCTAAAAGCGCCACCCTTTCAAAAGAAAGGGTGGCGCTTTTAATATGGGGTTAATAACATTTTATAGATGTAGGGTTGGTACCGATTATATTATTAATACGAAAAAACCAAATAGGTGTTAGATCCCCATCTAAGGGATGTGTCTTATTGATTTAATTGTCCACCGTCGACTGTGTAGATGGATTGAGTAACATAGGAAGCCTCATCAGATAATAAGAAAGATACCACATTTGCGACTTCTTCAGCTTCGCCGTAGCGTCCCATTGGAACGGCTGAAGCGAATGCTTTTGTAGCTGCTTCACCTTGGCCAGGTAGAGTATTCTCTTCAATTTGACGCATCATGCGTGTATTGATGATTCCCGGAGCAACGGCATTTACACGTATACCGAAGGGTGCTGCTTCAAGAGCTGCTACACGGGTGATACCAATCAATGCATGTTTCGACATGATATAACCAACCATACCTGGAGAAGCCATTAGTCCTGCTCCGCTTGCTGTGTTAACGACAGCACCAAATCCTTGTTTTTTCAACACTGGTAACACATATTTCAAGCCTAGGAAGGCTCCTTTTATATTGACATTGTAAACCAAATCAAATGTTTCAATTGGATAGTCTTCGATTTGTTTAGTTGTACCTTCAATACCTGCGTTATTAAAGAAACCATCAATTTGACCAAATTTAAGAACTGTGGCATCTACATAAGCCTTGACTTCCTCTTCTTTTGCCACATTGGCTTGAAGTGCAATTGCACGAGTTTCATCTAAGCCTAAATCAACGATTACTTGTTGAACAGCTTCTAAGTTTAAATCGACAAGAGCAAGTTTTGCTCCCTCATCAGCAAATTTTTTAGCCGTTACTTTTCCAATTCCACCTGCTGCACCTGTTACGATTATTACCTTATTTTCAAATTTACCCATTAAAAACACTCCCTTTTTAAATAAAATACTTTGAATGCGAGATAGTATAGTGGTCAAAAATTGTCAATTAACTCGATTTCATACTGTTCTTTAAATATTATTAACTCTAAGTTAATAAAAAGATAAATTTAGTTCACTAAGGTAAGTATGGTTTAAATTTGTACATCTATGTACTATACTATTTGTGTAGTGAGGTGAGTTATGTGGCGCGTGAACGTAAGTTTACTGATGAAGAATTATTTAAATCAACGAAGTTATTGCTAATTGGAGATGGTTACGATGCTTTCACATTTAGTAAGCTAGCTTCGATGATGGAAGTTTCTCGTGGAAGTATATATAAATATTATGAAAACAAAGATGAATTAATCTTAGAGTTTCTCATGTATGAAATGAATCGATTTCTTCAAGAATTTAATGAACTTGATAAAAATGGGGATTTCCAAACACAGTTTTCTATAGTTATTGATTTTATTTTTAAGCATAGTGAAATTCATCAAATACTGGAGATTATTAGCCAAATTCCTAAAAAATCTCCCAATCAAGTCATTTCATCCAATCAGGCACAGTTAACTGGATACTACAGGGATATGTATAAACAGTTTCAAGGTTTAATTGAGCAAGGGAAGAATGAGCAGGTGATTAAGAGACATCTATCGGATGCTATAATTCTGGGAATGATATTTCAAACTATTGCTATTCCCAATCATTTTGGTATACCACGTGACGAATGGGTAGCTTCTATTAAAGAGATTTTAAGTGAAGGTATGTTTCAGCGCGATTGATTGACATACAAGTCACTTTTACACATAATGTAAATGACAGGTATGTTTTTTTTATCCAAAGTGACACTGATGTCACTTAAATTTAAAAAGAAAGAAGTGGACTTATTGAAAAAGGTACTAGGTAGAGTAACTGATTTTATTGCAACTCGAAAAGGTATGTGGATTACTTTAGGTATTTGGATAGCAATTACTGTAGTTCTTACAATAGTTGCACCAGGTGCAGGCGATCATAAAGTTTCTAGTGTAGCCTCATTACCTGAGGATGCCAAGTCGGTTATTGCACAGGAAAATATTGATGAGCACTTTAAAGATGCAGAAAGTTTACCGGGAATTTTAGTTCTACAGTCTAAAGAGGAAATAGACATGGAAGTTCTTGTAGCAGCTTTAGATAAAGTTGCGGCTGCAAATATAAACGGTTTGAAGGAAATGATTCCTTTAAGTAGTTTGCCACCTCAAGCACTCGAAGGATTTTTCTCAGCAGATAAGAAAACATCTGTTATTCCACTAAGTTTTATCACTTCTTTGGAAACCTCTGAATTAGAAGAAAGCCTGGATCAGGTGAGTGAAATTGTGACCGAGGAAACCGGTTCGACAGTATATATGACTGGACCAGCAGGAATTGCTGTAGATACCACGAATCTATTTGAACGTGCTGATCTTGTTTTAATATTATCGACAGTAGGCATTATTTTAATTCTGTTAATTGTCATTTATCGTTCTCCATTATTAGCACTAATTCCGCTTTTAGCAGCAGGTATTGTGTATCAAGTAGTAAACCAGTTGCTTGGGATTCTCGGAGCTAATGGATTAGATTTAGCAAGTCAGTCATTATCAATCATGTCCATCTTATTGTTTGCGGCAACAATTGATTATTCATTGTTTGTATTTTCTCGTTACAGAGAAGAGTTAAAGAATTATGAAACTAAATTTGACGCTATGAAGTACGCAATGCGTGAGACAGGAATTCCTGTATTTTTTGCAGGTGGTACAGTTTTAGCTGCAATGCTAGTATTATTCTTTGCATCATTCGGAGATTATCGTAATTTCGCACCAATTTTTGGAACAACAATGCTTGTTATTATGCTTGCCGCTGTCACATTAATCCCAGCATTATTTACACTTTTCGGCCGAAAATCATTTTGGCCACGTATTCCAAAGTACGGGGAGACAGAAGTAAAAGCAAACTCTCTATGGAGCAAAATTGCATCATTTGTTGTCCATAAACCTATAGTTGCTGCCGTTTCTATATTAGTTATTTTAATCGTTTCGGCATTAAATCTGTTCAATTTAAATTATGAATTTGATACGATGAAATCTTTCCCTGATGATATGCCATCCCGGGAAGGGTATGAAATTATAGAGAATGAATTTGCAAAAGGGGATTTAGCTCCTACAACAGTATTATTTGAATCTGAAAGTGAAATTACGGAAGAAACACAAGCTAGTCTAATCGAGCAGTTATTACAGCAAGATTTAGTTAGTACTGTTAGAGGTACGGGGATTTCAGAAGATGGACTTGCAGCACAATTCCAATTAACATTTGAGGAAAGTCCATATTCAACAGAGTCGATGGATGCTCTTGAAAAAATGATAGAGGATGAGGAAAGTATTGTTAAAGATAGCAATGCTGAGGGTGATTTATACTTTGCAGGTGAAACAGCTTCACAAGTAGATGATCGTTCAGTAAATAGTCGCGATCTAATCCTTATCGTTGTACTGGAAACAATATTAATCTTTATTTTATTAATCGTGTTAACGAAATCTGTCAAAATGCCAATATACATGATGGGAACTATTCTATTGTCGTTCCTGGCAGCACTTGGTCTAGGTATGTTCTTATCGAATTTATTCTTCGATATCGATACGATTAGTAATCGTGTTCCGTTGTATTCGTTCGTGTTCTTAGTAGCACTAGGAATCGATTATAATATTATTCTTATTTCTAGGTATTTGGAAGAACGAGAAAAACATCCTGTGAAAAAGGCTGTAGAAATTGCAGTATCTCACACAGGTGGAGTTATTTCATCTGCAGGGATACTACTTGCAGCAACGTTTGCTGTATTGATGACGCAGCCAATCCAACTGTTATTCGTTTTTGGATTTATCGTAGCTGTAGGAATTATTTTGGACACATTCTTAATACGCGGTATTCTATTACCTGCATTGATTGTCCTATTTGAAAAAGATAAAAAATAATATAACCGCATGGTCTTTTAGAATAATTCTAAGAGGACCATGCGGTTTTTTTTTAGAAGACTTTCTTTCTATCCCTTTCATCTTTTAGTAATTCAACTGCCTCACGAAAACGAAGTGAATGAATATTTTCTCGTTCTCTTAAGAAACGTAAAGCATCATTGATACCGGGATCATCTGATATATCGATTAACCATTGATAGGTGGCACGTGCTTTTTCTTCTGCAGCAATATCCTCATATAAATCTGCAATAGGGTCTCCTTTAGATTGAATATAGGTAGCTGTAAAAGGAACACCCCCAGCATTCTCATAAAATAGGGAGTGTCCGTGATTAACGAAATGTGCACCTAAACCAGCTTTTTCTAATTGTTCAGGGGTAGCATCCTTTGTCAATTTATAAATCATCGTAGCAAGCATTTCAAGATGTGAGAATTCTTCGGTGGAAATATCTGTAAGGAGTCCGATTACTTTATCCGGAACGGTATAACGCTGATTCATATATCTAAGAGCAGCCGCTAGTTCTCCATCAGCACCTCCATATTGTTCCATCAGATATCTAGCGAGCATCGGATTGCAAGTGGTTACCTCAACTGGATAAAGTAACTTTTTTTCATAAACCCACATCTAATTTCTCCTCTCTCATAATTGCCATGGCCAAGGATCTTGGTTCCAACGCCAACCTAATTCAAGCGCTTGCCTTGAGGGGATGGATTTAAGTGATAATGGACCAAACTTATTTTCGTATTGTTTGCGCGCGACTGCAGCATTTTTAATAGCTTCTCTCCATTGTTCTAAAGCATCTTCATCATTAGGATGTGTATCCGTGTATAATGTCCATTCAACCACAACGAAATCCATTTGTTGTACTGTTTTTAACAGTCTCATTCTTTCATCAAAAACATTCATGAAATTCCTTCCTCTCGGGAAAAGCCATCCACAAATTTGGGCCAAAGAGAACCTTGCATTAGTGCTTCCTCTGGAGAATTTTGAGGTAGACCTGGTTGTTGGAAGTTAGTGAAAATTTGTGGTGGTAACACAAAATACTTTATGGTAATAGGGGGACATGGGTCTCGTGGTGAAACGAAAGGCTTATAACTTCCTCGGTAACTTGGATCTTGCAAATGCAATCACTCCTTCTATTCATCCTATGGAGCAAGAGCTTGTCTAATTCTTAAATATAAAAAATCCTTAAAAGTTTAGAAAAACTAATAAGGATTCGTTAATGAAAAATTCTCTATTACACTCTAAGATATCCCTAAGAAAAATAGAACTAGCGGAATAGAAATAATGCTGATAAGTGTGGTAACAAGAGTTGTAAATGAAACGAGATCGGGTTCCGTATTAAATTGCAATGCGAGCATCGTGGTATTAGCAGCGGTTGGCATAGCTGCTAGTATAATCGCAACTTGCTTAACCGTATCATTAACTGGCAGGAAGTATAAAATTCCAACAGCAAGTAAGGGAGAAATAATTATCCGAATAACAGAAACTGCGGCTACATACCGATAGGCAACCTTTTTACGAGAAATGACGGCTAATTGCATCCCGAGAACGAGCATTACGGTTGGTATCGAGGCATCTGCTACAAGCCCGACTCCTTCCATTACTGCCTGTGGCACAGTCAACTGTGTTTCTTGTAAAAGAATTCCAAGTGCCGCTGCATAAACGACTGGCATTCTAATAACTCGGTGCAGTGATTGTTGCCATGTTGCTTTCTCCCCTCCACCAAGAGACGCAAAAAATATACCAAATGTATTGATAAACAAACCATGTAAAACCATAATCATTACTGCATAGTCAAAACCGGTAGCCCCTAAAGCGAATAACACTACTGGAGCTCCATAGTTTCCACTATTCATAAACATGCCACCTAAAATCATCGCAGAAAGCTGCGACCGCGATGATTTCATAAGAATTCCAGTAACCCAAGTAATTATTAATAATATAAAAGCTAAAACTAGGCAAAATATTACGATATAAAAATATTCCAGCGTTAAGGCATTTGTATAAAATGTTCGGAAAGCTAAAAACGGAGACATTAGGTATAGTGCAGCAGTTGAGATAGATTTAATATCAAAACCAATAAATTTTTGTCCAACAAATCCGATAAAGAAAATAATAAAAACCGGCAAAATAATCAATACCAGCTCCAATTCAACACCTTCAATCTAAATGGTCAATTTATAATTATTAAAACCACTATAGCATATTTTTAAAATATAGAATGATAGGTGTAGAAATCACTCAAATGGAAATGATATATATTATGTCAGTAGTGCAGAAGACTATCAATAATTGATAAAGAGTCTGAAGGAGGAAGAAATTATGGCAATAGAAAAACTTAAAATTGGCATTGTAGTAGGAAGCGTTAGAAAAGGGAGAAACGCAGAGGCTGTATCAAAATGGATGTATAATTTTGCTTGCAAACGACAGGATGCTGACTATGAATTAGTAGATTTGATAAATTATAGATTACCACTTCTTGGTCAAGAGATACATGCAGAACAGCAGGAAGAAGCAAACTCTGCTATAAGAAATTGGTCTCAGAAAATGGCTACATATGATGGTTATATTTTTATAACTCCAGAGTATAACCATTCAGTAGGCGGGGCATTAAAAAATGCATTAGATTACTTAAAACCTGAATTAAACAATAAGGCGGCTAGTTTTGTAGGATACGGAAGTTTAGGAGGGGCACGTGCACATGAAAACATGCGTCTAATCTTAGGAGAACTACAGGTGGCAGATGTTCAAACCACAGTGACCTTCTCGTTAATGACTGACTTTCAAAATATGACCTTATTCAAGCCCGCTGATTATCATGAAGGTAACGCAAATAAAATGTTAGATCAATTACTAGCGTGGAGTGGTGCTTTAAAAACGCTACGTTAAGCAAAAGGTAATGGAGTCCAAGGGAATAATACTTTTCCCTTGGACTTTTTACGTTATAATTAAAATGTATTATTGAAAATATTCGGATAATATAAAAGGGGTGTGGAAATGGATATTCAGAACAGAGTAGCAATTGTAACAGGTGGAGCATCCGGATTGGGGCTGGCTACTGTTACACGTTTACTTGAAAAAGGGGCTAGGGTAGTTATTTTTGATTTAAATGAAGAATTAGCAAAAAAGGCCACTCAAGAATTTGGAGATAACGTCACATACCAAATAGTTAATGTGACCAACGAAGAATCTGTCATTAAGGCAATACAGCATACGGTAGAAAAGTTAGGATCCATACATATTTGTGTGAATTGTGCAGGTATAGCTCCTCCACAAAAAGTAGTTGGAAGATCTGGAGTAATGCCTTTAGAAAATTTCAAAAAAGTTATAGATATTAATTTAATTGGAACGTTTAATACCTTAAGGTTAGCAGCTGCGGAAATGACGAAAAATGATATAAACGAGGAATCCACTGAACGAGGCGTTATTGTAAATACAGCATCAGTTGCAGCATTTGAGGGTCAAATGGGGCAAGCAGCTTATAGTGCTAGCAAAGCCGGAATAGTAGGGATGACACTTCCAATTGCAAGAGATTTATCTTCGTTTGGCATACGTATAAATGCAATTGCCCCAGGATTATTCCGTACACCGATGGCAGAAGGTTTAGGAGAAAAGGTAATAGAAAAATTAGAGTCTCTAGTAGAATTTCCAAAAAGATTAGGTAGACCAGAAGAGTTTGCTAATTTAGTAGTATTTATGATTGAAAACGAATATATCAATGGAGAAGTAATTCGATTAGACGGAGCAATCCGAATGCAACCGAGGTAAAAAGTGCATGACCCGCATCGTGCGGGCCTAAAAGCACTGGAAGGATTTCGAGTAAAGGTGCTGTAGCTGGACGTAGAAAAACGAAGGGTGGAAATGAGATGACAGAGGTTGTAATAGTAGATGGAGTAAGAACAGCAATAGGAAGAAGAAAAGGGGCATTTTCAGAATATCGTCCTGATGAACTTGCAGCTATTGTTTTAGATGAGTTAGTAAAGCGTGCAGGTGTGGATAAAGCAGATGTAGATGATGTCATTTTAGGGTGTGTGACACAAATAGGGGAACAAAGTGGGAATATCGCTCGTACATCAGCGTTAATTGCAGGTTTCCCAATACATGTACCAGGCGTTACTATTGATCGTCAATGTGGTTCGAGTCAGCAAGCAGTTCATTTTGGGGCGCAAGCAATTGCCTCGGGAGATATGGACATAGTCATAGCTGGAGGCGTAGAAAGCATGACACGGGAGCCTATGTTTTCAAATGTAGGAAATACAAAAGTAAGTCCTAAGCTTAGCGAGAAATATGAAATTATCAATCAAGGGTTATCTTCAGAGCGAATGGTAGAGAAATGGAATTTAACGCGTGAAGAGTTGGATAAGTATTCATCAGAAAGTCATATTAAGGCCTTCGAAGCAATTGATAAAGGTCATTTTGAAAAAGAAATTATTCCAGTAGACGTTTTACAAGCAGATGGAACAATAACAAGCTTCAAAATTGACGAGGGTCCCCGTGCAGGCTCAACTGTTGAGGTATTAAGTGGATTGAAACCAGTATTTGATGAAAATGGTGTAATTACAGCGGGGAATGCCAGTCAAATGAGTGATGGAGCTTCTGCAGTTCTTCTGATGTCTCGTAAAAAGGCAGATGAGCTTGGCCTAAAACCTAAAGCTCGTATTATTGCTCGCAGTGTAACGGGGTCTGACCCGACGCTTATGTTAACTGGTCCTATTGAAGCGACCAAAAAAGTCCTTTTAAAAGCTGGTCTTTCAATTGAAGACATGGACACCTATGAAGTGAACGAAGCTTTTGCGCAAGTTCCACTAGTTTGGCTTAATGAAACGGGTGCCAACCCTGAAAAGTTAAATCCAGATGGAGGAGCTATAGCACTCGGTCATCCGTTAGGAGCTACAGGGACAAAGCTATTAGTTACGATGCTGCATAGGCTAGAACGCACTGGTGGACGCTATGGTCTACTAGCTATTTGCGAAGGTATGGGTATGGCGAATGCAACGATTATTGAAAGAATTGAATAGGGGGTCTAATAATGGGCAGATATAGATTTGAGACGGAAGAGCATGTGATATTCCGTAAATCTTTACAAAATTTCCTACAGAAAGAAGCTGTCCCCCATTATGATTCATGGGAAAAGGACAGATTAATTCCAAAGCAATTTTGGAGAAAATTAGGAGATATGGGATATTTATGCCCACAAGTAGAGGAAGAGTATGGCGGCCTAGGTTTAGACTTTAGTTTTGGAGTAATTATTTCGGAGGAATTAGAAAGGGTTGGTTCAAGTCTAGTGGGGGTCGGATTGCATAATGATATTGTTGTGCCTTATATAGAGTCCTTTGGTTCACAGGAGCAAAAAGAACGCTGGCTTCCAGGCTGTATAAATGCAGACTTTATCACTGCAATTGCGATGACCGAGCCAGGAGCTGGTTCAGACTTGGCTAATATTCAAACTACAGCAATCCGCGATGGAGACCATTATGTTTTAAATGGACAAAAGACATTCATCACTAATGGTATTAATGGCAACCTATTTTTAGTAGTAGTGAAGACGAATCCAAAAGCAGAACCTAAGCATCAGGGTATAAGTTTAGTGGTTGTAGAAGAGGGGGCTCCTGGGTTTTCCAAAGGGCGCAAGTTAGACAAGGTTGGTTTACATGCACAGGATACATCCGAATTGTACTTTGAGGACTGTCGTATTCCAGTTTCTAATTTAATCGGAGTAGAAGGAAAAGGCTTTGGTTACTTGATGGAGAAACTACAGCAGGAAAGATTAGTAGTAGCTATCTCTGCTCAAATTGCATCAGAGGACATGTTAGAAATGACAATGGACTATGTGAAGTCTCGTAAAGCTTTTGGAAAACCAATTGCGTCCTTCCAAAACACACAGTTCAAAATAGTAGAAATGGCTACCAAAATAGAACTTGGCAAATCGTTTTTGGAATCACTAATTGAGGATCATATTGCGGGGAAAGAAGTAGTTACTAAAGTATCGATGGCGAAGTATTGGCTAACCGAAACTGCCAGAGAAATTTCAATTGAATGTATGCAACTACATGGTGGGTACGGCTATATGGAAGAATACAAAATTGCACGAAGATATCGAGACATTCCAGTTGCATCTATTTACGCTGGAACAAATGAAATAATGAAGGTAATTATCTCAAAAAACTTAGGTTTATAGTTTTAAACAGTTAAAGCTCAGCACATGAATTAAAGTTTCATTGTGCCGAGCTTTATTGAGTTTTTTCTTCAATTAATTAGTTATTAATTAGTTCCCAGCATGTCTCCATTGTGTAGGAGTATCTGCCTTAGGGCAATTTGGAAAAGTAGAACCCTCTGCTAGGTCTAACTCATCACCATCTTCATCTATATATTGGCCTGCTTCTGTTACTGGTTCACCTGAATTATGGTGATGACCTTCAGCATGCTTCCAATAAGTAACTACTTCTGATTCTGGACAAGAAGGGAATTTATCACCCTTATTTAATCTTATAGTAGTTCCGGCTTCGCATGTATAGGCACCGGTTTCTTCTACTACTTCATCTGTTGCATGCTCGTACTGTTGACTACCCATGTTAAATTCCTCCTTCATGTTTATAACCTCTGCTCTATATTTACCCATTGCAACCTACCTAAAACATGCCAGGTAAAACTAAATAAGTTTAATATTCTGATATTTCGGGGAAGTAATCTATAGATGAAGCTATTTCTGAAGGCTGGGAGGTGACAATATGGTGAAAAAGATAATAGCTATGATTATATTAGGAATGTTTTTTATAGCTCCATATCAGGTTCAAGCAGAAGAATCTAAGGAAAAAACTGGCGGTATATTAAGCGAAACGACGGACCAATTATTAGGAACAACAGAGGACCTAGTAAAAACGGTGCAAACAACAATTCAGGATGTAGAGAATGCTATTCCTGTCTTAAAACCGGTTACTAAGGTTGTTTCAGAAGTTGAAAAAATTACTTTGCCAATAATAGAGGATGTAGTAATAGGTGTTACAGATACGACTGAAACTACACTCACTAAAGTAGTAGAAGGTGTAGATAAAACTGTAAACACATTACCAACAGTACCGGTTGTCACACCAATTTTTACAACAACCACCCATACGTTAAATGGAGTAGTATCAGAAGTTAAAACAGTAGTGAATTCGAGCGGAGAAACAGTTAAAAATGTAGTAGATATAGTGGTAGAAGAAAAGGAAAGAAATCCTATTGTGGAGATTCCAAAAGATCAAGCTATAGTGGGAAGTCCCAAGGATCAAACTATTGTTGACTCTTCAAAAGATCCGATAATTGAGGATACACCTCCAAAAACATCTATTGAGACAATTCCAATCAATCAGCCCATAGAAAATTTAAACCAAGACAGTACTAATCTTTCTTTTGAAAAAGAGAGTGTTTACCCAATTATAGAAAAAAAGACTCCTATTGACGATACTGTTGCAATTGAAACAGTGAAAGAGGAAACTTCTCTTACAGAAGTAGCTGTTGAGGATGATTTGAGACTAGCTGAAAAAGATTTTGAAATTTACTCAAATAATATGGAAGTGCTTGACGCAAAAATGGCTCTGGATAATCGAATAAAGATCCAAGCCGAAGTAATCCAGAATAAGGATGTACAACTTCCAGTTAATCCCGCTATTCCGTTAGGACCAGATTCACAAATGGTATTAACCTCCGGAATTACATGGAATGGACAGGGAAATTCATTTTCATCAAGTGGATCATTCTTATCGAGTGGAAATGACATTTTACTAGGGTTCTTGCCTGCTGAAGAGATGTTAAAGGAAATGACCAAGAAAAAATGGTATCACAAAAATAGCTATGCAATCATTCAATGGATTCATACGCCTTTAAGGAAACCGCCAGAACTAACTCCTTTTTTATACGTGATTTAATTCATAATAAAAAAGGAGAGAAAAAATGATGAAAAACAATAGCTTAAAAGTAATTGGATCCGTACTTGGTCTAGGGACGTTTCTAATGATAGCACCATCATTAGTAGCAGCGGAGGAAAGTGAATCCACGATACCATCAATTAACATAAATTTATTGAGTCAAGATAATGAACATGCTGGAATTCTAGATGTGAAAGTCAGTGACTTGATTATAATTGATAATATCGATGTGAAGATTCCAAACGTTGAAGAAAATGCTGAGGAATTAGCGCACGTTTCAATTACGAATGAGGAGATAGGTACGATTGAAGCAAATGTGTTAACGAAAACCGAAACAGTTGCACCAAACGAACAAGCGGTTGTAGATATAGGAATTCAAGAGATACCTATTGTGAATAAAGTAGATGTGGAAATACTAAAACAAGTAGAAAACACATCTACTGATTCGAGCTCTAATGAATCAGCTTTAGTAGATGTTGCGATAGAAGATTTAATCGTGACTGAAAACGTAGATGTGGAAGTAATAAAACAAGTAGAGAACACATCAACTGATTCTACTTCAAGTGAGTCAGCTTTAGTAGACGTTGCGGTAGAAGATTTAATCGTGACGGAAAACGTAGATGTGGAAGTACTAAAGCAAGTAGAGAACACATCAACTAATTCGTTCTCCAATGAATCAACTTTAGTAGATGTTGCGATAGAAGACTTAATCGTGACGGATAGAGTAGAAATAAGTGTGTTAGATAGCGAGAACTTTATGAAGGACGAAAACAAAAAAGAAACTCAAAAGGGTGTTCATTTAAAACTAAGTAACCTTCCGTTACTTGGAACGTTACATGTAGGAGTTTTAGAAAATCAATTCGTTAAAAAGAACCAAAACCAACAGAAAGATTCATCGCTAGTTACTATAGGACTTGGTGAAGAGTCATCGTTATCAAATTCACTTATAGATAAAGTGGAGTTAAATGTGCTAGGAAATAGTCAAATCTCTAGTAAGAATCTTCAAGCAGAAAAGTCAGCTGTCGTAGGGCTTGAACTAAATGATACAAGTTTAGGTGATCTTTCCACATATGTTTTATTATCTGAGTCAACAATGGACAAAGGAAATAGGACGAATAATAGTGGTTTGTTAGAAGTTAATACAGACGATTTACTTCTTCTTGAAGATATTCATCTAGGTGTATTAGATAGACATGTAGATGAGGGTGAAGAAGCTTTTTCTTTATCTGAGGGGTTATTACAGTTAGATCTAATATCAGACTTAACGGATGAAATAAGTATTGATGTTCTAACGAATGATGAGTTTACAAATAATAGTGGAACTTACCAAAATGGAAAAACTATTTCTATTGGATTAAAGAATGATTTAGTCGGAGAAATAAATGTAGATATTCTACCGACCGAAAACTCTGTAGCGGCAACTCCGACTAATCCAATACCACCAATGGAAGATGTTGTAGAAGAAGTGGAGGGTAACGAGGGAGAGGACGGTAGTAGCAAAGAGATTATCACGGACCATATTCCAGTTGCAGAGAATGACCTTGTTACTGAAAATAATCCGGATATAAATGAAGATGAAGATAGTGCAGATGAGCAAAATGCACCGAATGATGAAGGAATTATTGTAGTAGAGGAAGAGGGTTCAGATTCCTCAGCAAATACGTTGATTCCCAATCCCAATTTGATAGCAGATGGTGATGATGAAATTTTAACTGAAGAGAAAATAACAGAAGACGATGAAACTAGCTTGGGTGCCAATTTCTTTAATAATGATGGCAATTTTTTCAACGGTTCATCCTTACCGCAAACTGGTGGTTTTTTCACAGGGATAATGCTTTTAGTTATAGCGCTAAGTTTACTGAGTGGCGGTTGGACTATACGTAAGATTGCATAGAGGAGACCTACAGATGATAAAAAAATATGTAGGAAATATATTAATGACAATTGGAGTCGTTTTACTATTCATAGTTATCTATGGGATGTTTGAAAATAAAACACATCAAAATGAGTTAATTGAATCTTTTCATGCTATAAAAACAGAAGCCGCTTTATCTTTAAATGGAAATGTGGAAGAAAAAATAACCGAAAAGGACTCCCAGGCTGTGAGCATTTTAAGGATACCTTCCATCCAATTAGAATCTCCGATTTTAGAGGGAGCAACTTCTGTTCAGTTAAATCGAGCACTTGGAATGATAGAGAATATGGATGAACCAGGCACTATAAATGGCAGTTCAGCAATTGCAGGGCACCAATCACATCAGTTTGGACAATTTTTCAATCGTCTCAATGAATTGCAAATTGGGGACAGCTTTGAATTAGAAACAAGCAAGGATGTATTTGTCTATGAAGTATTTGATATTCAAATAGTAAGTCCAAACAATGTGGAAGTATTGGAGCGTCAGGAAGGAATATCCCTATTATCACTTGTGACTTGTTATCCAGCAAGATCTAATAAATATCGTTTAGTAGTACAAGCAAAGCAGATAGAAGTATGAGAAAGCGAGAAATTTATAAAGGTGTGCATCCATACTATCTGGATGCACACCTTTAGTTTAAAAACTCATTACTTCCATACATCCTGAGAAATTTGAATCACATGATGAATCTTAGACCATTGCTCTTTCTCCGTTAAAAGGTTTCCTTCTTCGGTTGAAGAAAACCCGCATTGAGGACTCAAGCAAAGTTGTTCTAGAGGAACATATTTAGTGGCTTCAGTAATTCTATTTTTGACAAGTTCTGTATCCTCTAAAGCTCCATGTTTGGATGTGATTAATCCTAATACAATTGATAAGTCTGAACGAGTAACGTGACGAAGTGGTTCAAATCCACCTGAGCGCTCATCGTCAAACTCTAGAAAAAGACCGTCTACATCTAGTTTTGCAAAAATAGTTTCCGACACTAACTCATAGCTTCCGCTTGTAATATATGTGGACTTGAAGTTTCCTCGACAAATATGCATAGTAATTAACAGATCATGAGGACGTTTTGCAATAGATTCATTGATGGCACGTGCCGATAAAGCTAACGCCTCATCTAATTCCATCCCTTTTTCTTTTAAAGAAGCAATGCCTTCCTCAGAAAAAGTAGTTGCCCAAGAAGTATCATCAATTTGAAGGTAACGACAGCCCTCGTCATATAACGCTTGAATCACATCTTGATAAGCAACAACTAAATCTGCAAACAATTCTTCTTGGCTCGCATAAACTCCCTCTTCAATAGTAGCACGGTACAATAACATATTAGGGCTAGGTATAGTAAATTTAGCTACAGCTTCACCAACTATTCCTTGAAGAAACTTAAAGTGTTCAATCATATAGTGCGTGCTAAACCGGATCTTTCCGGTTACTTTAATACCATGTGCTCTTGTTTGTACACCTTTAAACGTTAATCCTTTGTCTGTTTCATAAAACTCTACCCCGTCAAATCCACTAAGAAAATCGAAATGCCACCATTTACGTCTAAATTCTCCGTCCGTAATAGACTGGAGTCCTATATCTTTTTGTTTGGTGACTAGTTTTGTAATTTCTTCATCTTCAATTTGTTTTAAGTGATCTGCAGTTATTTCATTATTTTCGAATTGTAGACGAGCTTCTTTTAAGCGAGCTGGTCGTAAAAAACTTCCTACGTGATCTGCTTTGAATGGTGTATTTACAACTAGTGATTTTGACATTTTATATCCCTACTTTCTCCTGTTGTTTGGATGCTATTTCTAACGATTGTTCAAAGTCAGCTATTAAATCATCAACATTCTCTAATCCAACGGAAAAACGTAGAAGGCCATCTGTTATGCCCCGCTTTTCTCTTTCGGCTTTAGGCATTGCTGCATGCGACATTTGAGCAGGGTGGGAGAGGATGGATTCTACTCCGCCAAGACTAACTGCGAATACAGGAATCCTAATATTTTCTACGAATGATTTAGCGATGGATCTATTTGGTAAACGGAAGGAAAGAACTGCACCGGCACTACTCGACTGTCTGTTATGTGTATCAAATCCTGGATGAGTGGACAGTCCAGGAAAATAGACTTTTTCGACTAAATCATGCCCACTTAAATAGTTGGCAATTTTTCTCGCAGTTTCAGCAGATTTTTCAAATCGTACACTTAGTGTTTTTATCCCTTGTATGAGAGAAAATGAATCTTGTGCACCTAAAATAGCACCGAATGAGTTCTGGATAAATGCTAAACGATTACCTAAATCATCATCTTTTGTAACTGCAAGTCCTGCAATAACATCGCTATGTCCGGATAAAAATTTTGTGGCACTATGTAAAACGACATCTACTCCCAAGTCCAGTGGACGTTGGTATAATGGTGTCATAAATGTATTGTCTAAAAAGGTTAAACAGTCATGGGACTTTGCAAGCTCTACTACTGCATGAATATCAGTGATACCCAAGCAAGGGTTCGAGGGTGTCTCAATGTATATTAGTTTTGTATTGGGTTGTATTGCTCTTGTAATTGCATCGATGTCAGTAAAATCTGCAAAGCTGTGCTCAATCCCAAAACGAGGCAATACTTCGGTAACAAAGCGAAAGGTACCGCCGTATACATCTTCTGTAATAACGATATGATCGCCAGAAGACAAAAGCATAAAAGCAGAAGAAATAGCTGCAATTCCCGAAGCAAATGCAAGTCCTCTAGTTCCTCCCTCTAGTTCCGCAATGGTTTTTTCAAGTGCTTCTCTTGTAGGGTTTCCCGATCGACTATAGTCATAAGGGCCGAAATTATCAAAGTTTTCTTGATGAAAAGTGGAGGATAAATAAATAGGAACATTGACAGCTCCCGTTTTTATTTCTGAATTTCCACGAGTAGAGGCGACGACTAGACTAGTTTCCAATGACTCTTTGAAATCACTCATTTTAAAACCTCACTTTCTAAAGTATTAAATACTTGTTGTAAATCTGTTATTAAATCTTCGACCTCTTCAATTCCCACCGAAAAACGAAGGAGACTATTATCAACCCCTCGTGCAATTCGTTCCATCTCCGGTATATCCGCATGTGTTTGTGTAGCAGGATAAGTAATAAAGCTCTCCACACCGCCAAGACTCTCTGCAAATACAATTAATTTCAAATTCTCTAGGAAAGGGGCAACCCACTCGCTTTTATGTAAACGGAAGGACAACATCCCACCAACCCCGGGATATAATACATCTTTAACTGCAGGCTCTTGCTTTAAAAACTCTGTAATTCTTTTAGCGTTTAAATCATGTTGCTTCATACGTAGATGAAGCGTCTTTAATCCTCTTATGAGTAACCAAGAATCGAAAGGAGAAAGGACGGCTCCTGCTGCATTATGATTAGTTTGCAGCTGTTCACTAAGTTCCGCACCCTTTGAGACGACAAGTCCCGCAAGAACGTCATTATGTCCACCAATATATTTGGTACCACTATGAATGACAATATCAGCACCCATTTCAATAGGTCGCTGTAAGTAAGGAGTAAGGAATGTATTGTCTACGATTAAAAGTAGATTATGCTCTTTTGCAACCTCAGCAAATAGTTGGATATCAATTTCCAACATCAAAGGGTTTGTTGGGGTTTCAATAAATAAAGCTTTTGTATTTTTGGTTATCAATTCTGTTACTTCTTCAGCTGATTCAAACTTTGCATAAGTGGTACGAATATTATAAGAATCTGCATACTGGTTAAATAACCGGTAGGTTCCACCATATAAATCATCAGGCGCAATTAATTCATCCCCTGAGCGAAAAAGGGACAAAACCAATTGTATAGCGGCCATGCCAGAACTACAGGCAAAGCCAGCATCTCCAACTTCTAACTTTGCAATTCCATTTTCTAAAATAGCGCGAGTTGGGTTTTTAGTTCGTGTGTAGTCATATCCTGTTGACTGCCCGATCCCATTATGTTTGTAAGCTGTTGAAAGATAAATAGGGGGATTTACCGCACCAGTTTTCTCATCACTATGGTTGCCCAATTGAACTAACTGTGTATCGATACTGTTCTTTGACATTAGATGCTCATCCTTTACAATTAAAATAAAAAAAAGAGGATTCTCTAATAAGAAGAGAATCCTCAAGTAATATTGAAGTTTGTCTTCTTATCTTCAAGACGTCAAACGTCTATTTGGAATTAGCACCATACCTAAACGTGGCTGGTTGCTGAGACATCTACGGGCCAATCCCTCCGTCTCTCTCGATAAGAAAAATATATTAAATTATCACAATTTTTAATTTAAATAAGCTTAACACGTAGATGTGTTTTTAACAAGATGCATTTTGTTCAACATCATAACAAAAATGTCCATATTAAAACAATTACTCCGAGTATTAATGATATCCAACCTACTATTAACTTGTGAGAATAAGCTAAAGCTACTAGCCCCAAAAGAACTGCTCCAGCACCTAGCCAAAGCGGAGCATAAAAGAAACCTAGCACCCCTAAAACGATACCTAACAAACCAACCCATAATCCTGTAGAAGACTCCATCGTATCCACCTCCCATCTTGTATTGTAGGAACATAAGGCATAATGCTCCTCGTAATATTATATGAAGGTTTAGGAAGGGGAGATAAACAATCAAGGGTGTATTGGGCGCTTTGCTATTTATTTAAAATAAACAAAATACTAGAATGTTGTTAAAAATTTGTTATACTAACAAACAGACCCGTCGGTATGTTAGGAGGAAATTCAGATATGGATACTAAATCACTCATAATTGAAACTGCTACAACACTGTTTCAACAAAAAGGCTACAAAACTGTAGGACTAACAGAAATTTTAAAAGCATGTAACGTTACAAAAGGGGCCCTTTACCACCACTTTCCAAATGGCAAAGACGAACTCTTAATAACTTGTTTACATGCTTTAAAAGAAGATATTACAACAGATATTAAAGTGATTTTCAGTAAGCATCCTTCGACTGAAGATGCCATAGTTTCCATGATTGATAAATTAATTCGTAGTTTTGAAAAGGATGGGACCATCACTGGCTATACATTTAGCAGTATCGTTAGTGAGATGGCGACAATGAGTGAGCCTGTCCGAACCGCTTGTAGTGATTTGTATGAAAATATAGAGCAAATTTATTATATTAAACTATTAGCCGATGGTTTTTCGGTTAAAAAGGCTACTGCCATTTCATTATTATTGACTGCTTCAATTGAAGGAGCAATGATGCTGTGTTTAACTCAGCAATCAACTAATCCCTTAATTAAAATTTCGAACCTATTACCAACTTTATTAAAGAATTTCTGAAAAGGAAATCCAATATATAAAAAGAGTACAGTAACTCTGTAATATTGTAGGAATTGTCGGCTGTTTAATGAAACAGCTTTTAATAATGCACTTAGGAATCTATGGACTAGCTTTAATCCAAGCGAAAACCCCCATTAACATGGTTTGCATATAGGATTTAAATGAAAAACTTATGGACACTTCAAAGAGTTTTTTCTCTCTATAACGTTATCCTCTATTATAAAAATCGACTGTTTTGCTTCATATTAATTGCCAAGGTCTAAATAAGCTTTTTGAAAGGAAGATAAGTAAGATATGCATCAAGATAAAAGACTACCAAAGAATGGTAAAGAAGGCGCAATATTTGGCGCAATCATTTGTACATTATCAGTACTATTTATAGGATCAATCAACATAATTCTTGCAGCTGGAGGATTTAACAGTGAGGTTGCAATGGATATGTTAATCCTGTTGCCTATTATTTGGGTTATTGTGATGATTATTGAACCGTTAGCTATCGGTCGTTTTGCTGAATTTTTAGCATCTAAATTTATTTCACCAACAGACGGTTTTGCTGCTCGTATTATGTTCCGTACACTGTTCACAGTTTTAGGTATGTCATTTACAATGACTATTGTTGGAGATATCATGGGAAATGGATTTACAACTGATATCTTTACTAACTTTATCCAAATTTGGCCACGTAACTTTTTAATAGCTCTATTCTTAGAAAGTTTGGTTATTCAACCGATTGCACGTTTTGTAATGGTTAAAATGCATGAAGCTCAAGATAGAAAAGCATTAGTTCAAACAAATACACAAAGTATCTAGGTAAAGTAAGGTACATGGACATTGCACTTACACATCGGATGAAGCTTTCTGTAATAGGGTAAATGAATCAGGAGAAGCTACGAGATACAGTCACGTAGCTTCTCTACTTTTTAAGTAATCCTCCAATGTCGGTTCCCTAAAAGGTGAATAAGTTAATCCTATAAAAAAAGCGTCCAGACTTTTGAAAGTCTGGACGCTTTTTTTATATTGTTGAACCAGTTGTACGAATGACTAATACATCACATTTAGCTGAACGCACGATTGCTTCAGATACCGAACCAATCAAATAGCGTTCTACTGGCGTATGACCAGTAGCACCGCAAATAATTAAATCTGCCTCCACTGATTTAGCAATCTCTTTTGTTATTACTGTTTTAGGTGAACCATGGTCCGTATTTAAGGAATACTCACCCGATAATTGGAGTAAAAGTACAGTTCAATAAATTACATTACAAAATCCTCTTGTTGAGAAATACATTTTTTAATGATTAATGTGGAAAGCGTCACTTGAAACAGAAATCAGGGTTATATTAGTTGGATTATATTGTTCAAAATACTTGGGGCACTTAGTTCAAGGTATAAAATATTATAATTTCATAAAAAAAAACGGCTTAAAAAGAAAGCCATTCTCAAAGATTCCGATTTACTTCCCACCTAGCAGGTCAAATAATCCACCAGTTATACTACCTTCACCTTTTGAACCACCACCAGGTGTTTGGGGAGCTGCTGCAAATACTTTACTAGCCAATCTACTAAACGGAAGTGACTGAATCCATACGGTACCTGGACCACGAAGAGTAGCGAAGAATAATCCCTCTCCACCAAATAAGGCTGTTTTAACTCCTTTGACCATTTCAATATTGTAGTCAACGTCCGCAGTCATTGCTACGAGACACCCTGTATCTACGCGTAAAACTTCTCCTTGCTGAAGAGACTTTCTATGAATTGCCCCACCAGCATGAACGAAAGCGAGGCCATCACCTTCTAGTTTTTGCATGATGAAACCTTCACCACCAAAAAAGCCTGCTCCTAACTTACGCTGAAATTCGATGCCAATCGTAACCCCTTTTGCTGCTGCTAAGAAAGCATCCTTTTGACAAATAATTTTGCCACGGTATTGGCTTAAATCCAATGGAATAATTTTACCTGGGTAAGGTGATGCAAAGTAGACATGTCTTTTTCCGCTACCTGTATTAGTGAAAGTTGTCATGAATAAACTCTCTCCTGTAAGCATACGCTTACCTGCACCCATTAATTTGCCCATAAGACCACCGCCGCTACCAGCAGAACCCGATGAGCCATCGCCGAAAATAGTTTCCATTGAAATACCGTCTTCCATCATCATTAAACTTCCTGCTTCGGCAACAACTGTTTCCTTGGGATCTAATTCGATTTCAACAAATTGCATATCATCACCGTATAATTTGTAGTCAATTTCATGATTATTCATGAACAAATTCCTCCTTAAATTTTTCTCTACCATTTATACGAAAGCAGGGTGAAAAAGTTTCATTCGAAATATCCAAAGATTTTTAAAGGGATTTATGAAATTTTATAGAATATATGAATAATGGAAGCGTTTACATTTAAAAGTGAAAAGAGGGAATAAAATGAAATTAACTAACTTTATTAATGGCAATTGGCAAGACTCCGAGGGTGCAGATTATACACCAGTGGTAAATCCTGCAAATGGTGAACAGCTATCAGAGGTGAGGCTATCTACGGAAGAAGATGTAAATCTTGCGGTAGAAGCCGCAGTAAAAGCACAAAAAAAATGGGCACTCGTTCCTGCACCTAAACGTGCAGATTATTTATATGAAATTGGTAGGATAATGAAAGAAAAGAAAGAGCACCTTGCTCAAGTGTTAACAAAAGAAATGGGAAAAGTAATTGAAGAGGGACGCGGAGAAGTTCAGGAAGGCATTGATATGGCGTTTTACATGGCAGGAGAAGGGCGCCGATTATTTGGAGAAACAACCCCATCGGAATTGGCAGACAAGTTTGCGATGAGTGTCCGTTCACCTATTGGAGTAGTGGGGCTCATTACACCATGGAATTTTCCAGTGGCAATTGCTACGTGGAAATCCTTTCCCGCTATAGTGGCAGGAAATGCATTTATTTGGAAACCGGCAACGGAAACTCCGATGATGGCATATGAAATGGCTAAAATCTTTGAGGAAGCCGGACTTCCACATGGAGTGGCTAATGTCGTTTTTGGGTCAGGTTCTCAAGTTGGGACAGCTATGATCGAACATCCAGATGTAAAGGTTATCTCGTTTACTGGTTCTACAGAAACAGGGAGTAAGGTAGCCGAGCTTGGTGGTCGTCACTTAAAGAAAGTTTCTCTTGAAATGGGTGGAAAGAATGCAGTAATCGTCATGGAGGATGCAGACCTACCATTAGCAGTGGAAGGTATTTTATGGAGTGCCTTTGGAACAGCGGGACAAAGATGTACAGCATGTAGCCGAGTTATTGTGCATAAAGATGTAAAAGAAGACTTAGAAAAAATGCTCCTAGAACAAATGGAAAAACTAACGATTGGCGATGGACTAGATGAAACGGTGAAAATTGGTCCAGTTATTAATAAAAATGCTCTGAAAAAAATCCATTCCTATATAAAAATTGGACAAGATGAAGGGGCAACTCTCCTAACTGGAGGGGAAATATTAAGTGAGGGTATGCTGGCAAAAGGAAATTATTATGCCCCTACGTTATTTACAAACGTAAAGCCAAATATGCGAATAGCGCAGGAGGAGATCTTTGGTCCGGTTGTTTCCTTGATAGAAGTAGGTTCTCTAGAAGAAGCAATTGAAGTAAATAATGGAGTGAAATTTGGATTATCCAGCTCAATTTATTCGAATGATGTCAACAAAGTATTCCGTGCACAGCGTGATTTAGATACTGGAATTGTATATATTAACGCAGGTACAACAGGCGCAGAAATTCACCTGCCTTTTGGAGGAACAAAAGGGACTGGAAACGGACATCGCGATTCAGGGGTAGCAGCATTAGATGTGTATACAGAATGGAAGAGCATATATATCGACTACAGTGGGAAATTACAACGCGCACAAATAGACACAGAATAATAGGGGGAAAATTATATGATAGTTGCTGTATTAGGTGCAGGGTTAATGGGGAAAGAAGCAGCTCGTGATTTAGTGTTAAGCCCAAACGTGGATAAGGTTCTTTTATGTGATCTAGATGTAGGTCAAGCGAAGATGTTTAAGGAAAGATTGCAAAACTCCAAGATTGAAGTTTTAAGACTAGATGCTAACGAGGATGATAGCATACGCAAAATCATGAGAGAAGCGGATGTAATTATTAATGCATTATTTTATACATTTAACGAAAAAATAGCTCGGCTTGCTATAGAAGAGGGAATCCATTCTATTGATCTGGGAGGACATATTGGTGGAGCAACGGATCACGTATTAATGCTTCATGAAAAAGCTAAAACTAAGGGGATTACTCTAATTCCGGATTTAGGTGTTGCTCCTGGAATGATTAATATATTGGCTGGATACGGAGCTTCCAAACTTGATGAAGTGAATGCTATTCGTTTATATGTCGGTGGAATACCAGTTGAACCAGAGGGGATTTTTGGTTACAATATTGTTTTTTCATTGGAAGGGGTCTTTGATCATTACACAGATGCTTCACATGTCGTGAGAGAAGGGAAACTTCAGGAAATTCCTTCACTTTCAGAAGTAGAACCGATTACTTTTGAAGGATATCGTGAACTGGAGGCATTTCATACAGCAGGTGGGACTTCAACTCTACCTAAATCTTTTCCGAATGTGGATACACTTGAATACAAAACGATTCGATATAAAGGACATGCAGAAAAATTCAAACTGCTCGTAGACTTAGGGCTAACAAACAAAAATACAGTTGTTAATGTGAATGGCAATATGGTAAAGGCTCGAGATGTATTAAAGGAAGTCCTAACACCTCAGTTATTACTCGGGGATAAAGAGGATGCAGTATTGCTGCGGGTAATTGTAGAAGGTTTAAAAGATGGTATGCCTACAAGCTTCACTTACGAACTGGCGACCAAAAAAGACTCCCTTTCAGGTGAAACAGCAATGGCTAGAGCTACAGCAAATACGATTTCCATTGTTGCGCAAATGATTGGTAACAACGTCATCAAAAATCGTGGAGTATATCCACCTGAATTAATCGTTCCTGGCGAATTATATATAAGAGAGATGGCAGCAAGAGGCGTAGAAATAAAAGAATCTAGTACTAGAGGTGAGTAAAGATGAACTTTGACTTCTCAGAGGAACAAGTACTGTTGCGCAAAACAGTTCGGCAGTTTGTAGATCATGAAATAATTCCTCATATGGCAAAATGGGAATTAGACGGTGCATTTGATCCTGCCATTTGGAAAAGACTCGCAGACCTTGGATTGATGGGTGTTTGTATACCTGAAAAATATGGTGGCAGTGGAATGGATTATAATTCTCTTGCTATTGTTTGTGAGGAATTGGAGCGCGGAGATACGGCTTTTCGGACGGCAGTTTCAGTTCATACCGGTTTAAATTCCATGACCTTAATGCAATGGGCAACAGAAGAGCAGAAGATAAAATATTTGTTGCCACAAGCAAATGGTGAAAAAATTGGAGCGTTTGGTTTAACAGAACCAGGTGCAGGTTCAGATGTAGCTTCGATGTCTACAGTAGCAGTACTTGATGGTGACGACTATATATTAAATGGCCAAAAGACATGGATCTCCCTTTGTGATGTGGCTGATCATTTTATTGTTTTTGCTTATACCGATAAATCTAAAAAGCATCATGGTATTAGTGCGTTTATCGTGGAGCGTACACTGGACGGATTTTCATCTAAAGCGATTAAAGGTAAATATGGTATTAAGTCAGGAAATACAGGAGAGCTATTTTTTGATAATATGCGGGTGCCAAAAGAAAATCTTCTTGGGAAAGAGGGAGAAGGATTTAAGATTGCCATGTCAGCCCTAGATAATGGTCGATTCACAGTAGCAGCAGGAGCTGTTGGACTTTCAATAGCTTGTTTGGAAGCAAGTGTGAAGTATAGCAAAGAACGTCAAACGTTCGGAAAAGAGATTGGCAGACATCAGCTTGTTCAACAGATGATTGCTAAGATGGAGGCCGGACTTCAAATGAGTCGCCTTCTCGTATACCGTGTAGGCGAACTAAAAAACAAAGGTGTGCGCAACACAAGAGAAACATCTCTAGCAAAATGGCAGGCATGCGATTTTGCTAATAAGGCAGCAGATGATGCGGTGCAAATACATGGTGCATATGGATACTCCGATGAATATCCAGTAGCTCGATATTTGAGAAATTCTAAGGCTCCAGTTATTTATGAAGGAACGCGAGAGATTCATACAATTATGCAAGCAGAGTACGTCCTCGGTTACCGAGAAGACAAAACGCTAAGCAATATGCTGCCGAAGTGGCCATTTGACGAATAAAGCTTTAGTAGCAGCATGACCATAAACAAAAGCTCCCGAAGAATCTATTCGGCAGGAGTTTAACTTTAATATAACCCAGTACTTCTAACTAGCCCGCTAAGTGATAGGAGTTAATTTATTATATAATTTATAACACTAAGCGTGATTTTCGGGAGGAACAAGAATAATAATTGCCTCTATTTGCTACGGATGAATTTAAAAGTTATAATATGAATATATATTGATAAACTATATTAGAAAAATATTAAGTCTGAAAGTGGCTATTTTAGTCACTTTCTTTGTTTTTTTATAAAGTAAAGGTTTCATCAGTATTTGTTTTTTTATAGTTGGTTCTATAAGATTAGCTTAAATGGAAGAAAGAAGGTGTTCCTTATTGGATACAGATTATGAATTGGTAGTGGAGAGCTGTTTACTTGCAGGACGGTTAATGATGGAAAGTGGTGCTGAAACGTATCGAGCAGAAGATACGATGGACCGCATGGCTATTTCACAGGAACTTACGCAATCTCAAAGCTTTGTCACTCCAACAGGGATCATTTTTAGTGGGAATAAAAACCTTCCAACAAGATTAGTACGAATAAATGCTAGAACGACGGATTTAGGTAAAATCGCCTCCGTTAATAATGTATCTAGAAAATTAGCTTTTAGAGACATTACAATTGAAGAGGCATATAGTGAGCTTAAACAGATTGAAGATGAACATAAAACCTATCCATTTTGGATTCAAATAGTTGCAGCGGCAATTGCTTCAGGTGCATTTCTTTTATTATTTTCCGGAAAACTAATAGATGTACCTACTGCTTTACTTGCAGGAGGAATTGGTTATGCAATAGCAGATCGGTTAGAGATAAGGACGAGGGTTAAATTTTTTGCGGAATTTTTTGCGGCGTTTGTGGTTACTGTCATTGCAACCATTTCAGTTGCCACTGGTTTGGGGAGTGAAATAGATACCATCATTATTGGTTCTGTTATGCCCCTTGTTCCAGGTCTACTCATCACCAATGCAGTCCGCGATTTAATGGCTGGTAGTTTTGTGTCCGGTCTATCCAAGGGAGCAGAAGCTTTCCTCACAGCGTTTGCAATTGGAGCCGGAGTCGCGCTAGTACTATCACTGTAGGGAGGATTCAAATTGATATATGTAGTTCAAGGTATTTTAAGTTTTATCGCAGCTGCAGCGTTTGGAGTAGTATTTAACGCACCTAAGAAATCGCTGTTTTACTGTGGAGTAGTGGGCATGACCGGTTGGATTGTTTATATGTATGTGAACTCGTTAAATCAGGATCAGGTGAGTGCATCGTTTGCAGGAGCCTTTACCGTTGCATTCGTATCCCATATAATGTCCAAAAAATTTAAAATGCCGATGATTATTTTTAGTGTTGCAGGAATCATTCCATTAGTCCCTGGAGGCACGGCTTATAATGCCATGAGAAGTGTTGTGGAAAAAGATTATGCATTAGCTCTTGAATTTGCTTCTCTAGCTTTACTGATTTCAGGTTCGATTGCAATGGGCTTAGTATTTGCTGAAATTATTACACAGCTTTGGACGAAAGCAATTCTAAGATTAAAAACAAAACCGTGAGCAAAGAGACTTTGTCTTTGCCCGCGGTTTTTAAATTTTCAAGTCCGCGAGTATATCACCAATGAGCGCTGGTAATCGAAGAACGAAAGCGAGTAACCGAATGAATACAGCGAGTAAATGCTCAGCTACCGCAAGTAAGTTACCAAAAAAATAATGTAAAAAAGAGTCTGCCCTGGGGACAGACTCTTTAAATGTTTCCTATTTTATAGCATCTTTTCTACTTCTTCTGCGGAAATTGGCGGGCTAATGTAATAGCCTTGGACTGCGTCACAGCCGACTCGTTTAAGTAGAGCAAACTGTTCAGCACTTTCAACACCTTCCGCGACCACTTGAAGGTCTAATGATTGGCCAAATTGCACCAAACCTTGAACAAGCTTCTCGAGTTTTTCTTGTTTAGTTACAGAATTTATGAAAGATTTGTCAATCTTCAACTTCCCAATTGGTAACATTTGCAAGTATCGTAAAGAAGCATAGCCGGTCCCAAAGTCATCCAACACAAAGACGATTCCATCTTGCTGCAGCTTCTGTATTTGCTGAACAATTGCTTTTTCTGCCTCTGCTTCGAGTGCAAATTTTTCCGTAAACTCGATTTGGATAAGTTCTGGAGAACATTTGTACTTTTCAAGTACTTTTCGAATGGTCTTTACCATATTTTTATCTCTAAATTCGCGAATAGAAGAGTTAAAGCTCACTTTGATAGGCATTCCTTTTTGAGCCCAAATAGCAGCTTGCTCACAAGACTTTTCTAACATAAACTGACCAATCTCATTGATCAATCCTGTTTCCTCAGCGATAGGAATTAGTTCCTCTGGTGAGACCGTGCCCAATACACTATCTTCCCATCTAACTAATGCCTCTACAGAAGTTATTGCTCCAGTTTTGACATCTTGTTGAGGCAAGAACATGACATGTAAATCACGATGATTCAATGCTTCTAATAATCGTTTTTCAATTTGAACCTTACGAGAAAGTTTTGAATGGTCAGATTTGGAAAGAGTCGCAATCATACTGCCTCCCTCTAATTTAACCTTTTGAATTGTATTAGTAGTTGCTTTTAACAAATGGAGGTAAGATTGCTGATCTTCCGGATACCTTGTAATTGCTCCACTAACAGTAATCGGGATTATTTTGCTGTCTAAATAGATTGGATTTTGCTTTAAATAATTGGCAAATCCTTGTATATACCAGTCACTTAAAGGAGTAACTATTGCAAAATCATCTCTACCAGATCTTGCTATAATAGAATCTTCAAAGTAGATTTTTAATCGTTTAGTGAACTCATTCAACATTTTTGTTTCCGTTTGATCATTAAAAATTTCTTTTAACGTATAAAATTGATCAATGCCAATGAACACAAAAGAAAATGATTTTTTTTCATTAATATATTCATTTACTACTTCTTCTAGACGATGTCTGCTTAGCAAACCTGTTTCTGTATCTACATAAGCTATTTGTTCAAGTTTAGTCTGCATTAATTTTTTTTCTGTTATTTCATCTTCCAATAATAAAAAGTAAGGAGTATTATTTTGAGTATTGTGGACTGGAATAGCGAGTAAATTCACCCAAAAAGTAGTTCCGTCTTTTGTAATTTTCTCCACGGATCCTTGAAATACTTTTCCATCTCGAAGACGCGTAATTATTTGGTTCCCAATTGCCATATGTTCAGGGGTGTCCGGGAGTAACTGCCAAAATGATTTTCCGACAATTCGTTTAGGAGTCCAGGCACTCTTTTTCAAAAACTTATCATTCGCATGCATGATTAGTCCCTCGGGATCTATATAGACGATCATGTAGGAATTAGACAATCCTTTTTTTATGAGTTGAAGCTCATGAAAAGAAGATGCTTCCATGAGATCCTTTGTATCTGTTTTAATCTGAAATAATACATAGCGCGTGTCTTGCCATGAAAAAGACTTTGCTACGATGGAAGTTTTTATAGCTATTCTATCTTTTGAATATAGAACTACAGGACTAATCTCAAAGGGATCCTCTGTTTGTAAAATAGTTTCCCAATTTGCAGTTATGTGACCTTGTGTATAGTCTGTAAAAAATGGTACATCCATGTCTTGTAAATCATTAATAGAGTAACCTAATTGTTTTACTGCTTCTTGGCTACACCAGACGATCTTGCCTTTGTTGTCCGTCATAAAACTCGGTGTCGGCAAATGTTTAAAAAAGGTGTTGCCTAGGTCTAAAGATTCTTCCTTGAGAAACATATACAGGGCCTCCTTAAATAGTCTAATATTTTTTTTATTTCGTTTCTAAAAGTCATTAGTATAATACCATATATTCATTTATTTATAAACAGGTGGGTAAAAAGTACTTTCGAAAGTGGTGTGTTTAATTGATAAAAAATGATTTTACAAGGTCCAAAGGTATACTGCTTATAATTCTTGGGTCTATACTATGGGGCGCAACCGGACCCATGATGGAATGGATATTAAATAATACAAATCTGTCCGTTTCCTTTTTTTTGACGGTCCGCTTAATAACGGCTGGTTTATGCATACTATTTTTTCTCGCCATAACTGGTAAGAAAATATTTCTGATATGGACAGATATTAGTTGGCTTAAACAATTAGTTGTTTTCAGCGTGCTAGGAATGTTAGGTGTTCAATACACATTTGTTGCTGCAATTGAAGCAAGTAATGCATCAATCGCTACACTGCTTCAGTTTCTAGGACCTGTCTATATCATTTTATTTTTATCTTGGAAGAACAAAATATTTCCACCTAAATATCAGATTATAGGTATTATCGGCACGCTAATCGGTTTGTTTTTGTTGTTAACGAATGCAAATGTGAAGGTATTATTAATAAGTAAAGAAGCTTTACTTTGGGGCTTAGCTGTAGGTGTAGCTTTTTCCATTTATACCGTCTATCCCGCTCGATTAATGAAAGAGTGGGGAGTTCTTCTTATTGTAGGTTGGGGAATGTTAGTAGGAGGGGTAGTGCTAGCAGGAGTTACCCAAGTATGGAAATCAGATGAATGGACTCACCTTACTGTATTTCCTATAAACTTGATCGTCGTAATTATTATATTAATAGGAACCATTGCGTTTATCTTGTTTTTGTCGAGTATGAAATACATAACAGCAGTGGAAACAAGTATACTTTCTAGCATTGAGCCATTAACCGCGATGATTATATCGGTATTCTGGTTTGGACAAATACTTGGATCATGGCAATATATTGGAGTAATTATTATGCTTCTATTTGTCACCTGGCTCTCTATTGCAGGAGAAATTAAATGGATGCGTAAAAGTAAAGGATGACTTTCAAAATATTAAGTCATCTTTTTCTATGTCTTCAGAAGAGTTTATGGCATAATAGGTTTTACAAGAATTAATTCGAGTATCGAAGAATCTAGGGGTGTTTTAATTTTGAAGACAATTCTTTCTTATTTATCTCCATATAAAATATTGGTTATTGTCGCTTTAGTGTTGATGTTAGTAGAGCTTTCCGTAGAGCTTGTTCAACCATTGCTAATTGCTATTATTATTGATGATGGTATTTTGGCTGAGGACCAGCAAGCTATTATTCTTTGGGGAAGTATCATGCTCGGGATATCTTTTTTGGCATTCTTAGCAGGAATTATTAATACATATATCGCTTCTCATATTGTGCAAAGTTATGGGTTTGATATACGTCAGGCATTATTTAAAAAAGTGCAAGCCTTTACAATGGCTACTTTTTTAAAGTTTCCAACAGCTAGTTTAATCACACGTTTAACTACTGATGTGACAATTACACAAAATTTAATTTTTATGGGATTACGTATTATGCTTCGAGCGCCTTTACTAGTCGTGGGAAGTATTATTATGTCCTTTATAGTGAATCCATACTTGGCTATGTTCTTAGTAATAGGTGCTCCATTTTTAGTTGTATTCTTATACATAATGAGTAGGAATGGCTTGAAATTATTTAGTAAAGTTCAAAAAAGGGTAGACCAGGTCACAAGGAAAATACAAGAAAATTTACAGGCGGTACGTTTAATAAAAGCATATTTGCGTGGTAATTTTGAGTCAAGTCGTTTTGCATCTGTTGCAGATAACTTAAAAGTGGATAATGTTAAAGCATTCCGTATCATGGAGTTAATACTACCTGTATTGCTCTTTGTAATGAATGTCAGCTTATTGGCAGTATTATGGTTTGGAGCAAAAGAAATTCAAACGGGTGACGTGGAATTAGGGGAGCTAGTAGCTATTATTAACTATGCGATGCGTATGACAGGTGCCTTTTCTATGTTTGCTTTCATTATTATTTTCTTCTCTAGAGCAAAAGCATCATCGGAACGGATGGAGGAAGTGCTCAAGGTCGAGGAGGGCATTGAAATTATTAATGAAGACTCAGAAGGGACGCCTCCGGGAATAGGAGAAATTGAGTTTCAGCATGTGTCATTTCATTACCCAACGACAGATTTACCTGTATTAAAAGACGTCTCCTTTAAAGTGCAACCAGGATCCAAGCTTGCAATTATGGGAGCTACTGGTTCTGGAAAATCAACGCTTCTCAATTTAATCCCTAGGTTTTTCGATACAACAGAAGGAACTATATTAATAGACGGAATCGATGTTAAAGAATGGCCACTTAAAGAGTTAAGAAAGATAATTGGACTTGTTCCTCAACAATCTATTCTTTTTACGGGAAGTATAGAAGAAAATCTTGGTTGGGGAGATCAGGCGGCGACGGAAGAGTTGCTGAGAGAAGCAGCTAACCAAGCGCAAATTCATGAATCTATCGAACAATTCCCAGACCAATATAATACGAGAGTAGGGCAAAAGGGAGTCAATCTCTCTGGAGGTCAGAAACAGAGATTATCCATTGCACGTGCACTCGTAAGGAAACCAGAAATATTATTATTAGATGATAGTACAAGTGCATTAGATGTTTCAACAGAAAATGCGTTGTGGGAAGCTCTTGAAGAAGAAAATGCAACGATGCTTGTTATTACCCAGAAAATCCGAACTGCAAAGGGCGCAGATCATATTTTACTATTAGAAGAGGGCCAGGTATCTGCTTATGGAACTCATGATGAGTTGATGAAGGACTCCACTCTTTATAAAGCAATAGCGGAATCACAACAAGAGGGGGGCGAACATGATGAACTTCATTCGTAAACCTTTCGGCTATGAGCCTATTATTACTAAAGAAGATTTACAGAAAGACCATAAAAAGAAGGTGGATAAAGCTTCCGATTGGAAGGGTGTTTTAAAGGGGATTTGGAATTTAGTAGACGAACAACGTTTTCTATTAGTCATCGTTCTTCTGATGGTAGTTGTCAGCTCGGCATTAGCTTTAGTTGGACCATATCTAATCGGAGTAATTGTGGATGACCATATCTCCAAAAGTATATTTGTCGGTCTTTCCAAAATAATTGGAGTATTACTTTTCGTTTACTTGTTTTTCTCTATTGCTACTTATTTGCAAAGTTATTGGATGATCGGCATTTCTCAGCAAACAATATTTAGACTTCGTACAGGATTATTTGAACATTTACAGAAGCTCCCCGTGTCCTTTTTTGATAAACGCCAGCACGGCGAGTTAATGAGTCGTATGACAAATGATATTGAAAACGTTAGTCAAACTTTAAATTCGTCCTTTATCCAAGTATTTTCAAGTATTCTAACTTTGGTTGGGACAACAGTTGTCATGCTTTTATTGAGTCCGCTTATGACCTTAGTGACGCTTATCATTGTACCTTTTATGTATTTTGCAATGAGATGGATAACGAAGCGTACCTCAAAATTATTTAAGGAACAGCAAAAAGCAGTCGGTGAACTAAATGGAATGATTGAAGAAACAATTTCTGGTCAACGAATTGTAAAAGCCTTCTCACAAGAAGGAAGAATGCTCGAAGAGTTTGCTATTAAAAGTGAACGCTTAAAGAGAACTGGATTTTGGGCTTTAACTTACTCCGGTTTTATACCAAAAGTGATGAACTTATTGAATAATACAAGTTTTACACTAGTTGCTGCTGTAGGTGGGTTATTAGCCTATTATGGGCATGTGACAATAGGAGAGATTGTTATTTTTACGGAGTATTCAAGGCAGTTTACTCGTCCATTAAATGATTTAGCTAACCAATTCAATACGGTATTGTCTGCAATTGCAGGTGCGGAACGTGTTTTTGCTATTATGGATGAGCCAATTGAAGACGACGCTGCTCTAGACAATGCAGATTATGTATTGAAAGGAAATGTAACATTTGAAGATGTAACGTTTTATTACAACAAAGATGATGAGTCTCCGACTATTTCCAATGTATCTTTTCATGTGGATTCAGGGAAAACTGCCGCATTAGTTGGCGCAACAGGAGCTGGAAAAACGACCATTATGCAGCTGCTAGCGCGTTTTTATGAAGTAAATGGTGGACGCATATTAGTAGACGGGATTTCTATCGATGAGTTGCCTAGACATACTCTACGAAGTCAAACGGCATTTGTTTTACAGGATCCGTTTTTGTTCGAAATGACGGTAAGAGAAAATATTAGATATGGCAAATTAAATGCTACGGATGAAGAAGTGTTACACGCTGCTAAAGAAGCGAATGCACATGATTTCATCATGAAATTACCACATGGCTATGACACCATTTTATCAGCTGATGGTGGCGAAATTAGTCAAGGTCAAAAGCAGTTATTATCCATTGCACGAGCGCTAATTGCAGATCCAGCAATACTATTATTAGATGAAGCAACATCGAGTATAGATACTGTGACCGAGATGAAAATCCAAGAGGCACTTGAACGACTAATGGAGGGAAGAACGAGTTTTGTAATAGCCCATCGACTAAATACGATACGCCAAGCTGATTTAATATTCGTGATGGAAGCTGGAAAACTAATCGAGTCGGGTACACAAGATGAGTTGTTGCAAAAGAAAGGCAAATATTATAGTATGTTAACGAATTCAAAGACTTAAGGAGAAATAAATGAATATATCTATAATGACTGTGTCCTTTCCTTTAGACGAGGAGACAATGGAAGAAATAACGGAATTGTTAGTTGTGGCAGAAAACAATGATAAAGTGGATTATACCTCTCTACTAAATGTAGTAGAGCTATCCGACTTCTATATAAAGGGTTTTTGCATACTAGCCTATGAGGACGATAGCGATCGTTTGGTTGGCGTGTTAACGTCCATTGATCGAATAGCGACACTCGATTTTGAATGGAGTAGTGTTGTGCTACCTGGTGTTCGGAGATTAGGGATAGGCGAACGACTGGTAAGAGAATTGGGCAAAAATCTAGAAGTAAGAGCAGCTGTTTCAGATATCGCTTTAAATCCAGAAAGCTCGGAAGCAGGTAAGCAGCTACTGCATAAACTTGGATATGCTTTTGATTTTCAAGAGCGAACAATGGTAGCAGCTACGATGAGAAAAGTGGAAATAGAAAGTGAAGTCGAAGTATTAGAATACACCAAAGAAGAGTCAGAGGTCGTTGACGTATTAGTAAGTGCATTTGGCGACACGGAAGAAGAATCTAAAGTGTTAATTGCTTTTAATACTCAAACGCCAAATCGTCATTTGATGGTTGCTTACTTACAAGGTAAGGTAGTCGGAACAGTTACTGTAGTTGAGGAAGGCGAAAAGCTCTGGGTGACAGGGCTTGCTGTTCATGAAAATGCACGTAATAATGGTGTGGCAACATCCTTATTAAACTGGAGTAAAAACGAAGCTAATCGTATGGGGAAAACATCGGTCTATTTGGATGTAGAAACTGATAATACTCAGGCATTGTCTATTTATGAAAGAGCTGGATTTACGACAGTGAGTAATACTCATTTTTATACAAGAAGTTTGCTAAATTAGGCAATGTTAAAATAGGTTGATGATATAGAATAGAGAGGGCTTGGAGAACTGAACTGCCCCCTGTCAAATAGACAGTGGAAATAAATAAAAGACACTAGGCGGCTTTAGCTCTGTATTCTAAGGGACTAAGGCCGTTTAATCTTTTTTGTAATCTTTCCGTATTATAAAATTGAATATACTCATCAATAGCTTTCTTCAACTCTTCAAACGTACTGTACTTGTTTAAATGATACTTCTCACATTTCAGTGTTCCCCAAAATCCTTCCATTGGTCCATTATCAATGCACCGTCCTACTCTTGACATACTCTGTACTATTTCTGCTTTCTCTATTTTCCTTTTAAATGTAGAGGAAGTATATTGATATCCTCGGTCACTGTGAAGCAGTGGAGTTGCTCCTGCGCTAACTTCCAAAGCTAAATCAAGGGTTTTAAACACCAATGAATTATTATTGGAAGTACCTAGTACATAGCTCACAATAGATCCATCATATAAATCCAAAATCGCACTCAAATAAGCTTTCTGTGAGACTCCGTATTTCATTTCGGTCACATCAGTCAGCCATTTTTCATTTGGCTTCTCGGAGTTGAAATTCCTGTCCAACACGTTTTCAGCCACGTGCCGTGGTGTACTTGATTTATACTTCTTGCGCTTACATCGAATAACCGCCTGGATTCCGACAATCTTCATCAGTCGGTAAACACGCTTATGGTTAATAGACTTCGATAAGGTACGTCTCAGATTCATCGTTATGCGGCGATAACCATATATACCATCCACCTTATTATGTAGAAGTAATATCTCCTTAAGAATTTCCTCATTCAACTTCTCACTTTTCGAAGGGACGCGATCAAGCCACTTATAGTAGCCAGAACGTTGAATTTTCGAGATCTCACATAAAAGAACAATGGAAAATTTCTCTTTCTCATGAAGTTCTTGAATGGCTATATATTTATCGGTCAATCGAACTTGGCTTAAGGACGTCTCTTTCAACGCCTCCTTTCTAGTTCCTCTAACTTTTTTAAAAATGCAACTTCTGCACGAAGACGCTCATTTTCCTTCTCTAACTTCTTCATATCACGTTGGTACTTCTCATCGGGAGTTAATTCTAGCTCTGCCTTAGTCCGGCCGCGCCTGTCTTTAAGTCCGTCTTCTCCTTCTTTCTCAAACTTCTTTACCCATTGATACACCTGTTGATAGGAAACGTTGAACTGTTCCGACGCCTGATGATAATTTTTTCCATTCTGAAAACAGTACATAACTATTTCCAAACGTTCTTCAAGTGCAGTAGACCGACCTTTAATCATAGAGTTATTCATCCTTTTCATCTCTTTTAAACCTCTATGATCATTATAAATCTTTATCCACCTTCGTAACACTGAGCCACTGGAAATTTTGTACTTGCGTACAATCTCGGTTTGAGAATAGTTCCCGGAAAGACAGTCAAGCACCGCAGCCAGTTTCACTTCTTTAGAATACCTTTTCCATCCATTAGGATTATTAAGCCCGTCCATTCCATATGTTTGGAACTGGTAAATCCATTCTTTAATTGTTTCGTCAGAAACATTGTATTGACGACAGAAGTCTATACTTGAAGTTTTTCTATTCTCATAAGATACAATTACCTCATACTTTTGTTGTGCAGTAAAAGCACTTTTACCCATAAAAAAACCCCCAATAAAGGAAACAGATTTTTTATTATTTCATCTGTCTACCTTATTGGGAGCATATCAAACTTCCAAGCCCTTTTCTTGTGTTTACTAAGGCATGTCGTTAGAAATTATATTATTATTTTTGATACTAGGAGGAGAAAAACAAGTTTTTTCTTTTATTTTGGGAGATTTAGTTGCCATGAAACTCCGAAACGGTCATTTAGCCAACCAAACTTTTTACTAAAACCATAGTCACCTAAAGGCATGAGTGTTTGTCCACCTTCGTTGAGTGATTGATAAAGATCGTTCAGTTCCTCTTCCGTATCACATGTAACAAATATTGAAACTGAAGGAGTAAAAGAAAATTGATGTTTCACATGACTGTCAATACACATAAATTCTTGCTGTTTTAAAGTAAAGGTAGCCTGCATTACCGTTCCTTCTTTTCCAGATTCATTAGGTCCGTAACGAACAATACTTGTAATTTGAGAATCCTCGATAAGGCTTGTGTAATAATTCATCGCTTCTTCTGCATTGTCATCTTGAAACATTAAGAATGTCGCTAACTTTTCCATTTAATCTACTCCTTTTCATATCAATCCTCTAAAGTATAAATCAATTCTTATAAAAATATCCATAATCGATTAATTGACCTTTTTCTTAAACAGCGCCTTCAATTAAATGGAACAGAGAGGATAATCATTTCTTCAAGATAAGAGGTACAAATAGAGGAAAAGACTTTTGCTATATAGAATATACAAAATGAGGAGGGAAGATAATGTTCATCGTTAATGTTGAAGGGGCAATCTACCAAAATGATAAGTGGCTGTTAATAAGAAGGAGTGAAAAAGAAGAGCACGCAGGAGGGTTATTATCTCTTGTTGGAGGTAAGGTAGAGAAAGATGGGATATCTTCCAATATATTAGAAGAAACGCTAAAAAGAGAAATTTCAGAAGAAGTGGGTGTACAGGTTTCCAATCTTAGGTATGTTAATAGTACTTTATTTGTAACTGATACGGGTTTAACTGTCGTAGACATTGTTTTTCTTTGCGAGCATGAATCTGGCATACCTTATGCTAAATGCCTGGATGAGGTGAGTGAAGTTTATTGGGTATCGACACAGGAAATTTTAGATAATCCAGACTTGCCAGTTTATCTGAAAGCAAATATTAAATTGGCATATAAACTTCTCCATTCTTAGTGTATTAGCCAGGGAAGTACGTGGAGAGACTTAGACCTGGGTATGGAACCGTTCGAAGATAGAGGATATGAATTTATAAAAGAGTTAGCTAATACATATAGTAACAAACTAATAATGGATTGAGGTGAAAGGATGTTTTTAAGAAGAATTGAACTCCAAAGAGATAATATTTCATCTTATAATCAGTATCCATTTTCTATACCATCTATCAAAAACTTAGATCAACTAGATTTACACAACAAAGTTACTTTTTTCGTAGGAGAAAATGGATCGGGAAAATCTACTTTGTTAGAAGCTATAGCAGATAAATGTGAATTCAATACGGCTGGAGGAGGAAGAAATAACTTTTACGAGGTAGATGCATCAGAATCATCACTTGGAGATTATATAAGGCTCTCCTGGCTTCCGAAAGTTACCAATGGCTTTTTTCTTCGTGCGGAGTCATTTTATAATTTTGCCACTCATATAGATACACTGGGAACTGGTCCATACGGTGGAAAATCCTTACACCATCAATCTCATGGAGAGGCATTTTTCTCGCTTTTCTCTAATAGATTTAGAGGTAGAGGTATTTATTTGCTAGATGAGCCGGAAGCGGCTTTATCACCAGCACGTCAGCTAGCGTTTCTAAGAATTCTACATGACTTAGTACAAGAAGATGATAGCCAATTTATCATCGCCACACACTCACCTATTTTATTAGGTTACCCGGAAGCTGTTATTCTAAGTTTTGACAACGGGGAAATTACAGAAATAGAATATGAAGAAACGGACCATTTTCAACTGACGAAATACTTTTTACAAAATAGAGAAAAGTTTTTGAAAGACATTTTAGAAGAGGAATAAAAGCTGGTGATTTGTGCTTTCTTATACAAAAAACAAAGAGGTATAATAAAGTGAATATAGTACAAGGAGGTAGGCTCCATGAAAATTTATGCCCATCGAGGTTCTTCAGGTACGCATCCAGAAAACACAATCGCAGCTTTTAAAGCAGCTGCAAAACTACCAATACATGGTGTGGAGTTCGATGTTCATATGACGAAAGACCATGAATTGGTTGTAATACATGATGAAACCATCAATCGTACATCCAATGGAACAGGGTTTATCAAAGATATGACATTAGCTGAATTAAAGAAATTTGACTTTGGTTCTTGGTACTCCCACGAATTTAAAAAAGAAACAATCCCCACGCTAAGAGAAGTGCTATATGTATTTAAAGATACACATCATCATCTAAATATAGAGCTGAAATCTGACGTTTTTCCATATGAAGGTATGGAGCAGGCAGTGCTACAAATGTTAAAGGATTATCGATTAGAGGCTCGTGTCGTAATCTCCTCGTTCAACCATGAGATGGTTCGGAATGTTAAACAATTGGCTCCACCTATAGAAACGGCTGTACTCTTTATGGAAGTTATGATTGAACCGCACAAATATGCTGAAGTGGTAGGAGCAGATGCCTTACATGCATTTTTCCCGACAGTTCTTAGGGAAATGGGAGCAGAAGCCATTGCAAGTGGTAAAAAAGTTCGTGTTTTTACAGTCAATGATGAAAAATATGCAGATTTGTTAAAGCAAATTGGGGTAGATGCTATTTTCACGGACTACCCAGAGAAAATGTGGAAATACCTTCAATCATAAGAAAATGGACTACAAAAAATTGTAGTCCATTTTTTTGTGTAATTATTTACTTGCGCGACAGTATTGTATACTCGCGTTCATCTGCAGATTACTAGTGGACTGGGAAATGCATTTATTTATTAATCTGCACTGCTACGTTCTAAAAACTTCTGAGCAAATGAGTTCCAATTGTAAAAGAGTAAACTAAATAATTACTTTCTCATCAATAAATACATAAAGTAAGGAGCCCCTATTAAAGCAACGACTACTCCGGCTGGTATACCATTTGGTTCGATAACATTGCGACCGATAGTATCAGCAAATAGCAAGAGCCAACCGCCAATGAGGATAGAAATAGGGATGAATAATTGATGACGTGGTCCAACTAATGATTTGGCAATATGAGGGGCCATTAAGCCTACAAAAGCAATTCCTCCAGTTACAGACACTGCAGATGCTGCAAGAGCCACAGCGGCTAATAAAAGGGTAATACGCTCCTTCTCAATTGCAACACCTACGCCAATTGCTACAGGTTCATTTAAGTTGAGTAAGTTTAATTTATTTGCCTTATATAACGTAAACGGAATAAGTACGATTAGCCAAGGTAAAAGTGCCAAAATAAATGGCCAATCCGCACCCCAAATATTCCCTGCCATCCAATTAGCAATGAAGTCTACTTTTTGACGATCAGCTGAAGAGATAAAGACAATCATTAAGCCTGAAAGAGCCATAGAGAATCCAACACCAACTAAAATTAATCGAACTGGCTGTAGCCCTGTTCCTCGGTTATACGAAAGGATATATATAAAAATTGCAGTAATCAAAGCGCCAACAAATGCCACTAAAGGTAGTAAGTATACAAAAGAACCAGATTGAATCGGTATGAATAAGAAGAAAATTGAAACTGCCACTCCGGCTCCGGAGTTAATCCCAATAATACCGGGATCTGCTAAATCATTACGTGTAATGCTTTGTAAAATAGCACCAGATAGCGCTAAAGCCATTCCAGCAAGAATTGTAATGATAATTCTTGGTAAGCGAACAGAGAACAAAACAAATTCCTCTTTAAATGTGCCTTGCCCTAAAAAAGTTGGTAATAGACGATTAAAGGTTAGGGTAGAATAACCAATACCTGCACTTATAAAAGCAGTAATAACGATCAACGATAGTAAAACAATAAAAAGTATACGTTGTTTTTTAACTTGCTGACGATGAATCATTGAAAAATACGCCCTCCTTTACGAACGATCACTAAAAAGAAAGGTAATCCCATAATAGCTATAATGGCAGCGACTGGCGTCTCATACGGAATATTTATAGTTCGTCCAATTGTATCAGCAATAAGCATTAGGAATGCTCCTGCTATAACGGACATAGGAATAATTAGACGGTAGTCTGTTCCAACTATTGATCGAACAATATGAGGGACCATTAAACCAACAAAAGCCATATTTCCTACAAGTGCTACAGAGGCTCCGGCAAGTAGAATAACAACTATAAATAAAATTGTTTTCGTTTGAGTAGTTTTTTGCCCAAGTCCGACTGCTACTTCTTCATTTAAACTTAAAATAGTTAACTGTCTAGATAGTAAAAGTGCTACAACGATTCCCATAGCGATAAAGGGAGTAATCATCTGGAGCTGACTCCAGGAAGTTCCTATTAATCCACCCGCTGTCCACATAGAGACATCTTTCGAAATCTTAAAATAGATTCCCACTCCGTCGGCAACAGCATACAAAAACGCGGATACTGCTGCACCAGCTAGAACTATTCGGAGAGGGGAAAAGCCACCTTTTTTCGTTGCCCCAATACCAAATACCATCACTGCACCAACTGCAGCTCCTATAAAACATGCAATAGTGATACCAAAGTAATTTATCCCAGGAATTAGTGCAAGGCTAATAGCGAGGGCTGCGTTCGCACCCGATGTCAATCCTAATAATCCAGGATCGGCGAGGGGATTGCGCGTTATACCTTGCATAATAGCACCTGACACCGCTAAAGCAGCACCAACCAACATTGCTGCAACTTCTCTAGGTAGTCTTAGCTCTCTTAATATATTGATAGAATCGCTTTTGACACCAGTAAAAATTGATTGCCATACATCTTGTAAGGATGTCGAAGCTGCGCCAAAAACCATTGAAACACAGAACATTCCTACCAATAAAATAAGCCCAATAACAAACTTTAAACTAAAATGAATAGAGGTTTTCATCATGTTATCCTTTCTACAAAAATAGTGGAGGAATCCCAATAGAATTCCTCCACTATTATTACTTATTGTTTAAGAAACTTTCTTTAAAGAACTCCAATTGATAGTCTAATGATATAGGATCATTAAAGTAAAATTCTTCTGCATTTGCTTCAAATAGTTGGCCGTTTTTAACAGCAGGGATATTTTTAAAAACATCTGTTTCTTGGAACGAGTTATCTTGATCTGCGACTTTACTTAAAATCACATAGTCTCCCGAATATTCAGGGAGAACTTCTAAAGATAACGCATAATATCCAGCCTCTAAAGCCATTTCTTTTACTTTGTCAGGCATTTTTAGACCCATTGCTTGATAAAGAACTTCCGTTCCGCGACCCCAATTATCGCCGAAGACATATAATTGTTTGTCAAAGTTTTCGAAAACTGAAACAGTAGCATTTTCTCCAATTACTGCTTTAATTTCTTCTCCAGCTACTGCCGAACGTTCTTTGAAATCATCAATCCATGCTTGTGCTTCTTGTTCTTTATTCAGTAGTTTTCCTATTTCTAAATGCTGCGTCAAATAATCTACTTTTCCATAAGTGAATGTGACTGTCGGTGCAATTTCTTTAATTTTATCTAAGTTTTGAGTAGTAGAAAGACCAATTATTAAATCTGGATTTAATTCAATAATCTTTTCAAGATTTTCTTCCGATACTTCTTCCACATCTGCTAGGAACGAATCGTATCCTGGATTAGACTTTGACCAGGAATCTACTCCTACTAAATCTACATCTAGTGCAGCAACATTACCTGCAAAGGTAGAAAGAACAACAACTCGTTGTGGGTCTGCAGGTACTTCTACTGGACCTGTTTCCGATTCATATGTAATAGTAGTGGCTTCTTCTTTCTCACTACCTTTAGTATCTGTCGTTTCACTGTTGCAAGCACCGAGGATAAGTACTAATAAGATAGTAAATGGCAATAATAATTTATTCATTTGTCTATTCTCCCTTTAGTAAATCGTATGTAATACACATTGGTTTGTTTGTTCTTGGGTCTATTCCAATTTCGGCGTCTATATTAAAGACACCACGTAAAACTTCTTTTGTAATTACTTCTTCACATGGACCTGCTTTCACAATTTGTCCATCCTTTAAAGCAACGATATAGTCTGCGAAGCGGGCTGCTTGGTTTAGATCGTGTAATACCATTACAATAGTACGTTTTTCTTCTTTGTTTAGGCGTTGCAAAAGCTCAAGAACTTCCAATTGATGCGCCATATCTAGGTAAGTTGTAGGCTCATCAAGAAAAATAATCTCCGTCTCTTGTGCAAGAGCCATCGCTATCCATACGCGTTGACGTTGACCGCCAGAAAGAGAATCGACTGGTAAATACTTAAAAGTACTTGTGTTTGTAACTTTCATTGCCCAATCTATTACTTCATAATCCTTTTGAGAAAGCCGACCAAAACCTGTTTGATATGGGAAGCGTCCGTAAGAAACTAATTCACCTACTGTTAGACCGCTAGCACTTTCTGGAGTCTGAGGTAAAATTGCCATCTTTTTGGCAAGGACTTTCGTGTTTTCTTTGGATACATTTTTACCATCTAATACGACCGTACCAGACTGATGAGAAATGATACGTGTAATAGCTTTAAGCAGGGTGGACTTCCCGCATCCGTTAGGTCCAATTATTGTAGTTATTTTCTGATTTGGAATTTGTACAGATAAATCTTTTACGATCAGTTGCTCACCGTAGCCAATGGATAAATCGTCCGTATATAAACGAACCATTTTAAATACCTCCAAACTAATTCTTGCTAAATTTACTGATAACGATTATCATTATCATATTAGCAACTATATTTAATTATTCAACTTATGTCAACAAATAATTTTTAGGGGTAGGAGACTAAAAAAATGCATAATGTATTTGATGTGACGGTTATTGGTGGAGGTCCAGCGGGGTTGTATTCTGCTTTTTATAGTGGTTTAAGAGAAATGAAAGTGAAAATTATAGAGTTCCAACCTCAATTAGGTGGAAAGTTGCATGTGTATCCGGAGAAAATGATTTGGGACGTAGGTGGCCAGACTCCAATTTCCGGTGAACGATTAATCGAACAATTAGTTCAACAAGGACTAACGTTCGACCCAGAAGTTGTAGTGAATGAGAAAGTAGAGTCCATTACTCGCAGAGAAGACGGTATTTTTGTTTTGCACGCCGCTTCAGGAGTGGAACATTTTTCGAAAACTATCATTATTGCAGTAGGAAGTGGGATTTTGAAGCCTACCAAACTAGAAATTGAAGGGGCCGAGCGGTTCGAGGTCAGCAACTTAAACTACACAGTCAAATCAATTCAACGTTTTAAAGATAAGACAGTCATTATCTCAGGTGGAGGAAACGCAGCAATTGATTGGGCAAATGAATTAGAGCCTATTGCCAAAAAAGTATATGTGACTTATCGTAAAGATTCGTTAAATGGTCATGAAGCACAGGTAACTCAGTTGCTAGAAAGCTCTGTAACCTGCTTTTTCAATACGAAGATTACTAAGCTATTCGCTAATGCAAATCATGACATGATAGAACGAGTTGCAGTTCTTAACAATGAGACAGGCGAGGTTATTCAAGTAGAAGTCGATGAGGTTATTATTAATCATGGCTATGATCAGGATGCGGAACTTCTGAAAAAGAGTAAAATATCCATTGATATTGCAGATGATTTCTATGTGAAAGGTACTAGTAGAGGGGAATCATCTGTTGCTGGGATTTATGCAGCAGGGGATATCATCCAATATCCAGGCAAAGTAAATCTAATAGCCGGGACATTCCAAGATGCTGCCAATGCAGTGAATCAGGCAAAGCAATATATCCAACCAGATGCTAACAAATTTGCAATGGTCTCCTCACACAATGAAGTATTTAAAGAACGAAATAAAAAGTTAGTGAAGCAACTCGTATAACATGAGTGCATAAGGTTCTCCTACCTAAAAAAGTTGTCTCTAAGTAACCAATACTTACTTGAGACAACTTTTTTTATGCAGTAAACGTACAAGGGAAAACCTTACAATTCCAACTGAAATGCAAAAAAATCCAACTAGCAAAGGTGTACTAAAGGAAAAAGAGGATCGTGACATTAGTCGCGAACCTCTTTTTCTTGCCACTCACCATTTAGCTTGATGTTCTTCGATGCATCCGAGTAATTGTTTTACTTCAAGAGTTGGTCCATTTTCTAATTGAATTCTACCATTGAAATAACCCATCATTTGATTTACCTCAGAGTATATAAATTTCATATCCGTTTTAGCAATCCGGTGGAAAAAGGGAGTGAATGTAATATTCACATCTTCAGAGAATTTTGTATGGACTTTCCATGGTTTCATAAAGTCTTTTGTATCGTATGTAAAAAGTAAGTCTTCATGAATTTTGGTCATTTTCCCATCTATGAAAATCGCGTTTTCCGTCATACCTGTACCATCTGTCCATTTGCCTCCAAAATTTAAACCAATTCTTTTGGAGCCAACTCGTTGAGAAGCAAATCCCCAGTTCCAAATAGCAGCTCTTGGCCAAACTCCTCTACCATAGTCAAGAACAGCAAAATTGTCCTCTGGCTGGAATGTGAAGCGGGAATCTCCAATCTTTACAAAACCGGTCGTCGGTAGAGTATGGTGCTTCCCAGTAAATTGAAATTGTTGCCGATTCCAAGGAATAACAACATTTAACGAATCATCTTCAATTGGATGAGATATATGTAAATCTGCATGTAATAAGTCTCCATCAAAATCAGGAATTGTTACGGTCATATGCGTTTCGTTTTGTATATACATTAGTTGGATAGACATTTCTTTGGAATGAAGTTGAATACTTTCTAATATATTTGTTGGCATTTTTAGTTTATTTCCCAGGGGAATCGTAACTGTCTTTTCAACATAACGTTGTGTTTCATAATTAAGGAAATAGACAAAGCAAACTGCTGCGTAATCTAGGTGACTAATCGTCGCGGAAAAAAGAATATCGTCCCCAAAAACACACCAATAATTCCATTTCTTCTTGCGCATATAATGACCTTTTAAGTTGCTTTCAATTAGAGGCTTCTTTGCATATCCAATTGCCTTGGGGTTCAAATTACCTTTTTTATCGCAAAGTAGAGTGGGCTCTGAAATTTCTTTTTCTGCATGCTGTTTCACGGACCATCTTCCTTTCTAAAAGTAATTTGTCGAAAAAATTAATTAGTTCATTTATTCCATACTAGCATATATTTCCTGTTTAATCATATAAACAAAATAGAGGGAGGATGAAAATTGGCGACATACAATCGTGAGGCTGCAGTAGCCTATGCACAGAAATGGTGGAACAGTAATAATCCAAGGTTTCCAATGTTCGATGTGGACTGCACTAATTATATTTCACAATGCCTGTTTGCAGGAGGGGCTCCAATGAGAGGGCAACCCAACAGGGAGAGAGGGTGGTGGTTGAGCAGTGAAACATGGAGTTTGAGTTGGAGCACTCCGCATTCATTGCGTTGGTACTTAGCAGGCTCTACGAAGGGTTTGCAAGCAACACAAGTAAATTCGCCTGATCAGTTACTCCCAGGGGATCTTATTTTTTATGATTTCCAAGGCGATGGCAGATATGATCACTCGACCATAGTAACAAGTGTTCAAAATGGTGTTCCTTACGTTAATGCCCATACAAATAATAGCCGCAATAGATACTGGAGCTACGAGGATTCTTATGCCCATACACCGAGGACGAAGTATATATTTTTCCATATAAAAGATAAGTTTTAATGGGAAAACTTTCGGTAAAAATAATATAATAATTGTCAAAAGACTTCCGAAAAATAGATATTCGGAAGTCTTTTAATATGAGCTATATCTTGTTTAGTTCCTACAAATACCATAGTAACGCAACTGTATCCTCTCCAGCATGTACTGCTAGGGATGTACTAATCTCGCCAATTGTAAACTGTAAATGTGGTGCTTGTTGTAAGATGGCTTCTTTTAAATCATTTGCTTGCTGCTCGGCATTCGCGTGCATTATATATACATGTTGTAAACCATCATTTACCGAGGCTTCAACTGCCTTATTGATGAGATACTGGATTGCTTTTTTATGAGAACGTACCTTATCTAATTCCTTAAGCTCTCCTTGTGGAGTAATTTGAATAACAGGTTTTATTTTAAGGAGGCTTCCTAAATAGAATTGTACACTACTTAGCCTTCCACCTTTATATAGTTGAGTTAAATTTCCTATTAGAATATAGTTGCGAAACTTCGATACCATTCCTCTTAATGCTGCTGCAATTTCCTGGTATGATTGACCTGCTTCTTGTAATTGCAGACCTCTTTCAACTAATCCTGTAATCCCAGCAGATAAGGAAAGGGAGTCAATAAATTCAACTTGAACTTGTGCGATACCCGCTCCACTAATAGAGGAAGAAAGTGTTCCGCTAAGACTTTTAGAGACATGAATTGCTATGATAGAATTATATTCTTTCCCTAATTTTTCATACAACAGAGCAAATTCACCTGCGGAAGGTTGAGAAGTTTTAATAGACGCTGTTCCATTTCGTATACGATCGTATAGTTGTTCGTGTGTAAGATCTACACCATCTACAAACTGCTCTAATCCAAAATGAATGTTGATAGGGATTACGTATACATCGGGGTGGTCTTTTAGTGTGTTGCTCAAGTACGCACTACTATCGATTAACCACGCGATTTTATTCATAGTCATTTTGAACATCCTATCTTGTTTAGTATTTAAATAATAGTAATTATATCATACGAATACATATTTTATAATTGTATAATCAAGGAAAATACTATGGTAGTAATAGTATTATGCTTTCTTATTCCACCATCTTTCCTCCCAAGATTCTACAATGTCGAAGCGGTGACGAATGAGAATAATGATAATGGCAATAGAAACCGGCCAAAGAAAATAAAATGCAGGAATTATCCATATTAAAATAGCATATGCACTAAATGCAACAGTCATACTAAGGGTTGCACTTCTGAATAGCATTATTAAAGCGAGAAAACAAAGGACTAACATCCCAAACAATTGTGGTTGTATAATCATGGAGACACCGATGAACGTGGCAATCCCTTTACCCCCACGCCCTTTTAACCAAAAAGGGAATAGATGTCCTAAAATTACTGCTAGGCCGCCAGCGGCTATATATTCCAGTGGATACTGAAGATAAAAACCGATATAAATAACAAGGACACCTTTTAAAAAGTCACCCAAGAAGGTAAGAAGAAATGCAGATTTACCAAGCACAGCACCCGCATTTCTTGCGCCAAGATTTCCACTTCTTTGTTTACTTAAATCGACTTTTTTCCATTTGCCAATCCACCATGCTGAAAGAAAATTACCGACTATATAACTTAATAACCAATATAAGAGCATATTGTCACCTCAATATATATTCTATTTGTTAGTAAAGGGGGGAATACTTTTTGAAGCTTAAATTATATTTGTTATGTATTCCGTTATTATTTTTACTTGCATCTTGTACGAACTCCGAAAATAATTTACCTAAAGCAAAAGATGGAGTTCTAGTTTTATCTAACGATAATTTCTCAGCTAACAACAAAATACCTCTCAATGGAGAATGGGAGTTTTTTTGGGAAGAGTTACTGAATGAAAGCGAAATAAAAGAACGTACGAAAAAAATGAATCCACCTAACATAAATGTACCATCTTACTGGGAGGATTCGGTTTATACAGCACATGGTTATGGCACATATTATTTGAAAGTGATTTTACCAATAGACAAAGTAGGGAATACTTTAGCGATTACTACCGTCAATCAGGGAACCTCTTATACGCTCACTGTAGATGGAGAGCGAATAGCATCTAATGGGTATGTTGGAAATAGTAAAGAAACAAGTATTCCGGAATATTCCGATCGTTTAGTTTATTTTACACCAAGGGATAGGGAAATAAATATCGTATTACATGTTTCTAATTTTACACACAAATTTGGTGGAGCATTTAACCCAGTTTATATAGGGACACCTGAGAAAGTAATGTATACTCACAATATTCAACTTGCAACCTCCATGTTTATAATTGGAGGTATTCTAATAATGGGCGTTTATGAAATATTTATTTACTTGTTCAGAAGAAAGGAGAAGGTCTTCCTTTATTTCGGGTTGATTAATATTGTGATCGCCATATACTCGCTCTTTAAAATGCCATACTATTACAACAAGATATTTACAGAGGTTCCATGGATCTGGGGACATCGTATAGAGATAATTTCAATTTATTTATTGTTTTTACTTTACTTACTGTTAGGAAAGTCCATGTATCCAAAAGAAATGAAGAAGACGCCAGTACTAATTGGCGTAATTATTTCGTTAGTATGCATAGTTCTCACTTTAGTGTCGCAGCCAAGTTTTTATAGTTCTTTATTAGAATATGTTTTTATCATTTTGGGAATATATATGATTTATAATCTATATGTTGTTCTACTAGCCTATAGGAGGAAGCGACCAACTGCACTCGTTAATTTAATAGCAATCATGGTATTCTTTGCAGCAGTTGTAAATGATGTATTCGCATCATTGAACTTTATCGAATCTCTTCCGTTTGTGACTATTGGATTCTTTTTTTATGTATTAATACAGTCGATCAATTTAAGTCGTGAATTTGCGCTAAAATTAAATGAAGCGGAGGACCTTTCTTTTGATTTGAAAAAATTGAACTTATCATTAGATGAAAAGATAAAAGACAGAACGGAAGAGCTCTATCAAAAAAATGAAGAACTAGAGCGATTGACTTTACTAGATGGTTTGACTGGTATATATAATCGGAGGTACTTTGAAGAACATTTGACTATCTATTTCGAGGAAGCACGATTGTCTACCAAGCTATTAGCTGTTTTAATGATTGATGTGGATAACTTTAAATTGTATAACGATCAAAAAGGACATGTTGCAGGGGACCATTTGTTGATTAATCTTGCTCAACTTTTGAACGATCTCTGTATACCAAATAGTTTTGTTGCTAGATACGGAGGGGAGGAGTTTTCTATTGTTCTAATGGATTACTCTGTTCAAGAGATCATCCAGTTTGCAGAAAATGTTCGTCTGGCAGTGGAGGAACAAAAGTATGAGCAAAGTTCTAACTCGACTTATATCACAATTAGTATTGGGGTATCCTCTACAGAAAATCATTCGTTTGTTCATAAAGAAGAGCTTATAAAAAGAGCAGATCAGGCTTTATACGCTTCTAAGTCAAACGGAAAAAATCAAGTCACTTTCTTATAAATGATTAAATTGGTATGATGGAGAAAATAACTATTAGTGAAAAGGGAGAATGGAATAGTAAATGGTGCAATCACTGACAGTACGAGATGCGATAATTCAAAGAAGATCTATAAAATTATTTAATGGACAGCCTGTAGATAGAGAAATGTTGTTATCTATTTTAGATGATGCTGTTTGGGCGCCCAACCATCAATTGAGACAGCCATGGAGATTTATCGTGGCATGTGGGAAAGAATTAGAAGATTTATATACTGTACTTAAGGAATTTGCAATTCCAAAATGGAATGAGCTTTCTGAAGAAGACTTAGAAAAGCAAATGAAGAAATTTACTACTCCTGGAGGTTACGTCTTTGTTGTAGTTCCTGAGGATGCTCGTCAAAAAGAACGTTTAGAGGATTATGCAGCAGCAAGCATGCTTGTACAAAACATCCAATTACTAGCTTGGGATCAAGGTATTGGATCTTGTTGGAAAACGCCCGGATATTTAGATAATCCATTGTTCCGAAAAACACTTGGAATTCAACCTGGGGAACGTATTATTAGTATGCTACAAGTCGGATACTTTGATGAAATGCCAAAACCAAGAGATCGCAAGGGCGTGGAAGACCTAGTAACGATATTTGAAAAAAAAGAATAACTAAAAGTAAAGCGGGTGAGAGGCATAGGTCTCTCACTCGCTTTTTTTAGATATTTAGTGCATAAAAAAACACATGGATTAGAAAATCCATGTGTTCATAGTTATTTTTTTAAATCTTCTTTTGAAAGCTCAGCTAACTCGAAGTAATAATCACCAATTACACGAAGCCCTTGGTCGAAATTTTCTAAATGGAAATGCTCGTTAGGTGCATGGAAGTTTTCTGAAGATAATCCGAAGCCCATTAATACGACTGGAAGTCCAAGAATTTCATCAAATGCAGCTACAATTGGAATAGATCCTCCGCCACGAGTATATGCTGTAGGAACGTTATACACTTTTTCATAACTACGCCCAGCTGCTTGAATAGCAGGGTGGTCGAAAGGAGTGATGAACGGCTTACCTTTATCGAATTCTGTAAGGGTAACAGCAACTCCAACTGGCTTGTTTTTTTCAATATGTGCTCTTAATTTAGCAACAATTTCATCTGGATCTTGATCAGGCACTAGGCGGCAAGTTATTTTTGCCCCAGCTTCACTTGGAAGAACTGTTTTAATACCTTCACCCGAGAAACCTCCGAAGACACCGTTAATCTCTAAAGTAGGTCGTGCCCACACTCGTTCTAAATGAGTGAAGCCTTTTTCACCGAATAATTCATCGACACCAACTTCGGCCTTCAAATCATCTTCATTGAAGCCAAGGGAAGCATAAGCTTCTCTTTCTTCATCAGCTAAAGGACGAACATTGTCATAGAAACCTTCTACTTCAATCGTTCCTTCTGCATCACGGAAAGATTCCAAGATAGAAACTAGTGCGTGGATGGAGTTTTGAACACCGCCACCATAGAGACCAGAGTGAAGATCGCCTTTTGCACCTTTGACATCAATTTGAACGCCACATAACCCACGTAACCCGTAGCACACTGCTGGTTGACCAGGGCCTTGCATACCCGTATCAGATATGACAATAACGTCTGCTGAAAGTTTTGCTTTATTATTTTCAATATATTCTTCAAGATTAGGGCTACCAACCTCTTCTTCACCTTCTATTAAAAACTTAACATTTACTGGTAAGGATTTATTTGTTTGAAGAAGTGCTTCAATAGCTTTTACATGCATAAATACTTGTCCTTTATCATCACTTGACCCACGAGCATATAATTTATTGTCTCTCACTTGTGGTTCAAATGGTTCGCTATCCCATAAGTGAAGTGGATCTACTGGTTGAACATCATAATGTCCGTATATAAGCATAGTAGGTTTACCTTCTGCATGTAACCAATCAGCATAGACGACGGGATGGCCACTAGTTTTATCGACTACCACATTGTCTAAACCTGCTTTAGTTAGAGAATCCGCAAGCCACTCAGCACCTTTTTGCATATCAGCTTTATGTTCAGATAAAGAAGAAATACTTGGAATACGTAAAAATTGTTTCAGTTCTTCTAAATGTTCTTCTCTTTTCTCTGTGAAATAATGGTCTAATGTAGTTAGTTGACTCATTACAATCCCTCTTTTCAAAAAGTTTCGTGAATAGAAATAGTATAGCATAATTTATCATTATACTCGGTATAATTAGTCATGATCGATATTAGTTTTGTGACAACTAAAATCACAATATGATATAGTAGTAAGAAACATATGAACGTATTTAATACTCACAGGAGGCAACAATTTTGTACATAGAATTTGTACTTTTTGCTATTTCAATACTTGTATCGCTTTTTCTATCAGGTAGTGAAACGGCGTTAATGACAGTTAATAGGACGAAGGTCCAGCTAAGAGCAGAACAAGGAGACAAAGAATCGGAGAAACTACTTGCACTGCTATCAAAGCCGGACCGTATGATCATTACTATCTTAGTAGGGAATACAATAGCCAATATAAGTATGGCTGTCATTTTAATATTAATCGCAGAACACTTTGCATGGCATATTGGCTGGTCAATCGCGATATTAACCGTCTTTATTATTTTATTTTGTGAAGTACTTCCTAAAACAATTGCCGCAACATTTTCGGATCGGGTTGTATATGTGGTGTCACCACTGATACGTTTCCTTGTTATCCTTTTGCGTCCAATTACCGCGTTTATAGCTGAAATAACGAATCTATTTATTCGCATTGGTTCAAAAGGAGCAATAACAGAGACGACAATTACGAAAGAAGAGTTACTGTCGATGGTTGATCTTGCTTCAACCGACGGAACTTTTGAAGACGACGAATCAGAACGTATTAAAGGAATGCTGGATTTTCCAAATAAGGACGTTTCTGATGTTTTATCTACTCATAGAACAGAAGTAGTTGGTATTCCTATGGAAGCTACATATGAAGATGTTCGAGATACCATCTTGGAGCATCATTATACTAGGTATCCTGTTTATGACGATAGCTTAGATACTATTGTTGGTATGTTTTATTCGAAAAAGTTTATCGAATGGTCTATGGATACTTCTGTAGGGATTGATACATTTATCGATAAAGATCCATTATTTGTCGTACAAACTTTAAGTGTGGAGAAAGTATTTAAATTGATGCTGACTCGCAAAAAACATATGGCTGTTGTTTTAGATGAATATGGCGGAACACTTGGTATCGTCACGCATGAAGATTTAATAGAAGAAATGATAGGGCAAGAAATTGAAGATGAAACAGATAATGACGAAGAAATTCTTGTACATGAGATGACAGAAAGCCGTTTAGTCTGTGCAGGTAGAATGGAAATTGAAGAAGTCAATTCGCTATTCAACATTTCAATTGTGAATGAAAACGAAACGATAGGTGGCTTTGTCTTAGATCAGTTAGGCCATGTGCCAGAAGAGAATGAACAATTCGCCTATGAAAATCTAATGGTCGAGATCAATGAAATGGATCGTAGTCGCATAGTTAAATTGACTATTACAAAAAGAGAAGAAGTAACTGAACAGGAGACCGAAAAACAAGAGGATTAATCGCCTCTTGTTTTTTTGCCGTTATATGGCAAAGGTATTTTTTTTCTTGAAAAAGAGGACTTACCCTATTGAAAAGCGAATAGCTTTATTATATAGGGGGCGATAAGCATGAAATTAGGAGAAGCTCTAATAGTCCGATCAGATTATCAAAAGCGGATTGAACAGTTGAGAAATAGATTACTTCAAAATGCTAAAATACAAGAAGGGGAAACCCCGAACGAGGATCCTTATGAATTAACAAAAGAACTGAATCAAATATTTAGTAACTTAAAACAGCTTATAAAAAATATAAATCGGACCAATTTACTGACTACTTTTGGTGAGCAACAATCTCTTGCCGATGCCTTAACGGAACGAGACTTACTTGGTCAAGAAAGGAAGATATACAGTGCTTTACTGGATGTTGCTGCCATGCAACACGAAAGATACTCCAGAACAGAGATTAAATCTATCACAACAATTAATGTAAAAGATACGCAGAAATATGTGGATGAAATATCCCGAAAACATCGAATGTTGGATACTAAAATACAAGAAATTAATTGGCTTACTAATGTAATCGAATAGTCGAAAGTTGGTAGCGAAATGTTAAGGCGAGTACAAACCTTCCGACAGGTCAAGTCGGACTTACCGGCGGAGGTTTCGGGGTAACCTCGAGGTTCAACTCCTCATAATACAAGTTACACCCAGTACTGTCACACAAGTACAAGTTATCTAGAACAATTAACTACCGCGTACTGATTTTCATTTCGTGAGGGTGGATAAGGGGAACTTTTATAAGTTATGACTTTCATATGGCTCTTTGACTGCAGTTGAACTAGAGGAACTCTAGTTTTTCTACAGTCTTTTTCTGAGTTAACTAGTATTGGTTGAAGACGATTATATAAAAAGAGTGGAACAAAAGTAGAGTAGGGCCATGGATAGTTATTATCCTCCTAAATTTTGGCTTACACCTTTGTAATTCTTCTGAAAGAGAATACGATGGAGGGTAAGGTTAAAGTTTGGCATTATAGAGTTAACAAGAAAGAAAAGCCGAGCGGAGGAAATAACATGCAGGTTCAATTAGAAGAAATTTACGAGCAATATAACCGTTACATATATTATTTATCATTGAAATTAACAAAAAATCAAACAGAAGCAGAAGACTTAATGCAAGAAGTTTGGGTAAAAGTCGTAAGATACGAATCTTATATGAAAGAAGTAGATCATGTCAAAGCATGGTTAACTACCATTTGTATGAATACATTTCGTGATCGCTATCGCAAACAAGTTAGACGTAGTAAATACGTAGCCAATCAGCCAGAACAATTGGATATTTCATTGCTGGACTTAATAGCAGCGGATGTTCTATCCGTTGAAGAGCAATTAGAAAAAGAAGATGTTGGTGAAATGATTCGATCTAAAGTAAGCGAATTGGATAGCATCTATCAAAAAACAGTTATGTATTTCTATGTACATCAATTTTCATTAATCGAAATTGCTGAAGTAATGAAAGTGTCCATTGGCACAGTAAAATCTAGACTATTCCGTGCTAAACAGCGTTTAAAGGAACTAATCATGAATGATGAATTTGCAAAAGATTCATTAGTACTTGCGTAGAAAGTAAGAGCCTTCCACTTTGGAAGGCTTTTTTTAAACAATGTGCATAGGCTAAACATATTTTTTAGAGTGAATAATACTACTGATTTTCGTTTCAACGCCTTTCATGTTTCGAAGCTAGAGTAGCGATGCGGAATCAGGTGGAAGCCAGTATACTTTCTCTAGTTATCCAAAATTGCACTTACCTGTTTCTAAGGGTTGAAGAAGGCGTAGGAGAGACAGACGCCACAAAAATACTGAAAAAAGGATGCTGTTGGTTGTGATCGATGTCACAACCAACAGCATCCTAAAAAATGTACTCGGTAATAATATAGCAAAACGTTACTCTTTAATAACTTCTTTACCAGTAGAGAACCATTCTTCCACGTTCCATACTTTTGTAACAAGCCCCTCATAAAATTCAGGTTCATGGCTTACTAGCACAATTGTCCCTTTGAATTCTTTCATAGCTCGTTTTAACTCTTCTTTCGCATGAATATCCAGATGGTTGGTCGGCTCATCAAAGATTAACCAGTTTGTTTCTTCCATCATTAATTTACATAGACGAACTTTAGCTTGCTCGCCACCGCTTAAACTTGAAAGGGGACGAGAGATATGATCGCTTTTTAGTCCAGTACGAGCTAAAGCACCACGTACCTGTGCTTGTCCCATGCTTGGGTATGTTTCCCAAATAGCTTCAATCGGTGTGATATCTCCAGCTTTTACTTCCTGTTCGAAATAACAAGGGGTTAAAAAGTCGCCACGTGTTACTTTTCCGTTTAAAGGAGGTATTTTTCCGAGAATTGTTTTAAGCAAAGTCGATTTACCGACTCCGTTCATTCCGACTAAGGCAATTTTTTCGCCACGCTCAATGGAAAAAGTCAATGGAGGTAGTAAAGCCTTGTCGTAACCGATTTCCAAATGCTCTGCTTCAACAACATAGCGACTAGGGCTACGAGATTCCTTGAAACTAAACTCTGGTTTAGCTGCCGTTTCTGGGCGGTCAATTCGTTCTATTCGATCCAGTTGTTTCTGACGAGATTTTGCTCGTCCAGTCGTAGAGTATCGTGCTTTGTTCTTGGCGATAAAATCTTCTTGTTTTTTAATGAAATCCTGCTGCTTTTCATAAGCATCAATATGCTGTCTTTTGTTTAGTTCAGCAAGCTCTAAGAATTTCTCATAAGATGCGGTGTATCTTGTCAGTTTCGAAAATTCTAGCTGGAAGATAACGCCTACGATACCATTCATAAATTCAGTATCATGGGATATCAATAAAAATGCGTGTGGATAGTTTTTTAAATAATTGGAAAGCCAGTTTACATGCTCTTCATCTAAATAGTTGGTAGGCTCATCCAAAAGCAAAACTTTAGGTTTTTCTAATAATAGCTTTGCAAGTAAAACCTTTGTACGCTGACCACCAGAAAGTGCTTCAACTGGTCGATCCAAACCAACAGCATCTAACCCAAGACCTCTAGCAACCTCTTCTATCTTCATATCTAACGAATAAAAGTCACCAGCATCTAAAGCATCTTGAATGTCCGCCATTTGCTCTAATAACACTTCAAGCTCCTCGGGAGTAGCTTCTGCCATTTTTCCAATAATTTCGTTTAACTCTGCTTCTTTTTTATAAAGCGGTAAATAAGCATCGCGTAGTGTATCAAACATCGTACGTCCTGGTTGTAGACGAGTATGCTGATCTAAGTATCCGTAATGGGTACCTGGCAGCCATTCTACACGTCCTTCGTCATGAATGATTTCACCTGTTAATATATTCATTAATGTTGACTTTCCAACACCGTTGGCACCTACAAGTCCAACATGCTCACCCTCGACTAAGCGAAATGAAACATCCTTAAATAGGGTGCGATCTCCGAATGTATGTCCTAAATTTTCTACTAATAAGCTCATGTATCTATTTCCTCCAAAAAGAAAGCTCTGCGGATTATAATAATTCCGCGAGCTGTTTGTTTAGTTCTGCAAGTTTTTCTTCCATTGTTGCTAGTCTACGTTCAGCATTTTCAACTTGAGTAGGATGGCCATTTGACTCTAACTTTTCCATATCACCTTGCAAGTTAATATAGTCCAATTTTAGCTCAGCAATTTCTGATTGTAGCTGTGATTTTGTCATCATCGATCACCTTCAGTATTTTGCATTCATTGTAGCATAAAAAAGGACCTAGCGTACGATTTCTTGTTCCTCTTTCGAACTTGCAATGGTTTGTTCAATCAGTTTGACTAATTCTACTAAGTTATTACTAAAATCAAACCGTTTCTGCTTTTGTATAAAGGCGTTTCTTCTATTATCATGAAGGATAATTTCCATCACCGCATTTTGAAGGTAAGATTGTTTTATCTTTCTACCAAGTCCTAGGTTTGCGAAGCCATGTCCTTCCTGAGGGAATGCGTAGTTAACTTCATCTTCGTGTGCACAAAGAACGATGCAAGGAATTTGAAATTGGGCTACTAGGAATGGCATATATGTTCCGGAAGTTATTACTATATCACCGTTTGGAAGGAATGTTTCAGGTTCTGACGTAGAGACAATTTTTATCGATTTGCGTGTAAGTGCAAATCGTTTCAGTTCGAGTATATCATGCTTGTAATGTTCGTCCACTAATACGCTAATCTGAAGTGGAATATGAAGTTGTACAAGATGTCTTAAAGTTCGGTAAGTTAAATTTTCGGGATCTTCATGCGGAAAACTTACGATAATATGCGGGGGATCCTGTATCGTGTTATTATTTTTATAGACCGCTTTTTTGGTTGGAATATAGCCAAGCGGACCAAATACATATTGCTCTTTCGTTAAGTCCTTCGGATTTTCATACAATGATTGAATGACAAGATCAGCCAATGTCCCACCATCTCCATGGTCGTCCAAATGAATAAGCGTACTATTGAACATTTTTAAACGACGGATAAGATCCTTTTCCGAATTTCCACCATCATGCATAATACAAGTAGGATCAAAAACTTTCATTTCCTCGATTAGGTGTGAATTATTTCTATACAAAAGAGGTTGGATTTGCTGTTTTTTTAAATATTGAATGAGGCTTGTATTAGAGTTATGCACAAAAATTTCGAAGTTAGTTGGTTTTAATGAAGAAAGTAATGCTACTGCACGATCAGCAGGATAAAGTCCACGATGTGGCAGTGTATTTAATATATAAGCTAGTTTCATATTACATCTTCCTTTCCAATAGTTATCTTTTAAGTGTATGGAAATGGACAGGTGCTTATGACAAAAGGGGGGAAGTAAAATGGCTAAAAGAGTGGCTATAGTAGTAGGTGCTACTGGTTTTACTGGAAAATTCTTAGTAAAACAACTATGTGAAAGTGAAGAATATGCTGCAGTATCAGTAATAGTAAGAAGAGATTTTGCTTATAAGCATGCCAAACTTGATGTTCAGGTTAAGGATTTTGATAAATTAGAAGAAAACGATTTAGATATTGCAGACGATCTATTTTGCTGTCTAGGTACCACGATGAAAAAAGCTAAGTCAAAAGAAAATTTTGAACGAGTAGATTTAGAATATCCATTAAGAATTGCTTCCTTAGCCAAAAAACGTGGGATTCCAAATTTTCACGTTATCTCGGCAATCGGCTCCAGTAAAAAGTCACCTTTTTTCTATAGTCAAGTGAAGGGCAGATTGGAGGAGGGGTTATTAGCAATAGACCTACCGCATCTGTTCATTTATAGACCTTCGTTGCTTACTGGAAATCGAGGAGAATTTCGTTTAGGGGAGCGCCTATCAGAAGGTGTTTTCAAACTTTTAAATCCTATTTTAATAGGGCCGTTTAAAAGACTTCGCTCTATTCAAGGGGAACAGCTGGCTTTTGCTATGTACCATTATGCATTACATAATACAAAGAATAGTGTAAACGTCTATAAACCACTGGACATTTTAAATGCCAAGCCATTTGAGACAGTGGAAGTAGAGCCCATTTCACGGGAAGAGTTGTTTAATTGGGATAATCGAGAGGATATTTTTGTTGATAAAGATACTTCGAAAGATTAAGATTTCTGAAAAAATTAAAATGTTCAAAAGCGTCATAACCTCTCCGTCAAAAGGATGAACTTTGATAAATTGGTTCTCATTTTACAATTTTAGCGTCTTTTTTTGATACAATAAAGGACGAATAAGGAGGTTTTTGTAAGATGAAAATTCTACTCGTAGACGGAACGGTAATTGGTACGAAAACTGGTGTCATCTTAGAACAAGTGAAGGACTATATAGAAGAAGTCAATTCAGAGTACACTTTAGAAATTATTCACCTTTCAAATTATGAACATCAGTTTGTAGATGGACGTCCCTTTGAAAACTACAATGATGACATGAAACTATTGGTGAGTAAATTTGACCAAGCAGATGGTTTCATTATCGCATCACCTATTTTCCAAGGTTCTATACCAGGAGTACTGAAAAATACCTTTGATTTTCTTCACCCCAAATCCATGCGTTATAAACCAGTATCAATCGTTGCCAATGGTGGAACATACCAACATCATCTTGTCATAGAAAATCAACTCAAACCGATTTTAGATTATTTTAGATGCCTAGTAACACCTAATTATGTTTACACACATAAAAGTCACTTTGATGAAAACAATGTCATTATCGATAATGATGTACATGATCGTTTAAGAGAGCTTGCTCGTGTATTTGTTCAATACGCAGAAATGAGCAAAAACCTTTCTAAGGAACCGATGGATGTCCACTAAAAATGTAAGATGTCTCTGTAAATAGAGATGTCTTTTTTTATGGCCATTATTTATCCTTCAACAAAAATTATATTCAAATGAACTTTATTGGCTTTGTGATGTCTAATATATATAACAGACAAGGGGGTGACGCAGTGGAGACAATTGAAATAGCTAAGAAAGCCATTAAAGGGGATGAGGAGGCTTTCTTACAGATAATGCAATTATATAAAGATACATTATATCGAACAGCTTATGCATTTTTAAAGAATGAACATGATGCACTGGAAGCTATGCAGGAAGTAACCTTTCGAGCATATCAAAAAATACATACATTGAAAGAACCCACCTTTATGAAAACATGGTTAGTAAGAATTATGATGAACTATTGCCAGGATCAGTTGAAGAAAAAGAAAAGGGATAGTCCGAGTGAAATCCTACAGACGATAGGATATAAGGAAGATACTACCTACCTAGAAATGAACGAAGCAATTGCTTCCCTATCAACTGCTGACCAACAGTTAATATTCCTGAAATATTTTCAAAATACTAAAATTAAAGAAATTGCAAAACTAGAAAGAATCCCAGAGGGAACTGTTAAGTCGAGGCTTCATAAAGCACTTAAGTCACTTAGAAATTTCCTATCAGAGAAGGGAGATGCTGGCCATGTATGAAAAAGAAGAAGACATGTTAGACATAACAAAAAAGAAGCTAGAGCAAGTGGTTGTACCTGAGCAACTCGTAAATACTGCAATTCAACTAGGAATAATACAAGCGAAAGCTAAAAGAAGAAAACGCAATAAAACACTATGGGCTTTTTCTGTTGCAGCAATTCTGATACTAACCTTAGTGACATCCATTCGTGTATCACCAGCATTTGCTAGTGCAATTTCAACAATACCGGGAATGGAGAGTTTCGTGCATCTCCTTCATTTGGACAAAGGAATGAAAGCAATCGTCGAGAATGATTATTATGAGGTCATCGGTATTGCTCAAGTTAAAGATAATATAACTTTTACAGTAGATGGAATTATTATTGATGAAACAGGAGCGGAAGTTTTTTATACATTAGAAGCTCCGCACTCACTAGAGAATATAGATTATGAGAATATCAAGTTTTTAAATAATAGTCAGGAGCTATTAGCAGCGATCAGTTATGATCCACCAGACCAAGAAACTGGAAATAGAAAAGAAGGTACATTTAGTTTTGTTTTTAGTGATATAAAAAAATTATCAAGTATGAATTTTGAACTTCAATTGGAAGCAGAACAAGCTAATAAGACAACGGTTTTTAAGGTGCCATTTACACTAAAAAAAGAAATTAAGTCAGGGAAAATATATACATTAAATAAAACTGTTGAGATGGATGGTCAACGAATTGAAGTTAAGAAGATAAAGGTATACCCATTAAGAGTAGCCCTTGTTTTAGAATTTGATGAAGAAAATGATATGAAAATATTGCAGTTTGAGGATATGCGATTAGAGGATGAAAACGGAGAAGTATGGAGTTCCATTCAAAATGGTATAACTGACTTCGGTGAAAATGAAAATAAAGAAAATATGTATTTTTTAGAAAGTAACTATTTTAAGGAGCCAAAAGAGCTGTATTTAAAATTTGAAACGGTGCAAGCACTCCTTAAAGAGGAAAGCTATTTACTCGTAGACTTTGCAAAAAAGGAAATCATTGAACAGCCATCCGATAGAAAAATGGAAATATTAAATGTTGGTAGTAATACAATTGAACTGAAATATAGACCTATAAGAGAAAATCATATGTATTCTCTATTTTCTCAAGGGGAAAATGCTAAAGGTGAGATAATTGATATACCACGCGAAAGCAATTGGGGAGACCAAGATGAACAATTTACAGAAGTAACTATAGATGCAAAAGGCATTATTAACCCAGTTAAAATAGAGTTCGTTGCATATCCCAATTACTTAAATGGGTCTGTTTCGCTCCAAGTAAAATAGGTGGTTGGATATAGAGATTAGATAGGTAACAATAACAGGTGAAGAAAACATGCTTTTCTTCACCTGTTTATTAGTTATTTATTAAGTAAGTTTGTTCAAATTCGTCGAGAGAAACAGGCTTAGAGAAATAGTAACCTTGAAAATATGTAAGACCAAGGCTATTCAAGTAATCGACCTGCTCTTTTGTTTCTACACCCTCTGCAAGAACATCGCATTTTAATCCTTTGGCAAGATTCATAAATGTATGCAATATGAGCTCCGCATTAGTTTCTTTACCGATTTTATCCACAAAATACTTATCTATTTTCAATTTATCGATTGGAAAATCGACAAGATCTGCTAACTTAGAATACCCCGTTCCAAAATCGTCTAAGGATAAGCGGATTCCATATTTTCGACAAAAGGCAATATTACTTAATATATTTTGGTCGGTGTCTAAATTAGCATTCTCAGTAATTTCGATATCTACCATCTGTGGTGGAATATTATAAAACTGAATAAAGTGAATTAAATCATTAAAAAATTTCCTGTTTCCAAGTAGCTTCGGAGTAATATTAATAGCTACTGGCTTATTAAAACCATAGTCCTGGATCCATTTAGAAACTTTGGAAAACACCTCGCAGATCAAATACTTTGTGAGTTCCTCTATTCTTCCACTATTATCAGCAATTCCAATAAACTCTGGAGGAGTAATATACCCGTACTTCGGATGAATCCAACGAGTGAGCACCTCTACGCCGATTACTTCATTATTTGTAGAATTGAATTGAGGTTGCACAACAAAGTGAATCGCAGTATCTTTTAGATTCCCGTGTAACTCATTTTCAATATGGACCTTACGTTCTATCTCCTCAATCATCGAGTATTCAAAGAAACTGAAGTTATTAATACTTCGTTTTTTGGATGTATACATAGCAACATTAGCGTAACGAAATAGTAAATCGGTATTAGACGCATCCTGAGGATATCTAGAAATTCCAATGCTTAGACTTAACGGAATAGAAGGTACTGATTTGGATTCAGAAATTTCTTGGAAGTCTTGAACCAATTTATTTGCAATAATACTTAACTTTTCTTTATCTACTTCATCTGTGAAAATAACAAACTCATCGCCACCCACTCGGGAGACTACCTTGTCTACTTTGATGGTTTGGTTAAAAAAATTAGCCATTTCCACAAGAATTGCATCCCCGCGTGTATGCCCATACATATCATTTATCAATTTAAAGCCATCTAAATCTATATAAAAAAATGAAAAAGGCTCACCGTTTTTTATTTTACGCTGTAGCAGGTCATAGGTCATTCTACGATTAGGTAAATGTGTTAAAAAGTCAAAATAAGCTAAATTCCTTAAATCTTTTTCAATATTTTTTCTTTCGGCTATATGATGGAAAAAAACAGACAAACCACCTTCTTCTATTGGATAAGCTTTAACCTCGAACCATGTAGGTATTGATGGGATGAAAATTTCTTGTTGTCGAGTTTCCTGTTCTAACATTACTTGTTGAAGAAAAGGGAAAAATTCTGTCTCTAACAAAGAAGGGCTTTCGGAACTTTTATAGTTAAAGCTTGGAAGTACTTGGCTGAGTAAGGTTTTTCCATACTCATTTATGTATGTAATATTCCAACTTTTATCGACTGAAAAGAAAGCATCTGTCATACTTTCTAAAATATTCTTCATCTCTGAGACTACTTCTTGCTTATATGCTGAGTAAATAATAATTGCACCTACTCGATTGGAAGAGAGGGTCAATTTGTACGTACGAAATAAATAGTAATACTGCTTTTGTTCTATAGAAATTGTAAACTTCTTTTGAAATTCATCTGTATCTCCACGCAGTATTTGTTGAATAGAATCCAATTGCTCGTAATTCTGTGTTGACTCCAATAAGTCTGTGAAGTTTGAGTTCTTAAAAATTAGAGGAACAAATTCATTCAATGTTTCAATCTTTTTCCACGCACTATTCATGTTTATTATGTTTCCAGTATCGTCCAGTACAATGATTAAATCTTCTGAGGCATTTAATATTGTATTTTTTAAGGGGACAGCTATATCCAACTATTTCACCTCATAAGTTCAGTGTTATTATGTCAATAATATCACCTATCGGATAAAAAAGGGTGAGAAAATAGTAATGTAAATGTAAAAAAATGATGTAATTATGATTATATTGGAGTAATAGTTGAAAAGTATGTGGAAATAATAGATAGAAAAAACTATACATCAGATCCTAGTTAGGAAATGATGTATAGTTTTATATTATTTTAAATTTAATTTTTTTAATGCTTCTGCTAGTGCTGTATTTACAGGTTCTTCTTCTTGGTTTTGTTTCTTTAAATACTTTTGTACATCGCGTTTATCCACTTTACCACCTGAATTTTTTTTCCGGCGTTCGAAAGCAGATAATTTTTCTCGGAATCCACATTTACATGTGAAGATCTGACCATCACCCTCACCGCGCAATTCCAGTTTTTTCTTACATTGTGGACAACGGGCATTAGTAACTCTTGCGACGTTTTTGCGATGGCCGCATTCACGATCTTGACATACAAGCATTTTCCCTTTTTTTCCGTTCACTTCAAGCATAGGTTTGCCACAATCAGGACAGCTTTTTGTGGATATATTATCATGCTTGAATTTTTTATCACTATTTTTGATATTGCTAACAATTGTTTTTGTATAAGTTTTCATTTCATTAATAAATACGTTTTTACTCAATTTCCCTTTTGCAATTGCATCCAGTTTTTGTTCCCATTCAGCTGTAAGAGCAGGGGTTTTTAGATCTTCTGGAACTAATTCAAGTAATTGTTTCCCTTTAGAAGTTAAGTAAATATCCTTTCCTTTTTTCTCCATAAGGAATGAATTGAACAGTTTTTCAATAATATCTGCCCTTGTAGCAACTGTTCCTAATCCACCTGTTTTATCCAGTGTTTTAGCTAGTTCCTTATCCTGGGTACCCATATACTTTGCCGGATTTTCCATAGCTGTAAGTAAAGAACCTTCATTGAATCTTGCCGGTGCTTTCGTTTGTCCTGATGTTTCAGTAACTAATTTCACGGAAAGTTTATCGCCTTTGTTTATGCTAGGAAGTAGTTGTTCTTTCATGTCTTCCGTATTTTCTTCCTCATCAAAACGATTTTCATATACTTCCTTCCAACCTGACGAAAGAATCGTTTTTCCTTTTGCTACAAATAATTCATCGCCAATAGACGCTTTGACCGTAATTTGCTCATATTCAAAAGGAGGATAAAGTACTGCTATAAAACGTTTAATCACTAAATCATAAATTTTGCGTTCTTTATCTGTAAAGTTAGACTGTATTACTGTTTCTTCTGTTGGAATAATAGCGTGGTGATCTGAAACCTTACTATCATCCACAAATGCTTTGGTTGCTTTAATAGGCTTTTGTAATACTTTGCTAGCAAATGGTCTATATTGCCCAATGCCAGATGACTTTAGACGTTCTGGTAATGTCTCTACAATATCGGTAGAAATATATCTTGAATCCGTCCGAGGATACGTTAGCACTTTATGTCGCTCATACAAAGTTTGCATAATACCAAGTGTTTCTTTCGCTGAATATCCAAATATTTTGTTGGCATCTCGTTGGAGCTCAGTTAAGTCATATAGTTGAGGCGCAAAGCTTTTCTTATGTTTTTTATCGACCTCTACGATGGTTCCCTGTTTGTTGTCCACTTTAGAAACAATTTGTTCTACTTTTTCTTTAGTGAAAGTACGAGAGTCATTTGTTTGTTTGTCCACCCAAGTAAGCTTTAACTTTTGATCTGTATGTGCTTCCACACCGTAATATGTTTTCGGTTTAAAGTTTCTTATTTCGTTTTCTCTTTGAGCAATAATCGCGACAGTTGGAGTCTGCACACGTCCACATGAAAGTTGTGCATTGAATTTACTTGTAAGTGCGCGAGTTGCATTTAACCCGATATACCAATCTGCCTCAGACCTTGCAACAGCTGCGTGATATAAATTTTCATAAGCTTTACCTGGTTTTAAATTTTGAAAACCATCTTTAATAGCTTTATCCGTTACAGATGAAATCCAAAGTCGTTGAACAGGTTTTTTAACCTTAGCTTTTTCAATAATCCATCTCGCTACTAATTCACCTTCACGACCAGCATCGGTTGCAATGATAATATCACTGACATCCGTACGAACTAACTGACTTTTGACCGCATTATATTGTTTGCTTGTTTGTTTAATAACGACTAGCTTCAAATCATTTGGGAGCATTGGTAAATCATCCAAGTTCCACGTTTTATATTTAACATCATAAGTTTCAGGATCTGCTAATGTTACTAAATGTCCCAATGCCCAAGTAACGATATATTTGTCACCTTCTAAATAACCGTTTCCTTTTTTATGACACTTGAGGACATTTGCGATGTCTCTTGCTACAGAGGGCTTCTCTGCAATTACAATACTTTTCTTCATTTTATAACATCCCTTCGAACTACCATTAAAATTTAATATATCATATAGTAAGGGCTTTTGCAGTGGCGGACGCCCTTAGTCAACCTGGTAGTTAGCGACTTATATTCAATGTTCAGATTGCGAAAAAAAACAGTTTTGGCTCTTTTATGAATTTTATAAGACATTTTAAAAATTACGGATAAGTATAAAAGACCTATAAAATTAAAAATTTTTAAAAAAACTATTTGAGTCTTTATGCATGTGAAATTCATGACAATAGTAAGTTTGAATATTTTGTGAAAGTGGTAAAATGTTAAGAAGGAGAACTATATGGAAAGAGGTGGAAGAATAATGTTGGTGAGGGCGACAGGAAACGGTACTTTGAACTTAATTGCAGAAGCAGAACAACGTAAACAAGCTTTTCAGCGAAAAGATGTAGGACAAGCCTATCGTAAAAATGCTGAATATTATCAGCCTAAAAAGAATCCTACATTAGCAGACTTAGAGGATTTGTTACTTGGGAAGAAGGAAAAAGAAAGTGATTCCCCCGAAATAAGTGCGGCAGTTAAAGAGTTTCAGCAACTAGAAAAAAGCAAAAGTATGCTAGAAATAAAAGGACCAGCAGTTCCAGTGCAAATAGTAGGCGGTCCTACCCCTGAAAAGACGATAGAGCTATTAGAGAAAGTTAGAAGTTCTGCACTTGCTCCTGATCACCTGAGTTCCGAAGACTTACGACTAGCGGCCAATGCTACTGCAAAAATACAAACCGTTCAAACACAAATTACATTAAACGAAGAAGCAACTAGACAAATCGAGGTTGAAGCCAAAAGACAAAGAGAAGATGAGGCTGCGGTATCTAATCGCTCTGTTCAATATGATCTCCAATCCCCTGGGGTGCAACGGGAGGATTTACAGAAAAAAAGATATATAGAACAAGCAATTGCAAAATACTCATTTCAAGTGCAAATGAAAAAATATGGCTTTACTGACCAACAGCCAAGTTTCTTCCGCATAGCATAAGAAGGGGCTTCCAAATATGAGCAAAAAACAAAAGACGAATGCGGTGCGTAAACTTGAACAGCAGAACATTGCGTTCGATATAATAGAATATGAGCTAACTGGCGATCAAGTAGACGGGGTAACTGTAGCAGATAAAATAGGCTATCCCGTTTTTGTTGTCTATAAAACACTGCTTGTTACCGCTGGAGCAAATAAGCATTTTGTTTGTATTATTCCAGTACATAAAGAATTAGATTTAAAAGCAGTAGCAAAAGTGGTAGGTGAGAAGAAAGTTGAGTTGTTGCCGTTAAAGGAATTGCAACCAACTACTGGTTATATTAGAGGGGGATGCTCCCCAATTGGGATGAAGAAATTATTCCCAACATGGATAGATGCAAGTGCAGAGAGTCTTGATTTTATCCTCGTAAGTGGTGGGCGAATAGGTCTTCAACTAAAACTAAGTCTACAGGATTTACTTCAGCTAACGAATGGGCGAATTGCAACAATTATTAAAATGTAATCATTTGATAAAAACACCGTTATAATTGACCTACTATATACTGGAGACTTCTAGGCGGTTTTCAGAAACAGGAAGTAGGATTCGAATGAAGCAATTAGTTTGGCGTTGGATTTTTTTTGTTACGGGAGTCACTACTATGGCGTTGGGAATTTCGATGACCATTAAAGGACAGCAATTTGGAATTGGACCATGGGATGTATTTCATGTTGGTTTATATAATCATCTTGGTTTAACTATCGGGACTTGGGCAATTTTGACGGGTATCACGATTGTATTGGTCACGATGATTGGAACGAAGAAATTTCCGCAGCTTGGTACATGGCTAAATATTCTTTTTATAGGATCGTTTATTGATGTGTTTAACTGGCTATTACCTGATATCACAAGCTATATAGGGCAAATAATTATATTTGTTATTGGGGTTGTTATAACTGCAGTCGGTGTTGGGGTTTATGTTTCTCCAAATGTTGGAGCAGGTCCACGTGATTCTCTTATGCTGTTACTCATGGCTAAAACAGGTTGGAGTATTAAAAAAGTAAGAACCGGAATTGAAATAATTGTGGCACTTGCTGGCTGGGCACTTGGTGGACCGGTTGGACTAGGTACTATTATTATCGCGTTATTGCTTGGACAGATAGTTCATTATTCATTGCCTTTGTCTCAAAAACTACTATATACAATTTCCGGTTATACATTGCCGTATGTGAAAAAGAGTGTGGAAAATCAAACTTGATTTTCCACACTCTTTTTCATATTTTACTAGGACAGTGCATATAGTATTTCTTGAAGGAATGATAGGGAGGATGACGCTATGAACGGGGTAATTACTCATTATATGGGAAGGTCATATACGGGACAAGGTGTGAAAAACTTTTACAAGGAAATTATTCAAGAGGCGAACAAAGTATATTTCTTTAAGGGGCCGACCACCTATCGATTGACCGAGATATTCAAGGAAATAGGCTATAATGCAGTGCGTAGAGGTAAAAATATGGAGTGGTTTTATGACCCAATGCATGAGGATTTGCTGGAAGGCTTGTATATTAATGAAACAAAAACACTTTACTTACAAGCTGACACTGTAGACCCTATCTATTACGGGGCAGGACACGAATGGGTACCCTATTATGAAGCATATAATGACCGCAAACTTCATGATATTGGACCAATAGTAAAAGAAAAGCAGATTACTAATGATGTATGGCTATCAAAAGGGCTTCAAGCATTATCTCGAGCAAAAAAAATTCATGACGAATGGGAACTGCTTATACAAGGAGCCATAAATTGGGAAGGTATAAACACTTTGCTTGAAGAACGTACTAAGAAAAGTATTGGTAATATTCAACTTCAAAAGAATCCAAAGGTTACACATCGGTTAATGGGTTCTCTTACTCCACTTGGTGCAAAGGATACTTTGGAGTCTATTTCTAAAAACTTGAAAAATAGATTGTATATAAAAGGATTACCGGGTAGTGGAAAGTCTTCTTTTATGAAGAACTTTGGGGAAGAGGCAAAGCTACATGGATTAGATGTAAGGTATATTTGGTGTGGCTTGGATGCAAATAGTGTAGACGGGATAGTGATTCCAGAACTCCAATTATGTGTGGTCGATGCGACGAGTCCTCATGTTTATGAGCCAGAACGTAATGGAGATGAAATTATAGACTTCTTTCCACATATCAATCAAACCATGTTAAATGAAGATAAAATAGTAGAGGTAAGAAATGACTATGCAAGTGAGATGGAACTTGCTCAAGATTATTTATGCACATATTCGGGAGAATCGAAAATGATTAAGATGCTTTACGACTCAGCAATTGAAGAGGAAAAGTGGAGAGAATTACAGGAGAAAATGCTTGAAACGATAAGATGAAAGCATGGAATTAATCGGAGAATAGCAATAACAAGGCCCTACGGACAAATGTCTGTAGGGCTTTAAAATAGCAGCTTTATTTTCCTCAAACCTTTTCACATGGTAAGATAGAGTAGAATATGACCCGTGAAAGGATGAGTAACATGTCTCACATATTAAATAATTTTTTAACTGAAAACTTAAATGAATTGAAGAACCAAGGTTTATATAATGAAATCGACCCAGTAGAAGGTCCTAATGGCGCGAAAATAAGTGTGAAGGGCTCTGAGCTCATTAATCTCTCATCGAATAACTATTTAGGACTTGCAACAAATCCAGAGCTAAAACAAATTGCAAAAGATGCGGTGGACAAGTATGGAGTTGGAGCTGGAGCTGTCCGTACGATTAATGGAACACTAGATCTACATGTGAAGTTAGAACAAAAGCTAGCGGAATTCAAAGGAACGGAAGCGGCTATATCTTACCAATCAGGTTTCAACTGTAACATGGCAGCTATTTCTGCAGTGATGGACAAAAACGATGCCATTTTGTCAGACCAACTAAATCATGCGTCTATTATTGATGGATGCCGACTGTCTCGTGCGAAAATCATAGCATTTAACCACTCCGATATGGATGATTTACGTGCTAAAGCAAAAGCTGCAACAGAATCAGGTCAATATAACAAGGTGATGGTTATTACAGATGGCGTTTTCTCGATGGATGGAGATATTGCGAAGCTTCCAGAAATCGTGGAGATTGCGAAGGAGTTTGATCTAATAACTTATGTAGATGATGCACATGGTTCAGGTGTAACTGGTAAAGGGAAGGGAACTGTGAAGCATTTCGGTTTAGAAAAAGAAATCGATTTCCAAATTGGTACTCTTTCTAAAGCAATCGGTGTTGTAGGTGGATACGTTGCAGGTAAAAAGGATTTAATCGACTGGTTAAAGGTTCGTTCACGTCCATTTTTATTCTCCACAGCATTACCACCAGGTGATGTTGCAGCAATTACTGCAGCAGTTCAAATGATTATTGATTCCACTGAATTACACGACAAACTTTGGGATAATGGTGACTACTTAAAAGCAGGTTTATCGAAACTTGGATTTAACATCGGAGCATCCGAAACACCGATTACACCATGTATTATTGGCGATGAAAAATTAACGCAAGTCTTCTCCAAACGACTATTCGAGGAAGGCGTTTATGCCAAATCTATTGTCTTCCCAACCGTACCAAAAGGGACAGGACGCGTTCGTAATATGCCTACCGCAGCGCATACGAAAGAAATGCTAGATGAAGCCATCGCTGTCTATGAGAAAGTTGGTAAAGAGCTTGGTGTAATTAAATAGTTTAAAACAGCTACCAAGTTTAAAACTTGGTAGCCTTTTTTATGAGAACAAAGTTAAGTTTAATTTTTCATATTTGTTTCTATCCATTTAAATGAATAAAAAAATTATAATTTTGGACATCCTTTGACTAAACAAAATGCTATCCTCAGCTACTAATCGAAAAGTGCTCAAATCATCTTTTTCTTACTATAATTACATCTATTGCATAAGGCATAACTGTAAATAGACAAGCACCGTTAATGCAACTCCTAAAACAAATATAGAGATGTATGGAAGTAGTCTCATATGATCCTCCTGTACTTCACTATAAGAAACTCTTATAAAGTTGTATTGTGTTTATTGAGGGAACATTGTATAATTAATTTCACGAAAGACTAGTAATATCAATGGTTTTGGTGTCAGTTTTGTACTCCTCAAAAATACAAATGTTTTTGGAAGGAAGAATAATATGAAAAAAATTATGGTTACCGGAGCTCTAGGGCAAATCGGTTCAGAGTTAATAACCAAATTGCGAAAAAAGTATGGTTCAGACAATATATTAGCAACGGATATTAGAAATGTTGTTTCACCTGTATCAGAAAGTGGTCCTTTTGAAATTTTAGATGTGACCGATGGGGAAAAAATGCATCAACTTGCGAAGGATTTTAAAGCAGATACGATGATCCATATGGCAGCTCTTTTATCAGCAACTGCAGAAGCTAAACCATTACTTGCATGGAATTTAAATATGGGTGGGTTAGTAAATGCACTAGAAGCTTCTAGAGAACTAGGTTTGCAGTTCTTTACTCCAAGTTCTATTGGAGCATTTGGGCCTTCTACGCCTAAAAAGAATACTCCTCAGGATACATTACAGCGTCCAACAACGATGTATGGAGTGAACAAAGTCTCAGGTGAATTATTATGTGATTACTACTTTAATAAATTTGGGTTAGACACACGTGGATTGCGTTTCCCAGGGCTGATTTCCAATGAAACTTTACCTGGTGGTGGAACGACTGATTATGCAGTGGATATTTATTATAAAGCGATTAAAGAGGCTTCGTATACATCATATATTGCAGCTGGAACATATATGGATATGATGTATATGCCAGATGCTTTGCAGGCAATTGTGGACTTAATGGAGGCAGATGCTTCAAAATTGATCCATCGCAATGCGTTCAATGTAACGGCAATGAGCTTTGAACCAGAGCAAATCGCAGCATCTATCCGTAAGGAAATACCAACTTTCACTATGGACTTTGAAGTGGATCCGATTCGTCAAGCAATAGCAAATAGCTGGCCAGATTCTATAGATGCAGCTGCTGCAAAGGAAGAATGGGGCTTTTCATATAAATATGATCTAGATGCAATGACAAAAGATATGTTAACTAAACTAGCAGCAAAACAAACAGCGGACCTTCTATAAAGTCCGCTGTTTTTCTGTTGTATCATTAATTAAAAGGAATTTGGTGCTATAAAAATTGGATAGCATTTTTTCTCTAATTATCTAAAAACGACGATGGACAGTAAAAATCCATAAGATTACCGAGAAAAAAGAGGCTATTTGTGACATTAGTCACGAACAGCCTCCTTGAAAATCAAATGGTAATCATATAGCATAAAATCTGTCCAAAGTACTTTAACAATAGAAACAGGTTTAATCTACAAAGACCGGGTGTTTTTTATACCTGGTCTTTCTTATTTAAAACAATATATGTGCGACTACTGCAATGATTGGGAATGAAATAAGCGTACGTAATAAGAAAATAACGACTAAGTCTTTAATATTAACCGGAATTTTTGAACCTAATAACAAGCCACCAACTTCAGACATATAAATCAGCTGCGTTACAGACATTGTAGCGATAAAGAAGCGAGTCATTTCTGATTCAATAGATGCTCCAAGAATAGACGGAAGGAACATATCCGCAAAACCAACAACCATTGTTTGTGCTGCTGCCGCTGCTTCTGGAATACCAAATAACATTAATAGGGGCTCAAAAGGTTTACCTAAAATAGTAAATACCGAAGTATACTCTGCAAGCATTAATGCAATTGTACCGAATGCAAGTACTACAGGTGCAACTCCAATATACATATCAATCACATTTTTTATACCATCCGTAAAAAACTTGCCAATTGAACGATTTTTACTAGCCGTGTTCAATGCATTTTCTAAACCATGCGTAACGGCATTATAATTTTCAGGGTATTTCTCTGCTTCTAAATCAAGAGGACGTCCGTCAATATGTGTATCCTCTTTTCCAGCAAGTGGGTAAATTCTTGGCATGATAAACGCAAGTACAACACCACAAAGTAGAACGGTTAAATAATACGGTATAAAGTAATTGCCTAAACCAACTTGATCTAATACAACGATACAAAATGTTATAGAAACAACGGAGAAAGTAGAACCAATAATAGCTGCTTCTTTCTTCGTGTAATAACCTTCTTCATACTGTCTACTAGTAAGCAAAACTCCGATTGTCCCATCTCCAACCCATGAAGTAAGTGCGTCAACGGCAGAGCGACCGGGTAACTTGAATAGAGGACGCATGATTTTCACCATCATCGTACCAAAGAACTCCAATAGTCCGAAGTTTAGTAGTAGAGGTAACAACAATCCTGCGAATAAGAAAATGGTAAATAGGAAGGACACCAGTCCAGTAGGACTTAATAACATTCCACCTGTATTTTCACTCCAAATTGCCTCAGGACCAATCTGCCAGATGATCAAAATAGAAAAGACTGCACCGACAATACGTGTAACTGTCCAAAAAGGAGTTACTTTGAATAAGTTATTGATAAAAGTCTCTTCTTTTGGTCTGAACAGAAAAATAATCGAGCCAATGGCAGCGATTAAAAGTGTTACTAATGCAACCCATTGGACGACTGGTTCAAGTAAGGTAGAAAGAATACTAGCAAACCATGCAATAGGTATTTGAATTCCTTCGTCAATAGGTAGAGGAATCATAAAAAGAATAACACCTGCTATAGATGGTAGCAGGAATAATAGCCAAGTGGATAAAGAAAACTTTTTCATGCAAAAGACCAACTTTCTATATATATGAATATTTATACATCAACTAATACTGTTTATACATAATAATTCAATTGCATGAAGAAGTCTATAGCTTAAAGAAAGTTCCTTTATTCGAAATCTTTGGAGAAGTCATATGTGTAAAAACGTTCGAAGTTTAGCCAATTTTCTGCTTCAGTTTCTCCATCAGCTAGACGTTTATCCATTTCTTCTAACATCCATGCAGTCTGTGAAATATGCGCACGCATAGATCCCATTTTTTGTTCTGCAGCTTCTTTAATGTTATGAACAATATCTGGCTCTCCTAAGACTTCCTTAGAATCATTTGAAAACGCTAAAGCATAAATTGTTGGGCGTTGTTCCTCAGGCATACGTCTCACTGCGCGAATCATTGCACGTCCAGTCGCATCATGATCAGGATGAACTGCATAATTTGGATAAAACGTAATTACTAGGGAAGGGTTCGTATCAGAGATTAGGTTTTGCATCATCTCTACCATTTTTTCATCGTCCTCAAATTCTACCGTTTTATCACGTAAACCCATCATACGAAGGTCTGTCACTCCCATTGCTTTAGCAGATGCAAGTAGTTCATCTTTGCGAACTTGCGGCAATGTCTCACGAGTGGCGAAAGGAGGGTTTCCTAAGTTTCTTCCCATTTCCCCTAGTGTTAAGCAAGCGTATGTAACCGGAATTCCTTGCTTAATATAAGTTGCTATTGTACCTGATACCCCAAATGCTTCATCGTCAGGGTGAGGGAATACAACTAATACATGTCGTTCCATTGGTAATGTCATTTATGTGTCCTCCTTAGTAAGTAAATGGTGTTTTGCTAATTTGTAATGCAACGGCCAATTTCCCAGTTTGATCATGTCCAGCCATCAATAATCTTCCGTGCTCATCTAACTCGAAATGGGTAATCCCTTGTGCATATACCCAACCATGCGGGAGTTTTAACCCTATACGATGTGGAGATTCTCCTGCTATTTTCCCAAGTTCGTAACGTATGATAACGTTACGAATGAATGCACCCGCATTAAACACACTCTCATTAAAATGTGCCGCATAGGCTCCATTTGTTGTTTCTAAATGTATATATACATCTTCGTTTGCAAAATTATTCAAAAGCTCCTGCAAGCGTTCTACTTGAACAAGTTCCATTCATATTGCCTCCTAGTATACTGTCTGCTATTAGTATAATGAAAAAAACTTAATGATGCGAATGATTGAATTAGACACAAAAAAACTCGTAAGTCATCGATGACTCTACGAGTTTTTAAATACTTATTAAACAGTTGTAGTAGTTACTTCTGGAGCGCCGAATTTACCTTTAGCACCGTGAAGAACTGGTCCAACGTATTGATTTAATTTCCAACCGTGTGCGATAGCGGCTGAAACGAATTCTTTCGCCTCAAAAACTGAATCGGCAACAGAAAAGCCATTAGCTAAATTTGCCGTTATTGCTGCAGCAAACGTACATCCAGCACCATGATTAAACGTAGTTTCTGTTTTTTCTGTTTCTAAAAGTGTATGTGTTTGTCCATCGTAAAATAAGTCTACAGCTTTTTCGTGCTTTAACTGCTTACCACCTTTGATGACTACATTTTTCGCACCAAGAGCATGAATTTTTTCTGCGGCTGCTTTCATATCCTCAATTGTGTGCAATGCACCAAGGCCGGAAAGTTGTCCAGCTTCAAACAGGTTAGGGGTAACGACTAATGCGCGTGGAAGTAAAAACTCGATCATTGCATCCACTGTCCCCGGATTTAGGACTTCATCCTCGCCTTTACATACCATAACAGGGTCAATTACTACACTTTTAACTCCAGCTTCTTCTATAATATTACCGGCTGTCTCTATAATTTCTTCCGTACTTAACATACCAGTTTTGATAGCATCCACATTTGTAGATAATGCCGTTTTTGCTTGGCGTTTAATCTCTTCTACTGGCAATGAGAATACACCGTGGCTCCAACCGTTATCAGGATCCATAGTAGCAATAACTGTTAAAATATTCATGCCATATGTACCGTGTTCTTGGAAAGTCTTTAAATCTGCTTGAATTCCAGCTCCACCAGAAGTATCGGAACCAGCTATTGTAAGTGTTTTTTTGATAGACATTGGACTTTTCTCCTTTTTCTATGCTGCGTATAATTATTTTATTGTAGCAGATTTTTTCGGATATTTACATTAAGGAATCTTAGGAGCTGTCCAGAACTTATATAAAACAAATAAACAAACAACAACAAGTATACCTGTTACAAGGGAGCCAACTATAATTTCGTTTACCCATAGTGAAACAGATAAGAAAATAAGGAATGCAATAAGTAAAACAAATACAAAAATAAAGCACCCCAATCCAATGTTTTTAGCTCCTTCTGGAACCATATTGGTACTAGCTGCTTTTTCAATCTGTTTTAATTTTTCTCGATAGTGAAAATCTGCCATTTGAAAAAACTCCTTTTTTTTATCGTACCATGGTAGATTAGTTGTTAATAGCGAAACTTTTAGCTAATGTAAACGTAATAGATTTAGAGGAAAGAGGGATGATATGCGAAAAGAGGACAAGATTCGTGAAATGGAAAAGCTCTTGGAAGAATTAAAAGCTCAAGATGAGTCGGCTGCTACTATTGCAGAAAGCCCTTCACGTAAAGGATTTAATGCTTGGAAGATGCCACGAACTTTATACAGGTTTGGTACAAAGTCCTTCCTACTTATTGGACTACTCATTCTCTTATTAATAGCAGCCCTTCCATTTGCAGCTTTTTGGGCTATTAAAGGAAGTACGTTCACTGAAAGTAAAGGCTCATTCGTGGAACAAGTACAAGCGTTAAATGAGTTGTCAACTGCCCAGGCTTATACGAAAGTAATTATTGAAAGACAAGATAATGCAGTATTTGGAAAAGAGATTGGCATTGATTTACCTGGCACTAAGCGACAACTTCTAGTGGTTATACCTGGTTCCGTCAAAGCAGGTGTCGATTTTTCGCAGGTGGTCGAGTCAGATATAGATGTAGATGAAGAAAATAGGACGGCTAAGTTAATATTGCCAAAGCCTGAATTTCTAGGTGGACCAGAGATTTTATTTGAACAGGTAGAAGTATTTTCATATGAAGGACTATTCCGTGAGAAAGCAGATATTAAAGAGGGATATGAACTTGCAGAGACTGCAAAAGAAATGATGATTGAAGAAACAACTGGACAAGGTATTTTAGAGCTAGCAGAAGAAAATGCGGCTAAGTCAGTGAAAGAAATGTTCCAGTTAGTGAATTATGATGTAGAAGTGGAGTTTAAGGAGTGACAAGTACATGCCTAGTTGGAAAGATGTGTTAAGAGAGGAACAGGAGAAGCCTTATTTTAAAAAGTTACAATTATTTTTAGATGAGGAATATGCATCTCAAACAATTTTTCCCAAACGTACCGAAATCGACAGTGCGTTTAAGATGACCACCTATGATAATGTCAGGGTAGTAATTTTGGGACAAGACCCTTATCACGGAGAAGGGCAAGCCCATGGGATGAGCTTCTCTGTGAAGCCAGGTGTTCGTATACCTCCAAGCTTACGGAATATGTTGAAGGAATTAGAAGATGATTTAGGTTGTCCTCTTCCAACGAGTGGATATTTAGAAAAGTGGGCGAAACAAGGGGTCCTTTTACTAAATACAGTTTTAACTGTACGAGCAGGAGAAGCTAACTCTCATAAAGGAATGGGTTGGGAAACTTTTACGGATACAGTAATCCAAAAGCTCTCCAACCGAGACAAACCTATTATATTTGTTTTATGGGGTAAGCCAGCGCAGTCTAAAATAACACTAATTGACACAGAAAAACATACGATTCTTCAAGCACCTCATCCAAGCCCATTAAGTGCACATCGAGGATTTTTAGGAAGTAAGCCGTATTCTAAAATCAATGCGAGTTTAGCTGCATGGGGGGAGGAACCAATCGATTTTTGCCTATAATTATGCTACGATAGGCAATGGAAAGTAGGGGAGGACATTGGCTGTAAATTGTTTCAAATGTCGACATTTCTTTACGACATGGGATGCGAGAAATCCTCGTGGTTGTAAAGCTTACGGATTTAAAACAAAGGAACTTCCCTCCGTAGTAGTACTGCGTTCCTCAGGAATGGAATGCATGAAATTTGAACCAAAGCAAGTGGAGGGACTAAGACGATGATTTCTAATGAGCAACTATTAATGCAAATAGATAAACATCTAAAATATGCAAAAACTAGTGGCAATGAGCAATCTTTCAGAGAATCATTAGTTGCGATTAAAGCATTGTGTGATGTTGGTTTAGAAGTGCAAATTCCATTACAAGTTCCAACTACTAGAAGTGTACAAACGACTTCAACAATTTTACCTACACAACCAGTTGCTATAAAAGAAGAAGATGCAAATGGTGATTCCCTATTCGATTTTTAAGAGAAAGAAGGAGAGTTTCGTGAAGTTTTTTATTATAGCAGGTGCTATTAACGGTTTTCTATCCGTAGCACTTGGAGCCTTTGGAGCGCATCTTTTGGAAGGTAAAGTGGCTGACAAATACTTGGCAACATGGGAAACAGCGGTACAATACCAGATGTTCCATGCATTAGCTTTAGTTGCTATTGGTATATTGATGAGTAGCAAGGTACTCGGTCCAATTTCTACCTTGAATACTGCAGGATACTTTATACTTGCAGGAATTATTATCTTCTCAGGTAGTTTATATGTATTGAGCTTAACAGGTATTAGCATTTTAGGAGCAGTAACACCAATCGGTGGAGTAGCATTTTTAGTTGGATGGATTATGCTTATAGTAGCCGCGGTAAAATACGCAAACTAATCGGGAAGTCGAACCTATCAAGGGTTCGGCTTTTTTGTTTCTTAATTTTTTATCCGTACACCAGAAAGTATTATATATAAATACAGGAGGATGAACATTGGATTTAATGAATTTTTAAGAATGAATAATACTACTGATTGAACAAAGGCTAAGAGCGCACCTCGTGTGGCAACGCAGATAATAAGAGTAGCCTAAGGTTATATAGGGATAAAACCGTCTGTTGAATTAGACTACTATTCTGTAACGAAGAATGTAGAAAGTTGATTTCTTTTAACTAAGGTCCTTTTATCCTTACTCATCAAAAGGTCGCCAATTGCTTGATCTTGTTCCAGAAGAGTTAAAATCGCCTACCCTTACCGGTGAGTGGGAGTAAAAACTAGAAGCAATCGCGAATGGCAAATTGAAAAAGTATACAAAAGAAATTGTTGCAGAAATAAAATGCAGTGATAAGAAGTACAAAAGTTTGACGATTAACTTTCGCTATTCAAAAAACACCTGCCTCATCTCATTGGATGAAGCAGGTGTTTTTCATGTTATAGGTTATTTGCTTTTTTAACACTATTGTAGAACAGAATTCCGCTAGCTAGTAAAAGTACACCAAATATAAAAGTTATCAAGTCTGCAGTACCAGCATAGATGACCCAGATGGAGTAAAGGGTAGCAAAAAAACCAATGATTCCGTCCAATATTCGAGTTCTTTTCGCGGTGTACGTTTCCCCTGTATAGACTAGCTTCAACTGGAAAGTGGAAGCGATAAAGTAAGGAACCAAGTACGACAGTGTGGCCACAATAATCATGAAATCGAATGCTGCGGCAATTGTATTAGAAATAGTGGAGAAGATAAACAATTGTCCTATCCCGTTTGTAATGATCATCGAGAAAACAGGTATCCCTTTTTCATTTACTTTTAAGAACGAGGGAATAAATAATCCCTGTTTTGCTGCTTGATACGGAATTTCAGCGCTTAACATAACCCAACCAACTGTTGAGCCGAATAAACTGACTAGCCCAATTGCAGCTAGAACTTTACCTCCAACTGGCCCAAGTACAGTAGAAATAGCATCAATCAGTGGTTTATCGGACGCTACGAGTGCGTCATGGTTTAACATTCCTAAAACGAGAGTGCTAATTCCAATATAGATGGCAAGGGCAATAAGCAGTCCGAGAATGGTAGCACGTTTCACATCAATTGATTTTTTGGCACGTGATGCAAAAACAATAGCGGATTCAACGCCTACAAATGCCCACAGTGTTGCGACTGCAGCGTTATTAAGCTGTCCAAATAACCCGATTTGATGTCCAAGCTCATCGTATCTTGGTGCAGCAAATGGAAGGATATTTGCTTTCTGGAAAGCAAACAGGCCAATCACAATGAATAACAGAAAAGCGATTACTTTTGTAGCTGTTGCCACTAGATTGATTTTCCCGGCACCCTCCATCCCATTAAGAATAATAAAATGAACTCCCCATAATAGAAGAGAACAGACAATAAAAGTTAACGCATTTCCTACTTTTAATGTAAAGGAGCCGATTGTAATAAGCTCTGCCTGACTTATTAAGATTGGGAAAAAGGTGGATAGATAACCTGCAAACGTCGTAATGATAGCGATGTTCCCGACCAAATTTCCAATCCAATATCCCCAAGAAGACATAAAACCCGATAGAATTGAAGAATTGCTTCCAGTTTTGAACAACTCCTTGGCATAGATTTGTGGTCCACCGTTTAAATCAGGTTTTCTGATTGCCAAGTTTCCGAATACAAGGGCAATCATCAAAACCCCGCCACCTGTAACAAGCCAAGCGGACAGAGCACCAGCTGGGCTGGCAACCTCACTTAATGTGCGTGGTAGCATAAAGATACCTGAGCCCACCATATTACCAACTACTAATGCAGTCAGTATCCATAAACCAAGTTTTTTATTTGAATCCATTCCTAATTATTCCTCTCTAATGACCTCTAAAAAGAGTATGTTATTTAAAAACAAGCATAGTTAAAACCTCTACTCTAGCATGAGTAGAAGTGGGTGATATTTATTCACTCGTAACAATATAGATTCATGTTAGCTAAAAGTCAAATGTCACCCAATTCCGATTATAATTAAGTGCATACCATTAAATCTGATTATCTAAACTTCGTTTTATAGTAGGTAGAGAAAAAAAGTGCCTGGTACCGAAACTTATTGCGTGACATAATTGTCTCACTTGAGTCTCGGTGCCAGGCACCATTTTCTTATAGAGTGATTTAGAATAGACCGATTGCTTCACCGTCAGGACCAACATCCATTTTTAGAGCTGCAGGCTGTTTTGGAAAACCAGGCATCGTCATGATGTCGCCAGTCAGGCAAACTAAGAAACCTGCACCTAGCTTAGGTAAGTGCACGGAGTTGCTACAATAACGACAGCATCCGGATGGAAATTAACTTTTCTTGATTTGATGTGCATAAATTTTTCGGCACCTAGATCAGCTCCGAAGCCTACTTCAGTCACGACCACACCCACAAGTCTGCGTGCAGTGTTGGTGGCGATTAAAGAGTTACACCCGTGCGCAATGTTCGCAAATGGGCCGCCGTGAATAATTGCTGGTGTCCCTTCAATTGTTTGTACCAAGTTAGGTTTGAACGCATCTTTTAGTAGTAGTGTTAGAGCTCCTTCGACCCCAACAAATGAATATTGTCTACTGGTAAATTCAATGGATCATTAAAAAAAGAAATTAATTTTCAATTTCCCACATATATCCAGCATTACCGTATCGTTTATCATTTTCCTCTTTTAAAACAAGCAACTGCTTAAATGGAGTAACTTCTCTTGGAATAGATACATTCTTCCAGCTCTTTCATTCCATCTCTTGCGCTTTTATTTCATCTGAAAAGACCTGGTGAAACTTGTAACGTTTTAAAGCATAGGCAATGATGTCCTCAAAATTTATAGATAACTCTTCATTCGGTTCTTCAGGGTCATTACTGTAAAAATACACATTAAAATCTCCTTTACCATGCCCACTGGACCATGAAGCAAAGTAACGATTTGAGGTTTTCAATCCCTCAACATTAAGTGTTAACTCCCACGAGTCGAAACTTTCTCAAATTGGCCCAACAGATACATCAGCAGAGAAAAAAATTTCATATCTACGTTTTTATTATAAGAGTACCGGGTCAGAGTTTCACTCAAACAACAAAAAAGCTTATTCGCATAACGAATAAGCTTTAAGTATTAAGCGTAATAATTAATTTCTTCATCAAATGTTACATAATCTAAGTAAATCATAAGCATTAAGTATCTTTTACCATTTGGATCACTAATAATAACATGATCGCGACCAGCAGCTTCTATATAGCCGGTAACTACAAAATTATTCCTTTCTCGGTTGTTCTCGAACGTAAAATAGAATGTACCTAACTTGCCTTTGTTGGCTCTTAAAATATTTTCAATATAAGATTCTTCCTGTCCTCTTGTAGCTGCCGGTATTTGAGGTGGGGTCATAGGTTGTTGCATTTGCTGCTGTTGAGGGAAACCTCCAGGGTGCCAATAATATTGAACCATTCAAACATCCTTTCAAATTTATATTTGGGGACAATCTGCAGTAGAAGGTGCGAAGAAGCAATGTGATTTAAAACGGCCTGTATTCGGTTGGTTATACCATTGTGCAGGACATTCTCCTGCTGGTTCAAAAAACCATAATGAACGAGTTGCAGGGTGAAACCGCTCCCCATTAATCACTCTTTGGGCAAGTTTTTTATCTTGCTCACGTGCACTTTGATAGAAGTACGACTTCTGTGTTGCTTCAAATCCTCCAGGGCTTTGAAAAACCATTTCCTCCAGCGTACGTATATCTTTGAAATCTAGGCAGGCAGCACGAACTCTATTTACTCCTACGTTCCCTACCATGAGCATGCCAAGCTCACCCTCACCTTCAGCTTCTGATCGCATCAGCCTCGCAAGTAATTCCAGTTGCTTCGTGTTGGATTTGACGACTGCCATTGCATCACCTCCTACCCATACACTATGCAAACAGATTGCAAATGATGAACAAAGTTTGTATAGACATATAGAAGCAAAAAAAAAGACTGCACAATAGCAGTCCTTTCATTTTAGATATTAAAGAATGTAGAGCGTTTCTCTCCTGCAAGAATAGTACCAGTGAAGAATGATCCAAATTCTGCATAACGAGCGCTTACTTCGTCAAAACGCATTTCATATATTAGCTTTTTAAATTGAAGAACATCGTCTGAGAATAGTGTTACGCCCCATTCAAAATCGTCAAAGCCGATAGATCCAGAGATAATTTGCTTAACTTTTCCAGCATAGCTGCGACCGATCATACCATGGCTACGCATTAAATCTTTACGCTCTTGCATTGGAAGCATATACCAGTTGTCATTACCGTCACGACGCTTGTCCATTGGATAGAAGCAAATATATTGAGAACGTTGAAGCTCTGGATATAAACGTGCACGTACATGTGGGTTTTGATATGGATCTTCGTTAGATTCACCAGCAAGGTAGTTAGACAATTCTACTACTGAAACATATGAGTAACCTGGAATTGTGAAATCGGCAATTGTTAATTTATTAAATCTTGCTTCTAGTTCTTGAAGTTCATCCATTGTTGGACGTAATGTCATTAACATAAAATCAGCTTTTTGCCCAACGATTGTGTAAAAAGCATGTGCTCCTGTTTTAGCATCATCCGCAAGTTGCATTTCATCTAAAAATGCTACGAACTCATCTGTAGCTTGTTTGCGTAGTTCTGGATCTACTTGTTTCCACGATGCCCAGTCCATTTGGCGGAAATCATGTAATACGTACCAACCATCTAATGTAATTGCTGCTTCATTCATAATTTATGACACTCCTTTAGATTAAAAATATCTCCCATTTAGTGTATCATATAGTCCCGAACATTTCTTCTAATGGTACGGCTCTCACATGACAATCTGTGACAATCTCGTGTATGCTTGAAGTAACAAAAAAGAGCGTAGGAGGAGACAATATGGCAGATTTATTTCAAGAGATAAAAGAGAAATTAAGGGACGCCAAACTATCCATTATATTGCCAGAGGGAAATGATGAACGAATCATTTCAGCGGCATTGAAACTCCAGGAAGAAGGAATTATTCATCCTATTATTATTGGAAACAAAGAAGAAGTCCCTTCTGCTTTAACTGTTATTAATCCTCAAAATTATGAAAAAATGGACGAGCTTGTCGCTGCTTTTGTAGAACGTCGAAAAGGCAAAGTGACAGAAGAACAAGCTCAAGAGATCCTACAAGATGTTAATTATTTCGGAACGATGCTAGTTTATATGAAAAAGGCAAATGGCTTGGTAAGCGGTGCAGCGCATACGACTGCTGAAACGGTACGTCCTGCATTGCAAATTATTAAAACAAAGCCAGGAATCTCGAAAACAAGTGGAGCATTCATTATGGTGAAAGGGGAGACTCGGTATGTATTTGCGGATTGTGCGATTACCATTTCCCCAACGAGCGAGGATTTAGCAGAAATAGCGGTTGAAAGTGCTAAAACAGCTGCAGCCTTTGGTATAAAACCGAAAGTGGCGATGCTATCCTTCTCTACGAAAGGCTCGGCACAATCAGAGGAAACTGAAAAGGTAGTGAGAGCAACTGAATTAGCCAAAGAGTTGGACTCCACTATTCTAATAGAAGGAGAGCTACAATTTGATGCAAGTATAGTTCCTGCGATAGCGGCGAAAAAGGCGCCTGATGCTGTACTACAAGGGGATGCGACTGTATTTGTATTTCCTTCATTAGAGGCAGGGAATATTGGTTATAAAATTGCACAACGTTTAGGTGAGTTCGAAGCAATTGGCCCTATTTTACAGGGATTGAATGCACCAGTTAATGATTTATCACGAGGTTGTTCTGCAGAGGATGTTTATAAGTTAGCTTATATTACTGCTGCACAAGCACTTATTTGAGGAGTAGTCACATGTCAGAAATAGAAGTTTTATTGCAGCAAGAAAAATGGCGATTTTGGGATCAATCGCTTAGTGGGAAAAGTAGATCTGCACTCGAATCATTCGCATCAGATGATTTACTATGTCACCTAGTAGGACAACAACAGTCACCGGCTACTGTACGTACGTGGGTCCACTCTCAAACTGTTGTTTTAGGTATACAAGATCACCGACTCCCGTTTGTGGAGGATGGGCAGAACTTTCTTCGTACCCAGGGATATTCCCCCATTGTACGAAATTCGGGAGGACTAGCAGTTGTTTTAGATGAGGGTGTACTAAATGTATCTATTATTTTACCGGAAGCGAAGCAGGCGATAGATATTCCTACTGGCTATGAAGTGATGCTTGCATTCGTCGAGCTTTTATTCCCCGAAGCAGATGGGAAAATAGAAGCTTATGAAATTATTGGATCGTATTGTCCAGGTTCATATGATTTAAGTATAGATGGCAAAAAATTTGCGGGAATTTCCCAGCGAAGATTGCGTCAGGGAATAGCAGTGCAGGTGTATCTATGTATTGAAGGTAGTGGAAGTGAACGAGCAGAACTGATACGTAGATTTTACGAAATTGGCATTCAAGGTGAAAATACTAAGTTTACATATCCAGATATTAAACCAGAAGTGATGGCATCTATGAATGAACTGCTAGATACCTCGTTTAGAGTAGAGGATATCGTTATTCGTATCCAACAATTACTTCAACAGTTGTCAGACACAGTCATCCATCAATCTGTCACACCTGATGAAATGGACTTGTATATGTTTTACATGCAACGAGTAGTAGATCGCAATAAAAAAATGCTAGAAAAATAAAATAAAAACCACCAATCTTCTAAACGATTGGTGGTTCTTTAGATACGAGATTACCATTCTTCTCCATTTGGAAAACGGGTACTGCTGGTATTTCCTCGTCGTTTAAAGTTACAAGACGTCTTGCACGGTTCATGATCTGAACGAATTGCTCGTAATCTTGTTTAATAGCTGCGTTTTCTTTTTCTAGTTTTGCAAGCTCACTTTCTAATTTACGAATCTTTTCATTTGATATAGTTGAAAGGTGACGGTATCTAGAAACATCTGAATCACTATGTTGCAAACGTACGAGATATGCAATGATAATATCGATCGATAATGCAGATACCGGAATGGATTGGGTGCGTTCACCATCATCTTGAGATTTAGCTAGATAAATTCCATTTCCTCTTCGTCTATAATCTTTTCCTAATATACGAAGCTTTTCTTTTCTTTCTTTTTTCGCTTCCTTCAACTCATTTTCATATTGATGACGAACGACTGCGTTCCAGCGAAATCCACAAGCTGCTGCAGTTCTATTTAATTCGTCTCCTGCTTCTTCAAATGCGTTTAGTTGCGTGCTGCCTTCTCGAACGTGACGTAATACCATCTCTGCTAGCATTTCATCATTCTCTGTCATCCATGCGTCTTGTCTAATTTTTACCATGTTCTTCCTCCTGCCATGTTCATAGTTTCGTTGTTCTATTAACATAATGGTCAACTTAGTGCTCTTTTATTCACGTAATATACACTTGATAGCAATATAAACTTTAAGATACAATGACCTGTAGACTATTACTATTAAACATTCAGCTATTTGTACTAAAACTAATGAAAAAATGATAATGTTTCCGGCGAATATCGCAGATATTAAGAGGAGGCAATTACGCCAAGACGTAATGAATGAAAGGGGTTGAAGACTATGGCAAACCATTTTCGTGTTTGCGATGAGTGTCAAGCCGTCAATTTAAAAACATTAATACCTAAACTAAAAGCGATTGATCCGGAAGCTGAGATTGAAGTGAAAGAATGTCAGTCGTACTGCGGTCCCGGACGAAAAAAAACATTCGCCTTTATTAATAATCGTCCCGTTGCTGCGTTAACGGAAGACGAATTAATGGAAAAAGTACGAGCGAAGATAGCAGATTAACAGAACTTTTGCCGTGTATTCAATATGCGGTTTTTTCTTTATAATGAATACTAAACTACATTTCGGAGGTGGAAGAATGAGCTATGCGACACAAAAGCTAGCAGAAGAAAAAGTGTTTAAAGATCCAGTTCACCGCTATATCCACGTTCGTGATCAGGTCATCTGGGATGTTATCGGAGCAAAAGAGTTTCAACGACTTCGCCGGATTAAACAGCTCGGAACTACATATCTAGTTTTTCATGGTGCCGAACATAGCCGTTTTAATCACTCACTAGGTGTGTACGAAATTGTGAGAAGAATCGTAGATGATAGCTTTAGTGGACGTCCAGAATGGGATGATTCAGAAAGGCTAGTAGTATTATGTGCTGCTCTTCTCCATGATTTAGGGCACGGCCCATTTTCTCATGCATTTGAGAATGTATTTGGGTTAGACCATGAATATTTCACACAACAAATAATACTTGGCGATACGGATGTCAATAAGATACTAAAAAGAGTTAGCGAAGATTTTCCGCAACGAGTTGCCGACGTTATCGGTAAAACATATCCAAACAAGCAGGTAGTAAGTTTAATATCCAGTCAAATAGATGCTGACCGTATGGATTACTTGCAAAGAGATGCTTATTTTACTGGGGTAAGTTATGGACATTTCGATATGGAAAGAATTTTGCGTGTCATGCGACCAAGAGAAGACCAAGTAGTCATCAAATCGAGTGGAATGCATGCAGTGGAAGATTATATAATGAGTAGATATCAAATGTATTGGCAAGTATATTTCCATCCAGTTTCCCGTAGTGCCGAAGTAATTTTGACGAAAGTTCTACATCGAGCAAAAGCATTAAGTAAAATGGGTTATGATTTTAAACAGCAACCGACTCATTTTAGAGGATTCTTTGATGGTACATATACATTAAATGAGTACCTTGCTTTAGATGAAGGGGTATTATTAACTTATTTTCAGTTATGGATGTCAGAAGATGATCCAATTCTTTCGGATTTGAGCGATCGTTTTGTGAACCGGAAGTTATTTCAATATATAGAGTTCGATTTAGCAAAAGATTATATGAAGATGAAAGAATTAGAATTACTATTCAAAAAAGCGGGTATAGATCCAGAGTATTACTTAGTGTTCGATTCCTCTTCAGATCTACCGTATGATTTTTACCGTCCAGGAGAAGAAGGCGAACGAATTCCAATACATTTGCTAAAACCTAACGGAGAAATTCGTGAGCTATCACGTGAATCGGATATTGTAGAGGCAATCTCTGGGAAAAGAAGAACAGACCATAAATTGTACTTTCCAGAAGATATCTTGACGAAGGACGGAAAGAAAAAAGCATTGAAGAAACAAATACTCGATTTATTAACTTAATGATTTGAAGTAAAGGAGGGGTCTAAGTGATAGAAGAACATGCAAAAGTTGTACAATTTATCGGAGCAGCGGATGGCATTACGGGTCGGAAAAAACTGCAAAAAATGATTTACATCGCAAAAAAACTTCAATATCCATACAAGGAAAAATACGAATTTCATTTTTATGGCCCTTATTCAGAAGAGCTTACCTTACGGATCGAAGAATTATGTAATATGGGATTCCTACAAGAAGAACGCCAAGATAAAGGCTCCTATGTACAATATAAATACCAAATGACTGACGCAGGTGAGCATTTTACTAAAATGGCTCAAGTTCCTGAAGCACCAAGAGATTTGGTAGCATGCATTAACCAAATGAAAGATAAAAGTTCTCGTTTCCTTGAACTAGTATCGACGTTATTATATTTCGATTATCTACCAAAAGAAGAGCAAATCGAAAAACTTCATGTCGTAAAAGGAAAACTCAATTTTTCAAAAGAAGAAATCGACGAGGCCTTCACATTTGTCATGAACCTCATGAATGAAAGAGCTATCCAATAGGATGGCTTTTTCTTTTGGAAAAAAATATTCATTCCGAAAGTAAAGGATACCATTGAGCAAGTAAACTTACTTAAAGTGCAAGTAAGATCCGGGTATTATTGATTTCCGCTTCAGGTGGACGCTTTCCGTGGGCACGGCTTCAATCTGCTCCTCACTACGAAAACATATGCTCCTACGGGGCTTTCAGCTCGCGCTGTTCCCACTGGAGTCGTCACCTTGCGCTCCAATCAACCAGTTTCGCTTTATATAATCGGATAAAAAACCACATAAATATACATATTTTATTTTAAAAATTAGTAACGATGAAATGGACTCTTATAAAAGAAAATTCCTTCTTCAAATTTCTTAAAAAATAGTATACCTAATAGAACAGACGGTTTTTTCCCTAAATTAACTTTGACTACTCTTATTATCTAAGCGATAAACTATGCTCTATCTTATAGTTGAGTACCACTTGCTCAATTGATTGTAGTGAAAGGTGGCGACTCCGACGGGATGAGTGAGACAGGTGAGACATCACAGCGACGCGTTAGCGACGGTGATGGCTCCACCGCTCACCCCGCGGAACGCGTCCACCTGTAATGGAAATCAGTAGCATATTTTATTCTTTCAGTTCCCATGACCTGTTGTTCACATATACTTTCTGCATAAAAAAGAACCCTTAAAAAAGGGTCCGTCTCTGTTTAATTATCGATCACTAAATAACTTGCCAGCAGTTCCATAATGATTCTTCGGCATTTCTTCGATGAATACAGTAACATTCTCGACTGGTGCATTAACTGTTTCGGAAACAGCAGCAGTTACCTTCTCCACTAATGCTCTTTTTTGCTCGTCGGTACGTCCTTCAAGCATTTTTACTGTGACATATGGCATTTCATTTCCTCCTTTAGTGAACTTTTCTGTATACTAGTATCATAACAGAATGGAGGGAACTGTCGAATGACGAACGAAGAAAAACCAAAACAAAAGATAGGCTTCACGATTATTAAAAATGATCCGACTGACGGACATAAGGGATTCGGTATAGGTTCTCTATCATTAGAGAATGTATCTCCAGTCATTATTGATATAGAAGAAGACCTTGCTAGGGTAGAAGTTGGAGCAATGCATGCAAGAAGTGATACAGAGCGAGGCATTAAGTTTACAACGAACCGAGAAGACTCCCTGGGAGGGAAATTGTATTGGCTTGTTTGGGTGACGATCGATTATAATCCACAAGGACCATATTATGCTGGGGTCAGTGCTTGTGAAATGGTTATTAACCGAGAAAAACGTCGCGGCTATAAGAATTTAGCTGATCACGTTAATCGCATGGACAAATCAATGAAACGTCATATTTTAGTCGATTTTATGGATGACCGCTCAAAAAATATTTTACGTGAATTTTTACAGTCTCATAACAAAGAAATGTGGGATAGAAGTGAAGAAAAGCTACATCAAGACCTATCTGTCGAAGCCTAGTATACAAATAGTCCGTTAGGTAGTTGAATTAAAGACGAAAAGACAGTACAATTTAGATAAAGCTTACTTCCAAGTAATGCTAGGACACTTAGTGGACGCAAGTAGGTAAAATGTATGCGTGAATTGACCACCCATTCCAATGACCGCATTCATTTACAGAAAGCCAAGCTAAGAAAAAGCTTACTACTACCTAATTAAGGTGGCAGTAAGCTTTTTATTATGCTTATAAAAACGAACAACGCATTAGTGGAAGGAATTCATACGATTATAACGAATACGACCAATTTCTGATTTCTTTCCATTGGTTTTCATCATTATTCAATCAATTCTCCAAGTCCTATTCAAACAAATTAAATGGGAAAATTGACCACGGTTCAGATTCTTCCACACTCTCCTCGAATGTTTGCTGCTTCAATTTAGGGTCGGTGCAAAGCTTAGTTGGAACATCTTTTTGTTTCATGTAAACTAGTCGCTGTTTTTCACAAGCAGATGTAGCGATTCCACCTGTTTCTATATCGACAATGACGCCCTGAACACCGTCCGGGGCTATGAAAGGCTCAACGGGAAGTCCTTGGTGAACTGCTTCCATAAATTCAATCCATACTTGTTTCGTTACTTGTCTTGCTTCCGCATCACTCACTTGTTTACCTTGATCATAGCCATTCCATACACCTGCTGTTAATTGAGGTGAGAAGCCTATCAAATATTGGTCTGTATTTGTAGTTCCAGACTTTGCTGCATATGGTCTGGTTTGTTTTGCTCGAATACTTATCCCTGTAGCAGGTGAATAGTCGTTGAAAACGGGGTCGAACATTCCTGTTAGTAAATGGGATAGTATAAACGAGTCCTGTTCGCTTAAAACTTTTTTCCCTTTTTCCTCATTGTTCTCTATATCATAAATGACGTTCCCGCTTTTATCAGTTATTTTTGTTATATACTTAGGTTTTTTCTGAATTCCACCAGCAGATATAGTGTTATAAACTTTTGTCATTTCTAATAGCGAAACTTCTGTTGTACCGAGAGCAGTAGAGGGAGCATCCTTTACCTTCATATCTAGATTAAATCTTTCTGTTAACCGTTGAAAAGGTTTATATCCAATTTGTTCTAACGTTTTAACGGCATAAATATTATCGGAAATAGCGAGGGCCTGCGCCAATGAAATAGGATGACCAGCGAACTCCCCGTTCACATTTTTAGGTTCATATTCTTGGCGGCCATTATCGTATGTGAAAATAGTACGCTCACTTTTCATATAAGTGAGCGGAGAGAATCCGTTTTCTAAGGCTGCTGCAAATAATAACGCTTTGATGGTAGAACCTGGCTGCCTTTTTGCTTGTGTAACTCGGTTGAAGGGACTATCCGTGAAATTTCTTCCACCGAGCATTGCAGTTACATAACCAGTATCTGGTTCCATACTTACAAATCCTATTTGTAGTTCTCCTTTTGGCATCCATTTTTCAACTATTTCTTCCGCTACTTGTTGATGTTTTTTGTTTAAAGTGGTTTCAATCGTCCATCCACCTTCTTCAATACGGCGACCATTTTCCAAAGTGATTTCTGTTGCTTCTTTCCACACTTCTTCTAAAAAGTAAGGGGCCGTTTTTTGCTTTATTAGAGAGTCCTCTGCTTTTAATACATAATTTTCATTGAATGCTCGTTCCTTTTGGTCAGCAGTTATCTTTTGTTGGTTTTCCATCAATGTTAGGATTAGTTGCTGACGAGTAACTGCTTTTTCTTCATTTACTAACGGTGAATAATAGGTAGGGCCTTTCGGTATTCCAACTAATAGGGCGGATTCTGCTAGAGTCAAAGATTTAGCGCTCTTCGCAAAATAGAATCTACTCGCTGCCTCGACGCCATACATACCATGACCAAAGTACACTGTATTCAAATAACCTTCTAACAGTTCGTCCTTATCGTAGAAAAGCTCTAATCGGTAGGCATATAGCGCTTCATTTATCTTTCGAGTCCAAGACTTTTCATGGGTAAGAAACAAATTACGAGCATATTGCTGCGTAATTGTACTGGCTCCTTCTACTTTTTTTCCAGCTTTTATATCCTTTAAAATGGCTCCAGCAATCCGTGAATAATCAAATCCATGATGCTCATAAAACTCCTGGTCTTCTACCGCCACAGTGGCTTGAGGTAAAAAAGGAGACATCTCCTCCAATGAAATCCAATATCTCCTTTGGTCCTCAAAGCGATCACCGATAACATTTCCTTGACTGTCTAAAAATACAGAAGAAATTGGGACTTGAATTATGGGAGCACCAACGATTTGAGCATATATTCGGAGCGTGATGAATGCGCTCAAAAGTGCACAGCCAGCAGCAACACATAAAAGGAATAGCCTTTTCCATCGTTTGCTTCGTATGACTTTTTTTCTATGTTGAATACGCCCCATTAAATCAACTCCGTTCTAAATGATGTTTTCATTAGTATGAGAACAATAGATTCAAATTAAACGGGCAAACAAAAAAGTATTGCACTTTTGTCAAAAAGCACTATACTTTCAATGTATTTATTTTTTTTATAAATACCAAAAACTATTGTAGAAACGGAGATAGATAAATGGCTGGATTTTGGTTTACAGAGAAGCAAACCGAGAATTTTGGCATCACAATGAAGGTGAATCGCACTCTTCATACCGAGCAAACAGATTTTCAATTGTTAGAAATGGCAGAAACAGAAGAATGGGGAAATATGCTCTTCTTAGATGGCATGGTAATGACCTCTCAAAAAGATGAGTTTGTATACCATGAAATGGTTGCGCATGTTCCTTTATTCACACATCCTAACCCTGAAAATGTGTTAGTAGTTGGTGGTGGAGACGGTGGAGTAATTCGTGAAATTATGAAGCATCCAAAAGTGAAGAAAGCTACACTTGTTGATATAGATGGAAAAGTAATTGAGTATTCAAAAATATATTTACCAGAAATCGCATGTGAATTAGAAAATCCTCGCGTAGACGTGCAAGTAGGCGATGGTTTCATGCATATTGCAGAATCTGAAAATGAATATGATGTGATTATGGTAGATTCTACAGAACCAGTAGGACCAGCAGTAAACCTATTTACAAAAGGTTTCTATGCTGGAATTTCTAGAGCTTTAAAAGAAGATGGTCTATTCGTTGCACAATCGGACAACCCATGGTTTAAGGCAGATTTAATCCGCCAAGTTCAAAAAGACGTAAAGGAAATCTTCCCAATAACTAATATGTATTTGGCAAACATTCCTACATATCCAAGCGGACTTTGGTGCTTTACAATTGGATCTAAAAAGTATGATCCACTTCAAGTTCCGGACGAGCAATACTTTGATATTGAAACAAAGTATTACACAAAAGAGCTTCATAAAGCGGCATTTGTACTACCAAAATTTGTGAAAGATCTTGCAGGAGAGTAAGGCTATGCGATTTAGTGAAGAATACTCAGGAAATGTTTTTATAAAAAGCAAACAAAATTATGATGAAGCACAAGCAGTCATTTATGGAATGCCAATGGACTGGACTGTAAGCTATCGTCCTGGATCACGTTTTGGTCCTGGTCGTATCCGTGAAGCTTCAATAGGTTTAGAGGAGTATAGCCCGTATCTTGACCGCGAGCTAGATGATGTGAACTATTTTGATGCAGGGGATATTCCTTTACCATTTGGTAATGCAGAGAAAAGCTTAGAGTTAATTGCAGGCTTTATCCGCCAATTACTGATAAATGGGAAGATTCCAGTAGGCATGGGTGGAGAGCATCTAGTGTCCTGGCCTGTCATGAGGACAGTGGCAGATAACTATGATAATCTAGCCATTATCCATATGGATGCACATACAGATTTACGCGAGGAGTATGAAGGAGAACCGCTTTCTCATTCGACACCTATTCGTAAAATTGCTGAATATATCGGTCCTAAAAACGTCTATTCATTTGGAATTCGTTCAGGCATGAAAGAAGAGTTTGACTGGGCAAAAGAAAATGGTATGCAAATTCACAAGTTCGAAGTTTTAGAGCCTCTGAAAAAAGTGCTACCAACACTTGAGGGACGTCCAGTCTATGTCACAATTGACATCGACGTTCTTGACCCAGCGCACGCACCAGGAACTGGAACTGTAGATTGTGGCGGAATCACAAGTCGTGAGCTTTTAGCTTCTATCCACGCAATTGCAAACTCCGGCGTAAATGTAGTAGGTTTCGATTTAGTCGAAGTAGCACCAAATTACGATCCATCAGAGCAAACAGTAAACACTGCTAGTAAATTACTACGTGAAATGATATTGGGTTGGGTTAAGTAGAACGGAGTATCTGGTGTTACTGCGACGAGCTTGCGCAGGAGCAAACAGTAAACACTGCTAGTAAATTACTACGTGAAATGATATTGGGTTGGGTTAAGTAGAACAACGGAGTATCTGGTGTTACTGCGACGAGCTAACGCAGGAGCAAACAGTAAACACTGCTAGTAAATTACTACGTGAAATAATATTAGGATGGGTAAAATAGAACGCAGAAAAAGTGATGTCCTAACTAAGGGCATCACTTTTTTATCAAAACAATATATTTTGATTGATATGAACTACTTTATTTCTTCCAGAAGTTTTAGCAAGGTAAAGGGCTTCATCAGCAAGTTTGTATAATTCATGTGTGGTTACAGCATCTTGTGGGAAAGTACTAATACCGCCTGAAGTAGTTATATCTAACTTTTCTCCAGTTGAGATTTGAAATAATTTCTTTTCTATTGATTGTCGAACTAGATCAGCAACTTCCAGTGCTTTTTCATCTGTAGTATTTGGGAGGAGTATGGAAAACTCTTCTCCTCCATTTCGAGAAACAATACCCCCAAAAGGTTTACTAGTATCTTTCATTCGGAGTGCTAATTCTTTCAATACTTCATCTCCAACGGGGTGCCCATATGTATCGTTGACCTTTTTGAAATAGTCTATGTCTAGTAATAGGAGTGAAAAAATTTCATTTTTTGCTATAAGATTTTGAGTATGTTCTTGGAATTTACGGTTATTATATAGACCCGTAAGATAGTCTGTTACAGATATCTCTTCAATATGCTTTATTTTTTCAAATAGAGAGCTTAGCTGTTTAAGGATAATGAAAATAATGGAAAAAGACACGATTGAAAATATGATAAAACTGATAATAGCTAACGACGTTTCAAATTTCCAACTGCCTAAGAAACCTAAAACAATAGAAGTTTGTATGATGGAATAACCAAAAAAGTAAGGGACGTTTTGAAAGGTCATTGTTTTCTTCCAACTGCAAACTCCAATAACCAATCCCACTATAATAGTGCTACTTCCTGCTATAAGAGCACTTGTAGAATATCCGTACATAAACAAACGGAACACTCCGATAATAATGCCGCTTATAATTGGTGCGAATGGTCCTCCTAAGACACCAGATAATGCAATAACAGCCATTCTTCCGTCCATAATAACGACATCAGTAATGTTTATAGCAGTTAACATTAACAAACAACCAGTAAGTCCACTTAACAATCCAAGTATAAAAGGGGTGTATTTAGAAGATGGAATATAAACATTTAATTTGTTTTGAAATGGTATGTAGGTAAGAATTGCAAAAGTAAAAAGAATACAAAAGTTAATAATAAAGTCAATTAGCAATAGAGTCACCTTCTTAATAATCTGAATCTATTATAGCCTTTCAGACTAAATATGGTATACATTTTTATGCAATTGGTTGTCATAAACGTTAAATTTAAGCTATAATATGAAGGTTATAGTAAAATGCAACGTTAGTGTGAATAAGCTTCCTATCGCTAGTTATTGCAAACTGAGAAGCTGACATAAATAAAATATCTACAAAGGATGTTAAGCATGTCTACACCAGTACAAAAGACAGTAAAAGTACAATTAGTTTCTACAATTCGTCATCCAAATGTCCAAGAAGAAACAATCAACATAAAAACAAAAGGCATTTTAACACTAAGAGGCGAACAAAATTATTTAGTTTATGAAGAATCTCAAAATGAAAAGACTATTCGAACGACTGTGAAACTAAGTGGGCAGAATGCCTTGATATTACGAAGTGGTGGAGTCAAAATGCGTTTGCCTCTTGAACGTGGAGAGTTCCAAACTGGGAGCTATGAAACTCAATATGGGACAATGATTATTACAACAAATACGAAGCACTTACACTTTGAGGTTGGACGCTTTCAAGTGAAATATGAGCTAATTATAAATGAAGAAGTGGCCGGTACATATACATTAGAACTAACTTATACGGAGGCGGAATAAATGAACGCAGTAGAAAAGCTACAACAAACCATTAAAGATGCATTACAACAGGCAATAGTGAAAGCAGAACTTGTAACGGAAGAGCAAATTCCAACTATCCAACTTGAAACTCCAAGAGACAAAGTAAATGGAGACTATGCAACAAATATTGCGATGCAATTAACAAAACTTGCGAAAAAGAATCCTCGTCAAGTGGCGGAGGCAATCATAGAAAACCTAGAATTGTCTGGAACAATGATGGAAAAAGTGGATATTGCAGGTCCTGGATTTATGAATATTACTGTTCGTAAAGATTACTTACAAGATGTAGTGAAGGCTGCTTTAACAGAAAAAGAAAACTACGGCCGCTCAACTTCAGGTGCTGGAGAGAAAATTCAAGTAGAATTTGTTTCTGCAAATCCAACTGGTGATTTACATTTAGGACATGCACGTGGGGCATCTGTAGGTGATTCTTTAAGTAACGTTCTTGATTTTGCAGGATTTGATGTTGCTCGTGAATATTATATTAATGACGCAGGAAACCAAATTCATAACTTAGCGATCTCAATTGAAGCTCGTTATTTCCAAGCTCAAGGATTAGACAAAGAAATGCCTGAAGGTGGCTATCATGGGCAAGATATTATCGATATTGCTGCAGCTCTTGTTGCAGAACATGGCGATAAATTTGTCTCTATGTCAGATGAAGAACGCTACAAAGTATTCCGTGCACATGGGTTAAAAGTAGAGCTTGCTAAACTACAAAAAGACTTAGCTGATTTCCGTGTTGGTTTTGATAACTGGTTCTCGGAAACTTCTTTATATGAGAACGGCAAAATTGAAGTGGCTTTAGATAAGTTACGTGCAAATGGTCATATTTTTGAAGAAGAAGGAGCTACATGGTTCCGTTCGACGACATTTGGAGATGATAAGGATCGCGTGCTTATTAAAGGTGATGGTTCTTTCACTTATTTATTACCAGATATTGCGTACCATGAAGATAAGTTAGTTCGTGGATTCGATCAACTGATTAATATTTGGGGAGCAGACCACCATGGCTACATTCCACGTATGAAAGCAGCCATTGAAGCACTTGGATATGAGCGTGAAAAACTAGAAGTATCGATTATTCAAATGGTCCAATTATATAAAGACGGCGAAAAAATGAAAATGAGTAAACGTACAGGTAAAGCTGTTACCATGCGTGAACTTGTAGAAGAAGTAGGACTGGATGCAGTACGTTATTTCTTCGGTATGCGTTCAGGTGACTCACATATGGATTTCGATTTAGACTTAGCTGTTTCTCAATCCAATGAAAACCCAGTATTTTACGCTCAATATGCACACGCACGTATTTGTTCGATTTTACGATCAGCAGAAACGCAAGGAATGAAAGTATCGACTGATTCACTTGAGTTATTGCAAAGTGAAAAAGAATTAGACTTACTTAAAAAAATTGGTGACTTCCCACAGATAGTTGCAGATGCTGCAAAACTTCGTGCTCCTCACCGTATTGCAATCTATATCCAAGAACTAGCAACGACTTTCCATAGCTTCTATAACGCAGACAAAGTATTAAATGCGGATAATCTTCCTCAAACAGAAGCTCGTCTGGCACTAGTAACTGCTGCGCGAGAAACAATTGCAAATGCCTTACGTTTACTAGGTGTATCTGCTCCAGAACAAATGTAAATAGAAAACCCTCGACTTCGGTCGAGGGTTTTTGTAATTCTGCTTCGAATAAAGAGAGTAAATTTGGAGAAAATATCCTCATAGCCTCCAACAGCAAATAAACAGGGCACGTCGGCAAGTAGTATTTCCAACTTAAGCGCCAGTAAAAGTCGACTGAGAGTGAGTAAACAACAATCGAACGCAAGTAACCACTTATAAGAGAGAGATGAGCATCTATACGAGAGTAATCGAAGCCTACACGAGAGTGTATCTGTCCTATACGAGATTGACCCATCTATATGAGAGAGCTTATGATCTATACGAGAGAGATTTCAATCTATACGAGAGCAACATCGTCATGTAAAAGAGAGTCTCCCACTATCCACCAGTAAAAAGGTCAGACAACGCTTCACTCAAAACGAAGTCGACAGTTGTATAAAATAAGGTATAATGAAGGCAAAGCAATATGAATAATTTAATGCATAGAGGTGCTCTCGCAATGGATTGCTGGAGTTAAAAGGGAAGCTGGTTAAAGTCCAGCACGGTCCCGCCACTGTAAGTGATAGAACATATCACGAGTCAGAAAACCTGCCTATATGCTTTGCACCCGTTACCTACGAGGATAGGTTTGGTGTAGATCTGGCTCGTTGTGACTTCGCGCAGGTTTATACCTATCTATCTCTCATCATAGGATGGGAGATTTTTTATTGTCTAAATTAGGAGGAATGTAAAATGAAAAAACGATGGTTAATCGCTGTAATGGCGGTACTTTTATTAGTTGGATGCGCACAGGAAGAAACGAAAAAGGTAGAAAGTACTGAGACGGAGCAGTCGGCCAGTGAAAATATAGAATTCCCAATGACATTGACGGATGCCGTTGGAGAAGAAGTTACGTTAGAGGCAGCTCCGGAGAAAATCATCTCCATGATTCCTAGTAATACAGAGATCTTATTTGCACTTGGGTTGAATGAGGAAATTATAGGGGTAAACGATTTTGAAAGCTATCCAGAAGAGGCATTAGAGAAAGAAAAAATCGGTGGCATGGAGTTCAATGTGGAAAAAATCCTTTCGTTAGATCCGGACATTGTGTTTGCGCATGAATCGATTGTAGGAATGGCGGAAGCTGGACTGCAACAACTACGTGATTCGAATATTTTGGTGTATGTGGTGAGTGACGCTAAGGATTTTGATGAAACATATACAACTATTGAAGAAATGGGTCGAGCTACTGGGAAACTTAAAGAAGCCCAAAAAATTGTAGAAGACATGAAAGTAAAAGTAGAAGATATCCAACAAAAAGTACAAAAAGTAGAATCGAAGAAAACTGTATTTGTTGAAACTTCGGATGTTCCAGAAATTTATACAACAGGGAATGGAACGTTCATGCAAGAGATATTAAATATGTTGAATGCTACAAATATTATGGAGGATCAAGAAGGTTGGGTAAAAATTGATCCCGAAGAAATTGTAAGTCGTAACCCAGATGTAATGCTTATCACATACGATTACGTAGAAGGTATTGTAGAACAAGTGAAACAACGTGATGGATTTGATACAGTTACTGCTATTCAAAATGATGCAGTGATACAAGTAAATGAAGACACGACGAGCAGACAAGGTCCACGTTTAGTGGAAGGATTAGAAGAAGTTGCGAAAGCAATCTATCCGGAGGCTTTTAGTGAGTAAATCAATGATCGGTTACATCATGTCCATTTTTGTGCTTTTGTTAGCAATTTGGCTTGGTGTATCGGTCGGTTCTGTGAAGGTGCCGATCCAAACGTTATGGGATACGGGGGCCGATGCGATAGCGACCAATATCGTTTGGAAGATTCGTATGCCGCGAGTGGTACTAGCTGGTTTAGTAGGTGCATCTTTGGCGATTGCTGGTGCTGCATTTCAAAGTTTGCTTAAAAACCCGCTTGCTGACCCCTATACATTAGGAGTGTCGTCCGGTGCCTCGGTCGGTGCTGTGGCTACGCTCTTTTTCGGGATTTCCATACCGTTTTTAGGGATATTTACATTACCTGTCTTTAGTATGGTTGGTGCGTTAGTGACAATGCTATTAGTTATTTCATTCGCCAAGCTAGTAGATCGTGGGATGAAAATGGAGACGATTATTTTAACAGGAATTATTTTTAGTTCCTTTTTGGGATCTGTAATTTCGTTAATGATTGCTTTAACTGGTGAAGAGTTGCGTCAAATTATTGGGTGGTTGCTCGGCAGTGTGTCGATGCGAGGCTGGAGCTTTGTGCAGATGGCCTTACCTTTTGTTATTATCGGAACGTTTTTATTGTGGATAAACAGAAGAGAGCTTAATGCCATGCTGTTTGGGGAAGAACGTGCCAAGCACTTAGGAGTAGATGTGAAAAAGCGCAAAATGATGATACTTATTGGTGGGTCTATGCTAACTGGTACGGCCGTTTCTGTGTCAGGGACGATTGGCTTTGTAGGACTAGTTGTGCCACATATGACTAGGCTTTTATTTGGCTCGGATAATCGCCATGTATTACCATTGAGCTTTATAAACGGGGCTTCGCTTTTAATCATCTGTGATCTGGTATCTCGTACGATTATTTCACCGACTGAGTTACCAATTGGTGTTATTACAGCATTTATCGGAGCACCTGTGTTTGCATTTATATTCTTTAAACAACGTAAAAAAGGAGGCGTTTAACACCATGCTAGAGATAAAAAATGTTTCAGGTGGTTACGACGAAAAGCTAGTTGTCCAAAACGTCTCCTTTCAAGTGAAAAAGGGAGAAATGCTAGGCATATTAGGACCGAACGGAAGTGGTAAATCTACCTTACTAAAATTGATAAGTGGCATTTTACCAATGAAATCAGGAGAAGTCCTTATTGAAGATAAAACACTTCAATCCTTTGCTTCTAAAGAGCTCGCAAAAAAAATGGCAGTACTTCCACAATTACATAGTCAGGCTTTTTCTCATACGGTTCGGGATACTGTTTCACTCGGACGTTACCCCCACCAAAGCGGCTGGTTTTCTAGTTGGTCTAACGAGGATGAAGCGGCGGTTCAAGCTGCGATGAAGCTAACGGCCATCCAAAGATATGAGCATCAGCTGTTGGAACTGCTGTCAGGAGGGGAACAACAACGAGTATTTGTAGCTCAGGCCCTTGCACAGCAAGCACCTATACTCCTGCTGGATGAACCTACCAATCATCTAGATATTGCCCATCAAAAACAGTTACTCGATACTATAAAAACACAAACGATAGAAAATGAAATTACGGTTATTAGTATTTTTCATGATATAAATCTTGCCTCTTTATACTGTGATCGCCTCTTACTGATGGATCAGGGGCAGATAAAAGTAATCGGGGAACCACAGGAAGTAGTAAAGAAAAGTCTAGTGGAAGCAGTTTATGAAGCACGAGTAAGTACTACTTCACATCCAGAGCGTCCAAAACCTCAAGTGACCATTTTGCCAGACGTAATGGAACGTTATAAGGAGCGGATTATCAACGCTGAAAACTTCAAAGTAACGGAAGATTATGTCCTTTTTCAAGCAGAAATACAATTGAAGACATGGTCTTCTGCGGTCATTAATGCAGGAAGTGGCTGGTATAAAAACTTCGTCAATAGAAGAGTAGATGCTAGTTATGCTTGTGATAATGTACAAGAAGAAATGCTCGTCTACTTGGCGAATAACGGATTTTCTGAAGCTGATACAGTAGGAATGATGACTGCGGTAAGGACAACGGATGCCGTCATCAAAGAGTATAAGACACCTTTTGGTAATATTATCATTATGGTGACTGCGGGAGTAGGGAATGCCGTGGACATTTCTAGAGCATATGAAGTAGAGATGCTTCCAGCAATAGGAACGATTAATACATGGGTAATTGTAAATGGGGAACTTTCGGACGAAGCTTTTATACAATCTGTTATTACAGCCACCGAAGCGAAAACAAAAGCTCTCGCATTTGAGCAAGTGAAGGATCCGCGAACGGGAACGATTGCCACTGGAACATCAACGGATAGTGTGTTAATAGCAGCAACACAAAAAGGGACGCATATTCCTTATGCAGGACCAATTACTGAAATAGGTAAGAAAATTGGACTTGGTGTGTATGAATGCACTGTGGAAGCTATTCAAGTTTACAAAAAAGCAAAAGGTTGGGAATCATAATGGGTCCGCATATTATAGCTATAGCAATTGGTTTGATACTAGACCGAATAATTGGAGATCCACCAAGTTGGCCACATCCCGTAAAGTTCATTGGAAAGCTCATCACGAAACTGACAGGCTGGTTGAATAAAGGAAGAGCTCGCAAAGCAAAAGGAGTTTTACTCGTTATTATAGTCGTTGGCATTACCTTCTTCGCCACTTTAGCTATTCTAATAGGTGCCTATTCCGTTCATATATGGGTCGGAATTGCAGTGGAAAGTATTCTAATCGCATCAGGGCTTGCCCAGAAGAGTTTAAAGGTAGCCGCAATGGATGTGTATAAACCACTGGTAGCAAAAGATTTACCGTCAGCAAGACAAAAACTTTCCTGGATTGTTGGTCGAGATACAGAGAAGTTAAACGAACAAGAAATTACACGGGGCGTCGTGGAAACAGTTTCGGAAAATATTAGTGACGGTATAACCGCACCGCTTTTTTACGCCTTCGTATTTGCCGGTGCTCCAGGACTTTGGTTATATAAAGCGATCAATACGCTCGATTCAATGGTCGGTTATAAAAATGAAAAGTACTCCGAATTCGGATATGCTGCTGCAAAGTTAGATGATATTGCAAACTATATACCGAGTCGATTGACGGGCTATATCATTATGTTGTGGGGAAAAAAAGAAAGTAAGTTGCCTTTTGGTAAACGGATGAAAGGCTGGTGGCAGGATGCGAAAAAGCATCCAAGTCCAAATAGCGGCTATCTAGAAGCTGCAACTGCTTATCAGTTGGGTATTCAACTGGGGGGCATTAATACATACAAGGGAACTGTTTCTAATCGTGCACTTATGGGGATTGGTGAAGTTCCATTATCGCCAAACCATATATTAAGCAGCCTCTCTCATTTGAATTCGGCTGTCATTCTATTTTGGCTATGGATGATGGTGATCGGAGGGATATTATTTGGCATTACCTAATCACGGAGCAAATGCTCATCACGTTTATGAACAACTAGGAATGAGCATGCCTGAAACGGTTTTCGATTATAGTGAAAATGTGAACCCACTAGGACCGCCAGCTTTTGTAAAGGAAAAATGGTCAACGTATGCACAGCTAATTACTAAATATCCAGATCCACTGGGAGAACCGTTTTTATCAGCTGCTGCAAAATTTCACGGTGTACCAGTAGAAAATGTAATAGTTGGAAATGGAGCGGCAGAAATATTCGCAAGCCTTGCAAAACGATATGAAAATAAACGCGTTGTATTGGTTCATCCAACTTTTTCTGAATATGAAGCAACTCTTACTCCTTACAATGTGTACATCAAGGAAATAATTGCAACTGGGAAACTCCCTTTGGATGAAGTGCTCGATGAAGTAGAGTTTGCGGAAGCAATCTACATTTGTAGACCAAATAATCCGACCGGGTATTTAATTCCATTAGAAGAAATTATTCAAATAGCAAATTATGCGAAGACGTATAAGTGTGAAGTTATTTTAGATGAAGCATTTCTCGATTTTATAGATGAAAAAGAATCATTTATCCCTTATTTAAAAGATTTTCCAAATGTTATTTTTGTACGCTCAATGACGAAAATGTACGCTATTCCGGGAATTCGTCTTGGGTACGCGCTGGCTAGTAAAACCATCGTTAGCGATATCCGTTCGAGAATATCACATTGGAATAGTAATGCGATTGCCACGACAGTCGGAGCTGACTGTTTGCTAGAAGAAGACTACCGAATAACAGCAATTGCATTTGCAAAAGAAATGCGAGAGCAAATGACAGCGTTTCTAGAGAGATGGAATTGTATCGTGCTACCATCTCAAACAAATTTTATTTGTTTTCAATTGCCAGATCCTGCTCTTTCAAAGGAGTTTTTCGAAAGCTTGTTACATAAAGGTTGCGTACTTCGCCATACAGAAAACTTCAAAGGACTTAACGGCAAATGGTTTCGTGTGGGGATGAAAGAGGAGCCTCAAATGAAGTTCTTGCAAAAGGAGATGAGCGCATGGTTCGAGGAAAACTTATCTTCATAACGGGAGGTGTGCGCAGTGGCAAAAGTAGTTTTGCTGAACATTATTTAATGCATAGGCTGGCAAAACGAAATGTGTACATCGCTTCTGGCGTTGCAGTAGATAGTGAAATGAAAGAACGCATAAAAAGGCATCAACTTGACCGTGAGAATTACTCAGTTAAATGGGTGACCCTCGAGCAACCACAGCATTTTGAGCAAATTGTTCCTCAAATCCAGCGTGGTGACGGCATCTTATGGGATTGTGTCACTACTTGGTTAGCGAACGAACTCTATGATGGACAAATGGAATCAGTAGAAGAGCAATTGTATGAAACAATTGACCAGTTATTAGAAAAAGCTAAACTAGTCGTCATCGTTTCAAATGAAGTGCTCGACGAACCTTTATCAAATTATGAAGATACAGCGCTTTATCAATCTTGGATTGGAAGAATTCATCAAAAGCTTGTAGCGATGGCAGATCATGCCTTTGAGATGGAGTATGGCTTAAGCCACCAGTGGAAGTGAGGGATATAGGTGAAGGGTTTAATGATACAAGGTACTGCTTCAAGCGTTGGGAAAAGTTTGATATGTACAGCTATTTGTCGACTTCTTGCAAATGAAGGAAAGCAAGTGGCCCCTTTTAAATCGCAAAACATGTCGGGCTTAAGCATTCATACAGAGGATGGTTTGGAAATAAGTGTTTCGCAATCCTTGCAAGCAAGGGCAGCGAAAATCCCTTATTCAGCTGAGATGAATCCGATATTATTGAAACCAATAGGGAATATGGAGTCAGACATAATTATTCTAGGAAAAAAGTTGGACACAATGAGTGGCATGCACTACCGAGAGCAATTTTTTGAAAAAGGACAAGAACTTATAAAAAATTGTTTAAGCCAGTTGTCTGCCTCTTATGAGTATTTAATATTAGAAGGTGCGGGGAGTCCCGTTGAAGTAAATTTACGTGAACGTGAGTTAGTGAATATGCGAGTAGCTGACATGGCAGATATTCCAGTTATATTAGTGGCTAATATTGAGTTTGGCGGGGTATTTGCATCCCTAGTTGGGACACTTGAACTACTGCCAGAATCACAAAGAGCACGAGTAAAAGGGATTATTATAAATAAGTTCCAGGGAGATATTTCTTTATTTCAGGACGGAATCGATTTCATCGAAACATATACAGGAATAGATGTGTTAGGAGTCATCCCTTATTTTGAAAATGAATTTGAGGAAGAAGACGGAGAAGAAAAAAATGGACAAATGGCATCAAATGAACAAATAAATGAATGGGCCAGCCATTTTAAAAAGCATGTAAAGTGGGGAAAAATTTTAACTACTTTATCTAACAATGCGGTGAAAAAATGAATAGTATTTTGTTAGCATTTCAATTTTTCACTATCATTCCAGTGAACAAAAATTTACCGATGGACAAACGATCGATTACAGGAATGTATAGTATCTTCCCTTGGATCGGGGGAGGCATAGGTGCCATTTCTTGTTTAGTGCTCTATTTCGATTGGAGTTCACTAATGACTGGATTTTGTATTGTCCTTCTCGGAGTTGTCCTTTCTGGTGGTCTCCATATGGATGGTTTTATAGATACTTCGGATGCGTTTTTTTCCTATAAAGATCGATTGAAGCGATTCGAAATATTGGAAGATCCACGAGTTGGAGCTTTTGGTGTGATGGCAGTAGTTTTTTTAGTCTTCGGTAAGGTAATTATAGTATCCGAAGTGTTATCGACAGATTCCTTTCATTGGGTTTTTGTATGGCTAATTCCTTTTTTCTCACGAGCTACGCTTACACTGTTATTTTCATTGACGAATACCGCTAAGGCAAGTGGTCTTGCTTATTACTTCAAGGGAAAAATAAATGCAAATATCGTCCTAATCGCAGCCATATGTAATTTTGCTATTGGTCTAGCTGCTTTAGGATGGATGACAAATTGGATGGTCGCCGTCACGTTTGCGGTTGTGTTATTTGCTTTTATTTGTTTATTCCTTAATTGGATATTGAAAAATTTCGGTGGAGTGACTGGTGATTTACTTGGTGCAAGTGTGGAGATTTCGGAGGTGATACTATGGATAACGCTATTGTTGTTACTCTCATAAGGCATTTGCCTACGCAAGCAAATCGAGACAAAAAGTATATTGGCTGGACTGATGAACCTATCCTAGCTGGATTGAAGACAAAGAATATTGCGTGTGAAACCAATGAAATAATCGGTAGCGATTTAATTCGCTGCAAACAAACAGCCGCTCAACTATTTAGCGGAGTTCCTTATACTGACAATGCAAATTTTCGAGAATGCTCTTTTGGTGATTGGGAAAACAAAACATATAATGATTTAAAAGAGGAAGCTTCCTACAGAAAATGGTTGGATAATCCGTTGCAGTTAGCACCTCCAAACGGGGAGTCAATGCAAACAATGGAAAATCGCGTGTTACAAGCTTTCTTAGAAGCATTTGAAAAGTTAGAGGAACCAGTAATCATTACGCATGGTGGACCCATTCGGTTTTTATTGACCAAGTTTGCAATTGTAGAAAAGAACTTTTGGGATTGGGAAGTACCTCATGGCAGTATGTTTACAATGTATTGGGCCGATAAAAAAGCTGTATTGGAGGGGACACGATGCACGTCATTTTCGGTGGAGCATTTAATGGAAAACGAGCGTATGTAGAGCAGATGGTGCAAGGACGCAATGTCCAGTGGTTAAATGTTGAAGTAGATGCATATGTTTTATTGCCAAATGTAGAAGTGATTGTTGTTTCTGGTGTCGAGCATTTGTTACAGACCGAAAGTAATGAGTTACTACAGAGAATGGAAAAGTGGCGTACACAAGCAGAAGTGGTCGTTATTGCAACGGAAATAGGTCGAGGAATTGTACCGATGGATGCCAGTATACGCAAGCTGCGGGATGATGTCGGTCGATTTTATCAACAGCTGTTTACAAAGGCATCGCGTGTAACGCGAATATGGTACGGTATATCACAAACAATAAAGGGAGATGGGCAAATTGAAAATTTACACTAAAACAGGTGACAAAGGACAAACAGGTTTAATCGGGGGAAGAACGGACAAAGACGATATCCGCGTAGAAGCTTACGGAACAATTGATGAAGTGAATTCATTTATCGGAAAAGCAGTAACAGAGCTAGATTCATCGAAATTTGGGGATATTCTAGAGGATCTAGAAACAATCCAGCATGAGCTCTTTGACTGTGGTGGAGACCTTGCAAATGTTTCCAATCGTCGCGTTTATAAAATGACAGACGAAGCAATTGATGCAATGGAAAAAAGAATTGATGTACTAGTTGAAGAAGGGCCAGTTTTAGAGAGATTCATCCTACCTGGAGGAACTCCAGCTGCGGCAACGCTTCATATTGCTCGTACCATTACTAGACGTGCAGAACGTTTGACTGTTACGTTAACGAAGTCACAAGAGGATGTGCCGACTGTGGTACAGCGCTATTTAAACCGTTTATCAGATTATTTATTTGCGGCAGCACGTGTAGCGAATGTGAGAGAAAACGTTGCGGATGTTGAATATGTTCGCAGTGCAAAAGTTTTTAAAAATGTAGGAAGCGAGAAGGTAGAAGGGAAGTAAGGTTCTATGAAACTTCGAGTATTAACACTTGCGGCTATGTTTGCAGCACTATGCGCAGTCGGGGCATTTATTAAAGTTCCTGTCGGCATCGGAAGTGCTGCATTGGATACGGTGCCGGCGCTGATTTCAGCTTCCTTTCTGCCACCCGTTTATGCTGGTGCTGCATCGCTAATAGGTCACTTATCATCCTCTTTATATGCAGGGTTTCCGTTAGGGCCATTGCATATAATTATAGCTGTGGAAATGTTTGTCATTTTATACGTATTCACAAAGCTGCACCAATCAGGGCATCACGTTTGGAAATGGATTTTCTTTATCTTTGCTAATAGTGTCCTTGCAACGCTACCATTTTACTGGATCATTTCACCGGCATTCTTTGCGGCAGCCCTCCCAGGCATCACACTTGCGACTATTTTAAATGCAGCAATCGCTATGATTGTCTCGCCAGTAGTGGAGCGAGTGATGAAACGTGTGAAAACTCATGCGTAATGCGAGCCGATTGCCCAATGGATTCGTATTAACGACAGATAACTCCGCAGGCATCGGAGAAAAAAAGAATGACGTAGTTTCAACGCCAGACGAAATAGTCTCTTATTTCGCAGCAAGAGTTGCATTACTAGAACAATGGGCAGCTGGTGCAAATCCACTGTCCATAGTAGTTCATAACTTTTCAGGTAGCCAAAGTTGGAATAAATATATCACTGGTATAGAAAAGCTATTTAACGAAATAGGTATAAATTGCCCAGAAATTACCGGCAGCAGTGAAACCAATATGGAAACATTGCAGTCAGCAATTGCTGTGACGATGCTAGGTGAAACCGTTACAGAAAAGAATAAAAATGTACGCTGGTGTGTATACGGCAAGCCAAGTGTCGGGGAAGAAGTTATTAGGAATAGTGAAAAAATCGCAAACTTGAAAAAGATTAAGGAAGCAGTAAGTCTAGGATTAGTACATCAAGTATGGCCAGTCGGATCAACCGGAATTAAAAGCGAGTGCGAACGAATAGGCATAAATGCACATTTAGCAGAGTGGGATTTAGAGAAATCGGCAGGACCAGCTACCACAGTTTTACTTGGCATTGATAGGATGAAAGAAAACGAAGCAAAACTTCATTTTGGCCACTATTTTGAGACGATCTCTTGAGGAGATGGTCTTTTTCTTTTGGGTAGGTACTGCCACTTCGGCAAAATAGTTAGCAAATCATAGGTTACACGCATGATGAATACTGAAGTAACAAACCATTTGCGAAAAAAATTAAAAAATTCACATCTATCGGAATAAATAACTATTGACTGAATGCTCATTCAGTTTTAATATTGAATTACTTATATATTAGTTTACGAATCTAATGTATTATTCTATTCAAAGTATCATTTTACAACTCAGAGGGGGAGAAATAAGATGAATCCATTTTTAATTGCAAACTGGATACTGTTTATCGCAGTAGTTGTGTATGCTGTTGGATTGTTCGCATATTTGTTGAAAACAAGATATACGTATATCAAACTAGGGAAAAAAGTCGAATTTGAAGATAATGTGAAGGAAAGACTTCGCAAAATATGGGTGTATGTTTTTGGACAAAAGAAATTATTAAAAGATAAGAAGAGCGGAATTATGCACGTTATGTTCTTCTATGGCTTCTTATTAGTCCAAGCAGGAGCAATCGATTTTATTTGGAAAGGGTTAGCGCCAGGGTCTCATATTCCGCTTGGTCCATTATATCCAGCGTTTACTTTCTTCCAAGAAATTGTCACATTATTAATCTTAGTTGCCGTTGTATGGGCATTTTATCGCCGTTACGTAGAGAAATTAGTTCGCTTAAAACGAGGATGGAAAAATGGTTTAGTACTTATTTTCCTAAGTGGATTAATGCTTTCTGTTTTAATCGGGAATGGTATGGGGATGATTTGGCACGATCATAGTGCTACTTGGTCAGAACCAGTTGCATCAGCCATCGCTACTATTTTCGGTTTCTTACCACCGACAGCAGGAGCAGTAATTTTCTTTGCAATGTGGTGGGTGCATTTAATCATTCTATTAACATTCTTAGTGTATGTTCCACAATCTAAGCATTTCCACTTAATAACTGGACCTGCAAACGTTTACTTCCACCGTTTGGACAAAGTTGGTAGATTACGTCCGATTAATTTTGAAGAAGAAGAAAGCGAAGACCCAGAGGCAGAAGAAGAAATGCCTTCGTTCGGGGTAGGTCGCATTCAAGATTTTACGCAAGCGCAGATGATCGACTTCTATGCATGTGTAGAATGTGGTCGTTGTACGAATATGTGTCCGGCAACTGGAACAGGGAAAATGCTTTCACCAATGGACTTGATCGTAAAGCTTCGTGATCATTTAACATTTACGGGAGCAGTGGAAACGAAGAAAAAACCTTGGGTACCAGCACTAGCATTCCAAGGAACAAAGGGAAATCAACTTGCGATGGCTGCTGGAGCAGAAGGCGCAATGATCGAAGACATTTATAGTCCATCTCTAATTGGAGATGTTATTACAGAAGAAGAAATTTGGGCTTGTACAACTTGCCGTAACTGTGAAGATCAATGTCCAGTTATGAACGAACATGTGGATAAAATTATTGACCTTCGCCGTTACTTAGTAATGACGGAAGGGAAAGTAAACCCTGATGCACAACGCGCAATGACTAACATTGAGCGTCAAGGAAATCCGTGGGGCCTTAACCGTAAAGAAAAAGAAAACTGGAGAGATGCTCGTCCGGAAATTCATATTCCAACAGTAAAAGAAGTATCGAAAGCTGGAGAAGAATTTGAATACCTATTCTGGGTAGGTTCAATGGGATCCTTCGATAGCCGATCGCAAAAAATTGCTCTGTCATTTGCACATTTGATGAACGAAGCGGGAGTTAAATTTGCGATACTTGGCAATAAAGAAAAGAACTCTGGGGATACACCACGTCGCTTAGGAAATGAGTTTTTATTCCAAGAGTTAGCTGGTTCAAATATCTCAGAATTTGAAAAAGCAGGGGTAACGAAGATTGTAACAATCGATCCTCATGCATATAATATCTTTAAAAATGAATACGGTGATTTTGGATGGAACGGAGAAGTTCTCCATCATACAGAAATGCTATATGACTTAGTGCAAGATGGTCGCTTGAAACCGCAATACGCAGTGGAAGAAACAATTACATTCCATGATTCTTGTTACTTAGGACGCTATAATGATGTATACGATGCACCACGTGAAGTATTAAAAGCTATTCCAGGTGTGAAGCTAGTTGAGATGGATCGTAATAGAGAAAATGGTATGTGTTGTGGAGCCGGTGGCGGACTAATGTGGATGGAAGAGCATGTTGGAAATCGTGTAAACGTAGCTCGTACAGAACAAGCACTAGAAGTAAATCCAACTATTATTTCTTCAGGATGTCCATATTGCTTAACAATGTTATCAGATGGAACGAAAGCTAAAGAAGTGGAAGAAACAGTAGGGACTTACGATATTGCTGAACTTCTAGAGAAATCGATATTTGGGGAATCTATTCCTCCGGTGGAAGAGGAAGAGTTAGAACAAATCGTTCAATAATGAGAAATGTGCAGACACCCCAGTACCACCCCTAAAAAGGGTTTGAGGAATGACGATAAATTTGTCCTATTCTTTATCTGTCATTCTGAAACGGCTCTTGGGGCTAGGCTAGATGCTGGAGTCTGAATAATACTATATTTATATTGCAAATAGTCTTATAGTTTCGTAAACTAATCTTAATCACGTTTTAAATGGTAGTAAAAGCCAGAATGGTTCACCTAATAGTCAGTGGGAGAAAAACAACACTGATGAATTTTTCACTTTATAGTAAGGGAGTAATTTGTTACTCCCTTTTTTCTTACAAATGAATCGAGCGAGCGTTCAGTCGTTTTTTATTTTTGAAAAGTTGAAAGCGTATACAATAATAAGGGGTGTCTATATGACGAAAACAGTTATTTTGGATGGAGCACGTACAGCTTTTGGTAAATTTGGAGGAGCATTGAGTACTTTAACTGCTTCTGATCTTGGTGGAGTAGCTATTAAAGAAGCTCTAAATCGCTCTGGTATTGACCCTGAGCAAGTAGACGAAGTAATTATGGGGACTGTTTTACAAGCAGGGCAAGGGCAAATTCCTTCTCGCCAAGCAGCAACTAAAGCTGGGATTCCTTGGTCCGTCAAGACGGAAACGATCAATAAAGTATGTGCCTCTGGAATGCGGAGTGTCACACTTGCTGATCAATTGATCCGCCTTGGTGACGAGGAAGTAATTGTCGCAGGTGGCATGGAATCGATGTCTAATGCACCATATTATTTACCAAAGGGCAGATTCGGCTTACGTATGGGAGATGCGACGATGGTTGATGGCATGGTTTACGACGGTTTATCTTGTTCGTTCCATCCTAAAAATGTTCATATGGGAACTTACGGTAACTCGACTGCAGAAACGTTTGAGCTGTCTCGTGAAAAACAAGATGCTTGGTCGTTTAGAAGTCATGACCTGGCATTGAAGGCTATAGATAATGGGGTATTAGGAGAAGAAATTGTCTCCCTTGAGATTCCACAACGAAAAGGTGAGCCCGTCATCGTGAAAGAGGACGAATCGCCGCGCCGCAATACATCATTGGAATCATTAGCTACACTTAAGCCAGCTTTCGGTAAAGAAGGCACAATCACAGCAGGTAACGCACCTGGTATTAATGATGGGGCTTGTGCACTCGTATTAACAAGTGAGGAAAAAGCAATGTCACTTGGAAAAGAAGCACTTGCTTACGTTATCGGACATGCAGAAGTAGCAATTGAACCGGAGAAATTCCCACAAACACCTGGATTAGTAATTAATAAAATCCTTGAGAAAACGGATAAAACACTAGCGGAGATAGATCTATTCGAAATAAATGAAGCATTTGCAGCTGTTGCATTAGTAAGCAGTCAGCTAGCAGGATTAGACGAAGAAAAAGTAAATGTAAATGGTGGAGCAGTTGCACTTGGTCACCCAATAGGCGCATCAGGTGCGCGAATTATACTTACACTTGCGTATGAATTGAAGCGTCGTGGCGGTGGTATCGGAATCGCTGCAATTTGTTCCGGTGGCGGTCAAGGGGATGCCATCATGATCGAAGTTCCAAAAACAGGAGGCAGTGAAGCATGAATATCCAAAAAGTATTAGTAATCGGGGCAGGTCAGATGGGATCTGGAATTGCTCAAGTATGTGCACAAGCAGGATTTGACGTAAAACTAAATGATCGTGAACAACAATTTTACGATCGTGGTATCCAGACAATTACAAAAAACCTTTCTCGTAATGTAGAAAAAGGTCGGATGACGGAAGATGAAAAACAATCAGTACTAAATAAAATTACAATGTCCCTGTCTATTGAAGATGCTAACGATGTCGATTTAGTAATCGAAGCTGCAGTCGAAAACATGGAGATTAAGCAATCTATTTTCAAACAACTAGATGACATTACACCGGCGCATACAATTCTAGCAACAAATACTTCCTCGTTACCAATTACAGAAATAGCAGCTGCGACAAATCGTCCAGAGCAAGTTATTGGTATGCATTTCATGAATCCTGTTCCAGTGATGAAGCTAGTAGAAATCATCCGTGGACTCGCTACATCTGATGAAGTTTACACAGCGATTGAAGAAATGACGAAGAAACTAAGCAAAGTGCCAGTAGAAGTAAATGACTTTCCTGGATTCGTATCTAACCGTATTTTAATGCCAATGATTAACGAAGCCATCTACACACTTTACGAGGGTGTTGCAACGAAAGAAGCTATTGATGATGTGATGAAAATGGGGATGAATCACCCAATGGGACCCCTTCAACTGGCGGACTTTATCGGCTTGGACACTTGTCTTTATATTATGGAAATCTTACATGAAGGATTTGGAGACAGTAAGTACCGTCCATGTCCGTTATTACGTAAATATGTGAAAGCCGGATGGCTAGGAAAGAAAACAGGCAGAGGATTCTACATCTACGAATAAAAGGGGCAACTAGAATGGAATTGAAATTCACAGAAGAACAACTGATGATGCGCAATATGGTGAGAGATTTTGCTAAAACAGAAATCGAACCTTTTATAGATAAGATGGAGCAAGGGGAGTTCCCACGTGAAATTTTGAAGAAAATGGGAGAACTCGGCTTAATGGGCATCACTGTTCCAGAACAATATGGTGGCTCAGAGATGGATTTTACAAGCTATGTAATTGCCATTAATGAGTTATCAAAAGTGAGTGCTGTAGTAGGGGTAATTCTATCCGTTCATACTTCAGTTGGCACGAATCCGATATTATATTTCGGTAACGAGCAACAAAAAAACAAGTATATTCCAAAGCTTGCAACAGGTGAGTATTTAGGTGCCTTTTGCTTAACGGAGCCATCTGCAGGATCGGATGCTGGAGCTTTGAAAACAAAAGCTGTCAAAAAAGATGATCACTATGTATTGAATGGCTCAAAAGTTTTTATTACAAATGGTGGAGAAGCAGACGTGAATATTGTTTTTGCGTCAACGGATCCTTCTCAAGGTTCAAGAGGTATTACGGCGTTTATTGTCGAAAAGGATACGCCAGGATTTATCGTAGGGAAAGATGAACATAAAATGGGTCTCCATGGTTCTAGAACTGTTCAACTAACATTCGAAGATATGAAAATACCTGTAGAAAACAGACTTGGTGAAGAAGGAGAAGGCTTTAAAATCGCAATGGCCAATCTAAACACTGGGCGTATCGGTATTGCAACGCAGGCCCTTGGGATTGCAGAAGCCGCTTTCGAAGCCGCTGTTGAGTACTCTAAAGAACGTGTACAATTCGGTAAACCAATTGCAGTAAACCAAGGAGTCGGATTTAAACTAGCTGACATGGGAACTGCTGTAGAAGCTGCTAGATTACTTGTCTATCGTGCAGCAAGTCTTCGTGAACAAGGACTTCCTTGTGGTAAAGAAGCATCGATGGCTAAACTATTTGCCTCAAAAACTGCAGTAGACGTGGCAATTGAAGCGGTGCAAGTATTCGGCGGATATGGTTATACAGAGGATTACCCAGTAGAACGCTACTTCCGTGATGCGAAAATCACGGAAATATACGAAGGTACAAGTGAAATTCAACGTATCGTAATTGCCAAACATCTAACGAATTAAAACTGTTATTTAAGAGCAATTCCGCTCTATACGAAAGCGAACTTCAGTCATACGAGAGAGATTGGGAGCTATACGAGAGAATTCCAAAGCTAAATGAGAGACTGTCAGCTGAACGAGAGAGATTTGGTTCTATACGAGTAAGAATTTCGGTCATACGAGAGAGGCCACAAGCTATACGAGAGACCCTCTCTCGCTGCTCCAACAAACTAAACTTAAAAAGGCGGGATTAACAATGAATTTCCAACTATCAGAAGAACATGAAATGATTCGTAAAATGGTAAGAGACTTTGCAGAAAAAGAAGTGGCACCAACTGCTGCTGAACGTGATGAAGAGGAACGCTTTGATCGTGGCATTTTCGATAAAATGGCTGAGCTTGGCTTAACAGGAATTCCATGGCCGGAAGAATACGGTGGAATTGGTTCAGATTATCTTGCATACTGTATCGCAGTTGAAGAGCTATCACGTGTTTGTGCGTCAACAGGTGTAACTTTATCGGCCCATACTTCACTTGCGGGTTGGCCAATTTTCAAATATGGCAGTGAAGAGCAAAAACAAAAATATCTACGCCCAATGGCAGAAGGTACAAAAATCGGTGGATATGGTTTAACAGAAGCTGGTTCAGGTTCAGATGCGGGTGGTATGAAAACTACGGCAAAATTAGATGGCGACGATTATGTTTTAAACGGTTCTAAAATCTTTATTACAAACGGTGGAATTGCAGACATATATGTTGTCTTTGCAGTAACAGATCCAGAGTCGAAGCATAAAGGTACAAGTGCATTTATCGTTGAAGCAGATTTCCCAGGATTCTCTGTTGGTAAAAAAGAGAGAAAATTAGGGATCCGTTCTTCTCCAACGACAGAAATTATTTTTGATAATTGTCGTATTCCAAAAGAAAATCTTCTTGGGGAAGAGGGACAAGGATTTATTATCGCTATGAAAACATTAGATGGAGGACGTAACGGAATTGCCGCTCAAGCTGTTGGTATTGCACAAGGGGCATTAGATGCATCAGTAACTTATGCAAAAGAACGTGTGCAATTTGGTAAGCCAATCGTTGCAAACCAAGGGGTATCCTTCAAACTTGCAGATATGGCAACTTCTATCGAAGCATCTCGTTTGCTTACATATCAAGCTGCATGGTTAGAGTCAAATGGACTTTCATACGGTAAAGAATCGGCGATGGCGAAACTAATGGCTGGTGATACAGCGATGAAAGTAACAACAGAAGCTGTTCAAGTATTTGGTGGATATGGTTATACAAAAGATTATCCAGTAGAACGTTATATGCGTGATGCGAAAATTACACAAATTTATGAAGGTACACAGGAAATTCAACGATTAGTTATTTCTCGTATGTTAACAAAGTAATCGATGTCTATGGAAAAGAAACATGAAGTAAAGACATCGGTGAAAGATGAGAATCTTATTGAAAAAAGAAGAGAGCAAATGATTCGTGCAGCTGTTACTTTATTCAAAGAAAAAGGATTTCACCGTGCAACTACGAGAGAAATAGCGAAAGAAGCTGGCTTCAGTATTGGGACTTTGTATGAATATATTCGTACAAAGGAGGACGTACTGTATCTGGTTTGTGACAGCATTTACAACGAAGTGCATAATCGTCTTTCGCAAATTACCGCAGAGAATGGTACCATCGGCGATTTAAAAACTGCGATCCGTCACTATTATGGTGTGATTGACGATATGTCAGATGAATTCGTAGTTATGTATCAAGAATCCAAATCTCTCCCAAAAGGGGCCTTGGAGTATGTACTAACGAAGGAATTAGAAATGGTCGAAATTTTTCACAAGATAATAACGGGCTGTATTCAGGCAGGGGAACTTGAATTAACCGACGCACAAGCACAACTGTATGCACATACATTAGTCGTTCAAGGGCAAATGTGGGCATTTCGCAGATGGGCATTGCGCAAGGAATTTACAATCGAACAATTTACAGAACTACAAATGGAATTATTACTACATGGGATGAAATAAAAAAGCACGTTCAACATAACAAGGGGGAATATCAACATGTCTACGGTAGAAGTATATCGTCCAAAAAATCATGTACGATTCGTTACAGCATCCAGTCTGTTTGATGGACATGATGCATCTATCAATATTATGCGCCGCATTCTACAAGCAAGCGGAGCAGAGGTTATCCATTTGGGACATAATCGCTCGGTAGAAGAGGTAGTAAATGCTGCAATTCAAGAGGATGTACAAGGAATCGCCATATCTTCCTATCAGGGAGGACATGTTGAGTATTTTAAATATATGAAAGACCTACTCGTCGAACGTGGAGCACCACATATTCGCATATACGGCGGGGGCGGCGGAGTAATTATTCCGAAAGAAATAAAAGAATTACAAGCGTACGGCATTTCCGGCATTTTCTCACCAGAGGATGGACGTAAATTAGGGCTTCAAGGAATGATCAATCAAATGCTTGTGGAATGTGATGTAGCAACAGAAGCAAAAGGTGTAAGTGAAGAAATTTCTAACGTTACGACAGAAAACCCAGAAGTTCTTGCACATCTAATCACTGTAGCGGAAGAAGCTCATCAAACACATAATGCGGAAGCAGTTAAAATGCTAGGGCAAGCAAAAGAACTATCTAAAAGCACTCCAGTACTAGGTATTACAGGTACTGGGGGAGCGGGTAAAAGTTCTTTAACGGATGAATTAATTCGTCGTTTCCTACAAGAGCTTCCGGATAAGAAAATTGCTGTCATATCTATTGACCCAACGAAGCAAAAAACAGGTGGAGCACTGCTAGGTGACCGTATTCGTATGAATGCAATATTCAACAAACGTGTATTTATGCGCAGCTTAGCTACTCGGGGTTCACGTACAGAATTATCAGGAGCGCTTGCCGATGTACTAGATGTTGTAAGAGTTGCTGGATACGACATGATTATTGTAGAGACAAGTGGAATCGGACAAGGGGATGCGGAAATTACAAATGTATCGGATGTCTCGATGTATGTAATGACTAGCGAGTTCGGAGCACCCTCTCAATTAGAGAAAATTGACATGATAGATTATGCAGATTTAATCGTGATTAATAAATTTGAACGTAAAGGCTCTGAAGACGCTCTTCGCCAAGTGCAAAAGCAGTATCAACGCAGCCGTGAACTTTGGCATGATGATTTAGATACGATGCCTGTATATGGAACTATTGCTAGTCAGTTCAATGATAAAGGAACAAATTCATTATTTGCGGCACTAGTTGCTACTATAAATGAAAAGACTGGTTCTACTTGGGAGACCTCGTACGATCAATTTGTGAAAACGCAAAAACAGAACGTCATTATACCAAATGAACGCCGTTACTACTTACGTGAAATTACAGATGCTGTTCGTGGATACCATCATAAGTCGGAAGAACAGGTTGGCTTTGCAAGAAGACTGTTCCAGCTAGAAGGTGCAATCGAACAAGTGAAGGAAAAAGCGTCAGATGATGTCCTAGTTCAGTCTCTTGAATCATTAGCTGCAGGTGTTCGTGACGAACTGACGGCAGAATCTAAACGCATTTTAGAAAACTGGGCAGCTTTAAAAGAAGCTTATGCTGGAGACGAGTTTATCACAAAGGTTCGAGATAAAGAGATTCGCACGATTCTTCGTACGGAAAGCTTATCAGGAATTAAAATACCAAAAATAGTATTACCTAAATTCGTAGACTATGGGGAAATTTTACGTTGGGTGTATAAAGAAAACGTGCCGGGTTCATTCCCGTATACGGCAGGTGTTTTTCCGTTTAAACGAGAAGGGGAAGACCCGAAACGTCAATTTGCTGGAGAAGGAACACCGGAACGAACAAATCGTCGCTTCCACTATTTATCAAAAGATGATGATGCAAAACGTTTATCGACTGCGTTTGACTCAGTGACACTATACGGAGAAGACCCAGATCATCGTCCGGATATTTACGGAAAAGTTGGGGAGTCTGGTGTTAGTATTTGTACATTAGAGGATATGAAAAAGTTATATGATGGCTTTGACTTATGTGCACCTTCCACCTCAGTTTCGATGACGATAAATGGACCGGCTCCAATTATCCTTGCAATGTTCATGAATACCGCAATTGATCAACAAGTACGCCTGAAGGAAGAAGAACTAGGTCGCACCCTAACTGTTGAGGAGTTTACAGAAGTTAAAACTTCCACGTTACAGGTCGTTCGAGGAACTGTTCAAGCAGACATATTGAAAGAAGATCAGGGTCAAAATACATGTATCTTCTCTACGGAGTTTGCACTACGAATGATGGGAGATATTCAGCAATATTTTATTGACCAAAAGGTTCGTAACTATTATTCTGTCTCTATTTCGGGATATCATATTGCAGAAGCGGGAGCTAATCCGATTTCGCAACTAGCATTCACACTGTCAAATGGCTTTACCTATGTAGAATATTATTTAAGTCGTGGCATGAATATAGATGACTTTGCACCGAATTTATCGTTCTTCTTCTCGAACGGATTAGACCCAGAGTATACGGTTATTGGACGTGTCGCTCGTCGTATTTGGGCAGTTGTTATGCGTGACAAATATGGTGCAAATGAGCGTAGTCAAAAGTTGAAATACCACGTACAAACATCTGGTCGAAGCTTGCACGCTCAAGAAATCGACTTTAACGACATTCGTACAACATTACAAGCTCTGATGGCACTACAGGATAACTGTAATTCGCTACATACAAATGCTTATGATGAGGCCATCACAACTCCTACAGAAGAATCAGTTCGTCGTGCAATGGCGATTCAAATGATTATTACGAAGGAACATGGGCTTTCGAAAAATGAAAATCCTCTGCAAGGTGCTTTTATCGTAGAAGAAATGACAGACTTAGTAGAAGAAGCTGTTCTGTCCGAATTCGATCGTATTAATGATCGAGGTGGAGTGCTTGGAGCAATGGAAACACAATACCAACGTGGCAAAATTCAAGAAGAATCTATGCACTACGAGATGAAAAAGCATACCGGCGAGCTACCTATTATTGGGGTGAATACTTATTTAAATCCTAATCCTGCTTCTGACGAGGATATTAATAATATGGAAATCGCACGTGCAACGACAGAAGAAAAAGAGACGCAGATTACAAATTTACGAAATTTCCAACAAAAGAACGAAGCGGAGACAGAGGAAGCGCTTGCTCGGTTGAAGCAAGTTGCAGTTACTGGTGGCAATATTTTTGAAGAGTTAATGACCACTGTTCAAAAAGCAAGTCTTGGTCAAATTACACATGCCTTGTATGAAGTTGGGGGACAATATCGACGTAATATGTAAATGGATAGCACCCTGAAAAAATAATTTAGTGTTCCGATGATTATCGGAACACTTTTTTACTATTTTTTTGTATAATATACCTAGTATGTAGTAAAGGAGAATTTGAATGAAAAAACCTGTTCACATTTTGATCATAATGATTCTTTTACTACTAACTTTTTTTCTATATAACAAACAACTAGCCTCTGTGCCACTTCTTTTAATATCATTTTACTTGTTTACAATTGTAGGATGTAAAATTTCTCTTTTCAAAAAGAATAAATGAATGTAGCATATAACATACTTGTGTGTATATAATGAAAAGTATGCAAACGAAACATAGAAAGGACGTGCACGATTTGAAATTTCGTGAAATGACAATAACACAACTACAAGAAGAATCGTTAATCGATCTAGCATTTGCGATTTTAGAAGATAAAAAGAACTCATTAACTTTAAAGGAATTATTTGATGAGATTCAACATTATAATGGATTAACAGATGAGGAAATGGCTTCTCGTAAACCTCAATTCTATACAGATATGAATATTGACGGGCGCTTTTTAGCAATTGCTGAAAACCAATGGGGCCTTAGAGAATGGTATCCAGTAGAACAAATTGAAGAAGAATCAGCTCCTACAGTAAAAGTTCGTAAGAAGAAAGATAAAGTAAAAGATAATGAATTAGACGATTTAGATGAGGATGAAATTATCTTCGAAGAAGAATTTGATGAGTTCGTAGAAGATGACGATGATGACGACGACGATGAGGATGATCCAGTGATCGAGTTTGTCGGAGCAGAGATCGATGAAGTAATTGAAGAAGACTTGATTGATGAAGACGATGATGAATTTGAGATTGATGAGGACTTAGACGAAGAAGACGAAGAAGAGGAAGAATAATTCTTGACTTATTTTCTTATGCGCTATAAGATTTTATTGGGCTCTTTTTAAAGAGACATTACTCATGTGCATATGCGCTCCCCTGCAACGAAGCAGGCGGAGCGCTTTTTGTTATTGCTTTACTCTTATTTATTTTGAGTGTTTTAGGCATACTGAAATAAGAAAATGTTCCCATCATATGTGGTGGCGAGCTAGATATTACATTAGGAGGAACACATAATGACTAAATTTATATTTGTTACTGGTGGGGTTGTATCCTCACTTGGAAAAGGGATTACGGCTGCTTCACTAGGTCGTTTATTAAAAAATAGAGGTCTAAACGTAACGATCCAAAAATTCGATCCTTACATCAACTTAGATCCTGGTACAATGAGTCCATATCAACACGGAGAGGTTTTCGTAACAGATGATGGGGCAGAAACAGATTTAGATTTAGGACACTACGAGCGTTTTATCGACATTAACTTGAACAAATACTCGAATATCACAACAGGTAAGGTCTACTCATCTGTCCTAAGAAAAGAACGTCGTGGCGATTATAATGGTGGGACAGTTCAAGTAATTCCACATATTACTAATGAAATCAAAGATCGTTTGTTTTTAGCTGCAAAAGAAACACATGCAGATATCGTTATTACAGAAATCGGTGGAACAGTAGGAGATATCGAATCTCTTCCATTCCTAGAAACAATTCGTCAAATGAAACGTGATGTGGGTAGCGATAACGTAATGTATATTCACTGTACTTTAGTACCATTCATTAAAGCTGCTGGAGAAATGAAAACAAAACCAACACAGCATAGTGTAAAAGAATTACGTAGCCTAGGTATTCAACCAAATGTAATAGTACTTCGTTCAGAAATGCCAGTTCCTCAAGATATGAAAGATAAAATTGGCCTTTTCTGTGACATCAGACCAGAGGAAGTAATCGAATGTATCGATGCAGATTCTCTATATGAAATTCCGTTGAATTTACAAGCACAACATTTAGACCAAATTGTAGTAGATCATTTCAAACTTCAAACTCCTGAAGCAGATATGACAGATTGGATTGGTTTAGTGGACCAAGTAAAATCATTGTCGAAAAAAGTTCGTATTGGTTTAGTAGGTAAATACGTAGAACTTCAAGATGCATACATTTCAGTAGTGGAAGCGATGAAACATGCTGGCTACAAATTTGATGCTGACGTAGAAGTGAAATGGGTAAATGCAGAAGAAGTAAATGAAGAAAATGTTGCTGAAATTCTTGCTGATGTAGATGGAATCCTTGTCCCTGGTGGATTTGGAGACCGTGGTGTAGAAGGTAAAATTTCCGCTACTAAATTTGCACGTGAAAACAATGTACCATTCTTAGGTATTTGTTTAGGTATGCAATTAGCAACAGTAGAATTTGCCCGTTCTATTCTAGATCTTGAAGGTGCTCATTCTACAGAGCTAGATCCAACAACACAACATTCTATTATTGATTTATTGCCAGAGCAAAAAGACGTAGAAGACCTTGGTGGAACCCTTCGTTTAGGATTATATCCATGTAAGTTAACACCAGGTTCAAAAGCACATCAAGCATACGGAGAAGAACTAGTATACGAACGCCACCGTCACCGTTACGAGTTCAACAACGAGTACCGCGAGCAATTCGAAGCAGCAGGATTTGTCTTCTCTGGTACAAGCCCAGATGGTCGCCTAATCGAAATCATCGAGCTACCAGATCACCCATTCTTCGTAGCTTCTCAATTCCACCCGGAATTTGTGTCACGTCCACAACGTCCACAACCATTGTTCCGCGACTTCATCAAAGCAGCCGTTGGTGAATAAGAAATGTGGAAGACGCCGTTTAGCTGCGAAAAGCGCTGGAAGACTTGAAAGAAAAGGCGTCATTTGCCTTTACTAAGAGTCTGAAGCGATCGAGCAGTTGGCGTCTGTAACTGGACCATCTAGAAAAGTGAAAGCACTAACCACAAAAAAGGATTACTCATGCGATATAGCATAAGTAATCCTTTTCTACTTAGTGGAATAACTATTTAATAATATCCTACATGGGTGTGCCTTCCTATAACAGCCGACTTGACAGAAATGACAATCTTGCATGATGGAAAACTTGGGTAGTCGTCAGCTGTAATAGATTAAATGGGAAATAATTCAAAACAACTAAAGAATAATCTCTTTAGGCATTTATATAAACTATTCACCGACTAGCATTTCATTTACCTGCATTTTCACTGCTTCATAAACAAATAATCCAGCTAGTGCATGTGGGAGCACAGTGCGGCCTCCGTCTTCAGTAGGTAGTAGTCCTTTCGAGAGTTTAGTGGATATATATGTATAGGCAAGTTCAGCTAGCATATTAGCTTCACTTACTGGTTCTGCTGCTAATGCACTGAAAGGTATAAACTCGTCATTCATCTTTTTAGCTAACTTCAAAGCTTCTTCGTCTTCACAGGAACGAGTAAGAATCCAAACCCGGTCTGCACTTGTCAGCTTTATTTCAGGTGACCAAACTTGCATAGATGGAAAAGGTTCGGCTGCAAACTGTGCATTAAGGGAAATACTTTTCATTTCTCCAAAAGTGGCGAAAAAAACTGTTCCTTCTCTAGCAGCTGCCTGGGCAAGCAAACGAGCAGTTTCCTCCATATTTTCTTCCTCTGAGCCGGCAATTCTTTGTAATAAACCAGAAAGTTGTGTAGTCAACATCTTCATTAATATTCACCTCTTCTTTATTATAATGCATATGGCGTTTTTTAAAATATATAGTTATGGGTAATAAATCAGGTTAATATGGAAAAATTTTAAATAAAAAGAGGGAATGACGCAACTAATATCGTATAATACAGATAGGGGATAAATAAAGAAGGGGTTTGCATGTTATGAAACATATCTTAATAGTAGATGATCAGTTAGGAATACGATTATTATTGAAAGAAGTGTTTGCCCAAGAAGGGTACGAAGTCAGTTTAGCTGCAAATGGATATGAGGCATTAGAAATTTTGAAGGAATACAAGATCGATGGTGTTTTACTCGATATGAAAATCCCAGGTATGGATGGAATTCAAATTTTGAAGTTAATTAAAGAACAATGGAGTGATATCCCAGTCATGATGATGACAGCATATGGCGAATTGAATTTCATAGAGGAATCAAAGAGGTTAGGTGCATCTCTCTATTTCACTAAACCATTCGATGTATTTGAACTAAGAGATTCTGTGAATAATCTCCTGAAATAAGTTGGAACAGCAGGCAGTGGAAAACATCGCCTGTTTTTGTTATGATGTAAAAGAAAAGTGGTAGATACCATTTAAAACTATTATATAGTTCTGTTAATAGTATTGCGTAAGTATATATTTTTTCAGGCGATTGGTATCTCCGTTTAAAGAATAAGAAACAAAGATAATATGGAGAATAAAAGCAAATAGAGGAGGTCCATTTCAATGGCTTTAGTTTCGATGAAAGAAATGCTGGAAAAAGGGAAAAAAGAAGGATATGCAGTAGGGCAATTTAACATTAATAATTTAGAGTTCACACAAGCAATCCTGTTAGCAGCTGAGGAAGAAAAATCTCCAGTAATTTTAGGAGTATCTGAGGGTGCAGCAAAATATATGGGTGGTTTCATTGCAGTCGTATATATGGTTAAAGGACTAATGGAATCTTATAAAATTTCCGTTCCAGTGGCAATTCATTTAGACCACGGTTCTAGCTTTGAAAAATGTAAAGAAGCAATTGATGCAGGATTTACTTCTGTAATGATTGATGCTTCTCATCATCCGTTTGAAGAAAATGTAGAAACTACAATTAAAGTTGTAGAATATGCACATGCTCGCAACGTATCTGTAGAAGCTGAACTGGGAACAGTTGGTGGACAAGAGGATGATATTATTGCTGAAGGAGTTATCTATGCAGACCCTGCTGAATGTGCAGAACTTGTGAAACGTACAGCAATCGATTGTTTAGCTCCAGCTCTAGGTTCTGTTCATGGACCATACAAAGGTGAACCAAACTTAGGCTTCAAAGAAATGGAAGAAATCTCGAAACTTGCAGACCTGCCACTTGTTTTACACGGTGGAACTGGTATACCAACACATGATATTACACGTTCTATTTCACTTGGAACTGCAAAAATCAATGTAAATACAGAAAATCAAATCGCTGCTACTAAAGCTATTCGTGATTTCTTTGCTGCTGACACAGAGCAATATGATCCACGTAAATATTTGACGCCTGCACGTGATGCGATTAAAGCAACAGTAATCGGTAAAATGCGCGAGTTTGGAAGCTCAAATAAAGCTTAATAATAATTAGAAAAATAGCTACAAGGGAGAAGTGTTCAATGAACCTTCTCCTGTTTTTCCATCATGAGGAGGATATTATTCATATGAAATTTTTTATCGATACTGCCAATTTTGACGAAATAAAAGAAGCACACGCTTGGGGGATTCTATCAGGAGTAACAACGAATCCATCTCTAGTTGCAAAAGAAAATATCTCATTCCACGATCGCCTTCGTGAAATCACTGCGTTAGTAGACGGATCAGTTAGTGCAGAAGTAATTGCACTAGATGCAGAAGGAATGATTAAAGAAGGTAGAGAACTTGCTGCCATAGCACCAAACATTACTGTAAAGTTACCAATGACTCCAGAAGGTCTGAAAGCATGTTCAGTATTCCGTTCAGAAGGCATTAAAACGAATGTTACGCTTATTTTCAGTGCAAACCAAGCATTATTAGCAGCACGTGCTGGGGCAACGTATGTATCGCCATTTTTAGGTCGCCTAGACGATATCGGTCATGATGGTATGGAACTGATTGCGAAAATTGCTCAGATATTTGATATTCATAATATCGACACTGAAATTATTGCAGCTTCTATTAGACATCCTCAACATATTACAGATGCAGCTTTAAACGGTGCACATATTTCAACGACTCCTATTAAAGTATTGAAACAATTATTCAATCATCCTTTAACTGACAAAGGAATTGAAGGATTTCTAGCGGATTGGAACAATCGTAAAAGCGAGTAACAAGACGAGGGAGAACTGTATGGAAGTTTATAAAATAAAAGGGGGACAACGCCTTCAAGGAACTATTAAAGTAAGTGGGGCAAAAAATAGTGCAGTTGCACTTATTCCTGCTTCTTTATTGGCGAATTCCCCTGTAACTATTGAAGGATTACCAGAGATTTCGGACGTTTTAACACTAAAAGAAATTTTAGAGGAAGTAGGAGCTAAAGTAACATTTGAAAATGGAACAATGACGATTGATCCGACAAATGTTGTGGATATGCCTCTACCAAATGGCAACATCAAAAAACTACGTGCATCTTATTACTTAATGGGTGCCTTACTTGGACGATTCAACAAAGCAGCAATTGGTTTACCTGGTGGGTGCCACTTAGGGCCACGACCTATTGATCAGCATATTAAGGGGTTTGAGGCTTTAGGTACATCAGTATCCAATGAACATGGTGCGATTTATTTGCGTGCACAAAACTTAGTTGGCGCTAAAATCTATTTAGATGTTGTAAGTGTAGGTGCTACTATTAATATTATGTTAGCAGCCGTTAAAGCAAAAGGCCGTACAATCATTGAAAACGCAGCAAAAGAACCGGAAATTATTGACGTTGCAACATTATTATCTAATATGGGTGCGAACATCAAGGGTGCAGGTACAAATGTCATCCGAATTGACGGTGTTGATGAATTACATGGTACAAAGCACACGATTATTCCAGATCGTATTGAAGCTGGCACATTTATGATTATGGCCGCAGTCGCTGGAGATGGTGTGACAATTGATAATGTAATTCCCTTTCACGTAGAGGCATTAACTGCAAAGCTTCGTGAAATGGGTGTGAAGGTGGAAGAATATGAGGAGAAGATTGTCATTCCGAAAGTGGAAACAATCTTACCTGTAGACGTAAAAACTTTGGTATATCCAGGTTTTCCAACCGACCTACAACAACCTTTTTCTGTATTGATGACCCAAGCTACTGGCACATCTGTTATTACAGATACTATTTACTCCGCTCGATTTAAGCAAATCGATGAGTTACGTAGGATGAATGCAAATGGACGTGTGGATGGAAGAACGGCAATTATTACAGGACCGGTAAAATTACAAGCAGCTACTGTTCGTGCAAGTGATCTTCGTGCTGGAGCAGCGCTTGTACTTGCAGGTTTAATTGCTGATGGTGAAACGGAAATTCAAGATATATTCCATATAGAACGTGGTTATAGCTCCTTAGTAGATAAGCTTCAAGGACTTGGAGCGAATATTAGACGAGTAGAAATAAAAGAAATAGAAGTAAATAACGATTAATACTCTACTAGCAGTGTGGTTTATTTGATATTTGAAAATTATATTGTTATTTGTCTAGCCTCTCGAGTAGCTTAAGAACTGTAAATAAAGGCAAAGAACGCCTTCATTGCAGTTCTCCCAGCTCTCATCAGGACTGACATAGGCATTTACTATTTTCTTAATATCAAATTTGACAAATATGCTACAATGAGACAGGAAGAAAAGCAATTTGGAATTTCTGATATTGCAAAACTGGAGGCTTATATTATTATGGAACGTAGTTTATCAATGGAATTGGTTCGAGTAACAGAAGCAGCAGCAATCGCATCTGCACGTTGGATGGGGCGAGGGTTAAAAAATGAAGCGGATGATGCAGCAACAACTGCGATGCGTACAGTTTTTGACACGATTCCTATGGAAGGCGTAGTTGTAATCGGAGAAGGAGAGATGGACGAAGCACCAATGTTATATATTGGTGAAAAACTTGGTCTTGGAAGCGACGGTCCTCATGTTGACATCGCAGTAGATCCTTTAGAAGGTACAAATATCGTAGCTTCAGGTGGTTGGAATGCACTTGCGGTACTTGCAGTTGCCGATCGTGGAAACTTACTTCATGCTCCAGATATGTATATGGATAAACTTGCCGTAGGACCTGAATCTGTAGGTCTAGTGGATATTAATGCATCAGTTTTAGATAATTTAAAAGCAGTTGCTCGTGCAAAAAATAAAAACATTGAAGATGTTGTGGCTACTATTTTAGGTCGTCCTCGTCATCAAAAAATTATTGATGAAATCAGAGCAGCTGGTGCACGTATAAAACTAATTACAGATGGTGACGTTGCAGGAGCTATTAATACTGCGTTTGATGATACAGGTGTAGATATTTTATTCGGTATGGGTGGTGCTCCAGAAGGAGTTATCGCTGCTGTTGGATTAAAATGTTTAGGTGGAGAAATCCAAGGGAAACTTATTCCTCAAGACGAAGCAGAGCTTGAGCGTTGCATCAAAATGGGATTAGACGTAAACAAAATTTTACGTATGGAAGACTTAGTTAAAGGCGATGACGCTATTTTCGCTGCTACAGGAGTGACAGATGGAGAACTACTTCGTGGAGTACAATTTAAAGGTGCCTTCAGTTCAACGCATTCCATCGTTATGCGTGCAAAATCAGGTACAGTTCGATTTGTTGAAGGTCGTCACAGTCTTAACAAAAAACCAAACCTAGTTCTATAAAGAAATTTGAAAGCACCTTTTGGGGGAAGTCAGTCTAAGTTCGCGACATCGTGTCGAAACGACTGACTGACCCACATCCTGTGGGCCTCCGAAAAGCGTTGGAAGACTTGCCATAAGGGCGTAGTTTGCCTTTTGTCCAAGTCTGAAGCGACCGCGAGGGGCTAGGTGCTGGAGCTAGACAGAAAAGAAATGCGAAAGCACCTACGTAAGCCCCGAAAAGCGCTGGAAGAATTGCCATAAAGGCGTAGTTTGCCTTTTGTGCAAGTCTGAAGCGACCTCGAGGGGCTAGGTGCTGGAGCTAGACAGATCTTGATTAGTAAGTTTATACTTTCTTAGTCTATAAAAAAGAACTTTCCTTTATGTTTTACCCGGCGACCAATCTCTGGCGTCGGGTAACCTCTTATAAAACTTCTTTCTCAATATCTCAAAATAGTAAAACAATAAAAAACAATAAAGAGTGGTGCATTCCTATATGACACAAACAACAATTAATGAGTTAGAAAACATGACTCTGAAAGAACTATATACACTTGCGCGAAAATTTAAAGTAGCCGCATATAGTAAACTTTCAAAAAAAGAACTTATTTTTGCAATCTTAAAATCTCGTGCGGAACAAGAAGGATTTTTCTTCATGGAAGGCGTACTTGAAATTATTCAACAAGAGGGCTTCGGTTTCTTGCGCCCGATTAACTATTCGCCTAGTTCAGAGGATATTTACATCTCCGCTTCTCAAATAAGAAGGTTTGACCTTCGTAACGGAGACAAAGTAACAGGAAAAGTGCGACCACCAAAAGAAAGTGAACGTTATTATGGCCTGTTACATGTTGAATTGGTCAACGGGGAAGACCCTGAAGTAGCAAAGGAAAGAGTTCATTTTCCTGGACTAACCGCTTTATATCCTGATCGTCATATCAAATTAGAAACGGATCCTGAGAAACTATCGACTCGTATCATGGACTTGGTAGCACCAGTTGGTTATGGTCAACGTGGATTAATAGTAGCGCCACCAAAAGCTGGTAAAACATTACTTATTAAAGAAATTGCTAACGCAATAACTACGAATCATCCAAATGCGGAACTAATTGTTTTATTAATAGATGAGCGTCCAGAAGAAGTAACTGATATTGAGCGTTCGGTTAAAGCAGATGTAGTGAGTTCTACATTTGATGAAGTTCCAGAAAATCATGTAAAAGTGGCTGAGCTTGTACTGGAAAGAGCAATGCGATTAGTTGAACATAAACGCGACGTTATTATTTTGATGGATTCAATTACTCGTTTAGCTCGTGCTTACAACTTAGTTATTCCACCAAGCGGTCGTACACTATCAGGTGGTATTGATCCTGCTGCTTTCCATCGTCCAAAACGATTTTTCGGAGCAGCTCGTAATATCGAAGAAGGTGGCAGTTTAACAATTCTTGCCACGGCATTAGTCGATACGGGATCAAGAATGGACGAAGTAATCTATGAGGAATTTAAAGGAACTGGTAACTTAGAACTTCACTTAGACAGAAGCCTTGCAGAGCGCCGTATCTTCCCAGCGATCGATATTCGTCGTTCAGGAACAAGAAAAGAAGAATTACTTATACCGAAAGAGCAGTTGGACAAACTTTGGGCGATACGTAAAACCTTCTCGGATTCATCTGATTTTGGAGAACGCTTCTTAAGAAAGCTTCGCCAAACCAAAACAAATGAAGGATTCTTCGAACAACTTGCTGTAGAAATGAAAGCGCATAAAAGTGGTAAAGTTTCACTATAAAAAGTAATTACTAAAAACAAATATAAACTAAACATTTGCATTAAACGCCTATAGATGGTATTATATTTAACGTAACATCACAATTTTCTGCTACATATGCGATTGACATCAATCGGATCGTGTAAGGTATCAGTATCATAACCAACTCTGTTCCAGATGGTTCAGGGCGAGAGGAGAGATAGAGATGAAAGCAGGAATTCATCCCGATTACAAAGAAGCTACAGTATCATGTTCATGTGGTAACACATTCACAACTGGTTCTGTAAAAAATGACATTAAAGTCGAGTTCTGTAACGAATGTCACCCATTTTACACTGGGCGTCAAAAATTCGCAGCAGCTGATGGCCGTGTGGATCGCTTCAACAAAAAATACGGCATTAAAGAAGAAATTTCAGAAGACCAAGAAAACTAATATTGAAGTACCTGTAGAGCATTTTGCTTTGCAGGTATTTTTATTTTAAGGCAAATATGGTTTCCGTTAACAGTTCACGTATGATATAAATAAGATAGAAAATACATAGCACACAAGGAGACAAATTATGGCGCAATTATTTTATAAACACGGAGCGATGAATAGTGGAAAATCAATAGAGATATTAAAAGTTGCTCATAATTATGAGGAACAGGACAAACCTGTTTTAATATTTACACCAGGAATAGATACACGTGACGAAGTCGGTCATGTTTCTAGTAGAATTGGCTTGAAAAGAAAGGCAACAGCTATTTATGATGAAACTAATCTATTTGAATTAGTTCAGGCAGAATCTATTAAGCCTTACTGTGTGTTAATCGATGAAGTTCAGTTTTTAACAAAGGAACATGTTCTGCAACTAACGAAAATAGTAGACGATTTAGATATTCCAGTAATGGGCTTCGGACTAAAAAATGATTTCCAAAATGAACTTTTTGAGGGAAGTCGTTATATGCTTATTTACGCAGACAAAATTGAAGAGATGAAAACTATCTGCTGGTTCTGTCATAAAAAAGCAATTATGAATCTACGAGTTGATGACCAAAGAAAACCTGTCTACACTGGCGAACAAATTCAAATAGGCGGCAATGACTCCTACTACCCAGTATGCAGAAAATGCCACGCCAATCCACCGTTATAAAGTAGTTATTAACCACTTCATGTATTTTATTGAAGTGGTTTTAAATTATAAAAAGTATAAAAATATGTTTAACTAAACCCAGTGGCTAATGATACTATTAATTTCCGTTTCAGGTGGACGCTTTCCGTGGGCACGGCTTCAATCTCCTCGTCACTACGAAAACATATGCTCCTGCGGTTACTCGTCGCAAAGACATTGATCTAACAAAGTTTGACCAATGTCTTTCCTGCGGGGCTTTCAGCTCGTGCTGTTCCCACTAGAGTCGCCACCTTACACTCCAATCAATTAAATGAGTAGTACTCTATATTAAGGGTTAGCATAGCCTATCGCTTAGATTATAATATTGCTCAAAGTAATAAAGCGATAAAACCCTCTGTTTAAAACAGGATACTATTCGGTAATGAAAGATGAAGAAAGTAATTTTTTTTACTAGTGGAAATAAGAAAAATAATAAGTATTTATTCTATAAAGAAGCAAAATAGCAAACGAAATTGCATCTTCGTTAGCTTCTTCTAGGAATAAGAAAGTATCTTTTATCTAGTTATCCAAAGAGTCCTTAACCTGTTTCCAAAAGTTGTAGGAGGGCGATGAAAAGATAAAAGCCATAAGATTACCGAAAAAAAGGGGTGCTAGGTTAGTTGTGACGAACGTCACAACTTAACCAGTCCCCCTAAAATTCACTCGGTAAAAATATAGCAGAAAATCTGTCCAAAGCCCATCGAAAATCGTAGAAACAGGTTTCGAACTTAAAGATCTTAGGATTTTTCTTGCTATTTTTCTCGTACAACTAAAACCTTTACAGAAAAAGTAGCGGGAATGTTAGTTTTTCTTTATAATAGGAAAGATATATACTTAAATGAACGAGGTGAGCTCGATGTTTGATCGATTACAATCGGTAGAAGATCGTTACAATAATTTAAATGAACTGCTTAGTGATCCAGAAGTGGTCAATGATCTAAATAAGCTAAGAGAATATTCAAAAGAACAATCGGATCTACAAGGAACTGTAGATGCCTACCGTGAATACAAAGAAGTTAAAAGTCAGTATAAAGACTCGAAGCAAATGCTAGAGGAAAAGTTGGACGCTGATATGCGTGAAATGGTGAAAGAAGAGGTCAGTGATTTAGAGGACCAAATCGAAGTGTTAGAAGAACGATTAAGACTATTGTTAATTCCGAAGGATCCAAATGATGATAAAAACGTTATTATGGAAATTCGCGGGGCTGCTGGCGGAGACGAAGCTGCGTTATTTGCAGGGAATTTGTTCCGTATGTATAGCAGATTTGCGGAAACCCAAGGCTGGAAAATAGATATTATGGAATCCAACCCAACTGGGCTTGGCGGCTTCAAAGAAATTATTTTCATGATTAACGGAAAAAGTGCTTATTCCAAGATGAAATATGAAAACGGGGCACACCGAGTACAACGTGTTCCAGAAACAGAATCAGGCGGACGTATTCATACTTCTACGGCCACTGTTGCTGTACTTCCGGAAGCGGAGGAAGTGGACGTGGAGATCCACGAGAAGGAAGTTCGTGTGGATACATTTGCTTCATCGGGTGCGGGAGGACAGTCTGTAAATACAACTATGTCCGCGGTTCGAATGACACATTTACCAACGGGAATTACTGTTTCTATGCAAGATGAAAAATCACAGATTAAAAACAGAGAAAAAGCGATGAAAATTCTTCGTGCCCGCGTAGCGGATAAATTCCTTCAAGAAGCACAAGCAGAATATGATGCTGTGCGTAAATCGGCAGTAGGAACAGGTGACCGTTCGGAACGGATTCGTACGTATAACTATCCACAAAATCGTGTAACAGATCACCGAATCGGATTGACTTTGCAAAAACTTGATCAGGTCCTAGAAGGCAAAATGGATGAAGTAATTGATGCATTAATAATGGAAGATCAAGCAGAAAAATTAGAGAGAATGAATGATACGAATGTGTAAAACAAATTTTGAGGCCCTAAAACGGGCTTCTTCTTTTTTAGAGGAGAATAATCGTGAAAAAGAAGTTGCTCGCTACTTATTACAGCATGTCTTACAGAAAAACTACTCCGAGTTGATGATTGCTATATATGATGAAATAACTATAGAAGCATTTCAAACATTTTGGGCTTATATAGAAGAACATGCCACTGGTAGGCCTTTCCAATATATTATAGGACAAGAGAGTTTTTACGGTCGTGATTTTTTAGTGAATGAACATGTTTTAATACCGAGACCAGAAACAGAAGAATTAATTGTAGAAGTTCAAAAAAGAGCTGCAAGTCTATTTGAGTTAAACAAACCTATAAAAATTGCTGATATTGGAACTGGAAGTGGCGCAATAGCAATAACTATTAAAAAGGAAATACCACATGCAACTGTCACTGCAACAGACATATCGCCGGAGGCTTTAAGTGTAGCTATAAAGAATGCCGAGCGCTTAGAAGCGCTGATAGATTTCAAACAAGGTGATTTACTAGCCCCAATCGCCGATCAAAAATGGGATATTATATTATCGAACCCTCCATATATAGGATCACATGAAGCGGCAAGTCTTTCAGATACAGTAATAGATTATGAACCACATCTTGCTCTATTTGCAGATGAGGATGGCTTACAGCTTTATAGAAAAATGGCAGAAAAGCTTCCTAGTGTGATGAATGCTCCGAGTTTCATAGGTTTTGAGATTGGCTACGAACAAGGCCCAGCTGTTCAAAAAATGCTGCAAAATGTTTTTCCAGAAGCACTGGTAGAAATCGTTCAAGATATTAACCAAAAAAATCGTTTTGTTTTTTGCACAATCAAGGATTAAAGCGATTATTCATTTGCTTTCCTTTGATATTAAGATTAATACAAACGTGCATATGGAAAGCGTTGTTCTTTTATTGCATCGCCACCAAACAAGTTGATGCAGAATTTCATAATAATTAATTTTATGAAATTCACTCAAGCACTGAATAAAATATGAATCTACTGGTAACAATGTTCCTAAGGGGGAATGTTATATGTTACCAGATTACGAGATTAAAAAAGCACCAAGTATCGGGAAACAAGTAGATGCATTGATATTCTTTGTTTGGATGTTGTTACTAATTCAGTTTTGTTTATTTTTATTGTTTCAACAAAACGAAGAAGTAGAAGGTATGCGTTTTCGACTAATAGCAAATAGTAATACAATGGAAGACCAACAAATGAAAAATGACGTGAAACATCATATAGAACCAATATTGCTAAACTACGTAAGTAATCCACAAACAACGTATAGCGAATTAGAAAAAGCAGTCGAGAAGTTATCGAACTCTTTAGATACAAATATTAACATTACGAAAGGCCAGGCAAGCTTTCCACCGAAAGTTTGGGAGGCAGGTATTTCTTCACAAGTGATGACAGAATCTATTGTTATTTCCATTGGTAACGCAAGAGGGGATAACTGGTGGTGCGCACTTTTCCCAAAGGTATGCTATAAAGAAGAAGTGAAAGAAGAAAAACCTAAATTCTGGGTATGGGAGTGGCTGAAAAAGAAGTTTTCCACATAGTTACTAACAATAAAATGATAGTTATCAACAATTTGTGGATAAGTAAGCAAGAAAGGAGAAAATACAACATGAAAACGATAATTAAGAATGTGGATAACTTATTAACAAATAACGATAGTTATACACAGGCTGTGGATTTATTAACAAAAGGGGAAGTGGTAGCTTTTCCAACAGAAACAGTATACGGATTAGGTGCGATTGCCACGAACGAAGAAGCAGTAGCTAAAATATTCGAAGCAAAGGGAAGACCACAAGACAATCCGCTTATTGTCCATATTGGTACTAAAGAAGAGATGATGGCATTTACTCAAGATATACCTAAACTTGCGGAAGTATGTATGGATGCATTTTGGCCCGGCCCCCTAACGCTTATCCTGCCGCTAAGACCGAATACCTTGGCAAAAAATGTAACAGCTGGATTGCAAACTGTTGGAGTCAGAATGCCAGAGCATAAGGTAGCGCTAGAATTATTAAAACAATTAAAACAACCTGTTGCTGCTCCAAGTGCCAATAAAAGTGGGAAACCAAGTCCAACAAAAGCAGTGCATGTACATCATGATTTAGAAGGGAAAATACCCCTTATTTTAGATGGTGGAACAACTGGCATAGGTTTAGAATCTACTGTAATAGAATTTGTAAATGATTTACCTACTATTCTTCGTCCAGGTGGAGTAACGAAGGAAATGCTAGAAAAAGTGATTGGGCAAGTCGGGGAAGCTCAACCGACCGATGAAAAAGAAGCTCCACGAGCACCAGGCATGAAATATGCCCATTACGCTCCTGATTCTCCTGTATATTTAATAGAAGCATCTTTAGTAAAGCTTAAAGAAGCAGTAGAAAAAATACATAATGAACAGAAAAAGGTAGCAATAATAGCAAGTGAATCATTTAGGCACATAAACGTAGATTACTTTTTTTCATTAGGAAAAGAAGATCTGCTTAGTGATGCAGCGCATTTACTGTATCAGGCTTTAAGAGATTGTGATGAAACAGATGCGGATATTATCCTCGTTCCCGTTCTCTCAAAAGCAGGTGTGGGAACAGCGATTATGAATCGGTTCGAAAAAGCGGCGGATGGTAAATGGTTTTATAGCTAATATTGTATTCTCGCCCGTCTATTTGCATACATTTAAGTATGCAAATAGACGGGGGAGATTTTTTTGTGGCGTGAAATTTTAGCAGGCGCCTTGATGTCTGTGGACGTACTTATTTTATTTTCGTTGGTTGTATATCGTAAGCAAATTTTTACACTTGCTGCATGGGTAGCTTCTTTACATATGCTTTTTCCGTTAATCGGTTATTATGCAGGTGTCGTTGTACAAAATTATTTGGCTTATGCAAGTCCTTATTTATCGGGTATTCTTTTATCATTAGTAGGATTACAGATGATTTTAGCTCAATCTCCAAAACAAGTTCCACTGTTGTCCCCATATTTACTCGCAGTTTTTGCTAGCCTAGATACCTTTTCAGTTAGTGTTTCATTTGGTATGCTTAAATTAGAAAAGTTTGTATTTATATTAAGTGCTGGCCTCTTTTCGTATATCGCTGTATTTATAGCGCAAAAGGTTATATTCAAACATACTTTTATGAACCGAGCACTTATTTTAAGATTTGCCGGAGTACTAATTTTGTTAATGGGTATTCTCACGTTACGAAATATTTAACAATTTACAACACAATTATAGGACTAATTAATATATACTAGAGATGAGGAAATAGATCTATGAATATTCTGTTTGTTTGTACGGGCAACACTTGTCGGAGTCCAATTGCCGAGGCATTATTAAAATCACGAAACATTGATGGGTTGCAGGTTCGATCAGCCGGCATCTATGCTTCGGAGGGTGGACCTATATCCAGAAATAGTCAATTAGTATTAGAACAAAAAATGATTCCATTTGCGCACTCATCTAGTTCTGTAGATGAGACTCTAATCGATTGGGCTGATTTAATCCTAACAATGACGGCCTCTCATAAACATGCAATTATTTTAGGTTTCCCTCATGCAATATCTAAAATATATATGTACAAAGAGTTTGTGACCCCTGATGATATCAAAGATGTATCAGATCCGTACGGGGGAGATTTGTTTACATATGAAAGTACTTTTCACGAATTACAAGTATTAACAGATGGACTAGTGAACAAACTACAGGGGGAAATGAGATGAAAGAAAAAAAGAAAAAGCACAGTTTTGGACTACAAAAAAAGATTGTGTTATTTGTTACAATTTTAGCGCTAATTACATATACAACAAGTGCTCTGTTTATTCGCTTCGTACAACCAATATTGTTTGATGGAGCAACAAATTCTTGGGGGTTTGAGGTTGCCACCTATGCACTAGGAATATTCTGGTCCGGTGTTTTAGCCTATTTTTTCAGTGGGTTAATTATCAAGCCTTTATTCAACTTGGAAAAGGTAGCAATTTTAGCTTCAGAGGGAAAAATTGGGGTAAATGTAGAAGTGCCGAAATCGAAAGATGAGATCCAGTCGGTAGCGATCGCATTTCAGTCCATGCTAGTAAACTTAAGAGAAATGGTACAAAGTATTGAAGACAACTTTGATAAAACAAATAGAACGGTTCAACAGCTGTCGGTAGAATCATCTGCTGCTTCAGAACAAGCAGAAGCAATCGCTCATACAATAGCACAAATCTCACAAGGTGCTGAGCACTCTGCCATAGCGGTTCAAGAAACAGCGGAATCAGTAGAGGATGTACGAGTGCTAGCATCAGAAGTTAATCTACGTGCAGAAAAATCTTCCGAACAGTCAAATGAAATGATTATAGGTTTATCTCAAACTAGAGAGGTAATTCAATCGTTAGTAAACGGGATCCAAAAAATTGCTACAGGTAGTGAAGCAGCGCTTGGAAATGTTCATCAATTAGAAGAGAATGCAGGGAAAGTGGAAAGCATCATTCAATTGGTAGGAGACATTGCGGCACAAACGAATTTACTTGCGTTAAATGCATCTATTGAAGCAGCACGTGCTGGGGAGCATGGTAAAGGATTTGCTGTTGTAGCAGAAGAAGTTCGGAAACTAGCGGATGAAAGTGCTAAAGCCGTCCAAGGTATTTCTAAACTAATTTTAGCAATACAAACAGATGTGCAAACAGTTGTCCATCAGATGACGAACCAAGTCAGCTTTGCGGTTGGGGAGGCTAAAAGAGTTTCTGAAACAAATGAAGCAATTGAAGGAATGTCTACGAAAATTCATGAGATGGCCGAATCGGTAGTGGAAATTTCATCATTAGTGGAAAAACAGTTAACAAATATAGAAAGTACGGCTCGTCAGTCACAAGAAGTAGCTGCCATTGCTGAAGAAACATCTGCAGGAGCAGAAGAGGTGCGCAGTGCTACGGATGAACAAGCTCGTTCTATAGAACAAATAGAAGCAGTTTCATACGGGCTAAAAGAACAATCAGAAGAGCTATTTAAAGTGATCTCACAATTTGATCGAAAAACTATCTAATTCTGATATCGTCAAGTTTATAAAACGCGAACATTATGACGTTAAAATTAAAAATAGTTCGTTATTTTAGGGAAAATTTAATAAAAAAAGATTGATTAATTAAATGAATTTCAGAAATTAATAAAATTAAGCATAAAAAACACAACTCACTAGGCGTGAGTTGTGTTTTTTTATATAGAAAAATGGTATGATGATATGGAGTAAAAACAGAAAAGAGGGAACGAGTTGAAAATTGCAATTTCTTCCGATCATGGCGGAAATAATCTACGTCAGGAAATAATACAGCTACTTGAAGAATTAGGATTATCTTATGAAGATTTTGGACCGAAAAGTAACGATTCTGTTGACTTTCCGGACTTTGCTATGCCAGTAGCAGAGGGTGTGGCAAGTGGTAATTTCGATCGTGGTATTTTAATCTGTGGTACTGGTATAGGTATGTCAATTGCTGCAAACAAGGTAAAAGGTATTCGCTGTGCATTAGTTCATGATGTTTTTTCTGCGAAGGCTACTAGAAACCACAATGATTCCAACATTATCGCAATGGGGGAACGTGTTATTGGAGCCGGACTTGCAAGAGAAATAGTTTCGACTTGGCTTGCACAAGATTTTGAAGGCGGCCGTCATTTACGTCGTGTAGAAAAAATTACAGAAATAGAAAATGCATAGAAGAAGGGATTCCTGATGGAAGCAAAGAATTTGTGGGTAGAACAAATCGAACAGCTACTTTTAGAAGTGGAGCAGCAAATTGAGTTTCATGAAAATGATTTATTTGTCGTTGGATGTTCGACCTCAGAAATTATTGGTGAGAAAATTGGAACTGCAGGCGGATTAGAAGTAGCTGAGGTTTTATTCACCCCTTTACGAGCATTTGCAAATCGCAATAATATACATTTGGCTTTCCAAGGATGCGAACACATTAATCGTGCCATTACAATGGAAAGAGCAACACAATTACATTATAGATTGCCAGAAGTATCGGTAATTCCAGTAGTACGTGCAGGTGGTTCTATGTCTGCATATGCGTACACACATTTTAGTGACCCTGTTGTAGTCGAGCATGTTCAAGCACATGCAGGCATTGATATAGGACAAACCTTGATTGGTATGCAACTTCAACCTGTTGCAGTACCAATTCGCTTGTCCATTAAGAAAATTGGGGAAGCAATCGTTTTGATTGCGAAAACACGTCCTAAGCTAATAGGTGGAGAACGTGCATTTTACGGATGAATTTGGAGGAGGAACGAATAGTGGAGAAAATTTTATCACAAGATCCAGCAGTATATGAGGCGATGTTAGCAGAGAAAAAGCGTCAACAGTCGAATATTGAGTTAATCGCATCAGAGAACTTTGTATCAGAGGCGGTTATGGAAGCACAAGGCTCTGTCCTAACCAATAAATATGCAGAAGGTTACCCTGGTAAACGTTACTATGGTGGCTGTGAGCATGTAGATGTAGTAGAAAATATTGCACGTGATCGTTTGAAAGAAATTTTTGGTGCAGAACATGCCAATGTACAACCACATTCAGGTTCTCAAGCAAATATGGCAGTGTACATGACTGCATTGCAACCAGGTGACAAGATCTTAGGGATGAATTTATCCCATGGTGGGCATCTAACTCATGGTTCTCCTGTCAATTTTAGTGGTATTCAATATAATTTCATCGAGTACGGTGTTAACAAAGAAACGGAACTAATCGATTATGAAGAAGTTCGTGGAATTGCACTAGAGCACAAGCCGAAAATGATCGTTGCTGGAGCAAGTGCGTATTCACGTACTATTGACTTCGCTAAATTCCGTGAAATTGCAGATGAAGTGGGCGCATACTTATTTGTAGATATGGCACATATTGCAGGTTTAGTTGCTGCTGGCCTTCATCCAAACCCAGTACCCCATGCACATTTCGTAACATCTACAACACATAAAACATTACGTGGACCACGTGGTGGTTTAATCTTAACGACTGAAGAGTTTGCAAAGAAAATTGATAAAACAATTTTCCCAGGGATTCAAGGTGGCCCATTAATGCACGTAATCGCAGCAAAAGCTGTAGCATTTGGCGAAGCGCAAAAACCTGAATTTAAAGAGTATCAAGCACAAGTGATTGCCAATTCAAAAGCTTTGGCAGAAAGTTTAACAGAAGAAGGAATCCGTATTGTTTCTGGTGGTTCCGATAATCACGTCATGTTATTAGATGTATCTGCTCTTGGCCTAACGGGTAAAGTAGCGGAACATGTCCTTGATGAAGTTGGAATTACAGTCAACAAAAACACAATTCCATTTGATACGGCAAGTCCATTCATCACATCCGGTGTTCGCATTGGTACACCAGCTGTGACATCGCGTGGATTTAAAGAAGCAGAGATGAAAGAAATTGCATCTATCATTGCTAAACTATTAAAAAATAATGAGGATGCAGAAGTATTAAAAGAAGCAAAAGAAAGAGTTGCAACTTTAACGAGTAACTTCCCATTATACGAATAACCTAATAAGCATTAAAGCCAGCTACGTAATTATTAGTAGCTGGCTTTACTTTTGAACACAAAAACGCTAGTGTGTACTTCGTTTATCATCACTAATCCTTGTGAAGCAAAAATCCAATTTTATTTACTAATCCACAGTTTTAATCACTCTCTATAAGTTATTTACATAAGTTATCGATAGCTTAATGAAAACGGACAGAAGCTTTATCCAAGAGATTCAACTACTCGCTAAAAACCTAAACTTAATTGTGGTGCCGAAGGAATAGAGACTATAGAATAGGTGGAAATATTGAATGATTCAAATTGTCCGGTTGGCCAAGGATTCTATTTTTTCAAACCTATGCCCTTAAATCAAATAGACGCAATATTAAAAACGTAGGATTACTGTTTGTATCCCTTGTTTTTTGTTATAATTAGTAGAATTTAAATAAAATAAAAGGAGATGCTGCTAGTATGCCGAAAGTATTTGTATTTGACCACCCTCTTATTCAACACAAACTTACATATATTCGCGATGTAAAAACAGGCACAAAAGAGTTTCGTGAATTAGTGGATGAAGTAGCTACACTTATGGCGTTTGAAATTACTCGTGAAATGCCATTGGAGGAAACAGAAGTAGAAACTCCAGTTCAACTAACAAAATCTAAAATTCTTGCAGGAAAAAAATTAGGAATAGTTCCTATTTTACGTGCTGGAATTGGAATGGTTGATGGAATTCTAAAGTTAATACCTGCTGCAAAAGTAGGGCATATCGGACTTTACCGCGACCCACAAACATTGAAGCCGGTTGAATATTACGTAAAATTACCTGCAGATGTTGCAGAACGTGATTTTATATTAGTAGATCCTATGCTAGCTACAGGTGGTTCGGCGATTGAAGCGGTAAACTCACTGAAATCACGTGGAGCGACAAGCATTAAGTTCATGTGTTTAATCGCAGCACCTGAAGGAGTAGAGGCTCTTCAACAGGCACATCCAGACGTAGACATTTATATTGCTGCTTTGGATGAAAAGTTAAATGATCATGGATATATTGTTCCTGGATTAGGTGATGCTGGAGACCGGTTGTTTGGCACAAAATAAAAGGAGTGTTTGTATTTCATGCGTAAATATAAAGTAATGACGATTTTTGGTACGAGACCTGAGGCTATTAAAATGGCTCCACTTGTCTTGGAACTTCAAAAACACCCAGAAGAGATTGAATCACTTGTAACGGTGACCGCTCAACATCGTCAAATGCTTGACCAAGTATTGGATACATTTAACATAAAACCAGACTACGACTTGAATATGATGAAAGACCGTCAAACATTAGTAGATATTACGACTAGAGCGCTTGAAGGTTTAGATAAAGTCATGAAAGAAGCAAAACCTGATATTGTACTTGTTCATGGAGATACTTCCACTACTTTTGTGGCTAGTCTTGCAGCATTTTACAATCAAATCGCAATCGGACATGTAGAAGCAGGATTACGCACATGGAATAAGTTTTCACCTTTCCCAGAAGAAATGAACCGTCAGCTTACTGGAGTAATGGCAGATATCCATTTTGCTCCTACTATCAAATCTGAAAGAAATCTATTAGATGAGAATAAGCGTCAAGATACCATTTTTGTTACTGGTAATACTGCGATCGATGCTTTAAAAACAACAGTAAGAGAAGATTATACACATCCACTTTTGGAACAACTTAAGGGAAGTAGAATTATATTGTTGACTGCTCATCGCCGTGAGAACTTGGGTGAACCAATGCGTAATATGTTCCGTGCTATTAATAGATTGTTAAAGGAACACAAAGACGTACAAGTAATTTATCCAGTTCATATGAATCCCGCTGTAAGAGATATTGCCAACGAAATTTTAGGCGATAATGATCGAATTCATTTAATAGAACCTTTAGAAGTTCTAGATTTCCACAACTTTGCTGCACGTTCTCATATTATACTGACGGACTCAGGTGGTGTTCAAGAAGAGGCGCCTTCACTTGGGAAACCAGTTATAGTACTTCGAGATACTACTGAACGGCCAGAAGGTATTGAAGCGGGCACCTTGAAACTTGCAGGTACAGAAGAAGAAACTATTTACCAATTAACAAATGAGTTGCTAACAGACGAAGTTGCTTATAATGCGATGTCTAAAGCGAGTAACCCATACGGAGATGGTAAGGCTTCACAAAGGATAGTGGAAAATTTAATAAGTTTCCTTCAAAAAGATGAAAATTAAAATTTGTCAATAAAATGTCGGAAAGTATTACAGTCATAAGTTTTTCACTATAAGCAATTGACATCATTTTGCCCCTATTGTATGCTTACAAAGGATAATCATGATAGGGGTTTCATGCTTGAAACACTTGTCAGGTTAACTTTCTACTAGATTCACAGTTTTTACTTAATAAGGAAAAAATGTGAGGATTCTTTTTACGTCGTAACTGACGTCCTTTTAAAGGGGAAGCGTTATATTTCTGCGATTCTCTCACAGCTTAACGGTTCAACTCCTTCATAGGGATATGAATGGACGAAATATTAGAACCACTCCAGTATTATCAGTATTTACCCTTTTGTTAACTCTACATTAGCATGTTTGGGGTAATTACGACCATTCGAAAATATGATTCAGGAGATTAAAGATCAATGCTAGAAATGCAACGTATATTTACGCGGCAAAAAAAGTACATATATTTTTTGCTCGCAGCTTGTGCGCTAGGTTGGGGTTTTACACCTTATTCGACAATTTTTGCAGGCTTGGCACTTGGTTCTTTATTTGGTCTGTATAATTTCTGGATTCTAGTCCGTAGAATGGAGAAATTTGATCGTGTGCTTGAAAGTGGAAAAGGACGAGCAGGTTTAGGTACAACATTCAGATTTGCGTCCGGTGTTGCAGCTGTAGCAATTGCAATTGCTCTTCCAGAGTACTTCCATCTTATCGGTACAGTTATCGGATTAATGATTCCCTATGTTCTGCTAGTAGTAGAACGTATTATGTTTCATGTAAAAAATCAGCAATGAGAATGTGAAAGAGAGGTGAATTAATCGTGGAACATGCAAATCCCACATTTGAACTTTTTGGGATGTACGGTAACTGGTCAAACATTTTAATGCTTGCGGTTACAACACTCATCGTATTTTTAATCGCATTTATTGCGACAAGAAATCTAAAGATGAAGCCAACAGGTATGCAAAACTTCATGGAGTGGATAATGGACTTCGTGAAAGGGATCATTAAAAGTAACTTCGACTGGCAAACAGGCGGACGATTCCATGTTCTTGGAATAACTTTTCTTATGTTTATCGCAGTAGCTAACGTACTAGGTCTTCCATTCTCGATATCATATGATGGAGTTCTTTGGTGGAAATCCCCAACTGCGGATCCGACAATTACCATGACACTTGCAGTTATGGTTATCATTTTAACGCACTATTACGGAATAAAGGCAAAAGGTATGAAGGGTTATGCAGTAGATACATACTTAAAGCCAATGCCGTTCTTATTCCCATTAAAAATTATCGAGGAATTCGCAAATACGTTGACACTTGGTCTACGTCTTTACGGTAATATCTATGCAGGTGAGGTTCTTTTAGGACTAATCGCAGGTTTAGCAACGTCCTCAGTATTTGGCTTTGTTGGAGCAATTATTCCAGCAATGGCATGGCAAGGATTCTCCCTATTTATAGGTGGTATCCAAGCATTCATTTTCGTTATGTTAACAATGGTTTATATGTCACATAAAGTGTCAGCAGACCATTAATATAACTGTTTAGATTCTTAAACAGAAAAAATAAAAACAACATTCCAAGGAGGAAATAAACAATGACAGGTTCAGTAGGATTATTAGCAGCAGCTATAGCAATCGGTTTAGGTGCACTTGGTGCAGGTATTGGTAACGGATTAATCGTTTCAAAAACAGTAGAAGGTATCGCTCGTCAACCAGAAGCACGTGGAGCTTTACAAACAGTTATGTTCATCGGGGTAGCATTAGTTGAGGCGATTCCAATTATCGCAGCAGTTATCGCTTTCATCGTATTAAACCAATAGTATTAACTTAAAAATCTATGATGGCGGGTTTTACATCCGCCATTCTCTTTATGAATAACACAACATATGAACTAGAAAACAATGATTACTATTAAATAATAGAAGCAAGATCTCTTAATAGCGTTTGAAAGGAGTGAAACAATCGTGTCTTTTGATTACCTTGTACTTGGTGCTAGTGGCCATGATGGGTTGAATATTTGGGATATTTTAGCTACATTATTCTTCTTCATCTTACTTATGGCTCTATTGAAGAAAGTAGCTTGGGGTCCACTTATGGGGATTATGACTCAACGTGAAGAGTTAATCGCAAGTGAAATCGCAGCAGCTGAAAATAGCCGCGGGGAATCTCAGCGTTTACTTGAAGAACAACGTGACTTACTTAAAGAAGCACGTACGGAAGCATTAGCGATTGTAGAAAATGCGAAAAAGCAAGGCGATGCATCTCGTGAGGAAATTATCACAACTGCTCGTTCTGAAGCTATCCGTTTGAAAGAATCTGCTATCCGTGAAATTGATACAGAAAAAGAAAGAGCGATTGCAGCGGTACGAGAAGAAGTAGTTTCACTTTCAGTACTTGCAGCGTCGAAAGTTCTTGAAAAAGAAGTTTCGGAAGAAGATAATCGTGCGCTAATCGAGGCAACGATTGCGAAGGCAGGCGAAGTTAAGTGAGTAATTCAACTGTAGCTAAGCGTTATGCAATCTCTTTGTTCGAGCTAGCAACACAAAAAAATGTAGTACAAGCAGTCGAAAATGATTTACGTGAACTTAAAGTTGTTTGGAATGGCAACAAAGATGTGAAAACTTTATTTACGTCTCCAAAGTTATCTCTAGACAAGAAAAAAGAGTTAATTCGTCAAATCTTTACAAATGCGAACCCAATTGTTATTAATACACTTTTAGTGTTAATTGATAAGAAGAGATTAGCAGAAGTATCCGACATTATTTCTGAATTTATGATTCTTTCGAATGAAGCACAAGGTGTTGCGGAAGCGAAAGTATATACTACACGTGCACTTACAGAAGAAGAACGTGCAAACGTATCTACTGCATTTGCTAAAAACGTTGGTAAACAATCTTTAAATATTCAAAACATCGTAGATCCATCTATTATTGGTGGTATACGTGTTCAAATCGGAAACCGCATTTACGATAGCACTCTAAGCACAAAATTAGATCGCTTAAAACGTAACTTGATCGGTTAATATTATGAATTATGAGAGGTGACATACATGAGCATCAAAGCTGAAGAAATCAGTGTCTTGATTAAGCAGCAGATTGAGAATTACGAATCTGAGATGAAAGTTAGCGACGTCGGTACGGTTATCACGATTGGTGACGGTATCGCTCGTGCTCATGGCCTCGACAATGTCATGGCTGGAGAACTTTTAGAGTTCTCAACTGGTGTTTTAGGTATGGCACAAAACTTGGAAGCCAACAATGTTGGTATCGTTATCCTTGGACCATACACTGACATCAAAGAAGGCGATGAAGTACGTCGAACAGGCCGTATTATGGAAGTTCCAGTTGGTAAAGAATTGATTGGTCGCGTTGTAAATCCACTTGGCCAACCAGTTGATGGACTAGGTCCTATCGCAACTACAAAATCTCGTCCAATTGAAAGTCCTGCACAAGGGGTTATGGCACGTAAGTCTGTACATGAGCCACTTCAAACAGGTATCAAAGCGATCGATGCACTTGTACCAATCGGACGTGGACAACGTGAGTTAATCATTGGTGACCGTCAAACAGGTAAAACATCTGTTGCAATCGATGCAATCCTAAACCAAGCAGACCAAGATATGATTTGTATCTATGTGGCTATTGGACAAAAGGAATCGACTGTACGTAACGTAGTAGAAACACTTCGTAAAAACGGTGCTTTAGAATACACTATCGTTGTAACTGCATCTGCATCACAACCTTCACCATTACTATACTTAGCTCCTTATGCTGGTGTAACTATGGCAGAAGAATTTATGTTCGATGGTAAGCACGTATTAATCGTTTATGATGATTTATCTAAACAAGCTGCTGCATACCGTGAACTTTCATTACTTCTTCGTCGTCCTCCAGGCCGTGAAGCGTATCCAGGGGATGTATTCTACTTACACAGCCGTCTTTTAGAGCGTGCTGCGAAGTTAAATGAAACACTTGGTTCAGGTTCAATTACTGCATTACCATTCGTTGAAACACAAGCTGGAGATATCTCTGCTTATATTCCAACAAACGTAATTTCTATTACAGATGGTCAAATCTTCTTACAATCTGATTTATTCTTCTCGGGTGTACGTCCAGCGATTAATGCCGGATTATCTGTATCTCGTGTAGGTGGATCAGCACAAATTAAGGCAATGAAAAAAGTTGCGGGAACTCTACGTCTTGACTTAGCAGCATTCCGTGAGCTAGAAGCATTCTCTCAATTTGGATCAGATCTTGACTCTGCAACTCAAGCAAAACTTAACCGTGGTGTGCGTACAGTAGAAGTATTAAAACAAGACTTGAATAGCCCGATTAAAGTGGAAAAACAAGTTATGATTTTATATGCTCTAACACGTGGCCATTTAGATGATATTCCAGTAAAAGATATTACTCGTTTTGAAGCGGAACTTGGAACTTGGTTAGATTCAAACCACACAAACGTTTTAGATCATATTCGCACGACAAAAGACCTTCCATCAGATGAAGATATGAACAATGCAATTTCTGCATTCAAAAAAACTTTCGCTAAATCTGAATAATTTCTTTGTCTAAGTGAAAAAAACAAAAAGGTGGTGAAATACCAGTGGCATCATTACGCGACATAAAAAGTAAAATTACATCTACAAAGAAAACAAGTCAGATAACAAAAGCTATGCAAATGGTTTCTGCTTCTAAATTGAACCGTGCGGAGGAAAATGCGAAAGCATATGTTCCTTACATGTCGAAAATTCAAGAAGTAGTTGGAGCAATTGCATCAGGTACTAGTGATAGTGGACATCCAATGTTAACTTCCCGTCCTGTTAAAAAGACTGCATATCTTGTCATAACTGCTGATCGTGGATTAGCCGGAGCTTATAACAGTAATGTTATTCGTGCTGTAGCTAATGCCATAGCAGAAAGACATTCTTCGAGTGAAGAGTATGTAATCTTTGCAATTGGTCGTATGGGACGTGACTTCTTCCTAAAACGTGGTTCAAACGTAATTGGGGAAGTAGTCGGCTTACCAGACCAACCTGCTTTTGCTGATATTAAAGAAGTTGCTCGCAAAGCTGTTGGTATGTTCACGGATGGTACATATGATGAACTTTATATGTACTATAACCACTTTGTCAGTGCCATCTCTAGTGAAGTAACAGAGAAAAAGGTACTGCCACTTACGGATATTGCAGTAGAAACAGGCGCAACTGCTTCTTATGAATTTGAGCCTTCACCTGAAGCAATTCTAGAAGTATTACTTCCACAATATGCGGAAAGCCTGATTTTCGGTGCATTACTCGATGGTAAAGCCAGTGAGCATGCTTCTCGTATGTCTGCGATGAAATCCGCGACAGACAATGCAGCTGATATGATCAGCAGTTTAACATTAGTATATAACCGTGCACGTCAAGCAGCGATTACGCAAGAAATTACGGAAATCGTCGGCGGAGCTTCGGCTTTAGAATAGTTTAAGATAGAAAGTAAGACAGGAGGGAACAGTAGTGAACAAAGGACAAGTACTACAAGTAATGGGTCCAGTTGTCGACGTTAAGTTTGACAATGGCCATTTACCAGCTATCTATAATGCACTAACTGTAGCGATTGAACGTCCAAACCAAGCGCCTACAACTTTAACATTAGAAGTAGCGTTACACTTAGGAGATGACTCTGTTCGTACTATTGCAATGTCATCTACGGACGGCCTTAAGCGTGGTACAGAGGTATTCGATGCTGGTGCAGCAATTTCTGTTCCAGTTGGTAATATAACATTAGGACGTGTATTCAACGTGCTTGGTGAGGTTATTGACTTAGGAGAAGAAATTCCAGTGGAAGATCGTCGTGATCCAATCCACCGTCAAGCGCCAACATTTGAAAACCTTTCAACAGAAGTTGAGATTCTTGAAACAGGTATCAAAGTAGTAGATCTACTAGCTCCTTATATTAAAGGTGGTAAAATCGGTCTATTCGGTGGTGCCGGAGTAGGTAAAACTGTTCTTATTCAAGAACTTATTAATAATATTGCTCAAGAGCATGGCGGTATTTCTGTATTCGCTGGTGTTGGAGAGCGTACGCGTGAAGGAAATGACTTATTCCACGAGATGAGCGATTCAGGCGTTATTAAGAAAACAGCAATGGTATTCGGTCAAATGAATGAGCCACCTGGCGCACGTATGCGTGTTGCTTTAACTGGTCTTACAATGGCAGAATACTTCCGTGATGAACAAGGTGCAGACGTACTTCTTTTCATCGATAATATCTTCCGTTTCACTCAAGCAGGTTCTGAGGTTTCAGCACTATTAGGTCGTATGCCTTCTGCTGCTGGTTACCAACCAACACTTGCAACTGAAATGGGTCAATTACAAGAGCGTATCACGTCAACAAATACTGGTTCAGTTACATCTATCCAAGCGATTTATGTACCAGCCGATGACTATACGGATCCAGCTCCTGCAACAACTTTCGCTCACTTAGATGCGACTACAAACTTAGAACGTAAATTATCTGAGATGGGTATTTACCCAGCGGTAGATCCTTTAGCTTCTTCTTCACGTGCGCTTTCTCCGGAAGTCGTAGGTCCAGAGCATTATGAAGTAGCACGTCAAGTGCAATATACTTTACAACGCTATAGAGAGCTTCAAGACATTATCGCAATCTTAGGTATGGATGAATTAGGTGATGAAGACAAGCAAGTAGTTAACCGTGCTCGTCGTATTCAGTTCTACCTATCTCAAAACTTCCATGTTGCAGAACAATTTACAGGTCAAAAAGGTTCATACGTTCCAGTTAAAGAAACTGTTGAAGGATTCAAACAAATTCTTGAAGGAAAATATGATCATTTACCAGAAGATGCATTCCGTTTAGTTGGACGCATTGAAGAAGTTATAGAAAAAGCGAAAAGCATGGGCGTAGAAGTATAATAAATCGGACCAGGAGGTAAAAATATGAAGACACTTACAGTCAATATTGTCACTCCCGACGGCCCGGTATACGATTCTGAAGTAGACATGATTATCGCAAAAACAGCATCTGGTGAAATCGGTATTTTACCTGGCCATATTCCAATGGTTGCACCACTTGTAGTAGGTGCAATAAAATTGAAAAAAGAGGCAAAAACAGAGTACGTAGCAGTAAGCAGTGGATTTGTAGAAGTTCGACCTGAAAAGGTATCGATCTTAGCAACATCTGCTGAGGTTGCTTCAAGTATCGATTTAGCTCGTGCTAAAGAAGCGATGAAACGTGCAGAAGAACGTATTCAAAGTAAACAAGACTCGGTCGATCATAGCCGTGCTGAGCTTGCATTGAAACGTGCGATGAATCGTATCAACGTTCATGAGGGTAATTTTTAAGTTTATTTCTTTATGGAATAACTTTAAAGTCTCTGGCGGTAGCCACAGATTATATTTATCTTGCTAAAGTAGCTCGATGAAAGATTGTTAGCTTACACTTGTAGGCTAACAACTCTATATAATTGTGACCTAATAGCCTAGGCGTATTTGATTTAAAATAAAGCGGGCAGAATTCTTTCTGTCTGCTTTTTTTTTACTATTGCCTAAAATAGGAGGAATATAAATGGGATTATTAAGTAGTGAACAAGCACTAATCGCAATACTTGCTAATGTCTTTTTTATTGGAATATCTTTCTATGCGTTACAGGCATTAATGATGGACAAGATAATAAAGAAAAATCGGGTGTTTCAAGCCCAACTATTTTATATTTTAGCAAGTATTGTGATTGGCTCAATCGTCGCAAATTTTTTCTTGAATCTGACAAATTGGTCAAACCAGCTTCCATTTTTGTTTGACTAAACAGATCCTATATGCTCATGCAAATTATGGAAAAGTTTGTATGAGCATGTAGAATCTGCACGTATTTCCTGGGAAATTTTTTGTTGAGATAGGTTTACTAGCTTACACTATGGGTATTTTAAAATTATCTACACGAAATGGCTGGGTAATACGTATAATAGAACAAGAAAAATAATCGAAAAGCTCAAAAATAGTGTTTTAGATGCTTGTATGTAGTCGAATTACGTTGTATGATGAATATTGTTTTGAATACCTAAAAAATGACATCATACGTATTCTTTTATATAAAGCAAATGGATAATGAACGCGGAGGGAAAGTAGTGGACAAAATTGTTGTTAAAGGCGGCCAAACGTTAAACGGGAAGGTACGTGTAGAAGGTGCAAAGAATGCTGTACTACCAGTACTAGCTGCAGCTCTACTAGCTACTAAAGGCAAAAATGTTATTAAAGATGTACCGACACTTGCAGATGTTTTGACTATTAATGAAGTACTGAAAAGTTTAAATACAGAAGTAATTTATAATCCTGAAAAAAATGAAGTAATAATTGATTCTCAAGAAAAGTTATCTAGTGAAGCCCAATTCGAGTATGTACGTAAAATGCGCGCATCTATACTTGTTATGGGTCCAATTTTAGCGCGAAATGGTTTTGCTCGTGTAGCTCTTCCAGGAGGTTGTGCAATTGGATCACGTCCGATTGATCAGCATTTAAAAGGTTTTGAAGCAATGGGTGCGGTAATTTCCTTTGGACATGGTTTTGTTGAAGCAACTACTAAGGGACGCCTACAAGGTGCTAAAATTTATTTAGATGTTCCAAGCGTAGGTGCTACTGAAAATATTATGACCGCTGCAGCATTAGCAGAAGGTACAACAATTATCGAAAATGCTGCTAAAGAACCGGAAATTGTCGATTTAGCTAACTTCATCAATGAGATGGGCGGTTCGGTAAAAGGTGCAGGAACCGACACTATTCGAATTGAAGGAGTAGAAGAATTACACGGCACAGAGCACCATATTATTCCGGATCGAATTGAAGCTGGAACATTTATGGTAGCTGCAGCTATTACAAAAGGCAATGTCCTTATTGAAAATGCAGTACCTGAACATATGACAGCACTTATATCTAAAATGCAAGAAATGGGCATTGAAATTACCGAAGAGGACCATGGTCTTCGTGTAATTTCTGGAGGAGATCTTAAGTCAGTTGACATCAAAACGATGCCACATCCTGGTTTCCCAACAGATATGCAATCTCAAATGATGGCATTAATGATGACTGCTCACGGAACTGGCATCATTACAGAAACCGTATTCGAAAATCGTTTCATGCATGTGGAAGAGTTCCGCAGAATGAATGGTAACATGAAGATCGAAGGCCGTTCTGTCATAATGGAGTCCCCATCTGACCTACAAGGCGCAGAAGTTGCAGCAACCGACCTTAGAGCGGCAGCAGCACTTATTCTTGCAGGATTAGTGGCTGAAGGAATTACACGCGTTACAGAGCTGTATCACCTCGATAGAGGATATGTCGATTTTGATAAAAAATTAGCGGCATTAGGTGCAGATATCGAACGTATCGGTAGCGAATCGTCAGAGAAAGCCGTACAATTAGTATAATACTATATGAAAAGCACTTTACATCTATACATGTAAAGTGCTTTTTTAGTGAAAAAAACAGCGTGGATGAGTCCCACCAATGTCCGCGAGTAAGATAATAAATCTCCTATCCAAAGGACAGAGAGATTAAAACTAATCTCCGCATTGATAAATCCAGTTTTACTAAATGGAAGAATGATCGTTTCGCAAGTAAATGACCCATCAGAGCAAGTATATATTTATAAAACTGAACCTCCTCTTATATAGATTATCTTTTAATCTAATCATCAGTCTCTTAATATGTGCATATAGTAACTCTATGAAACAAAACATACTTTTTATAATCCTATGCATAGCCCTCCTGTTTTTGCCGTTTTTATTAATAAAAGAAAAACCACAAGAAGAAACGGTACCACCGCCAACATCGGAACTCGAAATTGCTTGTCCAATACTAATCGAAGTGAAAGGGGTTAAGGAGAAGATTCCTTTAGAAACTTATGTTCTTGGAGTAGTGGCAGCTGAAATGCCTGTTACGTTTCATGAAGAGGCATTAAAAGCGCAATCTATAGCAGCAAGGACATATGTATTAAGAGATACGAAATATGGTCAAAAACCAATAGACAAAACTGTATTAAAGCAAGTGTACGTTAGTGAGGAAGATCGGAAGAAAAAGTGGGGGGAGTCCTTCCAACAATATGAGGACAAACTTAAAAAGGTCATCGCTGCCACAGAGGGAGAAATTATTGTCTATAAAGACCAACTAATTACTGCGATGTTCTTCTCTTCTAGCAACGGTCAAACAGAAAGTGCAGAAAATTATAGTGGTAATTCTATTCCTTACTTAGTCTCTGTTCCGAGTGAATCGGAGGAACTATATGCTCTAAATAGAACAAAGCAATTTGAATTTACCCATGGAGAATGGTCAAAAGCTTTTAATATAAAATGGACGGCAAATATACCTAAAACTTTTAAAATAACAAAAACGGATACGGACCGGGTAGAATCTGTTCAGATGAATGGTAAGACATGGACAGGCCGTGAAGTTCGAACACTTTTAGGACTACCCTCTACTGACTTCACCGTAACTTTTCAGTCTGATAAAGTAATAGTTGACACGGTTGGATATGGACACGGCGTGGGGATGAGTCAGTACGGGGCGGAAGTGCTTGCTAACGATTCTGTATTGGCAGCCGACATTTTACTTCATTATTACAAAGGTACAGAAATAAAAAAATTCTCACCATGTTTAAAATCTCCTTGATTTGCAAACAATGCAAATAGAGGTGATGAAAATGAGAGAAGAACAAAAGAACAATACTTCTCAGAAGAAGAACAATAATACCCCGAAAAAGCCATGGTTTTGGCCACTGATTTATGCAGGTTTTTCGGTAGCTTTTGTAGGTATGATTTGGGGCTATAATGTGTACGTCAGCGATGATTCTGTAAAAGACTCAGAATGGACAGATGCAAGTAAGGACCCCAACTCAGTAACGATTGAAACAAATGCCCAAGCAGAATCGATGAAATACCCTTTTAAAGAGACTCTGCTAGATAACGTGGAAATCGTACAGCATTTTTACGATATGGAAGCGGATGAGTCGACTCGAGAAAAGTCGATACTCGTATTCGATCATAGTTATGTAATGAATACAGGCGTATCTCTAACTATGAATAGTGAACCGTTTGAAGTAGTTGCAGCAATGAGTGGAAAAGTAGAAGCAGTCAATTTAGATCCATTTGTTGGGGATGAAATCGTCTTGTCACATGCAAATGGTATGGTAACCAAATATCGCTCAGTCACTGGTATTCTAGTAAAAGTTGGAGACGTGGTAGAACAAGGAGACTCACTTGCAACGGCTACAGAGAATGAATGGAACCCAACAGCTGGAGTTCATTTACAATTTGAAGTACTGCAAGATGGTGTTTTAGTAAATCCAGAGACCTTGCTAGCATTTTAATTCATAATAACTAAAGCGTATGCATAAATTGATGGAAAGTGTTCCTTTACTAACGAAAGGAAGAGTTAGTGCACGAAACGATTCGTCATAGATGCATACGTTTAGGTGAGATGGTCATTGAGACTAAAAAAACTGTCCGTGCAATCGCAAGCACAACCGGTCATTCCAAAAGCACTGTGCACAAGGATTTGACGGAAAGACTCCACTTAGTAGATCCGCAATTGGCAAAAGAAGTAAAAGAAATTTTAGCGTATCATAAATCTGTCAGGCATTTACGAGGTGGAGAAGCGACGAAAAGAAAGTGGAAAACTAGAAAAGAAGATAGAAGATGTCGTGATTAGTAACTGATCACGGCTTTTTCTTATTATTTCTTAATAGATTCAATTAATAAAAGCTTGCTAAAAAACAAAATAAAAAGATTTAATTCCGTTTCAGTTGTGTGCTAACCACAGGCGGAAGTGATGTGCTTACAGGAGCCGCAACCCCTCGTCTACACCTCTCCAAAAAGTTGATTCTTTAAATCAATTCTGTCCAAGTCCTTATAATATTACCTCATCTGGAAATAAATCTATAGTTGCACATCATAGTAGTTATTTAGACACTATTTTCATGCCATTTTTTCACAGATTTTATTGTTAAATAACGTGTATTTCTAATAGAACTATGATAAAATTTAAAGTTAGAAACAGATCGACTAATATACATAATGGTTTTAGCAAGGAAGGAGAAACATCAGTAATGTTTGCAAAGGATATAGGAATAGATTTAGGTACAGCAAATGTTTTAATACATGTAAAAGGAAAAGGGATTGTTTTAAACGAACCCTCAGTCGTTGCTATAGATAGAAACACCAAAAAAGTACTTGCTGTTGGTGAAGAAGCAAGACAAATGGTCGGAAGAACCCCAGGGAATATTATAGCAATTCGACCATTACAAGATGGTGTAATTGCTGATTTTGACGTGACAGAAGCAATGCTTAAGCATTTTATCAATAAATTAAATGTAAAAGGATTCTTATCCAAACCTCGTATTTTAATCTGTTGCCCAACAAACATTACTAGTGTAGAACAAAAGGCGATACGTGAAGCAGCTGAGAAGTCTGGTGGCAAGAAAATCTATTTAGAAGAAGAGCCAAAAGTAGCCGCAATTGGAGCAGGAATGGATATTTTCCAACCGAGTGGTAATATGGTGGTAGATATCGGTGGAGGTACAACAGATGTTGCAGTACTTTCCATGGGTGATATCGTTACAAGTGAATCGATTAAAATTGCAGGAGATGTTTTTGATAATGACATTCTCCAATATATTAAAAAAGAGTATAAGCTTTTAATAGGGGAACGTACTGCAGAAAATATTAAAATTGCAATAGGTACTGTTTTCCCTGACAGTCGCCATGAAGAGATGGATATTCGTGGGCGGGACATGGTCACTGGACTCCCTAGAACGATAACAATTGGTTCGGAAGAAATAGAAAAAGCATTACGAGAATCGGTGTCGGGTATTGTCCAAGCTGCCAAAAATGTATTAGAAAAAACACCACCTGAGCTATCTGCGGATATTATTGATCGTGGAGTGATTATTACAGGAGGGGGAGCTCTTTTACACGGAATGGACCATTTGTTGATGGAAGAGTTAAAAGTACCGGTATTCATAGCTGAAAACCCAATGGATTGTGTCGCAATAGGAACTGGGATTATGTTAGATAATATTGACAAAATATCAAGAAGATAAATGCATAGTATCTGCGGAGCGAAAAAATGTCCGTATGCTTATTGCATTAGATAGAGGAGGCTTTTTTATGTTCCGTGGATTTACTACAGTTGCATCAGGAATGATTGCACAACAGCGTCGAACAGAATTATTAACAAATAATATGGCAAATGCAAATACACCAGGTTTTAAAGCTGATCAATCGACGATACGCTCATTCCCGGAAATGCTTATGTCTAGACTGGGACCAACTCAAATTCCAACTAAGGATCCTATTAGTGGTAAATATGATTCTCAAGTTGGGGCTTTAAGTACAGGTGTATATATGCAAGAAACAATGGCATTGATGTCTCAAGGCCAACTCCTGCAAACAGACTTAAATACAGATATAGCACTAATCAATGGTTCACTGCCAGTGGATGAAGAAACAGGACAAACAGGAGCCGTGTTTTATCGTTTGCAGCATCCTACTGAAGGAGAGGCATACACGCGAAATGCGAATTTCACACTAGATGGTGCAGGATACTTAACGAATCCCCAAGGTCTACATGTATTGGATTCAGAAGGTCAACGGATTCAGCTACAAAATGATGATTTCCAGGTAGATTCAAGTGGTCAGATTTTAGTCGATAATGTGGCAGTAGCCAGAATTGGTGTATCTTTTTCTAGTCAACCAAATACACTTGTAAAGCAAGATAATGGACTATACCGATCAGTTGATGGTACTGATCTCCCATCTGCTTATGACATAGATAATGTTACTTTTACGATGCAACAAGGTTATATTGAAGGTTCAAATGTGGACACTGCTAGAACAATGACTGATATGTTAACTGCGTATCGTGCATTTGAAGCAAACCAAAAAGTACTTCAAGCCTACGATAGAAGTATGGACAAAGCTGTTAATGAAGTAGGCCGTGTGAATTAATAAAGCTATTACAATCTTTAACAATGAAAAGAGGTAGGCTTAAATGCTACGCACGTTAATTACAGCGACGAACACAATGTCGCAACTGCAAAGCCAAATAGATATCATTGGGAATAACCTTTCCAATACCGGTACGCATGGCTACAAAGCAAAAGATGCTAAATTCCAAGAACTATTATATCAACAATACAATAATGATAAATTAGATAAAGTCGAACGAGATTCACCTACAGGAATTCGTTACGGTGTTGGTGCAGCACTTGCGCAGACGCAAATGAACTGGAAGCAAGGTAGTCTCCAATCTACCGACCGTAATTTAGATTTTGCTTTTCAAGAGCCAAAGCAATATTTTAATGTGCTTATGCCGGATGGAGAAAACGGACAACAGACAGCTTATACGCGTCAGGGTGCCTTTTATGTTTCGCCAATGGAAAATGGACAGCTTATGCTAGTGAACGGTGATGGTTACCCAGTCGCTAATGCAGGGGGACAAGCAATAACCATTCCGGATGGTGTTACGGATTTTAGTATAAATGAAACAGGAATTTTAACAGCAACATATCCAGACGGAACTACACAACAACGCGAATTAGCGGTTTCTGTACTACAAAAGCCAAATGCAATGGAGCAACTATCTGGAACGTATATTGCAATGCCAAATAACCTAGAAGAGTTAGGGTTAAACGCAGAGGAAATTATGACAGATTTACAAGGTGCAAACCGCGGAGAAATAGCTATGGCAAATGGTATGTTAGAGTTGTCTAATGTGGATACATCTAAAGAGATGACAGACCTAATGACAGCACAACGTTCTTATCAGTTCAATGCTCGTTCTATTACAATAGCGGATCAGATGATGGGACTTATTAATGGCATTAGATAATTATTCGTGTAAGGAGTTGTGTTTATGACAGAAGAAAGTAAAATTTCTGCTAGACAACAGCGTAGATTAGAAAAAGGGCAAAAAACAATAAAGCAAGCTGAAAAGACTGGGCCAACCAAATGGGTACAAATCCGCATGTTCCCCATATGGTTGCGTATACTATTCGTAATTCTACTCTTAGTTGGAACAGGGATGGCAGGGTTAATGGTAGGATATGGTCTTCTAGGCGAAGGCGAACCGAAAAATGCATTAAAATGGGAAACCTATCAGCATATGATTGATATTAAAGATGGCAAATAATAACGATGATTTATTGGAGGATGATTCTATGTTAACAACAGAGCAAGTTCAAGCAATTTTACCGCATCGCTATCCATTTCTTATGATAGATAAAATTCTAGAATTAGAAGAAGGTAAACGTGCGGTAGGGCTAAAAAATGTAACGATTAACGAAGAATTCTTCAATGGTCATTTTCCAGGATATCCAGTAATGCCTGGAGTACTAATCGTAGAAGCTCTTGCTCAAGTAGGAGCTGTCGCAGTTCTTCAAATCCCAGAAAATAAAGGAAGACTTGCGTTCTTTACTGGAATTGATAATTGTCGATTTAAGCGCCAAGTGAAACCTGGCGACCAGCTGAAATTAGAAGTTGAATTAACAAAACTTCGTGGACCAATGGGAAAAGGTCACGGAATCGCAACAGTAGATGGAGAATTAGTTTGTGAAACAGACATACTTTTTGCACTAGGACCTGTAGTAGAGAAAGAATAATTTGTTTAAATATAATTAGTTGGATTATATAGATTTGTGATAAAGTAGGAGGTTTTATGTTTCATGTATAATGAGTTATCAGCAGGGATTAAAAGTAGTATTACTAGATCAATTACAAAGGCATTTGAAATTTATATGACTAATATCAAATGGGATGAAGAACTTTTTAGTATAGAGGACTTTGTGAAAAGTTGGCAAGTATATATAGTTGAGTCTGCGACTTGGTTTCAGAAAGTTCCACAAGAGATTAAAGAGAGTCCGGAATTCCATGAAGAAATAGCACTAAAAATAAATACTATAATTGAGAAAATTTTGTCAGAGCCTATTAATGAAGAGTTAATTGCTTCGATTGAAATCATGCAAGAAAAATTAGATACTCATTTTAAATATGGCTGTAAAGCAGAAGCTTTATACGTAGAAGCACTTTTGAACGAAATGCAAAAACAGGTATAAATCCCATAGGATAGTTCCTTTTTTCTTGGATAACCTATCGTAAGTCACAAATAAGTGATGACGATATCTAAGAAAGGAGGAATTTTTTTATGTGGAAAAAAGTCATTCCTACTGTAGCGTTATGCTCTTTTCTATTAGTTGGGTGTAACAACAATGATGATGAGGTAATTCCTGACAACAACGAAACTCCAATGGAGGATGTTCGAGACGATATTAATACTCCATCGCCGAACACAAACAACGGAATGGATAACGGTGGGAATGGAACGGTAAACGATGGCAACATCAATGGTGGAACTAATAATGGAACAATGGACAATGGGACAATGGGACAATGAACGGCGAACCAGGTATCAATGATAATGTTGATGGTACTGGAACGGATAACGGAAATGTACCTAACGATGGCAAATGGATTAAAGAACCAAGCACAGACCACGATGATGACGAGTTAATTGATGATAAAGATGCTAATAAATAGTAAATGAATGAACAAAAAAGATGCTGACTCCTAAAAATTGGGATCAGCATCTTTTTTAATGGGAAAGAATCCCGTTTCGCTAGTAAAACGCAATGAAAGCAGCCGCTAAACATAGGAAGTAACCCAAATAAATTAAGCAAGTTAAAATCATTAGGACCGCAAGTAAACAACATACTACAAAAATGCTCAATAAATTTTCAACAAAAAAATCCCGGCAGTGTTTAACAGGGATTTCGCTATCTCAAAATTATTAATCATCCTTTAAGGCAGGTCGTGTTTTCATATCGCTTTCAAACTTAGAAAGTAAATCTTCACCTGTTAAGCCGTCTTCGATTAGTTCTGCTAGCAATGACTCAGCATACTTTCTTCTGACGCGTTTTAGCGTACCTCTAAGCAACACAGATAGATGATCGCCGATTTGTTTCACAGAGTAGGTTACCACTTCAAAATGAGCAGGCTCATTTTCTGGATAGGAGATAATCACTTTCACAACATATACCTTATTAGACATTTTTAATTCATTGAAATATGCTTCGTAATTTTGGTCCGTAAATAGTTCTAAAATCCATGAACGGCTAGAGTTTTCTTGGTTAATAACGATACCATCTTCAATGGCTATTGGAACTTCTTCATGATCTGAAATAATACTCACTGAAATCATCTTGAATGTTTTCATGCACAAATCCCCTTTGGAAAAGCATTAATTAGTTCTCATTATAACATAGGTAATTCAGTGGAAAAAAATAATTGTACAAACTACCAAAATAGCATTATTGAAAGTTCAAAACCATCTATAGGTGGAGTTATAAAAAAAGAATTTTTAAGAATGCTATTTTTAGCCTGAAAACGGGTTGGAAAATGAATTGTTAGCTTTTGCCAACAATTTACACTGACAGTATGATAGTGCTAACAGTAAAGGAGGTGACAGATTGAACACTGTTTCAATAATAGGACGTATGACGAAATCTCCACAATTAAAGCATTTATCTGAGGGGAGAATGCAAACGAATTTCATCGTCGCTGTAAATAAAAGCTATAAAAATGATGAAGCGGACTTTGTATTATGTACAATTTGGGGGAAGCTCGCGGAAACAACAGTTAAGTATTGTGGCAAAGGGTCGCTGGTGGGGATAACAGGCAGACTCAATACAAGGTCGTATGAGAAGGAAGCTGGAGCAAGGGTATTCGTTACAGAAATAGTTGTGGAGGACATCCGATTTTTAGCAACAAAGAAACGAGACGAGGAACAACCAGGACAATCAATAAAGACGAATAGTGAGAGTGATTTTGAATTTCCAGTAACACCAAACCAACTACCAGTTTAATGATTGATAAGACCGCAATCTTAGTCAATGATTATCAAAAGAGGAAAACCCCTGACCAAAATTTTAATGGTCAGGGGTTTTAATAAAAACGATTAAATTGACAATGTTAGTAATTCTTTAATATCATTATCCGACATTTCAGTGATCCACTGACTAGAATGGATTAACTCCTCTGATAAAGCTTGTTTCTCGACGAGTAATTTATCAATTTTCTCTTCAATTGTACCAATCGTGATGAACTTATGGACATGTACAAAGTTTGTCTGTCCAATACGATAAGCACGATCTGTCGCTTGATTTTCTACTGCAGGATTCCACCAACGATCGGCATGGAGTACATGGCTAGCAGCAGTCAGATTTAAGCCAGTTCCACCAGCCTTCAAGGATAATAGGAATACTGGGAACTCTTTAGCCTGGAATGCTTCTACCAAATGATCACGCTGATTTTTAGGCATACTACCAGTCAAAAATGGAGCATCTATTTCATATAGTTCCGTTAAACAATGTTGAAGCAAATGACCCATCCCAATATACTGAGTAAAGATTAGACATTGCTCTCCACGTGCTGCAATCTCACCAGCAAGTGTCACAATTTGAGCTAATTTTTCGGAGCGCTCAAGCATATCCTCCGCATCATCAAATGGCTCTTTTAAGTAAAGGGCAGGGTGATTACAAAGCTGTTTCAACTTACTTAACATTTTCAGAATGAGACCTTTTTTCTCAAATCCAGTCAGTGTGTCAAGCTTGCTGACAGTTTCTTGTATAAGCGATTCATACAATGCAGCTTGCTCGGTAGTGAGCGCACAGTACTCTCGTTGCTCCAACTTTTCAGGTAAGTTAAGCAGAAGCTCAGGATCTTGTTTCGTTCTTCTTAGTAAGAAAGGCTGAATTTTAAGACGCAATTTATGTTTCGTAGCGTCGGAATTATCCCGTTCAATAAGTGCTATATAATTTTCTTGGAACTTACGGAACGAGCCCAAATAACCTTTATGGATAAAGTCAAAGATCGACCATAGTTCGGATAATCTATTTTCCACGGGTGTCCCAGTTAAAGCGATATGATGACCACCTGTTAACTTGCGGATAGCACGAGATTGTTTTGTATGCATATTTTTAATGTTCTGTGCTTCATCTAAAGTAACACTGGTCCATGTGATTTCTGTAAGTGATTCAATATCCTGCATGGCAGTTCCAAATGTAGTAAGAACTACATCACTTGTTAAATCGATTTCTTTTGTTCGTGAAGAACCATAATGTGTCTGCACTTTAAGTGAAGGTGCAAACTTCGCAATTTCTTTTTGCCAGTTTCCTAACACAGAAGTTGGACAAATAATAAGCGAAGGGGTGGGCTGTTCTGTATTCTCATGGACATGCAGAAGGTAAGCTATCAACTGCACTGTTTTTCCAAGACCCATATCATCGGCAAGGCAGGCTCCGAATTTTTCATTTCGCATGAAGACAAGCCACTCTAACCCTTGCTGTTGATAAGGGCGTAAAGTAGTCAATAAGTTAGGAGAGATTTCCACTGCAGGAAATCCTTTTTTCTCTGATAGCTGTGTCATTATCGTTTGCAAGGACTTTTGCATTTCAAATGCAAACAACGGGTCCACATCCGTTTCCTCATCGTCATCAAGTGCAAGAGCAAGTTCTTCAGGAATTTCACGGAACAGCAACTCTTTTACTGTCCAATTCTCATCCTCTGATTTTCTTATAAGCTCTCGAACTTCATGCATCCATGCGGAATCAATACGGAACCATTCATTACCAGCTTGTATAAACGAGCGATTTTCAGTGACCATTTGTTGGAACTCATCAGCTGAAATCTCTTGTCCGTTCAAAGAAAAACTCCAGTTAAATTGCAGTATCTCATTTAAACCAGCAGTGGTTTTATAAGAATTGGCTGTCTTAGCAACTGTTTTTACACGCATTTTTGTATCCTTAACCGCTTTAAGCCAAGCTGGGAGAACTACCTCGAATCCTAATGCTTGTAGTTTTACTAAATCATCGCGAAGAAACATCCGCACTTCTTCATCTGTTAATGTAGAAGAATAGAATGTTTCTGTATTAATTCGATCAATCGAAGAGATAAGAGAAAATATCTTAGACTGTGTTTCCTCTATATAATCACTAAATTCACTCCATTTATCTGGAAGTGCTTCGCTAATAGCTAATGATTTTTTTCGATATGCAGGTGTCCAGTAAACACTGCTTTTTTTCCCACGGACTACTGTTTCTAGAAGCCATGTATCCTCCATTGCCTCTGGTTCTGACAATCTCAGTGCGACAAGTAAGCTTGGATGTGTAGTCTGAGACTTTATCGGCCATCCTCCACGTTGGAAAAATGGTATGAGTGCTTCTACATCCTCCATGGATAAACCAGCTTGGAACAGTTTTTGTTTCACAGCGTTCACAAGGAGTGTTTGCCCTTTGTCAGTAATTGGAGCAGTAACATTAAGTTCGTTTTCTTCTATATTTATGAAATTCCATAAGTCAGGAGTTGCCCAAACCTTTGCAGTTTCTTTAAAGATATCCAGCCAATTATTTGAATCATCATTGACACCATCAAACACTGTGAATGGATGCATTTTTCTAGAAAAAAGCTCGACTAATTCAACTGGTGATGCAATTAGTGCATTATCTTCTATTTGAGCGTTTAGACCGAAAAAACTTTCTCGGTGATTCAAATATAAGGACGGTACCCATTTTTCAGCAGGTACAGTGATCGAGGCTAAGCGAAAGTGTCCGTTTTCTAAAGGATGAACATTTAAAGGGAATTCTTTTGTAATAGATAAAGGCTGAGTCATAGTGGCAGGTTTCCTTTCTCTATTTCTTGTTGCAAAGCACGAAGACGACGATACTTCTCGCGAACATTTTCTACGTAATCATTCCAATAGTCAATGTTATTCGATTTTTTAGCAACTTGTTTCATCTTTTTCCAAATTCGGACAGCTTGTTTGTAGCTATAACGGTTTTTCTCCTGGATGAAACGCATTGCATAGTCATGGTAAAGTGGAAGTAATACATCTGGAGCTTCTTCCTTAATAATCGAAAGTCCACAGGCTTCTGCATACTCCAATGAAGAATTAGCCGATTGATGAAGTGCCATCCAATCATAGTAACGCTTTTCCTTAATGAGTAAATTCGAATAAGACTGCAAACCATACAGTCCAAATGATTGATATAATTTTTCTAACTCTGCAGGGTGCAACTGAACCGTATCAAATAAAAGTTCTAATCGACGGATGAGTACAACTCGGGATGGATTTTGTATAACTTCGTTTAAATAATAAGAGACGTGAGGCAGTAGCTGTCGTGCCAAGTTTGTACCTAACTCTTTTTTACCCGTTTGAAGTGCTTTTTCACATACTTCCACCCACTCAAGTAACTGGTTTCCTTCCATTTTCTCAGCAGCTAATAATAGTTCATCAGTCATGGATAAAGTTAAGTAAAAGTATGGAAGTACCATATTTAAATGAATACCATCTTCTATAGTTTCTAAGGCTTCTAAATATTTTACTTCTTTCAGACGTTTATTTTTGTCTGTTACGAGTGCTTCCCAAAAGGATAGATACACTTGCTTTCGGTAATGTACAAGGTTTTCCATATCAAAGTAAAAATGCTGAACTCTCACCATTATTTCTTCATAAAAAGGATCTGCTGCAAACATTCGCGGCTTCGAAGATAATTGGTTTAAATGATCATTAAGCTCATCTAGATACTCATTTAAAAAGTGAAGAACTCGATTTTGCATATTTGACTGTGCAAGAGGTTCAATATAAGGCCAAGATTTTATGAGGATAGAAAGCTCTACATATACGTCGAAAATAGGCTGCCATTCACGTTCAAATGGGCGTGACTTTCGAATTTGCGATTTTAAATCATGAATAGCAAACTCAAGTAAATAAAAACTAGTTGGTGGGTAATTCGAAATAAATTTACGGAAAAAGTTTTCGACTATAATATCCCAACTTCTAGGACTACGTTCATCTTTTAGCAAAGTCAATTGGACTTGATCAGCTTTAGAACGCCAATCAGAAATCCATGTAGACAAAGAATCATTTTGTTGATAAAGGTAGAAAACCGCTGCCACAATATGTCTACACGGCTTGTGTATAGGACAAGGACAGTGAAAACTATCTTTTGTAATATGATAGTTCACCTCAATATTCGTTACATCGCGTACCGTAAAATCGACTCGATGCTCTTGAGGTAAATAATTCGATATAGAAACCGCACCATTACGAACAAAAAAAGCGGCACGACGAACAAGCTCTTCATCCTCTAACATAGAAGGATGTAACTTGTTCGCAATCGTATCCATAGACTTATGGATTTGCTTATTATAATGGGATGCAAGTTTTTGATAAGTAGTAAGGTTCAAACGGATCTCTCCTAAGAAAAAAGGCTTTCCTTCCATTATACGTTTAAAACCTACTTATTAAAAGCCGAACCTAAAATAATTCGAATAAATGGCTTAGTAAAAACAAAAAAGCCTTTACTTATAGTGATATAAGTAAAAGCTCTAATCTTTTTTCCAACGATTTAAAATGTAGTTTCTTCGATCTTTGTCATTGTCCGCATAATTGACAATATCCATAGTAAGATCACGATACTCTTTTAAGTGAATAACTTTATCTATATACTCATCTTGAAAAGTTTCTATGTATCTTGCTTTACTTTCTCTCGCTTCTAAAATAGGGTTTTCGCTTTTGTAGCGCTTATCTTGAAGCATATATAAAAATTGCTCGTCTGGAATTTTATATTTTTCTTTTATTTTAGTCAGTAACTCTATTGATATACCAAGACTGCCTTTTTCATATTTTGATAATGCGGAATGGTCAATACCTAATACTTTAGCAGCTTCTGTTTGTGTAATATCTAGTTTTTCACGATAAGCCCGCAAATGCTCCCAAAATGCCAAATTCATCCCTCCCATATACAATGCAAGAATAGCGAAATTAAAGAGAAGATGAATAAAAATCGCCAAATTGGAGATAACCATGAAAGGAATGAATATCTATAGTATAAGGAATATACAACGAGTAACATAAATAGAAAATATAGGGATAAGTTCCGTGGAAAGGGGAAGATAGCAGTCGAAAAAATACAATTATACATACCGTCTTTTTTAACATTACTGCGAAATCATGCAAGAAGAAATGAAGGAGAAGTAAAGGTTATTGGTGTGAAGAAAAAGTATATAGAGTATTTTAGTGGATATAGTGAAAACGAGATGACTCAGATTGATCAAATAGTTGCAGAGGATTTCATGGTTTATGATTTAAAATTAGATTATAAAGCCGACTTATTATCTTTTTACTTAGAACATGAAGGAGAACTTAACCAAACAAAAGTTATAGAAAAAGTCTTTAACACGTTTATCGTTGAATATAATCCAAAGTTGTTTGGTTTTTTTACGATAGCAAAAGGAAGAAATAAACCAAAAACTACGGGAAAATAAAGACACACATAAAAAGCGAATGGGTACCACATTCGCTTTTTGGCATATGCTCGAGGGAAAGTAGCCAATGTACAGCGTAAGTAACCTATTTTCAACAGACAAATATTTTAAGCCATTAACTACACGAAAAAAAGAAAATGTGATAAACTAATAGTAATCAGAAAATTCTATTAACGAAAGGAGAGTAGCATATGATACTTGTACAATTAATGAAACCATTTTATACAAAGTATGAAGGCAACAGTATAAAGATGGTGTTTGCCTATCAATACTTTTCCATAAGGAAAGATGATGAGCTTTTTCATTTTATACCGGTAGAGGGCAAGGAGATTATTTTAAATGCGCAGACATTACAGGTAGAAAATTTATCGGAAGTATTTGTTTTTCAAAAAGGGAATAGATTTATTCGACTTCCACTTTATCAATTATTGCTTGTGTCGGATATTCATACACATCTACAAACCATTTTAGAAGAAGCAAATCAAATAGATACACAAGAAGGATCAATTGAAGGAACAGAAGAAGTCATCAAACTACTAGAAGAACAAAATTTAGAGCGCATGTTTGACTTTGCATTGACGATGAGAGATGAGGAGTTATTTAACAAACTACAACAGTATAATGAAAATTAACGGAGGCTGTTACATTGTATAACTTTATTAAATAGAAAACACCTAACGAGTAGAGATATTTCGGTAGGTGTTTTTATGTGTTATCTAAATTAGTAAGAGGTAAAAAAGTGAAGGAACAACACAAAACCACTGGATCCGAGTACTCCAAACAAAATATCCCCCCAATTAAATCCAAACTTGTCGATTTTCATATATATAAGCTCCTTTCCTGTCAATTTCCCGGGAAATAACTCGATTATTTAATTTGTCGTAAAATAAGTTCAAAAGTTTCACTTATCCTGTCCAATAAAGGAAGGAGTTAGTCACTTTTTAACGAATTAAATCTTCATATTCACATACAGTAAGAAAAGCATAGTGTAGAAAGGTGAAGTATAATATAAATATGACGATATAACGATAAAGGGAGTTGATAGGATGCTTGGGAAATGGAATTCTACTGGACTATCTATTTTAAGGAATATGAACTCTCAATATGCAATGATAAATAAGTCCATGGAACGTATTTCTTCTGGATATCGTATCAATCGAGCGGGGGATGATCCAGCTGGTCTAGCTATATCTGAAAAAATGCGTGCCCAAATTCGGGGGCTTGGACAGGCTTCGAGGAATACCCAAGATGGAATTTCCCTTGTCCAAACTGCAGAAGGTGCGCTGAATGAAACTCATTCTATTTTGCAAAGGATGAGAGAACTTAGTGTTCAATCAGCTAATGATACGCTGACCAATTCAGATCGAGATCAAATGGCGATAGAGTTTGAAGAACTAAAAAAAGAAGTCACTAGAATTTCTAAAGATACGGAATTTAATACAAAGCCTTTATTAGATGGCTCCCAAAATTCTATTAAAATCCAAGTAGGTGCTAATGCAGGGCAATTTATTGAATTGTCATTTGGCAATATGGGTGCTACTAATATTGGAATACAGAATCTATCTATTTCTACTAGAGACGGTGCAGATAAAGCAATGGAAGAGCTCGATAAAGCTATTCAAAAGGTATCAAGTGAACGGTCCAAAATGGGAGCATATACAAATCGTATGGAGCATGCATATAATAATGCACTTAATATGGAAGAAAACCTGACTGCGGCCGAATCTAGAATTAGGGATGTAGATATTGCAAAGGAAATGATGGCGCTCACTAAAGCAAGTATATTAATGCAAGCCAACCAATATGTCCTAAGCTTGCATATGCAGCAAGCACAAAGTGTACTACAGCTACTAAAGTAACACTATTTCAGTTAAGATAGGTTTATAGAAAACAAAAAGGGGGAAATGGGATGAAGAGGTTTACTGTCCTTGCAGTAATCTTTATCGGTTTAATCTCAGCACCGTTTTCTTCATCAGCGGCACCGCTGGATGAAGTGAAAAGTTTAGTTAGTGAGTACTACAAAGGAGAAATTCCTTCTAATATAGTAGACATAGATTCTATTGATGAGATAATGAAACAGTTAGATCCCTACTCTACTTATTTTACGAGGGAAGAATTTGAGGCATACACGAATTCCATCAATAATACGACGATTGGCATTGGAGTGACAATTGAAGAACATCCGAAGGGAATTCAAGTTATCGGCACATTTGAAGGAGGAGCAGCTGCTCAAGCTGGTATATCACCTGGTGATATTATCCTTTCTGTTGATGGTATCGCAACTAATGGTATGTCAATACAACAAGCATCTTCGATGATTACAGGTAAAGAAGGAACCGCCGTCCAATTACAGATATTGATCAGTAACAATTCCAAACAAGTATTTAACATAACGCGAAAGAAGTTTACGATTCCTGTAGTAACAAAAGAACTCTTAGCTGGTAGTGTTGGATATATAAGTATGAATTCATTTTCTGATGATGGAGCAGTTCTTGTACAAAAAGCAAAAGTGGATCTAGAAAAGAAGGGTGCAACTTCATTTATACTGGACTTGCGTAATAATGGCGGAGGATATGTACATACAGCAGAAGAACTTATTGGTCTATTTCCAAACAGTCCTGATGCGTTTAAAATTATTACCACAAAAGAGACTACATTAACTAAATCGACGAAGCAACCCTCGTTGTTTCCTGCCAATACGAAAGTGCTGGTGAATGGGTATAGTGCAAGTGCTTCAGAAATGACTGCAGCCGCATTACTAGATCAAAAATCGGCAACTCTCTATGGTCAAACTACATATGGAAAAGGTTCCATGCAATCATTCTTTAGTCTTTCAGATGAATCAATTATAAAATTGACAGTTGCAAACTTTACTGGCCCTAAGGGAACGCTTATCCACAAAAAGGGTGTGAAGCCCAACTACGAAACAGAAGTTGGATACGAATTATTACAAGCGCATCAAGACGCATTAGTAGAATCATATAAAAACTATAAAAAGATGTCCGCATTACTTAATGTACCGACAACGAAACAATTCACTATTACTTTTTCCGGCACTGTAGTAGAAAATACAAAGCAAAAAGTGGAACTAGTGAAATTAGGATCTACCAACAAGGTCCCGGTTACTATTAAAGCAAAATCATCAAAACAGTTCGTTGTCACACCAACAGCACCACTAGAAAAAGGAGCAGCCTATCTACTTCTCATTCATCCGACATTCCAAACAAATGCAGGAACTATGATGAGAAATGGTGCTTATGTGGAAGTAACTGTTCAACCATAAGAGGGGGAACACTGGAATGTTTTTTGAATTTCGTTTTTGGAAATACCTGTTTAACAGAAATGATCTCATTGTCTCTTTAAAGGAAGAAGCCACGATGAGAGACTTTCAAAGTCGCGTATGGTTCGTCGCAATCTTTGGAGTCCTATTATTTGCACTAAGAGATATTTGGGGACTACACACAGAAGAACTAACAGCTCTATTTGTCAACGGCTATGAAGATACATTTACGATTGCTAGAATCATATCTTTAATAGGAACTATTATTTGGTCGTTATTATACATGGCCCTTCATTTCTTTTTAATCTCGTATATTTTACATAAGTTTACTAAAGTAGAATTATCCAAAGTAGCAATTCTACAACTATTCGTTGTTGCAATTCTTTTAATGGAAAAAGCACTTAACTATTTCTTATATGCTGTAGTTGGCTACACAACCGATTACTCAGTCCTTTCATTTGGACCATTAGCAGCTACGTTTCTAGAACATACCTATTTCAATCATTTCTTCAATGAATTATCCTTGATTACTGCATTAATAATTGCTATTCAATATCATTTTTTACGAGCTTTTACTACGCTATCTGCACGTAAATTATTCTTCTTGTTAGTAGCAATTCAAATAGTTTTAGCTTTTATTACAGCTGGCTTTCAAATACTCCCAATTGAGTCATGGGTCGAAGGGGGGCAAACCAAATGAATAAATGGTTAACTATAGGGATTTCCATAGTCGTCGCTACCTTTATAGGAGCTAATGCGGTTCTCATCTATTCAGATAAAAGTCAAATCAGTAGAACATTTTATGTGAGTGATTATGAACGGGCAAATGAAAATACATATGCTACGGAAATCGAAAAAGAATCCATTGTAATTCCTGCTAATGAGATGTCCGTAGCGATTGATGTAGAAGCTGTGAATGATGTCATTGTAGCAGAAGGAGATTCAGTAGAGGAAGGTAGTGATCTTGCTACACTCAAAACAAATTCTGCTGAAGACCAACGCATGCTATGGGAAACAGAGCAGCAGGCCTATATGCAAGAGCAATCAGAGCTTAATGAAATCATAAGCGACCTGGAATCCGATCGTTATGGAGCCGATCCTAGTTCATCGAGTAATGGACAGGCAACTGGGGGCACGGCAGACGAGATTGTCGATGTAAATGTCCAAGTGGACGTTAACGTATCGCAAGATGGTAATTTTGCTCAAGGGATAGCGGAAGCGAAACAAAAACTAGCAGAAGTAGATCGTAAACTTCAAATTGTCGATGCTCAGCTTGCACAGGATTCAGGGGAACTTTCTTTATTAAGCCCAATAAGTGGCACTGTTTCAACTATTGAAGAACGCAATGGAAAATACTTCATTCACTTATTTGCAAATGAAAAATCAGTCATTACTTACGTAAAAGAATCTGAATGGCATGATATTGAAGAAGGTCAAAGCGTGAAAAACTACTCAACTCACCGTGATGGAGTAGTAGAAGGAAGTATTTTAAGCAAAGTACAAGTACCTGCTAATGCATCTAAATGGTTAACAGCATACGAACAATTTGCAAGCAAAATGGACGAACCGTTGTATGAAGTGCAAATTCAGTTAGCAGAACCATTGGAAGTCTTGCCATTTGCCGCAAATCTAAATTCAGTAATCACTACGAACCAGGCAGAGAATGCTGTGCAGGTAAACTCAAAATGGTTACTCAACCGCTCCGAAAATGCAGCAGAAGTTTATACACTTTCAAGTGAGGGCAGAATCGTTCGTACACCTGTAACCGTACCGTTCGACTTGAAACAGCATGCTATTATTTCAGAAGGGATAAGCAATGGCAACATCGTCCTAAATGATGACCAAAAAACAGACAATGCCGAAGTATTTCTACCATTCCCAGTAGACCTTCCAACCTGGAATAGCATCAAATCAGTCAGCTGGAAAGACTACGTGAAATACTTAACTTACAAATAAATATCATTGAAAACAACCGAAAAGCATTGCGCTGTTCGGTTGTTTTTTGGAGAAGTGGCTGTATGAGAGAGGTTTCTAGCTATACGAGAGAATGTCGACTATACAAGGGCAAAAACTAGTATATACGAGAGAGAATTGTCTTCATGCGAGAGGGAATAGCCTCTATATGAGAGCGAGGCAGGCATATACGAGAGAGTGTCGCCAATAAGAGAGCAAAATCAGTATATACGAGAGAGATTTATCTTCATGCGAGAGCGAATAAGCAGTATATGAGAGACATGCTAAACTCCAAAACTTCCAATCTCTTTAAAAACCCCTATTAACAACTGAATTTAACTTCGTTATACTAGAGTGATACATTACGAACGGCAGGAGTGGATGACAATGGATCCTAGATTTAAGATTGCGCATAGAGAAGCACTGATTGGTGTTGCACTGGCAATTGTACATTTTATATGGTGGTTTGGTTTTGCATATGGGCTTGGCTCGAAACCAGTAGAGGAATATTCATATATTCTAGGATTTCCAGATTGGTTTTTTTATAGTTGTATTGTTGGTTTTATACTTGTGGCAATTACAGTTATTATACTGGTGAAATTCGTGTTGAAGGATGTTTCGTTAGAGGAAGAGGGGGATGAACAGTGAATATACAAGTAATCATCCCAATGGTCATTTTTCTTGCCATTATTTTTTTCATTGGCTTTTGGTCTAGTAAGAAATTAGAAGAATCGACAGGTGGATTTTTACAGGAGTACTTTTTAGGTGGTCGTGAGCTAGGCGGATTTGTATTGGCAATGACGATGGTTGCTACATATGGTAGTGCCTCCAGTTTCCTAGGTGGACCAGGAACTGCCTATACGATGGGATTTGGCTGGGTGTTACTTGCGATGACTCAAGTAGTGACGAGTTATTTTGTGCTCCTTATTCTCGGGAAAAAGTTTGCCATTTTAGCTCGAAAATATAACGCAATTACATTAATAGATTTTCTGAAAGTACGCTATAGCGATAGTAAAGCAGTTGTTTTACTGGCTGCTGCTAGTATCATTATCTTTTTGTTTTCCGCTATGACCGCCCAATGGGTTGGTGGCGGTCGTTTAATCGAATCGCTAACTGGTCTGAAGTATACGACGGCATTATTTATTTTTGCTGTATCAGTTTTAGTTTATGTAGTTATTGGTGGTTTCCGAGCAGTGGCAGTGACAGATGCTGTGCAAGGCGGGGTTATGGTAATTGGAACGCTCATCCTACTAATCGCAGTCATTATTGCGGGTGGTGGAGTACCGAATATCATGCAGGACCTTTTGAATGAAAATCCAAATTTAGTGACGCCATACGGTAACGAAGGGAATTTATCTGCCGCCTATGTGTCATCCTTTTGGATCCTTGTAGGAGTAGGGGTCGTAGGTCTCCCACAAATGGCAGTACGAGCAATGTCGTACAAAAATACGCGCTCTATGCACCGTGCATTAGTAATTGGAACGCTTGTCACTGGTTTCATCATGCTGAATATGCATCTCATCGGTATTTTTGCTCGACCGGTAATGCCAGGAATCGAAGTAGCAGATACGGTGATTCCGCTTGTCGCATTGAAAATTCTTCCTGCTTGGCTCGCTGGTATCGTGCTAGCTGCGCCACTTGCTGCAATTATGTCAACAGTAGATTCCTTGCTTATTCTTGTAAGTTCTTCTATTGTGAAAGACGTTTATATTAACTATATTAATCCAAATGTAACTGAGAAGAAGGTTAAAACTTTAAGTTTTGGTGTAACCGCAATTTTAGGCAGCATTGTCTTTTTATTGGCATTGAATCCACCAGAACTATTAATATTCTTAAACTTATTTGCTTTTGGAGGACTTGAGGCAGCCTTTATTTGGCCGATTGTGCTAGGATTATACTGGTCATATGGCAATAAATACGGGGCTATTGCATCGATGATTACTGGAATTGTCTCCTATATTGCGCTCCACTTTTACAATCTGGCATATGGAAACTTATTTGATTTACATACAGTAGTAATCCCGGTTGTCTTATCACTCATTGCTTACGTGACATTCAGTTTATTGATCAATAAAACAAAATATATATATTAATAAGGAGATCCTCAGATGAAACAATGGAAAATATATGCAATGCTCGTATTTGTCATGTTCGCTTGGGGAGCTAACGTTTCACTACTCAAATACATGGTGGAAGCAGTCCCACCCGTAACACTTACTGCATTTCGAATACTAGTAGCAGGGTTAGTCGTTGTCGTGATTTTATGGAAAATGAAATTACTACGTAAACCATCGCGCAGTGAGTGGAAGTACATTTTACTCGGAACGCTTACTAATGTGGTGGCGCATCATTATTTTCTTAATATGGGCTTATCCATCACTAGTGCAACTCATGGAGGCTTAATCTTAGGAACTGGACCTATGCTTACAGCGATATCAGCAGCAATCATTTTAAAGTACTACCCATCAAAATTTCAATGGTTGGGGCTAGTACTTGGTCTAGCTGGGATTGCGGTTTCCATTCTCATTGGTAGTGAAACAATGGGAGCAAACCTAGGAGATTTCTACGTATTTCTAGCAATATTTGTGCAAGTATTAAGCTTCATGGTCGTTAGTAAGGCTGCACGAACATTGGACCCACGATTATTGACAGTCTATATGCTTCTAATCGGTGCGGTATTCCTATTTGTCATTAGTTTTATTCAAGAACCTGGAGCTATTAAACAATTTGCTAACACAACGCCAACCTTTTGGGCAGTTTTCTTTGCTTCAGCAGTTGTCAGTACCGCAATTGGTCACCTTATATACAACTATGCGATAGGTCAAGCGGGTGCAACGAAAGCGGCAATATTCATGAACTTAAATCCTATATTTGCATTAATAATTTCTGCACTATTCTTAGGGGAAGTGCTGCACCTCAACCATTTCCTTGGACTAATCTTAATCGTGGCAGGCGTTATGCTAGGCTCAGGAGCTGCAGAAGATTTATGGAAAAAAAGAAAATTAGCTGCAAAAGAATAGTTCTTTGACACTATTAGAGAAATTCAACATAATTCAAAAGTATCTCAACAGATCCCCGATCTCTGGTGAAAATATTACAAATGGCATTCTTCTAGGTGCATTGTGTCCATATACAGCAAGTATCCTTTAGCCTATACTTATATAAAGGCTATTTCACAAAAGAGATGGGGGATATTATGGACTTTCCAGAACTATTAAAACAACTAAACAAAAGTATTGATAGTCTAGACTTAGTATCAGCCAGAAAGTATATTGAAGAAAACATAGAGTTACTAACAAAAAATAGACAGCTGTTACGTGGCAATACCAGAGCAATGTTTGATATCATCAAACAGAAAAAAGATACAGGTGAAAAACCACTAAGCCGTCATGAGATGACCGTAATCTATTCTATAAATAAATACGCTACGAAATTTGATCTCACAGGCCTCAAACTAATAGTGAATAACAACGCAGAACTCTTCATCAATGAAGACATTAAACAATACCTAAACGAAGATGCCAAAACTCTACTCCAAGGCATGCATGTACTCCACAAAAGCGAACACAATTAATGTGCTCGTTTTTTTGTTGGACTGAAAATGGGGATATACCGCGTAGTTCCGAGAGTAAGAGCAACCACCTCTCGACCACGAGTAACCACTCAGCAAACTCCAGTATTCCGCACTCATCCGTAAGTAAATAAAATTTATCCACCCGACCCCCATAAAAAGGACAACCTCACCGAATAACTAAGTGTCGAAACAAAAAGACAAAATCCAATTCGAGGTGATGTAACTATGCAGATGAAATTTAAAAAAACTGGCGCAGCATTATTAGTAGCTACAATGACGGTAACAGGAGCGAGTTATGCTTGGGCAAACGAAAATTTGTTCGATACGGTAGACTTGAACAAAGTGCTTGATCAAAAAGAAACGGAAACAGTTGAAGTGCCGAAAACTTCGACACCAGACACTGTGACACCGGTTGTGACAACAGGCGATACAGTAGGCATGGATATTGAGATTCCAGAAGGATACAACGCTGGAAACTTAGTAGCCCTTTCTAAAGCCTATGAAAATGCTGGTAATGAAACTGCTAAAGCTGCGATTAAACGCAATGCAGAACGCGCTATTGCAAAATTTGAAGCTAAACAAGCAGAAACTCCAGAGCCAATTAAACAAGAAGAACCAAAACAAACAGAACCTAAAAAAGAAGATCCTATTGTACAACCTCCTGTGATGGAGCAGCCAAAAACAGAAATACCTGTAACGGAAACACCTGTAGTAAAGCATGTTGAAAAAGAACCAGTAGTGAAAGAGACTGTAAAACAACCTAAAAAAGAAATAAAACAAGCAGAAAAAGAAGAAAGAAAAGCTCTACAACAAGAACAAAAAGAAGAACGAAAAGCATTACACGCTGAGCATAAAGAAGATAAGAACGCGTTAAAAGAAGAGCGTAAAGCTGAAAAGCAAGAACACAAAGAGAACAAAAACCAAAAATAAATCCATTTTGACTAAAACACTATTATTAGAGATGAAATAAATCGTGTAGATACTTTTAATTTCGTCTAGTAATCTAAAATTAATACCGATTTTCATTCTCCCTTTAGCTAAAGTATACTTATTGCCTAAGGGAAATGTGGGAACGGAGGGTATGTATGCTCTTGTCAATAATGCAAGGTCTATTCAAAACAAAACCAAAACAGAATATGCAAGAGCTTATTAAAAAAGCGCAAGCAGGGGACAAGGAGGTTCTAAATGACCTCCTTTTTGCCCATACCCAATTTGCGAAAAAAACCGCCAGTTTCATTTGTAAACGACCTATTGAGGAGCAAGATGAAGAATTCAGCATTGCGTTAAATGGATGTCACGAAGCGATCAATGCATACAATCCTTCTGAAAATACTTCCTTCCAAACCTTTGCCCATTTAATTATAAAAAGACGCATTATTGATTTTATCCGGAAAGAAACAATTCGCAATAAAAAAGAATTACTGTTTGATACTGATGACAATGCATCAGCGGATGCCCATTTTTTATTAAAACAGCATGCAGTAACTACATACTCAGAAGAACAATTTACACTATCAAGGCAAGATGAACTGTTGAAATACAGCGATCTATTATCAAGCTTTAAACTATCCTTTGACGAGTTAACAATAGCAGCGCCGAAACATAAAGACGCTAGAAAAACAGCCTTTCAAATTGCTCAAATTATCGCAGATTCAGAGGAACTGTACACACTATTAATGAAAACTAAAAAACTCCCTTTGAAAGAATTGGAAGCACTAGTAGAAGTGTCGAGAAAAACACTTGAACGGCAACGAAAGTACATTATTGCAGTCGTACTTCTATTAAATAGTGACTTCGTTTATATAAAAGACTACGTGAAAGGAGAAATCATATGATGCGAAAATATAGGGGCATTGTTTGTGAAAAAAAGGCAAGCTACACTGTTTTTCTTACAGAAAATGGCGAGTTTCTTCGTGGAGTTCCACTTATTGCAGACGTTCAAATAGGTGAAGAAGCAGCGTTTCATTTAATTGCTTCAACCACATCTAAAAGACGGATGAAACCTATTTTCATAGCGCCGGCCTTAATAGCAGCAATCCTCCTCCTATTTTTAGTAGCATCGTGGTTTCCCAAAGCTACTACTGCATACGCCTATATACAGGTAGAAGGTGATTCGACTATTGAAATTGGCGTAGATGAGGACGGCAAAGTTATTTCCCTTCAATCCTCCAAAGAAACAATGAGTGATTGGGAAGGACAACCAATGGACTTGGTGTTAGCAAAAGCGGTAGAACAAATAAGTACGGATAAGAACGAACTTGCAGTAACAACGGTTTATGAAAAAGAAGATAAACCGAAGCTAAAAAAACAAATTGAAAAAGCAGTACAAGAAGTGAATAAAAAACCTTTTCCACAAGAGAATTCTATCGAACCAGAACCAAAAAACACGAAACCTAAAGAAGAAAACGCAAAGCCTCCAGGTCAAATTAAAAAAGAAGAAAAGTTACCAAACCCAAATATACCAGCAACAAAAACGGAACCAAAGAACTCGCCTATTGAAAAACCAGTTAAGAACAACGAGACAAAAGACAAATCAAATGAAAATAAAGCACAACCTAAAGAAAACAAACCAACAAATAATTCCAACAAAGTCCCAGGTCAAGAAAAGAAAAAGAACGAGGACAAATCAAATAACGGAAACAATGCCAATAAGAATAATGGTAACAATAAAAATGCTAATAACTAACCAAACAAACCCTTTGTACTAAACAAAGGGTTTTTCTATGGACCTGATAAATTCACTAAATATATTAAAAATACAATTGACTTTATAATTATGCAGTATTATACTAATCATTATCTTACGTTTGGAGTGATAAGGATGAAAATAGGAATTATAGGTGCTACGGGTTATGGTGGACTGGAGTTAATAAGACTATTGCATAATCATCCCGAAGCCGAGCGTATTGATTTATTCACTTCTTCAGAAGAAGGAATGCAATTTTCGAATAAATATACACATTTAATGAATATTTACGATCAGAAACTTCTAGCGATCGAACATAATAGACTAACAGAATATGACGTCCTTTTTACGAGTACTCCCTCTGGGGTATCTACTGGGATATTACCTTCTTTAATAGGAAGCGGTCCGAAGCTTATTGACTTGTCTGGTGACTTCCGATTGAAAAATCCTTTAGATTATGAGCAGTGGTACCAAAAAGCACCCGCACCACCAACGGCATTAGAAAAAAGTGTCTATGGTTTAACGGAGTGGAATGAAGCTGCCATTCAACAAGCTGATCTAATCGCGAATCCAGGATGTTATCCGACAGCGGTATTGTTATCTTTATTGCCACTATTAAAGGAAAACTTAATCGACTCAACGAATATAGTTATAGATGCAAAGAGTGGCGTGTCAGGAGCGGGTAACAAGCCATCTCAAATGACGCACTTCAGTGAAACAAATGAAAACACGGCAATTTATAAAATACATCAGCATCAACATATACCGGAAATCGAACAGGCTATTAATATGTTTGCAGGTCAGACATCACCGATCACATTTACAACACATTTAGTACCAATGACGAGAGGAATTCTAGCGACAAGCTATGCTGCACTTCAGTCGAATGTGACCGAGCGTCAATTGACAAACGCGTTGAAAGAACGATATGCATATGATCCCTTCGTCCGAATTATCGAAGAAACGAACAAATTTGGAACCAATCAAGTATACGGCTCTAATTTCTGTGATATTCACGTAAAAGTCGATCCACGTACGAACCGTGCCACTATCGTTTCGGTTATCGACAACCTCGTAAAAGGAGCAGCAGGCCAGGCAATTCAAAATATGAATGTCCAATTTAATATTGACCAATCGACTGGTCTTCAGCAAGTCCCACTATTTATCTAGACAGAGGAGGAATAACCGATGACGACAAAAACCATTGCGATGAAAAGCATCTCTTATAAAAACATTGCCTCGCCAAAAGGTTTCCAAGCAACCGGAATCCATTGCGGTTTAAAGCATAAAAAAAAGGACTTAGCACTTCTTGTTAGCGACGTACCTGCAAGTGTAGCAGGAGTTTTTACAACAAACGCGATCAAAGCGGCACCACTACTCATCACAAAAGATGTCGTATATGAAACAGGTAAAATGCAAGCAATCATTGTAAACGCTGGAAACGCCAATGCCTGCACGGGAAAACAAGGGATGGCAGATGCATATACGATGCAGCAACTTACAGCAGACAAACTAGGAATTGATCCATCACTTATCGGTGTTGCTTCTACTGGAGTAATTGGGGAACTCATGAAAATGGAGCCAGTAACTACAGGTATTCAAAAGCTAGAACCAGTAGATGAACTGGAAGGTGCGATCGACTTTTCATTAGCGATTATGACAACAGATACTGTAACGAAAAACACAACTTACTCAACGACTATTGATGGTAAAGAAGTGATCATCGCAGGGACCGCAAAAGGATCCGGCATGATTGAACCAAATATGGCGACAATGCTTGGTTTTATAACAACTGATGCAAATATCGAATCCAACCATCTTCAAGATGCACTAAAAGCGATCACAGATGTGACTTTTAACGCAATTACAGTGGACGGCGACACATCGACAAATGATATGGTTATTGTGATGGCGAACGGAATGGCGCAAAATAATACGTTAACTCCAGAACATCCAGACTGGGAAAACTTCCTTCAAACCTTACACACCGTGTCACAAGATTTAGCTAAAATGATTGCCAAAGACGGGGAAGGCGCAACGAAGCTCATTGAAGTGGAAGTAAAAGGTGCCATTACGGATATAGAAGCACGCAAAATCGCAAAAACAGTAGTAGGCTCTCCGCTTGTTAAAACAGCTATTTTCGGAAATGATGCAAACTGGGGAAGAATTATTGCGGCAGTCGGCTATAGTGGTGCAACAATCGATCCAAACGCCATTACGATTCTACTTGGTACCACAAAAGTAGTAGAAAACGGCGAGCCAGTTCCTTTCTCAGAAGATGATTTAATCATTTATTTGAAACAGCCAGAAGTCAAAATCTTTGTCGATATTCATCAAGGAAATGGTCAAGGAACTGCATGGGGGTGCGATTTGACATATGACTACGTCCAAATCAACGCAACCTACCGCTCTTAAACGTATCGTCATCAAGCTAGGTGGCAGTATGCTCGAGGGTTTAAATGAAAACTTCTTTGCCAACTTTAAAAAACTGCAAGCGGCTGACCACGAAATCGTCATCGTACACGGTGGAGGACCAGCGATCAATGCAGCCCTTACTGCTAATGGAGTTACGACTACTGCTATTAATGGAATACGTGTGACATCTGCCGAAGCAATAGGCATTGTCCAGTCCACATTAGTAGGTCAAGTAAACCCGGCGCTAGTGCATCAGCTAAATAAAAATGGAATCCAAGCTATCGGTTTGAGTGGCTACGATAGTCAGTTACTAGAGTGCACCATATTAGATGAAGCAACATATGGTTTTGTAGGAGAAATCCAACAAGTGAATACGCCCCTGCTTGAAACATTACTGCAGCATGGAATCACTCCCGTAATTTCAAGTATTGGCTGCACGATAGAAGGAAATCCGCTGAATATCAATGCAGACACTGTAGCTAGCGAAGTCGCTTTAGCAATTAAAGCCGAAAGTCTGCAGCTCGTAACGGATACACCAGGCATTAAAATAGGTGGAGAAGTACAAGAGATAGTTTCCTCTGAAAAAATTAGCGACTGGATCAGTTCAGGAGATATATACGGAGGAATGATTCCAAAAGTTACCGCGGCTCTTGACTGCTTAACAGCAGGTATTCCATCCGTCGAAATCGTCGGCGACCAACTTTCCGGCACAACAATTTTGCAACAGGAGGTATACGTATGAGCTCATTATTCCAAAACTATACGCGCCGTCCCATTCATCTTGTGAAAGGGAAGGGGACCATCGTGACAGATGTTAACGGAAAAGACTACCTCGATTTCACAAGCGGTATTGCCGTGCTAAGTCTGGGACATACACATCCTGCGATAGTTCAAGCGATTCAAGAACAAAGTGAAAAGCTCTGGCATATATCGAACTTGTTCGAAAACCCAGAACAAGAAAAACTAGCAGAAACCCTTGTAAACGATACGCACTTCGCTCACGCCTTTTTCTGCAACAGTGGAGCAGAGGCGAATGAAGCGGCGATTAAACTAGCGCGCAAACATACAGGGAAACACACAATCATCACCTTTGAAAAGTCATTTCACGGACGCACATTCGGCGCCATGTCTGCAACTGGCCAAGACAAAATACGCAACGGCTTCGGACCATTGCTTGAAACATTCAAAACTGTCCCATTTAACGATGTATCTGCTTTAGAAGCAGTAATCGACGATGAAGTATGCGCAATCATGCTCGAAGTTATCCAAGGAGAAGGCGGCGTCAACCAAGTAACGCCCGAATTCGCTCAAGCAATCTCGGACATATGTTTAGCAAACGGAATTCTACTCATTATAGACGAGGTCCAAACAGGCATTAGCCGCACGGGAACCCGCTACGCATACGAGCAAACCGTTCTAAAACCTGACATCATGACGTTGGCAAAAGGTCTTGGCGGAGGCTTCCCAATTGGGGCAATGCTAGGAACAGCAGACCTGCACGATTCATTAGGTCCGGGTACTCACGGCACAACCTTCGGAGGAAACCCTCTAGCAGTAGCTGTCGCACAAACCGTATTAGATAACGTATTTGTACCTGATTTTATAGCAGAAGTGAATAAAAAATCTGCTTACTTTATCGAAAAATTAAGTGAAGCTCTGCCAAGTCATAAAGTTGTCGGCTCTGGCCTTCTTCTCGGAATCGTCTGCGAAGAAGAAGTAGCATCCTACATAACAGCAGCCGACGAAGCAGGTCTTCTATTAGTTTCGGCAGGGCCAAGCGTCATCCGTCTCCTGCCACCACTAACCGTAACAACCGAAGAAATCGACGGAGCCGTTGACATCCTAAAAACAATCCTATCTTAATAAAACTTGAATTAAAGCGCTCAGAGAACCGCTATTCACAACCAAGGACCTGCCGAATCGGCAGGTCCTTTACTGTATTGTCTATCTATGTGATAGAGAAAACGCTCTTTGCGAGAGAGTTTTCGCTCTATATGAGAGAACTCCTCCTATACGAGAGGTAAATCAGCCTATACGCGAGTGATCAACACCTGTACGAGAGCGATCTGCATCTATTCTGAAATAAACTCCACATATCCCAAAAAGATTTTCTACAAACTACTGCAGCTACTCTACAAATTCAACCCTAGCAATATAAAACCGCAAAAGTGGCTCGGTTGTTAATTGTTCAAAATATGCGACTACTTCATTTTAACTGCATAATATCCTACAAAACGTAAAAATGGAAATTTGATAGATTTACCATAAACAGATAATCTATCATGGAGGAGGTGATAAATATTGATAGTAAAACCCTTCCAAAAAACCCTAGATGCAGAAGGACTAAATTCTCTTGCAACAAGACTCCGAGTATCCCATCCAATGCATGGGAAGATGAAGAAAAAAGCAAAGAATAAAGCCGCAGGAGACATTGGTGAAGAGGTAGTCATGCGAGGATTGGAAAAACTAAAACTCCCATACACATTTCACGTCTATCACAACATCAGTCTTTACTCCGAAAAGCTAATACAAATGGACATTCTTATAGTTACACCACACTATGCATTAATCCTAGAAGTGAAAAATTTCAAAGACACCGTCGAAATTACAACCAACCCCAGCCAAATGGTTCAGACACTTGCTAATGGAGTAATAAATGTCTGTCGAAGCCCTGAATCTCAAGTAGAAGAATATATTTATCAACTAACTCAGTTCTTCAAACAATTCAAAATACATCTTCCTGTGCTAGGTGCCGTTGTCTTTGCTTTTGAAACACTGCACATCATCAATTCCTCCAACCGGACAACCGTTCTCTTGCAAAACGAATTAATACCATATCTAAGAGCAATAAAAACCGGAAATCCATTTTTAACGCAACCACAACTCGAAAGAATAAAAAATCTCCTTTTACAGAAAAGTAAACATTATCACCCATTCCCATTAAGTGAATATTATTCTATTGATCCAAAAGATTTAATCACAGGAGTTATTTGCCAAAATTGTGCCTATATCGGAATGAAGAAATATAAACGTCGATGGATCTGTCCAAAATGTAATGCAACGAGTCAGACTGCACACCAATATACGATTAAAGAGTATTTTCTAATAGCTAGAAAAACAATATCAAACAAAGAGTGTAGAGAATTCCTACAGCTAAACAACAACCATGAGGCAACTAGAATAATGAAAAAAGCAAACTTAACTAAAATTGGCAAATCCTCAAGCACTAAATACCAAATGATCTTCCGAGATAAACCCCTTTGACTGAGTCATAGGGGTTTACTTCTATATGGATGGTAAAAAGAATCTCATATCCTTCAGATAGTGATTCCACTCCACACGAGAGAGAACCGCAGCCAAACGAGAGAGAGTCAAGAACGAACGCCACATACGAGAGGGAATCCACTCTATGCAAGAGAGCCCCCATGCTTTACGAGAGTCCCGCGAGTAAACTGCCCGAAAATCCGATACCTCACTCCACCCCCACCATAAACAAAAAGCCCTCCGCCAACGCGAAAGACCTTGCCTTTAAAAACTATGCGTCATCGTCCATACAGCCACTGCATCCACATCTCCATCATTCATAAACCGATGCGGCAGCGAACTATCAAAGTAAATACTATCTCCTTCGTCGATAATATATACCTCGCCTTCAATCTCAAGTCGCAAACTACCAGTGAGCATAAATCCGCACTCCTCGCCTCCGTGGAACATAAGTGGATCTTCGGTACCATCACCAGGAGATACAATCATCTTAAAAAAGCTCATCTGCTTACCTGAACTTGGCGACAATAGTTCATATTCCACGTTAGGGCGCACTCGTTTGATCAGATTGCCTTCGCCTTTACGTGTTAACGTCACTGCGTTACTTTCCTCTGACTCAAAGAACGAAAAGACAGGAACCTTCAAACTGTGGCTTAACTTCCATAACGTCTCTAGAGAAGGAGACACTTGTCCCCGCTCAATTTGCGAGATCATACTCTGGCTCACATTTGTTTTTTTTGCCAGTTCATCGGACGTCAGCCCTTGAAATCTGCGTAAATACCTTATTCGCTTACCAACCTCACTTTTAGGAAATACCAACAAAATCACCCCTTATGAATAAACATGCATTAGACAGAATAATAAAACATATAGACTTAATAATATAATACTACTAAATACATAAAAAACACCATATAATACAAGTATATATAATATATTTTGCACTTATTTTCAAATAGAATCAATAATAATAATATTACAACTAATTATTTATTATGTAGACAGGTGAATAATAATAATTTATACTACTAATAATTCACTAGTTTCATAAGGGGAACTGAATAATAGAGAAAACGGGGGATAAAAACATGAAAAAATGGTTAGTAGCAGTACTTATGATTTCAGTATTAATCATTGCTGGATGTAGCGATGATTCAGGTGGCGGTGTATCAACAGATAACTCCACAATTCAAAAAGCACTAAAAGAAAAGAAACTAGTTATTGGGATGTCTCCAGGGTATTTCCCATTTGATATGAAAGATCCAAATGGCGATTTCGTTGGATATGACGTAGATACTGCAAATGCACTTGCTGAAGCATTAGGAAAAGGTATTAAAGTAGAATTTAAACAATTCACATTTGATGGTTTGGTTCCAGCGCTTAGAACTGGTGAAATAGATATGATTTTTGCTGGAATGACTATTCGTGGTGACCGCGCATTAGCAGTAAGTTTCTCTGATCCGTACTTCCAAACAGGTCAAGCCGTGATGGTACCTGGGACTGATAAATCCACAAAAACTTGGCAGGATCTTGATGTAAAAGGAAACAAAATTGCTGTAGGTATCGGAACGACTGGTGCACTTCTAGCTAAAGATGTTTTCCAAAATGCAGAAATTCTAGACTTTGAAGAATTCCCGTCCGCAGCAGCAGCTATGGCACAAGGGGAAGCAGATGGAGTAGTATACGATGAACCGGCAATTGCCGTTTGGAAATTGAAAAATGGAGACTCGGTGAGAGAAATTGAAGAATTAATTTCGACAGAAAATCTTGGAATTGCTATTCAGAAAAATGATTTCGACACAATTCAATGGGTGAACTCATTCCTAAACAGCTACCTTGGAAGCCCAGCAGAACTTGCATCACGTAACAAGTGGTTTGAAACTTCTGATTGGTTAGATGAAGTAGTAGAAGAATAAAACACTCTAGGAGGAATCAGCTATGTACAACTACGACTGGAGTGTCATTCCAAACAACATGGACGTCTTCATTGAAGGCGCACTTAAAACACTGGAAATCTCAGCAATCGCAATCCTTTTTGCGATTCCAATAGGGATCATCTTTGGACTAGGACGTATATCTAAAAATAAATTTATTTATAGCATCTCATCAGCGTATATAGAAATAATGCGTGGTGTACCACTTTTAGTTCTTTTATTATGGATATTCTTTGTACTCGGACAATTTGTTAGGTTGGGTTCTTATTGGAGCGCTATTGTTGGGCTTGCCTTATTTTCTGCTGCATTTATCGCAGAAATTGTTCGCTCTGGAATCCAAGGCGTACCAAAAGGGCAAATGGAAGCAGCACGCTCACTTGGAATGTCGCATACTAAGGCGATGACGAATATAATTTTACCGCAAGCATTTAGACGAGTATTACCACCGCTCGCATCGCAATTCATTATGCTTATAAAAGATTCGTCACTCGTATCAATTATAGCTGCAACCGACTTAACACTGAACGCTAAAAACCTGGTGGCAACATCGTTTGCTTCTATAGAAGTATACACGTTCGTTGCACTAATTTATTTCATCATGACATTTAGTCTTTCGTTAATCATTCGATACTTCGAAAAACGATTACTGAAAAGTGAAACATAACGTTAAGGAGGGTGTACCCAAATGATTTCTATCAAAAATGTCAATAAAAGCTTCGGCGACCACCATGTCCTAACCGACGTTTCGCTCGAAGTTCCAAAATCGAATGTAATCGCATTGATTGGCCCAAGTGGAGCTGGTAAATCTACCCTGATTCGTACAATCAATGCATTAGAACCAGTAGATACCGGGGAAATAATAGTAGACGGCACTTCCATCCATGACCAAAAAACCGATATCAACGTAGCCCGCACAAACATAGGCTTCGTATTTCAAAGCTTCAATCTTTTTCCTTTCTTAACTGCACTAGAAAATGTAACAATGGCACCAATGAAGGTAAAAGGATTGAGCAAAGAGGCTGCTGAAAATAGAGGGAAAGAGTTACTTTCCTCTTTAGGACTAGACGACAAATTCGATGCTTATCCAAACAGACTTTCCGGTGGGCAGCAACAACGGGTAGCAATCGCGCGTGCATTAGCGATGGATCCCCAAGTTATGCTATTTGACGAACCAACATCAGCACTCGATCCAGAAATGGTAACTGAAGTACTCGATGCCATCCGCAAACTAGCAAAAGACGGCATGACTATGGTAGTCGTAACACACGAAATGGGCTTCGCCAAAGAAATCTGCGACGAAATCGTCTTCATGGCAGAAGGTAAAATAGTCGAACGTGCCGCACCATCCAAATTCTTCACCAATCCAGACACCCAGCGTGCACAAGACTTCCTATCTAAAGTACTCAACCACTAGAGAAATCTAGTGGTTTTTGTTTTACAACAAACACTAATCCCAAAATAACTTAATTACCACAAAATCCATCTTAACCACCAAAAGGGAGTTCTATGTAAAATCTGCATTTCCAGACGCCATAGAAAATCACTCCAAACCTGGCACTGTAAAACCTCTTTAACAACTGAGAAAAATCTCGTGTCATTAATAATTATGAAAACCCATTTTGTTTAAAAAAGACCTTTCAGTGAAAGATTGCATTATTAAGAAATAAATTCAGGAGACGTTATCTCCATTAGTGTTCAAATATGAATATAGAAAAAAGGGGATACATAAAATCTAACCAGTACACATTAAATAGATAAGAAATTGGCTACCTGTTATATTCAAATTATAAGACTACCAAATTAAACGTACACTATCCACCAAAGATTAAGCTATCAACCACGTAATGCTTTCTAACCGCGACATAAAACCAAGCAACCACCCAGAACTCACCCAAAAACACCACACAAAACCCAAAACTCCAACCACAGCACATCAATAATCGCCCATTCCCATAAAATATGCTATAATATTGCAAGGTAAAAAAAGAAAGGAAGTACCCAAACATGCAAAAAAAAATATGTGTGGTCGGACTAGGTTATATCGGACTTCCAACCGCAGTTACATTTGCTAACCACGGTGTCCGCGTACATGGCGTAGACGTAAATGAAAAAGCAGTAAAAATGATTCAAAACAAACAACTTCATATAGAAGAAGATGGCCTACAAGAGCGCTTAGATAAAGCAATAGATGAAAACCTACTAACAGTTTCAACTAAACCGGAAGAAGCGGACGTCTTCATCATTGCCGTGCCATCTCCGATTAATCGTGATAAAACAGCTAACTTGGAATATGTCCGTCAAGCCACGGCATCAGTTGTTCCTTATATAAAAGAAGGAAATCTGGTTGTCTTAGAATCTACAGTACCGCCAAAAACAGTGGAAAATATCATGCTACCGGAACTGATCAAAACTGGTCTAAAAATTGGTGTAGAACTATTTGTTTCTCATTCACCAGAGCGCGTTATTCCTGGACGTATTTTTGAAGAACTTACGAACAATGATCGCATTGTAGGAGGGATTAACGACCAGTCTGCCCAAATGACGAAAGAGCTTTACGAAATATTCGTTAAAGGGACAATCCATATTACAGACGCTACAACAGCAGAACTAGTGAAAGTTATGGAAAACACATATCGTGATGTGAATATTGCATTCGCAAACGAATTAGCTAAAATTGCGGAAACGCTAGACGTGAATATTTGGGAAGCTATCAAATTTGCAAATTTCCACCCGCGCGTAAATATTCACTATCCAGGACCTGGAGTAGGCGGACACTGTATTGCAGTAGATCCTTGGTTCTTAGTAGAACTTAGTTCAGAAGCGAAAATTATTGAGCTGGCACGTAACACGAATGATGGCATGCCTGGATACACAGCGAAAAAGACAAAAGAAATTTTACAAGAAGTAGCGAACAAAACTACTGGTAAAGTTGCAGTACTTGGTTTAGCCTTTAAAGGGAATGTAGATGATATGCGTGAAAGTCCGTCAACAGACGTAATCCAAGAATTGCAAGATCTTGGGTTAGAAGTAGTGTCATACGATCCGCATATTAAAACAAATACGCATCCTACGCAAACACAATCTTTAGAAGAAGCAACCGCAGGAGCAGATGTAGTACTTGTGCTAACTGATCATAACGAATTCAAAGCATTACAACCAGCTACAATCCGTGAAAATCTAGAAACAGCAGTGGTATTTGATACGAAAAACTGCCTGCTTCGTCAAACATGGGAACAAGCCGGTTTTGCTTTCTACACGTTAGGTGATGCAAAAAATAAAAACCAAAGTCAATTGGAGCATCAGAACCAATGAAGGAAATGATATTAGGTGTAAAAGTCGACACCGATAATTACGATGAACTCATAAAAAAACTGTTCACACGTATCGATAACAAAGAAAAATCGCTTGTAGTTGCGATAAACCCTGAAAAGCTTATGAAAGCAAAAGGAGATCAGTCCTTAAAAGACCTCCTAAACCGTGCGGAATTTCAAATTCCAGATGGGATAGGAGTCATCCTTGCTTCCAAGCTAAACAAAGGGAATATCAAATCCCGCGTTACCGGTATAGATATGATGGATCGCATCGTAAGAGAAGCAGCAAGAACTGGGAAGTCCATATTCCTTTATGGAGCAAAACCAGGTGTAGCAGAAAGTGCGGCCGAGGCACTAAAATTTACATATGCTTCGCTAAAAATAGCTGGTACACAAGATGGCTATGAAAAAGACAATGAAAAAGTCATCGAAAAAATAAACGAAACAAAACCAGACATCCTATTCGTTGCAATGGGTTCACCTCGTCAAGAAGAGTGGATAGAAGCAAATCGAGACAAACTACATCCATCTCTTTACCAAGGTGTAGGCGGTTCCTTTGACGTATTAGCTGGAAATGTTAAACGTGCACCAGAGTTTTTCCAGAAAACAGGACTTGAGTGGTTTTATCGTCTTGCGAAAGAACCAAGCCGTTTAAAGAGACAATTAGTTCTACCAAAATTCTTATTAGAAACGTTAAAAAAATAAAAAAATAATTTCTAATATTTACTACTTGATAGCCATTTAACTATTGAAGTATGTAGCAAAAGATGGTAGCATGAAAATGTAAGGATCGTTTCCTCAGAATATATATATTTTAAAAAAGTCGGTTGGTTGCCCACGCAAAAAAGCCTAAGTAGAATTCTACTTAGGCTTTTTTGTGTTACTTAATTTTGCTCGATTACTTTGACAGACCAACTCGTGAAATCGGGCTGTTCTTTTAGAATCATTTCTTTAGGGAAAATGAATGTCCATGGCTTACTAGTGTTAGCTTGAACAGTAAGTGGAGGAAGGCTAAATGCGCCTTTTGCAACAACTTCTTTAGTTGCATCCATTACTTCAAGTGGTAACTGGCTAATAGTAATATCCTTTTCATGCCCACTTCTTATTAATACAGTTACTGTCAAGCTCCCATCTTCACGCAAACTTTGTTGTAAGCCCATAAAATTGACTTCGTTTTTCTTTGGGGGAGTTAAGTCTTCTACAATTTTTCGTAATTGATCTTTATTCGCAGTTGCTAAAGACTTTTCCCAATTTTCGTCTAAGTCTAAACGATGGGGAAGCTTTTGTTCAAATGCTATCGTCCAATTTTCCTTTGAAACTTGCTCAACCGGGACAACTAAATGTTCTTCTTCAAATGTAACAACCCAAGGCATGGCACTTTCTGCAGGAATAGATCCTAACTCACTTAAATCTGCGTCCATACGACCAACTAGTTTTCCGTCCTCGCCAAACAAAACAAGCGGTGTTATACCCATGTTAATTTCTTTTGCCAATGATTGACGGAAGAAAAACTGTGCATGAACAGTTTTTCCCTCAATTTTCAATTCAATCGGCGCAAGTGAAAGCTGATTTCGCTTTAAAGGTTGTAATTCATTCAGCAAAAACTGAAAATAGTATTGATCCTCTACTTGCTTAGGTTTCCCTCCAAAGAAGTATAGTTTTGTTTGAATTTCTTCTTCTGTAGCTTCAGACGTAGTGTCTATTAAGTCTTTCGAAGCGATGGCAGATTCTTTTTGTTGTTTTTTAGAAGTACGTTTGAAAAAAGGGATCATTCTACTTCTCCTCCATTTTGTAAAGTAACACCATGCTCACGTATCAAATTTGAGATCTCTGTTGCGACACCTTTACCAATACCGTGAATCATTCGAGTAAATAATTCTAAGCCTTCTCGCTCATATTGTCTCATGGGATCTTCCTGGGAATAGCTACGCATACCGATTCCTTCTTTAAGCTTGTCCATTGAATCCATATGAGCTAACCAATGCTTATCCACTGTGCCGATTAAGTATAGACGAAGTTGTTCTTTTTCAGTAGCATGGCTCAGTAAATCGATAACTGTGTCTTTATATACACTAACTTGAGCATTCACTTGTTTTTTCGCTGCTTCGATAGTTAAACCTGTACTCCAAATTGGAAGTTCTATACCAGGCATCTTATCTAAGAAAACTTGGCGCAGTGCTTCAAAGTCTTCATCTGTGCGAGAAACTTCTTCATCGTAAAAGAAGTTAAGTTCATGTTCGGGAAACTCCTTGATAAAGGTAACAAAAGTTTCTTCTATATTATCTCCAAAGATTAACTGATCACGAAGCTCATAAATCGTTTTACGCTGCACATTTAATACATTATCCAACTTCAAATTATATTCCCGAACACTATAGCTAGCACCTTCACAAATACGTTGCGTTCTTGAAACAAATTCCATTGCCTTTTTGTTCTCGATAAGTCCGTCCTTACCTGGTTTTACATGGGATACTAGTTTTACCAACTCTTCTCCTGCAAAACGCTTGAACATTTCATCCTCTAGTGAGATAAAAAATTCAGAAGTACCGGGATCTCCTTGACGACCAGAGCGACCTTTCAACTGATTATCGATCCGGCGTGACTCATGTAGCTCTGTTCCGATAACGTAAAGTCCACCTAACTCTGCTACGCCTTCTCCAAGAGAGATGTCTGTCCCGCGACCCGCCATATTTGTTGCAACCGTGACCATACCTTTTTGTCCGGCCAATGAAATAAGCGAAATCTCCTGGTCGATACTTTTCGCATTTAATAATTCATGTGTAATCCCTACTTGTTTCAAGTAGTTCGAAACCTCTTCCGATTGAATGATAGATGTCGTCCCGATTAGTACTGGTTGCCCAGTAGCATGGAGTTCATTTACCTTAGATGCTACAGCATTATATTTATCTTCTATTTTTGCATATAATCGATTTGGTAAGTCTTTTCGTATTATTGGTCGATTAGTTGGTATTTTCATGACGTTCATCGCATACAATTCTTGGAACTCTTTTTCTTCTGTTTTTGCTGTACCGGTCATACCAGAAAGGAATGGGTACATACGGAAATAGTTTTGTATTGTAATAGAAGCTTGTGTTTTATTTTCTTCTGTAATGATTAATCCTTCTTTAGCTTCAATTGCTTGGTGTAGACCATTAGAAAGACTACGCCCTTCCATTGGACGGCCTGTGAACATATCTACGAGTAATACTTTACCTTCTTTAACAATATAATCTACATCACGGGCGAACATCATGCGTGCACGCAATGCTTGAATCATATAGTGGTAGAGCGTTTGATGGTTTAAGTCATATAAATTATCAATAGAGAAGAAGTGTTCAATTTGTTCAATACCTTCTTCTGTATAACTCACAGTCTTCGTTTCTAAGTCAAATAGGAAGTGTTTCTCTTGTATAAATGATTTCACTAGCTTAGCGCATAGTGTGCTGAGCTGATCATGCACGTCCGTTTTTCCGGCAATAATAAGTGGTGTCTTCGCTTCATCTATTAACACACTATCCACTTCATCTACTAAAGCAAAATGATACGGACGCTGTACTCGGGATGCAGCGTTATAAGCCATATTATCTCGAAGGAAATCAAAACCAAATTCAGATCCTATTCCATATGTAATATCAGCAGCGTAAGCAGCAGCCTTTTGAGATGGATCTGCCATAGGTAGTGTAATGCCTACAGTTAAGCCTAGAAACTCATGAATCTGGCCTATTTGTTCCTTGTCTCTGTTAGCCAAATATTCATTCACTGTTATAACATGTACGCCTTTACCTTCTAATGCACGGTAATAGGAGGGAAGAGACGCCACTAATGTCTTACCTTCACCAGTTGGCATTTCAGCAATATTGCCATCTGAAAGGACCATACCACCGATAAGTTGAACGTCAAAGTGACGCATACCTAGAACTCGGTGAGCTGCTTCACGAACTACAGCAAAAGCTTCTGGTCGAATAGTTTGTAGCTTTTCACCTTGTGCAAGTCTTTCTTTAAATTCAGTCGTTTTGTTTGCTAACTCTTTGTCAGAAAGATTATGTAATACTTCGCCCCATGTATCTATTTCTAATAGTTCTTTCTTATATGAAGTTAGTTTTTTATCATCAACTGAGGGGAAAATCTTAGTCCATATGCGTGCCATTTAGTAATCTCCTTTTGTACGTATACTCTTCAATCAATAATTATAGCATAATTCAAACAGAATATTATAAATTGGTTAAACTTAGCTGTATAGCCAGTAAATAATAAGGAGAAGGAATAATAATCCAAAAAACACTTGTATTTATCCTGTATTCCTATAGAATAGAAAAGAGGAATCTAGCAATTAACTCATTAAATGGAAACGTTACTAAAATATTTCCAATTTATAATTGACAGAATTCTATTACCATTCTATACTTTAATGTGTAGTTGATAAACTATTAACATTTTGCCGTGCTAATAGTTTACTAATTTTTATTTACCTATGAGGAGGAAATTATCCATGGCTAACCAACCAACGAAATACAAGAAATTTTTAGCTGGTGCAGCTTCTGCTACATTAGTAGCAACAGCAATCGTACCAACTGCTTTAGCAGCAGAGGTAGAAACAGCAGCGACAGATTTTTCTGACGTAGCAGCAACACACACACACTACGCTGCAATTATGCAAGCTGTAGAACGTGGATTATTTGACGGGTACACTGATGGAACTTTCAAACCTGAAAACTCTATCGACCGTAAAGGTGTAGTAAAATCTCTTGCGAAATACGTTATTGCTCAATCTGAGTACAAAACTTTCGAAGAGTATATTACTGCTCACAAATTAGCAGATAAAGTAACACCATTTAATGATGTTCCTGCTACTCACGGTGATGCTGAATTATTTAACGCTTCTTTAATCGTTAAAGATTCTAAAATCTTTACAGGAAGCAACAACAACTTAATGCCTTCTAACGTAATTACTCGCCAACAAATGGCTAAAGTATTAGTTAACGGATTTGGTCTTAAAGATCTTGCTGGAGTTGAATCAGAAGTTACTGATACAGACAAAGCACAAGCTGAGTATGTAAACTTCATCAACATCCTATCTGAAAACAAAGTAACTGAAGTTACTACTTTCAACCCAACTGGAGCAGTTAAACGCGGACAAATGGCTTCATTCTTAAACCGTGCATTTGATGCAGCTCATAAAGTTGTAGCTCCTGAAACAGCTACTAAAGTTGTATCAGTAAGTGCGACTAACCTTAAAGAGATCACAGTAAATTTCGACGGTAACGTTGATGCAGCTACTGCTGAAAATGCTGAAAACTACTCAACAACAGCTGGAGCTATTGATTCAGCAGTATTGTCTGAAGATGGTAAATCAGTAGTATTAACTCTTGCAACAGGCGTTGTTATGGAAAACCAAAAAGAGTACAAAGTTTCTGTTACTAATGTTAAAGCTGGAGACAAAGTTGTAAATCAAAAAGACTTTGCATTCACACCACTTGACAATGTTTTACCAACAGTTTCTTCTGTTAAATCTTTAGGTAACAAAGCGGTAAAAGTTACTTTCTCTGAACCAGTTAAAAATGTAACATCTTCTAACTTCAAACTAGATGATAAATCATTCTTTGGTTCTGTAACAGTTACTGGTAATGTAGTTGTTCTTAAACCTTACGATGCATCTGCTCTATCTGTTGGTGCTCATAAACTTTCATCTTCATTAGTTGAAGATTTTGCTAACCTTAAATCACTATCTTCTACAACTGATTTCACTGTAGTTGAAGATAAAGAAGGTCCGACTGTAACTGAAGTTAAAGCAACTTTAGAAAAAGCAACAATTACTTTTAACGAAGAAATTGATCCTGAAACAGTAACTGCTTCTGATGTTTACTGGTTATCTGGTACTACTAAGAAGTATGCTAAAACTGTAACAGCTGATGGAAATAAGTTAGTAGCTGACTTCAGCAACAACCCACTTCCTGCATATGAAACAACTTTATATATTGATAGCGTTAGCGATTATTCTTCTAACGTAAATGCAACTAAAGAAGTAAAAGTTACAGCTAACGTTGATCAAACAAGACCTACTGTTACAGACGTGAAGCTTGCTAATAACAAAACTGATATCACAGTTAAATTTGATAAAGCAGTATCTGCTGGAGACAAAAAACACTTCACACTTACTGATAAAGATGGAAAAGTAGTTCCTGTAAAATCATCTGTAGCTACTGATTCTACTAACAAAACTTTCACAGTTAGTACTTACAGTGCATTAACTGCTGCTGGTACTTATAACCTTAAAGTTTCTGGTGTTCAAGATAAAACGGCTCTAATGAACACAATGTTAGATTTCAACACTACATTCACTGTTGGTGATACTGGAAATCCAACGATTCTTGGTCTTTCTGCATCAAATGCTACAAGATCAGTTGTAATTACATTTAGTGAAAAAATGGATCTAGCATCTATTTCAAATCCTGCTAACTACTTAATCAATCTTGATACAGATGGTTTTGCTGGTGTTGGTGCTAATTTAAGAACTCTTCCTTCAGACGTTGAAGTTCGCCCAGTACAAGATGGAAAAGCTGTTCTTTTAGTTTTCCCTAAACAAATCGGAACTACTGATGTTTCATTCCCAACAGCTAGCCCAATTACTTCTGCTACTAACTTTGGTAGTGTTCAAGGTATCACAGTAACTGGTGTTAAAGATGCTGCAGGTAATATTTTAGATGGTTACACTGTTCCTAAAACAGTTACTGAACAAGATGCATCTGTAGTAGCTTATGACTCTGCTGATTACGGTGCAAGTGTTGCAGTACAAACAGATCAAAAAACTATTAAAGTTAGATTTGATCAACCAATTGGTACAGTTTCTGCATCAGATTTCACATTAACTGATGCTAATGGAGCAACAATTACTTCTGCAGTTTCTAACGGTACTGATGTTGTTACTATTACAACTAGTGCTAACACAGGTACAGATGGTGTAACATTAGCTGTAGATGGTGATAATACTATTAAAACTGTTGCTGGTAATGCAGTAGCTCCTGCACCTGCTTTTGCTGTATATGATGAAGTAGCACCTGTTACAAATGTAGCTGAAAATACTTCTCTAGTATTAGCAAATAATACAATTACTGTTCCATTTAGTGAACTTCTAGCTACTACACCTGGTCTTCCAGCATTATATGCAAATGACTTAGTAGTTAAAGATCTTTCTAAATCAAATGGTACATTAACAGCTGGAGTTAACTATACTACAGCAGTATCAGGTTCAAACATTGTTATCACTTTAATTGGTCAAACACTTACTAGTGATTTCTCTGTAGCTGTTAAAGATGATGCAAAATATATTCAAGATGGCAATGGTAATCTTGCATTAGAATCAGCAACATACCAAACTGGAACTAACACTGGAATTGTACCAACTGGATTAACAGTTACAAGTGCTACTACAAACTTAGTAACAAATTCTGTAACTTATGCAATCACTGGTGCATCTACAACAGGAACAACTATTAAAGTTTATAACGATGTTAACAATAATGGTGCAATTGATTCTGGAGACTTAGTTGTTAAAACAACTACTGCTGTAGCTGGTGCATACTCTGCAACTGTAGATTTAACACCTAATGCTGCAAATAACTTCGTTGTGACTGCTACTAGTGGTGCTGCAGAATCAGCTCCAGTAAATGTTGTAGGAACTATTACTCATGATGGAATTGCTCCTACTGTAGCTGTAGTTGCTGGTGCAACTTCAACCTCAACTACTGTAACATTAGCAGCTTCTTCAGTTGAAGCTGGTTCTACAGTTGAAATTTATGCTGACGGAAAATCTGCTGCTAATGGGGATACTGCTATTGCAACTGCGACTGCAACTCCAACAGGTGCTGTTACTTTAACAGGTGCATTTACTGATGCAACTCCATACGATATTTATGTTATCGATGCAGCAAGTAACACTTCTATTGTAGCAAATTTAACTACTGCATTTTAATTAGTTGAATAGAAATTAGTTGAATGAAGAAAAGCTTTGTGGAGAGAAATCTCTGCAGGGCTTTTCTTATTTTGGTAGTGAATTCAGATGTTTTTATGTACTGTGCACTATTCTTATTATTTCCTGTCAGGAGAAAAGTAAACGTATATTACGGGATTGTATTACTATGTAAGGATAATGAATTTTTTGTGATAATTCTGCAATCTAAATGGAGAATTATGTATCTCTACATTTAGTTTTATTGAATTAGATTAGGTTACCAAGTTTTAATACAAATTTTGGATACCAGGTTCTAAAACAATTCAGACAATAGTTTCGTAAGAAACAGGGTTTGAATCTAGTTGAAGACTGATAGGAAAGCTCTGTGGAGAGAAATCCCAGCAGGGCTTTTCTTTTTATTTAGGTAGTTATTTCGGATATTTTTATGTACTGTGTTGTCCCCTTCAAAAAGTAAATTCTCGAAATAATAAATTAAATCAACCAAATTTGTAGTGTGATTTCTTTTTTATAGTGAGTTGTATGTCTATTCTAGACAGGATGAACTGGATACATACGGTGGAATAAAAAAAGTAGAAAAAAAGGCATGACAAAAAAGCCTTTATCTCAAGTGTTTTAAAATTTCATTGTGAGATGTTAAGCTATTTTTTGTATGTATGATAAAGACCGTTTAACACAGGTGTTGCTTCTAATTTAGTTTCAGTAACTTTTGTCGGAAGATACACAGGAGAAGGAATTGGTGTTTTCACTTCTAATCCTTGATGTGTTCGGTTGGTGTTGTAATAAGATGTAATTGCCTATTAAATACTCTGCAGGAGTGTGATATCTTTAAAGTAAGACAAACCCTCATGGAGTAATGATCATATGGCATTATTAAGCCTAGTAATATGTATTTTTGCACCCATTCTCCTTTACGGAACAGGACTATCCATTTTGTATTGGTTATCCATAATCAATTTAATTTTATATATTGTTATAATACTAGCTTTTCCTAATATCATCGCTGTTAGTGCAATGAGGAAATGGAAGGTTAGGGTAGAAGAAATGGAACAACAAGGAGCGACTGAAGAAGAGATTGAGAAAATCTTCAATGAAGATATAGAAATTACGGAGAAAGACTATCAAGCAGCCCCTAGATGGCTTTACTTAATTAACCTAGCGAATATTGTTTTAGGTCTTATTTTACTTATTACTGGGATACTTTACAGAATGGGTTAGAGTTACTAAGCCCTGAAACAGTATATATGAAGAGGATTTAATGGGTGGGTTGCCTTGAAGAACATATGAAAGAAATAGCGGTTACTTAAGATATGGAGTAGCCGCCTAGTAATTTACTTTGATTTGATAATAAATAATAACTATCTATTTTTAAAGTAAGTAGAACTTTTTTGAATTGTAAACTTGTTAGGTGATTGAGATAATAGAGTAATAACTGCCTTGTACAGAATTTTTCTACAGGGCAGTTTTGAGTGAACTTCATGATGGTGGTATAACCACTAAGTTTTTAAGACACGGTTACCATTTAATAGAGATACTGAGAGCAACCTAAGGTTACAGTTGTTTTGATACCTCCAAAATGGAAGAAAAAAGAAAGTGAAAATGAAGGTGTAGGTGGTAGTTATTATATAAAAAGCGTCCCGTTATCTTTCAATTTATTTATTAATCCTCCATTATATTCCAACCACTTTTCTTTTTCTCGCTCCACTGCTCTATTTTGCCATTCAAACCAAACATAAGCACATTCACTGCAATGACTCTCTACACCACTATTATTGTGAAGATCTCTACGTATAAATAAAGTCCTCTTGCGACAGCAGTAGCAATAAATTATTTTATCATCACTTTTTTTTATGATCATCTTAATAATCAACCTCCAATATAGACTATTTATTGTCTATTACTCGGCTATTTATTCTTTTGTTAATAAAAAAAGGCTATGTTAGAGTTAATGATAGATCTTGTTTTGAAAAATGAGGTTGAAGAATCTATTTCCAAGTTCGTTTATAATATGACATCCATTTAAAGCACCCGTTAGTTTAAGTGCATTAGTATCTTGTCATAAAAACTATCGAAGCCTTCTTTTGATTGATGTACGGGAAATGCTTTTCTATCTATTAATGTATTAAATTGATGTATACAAGCATGATACCTAAGTCTGCAAGTACATGGCTAATAATTGGAGCAATAATTGATTTTAATTTATATCTAAAAAAACCCCACATCAACCCTGCTAAAAAGACAGGTAGAACTGCTAAAAGATTAAAAGGAAAACTAAAAATAAAATAAACGGACAGTAAGTGATACAAACTGTAGAAAAATGCAGTAATGGTAATTGAAGTTGTAGCTCCTAATTTACTTTCGAGCTCGCCGTACATAACTTCTCGCCAATATATTTCTTCTAGTATTGGGTTTACGAATATAAGAATGAGAACAAGCCAAAAGACATTAGCACCAGTGAAATTCCACTCAATCAGAAGTTCTCTAAGTTCGGTAAGATTGAAAACAGAACTTTTTAAGAAATAGACTGTTCCATAAACTGCTGATAAACAAATAAGTCCGCTAATGAATCCAACTAAAATGGACTTGGTATTAACTATGAGATTCCGCTGATGCTTTTTTCTAAGATTATATAAAGAAAACAATAATAGCCATCCATAGAAAAGTATAAATGTAATTGGAACACTCTTGATAGTTACTAAGCCCAAAAAAATCATAATTGTTGGACCAATTAATAGTAGTAGCAGTTTAGACATAACTCCTCCGATGTTTGTATTTTCAGAAAATTATATTAATCCATTATAACATTATAGTCATTAACAAATTTGAAAAAGCAGTTTTGAACTTATAATCGATTCAAAACTGCTTTAGATTATCGAATAATAGAGCATTAACTAACCATTAAAAACCATAAGCCTTCATAAACTAAACTGCCGCTTGATTGAGTTTAAGTGTAACATTTCACAATACATATCTGAGAAAAACATAATGTTTTGGACATAAAAATAGACCATTGGAATGATGGCCAGATTTTGCTTACGCACCCGTTAGCCATCCATGCAGCACAAAAAAATGCTGCACCACAGAGGATGAAAATTGTATCAGAGTGGGTATAGATTAGTATGGCTGGCGAAGAAGGTCGATGAACTATGGTGCCTTAGAGCCCTTCCGTTAGTCTGACTCCAACGACCACGGTGCATCAGAGACTGTCGCACTCTATACGAGTAGCACTCATGGGAGATTAATCCTACTCTGGTTACTGCACCAGCCTGCCTTTATTCTAAGACGAATGGAGTTGGTTCCTGATTTACTATTTAACTCCATATAAACATCCTGAAGGCTCAGCCTTTTTTTAAAAAAACATTTTCTGAGTCTCTTTTGTTATGCAATTTTATAGATTTTAAGCATTTTTTAATTTTCATGGGAGTTGAACAAGAAAACAACAATCTTTAATAGATTATTAATTTTGCAGGACATTTATTTACTTTACTTCATCCATATAACGATTATATAATGAACTACTTTCTTTCACACATCTCAAATATAAATCTCTTACAGTTTCATTAGGACTTAATCTTAAATACGACTCACATTCTAAGATAGAAATTAACGGTTTTATTTTGTTATAAATAACATCTTTGGATAAGATATATAAATAATTATTTAAAATATCTATATATAAACCTTCATTAATTCTGAAATTACACTTTTCTAGTAGTTCTTCATAAAAATGTAGAATATCCCTTGCAAAATATTTGCCGTGATTGTCTTTAACACTATCATCACCATAATAATGTCCAAAAGGAGTTATCCAACACATTCCATCTATATTTGACCTTGCTATATCACACTTATACCAATTCTTTATTTCATTATATCTTTCACGTGCCATTACTAAGTATTCTTGTGAAAATATATTAAAACTAATATTTGCAATATAATTGAATATTTTTTCATTATTTTCTTTATCATTTAATTTTGTTATAGAACACCAACATATGTAATTATTATCTACTTTACCAATAATACAAATTGTTCTTTCTTGACTTATATACAATTCAAAATAAACTTCTTTATTAACCAAATCATAATTTGGAATAACTTGATTACTTTCATTGACTAAATTGTAGTTTAGAATTTCAGATTTATTATTAAAAAGTTCCATATTTCACCTACTCATTTTGTATTTCTAATTAAACTAACCTGCCCGTTAGTTTAATAAGCACCTGCCCATTTATTACACATCATGGTCGAACTGTGACTTAGTTATTAATTTAATCTTTGAAACTTGTTGCTTTCAGCAACGTATAATAGATAATTAATATTTAGAAAGTGGGTATACTACCATGTTTAAATCAGAAGTAACTAACGAAATTTTATATATCTTAACCTTGTTTGCATTAATGGCAGTATTATTATCCAACGACTTAAACACCACATTTTCTAGAGTATTTGTTATCCTTGTATTATCAGCAATGATTTTAAAAAGTATATACAGAGTTATTAATATCAAGAAACAGAAAGCTGATTAAATTTCGGCTTTTTACTACGCTTTATGTGTCAAATGCGACATAAAAACTCCCATTTTCTTCTTCAACTAAACTGCTGCGTTAGTTGAATAAAAACAAAGCTATGTTCTCATTGAGGAATCGCCTGCTAATCTTGTGTAAGTATTAAAATAATAATAACAAACGTCATTCCTATAACACTGATTAAGGAAGCAACTTTTATATAACGAATTGCACCATCAGAAATTTCAGGTTCTTCTTGGTACATCCACCGTTTTCCCCATAATAAACTTTCTTTTGGATTGAAATAACTCCAGATTAACACCCCATATAATGGAATAATTATAATAAAGCCTATGATTATATCTCCCATTTTCACATCTCCCTCCAAAAAATCAATAATTAATATACGATTGAATTTTCTGGTGGTTTCAAAACACTTATCTGTACTTGAACTATTCCTACATAGAGCATCCATATATATACTTGCTTATTCAACTAAACTGCCGCTTTACTTCATTAAGAAAAAAGGCTTTACTCCTTCTAGAAGTAAAGCACCCGTTAGTGAAACAAAATTACTTATTTATTTTTCTCCAAATCAATAAAATGAGTTGGAAAATGTATCTCCAAGCTCATTTTATATTGGTATCTTTTTTACTTGCCTGCTGCTGCTAATATTGCAATGCTCCACATAATCAGAGTAAACGATATTGTAAGCCATAAAGTATTGACTGTAGTTTTTTCTTCGTGTTTTACTTTTTTCAATATAGAAACCAAATTTAAACAAAATATAACACACAAGATAGGCATTAAAAACCCTCCTATGAGTAGAGAGGCAGTAATCATATATTTTCACTCCTTTGTACTTGTTTATCATTGTTCAACTAAGCTGTCTATTTAGTTCAATAAGAAAAAAGGCTATACTCCTTCTTGAAGTAAAGCACCCGTTAGTTTAAGTGAAACCATTCACAAGCCAAATTCACATTAACTAATATTGGAAGATATACTTTCTAAATCATCCCAATTATCACCAATCCATATGTTTTCTTCATTAAATCTTATTAAGGGAGAAGAATTTTGTACCTTAACAGCTCGTACCCATTCTGCCTCTTTCCACCAAGTTAATTTTATTGAGCGTACTAATTTTTGATTTGTAAGTTTATGATATTCTCGATAACCTTGAACAAATGCAGAAACTTTATCTATATGTATTTGTCCATTGTCAACACAACACGATAAAATAGGTCTTGATATGTCAAATTCAGGATAAACAAAGTTCATCCTATCAAAATCAAGAATTGCTGAGACACTATTAGTTTTAAATAAAATGTTATCTACAAATAAGTCCCAGTGACCCCAACCCTTTTCACAATCAGAGAAAATATCTGAATCGTTACTTTCTAAAATTCTCCTTTGTATTTCTAAATTAGAAAGTGTATTGGTACATTCAAATCTAGTAGCTTCATTCCATCTATCATGCCAATTTTCCATCATTCTTTCCTTTGACCGAACATCCCAGTGTAATGGTAACTGAACTGTATTATTGGAATTTAAAATTTTATGCATTTCTCCAATTTTCTTACCTAAACTATACATTTGTTCTATGTTTGCTGTTCCAGCCTGAATATTTCTTCCTTCACATAATTCCATCAGAACAAAACGCTCACTATATGAAGACTGTATTACATATTTTTCTTTATGTGAGTAAAGTTCAGGGCAAGGAATACCTTTATTATGTAGCTTACTTTGATGAATTAGTGAAGTTTCTAATCCCCGTATCTTTTGTTCAGGATAGCGAGTTTTATTATATTGCTTAACAAATAAATCGCCTATTTCGGTTTTTATTTTCCATTTCAAATTCATATAACCCAATTCAATTTGAGAAGAATCTAGAATACTAAACCCGAATATACTAGTTATTGCTTCAAAAATATCATCTCTAACATCCTCATTAGTAATACTGGTCATCAGAAGTTCCCCCTTTCCCTCTCCGCGAACTATAATCACATCTTTTTCTACTAAATTGCCTTTGGATATATCAGACTTTCGTTCATATCTATTTATTCTAGAAGTCGAGATAATACTCCTTCTTCAACTAAACTGCTGCGTTAGTTGAAATACACACTATGTCTATAATTCTATTAAATTGGCAATAATCCTTTTAATATTACTATTTTAGGGGGAATAGAGTTGTTACTATCGAATGCGTGGACTTCGTTTGAGGCTGATAAGCGAATAGAGGGATTTTCACCACAAACATTGAAGGCCTACCGGTTACAGTCTTTGCTACTAATTGATTATTTTAAGGATGTAGAGATAGAGGTACTGGATACAAATCAACTGAAAGAATATCTCGCTATATCCGGCAAGCATTTAAAACCAGCAAGTCTTGCACATCGCATTCGTTTTATGAAGTCATTTTTTCGTTGGTCCCACGAAGAAGGCTACCTGAGTAAGAATCCAACGTCCAAAATCAAAGAACCCAAAGTGGGTAAGCGGATACCAAAATATTTAACGGAGCGGGAAATCGAACACCTTCGTGAATCCTGTCATTCTCCAATCGAAAAAGCGATTTTTGAATTCATGTTTTCTACCGGTTGTCGAATTGGAGAAGTAGTTGCATTAGAAAAGAACCATATTAACTGGTCCAATCAATCTGCGATTGTTAGAGGAAAAGGTGACAAGGAAAGGGAGGTTTATTTTAATACACGTTGCGATATATGGCTTAAATGCTATATAGAAAGCCGTAATGATCATAACTCTGCTATTTTTGTAACCGCTAGACAGCCTCACAAAATGAGCGTCGCCCAAATGCGATACATCATCAAGCGAATCTCCAATCGTGCTGAAATTAATAAAGAAATTCATCCGCACCAACTTAGACATAGCTACGCAACTCATTTGTTGAATAATGGAGCTCCTCTTGAAGTCATACAAAGTCTTATGGGCCATGAGAAAAGTGAAACCACCAAGATCTATGCTCAGCTAAGTGGAAGGTTAAGAAAAGAGTATTATCAGAAGTACTTTTAAATGAAGAAGGAGCAACGCCTTAAAGGACGTTGCTCTATTTGACTAAAGCACCCGTTAGTTGAAGAAGAAAGAGCTGTTTATTCCCTCATCCTGCCCGATTGGTGAACAATGACGATGACTTTAATTCTTATTTGAACACATCAAAAACTTTGTTTTCGCCATCTTCATACTGGCAAATAACGATTTGTAGGTTTTTCATATTCCAGTCTTTAGAGCGTAGATAGATAAACGTATTATCCAATTCTACAATTTTGTCAGCCGTAAGATAATGTAAATCGAAATATTTATCGTACTCCTCGTTGTAACCAGGTGTCTCGATAGTTATAGGACTAAATAAGCTTGAAGGCTGTTGTATTGTTTTTTTGATTACTCTCGTACTAATATTGTATTGATAAGTATAAATAAATTCATTGTACATATCATCATTCCCAATAAAGATGGTTGTACCATCTTGTGATACAGATGCCAGCATCATCGGAAGGTCATATGACTTAATTTGTTCGTATGAAATTCGATTTGTAACTATTGAGTCTTGCATATTATATACGACTACCCCAAATGTACCTTGCATAACCGCAATGTTGTTATCGGCATATAAAAGTCTGGGCATTTCGGAACCTATATTCATTTGTTCAATGTCAGACGTGTCTACCGCTAATTCTTCACTCTCGGGTAAGGTGAGATTTTCATTATCAGAACCGTGTATAGGATGTTCGTTGTCTTGACCCACCAGTGTAATTGCATCGGGATCATTTGCTTGGCAAGCCGCTAATAATAAGAACAGTGATATAAAAGTGAAAACTAATTTCTTCAAAAAGTCGCCTCCTTAAATTGTTAGACGTGAAGATAGTGTATATGTTTCAAATCATTCCTTGTTCAACAAGTTAGTTTAAGTGAAATCTTTCACAATATTATATTTATTTTAACATACATTTCCAGTGAGGAATTATAGCAAAAACCACATTAGAAAGTTCATGTGGTCCGAAAGAAACACAGTAGAATAGTTACAGCAAATATTGATCTACAAATTCTAAAATTGTTGAAAATGAAGAAATAAAAATTTGTTGTTTAAATCCTATAAAAGTTGTCAATAATAATTTACAGAGGGGTAATTCCTTTAAACGGTATTGTATTACTTAAACATGTTTTGCATTGTGTACAGTAAATAAATATGCTCTAGATAGGCGGGAAGGTCGACGAGACGCTATTATTGGACCAATACGATTATTTTTTTGATTAATTCTTATAATGGATGTAAATAATAATTTACGAAAAGAATATATCTAATTCAGATACAGTCACAGGAACTCCTATTTTTTTCATTGGATATACTAGTTTTATTAAAGCACTATATATTCCAATCTGATAAGTTCGGGCTGGTACCGGTATATGTTCAACAATAGAAAAAAATTAAAATACGATCCTTTATAGGATAACTCTCACTTAATTCCACTTTTGGAATTAGGTTATTTGTGTTTTACAAAAAAGTTTAAAAATAAATGTTTGGAAAGAGAAAATTTTGTTAACAACTGTTTTTGTATCTTGATGATACAAAATTCATAATGGAAAGGAGGTATTATCAGGTGAATTCTTCCAAAGAGTATTGGATTAGCACGAACGAAGCCATTTCGGTTCCAACAAAAACGATTTTAAATGAATACTTGTTTAGTTTAAAACGGGAGAATAAAACGGAAGCAACCATTTCAAAATACCGTTCGCTATTAGAACGATTTTTTAGAGAATGTACTATACCTATCGATGAATTAATGTCAGATGATGTCCTAAAATGGTTCCGAGTGTTTTCTGACGGGAAAAGAGTAAAAACAGTAGAACTTATGCACTCCACTCTAAGTACCTTTTTTAAGTTTTGCATAGCAAAAGATTATCTAGATATTGTAATAACTAAAAATCCTTGGCGACAGAAGATACCACTGTATTTGCCAAAATATCTTAATGAACAGGAGTATGTCCGTGTCCTATTGGCTTCGGAACAATTACCCCTTCGAGATCGAGTGCTAGTTCACTTCTTGTTTTCTTCTGGATGCAGAAGGTATGAAGTTACTCAATTAACCATTCAAGATGTTGATCTGGATAACCGAACAGCTAGGGTCGAAGGAAAAGGAAAAAAGAGTAGAACCATTCATTTTTCTAGAGAGTGCGGACTCCTATTAAAAGCGTATCTACGTACACGTTTTGATGATCAAACAGAGCCATTATTCCAAACCAAGTTCAATAACTCACTTGGAGAAAGTGGAATCTATAAGATTATCAAAAAACTAGGAGAATTAGCTAACCTTAAACAGACACTCCACCCACAGGTTTGCCGGAATACTTTTACTAACATGTTAGCAAGAGATACAGACTTAGAATTTATTCCAGATGAGACGAGTAATAACTATTTAAATATCAAACATTTTTTTGCACGCATTTCTAAAGAAGAAATGTTAATGACCTATCAAAATGCAATGGGCTAAGATACGTATGAATTTAGAAGCTCGTTAATACTAAAAACAAATAAAGTATTGATTATGAAGAGAAAGGTTGTTGCGATCATGTCGCCACCCAAAAAGTATTGGATTAGCGAGAATGAAGAGATTCCCCATGACACAATGGATATCTTCAAGGAATATCTACTTAGTTTAAAGCTTGAAAATAAAGCAGAGGCAACCGTCTCTAAATATCGTAGTATAATCGAAAAGTTTCTAACAGAATGTTCGGTGCCAATAGAAGATTTAACTGCTACACATGTATTAGCGTGGTTAAATCAGTATTCTATCCATAAAAAACCAAAAACCGTTGACCTTGTTCTTGCCTCTCTCTCTTCTTTTTTTACCTTTTGCTTAGAAGAAGAGTATATGGAGAACATTGTCGTAAAGAATCGATGGAGACCAAAAATTCCACACGCTCTCCCAGCATTACAACGATTATCTGTTGAGGATGAACAAGTAAAAAAATTATATGAATCCACACAAGAAAGTCTAGAAATAGGCGGAATTGTGGTCACCGGAACTGTAGAGGCGTTATTGCCTTTGATGGTCCAAGAATCTGTAAATAATATAAGTCTCGGGGTAATTATTCCTATTAAATGAAAAGAATCAATACATCATTGAACAGAAAAATAGAGTTGCCCTATAAACTAGGTGCAACTCTATTACAACATTGTATAATCTCTATATTGATGGATTATCCACGTTCCTATTTTTAATCATAAATTGTAACTGTAAAATATCACCATAATGACTAAAAAGTCCTAAATCATAGGTTCCGCTACTAATGTCTCTCCAAATGGCACAATTAGTGAGATACAGCAATATGAAGAAAGCTATAAGTTATGCTACGTTCGTGGCCCAGAGGGAATTATTTTAGAGTTAGCGGAGAAAATCAGATAAATATTGATTGGGACTTTAAATGATTTAGTTCTCCAACTTTAAAGATTTCTTCTTAAACTATCGGGTGCTTTAGTTAAATATTTGCTTTCCGAATTATAAAATTACTGCGAATTGTAAACTTAAAACCTAACATTAAGAAAAACATTGGGTTAACAACTATATTGTCACGGGAAAACAAAAAGATAATAAAGATATATACTCAACAATAAAAAAATTAGCCGTATTAAGAGTTTTCTCTTAAATACGGCTTTTTTATATAAAAAACTTCACTTAGTATATAACTTTCTTGTAGTATCCAACCTTATTGTCCAAATGAAATTTCAATAAGCCTAGTAATGCTACTTAGAGTAGCTAATTTTAACAGTGAAAAAAGTGTTAGAATAATAGAATTATTGTACCTTGAGTTGGATAAGATGCAGTATCTAATGTTCATTACATTAATGAAGTCCAAACCTTTCTTTATGTATCTATTTTGGAGCAGAATTAAGAATATCCAAAATTAATTCTGTAGAAAAAATTTCATCGGCTAACATCATTAATTTTTTATTAATTTTAGAATTACTTTCTTGGATATTTTGAGACTGCTCGTTAATGTTGTTTAGAGCTGCAGAAATAGCCGGCACTCCAATTATTCCAAAAAATAAACGAGCAGTTTTAGAAATCGGTTGAATATTGATTCCATCCGAAGGTATTTCCTCTAATAGTAGATTATTGTATAATTTTTTTACGGTTTTTAGTTTAACCAAAGCCTGTTGGTATTTTGCGATGGCATTATGTTTTTCACATTTTAATGTATAACAATATGCTTCTAATCCCAATAAATAAGCGTAAAAATGATTACTGTCTAAGGATTTATTACTATCGTTACGAGCTTCCTCAATACTTCTACAGCGCATAAAAGCTTCTTTAGCAATAATTATATCGCTAATAAATTCATCATAAGTGATTTCGGGTCTAGTTATTTCACGAAGCTTATTCATCCCTAAATAGAACCCCTCTAGTTGAATAGCGCGTACCTCATTATAAATAGCAGCTATTTCTCTTGTTTGCTTTTCGAGTTCACTGGTCAATCTAACAAGTTGTTCACTTTGCAGTTTTTTAAAGTAAATATTTGAACCTACCGATATAATTGGAGTTATTGAAGCTAAAGTAGTAAAAATTCTAATTCACCTCGTTCAAGCATTGTTTGATTTTAATTTAATAATAACATATACACAACATAAAAATTTCCTGTATTAAGAATGTGAATGAGTGTTATAGCGTGAAAGAGAGTAATCAAAAAAGGTTGAGAAGTATATGGTTGGATTGATTTTCTTAATCTTGATGACATCAGTTGCTGTTTAGCAAATTTTCGACTTACCAACTATAATGTCATAGGACAGATTGCCTCTCTGTTAGATAACATTTAAAGGGATGGATTCAAAAATTCCCGGTTGGAAACCATTGTTCCATATGACAAAGCCGTTAAAAGTTAAAATAAATAAAAGACCATTTGGAAAATTTATATAAAGTACTTTTAAAAAAGGTAAATTTCCCCTTTGAGTATGCAAAAATAAAGGGGAATTTGATAAAATTACTTCCGAATGGGAAGGGTACTACGCAAATAGAACCTATCTGTATCTGTTTTACATATACCTTCGAATGCTTACTAGCATAATTTTTACAGTTAAGACAATTGAAACATCCTCAATTTCCAAAAGGAGATAATATATGGTCCATTTCTATTTATCTGATTTATTACAGCGTTGCGGATACAATTTGAATAGAACATTACTTATCCGCCATTCATTGAAACATGAAAGGTTTATTAACGCATATCGTGATGGCTTTTTACGTGAATATACGCAAAAACAATCGCCTTATTTTTTTGTTGGTTATGATAAAGTAATTGTCTTTTCCGCAGATGAAGGAACTACTGCGAAGTATTTAAAATCGTATGAAGTAAGACATGGGGAGACACCGATTATTTCACCAGATTGTTCACTATTTTTGTTAGAGCCTTATAAAGATGAAAAAATGCATCCTTTATTTGAAATTGGTAATGATTCATTAAGTACATACGAAAATAAATTGTATATTGAATGGGGTAAGGCAACTGTGAAATGGACTCAAAAAGGAACGAATGAAAAAATCATTACACAGCTAGTAAATACAGGTCAATTTGTCTTTCCAGGATACGAAAATGTCCTATTAACGCATAACGAGTTAAAACAAATCATGGATAACCGTCAAACATATGGGGATTGGCACATCGCTTTAAGTTCAATCAATGCGATATATGCAATAACAGATCTTTCTAACGGCAAAATTTATATTGGCTCTTCATACAATAAAAACGGTTTGCTTGGTCGTTGGTCAGAATACGCCACTTCAATACATGGAGGCAATGAAGCATTTAAACGGTTAAATGCACAAAACTCTACTGCACATTTATATTTCCAATATTCGATTTTAAAAGTGTTACCAAAAGATATTACAGCCTTAGAAGCGGTTGAGGTTGAAAATGTATTTAAAAGAAAGCTACAAACAATTTCGTTTGGTTATAACCATAATTAATAAAAAGTAAACGTAACGGGAAATGTGTCGAGTCGTTTTGCAATCATAAGTTAGAAGGCTGCCGATGAAATAATATCTTTATTGCGCTAGCAGGTGCTTTATTAGACACGTTTTCCGAAATAATCAATCTTTATTCCAAACCAAAAGAAAACTTAAAAGTGTTTATATTATTACCCTGTTAATAATATAAACAGCTGCCGAGGAGTTAGTTTAATTGGTAAAACGGTTCATATAGGAAACCGAGGTTATTAGCAAACCAAATAAATTCATCATATAATTTGTTGATTTTTAAAAATATGAAGATCTAACGCTGCATTTGTTAGCGTTATTTTTTATATTTTCCGTTTAATTGGATAACTGTCGTTCAAATACGCACCAAAATAGCCGAGATAGTAGACTATTAATACTATGGCAATGGTTCTAAGTAAATTCTTTGACTCTAATGAAAGGAAATTCCTTTTTCAAAACATCCATAAAGGTTTGCTCTTAATTCTATTTCTGCAACTTACAAAGGTTTATATTTATTTTATAGTTCTTTAGTGTTGATAAGTATAATGGTAATATAGATATATTGTTGCTTCATAGATAGATACATAGAGGTGAAATTATGGTAAAAATTATTTTCTTTTCGTTTGTGATTGCATTTATAATACTTCTTTGTAAAACAAAGTTCTTTTCTAGTATGCGTAAATTCAGAAAAACATTATTGCATTATTATAACCAAATCGATATTCCGGCGGAAAAAAGGAAAACAGTGTATAAGGAATATAAAACATCCCTAAAACAATTCGATCAATTATATACTAGGCACTATGATTATTTAACGAAAGACCATAAGATAATTTTTAAATGTAAGTACTTGGTGAAATATGTCATTTCCCCCAGTTTTAAGAACGATTTTGTAAATGCTTGTGCCGAGTACGATGATACAAACATTAGAGAAGAAGCTATCGAAAAGATAAAAGATTGTCTATATAAACAGTTTGTCTTTTTGTCAGCGATTGAATACTTTGAAGACCATATAGATTATGCCTATAAAACAAGTGAGCTTATTTCTAAAAATAAAAGAGGCTCTTATCTTCATTTAACTTACTATAAACCATTAGTATGGCTTCGGATTAAATACTTAGAAAATATCATTATTCAATGTGAAAGGATTATTGATTTTTACGAAAGTAAGATTGCTGATATTGATGCCGTTATTGCTAAACTTGAAAGAATTAAAAAGCCGACTCTTTTAGGTATTGCCTTTAATGTTATTACAGCACCTATCAGACATACTTTTAATCTTGTGGATTCCCTTTTTACAGGGGATAAAGAAAAGCTTGTAAAAAGTACAACCATGATTGGAGTAAGTTTTATAGGTATAGGAATAATAGGCGAGGCTATAGATGCATTTGATTTCTTTGATACGGTTGGTGTTGATCTTTCTTCGATTGATGGTTTGGATTCTGACTTACATCATGTAGACTCTCATTCTGTTGAAAGCTATGTAAGAGGGGATGGTACTTTCGTAAGTGGATATGAAAGAGGAGGAGAAGATGGGTACTTTCGTACGGATCCAGATGACTCTTTGATAAATAATTTTAGATCTTAATTTTTAACTTCTTAGTTTCCTGGCTCACTGTTTAAAAGGAAAAGAAGTAGTTGGCAAAGAATAAATATATGATAAATAATAGTGAGAGTAGGGATATGAAATGGAATTTAGGGATTATTTAAGAAACAATCATCATTTGGCAGACAGTTCTGTAAATGATTATATTAGTCGGTGGAACAGTATTCTTAACAAAGGTTTATATAATGGAGAAACAGAGTTTACACCTTCTTTGATAGCAACTGTTGAAAAGGAGTATCCAGAAGATTCTCACTATCGCCTCACACTTAAACGATATATTGATTTCCAAAACGAACTGAATCAAAAAAGTTAATAAGGGTAAGTAAGTAGGAGAAATGAGTAGAAAAAATAGTAAAAAAAGCCGAAGACGGTCATGAAAGTGTTCGTACAACAAGAATTTACACAAAATTGTATGACCATAGTGAACGCCAAATAATACCCCTCACTCGATGGGTATTATTTGGCGTTCGTCTTTAAAAATAGAGTGCATTTATTAATTTCTATGTTTCCTTGTATATGTGTTAAGATAGAAAAAATGAGGTAGAATGATTGATTTAAACGGTTACAGGTGCTCATGCTAAAAATGTACCCTTGCAATAGCAGGTATATGGATTAAAAAATTCCCGAATGGAAACCATTGTTCCATAAGGCCAAGCCGATGAAAGTGAAAAATAACTAAAAGACCATATGGAAAATTTTATTATAGCACTTTTAAAAAAGAAAAGGTCCCCCTTTGAGTATGCAAAACTAAAGGGGAAAGTGACAATATTACTTCCGAATGGGAAGGGTACTGCGCAAATGACACTCTAACGTGACTAACTGTCCGTTTACAAAACGCCCAAAATCCTTTGATACCAATGGTTTTGGGCGTTTTTTATTTCAGGGCAATGTTACGGGAAGTGCGACTAACCTGAAAGAAGTTGTAGTAACTTTTGATGGTACTGTTACAAAAGAAAATGCTGAAGAAAAATCTAACTACTCATTAAAATCAGGTAAAGCAATTAAATCTGTTGTTTTATCAGAAGATGCAAAACTAGTAACAATCACAGTTGAAGGAACATTAGCTAACAATAAAGCGGATGCAGTATCTGTATCTAATTTCCTTGATGCTAAAAACGTTGAATTCACAACTGTTGATAACACACTTCCAGTAGTAGAATCAATCAAATCTTTAGGAACTAAATCATTGAAAGTAATATTCAGTGAACCAGTTACTGATTTGAAACAAAGTAACTTTACTCTTGATGGTAAAGCTTACTTTGGGAAAGTTGATTTAGGAGCTAATAACCGTTCTGTTATCTTAACTCCATTCAGTTCTTCTTCTCTTGCAGTTGGTGCCCATAAAGTATCTATCTCTGGAGTTAAGGACTTTGCTGGTTTCGTATCATTAGTATCTACTCATGACTTCACAGCAGTTGAAGCTACAGCTACATTAGAAAGTGTTGTATTAACTTTCTCTGAAGACGTTGACCCATCTACAATCTCTGCTTCTAAAGTTTACTGGAAATCTGGTGATTCTAAGAAAACTGCAACTGGAACAGTTGAAGCTTTAGCAGATAACAAATTTAAATATACATTCTCAACAGCTAACTCACTTCCAACTGGAACTGTAGATATTCATGTTGAAGGTGTAAAAGATTATTCAGGTAATGAAATTGCTAAAGATACTAAGGTATCTGTAAAACCTGAAATCGATCAAACTCGTCCAGAAGTTAACAAAGTATCTGGTGTTGATGCAACAACAATTAAAGTTACTTTCTCAAAAGCTATCAATGCTGCTAGTGCAGAAGATGTTAAAAATTACACTGTATTAAATAAAGACGGTAAAGTAATATCTGTTCAAAGTGCAGGAATTGACCCTACAGATAATAAATCAGTTATTGTTAATCTTTATTCCGCATTATCAACAGGTGAAAACACTCTTACTATCAAAAACTTAAAAGACAATACTAAACTTCAAAATACTATGTTGATTATAGTGGAAAAGTTGTTAGAGCTGAAAAAGCAGCACCATCATTTGAAGAGATTGTTAGTATGTCAGATCGTCGTGTTGTTCTAAAATTCGACAAAAAAATGAATGTTGATACATTAGTTGATTACTCAAATTACCTAGTGAAAATCAATGGTCAATTACAAGCTTTATCTTCTGACGTTGCAGATATTTCAGTAATACAAGATGGTACAGCTGTAGTTATTACATTTGCTGAAACTCTAAATGGCAAAAATGTTGTATTCGCAGGTGGTTCATCAACATCAAACGCTAATGTTTCTGAATTACAGGTTCTAGGTGTTAAAGATGCTGCTGGTAACTTACTAAGCGAATTTACTTCTGCAAATGGTTCTAATGTTGTTAACATAACTGCTAACAAAGTTCTAGAGCTAGCAAATATTAGTACTGAAGATGCTTATGATGGTTATGAAGCAGAACTTGTTGATACAAAAACAGTTAAAGTTAAATATATCAAAAGTGATAGGAGGCTTTATATTTTATTCATTACTATCTTTTTGACTAATTTTTTCTTGTTATAGTAGTGAAAGAGTCATATTATCTATTCTTTTGTTTCATACATAATGCTTAAATTCGAGAATATTATAACATAATACTTTACCTATTGATGATAAAAGTGGAATATTATAACTATTGAGGCTTAATAGAGGGGGAGAAGAATGTTAGCTTGTGAGGTATTTTTGCAAACTAAAGAATATTGTAATGTGGTTATTTCTGGGCAGTTGATGAGGGCAAGCTTATGAAAGTATTAGATGTAGATTTATTTCAAGAAGGGTTACATCGAAACATCAGCATGTTAACTAGGTTAAGTACTGAAACGAAAGCAATCCTACTCGCAGTGGAAGGTTTAGTTCAGATGGAGGAACAATTAAAAGGAGAAGGGGGAAATGCCATTCGTTCCTTTTATGAGGAATGTCATTTACCATTTCTTCAATTTTTCCAGTTGTTTTCGGAACATTATCAACAAATTCTTCACCAGATGCAAGCAGCACTTCACACACTAGAACCTGATTCTTCTGGTTACATACTTGAAACATTTCTAGAGGGAGAATTAGAGCAGGGGCTGACACAAATCGGTCAACTGACCGCCAATTTGACGGATGAGACAAATAGAATCATGGATCAGGTGAGCGATATTGTCAGCCTGCCGCACTTAGATGATAGCGGAGTTCAAGAGGGAGTCATTAGTTCTAAGAGAAAACGCGATTATACCATCTCTCAACTGTATGAGTTTGATGCAACACAAACGAATGCACTGCAAGCTATAGAGCAGGAAATACAGACAATGGAAACTTGGCTTACTGATTTAGAAGGAATGTTTGAAACTGGACTAACTGATATTCATTTCCAAACAGAAAATTGGGGAGTTTTGACTTCTAAAAATAATTTAAAGACCGATCTAGCCTATCGTACAAAATTGGTTGACGAACTTCCCACCATATTAGATGTAGATAGTCAGATCACAACTATGCTCCAAACATTTTTAGCTGGGGCTGGTCCATTCAAATATGGCTATGGTGGCTTTATTAACATACAAAATCCTTTTGTGGGTACTGATATGATTGCCTTATCCTGTACGAGAATAGAGGGAAATGGGACCAAACAAGAAAAAATAAATACCAAGAAAAATAGTAATATTCTACAGGACTTAGCTGACTTGGGCATAGGTGCTGTAAGGTCTATACCTTCATTCTTTACAGGGGACTTTGGTACAAAAATGGTCAAAGAAGCGGAGAAAATAGCTCCTAGACAATCTTATAGTTTTGAAAATGTCCAACGCTTTTCAAATAGAACAGCTAATTCGGCTCTTTTAGGTATACCGGCACAACTGGAGAAGAATGTTACAGGTGAAATTTCACCTTTCCAATCTCAAAGAAAGTTTGGTGAGGGTGGTGGAACGGACGCTTTAGCTAATATGTTAGGATATTTAGTTCCAGGGGTTGGAATCGTAAAAGGTATTCGTGGCACTGCTTTAGGGGCAAAAGGCCTTAAAACTGGGGCATCTACTCACAATATAAGACAATTAGCTAAAGAAGGTGCTACTGTTGGAGGCTCAATGTCTGGTGTTGAAATTGGAGGTCGTGAGCTACTAAATCCAGAGGACACTAATTGGAAACAAAATGCTTTGGAGTTAGGTTTGAATGTTGGGGCAGGAGCAGCACTTGATCCTTTAGTTTCATTGTCAGTACCTATTGCCAAGTCTTTGCAAAAATCGCTAAATGATAAATCTATTATGAAGGCAGTGAATAGTTCAGCAAAGACTGGTGAAGAAATACCTAAGGTTTCAGGTGTTCCAGATAAGAAAGTAGTCGGGGGAGGTAAAATATCAGTAGATGAATTTTTGAAAGAGATGGCTGAGCTTCCTCATGCAAAAATCACTAAAAAAATAGAGGATGGAATAGTAAGTATACCTAAAGGGAAAAGACCAAATACTGAACTATATTTGACAAAATCAGAAATAGAAGCACATTTGTCATTGTTTGATGATGGTGTAGTAAAGATTCAAAGCAAAGAATCGTTTGATAATGCTGTTAAACTTTATGGAAGTAATATAGGAGATCCAAAAACCGGTACCTATGTCCTTCCTCAAAATATTGTAGGTAAAGCTATAAGCGCTTCAGAAGGAAATCCAAGGGTTTTGGAGAAATTATTAGGCTTAGAACCTGGTTATTTAGGTGATACTCCTGTGTTATTAGAAATAACAAATGCAAAGAATATTAGAGTACCATCAGGAAATGAAGCAGGTGCCTGGCAAGGATACTGGGTACCAGGAGGGTATACAGATGGCGGGATTCCAGAAGCTGTTACTGATCAAATAAAGGCAAGTGATTATATTATTTCTAGTGTATACTAACATATATAAATAAGGAGGTAGAATTATGGAGAAAATTCATCGGGGTGATGGCTTTGCTATTATTGAAAACGAAGGGACTTATCAAATTTCCTGGCCACAAGGACCATACAATGAACCCGTCTTTTATCCAATTACAAAAGAAGTGATGGAAAAAGCATTTAAATCCGATCAGGATGCATATGAAGTAAAGGTTTATGCGGAAACGGGGCAGTGGCCATCCAATGAAAATGAGGAATTAGAGAGTAAGAGAGCTTTTGTTCGAAATTTTCCAGAATTACTCCTTCAAATTCCAGATAATCAAAAATTATTTACTGAAGAAGAGCTAAAAGTGTTACTTCCTATAGCTAAGAAGACTTTATAATAATTTCTTGTTGGCTCTAATTTCATTAAGAATGGCTATAGTTCTGTACTCAGATAATTATTTTTTTGAGACAATAAAATAAATCTTCCTAAACAGCCAGTTGACATTATTCTACCGTTAACTGGCTGTTTATTTTTGTTTGCATAAATTAGTAATCATTATATTCTTTGGGAGATTATAAACGACGTATATAGTGTGAAACATGTTTTTGTTACAGGTAACGTTAGATGGAAAACAACTATCAGTTAGATACTAGATAGATAGTCAGATAGATTAATTAATATATGTAATTATTTTCTTCTAGTTTATTACTTTAATTATACTGTATCATACAAAATGTTCCTCTCTATGTATGGTTTGAACCTTCAAGATTTGGGTTATAGACCCTAATAGAGTTAATAGTCTGAGCGGATAAAAGAGTTACGAAAAAAGAGGGAAACACGAGCAATGAATTTTAAAACGGTACGATTGGTAAAAAGTATGATTACTTATCTCGATGAACGAAAACATACAGAAGATAACTTAGTCATTTCTACAATATACTTTATTTTCTCAAAGACAGAACTCCGCTAATTCAATAGATAGTAAAGTCTATTACGTACTTGTGATTTACACAGGTATAAAAATTAATAATACTGTTTTTGGAAAGGAATTATCATGAAAAATAATTTAATTATTTCGATGTTGTTGTTAGGACTGTTGACTAATGGATGGGCAGTATTCTATTTTACTTTACCATTTTACAAAGAGCTAATAGTAATTGGAGCTTTCTCTCTTCTTATTATGGCTGTGATTAATGAACGATTTGTCTTTTTATATGCGATTACGATATCTCTAGTATATGGAGCTTTTCTTACAGCTATTTCTTTTGCACAGCAGTTGTCTGGAGAAATACAAATACAGTACATATATAGCCATTTATTATTTACTAGCTTTCATTTAATATATTGGATAATGATGAATCTATTAAAGAATATTGGTTATCAAAACAGTGAATTGAAGCAGCAAGTAAAACTGCTTCAAAAGTATAGAAAAGTTACAAAAGTTTTAACGCTCACAGAATTTAAAGACCAGGCAGAATGGCTTTTAAAATCGAGTACAAGAAACCAAGAAGAAGTTTATTTTTTAAAATATATAGTGGATTATCCGAAGAAAAAAGTTAAACAAAATTTACAAGAGACACTTGAAAAAGTAGCTCTTCAAAGTATACGTCAAAAATATGATCTCGTATCAAGTGAGACAGGATCTATTTATCTCTTGTTGAAGAACACAAGTCTGGCAGGAACTGAAGTTGTTAAAGAACGCTTTTGGGAAAAGAGTCACGCAGAGCTGAATTTCGTCGATCCTCCTTTTAAAGTAGAAAAAGAGCAGGTTAGGGATATAGAACATCTTAATCAGTTATTGGGTCAAAACTTATGAACAATATCATTTTGTTAATTATGACTTTTTTTTGGTTATTATTAATATTTTATTCCGTACTGACACTTTCTGGTGTATGGTATCGAATTACTTTCAGAAAACCTAAAAAACTGGAAGTTTATCCGAGTGTCGCTCTGTTAATACCTGCTCATAACGAAGGAATTGTTTTAGAAGATACATTAAGAGCCATGGCAAGGTTAGAATACAAAGGGAAACTAGATATTTACGTTTTGGATGATAACTCACAAGATAATACAGCAGAAATTGCCCAAGAATTTTCTGAAGTGTTTTCTAGAATCCATTATATCCCTGTTCCAGTTAGTTATCCTTCAGGGAAATCGAGGGTATTAAATTATGGATTAAGCATTTCAAGTTCGGATTATTTCATTGTTTATGATGCAGACAATGAACCGGAGGCAGATGCTCTACAATTACTAGTAGAAGTAGCGGAGCAAACAAAAAAAGCGGCTGGGGCAGTTGGTTATGTGAAAACGAAAAATGCACATGTTAACACTCTAACTCGTATGATTGGTTTGGAATTTCAAGTGTTCCAATTATTAATGCAATGTGGTCGTTGGAAATTTTTAGGGTTAGGTTCCTTAGCGGGTACCAACATGCTACTCCGAAGAAGTGTCTTAGAAGAACTTGGTGGATATGACGTTCATGCTTTAGCTGAAGATGCGGAATTGACGGTTCGCCTGAGTGCTAAAGGATATGTTTTACCGGTAGTTCCTACCTCTAGAACATGGGAGCAGGAGCCGGAACTATTGAAAACGTTTATAAAACAACGTACACGCTGGTTAACAGGGAATATTTATTTGTTGGAGAAATCCTTTAAAGATATTACCCACTGGAAAGGAAAGACGTTCTTTCTCAGTCTGCAACATGTCTTGACTTATCTTTTATTTGTTATAGTTTTATTATTTTCAGATGTATTCTTCATCATGAGCGTTTTCGGAATGGAACTGCCAAATATGAATGCACCTTTACTTATGCTTTGGTTCATGAGTTACATCGTTTACACAGCTCAGCTATTAAGTGCTTTAGTAGTGGACAAAAACGTGTCCCTTAAGAATGTCCTGTTTATCTTCATCATGTACTTTACATATGCTCAGTTGTTCATCATTCTCCTAATTCGTAGTTTTTCCGTATATTTATGGAGTCGAATTCGTGGGGAAACGATAGCTTGGGATAAAACGAAAAGATTCAAAGGAGGGAGCTGATGCCTCTAAAAATTAGAGTCTTGGTTTTAGGTGCCCTTATCTTGGGAGGTTGTTCAATGGGATCTGTTCAAGAAACCGTTAACGAAACTTACATGAACGATCAGAAACTCATTCATGCTTATCCAAATGAAAAAACATCGGACTATTTATCCGAGAGTATTGGACTTTATATGGAATACTTAGTTTTGATAGGTGACAAAAAATCCTTTCAGGAGCAATATGAAATTCTAACGCAGCAGTTTATAGATAGACAAGCAGAGAATACTTTTATTCATTGGCGGTTAGATGAAGAAAGCAGAACAAATGCATTGATTGATGATTTACGAATCATTAGTTCATTAGAAAAGGCAGCAGATCAATTCGATAAAAAAGTGTATCGCAAGTTAGCGGAAGAACTAAGTCAATCCATCACCAATTTGCAAAAAAGTAATGGTTTTTCAGTAGATTTCTATGATTGGAAGTATCAGCAACCTGCAGAACGAGTTACGCTTAGTTATCTTGAAGATACTGATTTACTTTTAGAGAAAACGGTAAATTTGTTAATTGAAGTAAGTGATATAGAGGTATTCTTTCCTGAGTATTATGATTTCAACGAACAGATTTATATGAAGAGTGAAGAGATTCATATGATTGACCAGCTATTGATTGCTATAAACCGATTGAAAGTAGGCATAAAATCTGAAGTATTTCAAGAATGGATAGTTGAGGCGTGGATAGAAGGTGGTCATATTTATGGAAGATATGACAGGCAATCTCAAGATGAAACGGTAGAATATGAATCAATAGCGGTTTATTATTACCTCCATGAGTACTTTTTATTAATTGGAGAAGAAGTATTAGCCAAGGAAGTTAAAATGCACGTAAACACTTTGGTTGAATCAGATATTTTGAAAAATGCTCATTTTTTTGATTATATTCATTACCAACTACTACTTATGAAAACCAGTTAGTTACTTATTTAACTAAGTAAGTGGAGTTAGAATTCTGGAGAAAATTCATCGGGGTGATGGCTTTGCAATTATTGAAAATGAGGCGAACCCGTCTTTTGTCTTGAAATGATGGGAAAAGTTTTAAGTCGGCTAGATGCATATGAAGTAAAAGTTTTTATGAAGAAACAGGCCAGTGTCTTTTTAGACAATAATATAAATCTTCCTATACAGCCAGTCTGCATTATTCTACCATTGACTGGTTGTTTAGTTTCATTTGAATATATCTATTATACTAAGCAATATATTTGTAGAATGTTTCTAACTTTACCGAGGAATATTGGTTTTAATTTGAGAATTATCAAGGGGTGCCTTTACGGGACATGCTCATGGTAATTCTCTTTTTTACATTCTTAGGTGTTTACACAGAACCTTACTTGATGATCTAAATATACCTATAAAGGATTAAAATGGAAAAGGTTATTATTAATTTATTTTAAAATGCCTTCAAAATTAACCTGTCAACGTGCAGAAAAATATAGCAATATAACTTAATATAGTTATTTCGGACCAACTTTTTCCATTTTAAATTAGATTATATTTTTGTCTAAAAAGTGATTATACAGCTGATTTAGATATACATGAAGTCCCGTTCCTAGGCTAAAAAAGCGCGTATGTATGGACTAAACAAGGGTTAATAAACGGTATGAAATAATATCAAGATACTTAATAGACATGTCAGATGCGATTAGCAATTAGTCATCAGGTTCTTCTTTTATGTGGTTCACTTACCAAACATTGCTATTAGACAATAGAAAATTCCAGTCTTATACTAATTTAGTAATCTCAAAAAGATTATAGGGTGAAGTTAGTATTCCAGGAAAATACTTCATTTTCGTTATTTCTACATCTGTAGGAGCAACTTCACACAAAACAATATTTACCTATGAGGAGAAACTATTCATGACAAACCAATCGTCGAAATACCGTAAGTTTTTAGCTGGTGCAGCTACTGCAACATTAGTAGCAACAGCAATCGTACCAACTGCTTTGGCAGCAGAGGTAGAAACAGCAGCAACAGACTTTTCTGATGTAGCTGCAACACATACGCACTACGCTGCAATTATGCAAGCTGTAGATCGTGGATTATTTGACGGATACACTGATGGAACTTTCAAACCTGAAAATTCTATTGACCGTAAAGGTGTAGTAAAATCACTTGCGAAATATGTAATCTCTCAATCTGAGTTCAAAACTTTCGAAGAGTATATTACTGCTAACAAATTAGTTGAAACTGTAACACCATTTAATGATGTTCCTGCAACTCACGGCGATGCAGAACTATTTAACGCTTCTTTAATCGTTAAAGATTCTGGAATCTTCAGAGGAAGCAATAACAACCTTATGCCTGCTAACAACATTACTCGTCAACAAATGGCGCAAGTACTTGTTAAAGGATTTGATCTAAAGGATCTTGCTGGAGTTGAGTCAAAAGTTACTGACACAAAAAATGCACAAGATCAATACGTTGAGTATATCAACATTTTATCTGAAAACGGTGTAACTGCAGTTACTACATTCAACCCAACTACAGATGTAAAACGTGGACAAATGGCTTCATTCTTGAACCGTTCATTCGATGTGGCACACCCAGAAGTTGATAACTCAACTCCAGAAGTTGTTTCAGTAAGTGCGGTTAATGCAAAAGAAATAGCTGTTACATTCAACAGCGCTGTTGATGCAACAGATGCTGCAATTACATCGAAATATGCTGTTGAAGGTGAAGTTATCTCTAACGCAGTAGTTTCAGAAGATGGAAAGACTGTAACTTTAACAACAGCTGATGAGTTAAAAGTATCAAATGCTAAAGTTACTGTTTCACCTATCAAAACAAAAGAAGATGCTACAGTACTAACTTCAGAGTTCAACAAATTGCTAACATTTGCAGATACAACTCCTGTTGATGTTAAATCGGTTGAAGCAAAAGGAACTACAGCGGTTATCACTTTTAATGAGCCAGTACAAAGCGAAGGAACTGTAAGCTTGGATGGTGTTCAACTTGCATCTCCTGCTCAATATACTTTTTCTGGTAAAACTTTAACAATTACAGGTTTAACTGCTGACAAGTCTTATAAAGTAGATGTTGTTGGAGCAACTGACTTCGCTAACAATATTTCTAACCCTATAGCTGTTAACTTCACAGTAGCTCAACCAGTAGTAGATAATTCAAACCCAACTGTATCTACTACAGTTAACGGTACTGAAATCACTTTCGATTTCTCAGAAGAATTGTCTAAACAGAATCTTGATACAATTGCTGGATTAAATGAGTATGCAAAAGTAACTGTAGGAACTACTGAATTCTTCTTAACTGATGCTGATATTAAAGATGCTACTGATAAAACTAAATTCACTGTAGATGCAGTATCAGTATTGGGTGCAGCGAAATTTATGAATACAAAAGTTAAAGTAGAAGGCCAAAAAGACCTAGCTGGTAATGCTGGTGATGCATTTGAATTTGATGCTACTCTAGCTAAAGATACAACTCCTGCTACTCTTTCATCTGCTTCATCGAAATTGTTAGTAGCGGATGATACAACTGTTACTACAGACGAAGATGCTTTATACCTTACTTTCAATGAGCCAGTAAAAGTTACAGGTGACTTAACGCTTAATACTAAGAATGGTATTGTTTATACAACTAGTAATGTATTAGCGGTAGATGAAGTTGCTGGAACTGATATTGATGGAAACGGTAAAGTTGAAGGTTCTGAGTTAAATACTGTTAAAATCTCTCTAGATTTAGATAGTAATTCAACTTACTCTTTCGAACTAGCTGCGGGAGCAGTAAAAGACTTAGCTGGAAACGCGAATGCAGATACAATTACATTTAATGTTGCATCTGGTACTTTCCAAGCTACACCTGGAACAGTTACTGCTTCATTAGTATTTGGCACTACACCAGTTGTAGTAGATGCTACTAACAATAGAGTATTTACTGTAGAATATGCTTCGGATGTTACTTCTTCTGCAACAACACTAGCTAACTACACGCTTGGAGGAAAAGTACTACCTGTAGGAACTCAACTTCAGTTTGTAGATGGAACTAAAAAGGTAAGAATTACATTACCAGAAGCTTCTATTACTGCTAATGGTAGCTACGTTCTTGAAGCTAAGAATGTTGTAGATACTAAAGGTAACACGCTTAAAGAAGGTAAAGCTACAACTCAAGTTAGCCTAAAAGAAAGTGTTACTCCAGTAGCTTCTAAAGTAACTGTAGTAGATAGCAAAACATTTACTGTAGATTTCTCAGAAGCAATTGCTAACCAAGCTACTGTTACTGGTTTATCTGTTAAGATTGCTGATGCAACTGTAGTACCTGCTTCAGCTGTAGCAGCTAACGGCAAGTTAACTGTAAAGACAACTAATGACTTTGCTTTAACAGATAACATTGCGGTTGAGTTTAAATCTGCTAACTTATTTGATGCTAATAACAATAAAGTTAAAGACGGTTCTATTTCTAAATAATTAGCTCTACCCCATAAAGTAAATCGGGTTCTAAAAGAATGAGTGTATGCCTTGTGGAGAGAAATCTCTGCAGGGCTTTTTCTTTTGCCTTTCATATCCATAGTGATTGTCTTTTTACCTATTTATAGGAAAGAAATTATCACTTCAAAGGTGGAGTTAGGTTTATTCGGAGAAGTCGATTTAGTGTTTTTCAATTTCCATATAAGAATGACGGTCTTTTTGTGATTTGTGCAATATATATAAATCTCTGCAACTATCTCTAATACTCCCTTTTAGATAGTTGTTTTTTAGTTGCATAACATGACATATATTGTCCTTTTATTATTGCTAATTCCTTCCAATTCAATAGACGTAGCCTATTCTCCTGTTTATTATTATTAAGTTAGAATATTTGAGAGGTGGAAATAAGATGAAGAAAGTATTAGTTTTAATAGCTTTATTCCTGCTATTAATTGGAATATTTCCTAAACAATCAGTTGATGCTGCTGGATCTTTCACTGATGTAAAGCAATATGAGAATGAGATAAGTTTCTTGGTAAACAAGGAAATTATAACAGGTTATAAAGATGGTACATTTAAACCGGAGAATGACTTAAACCGTCTCAATGCAATAATGATGATTCTACGAGAAAAAGGTATTACAGACTTTAGCGCTCCTAATCCTGGATTTACGGATATGACAACAGATACATACGGATACGATATCGTAGCTAAAGCTGTCGATATGGGGTTTATTTCTGGTAAGACTGCTGCAAATGGATCTAAGTTATTTGATCCAAAAGGAACTCTAACTCGAGGACAAATGGCGAAGATTTTAGTGCTTGCCTATGACTTACCTATAAATAATTCTTATACTTTCAGTGATATGCCAAAGGATGCTACTACAAGTGGTTATATAAGTACCCTGGCGTCAGAAAATATTACAACAGGCTATCAAGATGGCACATTCAAACCAAACGGTAAAATCAGCCGACAACATTTCGCTGTCTTTATGGCTAGACAATTGGATGAATCATTTAAACCGAAGCCTGATTTAAAAGTTAGCTTCATTGATGTGGGTCAAGGAGATTCTATTTTAATACAAGCTCCTAATGGTAAAACGATGTTGATTGATGGAGGTACTAGAGCTGCTGGCGTAGACGTAGTGGCATACCTAAGATCAAGAGGGGTAACAAAATTAGATTATGTTGTAGCGACTCACCCGGATGCTGATCATATTGGAGGTTTGATATCTGTTCTTAACAGTTTTACTGTAGGTACATTTATTGACTCAGGTAAAGTACATACGACTGAAACTTACCTGGATATATTAAATCTAATTGACTCTAAAAATATCTCTCTTACTATTCCAAACATTGGGGAGAAGTTTACTTTAGATCCTACTATGGATATCCAAGTAATTCACGTAAATGGAGAAGCAACAGACAACAACGATGCATCTATTGTGTTGAAAATCACTTATAACAAGGTGTCATTCCTTTTAATGGGCGATGCAGATACTAAACTAGAAGCTGAAATTATGTCTAAATTTAATGTGCAATCTACCATATTAAAAGCAGGACATCATGGTTCTAATACCAGTAGTTCGGCTACTTTTATAAACAAAGTAAAACCAGCTATTACAATACTTTCATATGGGGAAGATAATTCCTATGGTCATCCACATACTGAAGTAATTAACAGGTTAAAATCTGTGGGGTCAAAAATATACTCAACCGCAGAAGCAGGGAATATAACCGTGACAACAAATGGATTAACACATTCAGTATCAGCAAAACCCTGGACAGGCTACGTGAGTTCTACCCCGAACCCAGAAACTAAACCTACTCCAACAATGCCGGATTTAAGTACAGGAACTTACGTTATACCAGGAGCGCCAACTTCTTTCAAAAATTGTACTTCTATGCGTGAATACTATCCCTATGGTGTTAAAATTGGTCACCCTGCATACTCTTTAACTCACGACAGAGACAAAGATAACATGGCATGTGAGCAATAATGGGCGACAAATATACACTCGATCGCGTAGATGATTTTTTTGCGGTATTCCTATCAAAAGCAGATGAAACGAAGCGATTATTAGTTTCTAAAAACCTGATTAAAGTTCCTTTAAGAGAAGGAGATCTAGTCGAGATAGATAAATCAGAAATAGGATATGAGATCAAAGTGTTGAAGGAAGAAACTGAAGCAACCAGAGAAAAAGTTAGTTCCCTTCTTGAAAAACTAAAAACAAATAAACATTTGCGACCCTATTTATAAAAGGGTCGCTTCTTTTATATCTCTTAATAATTTCATACATAAGTTAGAGTTGCACAGATTCTTTAGGACCTTTTAATCTAGATTACAAAAATTTCAATAGCCTTGCATAAATCACAATATGATTAAAGACGTTTACTTCTTCTAACAAAGGAAATAGAAGTAGTGTAGTACCTGTAAAGTCCAAAGGGTATTATCTCATTCAAGCATTCCTATCAATAGAATAGGATTGTGTAGTTATTCTCTAATACGAGGAGGAAATTATTCATGGCTAACAAAAAAACAAATTACCGTAAACTTTCTGTTGGTGCTGCTTCAGCTGCCCTAGTTGCCACAGCAGTCGTACCTACTGCTCTAGCAACAGACGTGAAAACAGCTGCAACAGACTTTTCTGATGTAACTGCAGCACACACTCACTACGCTGCTATAATGCAAGCTGTTGAACGTGGTCTATTTGATGGTTACAAAGATGGGACTTTCAAACCTGAAAATTCAATTGACCGTAAAGGGGTAGTAAAATCTCTGGCTAAATATGTAGTTGCCCAATCTGACTACAAAAATTTCGAAGAATATATAACTGCCAACAAATTAGTAGACAAAGTAAAACCATTTAATGACGTACCTGCAACACATGGCGATGCAGAATTATATAATGCATCTTTAATCGTGAAAGATTCAGGAATATTCCGAGGCAGCAATAACAATTTAATGCCAGCTAACAATATTACTCGTCAGCAAATGGCCCAAGTACTAGTGAACGGGTTTGATTTAAAAGATCTTGCCGGAGTGGAGTCAAAAGTAACGGACAATTCTAAAGCACAAGCACAATATATAAAATACATCAATATTTTGTCGGAAAATGGTGTTACAGAAGTTACCGCGTTCAATCCAACTGGTGATGTAAAACGTGGGCAAATGGCTTCGTTCTTAAATCGTTCATTTGATGTAGCTCATCCAGACGTTGTGGATCCGACTCCTGAAGTTGTTTCCGTAAGTACGGATAACTTAAAACAGTTTTCTATTGCTTTTAACTCCAAAGTAGATAAAGCGACTGCTGAAGATATTGCAAATTATTCTCTAATGGATGTAACAACTGGTGCTACTGCAGATCTAACGAACGGTTCTGTAGAATTACAATCTGATGGAAAAACTGTAGTCGTAACATTAGGTACGGAGGCTCGCCAACAAGACGAAGTGAAAGTAATCGTTGAAAATATAGTCAATGAAAAAAATGTTGCTATTAAAAAATTCGAAGAAAATGTTACATTCTTTGATAGAGTCGCACCGACAGTTGAGACACTTCGTACAGTTGGTCCCCGTTCAGTAGAGGTTAACTTCTCTGAACCGTTAAAAGTTGCACCAACTGTTAAATTAGATAATGGGTCTATCTCTACAGCTGCTACAATTGATCCTTCTAATCGATCTAGAGCAGTAGTAGAATTTGGAATCGCACCTTCAGAAGGTGCACATTCACTTGAAATAGAGGGTGGCCAAGATTATGCAGCATATAAAGTAGCTAGAATTAGTAAAGAGTTTAACTATGCTGTGGATACAACAGTACCAACAGTTGCAATTGATAAAGCTACACCAGAACGAGTTACTTTTAAATTCTCTAAACCAGTTAAAGTGACAAACTCTGGTAACATTTCGCTCTATCATACTGTTAATAACAGTACTAATTACGTAGGATCTGGTCTTACTGCTGTAAATCCAGTCAATGGATTTGCGGATACATTTACAGTAAACTTTGCAACACCTCTTCCAGAAGGCACATCGAAGCTATTCTTAAATTCAAAAGAAAATGCTTTAGAGGATGCTTGGGGTAACGATGTTGCATCTAGCGAATTATCAGCAATGGTAGTTTTAGATAAAACATCTCCTACAGTGACAAATGTAGATGCTTCAACTGATAAGAAATTTGCAATTACTTTCTCTGAAGAAGTAAATGAAGCAACTGCCAAATTAGCAGCAAACTATGCTTTAACAGATTCAGCAGGTAAAGCTGTCTCCCTTACCGGAGCTAATTTCGTTTACGACAATGCGAAAAAGACAGTAACTGTTACTTTACCGACAAGCTTAAAACCTGGGTCTTATAAATTAGTAGTGAAGAATATAGAAGATATATCTTATGCTAAAAATAAGTTAACATCTCAAACACTTGATGTTGTTATACCGGACTCAACAGCGTGGGATGTCCAAAGTGCAGTTAAAAGTGGAAATAATATTCGCGTAACATTTAACGAACCCATGAGCTCAGAAGGGTTGACCAATCTTTCTAATTATAGTTTACGTAATAATGGGGCACTTGTTAATACCCCAGCCGGAACATCAATAGTTGTCATCAATAATTCAACAATTGAGATTCGCTTACCTGCTGGAAATACAGTTATCGATAGTATTGACGGGGTACGTGTTAGTGGGGCACTTAAAGATGCTGCAGGTAATGTATACAGTAATACGGATTACATCTTAGAGCCGGTAACGACAGATTCTTTAGGTGACATATCACTAGTAAAAGATTCTGCTATAGTACCTACAGCTAATACGGTTCAGTTCCAATTAAACCAGGAGCTACAAGGTTCATTGAATCCAACAATGTTTACTGTAGCAAATCCATCACCTACTGGAACATTTACATTTGGTGGAGCCTCTTATGTAAATAACAATGGAAAAGCAACTGTAACATTAACACTTGCAGCAAACAGTACAACATCGTCATTTGCACCAAACCAAGTATTAGATGTTGTAGCTACAGCTGGTGCATTGACTAATACATTTGGAACACCAAACTCCGCATTTACTATTTCCGTTAAAGATGGTATTGCTCCAAGTGTGGAAAAAGGTAATGATGGAAAATTATTAATTGCTAATAATACAGCAACCGGTAATGTTTCTGATTTTACCATTGACTTCAATGAAAACCTATCCGCATCCACTGCTCTTTGGGCAAGTGATTTAGTAATCACGGATGTAAATGGTGAGAGGTTAAAAGCTGGAGATGACTATACGGTAACTACATCTGCAAACGATGATATCGCTACGGTTGCTTTAGTAAATAGATACGCGACATACACTGGAGTCCTATCTGTTGCTTCTGTAACGAATCCGGCATATATCCGAGACGTAGCAGGCAATACTGCAAACGCATTTGCAACTACAACCCTAACGATCGAATAGTTTGAATACGAATATATTGTAAAAGATAGATAGGAAAGCCCTGTGGAGATAACTCTACAGGGCTTTTCTTGTTTGACTTTAATAATGCTCTTACTTATTCCTTGCAACATCTGGTTAGTTATTTTGTGGAATCAGAAAGAAGTACCTCTTGATTGTTCCAACCTTCCTGAATATCTCTATTTACAAATTAAGTGTTCGAACATTCTCCAAAACAATTACCCATAATTGAGCGCATCTCAATAATAAATACATTCCAACCAAAGAAATCCAAAAAGTTAAGGAAAGGGATGCCTTCCCTTAGTTCAAAGCCCTTTCTTATTCTTCCACCATTGCGTGTATGGTACGAAAGTATACCAAGAGATTATACGAAAGTGGAATACTGAAAATTCAAAAACTATACATTTGAGGGAGGCTCAACTGTCCTAGGCTGTATATACTGAAGTTAGTTCCAAAGCAAGTTGATCAAGTTGAACTTTAAAGGAGGCAGTGAATGACGTAGATAGACGTACTAAAATCCAAAATTGAATACCAAGAAAAAAGTGGCATTATAATCATTTTATCTATTACCATTACAACAGGCTGGGGAACCGAAAATGCAATGAGAGACTTAGCCAAAGAATTCACTTAGGTGGTAAAACCACTTTAAACAAAATTAAAACACTCGAAGTAAAATTACTTTCAGACTACGAAATGGTACATGGAACCAAGTCTACCTTCTCAAAAGTAATATAAACTTCGGAACAAGCATAAAAATGGAAAGTTCAAGAACAAGTAATAACAAAAAAACTAAAACTAATTGGAGGAAATATAAAATGAGTCTTAAAAAGAAACTAGCAATGGGTATTTTAACTGGAGGATTAGCAGTAAGTATGATCGGTGGAGGAACTTATGCTTATTTCAATGATGTTGAAGTAAACAACAGCAGTTTCGCTGCGGGTACGTTGGATATTAACGTTAAAGGTAATGACAAAGATAATGCCATTATTAATGTAACCAATATAAAACCAGGCGATTGGATGCTTCGTACATTTAAATTAAATAACACAGGCAGCCTAGATGTATCCAAAGTATTACTAACTTCAAAATATACCGTTGCTGATGCAAAAGGGAATAATGCTGGCGCAGATTTTGGTGATCATATTAAGGTTAAATTCCTTGCAAATAACGACAAACTGTCTCCAGTTATTTGGGAAACTACTTTAAGTGAATTATCTAAAACAGACGTTGTTAACAATAAAAATTTATTTGATTTGATTGGAGAAAAAGACGGATTAAAAGCAGGTAACTCCGATACGCTTACAGTTCTGTTTGAGTTCGTTGACAATGGTCAAGATCAAAACGTTTTCCAAGGGGATTCTCTACAACTTGAATGGACGTTCGATGCAAAACAAACAGCAGGAACATTAAGATAATTCGAACCTTGGGAGGAGAGCCCTTCTCCTCCCTTATTTAATTTTACGAATCCATAGCTTCTAATTCTTATATATATTTCTCAACATATAACCTAATTTTGTGTTTTGAGGAATATATTTAAGGAAATCCAGCAAAAAGGTTAGAAAGGTGGAATCGGATTGAAAAGTAAACGTAGGCGCAGATACAAGAGAAAGAAATATGATTTTATCTTAATTTCAAAAATTGCACTCATTTGTTACTTGGCTATCTTTGGCCTCGGTTATTTAACGTCTGACACTTCCGCATACCTCAGCAGCCAGTCGGAGGTATCCCAGACTATCACTGCCGGTATATGGGAAGTTCCTGAAATTCTGGTTAATGCATGCGGCGAAGAATACACAATTGATGAAGTAACGGGAGACGAAATCTTGGTAAACCCAAAAGACAGTGATGAAAATCCTACTGAAGCAAACGAAGATGATCTTGACTGTGAGGCTAAAGATGAAATACCTGAAGAAATAATTGATTTGGATCCTGCAGAAGAGTTATTATGCGAGAGTAAAGATGGCACTATTATAGGTGATGAAAACGACGGGGATTCTGCTTCAAGTGAGAAAGTCAAAGCTGACTGCGAGAATAAAGATGATAAGTCTAATGAAGAAATTGATAAGGATAAAGTAGTAGAAGATGTAGAAACAATTGAACCGATTAATGAGAAACAAAATGAATTAGAAAATGGAAACAATGAAGAGAATAAAGAAAACACTAACAAAGTAGATTCGGTTAATAGCAAAGAGGGTGAAAGTACAAAACAGCCGAGTGATATTACCCCGACAGATAAAGACACTACAACAGATAACGCAACGGATAGTAATAGCACCAAAAACAAAAATACTGAGATAAACGATGCTGTAAAACCAGAAACAAACATAGAGAAAGTAGAGGGGGATACAAATGAGATATAAAAAGGTAACAAAAAAAGAAAAAACAATGAAGTGGATTAATAACATAGTCTCCGGAATATTAATGATCTTGTTAATAAGTGTAGCTACCGTAGTTGTTATATCGAAAGCCTCCGGTGGAGAACCACAACTTTTCGGTTATCAGATTAAGACAGTTCTGTCTGGGTCGATGGAGCCAGATATTCAAACTGGTTCAATCATCGGTGTAAAGTTGGCTGAAGAAAAAAATAACTTCAAAAAAGGCGACGTAATTACATTTCAAGAAGAAAAGATTTTAATTACTCACCGTATTACAGAGGTAGTTGAAAGTGGAGACTCTATACTTTACCGGACAAAAGGGGATAATAACAACGCGGAGGATATGAATCCAGTTATTTCCGATAATGTAGTAGCACAATACACTGGTTTCACAGTGCCTTACGTCGGATACTTCGTTAATTTTTCTCAGTCTAAAAATGGAGCATTACTACTATTAATACCAGGGTTCCTGTTACTTATCTATTCTGCATATACAATTTGGACAGTGTTATCTGTCATTGAATTACGCCCGAAAAAGCCAGTAGAAGTAGTAGGAGAAGATGGAGGGAATACCCCATCTTGACCTAATGGAAAGAGAATGTAAGGAGGCATTGCCATGATTAAATTCTTTCGGTTATCCGCGTTTTTTCTTATCATTAGCGTGATCTGTTTCTATCCCGTAACGAGTGTATTTGCAGATGATGAAGATGACAAGGCTGAGAATGATGTAGCTATTAGCCTTTCGCCAAACGAAAAATTATTTGATATTACGAATATGAAGCCTGGTGATTGGGCACCGCGGACTCTTACAGTGCGAAACTCTGGAGACGCAGATTTTGTCTATCAGATGCAGTTGCAAAACAGTGGAGAAAAAAAACTCTTCAATGAGCTAATGGTGGAAATTAAATCTGGCGATATAGAATTGTATCAAGGGAAATTGGCAGAACTTAAATCGTTACCAGAGAGAAAACTAATAAGTGGATCAGAAGAAAATTTAGATATCACTATCCGCTTTCCAGAGCATCTTGGAAATGAGTTTCAAGGACTAAGCTCGGCTTTTGTTTTCACCTTTACGGCGGAAGGAAAAGATAATACAATTGTCCAAGCAATGACAAAAGGACAAGTTGCCAGCGTTAGTACAACACCATCTGGGTTAAGTCAACCTTCCATATCGACAAATATATTCAATTTCATTTTAGTTGGTACTTTACTTGTGGTAGGTGGTATTGTGTTTGTGGTCATCAGATATTACAGACGGATTAGATTAGCTCAATAGACACTGTGGGGTCATAAAAGTCCAAACCTAGTTTAGGGACTTAAGAAAGCTACTAAGACATGGACTAACATGTCTTGGCAGCTTTTTTGATTTCTTTATTAGAGGGTTATTAGCTCTTAAACTAGAATATAGTTATCAGTAAGATAATTTTTATTAGGGAGGAAGAGAATTGAAAAGAGTAATGAAGAAACTCAGTTTATTTTTTGTACTGGCGCTTTTAGTGCAGCTTGTAGCATTTCCAGGCCTATCATTTGCGGCTGAAAAAGATACAGAAGCGCCAACTTGGGCAAATCCAGTGAATTATTTAGCACTGGGAGATTCGTTAGCTACTGGTGTTACACCGGAAAACAAACTAGGAAATGGCTATCCGGATTATATTGCAGAGGCTTTGAAATCTACCAATGCATTAACTACATTTAACAAAGGGTTTACTTTACCAGGTTATACAACTTCGGATGTTTTAAAGGATATCCAAGCAAATGTGACCAAACCTGTTGTTGGTACTGGCAATAAAGGAGATAGCGCTGAGTTGCATAAGTCTATAGCAGCAGCAAATATAATTACTATTAGTGCAGGAGCGAATGATATACTCCCTTATTTCAAAGTAGATGCGACTAATAGTGCGACAGAGGCTCCAAGTGTAGATTTGGCTAAAATTACCGCTGCTCTCAAACAGGTTAACGTTAATTACAGCCAAATATTAAAAGCCATTTACTCGATAAACCCAAATGTTCAGGTATATGTAATGGGATACTATAATCCATTTCCACACCTGGATAAAAAATACCAAGTACAAATCGCTCAGTTAATGGGTGGACTAAATGGAGCGATTCAATCAAGCCTAGCAGGCACAACTGGACATTTTGTTCCTACTGCTGAAAAAATCGCAGAAAATTACCCTGCAAATCTACCAAACAACCAAAATATCCATCTAAGTGAAGCGGGTTATAAAGTAGTTGCAGATTTGTTCCATCAAAAACTAGTAGAAACTTTTCCATGGATTTCGAAGGATGTATTAAATGTAGCAGTTTCAAACAAAACAACTGCCACACTGACTTGGAAAACTGCTTCGGACAATACAGGCATAACTGGTTATGCTATTTATATTGGCAAAGAAAAAGTAGGTCAAGTAACAGGAGACACACACACGTATAAAATGGAAGGTCTAGAAGAAAATAAGGCTTACACATTTACAGTAATAGCATTAGATGCTGCGGGCAATACAAGTACTGTGAATCCTTCTAGCACGATTACTACAGGGGTAACACCCAAAGCTTTCCCAGATATCCAACAACATTGGGCTAAAGATTATATTACACAGGCAGTGGCTGCTGGAATAGTAAAGGGCTATCCAGACGGTACATTTAAGCCAGAAAATAAGATTACTCGTGCACAAGCAGCTTCTATTATAGTAAACGCATTAAAACTAAAAACAGACAAAGCAGCGCCATTCAAAGACATTGATATTTTCGCTGCAGAAACACAAGCGGAGATTGCAGCTGCTTATCAATATGGAATTATAAAAGGAAGCAACGGGAAGTTCCGCCCAACCGAATATGTCACTCGAGCGCAGTTGGCACTTATGCTGAAAAGAACGGTAGAATCGGTTACAGGTAACCCATATACGGCAGCAATCCCAGCACCATTTACAGATATTACCCACTACGATGATGAAACAAAAGCAGCCATATCCATGCTGGCTACATTTAAAATCGTAAATGGTTCTGAAGGTAAATTTATGCCAGAAGATACTGCAAAACGAGGGCAAGCTGCTAAAATTCTGATGAATTCATTAACATACTTAAAATAGTATATTATACTCAAGCGGCTCTATATTGAGCCGCTTATTTAATTTTTCTTATCCCCCCCACATAATCTCCCGAAGTATGCTAACAATTCTAAAAATAGAATCCCTACTCCTATTTAATTGTTATATACTAGGAGTGGGGGAAACTATTAACAATTAATTTCGTCTAATTTTTGACTTGATGTTCATAAAAAAGGGGGATGTTTATAGATGAAAAAACAAAATAAGTTTCTAACGAGTTCAATAGCTATATCTTTAGTAGCAACAGCAGTTGCACCTACAGCTCTAGCAGCAAGTTTCTCAGATACTACTGGTAATACACATGAAAAAGCGATTTTTGCATTAGTAGAAGCTGGTGTTATTAGTGGCTATCCAGATGGTTCGTTCAAGCCGACGAAAACATTGACACGCTCTGATGTTGTGAAGTTGATTGGAAAATACTTAGTAGCTGAGGGGTTTGTTGTACCTGAAGACTATAAGTCTAAATCTCGTTTTACAGATATAGCGAAAACTAACGTAAATGATGAATTATTACAATATGCAGCATTGATCAAGGATAATGGAGTGTACTGGGGAACAGAAGATAAACTCCTTGCTCATCAAAATATGACTCGTGAAGATATGGCAATCGCTTTAGTTAGACTGATGAACCTCGGAGAAAATGAGAATTTTGAAGATTATGTAGCGAAGCAAGTATTTAAAGGGGATGTAAAGGACTTGGCAAACGCTAAAGTAGCTGCTCGTCCTTATATTACTGTACTTGACTACTTTGATATTACAAATCCTACATTGGACAAGTTTAACCCTAAAAGCACAACAACGAGAGGACAATTTGCAACTTTCCTTCAACGAGTAATTGAGTTAAATGGCGTATCGATTAAAACTTTTGAAGCGACGGGTGCCCAAGCATTAACAGTAACTTTCAATAAAGTTATAGATTCATCGGCAAAAATTACTGTCAAAAAAGGAACCTCAGTCGTAGGAATCACAAATGTAGAATTTGCAAAAGATAATAAGTCTGCAAAGCTTATCCTATCTGATAGATTAACTGCAGGTACATATGATGTATCAGTTACTGGAATATCAGATACAAGCTTATCTATGTCAACTTCCGTGAAAGAGGAGAAAGTAACTTCTATTGAGTTTCCCAAAAATGCAGCTGTTCCAAATACTGCAGGAAACAAGGTGCGAATACCGTATAAAGTAGTAAACCAATACGGGGAAGATATGACAGCATATACTCAAGGATTAGTGGTAAATACAGATGTGACTGGAGCAGGTAGCAATGTTGCTGTAAAGCCAGCTGAAGGTTTTATAGAAATTTCAAAAGCGACAGAATCTTCTACTTTTAAACTGGGAGATAATATTTCCATTACTTTATTAGATACAAAGACTTCTACATCTTCTTCTAAAGTGGTAAAAGTATCTGAACTATCTAAGGTAGCTGAAGTGAGCATTAAAAATGTGTATAACGATTTAGATCCAAGCCTTACACTAAATCCTGATGCTACATACGAAGATTTTCATCTAGTCCTTAAAGCAATAGATCAATATGGCTTAGAAGTACCATTTCAAGATATCGCGAAAGACGTTAGCGTAAGTATATCGGATACATCAATTGTGGACGTAAACAAAAGTGCAACCACACCTACTTTTTCACAATTAATAATAGAAGGTCAAAAACAAACAGTGTTGGAGCTTAAACAGCCAAAAACGAAGAAAGCTGGTAAAGCAACTATTTCCATCAACTCAAAATCTACCGGAAAAACGGCAAAATATGAAGTGGTCGTTGCGGAAGGCGAGAAGGCAGATACAATTTTGCTACGCAACCCAAAATTAGTTGTTGCAGATGAAAAGACAGAAGTACCTTTCGAAGTTCGAGGTATAGATGGAAAAGAAATTACAAATGCGGTAACTTTGAATAATGCTAATGGATTGAAAATAACGACTAGTGATCCTAAATTGAAAGCAACGATAGAAGCTGATCCATCAACAGGTAAAGCAAAACTAATGCTTACTGATTCATCTACAGCAAATACAGATCGCCAAGTTTTAATATCTGCAACAACAGCAACATTGAAATCTGCAACACTTTTAGTAACTGTTAAAGCAAAAGCAGAAGCAAGTAAAGTTGTCGCAACAAAAGACGTTGAAACAAATCTATTAGTTGGTGGGTCACTTTCGTTGAACAAAGATTCCATTATTGTACTAGATCAGTATGATCGTGAGATTGTACTGGATGATTCCAAACTTGCAATGGCTGAAACAACAGCAAACGCTGGTAAATACTTTGTTTTAGTATCTGCAATGGATGACAAAGTAACAGTCTCAGCAAATAAAACTATCACCGCTAAAAACGACGTGACAATTACCGGTAATAAAAAAGGAGCAGATACGTTAAAGCTTTCTTTACTAAAAGTTGATACAAAAGGGAAAGCCCAAACGATTGAGTCAAGTGCCTATGAAATGAACCTCAAAGTAATAGATAAAGCGAATATCATTGCTTATGAGATGAAAAGAATTGAGCAAATATATGATAACCCAGCAAGGTTAAACGTAGAAAACTATGCAACTGAGTTGATAATTTATGGGATTACACCAGATGGCAACAAACTGATTGTGCCTAAAGCGGAGTATACTGTTATCACGGGGCATAATGACCTTATCTATAATGAAACAAATGGGAAAATTTCCGTTCGTGGAATGAAAGATATTATAGACAAAGATGATCAAACAGTTCTAGTGAAAGTAATAGTAAACGCTAATCTTAAGCCAGTTACACTAGACCAAGAAATCCTAATAACAAAAACCGAGCCACTTGCAAACAGTATCAAGCTTCAATCATCTAATGGTCTGACAGTTGGAGACCAAGTCTTAAAGGTCCCGGCAACAACAGCAACGGTAAATATTGCATCAGCAGATTTACGAGCAGTACTGAAAATCACTGACCAATATGGAGAAGATATTTCTAAAACAGCAGCAAGCCGCATCAAACTAACGGTAACAAATCTAGTAAACGCTGATGCGGACAACGTAGTACCAAGCGTAATAGGTAATGGAACCAACAATCTATCATTTAAAGACGTAGAAACAGGAGACTCATTCTACTTAACTTATGTCGTAGATGGCAACATACTAACAACTCAAGTACTAGTAGGTCAATAAAACAAAAAATCCTCTCATCTATTGAGAGGATTTTCTTATTCACTTTAAATATATCTAATAAGCCGCCATATAAAAACAAGTAACTAACACATGGCACCATCCAATCACCACTAAACCTCATCCAACCCTCATATAACCTTCAAGCAACTAACACAAAAAAAGCGCCCACCAGTTTTTCAAGGGCGCTCACAGAAAAAGTCTAAACTTTAATATTTCTAATTTTACTTGTTATATACGTCCAAAATGTAACGAGTCCATATGCGGTAATAATCGACACAATTGGAAAGACAAGCAGTCCATATCTTGGAATGGTTAAGAAAATATTTGAAAAGAATATATATATTAAAAGTAAAGTGCTCAGGTAAACAAGAGGTTTATGTTTTCTCAATAAAATAGCAGATAAGAAACCAATCGCTACGACGAACATATTTTGAAACTTGAAAAAGCCGAGCCAAAATGCGGAAAACACGCCATTATAAGGTCCTAGTCCATCAGGGTTTCCTAAACTATCGAAAAATAACCATAAAGTTTTACCAACCGTAAACCAGCTCAACCAGAGTGGGAGATCTGTTTCGAACCCTTCAATAATTCGTTGTTTCCCAAATTCAGAATCAGATAATCCCGCCTCTATGGATTGTTGAACAAGCACGTCCTGAGGGATTAAGTAAAATGGGTTAGCTCCACCTAGAAGGGGACCACCTGAATGCGAAGAAAACAGATAATGTTCCCCGAACACGATTAAATTTCTGACGACCCAAGGCATCATGACGACAACGGGTCCGATCACCCAAATAAAACCTATTTTCACACCTTCTTTAAATCCTTTATGACCAACAACGATGAACCAAGCGAACAACAACATGGGAGCTGGCGTTGCACGGAACATTAATAGAAGTGATGCAACGATTCCAAATAAGATATGATAGCGGTATTTATCTTTCGCTAATGCAAATAAGAACAACCAAATCGTCAGAAGGAATAAAAAGATTGCGGGAATTTCAGTAAGGGCGGTTCTGAAATAATGTAGCGGACCGATATGTGTCATATAGAAAATACTAGCAAGGATTGCTACCCATTTATGTTTGAATAATCGCATCGAAATCGAATAGATTAGGATGACAATACCCAAATTCAACAGCATATTTGACATTCGATAAACCATAATATGATTCGTATTAAGTAAGTCTGCTATTTTGAATAATACGGTTAAATAAAGTGGATGGCCGTATGTTACATAGGCATTAGAGCCTTCAATATTATAGCCGTAAACTCCATCATTAATGAGTTGCCAAGCCATTTTCGCATAAAGTGACCCGTCTCTTGACCCGTACATCGAAATCGCTTCTCCAAATCGCTCCGGTTCGTTAAACAATGTTCCGGGGTGCATGATTAAGAAAAAGAGATTTACGATCAAATATATAAATAATATACCAATAAATACAATGTGATTCTTAATGAATTTCACGTGAATTGTTCACCTCTAACTATTTAGCTACAAGATATACTCCAAAAATAATAATAGCCATTCCACCCCATTGAGTTAGGGAAATTGTTTCCTTGAAAATGAAAAGTGCAAAGATTGCACCGAAAATATAACCAATACTTTGACTTGGATACGCAACGCTAAGTGGCAACTTACTTAAAATAACGAGCCAAATACCTGTCGCAATAACATACAGCGTAGCTCCACCGATGAATAGAGGGGATAAGATGACTCCGATGAGGGTTGAAACGTTCCATTGTTCAATTCCTGTTACAGCCAGTTTCCATAAGATTTGCCCCGTTACGAGGAGAGAAATATTTATTAATAACAATAGATAAACCATGTCTTATTCCTTCTCTTCTAATTTTTTTTTCAATATCGCTTGTTCCTGCGTTAACGTCGTTAACTCTTTGTTTAGTTTAGATACTCTTCTAGTTAAATCGAAAATAAGTAGAAGGGAAAACAATAAACCAAATAGAAATAATAGAGAAGGTGCGTAAAAGATGCCAATATAGTCGCTTAACTTATTGATGAAATTCACATTAAGTGTAAGAAACCCCATTGCAACACACGTAACAATCCATAAGAGAGAATACTTCGTCTCCAGAATTCCTCTTCGAACCGACTCGATGATGATAAAAAATAAGAAGAGAACGATTAAAAATGAAAGTAAGCTAATATTCATATTAGTTCTCCTTAATTAATTTTTGCATAATAATGGAAAGTGTCACTTTGAACATATAATAGAGTGACTTAATGGGTGTAATAGATGACACGCCGCCTTGACGGGCATGCATATTAACCGTTTTTTCAATAATCACCATTTTTTTTCGTCGTAAATAAATAATGACTTCTGGCTCTGGATAATCACGTGGATAATCATAAGCAAATAAGGCAATAACCTTCTTATTCATGGCACGGTATCCAGAAGTTGCGTCTGTAAATTTTTGACCCGTTAACAAAAAGATGAGGTATTGAAAGTAATAGATACCAAATCTTCGTGCTAAACTTCCTTCGTATGCGGTCTTTTCCACAAAACGGGATCCGATACACATGTCGCAATCACCTGCAAGAACTGGTCTTACAATCGATGCCAAATCCTCTTCGTTATGTTGTCCATCTGCGTCGAATTGAACAGCGACATCATAACCAAACTCATGCGCATATCTAAAACCAGTTTGAACTGCACCACCGATACCTAGATTATTTATAAGATCTAACAAAATAATGTCCGGATGCGATCTCACAATTTCGGCAGTTCGATCTCTAGAACCGTCATTGATCACACATATATCCACAGAACTATGGGTCGTTCTTAATTTCTGTAGTTTATTAATTGTATTTTCAATCGCTTCCTCTTCATTAAAAGCAGGAACGATGATTAAAACAGTCGAATCTCCACTATGAGTATTCAACGGAAAGCCCCTTTCATTACAAATACTAGTATTCAAATCAATACTCCTGATAATAACATAGTTTATACAACTCAATCAAATCCATCATCCACACTTTAAATGCGAACTAATTAATGAGACACAAGTAATTTCACATATTTCTTCAATATTTCCTCGACGCCTTGACGTAAGTCAGGTCGTTCTAAAGCAAAGGCAATAGTCGTATCGATAAAACCTAGCTGTTCACCTATATCGTAGCGCTTACCTTCAAAGTTATAGGCGTAGACAGGTTCATTTCTATTCAATCGCTCAATTGCGTCCGTTAACTGGATCTCGCCACCAGCACCAATTTTTTGATCCTCTAGTAGAGAGAAAATAGCTGGTGTTAAAATATATCTTCCGACAATCCCAAATTGAGAAGGAGCATCTACTTGTTTTGGCTTTTCGACAAATTGACGAACCATCATTAAACGCTCGTCCGTACTAATCGGGTCTATAATACCGTATCGATGAACGTCCTCCAAAGGCACTTTTTGTACACCAATCACACTACTTTGTACCTTATCAAAATGATTGATAAGTTGTGCTAGACAAGGAACTTCACTGGAAACAATGTCATCTCCAAGTAAAACAGCGAATGGCTCATCTCCTATAAATTTACGTGCACACCATATAGCATGTCCAAGCCCAAGTGGTTCTTTTTGGCGAATATAATGGATATCGACATTGGAAGGCGCTTGTACTTTATTTAACAGATCATATTTTTCATGCTCTAATAGGTTTGCCTCTAGTTCAAATGCATTATCAAAGTGGTCTTCAATCGCACGTTTATGCTTTCCTGTGACGATAATGATATCTTCAATACCAGATGCAATAGCTTCCTCTACTATATATTGAATAGTTGGCTTATCTACAATTGGTAGCATTTCTTTTGGCATAGCCTTTGTAGCAGGAAGGAATCGTGTACCAAGACCTGCCGCTGGAATAATAGCTTTTCTTATAGAACCCATTGTATACACTCCTCTATTTATTTAACTTTATAACAATGATGTCACCCTTGACTCGAATCGAATCTGGATGAGGCCATGTTGGCATCTCTTCAAACCATTCACTATCTTGAATTGTGTTTTTTTCTAGTTCGCTTGCTAAGTGGAATGATTCACCAAACTCGTTGGCGAACAAATACTGGTAATGGTATGGCTGTGCTAAAATTGTTTCCCCAATAACGCCCGTCATAGATGGTAATTTGTCAGGAATTGTTGAGGAACCCAACTCGGACTTCAAATAATATGTACCAAATATCGCAAGCTTCGTGACATTTTCATAACCATCCGTTTGTTCCATACGGTCCAATACTCGGTTCGCATAGGAAATGGACTTTTCATACTTTAAAGTGGTATTAAAATAGGAAATGTTGGCGATTAGTCCAAAGTTAAAAACGGTTAATCCGAGTACAATAACTGTAGACCAAGCTATCCCTTGTCCAAATCTTTTTTCACTAATCATTTGGTCATAAAACAAAATTGGGAGTATATAAAAACTAACAAGTCCCATTACCATTAGCATATGGTATTCCACACCAGGCGACACGAAATACATACAATAGGAAAGTACTGGCATCATTACGAAAACGCCAACTACAAGTACAATATGTCCAATTGATAGTTTACGTAAAGCCCCTATTAAACCTGCAATAGTTATAAATACCAACACGATATTCAAAACATCCATGAAAGTCATTGGTATATCTGCCTGGAAGCCTCCAAAGAAAAAGTTCAGCATGGAATCCTTAATAGCGACAAAAGCCGATAACAAGTTCAAGGAACCAGCCCCGATTTCACTCAATCCTTGATAATCAGTAATCTCCCCAGCAAAATAGGTTTGATAGGTTTTAAATGTAATAGCATAAAGAATCATGCCGATACCAATTGTCCATACATAGCTAGTCCACTTATAAACCATTACTTTTATCTTTCTATTCCCAAATAATAGATCTTGCAACCATACTAAAGCGATTAATGTTAGTGCAAATGGTAAATTTGCCTGATAAATGCCGACAGATAAATAAAAGATTAAAGCTCCCGCTATAAAGCCATATTTAAATTTCTGTGTCACTAAAACAGCTAATGCAGCGAGCAAGAATCCCATCATGTATCCATCGGCCGTGAACATATAAGAAAAGGTGGAAGCGACCGTTGGGAAACTTACGACCAAGCCGGCTGTTAACCAAATGGACAAGGTTTTCCGAAGCTTTAAAATCTCTACAATCAGCACGACTGTAATTGCTAAATAGAAAATAGACATTACTCCGATGACAAACGGTAGATCAAAGAATGAACTAATCCCACTAAAAGGACCGAGGAAAAAGCGTCCTAATTTAAATTTCAATTGTGTATTATGAATATTAATAAGTCCATCATGGTTAGGTAAATAATTGACAAATGCGTATAAATGAATCAAAAAGCCAATAACAACACTGGCCATAAATGCAGACTTCCACTCTGGGCGAAGCCACGTCTTGAATTTTTCTAAAATTTGTTCTGGCATACAAGTACTCCTTTTATTTATATTAATCCCTTCAAATTATAGCATAGCTCCATAGTTGAAATGTAGTCGAGTAGCAAGAGGGTTTATTGGTATAATAGATGAGACGCAATAACGTGTAGCATAAGCACTTTTAGAAAATACTAATTTATAGGAGAGAGAGATTTAATAATGAAACATATCATTACGTTCGTACTTGTCTTATCTTTCTTTTGGGCAATAGATCAACAAGAAGTAGTAGCTGAAACTGATCAGCCCAAGATAGGAGTTCTGTTTCATGGCCCAAGTAATACATATACAAAGACTAAAAAATGGAGTCTCTCCAATGACAAGGCTGAGAAACTCTATCAGCTCTATCAATCTCAAGATTTTCAAGTTTCCAAAATTACTGAAAATGAATTAAAAAGTTTAAGTGAGTTGCGCAAATATGACGCGATAGTATTCCCATATACGGTCATGATGAATGTAACAGAGCGTGAAAATGTGAAATTATACGTGCAAGATGGGGGAGGGGCTATCTTTGCTTTTGGAACTGCCCGCAATGAGTCTGCTCATATGGATACAGTTCTCATAAATGATAAAACTCCACTTATCTATGATACATTAACGTGGATATGGGAGTGGGACAACCTTACGGAAGTATTTGCATCGCGTTTTATAGATGATGTTCAGTTAACCAACTTCACAGTGAACAATACATCGAACAAACATCCTATTTTAACGAACTCATATAAAGAACTTGGCAAAACAAATTTCTCCTTTACCAATACGAGACTTGCTGGGGATTGGGTGGAAGTGATAGAACCTTGGAATAATGCCATTTCACCACTACTAACTTATACAAATTATTCCGCAACTGACAAACCAGGTACTGTAAAAAAAGGCACAACAGGTGCTGCTTATGCAGTAGAACATGGCAAAGGTAGAATGGTGTATATAGGATTTAAAATGTATGACCACATAACAGCTGGGAAATTGCAGAGCTGGGACAAGACAACCGGCGACAAGGAAGGGCAAGTATTCTTAAAGCATTCCCTAAACTGGGTTGCCGAGCCACACACAACGGAAGTAAAACGAAAATATAATGTCTCACTAACGCAAAGTAATGTATCAGCTTATCAAAGAGCAAGTGACTTTGTTGTGTATAGTACAGTTTCAGTAGAAAACAAAGGCAATGTTCCAGCGCGGGGCACTCTTCACGTAGACGTGTTAGATTCCAATGACAAGCTTATTGCAACGACCTCAAAAATGTATTTACCTGGATTATCTCCGGACAAATCTAGTTATCGGTTACGCAATGAAAAGTTTCAACTTTCTTTACCTAAAAAACTAACAAATGGAACGTATACGATTAAAGCTATATTTACCGAAGGAAGAAAGGATAGAACTGGAATTGCTCAGCAAATTCCGGTAGTAGCTTCAACAAAAATATTTAAAAAAGTATCCTCTTCCAACTATGCGGTTATCGGCGAGGTACCATTCTTTCCAGATGTCAGTAAGTCAAATGCAGCATATCAAGATATGCTATCTCTTTATCAACTTGGAGTGATCAAAGGCTCCAAAGGTAAATTCTATCCAACTGGGACACTTTCACGTGTGCAAGCAACAGAAATGATTTTACGATCTCTTGGCATTAATGCATCTGGATCTGCGACAATGAGCGTCACAGATATGAAAAAAGGAGATTATGGTTATTCAGTACTTGCAACTGGCGTTCGATACGGCATTATTGAACCGCAAAATGGAAAGATCAATGCCTTCCAACCGATGAAACGGGACGTTATGGCAAAAGCAATCGTAAAAGGATTTAAGCTACAAGGCATAAACGACTATAACTTTAAAGACATAAGTCCAACTCATCCATACTATAAAGAGATTACTACATTATATACAAGAGGAATTACCACCGGTTTCACAGTAGATAATACGTACCGACCAAATGACACGGTAACCCGACAGCAATTCGCATCCTTTATCAACCGAGCATTGCACTAATAATTACGGAAAAGAATCGATCTAATCGGTTCTTTTTTTCTTGGGAAAATAAGATAGTACGAAAACAAATTTCCATCAAGATATACTTTTAATCGTACTGCAAAATAATGGTTAAATCTCAAATTTTTCTTTTATAAGACTTGAATTTTCACAAAAAGTTTAACAACTTTCTTTTTGATAAACAGAAAAGCCGAACATATGGATGTTCGGCTTTTCAACAATTAATATATTCTTTTCTGAGCTCTGTCTAAGAAATCTTTGGATGGAGTTGAATAAGTAATATACCCACTCATATTTGTAACCCAGTAACCTCCACCAACATCGTACTGTCCACCGTTATCACTACTATATCCATAGACTCTATAAAACTCGCCCGGATTTAGTATACGTTCATAAGTAAGTTTACCATTTGCATCCTTTTTCCAGAGATTTATCGGTTTCAGAATATCGAGTCCACCTACTTGGTTTCTATTAAACTCAATGCCTCTCCATTCCATATAACCATTTCTATACTCAATGTGTGTATCCATCTTAGTAATATAGTGGTTATCACCTACATTATATTGTCCACCATATAAATTGTCGTAACCATAAACTCTATATAACTCATTTTCTTTTAATACTCTAACGTATTCTAATTCGTCTCCCACACGTTTCCATAGATTAATTGGTTGGTCAATTTTAATCCAACCTACTTGTCCGACATTAAGTGTGCCTTTATGCCAATCTATTGGCAATGTTGGAAGTTGAGAATCCATTGTACCATTTAAAAAAGGCATAGGATCAACAGCAGAATTACTAGCTCTACCTCCAGGATGTACCTCAAAATGAAGATGCTGTCCTGTCGAATTTCCTGTAGTTCCCATTAAACCAAGTTGTTGACCTTTACTAACACTTTGACCAACTGCAACATTTAGACCAGGACGCATATGTCCATATAAAGTATCAATAATTTTACCATTGAAATTATGACGAATTATAACATAATTCCCCAATGTACTACTGCATTCATTTGAAACATTAGCACATCCATCAAAAACTTTTGTCACTGTTCCCGCAGTAGAAGCATATATAGGAACAATTCCATTTGCAGCGATATCAACACCAGCATGCAGCCTACCCCATCGAGGACCGTAGAAACTTGAGTATCCACCTTCAGCTGGCTTCATAAATATTGTGGATGCTGCCTCTGCTTTCATTGATGTGTTGAAGTTGAAAACGGAAGTTAAAATTACTAAACATACGAAATACTTGATTTTCTTCAAGATTATTCCTCCTAATTTGAAATCTCTCAAAGATTATCATAATACAAAAATAAATAAAATAGAGTAACTGGAAAAGGGTGCCAAAGAATTAAATGTCGAATAATGAAAAAGAACTAATATTGTTTACTATTGATTCTTTATGATTACTTATTAATAACCAAAAGACTTACTAAGGTTTCAATCTTAGATTATCCACGATAGATATGTATTAACTAGGATAGAAACAATTCATAATCAATAAACAGTCCCATTTCGAACAATAGTTGTTCAAAAGTAGGACTGTTATTTTCAACTTTGTTTCTCAAATATTTTCGTTAAATAGATTTCTGTTATCTGTATATGATTATGTCCCAAAGAACGAGAGTCTCACCGCCCAATATGAGAACCACATTCAAAATCCCCAGACCAACCAATTCAGAGATGAAAACCTGTTTATAAATTAACCAAAATGCCTGCAAACTCTCAAAAAATCTAGCAGCTTAAAAGATTATCTATATCCCAAGGAATTGGAATCTTTCCCTAATACCTAACATATGGTGAAAGGTATAGGAAATTTAGCAGTCCCTCGATGCGACGACTATAGATTAATAGGAGGCTAGTTTATGAAAGAAAACAGGAAGTTAAAACAACAAACGTTTAAAGTAGCGTTGGCAATGGCTGTAGCAACTGGATCACTTGTTACATTATCACCACTGAGTGCTTCTGCAGATGTGAAGGAAAAAGCTTTTTCAGATGTACAAGCATCTCACCATTTCCATGAAGCCGTAAAGAATTTAACAGCGAGAGGAATAATTACTGGTTATGAAGATGGCACGTTTAGACCCTTCGAAAATATTAGCAGAGCACATGCGGCTAAAATAATGGCACTTGCTTTAGAATTAGATACAAAAAATGTGAAAAATCCGGGCTTCAAAGATTTGGGTACAAGCCATCCAAACTATGGGGCGATTGCTGCGCTTGTAGAGGTTGGCGTTTTAAAGGGTTATGAAAATGATACATTTAAACCAGATGGTCATTTAACGCGAGCTCAAATGGCTAAGATGCTAGTAGAAGGTTTTAAGATTAAAGAAGAGAAGTATAGTAACTTACCGTTTGATGATGTGAAAAACAATGAATGGCATGCGAATTATATTCAAACTTTATTTTCTCATGAAATTACAACTGGTAAGACGGTAAACAAGTATGATCCAAATGCATATGTCTCACGTGGACAAGTTGCTTCCTTTATCTACCGAACAGAACTTACGAAAAAATCAGAAGCTATTATAATACAAAATATCTCCAATAATGAGCTAACAGCTTCAGGTGGAAAGTACGTTATTCCGAGAAGCTTTGCGAACATCTTAAGTGAATCCAATTTAGCCTTATTAAAAGGTTCACATATAAAATATACAGTGAAAGGCAAAGAAATAGAAAATGTTAGCCACATTGAAACGCAAGCAAGTGGAACAGCTAAAAACTACCTCGTGCTTGATGGGAAAGGCGATAAATTTAGTGGAGAACTATCAACTAACAGCAGTTTCATCACGATTAAAAATATTACATTAGCATCACTTTATATAAAGCAGGGAACGACAGCAGTGACGGTAGATGCTACGGTCGAAAAACTAAAAGTCCATTCCATAAATACACAAGTCACCCTCGGCACAAATGCTAAAATCGGTGACCTCCTAATACCAACTGGAACACAAGCAAAAGATATCATTGTAAACTTTGACAAGGTAAAAGGAAATATAGAAAAGATTAATGGAGTAGCTAATCCGGATGCTAAACCAGTGACACCACCATCGTCTGGTGGAGGTGGAAATGGAGGAGGTAACACCAATCCGTTCCCACCAAAACCAGAGGATAAAAACTTTGAATTATCCATAATGCACTTCAATGACACGCATGCCCACCTGGAAAATGCAGCAAAACGAGTGACTGCGGTGAATGAAGTGCGTACTGCTAAACCGAATTCATTGCTATTGGATGCCGGAGATGTTTTTTCAGGAACTCTCTATTTTAACGAATTTAAAGGGCTAGCAGACTTAGAGTTTATGAATTTAATGAAAGTGGATGCTATGACCTTTGGGAATCATGAGTTTGACCTTGGTTCATCTCCAGAAGGTCACAAAGCATTAGTAGATTTCATAAAAGCGGCAAACTTCCCTTTTGTATCTGCAAACATTGACTTCTCAAAAGACAATCTATTTACAGGTTTGTTTAATACGAAAATTGCTGAAAAACCTGAGAAATCCAACATTTATTCAGGAATTGTAAAAGTAGTGAACGGTGAAAAAGTAGGGATTTTTGGTTTAACGACCGCTGATACTAAAGACATTTCAAGTCCAGGGGATATCACATTCTCTAACTATATTAACGATGCAAAAAAGATGGTTTCAGAGTTTGAAAAAATAGGCGTAAACAAAATTGTTGCCATCACACATATTGGCTATGACGACAATCCAGCAGTGGATAATGATCTGGAACTAGCTAAAGCAGTCAAGGGTATTGATGTAATCGTAGGAGGACATAGCCATACAACATTGGCAGCTCCTGTTCTGATAAATGTGAATGATGAGCCAACAGTTATAGTTCAGTCTGGCCAATACGCGGAAAACTTAGGAACACTCGATGTAACGTTTGATAAAAAAGGAATTATTGTAGGTCATGCAGGTAAATTAATAAAAATTGCTGATAAAGTAGATAATCCAGAAGCTGCCGCGTTACTTAAGAAATACTCAGATAGAATTGCAGAAATATCAGACGAAGAAACTGGTGCAATCGCTGTAAATGCGTTAGAAAATCTACGAACAGATAGTAATAGCGTTCGTCGTAATGAAACACCATTAGGAAACCTAATCACGGACGGCATGCTTAATAAAGCAAAGGTGTACAACAAAAATGTAGTGATGGCATTCCAAAATGGTGGGGGAATTAGATCAGCGATTGATCAGGGACCTATTACAGTAGGTGAAGTAATTACTGTGCTTCCATTCGGAAATACATTAGCAACGATGGATCTAACTGGGAAAGAAATAAAAGAAACGTTTGAAATTAGCTTCAAAGAACTACCTCGGGAAAATGGAGGATTCCTTCATGTATCCGGTGCAAAAGTAGAGTATGACTCCTCTAAACCAATTGGCCAACGAGTAGTATCCATCGCTTATAAAAATGCAGATGGAACTTATACGGAAATACAAGATGGCCAACAATACACCATTGCAACTAACGCATTCACTGCGAAAGGTGGAGACGGCTATACGGTGTTAGCAAAAGCCTACGCAGAAGGTAGAGTAACAGATCTAGGCCTATCTGATTGGGAAAATTTACGAGACCATCTTGTAAGTTTAGGAAACGTTGATCCAAAAGTTGAAGGACGCATTGTCGACGTGAAGGATGAAGAGCCAGATAATGAATTCCCTGGAGGCGCTATCCCTGCTAGAGAATTCTCTGGTACACCTGAATCACCGAAAGTTTATAATGGCGACGTAACAGTTTCAGTTGCAGATGTTACATTCCTAGGAAATGTAATTATTAAAGGGAATTTAATAATTACAGGAACTCCTACTAATAAGCTGACCCTCTCTAATATTGCGGTTAAAGGCAATTTGGACCTTTCAGGGCTAAACGGAGAGTATTTTGACTTCAACGGTATCATTGTGGATGGAGACACTATTCTTTAATACGAATCACAAAGTTTTCTATTAGTTATTGAAGGCTTTGTGACTCATCAGCATATTAACTTCACTAAAAATCCCTATCTAAAAGGAGAATTGTATAGATGAGTAAAAGGAATTGGAAGAGGCCCATAAATGCTTTCTTATCAGCAAGTTTAATAGCCGGTCTAGTAATTCCAGCGTTGCCATCGAAAGCTGTAGCAGCTACGAATGCATCTGATTTGATCATTTCGGAGTATATTGAAGGCGCCAGCTTTAATAAGGCCATTGAACTTTACAATGGAACTGGAGCAGCTGTTGATTTAAGTGCTTATTCACTTGAACTTCATACAAATGGAGCAGCTACTGCGGCTAATAAAGTCTCATTAACAGGTACGTTAGCTAATAATGATACGTATGTTTTATATCACAAAGATGCAAATGGAGATATAAAAAGTAAGGGCGACCTAGAAAACAATACTGTCATTAACTTCAATGGGAATGATCCTGTAGTTTTGAAAAACTCAGGTACAATCATTGATTCTATTGGACAAATCGGGTCATCTGCAGACTTTGCTAAAGATGTAACACTTGTCCGAAACAGTAATATTGTTGCTGGAGATACAATTATAGATGACGCTTTCAATGCAGCAGAATGGAGCAAGCTACCGACTAATGATTCGTCTAATCTAGGCTCCCACACAATGGATATTGGTGACACTGATCCTGGAGAAACGCAGGTAGAAGCTGTAACTGTTTCGATACCATCATCGACTGTTCCAGAGGGTACGGAAATTACTTTATCTTCAAAAACAGAAGAAGCTTCTATTTACTTTACGACAGATGGAACGGATCCAACTAGTTCAAGTACTAAATTTGAGGCTCCAATTGTTATCGACAAAGATATGACGATTAAAGCAATTGCGGTGAAAGTGGGTCTTGAAAATAGCCCGATTTCTTCATTCACTTACACAGTTATCAGTGAAACTGGGGCGTTGTCCATTGCAGAAGCACGCAATACAGCACTTGGTCAAACTGTGACAGTGAAAGCTATAGTAGCTGCAAGCTTGAAAAATAGTGTTTCAGTACAAGATGCAACAGGCGGTATTGCCATACGTCCTTCAAGTTTAGCTGCTAAGGTGGGTGATGAAGTAACACTTACAGGGAAACTGGCAGATTTCCGTGGGCTTCTTCAATTAGACAATGCAACAATAGTTAGCAAAACAGAAAATGTGGGAGCTCCAACCCCTAAGGTTGTCAAAGGAGCAGAAGTGAGTGAAAACAATGAATCACTTCTTGTCCAAGCAAAAAAAATTACTATAACTGCAGTAAATGCATTAAACTACACTGCAACAGACGGAGAGACTGAGTTCATTGTTCGTGATGAAAACAGTTCACTAGGCTTAGTTGTAGGGAAAACGTATGAATCTATCACTGGTATTGTTCAACAGTTTGATGCAGATTATCAAATTATCCCTCGCTCAATTCAAGATATTGTAGAGGACAGTTCGACTCTACAACCTGTTACAGCAAATCCTAGTAGCGGAACATTTGTTGGATCTACGCTTGTAACCTTGTCTACAACGACGGCAAGTGCTGAAATCTATTACACTTTAGACGGCACAGAGCCAACTAAGGAAAGTACAAAATACTCCACACCAATCGAGATTAATGCCGATACTACGCTTAAGGCGGTAGCAATTACTACAGAAGGTACTTCAGAAGTTAAGACATTTGAATATAAAATTACGGATAGTCTACAAATCCATGATATCCAGGGAGCAGGACACTATACTACTTTTGACAATCAAACAGTAGAAGGAATTCAAGGAGTCGTTACTTACTCGTTCTTGTTAAATGGTGCAACCTACTATCATATCCAAACACCAGATGAGTTAGCGGATACAAACCCACATACTTCTGAAGCCATTGTCCTTTACAGCGGAACAAACACATGGCCGATTAAAGTAGGAGATTTAGTATCAGTCACTGGGAAAGTGAGTGAATTTGCATATGACGGCTACGATGATCGTCAAACAACAGATTTGAAAACAACACAAATAAATGTTCGAAATGACCAAGGAGGAAAAGTCTCAGTCATTAAAAGTGGTGCAGCTTTACCAACTCCAATCATAATCGATGAAACTAAAATGTCTCTAGCTAAAATTGATAGCGACAATCTTACCGTTTTCAATCCAACAGTGGACGCAATCGATTTCTGGGAAAGTATTGAAGGAATGCTTGTACAAGTTGGAAATGTCAAAGCGGTGGCTCCACAAGAGCATGGAGACTTGATTACCGTTTTGGAAAATGCTCCAACAAACTCTCTTCATGGCGGGGTTTTATATGAGAAGGCCAATCAAAATCCGAACCGCATACAATTCCGTTTGGAACCAAATGGACCTGGTCGTGATTTCGAAGTAGCAACTGGAGATAAGTTTAAAGGGCCGATTACTGGAGTCGTAGGCTATTCATTCCAAAACTTTAAGATCTATGTCTCTTTAGCTGATATGAAGGCTGCTCATTCAAAAGGAACTGCGACACCAGAAAAAACAACAATTGTGAAAGAAGAAGATAAGCTAACAATTGCTTCTTATAACTTAGAAAACTTCTCGAATAACAAAACATCCACTACAGACGACAAAGCGCGTAAATTAGCAAGAGCAATTGCTACGGATATGCAAAGTCCTGATATTGTTGGTGTAACTGAAGTACAAGATAATAACGGAGAAAGCAGTGGAGACTCGAAGGCAGATCAAAGCTATACAAGACTTATTACAGCGATTAAAACAGCTGGAGGAGCAGACTACAAATATGTAAATATTGACCCTGTAAACAACTCAGATGGAGGTGCACCAAATGCAAATATTCGGGTTGGATTCCTATACAATCCGGACCGAGTAAAATTGACAGAAGGTGGTTCACCAGGAAGTGCGACAACGGCGGTTGGTTACAAAGATGGCAAGCTAACACATAACCCAGGTCGTATCGATCCAACAAATAGTGCATTTAACAGCAGCCGTAAACCATTAGTAGCTCAATTTGATTTTAAAGGCGAGAGCGTCATCGTTATTGCTAATCACTGGAACTCCAAAAGTGGTGATACACCATTATTTGGATCCATTCAACCACCGAAATACGACAGTGAAGGCCAACGTAAAAAAATTGCAAAAGTCGTGTCTGACTTTGTTGTAGATATTAAAACGAAAAACCCAGCAGCGAATGTTGTATCACTAGGTGATTTTAACGATTATCAATTTGCCGATGCCCTTTTAATTCACGAGGGTGAACAGATGACAAATATGATTAACAAAGTGGAAACGTCAGATCGATACACATACCTCTACCAAGGTAACTCACAAGTACTAGATCATATTTTAGTAACGAAAAATTTAGAATATAAAACGAAAATTGACATTCTTCATATTAATGCAGATTTCACTGATATGGCAGGACGTGCAAGTGACCACGATCCAGTAATGGTACAAATTGATCTATTAGAAGAAGATGTTGTTATTCCAATTACAGCTGAAAAAACATACGACATCAAAAATCTTCAAACGAAAAAACTAACTATTAGTAAGCCTAGTGTTTCTATTACTCTTGATGATTCATCCGAAATCATGGAAGGCATTCTGGTCATGAGTGGTTATGCAGAATTCCATGGAGCTGGCTTTGCAGAGCAAACGGTAACGATTAAGCCAGAAAATGCTGGCGCAATTATGGATTTCAAAGGTACCATTGTCCAAAAAGTAATTATTGATGGTACGAACATAAAAGAAATAAGAGGCGCTGAAAATATTCAAGAATTTGAATTTATTAACGGAGCAGATAGTAAAAATATTAAATTCACAAATTCCAAAGGGGAACCCATTGTGGTTCCTTCTTTACCTGGTGAAAATCAAGCACCAGTATTAAAGAAAGGTATTCCGAGTCATACAGTTAAAATTGGAGAGACCATTTCAATCCTATTAACGGATTATTTTGCAGACCCAGAAAACCAAGTACTAACTTTTACTTCTACATTAGGAACGATAGAAGGGGCAACGTTAAAACTAACCCTTGAAGAGGGAAGTCATATTGTAGGAGTTACCGCTACAGATGGTGAAGAAAGTGTAACAACAAGCTTCAGTGTACGCGTAACTTCGGCTAGTTCACCTACCGATGAATATTACAAAGATGCCAACGGTAAAGAAGGTCAAGCATTAAAAAATGCACTACATGAAATAATTGACGACCATACTCAACTTTCTTACGACCAAGTATGGTTAGCATTACGTGAAACAGATGAAAACCCAAACAATAAAAACAATGTCATATTGTTTTACTCTGGAGTATCCCGTTCTAAAACTGCCAATGGTGGAAACGTAGGTCAGTGGAACCGAGAACATACATGGGCTAAATCACATGGTGACTTCGGGACAAGTAAAGGACCCGGTACGGACATCCACCATTTGCGTCCGACAGATGTACAAGTGAACAGCTCAAGAGGAAATTTAGATTTTGATAATGGGGGAAGTCCTGTTAATAATTGTAATGGGTGCTATAAAGACGGAGACTCATTTGAACCGCCTAATCGTGTAAAAGGAGATGTCGCTCGAATTTTATTTTACATGGCAACTCGCTATGAAAAAGGAGATAAAGTAGATTTAGAACTAAACGAAAAGCTCGGTAATGGTAGCGCACCATATCATGGAAAGCTCTCCACCTTACTAAAATGGCATGAGCAAGATCCAGTAGATGAATTTGAACGCAATCGCAATGAAACCATTCAAAAATGGCAAGGTAACCGTAATCCGTTCATCGACCACCCGGAATGGGCAACATCAATCTGGAACTAGCACCTAATCCTAGAAATTTTAATAAATTGAAGTCCTGTAGAGATCCATCTCTGCAGGGCTTTTTATAATCTTCTTACACTTTCTATACGAGAGCAACAGACACCAATACGAGAGTTATCCTTATCTATACGGAAGAGTCACCGTCGCATACGATAGCCTCCCTACCTCACCCCCCATAAAAATACTAATTACTAATTTTTCTCATAGCATGGCCCATCTATTCATACAATGTATCAGTATCATATTTTGCATCAGTGTGCCTGATGCTTGTACAAAAATCCTAATGATACTTGCAGAAAGGATGCGGTCTTGAAAGAACATGCAGAAATGTTATTGCACAAAATTGCTGAACAGGGGGAAATCGAATGAGGAAGAAAATGTTTAATAAGGCCTTTAGTGCGTTCTTAATTCTAATGATGGTCTTTGCAATGCTAGCTCCAACAAGTGCGTTTGCTAACACAGGAAAGACGCCGTTTAAATCACAGGAGCCAAGCGAAAGTACATTGGCGATGAAAGCGGCTATTGCTGAACAACTAAGTCTTACAAATAGTGGTCCAACACTTCACAAAGATTTACAAGGATTATCTGGGGATGAAGAAGTGGCAGTAATTGTTCATCTTTCAGAAAAACCTGTAGCTCTTGAAAAAGGAATTACAGAGTTAGCGGGTAAAAGTTTTACGAAATCAGCGGCTAGCTCTGTCAAAGCAAAAGTAATTTCACAGCAAGCATCTGTAAAAAAAGAAATGAACAATAAAATGATTTCTTATAAAGAAATTTTTTCATATGACACAGTATTAAATGGCTTTGCAGCTAGCGTAAAAGCTAGCGATCTTGCTAAATTACTAACCATTAATGGTGTTACATTAGTCGAGCCAGATGCAACAGTGTATGCAATGAAAGACTCAAGTTCACTTCAACCGGCAAATCCAGAGGCGGATACACCAGTTGATGCCGCAATGAATACAAGTATCTCTTTCTTAGGCATTGAAAAGCTTTGGAACGAAGGAATTGAAGGACAAGGGGTTAAAGTAGCGGTACTTGATACAGGAATTGATGCGGATCATCCAGAATTTGCAGGTATTTATAAAGGTGGAAAGAACTTCATTCCAAATTCATCCACTTATACAAAAACACGCACAGAAGATGATGCTTCGGAGACATTACCTTCTGAACGTCCAGCAGGGACACCTGAATTTAATACAACGGGAAGTTCATTTTATACATCACATGGTACGCATGTTGCTGGCACAATTGCAGCAATTGGAGCAAATGAATATGGCATTAAAGGGATTGCACCTAAAGTAGATCTTTATGCATATCGTGTACTGGGAGCATATGGTAGTGGTTCAACTTCAGGTATAGTAAAGGCAATAGATACAGCAGTAATTGAAAAAATGGACGTTATCAACCTTTCACTTGGCGGAGGAGCAAACTCTGAAACGGATGCAGGATCATTTGCTATAAATAATGCTATGATGGCTGGGACTATCGGAGTTGTCGCAACAGGTAATGATGGTCCAAACCGTGGCACGATGGGAACTCCTGCTACAGCACGTTTAGGAATTGCAGTGGGTAACACAACAAATCCCGAAACGATGCATAACGGAGAAGTAAAAGTTTCAGTTGGAGACTATAACTTAACGAAACAACTTCAGTTAATGGGTACAACTTTTGGGAAGGATTTAGCAACACAACTTCAAGGTGAGTTTGACTTAGTGGCAGTACCCGGACTAGGGGAAGTAAAAGATTTTGAAGGAATTGATGTGAAAGGGAAAGTAGCTTTAATTGCTCGTGGTTCCATCGCATTTGTCGATAAAATTGAAAATGCGAGAGCGCAAGGAGCAGTTGCTACAATTATTCATAACTCTGCAACAGGATCGGGTACACCAAATGCATCAGGTACATTCCTTGGAGATTCATTTGCCTTCATTCCAACAGTTGATATGTCTTATACGGATGGAATGGCAATCCGCGCTGAACTAGCAAAAGGAACAGGCAAAGTTAGCTTTGGTAAGTTTGCATCCACAAAAACACTTGGAGATGACGTAAACGATTCAAGTTCACGTGGACCATCTACACCAAACTTTGATATTAAACCAGATGTAAGTGCACCTGGAACAAATATTATGTCTACGATTCCAATGTACAAAAAAGATTTTCCAGATGCTGTTTACGGGGAAGCATATGATCGTAAAACAGGAACTTCTATGGCAACACCACATATCGCTGGTATTGCTGCACTGGTAAAACAAGCAAATCCTGATTGGAATGCTTTTGATGTAAAAGTAGCGCTCTCCAATACGGCTAAAATCTTGGATACAACGAAGTATGATGTATTCGCTCAAGGTGCAGGCCGAGTAGATGCGTATGCAGCAGCTCATCCTGGTGCACTTGCTTATGCATTAGATACAGCGGTACGAGATGCTTCTGGAGCAGTAGTAGAAAACTTAAAGGGGACAGTTACTTTCGGCCCTCAATCACTGAAAGAAGGTAATATTTCCGTTACAAAAGAAATTTTAGTGAAAGATATTGCTGGTAAAGGTGGAAACTATAACGTCTCCGTAGATGTAACAAAATCATTTGGTGACGCAAAAGTGACGATTGACAAACCGACATTTAATCTTGCTGGAGAACAAGTGTTAAAAGTTACATTGACTGCTTCTAAAGCAACTGCACCTAATGGTTCTGAAATACTAGGATATATTCATATTACACCAGTTGATGGAACTAAGACGGAAACCTCCCTTTCTGTAGATAAAACAGAATTGAACATGAAAACGGGAGACAAACTTCAACTGAATGTAATAGAAACAACAACTCCAGTTGAAAGTGATTACACAGAAATTTCATTACCATTTGCAGCAGACTTTGGTGGAGCAGAGGCAACACAATTAAAAGATTACAAAATTTCAACAACAGATTTATCCTTTAATGGGGACGGAGTTCAAGATTCCGCAGTTCTTTCGTTTACATTAACTGGTGACGTAACAACAAACTATATAGAACTTTGGGATATTATGAATCCTGAAGGTGGGGAATACGGGGATGGCTATATTGGTTACTTACATTCAGGTGCAGCACTAGCAAAAGGATCTTATACCCTGAATGTTGCCGGACAGTACAAACCATGGGGTACTGCACCTGCAACAACTATTCCAGATGGTCTATATACAGTTGACTTTACTGGAGTTGCTGCTTCAGGAGTTGTCCAAGACTATGTAGGACCAATTGTAGTAAAAACTACGAAACCAGTAGTTAGTGGTTCTGTGACAGACGGAGTCGCAACAGGCCAAGTTACAGACAAATATATTGATTATAATGAAGAATTATATTTATACGGTTTAGACTATAATTTAAATGAAAAATTAAAAGCTTCCTATATTGCTACTGTAAATGGCATAGAAAAAGCAGCGGTCGCCTTTAATTTGAACCAAGATGGTAGCTTTACATTCCCAGTAACAGCTGACACAGACTCAATTAAATTAATTATTAAAGATGCAGCTGGTAACAGTGGAGAGCAAGTTATTGCAGGAGCAATTGTACCAACAGAGCCAGTAACGCCTGAAGAAGGAACAACACCTGAAGAAGAAACAACTCCAGTAGAACCAGGAGTACCTGAAGAAGAAACAACACCGGAAGAACCAACTGTTCCTGAAGAAGGAACAACGCCAGAAGAACCAACAGAATCGCTACTTAATACTAGTGAAACTTTAAGTATAGCTTCTTTTGAAACAAAAGAACTTCCACAACTGGTATTTGTTTCACCTTATGAAAATTTAGTTACACCAGATGAAATAGCTCCGAATAATAACAATTTTATAGACGGTCCGCCAAGCTATGGCACATTCGCATCGGATACTGTACTGAATGTAACGAAAGATGCAACTTACACAGTAGCTGATCCAAAAGTAGTTTCCGTAACAGAAGGATTAGTAACAGCTAAAGCAGCAGGTAAAACCACTATTACAGTAAAACATGGTGGCAAGGAAGTAACGGTAAATGTGACAGTTACAAATCCACCAACAACAGATCCAGGAACGCCAAGTAACCCAGGAAATCCTGGAGGCGGAGGTGGAAGCCCTGGAGCACCAAATCCAAGTCCGACTAAGCCAGATCCAGTAAAACCTACACCACCAGTGACACCAACGCCAAAACCAATCATATTTACAGACGTACCTGCTAAACATTGGGCTGCGGATTATATCCAAAAAGCTGCATTATTAGGCTTTATGAAGGGATATCCAGATGGCTCATTTAAACCAGAACAATCTTTAACACGTGCACAAGCAACATCGTTAATCGTTCGTGCATTAAAATTAGAAACACAAGAAGCAGCACCATTCTCGGATATCGCAAGTTATGCGACAGAAACAAAATCAGAAATTGCTGCAGGCTTTAAATTCGGCATTATCAAAGGGGAGAATGGGAAATTTAAACCTTCTGAAAAAGTGACGCGTGCGCAGCTTGCTTTAATGATTGAACGTGCATATGCATCTAAAACAGGTAAAAAATATGTAGCTACTAAAATAGCACCATTCTCTGATATTGCTGCCTACGACGAAGAAACAATCAATGCGATCTCTATGCTTTATGAGCTACAAGTAGTGGATGGTTCTGATGGTAAATTTAAACCGGCAGATCCGACAACTCGCGCCCATGCTGCGAAAATATTCACTAATTTTATGGGTGGATTAAAATAAAGTAATTAACTCTCCTTCTGTCCTAAAAGGCGGAAGGAGAGTTAATTTTGTTCTATTATGAAAACCGCAAAATCCCTGCTCCGCCAGTATATTTCCATTTACTGAAAGTAACTCAAGAAGAGCCCCAAGTATCATCACTGAACCCCATTAACGTCCCATGGAGAGCAAATGCCAGATGAAAGAAAATTCTAGCTAATAGCATTAAAATATTGAACTCCTTTTTCACCATCCTAAAGAAATAGAACAAACTTCCGTTCTACAAGTAAATATCTCTGTTCAGCGAGTATCAATCTACCGAGAGAGCTTATTCATCAAATGAAAGAAAGTAATTCTTTAAATAGCAAACAACCAGCACAATATAAAGAGTTATATAGTTAATGGAATCTAATATAAATACAAAGGGAGACAATGCCTTTGGTTTTACGACAAAAAAAGAACCTCCATAACCGCACAAAGTAACGTTATATTCTAAATGAACTGGTTATACTGAACTATATAAAAGATAAAAATTTGGAAACTGTGAAGTGCGTTCTGTATCTGGGCACCTAGGACGTATGGAGTGATTGGTGCAACCGGCCTGATTAGATGTGAGCTTATTGCTCAATTTAATTGGGCTTTTATTATTAGAGGGGAGGGGTTTAGGATTAGCAAAGAGTATGGTAAACGAATTATTACAGTGACACAGAAAATGACTGGCTCCAACAGGTCAATTATTAATTTAAATTCATTTAAGTCGATTCTCCAACTGGCTGATGAAAAAAAGCTTCCGATATTTTTAAACAAGAATCTGGATGAAGGTCGTCCCATTTTTTTTATAGTAGAAGGCAATTATGTATATAGCTATGAGTCGGCAGGTAGAGAGCTAGTTCGAAATACTACTACAAATGTTTCAGCTTTTCGTAACGTGTATGCGGAGAGTTAATCCGATTGAAACTTTTATTAAAAAGTATCTTTCCAGTAATTTGAACTTATTATTTCTCTATAGATACGTTTCACTTATTTTGACTTCATTTCTCTATTTATCTGGATCTCAACCCTCACTCATTTTTAAAGTTGGTGCTGTTGGATCTCTATGTATTGCAGCATGGATATTGACGGGATTACAACGGAGATATCTGGAGAATACAAATATAGTAAAAACAATTGTTTTAATTGAAACGTTTGGTATGACTTTGTTGCTCATATTTACTGGTGGCGTTTACAGTCCATTTAGCTGGTATGCATTGAATCCGATACTTGTTGCAGCAATCCTTTTAACCCCGCTATTTTGTTGGGGAATATTAACATTTTGTCTAGTAAGTGCAACATATATTGCACAACAGAAAAATAATATATTCATGCTTCTAGAAGGGAAATCCTATATCTATCTCGGCTTTATATTAATAACGATGCTAATAGGTTTGTTTTCTAGATTAACAAAAGAATTAAGGGAACACATAGAAGAGCTACACCAGGCAAATAATAAGCTAGCAAATATGAATGAGATATACGAGGAGACATTAAAGCAAATTATGTCCTTATATAACTTGTTGGAATCCCACTCTTCCAATATTAGTCCAAAAAAGCTAACAGAGACCATGACGCTAGCATTGATGAAATGCATGCAAAAGGATATGGCCTTCTTTTGGATAAAGGATTATACCTCTCAAAAAAACTATACTTCGAATGAGACAACTAATAGAAATTTAGATATGGATTTAACAAGAGACTGGGAGTATATAAGGCAACAAAAGAACGCCTTTACACATATTTATCAGAATGAACAGTATTGGATGAAGGTTATTAGGACAACGGAGTATATAGGAGTAATTGGTGTAAACATGTCTACTAATACAGAGATAAGAAATACTCTATTACTTCACCGTACATTCGAGTTTCTCGCAGAGCTTAGTGAATTGCTGTTGGAAAGAATTCATATGGATCGTATGATGGTTCATATGAAAATTACCGAAGAACGAAATCGGATTGCAAATGAAATACATGATAGTATATCACAGAAATTGTTTGGGATCGTCTATTCATTGCATAGTCTACAAGTTAAAAGTCGGAATATTGAAATTAGTGAACTTGAAAAGGAATTTGAGTTTTTGTCACAGACAGCTAATACGACAATGAAGGAACTACGGGCTTCTATTTATCAGTTAAGTACGGCTAAGAAGGGTGAAAAGCCGTTTCTTACGCTTATTGAAAATTATTTGGTGGAATATGCAAAGCTAAATGACATTCGTATTGTCTATGATCTTACTGGTGAAGAATCGTCCATTTCTACAAATAACAAAAACGGTCTATATCGAATCATATGTGAAGCGTGTGGAAATGCGGTAAGACATGGTAGGTGTACAGTAATCGAAATAACACTAGCTTTAGAAGAAGATAAAATTTATCTAGTCATTAAAGATAATGGAATAGGTATTCAGACGAAGATGGGATGTATGGAAGGCCAAGGGATTGGGCTTCCTAATATGCAAGAAATTGTCTATTCTATGGGGGGCACATTTCAGATAGGTGCACCTTATAAAATGGGAACTACTATTCAAATTGATATACCACAAGTTAAAAAGCAGAAAAAACAAGAGGTGTTGGGATAATGAGGGTAGTAATAATTGACGATCATCCATTAATTCGAAGAGGCTTGAATTCATTATTTTCCTTAAACGAATCTATGGATGTAATTGGAGAAGCTACTAATAGAAGAGAAGCGATGGAACTATTGAATGCAGTAAAACCAGACATAGCAATCGTAGACCTCCGATTAGGTGAGGAATCCGGAATCGAACTAATAATAGAGGCCATGCGTGTAGGTATTACCAGCAAGTTTGTCATACTTACTTCTTCCACGAATGAGGAAGACTTTAAAAGAGCAAAGGAAATTGGGGTGGTTGGTTATTTATTAAAAGAAGCCCTACCCGAAGAGCTTCTACATGCACTTCAAATGATTGGAAAGGGTCGTAAATACTATGATCCTAATGTTTTAGATCTACTCATGAAAGCTCCAGTTCCCTTGGATGAAGATGGTCATATTGAACAACTAACTCCTAAAGAGAAAGAGATATTAATCGAGCTAGGCAAGGGACATTCTAACAAAGAAATCTCCAAGACTCTTTATATAACCGAATTCACAGTGAAAAAACACGTCAGCCAAGTATTTGCGAAGCTAGGTCTTGCAGATAGAACTCAAGCAGCCTTATACGCAAACGCCACTGGCCTCGTCAAATACGTTGTGAATTCTTAATAGAATTAGTGGGGTAAGTAGAGTTCTAAGAGGGTTTAATAGTTAAAATACAATAACAATAGAATAGGTGGAAAAAACATGAAAAAAATCGTGACTTTTATAAGTGCATTAATTCTTTCTCTTATACTTGCCTTACCTACAGTGAATGCTGCTAGTTATAGCGATATACCTTCTACTCATGCATATCAAAAAGAAATATCATACTTATCTAGTTTGAATATTATTAACGGATATAGCGATAGTACATTTAAACCTTCCAATCTGGTGACTAATCGACAGGCTGCAGTTATGTTAGTAAGAGCGTTGAAGCTCGAAAATGAAGATACAGTGAATCCTGGTTTTAAAGATGTACCAACAACAGATTCAAGCTATAAAGAAATTGCCATTGCTACAGCAAATGGAATCTTTCCAAAAGGAACTAAATTTTCTCCCAACTCTCCTATCACACGTGAAGGAATGGCACGTGCTTTGGCAAATGCATTCAACCTAACAGGAACATATTCTGGTACTTTTTCTGATGTATCAAAAGATTATTGGGGATATGAATATATTGTAAAATTAGCAGCTAATAATATCACAACAGGTTATGATGATGGATCATTCAAACCAAAGAATACATTAACACGTGCACATTTTTCGGTATTTTTAGCACGCTCAATTAATCCAGAGATGCGTCCGACCGCAGTAAACAAACCACAAGTGGGGATAGGATTCTATCAAGGCCTAGTTCCAAAAAATTATAAAAATCCAGTAGATTTAAGTTATTTCAATACTTCAACGGAAGGCTATAGTGGTGATTATTTTAACAAAGCTAGTTATACAGGCAGTAAAACTAGTGGTACTTATTCATTACATTTAACAGATGAAAATGAATATGCTGATAGTAATCACACATATAGTGAAGATAAAACCCAGTTTACGTTTGACTCACATTGGACGCCTAAAGTTACGGTAAACTACCCAGTAACTGTAGGTGACAAAACTAGTTCTCGACATTTATATAAGGAGTATACTTACAATGAAGCGATTTATGACGGAAATGGTGAATGGATAGATAGTAAGGAAATCCTTATGAAAGAAAGAGAAGAAAAAATTACTAATAAGGTCATTTCTATCAATGGTACGAAAGACATTGGTGATAAGGAATTTCATAACCTAATTGTAATTGAACAGACAACAAATGACCCGTTTTTTGGAGTAGTAACCTACTATTTTTCGAAGAATGAAGGGTTAATGGGGTATTTTGGAAAGTCAATGACCTCTTCGAAAGAATTCCCTTACGATGAGTGATTTTCAAGAGCACAGCTGAAATGACAATCCCGTGTTGATTTTCCTAAGAAGATGAAAACCAAATTAACATAAAAAAGTATCTCAGTACAGTGTTTTCAAACATGGACTTGTGTATATAACCCCTGCATATAGAAATGGAGATCAATCGTCAAAACCTTTCGCATATCCTAAGAAAACTTCATAAACTATAATGTGGACTAAAACATAAACTCTCCCTGTCTCTAATTTTAGATGGGGAAGAGTTTATGATTTTTTATATACAAAACTATTTTAAAATAATAACTTCTAAATATCTTTTAAGGGAAACATATGGAAACTTTATATTGTTTTTGTTTCATAAATAAGATAGAGGGGGAGTATTTGTTAGAAGGATTCAAAATAATTTAAGTAATAGTACCGCAAAATATACCACAATATTACAAAAAATGACCTGATTGGGAACTTTTTTGGAATATTTTGTTTTAGTATTGCCTTTTAATGTGTTATAGTTGACCTTATAGGACATTATCATTATATTTTTAACAAACAAGGAGGAAATTGGATGAAGAATAATAAAAAAGCATACCAAAAGTTATTTAAAGTAGCGTTGGCAACATCAGTAGCAGCAGGTGCAATAGTAACTGTAGCTCCATTTAACACCGAAGCGGCAGGTTTCTCCGATTTAAAAACGACACATGCACATTATACTTCAGTAATGGATTTATCTGACAGAGGAGTGATTAAAGGTTTTACAGACGGTACTTTTAAACCAGAAGCTTCCGTTACTCGTGGACAAGCTGCAAAAATTATTGCTCTAACATTAGGCTTAGATACTAAAAACGTTATAAATCCAGGTTTCAAAGATATTAAAGCCGATAATGAATACTATGGTCCAATTGCTGCACTTGTAGCTGAAGGTATTGTATCAGGTAAAGAAAATGGTACGTACGCTCCAGGTGAAAAGTTGACACGTAGCCAAATGGCGAAAATTATCACATTAGCATTCGGATTTAAAGAAGGAAAGCTTACTGATACTAAGTTTAAAGATGTGAAAGCAACTGATTGGTACAATGGTTACCTTCAAACTCTACTAGACAATGAAATTACAACTGGAACAACTGCAACTACTTTTTCTCCGTACGATAATGTAAAACGTGGACAAATGGCATCATTCGTTGTACGCGCTGAAGCTGCTGCAAAACCGGTAACAGTAATAAGTGTGTCAGATAACTCTGTAGAAACTTCCGCTGGGACTTATACAGTTGCGGAAGATTTGAAGAAAGTTTTCAATGCGACAAACGCAGCGGCACTTAAAAATGCAAATATTAAGTTCACTGAAAAAGACGGTCAAATTGTTGCTGTAAAATCTCTAGAGATTACTGCTGATGGAACACAAGCTGCTAATATCGTATTTGATGGAGCAAGCGCTTCTATTACAAGTGATGTAAAAGTAAATGGAGACTATGTAACTGTTAAAAACCTTACGATCAATGGTAACTTAGCAATTGGTAAAGGTGTAGAAAACAGCTTTCTAGCAGACAAAATCGTAGTTAAAGGGAACACAGAAGTTTCCAACAAATCTACAGGTGTATCTGCAGCGGCTGTAAAAGTTGATGCAAAAATCACTTTCACCAATTCAACACTTGGTAAAGTTGTTTTAAACAAACTTAATGCACTATTAAACTTAACAGGTACTAGTTCTGTAACTTCAGTGAATGTAGAGTCAAATGCTACTATCACTGCTGATAGCAATATCACTATCCCAGTCGTAACAGCAGGAACTGGCGTAAGTGAAGTAACATTAAATGCAGCTACTAAAGAATTCTTTGTTAATGCTTTAAACTTTGCATTAAACGGTACTGCTAAAATCGAATCACTTGAACTGGTAAATAAAGACTTGAAAATAACACTAGGAACTAGCCTATCTATAGTAGATTTAGTATTACCAGTAGGGAAAGTTGCTTCAGAGTTAATCAGTAACTTCTCCGCTGTAAAAGATAAAATTCAAGAAATTGGCGGAGTTAAAAACCCTGATGCATCACCAGTGACACCTCCAGCATCTGGCGGAGGCGGCGGCACCGGCGGTGATAATGGATCTGGCGGTGGCGGTACCGGTACCGATTATGCTCCAGGAAATACATTACTAAATACTACCCTTTCAGCAAATGTAGGAGCAGGAAATACTAATGATCTTACTGTAACTTTAAATGAATCTACCAATGTATTTACAGTTAAAATCTCTAGTAATTCGACTGCAGTCCTTTCAGAATTTGAAACAGCAATCATTGATGTATTTACTCCTTTAAAAAATAGATCAGTTGTAAATTCTGCAAGAGTTAGCTTCACTGCTTATGGTCGTGACTATGTAATAAGTGATCCAAATATCAATAACAATCAAGACGTAGCAACAATAATTAATAATGCGTTAAACGAAGTTATTAATACTGGAATTACTGACCAGACTGCACTGAATTTACTAATTGGAAATTCTTTGACTATATCATTACAAGGAACAATTGATTCAAAACCTTTTAATACTACTTATGTATTTAATTTTGAAAGTAAATAAATAAGAAGTAAAGAAGTAAAGAAGTAAATAAGTAAAAACTCTACTTTTCTATATAGATTTGTAGAGTTTTTTAATTATACAAATTTAGAATAATAATATATCTCGTGATATCTCCCCCCATAATTCTCCAAATTCCCACAATATTCTATACGAACTTCAGCCTACATGCTAAACTAGTGTTAATATACTATTTTCCAAGAAAGGGGATTTTTATGAAGAAGAAACGTAAAAGAGGTAGAAAAGGAAAAAAACTGAAAATATTCTTATCGGTAGCTTTAGTTATTATCCTCGGAGCTGTAGGTTACCTACTATATGAATTTAAGTTTAAAACATATGACGTGGCAGATGATGAGGTTTCAGAGATTGTGGAAGATCCATATGTGTTGGAATTACCAGATGGTAGTAAAATTACGATGGATAAGGATGGAAATGTTGTAGAGGACAATTCTTCAACACAAACTGTTTCTAATGCAGGAAATTCAACATCAGTTGATGGGTCACCTGAACAAACAGAAACTTCAGGCCAAGAAGGGTCAACAAATTCCAATAATACTTCTTCTGAAGCAGGGGCTGATGGATCGACAACTACACCAGTATCCTCCGGCGGTTCGACAGCAGAACCAACAGTTGGTTCTATAAAAGAAAAGTATATCCCTGCTTTTTCAGCGCTTGAAGGACAAGCAGATGCAAAAATAAATGCACTAATTGGCCGTGCCAAAGCGGAGTATAAAACTAAGCAAACAAACGGGGAAGGAATTGACTTCGGTTATTTCTACAATAAATACATGGCTGCTGCAGAAGGTCTAGAAGGAAATACGGATACCATTTTCAATGGAGTTCTAGCAGCGGTAGAAAAAGATCTGGCAGCAAATGGCTTTGACAAATCATATGCAAATAGCTTTAAAAGCGAATATGAAGCTACGAAAAAAGCAAGAAGAGATAGCATTATTAGTAAAGCGCTCGGCAGATAAAAGCTTTTACAAAAAACGTTAGGACCTTTTACTAGGATCTAACGTTTTTTGCATTATCCTCTTAATACAAATGTAAACACTTAAAAAAGTTACCGCACCACACATATCAAGAAATACATCTTGCCCTGAAGGAGTCCGACCTCCCGTTAGCTGTTGATGGTATTCATCGGCAAGCGCCAAGATAAGTGTACACAGAAGAGCTAACCAAAAATGCAGTGTATTCCTCGGTAAAATAGCGTAAAAACCTATTGCGGCTAAACCAAAGAGAAAGAAGTGGGCACTCTTTCGAATGATAAATTCAACAAAATGATAATAACCTCGTTCTTCTACGGAGATTGTGTGACCCCAATATGGTAATTCTATTTTCTTGAGCTGACTTTCTAATGGTTTGGAGGTGAGTAAGTCTTCAAATAAGGGTATAAGAGACTGTTCCTCGTATGTTTGTCCAGAAGAGAAAAACAAAAGAAACAGTAGTATAAGTAAAAATATTAGTTTTTTCATAATAGAATAGTACCATATATTCGGGGGAAGTTCATTTGCTTTAGAAAACAAATGTTATACATATTCCCTCGAAAATTGTGAGAATTTGTCATCTAACAAGTAGCAATTATGTTATAATAGAGTCTATTAGGAAAATTCAATTGAAGAGTGAAGGGGAACATAGTACATATGGAAGAAACGATTAGTTTACAAGATTTATTTAAAACGATAAAGAAAAGAATGTCTTTAATTGTCGGATTAACATTTCTAGCAGTTGTAATTGCAGGTATTATTAGCTATTTCTTTTTAACACCAATCTATCAGTCTTCAACTCAAATTCTTGTCAATCAGCAAAAGGCACCTCAACAGCAACAACAATATGATTCCCAAGACATACAAACGAATCTTCAATTGATAAATACATATAACGTGATTATTAAAAGTCCAGCAATCCTTTCAAAGGTAATTCAAAATTTAGACTTGGATACAACACCTGCTGAACTCACGAAAAATATCACAGTTACGAGTGAACAAAATTCCCAAGTAGTAACAATAAGCGTACAAGATCCTGAATCTTTTAGAGCAGTAGATATAGCCAATACTACCGCAGCAGTATTTCAAGAAGAGATCAAAACATTGATGAATGTCGACAATGTGAATATTCTATCCCCTGCAATTCAACAGGAGAATCCATCACCAGTTAAACCGAACAAAATACTGAATATGGCAATTGCCGGAGTGATTGGGTTAATGCTTGGAGTAGGAATTGCTTTTTTACTAGAATATCTAGATACTTCCATCCGGAAAGAACAAGATGTGGAAGACCTCCTTCAGTTACCGATACTAGGCTTGATAAGTCCATTCCCTGAGAACAAAGATGTGGACGTTATGACTAATGTCAAATCGCGAAGAAAGAAGGTATAAGTAAATATGGCGAATAAGAAAAAAACAAATAGTTTAAGAGACGTAGCACGTAAGTTAGTAGTCGTAACAGATCCTAAGTCGGTTGTATCCGAACAATTTCGTACGACTCGTACAAATATAAACTTTTCGATGCCTGATGGTGACTTATCTACACTCCTAATTACCTCTTCTTTACCATCCGAGGGTAAGTCTACCGTATCGGCAAATTTAGCCTGTTTATTTGCACAAGAAGGTAAAAAGGTTGTGCTGATAGATGCAGATATGCGTAAGCCAACTGTGCATTACACGTTTCATATGACGAACACGATAGGGCTATCTAACTTGCTTACTAAAAAAATAGATGCGATGGAAGCAGTAAAGGAAACAGACATAGAAAATTTAAAAATCATCACAAGTGGTCCAATTCCCCCCAACCCAGCTGACTTACTTAGTGCTAAGTCAATGGATGAAGTAATAGTAGAACTTAAAAAGGAATTTGACCTGATTCTTTTTGATGCGCCTCCCGTGTTATCGGTGACGGATGCACAGATTTTGGCAAACAAAAGTGAAGGTACTATCCTAGTCATAAGTGCAGGATCTACAGATAAGGATAGTGCTTTAAAAGCGAAAGAGTTGCTACTAGCGTCCAAAGCAAAGATTATCGGGACTGTTATGAATAACTTCAAGCTTGAAAAGGATCATTACTACTATCAGTACTATGGAACTACTGAGTAAAAGCACTTAGGTGACTTTTGCTCTTTTTTTATTACTTAATATAGAAGATATAGGAGAATTCAACATGATAGATATTCACAGCCATATATTATACTCAGTGGATGATGGACCATCACAATTAGAAGAAACGATACAGATGTTTGAACAAGCGATAAGAGAGGGGATTACAGAGATAATATCCACTTCTCATGCGCATCATCCCTATTACAATGCGAGTGCTGCTGCAGTAACAGAGCAAATAGCTTCTTTGCAACAAGCGATAAAGGAAAGACAGCTACCTTTAACATTGCATAGAGGTCATGAAGTAAGATTAAAGGAAAATTTAGTAGAACTACTGAAAAAAAAGGAAATTCATACGTTAGCAGAATCCAAATACTTATTGTTAGAGTTGCCATCTAGCGGTATACCGAAATATACAATAGATATTATCCACCAGTTATTATCAGAGAATATACTACCTATTATTGCTCACCCAGAAAGAAACAAAGCAATTGCAGAAAATCCATCACGATTGGCAAAACTTATAAATCATGGAGCAGTATCGCAAATAACTGCTGGCAGTCTAGCCGGGCATTTTGGACGAGGCATTCAGAAGCTATCATTAGAGTTAGTAGATGCCAACTTAGTGCATACGTATGGATCGGATGTTCATAACTTGAAAAAGAGACCCTTTAAGTTTGATGCGGGATTAAGATTTTTAGAAAAGCATAAGAGACTAGATGCTGTCGATATTTTCCTCGAAAATAATGCAAGAATTATAGAAAACAACGAAATTATTATTTTAGAGCCAGAAGAACTAGGAAGACAGAAATGGTGGAATATCTTTACTTAAGAGGTGCGAATTTAGTAAGTATATGACGAAAATTGAAATGGCTATTATATAACCTATCACATAATATTCCTATAAGAATGTATCACAATGAAACTTTGTAACTACTTCTCCTAATATTTTGGATATTAATAGAATGTTTTTTCCTATTACATTTCCAGGGTGTTATAATTACATGTAGTTATTTTGGAGTTTTTTGTTGAAAAGGAGTGTTCAAATGTCATTGCCGAAGAGAATGTCATTACTCATCATTGTCGATTCAGCTATCGTATTATTTTCTATTTATATAGGTTACTTTATCTTATATCCAATTGATAATCTTTTAAGTAATACATTCCTTTTGATGAGTTCTCTAGCGATTTTCCTTGCACATCATGGATTTGCTATGTATTACGGACTTTATCGGAAGGTGTGGGAATATGCATCTATACGGGAGCTAGTGTCGATTTATAAAGCTGTTACTCTATCAATCTTAACGGTAGCTTTAGTACAATATTTAGTAAGAGGGGATGTATTAATACGTGCACTATCCATCACTTGGATGCTACATATTTTACTTATAGGTGGATCTAGACTTTCGTGGAGAGTTTTCCGAGATACTTATATATCCGGAGACAAGTCGACGGAGAAACGTAAACGAACATTAATCATAGGGGCTGGCTCTGCAGGGACAATGATAGCTAGACAACTACTAAAAAATACAGACTCTCCGCTAAAGCCAATAGCGTTTTTAGACGATGGATCAGCTAAGAAAGGTCTAGAGATTTTTAATATACGTGTACTTGGTGGAACCGATATTATCGCAGATGCTGTGTTGGATTTAGATATCGAACATATTATTATTGCGATACCCTCACTTGATAAATCTACAATAGCAGTTATTATGCAAAAATGCTTGGATACAGGTATTCACACACAGACAATGCCGTTTATCGAGGATTTGCTGACAGGAAAAGTTTCAGTCAACGAAATAAGAGATGTGAGAATTGAAGATTTACTTGGTCGTGACGAAGTAGAATTAGATTTAGATGCCATATCCTCTAAACTAACCGATAAAAAGATTTTAGTAACCGGAGCAGGCGGCTCGATTGGTTCTGAAATTTGTCGACAGGTAATAAGATTTAACCCTAAAGAAATAATTCTTCTAGGTCACGGTGAAAACTCTATATATACAATAGACATGGAACTACGACAAAAGGTTGCATCAAATACTAAAATAATTCCACTCATTGCAGATGTACAGGATCGCAATCGTATCTTTGACATTATGTCCGAGCATAAACCAGATGTGATTTATCATGCGGCAGCTCATAAGCATGTTCCGTTAATGGAGTACAACCCTATGGAAGCAGTCAAAAACAATATATTTGGAACGAAAAATGTGGCAGAGGCAGCAGATACGTTTGGCGTAGGCCATTTTGTCATGATTTCTACAGATAAAGCAGTGAACCCTCCTAATATAATGGGCGCTACGAAGCGTTTTGCAGAAATGATTGTTCAGAATCTTGCGAAAGAAAGTAAAACTAAATTTGCCGCTGTGCGTTTTGGAAATGTATTAGGATCTAGAGGTAGTGTTGTACCACTGTTTAAAAAGCAAATTGCAGTAGGTGGACCAATAACAGTAACAGATCCAGAAATGACTCGTTATTTCATGACTATTCCAGAAGCATCTAGACTAGTCATTCAAGCGGGAACACTTGCAAGTGGTGGAGAAATTTTCGTGCTCGATATGGGTGAGCCAGTGAAAATTGTTGACTTAGCTAAAAATCTGATCAAGCTATCGGGCTATAGCGTTGAGGAAATAGGTATAAATTATTCAGGTATTCGACCTGGAGAGAAGCTATTTGAAGAACTACTGGATGAAGATGAGATTCAGAGTAAGTATATATTTCCGAAAATTCATATTGGTGCAGCAACTCCGATAAGTCAGATGGAGTTGGAATATGTGATTGGGAAGTTACCAGAGATTTCAATTGATGAAATGAAGGAATTACTAATAGGACTTGCTAATCGGAAGAATGTAGAGTCATTAGTTTCGATGAAAGAGGCAAGTGCAACACATCAGGGGGCAATATGATGCAAAAAGTAAGAAAAGCTATTATTCCAGCAGCTGGACTTGGAACCCGTTTCCTTCCTGCAACGAAAGCAATGCCGAAAGAAATGCTACCAATTGTCGACAAACCAACCATTCAATATATTGTGGAAGAAGCAATTGAATCAGGTATTGAAGATATTATTATCGTAACAGGTAGAGGGAAAAGATCGATTGAAGATCATTTCGATAACTCATTTGAACTAGAACAGCTACTCGAAGACAAAGGCAAGACGGATGTCCTTGCAGATGTACGTAAATCTGCAAACATTGAAATCCACTATATTCGCCAAAAAGAACCAAAAGGTCTCGGACATGCTGTATGGTGTGCACGCAAGTTTATAGGGGACGAACCGTTTGCCGTATTACTAGGAGACGATATAGTCCAAGCGGAAACACCAGGTTTAAAACAACTGATGAATGTATTTGATAAAAAACAAACGTCCGTTATAGGCGTGCAACAAGTAGAAGATCATCAAACTCACCGTTACGGTATTATAGATCCTTTAGCCCAAGTTGGTCGTACTTATGAAGTTCGTAACTTTGTTGAAAAACCAGCTGCTGGGACTGCACCATCGAATTTGGCTATTATGGGGCGATATATATTAACTCCTGAGATATTTAGGTTCTTGGATAGACAGGAACAAGGAGCAGGTGGAGAGATTCAGTTGACGGATGCGATTCAGTATTTGAATGAAATGCAGACGGTGTATGCTTATGATTTTGAGGGTAAGCGGTATGATGTTGGGGAGAAGTTAGGGTTTATACAGACTACTATTGAGATGGCACTTCAACGAGATGAGCTAAAAACGGATTTACTTCTTTATTTAGAAAATTTATTAGAGCATGAGAAGAATCTTAGTAGAAAATAATCCACTATATAATAGAAGGAAGTCATATAAATGAGTGAAAGAATCTTCCTATCATCTCCACATATGAGTGATGAAGGTTATGAACAGCAATATGTTCAAGAAGCATTTGATACAAACTGGATTGCTCCACTTGGAGAAAATGTTAATCAATTTGAAAATGAACTAGCTGATATGGTTGGTATTAAAGCAGCTGCAGCATTAACTTCGGGAACAGCTGCCATTCACATGGCTCTTAAAGCAGCAAATGTAGGTGAAGGAGATATCGTCTTTTGCTCTACACTCACATTCTCGGCTACAGCTAACCCAATCATTTATCAAAATGCTATTCCTGTATTTATAGATAGCGATTATGAAACATGGAATATGTGTCCGAAGGCTTTGGAAGAAGCTTTTGAAAAATATCCGAATGTAAAAGCAGTGATTGTCGTACATCTTTACGGAATGTCTGCGGATATGGACAAAATAGTAGCACTTTGTAAAAAACATAATGTTGCTCTTATAGAAGATGCTGCCGAGTCACTAGGAACTTACTATAAAGGTAAACACACTGGAACTTTTGGAGATTACGGCATCTTCTCTTTTAATGGGAATAAAATCATTACCACTTCAGGTGGCGGAATGCTAGTTTCTAATAATGAAGAAAGAATCGCAAAATCTAGGTTTTGGGCTACTCAATCAAGAGATCAAGCCAGACATTACCAACATAGTGAACTTGGCTTCAATTACCGTATGAGCAATGTAGTTGCTGGTATTGGTAGAGGACAGCTTAAAGTGTTGAAAGATCGAGTAGCTAAGAAAAATTATATTCTTGCATTTTATAAAAGAGAACTTAATGGGCTAGAAGGTATTGAGTTCATGCCTAGTAATGAGTGGAATGAGCCTAACTATTGGTTAAGTGGTATGAATTTATATGGAAAAATTAGACCAATTGACGTAATGGATGCTCTTGAAAAAGAAAATATTGAGTCAAGACCTGTATGGAAGCCTATGCATTTGCAACCTTTCTTTGAGAAGTATGACTTTGTTGGGACAGATGTTTCGGAGAAGTTGTTTGAGAATGGGATTTGTTTGCCAAGTGATACGAAGATGATGGATGAGGATTTGAAGAGAGTTTGTGAGATTATTAAAGGGTTGTGGAAAGAATAATGAATGGCTTTTATAAAAGGTATGTAAAGAGAATAATTGATTTCATATTATCTTTAATGGCTATTATTGTATTAAGTCCAATTCTTTTGATAGTTGCTATTCTTGTAAGAGTTAAGCTTGGGGGTCCAATATTGTTTAAGCAGGAGAGACCAGGACTTCATGAAAAGATATTTATGATGTATAAGTTTAGAACGATGACGGATCAGAGAGATGCGAATGGGGAGTTATTACCTGACAGTGTGAGACTCACTGAGTTTGGTAGAATACTTCGTTCTACATCACTTGATGAACTTCCGGGACTATTTAATATAATAAAAGGTGATATGTCAATTGTAGGACCAAGACCATTATTAGTCCAATATTTACCTCTATATAATGTTCATCAAAAACGACGTCATGATGTTAGACCAGGCTTATCTGGTTTGGCACAGATTAGTGGTAGGAATGCTATTAGTTGGGAAGGTAAGTTTAAAAAGGATGTAGAGTATGTAGACAATGTGAGCTTTCTGGGAGACTGGAAGATTATTTTCCTTACTATTAAGAAGGTTTTTGTAAGGGAAGGTATTAATTCAGAGAGTACTGCAACGATGGAACCTTTTAAAGGAAGTAAAAGATAGGGGAGTATTTAGATGAAAGATATCGTGATAATTGGAGCAGGTGGATTTGGAAGAGAAGTTGCTTGGTTAATTGAAGATATAAATAAAATTAATGAAGAATGGAATATTATCGGGTTTGTAGATGATAATGAAAGCATTCAAGGTACAAATATAAATGGATATAAAGTTATTGGCAATATTGAATGGCTCAAAAATCAAAAGCTTAATTTAGTGAATGCAATCGGAGATACAATAGTGAAAAAGAAAGTAATTGGAAGACTAATAGAGAGTGAGAATACCTATCCAGTATTAATTCACCCAAGCGTTATTTTTTCAGACCAAGTATCATTTGGAGAAGGTTCTATAATATGCGCAGCTAACATTATTACAACTAATATTGAAATTGGTAACCATGTAATCATTAACTTAAACTGTACGATTGGACATGATGTGGTGCTAGGTAATTATACAACTGTTCTACCGAGTGTAAACGTTTCTGGTTTTGTGAAGACCGAGGAATGTGTAAGTATTGGAACCGGATCGGCTGTCATTCAAGGTGTGAAAATTGGTGAGAATACTGTTATTGGAGCAGGTTCCGTGGTTGTAAAAGATTTACCTGCTAACTGTACAGCTGTGGGGGCACCTGCAAAACCAATTAAATTTCATAATTAATATTTAGTATTTTTCTACTCAATGCCAACCGCTACTAACTATTGAATTAGGTATAAATGACATGTTGATTAGAGATAAATCTCATAAGAAGTTTGGTAAGGAGAGACAATGATGAAAAAAATCCTAATATTGGCAAATAATGATGTTGGTTTGTTTAAATTTAGAAAGGAGCTCATAGAAGAATTAGTAAAACAATATGAGGTATATATTTCACTTCCTTATGGAGACTTAATCCCTAAACTAGAAGAGTTAGGCTGTAAATTTATTGACACACCAATTAGTAGAAGAGGCACTAATCCATTAACGGATATTAAGTTGTTCTTGAATTATAGGAGTATTATTAAAGAAATCGGGCCAGATGTCGTTCTAACATATACTATAAAACCAAATATTTATGGAGGAATGGCATCTAGAATGATTGCAGTTCCTTACATTGCAAATATTACTGGTTTAGGTACTGCGGTTGAAAATGGCAGTATATTACAACGTATAACATTGTTTTTGTATAAGATATCACTAGAAACAGCTAAATGTGTATTTTTTCAAAACAAAGAAAATCAAGACTTTATTACGGATAAAATTGCAATTAGCAATCATAGATTGATACCTGGTTCAGGTGTTAATCTCGAGCGATATTCAATAATGGATTACCCATCGGGTGAAATAGTTAATTTTCTTTTTATTGCTCGTATTATGAAAGAAAAAGGAATTGATCAGTATCTAGAGGCTGCTGAATACATTAGAAAAAAATACACAAATACTGCATTTCATATCTTAGGTTATTGTGAAGATGCTTATGAAGACATTTTAAAAGAGTTGCAGGATAAAGGTATTGTTCAATACCATGGTATGCAAAGTGACGTTCGAAAGTTTCATGTGAATTCACACTGTACAATTCATCCCACGTATTATCCAGAAGGTATGTCTAACGTTTTACTTGAAAGTGCTGCTTGTGGAAGGCCAATGATAACAACAAATAGAGCGGGATGTAGAGAAATAATCGAGGATGGTAAAAATGGTTATTTTATAGAGCAAAAAAATAGTCAAGATTTAGTCGAAAAAATAGAAAAGTTTTTAAAGTTAGATAATAAAACTAAAAAGCAAATGGGAATTTCAGCAAGAAAGAAAATGGAGAATGAGTTTGATAGAAAAATAGTGGTGCAATCATATAAAGAAGAGATAGAAAAAGCCATGAGGTGATGAAGATTGGATTATAAAAAAATAATAAAGAATAAAGAGTTGCGATTTAAAATTTTACATTATCTAAGTTTTATTCCGGATTCTTGGATGCTTAAGCTACAATATAGAATAAAAATGGGTACGAAATTAAATTTGAAAAAACCCCAACGGTGGACTGAAAAGTTACAATGGTACAAGATATATTACAGAACTCCTCTTATGACTATATGTGCTGATAAGTATAATGTGCGAAAATATATTGAAAATAAGGGGTTAGATAATATATTGAATAGGCTATACAATGTTTATGAAAGTATAGACCAAATTGATTTAGATTTGTTACCCAAAAAATTTGTTATGAAGACTACTAATGGTAGTGGGACAAATATTTTATGTAAAGATAAGTCAGAATTACAACTAGATACAGTAAAGCGGTCTCTAAATGAATGGATGTTAAGGGATAACTTTTCGTCAGGAAGAGAGTGGTCATATAAAGATGTTCCTCCTAAAATAATAGTAGAAGAGTATTTGGAAGATGATAATAACCTTTTTGAGGGAATTAATGATTATAAGTTCTTTTGTTTTAATGGAAAGGCCAAATACATTGTATTCGATGTTGATAGAAATATAGATCATAAAAGGAATATCTATGATGCGGATTGGAATTTTATTGATGTCAGTACTGATCACCCGAACTTTGGGGATTGTGTTCCAAAGCCAGAAGGAATTAAAGAGATGTTGAGAGTTGCTAATATACTTGCTGTAGACTTTCCATTTGTCCGCGTTGATTTATATTGGATAAACAGTAAGGTGTATTTCGGAGAATTAACATTTTATCCATGGTCTGGGTATGTTCAATTTTATCCAGATGAGTTTGATTTTGAATTAGGTAAGCAATTCATTTTGCCAGAAAAAATATAAAAGAGGAAGATTAGTAATGTTAATTCGTATTTTGCATATTGTTACAAAGATGGATGCCGCTGGGATCGAAACGTTATTGATGAATTTTTACAGGAATATTGATAGAACAAAAGTACAATTTGACTTTTTAACTCATAGGAGTGAAAAGGGGTTTTATGACGATGAGATATCAGAACTTGGAGGAAGAATATACACAGTTCCTGCAATTAATCCGTTTAAACATCAGCAATATTTGAATTCATTGGACGAATTTTTTGACAATCATAGAGAGTATAAAATAGTTCATTCCCATATTAATACATACAGTATGTATCCACTGCGTGCTGCCATGAAGGCTGGGGTTCCAATTAGAATTGCACATAGTCATATTGCGAATGTACCATTTGATTTAAAGACACCTTTTAGAATCTATACTAAATCTAAGTTAACAAAGTATTCAACACACAATTTTGCTTGTTCAGAAATGGCAGGATTGTGGTTATTTGGCCGTGAAATAGCTTCTAATGGAACATTTAAAGTAATAAATAATTCAATAGATGCTTCGAAATATGTATATAATGAAGTTACTCAAAAAAATATTAGAAAGCAAATGGATATCGAAGGTAAATTTGTAATAGGTCATATTGGTAGGTTTAGTAAACAAAAAAATCATTTTTTTCTTGTTGATATATTTCATGAAATTTATAAAAAAGATCCAAATTCAGTATTAGTATTGATCGGTGAGGGTCCTCTTCAGAGTTCAATAGAAAAAAAAATAGAAGAATTAAAATTAAAAGAAAGTGTGATCTTTACAGGTGTTTCTACTAATGTAAATGAGCTGTTACAAGTAATGGATGTATTTGTTTTTCCTTCTAGATTTGAGGGCCTTGGGATAGTCGCAGTTGAAGCGCAGGCCGCTGGAGTTCCATGCATAGTATCTGAATATATTCCAGAAGAAGCATTTATTACTAATATAATAGAAAAGATATCTTTAAGTAAAAGTCCAAATGAGTGGGCTAATGCAATTTTAAAATTGGGTAATCATAAGAAAAAAAACACTCTTCAAGAAATAAACAAAGCAAAATTTGACATTGCTGAACAAAAAAATGAGTTGGAATATTTCTACCTGAATTCCCTTAAAGAATTAATATAATCTTAGTCCTACTATCTAAAAGAAATTAAAACTTAATTGAGAAATTATGATAACTAATCTAAAAACCATTGCAAATCTAAAAATACTTTGTAGCCTTAGTAAGGCTCAAAGATATTAAATGCTAATTGTACGAAAGGATCATTAATTTGAAAAAAATTTTATATTTTGGAATGACTGAGAATCTTGGTGGCACAGAAAGTTTTATTATTAATTTTTGGCGTGAATTTGATAATAAAAATATTAAGATTGATTTTGTAAAAACAGGAGATCATTTATACTTTGAAGATGAAATTCTTAAAAAAAAAGTCGAATTTTCACCCTGCCAACTAGAAGAAAAAATCCAATTAAATACTTTATAGCAGTATATAATTTTATTAAAAAACATAAAGAATATCAAATTATTCATGTCCATCTAAACACATGTAGCAGTATAGAACCAATAATAGTTTCTAAGTTATGTGGTAGAAAAGTTTTCGTGCATAGCCATAGTACATGGAAGGGCACGAAGAAAATTACAAAAATACTTCATAATCTTAATAAATTTATTATGAACTATATGGTAGACTTGAGATTAGCATGTTCATCCATGGCTGCAAAGGAAATGTTTGGCAAGAATGAACACATATTAATTAAGAATGCAATTCCAGCAAAAGAATATATATATAATGATAAAATAAGAAAGGAAGTAAGGACCCAATATGGTCTTGAGAAAAAGTTTATAATAGGACATGTTGGACGTCTATCATATTCAAAAAATCATGAATTTTTACTTAAAATATTCGTTAACATACATGAAAAAAATAAAGATGCTATTCTTTTATTGGTTGGAGATGGCGAGTTGCGAAACGATATTGAGAAAAAAATAGAAGAATTAGGTTTAAAAGAGCATGTAATATTAACTGGAGTCCGTAATGATATTTCAAGATTGTTACAGGCTATGGATGTGTTTGTATTTCCGTCTCATTTTGAAGGACTTGGAATTGTTGCTATTGAGGCACAGGCTTCGGGATTACCTTGTGTAATTTCAGATACTATTCCGCAAGAGGCTTTAATTACAAACGATATTAAACAAGTTTCATTAAATGTAGGTGTGGAAGTCTGGGCAGAAACAATACTGAATTATAAAGATAGTTTTAATAGAAAAAATACTTATCAGGAAATTAATAATGCTGGTTATGATATTAAAGAAGAATCATCGAAGTTAGAACAACTATATTTAAATAATATCTAAAATCTTTATAAAAATTAGGTTGATGGAGAACTGTTTACATGAGTTTAATAAATAAAAGTAATAAAATTTATTCTAAAAATTCAAATCGGTTTAATGTATTGATCATATACATTTTCATACTTATAGCTATTAGTTTAATTTCAACTTTAATAATTTCATTTGATAATGATAAGCCTACCTATTATAATTTATTACCATTATTGCCTATATCCTTTGGTTTAATCTCATGTGTTTTTGCAAATATTTATAATTATTTCTTTAGAAGTATAAGTGTAACTATTATTATAGCAACGTATTTTATGAGACTAGTAATTGTTCCTGTTTTTATGAGCTTTGGTGGTTATACTTCAAAAATAACAAACACAGAGGTTTTATTTTATGTTGATAATGCTATTTTATTAATGATATTTGAAATGATAATAGTTTTTAGCTTGTTGGCATTGAGTGTGAGTAAACTATCATTATCAGCAAGAAACGTAACAAAAAAAATAAAGATAAAAGAACAGTTTATTTCAAAATCACTAATTTTTAAAATTTTTCTATTTGGTTTAATAAGTTTTGAAATTTTAGTATTATTTTTGCATCCAGAGGTAGCTTCATATGTAGGTTTATTTACTCAATTTTCAGAGCAAGGAAGATTAGAACATGCAATTCAATCTATATACGTCCGAGAGATAGTACCGGGCCTTATTTTCACTTTATTCACTTTTATATTTAATATACTGCAGCTAATAATTCCAATATTATGTATTCAATTTATTAATCTAAAATTTGGAAAAGCTAATACCAAATTTGCAGTAAATTTATCGATTTTTGTTGTGTTTTTAACAGGAATAATTATGACCTCTGAAAAAGCAAACTCTATACTTATTGCATTGTCTCTTTTTTTAATTATTTACAATATCTACCCAACTCATATAAGGAAAAAAATTCCGTTTTTTGTTCTCTTTTTTATTGTTCTTGTTTTTGCTGGTTTAATCTTTAAATCAGGTGCAAATAGCAATAATAATTTCTTAAGCTCGATATCCACAATATTGAATGCATATTTTAGCGGACCAGCAAATGTAGCCGTGTCATTTTTAATGAGAGATGATATAAATATAAATATATTCTTATCGGATATAGGAAATTCCATTCCGTTCATCAAATTTTTCTTTCAAGATTTGATGACAACACCAAAGTTGTTTAATTATACTTTATATGGAAATACCAACTTTGCTGATCAAATAATACCTATGATAGGGCAAGGGTATTTTTATTTCGGATTTTTGTTATCACCAATCTTAGCATGCTTATTTATTAAGTTAGCTTTACTGTTTGAGAAAAAAGGAAATAGAGAAAGTAATGTTTTTAGTAAATATATATATATATTTATATCTATTGGTTTTGCTTCAGGACCTATTTTATATAGTTTAAATATTATGATTGGTGTATTTTGTACACAAGTTATATATATTTTAATAGTGAAAATTTCAAGTAAAAAGAAAAGAAATAAAATTCGATATAATTAAAATATGGAAGTTGGAAATTCTATTCGAACAAACAAATCGGGAATTGGTATTAGTTTTAATTAGAAACCAAATTAATTTACTGTTCGAAAATTTAATAAATTAGAGGAAAAAAATGCGTATAAAAAGTTCAATGGTAAATTTAGTTTTTGCTATTACAGGGCAGAGTTTAGGTTTATTAATCAGTTTTTTTGCTAGAATAGTTTTTATTCAAATCTTGGGGAAAGAATATTTAGGTCTTAATGGTCTTTTTACAAATATTTTAAGTTTACTTTCTTTAGTAGAATTAGGGATAGGTCCAGCAATAACTTATAGTTTATATAAACCTCTTGCTCATAAAGATATTTCTAAAGTAAAGTCACTGATGAGATTGTATAAAAAAGCATATATTACTATAGGAATACTTATTTTAATTTTAGGACTTTTGATGATGACTTTTTTAGAAGTTTTTATTAAAACTATTCCAGATATTCCTTACATCCATTTAATTTTCTTTCTTTTTGTATTGAATTCAGCAATATCTTACTTTTATTCTTATAAGCGAGCTTTAATCATTTCGGACCAAAAGCGCTATATTGCCACAATTTATAGATATTCATTTTTTATTTTATTAAATATTATTCAAATATTTATGTTGTATTTAACACAAAATTTTATTTTATTTCTTATTTGTCAAATATTAGTTACACTTGCTGAAAATATTGTCGTTTCAAAAAAAGCAGATAAACTGTATCCTTATTTAAAAGAAAAAAATATCCAAAAGGTTGATCAAGAAACATTTAAAGAAATTACTAAAAACGTACGTGCTATGATTGCTCATAAACTAGGCGGAGTAGTAGTAAATTCTACAGATAGTATTATTATATCTAAATTTTCAGGTCTAGTCACACTGGGAGTATTATCAAATTATCAGCTAATTATTAATGCATTAAATTTAATAACATCGCAAATATTTGCATCAATAACTGCTAGTGTAGGAAATTTAGGAGCAACTGAGAGTAAAGAAAAAAGTTTAGATATATTTAAAGTTGTATTTTTTATAAACTTTTGGCTTTATGGTTTTATATCGATCTCGTTAGTAATACTTATAAATCCATTCATTGAATTGTGGATTGGTAAAGAATTTGTCTTGAACATAAGTATAATATTTGTTATTATTTTAAATTTCTATCTAACAGGTATGAGAAAGAGTGTTTTAACTTTTAAAGAAGCATTAGGATTATATTGGTATGATCGATACAAGCCTTTGTTTGAAGTATTTATCAATCTTATTGCATCATTAATTTTAGTTCAAAAGTTTGGTATGCTTGGCGTCTTTATTGGTACAACTATAAGCACTATTACTACTTGTTTTTGGATTGAACCATTAGTTCTTTATAAGTATGGTTTTAAATCACCAGTATTTCCTTTTTTCTTTAAATACTTTATATACAGTCTTGTTACTGTTTCTATGGGTATCTTTATGATGGAAGTTAATGGATATTTCATTGGGGTTACATTGCTTAATTTTGTTGTTCAGTTATTCATTTGTATATTTGTGATTAATGGCATGTTTTTATTGCTATTTTATAGAACTGCTGAATTTAAATACCTAATACATATAGCGAACAATTTGTTTATTGGATTAAAGAAGAAGTAAGTTTTGATTATTGTCAATAAATATCTGGAATTTAGAGATAATAAAGATAACTTTACACCTAGAAGAAGTTAATAGGGAAGATACTTATCAGTATAATAGTAAAGGATGGCAGAACTATGTACAAAATAGCAGTAGCAGGAACAGGGTATGTAGGCTTAGTAGCAGGCGTATGTTTTGCTGAAGTAGGTCATCAAGTAACTTGTGTTGATATTGATGAAGTTAAAGTCGAACTCATGAAGTCTGGTAAAGCTCCTATCCATGAAACTGGATTAGAAGAACTAATGCAGAAAAATTATGCTTCAGGGAGATTGGATTATACAATTGATTTTAAATCTGCATATAAAGATGCAGATGCAATTTTTATTGGCGTAGGTACACCAGAACAGCCGGATGGTTCCGCAAATCTATCATATATTGCAACAGTTGCAAGACAAATTGCGGAGTCTGTTGAAAAAGATTGTTTAGTCGTTGTGAAATCGACAGTACCTGTTGGAACGAATGATAAAGTGGAACAGTTTATTCAAGACTTTTTAGTAAATGATGTGCGTGTGGAAGTGGCGTCAAATCCTGAGTTTTTAGCTCAAGGTTCAGCTGTACATGATACGTTACATGCAGAGCGAATTATTATCGGTACTGAGAGTGAATGGGCAGAACAAGTATTAAAGGGTATTTATGATCCATTTAATTTACCAATTGTTTCTGTCAATAGACGATCTGCGGAAATGATTAAGTATGCATCAAATGATTTTCTTGCCCTTAAAATTTCATATATGAATGATATCGCAAACCTTTGTGAGTTAGTTGGAGCTGATATTCAGGACGTTGCCAAAGGAATGAGTTTTGATAGTCGTATTGGAGGTAAGTTTTTAAATGCAGGTATTGGTTACGGTGGTTCTTGTTTCCCAAAAGATACGAAAGCATTAGAGAATTTAGCAAAACAAAATAATTATGAACTAAAAACGGTGAAGGCTGCTATTGACGTGAACCAAGATCAAAAAACTAAGTTATATAAAAAAGCTAGCAAAAGACTAATTACCTTTAGTGGTCTTAAAGTAGCGGTGCTAGGGTTGACTTTTAAACCTGGAACGGACGATTTACGAGAAGCAGCTTCTCTTGAAAACGTGCCATTGTTATTAGAGCAAGGTGCTGATATCTATGCCTATGACCCTATTGGAGCGGAGAACTTTGCTAGAGTGCATCCCGAAGGTAAGAATGGCAAAGGGACTATTACGTATGTTTCCAATATAGATCATGCATTAGATGGAGCAAATGTCTGCTTTATCTTTACTGAATGGGGAGAAGTCAAAGCCGTGACGCCTGAGACTTATAAGAAGTCGATGAGAACTCCTTTAGTATACGATGGAAGAAACATCTATAATGTAGAAGAGATGCTACAAGCAGGGGTAGAGTACTACTCCATTGGAAGAAAGCCTATTACTAGAGAAGTACTAATGGAGGCGAAAACGCTTGAATTACATTAGTTTAGATTGTAATAAAGTATACTTAGTCACTGGCGCAGCAGGTTTCATTGGTTATTTCTTATCAAGGAAACTCCTAGAACAAGGCTGTTCTGTGATAGGTATTGATAATCTGAATGATTACTATGATGTAAACCTTAAATATACTCGCTTAGAACAGCTCAAGCTTTATGAGAATTTTACCTTTATCAAAGGTGACATTTCTGACAAGTCAATGATTACGAATATCTTTGAAGTGTACAAACCTAATATTATCGTAAACCTAGCTGCCCAAGCAGGCGTGCGTTATTCAATTGAGAATCCAGATGTATATATTCAAAGTAATATTGTAGGATTTTATAATATCCTTGAAGCATGTAGAAATTACCCAGTTGATCATCTAGTATATGCTTCATCAAGTTCTGTTTATGGATCTAACAAAAAGGTTCCTTTTGAAGAAACAGATTTTGTGGACAATCCTGTATCTCTTTATGCAGCTACGAAAAAGTCAAATGAATTAATGGCTCATACTTATAGTCATCTATATAATATTCCAGCTACAGGTCTTCGATTCTTTACTGTATATGGACCAATGGGACGCCCAGATATGGCCTACTTTGGATTTACAGATAAATATTTTGCAGGGGAATCTATAAAGATATTTAATAACGGTGACTTTGAAAATGACTTATATAGAGATTTTACATTTGTAGATGATATTGTAGAAGGAATTGAACGTCTTTTAAGCAATACTCCTATAGGGGAAGTGCAACATAAAGTGTTTAATATCGGTAACAATAACCCTGAGAAGTTAATGGTATTTATCGATACATTAGAGAAATGTTTGGGCAATGCTTTGGGTAAAGAGGTAGTTTTTGATAAAGTATTCGAACCTATTAAACCTGGTGATGTACCTGCTACATATGCATCTACTGATTTATTAAAAGAAGCTGTAGGTTTTAAACCAGAGACTTCGATTGCAGAAGGTTTACAGAAATTCGCAAATTGGTATGTGGAGTATTATAAGGTTGACTAAGGGAAAAATGAAAAATAGCTATTCTATTACGTACTTTTATAAGTTACGCAATAGAATAGCTATTTTAGATTGCAGACAAAGTATATTAGTAATCTTAGAAAGATATTAAAATATGCTGTGTTAGCAAAAATAGTTAGCACCAAAAAATGCCCAAATGAATAAAGGTATTCTCCCCACTAGGTAGATTGATGAAAAACAAAATCTGATAAGGTTCTCCTTAGTGAAATTAGAGTATTATCATACAGCTTGAACCGCTTCTACTTCAACTAAAAGATGGTTCCACCTCGAACCAACGACTCTCTTTCTCACAGAGACGAAAACGCTTCGTTTTGCGAAAGGTGAAGGCGTAAATGGTGAACCATTAGAGCGAGTTTCCTTTGCGGAAGGCGAATCCATAAAAACGCATGGCTGTGTTAGAAACAGTTCTACACTATTTTGACAATAGACTACAATTTCATTTGCAAAACCATAAAAACACTCCTTTTGGTCATTTTCTGGAGAAAGGAGTGTTAACTTTTTGTTGGAAATGGAACAAAATTTAGGTGTTTGAAAGTAGCTATTTTTTAGAATTTTATTTATTGAAATGCGGACAAAAATCCAAACGTGTCCCTGTGTCAGAAACAAAGAAATAAAAAATATTGAATAATTTTAGATATTCATACATATGGTTTACAGAAGTCATAATCACTGGTCGATAATTCGTTCAAAAGCAATTGGCTTACCGCCAGTTACCTAAATGAAGCGAATGTGACGTAAACCTATATTTATATTCCACCTCGGAATTTTTAGGCAATCGTACATTTCCTTTTTTTGGATGCGTGTGATCGGCTATAAAACTGGAGGTTATTTGTCGTGGAAAACTTAAAAATGAAGAACACACAGTTAACGTATGGAGCTTTTCGTGGACCTAAATATCTATTAACAGGCCCAACGGGTTCTGGAAAAACAACATTTGTATCAAAGCTTGTTAATCCAAAGGCAGTCTCAATTATCACTCAAATGGTCGGTCAGGGCAGTTCTACTCTAAAGCCTAAAACATTTGTGATTTCTGCGGAAGTAGATTTTGAAAACTGTATAAGAATATGTGCAAAGCCGAATAGTCAGCCATTGAACCGCCATGACTATGATGAAGTTATTATGGAAACCTTTAGCTTGTTGGCAAAGCAGGCAGCAAAAGAAAATGTGAGAGTTGTTGAAACTGCTGAAAACCTTCTTATGAAAGGTTTTATAAAAGGAGAGAACTATGTGTCTTTCCTCGGTTTGTTGGAGGATGAAGGTTATGAGTGGATACAAGAAACAGCAGCTATTATTGATGAAGTCCAACGTGACGAATTGCGAGATTTATATGATGTTGCCCACGCTCGATTAGAAGATCCTGAATCTAAGAAGGCGAAGAGTAAAAGCATGGATTCTATTGATGCGAAGCTAGTAGACGTCTTTTGTGATTATTTGGACGGGACGGTCCATCAATTTTCTGGTAAAGATATTGGCTATAAATTAGCTGAACAATATAACAAGATTAATAATTTATTTACGACACTTGCGCAAGACTTTTTTGATAGTTCCGATGTTACACAAGATGGGTATTATACGATTGATTTCCCTTTATCTAACTTTATGGATGAGGAAAAGATTGAAAAAAGAAATGCCTTTTTCAGTAATAACGCTAATGAAGAAAATGTTTCAATAGAAGTGTTATATGAAGATATCATTGTATATGTTGGTATTAACATGGGGCTTGTTAAGGGCTTAGGATCAACCGCAGAGCAGTTTCATAACCGTAATGGGTTTATGGAGTTTGGCTTAATCGATACAATGGGTGCTTTTCATAAATATGGAGATAAGCAAGATGTGAAACACTACTTTGAGCAGTTAACTCGTGAGAATGATTATGACGGTGTTGTCCTGTTGACTCCCCTTTATTTAGGTGCAAATGAAAAAAAATTTTTGCAATTATCAAGTGACTTCTTTAGACAATTCCCATTTCATTTAGATGTCATTATGATTAGTAATAAAGTAGATATGGTTATTGATCAGTTTAAAAAGGAGTGGGCTAGCAAGAACATGGCCAATGACCCATTCAGTGATTTAGGAGGTTTTGGTGGTGAGGTAGAACCTAATTTAGATGACTTAAAAGAACACATAGACCATACGATAAAGCTGGTAGAACAGGAGGTTATATCAAATATTAATGATGAGGGGAATGGGCGTGCTAGTGTGTTGGCGCATTATGCAACCTCGTTTGTTGAAAATAGAATTGATCCTTTAGGTCTAACCCAATTAAAAAGTCTACCTCAAACGATAATAGAAATGATGAAGCGTTTTGGGCGGGCGAAAAAGTCATCGCATAAAATTAAAATAGAATTCGACCCAACCTACGGTTCTGACATTGGCATCCGTATTAATTCACCTTCTCTAGAGAGTGGAATGCAAAAGGTGTTAGATCCAGTTATGTTTCATAATATTATGCAGAACTGTAGAGCCAATGTTGGAAAAATCCCACACGGAAATAGCTTTAATGCTTTAATATTACGGTTATCATCTGGAGAAGGCCATCATGTGATATTGGATCAAAGGTTTGTAAATGTACATTCGTTTGATGTTAACTTTCCAGGAACTATTAAAAACTCAATTACAAAAAGTAAAGACGATTTAAAAAACATTCTTCGTCAATGCATTAAATTTGAAGGAGTGATAAATCTGACTCCTGATGTAGAGAAAGCACTATTTTTAAGGTTTCTTTCTCGGATAAACACTAAAAATATAACGGCATCGCTAGTTTATGAACAAACTTTTAGACCGGTACTGACTAAACCGTATTATGCATTTGGAGCAAAATTTCAATCGTATATTAATAATGTTAAAGTAAAACTTACAAATGCTAATCAGTGTTCTTGGTATGTATTAGCAGTAGAAAAAGAGGTACACAGAGCATTTAAATCGATGCTTGATACTGATGTATTGTATAAAAAGTAGAATGATATTAAGAGGGTGATTCTAAAAGGGATCATTCTTTTGTATATAAATGTAAGAAGCTCTTACACTTCATTCCTGAATAACTAATTATATTGTAAGTCTAAAGTCCATCCATCCAATCAAGAAACTCCTTCACGACTTTGCATGAAAAATGCGTCCCAGTTTCAGAAAATAAAGGTCTTGAGCAGCTTTTTATGAAATTACCACTGATTTTAGCTCGTTGATTATATTATTAGGTAATTTTTGAACCTTTGATTCTACTTGAAATTGGAAAGCGATTGAAGTAAAAAGGTCTTTTATTTCCTCATTACTATTTATTTTATATAACATTCAATTAAGTTTAAGTTTTCTATTTTACTTTCCTTTATAAAATGTAATGTTGTATTTCTCTTTAGAAGAAATTCAAACTCTCCGGGTCTACAACTAATGAAATTAACATAAAACCCATTTGTTCCTTTAGGGACATATATTTTTAAACGATATTTGTAATTGAAAACATGAGCAGGTGAATTATTTAACAGGGAAGTACTCATATATCCTTTCTCGATAAATTTTCTTTTCTTTTTAAATGGGTTAAAATTAATCGTTCTGTATACTATAATGTTTTCATTAACTCTATGTCCTTGGAGGAATTGATCCAAAGATTTTATTTCTCCGGAATTTATTTCTGTTGCTTCGGTTTCGTTTCTTAAGACTAGATTTAATGTAGGAGTATCTTCTTTGCAATATGTAGCTATTGTCTTCATAACTTCATTGTTAACTTCAGTGTTTTTATAATTTTGATTAGCCCACTGTTCAGCTTCATCTTCCTCGTTAAAATTTTTGAATGAAATTAGATTATGTTTTCTAGAAAAAAAACTCAATTCATCATCTCCTCCTGTAATAATAGGATATAGAAATTAATTTTATTTAGAACCTATATATACTATCAAAAAAGAAAAAGGAGACACTGTATTGGGCTCAATTGTACGCTCTTTTAGCGATTAACTAGAAATCGCTATTAAACAGTAATTAGTAATCATATATAAAAAAAGGAAAGCAGTCGAATTAAAACCTGAATTTCACGTCGCCGTTGAAGAAACAATTCAGAATTGTCTTGTACACAGGGACCTTTAAAAACGCTTCCCTGTGTTAGAAACAATTCTACATTATTCTGACAACTCAATAAAATGCATTATTTAATAAGTAAGCACCAAATAACGTCGACCTGACTAGTGGGTAGGCGTTATTTAGTGTTAAAAAACATCCCTGTGTTGGAAAGAATTCTACACTATTCTGACAATTAGCTGGAATTCATGTGACTTTATAGAAAACCTTGCAGAGTATAAACAGTTAACCCGAAAAAACGAGGGTTTAACCATTCTTAACCATCGCAGTTATTGACTAGTAGAAGAGGAAAAAGCCTTGCAAAAACTTTTCTTTACAAGGCACTATTAAATTATCTTTAGTTTAATATGTTTTTTAATTTAGGAATATAATAATTCTCTATATATTGGGAATCTAAATCTACATAAAGGCGACCATCACTTAATAACCAAAAAAGTTCCCCGCCATTAGTCATTGATACCGGATTTCCAACTGCTATTGCATTAGTTGGCTTCGTGCGTTTGTAAACTTCAGGCCCGTCTTCAGTAAGGTGAGTGTCATTGGAAAGTTGAAAGTACTTATCTTCTCTTGTGTTAAAAAGAAAACTTGGTCCAGAACTATAAATATGTTGTACATTAGAAATAGACGATACTCGCATGAAACCAATATTTGTTTTCATTGCTAGAAAGTCACCGTCGACAATTAACCTGTTATTAGAAACAAATACGTCATTGTCACCTGTAAGGAAAGCATACATGTCGGAATCATTAACTGCAATTTGTGTTACAACTTGTGCAAATGGTAATTTCACAAGTTCATCTTGCTGATCTGCCCATTGGTTTAGTTGTCCTATACTTTGCACGGATCCATCTTTTTGTAACACAAACAGTACTTTGGAGCCTGCCTCAATTTGTTTTACATTAGAGGGTGTAAGTTTCTTTATCGGAGAATCTTCATTTGTACCAAGCTTCAGAAAGTCATTTCTATCATAAATATATAACTCACCGGATTTCGTCAAAGCGGCAACAAATGCCCCACCAGATGCAATGGTTTCAATGTTGCTCAAGGACTTAATCTGTTTAGCCCCAGTATATTCATCATTTATTTCCCATACAGTACCATCTTTCTTCAGGATATATCCATTTTCCAATTCCTTCACATTTTTCGACAATTGAGTATACGTTTTTATATAACGATCTACTCCTGTTTCAATTCCAGAATTCCATTTAATAACATTACCGCTTATTGATAAAGCTGCTATTAGAAACTCTTGCTTTTGAGCGTCAAATCCTATAGACAATGGTATTTCTGGCAAAGAATTATCCATTTGATAGGACGGTTCTAATACTCTTGCAAGAAATACCGCAAAGTGAATGCGTGTTAATGGAATGTTGGGTTTAAATGATCCGTCATTGTAACCTGTTGTAATATTATTTGACGCTAAAATAGATATAAAAGCAGCTTGGGGGTTGGTAACTGGAACATCTCTAAATGTTTTGTTATATTGCTTCTTTAGAGAAAATGCATTGACTATTATTTTAGCCATTTGAGCGCGTGTCAGAACTGCATTTGACTCAAAAATAGCATTCCCGTTTTTATCCGTCTTTCCACTAATAATCCCCAACTCAAGTGCACTCGCAATATATGCATAACCGACATCACTTTCCCCTACATCCGAAAAATTAGGATTTTTTACATTTGTATAATCGACTTCAAGCGAGCGCATTAACATAGAAACGGCTTCCAATCTCGTAATTTGGTCATTTGGTCTAAATTCCCCTTGTTCTTGTACAATCCCTTCATCAACTAAAAACTGAATTTCCTCTTTGTACTCCTTCACATCAGTAAATGCGGCATTTGCTATTCCAGGTAAACAAAAAATCGAGAAGAAAATCAAACATAGAATTTTTTTCATAATGAGCCCCTTTAATCATTATTTTGATAATTGCAGTTTATTAGTTGAAGATTTTATTAAGACTAATGATGTGCACTTCCTATAACATTATTAATGGAAGAAGATAGATAAATATTAATCATTTCATGTATATGTTAGAAACTCAATAAACATGTCCAATAGATTTAGGGATAAAAAAGCATCCCTGTAAGACAGCGTCCCTGTGTCATCCACAATTTTGGGGGCAATTGAGTCTGACGCAGGGACGCTGGAAACGACCGAGGAGCTAGAGAGTTACTACATATTCAAAGAGTGAAAAGTTCGCCGTGGGATTAATAGTGGGTACTTACGAGACTAAGTTATCATACTCACCTCCCATGTGAAATCTTACTCTAAATACTATGTGTTTTTCTATGCAATTCTCTGCTTCGTCATTTTGCATTTCAATGTACAGTTATTATGCAATACACATATGTTCATGCAAACCTACATAAATCAAATACTTTTCATAATTGTTTCTTACACAGGGACAAAAAAAGGGAACAAAAACAAAACGAAAAATAGCAGCAACTGTTACTCATTCCTCATGTTCCTGAAAGAATTCAAATAACTTTTGTTTGCATAATTCTTCAAAAACACCTACAAAATAGCCAGCGATATTATAGATTTTTTTCTTTTGCGTAGCACGTAAAGCAATCGTCAGTGCTTGGTAACCAACATCTTCATAAAACTTCTGTTCTAGAGGGAGTAGCTGAATGCTACGGTAAGTAAGACTTCGATATACTCCGTACAAACGGCTTACGAGTTGCTGATCTGCTCCCAGCACAGCAAAAACTGTAGATTTGAACTGCTGATAGAACGAAGAATTTTTATTTTCATGAAAGAATCCACAGGATTTACAGAGTAGACGTTTTCTGTAGAATACGTATTATATAATAATTCTTTTTTAGAGATTAAAGAGATATCGGTTTCTTTTTCCGGAATGATAGTAGCAGCCCTTTGTAAGACAAGGTTTTCCTGCTCCCCACGAGTGATCAAACACGACTGGTCATAGTAAGGTAAAATGACTAAAATATTGCATAGCCTTTAGAAACTCTTCGAATGGTCGGAACCTTTTTGATGATCAACAGTTTTTCTAACTTACGCAAAGATCTTCTAACCGTAGCCTCCGATTTATCCGTAGCATAGCAAATCGTCGACACCTTCAAATGAGAAGCACCAGGAAACTTACATGCATATTGCGCTACCAGCGAAAGCAATGCACGGTCCGTCTCATTCATCTCCCCATAATTTACAAGTGTATGTTTTTCCACATGCTGATCCATTTCTGCTACTGTTTTAAAAGATTGATAAGCAGTAAGATAACTAGTCATCTGTACCTTCCTCCCATTTAAATAATGATAAGTCGCTGTCATTAGTTAAATAGTAGTATTTTGGAAGAAAGGATACATAAAGCAGTAAGAAAATCGCGCCCCTGCTTATCATACCGATTATAATTTAGCACCACTCCTGTATAATGAATTTACGTAATATTTCATTAATTTATTAAAGGAATCAAGACATTTAATTGCACTTTAATGGTTCACTTAGTTCTTGGTTAGTTTAATGTTGTAAATAAGACGCTACCTCAGGTAGGGATGTTTAATTAGATTATTATTCCTTAAAGAGCGACAACTATTTTTGCAACAGGTGCTATAGGAACAATAATTACAAAAGGATGCTCTTTAATAAGGAGTAGAGTGGGGGATATTATGTTAGAAAAGTTAGCTCAAGAGATTGCCAATACGACAAGTCAGGTTATTGGTCATGATGTACTAATTACTGATCAGCACGGAATTGTTCTTGGTTCAAGTGATCTCACAAGGATAGGTACATTACACCAAGCTTCTCTCGGTGCTATTTTCCGCCGAAAAGAAATGACTCATAGTGAAACTGTATCAAGGAAGATGAAGGGCGTTAAAGCAGGAATGACCATACCGATTGAATTGTTTGGGGACTATGTGGGAACGGTTGGGATTACAGGGGAACCTTCTGAAGTAGAAAAGTTTGGGATGTTAGCAAAAAAATACGCGGAAATACTATTACGAGAAGAAATCTCTAATAAGTCTTCTCTCTTGCGTGAGAGAGCACTGCAGAGTCTAGTTCAGGAAATTTCTATATTTAATTCCATACATAATGATGAAATGTTATTACAAGCTCGAGGTAGAGAATTGGGATATGACTTGAAGCGAACACGCATCGCCATTGTTATTGATTTTACTCAATTCAACCATATGCCAAATGAAAACCATCAACAGTTGTTAAAAATGGGGTCACCAGAGTTACATTTAGACTTTTTAAAGATAGAGCCTAGAGTAAAAAAAGTTTTTTCTAGTAGTGAAGATATTACAATTTCCTTGGGATCAGACAAATACGTTGTTCTCCATATATTAGATAATAAAATTAATGAAAGTGAAGTTTATACAAATGTAAAAAATAAGTGTAATGGACTCATCTTAAGTTTAAAAGAGTTAGAGGTTTACGCATCCATTGGTATTGGCACAATCGGGTATGATTTAAACGGTATAAATGCATCATATCATGCCGCTTGGAGAGCAATTCGAATTGGTAAAAAAGTGGATAATTCTCCTGAGGTTTTTAATATAAAGGATTTTATCTTGGAAGAATTATTATCCTATATTCACGAAAACAATGCTCGTCGTTTCATAGATGAAACGCTTATCGAGTTGAAGAAATCACCAGATTACGATGAACTATCTCGTACTATTCTAGTATGGTGTGAATCCAGCTTAAGTCCAATTAATTCTGCTGAAAAATTGAATATCCACCGTAATACTCTTTTCTATCGATTGACTAAAATCGAACAGATAACAGGAGCTAATCTAAGGGATTTCAGAAAAGTACTGCCATTTTATATAGCCTTGAAGATAACACAAATCAACGATTCTGAAATGGAAGAAATTTAGAATGTGCTCTGCGCACAAAAAAACAATGTTTTTTAATGGAATATTTAGTCTCTAAACATAATGCATATAACCACTTTACAATATAAGATACTTATATAAACAAAATTCAGAAAATTAAAAATGGTGGTGGGTTGTATTTGGAAATTTTAGATTGGTTGATTGTTATTGGTTATTTTGCCTTGATTGGTTTGATTGGATATCAAACAAGCAGGCGTATAAAAAATGTAAAAGACTATAATGTTGCAGGAGAGAAAGTTACATGGACCGTACTTTTTGCAAGTTTGTCGGCTTCCGTATTAGGAGGAGGAGCCTCGACTGGTATGGCGGGAAATGTTTATAACGATGGATATGTCTTTATGTTTGCCTTTTTTGCCTATGGGATTGCTAGCATTTTAGTTGGTTATTTTATTGCTCCCCGGTTAAAAGCTTATAAGGGAGCACAAACCGTAGGAGATATTATGGAAAGGCACTACGGGAAGTCAGCGAAATTAATAACGGGAATTCTCTCGGTAGGATTATGTACGGGAATTTTAGGTGGGCAAGCGTTAGCGTTAGGTACAATGTTTAATGTGATTTTAGGTATTCCACCCGTTGTAGGTATTCTCATCGGTATGGGATCTGTCATTGTCTACACGGCTTTTGGCGGAATAATGGCAGTTATACATACGGATAATCTTCAATTTATCCTGCTGGGTGTCATATTACCGCTTACACTAATCATCGGGCTGTTTTCGGTGGGAGGAACGGATATATTAGTTGCAAATATCCCTGATCTACATTTTACGTTGTTCGGAAATTGGGAGATAGCTACGTTTATTGGATTATTCGTTACTTTTCTTTTAGGGGAAGCTCTGATTCCACCGTATACACAACGAGTTTTTTCAGCTAAAGATTCTAAAACAGCTAGAAAAGGGTATATAATCTCTGGTTTCTTTTCCTTTGGATTCTTCTTCATCACAGCGTCTTTAGGCTTAATCGCTTTTGTATTATTCCCTGGGATTCAATCAGACCAGGCTTTGCCAACTATTGTAAAAGAACTTTTACCAGTTGGTGTTCTGGGACTAGCGATAGCTGCATTAATGGCCGTCATTATGTCTACGGCAAGTTCGTTTTTAAACTCAACGACCGTTTCTTTTATGCGCGATATCTATCCTTTTATTACGAGAAAAAAACAATCAGATAAACACGAATTATTTACAGGAAGAGTATTGACCATAATTGTCGGCATTGCTGCTTTGATTTTTGCTTTAAATGTCCCGAGTATCATAGCGGCATTGGAATATTCTTATTATCTTTGGGCACCGACCATTGTATTCCCGTTGGTGATGGGAATTATGCGGAAAATTCATAATCCAAAAGCTGGTATATATTCAATCATTGTAGGAATGGCTATCACTCTAATTTGGACTTTTCCCTTACAAGAACCTTTTGGTTTATCGGGGGTTCTCCCTGGATTTATAGCGAATATCATTACCTATATGACCATTTATCTATTAACAAAAAACAATAATGTAGTAGATTTAACAAATACAGTAGATAAGGGGATGCTCATGAATGATATTGTATAGTTTTTTACTCTACTTCATACCAGTTTTACTGATAATAGTTACCCTTATTACGGGTTACGTATGCACAAAACAATATATAAATGATGTCATTAAGAAATAGCAAGTGTGGGGAGTAATAGAAGAATCGTTAGATAGAAAATGTAGAAGGAGGAATAGTATGAAAAGAACGGTAGCAGTTTTAGGTGGAGGAAATGGTGGGCATACGTTAGCCGCAGATTTAAGTTTGGCAGGACATACAGTTCATTTATTTGAAATGGAAAAATTCAGTTACGCAATGAAAGGCGTTTTTGAATCGAAACGCATTGAATGTCTTGGTGATGTCTTAAATGGAACTGCAGAAATAGCTATGGTAACAAATGATATTGACCAGGCATTAGACGGTGCAGAGATTATCCTTATCGCTGTCCCTGCTTTTGCACATAGAGATTATGCAAAGCTTTTAGCAAATAAAGTGAAAGCAGACCAATTAGTCGTTCTTTTACCCGGGACGCTTGGATCGTTAGAATTCGCAAAGATTTGGGGAGATTTAGGGGTAAATAGCGACGTGGTGTTAGCGGAGTCAGATACCCTTCCATACGCAACAAGACTAGAGGGTGCTGGAAGAGTTCGAGTTAACGTAAAGATTAAAGTCCAAATAGGTGTGTTTCCTTCCATTCATACGGATTGGGCAGTGGCGTTACTCAATGATATCTTGAATATCGTACCTGTAAGTAATATCCTTGAGGCAGGGCTAAGTAGTATGAATCCAATTGACCATCCTCCAGGAACGATTTTAAATGCCGGTCGCATTGAGCGTTCCAATGGAGAATTTTATATTTATGAAGAAGGAATGACTCCATCGGTTATTCGAGTTATGGAACAACTGGATGAGGAAAGATTAAATATAGGTCAACAGTTCGGTTTGAATCTGATGACGATTGCGGAGCTTCTACATACTTCAGGGTATGGCCCGAAAGGCACTACCGGGGAGGTATTAAACGGTAGCCAAAGTTTGACACCGATTAAAGGACCCACTTCTTTAAATTCACGTTACTTATCTGAAGATATTCCTTTTGGATTGCGAACATTTGCATCTATCGCAAGTCATATTGGCTTAGAAACACCAGTCATGGATTCATTAATCACTTTAGGAGAAATTCTTGTAGGGGAATCCCTTCAATCAGATGAAAGAACAATCAAAGAACTAGGTATCAGCGAGCTTAGTAGCGAAGAAATTATAGAATTTATCCGAACAGGAAAGCGTAAAGTGGTTGTGTAAGTGATTAACAAACATTAGCATGCGAGGTAAAAGTTAAAATAAGCACATCAATAAAATCCCTGAAAACTTACTATTAGTAAAGTTTTCAGGGATTTTTATGAGATTCAATTACAGTGTTTCCGTACCGGCGGAGGAACATTAAGGATGTTGAAAAGAAAAAAAGTACCTAAATCATTATAATTAAAACCGACCTATTGAGTTATAGACATGCTTTAAAAGCATAGTATAGCTATATTGAAAATAGGGGGTAAATTCATTGTCTAATGCTTATATAGACATATTGGCATACTTTGGAATTGGCGGTGCCCATCCTGGAGGCTTTAGTCTAACCCAATCTATATTGGAAGCTGAAAATATACCACCAACCCATTCTGTATTGGATATAGGTTGTGGAACAGGGCAAACGGCAGCTTTCTTAGCCGAAAGATTTAATAGTCAGGTGACAGCGATTGATAAGCATCCCGTTATGGTAGAAAAAGCAAGACAACGATTTAAAAATAATAAGTCATCCGTCCATGTGATGGAAGGAGATATACAAAATATGGAATTTGTAGATAATTCCTTCGACTTAGTTATAGCCGAGTCTGTTATTGTTTTTACGGATATATCGAAGACGTTAAATGAACTTTCTAGGGTTTTGAAAAGTGACGGGACTTTAATTATGATTGAAATGGTAGCGGAGCAATACCTATCAGAAGAAAAACAACAAAAAGCATGTAGTCTTTACGGTATCAATGAAATATTAGATAAAGATGAATGGATATTGCGTTTACATCAAGCTGGGTTTACTCAAGTTGAAATAATGAGGACGCCATCTGTGCTTCTTCAAAGTGAAATTAACGACATCAATCCATCGGAAAACATAAAAATGGAACTCTTTGAGCTATGGGAGGAGCATAACGAGTTTATATTTCATAACCGGGATTTCATCGGGTATCGTGCCTTTAAATGTCGTAAAGCATAGTAGTAGTAGTAGTAGTAGTAGTAGTAGTAGTAGTTGACACGTTTCCCTGTGTAAAAAACTATTCTGACATTAAAAAGTTTGAACAATTTTTAAAAAAGATGTTTAATCCGTTTTAAGCGGGGTATATATTTAGTACAAGGCGGAACTACCGTAGGAAGGGACTGGTAAACGATGTGTTTACAAAAGACTTCGATGGATGATTTGCACAGCCTTGGCGGAAAATTTGCTTTACTGACGAAAGGTACGCTCGTCGGGAACCGATATATTTAGGTTCCGTTCCAACGTTTTTTACATGTAAGTGAAAGTTAAGTTTTTTGTGGAAGTGCACCTCAATGTCTAATAGTTTTTATTAGACACTCTTTACTGCACTGACGAGATGAAGTTTTAAATTGTCAGTTCCGGTTTATCCAAGCAACATAACAAATTTTCCGAGTGTATTCCCTGTTTAGGGAAAGAAGAAAGCGCAGTCCTTTTAGGATTGCGCTTTTTTCTTTTTTTATGAAGTTTATTATTCATTTTCCTTAAATACTTCTCCAGCAATTCCCATTGCATGAACTGCTTTTGGAAAGCCTACGTATCCGGTACAGTGGAGGATGATTTCGATAATTTCTTCTTTTGTTAGACCTACATTTAAGGCTGCTTGTAAGTGAACTCTTAGTTGATCGAAAGCACCTTGGGTGATCAGACTTGTGAGTGTGATTATTTCCCGTTGTGCGTGGGAAAGGGTGTTTCTCGAGTAGAGGTCGCCAAAGCCAAATGATACGATCATGTTCCATAGATCGGGTGAAATATCTTTGATGCCTGCCATGCCATTCCGTACTTCTTGCGAAAATAGTTCTTCCATTGCATTTATACCGGCCTCGTACCTTTTGTTGGTATCCATATTACTGCCTCCCCATTGTTGGTGGTATTTCGTTTTCATCTACTAATACTTCAATGACAATTGGTTTGTTTGTTTGTTCAATCTTATGTAATGCTTCGGCTATTTTATCGGTTAACTCATAAGGGTTCAGGCAGGTAAATGCTTCGAGCCCCATAGATTCCGCAAAGCGTGCTACATTCAGTGGAGTTTCATAGACACCACCGATAGATGTACCGATCATTTTTTGCATGCCTTTTTCCACCATATCTAAGCGTCCATTATTTAGCACGATGAATAACACCGCGGAGTTATAATTGAAAGCTGTTGAAAGTTCCGTGCCATGCATGAACATACATCCGTCTCCAACTAGACATACGATCTTTTCTTCCGGGGCAGCAAGTTTCGCGCCGATGGAATAGCCAATTCCGTTGCCCATTGCTCCGAATATATCATCAAAGAAGAACGTTCCTGGCTTATATATGTCAAAATATTTGATGCCATAAAAAGAGTGGCTCCCATCATCTCCGAAAACAATTGCATCGTGGGGAAGTGCATATCGCATCGAGCGCAATGCTTGGATAGCAGACATTCGTTCACCAGGGTTATTTTCCTGCAGCAATATATCATCGATTGGCTTTAAGAATGCTTCGCTATTTGTTTTTGGTATATCTTTTAATATTGCAGTCAGGTTTGCTTTTATATCCCCAAGTATAGGTGTAGTTGGCACCTGTATCGATTTACCTATAAAGGTTTGGTCATAATCGAAGTGGATTAGATGCTCTGGATACATCGCTTCCGATAATCCAGCGATAGACATATCACTTAACTGCGAACCAATAACAAGCATTAGGTCCACTTTTTCTTTTACATATGCAGTTGCTTCGTCTGTACCACCTAGTCCGAATGCACCTAAGGATAGCCTATGGTTGGAAGGGAATGATCCTTTCCCACCGGGCGTGGTAATGACAGGGATATTCCAATGCTCAGCAAGATGCTGCACTTCTGAGTAGGCTTTACTAGAATGCACACCTTTTCCTAAAAAGAGAAGAGGACGCTTTGCTATATTTAGTTTATCTATTACATCGCTCGTTTTAGGAGAAATCATTGCATGCGATTCTGGTAAATCTAGCAAGAACGGTTCAATCTGTTCTAACAAAATATCAAATGCGATCGACAGATGTACAGGTCCTTTTACACCAGATACTGCTTTTTCTAGTGCATGCTGCAAGAATGGCTGTAGCATATCTCCTCGTTCGACCCGAGCGCTAAACTTCGTGACAGATTTGAACATGTCCACTAGGTCCGCACCAAATATACTAGAATCCTGACCCATTGCTTTTCCGGTATCCTTCATCGAAGGGTGTCCAGTAATGATTAATAAAGGGAGATTAGATGCTTTTGCCTGGCCAGCAGCCGTGAGTAAATTAGTACCACCTGGACCAGACGTACCAACTGCAACTCCAATTTTTTGATTCATCAAGGCATAGCCAGCAGCTTCAAACCCTGCAGCCGCTTCGTGTTTACTTAATACAAATTCCATATCATGATTTAATATCTCAAACAGTATAGGGGATATGGCCTTCCCGGGAATGCCGAAAATATGATGAATTCCCCAGTGCTTAAAATTTGCTACTAATACCGATGATGTTGTTTTCATGGTGTCATTCTCCCTTTAAGGTCATTATTGTTCTAAATAGATTCTCTCAATCTCGTCTACAGGAAGAGGTTTACTAAAGAAATATCCTTGCGAAATATCACATTGATGGGTTTTCAGGAATTCTAGCTGTTCCTTTGTTTCCACGCCTTCAGCAATTACCTCTTTATGAAGATTATGTGCTAAGGAGATAATCGCTTTGATAATGACAGCATCTTGTTCATTGTTCATAATTTCACTGACGAACGATTTATCGATTTTAATATAATCGATTGGAAAATTCTTTAGGTAATTAAGCGAACTATAACCAGTACCAAAGTCGTCAATACTAATGCCGATACCGAGTGCTTTCAACTGCTCCAATACGTGGATAGAGTATTCGTATTCCATCGCCATATACTCCGTAATTTCCACGACCACATAAGCCGGATTGATACCTGTTCGTTCCAGTACCTCTTCCATATAAGTAATGAGATTTCTAGTTAGAAATTGTTGCGTCGATAAATTAACGGACACTTTTACAGGTGTCATTCCAGCATCTTGCCACTTTTTGTTTTGCGTACAGGCCTCATCAATGACCCATTCTCCAATTTGAGTGATCATCCCGTTTTCTTCTGCAAGTTTGATAAACTTATCTGGAGGTATCTGCCCAAGCGTTGGATGTTGCCAGCGTATTAATGCTTCAAACCCAATCAATTGACCAGTTTCGTTATTAATCTGAGGTTGATAATGGAGAACGAACTCATTTTTCTCCAGTGCTCTTCTTAAATCTATCTCGAGCATATAATCGTCCAACATGGCATCTAATAATTCAGATGTATGCACGACATAGCGATTTTTCCCTTGCGATTTTGCCTGATACATTGCATTATCCGCATAGACCATCAGCTGTTCCATTGTAATAGGATAGTCGGGATATATAGCAACTCCAATACTAGCAGTTGTATATAATTCCTTGCCGTCCACAAGAAATGGTTGTAGCAAGAGTTGAAGTATCTCTTCCGCTTTTGCTGTGACATAGTCTGTATCCGTAAAATCTTGCAATAGGAAAATAAATTCATCGCCGCCCATTCGTGCCAGCATCTCATTTTCTGCTAGGCAACCACTTAAACGAGTACTTACCTCGATTAATAACTTATCGCCGTAGGAATGGCTAAAGTTGTCATTAATGATTTTAAAACGATCCAAGTCGATATATAGGAGTGCTAAGGTCTTGTGATGACCTGTACTTAGTTCCTTAATAATGGATTCTATTTCCTTATTCATATATCGTCTGTTTGGCAGATTTGTTAAATCATCGTGAAAGGCTAAATAATTATATTGTTCCTGCAATGTGTATCGATCTGAAATGTCTCTAAACTGACCAAAGGCACCAATCATTTTGTCATCCTCATAAATGGGTTGTGCATCGAATAGGCAAACTACTAGGTTACCTGCATCATCTTCAAATTTTATTTCTTCATTTTTAAATATTTTTCCACTTTCCAATACTTCTTTGAAATACCTTCCAGTTAAATGCGATTCTAAAATATTTTTTCCCACTACTGATTCTCTACTGTTCTTTGAAATCATTTGAGCGAAATTATTAAACTCGGTTGTAATTCCTTTTTCATCCGTAATAACAATGCCGTTTCTAGTTCTACTTAACATAATCTGGTTCATAATATTAAGTTTCTTGTTTTGTTTTCTCAACAAGAGTTCTCTTTCGATCGAGTCAACAGACTGGGCGAGCATTGATAAAAACAGCTCATTTTGAAACTGGATAGGCATCATGATACACACGCTACCGAGCAAGTCATTGTCATCTGTATAGTTGAATGTAGTACCGTAGCAAGCTATTTCTTGAAGAAAGGTATGATAATGTTGTTCGCCTATCAGACTAATCGGATGTCTTTGCTGCAATGTCAGGCTAATAACATTCGTACCCGTCTCTTCTTGGATGAACAGGCTACCAGGTTTAATACCGAATTGTTCAATAGTAGACTTGATCGTTTCGTCGCCTTCAATTTCAAGCAAATACCCTGCAGCATCCGAAACGACAACTAGTATCGGAGTGCCTTTTAAGGAATCCAGTAACTTGTTGGAGAAAAAGCTAACCACTGATAATATTTCACTATACGATTTTCGCTTCTGTTCAAAAGCCACTTCGCTTAAAAAAGTCTTTGGTCTAGATACCTCGTTTGGATCCATCCCTGCAACCTTGCAGATTCTCTTAGACTCTGTAATGTAGTATGGCTCTGTAGTATTCATATTCTCCTCCTATAAAAATCTCTTTCCTATGTATACCCTCTTTTCAGAAAGGTGCGTAGTTTTTGATATAAAATAACAAAAAAAAGAATCCGCTCCTACAAAGGTTAAGACTGCTACGAAATAACCTGTAGAAAGAATTCCTAATCATAAATACTTTACTCTAAAAAGGGATTAAATTCAACAAAATGTCCCTGTGTAACAAACAATTCTGACAATAACGGATTTCAATATGTGTCCCTAGAATTGTGTCCTACACAGGGAACAACGTACTAATACATTACGTTTCCTACTCTAAAACATAACGTTCCCTGCGCCGTTACTACCGATAGACTCATTGGTTAATACAAGAGGAGTTTATTATTCTTAGGCTACCTAGGAATAAACGAATCATGCATGAATCTAAAGGAATATGGCATTGACGGATTTTGAAGAAGTATTGGAGCAGTTTGACCCGATGATTTCTGCTTGTATTCGAAAGCTAAACATTTATAAGAATCATGAAATCTATCGGCAAGCAGGGAGAATTGCATTATGGAAAGCATGGGTGAAGTTCGATGAGGGCAAGGGGAATTTTGCACCTTATGCTTATCGTTCCATATACGGTGGAATGTTGGATGAGTTGAAAAAAGAGAAGCGGCAGGAAGAGTACACTGACCCCATGGAGGATGAGAAACTAGCAGTCATGCTAGAAAAATCAATTGTTCTAAGTATAGTGAGTGAGGATTTAGAAAGAGCGATTGAATCCTTGCAAGCACAAGAGCGAGAACTACTGATGTGGATTTTTGTGGAGGGAATCTCGCTTCAGCAGGCAGCGACTCGAGTAGGAATAACGATACCAGGTATTAAAAAGAGACGGGAAAGAATCCTTGTAAAATTGAGAGAGCGAATAGAAACATAAGGTTTTCAAGAGAATCCAAGCCGAGAAAGTAAATTTCGACACTTTCTCGGTATTTATTTAGTAATAGTTTACCACTCGGACAGGAAAAAATGGTGAGGGATAGGACTAAGTTCTAAATATCCTATAAGAAAAAGGGGGAATTAGGAATTATTTTTAAAATATTCAATAAATTTAGTTAATTTAGACTAGTAAGTTCTGAAGTGTTTTGATAGGATAGACATGTATAGAGAGGGGACAAAAAGGGGGAAGTGTGATGAAGAAGGTTAAAGGGAATTCCGAATTGGTTAATCCCGAGACGTTAATGCTAGAATCCGTATTTACTGGGAAGGAAAAGACACGAATCGTGACGACCCATGGTATTTATTATTCAGAAGAGAGTACTTTACATTTGTTGGAAGGTGCGTGTAATCGCTATGCATCGACATTAGAAGGTCATTTAAAGGCAATAAAAAAATTGATGAATTATTCTGTAAAGACACCTCTGTTGATAGAACCAAATCTTTTCGGTGCTTTTCCAACTATGTCCTATAGACATTTGGAGTGTGTTTGGATATTCAATCACCCTATTCATGTGGAGGAGGTAACCAAAGGAAAGTCAATAATCCATTTTCCAAATGGTCACTCGGTTTTTGTCAATGCTTCCAAGCATGTATTGCTCAAACAACATCAAAGACTACACACCTCGTTAAATATATATGGTATCCACCACCATCGAAAAAAGTAGGGGACAAAGGAACCATAAAGTAACGTTTCAATTGTTTACGTAACTAAAAAGCTAAAGAATAGCATTGAAGGGTACTAAAATTATTGTCTCCTAACTAAATATTTTAAGAGTGTGGCGTCTGAAGATACTTTCAGATGCTTTTTTCTGCATATTATTGCAGTATAGTAAGTTCGTGGAATATTTTCCTTACTATAGAAAAAATGCTGTAAAAACAAGAGTAATATATGGGTTTATCTGTTAAGATAAATAGACATAATTGGAAAAGGTATAAGGTGGGATTGGTATGTTAAGTAAGCTTTTGCGTAAAAGGCAACCAGTAATAACCAGCGATTTAACTAAAAGAAAAGAGCTTGCGCAAATAGAACAATTGCCTGCCCATATAGCCATTATTATGGATGGAAATGGTAGGTGGGCAAAAAAACGCTCCTTACCAAGAATTGCCGGACACTATGAGGGGATGCAAACAGTTAGAAAGATAACAAGGTTTGCCAATGATGTCGGGATAAAAACGTTAACGTTGTATGCATTCTCTACGGAAAACTGGAAAAGACCCAAAAAAGAAGTAGAATATTTGATGAGGTTACCAGAAGAATTTATGGGCACCTATTTACCTGAGTTAATCGAGCAAAATGTTCAGGTGCAAATGATGGGGAATATCGATCTCCTCCCGGATCATACAAAAAGAGCCATAACAAAAGCAGTAGAAAGAACCTCTGATAATGATGGACTTATATTAAACTTCGCTTTAAATTATGGTAGTCGAGATGAAATTATTCAATCAGTTCAACAGATTGTAAACAAAGTGCAGCTCGGGACCATTTCCTGTGACGATATTACAGAAGACTTGATCAGTAGTCACTTAATGACAAAAGACTTAACGGAACCAGATTTACTAATCCGTACAAGTGGAGAGATTCGCCTTAGTAATTTCATGCTTTGGCAGCTAGCGTATACGGAGTTTTGGTTTACCAATACACTATGGCCTGATTTTGATGAACCTTGTTTAATGGATGCAATCGAAAGCTATCAAAAAAGAAATCGAAAATATGGTGGACTTAGAGAAGAAGATGTAGAAAAGAAGTAATAGATAAAACTTAATAGAGCAATAGAAACCCCATATCCATGAGTTATATGGGGTTTTGTTATATGAATTATTATTGAAAATGTTCATTTTACATACAATTTAGGTATTCAAATTTCTTCACATAATTGCAACCTTCACAAGCAAAACCAATTTGAACTTTGGTTTCTGGATGCTGATAGTAGATTTCATTCCAACCACATATATCACATTCCATCACATGAAAAATATCTCTAGGTCCGATGATAGTATCAAGTAGTAAAACAAAATCATTTTGCAATAACACACACTCCTTCGTTTTTTATTACTCACTATATCAGTAGGAATATAAAAATATCGTCGAAACCTTGTAAAGAGTTGAAAACATTTTATACTATACTTTTTTACTGTTCTTTATTCATTGGCAAAGAATTTTGTGTAAATGGAAGATTTAAAATGAAAAAACATTATAATTTAGGCATAGTCTTGTTGTGGATGATTTTAATCTATTTTCTTTTCACAGCAAACTGTATACGAGTCTATTAGGTTAAGTAGCGTGACCACTATGGTATTTACTAATATATTGGAATTATTTTTTCCGAATTCCGCATTTGAAGAAGAAAGTTTGGAACGGTAACATAGAAATCTTCGCACTTGTATTACCGATGTGGGCAGTGAAGCTTGCGTTGTATACTTCCATCGCCATTGGAAGTTTAGTAGGAATTTATCCAGCATTAAAGGCAGCAAGTATGAAACCTAGTAAGGCTTTACGGTTTGAGAAGACTTTTGGAAAATTGTAGTATATATGAATAGAATTTGGTGTTAAACTTTTCATAGAATATTAGATTGGAGTGTCGTATTTGATGAAATATTTCATATATCCTGTAGTTTTATTTGCATTAGGACTTTTATCACCGAATGTTTCCTATGCACAGACTGGAAACGAGGAATTATCTGGAACAGATAGAGTAATCGTGGAGCTAATAAATGAGGAGGGTAAAGAAGAGATTGAGAGTTTAACTTGGGATGAGTTAGAAAAGATGGAAGATATTCAACAGGTTGAAGTATTAGAACCCGATTATATTCGCTCCATCGGTGTTGTCCATACGAGTGAAGTGATGGAACCAACATGGTCAGTAAAGCGAATTGGTGTAGAACAGATGAAGAAGCAGCTAATATCGAAAAAAAAAGATGTAATTGTGGCTATTATTGATACTGGAGTAGACAATACACATCCATTGTTAGATGGTAGAGTGATGGCAGGTTACGATTTTGTAGATAATGATAGAAATCCGATGGACAAGCATATGCACGGAACGCATGTTGCAGGAATTATTGCACAATCCACGCCTGAGAATGTAAAAGTACTCCCTATACGTTCTCTAGATGAAAAGGGAAATGGATATGACACGAACATTGCTAAAGGAATTCACTATGCTGTAGATAATGGTGCTTCTATTATAAATATGAGTTTAGCGGGCGAAAACTATAGCACATATTTGGCAAATGCTATTGAATATGCGATTCAGCACGATGTACTAGTTGTAGTCGCATCAGGAAATAAAGGAATGAGTACGGAAAACTTTTACCCTGCATCCGAAAAAAGAGTAATAGTCGTCTCTGCAACAGATCAACACGATCAGGTAGCGGATTTTAGCAATACGGGTGCGTCGATTGACATTGCTGCTCCTGGTGTAAGTATTCTTTCCAGTATTCCAGGAGGAAAATATGCTCTTATGGATGGAACGTCAATGGCTGCACCTCATATTAGCGCTGTGTCATCCATGATAAAACTAGATGACCCGACTCGAACTATTCAAGAAATAGAAAAGTTACTCAAAAAATATGTAGATGATAAAGGTGCAACTAACTGGGACTCACTTTATGGAGAAGGAATTGTTAATGTTTCTTCCTATGAAAAGCATTCTCTCATCCAGCAAACACTTGCATCGGCAAATTATATCAACTTACCAAAATACACAAACGTTCCACTTAACAAAAAGTGGACAATCAATTTTAATCGTATACTCACCGACACTAAAATCATTTCTGTAGCTCTATACTCAGATGAACAAGAAGAACCCATTAAGGTTTCTTTTACAAAAGGTACAGCTAAGTTAATGGTTACACCCATTACTAATTTTGAACCAAACGCTCCCTATTTGCTCGACATTAGAGTTGTTGGTGGCGATCGATACCTGATGAATTTCCAAACAGGTTCCATGTAGAAGTAGTTGTACCAAGCGAAAAGAAACCATATTGACCGAAGATGATCAAACTGGTTTCTTTTTCGATTAATAATAACTTTTCTATAAGTCTTTCTTTAAATAGTAGTGCTTGTAGTCTCTTCCTACGTTATCTAAACTACCAAAGACTTCGTACCCATTTTTTTCATAAAACCCCAATGCTTGAAAGCTTAAAGTATCTAACTTTATAAAATCACATTCTTTTTCCCTTGCTATCTTCTCCATTTCTACCAATAATTTCGTTCCAAATCCTGATTTCCGTATATCTTCATCAATCATAAAAATATGGATTTCTAGCCAATTCCAACATACTTCAGCTAATATTCCACCCCGTACATTCCCACTATCATCCTTCAGATATAAATTAATTTCTTCGTATCTTCCTCTTAAATCTTCTGGAAAGTATTTTAAATTAAACTTATACAGCTCCTCATTAATATATTGTTTATCTGTTTTGTTTGTTTCTCTAGAAATATGTAAGTTCATAAGTGATTTCTCCTTCTATATTATGGAATAGGAAAGGTATGGAATTGGAATACTGCATTTTTACTTAATTGTTGGGAGGGATACTTTGTCAACCCAATCCTGAATGAATCGCTCTTGATGTGTATTCAAATTAGGTAGGTCATGACGGGGAAAAAAACGATGTTCATGACTTTCATCAGTTTTATGAAGTAACTCCCCTGTAAAGCTATATGTATGAAAAATAATCTGAACGCTGAAAATTTTATCGCCATTTTGATACTCTGTAAATCCTTCGTCACCTGAATAAAGACCAAACAATTGTAATTGTTCAACCGTTAATCCTGTTTCTTCAAGTGTTTCTCGAATAGCAGTTTCAAGAAACGTTTCTCCAGGCTCCATAACCCCACCCGGAATTCCCCATACATCCTGATCTGTACGATGTTGCAGTAAAATCTGATCCTTATGCTCAATAATAATCCCGCAACCTACTGTCATTAGCATTTCATTACCGATTAACGCACGAATTGTTTGTATGTAACTCATTATTGCCTCCATAATCTTATGTTTTGATGAATAAATAGCATTCTAGAGACGAGGTCCTCCTTAGAAAACTATTTCTTTAATAATAGGTTCGACAAATAAAACGTGTAATCCTTCTTACTATAAGTTTATCTGGTGCTATATAGTTTCTGGCACGTCCACCATATTTAAAATAAGACTATAATTTCTCATTGTGAAATATCTTGATTTCAAACTTCTTTTGACTTTACTATGTAAGTAACTTACCATTTATGTAGAGCTTTTTTAATAAAGGAGGTATATATGATTAAGGAATGGAATTTATTACGAGCAGTTACATGTTTATGTATTGTTTTTTTACATAGCACAACGCAAACGGCTTCAATTGTTTCTTATCCCGAAATCGAGTATTATCAATTTTTTCGAATTCTTTTGTGTTTCGCAACCCCAACATTCATCGTTCTGTCGGTTATTATATTAGCCAATAGGTATCCTGAAAAATTACCAAGCAACTTCTGGGAAAGTAGATTTAAGTTTATTTTTCTACCATTTCTCTCTTTCGCATTAATAGATGCGTTAGTCGTTTCTTATTCTACAAATACTGGTACATATTTTGCGGTGAAACTACTAAAAAATATAATGACAGGTTCCTTTGAGGGATGGTTTATCCTTGTTATATTCCAATTTTACTTTTTACATTTTCTTGTAACAAAATATAAAGTGTCGATGGCTTGGTTGGTTCCTACAAGTATCTTAATAATGTTATGGTACTTAAACTGGATGGAAAATAATCCAGATATATTTTTAGATTTCAACTATATACTCAAATTACCCTTTCTAGCTTGGGTGGGTTATTTTGCATTAGGTTATATAATTGGAAAGAATTATACAGTTATTTCCCAAAAACTATTTAAGCATAGATGGGCAACATTGTTATACATAGGTGTATCTTTTTCGCTTGTTTTTCTTTCCTATGAAGCTGGAAATACTCTAGTATATTCACGTAGATTTGATTTATTTCCATTTGTTTTATCGGTAACCTGTGCGCTGATTGCTTGGGGCCAGGCTATTCCTAACTTTAAAGTAGTGAAAATGCTTAATGACAATGCTTTTGGGATTTTCCTTGTTCACTGGCAAGTTCAGGTATTTTTAGCACCAATTACGGCAAATTACTTCCAACACACAAGTACCAGAGTTGTGGCATTGTTTATATTCTCTTTATTGGTATCTTTAATCGTTATCAAATTAATCTCGCTACTACCTTTTGGAGAATATATTATAGGAAAAACAAAGAAAAAAGCTCAAAATGATATCAAACTAGAACCGATTACAACATAAAGAAAGTCAGCAATCTTTTCAAATAAATTTAAGTGCTATAACTGCTACCAAGCGGTATAATATTCACTAGGTGATAAATATGAAAACAATCTCAATCTTAATACCAGCTTACAATGAGGAGCAGGTACTACATACTTTGATCAACCGATTAGATGCAGTAACAAGTGGACTGCCAAATTATCAATTTGAGTATTTATTCGTTAATGATGGCAGTACGGATAATACCCTATTTTTGTTAAAACAATTGGTGAATCATAGAAACGATATATCATATGTGAATCTTTCTCGGAATTTTGGAAAAGAGGTGGCGATGCTTGCTGGGTTTGACCATACAAAGGGACAAGCAGTTATTATTATTGATGCAGACCTACAAGACCCTCCAGAGCTCATCCCTGAAATGATTAGCTATTGGGAACAAGGCTATGATGATGTGTTTGCAAAGCGTCGTAGTAGAGCAGGGGAATCTTGGTTTAAAAAATGGTCCTCTTCCAGGTACTATAAGATATTGGAGACCCTTTCAAATATCCCAGTACAGCGCGACACAGGGGATTTTCGTTTGTTAGATCGTCGTTGTATTGATGCATTACAACAGTTACGCGAAGGTCAGCGGTACACTAAAGGTATGTATAGCTGGATTGGCTTTAACAAAAAGGAAATTCTTTTCGACCGTGATCCACGTGCAGCGGGGGAAACTAAATGGAATTATGGAAAACTTTTTAATCTGGCCATCGATGGAATTACATCTTCAACGATTGCGCCACTTCGCTTCTCTTCGTTGTTGGGTGTAATAATTTCTGTAGCGGCATTCTTCTTCATGATTATCGTTGTTATTCGTGCGTTTTTATATGGTGATCCTGTACCTGGATATCCATCTCTTATGGCAGTAATTCTATTTTTAGGTGGTATTCAGCTTTTATCATTAGGGATTATTGGAGAATATTTAGGAAAGGTTTTCTATGAGACCAAAGACCGACCTGTGTATTTTGTAGAAGAATATGTTTCCACTATCAAAAAAGATGATTCGGCTGAATAAGCTGGAATCATCTTTTTAATATTTTTCGGGATAGTAAAAAAGTAAAAGGAATTGTAACTACGGAAGCAATAAGAGCACCGATTCGATCATCCACCCCAAAATATGTAGAAAGTATATATAGTACAATAGTCGATATAATTATTTGGACGATATATGTCAAAGGAAATCGGAAAAATTTTCGCCATGTAGGTTTTGTATTATATGTAAAGTAAGAGTTCAAATAAAATGATCCTATCATACTTATGACAAAAGCTATCCAGTGGGAAGGCAAAAAATGCCAATCTATAACCTGAGAAAATAGTAAATACCACCCATAATAATGAAGCGTATTTAAAACTCCAACAATTATAAACTTCATTAACTCATTACGCATTTCAAAACCTCCATAAAGTGTATTGTACCTTAAACTATACTGTATCGTAAACTTTGCTAAAAAAAGGGTCATGTACCTAGAGGATTTTAGTTAAAAGGTAACTATGATTCGCTAGTATTCGACAGTACACTTAAAAGAGTACATTAGAAATGGGGGAAACGATGAAAAATTCACTAAAAATAATGGGAGCATTTCTCATCATGCTCCTCATCTGGAATAGTTATACGAATGTGACCAAAGCCTCTACTTTTCGTGAAGTATATACCGTGAACAGTGCATCCGGAGTTATTTTAAGAGAAGCTCCATCGACTGGTTCTACGTCACTTCATCACATGACTTACGGGACATCTGGAACTGTTTTTTCTGTAGAAAATGGTTGGGCTCGAATTCAAGTCGACGGTATAACAGGTTATGCGCCAGTTAGCTTTTTGAAAAAAGCAGTAGGGAACATAAAAATAGCAAGCTCTAAGGGTGGCGTTATTGTTCGAGAATCTGCAAGTGCAACCAGCAAGAATCTTGCAACACTTCAATATAAAATGATTGTCGAAGAATTTTCCGCTGAAAATGGATGGTCATTCGTTCAATACGGCAATATTACTGGATATGTTGCCTCTAACTTTATCGGGAAGCCAACTACTTATCCAGCTACAGTGACCTCTAAAAGTGGCGTAGTCGTGAAGAACATTGCGAGTTCAAGTGGTGCGAGTGTTGGGGCACTAATAAATAGAAAGAATGTCTTAGTCCATTCAGAGTTAGCTGGTTGGGCTTATGTGACTGCTGGAGATATGAGAGGGTATGTAGTAGCGAGCTTTCTTTCAAAGGGAACAGCTGCACCAACCACTAGCAATATAGTAAATCCCAAGCAGATCATTACACATCAAAAAATGACGACTTATTTACAACAGATCGCAGCAAAATATCCAAGCTTCACAGAACTAAAACAAATAGGAGCATCTGTAGAAAAGCGTCCCATTTATGCAATACGTATAGGAAATGGTAAAAAAGAAGTATTATTTGATGCTTCCGTTCATGCAAGAGAACATATGACAACAAATGTTTTGCTCGAAATGATCGACACATATAGTGCACACTATGCGGCGGGTAGTTCTTACCAGGGATACAATGTTAAATCTGTTTTGGACAAGACAGCAATCTGGTTTGTGCCAATGGTCAATCCTGACGGGGTAACACTTGTCCAATTGGGAGCAAATGCAGTAGCAAACAAGTCAAATGTCCTTGCTATTAATGGAAGCAGTAACTTTAACCGTTGGAAGTCCAATATCCGCGGCGTTGACTTAAATGATAATTTTGACTCGAGATGGTCTAAAATTAACAATTCTAGATCAGGCCCTTCCTATATGCAATATAGAGGTCCTCATGCATTTAGTGAGCCAGAGGCACAGGCATTAGGAAATTTCATGACTAGTAGACCTTTTAAAACGAATATCTCTTATCATTCATCTGGTCAAATTATGTATTGGTTTAATTATCAAAAAACAGCAGAGCTTAATAGAGATAAAGCTTTAGCCAACCAATTATCACAAATCACTGGATATAAGGTAATGCCTCCGCAATACCTTCCAGGTTCGGGAGCATCTGGTGATTACTTTATCCAAGAAACTGGGATGCCAGGTATCGTCCTCGAAATTTCACCATATGCAGGTGACAACCCTGTACCTTTAAGTAGATGGGATCGTATATGGACCGAAAATTCTAAGATTGGTTTATATATCGCAAATGAAGCATCTAAAAGATAGTCCTTTTACCTACAAATCGACATGATTTGTAGGTTTTTTTACATTTGAAACAATAATCAACATCACCTAGTTTACATACCTTATAAAAGGGGTACTCAGTTGCTAATGGTACAATGTAAAGTAGGGTGGGGAAAAAATGAGGAGTATGTTAGTTAAAATGGTGTTGGGATGTTCGTTAAGTTTAGTTTTCTTTTTTCCTAATATTGCTCTTAGTAGTTCAGGGGAGACAACAGGGACAGATAGAGTAATAGTAGAAATAACAGATAAAGAAGGAAATAAAGAAACAAAAAGCATTCCTGTAGATGAAGTTCAACCAAAATCAACCTTTAGGATATCCTCTTCTATGAGAGATCAGATAAACATTTTGCAACCAGATTATATACGAACAATTGATATGGCTCAAACAACAGATAAATATACTAAATCATGGTCGGTTAACCGGGTGGGAACAGAATGGATGAAATCAAAGATTGCTTCAAATGATGAAGAAGTAATCGTTGCTGTTATTGATACGGGGATAGATTATACCCATTCCTTCCTAAGAGAGAGAATGATAGATGGATATGACTTTGTTGATAATGACTCGGATCCAATGGATGAGCATTTTCATGGTACGCATGTAGCTGGAATTATAGTAGAATCAACAACAGCCAATATCAAAATTATGCCAATACGGGCGCTCAATCACTCTGGAAATGGCTATGATTCGAATATAGCTAAAGGAATCCATTTCGCTGTGGATAATGGTGCATCTATCGTGAACATGAGCTTCCAAGGAAATGAATATTCCGAGCATTTAGCACAAGCAATTGACTACGCACTTTCTAAAAATGTACTAGTCGTCGTATCATCTGGAAATCTTAGTGATGATACAGCTAATTACTATCCTGCTTCCGAAGAGAAAATATTAGTTGTATCCGCAACTGACCAAACTGATCAAATTGCTAGTTTTAGTAACACCGGTCATTCCATTGACATATCAGCACCTGGCGTCAGTGTCGTTTCCAGTGTGCCAGGAGAAAAGTATGCCGCCTTGCATGGCACATCTATGGCCGCTCCATATGTGAGTGGTGTCGCAGCTATGCTAATGTTAGAAGCACCAACTAGTTCGATAAAAGAAATTGAAAAAACGTTAAAAACTTATGTTGACGATAAAGGTGTTACAAACTGGGATCCGTTATATGGTGAAGGTATCCTTAATGTCTCTAATTATAAAAAGTATTCCCTAATATCGAGCGCGGTTAGTGCAAGTGATTATATTAATCTTCCCGAACATTCCAATGTTCCATTAGATAAGAAGTGGACCATATTGTTTAACCAAGTATTCTCGGACGACTCAACGATTGCTGTTAAACTATACACTGAGAACTATGAGATTCCTATAAAGCTCACACCAAACTTAGCTAACAAAAAAATAATGGTAGCTCCTATCGAGAACTATCAAGCTAACACGGATTATCTATTAGAAATTCAAGTGAAAAATGGAGATAAATATTTGATGAGATTTACAACAAAATAACTCTTTTTAGACTTGTAGATACGTTAAAATTATCTACAAGTCTATTTTTGTGTCGAGGAATTGTGTTGGTAGTTGGAGGAGATTATGTTTTGGTTGAATTTGTTTAGGAGGTGGTTGGATGTTGTTGTATGGTGGATAGAAGAATTTATGTGTCAGTTGGTAGAAGTTATGTGGTAGCCAGTTGCTGTTTAAAACATTGAATAAGCCGCCACAAGGGCGGCGGCTTATTCAATGTAATTTTATATTCACTTATTTACTAAATATCTGCGGGCGCCTGCATAATTTCTTTTATATGCCCCAGCATTCATCGATTCAATTTTCACCTTGGATGAAGCATTCGGAGCATGAAGCATTTTACCTGACCCAACGTATAAACCAACATGATAGACTTTTCCTTTACCACTGGCTCCTGCAAAAAATACTAAATCCCCAGGTTGTAAATTCTTTTTAGATACAGCAGTTCCTTTTGTTGCTTGATAAAAGGAGTCGCGTGGGATAAGGATTCCATGGTTTTTATAGACAGCATAAATAATTCCCGAGCAGTCATAGCCATATGCCGATGTACCAGCCCATAAGTATGGGAGATCTAAGAACCTTTTTGCTTCATTAACAATATCCTTTTGAGATGGTTTTGGAATGGCAACGTAATTTTTATATGTTTTAGCATCTTTTTTACTTAATAATTTGACTATATTTCCTGGTGTTTGCACGTAAAACCACTTTTCATCTTCTTTAATAATTGGGAGAATAGTAGAGTAACTGATATCCATAAACTTTTTCTTTTCTGCGTTATTATTATACAAAGTTGCCACCTTTGAAGTTACAATTGCAATGGAACAATTAGTATAGTTGGTCGTTGTAGATTTAATATGTGTTTTAGGAACCCAACCTGGATATCCTTCTTTTTGATAAGGTACATATTGATCTTTAATAGCGACACGAACCCAATTGCCCGTACTTTTAAGAACTGTTACTTCGTCTCCATATAGAGCCTGTGTATCTGTCTTTCCGACAAGCCACCATTTTTGTGATAGACTCATATCTTTTGTCCATTTCTTTATATCAACAGGGATTGAAGTGGAAGGTCTATCTACTTTTCTAGACATATTAGGTTTATTCCAAAGAGAGGTTACGGAAACATTTACTTTGAAAGTCTCTTTTTTACTTGGCTCTTCACACGATTTTGGAACAGGCACAGGCACAGGAACCGGAACCGGAACCGGAACCGGAACCGGAACCGGCTCTGGCACGGGTTCAGGAGTTGGAGCAGGCTTACTTAAATCTTTTCGAAAAACAGGATTTAGTATTCTTGCTAAAAATACTACGTAATTAGATTTCGTTGTTAGCGAATCAGGTTTGAATGTATTATCTGGGTAGCCAGTTGTTATTTTGTTTGCGATAAGGGCTTGAATAGACTCATTGGCCCAATGAGAAGAATCGACATCTTGGAAAGAGAGAGTTGTTGTGCCAGTGAGCTTAAAGGCATTAGTTAAAATAATAGCCATCTGTCCACGGGTTAAAGGATCGTTTGGCTTAAATTCACCTGCTGCGTTGCCACTCATAATTTGCTCATCAACAATTGCTGCTATTAAAGGGAAATACTCATCTGTTGGATTTACATCAACAAAATCAGGAGTTGGTCTATTTTCTAGGTTAATCGCAAGGGCATTTATTAGGATTTCTACTGCTTGTATACGGGTAATAGAGGTATCTCCACCGAAGTCCGTAGTAGGATCAGATGTAAGTATTCCTTTTTCTATAAGATAGGTAATCTCAGCTATAATAGGGGAGTCTTCCGGAATATCTTTAAAAACTGGAGCAGCTAAAGTAATTGAGGGTAATAAGAATAATGTGAAAGCTAAGATTAAAATGGTGACTTTTTTGGACATAATTACCTCCTGAATGTTAAATAGTGTGCAAATAGTATATGGTTAAACATTATTACCTAGAACAATTTAATTACAAATAAATAGGACAATAATAATGGGTAAATGCCAGTAAATTTAATACTAACTGTAAATTTAGAAAAGTCAATTTATTTTTATTGGGATAATAGTAGGTAAAAAGGATAAGTATTTTACGCTATTTGGCCAAAGTATAAAACTTTTTGTAACCTATTAGGTTGAAATGCGTTGTTAATGATGAGAGACTTCTTGTAGACTGATAGATTAGGAGGGGAAGTATATGAAGAAGTTAATGTTGATTTTAAGCTTTATATTAGTGTTAGGATTTTCATCTATTGTTCAAGCCGCAGGATTCCAAGATGTGCAAACGAGTCATCCATTTTATAAGCATATCAATTACCTATATGACGAGGGCATTGTAAATGGTGTGGATGCAGATCATTACAAGCCAAGTAATTATGTGACGAGAAGCCAAGCTGCATTAATGGTAGCTCGAGCTTTGAACTTGAACTTAACGGCTAAGAATACTATTTTTACTGATGTAGGGGATGATCACCATGCATCTGGTGCTATTCAATCTGCAGCTGATGCAGGTATTATTAACGGATATCCTGATGGAACTTTTAAACCGAATAATTATGTAACAAGAGGTCAGATGGCTAGTTTTATCGCACGCGCATTTGAGATGGAGGAAGAGGCACTACCATTTGCGGATGTCCCCCTGAATTCTTCTGCATATTCGGATATTCGAAAAGCCACTGCATTTGGAGTAGTTAGTGGCTATGCGAATGGGGAGTTTAGACCGAACAATTCAGTAACTCGTGCACATTTTGCTGGGTTTTTGGCAAGAGCGTTGAATGATGATTTACGTTTGACGGCAGATACCTGTGGATATGATCCAAATATTAAATCAAACCCAGATCGTCAAACGATGAACTGCTTGCTTACAACTGCAGCTAGAAATGCTGAAGTGCCAATTCCAGCGGAAATCGTTAAGGGGATAGCTTCCGTAGAGAGTAATGGATGGATTCATTTCCAATCTAATGGTGAGCCAATTATAAGTAGCGATGGCGGTATTGGGTTAATGCAAATTACGAGTACAGCAGGTTATGACGTGGAACGTATAAAATATGATTTAGTATATAATATTGATACTGCTATCGATATGCTTGGAAAAAATTATAAAAGAAGCAGTTTGCCAAAAATAGAGAATGCTAAACCAGAAGATTTAGAGGGATGGTATTTTGCAATAATGGCATACAATGGGACGAAAGCAGTCAATAGTCCGGTCTATCAGGCAACCGGAAAAAGAAATCCAAACGCATATCAAGAACGAGTCTATCAAACTATGGAGAAAAATGGATTATTAGAAACGAGTATTGACTTGTTAGATTTCAAAAAAGAAGACTTTATTTACGCGGAGGAAACAAACAATATAGAATTTGTTAAGAAATCATATCCATTAACTTCAAGCACCCTTACTACTGAGGAGTATGGAAATGGAGATAAAGTAAAATACAATGGATCAGGTCTTCGCAGTTCACCAAGTACTCAGTCGCCACTGACCTCGATTACAAAAGGTTCTGTAGTAACTATCATAGGTTCACCGGTATTTGATGAAAACAAAAATTCTACTAATCATTTTGTTTGGTATCCAGTCCAAACAGTTATAAATGGAAAAAGTGTAACTGGGTATATTGCTTCTCCGTACATTGTAAAGTAGCTTAAAACCGATTCCTTTCTTTGGGAATCGGTTTTTTTCTATGTTCTCCCCAGAAATTTTGCAATTCCTCACATAATTACCCCTAATCACCACATAAACCTAATGTTTCAAATATACTTCTGCCTATTAACGTAATAGTAGTTTTTTAAATTTACGAATTAATTACACTATTTACTTATTATCTTTGTTACAATTGTGTTGGTTTAATATTCCAAGTTGAGAAAGAAGGAAATTATTTTATGTGGAAAAAAGTTTCAGCATCAGCACTTGCGTTATCGCTTACAGTAGGGGGATTTGCGAATGTTGACTATGCTTCTGCGGCAAAAAGTCCAGATGTTACACGTGGTGATTATGTAAAAACAATGATCGACGCTATGGGTATAGAGTTAGGTACTGGAAAATCCGTTAAGTTTAATGATGTTCCTGATTCGTTAAAGCCCTACATTGAGAAAGCGCTGGAGTTAAAGCTTATAACTGGAAAGTCTGCGACTGTTTTCGCTCCAGATGAAAAGCTAACTCGTGAGCATGCATTTATTATTGCAACAAGAGCTATTGAAACAGATAAAACTTTTTCGGAGAATTTGTTAAACAAATTTACAGATAAAAATAAAATTAAGGTATCCAATCATAGTGAAATTGCAAAGGCAATTGGATTAGGATTCTTAAATGGATATCCAGATAAAACTGTAAGACCTTCTAATATTGTTAGTAAACATGAAATGAATAATATATTAAAACGCTTCTTGACAGAATATAAAAAGTCTCCATCTACTGTTTCGTTAAGAATCTTAGGAACTTCTGACATTCATACGAACATCGTAAACTATGACTACTATAAGGATACTGATTCTAATAGTTTAGGCCTTGCAAAAACTGCTACGCTTATTAAGAATGCTCGTTCAGAAAATAGCAATTCGTTACTTTTCGATAACGGAGATGCAATTCAAGGAACTCCACTCGGTTCGTACAAGCAAGCTGTAGATAAATTAGTAGATGGGGAAGAACACCCATCTGTAACGGCAATGGAACTACTTCAATATGATGGTGCTACATTCGGAAACCATGAGTTTAACTATGGTTTGGACTATTTAGATGAAGTAATGGATGATGCCAATTTCCCATATGTAAATGCAAATGTTCGTGATGCAGCAACGGGTAAATTAGCTTATGAGCCATATGTGTTAATTGACAAAGAAGTAGTTGACTCTAAAGGGAAGAAATCTATTATCCAAGTTGGAGTAACAGGTATCGTACCACCTCAAATTCTAAAATGGGACAAGTCTCACTTAGAAGGAAAAGTAAAGGTAGACGATTCAGTACAAGCAGTAGAAGCAATTGTTCCTGAGATGAAAAAAGCAGGAGCAGACGTAATTGTAGTTCTTTCCCATTCAGGTCTTGGAGATACCAAGCATGAGGTTGGCGAAGAGGATGTTACGTATCTTCTGACGAAAGTTAAAGACGTTGATGCTATTATTACAGGACATGCGCACCAAGTATTCCCTGGTAAAGTGGATGCATCTTTAACTAATGTGGATATCGAAAACGGCACTATTAATGGTATTCCAGTTGTTATGCCTGGTAAATTCGGTAGTCATTTAGGTGTAATCGATCTAGATCTAGTGAAAAAAGGTAACGAATGGGAAGTAAAACAATCTAAAGCGGAAGTTCGCACTATCGCTAAAGATTCAACGGATGTTGATAAAACAGTTGTAGACGCTGTAAAAGAAGCACATGAAGGAACAATTAAATATGTACGTCAAGCCGTAGGAACAACTACAGCTGATATTCATAGTTACTTCTCACAAGTACAAGATGATCCATCGATTCAAATCGTAACAAATGCGCAAACGCAGTATGTAAAAGCTAAACTAAAAGGTACAGCTAATGAGAAATTGCCAGTCCTTTCAGCAGGTGCGCCATTTAAAGCAGGAACAAGAAGCGATCCTGAGTACTACACATATGTACCAAAAGGCGAGCTAGCAATTAAAAACGTAGCTGACTTATATTTATACGACAACACTGTAGCAACGGTTAAAGTAACTGGAGCAGATGTTAAAGAATGGTTGGAAATGTCTGCGGGTCAATTTAACCAAATTGATGCAACTAAAACTGGCGACCAACAGCTGATCAATACAGACTTCCGCTCATACAACTATGACGTAATTGATGGGGTAACATACGAAATTGATGTGACGAAACCAGCAAAATACGATGCAGATGGAAATCTAGTAAATGACAAATCATCACGTATTACAAATTTACAATACGATGGTAAACCAATTGACTTAAAACAAGAATTCATCGTTGCAACAAATAACTACCGTGCAAATGGAACATTCCCAGGCGTACGAAATGCAACAGCAATTGAAATCTACCCAGATGAAAACCGTCAAACAATTATCGACTACATTCTTGCAGAGAAAACAATCGATCCATCTGCTGACGGCAACTGGAAATTCGCAGCACTACCAGGTAACGCAACAATCGTATTCGAATCCTCTAAACAAGCAGAAAAAGTAATCCCTGCTGACGGCAATATTAAGTATGTAGGTGAAGGTACGGATGGTTTTGGGAAGTATTCTATTAAGTGACCCTGTGTAGCACACAATTCTGATATCTAACTGTAGTATGCACACTCTCTAGGTTTTCTCTGGAGGGTGTGTTTTTTTGTTCCTGTGTACGAATACTTCAAAATTGTTTCGTACAAAGGGACAATTTTTTTTCCATAGCACTAGTAATTGACTTGTACATCCTTCAAATCTAAGATTAATCTAGATATCCATACATTATTCAATCAGTCAGCTGAAACTAACTGTTGAAATAGAAGGGCGGGGATTGTTAATTGATTACAAATGATTTTTATTCGCAGGAAAATGTAGGACCTTACGAGATTTATAATTTAGGAGATTTTAACTTGGAAGATGGCGGTATTATTCCAAATTTGAAGTTGGTATATACCACGCACGGTGAGTTAAACAGGTCAAAAAATAATGTAATAGTCATTCCTACTTGGTTTTCGGGTACAAGTAAAGATTATGAATCTTATATTGGTATAGACAGAGCTTTAAATCCGAGTGAATACTTCATCATAGTCATTAATCAGATTGGAAATGGAGTTTCCAGTTCTCCTCATAATAGCCCGGATCCTATTTCGATGGCGAACTTTCCGAATGTTCGAATTGGGGATGATGTGAGAGCACAACATAAACTCATTACTGAGAAGTATGGGATTGAAGAAATTGCTTTAGTTGTTGGGGCGTCGATGGGTGCTCAACAGACGTATGAATGGGCGGTTCGCTATCCAAATATGGTCAAACGAGCAGCGCCAATTGCGGGGACTGCCAAAAATACAGTGCATGATTTTTTATTTACCAAAACATTAAATGATGCAATTACGTCAGATCCAGGTTGGAAGGATGGAAATTATTCTTCCCATTTAGAAGTTTCAGATGGTTTAAAAAGGCATGCGGATATTTGGGCAGTGTTAGGACTGAGTACGGAGTTTTATAAACAAGAAAAATGGACTTTATTCGATATGAATAGTGTAGAAGAATTCATCAATGAATTTCTACACCCTTTATATGAAAGTTTGGATCCCAATTCATTACTTACAATGGGTTGGAAATGGCAACGTGGAGACGTCAGTCGAAATACAGGAGACAGTCTAGAAGAAGCACTTGGGCGAATAAAAGCAAAAGTGTTTGTTATGCCTATTAGCGATGATATGTTTTTTACAGTTAGAGATTGTGAAGCCGAGCAAAAAATGATTCCAAACAGTGAGTTAAAAATAGTTAATAGTGTTTGCGGTCATTTCGGTCTTTCTTTCTGGAGTAGATGGAGCGGATTACCATAGACAAATAGATAATTATTTAAATGAACTTTTATCTATCAATGTGGTAGAACCAGTTTGATTTTTTTGTCCCTATGTAAGAAACAATTCTATTAAATTAGCCCTCAGGAATTTACTTCTTGAGGGCTAATTTGTATGGAATTTAAATAGTCAGCTGTCCCTGTGTAAGAAACAATTGCAAATTGTTTCTTACACAGGGACAGCATATCATGTTCAAACTTGAACGAGCATATAGTACAAAAAGCAACAAAGGGGAAAATATATTGAATCGGAAAATACTTGATAAACAAGGGATTTTGCTTAATATTACAGCAACAGATTGGGAGGATGCTGTACGTATTTGTGGAGATTTACTTGTGCAAACGGGAAAAGTGGAAACAACTTATGTGGAGGCAATGATTCGTAATATACATGAGCTTGGACCATATATTCTAATAGCACCTAGTGTTGCAATGCCTCATGCACGTCCGGAAGATGGCGTGATTCAAGAAGGTATTAGTGTTGTCGTTTTAAAAGAGGAGATCGCATTTGAAAACGGCAAAAAATTTAAGGTATTAATAGGCTTGGCTGCTTTAAATAGTAAGTCTCATATTGACATTTTACAAAAAGTTGCGGAGGTGATTTCTCAAGCAGAATCTATTGAGCGTTTAAAAAATGCAACTAGGTATGATGAAATTCTTCGTTTATTCAATGAAAAAGAGGAGCATGAGTCTTGAAAATACTAGCAGTCTGTGGAATGGGTTTTGGATCTAGCATGATGTTGAAAATGACAATTGAAAAAATATTAAAGGAAAAAGGTATTACAGCGGATGTAGAGACTGCCGATTTTACTACAGCATCGAGTATATATGCAGATTTTATATTCACTAATGAAGAATTTGCTAAACAATTGGAGGGAGGAAAAGTAAAGGTTGTTAGTGTGAAAAATATTGCGGATTTAAATGAAGTTAGAGGTGCATTGGAGTCAGTATTAAACACATAAGGGGGATAGAGTATGGCTTTTTTTGAATTCTTAATGAATGAAATTTTAAGCATTCCTGCTGTGTTAGTTGGTTTAATGGTATTTATCGGACTCGTTGCTCAGCGTGCCGCTACGACGAAAGTGATGTCTGGGACGCTTAAGAGTATTATTGGTTTTCTTATACTTGGTGCTGGTGCGGGGGTCATTGTAGGTTCTTTAGATTCGTTAGGTGGAATTATTGATGAAGCTTTCCATATTCAAGGGGTAATACCGAATAATGAAGCGATTGTTGCTATCGCTCAGCAAATGTTCGGTACGGAAACAGCACTTATAATGGGATTTGGATTTATTGCAAATATATTATTTGCCCGTTTTACGCCATGGAAGTATATCTTTTTAACGGGACATCATACATTCTTTATGGCGGCTTTGTTGTCAGCTGTGTTAGGAACTACTGGGATGGATGGAGCTACTCTGGTTATTGTAGGTTCCTTATTATTAGGTTTTTTCATGGTAGCGATGCCTGCACTTGGTCAACCGTTTATGAGGCAAGTTACTGGAAATGACGATATTGCGATTGGTCATTTTGGGACGTTTGGTTATATTGCTGCCGGCTTTATTGGGAAATGGTTTGGCAATAAATCAAAATCCACTGAGGATATTGTAATCTCTGAGAAATGGTCATTTTTGAAGGATTCCTTAATCACTACTGCTTTAACAATGATAGCTATTTTCATCATTTTAGCGGTTCTAGCAGGTTCTGATGTGGTGTCTAATTTCTCTGGAGACCAAAACTATATTATGTTCAGTATTATGCAAGGTATTATGTTCGCTGCCGGGTTAAGTATTATTTTACTCGGAGTCCGTATGATTCTAAATGAAATCGTACCAGCATTTAAAGGTATTGCAGATAAGCTTGTTCCGGGGGCAAAACCTGCACTAGATATACCGATAGTATTCCCATATGCTCCAACTGCTGTAATGATTGGGTTCCTTTTCAGTTTTGCTGGAGGGCTTATTAGTATGGCGTTGTTAGGTGTATTGTCATTGCCTCTGATCATTCCGGGTCTTGTTCCTCATTTCTTTACTGGAGCGGGTGCGGGAGTATTTGGTAATGCAACAGGCGGTCGAATTGGTGCTGCTGCAGGTGGATTTGTAAATGGTGTATTAATCAGCTTCTTGCCAGCGTTTTTACTACCTGTGTTAGGAGAACTTGGTTTTGCAAATACAACATTTGGTGATTCTGATTTTGGTGTAATCGGTATTATTATTGGATACATTGCAAGTCTATTTAACTAAAATTTAAAGGTAGCCTTCTTTCGATTGGGAGAAGGTTACCTAATTTTATGAGGAGAGGTATTTTATTGATAGAGTCGATTGAACAACTAAGATTGACAGCTACTGTGCTGAGAAAAAGGATATTATCTACTGCTTATTATAAAAAACAGGGCCATGTTGGTGGTTCCTTATCTTGTGCAGATATTTTAGTTAGTTTATTTTTTCGTCAATTATCTATAGATCCGTCTAATCCAAGATGGGAAGATAGAGACCGCTTTGTGTTATCAAAGGGGCACACGGCATTGGGGTTATATGCGACATTGGCACTGAGAGGATACATTTCCGAAGAGGAACTTAAAACCTTCGATCAATTCGAGTCACGTTTACAAGCACACCCGGATATGACCAAGTTAGATGCGTTAGATATGTCGACAGGTTCCTTGGGACAGGGATTATCAGCTGCGGTTGGTATGGCAATAGGTGCGAAAAGGTTAAAGAAAGACTTTCATGTGTATTGTTTGATAGGCGACGGAGAATCGCAGGAAGGTCAAGTTTGGGAAGCTGCAAATATTGCTGAAAAGTATAAGTTAGATAACCTCATTGTTATTATGGATCAAAACGGGCTGCAGCAATATGGTTGGAAAAATGGCCATGACAGAATGAATCCAGAGAGTAACGGAAGAAGGAAGTTTGCCAGTTTTGGATTTGAAACATGGGAAGTAGATGGACATAGTATAGAAGATTTAGTTGCTGTGCTGGATGAGGTGAAGGGTAGGGGGAATGGTCAGCCTAAAGCAATTATTGCTAATACGACAAAGGGGAAAGGTGTTCGTTTTATGGAGAATAATTATGTTTGGCATTCTAAAGCCCCTAATGATGAGGAGTATAATATAGCGCTAACTGAACTAGAAGAGGGGGATTAACGGCATGTCTATAAGTGTACGCGACCAATTTGGAAAGCAATTAGCAAAGTTAGCAAAAGAGGATTCTAGAGTCCTTGCACTTGATGGAGATCTTGGAAATTCAACTCGTCTCGATTCTATAGAGAAGGAAACAGCCGATTCCTTTTTACAGATGGGAATTGCGGAACAAAATATGGTAGGGGTAGCAGCTGGTCTAGCTTCGGTAGGATTTCAGCCTTGGGTGTGCAGCTTTGCCACTTTTTTAACGAAAAGAGCATTAGACCAAATTATAGTCAGTGTTGCCCAGACTAATTTTGATGTGAAGCTAGTTGGCAGCTATAGCGGATTGCTAACTAGCAACACTGGTAAAACGCATCATTCCTTAGATGATATCGCGATCATGACGACAATCCCAAATATGACTGTCATAGCTCCAGGCGATGCTAGGGAAACGGTTGCTGCTATGAAAGCTATGCATAGAACAGTGGGACCTATGTATTTAAGGCTTACTAGGGATGAAACGATTCCTTCCTTTTTACCTGATGAAGACTTTGAAATTGGAAAAGGTAAAACTTTGGCGGAAGGTACGGATATGTTAGTAGTAACTACCGGGAGTACTACTTATCGTGTTGCCGAGGCAATTAAGCAAATGGAAGACGTTTCGATTGCTCATCAACATTTCCCAACCCTAAAGCCATTTGATAAAGAGCTGTTAATAGAAGGAGCTAGAAAAGTTCGTCAAGTAGTAACGGTGGAGGAGCATTATAAACGTGGCGGTCTCGGAAGTATTGTTTCAGAGATATTGTCAGAAAGCTTACCAAGGAAGATTTACAGAATTGGAGTTCCCGACAATTTTTTTGGTTGTGGAACAGATGAAGAATTATTAGAGGTAACCGGGCTTTCGGTGGAAGCTATTAGGAAGTCGTTGATTGACTTGTCCTTGTGTAAGAAACAATTTTGAATTGTTTCTTACGCAGGGATGTTTTTATATAAAAATATAAAATAAGTAATTCTAATTATCTATTTAAAAGCGTGAGTGTTATAATAATTTCAATATAATGTATAGTAGTGGGTTAATAGGTCTAATTATGGGTATATGAAAGTAGTAAAGATCCTGGAGTACCTCGACAAAATTTGTAGCAAATTAGGTGTTTCAATATATTACTAGTCTATTAAGTTTTAACGACATTGACTAATCTAGCAAGAGTTTAATATAAAATGTAGCTAATTACCATTTAGACCTTAGGAGGAGCAAGACATGACAGCAATTGAATTAAATGATGAATTTAAAAAAATATTGGAATACGGATACATATTAGGAAACGAAAATAAAACGATCAAAGCAAACGAGTTTATCGATGAGATGTCAGCTCAATTAAAAGTTTTATTTGAAAAGAGTAATGACCCTGTGTAACAAACAATTTTAATAAATATTAGTTTCATAAACCAATTAAGAAAATCGCCCTCAAGACTTCCAAGTTTGAGGGCGATTTTTTTGTTGATTTATTGGGGAAAGTTATCCGTTTAGCGAGTAAAGAGTGAGTATCGAAGGTAGGAGAGCGAGTAAGAGGAATCTGGAAATGAGTAAGCATGCACCTATCATTTTAAATTTAATTAATTATCAGAATAGTTTGCTGCACAGGGACGCAAAAAAAGAGACCAAATAGGAACCACCAAAAAAAGACAAAAAAAGTCCAAAACAAACATTGATTTCTCCAAAAAAGGTATTATAATTAACTTAAAAATACATGTCATATACATGTGTTTTATAGAATAAACTAATTATAAATAACACCATAAAACAAAAAAAGAGAATTGTATGGTGTTTATAAAGATACATATGTATTTTTATTTTGAAAGGTGAGGGAAACATTGAATGTTGCAAATATAGGTATTATTTTTGATGAAGTTAATGCGGAGAAAAATTGGGCGAATGGCAGCAATGTATTTGAGAATTTTTTGTTTGAAATTTTAGATCACTTTAGACTGCCTTATAAAAAAATAAATGAAATAGATGAGTATAGTGACTTTGATCTGTTAATCGTAGGTCACACGAGTAATAGTGTAGCGGCAAGCGCAAAAATATTAGCATATGCTCATACTGGTGGAACGGTAGTTTCATATGGCGGATTGGATGCTATTCGAAGTAAATTAGGATTTGCTAATATGTTTTCAACTAGTAAGGGTTATGCAGATTTATCTGCTTTTTTAAACCAACCTACCCCTTTGCGTTTTCTGGATGCACAGCCGTGGATTCTAAAAGGTAATTTAGAAGTGAAGGAATTTGGTTCTGTAAGTGATGAGGCAAAAACATGGCAGGGAGCATCTGCACTACAAAAAATTCAATATGGAACAGGAACGATTGAACGTTGGTCCATCCCGATTCCTCAGACAATAGTGGGATTACAGCAAGGAACGAAAGCTGTTGTGGAGGATGGGACACCAGCACCGGATGGTTCGGCAAATTTAGATGAGGATATCCTAAAAGCAGAGGACGGCTTTGAACTCGATTGGGTTTTGGATAGAGCGTTTACTGAAAGTGGAATGCCTTATTTCCCACATCCATATGCTGACCTTTGGAAAGAAGTAATAATAGAGCATCTCATAAAAATAGCACTAGGAAAAGGACTAACACTTCCATTTCTGGACTTTTGGCCTGCTGGTGTAGAGCATGTGGCAATGATATCCCATGATAGCGATCTAAATGTAGATGAATCTGCTCAAATTACTTTAGATACTTTGAAGGCTGCAGATGTACAGACTACATGGTGTATGATTGCGCCAGGATATAGCCCATCGATATACGATCAAATAAAAGAGAATGGCCATGAAATCGCCCTCCATTATAATGCTTTAGAAATGGAAGACGGGGTATGGTCCGAAGAAACTTTCCATTCTCAAAAAGAGTGGTTAGAAAAAACGACAAGTACGGCCCAAATTGTTTCGAACAAAAATCACTATACACGTTTTGAGGGTTGGGGCGAGCTATACGTTTGGTGTGAAAATAATGGGATACAAGTGGATCAATCTAGGGGACCAAGCAAAAAAGGAAATGTTGGGTTCTTATTTGGAACATGTCATCCTTATTTTCCGATTGCTTGGGCAGATGAAAAAAATAGATTATATGATGTTCTAGAAATTGGTTTCTTAACTCAGGATTTAAATCACAACACACTATCAGATGTGAGTGTTATTCAACCATTTTTAAATGGAGTAAAACTCGTAAATGGAGTGGCGCATTTTCTGTTCCATCAACATCATATTTACAACCAACCAAAAGTAAAAGAAGCTATTATTCAACTAATCACAACTGCTAAAGAACAAGGATTTACATTCTGGACTAGTAAACAAATAAATGATTGGGAACGAGCACGTCGTTCTGTAACAATTGATGGTACTAGTCGTTCTGGTATAAAGGTAACTAGCCTAGATGAAGAAAGTGATTTTGTGTTACTCATTCCTGTAGCTGATAATGTTGAATCTGATTTGGTAGTGAAACGATTCGGTATTTGTTGTAAGCAAGTTAGAGTGAACTGATCCTAATATGGGGGGCTAATAATGGGAGATAATATACTAGCATTACATGGTGGCCCGAAGGTAAAAGTGACACCTTTTGGAACAGGCAAACGTTTTGGATTAGAGGAAGCAAAGGAATTACTAGAGGCACTCGAGCAAAATACATTATTTTATCACTTTGGCAATAAAGTAAAACAGTTTTTACAGGATTTTAACGATCTATATAATGTAAAATACAGTGTCGCGACATCCTCTGGAACTGCAGCACTTCATGTTGCACTTGGAGCAGCTGGTATATCGGTTGGAGATGAAGTAATTACAAGCCCTATTACTGACCAAGGAACGGTGGTTGGAATTCTCTATCAAAATGCTATACCCATTTTTGCCGATTTGGATCCCCATTGCTATACTATGACTGCTGAATCTATCGAAGAAAAAATAACAGCAAAGACGAAGGCGATAATAGTTGTGCATTTAGCCGGCAACCCATGCGATATGGACCCTATCATGGAACTCGCTAAAAAGTATAATCTTAGAGTAATAGAGGATTGTGCTCAGAGTTATTTAACTACTTATAAAGGGCAACTTACTGGTACAATTGGGCATTACGGATGTTTTAGTACAAATGATTTCAAGCATATTTCTACTGGTGACGGAGGAATGGTGACCGTAAACTCAGGGGACGAATCAGATTATTTTACGACGCATGCATTTGCAGATAAAAATTATCGAAGACAAGAAGATACTGTGATGAAGGATTTAGAATACTTAGCGCCGAATTACCGTATGACAGAGTTACAAGGTGCGGTTGGAATTGCGCAGTTAAAAAAGCTTAACTGGATTTGTACAAGACGCAATGGGTTAGGGGAACGCTTACAGCAAGGAATCGCTACCATTAAAGCTGTTAATCCAATGAAAATAACCGGTGAAGGTTGGTGTAGTTATTGGTTTTATATGCTAACTTTAAATTTGGAACAGCTTACATGTACACGAGAGGAGTTTTCGGAAGCTTTAGCAGCAGAAGGAATTCCAAACCAACCTGGATATATTCCGAAGGTGTTATATGCACAGCCTATATTTCAAAAGGAGCAGGCGTATTTAAATAGCCATTATCCATTTAATCTAGGTTCCTATGATTATTCCATAGGAAGCTGTCCAAACGCCGAGAATATTTTAGAAACGGCCATTCGATTAAATATAAGTGAATTCTATACAGATCAAGATATAGAAGATATGATCATAGCCATCAGTAAAGTTGCTTCCTATTACTATAGGCACAATTCATAACAAAGTAATTACTTATTAGATCAACGTTGATTTCCGCTCCAACGCACTTTCATGTTTCGAAGCTAGCGCAGCGATGCAGAAACAGGCGGACGCTTTCCGTGGGCACGGCTTCAATCTCCTCGTCACTACGTTCCTGCGGGGCTTTCAGCTCGTGCACCTGTCGCTTCGCTATCGGTGCAGAAAACATTTCCTGTTCCCACTGGAGTCGCCGCCTTACGCTCCAATTAATAAAGTTCCTTTTAACTAAATGGAGTTATTGAATATAGTGTTACATAAATATGCGTATTTTATAAAGAAGTAAGTAAATATTTCTGGAAGGAGGGTCACCGTGCGCGATAATTTATTTGCAGATTACGGGATCCCCGTTTCAGCAGAGGAAGAAAGAACAGCTGCTATATGTATGAATTCAGAAGGTGACTATAGATTTGTGATTGCTGCGAAAGGGTTTGTTATTATTGTCAATTTGGAAAACGACGATGTAAAACAAGTATTCTTTCCGGAAAACAATGACGAATATCCTTATGCCTCCTTTAGTAGCAATGGATTATTTTATACTGGTGCAGCAAATATGTTTATGGTATTGGACCCTTTTAAGGAACAATTTATTCATTATAGTGTGATTGAAAATGGGGAAGAAATTGTAGGCTTTAGCTTTGCGGAGGACTTAGCAGGTAATATTTATTTTACTTCGTATCCGCACTGTCATTTACTTAAGTTTTCGCCTCCTTCTAAAGAGGTTATAGATTTTGGCAGTATGGACCTGACCGAAAAGTATCCAGGAACTGTTGCGATTGATCAGACAGGATGGGCATATTTAGGCATTGGAACGGAAAATAAAAATATTGTTGCCTATCATATAGAAAAAGGTTTGAAAAAAGGCCTTATTGAAGGACCGCAAAGGAAAAAAGGAACTGGATTTGTCTATCTAGGAGAAGATGGATCGGTATACGGACATATAGGAGATACCAGTTCTCCTGAGAGGATGAAGTTCTCTAATGGTGACTTCGAAACTGTCGCTATAGAAAAACTACCTCTTTCTTTATATGCAGGTACTGCATTTCAACGAATTCATCGCTATAAAGAAGGAAACTATCGGGTAGAGAAATACACCCTTTCAGAAGGTTTGATTGAACTTATCCATAGAGAAACAACACAAACTAAAAAAATTCAGTTTAGCTATACTTCCGATGGAGCAAAGTTGTCAACCATTTACCTTGGCTCAGATAACAATATATACGGTACTTCCATGCATCCACTACAATTTTTCCAGTTTAATAGTTCCACGAACACAATGACTAATTTTGGTGGAGAGGTTATTGAAAAAGGAGGAGGCGGGAATATTCCAGCCTATGCTTCTAGTGGGAATTTACTTATTGGAGTCGCATACGCAGGTGGAAAGCTATATGAATTTGATACGACGAAGAAGTTCAAAAAGAGTCAAAATCCGAAGTTGGTATTACAAGAAGAGAGTATCCATCGACCTCGCTGCGCAATTACTCTAAAGGACCAAGAACATATTGTTTGGGGAGGATTTCCTGGATATGGAATGGTCGGGGGATCATTAGGTATCTATCATATGAAAACGGAAGTAAATCTTCTGCTGACACATGAACAATTAGTAGAGAACCAAAGTACGATTAGCCTCGGACAATTGAGCTCTGGAGATATTCTGGGTGGAACGAGTATTGAGACACCAGGGGGAGCAGAGTCACGAGAAAGAGAAGCACGTTTATATGTATTAGACTGGAAGACTCAAAAGGTAAAAAATAGTTTTGTTCCAATTCAAGGTGCTCGGGAAATTGCTCAAATTTTTGTGGACCAATTTAATCGTGCTCATTGTCTAACAGATCAAAGTATCTATTTTGTATGTGATCCATCTACCGAACAAATACTTTTTCAAACAGATTTATCTAACTGGGGACAAATTGTACGAAATAGTTTTGCTTATGATGTAACGACTAATAAGCTCTTTTGTCTTCTAAGTGAAGCATTGCTTCGTATAGAGATCCAAGAGAAAAAGTGTGTAGAACCCCAAGTTGTTCATGCTCTACCAATGAGTGCAAGTAGTGGCCTTGTACTCAAAAACGATCGAATCTACTATGGTAGCGGAAGTCATTTATGTAGTATTCAAACTAGCGAAAAATAGAGGAGGGATGAAGACCATCTATACAATAAAAGCGATTGAAAAAGACGGGGCCCAACCGTTATTACAGAGTATAGGGAATATAGACGACTGGTATAAAAAAAGATCAAAGATACACCAGGATTGGTTAAATTGTATTGGTGGTCTTCCTCCTTTAGTTAAACCAGAGATGAAGATTAACTCATGGGAGATCTTTACCGATTATTACCTGATCAACATTTGCTACGCTACAGTTTTTGAAGACTGGGTACCTGCCAATCTTTTAGTTCCGAAACTACAACAAGTAGAAAACTTAACATCCAAAAGTGATGTACTTCACTTACTTAACTGCACGAATAGCAAGCCGTTTCCAGCAGTGATCGCTCTCCATCCGACGAGCGATAATGGAAAAGAAGATATATGTACAACAGCTGGAAGAAAGAATAGACAGTATGGATTGGAGCTTGTAAAAAGAGGATATGTAGTCTTAGCTCCAGATACGATAACTGCAGGAGAACGCGTTTTACCAAACGACAAGCCGTTTCAAACATCGACATTTGATAAGAAACACCCAGAGTGGTCCGCGGTTGCTAAGATGATTATTGACCATCAACAAGGTATTAGCTTACTGGAAAAACTGAGTATAGTAGACAAAACCAACATTGGAGCTATTGGGCATTCGTTAGGTGGGTATAATAGCTTCTTTCTAGCTGGAGTTGACAGAAGGATTAAAGCAGTTGTTTGTAGCTGTGGATTCTCTTTGTTTGCACAAGATCCAGAACAGCATCGGTGGGGCAAAAGAGAGTGGTTCAGCCATATTCCAAAGATTAGTGATTATATAAATGAAGGAATTGTACCATTTGAGTTCACTGAAATAGCTGCTCTAGTTGCTCCGACTCCGTTATTCATGTGGATGGGGCAAAATGATCACATATTTCCTCATTGGGAATCTGCAGCCAAAGGGTTAGTGGAACTTAACACCTTATATGAATGGATGGAAACAGGAGAACGCTTTACATCATTAATAGGAAACTCTGGGCATGACTTTCCATCTGAGATTCGTCAACTGGCCTATAGCTTTCTAGATCAATGGCTTAGTTAAAGTAGTCGTTCAAGTTTTCAAAGCAAATATGCTATCCTAAATAAATATAAACTAATCAATATGGTAGGGAGTTGAGACAATTGCTAAAACGGAAAAGTGCATTTGAAGATCGCTATAACAAGTTCATACATGAATTAAAAAATGAAATTATTTCGGGAAAGTTAAAGCCTGGAGAATTCATTCTCCCTGAAAATACATTAAGCAAAGTATATGACTTAAGTAGAGTATCTATTAGAAAAGTATTGGCAGAACTAGTAGATGAAGGCCTTATCGAGAAGATACCTGGAAAAGGAAACCGGGTAACTATTCCAAATGATACGCAAAAACAAACAATTACTTTAGGATGGTTTTCACATTCTTATGAGTTAGAAGTTGTTCATAAAATTATTGAACGATTTGAGATGCTCAACCCGTTCACGAAAGTAAATCTACAATTACTACCTAATAGTCAATATGTTTATAATCTAAAACAATCTTTGAAGCATGAGAGCGGACCAGATGTATTTATATTATCTGATTATCATTTTCGGGAACTAATGGATTCCAATTCATTGGATATCATAGATCCCTACTTACCGTATTTTATAGACCCAGAAAAAGATAGTTATAAACAAGTATTTGAAATGTTCACATACGACAAGAAAATTCCTGTAACACCTTTTGTATTCTCTCCAGTGATGATTTGCTATAATCGACGAATGTTTGAAGAGGCGGGAATTGCAAAGGATTTCAAAATGGAAAACTGGGATGATTTATTAGAGTTAGCAACCCGTACTACGAAGGAAATGGATAGAGAAGGCATGATTAACGAATACGGCTTTTGTTTTTCCTCCTCTACGAATCGTTGGCCGGTTTTTCTTTTGCAGAATAAGGGTAGTTTCATGGCAACCGATAGATCTAAATCCGTTATGAACAGTAAAGAAAATATAGAAGCATTGAATTACTGCGCTGATTTAATGTATAAGCATCAAGTTTCTCCAATTTTCTCTCATGGGAGTAATGAACTTGCCGAAAATCTTTTCATGCGAGAAGGAGCAGCAATGATTTTGACTACTTACTATTTTATGAATGAATTTAGAGATCATAAAATTGAATGGGACGTTGTTCCGCCTCCTCAAAATGATGCTCAAGGAACATTAATCATAGGAGGAGCTTTAGGGATTAGTGCAAATAGCAAAATAAAAGAATCTGCTCAAGCATTTGTTCAATTTATGGTAAGTACAGAAGCACAAACATTACTCAAGCAAAATGGTTGTACGATTCCAATGCTTCGCGAAGTTGCCGAGGATAACCATCTTCTGCAATCAGGCATTCATCCTGAAAAGTATAATGCTTTTAAAGAAGCTATGGGATTCTCCAAGACAATGAAAGACCTTCATCTCACCATTGAGGAGACTGAACTAGTAGAACGAGAGATGCAATTTTTCTGGGCCAATATGGAAAAGGCAGAGGATACGTGTAAACGAATTGAAGAACTTCTAAATTCAAAACAAGCGGTAAATAACGTTTAAACGTATTTGAAGTTCATCCATTCTCAAAGGAAATATGTTTTTAAAGAGGTGATTTACATGGAACTAACTGGTTGGAGAGGTTCACTATATCATTATATGGATTGGGCATTAAAGCTTGCATATCTCAATATTCTTTGGTTAGTAGGGATAATCATTGGTATAGGAATTGCAGGTTTTTTTCCCTCAACCGCGGCAATGTTCTCTGTAATTAGGAAGTGGACCCAAGAAGAGGAAGATATAAAGGTATTCGCTCATTTTAAAAACGAATATAAAAAGGAATTTCTTCAGTCCAATAAATATGGCTATTCCTGGGCAGTTCTCGGAGTAATAATATATGTAGATTTACAGTTCTTCCGTGGCATTCCTACTATTTGGGCATTAGTTATTTCTTTGTTCTTTTTTATACTTGGTGCCATTTATATAGTTTCTTTACTGTATGCATTCCCTGTTTACGCTCAATTTCAATTAACTATAAAGCAATACTTTAAAAATTGTTTACTCATTGTCCTTTCTAATCCATTATTTTCTGTATTAATGGTCTTAGGATTTTATTTCCCCTATTATTTAATGACTAAGGTTCCAGGGTTAATACCATTTTTCGGAGGCAGTCTTATAAGTCTAGTGTTAGTGATTATTTCTAATAGAATGTTCGAAACATTAGAGAAAAATAATAAGAAGTATATAGAAGAACAAGAAATAAAATAGTAAGTGTTTAATATGTACAAATCAAATTATTATAGAATACATGTATATTACATGTACTGAATGGAGTTAAAAGAAAGCAGGAATTTGAAAGGGGAGATTAGTTATTGAAACTAAAAGTCAAAAAAATTGACCCGCTAGATTCACCTTTAGCAGTATCAAATAATATCCCGATTAAAAGAAAAAAGAATTCCTTGAAAAGTAAATTATGGCGGGATCGCTATTTGTTACTACTAATCTTCCCCGGAGTTCTATACTTTCTTATTTATCGTTATATACCAATGGCAGGAATACTTTTAGCATTTAAGGATTATAGCCCGTTTCGAGGATTCGCAGAGAGTCCGTGGGTAGGGTTAAAGTATTTCAAACTAATCTTTGAAGATGCAGAAGTTATTCAAGTTATATGGAATACGTTACAAATTTCTATGCTACAAATCTTTTTTGCTTTTCCTATCTCTATAGTACTTGCCTTAATGCTGAATGAAATTAGAAATCAAGTTTATAAAAGATTTCTCCAGTCTATTGTATATTTACCACATTTCTTATCATGGGTAGTCGTAGTTGGGATAACCGTTATATTTCTTAGAAGTGAAGGGTTGATCAACGGAGTTTTAGTAAATTTTCTGGATCTCAATCCAATTCCGTTTTTAACAGACCCCACTTTGTTCAAACCTATAGTCATTTTACAGGTTATTTGGAAGGAATCAGGATGGGGTACTATTCTTTTCTTAGCTGCATTATCTGGTATAAGTCCACATCTATATGAGGCTGCTGTGATAGACGGAGCAAGTAGACTAAGGCAAATGTGGCATATCACTTTGCCAGCTCTTAAGAGTACAATTGTCATCCTATTAATACTTCGTTTAGGAAATGTCATGGATAGTGGGTTCGAGCAAATCTTTCTAATGTTGAACCCTTTCAATATGGAAACAGGAAATGTATTAGATACGTATGTGTATTTTAAAGGGATCCAGCAGGCTAACTTTAGTTTTGCCACAGCTGTAGGGCTGTTTAAAGGAATTATAGGTTTAATACTTGTTGTACTTGCCAATAGACTTGCGAAGAAGTTTGGCGAAGACGGCTTGTATTGAAGGACTTATAGATTTTGGTAGGGGGGTAGATTATGTTCAAATCTTCTGGTGGGGAAAGGGTAATGGAAATCATTAATAACATCGTTTTGTTATTAATAGCTGTAACGATGCTCTTTCCCTTCCTTTACATTTTTTCTGTTTCATTTTCAAGCGTAAGTGATGTACTCAATAGTGATTTCCTTTTATGGCCAAAGGAATGGGTGACAGACGCCTATTCGTATATCTTAGGGTCGGATCAATTTATCCGTTCTTTAGGGGTAACCGTTTATATTACTGTGGTTGGAACATTTGTTAATCTAGTTTTCACATCAACGATGGCCTATTCTTTAACAAGAAATATTATTGGACAACGATTAATCTTGTTCTTAGTATTGTTTACAATCTTATTTTCTGCGGGAATGATTCCAACTTATATTATTGTGAAAGAAACTGGATTATTAAATTCGTTATGGGCATTAATCATACCAGTGGCGATCAGTCCTTTTAACTTAATCATCATGACTCAATTCTTTAAAGGAATTCCAGAGGAACTAACAGAGGCTGCCATTATAGACGGGGCCAATGATATTCAAATTTTTACTAAAGTGATTTTACCGTTATCTAAGCCTGCTTTGGCAGCATTTGGTCTGTTTTATGCAGTGGGTCATTGGAATAGCTACTTCTCGGGAGTGCTCTACTTGAATGATCCGTCGAAGTGGCCAATACAAGTTATTTTACGCCAAATTGTTATTGTAAATGAACCAAATGCTGCACTGGGCGGTCATGCAGCAATGTTAGAGGCTTTACCTCCTCCAGAAACGGTTCAAATGGCGGCAATTTTATTGGCAACCTTACCAATACTTATTGTTTATCCGTTCTTACAAAAACATTTTGCAAAAGGAGTGATGCTTGGATCTGTAAAGGGTTAGTAACTAGAAATTTGTCTGTACTACTGTTTTACGAAGCCTTACAATAAGATAATTGGAGGGGTTAATGTGAAGAAAAAGCACAAAATAATTAGCTTTCTACTTCTTTTCCTAAGTTTTATGTTAGTTGCATGTACGGATGAAAAAACAGATGAAAAAGCAACTGTGGACGAAGGAAATGAAACAGCAGGAGAAAAAGCACCAGTTACACAAATTGATCCATTTGATCATTCAGAAAAATATACAATTACGGGGATGACATTCCGTTTTGGTGATCCACCTCCCTTAAAAAGTCCTGGTTTAGATATGATAAATGAGCGATTTAACGTAGATTATAAACCAGAGATTATCCCTCAAGGGGACTATGTGGAAAAATCATCTGCCATTGTAGCATCAGGCGCTATGCCAGATTTAATTGGATTTCAAGCTGGCGATACCCGTTTTTATCAGTGGGCAGAAGATGGAGCATTTCTACCTTTAGATGACTATTTATCACATTATGCAACGTTAGGAAACATTCCAGACTATATTTATAATTCTTTTAAAGTAGATGGAAAGATTTACGGCATTCCACGCTATTCTAATCCATATCCTGTAACGCCAATTATTCGTCAAGACTGGTTAGATAAATTAGGAATGGAAGTTCCAACAAATTACGAAGAGTTAGAGAAAATTGCCATCGCATTTACAAAAGAAGATCCAGATGGGAATGGTAAGGACGATACGTATGGGGTAGCTATTGGAGAAAATATTAACCCAAGTTTTAATATGGGAACTTACTGGGACTTCAATTCTTGGTACCACCAAAATGATGATGGTGATTTTATCCCTGGTATCATTTCGGATGGAAGAAAAGATTTAGTTCAATTTTTTGCTAATTTGTATAAAGAAGGCGCGATGACAAAAGACTTTGCAGTACTTGATTGGGCTAGTACTAATAATGAGTTTTACTCTGGTAAAGCAGGAATTTTCGTTGCTGGTGTTTCAGGAATGTCACAGGAATACTTTGATGGATTATTAGCTATTAATCCGGATGCAAAGCTTGTAGCAATTCCACCATTTGAAGCACCTGACAAATCGAAAGGATTTACAATGGGCTCAGGTAACTCAGGTATTCTTGCTTTAAATGCTAATCTTGCTAAAGACGAGGGTAAAATATACCGTGCATTAGAGTTAGTAGACTTTGGGAAAACATATTTCCCAGCTGAGGAAAAAAATCCGCAAAACGCGGACTTTGATTTCTATTTAGGTAAAGAAGGAACAGGTTATAATATGGAAAATGGATTGCCTGTTCAAGTTCCAACATTCTCTTCTGAAGGACTTTCTCCGTCAACTTATTTCCTAGATAACAGAGAACAGGTGCCTGAGGATGCGAAGATTACCTATGCAGATAGCTATACATTACCAGAATTGAAAGAGATGACCGCATCATTACAAGAAATGTTTGAAACGACCGATTTATATGTGGATCCTTCTCATGGAGTGCAATCCCCAACAAACCAAGAAAAGGGTACGGATCTATTTCAATTCTTAATCAATGAACAATCGAAAATGATTGCTGGCCAAAGACCATTATCAGACTGGGACGCACTTGTTAAAGAATATTTAGCAAAAGGCGGCGAAGCAATCATTAAAGAGACAAACGAAGGAATTAAGTCAAAAGGTTATACAGAAAGAGAATGGAAGTAATAAGAATATAGCCTGTTCGCTCATGCGAATAGGCTATTTTTAAAATATTTTTCCATCTGAAGCAGATAAAAAATGAAGTTGGAGGGTTTCAGTTGAAAACAGTCGAAGAACTAGAAAACTTAATGACCGAGCCATCGGATGCATTGGTAGAGGATATGCGTAAAATAGACGGAAATATTTTGATATTAGGTATTGGAGGCAAAATGGGACCGACATTAGCTATTATGGCTAAAAGAGCGATTGATAAAGCTGGAGTAGACAAAAAAGTGATTGGTGTATCTCGATTTTCCAATGGCACCTTAAAAGAAGATTTAGAAAAAGCCGGAATTGAAATAATTTCCACAGATTTATTAAACGATGAGCAATTGAAACTTCTTCCGAAAGAGAAAAATATCATTTATATGGCAGGCAATAAATTCGGGACAACTGGAAATGAACACTTTACTTGGGCAATGAATACATATTTGCCTGGTAGAGTAGCAGAGCACTTTAAAGGAGCAAATATTGTGGCTTTCTCTACTGGAAATGTTTATCCACTGGTACCACTTACACAAGGTGGCTGTGATGAACTGCATGAGGTTGCTCCAGTTGGAGAGTATGGTCAATCCTCTCTTGGGAGAGAAAGAGTGTTTACTTACTTCTCTCATAAAGATAATACGCCACTAACTGTTTTTAGATTAAATTATGCAATTGATATGAGATATGGCGTATTACTAGAAATAGCTCGTTCTGTATATAACGGAATTCCTTTGGACTTATCGATGGGTCATGTAAATGTTATTTGGCAAGGTGATGCAAATGAATATGCAATTAGATCATTGTTAAGAGCTAGCTCTCCTCCTACTATTCTAAATGTAACGGGACCAGAAACGTTATCAGTTCGATGGCTTGCAAATGAATTTGGAACGTTGCTAGGAAAAACTCCGGTTTTTGAAGGAGTAGAACAAGAAAATGCATTATTAAATAATGCCAGTAAAGCACATAAGGAATTTGGATATCCGCGTGTCTCCATAAGAGAGATGATTGAGTGGACAGCAACGTGGGTAGCCAACGATGGAGAAACGATTAATAAACCGACGCACTTTCAGGAACGGAAGGGGCAATTCTAAATGTCTTTAACACCAGAATTACAAAAGCATTTACAAGATGGAGCCTTTATCCCAGCTCATCCTTTAGCCTTGACAAGGGAGAAACAATTAGATGAATATGCCCAAAGAAGATTGACTAGATATTATATGGAGGCTGGTGTAGGTGGAATTGCAGTAGGTGTTCATACAACTCAATTTGAAATTAGAGATCCACAGTTTAATTTGTACGAAATTGTTTTACGGTTGGCGATGGAGGAAATTGAAAAAGCACAGTTACAGCGTCCATTCCTGAAAATAGCAGGTGCTTGTGGTAATACGGAGCAGGCTTTAAAAGAAACGAAAATAGCTAAAGAGTTAGGCTACGATATGGTACTTTTAAGTAACGGTGGGTTACAAGATTATTCTGAAAAGGAACTTATTGATCGAACGAAAGTTGTTGCAAATGAGTTGCCAGTGTTTGGTTTTTACTTGCAACCAGCTGTTGGGGGAAGAATCTTCAGTTATAAGTTCTGGGAGGAATTTGCAAGTATTCAAAACGTAGTAGCTATTAAAATGGCGCCTTTTGATAGGTATTTAACAATGGATGTAATTAGAGCTGTGTGTGCTTCACCTAGAAGAGATGAAATTGCACTTTACACTGGAAATGACGATAATATTATTTTGGATTTATTGACAATGTACGAATTTGAAGTAGATGGTAGGAAGGAGAGCAAAAGCATAGTTGGTGGTCTCCTAGGTCATTGGTCGGTCTGGACTCATGAAGCCGTGAAGCTTTTTGAGAAAGTAAAAGATGCTAGGCTTCATAGTCAAATAGATAAGCACTGGTTTTCTATTGCACAAAATGTCACAGATGCGAATTCAGCATTCTTTGATTCTAAAAATAGTTTCAAAGGGAGTATTGCTGGGATCAATGATGTGCTGAGCAGACAAGGTCTACTGCAAGGAAATTGGTGTTTAACTGACCATGAAGTTTTAAGTCCAGGTCAAGCAAAAGAAATCGACCGTGTTTATGAAACGTATCCACAGTTAAATGATGATGTTTTTGTACAGAATTTTCTTAGAAAAGACACAGAGTAGTTAATAGGAAAGACACATTAACATTCATGTGTCTTTTCGTTTTAAAGAAGGAAGGTTTTAACTTTACTAATAAATGCGGAGGATAGTCTATGAAAATAGGTTTAATAGGTTTGGATACATCTCATAGTGAGATTTTCACGCGATTGTTAAACGATTCGGAGGACGCTCATCATGTAAAAGGTGCTCAAATAACACATGTTATTCCAACTTACTCCGAAGACTTACGCATCAGTCGGGAACGTTTCCCTCAATACTACGAAATCGTCACCAATAAATATGGAGTTATTCCAGTTGAAGATGTAGAAGAGTTTATGACGGTCGTTGATGCAGTAATTATCGGAACGGTAGATGGTAGAAATCATTTAGAATGGTTTAAAAAAGTGGTTAGTTATAGTAAACCAGTATTCATCGATAAACCGATTGTCATGAACAGTTGGGAAATGAAAGAATTAATCAATCTTAGTAAAATTTATAATACCCCTGTTATGAGTTCCTCCTCTTTGAGATTTTCAGAATCAGTTGTACAAGCAAAAAGTGCAGATATCCAGAGTGGCTATTTTTTTGGACCGACCCCTCGTCAAGAGCAAATGCCAGGATACTTTTGGTATGGGATTCACTTAGTTGAAATGGTTGTCACTATATTTGGTACCGAAGTTGAAAAAATGAAAGTAGAGACATATAAGGATTGCGAACAAATTCACATGACATTTTCTAACGGAAAACACGCCATCATTCGAGGAGAAAACGAGTGGCATAATCGATTTGGAGCAACTATGCATACCAAAGAAAATGTTCATTCCTTACGTTTATGGGAAGAGGAGAAACCGTATTACGCAGGGTTAATCGAGCAAGTCGTACAATTTTTTGAAACTGGCATATCTCCGGTACCCATTGAGGAGACGAAGGAGATTGTTGGGTTACTCGAGGAGGTTTCGTCCCTGTGTAGTAAACAATTCTGAATGTTTTTAAATATACTTACTTTAGGTATAGTCCATTACACTTTAAACGTTTATACTAAATGGTAGATGGTGGTAATGTAGAAAGTAGGTAGATATAATGGCATCGATTGATCGCGAACTTTATGAATACATTCTTGTAAATTCAAGTAATATTACAACCAAATGGTTTACCGCAAAATGTGATTTTGACAGCCCTTTTTATTCTAATAATTTGAATCCCGAAATAGACAAAGTTTTAAAAGAGCAGCATGCATTAACTATTAGTACCGTAGCTTATGCTTTTTTGGAGGAAGAAAACGGCTTTCAGGAGCAACTTTTAATATGGGCTGAAACAGTAGCCCAAAGTAGAATTGAACATAATATACCGATCCATGACGTCATAAAGGCGCTAAATAAAACGCGTGAAACAATATGGCTATTTGTAGAGAACTTTGCATTTGCACATCATGATGATTTGCTCAATACCGTTGTGTTGAAGTGGAGTCGCTTGTTTAATACCGCATTCGATCAACTTATTCATAGTTTTTCGGAAAGGTATTACTATCTATCTAACAATAGATTGAATGCCCAACAAGCGTTGATAAATGAACTTAGTGTACCAGTCATACCAATTTTAGAGAGTGTCGGAGTTTTACCTATAGTAGGGGATATCGATACATTTAGGAGCAGGTTATTATTGGAAAGTGTCCCTAATACATGTGTGGAAATGAATATAGACAAACTTTTCATAGATATTTCATCTGTCACGTTTATGGATACAATGGTAGCAAATGAATTATTCCGTTTAATAGATGTACTTCAATTGCTTGGCATTAAGACTGTCTTATCTGGTATTCGACCTGAAGTGGCGCAGACTTCGATTCAACTTGGAGTCAATTTCGGGAATATTTCTACTTTTAGTTCATTAAAGCAAGCCTTGTTAAGGACTGGAGTTTATACTATTAGTGGAACTAGTAAAAAATAGAAGTTTAAAAAATAAAACACTTACAGGAGAGGTCTGTAAGTGTTTTTTTATGTCCCTGTGTAGCAAATAAATCTGAATGAAAAAAATAACGGGATTTAAGTATTAATAAATCTATTAATTTAAACCAATTATATTAGTATAAAATACTAATATATAATTTTGAATTAGGTTCAAAAGATATGCATTATATTTAGTAAACTAATACTATTTTACAATCTTTTGAATAATTAGAAATTTCGGTATTCGCACTAGTTTAATTGTGATAAATTGGTATTGTCACACTTAATTGGAAGTGTGAAAACTCAAGTTAAAGGGGAAATGAGATTTGAAGAAGTTTAAGTTTACGAAGTTCTTTAGTAGTATGCTAGCTGTGATTATGGTTTTATCTCTATTGGTTCCATTCTCAAATGCTAGTGCTGAAGAAGTTAAACCATTCAAGCAGAATAGTCAAAGTGAAAGTACTATTCAACTGAAGGCTGCTATAGCGGAACAATTGAGCTTATCTAAAGATGGCCCAACCCTTCATGAAAGTTTACAAAATGTGTCAGGCAATCAAGATGTTGCAGTAATTATTCATTTATCCGAGAAGCCTGTAGCACTAGAACAAGGAATTAGCCAAGTGAAAGGCAACAAATTCTCAAATGCGCGCGCAAATCAGGTCCGTGCAAATGTAAAAGCTCAACAAGCAAAAGTGAAAAAAGAACTAACTGTTAAACAGGTTCAATTAAAGCAAGGATATACGTTTGATACAGTATTGAACGGATTTGCAGCAACAGTTAAAGCAAGTGACATTCCGAAATTATTAACTGTAGAAGGAATTACGTTAATCGAACCAGATGCTACTGTTTATGCATCAGAAGAAAATACAACTAAATCTTCCGGTCTTATAAAAGATGAAACATTAGAAGCTCAAATGAATACAAGTGTTTCCTTCCTAGGCATTGAACAGCTATGGGATGAAGGAATTGAAGGACAAGGGGTTAAAGTAGCGGTACTTGATACAGGTATTGATGCAGATCATCCTGAGTTTGCTGGTATTTATAAAGGCGGGAAGAACTTCATTCCAAATTCATCTACTTATGCGAAAAATCGTGCAGATGATGATGCTTCCGAGACATTACCTTCGGAACGCCCAGCGGGAACACCTGAATTTAATACAACAGGAAGTTCATTTTATACATCACATGGTACACATGTAGCCGGAACGATAGCAGCAATTGGTGCAAACGAATTCGGTATTAAAGGGATTGCACCTAAAGTAGATTTGTATGCTTACCGTGTACTTGGAGCGTATGGTAGCGGAGCAACTTCAGGAATAGTTAAAGCAATTGAAACAGCTGTAATAGAAGAGATGGATGTTATTAATCTATCACTTGGTGGTGGAGCTAACTCTGAAACGGATGCAGGTTCATTTGCGATTAATAACGCGATGATTGCTGGAACTATTGGAGTAATTGCAACTGGTAACTCTGGTCCAAATCGTGGAACAATGGGAACTCCGGCTACTGCACGTTTAGGGATTGCAGTGGGTAACACAACGAATCCTGAAACAATGTATAACGGACAAGTAAATCTTACGGTTGGAGATTACAACTTAACGAAACAACTACAATTAATGGGCACAACATTTGGGCAAAATTTAGCAACACAACTACAAGGTGAGTTTGACCTAGTTGAAGTACCTGGGCTAGGGGAAGTAAAAGATTTTGAAGGAATTGATGTCAAAGGGAAAGTAGCTTTGATTGCTCGTGGTTCTATCGCATTTGTCGATAAAATTGAAAATGCAAGAGCGCAAGGAGCAGTTGCTACAATTATTCATAACTCAGCGACAGGATCAGGTGCGCCAAATGCATCAGGTACATTCCTTGGAGATTCATTTGCCTTCATTCCGACATTTGATATGTCCTATACGGATGGAATGGCAATCCGTGCGGAATTAGCAAAAGGAACAGGTAAAGTAAGCTTTGGTCAGTTTGCATCCACAAAAACACTTGGTGACGATGTAAACGATTCTAGTTCACGTGGACCATCTACACCAAACTTTGATATTAAACCAGATGTAAGTGCACCTGGAACAAATATTATGTCTACTATTCCAATGTACAAAAAAGATTTCCCTGAGGCTGTTTACGACGAAGCATATGATCGTAAAACAGGAACTTCTATGGCAACACCGCATATCGCAGGTATTGCTGCGCTTGTAAAACAAGCAAATCCTGATTGGAATGCTTTTGATGTAAAAGTAGCGCTTTCCAATACGGCTAAAATATTGGATACAAATAAGTATGATGTATTTGCTCAAGGTGCAGGTCGTGTAAATGCGTATGCAGCGGCACATCCAGAAATTCTTGCGTATGCATTAGATACGGCTGTATTAGATAGCAATGGAGCTATTGTGGATAACGTGAAAGGAACAGTTACTTTCGGTCCTCAATCATTGAAAGATGGTAATATTTCCGTCACAAAAGAGATTTTAGTAAAAGATATTGCTGGTAAAGGTGGAAACTATAACGTCTCAGTAGATGTAACAAAATCATTTGGTGACGCAAAAGTGACGATAGACAAACCGACATTCAATCTTGCTGGAGAGCAAGTGTTAAAAGTTACATTGACTGCTTCTAAAGCAACTGCACCTAATGGTTCTGAAATACTAGGATATATCCATATTAACGGTGGTAATTCAGAAGTTTCCTTGCCATTTGCGGCTGACTTTGGTGGAGCAGAGGCAACACAATTAAAAGACTACAAAATTTCAACAACAGATTTATCCTTTAATGGGGACGGAGTTCAAGACTCCGCAGTTCTTTCGTTTACATTAACTGGTGACGTAACAACAAACTATATTGAACTTTGGGATATTATGAATCCTGAAGGTGGGGAATACGGGGATGGCTATATTGGTTACTTACATTCAGGTTCCGCACTAGCAAAAGGATCTTATAACCTGAATATTGCAGGACAATATAAACCGTGGGGCACAGATCCTGCTACTACTATTCCTGATGGCTTATACACTATAGACTTCACTGGTGTTGCAGCTTCTGGAGTTGTGCAAGATTATGTTGGACCAGTTATCGTGAAAACAACAAAACCAGAAGTTGCTGGAACAGTAACTGAAGGCGTTGCAACTGGTCAAGTAACAGACAAATATATCGATTATAATGAAGAACTATATTTGTATGGATTAGACTATAATTTAAATGAGAAATTAAAAGCTTCCTATGTTTCTACTGTCAATGGTGAAGCAACTGCACCAGTAGCGTTTAACTTGAACCAAGACGGTAGCTTTACATTCCCAGTAACAGCTGAAACAGATTCAGTAAAAGTAATCGTTAAGGATGCTGCAGGAAATGTTGGCGAAGCATTAATTTATGAAAAAGAAATAGTAGAACCAGTAATAACTCTTTCTGTTAATCCAACTACGCTAGACTTAACTGCTGGAGAAACATCTCAACTGACTGTAACAGAAACATCTACACCTGTAGAAGGTGATGCAACTGATAAAGATGTAACAACAGAAGCAACTTATGTCGTAGCAGACGAAAGTATCGCTACAGTTAAAAATGGAGTAGTAACCGCAGTGGCAGAAGGTACGTCAACAATTACTGTTTCATATGGTAAAAATGAAGTTACCGTAAATATTACAGTAAAAGCACCTGTCGTTGTTGAACCTGTAGTAACACTAACTATCGACCAAGATCAGGTAGAAACTAGACCTGGTAAGGAAGTAAAAGTGAAAATTACAGAAGTTACAACTGTAGATGGTAAGACAACAGAAAAAGACGTAACGAACCTTGCATCATACAAAGTTAACAAAAATAACGTGGCGTCCGTTAATGCTGGCGTGGTAAAAGGTAAAGGCCCTGGAGAAACAACAGTTACCGTAACATATGGTAAGCATACGCTGACATTCGATGTGACTGTAGTAAACCCGGGAAAGGGTAATAATAAGTAAAAAACACTAAAAGAAGCAGCCCTACTCGATAGAAATGTTGAGTAGGGCATTTTTTTTCCCTGTGTAGCAAGCAATTCATAATTATCAGAATAGTTTGATGCACAGGGAACATCAGGGATGATTAAGCAATAGACTACCAGCTTTTATTTGTTTTTTGCATGGATTTATTTTTATAATATTTAACCGTGTCCATGTAACTTGCTATCCGGAAAAGTTATAGAGATGTAGATTTCAAATGATGTAATCGGGAAACTTTCCTGGTATACGTTTAGTTTAGTAGCAATCTTTGGACTATCTTTATTTGCAGTTACTAAAACAAATATGCATCCAATTCTAATCATTTTGCTGTCTGGAGTTTGTGGAATTATATTATATAGTTAAGATGTATAGGAGCTGAAAAAATGAACAAAGAAAATTCTTGTTGCTCAGTGAATAGAAATAGACAATCGATTCAAACCAGAGAGAATATAGTACAAAATAAAGAAAAGCTAGTTAAGGAAATAAAATTTAAAGAGAAAATGGTCTATTTGTCTGGAGGGGAATTTATAATGGGGACAAATGATCATGATGGCTCCCCAGAAGATGGAGAAGGACCTGCAAGAAGAATGAGCGTTTCTCCATTTTACATAGATCGCCATACAGTAACGAATAAAGAGTTTATGCAATTTGTTCAGGAAACAGGATATCAAACGGAGGCAGAGCAATTTGGTTGGTCATTTGTTTTTTATCACTTTGTAGAAAAAAATAAAGCAAAGGTAATACAACAGGTTCCTGGAACCCCATGGTGGCTAGTTGTTGAAGAAGCCTACTGGTACCAACCAGAAGGTCATGGATCTACAATCGACAATCGACAATCGAATGGATCATCCTGTTATTCAAGTATCCTGGAATGATGCAATAGCTTTCTGTGACTGGGCTGGAAAACGCTTACCAACAGAAGCAGAATGGGAATTTGCAGCGCGTGGGGGTCTGGAACAAAAGAAATATGCCTGGGGAGATGAATTAACTCCAAATGGTAAGCATCACTGTAATATTTGGCAAGGTAACTTTCCATATGAAAATACGAATGAGGATGGTTATCTAGGAACTGCGCCAGCACAGTCTTTCCCAAACCAATGGATTTGGTCTTTATAATGTAGCAGGGAATATATGGGAGTGGTGCTCGGACGCTAGACAAACAGATTCGATGGAATCTCAAAGTCATGCTTCAAAAGTGATGCGAGGTGGCTCTTATCTATGTCATGAGTCTTATTGTAATCGTTATAGAGTGGCTGCACGTAGTTCTAATACATCAGATAGTTCTACAGGAAATATTGGCTTTAGATGTGTAAGTGACGTTTGATAACTGATGGTAAGTAGATTAATAGAGGCAAGATATAATTAGAGGTACCGTTAATTCAAGCTCAATGTACGAGGGATAGATTTACTATAAGTAGAAAACAGAGGGATTTTGGTAAAGCAATAGAAAAGTAAATTAGATACCTATACTAAATCTAAGGTTTCCTTCATAGGAGGGAACCTTTTATAGAGTTTTCATCGAATAGGTTCTATCCTCTGTTTCTTCAATAACTCGGCAAACTGATTTGCGGGTACTGGTTTGGAAAACAAATATCCCTGAACGGTGTTGCAATTATAGTTTTGTAGAACCTTCAATTGCTCCATAGTTTCAACGCCTTCTGCGATTACATCCATGTTTAAGTGATTTGATAATTGCAGAATCATATGTACGATAAAATTTGCATCTTCTTGCTTAGTGTTACTCAAATCTTTAATAAAAGAACGATCAATTTTTAATATGTCAATTTTTCCATTAAAATGATGCAAATGGGATAACGAAGAGTAGCCAGTTCCAAAGTCATCTAAGGCAATTTTAATCCCTAACTTTTTTAACGCATCTAATTGGGAGAATACAATTTCCTCGTTCCTCATAATAGAAGTTTCGGTAATCTCTATTTCTAAATAACGAGCTTCAAGCTTAGTTTGCTCTAGTGTTTCCCTAGTACTGTTAACTAAATCTGTCTCCATGAAGCGTGAGGCAGATAAGTTGATAGACACTGGAATAGCAGGAAGTTTCGCATCTTGCCAAGCTTTATTTTGAGCACATGCAGTTTTCTTAACCCATTTGCCAATATCATTAATAAAACCTATTTTTTCAGCCAACGGAATAAAATCATTGGGCGATATTAACCCTAATTTAGGATGATTCCATCTAATAAGTGCCTCGGCACCAATAATAATATTTTCTTTCGTATTCACTTTAGGCTGGTAATACAATTCAAACTCGTTTCTATGTATTGCATATATAAGGTCCAATTCCAGCACGGAGGAGGAAGAAACAATTGCTTGGTCGCTATCCACTCCATTTAAGCTATTTAAATCAGTTTCACTATTTTTTTGATGATTATTTTTATTAACTGCGCTATGCTTAATAGACGAAAGAGTCGGTTCAAGATTCACTTTAGGCTGCATTGGTTTTTCTCCTTATATATGATTTGGTTTTGAAAGAGAAATCCAATAAGACTTTATCATAACAATCTTATTGGACGTGTCATCATTAGTTTGTGAAAGGTAAGTCATAAGTAGTAATTGGTTGTTTAAATGATTTTGCCTCTTCATTGTTACCATTTGGATAAAGTGCAACTGCTAATACGATTAATAAGATAATAGATAATTTTTTCATGTTTTTTTCCGTCCTTTTTTATATGATTTGGGGTGATTCTGTTGGAAATGAAATATTTAGGCTTAGAGATTAGTAAACTGAGAGCTGAGGCGGGTATTTCCCAAAAAGAGCTCTCAAAGGATATTTGTACACAGTCAACAATTAGTAGAATTGAAGCTGGTGAAGTATACCCAGCAATAGATACATTATTGAAAATAGCTTTAAAACTACAAGTCCCAGTAGAATACTTTATTGAAATGCTATTTCATAAAAACGTTTTTAAAAGTGAAGAACTAATAAATGATATTGAGTTTCACTTAAAAGAGCATAATTATCAAAAAATAATATCGATTATTAATTCAAATCAAATTGATAAAGATAATATTTGGTTAGATTTATACTGTGATTATATTTTAAATACTGCTAGATATTATTTAAAAATTATTTCACCAGAAGAATGTATAGTTAACTTAAAAAGTATTTTAAACTATTCAAATCCAACCACTATCCAGTTCAGATTTTTGCAAATAAAAATTAATAATACTATTGCTAACGTCCACGGTGAAAATGGTGAGAGTCAGAAGTGTCTATTTTATTACAATAAAATATTAAAAGAGCACATCCACAAAAACTACAGTGATTATAAAATATATAAAACTCTAATAACTGTTTTATTTAATAAATGTAAGATCCTTTATGATCTCAAAGAATACGATGAAGCTCTAAATACAGCAAATCAAGGAATCCAAAAGTCAAAGGAAAGTTCCTTTATGTTCCTAACTGGAAAATTCCTATACTATAAAGGCCAATGCTTAGAAAAGAAAGCGGCTCCTATAGATGAAATCAAAGAAGTGTATCAACAAGCACTGTTCTTCTTCGAGTTTCAAGATTTGCCTTTTTACATTCAAGCAATTAATCAAAATAAAAAGCAATTTTTACGGTAGACTGGGAGTCTTGGATTGATTCTCATAAAGTTTCTATTGGTAGAGTGATCTCCCCCATTTCCAAAAGAATATTACACACATTCGTTACTAAAAGATCATTTTATAAATGAGTACTAATTGCTTAACTATTCGTGTTTAAAATCCTTTTTACATTTCAAATATACTAGATAATTTGAAAAAAATCTGTAGGATATGCATAAATGGATATTTTCTTAAGTAATCTATAATTAGTTTCAACAACTTTTATTTAAAATTTTTCCTTAACAAGAATATCGGTCATTTTCTTAAGCTTTCACTTTGTAGAAGAAGCATCATAAATGGATATAAAATGGTGATACTAATGCTATTAGGAGGAATGCGATATGAAAGTGAGAATAGAGTGGATTTACAAAACGAAGCGAGGAGCGGAGATGGATTTCTTTTCAGAGGAAGTGCCCGCAGCGCAAGCGTTGCTATTTGCCGAAGATATGGAGCGTACCGGTCGACTAAAGCAAGTTACTTTTGTGGATAGGTTTGATAGTTCGTGGACAGTAAAGGAATTGAAGGGGTATTTGAAAGGTATTGAGACGGAGCCACATAATGTCACGGTTTATTTTGATGGGGGATATGATCGAGATACGAAAAGTTCGGGGCTAGGTTGTGTTATTTATTATGAACAAAATGGCAAGTCTTATAGACTTAGAAGAAATGCTGCTACGACGGGTTTGGAATCGAATAATGAGGCGGAGTACGCTGCTATGCATTTAGGGTTACAGGAATTGGATTTGCTAGGAGTTCATCATTTGCCTGTTCGATTTATAGGTGATTCACAGGTTGTGATTAATCATTTAAATGGTGAATGGCCAGTAATTGAGCAGGATTTAACTGGGTGGGCAGATCGAATTGAAGGAAAACTATCGAAGCTTGGCATACAAGCAGAATATGAGTTGGTGCCAAGGAAAATGAATGGAGAAGCAGACCGTCTTGCTACTCAAGGTTTAAATGGTATTGAGATTCAGGCTGTTATTGAATTAGTAAAGGATTGAATGTTAAAATGATGTTGATCATTAACTATATACAATATAAATAAACACCAGTGCCTAAGAGAGACACTGGTGTTTATTTATATTTTTAATCTTATAAGTGTGCTGCATTTTCCTGTTTTGCTGGTGAATCATTATTATCTTCTGGTAATGACTCTTCTTTTTTAGCTAATTTTTTATGTTGTGACTTAGGAAATGCTTGTTTTGCCTCAGCTTTTGAGTTAGCATCCTGTACGTTTTCGTTATAATATTGGACGCTTGTCATTGCTCCCTCTTCCACCATACGATTATCATCTGGATCGTTTGGATCAGAGTAACCTGTCTTTGTCGCCTGACTAGGTTTTGTGTTCTGAGAAGACATCATTGAATCGATCTTCGTTTTCGAATTTTTTACTGCTGTTTTTAATTGAGCTTTATTGTTTTTGTTTGTGAAATATACTGCTGCTAGCGCAGTAGCTGCCCCTATTATCAGAGATCTTTTATTTCCGTTTGCCATAAATCATCACTCCCTTTCCTTATATATACCCAAATGTTTTCATGCTCAATCCTTTTACTATTTATTTCATTTTTGTTTGTTTTAATATTCAATGGCAGTACAAATGCCCGATAACGTTTATCCTCATAATAGTGTAAAATAATTGTCTACATACATAAAAAGGAGAATAAAAGCATGACAGGAAACACACACATCATCGGCGGTCTTGCAGCAAGTCTTGCTTTTGCCCAAGTTTCAAATTATGATCCGGTATTATTAGTTGGAGCAGGCGTTGTTGGGGCAATCATCCCGGACATATGCCACGGAGGTAGTAAAATAGGTCGCAAATTTAAAGTATTATCAAAGGTGATTAACACACTTTTCGGGCATCGTTCATTCACACACAGTTTACTATTTTTAGTATTAATGGCATTTCTTTTGAATGGTTTTATTAACAATGATTCCATTATACTTGGTTTTCTGGTTGGGATGGCAAGTCATTACATACTTGATATGGCAACAAAAAATGGTATTAAATTAATGTACCCACTTAAGATAACGGTTCGATTTCCTGTAACTACGAGAACTGGTGGTACAGTTGAGTATGTCGTATTTGCAGCTTTATCAGTACTAACGGTCTATTTTGGCTACGGTGTATTTGGTAAATATATCTAAATCATTCAATATAGGATGTAATTCTGTAGAATATTTTTCATAACTATATAAATAAAAGAGGCTTATTCCACTTGTCCCGGGGGCGAAACAGTGGAGTAAGCCTCTTTTGTTAGTTATTGCACTCTTGCAAAACCGAAACCAGAAGCATAGTCGTCGCCAGTTGCTGCGCCGCTACCTCCTTTAATATCTACTGCTCTCGCACGGGTTTGTAAATTTGTGCGGAGTTGTGTATGGGACCAAGAGGGGTTTTGGGACCATACCTTTGCTGCCAGTCCAGCTACATGGGGAGTGGCCATTGATGTTCCGCTTATTGTATTATATCCACCATTATTCCAAGTGGAATATATAGATGCTCCAGGAGCTGAAATTTCTATATCTCCTTGTTGAATTACATAGTCTCCGTCAGTGGAGCTATATCCGCGTGAGGAGAAATCAGCAACCCGGTATGTACCGTTTTGTTGACGATTTTCTAGAGCTGCTACAGCCACAGCATTTACTAAGGCTCCTGGATAACCTATTGATCCTTGGGAAGGACCTGAATTTCCTGCAGCTGCAATTATTAATACTCCTTTGTTATAAGCGTAATTTACAGCACTTGTTATTAAACTATTACTAGCAGAAGAGCCAAGAGACATATTAATAACTGTTTTTGTTCCCGTAGAAACGGCTTGATCGGCTGCATGTCTAATTGCTGCGGCGATATCATCTGAATATCCCGATCCATCATCTCCTAGAACTTTATAAGCCCATAAGTCAGCACTTGGTGCTACTCCGTAAATTCCTGCTCCATCACTCCCACCATCTGCAAGGGCAGTGCCGGCAACATGCGTACCATGTCCATTTGCATCATTGCAGCTATTATTGACAATTGGAGTAGCGGTAGTAAAGTTTTTACATTGTTCCACTGTATTAGTTAAGTCATAATGATTAATATTTACTCCAGTATCTAAAACCGCAATATTAATACCTGCTCCACCAGAAGTAGCCGTTAAACTTGAATTATTATAAATAGCTTTTATTCCCCAAGGGGTTTGCTCGGTTGGATATTCACCTGCCATTGTTTCGAATTCAGAAGAACGTACATCTGCATCAAGTGTTACTTTGTCAATTTTTGTTACGGTTATATTTTTGTTTTTTTGAAGTGCATCATATTGGTTTTGGTTCATATTAGTGGAGAAACCATTCTCAGTTAACTTCCAACGAACTTGGTATTGATTTTTTATATTATTTTTTGTAGATTTATTATTACTTTCAACATAAACTCGAAATGTCTCTGATCCTTTAGCAGAATCGATTAATTCGGAAGAAGTTGCGTTTACTAATGAAGTACCTTGCAGTGGTATTGTTAATGAACCGATTAATGCTGCGCTTAGTAATAATAATTTTGCTTTGTTCATTTCTCCAAAACTCCTTTTCGATTTTTTTGTAGTGCAATTTAAAACTAGCATACAAAAGTAATTTTGTTTATTGGGAAAATTTAAACTACTATAGTATTATAAGAAAACTAGAAAGAATGTGATTATATGAAAATAGGACCATTGATCAAATATCATCGCACGAAGAAAAAAATGACCCAAGCTAAACTCTGTGAGGGGATTTGTTCAATCACGCATCTAAGTAAAATTGAGAATAATTTTAGAGAAGGAAATGCTGAAACAATTCAATTATTACTAGAACGCTTAAAAATCGATATAAAAGAAGTGGAAAAAGGGGAACGCAATATTCAATACCTACTCGACGAATTTGTTTCTTACCTTCAATATTATGATTTAGAAAAGTTACCTCTAGCTTATAAACAATTAGAAAATTTTAAGGACTTTATTGTTTTTACAGACTTTATGTACTTGTATGAACTATATAAGTTTAGGTACTTTCTATCTATGAATGAGCTAAAGGAAGCAGAGAAACAATATAAATGGTTACATGTTCAGAAACAGAATTTTTCCCAACATGAGAGGTATTTACTTTCCTATTTCCATTCGATATCTTTAGTAACAAGAGGTAAATATACGGAAGCTGATAAGAATCTAATGAAAATTATTCGACAAAATATTAATCTAGGTGTTTTTAAAGGAGAGGTTCTTTACCATATTGCGGTAGTTAAAGGCCACTTGGAGGAATCCAATCAAGCAATAATTTACGGAGAAAAAGCTTTGGAATATTTTAAAGAACAAATTAACTTTAAAAGAATTCTTTACACGTTGTTATCGCTTTCGATGAATTATTCACGTGTAAAAGTCTATGACAAAGCACTAGAAACATATGGACACTTACTAAGAAACGCTGAAATATTTAATTATGATTCTTTACTTCCTCAGGTTTATCATAATATTGGAGATTTACATTACATAATGGGGAATTATTCTATAGCAAATGCCTATTTTAAGAAGAGCCAAACAAGAATGCTAAGAGATACGGAAGATTTTCTATTATGTCTTTTCAATCTTGGACAAACAGAATACCAACTACAAAATTGGGATGCGAGCAAAGGTAATTTTGAATTATTAAAAGAAGAAGCTAGTAAACTTAAGGTTCACCATTATGGAATGTACGCAACCTTTTATTTAATACTCTTAGATAACAAAAAGTCCAAAGCCATGGATTATTTAGAGAAGAAGTTATTGCCGTATATTTCTACTGATGGGCGTTGTGCTGATGCGTATAAACTTTTTTCAAACCTCCTTTCTGATTTTTACAAGGAAGAAGGTAAATTTGATAAAGCAGTTTATTTTAAACTTTAAGGAGGTGAATCTTTATGAAGAAAGCTTTCGTAGTTTTAGCTATCATAGTAGTTTCTATTTCAATTAACTTGAATGTAGACAAAGTAGAATCTGTCGCAAATAGTACCATGTCAGATAGTCTATATCTTCCTATTCATCCTCCTATTATTTAAATAAGGGATCGCTTTTTACCAGTCTTTGAGTCAATTAACTCTGAGACTGTTATTTTTTTATGATAATTGAAATCTAAATATTCTCATATTGACTAATGGGTAGTGGAAATGGGATAGTAGAGAGAATATTATTAGAGGGGGATTACATATGACCAAAGCTTTAGTATTAGGTGGAACAAGGTTTTTTGGTGTGCAGTTAGTCGAATCTTTGTTGCAACAGGGAGTTGAAGTGACCGTTGCCTCGCGAGGTAATGTGGAAGATCCGTTTGGAGATAAAGTAAGTCGTATTAAGGTTGATCGTCTCAATGTGGGCAATATGCAGAAGAATTTTGTACATACGGATTGGGATATCGTATTTGATCAAATATGTTATTCATCTCAAGAAGCGATTGATACAATCGATGTGTTTGCCGGTAAAACGAAAAAGTATGTATTCACTTCTTCTAAATCCGTTTATGAACTAGGTGGTGGAGAACAAGGATTTATAGAAGAGGATTTCAATCCATTTGAATACAACTTAAATATTGGGCCAAAAGAAGACTTTTCGTATGGTGAAGGAAAAAGACAGGCAGAAGCAGCATTTTTCAGTCGTGCACCTTTCCCGGTTGTCGCTGTAAGATTTCCTATTGTAATTGGTATAAACGACTATACGGATAGACTCAATTATTATATTAAAAAAGTTCGAGATCAAGCTGATATTCATTTGGTCAATTTAGAAGCTGCCATGGATTTTATATCAGAGGAAGAGGCTGGCGATTTCTTAGCTTGGGTTGGGCAATCCGATTTTGAAGGTCCGATTAATGCGACATCTAATGGAAATGTGAAAATAGGAGAATTGCTTGCCTATATAGAAGAAAAGGTTGGCAAAACAGCGAAAGTAGTAGCAGATACGAAAGAAGAGAGTGATTCACCGTACAATATTTCTAAAACTTGGTTGATCAGCAATGAAAAAGCTGAGCGGCAAGGATATGAGTTTAGGGAGCTTAAAGAATATCTTCCTAGCCTAATAGAGGAGGCATTAATGAAAATAAATGCTAAATAGGTTCCTAGACTCTATTTAGCAAAAGTGAAAGATGCTCGTATCACAAGCATACAATCATTATATATTCCACCAGGAGGAGTGTTTGGGTATAAAAGCTGTAATTGGTGTGTCGTCAAATATAAAAGAGGATTTGCTATCAGTTCCAATGAGTAATGTGCGTGCAATCACACAATTTGGAGGAGTTCCAATTGTGTTACCAAATTTAGTAGGAGATGAAATTACAGAAATCGCAAATACAATTAATGGTCTTTTACTAACTGGTGGTGGAGATATTGACCCGACATTATTTGGAGAAGAGCCACTTCCGGGTCTAGGTAATATTGTTCCAGAGCGAGATCTATTTGAAATGGCACTTGTTCAAAAAATGCTAGAGTTAAATAAACCTGTTTTAGGAATTTGTCGTGGAGCCCAAATTATGAGTATTGCGATGGGCGGGGATATGTATCAGGATATCTATTCTCAAAAGGATGGACCATTACTACAGCATGATCAGCAGGCTCCAAATTGGCATGGCTCTCATTTTGTTGAAGTGACGGAGGAATCTTTGTTACGCAAAATAGTTGGAATGGAAAAATTTAAGGTGAACAGTTATCATCATCAGGCACTTAGAAATATGCCAGCAGGTTTTATCGTCAGTGGTGTCGCTAGTGATGGTGTAATTGAAGCTTTTGAAAGTACGAAGCATCTATTCGTTATGGGTATACAGTGGCATCCGGAGAGCTTGTTAACAAAAGGGGATGCTAGTTCGTGTGCAATATTTCAAGCCTTTATGAATGCATGTATGAAATGAATGTAGAATGTATTGTCTAGCTGTTGGACCTAAGCTTTAATAAACGACTGTTTATACAGTCGTTTTTATTATTCTCCTTTTTACTTAAAAAATGTAATTCATGAAATGTTTTTTCTAGGGAAAGCTATTTGAATCATGAATGAGGAGGTATTGCTTTGAAAATCGGGCTGAGGCAAGGGTTTTTTGTTTGTGTGCTTTCCTTTTTAATATCGACTAATGTTTCGGCCGCGGAGAAAGAGCCGACGCGTGAAGAAATTTTGGAAATGCGCATGGACTACTATATAAAGTATTCAAGTGAGATGCTCCCATGGTATTACTTGGCAGCAATTGACCAATACGAACGCAATTTACAAGAAGTTCGCAGTGATCTCCCAAAACGAGAGGGAGTTGTGGCGTTTCAATTTTCCGATGACTTTTGGGTTGGATTATTGAATCCTATAAAAGATGATCGGAATAGTACATCCATCACTTTTTTTGATGGTAGTGGACTTGATGGGAATAATGATGGCTTTGCTGATCTTAAACACGATGATGATGTGATGTTTACATTAACAAATTATTTAAGTGAGCGTGTCGTAACAGAAGAAGATTTTGAAAAAACACTGAAGGACTATTACACTCGAGATGAAGCAGTTAAACAAATTATGACAAATGCTGAAATTTATAAGCATTATAATACGGTAGACCTAGATGGACGTGCATTTCCACTGGCACTTCAGCATAATTACAGTTACCGCAGTACTTGGGGTGACAGAAGAGGCTGGGGCGGACGACGGATGCACGAAGGAACCGATTTGTTCGCTTCCTATGGTGTACCTGTGAAGTCCACAACTTATGGAATTGTAGAAACAAAAGGTTGGAATGATTATGGTGGCTGGCGTGTTGGAATTCGTGATGTAAATAATACTTATCATTACTATGCTCACTTATCAGGCTATGCAAAGGAATTAAAAGAAGGAGATATTTTGGAGCCAGGAACCGTTATCGGCTATGTCGGAAGCTCGGGTTATGGTCGGGAGGGGACCTCTGGTAAATTCCCACCACATTTACATTATGGAATGTATAAATTTAACGGACGTACAGAATGGGCTTATGATCCTTTCCCATTGTTAAAACGTTGGGAGCAGCAGGAAAAGAGTGCGAAAAAGAATCCAGCAGCAAATTAGTTGCTGGATTTACATTTCTATAAAAGCAAGCGTTAACCAAAAAAAATGAAGGAATAACACACTTACATAGAGAAAAATAGCAACATTCAATAAAACTACTATAAATGGTCTCGATTTTAATTTGGAAACAATACCTATTAGTAAAATAGGAAGAGCAATTTTTATCAGATAAAAGCCTATTAAGTTACCTTCATATAGGTTCCGCATAATAGGATTTGCTTCTGTAATATGATGACTTTGAATACCAAAATCGGTAAAGAAAGCATCGAGAGTAGCAAGTATTAATAGGATTATTCCTAATTTGACTAATTTATTTTGTATGAATGAGAGGGGATTTGTAAGCAATAGAAAATGTACTCCTTTTACTTTTTTCTATTAGTATGTGATTGAAGCAGCGGATTATATTCTTCATTTGCAAAATAGCTTACAATGAGATGAGGTAGGAAAGGATGTGCTAAAAATGAAGGATGTTCCATTTGTTTGTTCTTGGTCGGGAGGGAAGGATTCTGCGATGGCCTATTATCGGGCAATGAAAATGGGGATGAAACCGAAGAGGTTACTGACCATGTTCGAAGAAGAAGGAGAAATTTCTAAATCTCATGCACTACCATTTGAAGTAGTGACAGCTCAGGCAGAACGGTTAGGAATACCATTATCTATAAAAGAAGCAAGCTGGAGTTCCTATGAGGGACTATTTACCGAAGCAATGGACGAATGTCACGCTGAAGGAATTACTCATGGTGTGTTTGGAGATATTGATCTAGATGGGCATTTAGAATGGGTTCAAAATACATGTGCAAAATCGGATATAGTTGCGGTTCATCCCTTATGGAAAGAACCACGCCATAAAATTATTGTAGATTTGATAGATGCAGGATTTGAAGCCTGGATTGTAGTAGTGAACACTACAATGATGCCAGCTGAGTTTGTTGGAAGGAAGTTTTCAAAAGAGTTGATAGTACAATTGGAAGCTCTAGGAATTGATGCTTGTGGAGAAAATGGAGAATTTCACACGGTTGTTGTGGATGGCCCCATATTTTCTAGTAGAGTGCCTATAAAAATTGGACAGACTATAGTAAAGGGTGACTATATTTTCTCTCCGGTAATGATTAATGATTAATACAAACGGAAAAGGGTATCGTAAAGAAGAAAATACATATTATTTTGAAATGGTGGAGGAGAAAATTGACCAAAATGAATAGAGGAATTATAACTGCTTTATCGGCAATAGGTCTAGCACAGGGTTTGAAGGTATTAACACATAAGAAATTGACGGGCAATTGGGATTTGAAACAGGCGTTTACTACAGGGGGAATGCCAAGTTCTCACTCTGCAGGTGTCGCAGCATTAGCATCTTATGTTGCTGCCAATAAGGGAACTCGACATACAGAAACTGCTCTTGCTGTTGTTTTCGGGGCAATTGTTATGTATGATGCGCAGGGAATTCGAAGACATACAGGGGAAATTGCACAATTAGTAAACGATTTGGAAGATAATATTGCAGCACTTTCAGGGAATTTTCCAAGTTTTGAATATGTTCAAAGAGAAGGCGAATTAAAAGAACTTCTTGGACATCAACCAGTAGAAGTAATGGCAGGTGCAATATTAGGAACTGCATTTGGGATATTATGCGCTAAATTAGAAGATTAATTAATCCATTTAGATAGGAAAGGCCGAGTTAGATAGTAATTCTAACTTGGCCTTTCCTTTATTTATAGTCCATCTTCATACTCAATCTCTAAATCTGTTAAACAAACTCTAATAAATTGACAAAATAAAACCAAGTTGAAAAGCTCCAACTTGGCTAAATAAGGTTATTTCTTAGAATCGGTATAGGTTTTAACTTCCTTTTCACCATTATAAGCAATCTCTAAATTAAAGTTTTTATATTCTTCAATACCAAAGGCAAGTGTCACTCTTTGAATGACATCTTCATCTGCCATATCTTTGTTTAGTTGTAGCTCGCCTAAAACAGAATGAAGAAGTTCCTTGGCTTCTTCTCCTTTGATATCAGCAGCATCGAGTTCATTGGAGTAAAGAGAGTCTTTCGGTTCTTTACTATATTGAGCAACTACCGCATCTTTTGTATCGGCAGTATCTATTTTTAGATTAAACGTTTCGAATGCTACTTCTTTTGGCTCCTCTTCAGGAGTTTCTACAACAGTATCCTCTTCTGTTGTTACTTCTTCTTGTTTTTGAACTTCTGTTTCATTTAGTTCGTTTTCTTCTACCTCATCATTGTTGTCTCCACAAGCTCCTAGCAGTAATGCCGAAGTTAGAAATGTAGATGTAAGTACTTTAAATTTGGTGGTTTTCATCTAGTTGGCTCCTTTCCAGGTGTTTAAACCTACTCTTTTATTATATAACCCAAATTGTTCGCCTTAAACATTTTCGTATATTTTCAAATAAATGTAGAAAATGAGAAAATGATTATGATTATAATAATGGGGGTAAAGAAAAGCAATATTAAGTATAGGAAGGTGATGGAATGGGAAATTATAAAGAAATTACAACAGTTATTCAGTGGAAGAATATCTTTGATGAGTCAAAGGATAAAGCAATCCTAGTGTTCAAACATAGTACAACATGTCCTGTGAGTGCACATGCGTACGGGGAATTTACAGCTTTTAATAATTCAATAGAAAGTTATTTAGTGAAAGTTATAGAAAATCGTGCAGTATCTAATGAGATTTCAAATGACCTTGGCATTCAACATGAATCTCCTCAGGCGTTTGTCATAGCAAATAGTGATGTTGTATGGAATGCCTCTCACTGGAAAATTACGAAAAAGGAGTTAGATAAAGTAACTGGATCATTATAATAGATTGGAGCAATGAAATGGAATCAATACTAAAAGTAAAAAATTATTTAGTGGATAATGCCGAGAAGATTATACGAGACATGACGGATACAGCAAACGACAATCATAACCCGAAATTATCACCGGAAGAGCTGGAACAATTCATTCAAAAAAATACGCAGTTTTTAGTATTGTTGGCAGATTCCTTACAAGGTTCAAGAGAGTCGGCAGAGGAAGAACTGAAACAATGGAGTAAACAGACGGGGGAAGAAGAAGCTAAATTGTTCCGTCGATTTTCTAACATTATGAAACCGTACGCAAATCGCCGATTAATATTTTTACAAAAAATTTCTCAAATATCCATGGAGCATGGACTGTCTACAGAAGATGTTATTAAAGTAAATAATCGCTTTTGTTATTTAATGGATGTCAGTATGGCAGAAACGATTAGTGCGTATGAAATGTATCGGGATAAGTCAATAAAAGATCATCAACGTGAAATCAATGCACTATCTGCACCAATTGTTCCTATTCAGGACGGTGTGGCAGTATTACCATTAATAGGAGCGATTGATTATACACGGGTGCAGCATTTATTAAATTATGTTGTTCCGACCATTCCAGATTTGAAAATTGACTATCTCATTATTGACTTTAGTGGAACTATGGCAATAGATATGGAAATAGCACAGCATATATTCACTATTCACAATGTGCTCGGATTATTAGGTATCCATGTGTTATTCTCCGGTATTCGTCCTAACTTATCGATGACTGTTGTGAAAGCAGGGATTGATTTTACCTCTTTTAATACATATGGTAGTGTAAAAATGGCCATTAATAGTTTGAAGTAATAATCTGCAATAAATTCAATCCTATCTTCGAGGATTGGATTTTTTTGTATTTCTGTTTAACTTTTCTTTGTGGTGGGTAACTAATCTATGTCAAGGATAAAAAGTTGAATTGAAGGAGGAGAGAGTATGCTAGATCGTTATTACTGGAATGATACCTTATCTTATATACCGGAGTTAGTTGTTGCAATTCTTGTGCTTCTTATTGGATTTATCGTTGCAAAAGTATTGGAAAATGCAACTCACAAATTATTACGTAAATTTAGGGTAAATGAACGGTTAGGAAACACGAAGTCTAAATGGACCGTAGAAAAAGTTATTAGTAAGGTTGTTTTCTTCATCGTATTGATTTTAGCACTTGTTTTATTCTTTAATATATTGAATTTAAATACGATGGCAGCACCATTTGTTTCGATGTATTCTGGTTTGACGGGGGCTTTCTTGAACATTTTGAAAGCTGCTTTGATATTATTATTTGCTTGGGTTTTAGCTACTGTTGTGAAAAAAGGGATTCAAATGCTTGGATCAAAGTTCAATTTGAACAAGTATTCGGAGAAAGCAGGGTTTGACGCAAAACCTGAAAATCAAATGAAGTGGACAGATACTGCAGCTAAAGTTGCGTATTACTTAATCTTCCTATTATTCATTCCAGCAGTGTTAAGTGCACTAGGAATTGATGGGTTAAGTGGACCGTTTGAAGGAATGCTCGCGAGTTTCTTTACCTTTATACCGAAGTTAATATCAGCGGTACTTGTATTTGCTATTGGTTGGTTTATTGCGAAACTAGTTCGTAACTTACTAGAAAAGTTATTGCATTCAGCAGGATTGGACCGCTTAGCTGATAAATGGAAATTGTCCTCGTTTGTTGAGGGAACAAGTTTATCTAAAATTGTAGGCATCCTTGCATTTGTTTTAATAATGATTCCAGTTTCCATTACAGCACTGGAGATTTTAGAATTAGAAGGTATTTCAGGACCAGCCATTGCAATGTTAAATGATGTCATGACAATGCTGCCGAAAATTTTCGTAGCAATTGTTCTTGTATTAGTTGGTATTGTTGCAGCTAAATGGGTCAAGGATGTGGTTGTATCTCTCCTTGAAAAATTAGGTGTGAATTCTATTTTTGGAAAAATGGGCTTCCAATCTGCTAATGGAGCAGCACCATCGTTTGCTACTTTAATAGGGACAATTGTACAAGTCATTATTATCCTACTATTTGTAGTGGAAGCACTTCAATTATTAGAGCTAGACTTTATGGTAACACTGGCAACAGGTCTCTTTGCTTACTTGCCATCTGTAATTGCAGCTATTATTATTCTAGCGGTAGGCTTCTGGTTAGCTAGTTTAGTAGAAAAAATAGTTGGGAACGTGATGACGCATTCATCAGGAACACCACATTTCCTTCGTTATGTAGCAAAATATGCTATATTAGCATTTGCATTTTTCATGGCATTAGACCAATTAGGTATTGCCGCATCTATTATTAACGCAGCATTCATCCTTATTCTTGGAGGAGTGGCATTAGCATTCGGACTTGCATTTGGACTAGGTGGTCGTGAGCATGCTACAAAATATTTATCGAAAATGGAAAAAAGCTTAAATGATGCAGAAGTTTCTACTGAAAGATATCAACAAGAAAAAGAAACAATGAAAGAATCATTTATAGAAAACTTTCAAGATCCTAAAAAAGCGGAACAAAGCTTAAAGGGCACAAGTCCCCATATGGACGAAGTCAACCCTATTCAAGATGCGGATGTAAATGTTGTAAACCCAGCTCATGAGGAAGATTCTCCGAGTACGGGCTATAATATCCCATCAACGGATGATCTTCACCCGTTTGAAGACTTACCACCAATTGATGAAAGAAAAGATGAACAATAATATATGAATTGGCTCCAGTGAGTATAAAACTCGCTGGAGCTTTTTTTTGGAAAGGAATATTTTTTTGTATTTAGAAGCGAAAATTATTAATGACCACCATGATCATCGATCGATTATTGTCGCGGATCAATCGATTATTGCTATTGATCGCTCAATTATTAGTGGCTATCGATCGATTTTATGGGATCATCAATCGATTCACACTTTTATATGGTTGGAATTCCCCGTTAAAATAGTTATCGTTTTGCTACTAATTATGTATAATAACATTAAAGTTATAATATTATATAAATTCAGAATAATTGAATGTTAGATAGGATAAAGGGGGAATTGAATGTTAGTATCAGAGAGATTGGCATACTTAGCAAAGGAAACACCTAAGAAAATTATCACTTCTTTTCAAGGCAGGGAGACAAGCTACAAGGAATTGTTCGAGCAGGCAAAACGTCTTGCAGGATATTTTCAATCGAAAGGGTATGAGCAGGAAGATATCATAGCGGTATATTTGATAAATTCCGATTATTTTCTGACTTGTTATTATGCATGTCAGTTAGGCGGATTTACAATTCTTCCGATTAATACGAAGTTAACTGCTCCAGAAGTCAATTATATATTTAAGCATTCAGAGGCAAAGGCCTTAATATATGATACTCGATTACACTCAATATTAAATGACCTTCCAGAAACAATGAATAGTTTTGAGGATCTTTTATATTTAGGAGAAGAAAATACGCTTCTGGAAGTGTTCAATAATGATAGTTTGTTATTTAATGAAGGAAAAGTAGATGAAAATACAACGACTGTTATCTTTTACACATCTGGTACGACAGGTAAGCCAAAAGGGGTTATGCTTTCGGCGGCGAATGTTCGAGCAACGGCGAAGCTTTATGTGGAAGCACTTGAACTAAACTCAGCAGATCGTATGCAAATAGTAGCTCCTCTTTTTCATTGTGCAGCAAGTCATGTATTTAGTATCCCGGTTATTTATGCTGGTGGAACTGTTGTTATTGAAGAAGGCTTTTCTCCAGAACAAACAATGGATACATTAGAACAAGAGAAAATCACTGTCTTTTTTGGTGTTCCAGCGATGTATAGTATCTTATTGAATAGCCCTAAAATGGAAATACTCAAGTTAACTAATCTAAGATTGTTTACGTATGGTGCAGCGCCTATGCCATTTGAGTTAATCCGTAAAATAAAAGCAATGTATCCAGAAGTGAAAGTTCAAAATATATATGGGCAAACGGAAAACTCGCCGGCGGCAACGACGTTGAAGGATCGTTATGCCCTTAAGAAAGTAGGATCTGTCGGAGAGCCGGTACCAGGAACACAAGTGCGAGTAGTTGGCGAGCAAGGTAACCCTTTGCCTATTGGGCAAGTAGGTGAAATTGTTGTGAAGGGCCCTCAGTTAATGAAGGGATATTTGAAAAATGATGAAGCAACACGACAGGCAATTAGAGATGGGTGGCTGTACACTGGGGATTTAGGACGAATGGATGAGGATGGTCTATTATATATTGTCGACCGAAAAAAAGATATGATCATTCGTGGTGGAGAAAATGTATTCCCAGTAGAAGTAGAAGAGGTGCTTTATGAAATACCGGAAGTACTAGAAGCCGCAGTAATTGGTGTCCCTCATGAGGTATATGGGGAAGTTCCAAAGGCGTATGTAGTTTTGAAGGAAGGGAAACTACTTAAAGAAGAAGATATATTGGTTAAATGCTCCAAAAGTTTAGCGAAATATAAGCTCCCCGTAGAAGTCGAATTTATCGACTGCTTACCACGTAATGCAAGTGGAAAAGTCCTAAAGACTACATTACGAGACTGATAATAATGACATTCTACTTCTGATAAGGAATAGGATGTCTTTTTTTGTATTTCTCCAAATAATTAGCTAACCTGCAAAATTCATGTACAAGCGTAACTGATACAAAATAAAAAACAGACAAAAAGATGCCTGGTCTTCTAAAAAAATGTAGATATGCAATTGATTTCTGCTCCGAGCGTCCACATGTAACGGAAATCAGTAGTATGATTCATTCCATAACTACGTATTCATACTGTGTTTTTATATACTTATCTATTAAAAAAGCTTTCGGAGAGAAGATCCGAAAGCTAGAGTGTATTGAATCATGCAGCAATTACGATTTTCTTTTTCAGGAATCCAAGGGTTATAGCTGTTATAAAGGATCCCACGAGAATAGCGAATGCATACAATAGTATATTTATCGCACCTCCATCAACAAGGCCGATCACAAAAATTCCACCGTGAGGAGCGCGCAAACCAATGTCAAACAGCATTACCAATGCACCAGTGACTGCAGCTCCGGCAACAGAAGCTGGGATAACGCGTGCGGGATCTGCTGCTGCAAACGGAATAACACCTTCCGTGATAAAGCTAGCACCGAGCACATAAGCTGTCTTGCCGGCTTCTCGTTCAGGTTTTGTGAATTTATTTTTGAAAAGTGTGGTAGAAATCGCTACGCCAAGTGGCGGTACCATTCCTGCTGCCATGACAGTAGCAATGAAATTAAAGTTTTGTGCATCAAGCATAGCAATGCCAAATGTATAAGCCGCTTTATTGACAGGACCGCCCATATCAATAGCCATCATGCCTCCTAGAAGTAATCCGACAAGCACTAGATTTGTCCCACCAAGGCTTTCAAGAAAACTTGAAATGCCTGTATAGACTTTAGTCAATTCAGGATTGACTAACATCATGATTATTCCAGTAATGGCAATTGAAAACACTGGGAAGAACAATACTGGATTTAACCCTTCAAGTGAATTAGGAAGTCTTGAAAATATTTTTTTGACTAACAGCGTAACATAACCAGCGAGGAACCCGGCAATCAGTCCACCAAGAAATCCGGAACCACCACTTGCTCCTTCAACGCCTGTAACGGTTATAGCAATCAGTCCGCCGACCATTCCTGGTGCAAATCCCGGACGTTCGGCAATACTCATTGCGATAAATCCGGCTAGAACTGGAACCATTAGGAAGAAGGCATTGCCTCCACCAATAGTATTCAGCATCGCAGCGAATTCATTGTATTCAGGACTGTCAGGATTTGATGCATTTATGCCCCAGAAGAAGGAAATGGCAATTAGAATACCCCCACCTACGACAAATGGTAGCATATTGGAAACACCGTTCATTAAATGTTTATAAAACCCGCCTTTACCTTCACTAGAGGATGCTTCATCCTTTGAATTGTCATGCTTATAGATCGGTGCATCTTGGTTAACCGCTCGATTCAGTAAATCGTCTGTTTCATAAATGGCTTTGCCAACTGCAGTCTGGATGACATGTTTTCCATCGAAACGAGCCATATCCACTTTGGTATCTGCTGCCACGATAATAGCTTCTGCTTCTGTAATTTCCGCATCGGTCAGCCGATTTTTTACACCACTCGAGCCATTGGTTTCCACTTTCAGTGTAATACCAAGTTCTTTTGCACGATCATTGAGTTTTTCTGCCGCCATATAGGTATGGGCGATTCCTGTCGGACAGGCCGTAACCGCTAGAATCTTTTTAGCGGATGAACGAGGTTCATCCTTTTCTTCAAGCGGCTTTTCTGACCCTTCGGCTTCCATTTCCTTGTCTGTAATCGCTTGCAAAACTTGCTGTTTAGAACTGGCTGCAAGAATACGTGAACGGAATTTTTCATCCATTAAAAATGTGGCTAGTCTTGACAAGGCTTCCAGATGATCATCATTGGCACCTTCAGTGGCTGCAATCATGAAAAATAGATGAGCGGGTTGGCCATCCAATGATTCATAGTCGAGACCATGTTCAGATCTGCCGAATGCAATGGCTGGAGCATCGACTGCTACTGACTTGGCATGAGGAATGGCAATGCCTTCGCCAATACCTGTAGTGCTCTGATTTTCACGCGTTAGAATATCCTTCAGGAACGCTTGGCGGTCCACTAGTTTTCCGGCCTGTTCCAATTGTCCAGTCAATTCTTCCAGAACCTGTTGTTTTGAAGTGGCATTTAAATTCAGTATAATTGTTTCTTCTGTCAATAATTGTGTAATTTTCATCCTGTCACATCCTTCATCAGATTGGGGTGATTTCTACTTGTTCAAGTAATACTTCGACGCCTTGTTGATCACATAAATCTGAACGGAAGGCCGTGGCGCTTCCACTTGCAACACCGTAACGAAAAGCTTTTTCAGGATTTTCGTCTTTTGAATAGGAAGCGATGAAACCAGAAACGAGTGAATCGCCTGATCCTACTGTATTGATGACAAGACCAGTCGGCGCTTTAGCTCTTAAAGAGAGGTCTTTGGTAACGAGTAAAGCCCCGTCGCCGCCCATCGACACGATGACATGTTTGATGCCATTTTCTAAAAGTCTTCTGGCATAGTGATGCGCATCCTTAATAGTTGTGATTTCGGTATCGAATAATTCTCCTAGTTCCTCGAGGTTAGGCTTGATCAAAAAGCAGGGTACTTTTGTCAGTTTTTTCAGTGCTTGACCGGAAGTATCAAGTACAAAGTGCACTCCGTTCTCCCTACAGATTTCCGCAAGGTCAAGAAAATAGCTATCGGAGATGGAGATAGGAAGACTGCCCGCAAGAATGAACCAATCGCCTGTTTTCATGCCTTTTACTTTATTTGTGAGAACTAGTAATTGTTGCACCGTTAATTTTGGACCTGGCCCGTTTAATTCTGTTTCTTTATCTGCCTTTATTTTAATATTTATCCGGGTTATTTCAGAAGTTTCAATGAAATCAGTATCTACTCCTTCTTTTTGTAGAAATTCTTCTATATAGCTACCTGTAAAGCCGCCAGTAAATCCTAGGGCTTTGCTCTTAACACCAAGTCTGTTCAATACTCTGGAAACATTAATACCCTTGCCGCCAGGATAATAATATACTTCTTCGGAGCGGTTTAGTTTTCCATTTTCGAATGCCGCCAGGAAAACGGTATAATCGATTGATGGTGTAATAGTGCAAGTATAAATCATTCGAGCACCACCTTTACTGAAGTTTTTTTTCTGAAAATATCCAAAGTTTCTGCCGGTATACTATCGATGATGAGTTCGGCCTTTTCCAAATCCATGATTTTCGCAAAACTAACTTGATTGATTTTTGAATGATCAGCTAGCACAAAGGTTTTTCTAGACAAGGAACTTGCCAATAGTTTGATAGCTGCTTCTTCAGGATCGGGTGTCGTATACCCATATTGCTCATGCAGACCATTAACACCAAGAAAACAAATATCAAAACGATAATTTTTCATAGCCTGGGCAGTTTGAGAACCGACAAATGCACTCGTTTTAGACTTAAATAGTCCACCGGTTAAATACGTGGTGATGCCATAATCTTTCAAGGCATCAACGAGGGTCAAACCATTAGTTACAACCAAAAGGTTTTTGTTTTGCAAAAATGGAATCATTTGAAAAGTTGTGGTACCAGCATCCAAATAGACGCTGTCTCCTTCTTTGATCAGTTCCGCTGCAGCTTGTGCAACATGAATTTTTTCGGCTAGATTTTGAGTAGATTTATCTGTCACACTTTGTTCTATTAGATTGTTCCTAGTCAGAATAGCGCCTCCGAAAACGCGTTCTAGTTTCTGCTGGCTTTCAAGTTCTGTTAAATCTCTTCGAATTGTCGATTCGGAAGCCGCAGTTTCATCCACCAATTCTTGGATTTTTACCGTTTGTTTTTTTTCTAGCTTTTTTAAGATATAAGCATGTCTCTCGTTTGTTAACAAGTAATCAACCGCTTTCTTGAATAGAGTTAAATTTCTGTTAAATTAATAATACCTGAATTCATAATTTAATTCAATCACAAACATTCATAAACGTCCAAAAACAATCATTTTTTCTCTCTTTCTTAATTTTGCTCTCAACCTTTATCTAATGATGAATGGCGACAATAAACTAAGTCTTTGAGTATCTTTATAACGAGATATTATCCTGGTGCATTTTTGAAAAAATGATATAAAAGTAATGCGTATTATTTTTAATAATATTTTTATGATTTTTATACAACTAATTTTTAAATACGAAAACGAAAAAATATTAAGTAACTCTATATGGGAAAATTTAATGACAAAAGTCTATGAGCTTATAGGTCTAGTATTTTTGGAGGTTTTTGATAGGAATTTTGACTATAAGATTATGTAATGGTATTTATTATAATAAAGGAAAAGTTTTCTAATACTTATAAAAAAATTCTAGTTTATAGATTTTTTGAAATTAATAATTTTATTAGGTTTATAAACTAATAGATCGAGGGTATTGGGTATTAGTGGAACTTTGAATGTAGGAAGTACCTGTGGGTTCTGTTGAAAGCACTACACAGTTATTTTATAAATGTCATAAAATTTCAAAGAAAAGGGAGATGTTTGGAATGTCAGGAATTATTCGCGTAACACCAGCTGAGTTAGATGCTATGGCTTCTCGCTACAATCATGAATCAGGGGAGGTTGCTTCACAAATTGGTCGCCTAGATGGCATGATCGGTGAATTACAATCGATGTGGGAAGGTTCTTCTAGTGCTGCATTCGCTGAGCAATATGAAAGACTAAAACCTCATTTCAATGAAATGCGTGAATTATTAAGTGAAGTAGGTATTCAATTAAGCCGCGCTGGTCAAGCACTACAAGATGCAGATCAACAAGTTGCTAGTCAAATTCGTGGATAATTTATCAGTTAGCTTGTAAAAAAGTAGGGCGTCATTCCCACACAGGAAGGCGCTTTTTCCTTAAATGGGGTGAAAAAAGTGTATATAGAAATTACTGTTGATCTTTCTAAATACGATGGAAAAATCATCGATTTAAGACTTTCCGATTATTATACAATGAAAAAAATGATTGATATTGCCTGGCAAGCCAGTTCTATTTCAAAAAATCCACGCGAAGGTCATTGGGTGCGCGTTGTGAATAAAGATAAAATATTCCCGGGACATTTGACGTTAGCCCATTGCGGTATAACGACAGGTGATCGAATTGAAATTATTTGATAGGAGCTACAAAGATGGTCAATCATTCACATACATACTTGAAAAACCGAATCGGTGCGGAAATTAATGAAGAACCTTCTAAAACTACTTTTGTCTTTCAGAAAGAGAGAGTTGGGTTTAAACGAACAGAAGAGATTATTTTTTTAAAAGAAGTTAATCCAAAAATAAAAAAAGACATAGTCATAACCGACGATGAGTTAATTATTCAAGCAGATATTCCCGCATCTTTTAAGAGATATGATGCTATCCATGTGGAGGATGAAAAGTCTAGGTGGATGTTTGCATACCAATTAGTGGGAAAGGTATATTCACATCCTTACCCGCGCTTAAATTTAATCGTTTCTCCGGAAAATATTGTATATAGCAAAGGGATGGATCCGAGTTTTCTTTATTTTGGAGTGTTAGGTAGTTTACCACCCTTTGAAACAAATGATGAGCGGGTCTGGTTAGAAACAAAAGCCGTAGTTGCAGCTGCAATAGACGGCTCTTTCACATTTGAGGAGTATTTAAAGTATTCTGAGATTCTTGAATTGAGGGAACTAGGCTCTACGATTATGACAATGAAAGAAAGTGACTCCCTACTTAATTACATAAGTCAGCAAATGGAGTTATTAGAACAAAAAGAACTAGAAAATGTGAAGCTTCCTCGAAAGAAATGGAAATTTACTAAGTGGTTATCGATTGGGTTAGGTGTACTTATTATTCCTGCTATTGTATTTGCAATTATTTACTTCGTACATGAAAAGCCAAAAAACGAAGCCTTTATCGATAGTCAAATGTCATTCCTCGGTCAAAACTACAGCCAAGTAGTAACAATATTAAGCCCTTATAGCGTTAAGTCCATGCCGTTTATCGTGCTGTACGAACTTGCCTATTCCTCCGTTACAAATGAACGCTTAGATGAAGAACAAAAGAAAAATGTACTTTCTAATATTACCTTGCAAACGGATCCTGATTATTTGAAGTATTGGATTTATCTCGGACGTGGTGAGGCAGAAAATGCTGTGGATATCGCTAGAGCAATGGAAGATGGAGAGTTAATCACTTATGGTCTGTTGAAATTAAGAGAAGAAGTGAAGGCAGATAAAGATTTAACTGGTGAAGAAATGCAAGAAAAGCTAAATGAAATAGATCAAGAAGTAGCGGAATATGAGAAGTTAATGGAAGAAATAGAAGAACAAGAACAACAAGCAATAGAACAACAGGAACAGCAAGAACAAGAAAAAGAAGAACTAAAGAAAAAGGAAAAAGAACAACAAGCGCTGGAACAAAAACAAAAGGAACAACAAGAACTAGATCAAAAGCAAAAGGAACAACAAGAACTAGATCAAAAGCAAAAGGAACAACAAGATCAGCAAAAAACGGAACAACCAAAGTAATAGCAAACAAAAATATTGCTCCCTATATAAAATTCGAAAATGAATTGAAAGAAGGTGTACCTATTGCAACAATTATGGTTGTTTTATGACGAAAACTATCAGCAAATTACAATTCCTGAAAAAGGTTTTACCGCTTTGACGATTGGTCCAGCAATTGAACATGATATAACGATTCAGACGTTTCCCTTTATAAATGGACCATTAACGTTAAAAAAAGAGGAGGAAGGACTCGCCGTTTATAGCGAAGATAATTCCTTTGGAAAGTTAACAGATGATGAGGGATTGACAATTGAACAAAAGGAAAAGTCCCTCCACCTATATGCTTTTTCCACTCCGGTCTCTTCCGGAACATACTATATAGACTTTAAAAATGAAGTTTCATTTGATACCCAATTAGAAATCGCAACATTTCAAAGGCTGAAAACTAGTTTTCCAAGAATAGAATCTGGACATTTTTCACTAAATCAAATCGCAGATGGGTGGATTATAAAAAAAGACTACGGGTGTCCATTATATGTAAATGGGAAATTAGTGGACTCTAACACGATTCTAGCTAACGGTGATGTGCTTCAGTGGGCTTTTATGGAGATGAAATTACTTCAAAAAGACTTAATAGAGGTAACTGCTGCAGTTCCTTATACGACGAAACTTCCTATAATTGACATTCCGGCATCTGAAATATTGCAGATGTATCCAGATTATCGTCGAACACCAAGAATGATTTATGATCTTCCAGATGACAAAGTTTCGTTAACATTTCCTACCCAAGAAACGGAGGCTTCTGGAAGAGGATTATTGCTTATTATAGCACCGCCACTTGTGATGCTTGTTGTAATGGCACTTGTAGCTATTTTCATCCCAAGAGGAATTTTCGTCATTATTTCTATTACTATGTTTTTAACAGTATTAGTTACCTCTACCGTTCAATACTTCCGAGACAAAAAGAAAGATAAGCGAAATGCGGAAAAAAGACTTCGAGTTTATACCGCCTATTTAGAGAATATGAGAGAACAGCTTTATGAATTATCCGAGAAGCAGAAGAAAGTATTGACCTACCATTTTCCCTCTTTTGAAGAAATGAAACAAATGACGGAAGACTTGTCTAGTAGAATTTGGGAAAGAACGCTAGAAAGCCATGATTTTTTAGAATTCAGATTAGGAACAGGAAATGTGAAAGCTAGCTATGAAGTTAAACTATCCTCTGGAGATTTAGCAAACCGAGAAATAGATGATTTACTAGAACAAGCTCAGCGAATGGAAAAGGTTTACAAAGAAATTCCAGACGCACCAATTACAACGAAGTTATCAGAAGGCATCTTAGGTTTAACTGGTAAAGAAACCGTTATAAAGCGTGAATTACAACAAATAATTGGTCAATTGGCATTTTCACAAAGCTATCATGATACAAGATTTATCTATATTTTCAATCATGAGGAATATGCCGAAATGGAATGGATGAAATGGTTACCACATTTTAAACTGCCGCATATGCATGCAAGAGGTTTGATACATAACGAAGAAACGAGAGATCAATTATTATCTTCGTTATATGAAATTATTCGAGAGCGAGATACTGACGTCCAAAAGGGGAAAACAATATTTGCCCCCCATTTAGTTTTCTTCGTGTCAGATTATTCGCTGCTTGCTGAGCATGTCATCTTAGAATACTTAGAAAGCCAGCATACAAAAGACCTTGGCATATCTGTTGTTTTCGCAGAGTCTGCGCAGGAACGAATGACCGAAAATGTTCATACGCTCATTCGATATGTAAATGAACGCGAAGGAGATATCCTCATTGAGGCAGGAAAGGCTGTTGATATTCCTTTTTATTTAGATGAATTTGATGCTTCGACTAATGAAAGGTTTACACGAATGCTTCGAACATTGAATCACCAAGTAGGCATTAAAAACTCGATTCCAAACTCGGTAGGTTTCCTAGAGATGTTTGGTGTGAAAGATGTAGAGGATGTACCAATAGCACGAAATTGGACATTGAATGAGTCAGCAAAATCACTTGCTGTTCCAATTGGTTTCAAAGGGAAGAATGAACTTGTAGCATTGAATTTGCATGAAAAGGCGCATGGTCCCCATGGATTGTTAGCGGGGACAACTGGTTCAGGTAAAAGTGAATTTTTACAGACATATATTTTATCGCTTGCAGTCCATTATCATCCCCATGAAGTAGCTTTCTTATTAATCGACTATAAAGGTGGAGGAATGGCTCAACCTTTCAAGCATATTCCCCATCTTTTGGGAACAATTACGAATATAGAAGGTAGTAAAAACTTTAGTATGCGAGCACTTGCATCTATAAATAGTGAGCTCAAACGAAGACAACGTCTATTTGATCGATATGTTGTGTCGCATATTGATGATTACACAACCTTGTATAAAGAAGGAAAGGCAATGGAACCTCTTCCTCATCTATTCCTTATTTCGGATGAATTTGCAGAGTTAAAACGAGAGGAACCAGATTTTATACGAGAGCTTGTGAGTACGGCTCGAATTGGGCGAAGTTTAGGGGTACATCTTATACTGGCTACTCAAAAGCCCGGCGGTATTATTGACGAACAGATTTGGAGTAATGCGAGATTTCGAGTTGCACTAAAGGTTCAGGATGCATCGGATAGTAAAGAAATCCTGAAGAACGGAGATGCGGCTACGATTACTGTAACTGGACGTGGTTATTTGCAAGTTGGAAATAATGAAGTGTATGAGCTATTTCAATCTGCATGGAGTGGGGCTCCTTACAAGGAGGAAGTTTTAGAGGGTGAAGACGATGTGGCACTTATCACAGATCTTGGTTTATATCCACTTTCTGGTATTGCGACAAATGTGAAAAAGAAATCTAGTGGCTTGACAGAAATGGAGGCAGTTACTGCTAAAATTGCTAAGATAACTAGTGATTTGAATATCCAAAAGGTGGCTAGTCCTTGGTTGGAGCCGTTACCTTTGCGTCTTGAAAAACAACAAGAGGTAACTACTATTCAACCAGGGTTCCCTGTAGGAATGATTGATGAACCAGAAAAGCAAAGTCAGTCATCAATTGCCTATAACTGGACAAAGGATGGAAATATTGGCGTGTTCGGTTCCTCAGGGTATGGGAAATCATATACATTACTTACAACTATATTGGGACTTGCGGAAAATCTTTCTCCAGAAGAAGCAAATTTTTACTTGCTTGATTATGGAAATGGCTCGCTACTTCCTCTCAGACAGCTCCCTCATACTGCTGATTATTTCACGATTGATGAAGAGTTAAAAAGAGAAAAACTAGTGAAGCTTATGAAAGAAGAAATCACCAAAAGAAAGGTTACTTTCCAACAATCAGAGGTTAGTAACATTCATATGTATAATAATTTATCGACGGAAAAGTTACCTCTTCTATATATAGCCGTTGATAATTATGATATTGTCCGTGAGGAAATGGAAGAATTGGAAGCACAACTAATTCAATTTGGTCGAGATGGTCAATCGCTTGGAATTTACCTGTTTGTGGCTGCAACAAGAGTTCAATCCGTTCGACAGTCCTTAATGAATAATTTAAAAACTAAAATTGTTCATTATTTAATGGATGCAACGGAATCATTTACAGTAATCGGACGAGTACCATTTGACCTAGAACCTTTCCCGGGTAGAGCAATTCTAAAGAAAGAAGATGCCTACTTTACTCAAATTTACTTGCCAGCTAGTGGGGCAGATGACTATGAAGTATTAGAATCTATTAAGAATAAAGTAAGTAATTTAAGAGCGCAATATAAGGAAGGAACACATCCGTTACCAATTCCAATGCTTCCACTAGAGCTATCAGCTTCAAGTTTCTCTTTCTACTTGGATGGAAAGAAAAAGGATGCAATCGTTCCAATTGGATTGGATGAGGATACAGTTCTTCCAATTACCATCGACTTTAAGAAAAATCGTCATTGTCTACTCATAGGGCAAGTCCAAAGAGGGAAGACCAATACGATCACTTTGATGCTTCACACACTATTAGAACAGAAAACAGGGTTTATCTCTATATTTGATTCGTTTGACAGAGGATTATCCAAATTTACTGCTTATGAATCCATTGATTATCTGGAAACGAAAGAGAATTTAGTGGAATGGATTACTCGGACAGAGCAATATTATGCGGAAGTCGAACGGGACTATCTTGAAAGTATTCAACAAGGGAATCCAGGAAAAATCACGCTTTCTTATTTCATCATCGATGGCTATACAAGATTCCTGCAAGTAGCTGATATTACCATACAGGACAGACTAGCGAAATTGATGAAACGATACGGTCACTTAGGATTTAATGTCATCGTGTCTGGGAATAACGCTGAAATTACGAAGGGCTATGATGCCTTTACGAATGAGTTGAAGCTTGTTAGACAGGCGCTCGTCTACATGAAAAAGTCAGAGCAGACTTTGTTTACAGTTGCATATGAACGAAAAGAAGCAGAGCTTCCACTTGGATTTGCACATTATATTTTAAATGGGAATGCCATTAAAGTTAAAATCCCTTTAAGTGAGTTGGAGAGGACGAACGTACAATGAAATCAACTAAAAATACCAGACTATTAAAATATGGTGTTGGAATTCTATTAATACTAGTTATTCCTATTATCTTTTTCCAACTGATGGGCGTTAATATTCTCGATTTGAATAACTCGAACAAGCGCACTATTGCAATCGTAAATGAAGATATGGGATTAACAAAAGATGCAGAACAAGTACAAATGGGTGTCGAAGTAGTCTCTATTTTAGCAGAGGACTCAGATTTTGGTTGGAAAGTAATGGGACGTGGTGCGGCAGAAAATGGGTTAAAGTCTAACCAATACGATGCCATTGTTTATATTCCTTCCAATTTCTCGGAAAATATAATGTCTTATGATGAACAAAATCCGAAAAAAGCAGAGTTTGCTTATCAAGTTCAGCGTCAGAAAACGGGATTGCGTAAGGAACAGGTTTTACATGAAATAGAAGTAGCAACGGACCGCGTAAATGATAAAATTTCCACTTTATACTGGAGCTATATAGCGCAGGAAATGAATCATATAAAAAAAGAGTTTACGAGCATTTTAGGAAAAGAAACAGAATTCCTTAGTTCCATGTCTGCTTATTATAAGCCTGAGTCAGAAACATTAGCTGAACAGATGCAAACGCAAAAAGACCAAATGGCAGCATTGCAAACGACAATCGGGTCGGCAAATAATGCACATAATAGTCGAATTGAAAATGCAGATGCATTCGGATTACAGATGAATAACTTCATCACCTATATTCAGCAGTATAAAGAATTTCAAAATACACAAAGGCAAATATTACAACAAATACAGGATGCCAGTTTGGCAAAAATTCACGCAACAGCAGCAACACAGGCTGAACAATTTAATCAGTCCGTGCAAATGTTAGAAGAAAGTAATAACAATATAAATGAAGAAATTCAAAAAGTGAATTATGTTATCGATACAAATAAAGAAAAATTTAATGAATTATCCGAACTACGTAAAAATGAAGTGGATCGTCAACTGACAGATTTACTAGTAGTGCAGGGAACTGCAATCGATCGCTACAATAATACAATCTTAGATAGTTTAGAAAAAGGCATAGAAGCAGGGAAAAGTGGGAATGCAGTTCTTGCAGCAGCTTCCATAGGAACAGAGCCGAACCAATTTACTTCTATTAAAGAACAACTGGAGAAAAAAGCTGCGGACAAAGCTTCCGTTGTTCTACCTGGTTTAGAAGAACAGCGTGTGAAAGTGGATAGTATATTAACAGGGTTAACCTCTTTAAAAACAAAAGTGGCTGAAACGGATCCTGCATCGGCTTTTATAAGTGAAATTGATATCCTTCAAGCAGAATTAGGCTCGATTACAGCAGCTTTATCAGAAAGAGAAGCTACATGGGCTAATACAAACCAAACCGCAACGACTGACTATACGCAAGCTTCTGCAGAGTATGCAAAACTATTGGAAAACTATAACTCTATTTATAGAGAATACGAGTCTATACAACAAATTATAAATACTTACCCAACTGATACTGCACGTATTGGAATGGAAATAATGCAAAAAGAAAATGATTTGCTTGCTAACCCTAACGTTTCAAAGAATCAAAAAAGTAGATTACAAGAACTATTTGCAAAGGGAGCAGCTAAAACAGATACTAGTTCTTTGTTATCCTACTATGCTACTTTAGAGCAATTTGAATTTACGCTCAATGAGGGTGGAGGTAGTGCAAATAAGGATGCTATTTTAAAGGATGAAATTTTAACAGCATTGTTGAAAAATGTGGTAAATATTAATGAATTGGAGTTAGAAGGTTGGACTTCGGTTGAAGAAGGTATTCCAGAAACAGAACTAGGAATGTCTGATTTAAGTACAACATTTGCTGCAATCATGTCTGGTTACAAGGAAACTGCGGAACAACAGCACGCTTCTTTGATCAGCGAACTAAATTCTATCGATGAACAAGCAAATATTTTACTTGCTCAAATTCAGAATCCAGCGAATATGATTCCATCTGGAGAACCGGTGGCAACTACCTCTGAAGGGCAAGTAATGGCTGGTCAACAAAATGTCACTTCTCAGCTTGTAACATTAAGTGGAATGATTCAATCTTTATCGCAAAAACAAAGCAGTTTAGTAGATTATGCAAATGATTTAACTGTGAAAGCAGACAATATAAAAGAGACATCTAATGAATTCAGTGGTAAATGGGATACGAATGTAAATGCTATGTCTGATTTTGATAATGATATTCAAGAGTTTCTAGCTAACACGTATGTAGATGGTCAGGAAAATGGATATGCATTTAATCACTTTGTGAATCCATTGGAAGTAAAAGGCGAAGCAGCTGTTTCGGATGAAATGGAAAAAGTTCCGCCTGTTATTTTATTTATCATTCTACTAATTAGTAGTTTATTAATCGGCTATTTCTCTTATCAGATGAAAGAAGGACCTATTGGACTCCAGTTAGCTCTGACTGCTCTATTGTCTATACTTGTTGGTCTTATTATCAGTTTCTACAGTGTCTATATGTATATTTTAAATGACCACCGTGCACTAGAATGGACAATCTTTACTATTCTTTTATTGCTTGCTGGCGCAGCTATCATTCGTGCTGCATTAGAGTTCGGACAATCCGTTGGGTGGCTAGCTAGTGTGGCGTTGATGTGTTTATACATCATTCCATTATTAATACTTGCTGTACCTGATATTAATATGCCAGATGTCTTGTCTGCTGTTTATATGTCTATCAAATATGAACCTGAAACTAGCTTTATATGGGGAGCAGTGATTACAGCAATTATCTCTCTAGCAATGCTTGCTACTACTTACTTTATGAGTACTAATAAATCAAGAGCATCTGTGGCAGATGAAGCGTATGAGAGCTAAATACCGGTTCATCCTCCCACTGTTAGTATTAATGTTTATAGGAACTAGTTTTATCGTTGTTGCAGAAGAACCTAAAGAAGCAAAAGACTTGGATCCTTTGATTTATGAAAAACTAGAATTTAAGAAAAATACCGATTATCTACATGACAAGCAAAAAACAGAGATGAAAAATACAATTCCTGAAAAGCAATTTGATATATACTTTGACGGGAGAAATAAGCTTCCTAATCGAGGAGATACATCCTTTTTGTTTCAAACAGCTGAGCGCGGGGAAAAAAGTACCGTAACTGCGAAATCTTCAGAGCTAAAATTATTTTCTAGTTCTGATACAAAGAAACTAGAATTATCAGCTGCCGACATGAAGGAAGAGAAATCTTCAAATAATAGCGTAAGAAATATCCTGTTTTTCGGAATAATAGCGCTAGGTGTTCTGATGTTATTTGTCATTCTTTTACCAAGGCTAGTCAATGCTAATGATTCCAAAATAATTGCAAAATGAATTAGGAGGTAATGTATATGCTTGGTCATTATTATGCACTCTTAGCTAAAAAGAGGGAAGATTTGCAGAGATTAATAACATGTCAATCTTCTTTGCAGGGGAAACAATCCGAATATAACACGAATGAACCCAAATGTTTGGAACCGGAACTAACATCCACTACTTGGCAAGGAAATCACGCAAATAAGTTTGACGATATACGGGAATCTGGCATTCACACTAGTTATGTAGATATATCGGGAACTCAATTTTCTAATGTATTTAGTGCTATTTCCGCGAAAATTAGTGAATTGAATGCAGAAATTATATCGATTCAACAGATTATCGCCAATATTGAAGCAGAACAAGCACGGCAAGCTCAAGCGAAAGCATACTAACTTGCAAGGGGGAGAAACGTTATGTCTACAGAAGTTAAAATCGTCTATGCAGATGTAGAAAATCAGCTTGGAGAAATGACTGGTGCAGTTAATCTACTCAATCCAAAAGCAGAACCACCTATTAGTGGAAATACCCTAGATGTTGTTACAAAATTTAATGAGCTATCCTTAAAATTGGATCAATTACTTGTAAGATATCAAACATTGTCGACTGGAAATATTCAAACAACTTCTGCTTCTATTGACTTTATGGAAGAGTCCGATCAAAAAATATCAGCAGCGATGCAATGTACAGTAAATGGAACTAGTGTGGTGGCGAGATGAAAATACTAAGCGTACAACCATTTCATGAGGGACTTCAAGGGAATATTAATATGCTGTCAAGACTAGAAGGGGAAATTAATGCGATTCAAACTGCGGTTCAAGGCTTAGTTATGATGGAGGCATCGCTTAAAGGAGAAGGTGGGAATGCAATAAGATCATTCTATAATGATTGCCATCTCCCCTTTCTGCATTTCTTTTTAACATTTAAAGACCTATTCAATACAACCCTTACTACGATGAATTCCGCCTTGGATACTTTAGAGCCGGATGCTAATGGCTATATTCGACAAGCATATCTGGAAGGAGAAGTAGAAGATGGTCTAAACGAAATTTCTCAAGTAACCACTAGTTTAACGGACGAATCCAATAGTATTATCAATTCTGTTTCCGATATAGTTCCACTGCCACATTTAGACGATAGTGGTGTGCAAGAAGGTGTAACTAGCGCTAAAACATCTAGAAATAATACGGTTTCGGATTTAAATGAATTCGATTTGTCTCAAACCAATGCACTGCTTCTTATAGAGGCAGCCATGTTAAATATGGAAGCATGGCTAACAGATATGGAGTATTTAATGGAAGAAGGATTAACGGATGTTAACTTCCCAGCCGATAGTTGGAACTCAGTGCAAGATGCAACGCCGATTGGTCAATTTTATTTGCAGCATCAAATAGACATGCTTGCCTCAAATCCACGAGTAGAAGAAAATGGTGTGGAAGTGTCAGCCCCTACCCCTACTTCTACTGCTAAGGAAAGTTTATGGGAAGCTATTATGTCTACTGTAGGAGTTGGTATTGCCGATTGGAAAGAAAAACCTATTAATGCAGCTGCTACTTTATTTGGCACAGCTTTAGTTGGGAACTCCACTTACAAAGAAGTAAGATTAGCTGCCCAGGGCTTTGGAATTACTAGAACTACTAGAACAACGAAACAGAATGTCACGAAAACAGTTATTAAGATTACTAGACCAGACTTAATTGGAGTTAAAAATAAAACATACTCTGGAGCAAATGCGACAAACTATGAAAAGATTTTTAAAAGAGTAGATACAGCAACAAATATCAAATCCACGTTTCGTTTTTCTGCAAATAAACTTGGATATATTGGAGTATTTGCTACAGCCGGTGGAGATATCGTACATGGTATACAAAATAATGAGTCTGCGAGCGAAATAGCTGGTAATGTAACAGGTGACGTTGCAGTTGCTGGTGCATCAATGGCAGCTTCAGCATGGGCTGGGGCACAAGCTGGAGCAATGGTAGGTGTAGCTGGAGGACCCTTAGGCGTTGTTGCAGGAGCTGTTGCAGGATTAGTCGTAGGTGTCGTCGTAACTGCTGTTTTAAGTAAAGTGAAAATTATGGACGTTGATGGTGATGGTGAGACCGATTCTATAGGTGATGCTATTAAAATAGGAACTAAAGGTCTTATTGACGGTGTTGCTGGTTGGTTTGATTAATAGATTAATTGGAGGAGAAAGTGATTAAACAGCAAAATATGGACAGTAATACATTGTCTTACTTAAAATTTCAAACTCCCGAGATGAATAAAAAAAATATTATAGTATTTTTCATTATACTTTTATATTTCACCGGAATAATTCCTATAATAGGTGAACCGTTTTCCTATTCATTTTTTATGGCAGCAATAATACCAATTGCACTCATTTCTATATGGGCAATTGTTTATGTAATTGATCCTTATAAAAATGAAAAGTCCTATTATTTATTCTTCGGTATTTATGGAATAGTGAATACGTATGTATTTTTCTTAGTTGTAGTAAAACTACTTTATGTGAATATTGGAGTAGAAGGTACTAAACCGTTTGTTTTATGGCTAATGTTATTTATAGCTCTGTTAGTAGGAGTGAATATATTAAATGTTAGAGCTTTAAATTCAGGAACGTATGATAAGTTACAGAAGAAAAAGAGTCTAAATATGTCATGGGCAATGATTGGGGCTTTAGGGTATATTGTCGGTCAGTTTATATTATCGTTCATTTACAGTGATGACGCGGTAAGTACACTACTGATTGTGTTAGTTTCTTTACTTGCTCTTTTGACTTCCTATTTTTCCGTTTATATTCATCGTTATTATTTTATTCATAAGAATATAGAACTGGTAAAACAGGTATATCCAAACTTTAGTTTGCCGAAAAGTGAGAGAAATACGAGAAAGAAAAAGTTAAAATAAACGGTATATTTTAGCTGGAGTTAGTAAGGAGAGAATTCTAATTCAAAAAGAAAAAATGGATAACATTTTCTCGTCTTATTTAAAATTTGACTCACCTAAATCTAATAAAGAAGGAGTAATAGGATACTTACTTTTATTTTTGTATTTAATGGGGGTTTTCCCTATTTTAGCGGTTCCCTTCTCATTGCCATTTTTATTAGCAGCTATTGTCCCTGCAGCTTTAATAACATGTTGGGGAATTATTTATATAATAGATCCTTATAAATATGAAAAATCCTATTATTTATATTTAGGGGTATACGGTGTCGTCAATACTTACGTCTTTTTTGTAAGCATACAAAAAATGCTATACAAAAATCTTGAAATAAATGGTTGGTCTCCATTTATGTTTAATATAATATTATTCATTCTACTAATTTTGGGGATGAACTGGATGAACTGGAAAGCTCTTTATAGTGAGACATATTATAAGTTACAACAAAAAAGTTCTATTCCAGTAGGATGGGCATCTATCGCAGGGGCTTCGTATATATTAGGACAAATAATATTGTCCTTTGTCTATACAGACTCGGGGATCAGTATATTAATGATAGTTTGTCTTACTCTTTTATCTTTTTTTACGGCATTTTTATCTATTAATATTCACCGATACTTTTTTATCAGAAAGCATATGGATAGAGCGTTGGCAATTTACCCAGAATTCGGTTTACCAAAGGATGAGAGGCACGGAAACGAAAAGAAAAAAAGAAAGAGAAAAAAAAAGAAAAAGAAATAGAGGAAGAAGGGAAAATAATGATTCCAACATTTACTGTACAAGACATTTTTGTAATGATGCAAACGTTAAATACGAAAACTTTAATAGGCTTTTCGAATCCCTTCGAACATTTAACAAAGTACGAAATTGAAACGGAATGGGAGAAAACCTATAAAAAACTACATAAGATAAATCTAATTGACTTAGTCGATAAGGAAATAAAATTAGAAGAAAACTTTGGAAATGCACTATGGATCATGTCACGTACCAATATGGTTGTGGAGATTATAAAAGATGGGACTCAAAAAAGTTATTTTTATTTTAGTAAAGACCATGTAGTGGAATGCAAAGAGAACGATGACAGTGAGTTTACATTATATGTACATGGAACTCCAGACTATGTTTGGAATAATGTTATTTATCCTCGAATGCTTTTAGGTGTAGAAAGTCGCTCAAACGGTGAAGGGGAAACTATTCTTATACCTACTTCTTCCTATAATTCGTGGGTTAAAGCACGTTCCATAACGGATGTACAGAACTTGGAATCTATCAATTCGGGTGAGATTTGGAAGAGTGTTAGTAGTCAGTTGGATGCTGCATTAAAAAGTATGGTACATAATAATCGATTAATGGTATTTTTTAAAGAGGATAATCATTGGGTTATCGAAGGGATGCATGTGTTGACTTCACCTAGAAATAATTGGACATTCAAAATGGTGAAAAAAGACAATAAAGAGTTATTGGAAGGAAAACAAAGTTCCAATTTGGAAATTGTTTCAGAAATCTTAGATGTGTTAGTAAGGATGCAAAATCAACAAACAACACTTAATAAGTGATAGTAGAGAAATCAAGCACCTTTTCGTAAGTTGAAAAGAGTGCTTGTTGTCTATGGAGTAATATTTGTTTTATTCTTTTATGTATTATATTAACCCTCCAACAATACTAATAATAATTCTTTTGAGTGGGGAGTGTATCAATGGCTTGTAAGCTGAGTGAACAGGATTTTGAAGTGCTAAAAGAGCCTCTTAAATCAGGAAGACAGGCACCTGGTTCAATAGCTGGAGCACTATTTTTGACTATATTTCTACAGGGAATTCTATTTTCATTAGAGTATTTCTTTGTAGGAGTTAACACTACCTATCCATATAAAGATGAAATACTTTCAGTTCATTTATGGATAACTGGCGTATTAATTTTGTTTTCTCTTCTTTATTCTATTCCTGCAGTATATAAAAGAAGCGACAAAATGCAGTATTTTATTTCCATTTTAGTATCACAAAATTTATTTTCTGTTAGCTTTTTAATCTGTGCATTATTTTTGATAGGGAATGACGATGGGAGTGGAACAAAGGAAAGCTCAGAATCTTTACTAAACTTTACCTATGTAACGCTTGGAATTGGGCTGTTGGTCTTCGTTCTCACATGTATTCGTTTCTATATTTTGTTACAAAGAGGGGAGTATAGAAAAGGATCAAAAAAAGAAGAACTTCGTGGACGGTTTGAAGTGAAATCATATATACCTGTTGCTACTGTTGCAGGTACAGGATTGGTTTTTGTCATACAATATATTGCTAGAATATCTACACTCAATGATTTAAATATGATCATTTTCATTGTTATAGGTATAGGTTTATTTTTTACTATGGTATTTGTATTGCCAGAACAATTGGTGATATTATATTGTAAAATTCGTTTTCAAAGTTTTAACTTCAATGAGCGAGGTTATTTAAAGTAGAATACTATTAAATAATAGTAGAGAAATCAGGCACTTTTTTGTGTAATTAATCAAAGTGCCTGAAATCTCTATAGTAGAATTTCTTATGTATTTTCATGAAGTATTTTGACATTTAATTTTTCTAATTGCGCTAGGTTGATTGTATAGCTGTTTTCGGTCTCTACAAATATTCCGCCATCAACTTTATTTCTTTCAGCTGTACGGATATCTGTATTCGTTTCGAATATCAGATTATTACCACCTTTAAATTTCAGGTAAAATTTATACTTTTTCAATTCACCAGTATTACGCAATATTCTCCCTCCTTTAACGGAGTATAGCATTTGCCTATCTAAAGGTTAATAGATAAAAGATAGTTTTATTGGGTATATAGTTTATGAGACTTAATGAGGATACCTTTCTTATAGAATAAATTAGGTGATATTACTTAAGTAGTATATAATGAAGGGATGCTGAAAATACTGAATTAGAGAATATAAAGGAGTTTGATCATATGGGAAACAATACAATAAAAACGGAATTACCAGAGAATTATGAAGAACTAAAAAAGGCAGCTAATCGTACTGCAAGCTGGAAATCGCGTTACGATGCAGTAGTTGAATTAGGAAAGTATAATCACAGCCAAGTGAAGGATATATTAAGAACAAGACTTGCAAATGATCCGGTTTACAAAGTACAAGAGGCTGCTTTCCAAAGTTTATTGGATTTTGGAGAAGAAGCACAATTACCAAAGCGTAAAAAGTTTGAGTTAGTAAAAGGAGCAAACAAAGTGTTTGTTCGTGTTAAAAAGAGTTTGCCTAAAGACCATACATTTGAAGAGTTTTTAACAAAGTTAAAGAGAATGCGTATTGATGTATATGATACGTATGAAGGTGACAAAGGCGATGAATTCAAAACTTGGTTAGAAAACGAATGGTCTAACTTAAAATAATTTTAAATACAAAAAAGCAATTGTCTTCATAGGCAACTGCTTTTTTCGTGCATAAATTTATTATTTATACTTCTGAATTAAGTTGTATTCGGTAATAAGATTAAGTTTTTATAGAAAATAATTTAGTAAATAATAAGTATAAGTAATAATATTCCTTATTAGATTGACACTTAATAGGGTAGCGCATATATTTTAAATAGATAGTTAGTAATGATTGGAGAGAATATCATGGGGAAATTATGGGATACACCTGAGAAGCTGCGTACTTTGTTATGTGAATTGGTTAGTTGGGATAGTATTACTTTAACAGAAGGTGAAAGAGCATTTGCACCAAAATTAGTGAATAAGTTAGGGGAACTTCGCTATTTTCAAGACCGTCCGAGTTTATTACAAATGCATGATGCGGGGCTAGGAAGACAAGTAGTGACGGCATTATACAAACATCCTGAGGCGACCGAAACAGTAGTATTGATCAGTCATTTTGATACAGTTCAGACGGAAGAGTACGGTGTATTACAGCCGCTTGCGTATTTCCCTGAAGAGTTAACAAAAAGATTGATGGAAAATCCAGAAGAATTACCAGAAAGTGCTCGTGCGGATTTGGAGACTGGTAAATATTTGTTTGGTCGCGGTACGATGGATATGAAGATGGGTCTTGCCTTACATATGCAGTTGATAGAAAAAGCAAGTGTCGAGGAGTGGCCGATCAATCTTATTTTGACAACGGTTCCAGATGAAGAAGTCAATTCTGCTGGTATGCGTGCTGCTGTTACACATTTAGTACGAATACGGGAGGAATTCAACTTAACTTATAAGCTATTTTTAAATAGTGAACCTTCTTTTTCTCAAAATCCTACTGATATTGCAGAATATATTTATACAGGGTCGATAGGCAAAATTATGCCTGCTGCTTTGTTTTATGGGAAGGAAACGCATGTTGGGGAACCTATGAAAGGTATGACTGCCAATTATATTGCATCTTTCTTAACACAACGTATGGAATGGAATGATTTATTCCGGGAAACAGATCTTGGAGAAAGTACGCCGTTACCTGTTTCATTGCAGCAAAAGGATTTAAAATTATCTTATTCTACCCAAACACCTTATCGTGCTGTTGCATTATACAATGTGTTTTTACTAAAACGTACTGCATCGGAAGTAATGGATCTGTTCGAGGAAGTAACAGAAGATGCAATGAAGGCATTGAATGAAAGTTATTCCATGATTTGTGAGCGTGAACAAGTAACAGGTGTGGGACAAGTAAAAGTTATACGTTATGCAGAACTATTAGCATACGCAAATAAAAAGCTAGGCATCGAACAAGTGGAACAGCTTAAAGCACAAACACTTTCTAATGAGGAGTGGGATGATAGAGAAAAATCACTTCGTATCGTAGATGATCTGATGATCCAGTGTCAAGAGCTTGCACCAGCAACAGTGATCCTATTCGCGCCACCTTATTATCCGGCAGTGAACACATCGGATGATCCGGTGATAAAAGATGCAGTAGAATTGATGCAGCAAGCAGGTCGATCGTTTAACAACAAAATTGATCAAATACATTATTTCAATGGAATTTCCGATTTAAGTTATGTCAATTACGTGGATGACGGCAAAGGTTGGACCGCATTTGAAAAAAACACACCTGTTTGGGGAGATACTTATGATATTCCTTTTAACGATATGGCGAAGCTAAAAGGTCCTGTTTTGAACGTTGGACCATTTGGTAAAGATGCGCACCAAAAAACAGAGAGACTTCATGTAGACAGTGCATTTGTGGAGATGCCCGAAATGCTAGAAAAATTGTTGAAGAGTTTGTACTAAGTATACAAAAAAGACTTGAAGTCTAAGACTGTAGACAAACTCAATTTTAGGTGTATAGAGTTGAATATTAAACTCGGCAAGACCCACCACTTCGCTTTCCGTGGGCTTGGCTTCAGCCTCCTCGTCACTACGAAAACATATGCTCCTGCGTTTACTCGTCGCAAAGACATTGGTCAAACAAAGTTCGACCACTGTCTTTCCTGCGGGGTCTTCAGCTCAAGCTTTTCCCACTGGAGTCTTTGTGGTGGACCTTGCCTTATAAACAGTTCCAATAGAGTATTCAATATATAAGATGAATAAACATCCTTAGGAACATTCATAACCGTTTATAAAAATACCTTTGTCGTCAAGAGACTTCCTAAAAAAGGAAGTCTTTTTTACTTGCGCTTGTTAGCTGATTACTTTCGGATATAAGATGCGTGTATATTGTCGCTACAAATTGACTCACTAAAAGAGATAATTTACTTTCGAAACGAAAAAAACTGTTATATTTATGACTGATGGTTAGTTTACTAATCGCGTAACTTATTAGACTCTTTTGTATTTTAATAATATTTTGTTTATAAATATGTTGAATATCTTGGTTTTTTTGGAGATAATGAAACTAATAATTTTTTACGATAGGAGTAATTGGATGGAAATAACAATGAGAACTAATTTAGAACATAAAAATAGAGCAAATGATTATGTGCATGAAGTATTCGAACTAGTAAAGAATAGAAATCAAGGGGAAAAGGAATTTTTACAGGCAGCACGTGAAATCTTTGATTCACTACGACCTGTATTTCTAAAGCATCCCGAATATATACATAATGGCATTTTAGAACGCATAACGGAACCGGATCGAGTTATTACGTTCCGTGTTGCATGGGAAGATGACACTGGAAAAGTCCAGGTAAACCGTGGTTTCCGCGTCCAATTTAATAATAGCTTGGGGCCATATAAGGGAGGAATCCGTTTTCATCCAACGGTAAATAGTAGTATTATGAAATTTTTAGCTTTCGAACAGACATTTAAAAATGCTTTGACCGGACAACCGATAGGAGCAGGTAAAGGTGGATCGGATTTCAATCCTAAAGGGAAGTCGGAACGTGAGATCATGAGATTTACCCAAAGCTTCATCACCGAGTTAAGCAAATATATCGGACCTGATATGGATGTTCCGGCTGGAGATATCGGTGTTGGGAAAAGAGAGATTGGTTATATGTTCGGTCAGTATAATCGTTTAAAAGGTGGTTACGAGGCAGGAGTGTTCACCGGAAAAGATCCAAACCACGGTGGGAGTCTAGGTCGTAAAGAGGCTACAGGTTATGGGACAGTCTATTTTGTAGAAGAAATGTTGAATGCAAAAAACGATACCTTTGAAGGAAAAAAAGTAGTCGTTTCCGGATCTGGGAATGTTGCAATATATGCTATGGAGAAAGCTATAGAGCTTGGTGCAGTGGTATTAGCGTGTAGTGATTCAAGTGGGTATATTTATGATCCTCAGGGGATTGACGTAGAAACGGTTAAACAGTTAAAAGAGTTGGACAGTAAAAGAATTCAGGAATATATAAAGACTCATCCAAATGCAGTCTATCATGACGGCTGCACAGACATTTGGTCAGTAGCCTGTGACATTGCATTACCTTGCGCCACACAAAATGAAATGGAAAAAGAAGATGCTTTGTTGTTAATAGAAAATGGAGTAAAAGCAGTAGGGGAAGGTGCTAATATGCCTTGCACCGAGGAAGCTATTCTTGCATTCCAGGCAAAAGGGGTATTATTTGCTCCAGCTAAAGCAGCAAATGCTGGCGGCGTTGCAGTTTCCGCAATGGAAATGTCACAAAATAGCATGCGCTTATCATGGACTGTGGAAGAAGTAGATGAAAAGTTGAAACAGGTAATGAAGAATATATATACAAGTTGTTATAGTGCTGCAGAAAGTTACGGCCATCCAGGTAATCTGGTAATTGGAGCTAATATAGCAGGTTTCCTTAAAGTGGCGGATGCAATGGTAGCACATGGCATACATTAATCAATACAAAAGGGGCAACTCGAATAGAGTTGCTCCTTTTGCATATTTAGCATTGGTTCTTACTATGACAATAAAATTAGCTGTGGTTAAAGTAGTAATAAAACCTTTCGGAATTCACTGTTGAAATAGGGATACTATTATTCAATGAAATAGATACACATTGCTTAACACTATAAGAAATAAAGAAAGAGGTTGGTCTCGACAAAGTCGTGACCAACCTCTTTAAAAAACTTACGGGAAACCTGATTAAAGCTTAAATTTATTAACAATCTGATTTAATTGATGTGCAATATCATTTGTCTCGTTTGAACGAAGGGCAATCTCATCAATGGAAGCAGTTGTTTCTTCTGTTGCTGCTGAAATGGATGTAGTAACCTGCTCAATCTCTCTTATCGATTCAGTAAGTTGCGTGATTAACTCAACGACCTGTTTTGAATTATCGGCTTCTATTGTTGTCAGCTCTGAGATCATGGAAATTTCTTCAACTGTAATGGCAACGGCTGTAGAAATATCACTTAATGATTGAGAGGTCTGAAGGACAGTAGAAGAACCTGTTTCGATTAACTTTGTACTTTCTTCAGTAGATTCTACTACTAACTTAATACTCTCTGTAATGTCTTTTATAATTGTTTCAACTTGATCAACTTCGCTATTGGATTGTTCAGCTAGTTTTCTTACCTCTTCAGCGACTACAGCGAAGCCTTTTCCATGCTCTCCTGCACGAGCTGCCTCAATCGAAGCATTCAGTGCCAGTAAATTGGTTTGAGCTGCAATTGCTGAAATAGATCCAGTAATTTGTTGAATCTGTTTTGTTGCCTCATTTAGACGGCCAATTGTTTCACTGGTTTCAATAGAAGCAGTTTTGATTTTATCCATATCATGACTAATCTCACTTGCACGTGTCAGACCTTCCTTGGCAGTGTCCATAGTAGTTTTGGAATTTATGACCGTTGAATCTGCTCGATCTTTTGAAATTTGTAAACCTTGTGCGAGATTTTGCAAGATTTCGGATGAACGTTCTGCAGTAATCGTACCATCAGATACCGATGCGGCAGTTTCACTCATGTTTGTAGATACTTGATGAACAGCATCCTTCATCTCATTAAGAGAGATAGAGTTATTCTCGACATTATTCGTTAATTTTACTGATGTCGTTTGAATTGTTCCTATAATTTCTCTTAGATTTGACGCTAATGTATTTAATATTTTACTTAAATCTCCAACCTCGTCTTTACTAGTAAAGTTGGTGTCCTCTACTGTTAAATTACCTTTTGCAATTTCGCCAGCGTGTGCAATAAGTGCTGAAAGTGGTTTTGTTTTTCTTCTTATTAAATATAAAGTAATTAATGATGCTAAAATCAGTGGAATCAAACTAATAAGTATCCCCTTACTAACTACGTCCCATGTACGATCTGATACAATAGATGCATCAAAATCAATAACACTTATAGCGATAATATCCTTTGAAGGATCATGATCTTCAAAAATAGGTGCATATCCAGATAGTCTTTCTAAGTCAGCAAATTCATAAGCCTCTGAATAAGTAGCATGTTGCATTTCTACTAACATTGCAACAGCTTCTTTATCTATGTAAAACTGATCTCCGGCTTTGAACCCATCTTCTCTTAAATTGTCATCCATAGCGAGCAGTTTACCATCTAAATCTATAATGTACTGTGTTTCAAAGATTTCTTTATGAGCAGTAGTCCAATTTAGTTGTTCCCCAACACTTTCAATTGCTGAAGTATCTCCTGCTAGAATCTTTTTAACATCATCCGGTTGGATTAACCCAGTTGTGATATTGGCACATCCATATGCCTCAATTCCTGCTGCTTTATATAACTCGTTATAAGCAGTGTTGTACGTGGCAACGGAAGTGATTAATAGCATAGAAGCAATTATCCCAACAATGATCATTCCTAGATGCACTGTTAAATTATTTTTCATTTTAAACTCTCTCCTGTCTAACTTTCAAACTTATATAACATTTATAACATAACAATAGGGATAAAGATATAGTATTATAAGCGTGATTAATGCGCAAATGTGACTAATTACCTTCCATTTTAAATTTAAATGTATAATTCTTTGTCTTATTAACAGGCAAACTATTATAGGAAACACAGATTTAATTTATAAATTGATTTAGAATAATTTGAATCTATTAATAAAAAGTCTATCGAAACGACATAAACTCTGTAATATTATTGTTACACAACTGTAAAGGTAGTTTTGTTTGAAAGATGTTAGTATGGGTATAGAGAAATTTTCCGACATGAAAATAAATTTTTCAATCACATCTTTGGGGGAACATAATTTTGACTTCTTTGTTTAAAAAAATCATTACAATCTTTAGTTTAACTGTAGTTTTAGCCGCGGGAACATTTGCAGGAAATACAGAAGCAGCAAGCACTGTAGCATCCAATGAAATAGTATCGAGTGCGAAAAGTTTAGTAGGAATTAAATATCGTTATGGTGGAACAACGAAGGCTGGTTTTGATTGTTCAGGTTATATCGGTTATGTTTACAAAAGTAAAGGTGTTAACTTACCAAGAACAGCAGCAGGCATGTATAACTCTGGAAAAACAGTGAAAAAAGCAAATTTAGCAGTAGGAGACTTAGTATTCTTTAACACATCGGGTAAAGGCGTATCTCATGTTGGAATGTACATAGGTAGCAATAAATTTATCCATGCTTCAACTTCTAAAGGCGTTCGAGTAGATAAGTTAAATGATCCTTATTACTGGGGTAAAAAGTATGTTGGTGCTAAAAGAGTAGCAACTGTTACAGTAGCAAAAAAATAATTAAAATTATACAACCGTTCCGGCAATTTGCTGGAACGGTTTTTTGACTCATGTAATTTTATAATGGAGAATGTTGTCAAAAGGTGAAGTAAAGTTAGATAGTTTTAAATTATTTGAAAATAGTTTTAAAAAGGTATTTCTAATTTACGTAAAAGTAGTATAATTGCATATAATATATTGCACACTTAAAATTGTCGCAATTTACTAATTTATTCGATAGGGGACAAACACCATGAATAGTCTAAAAATCCGTTTCACAGAAAATGAAATGAAAAATGAGAAAACACCAGCTGAGCAGTTAGTGTTCGGTACAAAATTTACAGATCATATGTTTGTCGCTGATTATACTGAAGGGACAGGTTGGCATGATCATCGAATTGTCCCTTATCAAGCCCTTACTTTAGATCCATCAGCATCCATTTTACATTATGGTCAAACAGTTTTTGAAGGAATGAAAGCATATCTGTCAGAGGATGGAATTGTTCGTTTGTTTCGTCCAGAACAAAATATGAAACGTATGAATATTTCAGCTGATCGACTAAGTATGCCTCAAATAGAAGAGGAGTTAGCTCTTGAAGCTTTAAAACAGTTATTAGAAATAGATAAAGAGTGGATTCCTAAAGAGCCAGGTACTTCGTTATATATTAGACCTTTTATGATTGCAACAGAAGCGCATCTAGGAGTGTCCGCTTCTAAAACATATACATTCATTATTATTATGTCTCCAGTAGGATCTTATTATAAAGAAGGAATTCATCCAGTAAAGATTTTAGTGGAAAGTGAATATGTACGGGCGGTAGCGGGTGGAACTGGAACAGCAAAAACTGCTGGGAATTATGCTTCAAGTCTAAAAGCCCAGGAAGTTGCCGATCGTGAAGGCTACGCCCAGGTACTTTGGTTAGATGGACTAGAAAGAAAGTACATTGAAGAAGTAGGAAGTATGAATGTATTCTTTAAAATCGATGGCGAAGTAGTTACTCCAGCCTTAAATGGAAGTATTTTAGATGGGATAACGAGAAAATCCATCATTGAATTATTAAAATACTGGGGTGTCCCAATTACTGAACGCAAAGTTTCAATGGAAGAAATTCGTGAAGCGTACTTGAACGGAAAACTGGATGAGGCTTTTGGAACTGGTACTGCCGCTGTAATTTCCCCGATTGGAGAATTACGTTGGAAAGGGGAATTGTTCTACGTAAATAACGGAGAAACAGGAGAACTTTCACAAAAACTATATGAAACACTAACTGGTATTCAAAGAGGCGTTATAGAAGATCCATTTGGTTGGGTTGTTGAATTAAAAAAATAATATTTCGATATCGCTTCTCTTAACGGAGAGGCGATCATTTTATGTTGGCAGAATGGAGAATACTGATGAAACCACTAATAGGCATATGTGCCAACTATTTATCCGACGATGCAATAGGACTAGCAGCTGGCATTGGGGCGAAATATCAAGAATGGCAGTTACTAGCGGATGATTATATTGTAGCTATTGAAAGAGCCGGAGGGGTTCCAGTTATTTTACCTATCACTAGAGAAGTAGAAACTTTGATGCCACTCCTTCAGAAGTTGGACGGAATACTATTTTCTGGTGGTTCTGATATTGATCCGAATTTATATGGAGAATATCCGAAATTTGGTTTAGGAGCTATTGAACCACGCAGAGATGCTCATGAGATCAGACTGGCTCAGATTGCTTTAACGAAGTTAAACATACCAGTACTGGGCATATGTCGTGGAATGCAATTGCTTACAGTAGCAACGGGAGGCAAGCTTTATCAGGATTTAGCATCTCAAAAACCAGAAGGAATTAACCACTCCGTTCCAAAATCCATCAGACATCATGCATTTCATCCGGTTAGGATGGAAGTTGGTTCTGTATTGTATAATATTTATCAAGGTGACGTTTTGACAGTAAATAGTTTCCATCACCAAGCAGTAAAAGAGTTAGGGCAAGGTTTTAAAGCAACAATGATTGCTCCTGATGGAATTATAGAAGGGATGGAATGGGAAGAGTCAAACCGATTTGTTGTAGCCGTCCAATGGCATCCCGAAATGATGGAAGAAAAAGTGGATACAATCCGACCGATTTTCACTGCATTTGTTGAGGCTAGTAAAATGACGGCCGAAGTTAACGAATTAGTAGCATCAGTAGAGACTATAGCATAATGATGAAGAAAGTCCTCCCTACGTCAAGCTATATGGACGATGGAAGGATTTTTCTACTTCAATTTGAATAGTTTCACAGTACATAGTATAAGTTTGCATTTTTAATTCAGGATACTTTTTTATTAATGAATTTAGTAAATGCGTGTTAATATAAGAAGGTTTTCTTATTTTCTTATCCGTATAAAATATAAAGGAACTATAAGGGTAGTTTGCCAATCCTTCTAGGATAGCTCTTTGTGTATAAAGATGATTTCGATGAATATACTTACTAGCTTTTAATAACTCCTTCGCATCAGAAATCATATTAGTGTAATATCTAGTTTCGAATAACTGATCAGAGTATTTATATTTACGCTTAAAATAGGATGAGTATTGTTGATTAATGAATATTAAAACTTCAGAAAGTGGGATTATGGGAGAACGTATTAATAAATGGTAGTGGTTATTCGTAAGAGAGTAAGCGATTATAGTAAAAGTGTACATATTATTTGCCTGGTATAGCGTAGTAGTAAAAAATATGAAATCTTCTTTGTTTTTAAAAATATTTTGCTTATTATTGCCACGCATCGTAATATGATAAAATATTTCTGGTTGCCATACTTTCCTAATATTACCCATTTAAACCTTCCCCTCCTCTATATATTGATAACACTATATTTTATAAAAGCTTAAAATGCAATTGTCATAATTTGTGCTTTTAAGCAACAATTTCATTTTCACCTCAAAAACAGTCTCAAAACTCCATTTATCTCAAAGTTAAAGCCTCAAAATAAAATTCTTTAATAGTTCTCTATATGACAAGTAAACTAATGGAGTCAGTTATTATCGCATGATGTAGAAACTACATTGCGCTTTGTATGATAAAATAGGGGGAAAAGGAGTGTTTATATGAAGGACAAGGTGTTAATTGTAGAAGATGAAAAAAATATTGCACGTGTTCTTCAGTTGGAACTAGAATTTGAAGGATACGATGTAGATATTGCATATACAGGAACTGATGGATTGATCAAATATCGGGAGCAACAATGGGATTTAGTTTTACTCGATTTAATGCTTCCAGGTTTAAATGGCTTAGATGTATTGAGACGAATCCGTGCTACAGAAGACGAAACACCAGTAATCTTATTAACAGCAAAAAATAATACAGAAGATAAAGTCACTGGCTTGGATCTTGGGGCAAATGATTATGTTACTAAACCTTTTGAAATTGAGGAATTACTTGCACGTGTTCGCTCGGCAATTCGATTTACTAAAACATCGAGTGTAACTCCTGTTCAGGAGGAGAATATTCATGTTTTTCATACGCTTTCACTGAATGAGCAAACACGGGAAATTACTAATTCTGGAGAGTCTATCAATCTAACTCCACGAGAATATGACCTGCTATTATATATGTTGAAGCATCCTAACCAAGTATTGTCACGCGAACAGTTATTAGATGCTGTCTGGGGGTTTGATTATTATGGAGATACGAATGTTGTTGATGTTTATATACGTTATGTTCGGAAAAAGTTAGAAGAAAAACAACAATCTTCTTTAATTCAAACAGTGCGGGGCGTCGGATATGTGTTGAAGGAGCAAAAGAATGAAGCTTAAAACGAAAATACATCTATTCTCTACCCTATTGACGTTCCTAATCATAGGATTAATGAATATAGGTGTATATTTTTTATTTGAGGATATGGCCTATGATTCGGAATATACCCAGTTTAACTCGGATGTAGATGAAATGATCCAGGCATTAAGTAAAATGAAAGAAAAGGACGATCCTGCAACTATTTTACGTACTTATATTCCGCCTAATGGTGGGATTCGCATCTTAAATAATAAAGAAGAGCTGCAATTAGTTGTTCAGTCCATTGAAGAAATAACAAATTATCAACCTAACTTTGAAGATGGTGAACGTTACTCGATAGGTATGCTCAACGGGTCTCCTGTTTTGACGATTAGCAAACCAGTTATTTGGTCAAATGGAGAAGTAGTAGAAGTTCAAACGATGAAACAATTATTAGAAGTAGGAAACAATCTAGACTTTCTTCGACTTATCCTGCTTGGTGTCACCGTAGGTGGAATGCTATTAATGGCCTTATCAAGTGTTACTTTAGGAAAAATTATTACGAACCCAATTAGTAAATTAATCAATACAATGTCCCATAGTAGGATTTCAGGTAAATATGAAAAAATTACTGTCCACCCAAATCGAAAGGACGAAATGGCACAAATGGGCATCGCTTTTAATGAAATGATGGAGCAGCTGGAACAAAATTATAAAAAGCAGGAGCAATTTGTTTCTGATGCATCTCACGAATTAAAAACACCGTTAACAGTAATAGAAAGCTATGCAAAACTATTGTCTCGACATGGTTTCAATAATATTGAAATTGCGGAAGAATCCGTTCAGGCAATTATTAATGAAACTAGTAGAATGAAAGAAATGGTCTCACAAATGCTCGTTCTAGCAAAAAGCAACGGGAAACAACAACATAAATATGAATTAATAGATGTAAACATTTTAGTAACCGAAACTTTACAGTCGATGCGAACTGCATATGATCGAAATTTTCTTTTAAAAGGAGAAGGACCATTCTATATAAGTACAGATACTGAGCAACTAAGACAATTGCTTTTTATCATTTTGGATAACGCTCGTAAATACAGTGAAAAAGATATAAAGACAACTATTGCTGAAACTGATGATGGAGTTACTATTTCTATCATGGATTATGGGGATGGGATTCCGAAAGAAGACTTGGATCGGATTTTTGATCGTTTTTACCGAGTCGATGAGGCAAGAAATCGTAAAACGGGAGGTACTGGACTTGGTATGGCAATTGCAAAAGATATAGCAAACCGGCTATCTGCAACTTTAACTATTCAGAGTATGGTAGGATTTGGTACAACCATCCATATTTTTCTTCCCTCTAATCAAATTCTCATTGATTTTTAATGTTCGTCTATTAAGATGAATTTGAGGAGGCGTGCGTGAATGAAGTTTATGAAGATGAAAAAGTTTTTTATCGTTTGTTTCGCTACATTGGGAATTATAGTAATTGTATTCATAGTCAACATTGGCTCAGATCAATTGCCTATAACTGAAAACAATGTACGCACCCAACTCGAGCAAATGTATGATGCAGAAGTAGCAGAAGTGAAGAAAAATGAAGATGTTTATGAAGCTATTATCGCTAAGAGTGGACAAGTGTATTTGGTAGAAATGAATGCAACCACTGGTGATGTAAACTCGTTAGAGCACACAGATGAATTCACTATTAAAGAAGTACCTATTATAAAAAAAGAAGTCACTAATGGAGTAGTAGATAAGAGCCCAGTAGTTAGCCCAAAATCTACAAAAACCCAGCTTACTGCTGAAAAAGGGAAAAGTATAGGAGTTTCCTCCAAAGGGAGTTCTAACTTAGTGATTGCCGAAAAACCAAAAGAAGAAACTTCTAAGATAAAAAACGTCGGAAGTTCCAAAAATAATGAGAACAAAAAAGAAGGAACTTCAAAAACAGTTGAAGAGAAACCTATTAAAGTTATTAAAGACGTGTTAAATAAAGAAGTGAATAAAACTGAAACAGCTACTAAGGACAATAAAAAAGTAGAAAATGAAAAAAAAGAAGAGAAGATAGCAAAAGCCGAAGCTTCTAAAATAGCTAATGAATCTGAATTGCTTAAAGAAGATTCTGAACAGTTAGAAGTACTGAAGATCGAACCAACAAAAGCCGAAGCTTCTAAAACAGCAATATTAGAAGTTCCCAAATCAGAAGAATCGCAATCCTCCACAGAAACAATATCACTAAAGTCGGAAGAAACTAGTGACAATAATGCTACGATCCTCATTACTGCCGAAGAGTCTATTAAGCTTGCTATTGCATACCAAAAAGGTATAGTAGAAAGTAATAAATTTATTCGAACGAATGAAGGCGGGTATTATTTAGTTGTGATGGAAGTAGAATCATCGAAAGAAAAGAAACCAAAAGCAACTTTGCAAATACATGCAATATCTGGAAAGGTAATTTCGATTACGTGGCAATAAACACTCTCATCAAATTCTAATATAACTCTCTTGGTATTCTCATTTACTTACTATATTATAAAGTTAACAAATGAATATTGAACAGCTATATTAATTGGGGAAATATATTAGGGCAACCAACCTTAAATTAAACTTGATAGCTATATAAAATAACCACCTCATTCTATTATTCCCCGTAGATGAGGTGATTTTTATTGCATAAAATAAATGCATAGTTAAAAAGCGCAGTTCACTTTGTGAAGTGCGCTTTTAATAATTGCTCAATGAAATTAAAGAACAACTGGATGATTGAGTTCCATCAAATAGTTTCTGTCTTTTTGGTTAAGGCTTGTTTTAGACTTCCCTTGGTAAACAAAAAAGACTTAAATCCCAAAATAAAGGATTTTTGGATTAATTCTCCTTTTATTTGCGTTTATTTCGTTTTGTTAAACGTCCAAGTGCAAATGCACCGGCAGCAAGACCAATCATTGTATTAGTATTTTTATTGAAAACTTGTTTTACAACTAAGTTCATATTGGCTGGACGCTCTGCAAGACGTCGCATGAAGTAACCGTACCAATCTTGTCCAAATGGTACGTACGTACAGAAGTTGTAGCCTTCGCTAGCAAGTTGTTGTTGCATTTCTGTGCGGAAGCCATATAACATTTGGAATTCAAACTTATCATAAGGAATGTCATTATCTTTAATGAACTGTTTGATATGGTTAATCACATTATGATCATGAGTTGCAATAGAAGTAAATTTACCATTAAGAAGATGCCATTCAATAAGCTCTACATAGTTTTTATCAATTTCTTCCTTTGTTTGATACGCATATTCAACAGGTTCTTTATAAGCTCCTTTTACAATACGTAGGCGGAAGTTTTTGTACTTTTGAATATCTTCCTCTGCACGGTAGAAGTATGCTTGAATTACAGTTCCCACATTATCATAGTTTTTAGAAAGCTCGTCCAAAATATCGAATGATGGTTGTAAATGTTTGGTAGATTCCATATCAATATTGATGAAAGTACCATATTTATGTGCGATTTCAACAATTTCTTTTAAGTTATTTAATGCGAAGTCATAGTCAATATCAAGCCCAAGTTGGGATGGTTTTAAAGAAATATGCGCATCCACTTGATGTTCTTCAATTGCCTCAATTACTGCGATAATTTGTTCTTTAGCAGCCAATGCTTCTTCTTTTACGAAAACAAATTCGCCTAAATTATCTACTGTACAAGAGATACCCATTGCATTTAGCTTTTTGATGCTTTCAATAGTCTCTTCAATGTTTGTCCCAGCAACAACATGCTGTGCTCCCATTTTTAAACCATATTTTTTTGCGGCACCATTTAATACTTGATTCTCCGACAAAGCCATAAAGATATCTTTTAACATTGTAATGCTCCTATCTCTGTTTTGATGCTTAGATTATACCATAGTTCGCCTTGCTTTTAGTATTCATTTAGCTAACGTATGCCAAATTTTGTAGAAAAAAGGAGTGTGATATTTCTGGTTATTCAGAAATATTAAATAGGTAGGAGTTTAGATAAATTAAACAAATTGAGTTACTAAAGGTTGAGAAAATAGACATTAAGTATTTTATAAATCTCTTAGCAGTTTTGCGATTTGAAAGTATTTAAAAGAAGTAATATTTTTACGGTGATAAATATTAATAGAATATTACAACAATATTATTAAATAATATTGTTGTATTACAGTATAGTGATTTCTGTTAATTGAAAAAAGATAGGGGTACCAAAATAAAGAGGTTATATATTGTAAATTTTTCCATAGGTAATATTAGAACATCATATTTAGAGTCGCCCACTAATGAGAAAGAGGAGGAATTCTATATGAAGATTAATACTTTTAAAGTAACAGCTGCATCGGCTTTATTGGCTACAACAATTTTGGGATCACCGGTATTGGGAAATGCCCATGGTAAGGGAGAAGGTAGAGACGGTGGGCACAAAGATGACAAACAACGTTCTCGTCAAATGATTGGACAAAACCAAGATAATAGAGATAGAGGATATAAAATTAAAGGACAGTAAAATTACTGATAAAAATAAAGTTAAAAATAAGTTAGAGAAAGTAGAAAGCAAAACAGAGAAGTCCTCGAAAAAAATAAATGAAGTAAACACGTCAAATACAGTTCAAAATAAAGTGAAAAAAGTAGCGAAAGTTCCGGTAGTTTCATATGCAGAAGCAGATGAGTATGGGAAAATGACCGTTTTACCGTTAATTGCAGGGTTGGAAACTGCAAGAGCCAGTTTAGATTGGGATAATCTAACGAAAATTTATAACTTATTATTCAAAGAATTAAAAAAAGGAACTGAGATCTTCGGTAAAGTAGAAGGAAAGGAGAATCGTGACAGATTGATTGCCACGTATAAAGTTCCTGCCATTGAAAAAAGTACAGAGCTAGCTTTGCCAATATCTATTTACAATGGTATTAATCAAATAGAAGACCTTTTAAAAGCTAAAAACACAGTGAAAGCGGCTGTGAAAATTGAAAAACAGAAATTGTTAGTAGACAAATTAGGGAATATTGAAAATGATGCACTACTCACTAATTTGGTTGAAAAAGTAAACTCAGTAGATTCGAAAATTAAAGCTACCAAGGCTACAAGTAATAACTATCAAGCAGTTTCAATGAAAAAAGATCAGATGATTAGTCTGATCTTTTTTTCACTCTAAACAACTTTATTGTTCATAGGTTAACATAAAATCCTCTATTCAAAGACGATCGTATCTAACAAATAACGTTGAATTACTTTCATATTCGGTTCATAACCTATTCCATTCCCTTTTGGAACTTCTATATAGCCATTCTCCACAACTATTTCCGGGGAAATGATATCCTCCTCCCAATAATGAGAAGACCCTGCAGTATCACCTGGCAGTGTAAAATTGGGTAACGAGGTGAGGGCGATGTTATGTGCACGACCGATTCCTGTCTCTAACATTCCACCACACCAAACAGGAATGCCTTTTTCCATACATAAATCATGAATTTTCTTTGCTTCCGTCAGACCTCCAACACGCGCAATTTTTATATTTATAACATTTGTGCTCCCAAGCTCGATTGCTTTACGTGCATCAGCTACAGATAAAATACTTTCATCTAAGCAAATAGGGGTATTCAGCTGTTTTTGTAGTTGAGCATGATCGACAATATCATCATAAGCAAGTGGCTGTTCAATCATCATTAGCTGAAAATCATCCAGTTGTTTTAAAAGTTCAATATCCTCGAGTGTATAGGCTGAATTCGCATCAGCCATTAGAGGGTAATTAGGAAATGCTTCTCTCAGTTTTTGAATCACTTCGATATCATATCCAGGTTTGATTTTCACTTTAATTCGTTTGTACCCTTCTTTGATGTAATTGCTGACTACTTCTAATAATTTCTCTGTTGTTGTTTGGATGCCGATGCTAATGCCTACTTCAATTTTCTCGGTAACTCCTCCAAGTGCTTGTGAAAGTGATTGAGCAGTTCGTTTAGCATATAAGTCCCAAATAGCCCCTTCCACAGCAGCCTTTGCCATATTATTCTTTCGGATAGGTGCAAAAATTGCGCTTACTTCATCTGGATGACTAATTTCTTTGCTCAACACAAGTGGTATTAAAAAGTCCCTTATCATATGTAAAGTAGTTTGAACGGTTTCTTCTGTGTACCATGGTGCTTGGAAAGCTGCGGACTCTCCCCAACCAGAGTTTCCATTTTCATCAAAGACCTCTAGTAAGAAAAATTCTTTTTCTTGCATACTTCCAAAGCTAGTTACAAATGGGTTTTTCATTGTCATTTTCATATGCCGCATAGTTATTTTTTTTATAATCATGTTTAATAACTCCTCTAAAAACACTGTTATTATTCAACTTATCATGTTCTAGCTACTAAAACAAATTAAAAAAACCCTACTACTGTAGGGAAGTTAAGGTGTTTCATAATCCTCTTTTTCGATTTCCACTGTCGAAACAGGGGCGCCTTCCCAAATCATTTGAAGGGAAGCTTGTATATCTAAGTCATTTCTATAAGCCATTTCTTCTGGTTCAACTGGATTTGGTTTAATAGAAATCTCCTCCTTCCATTCTTTCTACTATTATATTAATCAAAAATAAAATAAATCATGGAACATTCAAATTTATTTTGATTATCAAAATCGGTTGAAAAAGGATTTTTAATGACGAAATGGCGGTGAAAATTCTATAGTTGTATTTAATGATATATTCTGACAATTGAAATAACTAATTGAGCAAGTAAAATAAGAGGAAATGAAGGGAGTGGATAAATTATGACAGTTGAGTATCTAGTACAAGTAATGAATCGCAGTATTCAAAAAGTGGAGGAAACAGTTGACCAGGTAGAACGTCATACAAATATGTCTAAGGCAGATCAGCATCAAATTATGCAAGCAGTATTGGAACTGAGTGACCGGATAAAATTAATTGAAATGCAAATAGATATAAATAAGATGAAAAGAATTCAGTAAAATGTATGTAATACTTCGAGTATTATGAGCATGCTTAGTATAAGAGATTGACATACTACTCAAAATGATGTAAATTACCAAATGGACGAACGTTTTTAGTTCATTTGATAATAATATTCGTATTTGGGAGTGTATATGATGGAAAATGTATTCGATTATGAAGATATTCAATTAATTCCGGCGAAATGTGTAGTTAATAGTAGATCAGAATGTGATACTACAGTCACACTTGGGGGACATAATTTTAAATTGCCAGTAGTGCCTGCTAATATGCAGACAATTATAGATGAAAATATTGCAAATTATTTAGCTGAAAATGGTTATTTTTATATAATGCATCGCTTTGAACCACAAAAACGTATTGCCTTCATCAAGAGTATGCAATCACGTAGCTTAATTGCATCAATAAGTGTGGGTGTCAAAGAAGAAGAATACACATTTGTAGAACAGTTGGCGGAAGAAAATCTAGTACCTGAGTTCATCACCATTGATATTGCGCACGGTCATTCTAATGCAGTTATTAACATGATTAAACATCTTAAAAAACATTTACCGAATAGCTTTGTCATTGCTGGTAATGTTGGAACTCCAGAAGCAGTAAGAGAGTTAGAAAATGCTGGAGCGGATGCAACGAAAGTTGGAATCGGACCTGGGAAAGTATGTATCACGAAGATTAAAACAGGATTTGGAACAGGTGGTTGGCAACTTGCGGCATTGCGTTGGTGTGCAAAAGCAGCTAGCAAACCCATAATTGCAGATGGTGGAATTCGTACACATGGTGATATTGCAAAATCCGTTCGTTTTGGCGCTTCTATGGTTATGATTGGCTCTCTATTTGCAGGTCATGAAGAATCTCCTGGAGTTACAGTCGAAAAAGATGGCAAGCAGTATAAAGAATACTTCGGTTCTGCATCTGAATTTCAAAAAGGCGAAAAGAAAAATGTTGAAGGTAAAAAAATGTTTGTAGAATATAAAGGTCCGCTAGAAGATACTTTAAGAGAAATGGAACAAGACTTGCAATCTTCTATATCATATTCAGGTGGAAATAAATTAGAGTCGATTCGTAATGTAGACTATGTAATCGTAAAGAACTCTATTTTCAATGGCGATAAAGTTTACTAAAAATTAATGTTATTTTAGATCTCTGAGTGCTACAATAAAGTTGATATTTATTGTTTGAATAATTACATTATTTGAGAAGAGGAGTGTTCTAAAATGGCTATTAATATATATCTTACTTTTAACGGGAATTGTCGAGAAGCTGCAGAATTTTATGCAGAAGTATTTAAGACAGAAAAACCAGAGATTATGACTTTCGGTGAATCACCGCAAAGCCCGGATTTTGTATTGCCTGCAGAAGCAAAAGACTTAGTTCTCCACACTCGCTTAAATATTAATGGAAGCAATATAATGTTCTCTGATACGTTTCCAGGATCACCGTTTACGGAAGGAAATAATATCAGTTTAGCTTTTGTAAGTAATGAAGAAGATACGGTTAAATCCGCATTTAATGCTCTTAAAGAAGGCGGTAAAGTGAGCATGGATCTTCAAGAAACATTTTGGAGTAAATGTTACGGTTCCTTAAGAGATAAGTTCGGTATTGAATGGCAATTTAGCCACGAACCAGATCAACTACCACAATAAAATAGGAAGTCATGCAATGTTCAAGTATACATTGCATGACTTTTTTTATTACTAAATAATTCAGAATGTAATAATAAATCGATGCTGTTTAAAGTATACTAGCATATATACCTACTAGAAAATTAATAGAAAGAAGAGATTAACCGATGAATATACAAATAAATCCTCGAGCACAAGCATTGAAAATTCCTGGAACACGACAATTCTCCAATCAATTAGTTCATTACCCGGATGCCGTTAATTTAACGATTGGTCAGCCGGATTTTCCGACACCTGCATCAGTAAAAGAAGCAGGTATCCGGGCAATTGAACAAAATTTAACCGGGTATTCGCATAATGCAGGGCTGCTAGAGTTAAGAAATGCAGTGAACTCTTTTTTCTTTGACAAATATGGTTTTTCATATGATCTTCAAAGTGAAATTATTATAACAAATGGTGCTAGTGAAGCAATCGATGCAGTCTTTCGAACAATTTTAGTAGAAGGAGACGAGGTTATTCTACCAGCTCCTACTTATTCAGGGTATGTACCTGTGATTGAACTTTGTGGAGCGAAAGTAGTGTATTTAGATACGACGGACACTAATTTCCAACCGTCTGCAGAAAGACTTGCAAACTTGATCAATGAGCGAACAAAAGCCGTGTTTTTCAATAATCCCTCTAATCCTACTGGGGTTGTTCTTACAAAAGAGACGATGGATGAATTAGTTGATGTGATACAAGAAAAGAATATATTTGTACTAACAGATGAAATATATAGCGAGAATACTTTCTCAGGAAAGCATCATTCCTTTGCAAGCTATGAGGAAATACGTGAAAAATTATTTTATATTCATGGTGTTTCCAAGTCGCATTCGATGACGGGTTGGCGAATCGGCTTCCTGATGGGGCCAGTAAATGTGATGGAGCATGTAGTAAAAGTGCATGCCTTCAATACAATTTGTGCCTCACTACCTGCCCAATATGCAGCAATGGAAGCACTCACAAATGCCAAAGACACTCCAAGTGAGATGAACTTGGAATATGTGAAAAGACGTGACTTTGTATTTAATCGACTAATAGAGATGGGACTGACGGTGGAAAAGCCAAATGGCGCTTTTTATATATTCCCTGATATAAGAAAGTATGGAATGAATTCCTTTGAGTTTGCTACGAAGCTATTACAGGAGGGCGGTGTGGCTGTCGTTCCTGGAAGCGCGTTTACAGCATACGGAGAAGGTTTCATACGCATTTCCTATGCGTACAATATGGCTGTGCTAGAAAAAGGAATGAATAGACTAGAAGAATTCCTTCTTACATTAAGTCCATCTCAATTCCTCTAGATTACGACGTGTTCATGACACAAATTAAAGGCTAATTCCATTATTTTGGAATAGCCTTTTTGCTATTGTCCTTCAAAATCTCCCGTAACACTAGTATTCAACCATCAACAGCGAGTAAAGCTTATTCGGCCATAGCTTCTTATTATTGCACTATTGTAGTTCCAAATGATCCTTCAATGTCCACGTGACATCGCTCATCTCTTCATCGTTGGGTACATAATACCAAATGCCGTCCATTCGCTGGCCACTACCATGCGTAAGCGTAATAGATTCGACATTTGTCAGTGAAGACTTATAACCTTTTTGAATATCCATCATTTGATCAAATGTCATATTTGTTCGAATGTTGTCCGCTAAGGAGGCCAAGAGATCCTTATAGTTGAGGAAGCTATTAAAAGAAGCCCCTTCCTTTAATATAGCTAAGAGAACTTGTTTTTGACGCTCCTGTCTTCCAAAGTCACCTAAGGGATCATTCTTTCGCATGCGAACATAACTAAGAGCACTATCACCGTCTAAATGTATGGGACCAGCTGCAAATTGGTAACCGTTTTCTTCAAAAGCAGATCGGTTCTCAACCGTGACACCGCCAACACTATCGACAATCTCTAAAAAACTTTCCATATTCACCTGTAAAACATAGTCAATTGGAATATCTAGAAGATTTTCAACAGAACGAAGGGCCATATCTATCCCACCGAAGGCGTAGGCATGATTTAATTTATCCATTTTCTCTAATCCGATAATTTCTGTATATGTGTCTCTTGGGATGCTTAATACTTTAACTGAAGCTAGAGAGGGGTTAGCGGTGAGGACAATAATAGTGTCGGACCGTCCGATATCTGCATCCCGTTCATCCACACCGAGTAGTAAAATGGAAATTGGTTCCTTTTCTACGAGTTCTACTTTCGTTTTTCTAAGTTCAGAAACTTTGCGAATCTTTGGTTCATGAATTGTATCGAGTGTAGTGGATACATTTTGATAAATACTTGTTGCGTATATAACACCAACTAAAAGGAAGCAACTAATAATTGTAATCCAAATTGTTTTCTTCGACATTCATGGTCCTCATTTCTTATAACTACAAGCCTTTTTGTAAATATATGAGTGTAAGTCCCAGAATATTAATTAGAACTGGTAATAGTATGTATAGTTTGGTTCTTTATTAAACAAGCGAAATAAATTAGATAAATTCTCAATTTACTTAAACTTAATATTTAAAATTATCTAAACTATAGTATAGTTAAAGAGATACATATTATAAAAGGGATGGTGTAGGAATGTATAGAAAAACTTACAAAAGTATAACAGCAGCATTAACGATTGCGGCTGGTTTGGGATTAGCTTTAGCACCTCAAACGAGTTTGGCAGCTGAGGGAGATTTTAACCTTACTATTATGCATACAAATGACACACATGCAAATGTGGATGCTGTTGCAAAAAGAGCGACAGTAGTAAAACAGATTCGTAGTGAACACAAAAATAATCTTCTTCTTGACGCAGGTGATGTTTTCTCTGGGACTCTATACTTTAACCAATATACTGGTTTAGCTGATCTAGAGTTTATGAATTTATTAAAATATGATGCGATGACTTTCGGAAACCATGAATTTGATTTAGGTGCTACATCAGATGGCCATTTAGGTCTTGCAGAATTCGTCAAAAAAGCCGGTTTTCCATTTGTAAGTGCAAATGTAGATTTCTCGAAGGATGTACTATTTGAAGGACTTCAAAATAAAGAATATTCATCTTCAGCTTCTAATGGTGAAATATATAATGGAATTATTAAAGAAATTGATGGAGAAAAAGTAGGTATTTTTGGATTGACAACTGCTGAAACTGTAGATATTTCTAGCCCTAATGATATAGCATTTGCGGATTATATAGAAGCCGCTAAGGGAGCAGTAGCTGCATTTGAAAAAGCTGGTGTCAATAAAATTATTGCTCTTACTCATATTGGTTATGATGATGCTGCAAAATATGATAATGATTTATTACTTGCGGAAAAGGTACCTGGAATCGATATCATTGTTGGTGGTCATACACATACAAAACTGGACGCACCTAAAGAGTTAACTGTAAAAGGTAAACCAGTTCTTATCGTTCAAGCAAATGAATACAATAAATTTTTAGGTCAATTAGATGTTTCATTTAATACGGAAGGTGTTATTACAGATCATACTGGTATTTTACATGATGTTGCAGCGGTAGAAATAGCTGATCCAGAAACAGTAAAACTACTAAAACCATATACTGATTCTATAGACAAAGTAAAAAACACCTCAACAGGTAAAGTAGCTTTACAGGGTCTTAATGGTGGACGTGGACTTTGGGGCGTTCGTGCCGGTGAAACGAATCTTGGTAACTTAATAACTGATGGTATGTTAGCTTCGGCCAAAAAAATAGACTCCGAAACTGTTATCGCTATGCAGAATGGAGGGGGAATTCGTGCTTCCATTGATGCTGGAGATATTACTGTTGGAGAAGTTCTAACCGTAATGCCTTTTGGTAATGCACTTGCTATAGCCTCAGTTACAGGTGAAGAGATTAAATCATTACTTGAACATGCTATTAGTGAGTTTCCTAAAGAAAAAGGAGCATTTTTACATGTTTCAGGTTTAAAATATGCTTTTGATGGGACTGCTGAAGCAGGGAAACGTGTTCTAAATATACAAGTTAAAGAAGGAGACAAGTATATAGAGTTAAATAATTCTAAAACATACAAAGTCGCTACAAATACATTTACAGCAAAAGGTGGAGATGGTTTCAAAGCTTTTGAAACTGCTTATGCTGAAGGTAGAGTTAGTGAACCAGGAAATGTAGACTGGGAAATGTTTATTGAATATATCACGACACTTGAAACAGTTAATCCGACAGAAGAAGGACGTATAAATGCAGTACTTCCTTTCAAAGACATAAATGCAACTGACTGGCACTATTCTTACATCCAAGACATATTCTATTCAGGTTTAGCGAAAGGAACTAATAGTACAACCTATTCTCCAAATAAACAATTGACTCGTGCTCAAGCTACATCATTAATTGTACGTGCACTTGGTTTGGAAGCAAAAGGGACTGCTACTTTTACAGATGTGGTTAATCTTCACGCTGATACAAAAGCTGAAATTGCTGCTGCGGCTGAGGCTGGTATTATAAAAGGGGTTGATGGTAAGTTCATGCCTCACAAGGCTATCACTCGTGCACAATTTGCGTTAATGCTTAACAGAGCTTATGATGCGAAAGTAGAAGTAGACTATGTAGTAAAAGGCAAATCTACATTTTCCGATTTAGGGAAATATGATGGAGAGTTTGTTAAAGCTATTAACATGGTAGAAGAATTAAATATTGGTTCTGGTACTGATGGGAAATTTAGACCTACTGAAGGAACTACTCGTGCCCAGGCGGCAAAATTTGTTTCCAATTTTACTAATTTATTAAAATAGATTCTAAAAGTCCCTTCACATCCATTGTGAAGGGATTCCTAGTTTATAGTCTACTTTTGATGTGTATACATAATATAAAGGAGGTAATTACTTGAGAAAGTTTAATAAATTCCTATTGTTGGGTTTAATCATGCTCGTGCTGTTTCCAGGAACTGTCCAGGCTTCTCTATTTACAGATGTTAAGGACGATGAATGGTATTATCCTGTATTAGTCTCCAACCAGAAAAACAATATTATTACTGGTTACCCAGACGGGACTTTTCGTCCTAATAATTCTATAAGTAGAGCCCAAGTAGCGCAAATTATAAATAGAGTTTTAAAATTATCTAATTCTACAAATTACCAACCTTCATTTATTGATGTTTCGAGTGATCATCCTGCATATCAGGACATTGCTGCGCTAACAAAAGCGGGAATATTTAATAACGGTAGAAATTTCAATCCCAATGATACTTTGACGCGAGCACAGCTATCTAAAATTATCGTTTTAATAAATGACTTCCAAGTGCAACAAGAAGTAAAAAGTTCATTTACAGACGTTTTGGAAAGTCATTGGGCGAACTCTTATATATCTTTTTTAGCAAAAGCAGGAATTACAACTGGTAAAACTAAAACTACTTTTGCACCTAACAATGCAGTAACAAGAATTCAGGCGCTAGTATTGTTAAATAGAAGTATGGAATATAAGAAAAACCCTTCAACTGATGAAACTATTTATGATCCATTTGAAAAAGTTTATAAGAAAATTGAACAAGCAAATGAGAGTTTTATCTCTGAAACTATTAAACTAGTTAATTTGGAGCGAAACAAGCATGGGTTAACTGCATTAGTTGAAGACAAAGTGCTATCCCAAATAGCATTTATAAAAGCGGATGACATGATTTTAAATAATTATTTTGAACATACTTCTCCAATATATGGAGCACCTTGGGATATGGCAGATGGGTTCGGTTACTTCTATAAGACCTTTGGTGAAAACATTGCCCATGGTTATGAAGAGTCAAATGAGGTGGTTACAGCATGGATGAATTCTCCAGGTCACCGGGCGAATATACTAAATAGTAAGTACACAACAATTGGTGTAGGTATAGCTTTAAATGAAAGTAACCAATATTATTATGTCCATATGTTCTCCAGTAAATAACACAATAAAGAGCTGATCAAGTCGTTTTAATCTTGAATCAGCTTTTTAATGTGTTATTTAAACAAATTCTGTAGTAATATCCTCTTGTTTTGTCATTAAAAAGAGTTATTTGTAGGGAAATTATGAAATTGAGTAAAAATGAGGATATTAATGGAAGCGAATCTTTGATATTATCGTAGGAGGATAAAGGAGAGGAGCTCAAAAGTGTTAGATAAATTAAAAAATATTATTACTATCAGTCTTGTGCTAGTATTAGCTTTTTCGCTATCGCTACAAGTGAATGCTGCAAATACTTTCTCAGATGTGTCGAATTCGGATGAAGGTTATAAAGAAATTGAATATATATATGTCAAGGGGATTATAAAAGGTTACAAAAGTGGCGGAGGTCAAAAGTTTCAACCAAATGAAGTATTAACTCGCTATCAAGCAGCTAAAATGCTTGTTCTAGCAGGTGGACATGGACCGTTAAAGGTTAGTAAATCGAGTTTCAAAGACGTTAAATTAAATGAATCTGAATACATTGAACAAGCAGTTAAACTAGGATACATGACCGCTACAGGAAATGGAAACTTTAGCCCTTTCAAACCTTTTACTCGGGATGATATGAGTATGGCTCTAGTAAAGACTTTCAAGTTAAGCTTAACTGAACATGCAAATAAGCCTATAATATTCACAGATATAAATAATAATGATGCATTAGCAAAATATGTTAAAGCTATAATGTATAACGGCATTACAAAAGGTTCACAAGGGAAATATATGCCGAATAGTGGAGTAACACGAAAACAATTTGCTCTTTTTATTGCTCGAGGAATGGAAGACGAATTTAAAGTAAACAAAGAAGTAGACGGGGTTACTGTGCCCGACTCTAGTAAGTCGGTAGGACAAGTCATTATTAATGTTAATAATGATACGTTAAATGTTCGAGCGGAGCCAAGCAATTCTGGAACAGTCGTAGGTAAATTAGTGGATAAAGAAAAGGTATTTGTCTATGAAATTACAGGAGACTGGCTAAAAATAGATTATAAAGGCAAATTACAGTACATTAGTAAATCATATACCAGTTTCTTAGATGTAAATGGCAAAGAAATTGGTGCATCTACAGGAAAAGTATCAACGACATCACCTGATTTAAACATTAGAAGCAAACCAACTTCAAACTCAACTATTGTTAATACTGTAAGTCAAAATACGGAATTGCTAACGTATGGGCTATACAATGGCTGGTATTTAGTAAAAGTCGATAATATACCAGGTTATATTAGTGCAACCTATACAAAGGATGCAACTAAACCTGAAGTAACAGTACCGGACAATTTAGGCAACCTGACTGGTAAAGTAACTGCAGCATCACTAAATGTTCGAAGTGGTCCAGGAGCATCTTATGCAAGTGTAGGTAGTTTGACAAAAGGTAAGGTAGTAACAGTTGAAAGTCTTAATGGTGCTTGGGCAAAAGTTAAATATGCTGGTGGACAAGGCTATGTAAGTAAAACCTATTTAAAACTGGTTAACCAATCTGGAAGTGTATTAAAGAACAGAATTATTTTAATAGATGCTGGTCATGGTGGAAAAGATCCAGGTGCTTCTAGTCAAGGTGTTACAGAAAAAAGTATAGTTCTCAAAGTATCAAAATTGGTGGAACAAAAACTTAAAAATGCAGGTGCGGGGGTTATCATGTCAAGAACTGGTGATACTTTTCCCTCACTTCAAGACCGCGTAGCACTTTCCAAGTCTACTAACTCAGAACTGTATGTAAGCATTCATGTAAATGCAGCTACCAGCAAAACAGCAAATGGAACGGAAACATTCTACAATTTATCAGCGAATGATAATGGTGCGGAAAGTAAAGTGCTTGCCACGAAAATTCAACAAGAAATTATAAAAAATGCAAATATGAATAATCGTGGTATAAAAGAAGGTGAGTTCTACGTAATTAAACAAATGGAAATTCCATCTGTACTGGTAGAACTAGGGTTTATATCAAATCAGCAAGATTTTAATAAGCTAGTGAATGACAAATATATTGAAATTTATGCTCAATCTATCTTTAATGGAATACGTGATTACTACTCAGTTCAATAGTATTCCGGTTCAGAGGCAGTGCTTAGTCAATCAATGACGAAGTGCTGCCTTTTTTGTCTGTAATCTTTTTGTTATATTTTTGTTATTTATATGTGATGAAACTGTAATGTTTAGTGCCTCCAAATGATGGTATGCTTACTACAGATTTTGCTAAAGAGAGAGGTTATACAACATAATGTTTAGGAATTTTTTAAAAGTATGTTTACTAAGTTCAGCCTTACTGATGATGAACATCTCAGCAGCTAATGCTGCATCGCCAAGTGAAATTAAAACGAAAGCTTATAATTATATTGGAACACCATATGTATATGGTGGCACTACGTCTAAGGGCTTTGACTGCTCTGGATTTATTCAACAAGTATTTCAGGATACAGCCATAGTCTTACCGAGAACAACTTCAGAACAATTTAAAGAAGGAATAACTGTAAGTAAAAGTGATTTAGAGACAGGTGATTTGGTATTCTTTAATACATCTGGCAAGGGTGTTTCTCATGCCGGAATATATATTGGATCTAACCAGTTCATTCATTCATCTTCCTCCAATGGAGTAAGTGTTTCTTCTATTAATGATCCTTATTATTGGGGCGATAAATACATAGGTGCAAAGAGAGTATTAGACCAATCACAAACTTCAGAAAAAGTTGAAGTAAAATCTGCAAGTATAGATATGAGCATTTTTGCTAGTAGAGCAGAAGTAGCGAAAAGTATCGTAGAGCAATTGAACCTTCCGCTAGCAGCTACAAAAGCAAATTATTCAGATGTCCCATCAACTTCTAAATATTATGAAGCAATAAATTCAGTGACCGCAGCTGGAATATTTAGTGGTAATGAACAAGGTAAATTTAATCCTTCTAAACCAATAACTAGAGCACATGTTGCGAAAGTTTTAGTCGAAGCTTTTAACTTGAAATCGACAACTGGTACTTATAACTTTACCGATGTAAGTAATTCACACTGGGCGAGTGAATATGTTCAAATATTAGCTCAAAATGGGATAACAATAGGAAAGCCTGATGGAAGCTTCGGAATAAATGATAATGTTACTTATTCACAAATGAATACCTTTATGACAAGACTTAAATAAGTAGATAGCTAAAATATACCCTTTGAGTAGTGATTATAAACCATGTAAATCATGGAATTTATATGACTACTTAGAGGGTTTCTATTTTTTAAAAATAAGAATTTAACAGTAATAGTAATTTGCAGAAATTGGACATAAACTTTTCAATGCGAAAAGGTATTTTATAAGTAAATATGATATAATAAAAAAATGCAATCTAGGGACTAGTTAGTTCCAAACGAAAGGAAGAACAAGATGAAGAGTGTTATTGTCCTTAGGCACTGTTACATAAAGGCATCATTGAATTTTTTTTCAAGCCTGCAGTTTATACTCAATAAAAGCATAAACTTTGTAAATAAAGTAGCCTCATATAGTTATCAACAATTGCATTCGAAAATATATTATGACAATCTAATACTTCCTATTAATACAGGTGGGATTGGTTATGAATAAATTGAAGTTCGCATCTATATTTTTACTATTATCTACAATAGTTTTGAAATTCTCAAGCATGATTAGAGATCTAGTTATAGCAGCTTACTTTGCCGATTCATTTGAAGCAGATGTGTATTTTGCTGCTATGACGATTCCAAACGCAATTATCTTGTTTTTACTTACGGGTATGAAAGATGCTTTTTTACCAAGTTATTATAAGTTTGAGGCGATTGGTAGAGGAGATTCTCATCTAACAAATATTATTAAGGGTACTTTTTGGATAGCTTTAGGAATAGCGGTTATTGGAATGCTACTAAGCTCACCGATTATACATACATTTTATCCGAGTTTTTCTGAATTTGAAGGCGGAATGGAAATTGCCATTTGGACAAGTATAATATATTTTTCCTCCGTTGTTTTAGTTGGAGTAAATGCTGTTTATGAGGGTTACTTTGATGCAAAAAAGAAGTTTTCTTTTTCTGTCTTTTCACAAACAAGTGTAGTATTAGTAACAATTGTATTTACGCTTTTATTTCATGATTTAATAGGAATAATCGCTGTGCCAATCGGATATTTAGCAGGAACTATATTGAGTTTACTTATTAAATTTGTTTATCGAACACCTAAGAAGTTTTTAAGCTGGAAACAGAAAATGGATAAAAAAGAAGTATTCGATTTTTATGGAATCTTCCTACCTGTTGGCTTGACTATAGCAGTTGGTCAAATTAACTTGACGGTAAATACTTTTTTTGCAGCTAGAATAGGTGTAGAAGGTACTGTATCAAATCTGAACTATGCATTTAGATTAGTTAATATTCCACAAGCAATCTTTGCTGTAACAATAGCAACAATTGTTTTCCCTATAATCGCTAGTGCAAGATCAGAGAATAATATGGTGAAATTCCGTAGGGGTATAGAAAAAGGAATATTATACCTACTTGTTTTCTTAACACCAGCTTTAACTGGAATGGTCTTTCTAATGGAAGAGTTAGTGAGTATCGTATACGAACGTGGTGCATTTACTGCTGCTTCTACTCAAGTAACAGCATCCTATGCAGTTTTATATATAGGTTCAACGTTCTTTTATTCTATTCAGGCTATAATTGCAAAAGGGTTTTATACTTTGGAAAAGGGTCATTATATGATGAGAATCGGTATAATCTCGATTTTTCTTAATATTATATCGAACTGGATATTTTCCAATTATTTTGGTGCACAAGGGATAGCGTTGTCAACTTCCATTGTTGCCGTTTTGTATTCTACAATTACTTTTGTAACTTTATGGAAGCTCATTGGTGGAATGAGCAAACTCTATTTGTTGAAAAATACTTTGCAAGTTGTAATTGCTACAACTACCATGTTTGTAACTATTAATATGGTAGACAAATTTACGGAAATAGCTGATTTACCACCACTATTACACATATTAACAATTGCTTTACCTGGTGCAGTAGTTTACTTTTTAGTTCTCATGTTATTCAAAAATGAATTCGTGAAAACTATTTTATCTAAGGGAGGAAATTCATCATCTATCTAGTGATGGTTACTAAATTATGAAAAATAACATAAAAAAACAAATTAAAAATTTGAACAAAATCGATACATTCTCACCATATTTCTTTTTACCATTTATATTAGTTTTATATTTCTTTATAAGTCTTTTTGATTTTCACCGATTTGAATTATTTAATGTAAATACATCCATCTGGCCGTCAGTTTTCTTAGCATTACTCTTTTACTATTTAGGCGTTTACTTTGTAGACAAAAAAGGGTGGACTTTCCCCACTCTTGGACTTTCTTTTCTTAGAGGGTATGTAATGTGGATGATTTGGGCACTTGTAATAATAGGAGCACTTGCATATTTTACAATGATGACAGGTGGAGATGTGGGGATTTCTGATGAATCCGTGCGTCGTAATCTTGATCCAAAGTTAAACTTTTTAAGTCAGCTACTTTGGTTTGGTGCTATTCTCATATTATCTTTAAAAATTATTAAGGAAAAAACTCTAACTAAAGGTAAATTGCTTATATATGCTGTTATTTATGGCGTAATAATGGTGGCATTCCTGATGATGGGATATAGAACGCCTATTATATTAATGCTATTTACAGGACTGATTATTTTTCATTATGCTGTTAAACGCATTAAGTTAACTTGGTTTTTAACTACCTTATTAATAATAGGAGTTTTCTTCTCACTATTCGGTTTCTTTAGAGTACTATCTGAAGATACAACCAAGGACTTTAACTCCAGAGAGCAACCAGATGTTGAACTGTCCGAGACTGATGAAGAAAAGTTAATTTCAGTTGAAAGAAAAGTTAATCTTGTTCCCAAATGGATACGTTCACTGAACGGAGAAGCTGTTACTGGACATATCGTTTTAAGTAAAATTATTGAGTCTACAGAAGAAGATGGTTATCTATATGGAGAAATACATGGTGGTATTTTCTCTACCGTTCTACCTGGTGAGCAAATTTCACCTCGTATGAAGGTTACAGAAATCGTAAACTCATTAAGCGTTGAAGAAGGTAAATATATAACTCGACCAACTAGAACTACAACACCAACATATATTGGTCAGCTCTTCTTAGACGGAGGATACTTGTTAGTTGCAATTGGATTCTTATTATATGGAGTGATCATTTCCATGTTGTATAATCAGGTAAAAAGAAACGGATATGATAGTTACCAGGCGGTGGCATTTGCGTTTGTATTAACTATTTTTACAGTTTCTATGCATACTGGATTGTTAGACTTAATATTCCTTCTAATGATTGGCTTTGTTATATTAACCGCAGCGTTGAGTAATGATAAGAAGTTAAAAGTTACGTCTTAATACAAACAACATATAAAAAAAGTCTCACACTTAAAACCTAGTGTGAGACTTTTTTTGATGAAAATAATTTCGGGAGTTTGATCTACTTTAGTCAAAGTGGCAAGAGATTGGTAGTAAGTAAAAAAAGAAAGAGCAGAGAAACTGCCCTTTCCATGAAAATTATTGAATCGTATTAATATCACGAACTAAGTCTTTATGAATAAACAAAGTCTGGTAGGTAGGAGAATCTGATAAAACTTCAACAAAACCATTAATATTAGGATTTACAATAATAACAGGCATATCGGAAAGCTTATAAGTAAATGCTGCCGAGAAATTTAGTGATGCATCCTTACGTACATTGACACCAGATGTTGTTGTCATTCCAATTTTGTAAGCTCCAGCATCTTTGAATCCTAAGAATTTATCAATTTTGTAGTATTGGCCAGCAGCTTTCGCACCCCAATATGGATCTGAAGCATATCTTACATTGAAGCCAATTGATTTATTTCCAAAAATTGCTCCATTTGCATACCCAGCAGTAGGGGGAATATAGTTTAAATTCCAAAATTTCTCCATCAGCTCTGTAATATTAGCTTCTACCGATGTAAATTTTTTGTTTAATGGATTTGTATCTGTTACATATAAACCAAATAGATTATTGTTGGTAAGAGCATGACTACTCAATCCATAAGTACTTTCGTTTTGAGCAAGTGCTAGAATCATAAGAGCATTAACTTGATATTTTGCTTCTGTAAGTTTTAATACTTCTCCTAAACCTACTAATTTACTGTTTAGTGTCGCGTCTTTATAATTTGGATAGCTCTTAGGAGATTGTTTATAAAGATTTTCAAGTCTGGTTAGTTCACTCATAATGTACGAGTCTATTTCTACAGCTGTATAATTTGTTTTGGACCGTGCAGGAAGGAACTGATAGTAATTAAAGTATTCCCCTGAAATAGCTGAATTATTTTCGTTATAGAAAGTATAACCATTCCAGCTGTAATATTTTTTTCCGGCCAGTAAGGAAGATGGTGCTTTTCCTATTATATAAGAAGCTTCCCTATTAGTAGAGTTATAGAAAATAGTATGTTTTAACTCACCATTTGTGACACTATAATAGGATCTGTTTGTTAAGAGTACATATGGCTTTAATGTTACTTTATCTAGTTTTACATATCCTATTCGATCAGCATATTGCACTTTTGCCCAGAATATCTTCTTACCAGAATAGTCCTCTTCAACCTCCGTACCCAAGTATTCCATTTCAGTATCAGTAGTTGCCGATGTTGAGACATACCTATTTTCTTCTTTAGGTAGGCTATAGACAACTGTATAGCCGTTTGTAATAACAAGACCAGATGGCATTTTAATAATGTTACCATTGCGTTCTATAACTTGGTTGGTTTTGGTAATTCCTTTTTGAGCTTCTTCAAATGACTTATATGGCTTACTATTAACTAATTCTTTGTTCACTATTTCTTTTACTTCAAAGGATAGGAAGTCTGGAAGACCTGCATAACCATTATCCTTTGCCACTTCTACTAATCTGTATATGAAAGTAGCTGCTTGTGCTATAGTTGTACTTTTTTGGGGATAAAAGTATACATTATTTCCTTCTGAACTTCCTTTTATAATTCCTAATTTTGCCCCAACAGAAACAGCAGTAATATACTCTTTCACAATATCTTTAGAATCTGTAAAAGTTAAATTACCAGTACTTGTCGGTATTGCTAAATAATCTAGTACGCGTGAGATCATAACGGCCATATGTTGGCGAGTGATAATCTCATTAGGTTTAAATTTTCCATCGGGATACCCTGTAATTATGCCAACTTCTGCTGCACTTAGAATATCTTTGGCAAATGGATGTGTAGAATATACATCTGTAAACGTACTCTCACTACTTGTGGGTAGTTGTAAGATCTTTGAAAGGTAACTAGCAAATTCTCCCCTAGTAACAGCACGGTATGGATAGTATTTACCGTCCTTATCGGGAAGTAAAATGTTATTTTCTACTAAATAGGTTAGTGATTTTTCATGCGAATTGCCAGTAAAATTACTTGCGGATGCATTTAGACTAGTAAATATACTAAAAGAGAGTAGCAATAAACCTACTAAAATAATTATTTTCTTCATAATTTAACACCTTTCTAATTATAGCTTGAATCATATTTTAACAGAATTAAACATTTTCTTTAAGAGTAAAAGGTCTCTAGTTTCATGAAAAATTGGTAAATGACTATATAAAATGAAACAAATGGAACATAGAATTCAAGTCTACAGTTTGTTATGCTCTTAATAGAATGGAAAGGATGGTGTAAGCTCTTAATTAAATGGAGCGTATAAATATGAAAAGTAAAGTTTTAAAAATAATTTTTATGTTACTAGTAATTATGATTATGGTGCCTCTTCAAGGATTAGCAGCACAAACAATAAACAAAGATATGAAGTTATCTACGGGAGTTCAGTACAAACAATACACAAATACTGGAGCTAAAGTTAACTCTATTAATCATCTAGCTATTAATCTAAATGATGCATATACAAAGGTAAGTATTGGATTGCCAAAGGATTTTAAAAGTAAGGAAACGACAACTAGTATTGCGACTCGAGACTCTTCGGAAGGCAATAGAGTAGTTGGTGCAGTAAATGCGGCATTTTTTGATATGAGTGAGGGATATCCACTTTTTTTACTCTCCCAACAAAATGAAATATTAAACGGTGGAGTTCTACTCGATTCAACTACAGAATATTTTAACCAACCGATTGCTTTTGGGGTAACGGCAAATGGAAATGCAGAAATAGATCTTTATGATTTTGATATAAAGATGAATTATGATAATTTGTCCTATGATATATCAGGATTGAATAGAGAAAGACGTGCTGATGAAGCAATTATCTTTACACCACAAAACATAAATACCGCTACAAACTCCAATCAATATGGTACCGAAGTAGTGTTTGAAACTGATACACCAATAAATTCTACATATTATGGTCAAAAAATTACGGGGAAAATAAAAAGCATTCATATGGGTTCTACCGCAAAAGTAACAATTCCCCAAAATGGTTTTGTATTATCTTTTCATGGTCCTAAATGGCGTGCAATTGGAGATAAGATGAAAATTGGAGAAGAGGTATCCGTTTCATTCGATATTGACTCTAAGTGGAAAGATTCACAATTCATGCTTGCAAGCGGACCAATGCTTGTAAAGGATGGAAAGAAACACGTTACTATGAATCTCTCAAGTTCTAGAGCAACTGAAGTTACTTCACGAAGTGCTATAGCAATTAGCCAAGATAAGAAAACTGTTCATCTAGTAACTGTTGATGGAGCAAATAAGAAAGGGATGAATATGTCCCAATTCGCAGATTATCTAGTTAGTCTTGGAGTTGATCGAGCTCTTAACCTAGATGGTGGTGGCTCGACAACTATGGGCATTAGAAACTATGGAAGTAATGCAGTTGTTTTGGCAAACACCCCTTCCGCAGGATCTCAAAGAAGAGTTTCAGCAATCTTAGAGGCTATTAGTACGGCTCCAACAAGTAACCCGAACTCTATCAACCTTTCTCGTAATACCGTGGGTACTATGTTAGTAGGCGCAACTTCTTCCTATAAGATTAACTATATATTAGATGAATTTTATAATCCTATAACAGTAAGTACTAGCAAGATAGTAAATAAGTCAGATAATAACTTAGTGTCATTTAATGGTACAAGTTTTACTGCTTTAAAAGAAGGTTCTGATAGAGTCCGTATAAATTACGATACTGCTACCCAATCATTCCCTCTAACAATTGTTTCGGGACCTACTAATTTGACGATTAAAGCTAGTGGGACATCAGCAAATGTTAATAGCAAGCTGACATTTACCGCAACTGCAACGGATGTAGACAAAAAAGCCTTGATTTATTCACCAGAACAGCTGAAATGGACAGTTGAAGGGGATATTGGGACTGTCTCATCAGCTGGAGTATTCACAGCGGGTAACAAGGCAGGAACTGGTAAAATAATTGCTCAGTTAGGTACAAAAAAAGCATCAGTCGGAATAGAAGTAAAATCAACAACAAAACCTACTACAAAATTTAGTGATATCCTAACTACAAATCCGTATATTACCGAGATTAATTATTTAACTAGTAAAGGTTTTATAAATGGTTATGAGGATGGAACATTTAGACCGAATAATGACATTACTAGAGCGCATGCGGCACTACTAATTAGTAGAATAAAAGGGTTAAACCTAGAAAGTATTACTGACCCTAATTTCCAGGATGTGCCAAAAACGCATCCGTATTATAAAGAAATAGCAGCAATAGCCAATTTAAATATTGTATCCGGTAAACAAAATGGAAAGTTTGATCCAAATGGCAAGTTAACTAGAGCTCAAATGGCTAAGATTTTAGTTAATGCTTATAATTTATCAGGAACAACAAATAAAAAATTTACGGATGTATCCAGTCAACACTGGGCTGTTAATGAAATAAGTGCATTAACTGCAAGCGGAGTTACCACTGGATTCCAGGATGGGACTTATAAGCCGGAAAGCCCTATTAATAGACTACATTTCAGTGTGTTCTTATATAGAATAACTCAATAGTTAATAAAAGCCTCTCCATCGTATGTGGCGAGGCTTTTATTATGTTATAATCAGATATTATAAAGACAAAAGGATGTTAAATAGATGAAAATAGGGATTGTGGGGAATTATGGGAATAATAATAATGGGGATGAAGCAATTCTATCAGGCATCCTTCAACAATTATTACATAATTTTCCTATACAAATAGAAGATATTACGGTTTTCAGTAACAATCCTCAACAAACTGTTAACCGTTATGGCGTAAAAAGTTATCCCCTCTACTATAAAAAGGGGAGGAATATCAATACTTTTATACATACGTACAAAAAAAATAGGAACTATATTAAATCACTGGATTTGTTGGTTATTGGCGGTGGTGGAATACTTATGGACTTTTATAAAAGAGAAGCTCAATTGTTTGGAACTTATGCATTAATGGCTAAGAATATGAGTGTTCCATACGTTGTATATGGCTGTGGTGCAGGTCCTATTCACACTTCTATGGGAAAATGGAGCTTAAGATTTATGTGTAGATTTGCAGATAGTATATCTGTAAGAGACCCACAATCGAAGCAACTTTTAGAAAGTATTGGTGTCAAAAGACCAATCACCATTATAGGAGATCCAGCATTTACCTTAAAACCAACATCAACTTCAAAGACGTACAATTCAACTCCAACTAAAATAGGGGTTTCTGCAGTGCCTTTCTTCAATTCCAATTATTGGCCACAGGGCAGTGAATCTAAATACAAGGCTTATATAAATGCAATGGCAAAAAATTTAGATAAACTAGCAGAAGCGCATGATGTAGAGTTTACTTTTTTTGCAACTAAGTTTCCTCAAGATGTGGATGCGACAAAACATATTAAAAACTCGATGAAATACAAAGAGCATGTCCAGATTATTGATAAAAATCTAATGCCACAAGAAATACTAGAAATAACTAACTTACAAGATGTTGTTATTGGAACTAGATTACATTCACTTATTCTAGCTACTGCAACAGCCACACCTATCATTGCGGTTTCTTATCATAAAAAAGTAAACGATTTTATGCATTTAGCGGGCTTAGGAGAATACTGTTTTAGTATGGATAGTATTGAACACAGTGAACTTATGTTTAAAGATTCTTTTAGTAAGATGAAAAAAGATTGGGATGGAACCGTAGAAAATACAAAAAAACTTTCCACTCATTTTAATGAAGAAGCTCGCAAAGGAGCTTCACAATTTACGAAGGCAGTGAGATAATATGAAGAAAATTTTTGTTATTAGTAATATGTATCCTACATCCAATCACCTATCCTATGGTATTTTCGTGAAAAATCAGGTGGAAGCTTTAAGAAAAGCGGGTATGGACGTCGAAATAGGAGCAAATACTAATCCGGCAACAGGGATGAAAAATGCTCTTAAAAAGTATACTTTATGGGCACTAAAGGTTATGAAAAAAGGAATATTCCAAAAAAAGAGTATTTCTATTACTCATGCACATTATGTATTTCCGTCAGGAGTTTTTTCATTATTCTTAAAGAAATTATTTAAAATTCCTTATGTAGTAACAGCACACGGCGGAGATATTGAAAAGATGGCAAAGAAAAATGCCACTATTCGAAAATGGACGACTACTATCTTACAAGAAAGTGCACATATCATAGCTGTTGGACCGACCCTTGCAGAGCAAATTGAAATAGACTTTCAGGTGCCTAAGGATAAAATTACGATTATGAGTATGGGTGTTAGTCGAGAAGTTTTCAAGATTGGCGATCAAAGCGAAGCAAGAAAACTTCTAAAATTATCATCAGATGAATTCCTATTCTCTTTTGTAGGAAATGTGATTAGACAAAAAGGTGTAGAAGAATTACTTCAAGCTTTTCAACAGGTTAAATTAGCTACAAATAGGAAAGTAAAACTAGCTATAATTGGCTCACGTCGAGATACATCCTTTATGGAAAAAATAGCACCTCTTTTAAACGACGATGTGCTATTAATTGATCCTGTTAAACAAGCAGATCTTGTCACATGGTTTCAAGCAAGTGATGTTTTTGTGCTGCCATCACATATTGAGGGCTTTGGATTAGTCGCTTTAGAGGCTATCGCATGTGGTATACCAGTTATTGCTTCGGACGTAGGGGGATTGTCTTCCTTATTAGCCAATGATGCAGGTCATTTAGTAGCTTCGCAAAATGCAAGCGCCCTAAAAGAGGAAATGTTAAAATCACTGGAATCTGAAAACTATTTTAATAGTAAAGAAACTGAGAAGATATTATATAAGCATGATGAAAAAAATATTATAAAAGATCTAATATCAATCTATGAGACTGCTGTTCCTGAGGGTAACAAATAGTGAATACATTTTTAAAAATTGTAGGAGCAGTAGCAGTTATAAATATAGTTGCTAGATTGTTTGGTTTTTTAAGAGAAATGATTATAGGATATCAGTACGGTACTAGCTATATAGCAGACAGTATTTTTACCGCGTACACAATTCCAAATTTCCTCTATTTAGTAATTGGTGGTGCATTTACTACTGCTTTCATATCCATATACAATCAAAAAAAAACAGATCAAGGATTATTTGTTAAACAAGCATTTACAACTGTAATTACGACAATTATTATAATTACTATCCTAATGTTATTGGCAACGAATCCAATATTGAATCTATTTTTCGGAGAAATGTCTGATGAAGAAAGTAGACTCGCTAGAAATTTGTTTTATTGGATGATGCCATCAACAATCTTCTTAGTCTTATCAACTTGGCTTAGTGGCATGTTAAATGTTAATGGCAAGTTTCACTTATCTAGTATCTCCATTCTTCTATACAATGCAGTATTCTTAATAATTTCCGTAGTGAGTTCTTATTGGATAGGACCAATCGCATATGGAATAGGCGCTTTAATCAGTGCATTGATCATGGTTGGATTTCTTATAAAAGGGTATAGAAAGCTAGAGAAGTTTCCAATTGGTGTATCCTTTCAACAAACCTGGACAACAAAACAACTTTGGAGGCTTGCACTTCCAATTATGCTTGGTGGAGCAACGATTCAATTTTATGCACTCATTCAGCGTATATTTTCAGCAACTCTATCAGATGGGTTTGTTTCGGCAGTAAATTATGCGACGAAGCTTACACAATTCCCACAAGCTATATTGATGACAGCAGTGACGACAGTAATATATCCAATGTTAAGTAAAAAAGTTGCTGAGAAAGATCATAATGCAGTAAAGAAAATATATACTAGTGGACTTAGATATTTAGTTATACTGTTAGTACCGGTGACCATTTTTTCCTTTTTTTATGCTGAAAACCTTATTCAAATTATATTTGAATACGGAAATTTTGATGAGGTCTCTACTGCTATAACAGCGCCAATTTTAGAAATATTTTTATTAACCATGTTCTTCTTAGCTGCGAATACGTATGTGACAAGATTCTATTATGCAAAAGGGAACTCAATTACACCAGTCATCTTTAGTATTATTAATGTCTTTGTTATTAATATAATTATAATTTATTTCTTGATTGACTCTATTGGAGCAATGGCTATAGCATGGGGAACTTTAATTTCTTCCGTTATAAATTTCATTATGTTATTTGTATATGCTAACAAGAAATATGAGTTAACCTTTTTTAATAGCTGGAACAAAGGAATTGGAAAGATATTTGTTGCGATTTTATTAATGGGATTTGTAACATATTTTTCAAACGAATTTATTCAATTATCTTCTAAATGGTTAACATTTTTGGTTGGATTGAGTATATTTGGATTCAGTTATGTGTGTTTCTTCCTATTGCTTAAAGTTGCTGAAGCAAATATAATTTTGATGAAACTAAAAAGTAGTATAAAACGTCTTATAAATATAAAAAATAAATGATATTATGTATATTTCCATGTTATAATGTATTGGATTTGAATAATACAGATTTAGATGAGGAGGAGAGACATGCTTGCCTTTACACTAGTGTTGGCATTTGTCGCATCCGTACTATTTACACCACTTGTAAAAAAATTAGCGTTTCGCGTTGGAGCAGTAGATAAACCAAACTATAGAAAAGTTCATGCTAAGATTATGCCGAGACTAGGTGGATTAGCTATCTTTATGGCCTTCCTGGTTGCTTTTTTTGTTTATAGACCCGATGGTCAATATGACAAAGCAATGTTACTTGGAGCGTTAATAATTATCATTACAGGTGCTTTAGATGATATGTTTGAGATTACAGCAAAAGCAAAATTACTTGGGCAACTTTTAGCAGCCTCAAGTGTTGCCATATATGGGGGACTACAAATTGAGTTTATAAACATTCCATTTATAGGCTATGAATTACAGTTTGGTTATTTTGCAATCCCGCTTACTATTTTATGGATTATAGCTATTACAAATGCAATAAATTTAATCGATGGTTTAGATGGATTGGCAGCTGGTGTTTCTGCCATAGCACTCTTAACACTATCAGGAATGGCTATTATAATGGGGACTCCATTTGTTGCTGCAATGGCAGCTATATTGGCAGCTAGCACATTAGGTTTCTTAGTATTTAACTTTTATCCTGCGAAGATTTTCATGGGAGATACAGGTGCACTGTTCCTTGGTTATATGATATCAGTACTTGCATTACTTGGATTTAAAGGTATAACAATGTTTGCATTGATCATCCCTATAATAATGCTTGGTGTACCTATTTCAGATACATTCTTTGCAATTGTTAGAAGATATCGCTCAAAACAGCCATTAATGGCTCCAGATAAATCTCATTTACATCATTGCTTATTAAATGTAGGATTTACACATCGTCAAACAGTTCTTATCATTTATGCAATAGCTGCAATGTTTGGTATTGCGGCATTAATATTCTCACAAGCAACAATGTGGGGAGCAATCCTCTTGCTAGTTGTTATGCTTATAGCGATTGAATTATTTGTAGAAGCAGTTGGTTTAGCAGGAAAAAATTATAGACCACTCTTAAATTTAGTGAAAATAATAGGTAGATCATAAAAAAACCTTTCATTCTATTATATAGAATGAAAGGTTTTTTTATGTTTATAGAGAATAAAAGATTATTAGAATATGTTATAGTGAATGAAAAAGGAGCTAAGAAGAAAATATTTCTTCTTAGCTCCTTATCTTTGCTAAGGGCGACTATCTGCTGCATAATTACTGCTTGTATCGGAATTATTACCTGAAATATTACTTGTTTCTGGCTGTAATCCAAGATGGCTTTTAAGAATATCTCTCGTTTCATCAAGGCTTTCATCGTCTAATTTCCAATAATAAACACCAGTTGACATATCATCATAACCTTCAAGAGATAGAGTATCTATTTGAGGCATTCCCTTTTTAATATATTCAAAGAAGGATTTCATTTCATCAAATGTTAAATCAGTCTTCATATTTTCTCCGACAGCATCAATCACTTCACCGTATTTAGTAAAGGACGAGGCAGAACTAGCTTTCTTAATAATAGAAGAAAGGATCATTTGTTGACGTTTCCCTCGTTCAATATCATTATCAAGTTTCCGAGTTCTAGCTAAAGCTAATGCTTCTCGACCGTTAAGCTCTTGTAATCCAGGGTTTAATGCAACTGTACGTTGATCGTTCTCATCTTTTTCTAGTAACTTATAAGGAACCTCGGCTTCGATTCCTCCTAACGCATCGATAACATCGATAAATGCATCAAAGTTCATTTTCACATAATAGTCTACTGGTACTTCTAGTAAATCTTCAATTGTTTCTATAGAAGCTCTAGTCCCACCATATGAATGAGCATGGGTAATTTTATCTTCATACCCGACTTCATCTATATAAACATATGAATCACGCGGGACACTTACTAATTTTACGGTTTTGGTCTTGTTGTTCAGCGTAGCTAGCATGAGTGCATCAGAGCGGCTGTTTGTGTCACCTTGACCACGTTGCTCACTATCGTCAATTCCTATAAAAAGAACTGAGACATTATCATTCAATGGTTCAACTTTCTCATCGCGTAATGGAGATTGATCTCGATTATCCACAATTTCAAAAGCTTTGTCTGCAGCAGTTTCTGCCTTTTTGGTTAAGAAAACTGCATAGGTAGATAAAGAAATAAGTAAGGACCCAATTACTATAAGAGAAACGGTTAAGAATTTGCGCTTCTTACTACTTTTCTTTTTCTCCTTTTTATATGCTCTTCTATTCATTTTTATAATCTCCCTTTATTCTAGATAACGCTAATAAGACGAAGAATCGACAAAATAGTTTCTTAAAATTTGGCATGCCCCTTATTATACTATGAATTTGATTATAGGTAAATTTATTTCATTACGAATTCCAAAAACTCTTTTTCGACAAGTTCGACTTTCGCCTGTCCATTAGTCATTTCAGCCATCCAGTTAATAAAGGTTTCTTCTTCATCTGCTTTTGTAAATACCATTACTTCGACAAGATCCGCATAGTTAATCTCTTTTAGAGGATAGACGGAGTTCCGAACTTCATTTTCCACTTTTCCTAGCCATGTGTAGTCTATAGAGATCTTCATCAGATGATGCAGCTTTCGTTCCACCACTTTTGCGGCGTCAATTCCTTCTGTAGTTGCTTTCCCGTAAGCTCTGATAAGTCCGCCACCACCGAGCTTAATACCCCCAAAGTAACGAGTGACGACAACAACTGTATCCTGTAGACCCTGTTTCTTCAATACTTCGAGCATTGGGACTCCTGCAGTTCCACTTGGTTCCCCATCATCATTGGCTTTTTGTATATTGTCATGCTCGCCAATAATGTATGCAGAGCAGTTGTGGTTAGCACTTTTATGCTTTTCTTTGATATTATTAATAAAATCTTGCGCTTGTTGTTCTGTTTCAGCCCGGCTCACATACGTTAGAAAACGTGATTTTTGAATGATTAATTCGCTCTCGCCATAGCCTTGGATAGTATGGTAATCTTTTCTCATAGATATATTTCCCCTCCTGATTCTATTGAAACATAGTTGTAAAGTAATTTTAATTTATTTTTAGTCACTTAGTGCTATAATAGGACATGTCATCATTTGTGAATGAGGACTCATTTGGGCGCATAAAGGAGAAAAAACAGATGACGAATATGAATTTTGAAACGCAATCGTTAGATGTTATTTTCGATCGAATGGTCGAAGTGATGGATCATTCGAAAAAGGATATATTCATTATAAGCGAACAGAGTCGACAAAGCTTTGAAGAAATGAAAGTGGAGTTAGAAATTATTCGTGGAGATATCGAGACAGTTATTATAGAAGGAGATTTGCTCGAATCAAAATCGAGGCACTCCCGAAATCGATTAGCTGAGGTTTCCAAGAATTTTGACTCGTACGATGAACCACAAGTTCGCCAAGCTTACGAAACTGCAAATGAAATTCAAATAAATCTTCTCATCAAACGTAGTGAGGAACGTCAGCTTAGACTTAGAAGAGATGATTTAGAACGCAGATTACAGGGCTTGCTAGAAATGATTGAACGTGCCGATCATCTGGTCAATCAGGTGAATATCGTCATGAATTACTTAACATCCGATTTGAAAAATGTAGGAGCAGCACTTGAAAATGCAAAAATTAAACAAGATTTCACCTTGAAAATTATCGAAGCGCAAGAAGAAGAGCGTAAAAGACTTTCAAGGGAAATTCATGATGGCCCTGCGCAAATGCTAGCGAATGTTCTTCTTAGAACAGATTTAATCAATCTTACATATCAGCAGCGTGGTGGAGAAGCAGCGATGAAAGAAATTTTAGACCTTAAAAAAATGGTTCGTGATGCTCTTTCAGAAGTACGTCGTATTATTTACGATCTACGACCTATGGCATTAGACGATTTAGGTTTAATACCAACGCTTCGAAAGTATATTACAACAATCGAAGAATACAACCCAACAGGTAGGATTAATTTCCAAAACTTTGGAGAAGAGAAAAGACTAGATACCAATTTTGAAGTAGCCATTTTCCGTATTGTCCAAGAGTGCTTAACGAATGGAACTAAACACGGGAAATTTACTGAAGCTTGGGTGAAAGTAGAATGGTTGAAACAAAAGATAAATATTATCGTCAAAGATAATGGAGCTGGTTTTGATCCAGAAGTAGCAAAAGAAAAATCCTTTGGTTTAATCGGAATGAAGGAACGAGTGGATTTGTTAGAAGGATCGATGAAAGTTATATCATCCCCTGGCAAAGGAACTAGTATTTTGTTTAGTATTCCATTAAATGAGGAATAGTAAATATGGCTTTTTAATTATAGGAGGAAATGAACATGACAAAAATAATAATCATAGATGATCACCAACTATTTCGCGAAGGAGTAAAACGTATTTTAGACTTTGAAGACTCTTTCGAAGTAATAGCAGAAGGTGACGACGGCCACGACGTTTTAAGTCTTTATGAAAAATATCTTCCAGATGTAGTATTGATGGACATCAATATGCCTACTAAAAATGGGGTAGAGGCTACAGGAGAATTACTAGTGAAATTCCCAGAAGCAAAAGTAATCATCCTTTCTATCCATGATGATGAGTCATACGTATCACACGCACTAAAAACAGGTGCTCTTGGATACATGCTAAAAGAAATGGATGCCAATGCAATTGTCTCCGCTATCAAAGTAGTAGCAAAAGGCGGTTCATACTTACATCCAAAAGTTACGAAGAACCTAGTTGCAGAATTCCGTCGCTTAAGCGAGCGCGAAAACAAAGGGAACTTCCATCAAACAGAAATTCGTCGTCCATTCCATTTACTAACAAAACGTGAATGCGAAGTACTTCAGTTACTAACAGATGGCCAAAGTAACCGCACAATCGGAGAAACACTATTCATCTCCGAAAAAACCGTAAAAAATCACGTATCCAGCATCCTTCAAAAAATGAACGTAAACGACCGCACCCAAGCCGTAGTAACCGGCATCAAAAACGGTTGGGTTGAAGTACGCTAATAATCATATATAATCCCACTCCAGTGTTTTGGAGTGGGATTTTGTTTTTTGGAGAAATACCGCTTTAAAAAGAGAAAGTTGCGCCAATGGAAGCAAATGTTGCGCGTAAAGCCACCAATGTAGCGAGAAACGACCTGGAAGTTGCGCAACCGCTGCCGAACGTTGCGAATCGCAAAAAAATTAACCCAAACGAAGTGAATGTTGCGGCAACGACGACCAATGTAGCGAGAAACGACCTGGAAGTTGCGCAACCACCAACAAACGTTGCACATCCCAAAAATGTTGCCCCAAACGAAGTAATGTTGCGAGAACGCCCACCAATGTTGCGGATAACCAATTAGAAGTTGCGCCAACCCCCACCGAACGTTTCACATCGCAAAAACATCACACCCGATTCATTTACTTCTCCACAAAGTATCGACTAGGACCAGAACCATGGGCTATCAAATCCATACTATTCAACATGCGCGATGCAGTATACTTTGAATCTATCATGCAAAATCTACGAAACTCTTTATTGGTGATTTTTCTATCAATTATCCGAAAGTAATCTCTGACAGCTGATTTATGGGCATAGCGATTATTTTTTCCACATGCCATACAACGCCACGTAGTATTCACACGTCTCATCCCCAAAACCCCACAACCAGGACACTCCACGCCTAGCCGAATCTCACTCACATTAATTAGATAATATTCACAAAGTGGAGGATACTCATAAGCGGACCTATTCTCCTCCAAAAGCTTCCCAACAACATCTAACTCTTCAACAGAAAAACTATTCTCACCACCAGAATTATTGTAAATCTGTGTCACTCTCTCAACCATACTCTCTAACTTATAAATGGGATAATGGGTAGGTTTTTGCATTATGCGGCAGGACTTGGCGGTCATGATGACAGCACCAGTCACTTTCATCTGTGGAAGGTTATTACGTAGAAATTCTTTCATGAAGCGAATATGTCGCATCAATTGAAAATACGGATTAGAAATGGGGGTCTCTGTTCCATTCTCTTCTTTATAAAAATCATCTAACTCTTCATTAAAATACAAGCGTCCACTTATATTCTTTGACTCGAGAACTATACAACATCGGTCGGTCACTACAAGGCAATCTATCTGCACTTTCCAATCATCCAGCACCAAACAGACATCCGAGAATACACGAAACTTACCGGCCAACCGCAACTCTCTCAGCCTCTTAAAAACCCTCTCCTCTCCGCGAACTCCAGCATCCATTTTCCGAATCTCTTCACGAATAAATTCAGAAGACGGAGATCCATCATTCAACCTTTTGAACAACGCAAAATGTCCACTCAATCCTTCAGCTCCTTTCTACCTATATCTTACATTCCAATACCGGAATATTCTACCTATTTTAAATGGGAACTTAATAATTGAGTTTTCGTCCTAATTATGACAAAATAACCTTCAGCAGGAGGAGACATATATGAAAATAATCCAAGCCATTACACTCGCGGCCTTCACACTAACGCTGGCAGCTTGCAATAGTAACGACGAAACAGCGCAAAACGCTAATTCCGCAACCGACATCGCTCCAACGAACACACAAACGACAACGGATCACGGTGCAGAAGATAAAAGCGAAACCAATATAGGCTTCGAATTGTCAGGTGACAATATTGAAGAAGCAACAAATGTACCAGAAAAAGAAAAAACGGCATTACTCGAATCTTTCACGGAATACATGGAATCATTTAACGCAGAAGACCCAGAACGCTATATGAACACAATTTCTAAAAATCCAGAAGGCTTCAACTACGACGCTGAAAAAGTCAAAGTAGAAGAAACGTTCAACGACTTTAACACAATCCGTACTGCTGATAATATTACGATTATTGAATATGATAAATCACAAGCTCAAGTATTCTCCAATATCCATACTTCTTTTGAACAAATGGACACAGGTGCTAAACTTGAACAGAACGGACGCCAAGTAACTGTATTCGTCAAAGAAGATGGCAAATGGCTAGTTTCTAGCGTCTACTATATAGGCGAAACAACTGAATAACAACGTATTCCCCAGACATATATGATAAATATCATGTTTGGGCTTTTTTATGCTATCATTTCTACCAATTATTCAGTAAACTACAATTAGGAGTGTGATTTATTAAATGAAGACAGCAATCGTAACCGACAGCACCGCATATATCCCGAAAGAAATTCGTGACCAACTGAATATTCATATGGTGCCGCTAAGCGTTGTCATCGGAAATGACACCTATCAAGAAGAAATAGACATTAACACCACAGAATTCTACGATAAAATCCGTAAAGGTGGAGCGCTTCCAAAGACATCCCAACCAGCCTTAGGAACTTTTATCGAAACATATGAAAAACTAGCAAAAGAGAACGACGCAGTTATCTCTATCCACCTATCTAGTGGCATCAGCGGAACGCTTGCCGGAGCAGAACAAGCAGGAGAAATGGTAGCTAACCTCGACGTACGAACGTTCGACACTGAAATTTCCTGTATGGTACAGGGCTTCTACGTACTTAAAGCAGCTGAAATGGCAGAGCAAGGTGCTTCACCGGACGCTATCCTACAAGAACTAAACAATATGAAACAAACGATGCGTGCATACTTTATGGTCGACAATCTAGACCATCTTCACCGCGGAGGAAGACTAACTGGCTTCGAGCGCGTCATCGGTTCCGTACTGCAAGTTAAACCGATTCTACACTTTGAAAACAAAGTCATCGTGCCGTATGAAAAAGTTCGTACGCGTAAAAAAGCGATGAAACGTATTTCGGACATGCTTCAAGAAGACTCAAACAAATTCAACATAAAAGCGACAATCATTCATGCTAACTACGAAAACGAAGCAATCGCATGGAAAGAAGAACTTCAAGCAACAATGCCAAACGTAGACTTCACGATCAGCTACTTCGGTCCTGTTATCGGTACACATCTTGGGGAAGGGTCCATGGGTCTTGGTTGGTACAAGATTAACTAATGAGGAGAATGCTCATGAACAAACAGCTCCAACAATTTCTAACTGGCCGCATATGGCTTCGCGAACACACCCCATTCCCACGCGAAGTCATCGACGCCCACATCGACTCCGGTCACATCCACCTAAAACCTGGTGTCCTCACAAAATCAGATTCAAACCTTTTTTGGCAATCAAACATGAACACCTGCAACAGATGCCACAATACGAACCCATCCTTATTTCACTCATTCAACTGTGCCCGTTGCAACAAAATTTGTACGTATTGCCGCCACTGTATCCGAATGGGGCGGGTGAGTAGTTGTTCTGAATTACTCCTTTGGGACAAGCAGCATGCTCGCAGCGCGAACGCACATGTCTTTAAATGGAACGGCCAGCTTACACCTCTCCAACAAAAGGCAAGTGAAGAACTACTCAATAGTGTCGAGCAAAACCAATCCCACCTAGTCCATGCAGTATGCGGAGCAGGAAAAACAGAACTCCTATTTCCAGCAATATTTGCATGTTTACAAGCTGGAAAAAGAGTTTGCGTTGCTGCACCAAGAACCGATGTAATTTTAGAGTTATTCCCTCGATTCCAGAAAGTCTTCCCAAACACAACAATTCATGAACTGTACGGTGGCTCACCTGACCAACATGATTTCGCCGAATTAGTACTTGCAACAACACACCAACTCTATAGATTTGAAAATGCCTTCGATGTCGTATTTGTCGACGAAGCAGATGCCTTTCCTTATTATGCTGATGAAACCCTCCAAAAAGCAGTTACTAAAGCCGCAAAACAAGACGCTGCCATTCACTATGTAACAGCCACTCCTACAAAATCATTAAAAACAACCAACCAATCTATACTCACAAGAAGATATCACGGCTACGACCTTCCAGTCCCTAAATTTGTAAGTTTATGGGGTTACGCTAGACAACTCAAAAAAGGAAAAATTCCTTCGAAACTACAAAACTGGATAAATGAAAAAATAGAAACAAACACGCCTTTTCTTATCTTCTTGCCTACTATCGAAATGCTAGAGAACTTCCCAGGTGATTTACCAAGGGTTCATGCAGAGCACCCAGATAGGAAAGAACTAGTGATGCAATTACGCGAAAAGAAAATCCCGGGCTTATTAACAACGACCATATTAGAAAGAGGAGTTACGATTGAAAACGTGAATGTAGCTGTAGTTGGAGCAGAGCAGCTCATCTTCACCTCCAGTGCGCTCATTCAAATAAGTGGACGAGTCGGTAGATCAGCACAGTATCCAGATGGAGACATTACTTTCTTTCACCACGGAATAAGCAGAGAAATGGATAAAGCGCAAGATGCGATAGAAGGGTGGAATCAATCATGACGTGTTTAATTTGTGGCACACTTTACCAACCATCAGCAACTTGGTCCAAGCTATTTTTATACGAGTTGGATTCTTCTACCTGCAAGAGATGCTTCGCAAAATTTGAAATCTCAAAGTCGACCATCGATTTTACCGATTTCCTAGACACTCCTTATGAAGGAGCAGTAGACTCAGTCTTTTGTCTATACACTTATAACGAACCGATGAAAGAATATCTACACCAATACAAATTCCTCCAGGACGTTGCATTAGCAAAAGTATTTTCTGGGAAGTTACAACAAGCATTTCAGAAGAATGGAGGCATTGTCGTACCCATTCCAATGCACCCAGAAAAGCTAAAGTTACGTACATTCTCCCATGTGGACGAGCTCTTAAATGCAGCACAAATTCCTTTTCAACATGTACTCACCAAAAAAACATCCGATTCTCAAGGGAAGAAAACAAAAAAAGAACGATTAAAAACAACAAACCTCTTCGAAGTAATAGGTATCATCGAAGCAACAAATTATATTTTATTCGATGATATTTACACAACTGGTGCTACCATCCATCATGCAGCAAAGATTTTAAAGGATGCAGGGGCCAAAAGAGTCGAAGTAATAACTTTAATAAAAGGGTAACTTGCCGATAAATAAAGTAAGAATAATATTTGGAGGTAACAACATGGGTGAACTAAAAAATTGTCCTTCATGCGACGAGTTTTTTAACTATACGGGATTGAGAGAAGTATGTAACAACTGCGCAATGAACGAAGAAAAACTGTACGAAACTGTCTACCGCTTCCTTCGCAAACGTGAAAACCGAGCAGCAACAGTAGAAAGAATTGTAGAAGCAACTGGAGTAGAAGAGTCATTACTACATAAATGGGTACGAAAAAATCGTCTTCAACCAGCCATGTTCCCGAACCTAGGCTATCCATGCGATAACTGTGGGAAAATAACACAATCAGGTAAACTATGTATAAAATGTACGGACGAATTAAAATCCGGTCTTCGTCAATTTGACGCAGCAAAAGAATTCCGCGAAAAAGTGTCTCAACAAGAAACTGGGACTTATTATTCAGACAGCAAGAAAAAATAACTCTCACCTTGTGTGGGAGTTTTTCTATGGGATGATAAAAGAAATTAAAATTGAGTTCCACTCAATAAAGCATGAGTATAACTCAAGCTCCTGATAGTTCCTTCAAAAGACCTTCTAATTCCACTAACCCCTTTAATTCCCAAGACCTATTCCACACAAATCGTTCAAATTACTCTAAACAATTCATTTTTCATGCCGAAATAATACATAGAGACTTCGAAAAGAAGAGGAGGACGAAATTTATGAAGATCACAAATATTGGTGTAAACCAAGTAAATCCATACAAACGCAATCAACAACAAGCTGAAAAAGTACAAAATACAACGAAAACAGCTGCAGATCAATTGGAAATTTCGTCTGCTGCGAAAAGCATGCAAACAAAATCATCTGTTGAAGTACAACAAGCGGAACGAGTGGCAGCTATAAAAGCTGACATCGACGCAGGAACTTACAAGGTAGATGCGAAACAATTAGCATCGAATATCCTGGATTACTACCGCTTATAAAAGGAGCTTACACACATGTCCATCGTTAAAATCATGCAGTCACTTACCAAACTAGATATGCTCCACAAAAGCTTGCTAGAGGTTGCATACAAAAAAACAGAAGCTATCAAAACGGGGGACATGGACAGTCTAAACCAACTGCTCAAGGAAGAGCAGGCACATGTAGCAGGCATTTCACAGCTTGAACAACAGCGTCAATCAGAGGTAACGGATTACCTTCGAGCAAAAGGAATTGCTCCTACTGACAACCCAACTGTTGCACTTGTCTTAGAAAATACCAACACAGACGAAGAAAATGCTCAACTAACAAAAACACGTAACAATCTATTGTTAACATTAGATACATTAAAAAACCAAAATGATTTGAACCAAAAACTAACAATGCAATCACTACAATTTGTTAACTTAACATTAGATGCATTAAGACCAAAGCCTGATCAAATAAACTACTCGAGATCTGAAGTACAAAGTCCCTCAAAAGACAAAGTTTACTTCGACTCACAAGCATAAGGAGGCGAACCCATGGGCTCAACATTTATGGGACTAGAAACAAGTAAACGCGGACTATACACACAACAATCCGCACTATATACAACTGGACATAATATCTCCAATGCAAACACGATAGGCTATTCTCGCCAACGAGTGAACATGGAAGCGACATTAGGATACCCAGGGACAGGTTTAAATGCACCAAAAATCCCAGGCCATCTTGGTACGGGTGTGCAAGCGCATTCTGTTCAACGTATTCGTGATTCTTTTATAGATACACAATATCGTCAAGAAGCCAATAAGTTAGGGTACTGGGAATCAAGATCTCAGGCAATCACACAAATGGAAGACGTGTTAAACGAACCTTCCGAATACGGATTAGCCAAATCGATGGATGAATTTTGGAAATCACTTCAAGACTTAAGTGTAAATCCAGAAAACGGGGGAGCTCGTTCTGTAGTAGTACAACGTGGGGTCGCAGTAGCTGATTCCTTCAATTACTTTTCCAAATCAATTTCACAAATCCAAGAAAATGCAGGTAAAGAAATCGGAATTTCATTAAAAGATGTAAACTCGATTTTAGAACAAATTGCTAGCATTAACGAACAGATACAAGCGATTGAACCAAACGGCTATATGCCAAATGACTTGTATGATGTTCGTGACACGTTGCTAGATGAGTTGTCCACGTACTTCCCAATCGAAACTAGTAATGTTAAGTCTGGTGGTAATTCCTTAGCTATTGCAGAGGGTTCTGTGACCGTATCTTTGAAATTAAAAGATGGTACGTCCCTAAAATTGATTGATGGAAAAGACTTTGCTCAACTACGTAATACTGGTCCAAGTGAAACAGATGGAGTGACACCAAAATCAGCAATCGAAGGCTTTCATATTGTCAGAATAGACATTAATGGAAATGATGTCCCTCTTAATAATAATTGGACGGATGCTGGAGCAGCAGTAACTCAAAATATCAATTCCTTTAGCGATTTAGGCAAACTTAAATCACTTGTAAATTCATATGGTCAAGTCACAGGCGATCCAGCAGCACCTGTAAAAGGATTATATCCAGATATGCTTACAAAATTAAATGAAATGGCGAAAGCATTTGCAGAGGAATTCAATAAAATTCACATGGGTGATCCAGCTAACACTACAAAGTATCCGCAAGGTTCAGATATTTATGGAAACCAAGGTGGAACTTTCTTTATTAATAAAGATGATAAAAGCGGAGCAGGAATAACTGCTGGAAATATCTATATCTCTTCAGATATTATTGCAGATCCAGGTAAAGTTGTTGCTTCTGATTCCAAGCCTGGAGATATTGAACCAGGTAACGGAAAGTTTGCATTAGTTCTAGCAAACATGAAATTTGCTAGCTTAGGTGACTTAGGAAATGTAAGTGCTCAAACCTATTTTGAAGGTCTTATCGGTCAATTAGGTGTAGACGGTCAACAAGCTTCCCGATTAGCTTTCAACTCAGCAACGCTGCAACAAGCAGTAACAGAACGTCGTGCCTCTGTTAGCTCTGTGTCACTGGATGAAGAAATGACAAATATGATCATTTTCCAACAAGCCTACAATGCATCGGCACGTATGATTACAGTAGTAGACGAAACATTAGACAAAATTATCAACGGCATGGGCCGTGTGGGATTATAATAGGGGGAACTAAACATGCGTGTAACCCAATCAATGCTATCGAATAATATGTTACGTAACTTATCAAATAGCTATAATAAAATGGGGAAACTTCAAAATCAAATTGAGACTGGGAAAAAAGTGAATCGTCCATCTGATGATCCAGTGGTGGCGATGAAGGGAATTGGCTACCGAACAGCCTTAGATAAAGTAGAGCAATTTCAACGTAATATCGGAGAAGTAAACAACTTATTAGACAGTTCTGACGATGCATTAGATAAAGTAGGCTCAGCTTTACACCGGGCCAATGAACTAGCAGTAAAAGCTGCCAGTGACACTACCACAGCAGATGATCGTGCAAAAATCGAAAGTGAGTTAGACCAACTCAGAGCACATATTCAAAACATTGCTAACACAAAAGTTGGAGATAAATATATTTTTAGTGGAACTAAGACGACAACACCTTTATTTGATGAAAAAACAGGTGAATATCCGACAACAAATTTAGATGGATTTAATAAAGATATTGAAATAGAAGTTTTCGATGGGATAACACTTAAAGCGAATACAAATGTAATTGATGTATTTAAAAATATCGATCAAATGTTTCAAGATATAAAAGATGGTAATGTCGACTACAGTGAGGCAATCGGCAAAATTGATGAACAAATGAATGGAGTTCTAACAACACGTGCTGACATTGGAGCTCGTCAAAACCGTGTAGAACTAATGAATGATCGATTGCAATCACAAGAGGTAATTGCTACTAAACAAATGTCTGAAAACGAAGACATTGACTACGAAAAGGCAATTACTGAAATGATTACCCAAGAATCGATTCACCGTGCCGCCCTGTCAGTAGGTGCTCGAATCATTCAACCAAGCTTAGTAGACTTTTTACGATAATATGAATGCGAAAGCGTCTATCTCAGCTCCGACAAGTAAATGGGGAGATTCATAGTCCAACACCTTGGACGTAGAAGACTCCCATTTAACCTCGAGGAGCTAGACGCTGAAGCTAGACAATAACAAAAGCGTTTGGACATATGCTCCAAACGCTTTCTTTAAAGGGTGAGAAAAGATGAATATCCCAAAACTCCAAATAAACTCAACAAAAGCACAAATCAGTTTAAATATACAAAAACCAGTGCAAAAAATTGAACAACCAAGTGCAAACCTAGATTTACAACAACCAAAAGCAATACAAACGATGAAAACAACGAAACCACAACTTTCGATAGACACGGAGCAAGCTCGAGCTGATGTCGATCTAAAAAGCGCCAGAAGAAGAATTGAAGACTTTGCTACAGAAGGGCGTCAAGGTGTATCAGAAGGTATCGCCAGACGTGCGCAGCAAGGAACCGAATTGATGAAAATCGAAAACGGCGGAAATCCCATAAAATCACATGCCCAACAAACGGGAAGACAACCCTATTCTTCCTTATCCATCAAATTCATTCCAACTCATGGTAGTGTAAAGGTCAACTTTCAACCGGGAAGTGTGGATATAAAAGTAGAACCACAACAAGTGATTAATAATACAACAACCAATAAGCCAATTCAAAACTATACACCAGGAAAAGTGTTAGTGGGAATGCAACAGCACGCATCCATTCAAATAGATTGGCTTGTATAAATAGATAGGAGTAAATTATATGAATCTCAAAACAGCATATTCAGGAGAGGTAGTGATTGATTCTACCGATATTCTTAAATTCGAACACGGAATTCCAGGATTCGAAGCTGAAAAAGAATTTGTATTACTTCCCATAGAAGATAATGAGGAGTTTACTGTCTTACAATCTTTGAAAACAGAAGAATTGGCATTCATTGTTACAAATCCTTATAACATCACGATAAACTATAATATTGAACTTGACGAAGCAACGGTACATGCTCTTCAAATAGTGGAACAAAAAGAGGTCGCTGTCTTTGCAATTGTATCCTTGAAAGAAACGATTGCAGAATCGACTGTAAACTTAAAAGCACCTATTATTCTAAATACATCCAACAAAAAAGCTAAACAAGTAATCTTAAACAATGAAGAGTACAGTATTCGTCACCTCATATCTTCAGAAAGTAAAAAGGGGTGATTAAATGCTAGTATTATCCCGAAAAGTTGGGGAAACGATTTGGATTGGGGAAGACATCGAAATCGTAATCTCAGAAGTAAAAGGCGAACAAGTAAAAATAGGAATCAGAGCACCGAGAAGTATTGATGTAATTCGTGGCGAATTAAGACAGGATGTGTCTACTTCTAATACTGAAGCAGTACTAAAAAACATGGACATTTTTAAGCCAAAAAAATAACAATTTATTAAATCGACAAAAAGATTCGAAAAATTTTATAAAACTATTAAACAATGTAAAAACATTCCGATACTATCTATGTAAGCAAGAAAAACGGGGTCCGGCCGGCTCGGTTCTCTTGTCTCATACAAAAAAACAAACCACTGCTCACAAGGAAGTGAGCAACACATTCCAAGGAGGAACTAATAATGAGAATTAATCACAATATCGCAGCACTTAACACACACCGTCAGTTGAACAGTGCAACTACTGCACAGTCTAAATCAATGGAGAAACTAGCGTCAGGTCTTCGTATCAATAAAGCTGGGGACGATGCAGCTGGACTAGCAATTTCAGAGAAAATGCGTGGACAGATTCGCGGGTTAGACCAAGCTTCTAAAAACTCACAAGATGGTATTTCTATGATTGCAACTGCTGAGGGTGCATTAAATGAAACTCATGACATTATGCAACGTATGCGTGAGTTGTCTGTTCAATCTTCAAATGATACAAATACAGCTGAAGATCGTAAAAATATTCAAGACGAAGTAAAACAATTGGGTGAAGAAATACAACGAATTGGTGAACAAACAGAATTTAACACAAAAAAATTAATCAATGGTGATATGGGTGCTGGTGTTAGTACTTCAACAACTCATGCTCTTACAGGCTCTTTGGAAAGTACAATGGGCGATGCTACAGCATTAAGTGGCCTTCTTGATGCTAATGGTAATAACTTGCAGTTAGCTGTCGGTGATAAGTTCACAATGACATGGTCAGAAAACGGTACTCAAAAGTCTGCTACACACACTGTAGGGGCCTTAACAGAGACTTTAAAAGATGTAACTGATAAAATTGCGGCTGATGCATCAGTGGCTTCTGTTGCCACAACTGCAGGGAAAATGGTTGTAACTTCTGCAACTGCTGGAACTGCAGGTCAAATAAATGGTCTTTCAATTTCGGTTACTAGTGCAGATGGAACAAGAAAAGAAGCTGCATCAAATGCCTTGTCTAACTTCACTACTACAACGGAAGCAAAAGATAAACGTGCGGATGGAAGTGCTGATTTTCAAATTGGTTCAAATCAAGGACAAACTCTCAACCTATCAGTAAATGATATGAGAGCAAGTACTTTGGGAGTAAGGGACCTTCAAGTTGGCTCAAAATCTCAAGCTGGAACTGCAATTAAAGTATTAGATCAGGCTATACAAAAAGTGTCTGTTGAACGTTCTAAACTCGGTGCAAATCAAAACCGTTTAGAACATACAATAAACAACTTGAACACTTCTTCTGAAAACCTAACTGCTGCGGAATCTCGTATCCGTGACGTAGACATGGCGAAAGAAATGATGAACCAAACTAAGAACTCTATTCTTTCTCAAGCAGCACAAGCAATGTTGGCTCAAGCTAACCAACAACCACAAGGCGTACTTCAATTACTTCGTTAATCATCGCCCCACAGCTTAGATTAGCTAAAAAATAGAGACTCTAGGGAATTTTCCTAGGGTCTCTTTTTATGCACTCTCATTCTCTAATACAGGCTGTCTGTAAGGGGGGTTATTCTTCATAATACTAAATACTATGTTTACGAGTCTTCTTTCTACATAGACCATAGCTTGTTTCTTCTTACGCCCCTCTTTGATTTTACTTTGATAATAATCATACATGATTGAGTTCATATTTTTTCTTATTTGTGTTAAGGCAAGGGAGTAAAAGGCTTTGTTAAGTTCTCTGTTACCTAATTTGTTTGAGTAATTTCTTTGGCTTTCCCCCGAACTGTGTTCAAGTGGAGCTATTCCAGCTATTCCAGCTAATTTAGCTAGTTTATTTGCCTTAGGAAACCTATTGACATCTCCAATATTGGCTAAGAACGTAGGTGCCAGTACTGTATCAATACCATTTATAGTCTTGAGCGGATATCCTGTTACGTCGATTAAGTTATCAAGGGTTTTATCAAGACCATGAATCTGACTTTCTAGATGTTCGAGGGAATTTATGAAAGATATCACACTTTCATTTTGTTCCTTCTGATAACCTGTCTTATTCCAGCCGCTATTATCAATAGCTAATAGTAACTCTTTTGCCTTCTTTTTAGGTACTGATTTATTAAAATTTTTTAGTTCTTCTATCAGTTCTCGCTCTGTGACCCCTTCAAGTAAGTTTGGTGAAGGATATTTCTTGAAGAAACCTTTTGCCGTTTTACTTTCTAGATCCTTAAAAAATTCTTTATGCATGGGGTAATGATGAACAAGGATATTCTGAAGTGACATTTTGAAATTGGCTTGTACACGTAATTTTTATGACTTACTACATTGAAACCTAGGCGGTCGTCCTTCTTGTTTCGTAGATAGTCATCTACTGTCATCTGCTAAATAGGTTGATTAAAAAAACTATGCTATTTCATGAATCCTCTTCCATACATGGTAAGAACATATATCTTATGGAAAATATAGGTTTAAACTATTCCTGAAGTGACGATATAACTACTGGTAGGAAATTCATTAGTTATTTGTAATGTTATGGATTAAAAATTTCTAGGAGTGTTGTTATGACGAAGAAAAAAACAATTAAGAATCAATCGTTTTTAGTTCCAATGTGGGTATTTATATTAACTATTTTTGAAAAACTATCACTTTTTGCTTTGATTGGATTTTTATTACCTAAGTTAAGAAGAAAGTATTGGTTTGTTGATAGTTGGGTAATTGGAAATTTACTTCTTTCAATTATTTCAGTGTATTTAGTCTATTTGCAAATAGTTCCGCATTATTTATCATATTGCTTGATGATTTATGGGTTTATTCGAGTATTTGAAATTTTTATTTATCAACTGAATGTTTTGCTTGTTCATCCTTTTAGACATGAAAATCCAGCTAGTTATTCACTTGTAGGATATAGGAGAATGACAATAGCTCTTGTACATAATTTTTTTGAAATTGTCTTTTGGTTTGCTACGACATATGTGGTATTTCAATTTTCTTTTGATACCTCACTAGAGAATCTAAACCCTTTCATTCTTATTTATTTTAGTTTTCTAACGATGGTGAGTTACACTAGTAATTTGGATAATAATAGTTGGACATTATTAGCTACGATTGTTCTTCATTTCCAAGCATTAATCGGTTTATTTATGACTCTTCTTTCACTAGCTAGGTTTATATCTTTATTACCTAGGCCAGGTACACTTGATATTTCTGAGCAAGAACAAGATATGAAGGAGCATATTAGTCGTATTGAACAAAAGTTAGAAGAGGTGAGAAGACAAATGATAAAGTGATTGAACGTAAAAATGGAATAAATGCATGTAATAGTACAAAGAAAAAAGGCTATAAATTGGTATGAATATTAAGTGGTATGACATGTTTTATTAAAGTTTGCCGGAGGAAATAAATGGTGAAGTATTTAAGGCCTTTTTTCAAAAATTAATAGTTTAATAGCACAAAGAGGATTGCTTGGCTATGGGGAAGATTTGAAGATCATGTAAATGACGGTTATTTAAACTAAATTTGCAATATATCACTACTGTTAACAGTAATTTTTTTTAGTAATGAGTTGAATAAATATAAATTAGATATTAATCTTATAGATGCGGAAAAATCAGGTGGGATAAGAATTAAATTAAACAAGACATATAATAGCAAAAATCGGACTTTGAAACCTACTAGCACTGGGGAGTCCGTTTTTTGTATTTTATGAGATTTTTAATTAATCATCCTTTCTTGTTAAGATAATTTCTAAAGAACCGATATAAACAATAAGATATATACTCAACAAGGAGGCAAGATCCGTATGGTCAATCGAATTTCTGATTCTGTTGTAAATATTCCACAAAATACATCTTTAATAACAGCTGGTATTGAACCGGTTGTACCCGTTTCTACAGAAAGTGAAAATAACTCACTTTCAAAGGGAAATGCTGAACAAGAGTATTTACCTGCTGAAAAAGCGAAAAAAATGGCAGATAGTATGAATAACTTTTTGGAGACAACTAACACCGAATTACGATTCAAGTATCATGATGAGTTGGAAACCTATTATGTGACATTGGTAAATTCAAAAACAGATGAAGTCGTTCGAGAAATTCCTTCAAAAAAACTGTTGGATATGTATGCGGCTATGTGTGATTTTGTCGGATTATTTGTAGACAAGAAAATATAAAGGGTTGGTGATTTCGTGCGTATTACTGGATTAGCAAGTGGTATGGATACTGAAACAATGATTAAAGATATGATGAAGGCTCAGCGTATTCCTTTAGATAAGATAATGCAGAAGAAGCAATACATGGAATGGCAAAGAGATGATTATCGAGCAGCAAATAAAAAACTATTTGATTTTCGTAATTTAACAAGCGATACTATGTTGCGTCAATCTACTTATATTCAAAAGACGGTGACTAGTTCAGCACCTGATGAAATTAGTGTGAAAAATGTAAACTCGACAAGCGATTTCACTGGGAAGATTAAAGTGAAACAGCTTGCGGAAGCAGCTACTATGCAGAGTACTGATCGAGTTTTAGCTTCTGATGCTGATTTGACTAAAAAACTAAAAGATTTGAATGTTCAAGTGCCCTCTACATTCACAATAAAAGCGATAAAAGAGGATGGAACGTTAGATAAAGTTGGTTATGAAGTTAAAATTGATGAAAACTCCACTATGCAAAGTGTGTTGGACGACATCAACAAAAGTTCGGGTGTGAATGCATTCTATGATTCCTTTACTGGAAAGATGGCATTTACTGCAAAAAATAGTGGTGAGATTGCAAATACAATTGGACCGGATGGAACTACTATTATTAACAATCCATCAGAGATTGTAGTCGAGGGAGATACTAATAATTTCTTGAAATTTGATACAGCAGTAGCGTCAGAAGGTAAGAATGCAATTTTTGTTTACAATGGTTTAGAGACACAGCGTCAATCTAATACTTTCCAAATCAATGGATTCGAAATCACATTGAAAAAAGCAACCCAAACAGACATTACATTTAGTTCTGCACCAGACACAGATAAAATTCTTGAATCAGTGACTAAATTTGTAGATCAATATAACAAGTTAATTGAGAATTTAAACAGCGAAATTCGCGAAAAAAAATATAGGGACTTCCAACCTTTATCTTCTGAAGAAAAAGCCGATTTGAAAGATAAAGAAATCGAACTTTGGGAAGAAAAAGCGAAAAGTGGAACGCTAAGGAATGATAGTGTTATTTCCAGTGCATTAAGTCAATTGCGTACTGCTTTGAATTCAGCTGTTGGTGGAGTAACGGGGGCCGATAGATTAAGTGAAATTGGTATTACAACTTCTAGCAACTATATGGAAAATGGAAAATTGGTGATTGATGAAGAGAAGTTGCGTAAAGCAATTTCAGATGATCCTAACCAGGTGTATGAACTTTTTGCAGGGGATGGTGCTACGGATTCAGAGAAAGGTTTGGCTAGAAAATTAATAGCTACTTTAGATGATACGCGTAAGAAAGTTATTGAAAAAGCTGGTACGGATACAGCGGTAAACACTACTTTCTCACTTGGACGTACATTAAAAGGCTACGATGATCAAATTACCCGTTTTGAAGCTCGCTTAGAAATGGTTGAAAGTCGCTATTATAAACAATTCTCGGCTATGGAATCTGCAATACTACGCGCGAATAGCCAATCTTCCTATTTAATGAATGCATTTGGCGGCGGTCAATAATAAATAATCTACAATCGTTACAAAAAAGAGGAGTGTTATCATGGCTGTGAATAACCCATATCAAGCTTATCAACAAAATAGTGTGACCCAATCTACACCGGGTGAGTTAACTCTTATGCTATATAATGGCTGTTTGAAGTTTTTGAACCAAGCAAAAAAAGGGATAGAAACAAAAGATATTGAGTTAAAAAATACGAATATCCAAAAAGCACAAAATATTTTACGTGAGTTAATGATTACGCTTGATCAAACACAAACTATCTCACAATCAATGGCTAGTTTATATGAATACATGATTAATCGTTTAATAGAAGCAAATATTAACAATGATGCTTCTCTTGTGGATGAAGTATATGCATTAACAACTGAATTTCGTGATACATGGAAACAAGTGATTCAAATAAATCGTCAAAAACAATATGGCTCCACAGGTGAAATATGATACGAGAGAGTCTAAACACCTGGAGAAATGTTACGGAACAGCTAGTACGTATTCTAGATGAGCGAGAAGAAGAAAAGCGAGATGCTATTATTTCTCAAATAGATGAGTTATTGAACCAACGTGATGTATTACAAGCGTCCATTCAAGAACCTTTTACAGATGAGGAAAAGACATTTGGACAAACGCTTCTTTCATTAGAAAAGATTCTTCAAGCAAAACTAAAAGTGTATATGAAAGATATACGTTTAGATATTTCTGACCAACAAAAAAAGAAAGTTTCGGTCCACGCCTACATGGATCCTTACAATAAGGTGTTCCGAGACGGTACTTTTTACGATAGTAAAAAATAAACAAACCGGCATTAGCTCATGCTTGTGCCGGTTTTTTATATTTACATATGAAATGGAGCTTTACAATGACAACTTTAACAGAAGAACAAACACATTTAGTTCGAGAATATACAGAAATGCTTGTGAACGTTGATGAAGCATTTGAATACGTGGTAGCAAGTTTTTCAGATTACGCTAAAACAGAAGGTGACCTTATATTAAGCGACATTCTTTCTGCTTTTGTTCAACTTATACAAGTGAATGAGGACTTAACGACTATTTACCATGAAAATATGGAAGTGAAGAACTCCATTATTAATTTCCAAGAAGTTATTGGTGCAGCTGAGAAGCTAAACGGTATTTTTGAAAAGTCTCAGGAAAAACAAGAGGTAGTTCAACAATATCTATACCCAGCATATAAAAAGTGGTATGAATCTATTCATCCACAATTAGTCGTATATACACAAGTATAAAATCAAACCCAATGAGGAAGAATCATTGGGTTATTTTTCTATCTTCAAAACTTATACTCCTTCAACAACCCCTCCAACTTCAAAGCCAGCCCAATACTCCCATCCACCTTCAACTTCCCAAACATAAAAGCAGTAGTGCTATTCAAATCTCCTGCAAGTAGTTTCATAAAGTCTTTCGAGCTTAATGTTAACTTACAATCTGCCTTGATCGAAGTGTCGTCCGAAACTTCAGCCGTTCCATTGGCTAAGATGAGCTGTTTCACACTTGGATGATCTCCAGTTAAATGAAACTCATAACGTACATTTTCATTTTGAATTGGTGCGGGGTTTTCATTCATCGTTGTTTCGATTAGTTGCCAAGTTTCGTTCATATATAATCTTCCTCTCTATTTGTGACTGAATATTCATTCATATTTAATTTTCTCATATTCGTCTCTTTTTGGCGAGTTAATATTTCCTGGGAAATTAAAAAATAGTAATGTGATTAGTAAGTAGAAATGTTATTATAAATATAATAGTTAAATAGAAGGAGGGTCTTTATGTTCAAGAAAGTGCTAATAGTAACAGTCTTACTTATTTCCTTTGCATCATCTGCTAGTGCTAATACCTTATATGAAGTTAAAAAGGGTGATACCCTATCGAAAATAGCTAAGCTTAATAAGGTGACAATCAATGATATTCGTTCATGGAATAAGTTGACGAAGGATAGTGTTTACATCAAACAAAAGTTAGTAGTGAAAAAGCCCGCTGTTGCGACTAAAACTCCGGCAAAGGTTGTTACTACTAAACCTGTTGTAGTTACTAGTACATCGAAACAGGAGACAGTAGTTACTCCAGTACAAGTAAAGGATGCACAGCTGATCACTGCACCATTCCAAGAACAAGAAAAGAGTTTATCTGGTAAGGGACAAGCTATGTATCCGTTAATAGTAGATTTTGCAAAACGTCTAGAAGGCATACCGTACGTATATGGTGGTTTTACAATGTCGGGGTTCGACTGTAGTGGATTTATTTATTTCTTACATACACAAGCTGGTTTAGATATTACGAGACAAAGTAGTGAGAGTTACTTCGCACAAACATCTGTTGTTTCGATACCTGTTGTAGGGGATTTAGTATTTTTCCAAAATACATATAAACAAGGAATCTCTCATATGGGAATTTACATAGGTGATAATAAGTTTATCCATGCGGGGTCTAAAGGTGTGGAAGTGACGAGTTTAGATTCTTCTTATTGGAAAGAACATTTTATTTCATTTAATCGATTTAATGCATTAACTGTGAAGTAAGGTCAAGGGGGATTAGACATGAAGTGGACTATCGGTAGGAAGATGTGGCTAGGGTTTGTTGCTATTTTAGTATTATTAATCATCGTTTCGGTTTTATCGGTTATGACGATTATGGATACCAGTGATAAATATCGATTTTTGCTAGATGATCGAGTAGTTAAAGTGAATCTAGTAAAAGATATTGAGTTATCTCAAAAAGACACGTCCGGAGCACTAATGGATTATTTACTATTTACTACAGATGCATCCAGAGCAAGTGTAGAGGAACATCAACAAATTACGAATAATTTAACTGCTGAATTACGTAATAAGTTGTTTTCAGAAGAGACGTTAGAGATGATGACAGAATTTGAAAAGAAAAATGATATGTTTGCGGCTATTAATGCAGATGCGATTAAAGCGAAAATGGAAAAAGATACTGCGGCGGTCAATAAACTTACTGCAAATGCGAAAACTACAAATGCAGATGCGTTAGTAGTACTAGAAGAAATTGAAAAGTTTTTACAAGACGATATGGATAAAACTAGAGAAGAGCTTACTAGTTATGAATTTGGGGCAAAAGTATTCGTTAGCTCCTTAGCGGCATTAGGTGTTTTACTAGGTGTTATACTTGCATACTTTATCAGTAGAAGTATCTCAGCACCCGTGAAGCGTGTTACGGCAGGCCTTACAGAAATTGCAACAGGTAACTTATTAGTTGATCCTATTGTGATTAAAAATAAAGATGAAGTCGGCGAAATGGCCACAGCATTTAATACAATGTCTAAAGACTTAAGAGATATTGTATCAGGAGTACGAGATTCTTCTATCCAGCTTGCTGCTAATGCAGAGGAACTTTCCGCTAGCTCAGAAGAAAGCTTAGCATCTTCTCAAATGGTAGCGAAATCTGCGGGAGCTCAAATGGTCTCAAGTGAACAGCAAGTGCATCATATGGATTCATCGGTTCAGTCAATGACAGAGCTATCACAAGGCATCAGTCAAATTTCTGTTAGCAACGAAGAAATGCTAGTGGCTGCAAATGATGTACAAAAACTAGTTCATACAGGATCTGATGTTGTATCAGATGTTGCTAAACAAATGGATACTATTCACACAACATTTACTGATACGACTATAATTATGAAGAATATGGCGAAGCATTCCAATGATATTCAGACGGTTACTGCTTTAATAACGGATATATCAGAACAAACGAATCTATTAGCATTGAATGCCGCAATTGAAGCAGCAAGAGCTGGTGAATATGGTAAAGGCTTTGCAGTTGTAGCCGATGAGGTGCGTAAACTTGCAGAGCAATCTAAGAACTCTGCTACAGAAATAGCTTCTATGGTTCAACTGATTCAAAGTGCATCAGGTGAGGCTGTTCATGCTATAACAGATGGTGGCGAGAAAGTGGAAGCTGGTATCGCTAAAACAACGGAATCCTTAAAGGTATTCCAAGGCATTGAAGAGGCTGTTGGAGAAGTAGGTCTTAAAGTAGAATCGGTTTCTGCAGCTATTGAGCAAATACAAGCTATGGCGGAGTCTGTTTCACAGGGCGCGATAGAAGTACAGCGACTTGCAACGCTTGCAGCAGATGGAGCTAATGATACTAGTGCAGCGACAGAGCAACAAATCGCTGCAAATGAAGAGATTTCATCCAATGCACAAGCATTAGCGGATCTTGCTGAAGCATTACAAAATAATGTGAGTCATTTTAAAATTTAAATTAAAACTGTCTATCCTATGTCATTTTATATGGCATAGGATATTTTACTATATTTTTTCAAAATATATGTGTCCAAATACCCTCCTGTTATGTATAATGATATAGTTACATTAGAATCATATAATACTAATATAAATAGGAAAAAGGGGATACAAATGAAGTTGACAATATCTAAGAAAATGTGGTTTGGTTTTAGTGCTGTTTTACTATTACTAGTAATCACAAGTGTTATTACTCAAGTAGGAACGTCAATGCTAACGGATAGATACAAGGGGCTATTAGATGATGACGTTGCAAAGATAGATTTAGTAGAAGAGATTACTGTCATTCAAAAAGATATGGCTACTGCTATATTAGAGTTTGTTATGTTCGGTAAGAGAGAAGCTGTGGATAAGTTCGATGCTGAAATAGAGAAAGGTTCCGTTGCAGCACGAGCTTTAATAGAAAAAGCTCCAGATGCAGAGTCCATGGAGTTAATGAAAGAGCTTCAAACGGAAACAGTGAAGTTATTTGAAAATAACAGTAAAATTATTGAAATGAAAAATGCGAATCAGCCTTTTGAACAATATGCAGCAAACTCATCGGAAATTAATGCCGGAGTACTTGATATTTTGGCAGAATTACAACAAGTCCAAGAAGAAAATTTGGCAGATACACGAGCGGAATTAGAAAAGTTTGAGGCTAACACGTCAAAATTACTAATTTTATTAACTATAGTAGCAATTATTATTGGAATTCTGATTTCTTACTTCATCGGAAAATCTATTTCTAATCCAATTCAAAAAGTAACGAAAGGTCTGGAAGAAATTTCTAATGGTAACTTAGCAGTTGAACCAATTATTATTAAAAATAAAGATGAAGTAGGCACAATGGCGAAAACATTTAATAAAATGTCGAACGATTTACAACAAATTGTATCAAGTGTACGCGATTCATCGATGCAGTTAGCAGCAAATGCAGAAGAACTTTCTGCTAGCTCCGAAGAAAGTCTTGCATCCTCTCAAATGGTAGCGAAATCTGCTGAAGAGCAAATGGTAGCGAGTGAACAACAGGTAAAACATATGGAGTCATCAATGAACTCTATGGAAGGTCTTAAGCAGGGCGTTTCAGAAATTGCTTCAAGTAACGATGAAATGTTACAAGCGACAGATGGCGTGCAAACTTTAGTAACAAAGGGTTCTTCTGTTGTATCAGAAGTAGCTAACCAAATGGAAACGATCCATACTACTTTCACTGAAACAACTGAAATTATGAAAAACATGGCTAAGCACTCTGATGAAATTCAAAACATTACATCGCTTATAACAGATATCTCCGAACAAACGAACTTACTTGCATTAAATGCTGCAATTGAAGCAGCTCGTGCAGGAGAATATGGTAAAGGTTTCGCGGTTGTTGCGGAAGAAGTTCGTAAGCTTGCGGAGCAATCGAAAAATTCCGCTTCTGAAATTGAGTCAATGGTTAAACTAATCCAATCTGCATCAGGGTCAGCAGTTAAAGCTATAACAACTGGTGGAGATAAAGTAGAGCAAGGTCTTGCGAAAACGACAGAATCTCTTCATGTTTTCGAAGAAATTGAAACTAGTGTAGTGGAGGTAGTGAACAAAGTAGAGCTAGTAACATCGGCTATTGGACAAATTCAAGAGATGGCTAATTCTGTTACAGAGAGTGCTCAACAAGTACAAACAATTGCTACGCACGCTGCAGATAGCGCAAGTGACACAAGTGCTGCTACAGAACAACAATTAGCTGCAAACGAAGAAATTTCTTCCAATGCTCAGTCTCTAGCAGATTTAGCAGAACAGCTACAAAATGAAGTTAGTCATTTTAAACTATAATTTTCCATGACCCTAAATTTTAAGTTAGATTTAGGGCCTTTTATTGCCTAAAATATAAATATTTTGACAATAAATGTAGTCAACTTTCCACTTGTATAATTAGGTTTGAATAGCATGTTTAGAGAAAAAGGGGATAATTATGAAATTAACAATTTCTAAGAAATTATGGGGTGGATTTACAGCAGTATTGGTGCTGTTAATAATAGCGAGTGCAATGTCTATGTGGACAACTTACGACATATCAAGTAAATATGATTCACTAATTGATGAAGAAATGGAACATGTGTCTCTTATCGAGAAAGTGGAACTAATTCAAAAGGACACGTCCACTTCAGTATTAGAGTATTTAATGTTTAGCAAACTAACTTCAGTGGAAAAACTAGAAAACAATTATAAACAAGTGACGGAGATTACAACTTCACTTTCTAGTGATCTTAAAGATACGACTTCAAAAGAGTTAGTAGAAGAATTACAGAAGAAATCTAAACAACTATACGAATCAAACAATCAAATAATTGAAATAAAAAAGAAAAATGGTATGTACCAAAAGAATGCATCCGAATCTACAAAGCTTAACTTGGAGATTGCGGAAGTATTAGTAGAACTAAAAACAAATGTAGAAAAAAGAGCAGAACAAACAAGAGACGAATTAAATACAAATGTAGGAACAGCTAATATTGTTACACTAATATTAACTATTCTTAGTATCGTAGTTGGAGTACTCGTATCACACTTTATAAGTAGAAGTATAGCTAAACCTATTACTAAAGTGACGAATGGTCTTGTAGAAATTGCAGACGGCAATCTTACAATAGAGCCAATTATTATAAAGAATAAAGATGAAGTTGGAGAAATGGCCACTACTTTTAACAAAATGTCTGGTGATTTACAACGTATAGTTTCTGGTGTCCGTGATTCATCGATGCAATTAGCAGCAAACGCGGAAGAACTAACTGCTAGTTCCGAAGAAAGCTTGGCATCTTCCCAAATGGTAGCAAAATCTGCGGAAGCTCAAATGCTAGCAAGTGATGAACAAGTAAATCACATGGATGCTTCAATGCAATCCATGACAGACTTACAAAAAGGTGTTTCACAAATTGCTTCAAGTAATGACGAAATGTTAAAAGCTACAGACGGAGTGCGATCGCTCGTTAGACAAGGGTCTAACGTCGTTACAAATGTAGCTAGTCAAATGGATAATATTTATACAACTTTCCATGAAACAACAGAAATTATGAAAAACATGGCAAAGCATTCCGATGAAATTCAAAACATTACTTCTATGATTACAGATATTTCCGATCAAACCAATCTGCTGGCATTGAATGCAGCAATTGAAGCAGCGCGCGCAGGTGAATACGGAAAAGGCTTTGCAGTTGTAGCAGAAGAAGTGCGCAAACTTGCGGAGCAATCCAAAAACTCAGCAGCAGAAATAGCAGCCATGGTCAATTTAATCCAAACGGCATCGAGTTCAGCGGTTAAAGCAATCACTTCGGGCGGAGAAAAAGTGGAAGAGGGCTTAGCGCAAACAACTGAATCCCTAAATGTCTTCCATCAAATTGAAACAAGCGTAGACGACGTTGTACAAAAAGTAGAATCCGTTACAATCGCTATAAGTAATATCCAAGAAATATCTAGGTCCGTAACCGAAAGTGTCCAACAAGTTCAATCATTAGCAACACAAGCGGCAGACGGAGCAAGTGATACAAGCGCTGCAACCGAACAACAATTAGCAGCAAACGAAGAAATTTCATCCAATGCTCAATTCCTAGCAGACTTAGCAGAAAAACTACAAAACGAAGTAAGTCACTTTAAAATATAACTAACACGACTCCTATTGCTTATAGGAGTTGTTTTTCTGTAGAAGTAGAGGGAAATTGCGCAAATGAACCGCAATGTTGAGAGAATGAGGCAGGATGTTTCAGATAAGATACCTCATGTTGTGCCAACAAGAAAAACGTTGCGAGAAACTAGAAAGTTGCGCAAAATTATATCACCCTAATTCTCAAAGATTATCTTCTAACATTCCAGAACTCGTCACAAAGTTATCAAGGGAAATCAGGTATACTTGCGGTAGGGAGTTGTTTCGAAATGTATACATTCATTATTTTCATACATGTGATAAGTGCAGTTTTATCGATAGGTCCGTTTTTTGTTCTGTTCCCGTTATTAAATAGGATGAAAGGCAAAAATAAAGAGATGATTGATACATCATTAGAAGTATTCCAAGCAGCTATTCGTCTAGTTAAACACGCTGGCCATGTGCTTGTTGGTTCAGGGATTCTACTTGTATGGCAAGGGAACTGGCCATGGACAACCTCGTGGGTAGTTATGACAATTGTCGTGATGGTAAGTTCAATCGTATTCCTAGCAAGAGCATTTAAACCAAATATTCGAGAATTCCGCGCAGGAACGATTGATTTGGATACACTCATCAAAAAATTAAAGTCCAATGTGTGGAAATATATATTATTGTTATTACTCATGCTTTGGTTCATGGTTGCAAAGCCAAATTTGTGGTAATAGATCGATCACCCTTTCTCTTTTTCGAGAAAGGGTTTTTATTTGTAAACTTGTGATTATTGATTTAGATATTGTGATTTGTAATGCGTGACTTGCGATTCTTCCAAACCAACTTGCGATTCACTGTGAACAACTTGCGAATAGACACACACAATTTGCGATTCAAAAGATATAACTCCTCCACAACTCTAATATCTTCCAAACTCATGTCATTTTAATAAAAAGTTCACAATTATTTTTTCTTTCTGCGAAATGCGATATATCGCAGATGAAAGCGATTACAAACAAAAAGAATATTCGAAAATAACTGACAATTTAAAAATTGGGTGTTGACGGGGCATTTTAAAGGCGATATGATATCAACAATATATTAATTATTGTGAGAAAATTCACAATGATAAATATTCAGAGCTGCAAAGCTAAACGCTACATAAGCGGAAAGTATAGGAGCGATTGAATTGAGAAGTGACATGATAAAAAAAGGCGTCGATCGCGCCCCACACAGAAGCTTGCTTTATGCAACTGGGGTTAAAACGAAAGATTTAGATAAACCGTTTATCGGTGTTTGTAACTCCTATATTGATATTATTCCTGGTCATATGCACTTAAACAAATTTGCCGAAGTTGTGAAAGCAGCTATTCGTGAAGCAGGAGGAATTCCATTTGAGTTCAACACGATTGGTGTAGACGATGGAATTGCAATGGGTCACATCGGCATGAGATATTCACTTCCTAGCCGAGAGCTTATTGCAGATTCTGCTGAAACAGTTATTAATGCGCACTGGTTCGATGGAGTGTTCTATATTCCAAACTGTGACAAGATCACACCAGGTATGTTAATGGCAGCAGTAAGAACGAATGTCCCATCTGTGTTTGTTTCAGGTGGTCCGATGGAAGCTGGTACTTCAGCCGACGGGAAACAACTTTCACTCACTTCTGTGTTTGAAGGAGTAGGTTCTTATAAGTCAGGTGGTATGTCAGCAGAAGAGTTACTAGATATTGAACAAAATGCATGTCCAACATGTGGGTCATGTTCAGGTATGTTCACTGCGAACTCCATGAACTCCTTAATGGAAATGCTAGGAGTGACACCTCCGGGTAATGGAACGATTATTGCAACTTCCGATGAACGTCATCGCCTTATAAAAGAAGCAGCACATCATCTAATACGAATGGTAAAAGAAGATGTGAAGCCTAGAGATTTAATAACAAAAGAAACGATCGATGATGCATTTGCGCTAGATATGGCAATGGGTGGTTCAACAAACACTGTTCTCCACACATTAGCAATTGCACACGAAGCTGAAATTGAATATAACGTGCGTGAGATTAATGAAGTCGCAAAACGTATTCCTTACTTATCGAAGATTATGCCAGCATCTGATTACTCCATGCATGATGTTCATCTAGCAGGAGGAGTTAGTGCCATTATAAAAGAGCTTTGTGAGATTCCTGGAGCGGTTCATCCAGATCGACTAACGATTACTGGAAAGTCACTCTATGAAAATGTGAAAGAAGCAGAAATTACGAATGATCAAGTCATACGCCGAAAAGAAAATCCATATAGTCCTGTAGGAGGCTTATCCGTATTATTTGGAAATATTGCTCCTGAAGGCGGAGTGATTAAAGTAGGTGCGGTGGATCCTTCTATTAAAGAGTTCACTGGTAAAGCGATTGTGTTTGATTCACAAGAAGCTGCACAAGAAGCGATTGATGATGGTACCGTTCAAGCAGGTCATGTCGTTGTTATCCGCTACGAAGGTCCAAAGGGTGGACCAGGAATGCCGGAAATGCTTGGACCAACTTCCGCGATTCAAGGCCGCGGATTAGGAACACAAGTAGCACTAATAACAGACGGTCGTTTCTCCGGAGCATCTCGAGGGATTTCAATCGGACATATTTCTCCAGAAGCTGCAGATGGGGGACCAATTGCTTTAGTTCAAAATGATGATTTGATCGCTATTGATTTAACAAATAGAACGATAGACTTACAAGTTAGCGATGAGGAATTAGCTTCTAGACAAGCAAACTTACAACCATTTGAACCAAAGATTAAAAAAGGGTATTTAGCAAGATATTCAAAACTAGTAACTTCAGCAAGTACTGGTGGAGTAATGAAAATCTAAGGATAAACTTTACAAACGGTTTTTATTAAAAATCAAATATATAAATCATTGATGAGGCAAAAGTTAAAGGAACCTTGTATTAACAGAGAGTCGGTGTGGTGGGAACCGACAATACAACCTTTAGCGACATCCCCTCGGAGTGAAGTGTTGAACGGGAAACCTTTTAGATACTTCCGGGTGTAGTTTAGCTACTCCCGTTATAAATGGATAGTGGGCAATTGCTTGTTATCTGCGAGGTAGCGGTTGCGCTACGAACTAGGGTGGTACCATGAAAAGAATTTCATCCCTATACAAAAGAACGATGGTTTCTTTGTGTGGGGTGAGATTCTTTTCTTTTTTATACATTTAACTTTAGTCATTTAAAGTGAGAGTTAAGTGAAGTTTTTCAAGCAAACTGGGCGATTTGATTAAAAAGGAGGAATTAATGATGAAGTTGACCGTTGAGGAAACTGAGCAAGTTTATGAAGAGCCAATAACCACACAGGCTCCTACACAGTTGAATGGTGCAGATGTTTTTATCGAAACGTTGAAGAAGCATCAGGTTGAAGTAATATTTGGTTATCCAGGTGGTGCGGTTCTACCTATTTATGACGCATTGTACAAAAATCCGATTAAACATATTCTTGCAAGACATGAACAAGGCGCTATTCATGCAGCGGAAGGATATGCCCGTGTTTCTGGAAAAGTTGGAGTAGTGATTGCTACTTCGGGACCAGGTGCAACGAATTTAGTTACCGGCATTGCCGATGCGATGATGGATTCCATTCCGTTAGTCGTGTTTACAGGGCAGGTTGCTACTACCGTGATTGGTACAGATGCATTCCAAGAAGCAGATATTATCGGTATTACGCAGCCTATAACTAAACATAATTACCAAGTAAAAGATGTAGCTGATTTTCCAAGAATCATTAACGAAGCTTTTCATATTGCTTCTACAGGTCGTCCAGGACCAGTTGTCGTAGATATACCTAAAAATATGGCTACCGGATTGTTCGTAACGCCAAAAGACGAAGATCAGGAAGTAAATCTTCCAGGGTATCAGCCAACGACAAAGCCAAACTTTTTACAAATTCAAAAAGCGGCTCAAGCTATTTCTACCGCCAAACAACCGTTAATCCTTGCTGGAGCAGGAGTATTATTTGCAAAAGCATCAGACGAACTTGCTGAATTTGCTGAAAAATATCAAATTCCAGTGACGAATACGCTGCTAGGATTAGGGGGCATCGAAGGTAATCATCCACTATTCCTCGGAATGGCAGGCATGCACGGAACCTATACAGCGAACATGGCCATCCAAACATGTGACTTACTTATAAATGTCGGTGCACGGTTTGATGACCGTTTAACAGGAAATTTAAATTATTTTGCTCCAAACGCTAGAGTTGTTCATATTGATATAGATCCAGCAGAAATTGGCAAAAACGTTCCAACAGAAATTCCGATTGTAGCGGATGCGAAAGAAGCATTAGAAGCTTTGATAGCGCATGATGCACCGAATGGAAATACAGCCGCTTGGCTAGAAAGCTTAAATATTTCTAAAGAGCAATATCCATTTCATTATCAAGCTAGCAAGGAACGTGGATTGCTTCCGCAGCAAGTTCTCGAGCTAGTACATGAGTATACAAACGGAGACGCGGTTGTCACAACTGACGTTGGACAGCATCAAATGTGGACTGCACAATATTATAAATTCAATCATCCACATAACTGGGTAACATCCGGAGGACTAGGGACGATGGGGTTTGGTTTTCCAGCAGCAATTGGTGCACAGCTAGCAAAGCCTGATGCGAAAGTGGTTTCAATTGTTGGGGATGCAGGTTTCCAAATGACGTTACAGGAATTATCTCTATTACAAGAGCTGAGAATTCCAGTAAAGGTAATTATTTTAAACAATCAAGCACTTGGTATGGTCCGCCAGTGGCAAGAGACTTTCCACGGTGAAAGGTACTCACAATCATTAATTTCGGTTCAACCAGATTTCGTGAAACTAGCGGAAGCTTACGATATCAAAGGGTATAAAATTGAAACGTTTGAAGACGCGAAGGTTCAGTTAAAAGAAGCATTAGAATCAGATGAACCAGTATTAATCGATTGCCGAGTAGTACAAAAAGAATTAGTCTATCCAATGGTTGTTCCAGGCACAGCCCTACATGAAATGATTGGGGTGAAACCAGAATGAAACGAATCATCACAGTAACCGTGATCAATCAAAGTGGAGTACTCAATCGTGTGACTGGCTTACTTATGAAGCGTCAGTTCAACATTGAAAGTATCACAGTAGGGCATACAGAAAATCCGCAAATTTCTAAAATGACATTTGTCGTAAATGTGGAGGATGAACAAAAGCTTGAGCAGCTATTAAAGCAACTACAAAAACAAGTAGATGTTCTGAAAGTAAATGATATTACCGAAAAACAAATTGTCGTAAGAGAACTGGCACTCGTAAAAGTTGCGTCGCCACCAACTGTAAGAGCAGAGGTTAATAGTATTATAGAACCTTTCCGTGCTTCTATTATTGATACTGGTAAAAACGTAGTCACTTTCCAAGTAACAGGTAGTCCAGAAAAAATTGATGCATTCATCGATTTGCTCAAACCCTATGGCATTAAAGAACTAACAAGAACAGGCGTAACCGCTTTTGTTCGCGAAACACAGAAAGTAAACGGCCCACAGCTATCCATTTTGAAATGAAATAGTGGCTTATGGATATTTAATGAAAGATTTTAGAAACTTATTTAATTGGAGTGTAATGCGGCGACTCCAGCGGGAAAAGCGAGTCCAGGTGAGACCCCACAGGAGACTTAGAAGAACGAAGGCTAAAAGCGCCACATCGTGTGGCAACGCCTTCGCGACCAACATTGTGTTGGCCTGAGGAGGCTCACGGACCGCCCGCGGAAAGCGTCCGCATGGAACGGAAATCTTTAGAAGTGATTAATGAATAAAAAATATAAAAAAACCAAATTCGAGGAGGAAATAACAATGGCTAAAATGTATTATAACGGAGATATCAACGAAGGACTTTTACAAGACAAAAAAATCGCAATCATCGGGTACGGATCACAAGGTCACGCACACGCACAAAACCTTAAGGATTCAGGATTTGATGTAATAGTTGGTATTCGTGCCGGTAAATCATTCGATCAAGCAAAAGAGGATGGTCTAGAAGTATATTCTGTAAAAGAAGCGGCAGAAAAAGCAGACGTTATCATGATCTTATTGCCAGATGAAAGACAAAAAGCAGTGTATGAAGCAGAAATTCAACCTTCGTTAAAAGCTGGCAAAACATTAGTATTCGCACATGGCTTCAACGTACATTTTGGTCAAATCGTTCCTCCAACAGATGTGGATGTATTCCTAGTAGCACCAAAAGGTCCTGGTCAATTAGTGCGTAGAACATTCGAAGCAGGAGCAGGAGTACCTGGATTATTCGCAGTTTACCAAGATGCAACTGGTCAGGCAAAGGATCTAGCACTTGCTTATGCAAAAGGTATCGGAGCTGCACGTGCAGGCGTTCTAGAAACAACGTTTAAAGAAGAAACGGAAACAGATTTATTCGGAGAGCAAGCGGTACTTTGTGGTAGTACAACTGCAATCGTTAAAGCTGGTTTCGAAACATTAGTAGAAGCAGGTTACCAACCAGAGCTTGCTTACTTTGAAACTTTACACGAATTAAAACTAATCGTTGACCTTATGTACGAAGGAGGAATGGCTACAATGCGTTCTTCCATCTCAGACACTGCAGAGTGGGGAGATTTCGTATCAGGACCACGTATCATTGATGCATCTGTTAAAGATCGTATGAAAGACGTATTAACAGATATTCAAGACGGTACTTTTGCAAGAGAATGGATTAAAGAAAACGAAACAGATCGACCAAAATATAATGCTATTAAAAAAGCAGAATCAGAGCACCAAATTGAAGTAGTTGGAGCTAAATTACGTGAAATGATGCCTTTCATCAATGAAGGGAAAAAAGTCAAGAAAGAAGTGGTGACTAGTGCGCAAAATTGAATTCTTTGACACAACTCTACGTGACGGCGAACAATCAGCTGGTATTAATTTAAATACAAAAGAAAAGTTAGAGATTGCTCGTCAGTTAGAAAAGTACGGTGTTTCCATTATTGAAGCAGGGTTTCCTGCTTCATCCCCTGGGGACTTCGAGGCAGTTAAGCTAATTGCAGATACGGTGAAAAATTCAGTCGTTACTGGTCTAGCTCGGTCGATTAAAAGTGATATCGAAACTTCTTGGGAAGCATTAAAAGGTGGAGTGCAACCACATCTTCACACATTTATCGCAACTTCACCGATTCATATGCAATATAAGTTAAATAAAACACCTGAGCAAGTAATCGAAATTGCTGTGGAATCTGTGAAACTAGCAAAAAAATATTTTCCACTTGTGCAGTGGTCTGCAGAGGATGCAACTCGCTCCGACAAGGATTTCTTAGTTCGTATTATGAATGAAGTCATTAAAGCAGGAGCAACAACAATTAATATTCCCGATACAGTGGGCTATGCGAGTCCTATTGAATACGGAGCTCTCTTCAAATACTTAAGTGAAAACGTAACAGGTATCGAAAAAGTGAAATTATCAGCTCATTGTCATGATGACTTAGGAATGGCTGTAGCTAATACATTAGCAGCTATCGAAAATGGAGCAACGCAAGTAGAAGGTACGATTAATGGTATCGGTGAACGTGCGGGTAATGCAGCACTGGAGGAAGTAGCTGTTGCACTACATATTCGCAACGATTATTACCAAGCAGATTCTGGCATTATATTAAAAGAAACAAAACGTACTAGTCAACTAGTAAGTCAGCTTACAGGCGTTGTAATTCAGCCCAATAAAGCGGTTGTCGGAAAAAATGCATTTGCACATGAATCTGGAATTCACCAAGATGGCATGCTTAAAAACCCGGAAACGTATGAAATCATTACACCTGATCTAATCGGTGACGTAGCTACTGAACTTGTTCTTGGAAAACATTCCGGTCGTCATGCTTTCTTCTCGAGAGCCGCGGAAATGGGCTTCCAGTTAAGTGATGAGAAACTAAATGCCGCATTTGTCGCATTTAAGAAACTGGCAGATCGTAAGAAAGAAATTGCAGAAGAGGACTTATTTGTTTTATTAACTGATCAGCAAGTGAAGAGCGGAGAAGTGGAATTGTATGAATTAGAGGAATTAGTCGTCCACTATGAAAACAATGTCCCAACCTCTACGATTACTGTAAAAGTACCATCAGGTGAACAAGTAGTGGAAACTTGCGCAGGTTCAGGTGCAGTAGAAGCAATATTCAATACACTAGAAAAGATTGTGAACGGCGAAGTTCGCATTTTAGATTACCGTGTATCGTCTGTATCTAAAGGACGCGACGCACTCGGTGAGGCAGTAATCAACTTAACACTCAACGGCAAAACATCCACTGGTAGAAATGCTTCCCAAGATGTATTGAAAGCATCTGCCAGAGCGTATATCAACGCCATCAATCGTCAATTAGTAAACGTTCAAATAAAAGAACAAGCCGCAGTAGGACAGTGAATAGGTGTTTGTAGTGAAAGGTGGCGACTCCAGCGGGATAAGCGAGTAAGTTGAGACCCCGCAGGGAGCGTAGCGAACGAGTAGGCTCGACCTCGCCCGCGGAAAGCGTCCACCTGTAACGGCTCAAAAGCCTTTTAAATCAACTTTGTAAATAAAAAAATGGGAGTGAATGAGATGGAAAAAACGATAACGGTATTACCGGGAGACGGAATCGGTCCAGAAGTAACAGAGGCAGCAGTAAAGGTGCTTCAAGCAATTGCAAAACGTTATAACCATACGTTCAACTTGCAATACGGATTAATAGGTGGAGCAGCAATTGATGCTTGTGAAAACCCACTTCCAGAAGAAACAATTAACGCATGTAGTCAAAGTGATGCCATCCTATTAGGCGCAGTAGGTGGGCCAAAATGGGATCAAAATCCATCTCATTTACGTCCGGAAAAAGGTTTGCTAGCTATTCGTAAGCATTTTGGATTGTACGCTAATATTCGTCCAGTCAAAGCGATTCCTGCATTACTAGAAGCATCTCCTCTTAAAAAGGAGGTAGCAGAATCAGTAGATTTAGTCATTGTACGCGAGTTAACGGGTGGTTTATATTTTGCTGAACCACGTAAGAAAACAAATGATTACGCAGTCGATACGTTAGTTTATACCCGCAATGAGATTGAACGAATTGTAGATACTGCTTTCCAATTAGCAAGAAGCCGTCGCGGCAAGCTCGCTTCTGTGGATAAAGCGAATGTATTGGATTCTAGTAAACTATGGCGTCAAATTGTGGAAGAGAAAAAACAAGGATATCCAGATGTGGAAGTAGAGCATATGCTAGTCGATTCAACAGCGATGAAGCTAATTACAAAGCCAGATTACTTTGACGTAATTGTAACGGAAAATATGTTTGGAGATATTTTAAGTGATGAAGCTTCCGTAATCACTGGTTCTTTAGGAATGCTGCCATCTGCAAGTACGCGTGAGGATGGTTTTGGTTTATATGAACCGGTCCATGGCTCTGCTCCTGATATCGCTGGACAAAATAAAGCAAATCCAGCCGCTACAATTCTTTCAACAGCAATGATGCTACGTGAGTCTTTCCAAATGGAAACAGAAGCAGCAGCAATTGAAGACGCAGTATTCAATGTATTAAATGATGGTAACTTCACAAGTGACTTAGAAATAAAGGGAAAACGAGTGCTTTCTACTACAGAATGGACTTCAAAAGTTTTAGAAGAATTAGACTCAGAATTTGTATCAGATAGTATTATGTTTTCTTATGTCTAACCAAAAGGAGAGAAACTAAATGGCAAAAACGATTATTGAGAAAATTTGGGATGAACATATTGTGTACGAGGAAGAAGGTAAACCAGACCTTCTCTACATCGATTTACACTTAATCCATGAGGTGACATCTCCCCAAGCGTTTGAAGGGTTACGACTAAATAATCGTAAGGTGCGTCGGCCAGATCTATGTTATGCAACGATGGATCACAATGTCCCAACTCGAAATAGAGAACAGATTAAAGACGTTATCGCTCGTAAACAAATTTCTACACTTCAACAAAACTGTGAAGAGTTTGGCGTTCCACTTGCCAATATGGACCATCCGGACCAAGGGATTGTTCATATTATCGGACCAGAGCTAGGTCTAACTCAGCCTGGTAAAACAATTGTTTGTGGAGACAGTCATACATCTACACATGGTGCATTTGGTGCCATAGCTTTTGGTATCGGTACTAGTGAAGTGGAGCATGTACTTTCAACGCAAACTTTATGGCAAGCTAAACCGAAAACAATGCAAATTAAAGTGACGGGTGAGCTTGGATATGGCGTTGCTGCAAAGGATATTATTTTAGCAATCATTGCGAAGTTTGGTATCGATATGGGTACAGGTTACATCGTCGAATATACTGGCGAAGCGATTCGAAAGCTATCAATGGAAGAGCGTATGACGATTTGTAATATGTCGATTGAAGCAGGGGCACGTGCTGGTTTGATCAGCCCGGATGAAACAACAGTTGAATTCCTTAGAGGGCGTGAGCATGTACCGGCAGGGGAAGCTTTTGAAACAGAAGCAGCACGTTGGTTAGCCCTAGCAACGGAAGAAGGGGCACTTTACGATAAAACGGTAGAAATTTCTACAGATGAAATTGAGCCGTTTGTCACATGGGGTACCAATCCTTCGATGGGTTCTGGTGTATCGCAAAATATACCATACACATCCGATTTTGCTGAAATAAGTGATCAACAAGCACATGAAAAAGCATTAGCTTATATGGGACTAGAACAAGGGATGCCGCTAGAGGACATCGCTATATCAAATGTATTTATCGGATCGTGTACAAATGCACGCTTAAGCGATCTTCGCACAGCAGCAACTGTTATTGCAGGTCGCAAAGTACATCCCAATGTTACTGCGATTGTCGTTCCAGGATCGCAAACGGTTAAAAAACAAGCAGAGCAAGAAGGCATCGACCAAATATTCCTTCATGCAGGATTTGAATGGCGCGAATCAGGCTGCAGTATGTGCCTAGCGATGAATGATGATATCGTTCCAGCAGGAGAGCACTGTGCATCCACTTCTAATCGAAACTTTGAAGGCCGTCAAGGTGCGGGTTCGAAAACACATCTGATGAGCCCAGCAATGGCAGCAGCAGCTGCAATCGAAGGTCATATTGTAGATATTCGCAAATTTGGACTAGTAAATGCATAAGGAGGAGGAAACTAAATGGAGCCTATCAATGAAATTAACAGTGTCATCACACCTTTAAATCAAAAAAATGTAGACACAGATCAAATTATCTCGAAAGAATTTCTAAAACGTATCGAACGTACTGGATTTGGAAAATACCTATTTTACCACTGGCGCTTCGATGCGAATGATCAACCAATTAAAGACTTCGTATTAAATGATGAACGATATAAAGAATCTACAATTCTAGTAGCCCATGATAACTTTGGATGTGGCTCCTCCCGTGAACATGCTCCTTGGTCCATCTTGGATTACGGATTTAGAGTAGTCATTGCACCGAGCTTTGCGGATATCTTCTATAATAACTGCATGAAAAATGGAATTTTACCGATTAAGTTATCGGTGAGTGAAGTGGAAGCCTTGCTAAGCAAAGAAGTATATAATGTCGCAGTTAATCTAGAAGCGCAAACCATAACAGGCGAAGATGGTGTGGTATATTCATTTGATATTGATCCATACCAAAAGAAAATGCTTCTAAATGGATGGGACGAAATTTCCTTAACCTTCCAATATGAAGATAAAATTAAAGCTTATGAAGACAAAAGAATAGCTAATTAGCAACTCAAAAACACCACTCCCTGATTGAGGAAAGTGGTGTTTTGATGTTTTACAAGAAGAGTGATTATAATATTGCGAGAGTTGCGTAAATCGAGGTATACGTTGCGTATACGACTTAAGATGTTGCGAATAATAAAAACGATGCGCAAAACTGTAATGCTCCGATTTTAATCCCATCATTTGCGATTTGTATCGACTAACTTGCGATTCCACACAATCATCTTGCGATATGTATCCACTAACTTGTGATTCTTTCCACAGACCTTGCGATTAACACTAACTAATTTGCGATTCACCATTATTACAAGCTCATCCTAAACTCTTCTCTTGACTTTATTAAGTAACTAAAATATAATTACTTACGAAAAGTAACCTATATAAATAACTGGAGGTATCAACATGAAATATCATAATAAACCAAACACATTTGTAGAATTAGTAGAGTTAAAGGTAGTGGATCTTCAGCGTTCCGTAGAATTTTATGAGAATATCATAGGCTTTACAATATTGGAACAGCAAGCTAACAAAATATATCTTACTGCCGATGGAAAAACAGCACTTCTTTCTATTGAACAACCAGAAAATATTATGCCAACTCAACAAAAAACTGCTGGATTATATCACTTTGCGTTATTATTACCAACACGTGCTGATTTAGGGGCAATTTTAAGATATTTTTCTGAGCTTAACATTAGAGTGGGAGCAGGAGATCACCTAGTTAGTGAAGCACTATATTTAAATGATCCTGATGGAAATGGCATTGAGATTTATACTGATCGTCCAGATTCTGAGTGGAAATGGGAAAATGAGTATGTGGAAATGGCTACCCTTCAAATTAATGCACAAAGTATTTTGACGGAAGGAGCTAATACCCCGTGGAATGGTTTGCCAGCAGGAACTGTAATGGGACATATACATTTACATGTCTCTGAACTAGATTTAACGAAAGAATTTTACAATGCTTTAGGTTTTGAGGTGATGACTCCTAATTATCCTGGTGCATTATTTATGGGAGCTGGTAAATACCATCACCATATTGGATTAAATACTTGGGCGGGAATTGGAGCACCTCCTACACCAGAAAACGTGGTTGGGTTAAAAGCATTCTCTGTCGTTTATCCTTCAAATGAAGAACTTCAAATAGCAATTACGAAAGTAAAAGCATTTGGATCAGAAATTTTTGAAGAAAATGGTATATACACCGTTAAAGATCCTTCTCAAAATAAAATTAAATTAACTATAAAATAAACAAATGACTCCGAGAAAATCGGAGTCATTTTTGAATCTTCTCCCTCTATCTATAGCTTCAACAAATTTCTACTCTCGCATCTTCATTTCGTTCATTTTTGAAATCATCTATCTGTGACAAAATATGCTTGAATTCGATCTTCCAAATCTATATAAGGTATTTTGTTGTTTCTTGCATTTATATCGACACCTCTAATCAGAGTATTCGACAGGTTAATACAATAAATTAAAGAGAAAAAAATTGAAATTTTACTAAGACTATTAAGAGGTTACACCGAAAGCTCCTTTGTAAATTTGTAAAATCCTTGTAAAGTTTCAGAAAACACACTCATTTAAGCAAAGTGTTATGCTATATTTCAGTGGGAGGTCGGAATACCTATGAAAAAATGGTCTACTATACCACTGCGAATGAAGTATTTAATTGCTATTTTTAGTTCCTTTATCTTATTTGGAGCGATGACTGTCTTATTGATTTTCCAAGTAGTTCACAACCAAGATTTAGCTAATGATATGGAAGTCTACTCACAAAATGTCGAGAGTACGGATATTATGCGATCGGAGGTAGCGAGTTTATATATTGCCATTTCCAATTTTGCTGGAGATCCTCTAGAAGAGTTTGACAAAGATTATGAATCGACAAAAGAGAATCTAGTTAATCTACAAATTTCTTCAAGTAAACAGATGCCCTATGTAGATTGGAAAACTTTCTCAGAAACCTTACAATCAATACAAACTACATATGAGAATAACTTAAAGGAATCGGTTATGAACAAAGAAAATGTCGCCAAACGAAGACAACTTCAGTCCATCAATGAAAAGTATGTAAGCCTGACAGTATTGCTAAAAGACGCTAGACAACTTGAATCTGACAAAAGAATTCTTTTAATAGAGGAAATGTCAGAGAGCCAGAAAAATACAATTTATATTGTCGTTGCATCGTTTCTAATCGCGGGATTACTATCACTCGCTCTAGTATTATTGACAAATCGACAAATTAAGACTCAGCTTTCGAAAGTAGTACTATCTGCAAAAGATATATCTCTAGGAAAACTAAATAGTGAACAAATAGACATATTATCAAACGATGAAATAGGAGAAGTATCAAAAGCGATGAATGAGATGAGAGCTAATCTTATTAATATCGTAAAAACGATCAAACTTACTGCAGAAAATCTAAATGCTAATAGCGTAAAGCTAAAGGGATATTCTAAGAATACGGTCGATAGTACAAATACCGTTAAACTAGCTATCCATGAAACTGGTGGAAGCATGCGCAATCAAAAAGAAGCTTCTATCGGTATCCGATCCTTTCTAGAGGAATTCTCCCATACTTTTGATGAAGTAACAGAGAAGGTTATTAAGTTAAACGGGGATTCAGCTATTGCTGTACAAATGGCGGATGAAAGTGCACTGGCATTGAGAAAAACGGCTGTAGAGTCTGCAAGGTTACGAAACTTATTTAAAGAAGCAGATCAAGAAAGAAAGCTACTTCAAGAAAGAACAGAGGAAATCGCTAGAATGACCACAATTGTACAGGCGATTTCAAAACAAACAAACCTCTTGGCACTGAATGCTGGCATAGAGGCTGCTAGATCAGGTGAAGATGGTAAAGGATTTGCTGTTGTAGCTGCAGAAGTGAAGAAATTGGCAGATGAAGTATCTGTTACAGCAAATACTATACGTCAAATATCCAATTCGATTACTCAACAAGGTACTCAAATGGCAAATGTGTTTGTCGAAGGAATGGAAACTTCCAAAAATAATGATGCAACGTTTAAAATGTTACATCAAAAGATGGATAAAATAGTTTCCTACATAAGAGATTCCAAGTATCAAAACGACCATATGAAAGATTCTATGTTAACTATTGAAAAAGAAAAGAATACTTCTGAGAAACTCATTTTTGCATTAATAGAATCGATAGAATCTAACACAGTACAAATGGAACTAACAGATGACATGCTTCTAGCTAATGTTCAAAATATCGAAAAGCTATCTAAATTGATAAATGATGTGAATGAGCAGGCAATTATTTTGGAGAATTCAAGCACAAGATTTGTAATATAAACTCTACCTAACAAGTAATCTTTTTTATACTTGTTAGGTTTTTTATATGCAAACGCTTGGAAATACTCGTTTTTCTTTGTAACATAATTGTTACATAACTGTAAAATTAAAAAGGTTTAAAGAATGGTAACATGAGTTTAGAGAAATAATCAGAAAATTTAAGACCTTGGGGGAACACGATGAATTTGAAATCTATGTCGCAAAAAGTCACGGCTATGTTATTATTATCTGTTCTCTTAGTAACAGCACCATTCGCAGTAAATACGCAAGCCGCAAGTTCTGTTAACTCATCTGAATTAGTCGCAACAGCTAAAGATTTAATTGGAACGAAATATCGTGGTGGCGGTACAACAAAAGCAGGTTTTGATTGTTCAGGATTCGTAAGTTATGTGTATAAAGATTTAGGAGTAAGCCTTCCGAGAACATCTTCTGGAATGTACGCTTCGGGTTCTAAGGTAGGTAAAAGTGATTTAGCTTCTGGTGACCTAGTATTCTTTAATACAGCTGGTAAAGGTGTATCGCATGTTGGTATATATATTGGTGACGGGAAATTTATCCACTCATCCTCTTCAAAAGGTGTTAAAATCGATAAGTTAAGTGATCCTCATTATTGGGGAGACCGCTATGTAGGAGCTAAACGAATTGCTGATGTAACAGTAGCGATAAATAAATAAAACATATACATGTCTGTTCTATCGTATAATTTACGGTAGAACTTTTTTGTTTCTTAAAATAGTGTAAATTATCTCATATCATTTGATAATTCTTTCCTCATTATGCATAATGAAGAAATATAAAATTTAAAAATATCGGAAGGAGAGGTGGATTTGAAGTATAATCGCAATGAATATTTTCGTTATACATTTGAAGAACCCTGTGACGCAACCTTTCGTCTAATCAAGCAAAACGAAGGCAATGTTGGTGTGGAGTTATCAAACAAAGGTGCCTGCAAAATCATAGACATAAGTCCGAATGGCTTGAAGTTGTTTAGCGAATTATTTATCTCCATAGATCAATTACATCATGTGGAACTGAATTTCACGTTAGATACAAATCCTATTTCCATGGTTGGGGAATTTGTATGGTCCCACCGCAAAGCATGGGGCCATGAGTATGGTGTTAAGTTGGTTGGAGATAGTGAAAGTGAACAGATGATTATTGGAGAGCTAAAAAAACGTCGACGGAAAGAAATGGAACTTAAAAAGTAAAAAATATTACAAGTTTCGACAAAAAATAAATAAAAACTTTAAAATAAGAAGGATATTTTAAAGGTGGTGTTGAAATATATATATAGAGTTAAATTAAAGGAGGAGTTTTCATGCTAAACTTTAACGTTCGTGGAGAAAATATTGAGGTGACTCCTGCAATACGTGAGTACGTTGAAGGTAAGATTGATAAAGTAGACCGTTACTTCAACGAAGAGATTCAAGCGACTGCAAACGTTAACTTAAAAGTGTATAACGACAAACAAACAAAAGTGGAAGTAACAATTCCTATGAAAAACTTAACACTACGAGCAGAAGAACGTAATGCAGATATGTATGCTGCAGTGGACTTAATCGTAGATAAACTAGAACGTCAAATTAGAAAATATAAAACAAAAGTAAATCGCAAGTTCCGTGAGCGTGAAGGTGTAGCTACATTTTTTGCTACAATCGATCCACCTGAAGGAGCAACTGATCATTCCGAAGAGGATGAATATAATATCGTCCGTACAAAACAGTTCGACCTAAAACCAATGGACCAAGAAGAAGCGGTATTGCAAATGAACATGCTTGGTCATAACTTCTTCATCTTTACAGATGCTGAGTCTAATGGTACTCATATCGTTTATAAACGCAGAGATGGAAAATACGGCTTAATCGAAACTAACTAAGCCTTTAAAGACTTATATCCAACTCTCCTCGTAATTGCGAGGAGAGTTTTTTGATTTAATAATGGACCTTATTTGCGTGCCTTTAGAACGAATGGTAAAATGTAGAGTAAGATATTAAATGGGAAGTGAAAATAGATGCTGGGTGTATTAAACAAAGTGTTCGATTTGAATAAACGTGAACTAAAACGCTTAGAAAAAATTGCGGATAAAGTAGAAGCATTAGAAAGTACAATGGAAGCCTTAACTGATGATGAACTTCGTGGGAAAACAGACGAGTTCCGCGGACGTTATGCAAAAGGAGAAAACATAGATAGTTTATTGCCAGAAGCATTTGCAGTAGCACGTGAAGGATCTAGACGTGTACTTGGAATGTTCCCTTTCCGTGTTCAAATTATGGGAGCAGCTGCTCTAAACGAAGGTAATATTGCGGAAATGAAGACTGGGGAAGGTAAAACACTAACTTCTACATTATCCATTTATTTAAATGCAATTACTGGTCTTGGTGCGCATGTTGTTACGGTCAATGAATACTTATCTAGTCGTGATGCTGCGGAGATGGGAAAATTATATAATTTCCTAGGTTTAAGTGTGGGATTAAATTTAAATTCCATGTCCAAAGAAGAAAAACGTGAAGCTTATGCTGCGGATGTTACGTATTCGACGAATAATGAGCTTGGATTCGATTATTTAAGAGATAATATGGTGTTATACAAAGAAGATAAAGTGCAACGTCCACTTCACTACGCTGTAATTGATGAAGTTGACTCGATCTTAATCGATGAAGCTAGAACGCCTTTAATCATTTCTGGACAAGCCAATAAAGCAGCACTTCTTTATAAACAAGCAAATGCATTTGTACGTACCTTAACAAAAGAAGTAGATTATTCTTATGAAGAATCTACAAAAGGTGTAACACTAACGGATACAGGTGTTGAAAAAGTAGAAAAAGCTTTTAATATAGATAACTTATTTGACTTGACTCATGTGCGTTTAAACCATGCAATCAATCAATCACTTAAAGCCCACGCTTCTATGCATTTGGATGTCGATTATGTCGTTCAAGAAGGTGACATTGTTATCGTCGATTCGTTTACGGGTCGTCTGATGAAAGGTCGTCGTTACAGTGATGGTCTTCATCAAGCGATTGAAGCAAAAGAAGGCTTAGAGGTTCAAAATGAGTCAATGACAATGGCTACAATTACATTCCAAAACTTCTTCCGTATGTACGATAAGTTGTCTGGTATGACAGGTACGGCAAAAACAGAGGAAGAAGAATTCCGTAATATATACAATATGAACGTTATTGCGATTCCAACAAATCGCCCAATAGCAAGGGATGACCGTGCAGATTTAATCTATGCTTCTATGAATGGTAAATACGAAGCAGCAGCGGCTGATATTGCAGAACGCAATAAAAATGGTCAACCAGTTCTAATAGGTACTGTTGCCATTGAAACCTCTGAAATTATTTCTAAATTGTTAACTAAACATGGCATTAAGCATAATGTATTAAATGCCAAAAATCATGAACATGAAGCAGAAATTATTGCGACTGCGGGACATTTAGGTTCTGTAACGATTGCAACAAATATGGCTGGTCGTGGTACAGATATTAAATTAGGTGACGGTGTCATTGAAGTTGGTGGATTAGCGGTTATTGGTACAGAGCGACATGAATCTCGTCGTATAGATAACCAATTACGTGGACGTTCTGGTCGTCAAGGTGACCCAGGGGTAACACAGTTCTACCTATCGATGGAAGATGAGTTAATGCGCAGATTTGGTTCCGATAATATGCGTGCGATGATGTCTAAGCTTGGTATGGATGACTCACAGCCAATTCAATCTAAAATGGTATCTCGTGCTGTGGAATCAGCACAAAAACGTGTAGAAGGAAATAACTTCGATTCACGTAAGCGTTTATTACAATATGATGATGTACTACGTCAACAACGTGAAATCATTTATAAAGAACGTAATGAAGTACTTGAAACAGATAATATGCGTGTACTAGTGGAGTCGATGCTATTTGGCGCAATTGAACGTTTAGTATCTACTCATACAAGCTCAGAGAATAAGGCAGACTGGAGCTTAAAAGGGATTGAAGACTATATTCAAGCGAATTTGTTGCCTGAAGGTGTCATTACACAATCAGAATTAGAAAGTTTATCTTCTGAAGAAATGATCGAAAAAATCAAACAAGAAGTTATAAGTTTCTACGATGCGAAAGAAGAAGAAATGACTGCCGAACGTATGCGCGAGTTTGAAAAGGTAGTATTACTTCGTTCTATTGACTCTAAGTGGATCGATCATATCGATGCAATGGATCAACTTCGCCAAGGAATTCATTTGCGTGCATATGGGCAAACGGATCCACTTCGCGAATACCAAAGTGAAGGATTCGCTATGTTCGAAGCAATGGTCGATTCCATCCAGGAAGACGTTGCTAAATATGCGATGAAAGCAGAAATTCGCAATAACTTAGAACGTGAAGAAGTAGCAAAAGGGCAAGCTGTAAATCCAAAAGAAGAAAGCGGCCCAGTGAAGAAAAAACCTATGCGTAAAGAAGTTTCTGTCGGACGAAACGACCTATGTCCATGTGGTAGCGGTGAAAAGTTCAAAAACTGTCACGGTGCAGTAAAATAATATAAAAAGCGCAAGACGCCTGTAACCCTCGACCGGCCTTGGAAAACTTTATCTTAATCGTAAGCGACTCGAGAGGTTGGCGTCTGTAGCAAGCCACTAAGAAATGCAGAATACGTTTACATGTCTTTACAATGTTATTGTAACGACAAAGTTTGAGCTATAACTAGACACCAGAAAGTCGGAGGAATACAAATGATAGAAATTGCAACAGTACGTAATGAACTAGATAGAACTTCAGGAAAGTTAAAAGACTTTAGGGGGTCTCTTTGACTTAGAAAACAAAGAGGTTCGTATTCAAGAATTAGAGGAGCTAATGACATTTCCTGATTTTTGGGATGATGCACAAGGAGCTCAAAAAGTAATAAATGAAACTAATGCTCTAAAAACAATAGTAGAAGAATATCGTTCTCTTGAATCTACGCAAGAAGATTTGGAAATGACTTTGGAATTGATCAAAGAAATGCCAGATGAAGAGTTGCAAGAAGATCTTGGGAAAGAACTCAATGAGTTTACAAACAAGCTGAGTGACTTTGAATTACAAATGTTACTTAGTGAAGAATACGACAAGCATAATGCAATTTTAGAATTGCATCCAGGTGCGGGTGGTACAGAGTCTCAAGATTGGGGTTCTATATTGCTTCGTATGTACCAACGATGGGCAGATAAACGCGGCTTTAAAGTAGAAACGATTGATTATTTACCTGGAGATGAAGCTGGTATTAAATCGGTAACTCTACTCATTAAAGGACATAATGCATATGGCTATCTAAAGGCGGAGAAAGGCGTTCATCGTCTTGTACGTATTTCACCTTTCGACTCATCAGGGCGCCGTCATACTTCATTTGTATCCTGCGAAGTAATGCCAGAGTTTACAGATGAAATTGAAATTGATATTCGGACAGAAGATTTGAAAGTTGACACTTATCGTGCAACTGGCGCTGGTGGACAGCATATTAATACAACTGACTCAGCCGTTCGTATTACGCATTTACCAACAAATACGGTTGTTACTTGTCAGTCAGAACGTTCGCAGATAAAAAATCGTGAGCATGCGATGAAATTATTAAAATCAAAATTATATCAATTGAAGATCGAAGAACAAGAAGCACAGTTATTAGAAATCCGTGGGGAACAAAAAGAAATCGGATGGGGAAGCCAAATACGTTCGTACGTATTCCACCCATACTCCATGGTAAAAGACCACCGTACAAATGAAGAAAGCGGAAATGTTCATGCCGTTGTAGACGGTGAAATTGATCCGTTTATTCACGCTTATCTACGGTCAAAAATAAACTAATAGACGTTTTAGAAACCGATGTTATAATTATATAGCATCGGTTTTTTAATTTTCAGAATATAAAGGACAGGGGAAAGAGTAATGAATATTAATGAGTTGAAAAATGAAGACTTACAGAGAAAAAATGTCATTTTATTTTTAGCTTATGCATTAGCAGCAGGTTTAGGATTACTTGTTCAAATTATTATTCAACAGGCAGTAGTTGTCATTATTTCAATTGGAATTCCATTTGTCATATCCGTAATTATGTTTATTATCGCTCGAAAGTCGATATATTTCGCACGTATATTCCCATATTTCGCCATACTAGCGGGGGCTATTACAGCCGTCAGCATGAGTTATTTCAATGAAGTAAGCATCGCTACAATCGTTTTAGCACTTTTCATACTAATTCTAAGCAGTTTACATTCAAAGCAGAGTATTTTTGTATACGGTTACATTTTATGCGTGTTCGCAATGATATTAAATGTAATGTGGGATGATTCAGGTATTTTTGAAGGACGAACTGTGAATATTTTCTTCATCCAGTTCATAATGGCACTAGGTATCTTCTTACAAGTAAGGCAAAGTAAGAATCTATTCACGAAAGTTGAAAAACTTTTAGAAGATGCTAAAGTTAAATCTGATGAAGAAACATTTCTACATCAAAAACTGGAAACTGCAGTGTCTGTCATTACATCTAATTTGGAGCAAATTCGTACGAATACATTTAATACAAACAATGCACAGGCAGAAATGCTTGTTGCGGTAGGGGAAGTAAGTATTGGTTCTCAAAAACAAGCAGATCATGTAGTGGATATTGTAAAATCTACTGAGGCCACTTCTGATTCAGTAAAAGAAATGGCTGGACATTTACATGAAATCGTCAAACAAGCTGAATTTGCAGAACAGAATGCTTCGGACGGTTCTATAGTGATGGAAAAGATGAAAAATGAAATTGATGAATTCACCGTATTTTTTGTGGAACTCAATAAAACATTTAATGGTCTTTCCGAAAAAATTAATGAAACAAATAATTTTGCGAGTGATATTCGCCAAATAACAGCACAAACTAATCTTCTAGCCTTGAACGCATCTATAGAAGCCGCAAGAGCTGGAGAACTTGGAAAAGGGTTTGCCGTTGTGGCAGAAGAAATCCGAAAGCTTGCTGGTGTCACTGATCAGTCTCTAGAAAAAATAGATGATAATTTAAACCAATTAAACAAATACAATCAAGAAGCTCTTAAAAAGTTAGAAAATGGAGTAAATCAAATTTATGCACAAGTTTCAACAGCCGATAAATCAAATAAATCATTTAATAAACTTCATGAAACAATGAAGAAACTGCAAAACGAGTTAGCTAAGTTCTTAAAGGATGTAGATATTATCTCCAATAATACAGAATCCATTAATATTAGTACGAGTGAATTTGCGGCTATTATTGAAGAAAGTACCGCGACTGTAGAAGAATTCAATGCAACACTTGTGCAAATAACAGAAGATCAGCAGGCAATTGCCAACTATATCGACGAAACGTATAAAGAAGCCCAAAGCATTAATACAAAATAGTTACTTAAAGAGTGTGTCTTAGGACATGCTCTTTTTAAATACAAATTAAAAAATATAGAGTGAACACTCCAGTTCATGGAATACTGATTTCCATTTCAGCTGGGCGCTTTCCGCGGGAACTCGACTTTCTCGCTTATTTGCTGGAGTCGTATTAACTATTAATTATAAATGAGCTTATCTAAACATGATAAAAGGTAAGGTTACAGTATCTAACATATTTGCCTAGAATGTTAGTTAGCGATTTATACGGCATATTGTCCGAAGGCAGTCAATTTAATAGTTACTTATTTTAATAAAAACACACAAATATGGTGTACTTTGTTGATTGGTGCGGAGGGAGGCGACTCCAATGGAATAGGATGTGTTAAAAGCCCCGCAGGAACGCTTAAGAGGAACTAAGGCTAAGAACGCCACTTCGTGTGGCAACGCCTTCGTGACCAACATCCTGTTGGCCTGAGGAGATTGAAGCTATGCCCACGGAAAGCGTCCGCCCAGAGCAAAAATCAACTTTATAATTATATTTTTAATCACTTATCCATGAACTTGAAAACAATTGTATGTATAACTCACTGTTTTGGAGAGATAACATCTATATAAGACAATCCACAACTCTCCTTTTCATCCACTTCACCTCGTCAACACGCCATCTTGTTGAAGTTCACAAATTACTTTTCACTTGTTATACTAGTGCAGGCAAACAAAGAATGTGGATGAAAGAGGAATGAAATGGAAACTAATATTAATCGTAGACAATATAAAGAACCACACCCCATTATTAAAAATTCCAAGGATTATGTTTATGTAATCATTGGTGCAGCTATTATTGCGATTGCATTCAACGTTTTTTTGTTACCGAACCAAGTAGCTTCTGGTGGAGTTAGCGGAATTAGTACAATCTTAAAAGGAGTCTTTGGTTGGGCGCCTGGACTTGTGCAATATGCATTTAATATTCCATTGTTTATAGCAGGACTTATATTTTTAGGCGCTAAATTTGGTATTAAATCGTTTGTCGGTACATTAGTGCTACCAGCAGTTGTTCTATTGACGGCTGCCTGGGAACCATGGACGATGAATCCATTACTTGGCGCATTGTTTGGTGGAATTAGTGTTGGTTTAGGTTTGGGTATCGTTTTTAGAGGTGGCGCATCTACAGGCGGAACAGATTTAGCAGCACAAATTATTACGAAGTATACGGGATTCTCTCTTGGGACAAGTGTGCTGTTAATAGATGGATTGATCGTACTTAGTGCAGCTTTTGTTTTTGATATTGAAAGGGCCCTTTATGCGTTAATAGCATTATTTGTTACCACTAAAACGATTGATCTCGTGCAACTAGGTTTTAGTCAATCAAAAATGATTTATATTATTACGAATAAACAGGATGAAATTAGAGATGCTATATATACCGAGATTGATCGCGGTGTAACGAAACTTCCAGCTTATGGTGGGTATACGAATGTGGAAAGACCAATTTTAATGGTCGTGGCTTATCAGACAGAGTTCACAAAGTTGAAACATATCATCAAAACTATTGACCCTGCTGCTTTTGTCATAGTTTCGGATGCCTATGAAGTACTGGGAGAAGGTTTCAAAAGATCATAAGTAAGGTATAATGAGTATGCAGATTAAATTTAACTTAGGGAGGTAATAACATGAATAAGAAACTCTTAGCTTTAATATTTGGAGCAGGATTAGTACTTGCTGCATGTGGTGGCGGAGATGATAAAGCTGATAAAGATACATCAACAGACTCTGGCACTACAACTACTGAAACAGCTTCAGTTGACGCAGAGAAAATTGTTAGCGCAAAATGTATTAGCTGTCATGGTCAAAACTTAGAGGGACAAGGTAACTTCCCGGCCCTTAACAATGTAGGTTCACGCCTATCACAAGATGAAATTTTAAATGTAATTGAAAACGGTAGAGGCGCAATGCCAGGAGGTATTATTTCTGGAGATGACGCAACTGCAGTAGCAGAGTGGTTAGCTGCTAAGAAATAATCTTTGAAAGTTAACAAACGAAATCAGTTGCTCTTTGAGTAGCTGATTTTTTTATTGAAATAAAAGAAGGAATCTTCTCACATAATGTAGAATATGGGGTAGTGGGTACAAGGTATGTAAGTGAAATTTACTAGTTAGGATAAAACGTAGATTCGACTTTAGACAATTCCCCCTATAATTACCTATAAAATGAAATCTAATTGTAACAAATAATAGCGTTTCTAATGTTATAATAGGCGTGTTGCATTTTATGACGAATCTAAATAGGTGGTTTATTAATGATAGAAATGATAAATGTCTACAAGAAATACCCAAATGGTATTGTTGCCGCAAACGGTATTGATGTAAAGATTGAACAAGGTGACTTTGTCTATGTAGTTGGACCAAGTGGAGCAGGAAAAACGACATTCATCAAAATGATGTATCGAGAAGAACGCCCAACCTCAGGAGATATTTTAATAAATGGTATCAATTTAGCTACTCTAAAAAATAGTAAAGTTCCCCTTTTAAGACGCCAAATCGGTGTAGTGTTCCAAGATTTTAAATTATTACCACGTTTGAGTGTTTATGAAAATGTGGCGTTTGCATTAGAAGTTATAGAAGAAACACCAAAAGTGATACGACAAAAAGTTATGGATGTATTAGAACTGGTAGGGTTGAAAGGCAAAGCAAGAATGTTCCCAACGGAGCTTTCAGGTGGAGAACAACAACGTGTGTCAATTGCAAGATCCATCGTCAATAGACCCAAACTTGTTATAGCAGATGAACCTACAGGAAACTTAGACCCAGAAACCTCATGGGAAATTATGAATATATTTAAAGAAATTAATGCTCGAGGAACAACAATTATTATGGCAACTCATAATAGAGAAATTGTTAATACTATTAGACACCGTGTTATTGCAGTTGAGGGTGGATTAATCACTCGAGACGAATACGGAGGAGAATACGGTTATGAAGGGTAGAACATTAGCAAGACACTTTAGAGAAAGCTTAAAGAGCATCAGTCGTAACGGATGGATGACATTTGCTTCGGTTAGTGCGGTAACAGTTACATTATTACTTGTCGGCGTTTTCGTCATGATTATGATGAACTTGAACAAAGTAGCAGATGACTTGGAGAAAGACGTAGAGATTAAGGTCTATGTCGAATTAACAGCAGATGAAGCAGCTATTACAAAGCTAGAACAAGATATTAAAGACACAACTGGAATTGAAGAAGTTACATATTCTCCAAAAGGAGAAGAATTAAGTAAATTAGTAGTTGATTTTGGAGAAGATTTACGATTATTTGAACAACAGAATCCACTACATGATGTGTTTTATGCTAAAGCTACCAACCCTCAGGAAACAGAAAAAGTGGCAGCAAAATTAGATCGTCTCGATAATACGTTTGAAGTTAAGTATGGGGAAGGTAAAATAGAAAAACTATTCTCCTTCTTGAACACAGGGAGAAATGTTGGATTAGTGCTAATCTTGGCATTACTATTTACAGCAATGTTCCTAATATCTAACACCATTCGTATCACAATTGTTGCAAGAAGAAGAGATATCGAAATTATGAAACTAGTAGGAGCAACGAATTGGTTTATTCGTATTCCATTCATCTTAGAAGGTATGTGGCTAGGGATTTTAGGAGCGATCATTCCTATAACATTAGTTACAGTACTCTACTCTAATATCTATAAATTGTTAGAGCCAAAATTAGAGTCAGGAAACTTATTTAAACTGCTCGAATTCTCGCCATTTATTTATCAAGTAAACGCATTAATATTATTAATGGGTGTACTTATTGGTATTTGGGGAAGTTTCATGTCGGTTCGTAAATTTTTACGGGTATAATTGGTAAATTGAAGGGAGCAAGATAGGTTTTGAGAAAACAGTCTAAATGGATGCTAAGAATTATGGCTATAGCTACTACTGGGGCACTTTTAATAACGACTCCTAGCGCTTTAGCGAATACTCTAGATGATTTAAAACAGGAACAAAAACAATTAGAGCAAAAGAAAAATAATATTGACTCAACTATCAAACATACAGAAGGTAAAATCGATCAAAATGTATCGAAAATAGATCAAATTATGGCTCAAATTAAAGAGTTAGACACTAAGATTATTAATACAGAATCACAGATTTCGGAAGTATTAAACCAAATAAAATTAACAACTACTGAAATTGAAAAGTTACAAGCTTCTATTAAAGAGCTTGAAAGAAAAATTGAAGAACGCGATCAACTACTAAAAGAACGTATTCGTGCTGTTCAAGTAAGCGGAGGATCTGTAAGTTACCTAGATGTTTTATTAGGGGCAAATAGTTTCATCGATTTTATCGACCGTTTTTCTGCTGTCAACACGCTGATGGATGCAGATCGTACTATCTTAGAAGAGCAAGCAAATGATAAAAAGCAATTAGAAGAACAACAGGCAAGTTTAAACAAAAAATTGCAACAGCAAGAAGATAGCAAAAATGAACTTTTAAGTTTAAAGGCCTCTCTGGATGGACAAAAAGCTTCTAAAGGTAATTTAGTAGACCAACTAGAGGTAGAGCAAGCAAAATTACATGAAGAAAAAGAAGTTTTAGAAACGGAATATGACGAAATTCTAAACTTAAGTCAAGAAACACAAAACAAAATCGTTTCTGAACAAAAAAGATTAGCAGAAGTTGCAAGAAAAGCAGCTGAAGAAAAGAAACGTAAAGAAGCAGCAGAAAGAAAACGTCAGCAAGCAGCTAGTGGTGGTGGTGGTGGTTCTTCAATAGCCATTCCAAATGTCTCTGCTGGGGCATGGACAAAACCAGCATCAGGTCGATACACTTCTGGATATGGTAGTAGAACACATCCAATTTCAGGAGGAGTAAAAACTCACTACGGTATTGATATTGCGAACAGTACAGGTACACCAGTACTATCTGCTGCTGATGGAGTTATTTCTTACGCTTCTCCACTGAGCACATACGGGAATGTAATCATGGTGACACATTCTATTGATGGTCAGACATTTACTTCTTTATATGCGCATTTAAGTAGTATTAAAGTTGGTGTTGGACAAGTTGTATCAAAAGGTCAGATTATTGGAGCGATAGGTACTACCGGTAATTCTACTGGACCTCATTTACATTTTGAGATTCATATTGGAAACTGGGAAGGTATGGCCAAAAACTCTGTTAACCCACTGAGATATATTTCATTATAATAGTATCCAACGCTTTTCCATTCGTGGAGAAGCGTTTTTTTATTGTAGATTTCATAATAAAATTCAAAATTGCTTATGGAAAGGGCTACTATGATTTTCGTTCTGTGCGGACGCTTACCGCGGGCGGTCCGTGAGCCTCCTGGAGAGTCTCACCTGGACACGCTTTTCCCGCAGGAGTCGCCGCACTGCATTTCAATCAATAAGTGAGTAGTGTTAACTTTGAAATTGAATCGATTTTAGTAGTATAAAAACGATGATTTGGAAATTTTAATATAGAAGGAAAAAACACTAGCTAGATTATTCAGCAAATAACCGATAGTAGTAAGTAACAAAAGGCAGTTACTACTGTGATTTACGTTTCGTGCGGACGCTTTCCGCGGGCGGTCCGTGAGCCTCTTGCAGAGTCTCACCTGGACACGCTGTTGCCGCTGGATTCGCCGCACTGCACTTCAATCAATAAGTGAGTAGTGTTAACTTTAAAATTGAATTTATTGAGTAGTATAAAAACGATGAATTGGAAATTTTAATATAGGAGGAAAAACACTAGCTAGATTATTCAGCAAATAACCGATTGTAGTAAGTAACAAAAGGCAGTTACTACTGTGTGATTTCCGTTCCGTGCGGACGCTTTCCGCGGGCGGTCCGTGAGCCTCCTGCGGAGTCTCACCAGGACACGCTGTTGCCGCAGGAGTCGCCGCACTGCACTTCAATCAATAAGGGAGTAGTGTTAACTTTAAATATTCAATTGTTGGTAGTATAAAAACGATGAATTGGAAATTTTAATATAGAAGGAAAAAACATTAGCTAGATTTTTCAGCAAATAACCGATAGTAGTAAGTAACAAAAGGCAGTTACTACTGTGATTTCCGTTCCGTGCGGACGCTTTCCGCGGGCGGTCCGTGAGCCTCCTGCGGAGTCTCACCAGGACACGTTGTTGCCGCAGGAGTCGCCGCACTGCACTTCAATCAATAAGTGAGTAGGTGTTAACTTTAAAATTCAATTGATTTAGTAGTATAAAAACGATGAATTGGAAATTTTAATATAGATGGAAAAAACACTAGCTAGATTATTCAGCAAATAACCGATAGTAGTAAGTAAAAAAGCAGTTACTACTGTGATTTACGTTCCGTGCGGACGCTTTCCGCGGGCGGTCCGTGAGCCTCTTGCAGAGTCTCACCTGGACACGCTGTTGCCGCTGGAGTCGCCGCACAGCACTTCAATCAATAAGTGAGTAGGTGTTAACTTTAAAATTCAATTGATTTAGTAGTATAAAAACGATAAATTGGAAAAGGTTAGTTAAGAGAAAATGATTCAGATCTAAAGAAATTAAATCCAGTATCATCAGTGATACTTAGGATGTGCGCCTTTCAAGCCGCATGAGCGCGAAGAATGAGACTTCTGAAAGGATGAAGGAGCTGAAAGCGACCATCCTGGAAGGCTCATGCGTAGCGTGCGGCCAGCGCCCATCTGTTTAGAAAACATTTTAAGAATGAGTTACTCGCTCTGGGTCTGTAATCTATTAGCGTCTGATATCTTAATAATGAACACTTCATAACTATAGATATTCAATTTAGTATCATCAGTGGTACTTAGGATGTGCGCCTTTCAAGCCGCATGAGCGCGAAGAATGAGACTTCATAAAGGATGAAGGAGCTGAAAGCGACTATCCTAGAAGGCTCATGCGTAGCGTGCGGCCAGCGCCCATCCGTTTAGAAGACATTTCATTAATCATTTACTCACACAGGAACGTTAAATACAAGCGGAACTGATTCAAATACTCCCACAATTCACTAGATACTGGCGTTCACAATGGGTTTACTCACCCTGCATACTCGCGAAACGGAAAAAATTGTCATAAATTAGCAAGAATGATTACTTTCTAATGATTTGTCTCTTTAGAATAATCTTCTCTATGTCATCAGCAGAAACTAGGATGTGCGCCTTCCAAGCTGCATGAGCGCGAAGAATGAAACTTCCCAAAGGATGAAGGAGCTGAAAGCGACCATCCTAGAAGGCTCATGCGTAGCTGCGACCAGCGTACATCCGTTTAGAAGACATTTCATTAATCATTTACTCACACAGGAACGTTAAATACAAGCGGACCTGATTCAAATACACGCACAATTCACTCGATACTGGCGTTCACAATGGGTTTACTCACCCTGCATACTTATTTACTCGCGAAACGGAAAAAATTCTCTAACAGCGGAACATAATTACTTTCTATTGTTATATTGTCCCTTTAGAATATATTCTCTATGTCATCAGCAGAAACTAGGATGTGCGCCTTTCAAGCCGCATGAGCGCGAAGAATGAGACTTCCTAAAGGATGAAGGAGCTGAAAGCGCCCATCCTGGGAGGCTCATGCGTAGCGTGCGGCCAGCGCCCATCCGTTTAGAGAACATTTTCATTAGCATAAATATCATTTACTCACTCAGGAACGTTAAATACAAGCGGACCTGATTCAAATACTCGCATAATTCACTAGATACTGGCGTTCACAATGGATTTACTCACTCTGCAAACTTATTTACTCTCGAAAAGGGGAAAATTCCCATAAATTAGCTAAGAATGATTACTTTCTAATGATTTGTCGTTTTAGAATATCTTCTCTATGTCATCAGCAGAAACTAGGATGTGCGCCTTCCAAGCCGCATGAGCGCGAAGAATGAGACTTCCTAAAGGATGAAGGAGCTGAAAGCGACCATCCTAGAAAGCTCATGCGTAGCGTGCGGCCAGCGCACATCCGTTTAGAGAACATTTTCATTAGCATAAATATCATTTACTCACTCAGGAACGTTAAATACAAGCGTACCTGCCTCAAATACTCGCATAATTCAATAGATACTGGCGGTCACAATGGATTTACTCACTCTGCAAACTTATTTACTCGCGAAACGGAAAAAATCCCCATAAATTAGCGAAGAATGATTAATTTCTAATGATTCGTCCCTTTAGAATATCTTCTCTATGTCATTAGCAGAAACTAGGATGTGCGCCTTCCAAGCCGCTTGAGCGCGAAGAATGAAACTTCATAAAGGATGAAAGAGCTGAAAGCGATCATCCTAGAAGGCTCATGCTTAGCGTGTGGCTAGCGCACATCCGTTTAGAAAATATTTCATAAGCTTACTTTTCACTACATAGTCACAATTGCAACTCTTTTAATTCGTATTTTAGGCAACGGATAACATATAATAAGGGCAGAGAAATGTATGTACCAAGTAGGAGGTATTATATGAAAAAGAAAATAATTGCGCTAGTAGTTATTGCTGCTCTAATAGGAATAGCCACAATATCGTTTGTTAGAGGTAATATCGATGAACAAGAAGCATTTGCAGGGGAGCAGATGGGCACAGATTTGGCAAAAAATCCTGCGAACGAAGGTTTAGGTCAAGGGAATGTGGCACCTAACTTTACACTCACGACATTAGCTGGCGAGGAAGTTACGCTCGCAGATTATAAAGGGAAGAAAATTGTTTTAAATTTGTGGGCAACTTGGTGTGGACCATGTAAAGCAGAAATGCCACATATGCAAAACTATTACGAAGATATGGCAGAGAAAGAAAATGTAGAAATTTTAGCTGTCAATTTGACAAGTAGCGATGTTGGAATCGATAAAGTGAAAGCCTTCCAAGATGATTATGCACTTAGCTTTCCTATACTTTTAGATGAAGATGGAATAGTTGGAGAAACCTATCAAGCGATTACAATACCAACGACGTATATGATCGATACGACAGGGACCATCCAAAATAAGATTGTTGGTCCAATGGATGAGCAAATGTTAGCAGACTATATAAGTAATTTAAAATAAGAATCGATTTTTGGGGCAAGTATTAAACTCCTCTTTTCACACATATATTAGTGGAAAAGTAGGAGGTTGAACTTGCGCAAAAGTCGATTTTTTCTTTATGGATTGCTAGTCGTTGTTGTTTTAGGTATCGGGTATATGTGGTTGATGAAACCATCAGCTACAGAACAAAAAGATGTAAGCAATAGTCAAGTCATTGATGAAGCGTTTCAATTGATCAAAAAAGAAGCAGTATTCTCCAAAAATGACAGTCTGCTCGTTGAAGGAGCGATTCGTGGTATGGCTGAGGCATTAGAGGATCCGCATAGTACGTATTTAACTATGGAAGAAGCAGCGAACCAAGAAGCATCACTAGCGGAGGAACGGGTTGGAATTGGAGCGGAGATTATGCTTTCGGCAGGAAAGTTTGTCGTAGTAGCACCTTTAAAAGATTCACCTGCTTTTAAAGCTGGCTTAAAGCCTCAGGATGAAATCGTTCGAGTAAATGAAGAAAGAGTAGAAGGAAAGTCAATGACGCAGTTAATGCAGTTATTAAGCGGTAAAAAAGGTACTAGTATAAAAATGACTGTATATCGGTCTAGTGAGAATCGCCATGTCGAATTACATATGAAACGGGACACGATTGCGATGCATACGGTTTCCAGTGATGTTTATGAAGTAGATGATTATTCTCTAGGCATTGTCAATATTTCATTATTCGGAGAGAAGACTGGAGAAGAATGGGAGAAACAAACGAAAGCTCTGGTAGAACGAGGAATAGATGGACTTGTAATTGATGTTCGAGGAAATCCAGGTGGCTATTTATATAGTGTTTCGACAATAATCGGTACTTTACTACCGAATGGTTCCACTTTTGCTTATATGCAAGATGCCAAAGGCGTTTTGGAAATGCTAAATACTGAAGCAAAAGATAATCAGTATTTAAACAAGCTCCCGGTGGTGTTGCTACAAAATGGGGGTAGTGCTTCAGCAAGTGAAGTATTAGCTGGGGCTTTAAAGGATAATAAGCGTGCAATGATTGTTGGCGAAAAAAGTTTTGGTAAGGGGACAGTGCAAGAAACACACCCACTTCAAAATGGAGGAAAGCTTAAAATCTCCACTCATAAATGGCTTACTCCGAAACAAGAGTGGATCCATCACAAAGGAATTCAAGCAGATTTACAGGTCGAGCCAGATGAATTATATATGATGGATATAAAATACTATCAAGGGAATTTTCATGTGGGAGACTTCGGGGAGGAAATAAAGTATGTTCAACAAGTATTAGGGGCAATTGGTTATAATATCAGTCGTCAGGATGGATATTTTGATGAAGATACACAGGATGCTATTGAAAAGTATCGACAAGAGAGAAGCCTAGACGAGTATAACGAGATTGATGATGTATTATTTCAGTCATTATCAAAAACTATTCTAGATTATAAAACTAGTAGAGAAAACGATAAACAGTTCCAAATGGGAGTGAGTTATTTACTTCACGATATCAAATAACAAAGTATATACGAAAATCCTATACGCAAAGCCCTCTACGTTTGTTACAATAATAGGAAGTATAGTTGTAAGTGAGGGGATGCGTATGGTGCAAGAAGTATTAATCGAATTGGTTAAAGGAATTGGACGTTTTTTCCTCCATCCAGCAGTATATGTTACGCTTCTCTTCTCAATATTGATCGGATACGTTCGCGTTAAAAGAGAAAGAAGACAATTTCGCACGAGGCTACTATGGGGATGGACCGAGGCAAAGGGGTTCTTGCTAGATGGTATCATTTGGGCACTTATTTTATCAGTTATTAGCGTAGCTATCGGATTAGTTATTCCTAATTCATGGCTATTGATATATAGCATGTGGATGCTATTATTTATACTATTGTTTACGTATCAGTTTGGTTCTGCTATTTATACAATTGCATTAGGTACGGCAACTGCCTATGCTATGTATACATTTAACTGGAGTTTAGACGTATTTACTTGGACTGTTTCTGGACTCGATGTTCTTCAGGCAGGAATTGTGCCAGTTGCTATAATTGCTGGATTGTTACTCATTGTAGAGGGCGTCCTTATTCAAAAGCATGGGTCAGCTCAAGCTTCACCAAAACTGGTTACTACTCATAGAGGTATCGAATCGATTGTATATCATGTGAAAAAATTATGGTTATTACCTATACTACTGGTGATTCCGGGGGATGTTATTCCTACGTATTTACCTTATTGGCCACAGTTTACACTAGGAGAAACTGCTTTTTCTTTCGTTGTATTTCCATTTGTAATTGGTTTCCAACAAAAATCTCAACATTCTCTACCTATTCATTTTTTTGCTGGGTACGGTAAAATTGTTTGGCAACTAGGAATTGTTATTACAATAATTGCAGCGATCGGTTATTTTGAGCCATTAGTAAGTGCAATTGCTATACTAATAGGTGTCATAGCGAGATTGCTAATTACTATTATAAAATACCAACAAGAAAAAACAGGGAACTATGCTGTATCGCCACAATCGAATGGTGTTATGATTGCAGGTGTGCTTTCTGGATCTCCTGCCGAGAAAATGGGTCTTTTAATAGGAGAACGTATTGTTAAAGTGAACGGACAGAAAGTTGAAAATGAACAGGAATTATATGAAGCAGTTCAAATAAATGCTGCTCATTGTCGCCTAGAAGTGCTAGATTCAAACGGAGAATTACGTCTTCGTCAGCACATACTATTTAGACATGATCATTATCGACTAGGTCTAATCTTAGTTAGATAGGAGAAGCTATGGAATCACTATCAATCACAACTCAAATAATATTGGCTATTTTTGCTCCGGGATTAATGGTCGTGTTATTTACACGTATCACTTTCAATCATTATGTTGCGCTAGTATTAACCGTAGCATTATTCGCAGCATCGGTCTACGCAGGCTATACACATAGATGGTGGATTTATGTGATTGACGCTGCATCCCTTACATTAGGATTTTGGTATAGTACCAATATGAAAACTAGTAATAATAAAGAAAATCCGCCTCTGTAAAGAGAGCGGATTTTTTGTTCTAAAAACTATGTACAAACAAACGGATTAAAATATCAAGCTATATACGGCTAAAACTCCAATTGTTCCAAGAACTACAATCATCACATTTGAAAATAGAAAAGCTAAACTAAACGCTACGGCTGCTCCTATTAAGCCAAATAAAAGATTGTCTTGTTGGACATATAAAATAGCCGGGAATATTAAAGCTCCTAATACTGCATAAGGAATATTACGCAATACGCCCGATACGACTGGAGGCAATTCTTTCCCTTCTAAAAAGGTAAGAGGAAATGCCCTTGGAATATATGTCACCAGTGCCATCCCAAGCAAAGTCCACCAATACCACATCCCCATTTTGTTACGCCCCTTTCGGTAAGTTTTTCCCTCTTTTTGCATAAATTACTTCAATTAAAATAGAAGATACCAATGTAGCAACTAAGATGGACCAACCAGTTGATAATAGCCCGGTCCAATAAAAGAAACCGTTAATTACTGCAGCTACAAGCGCAAGCATTACCACTTTACGATTTCCACGCATGGATGGAACAAGCAATCCAACAAACATCGCATACAAAGCAATGGACATTGCTGCTTTTAAAAATGCCGGGAGATTTGCACCAATGACATGTCCAACTGCGGTAAATATAACCCAGCTGCTATATGCAATTACAGCTACGCCAAAAGCAAAGGGAGTAGTTATTTTACTTTCTTTTTGTGTAGCCAATACTGAGAAACTCTCATCTGTAATACCAAAAGCATAAATCCCTTTGACCCATCTTTTTTCACTTTGCATCTTTTCATTAAGTGCAGCCGTCATTAAGAAGTGACGAATATTAACGACAAATGTATTTAAAACGATTAAAATAGGGTCAACCCCTTTTGAAATTAGTGTGAGGGACATATATTGAGCTGCTCCTGCATAAACAAAAATACTCATCGCGGTTGCTTCCCAAATAGATAGTCCGGTCGTTTTTGCTAGCAAGCCAAATGTCAGTGCAACTGGAAAGTAGCCGATCGCTATACTGACTCCAGCTTTCAAACCCGATAAAAACGAATTTTTATTCACAAAATGTTCACCACCTAAATGCATAATCATCAAATTATACTATAATTAGAGAGTTTTATGTACAGCAAAAATGGGAATAGTATAAATATACATATTTGGAGGAGAGCCAAATGCCGGAATGGTTTTCATTAGAAACTTTAACTAACTTAACACATGATTATCGAGCACTTGGACCGCTAATTGGTATCTTATTACCTTTTTTGGAAGCCTTTCTTCCATTTTTACCTTTAGTCGTTTTCATAGTAGCAAACGTCAATGCCTATGGATTATTGTTTGGATTTTTAATATCCTGGATAGGGTCTGTAGCTGGTTCCTATGCAGTATTCCTAGTCATCCGAAAATATGGACGAGCTCGCGCATTAGGTTTTATTACAAGACATATTAAAATTCAAAAATTAATAAAATGGGTAGAGCGAAATGGATTTGGACCACTCTTTTTACTCGTTTGTTTTCCATTTACACCTTCTGCTCTAGTTAATATTGTTGCAGGTCTTTCAGATATGAAGAAAAACACATATTTCTGGACACTGGCATTAGGTAAACTCATTATGATTTTCGTTGTTAGTTTTATTGGATCTGACATCAAAGCATTAATCACTCAACCAATTAGAACCGCTATTGTTATTTTTGTCATTGCAATCCTATGGTTTGTAGGTAAGGCAATTGAAAAGAGATTAAATAAAAAAGTAGAGGCTGATTTTAGATTGATCAGCAGCGAACGAAAAAACAAAAGAGGAGAAAGTCTTGAATAATGTGAAAAAAGAAATATGGGAATGGTTGGCAGCACTTGTAATAGGTATTTTAATCGTGACACTTGTCAAAGTATTCCTCGTGACAAATTATGAAGTAGTGGGCCAGTCAATGATGCCCACATTAAACGATAAAGATAAGGTAATAGTTAGTAAAATGACAGAAGTTAAACGCATGGATATTGTGATCTTCCATGGTGATCAGCAAGAAGATTATGTAAAACGTGTAATTGGTCTGCCAGGTGATACGATTACCTATGAGAATGATGAGTTGTTTATAAACAATAAAAGAGTAAAAGAACCTTATTTGCAGTCTTATAGTGCGTTCAATAATCCAAATGAGAACTTTACAGGTGATTTTGAATTAGAGGAACTAACAGGAAGTCAAAGGGTTCCGTCTGGAAAGTTATTTGTTCTAGGCGATAATCGTATTTCTAGTATGGATAGCCGATATTTCTATTTTGTAGATACTGAAGAAATTGTTGGTACGGTAAAAGCACGCTACTGGCCAATATCACAAGCTACATCCCAATTTTATTCCGAATAATTTCCCTCTCTGTAGTATGTTTTGTACAATAGAGATAGGAGATTATTCGGTTTTTTAATATTCCACAAAATATTGGATAACTCTAACATTCACAAAAATTATCTTCAGCATACTAAGCAAATTAATAGATTGTTCCTAGAAGGATATGTTGCTTTACGCTACATATGAACCTTCAGGAAGTCGTTAAAGCTCCTTCATCCAGGATTATTTATCCGTCCTGAGAGGTAAATGAGCACCGAGAGCAAGTAACGAATAGCAGTGCAAGTAACCAGTAAAAAGGTTGAGATTTCATTATAAGATATTAACTCACTAGAAAGGAGATTGAAAACCCAATGTCGCTACGAATAGTCAGTGGCCGATCAGGCTCTGGAAAAACAACTTTTATCCACGAAGAAATAATCACAGCTCTACAAAAAGCTCCTATAGGAGACCCAATATTCTACATAGTACCTGACCAGATGTCCTTTTCCAGTGAATATGACCTTGCAGCCGAATCCGGACTACCTGGGCTAATAAGAGCACAAGTAACGACATTTAAACGACTAGCATGGCGCGTTCTCCAAGAAACAGGAGGAATAGCTAAAGAAGAAATAAGTGGCTTCGGTTACCGAATGCTCATTCGTAGCCTACTTGAAAACCACAAAGACGAATTTACACTATTTAAACGAGCAGCAACCAAAAGAGGATTCACCGATCAAATTGAAGTGCTACTAAAAGAGTTTAGTAGATACTGTATGGATTATTCCACAATGGCAAATGCCCTAAACAATTTAGAAAATGTAAATGCACCCAAAACACTTATTGATAAATCCTCTGATATCATGCTGATGCTTGAAAAGGTTGAGCAAAAATTAGGCGTTAGCTACATTGACGGAGAAGGATACTTAACCTTATTAGCAAATAAAATAAAAGACTCTAGCCTCCTTGCAAATACAGATTTATATATAGATGGGTTTACTTCATTTACGCCGAGAGAATTAGAGATTATCGAGCAATTAATGAAACAAGTAAAACGTATTACCGTTGCCCTTCCTATGGAATCATTACAGGATGCAGTAGATGAACAATCTCTTTTTTATCAGCCTGCCAATACATGTGCAAGATTATTAGAAATAGCGCAGATGGAAAAGGTAGAAATTGAAGAGACTGTACATCAATCTGAACAGAAACGATTTAGGTCACCAGAAATTGCTCATATAGAGGCAAATCTTGATCAGCTTCCTCCTTTGCAAGCAAAATCAGAAGGAAATATTCACATAACGGAAGCAGCCAATCGTCGTGCGGAGATGCATGCTATAGCAAGACACATACGTGAGCTCATGCAACAAAAAAGTATTCGGTTTAACGAAATGGCTATTTTGCATAGAGATGCTGATACATACGAAGGTTTAATCGAGACTATTTTTCCACAGTATGATATACCGTTTTTCATTAGTAAGAAGAAACCAATGTTACATCACCCGCTCATTGAACTTAGTCGAACTATTCTTGAGATAATCCGAACAGACTGGAAGTATGAACCAGTTTTTCGTGCAGTGAAGACGGATTTGTTTTTCCCATTAGATGCTTCTAAAAAAACTTGGAGAGAGCGTGCTGATCGTTTAGAAAATTTTGTGTTGGCATTCGGAATTTATGGAGATAGATGGCTTGATGAGAGACGTTGGGTTTATAAAAAATATCGAGGCTTAGAGTTTTATTCCAAAGTACAAACAGATGAAGAGAAGAGTATTCAAGCAGTTATTCATACAATGAGAGATTTAATCGTCAAACCAATAAAACTTCTTTCCGATCAGCTGAAACAATGTAGAACTGGTAAGGATTTTGCAATAGCTATTTATACATTTATAGAGGCACTTAACGTATATGAAAAGTTACAAAGCTTAAAGCAAGCGGAAGAAGAAAATGGCCAATTGCTTCTAGCTTCCGAACATGAACAAGTGTGGAACGAATGGGTAAATGTAATAGACCAATTTGTCTTGATGTTTGGTGAAAAGGAAATGTCCTTGGAGGAAGTAGCGAAAATTTTAGACGAGGGTTACGACCAACTTACTTTTTCGGGCATTCCGCCGACGATTGATCAAGTAATAGTTGGAAATGTAGATATTATTCGGCTCACAAATATTAAAGCAGCATTTGTAGTAGGTGTTAACGATGGAGCATATCCAAAACGGATGGACCATGAAGGGTTATTAACAGATACTGAGCGTGAATGGTTCACGCAAATTGGCTTTGAACTAGCACCTACATCGAAAATGCGTTTAATGGATGAAAACTATTTAATATATAAAGCACTCGTAACCGCATCTCATTTCCTATACGTATCGTATCCGATGGCAGATAACGAAGGAAAAGCACTGTTGCCTTCCTTGTATATAAAAAAACTTCATCAGATGGTAAGCGACTTACCGGTCGAAATAGCTGTTGTGGATCCAAGTGATATGCTCTCGGACGAATTAGACTTAACTTCCATTAGTCATCCACGCCCTACATTACCTTATGTGGTTATGCAACTTCGAGGAGCACTAGCAACAGGTAAGTTAACTGAAGTGTGGCAGTCCGTTTATCAATATTATTTAGAGGATCCATATTGGTCCAAATTATTGAAGAGAATTACAAAGCCATTAATCCATGGCAATAAAACCGAAAGATTAAATGAAGAAATGACTGCTGCTTTATACGGAGAAACAATGATTTCTAGTGTGTCTCGGGTAGAGAAATACTATAGTTGTCCGTTTGCGCATTATGCATCCTATGGCCTAAAGTTAGAAGAACGTGCGGAGTATAGATTAGAAGCACCACAAATGGGAGACTTATTCCATGCGGCGTTAAAATGGATTGCGGATGAAACGAAGCGTATAGATATACAATGGTCTGATTTAACCCGCCCGCAATGCCACCAGCTTGCTAGACAAGCGGTCGATTATATTGTGCCTGTTTTTGTCCACCAATTGTTATTAAGTACAAACCGCTATCGATACATTCAACGAAAATTGGAACAAATCGTTGCTAATACGTTAATCGCTTTAAGTAGACATTCTAAAGGCTCGGGCTTTGTCCCGATAGCTATAGAAGCAGGGTTTGGTCCTGGAGAGGTATTGCCAGCTTTAGAAATTCCACTGAAGCGGAACCGGAAAATGCAATTACGCGGTCGAATTGACCGTGTTGATGCAGCTAATATTAACGGCAATATGTTTGTTCGAATTGTCGATTATAAATCTTCTAAAAAAGGGATTGATTTGAATGAGGTATACCATGGTATTTCTCTTCAAATGTTAACTTATTTAGATGTCGCTGTTGAAAATGCTGATGTGTGGCTACATGAAGATGCTGATCCAGCAGGAGTTTTATATGTGCATATGCATAATCCATTTATCCAATCACAAAAAGAAATGCAAGAGGAAGAACTTGAGGATGCTATTTATAAATCATATAAAATGAATGGCCTACTACTTGATGATCCAGAAGTAATTATGGAAATGGACGATCAGATCTCAGGATTTTCAAAGGTTATTCCCGTACGCATGAACAAAGACGGTAACTTATCGAGATCATCGTCCAAAGTAGTAGAACCGGAGCAAATGAGATTACTGCAGTCCTTTGTTCGTAAAAAGCATGAACAAGCAGGAAACGGGATGAATGCTGGCGATACTCGAGTATTACCCTATCGAATAAAAGATAAAATGCCATGTAATTATTGCTCGTTCCGTAGTGTTTGCCAATTTGATCCCGCGGATCCCGCACAACAAGTACGTGCATTGAAAGTGGAGCAGCCTGAAATAATAGCTGAAAAAATACGTGAGGAGATGAGTCCACATGAACATTCCTAATATGCCAGCAGAGTTAACATGGACACCTGCACAATGGAAGGCTATCTGGGCAACAGGTGCTGATGTACTTGTATCCGCTGCTGCAGGCTCGGGAAAAACCGCTGTTCTCATCGACCGACTCATACAAAAAGTCATTGCAAAAGAACAGCCGATCAATGTCGATGAGTTACTGGTTGTTACTTTTACTAATGCTTCGGCAGCAGAAATGCGTCATCGTATGGGAGAGGCCCTTGAAAAGGCTATTGCAAATGATCCAACATCGAATCACTTACGAAAGCAACTAAGTCTATTAAACAAAGCACAAATTTCTACATTGCATTCATTTTGTTTAAATATTGTTCGACAATACGCTTATATGCTTACGATAGACCCAGGATTCCGTATTGCAAATGAAACAGAAGCTGCAATTATGCGTGACGATATGTTAGCAGAAGTGCTAGAAGAAGCTTATCATGTCGACAATCCAGAGCCTATGTATCGATTATCGGACAGTTTCACATCCGATCGTGATGATCAATCCATCGAAGTGATGATTGAAAAGCTCTATTCTTATTCACGCGTTCATCCGGAGCCAGAGAAATGGTTACTGGCAATACCCGAAGCATATAATCTTTCGGAAGACATGACTATAGATGAGTTATCCTTTATCGGTTCATTGAAACTTGCGATCATACATCATTTAGAAGAGGCAATCGCCGTAACTGAAGAGATTCGTCGACTTGCAAACGAACCAAATGGGCCAGCACCTCTTGCAGATACTGCGGTAATCGACCAGCAAATGATTCAAGAGGCAGTAGACTTGATGAAAAATAGCTCTTGGCAAAGTGTTTTTCATTATTTCCAGGGCATTAAATGGGGAAGAGCGGCAGCGATAAAAAAAGACTCTTGCGATGAAGGGTTGAAAAACCAAGCGACTAACAAACGTACGAAAGTGAAGAAAATCATCAATGACTTAAAGGATAATTATTTCACTCGAACACCTGAAAGATTGTTAGAGGAAATGCGTTTAATGGCCCCACAGCTGCAAAAACTAGTGGAATTGACTATAGCATATGGGGAACGTTATACCACAGCTAAAAATGAAAAAGGTCTAGTCGACTTTTCAGACTTGGAACATTACGCATTAGATATTCTATCGGAGCAGGGGGAAAATGGTGAACTCATTCCTTCCGAAATAGCGAAGGAATATAAAGCTCGTTTTAAAGAAGTGCTTGTGGATGAATATCAGGATACAAATTTACTACAAGAAACCATTTTACAATTTGTTAAAAGTGGAGATGAAAATACTGGTAATATGTTCATGGTAGGGGATGTAAAGCAATCCATTTATCGTTTCCGTTTAGCGGAGCCAATGCTATTTTTAGGGAAATATCTCGCATTTAACGATCTTCCAATCGATTCAGGTATCAAAATCGATTTAAATGCCAATTTCCGCAGTAGAAAAGAAGTATTGCATGCAACGAACTATATTTTCAGTCAAATTATGGGTGAACAAGTTGGGGAAATTCAATACGATGAAGCAGCTTCGTTAAAACCTGGAGCACCGTATGAAGAAATCGAAACTCCTGTTGAACTGGCACTGTTATATGAAGTGGAGGACGGTAGTGCAGAACCAACTGAAGATGACGAAGAAACAATCGAAGTAATGGCAGAAGAAGAACTTAAAAAGTCACAAGCTGAAGCACGATATATTATTTCAAAAATAGACGAACTGATTCAATCCGAAGCAACTGTCTACGATCCATGGACAAAAACTCATCGACCCGTCCGGTATAGCGATATGGTCATATTAATGCGGTCGATGACATGGTCAGGAGAGGTTACAGAGCAATTTAAAGAAGCGGGTATTCCACTATATGCAGAGCTTTCGAAAGGATATTTTGAAGCAATTGAAGTGCTGATCATGCTACATACGTTGCGTACAATAGATAATCCATATCAAGATATATCACTTGCATCTGTTCTTAGGTCGCCGTTTGTTGGTCTAACAGAATCTGAGCTTGCACTTATCCGATTATCTGCTCCAAAAGAGCCTTTCTACGATGCGATGAAAACCTTTGTGTCTACCGGAGGAGCTGGACTATCATCTGATACTGCTGAGAAGCTGCAAAGATTTTTACTTCAATATGAAGATTGGCGCGATTTAAGTAGGAGAGGCTCACTTGCCGATTTAATATGGCAGATTTACCTAGATACGCATTACTACGAAATAGTAGGTGCGATGCCAAATGGTAAGCAAAGACAAGCAAACCTTCGTATTCTACACGACCGTGCAATCGATTATGAGAAAACTTCTTTTCGTGGGCTGTTCCGCTTTTTACGTTTCATCGATCGTATGCGTAAACGAGGGGATGACTTAGGGGCTGCACGTTCTATAGGAGAAAAGGAAAATGTTGTTCGTTTAATGACTATTCATTCTTCTAAAGGATTGGAATTTCCAGTTGTGTTCTTAGCGGGAATGGGTAGACCCTTTAACCAAATGGATTTTAATGAAGCTTATTTATTTGACCAATCTTTTGGACTTGCAGTAAAAGCAATTGATCCTGACAAGCGAATTTCTTACACTTCATTGCCATTTTTGTCTATGAAGGAACAAAAGCAAATGGAATTGAAAGCAGAGGAAATGCGAGTTTTATATGTAGCAATGACACGTGCGAAAGAACAATTATTCCTCATTGGGTCTATAAAAGATTTAGCAAAAACGTTAGAAAAATGGGTTGATGCCCAAAATGTTTTGAGTGAAGAAATGTTACCGGGTTATATGCGTGCGAAAGCGAAAGGGTATTTAGACTGGATTGGTCCAGCTTTAGCAAGACATACAAATTTCAGGCAGCTATCGGAAGTAAATGAAGCAAATCTCGTAGATAGCGAATCAAAATGGAAGATTGTTGCTAAATGTGTAGATGATTTAAAGCGCACTGTACAAGAGGAAGAAAAAGAGGCTGTTTTACTTGAGCAGCTAATAGATCCATCAAAAAGTGTTTATTCGCAGGATATTAAGGACCGTTTCGATACACCATATGTCCATGAAATTTCTACTCATAAACGTTCAAAGCAAACAGTTAGTGAGATGAAGAAAATTCAGCAGCTAATGGAACAATCGGACGATGACTATTTTAAAATGTCTGGTCCAACTAATCTAAAAAAAGTTGCAAAGCGTCCTTTCTTCCTGCAGCAGGAAACAGCTTTGACAGGTGCAGAAGCAGGTACTGCGGTCCATGCATTTATGCAAAATGTCGATCTTCAGGAACAAAAAAATGAAGAGCAGGTTCTCCTATTTGCAGAAAGGCTGGAAGAACGTGAAATTTTAACTAAAGCTGAACGAGCTGCTATAAAACCTAAGCAAATGGTTTCCTTCTTCCAGTCAGAAATGGCAGAACGTCTACGAAATGCGAAAGAAATTATGCGAGAATTTCCTTTTACGTATGCATTAGAGGACGCAGATGGAGATAAACAGATTATCCAAGGGGTCGTAGATTGCTTGTTTTTGGAAGAGGATGGTCGTTGGGTTTTATTGGACTATAAAACAGATAAAGTAAAGCATTTAGTTAAGGACGACTCCATATTACAAAAAGAGATGCAACAACGTTATCAGCTGCAATTGTCTCTTTATACACAGGCAATTGAGGCGATATTACAAGTAGAGATAAAAGAAAAAGTACTATACTTATTTGACGTAAATAGAACAGTGTCATTTTAGGGGGAAAAAGCTTGGCTATTAAACCAACAGGAGTCAATGAACGAATTATTTCGATAGATGTCATGAGAGGTTTTGCTCTACTCGGCATATTTGTCGTTAATATGCTATTTTTCCACTCTCCATATATTTATATAAATCCGTATACTTGGTTTCAAAATCCAAGTGATTTTGAAACGTTTAAAATGATTGACATTTTTGTACAAGGAAGTGTATATCCACTGTTTTCCATGTTATTTGGTTACGGTTTGGCTATGCAATTTCTGAAGTCTACGGCTAACGGCGGTCCATTTGCCAAATTTGCCGTTCGACGATTGACTATATTGTTAATAATCGGATGTATTCATGCGTTTCTTATTTGGGCCGGTGATATTTTGATAACTTATGCCCTAGCAGGATTTGTATTAATACTGATGATTAGATTAAAGCCAATTTGGTTACTACTCATTAGTATCTTCTTATTCTTAATACCAAATGGATTACTTTACGGTTTAGTATATTTAGGATCTTTATTAGAGCCAAATGCCACGATTATTTATACTGGCATTCAGGAAATTGAAGCTTCTATTGTTGCATATGGCCAAGGATCATGGGGCGATATTTTCTCTCAACGATTAGCAGACTGGTTATATATGAGTGGAAATGGACTCATCGTCATTTCGATGCTATTTACTATCGTCCCCTTCCTACTACTAGGTGCAGCAGCAGCAAAATGGAAGCTTATCGAAAGAGTAAGAGAATTAAAAGTATATTGGATGATTACAGTGTTAGTAATGTTAATAGTCGGTACAGTTATTAAATGGCTTCCATATTTACTAGAAGCAAACTTATTTACTATGGGTATCCAAGATACTTTTGGAGGACCACTTCAAGCAATAGCCTACGCAGGTATAATTGCATTAGTTTGCTCGATTCCTTTCGCAGCAAAAATACTTTCACCAATTTCGAAGGTTGGTAGAATGTCGATGACGACCTATTTAATGCAATCTATTATTGCGACTACTATTTTTTATGCTTATGGATTCGGATTATACGGGAAAATCGATTTAAGCACAGGAACGTGGATGGCTATAGGGATTTATGCTTTTCAAGTAGTCTTTGCAGAGATTTGGTTTACGAAATTTAAGCAAGGTCCGGTAGAAATGTTATGGAGAAAACTGACTTATTCGAATAATTAGTCGAAAATAGATGAAAATGAAGTTAATTTGTAATAGACTAAGAGATAGATTAAAACTTTTAAGGGAGTGTCCATCAAATGAAACTGTTATCATACCGTTTAAACGACAAAATTTACTTCGGACCAAAAGTAAAAAAAGAAGAGGCAGTATGGGATGTATTACACATTCAGGAGACGCTCCAAGTATTACCCAAATTTCCCACTACTATTATAGATGGAGTAGGTTTAGGGATGGATTTTCTCGAACAAATCCGTAAATTAGTAGAAGCGGCATCAAAGGCTGAACAGCCAAATAACTTCAAACGTTCCTTTACAGAAATAGAGTGGCTTTCACCAATTCCAAGAACACCAAAAAATATTATGGCAATTGGTAAAAACTATGCAGATCATGCAAAAGAAATGGGTGGAACGGCAAGTCAATTTGTTGTATTTACGAAATCTCCCACTTCCATTGCAGCAGATGAGCAAACTCTATCATTACACGCAGATATTACAAATTCCTTCGACTACGAAGGCGAGCTAGCTATTGTAATCGGTAAACAAGGAAAAAATATTCCAGAAAAATTAGCTTATGATTATATATTCGGTTACACAATTGCCAATGACTTAACTGCGCGTGATCTACAAACGAAGCATCAGCAATATTTCTTAGGGAAAAGTCTTGAAGGGTCATGTCCTATGGGGCCTTATGTAGTAACGAAGGATGAGTTACCAAATCCACAGGAGCTAGTTGTTGTGACTAAGGTAAATGATGAGATTCGTCAAAATGGTAAAACTTCCGATATGGTGTTTACAGTGGAACAAATTATTGCCGAGATTTCTAAGTCTGTTACCCTCGAGCCAGGTGATGTTATATTAACTGGAACACCGGCTGGGGTCGGCAAGGGATTTAATCCACCACGTTACTTAAAATCAGGAGATGTGGTAAAAATATCTATTGAAGGAATAGGTACATTAGTGAACAAATTCGAGTAACATGGTACACTAAATAGGATAGTAGTAAACTACAAGTATATTGAGGTGGAAAAAATGGATTTTCTAGCAAGAACAGATTTACACATTACCACTTGGGTAGTCGCACTAATCCTATTTTTTGTAGCATTAGCGATTGCTAAACCTAAAGTAGTTCATATGATTTTACGTTTGTTCTACATCCTAATCATCATTTCTGGGGTTGCTTTGTTCATCAAGGGCATGGACTTTGGTGAAGGAATGCTTTACGGATTTAAGTTCCTAGCAGGCATATTAGTAATTGGAATGATGGAAATGACTTTAGTGAAAAAGGCAAAAGGGAAACCGTACACAACTTTCTTAGTGTTAGTATTTGTTTTCTTCTTGATCGCACTTTTCCTTGGGTTCAAATTACCAATGGGTATCAACTTTTTAGCATAGGTTTTGGGAAGCTTTCACTTAGTGAAAGCTTCTTTTCATTTTATTGATATTGTGCTATTTTGAGAGAATAAGAGAGGGGGAGCTTTAGGTGGGAATAACATTGCTAATATTAGTCATTGTTCTAATGCTTGTTTTTGTAGGTGCGTCAGTTGTCATTGCAAATCTACAAAAAAACAATACTGATTCTCCTGGTGAACTCCAATCACATATCCTTCAAGAATTTCATAAAATCGAGAAACCACCAGAGTGATTGGTGGTTTTGTTTTTTATAAAAGTGTACTGCGGACAAGGGAATTGGAAAAAGGAACAGATGGTGTTTTCAGCCTATCAACATCTCAAAAAGTCACTCGGTAGTCGTAATGTAAAACATTGTTATAAAGCACTAGAAATACTTTTAGTATAGCTGTCACAGTTTGGACGAAATATAATAGATATTTAATGCTTTAATGGCGAAACAATAGCGATTAAAACAGAGCTTTGTTAAAATGAAATGTATATGCGTCAAAGGAGGATTTACCTTGAAGTTTACAAAATGGATTATAACTGGATTGCTGATGAGTAGTCTTTGCCTTACAACAACTCAGGTGAGCAATGCAGAAACGAATAACTCTATACATAACGAAAGTATTTATGATCTATATGTAGATCGTTACTTCAATAAATTAGGAACGAATGATTATGAGGTCAATCCCAAAGATCCCAATGCATTCGCAGGTGGGGACTTTCTAGGTGTTTTAGAAAAGATGACACATATTAAAGATATGGGTTTCACTACAATCTCTATTGGTCCTGTTTTTTCTACTGAATCTTATGATGGAAAGCGAATCTTGGATTTTGAAGAACTAGAGAGACACTTTGGGACAACGGAAGAATTTAACGAGTTATTAGATGAATCACACAAAAAAGATATGAAGATTATGGTTGAATTTCCTCTAAATAACTTTAGTGACCAACATATTTGGTCAACCGACAACAAAAAGAGTGATTGGGTACTATCAACAGAAAATGGTCAGATGCAATTGGATTTGACTAATAATGATGTACAACAGGCTCTTATTGATACCATCGTAAAATTTGCAGAAACCTACAAAATTGATGGAGTTAAATTGTCAGAGTTGGAGGGAGCGCCAACTGCATTTATTAATGATTTAATCGCTGCAGTAAAAGAAGTTCGTGATCCTATGTATGTCATCGCACTCGAAGAGTCAGAAGCGAATTTTGACTTGGACTATTCAGAACAGCAAATGATAGATTTCCGGGATACTTTCAAAAATACAGATTTACCTTCAGAGTCTATTTCTTCTACAAATGAAGATAGCCTTGTAATGGTGGATAATTTGTTAACAGAGAGAATTACGTATCATAGTGCAGTGGAAAATATGTTTCCGCCTACTCGCATTAAGATGGCAATCGGTACAATTCTTACATTACCGGGAGTACCGTATATGACATATGGTACGGAAATAGCGATGAATGGTCAAAAACCACAAGATAGCCACCAAATCATGAATTTCCGGGTAGATGAAGAGTTAATTGAATACTTAAAGGATATGGCCTCCATTCGCACAAAGTCTGAAGCAATGCGAACTGGTAAAATGGAATTATTAGAAAACAAAGATGGTTATGCAGTATACAAACGTTCTTCGGATGAAGAAACATTTTATGTGGTAGTGAATAATACAAGTGAGACCAAAAGAATAGATCTTTCTAGTGATGAAATCGGTGAAGATAAAGAACTGCTTGGTTTATTTGAATCGGATATAGTCCGTGCTACCGATGATGGTTCTTACCGTTTAGTATTAGATAGAGAGATTGTCGAAGTATATCAAGTTAAAGATGATACAGGACTAAATAGTGCTTATATCGCTGCAATGGTCATTGCTTATCTACTGTTTATGTTATTTTTGATCATTGTTTGGCGTAAAGGGAAACAACGCCGAGTAGATGAAGAAAAAAGTAAATAACTAAAAAAACTGTCCACCTGTATTTACGGGTGAACAGTTTTTTTGTGGGACTGCGAAAAACTATTTTTTACTAGGGAAATTATGAAGAGGTGGAGATACCAACCACCCTTTACTTTTGTTTAAGCGTAGAATTTTTGCACCAATTTGAGTTTTAGCTATATGAAATTGTCCGTAAAGCATAGCAATATCTTCGCGGATACTTTCACCCATTACTTTGCTACATGCTACTAGTCCAGCAGCTGAATCCATGGCTAATGCCGCTCCAATTTCAGGGTCATTAAATCGTGCACCAACCGGAATATCTTCAAGTCGAGCATCTGCGCGAGCAGGGGGTGCAGGTGGTAAACCAACGGAATTTACTTTTAATATCTTCTCAATTTGTTTATTTTCTTCTTCCATAGCTTTATAGCACTCTTCTATCAACTGTTTTAGTTCATCATCACCTGCATGATTATAAAAAGTTTGATATGCGGCGATTAACCCGTTATTAATTACTAAGTTTGACCACAGAGCATATACTTCACCGTAATGTAAAGGTTCTTCTTTTGGATTACCACTCAAAATTCCCATTGTCTCACTCCTAGTTTATATTTTCACAGAATTTCTCCATGTAAATGGTAGTATGTGAAGTAAATGAGAAAGTATTCTCCAAAAAAAATAAGATCTACATAAACTATAGATCTTACTTTAACTTTTATGGTCGTTTATTTAAGAAAAACAGTCCCATTGTTCCTGGACCAACGTGCGCACCAATAGTTGAACCGATGGAATATATTTCAATATTCTTCGGATTGAATCTTTCTACAATCATTTGCTTTAAATCTAGTACTGTCGCTTCATCATCACTATGACAAAGAGCGATTGTCTGTTCACTTATAGTATCTCCTCGTTCATCCATCATATCAAGCATACGCTTCAACACTTTTTTACGTCCACGGATTTTCTCTAAAGGCACGAGCTTGCCTTCTTCTACGTGGAGCAGTGGTTTAATATTAAGTAACCCTCCAACAAATGCGCTCGCTTTAGAAACTCTCCCACCACGTGCTAAATAATCTAAATCCTCCACGGTAAATAAATGTTCCATATGCTCGGCATGAAAATGTGCTTTTTCAATAATTTGAGCCGCATCCATTCCTTCATCACGCAGTCTAACTACTTCTTTAACGACCAAACCATATCCTAGTGATGCACATTGAGTATCGATAATCGTCAGTTTTAAATCTGGATACGTTTCTAATAATTGTTCCCGCATCATCATAGCTGTGCTATAGGTTCCGGAAAGAGCCGATGAAAATGCAATATATAATCCTTCTTCTCCTGACTTTGCAAGATCTTCAAATAAGCGTAAAAATAATTCAGGTGAAACTTGTGAAGTTTTTGGATGCTTCCCTGCACGTATTGCAGCATAAACTTCCGAAGAATCAATACTAATAATATCCTCGTATTCATCTTCCTCAATATGAACTCTAAGTGGTGCTAAAAGAACGTTATTTTCTTCAAAAAAACTCTTAGGTAAATCTGAAGCACTATCAGCAAATATTCTCATTTCCCATCCTCCTGTAACTCTATTTATTTGTATTAATTTCATAATTACTTGTTTCAAATTTAATATAACTTTTGCGTGGCATCATATTTTTAATCATTTTAGAAATTGTTGATTTTGGTTGTTGGAGGGTAACGTGTCCGCCTGGAGTGAAAAACAGCAGAATCTATTTAGTTAAGTTTAATCTTTCTATTAGGAATTCTGCAATACCATCTTCATTATTCGTTAAAGTTACTTCATTGGCGATGGATTGAAGAGGACTAATTGCATTACCCATAGCTACTCCAACACCAGCATATTCTATCATTTCTAAATCATTATCTTCATCACCAAACGCAATAATACGTTCCTTTGGTATGTTTAAGAACTTGGATACTTGGGAGAGTCCAACCGCCTTATTTAAACCATGGCGTACAATTTCAATAACATCCCAAGGTGCACCCCAACGACGATGATCGATTACTTCCGCGTGAACATCTCTTAAATGCTGGCGTACTAAATCGACCGAGTCTTCTTCTGCGTGGATAAGTAAACTAGTTGGGTCTGTTTTCAAAAGGCTGCGTAAATCTCCGGTAGTTACCTGTGGATTCCCTAATGAAAATGCTGAGAGTATTTTTTCATCGTGATAATGTAAATATACATCATCTAATACCTCCGCGAGCATATTTTTGATGGAATAACCTTCTACCGCTTCAACTACTTGTTTGACAACCTTTAAATCTATCGGTGTATGTACAGTTTTCCATGAGGATCTTCCAGGATGATGAACAAATGCTCCGTTAAAGTTAACAATTGGTGTACTCAAACCGAGCTCTTTATAATACATTTCACTGGATCTATAAGGTCTACCAGTGGCAATCATTACTTCATGTCCCTCATTTTTTGCCTGCTGAAGTATATTTTTAGTTTTTGTTGAAATTACTTTTTCATCGGTCAATAAAGTACCATCTAAATCTAACACGATTAAATTTGGTTTCATAAAAAAAACTCCCTTCTATCTTACTTTAAAGTGTATCGTTTTCAATGAATAACGTCAAAATGTAAAATCAGCCTCTTTGAACTCTTAAGATTACTTTGGTAGAATAATGATAGAAGAAAGGCGGGATAGCAATGATAGTTACTACCGAGGCATGGGGAAACATTCCGTTATTACATATTTTTAAAGAAGAAACAAAAAAGGATGCTCCAATTGTCATCTTTTTACACGGATTTGAAAGTGGAAAAGAGCATAACCTACATTACGCTTACCAACTTGTACAACAAGGCTGTCGCGTCATTTTACCAGATGCACATCTACATGGAGAACGAGATGAAAAATTAGATGAAGTAGAAATAAGTCTTCGTTTTTGGGAAATTGTTTTAACTTCTATCGAAGAAGTTGGGCATATTAAGCTTGAGTTAGAAAAACGTGGCTATTTCACAGGTCAAAAAATTGGTATAGGTGGAACGTCAATGGGTGGTATTACTACTCTAGGCTGTTTAACAGTCTATCCATGGATTGACGCTGCTGCTATTATGATGGGTACGCCTGGTTATGTAGAACTTGCGAAAGGACAAATTGCTTCCGTTGAACAAAAAGGATTCAAAGTACCATTGAATGCGGTTGAACGAAAAAATATGTTCGACACATTAGCTACTTTTGACGCATCAAACTATCCTGATAATCTTATTGAAACGCCATTATTCTTCTGGCATGGAGAAAAGGATCCTGTAGTACCATATGAACCAACTGCCCAATTTATCGCTTCGCTTAGAAAGCGATATGATAAAAAGAACATAGTCTTGATGAACGAGAAGTCAGCTGGACATGCAGTATCACGAAAAGGATTGCTAGCTTCTATGCAGTGGCTTGCGGATAGTTTGGCATAAACTGTTGAGTTTGATATGATTGATATATAGCCTGTTAAGCGGGATAAAATAGAGGAGGTTTTCAATATGAGTCAAGATGAAGAACAAGACATGAAGGATAGTATGATGGCCGCTCTGGAAAATGTTATCGACCCTGAACTAGGCATAGATATTGTCAATTTAGGTTTAGTATATGATGTGCAATTAGCAGATGAAGATATTGCAAAAGTTACCATGACATTAACATCAATCGGTTGTCCAATGGGTCCACAGATTGTAGATCAAGTAAAAACAGCACTTAGTGAACTACCTGAAGTAAAAGGAACAGATGTGAATGTTGTCTTCAATCCACCATGGTCAAAAGACAATATGTCCCGCTACGCTAAAATAGCACTAGGAATTAGATAATAAAATACATCGAGTAAAAAGTCGAATCCTAGTAGATTCGACTTTTTATTATGAAGCTCCACAATAGTGCCCTGAGTTAAACACGATTCCTTCTAAGTTTCACCTTCCAAAATCCAAACAAAAAAGCCGCTGAATTAGCTCAGCAGCTAGTCAATTCGACAAATATGCAATGGACAGTTATCACACTCAACTTCTGTGCGTAAAAAAGGTAGATTATGAATTGTAATCATACCATTATCTAACGATAGAACCCTTTTTTTCTTTAAGTCATTTAAAATCCGATTTACAACTTCTCTGCTAGTAGCACAAAAGTTGGCCAACTCTTGATTGGTCAATGCGCGATCTATTAGTATACCACCATCCTCTTGTTTTACCCCATATGTATTTGTTAATCGTATTAATGTGGACAATAACGCACCTTTTTTCCCATGGAGCAATAAATCTCTTAAGCGAGTTTCGTTTTTTAAATTATGCACTTGTAGGATTTGAAGCCATTCTTTCATAAGAGTAGAATCATCCGATAAGTATTTTTCCAATGTAGAACGAGATAATACTAATAAGTGGGTAGGTTCTATTGCATTTGCCGAAACGGAATGATACAAAACTTCGCAAAAAATAGAAGTTTCTCCTATAATCGTATTATTTCCAGTAATTCTCAAAGTTAATATTTTTCCGCTTTCTGTATCCTTACTTATGCGAATGGTACCTGTTTTTACAAGAAAAACATCTTCTGACCTTTCACCTTCTAAAAAAATGGATTGATCTTTATCTACTTTTAAGTTGACTCCATATTGTTCGAATAGTGCATGTATACCTTGTGAATTGGAACTTTGTTCATTCATAATTATTACTTCCTTTCCGATATTCACATTTGTTTTCATATGTGCACTTTCATATATAATAGCATATTTAGGTAATTTACTTAACCAAATATCATGCCATATTTCTTTACAAAGGTTATAGGAAAAACGTATACTTATATTAGTCAAAGAAGGTCAAACTATTTCGCGAGGAGAGGTTTGTAAAATGCAAATGAAACAGCAAGATGAAAAAAGTCCTTTAGAAACGTACGGTAGAAATCTAGTAAATGCAGTCAAAGAGGGGAAAATGGATCCTGTTATTGGGCGTGATCAGGAAATAAGGGATGTTATTCGAATCCTATCGAGAAAAACGAAAAATAATCCTGTATTAATAGGCGAACCAGGGGTAGGGAAAACGGCCATTGTAGAAGGACTAGCCCAGCGAATTGTACGTAAGGATGTACCAGAAGGCTTGAAAGAGAAACAGATTTTTGAGCTTGATATGAGTTCGTTAATCGCTGGTGCAAAATATCGCGGAGAATTTGAAGAACGCCTTCAAGCCGTTTTAAAGCAAGTGAAAGATAGCGAAGGACAAATTATTTTATTCATCGATGAAATTCATACGATAGTTGGCGCAGGGAAATCTGATGGTGCAATGGATGCCGGTAATATGTTGAAACCAATGTTAGCGCGCGGGGAATTGCATTGTATTGGAGCTACAACACTCGATGAATATCGAATGTATATTGAGAAGGACCCAGCACTTGAAAGACGCTTCCAACAAGTAATGGTCAGAGAACCTTCTATAGAAGATACAGTTTCTATTTTACGCGGACTGAAAGAACGCTATGAACTACATCACGGGGTGCGAATCCATGACCGAGCAATTGTAGCAGCGGCAGAGCTTTCAAATCGCTATATAACAGAACGGTTTTTGCCAGACAAAGCAATCGATTTAGTTGATGAGGCTTGCGCGATGATTCGGACAGAAATCGATTCAATGCCGCAGGAACTCGACGAAGTTACAAGAAAAATGATGCAGCTTCAAATTGAAGAACAAGCGTTAATGAAAGAAAAGGATGCAGCAAGTCAAAAAAGACTAGAGCAATTGCGTAAGGATTTAAAAGAATTAGAGACTTCAACAAGTGAAATGCGAACAAAATGGCAGCTAGAAAAAGAGGCTATTCAAGTAATTCAACAAAAACGAGAAGTACTGGATCTCTATCGCCGAGAATTAGAAGAGGCGGAAAATCAATACGATTTAAACTTAGCAGCAGAGCTTCGCCATGGTAAAATTCCCACACTAGAAAAAGAGCTTCAAGTGTATGAAAACCAAGTAAATGAAGATACAGAAACTCGTCTATTACGAGAAGAGGTAACAGCAGAGGAAATTGCCTCTATTGTTTCAAGATGGACTGGTATTCCTGTAACAAAGCTGGTAGAGGGAGAAAGAGAAAAGCTTTTACGCTTGAATGAAACATTAGGAGAGCGAGTAGTTGGACAAGATCAAGCTGTCCAGTTAGTGACAGAGGCGGTTTGGCGTGCAAGAGCAGGTATTAAAGATCCTCATAAACCAATTGGATCTTTCTTATTTTTAGGGCCTACGGGAGTTGGTAAAACGGAACTTGCTAAATCATTAGCGGCAAATTTATTTGACTCTGAGGAGCATTTTATACGTATTGATATGTCGGAATATATGGAAAAGCACAGTGTTTCTCGTTTGGTTGGAGCACCTCCAGGATATATCGGGTATGAAGAAGGCGGTCAATTAACAGAGGCTGTTCGTAGAAATCCGTATTCAGTCGTGTTGCTCGATGAAATAGAAAAAGCACATCCAGATGTCGCAAATATTTTATTGCAATTGATGGATGATGGACGAATAACGGATAGCCAAGGTAGAATTGTAAACTTTACAAATACAATTGTCATCTTAACTTCTAATATTGGCTCAGGGTACTTAGCAAATACAACTGGGGAAGTATCGGAACAAGATGAAAGCCTTGTGATGAGTGCATTACGTGAACATTTTAAACCAGAATTATTAAATCGTTTAGATGATATTATTATGTTCCATTCCTTAACCACGCATCATTTCATTAAGATTACAGAAAAATATGTGAAACAACTTCAAAGTCGTTTGCATGAACAAGAAATAGAGTTGCAAGTAGATGATTCAGTGATACGGTGGATTGTTGAGGAAGGTACAGATGCAGCATTTGGTGCAAGACCATTGAGACGATATATTCAACGTTACTTAGAAACGGCAGTAGCTAAATTGCTAATCGGTGGTACTGTTCTACCTGGCAGTAAGGTAGTTGCTAAAATGGAAGAGGATGAACTGAAAATCATGATGGAAAGTTAATAAAATCACAAGTATTAGGAAGAACTACAGGAAAACCAGACAAAAAGACGCGCGGTCCTCAAAAAACAGAAACGTAGATATGCCGTTGATTTCCTCTGCGATCGGGCGCTTTCCGCGGGCACGGCTTCAGCCACTTCTCTCGCTTACGCTCAGTCCAGGGTCTTCAGCTCGCGCGGTCCCGCTGGAGTCGCCGCTCTGCGCTCCAATCAACTAGACACACTTTATATAAAAGTATAATTGGATTTAAAACCACTTAAATATACTAGTTCTATCTTAAAATAAGTAATGATGAAATAGACTCAAATAAAAGAAAACCCAATCGCCTCTACATGATAAAATAGTATTCCTAACTAGGCAGACGGTTTTATCACTTTATTAACTTTGATTACTCTTATTATCTTAGGGATATACTTTGCCCTATCTCAGAGTGAAGACTACACTTTATATTGCGTGAAGTGGAAGGTGGCGACTCTTAGCGGGAGAGCTTGAGCTGAAGAACCCGCAGGAGCTTGCGGAGGAGGCTGAAGCCAAGCCCGCGGAAAGCGTCCACCTGAAATCGAAATCAGTAGCATTATTCATTCTTAAAAGTCCCGTAAAACCAGTGTTCATGTTGCATTTTTATATACTTTCTTGTCTATCACTAAAAAAAAGCCTCCCGTGTGGGAAGGCTTTTTTAGTGATGTGCTTTAGCTGTTGGTTCCTCAGGAATGATAGCTGCGATAATTAGAACCATAATTGCAACTGGAATGGACATGATAATACCATTCATGAACACAAATTCAACGTTTTGCACGGAACTTACTACATAATTTAACATTGTAACTAAAACTACTGACCAAAATACTGTCATTATATATTGCATGTAATTTCACCTCAGGCGCTAATTTTATATATATATCATAACATAGCATAGCATATTACAAAAGAATATTTGGCAAAAGGAACTCTGTTGTTGAAAAATGTACATATATTCGTTATTATTAATACCAGGTACTAATAATAGATTATAAGAAAAGAGGAACTTTCATGAATGCGGGAATAATTGGTTTAGGAACATATTCACCTGAGCATGTTTTGACAAATGAAGACCTTGAGAAAAGAATGGATACATCTGATGAATGGATAAGAACAATGACTGGTATAGAAGAACGTAGAATTGCTGGAGAAGAAGAAAATACATCTCATATGGCTGTGAAAGCTGCAAAAGAAGCTATAAAAGACGCAGGAATAACAGCTGATCAAATTGGATTGATACTTGTAGCGACGGTAACACCAGACCGTCCTTTTCCAAGTGTTTCAACAATGATACAGGAACAAATTGGCGCAACAAATGCTGCTGCAATGGACTTGTCGGCTGCTTGTGCAGGTTTTATGTATGGACTTGTTACAGCGAAGCAATTTGTGGAGTCTGATACATATTCCCACGTGCTTGTTGTGGGAGTAGAAAAACTCTCTAAAATTACTAATTGGGAAGATAGAAATACAGCAGTATTATTCGGAGATGGTGCTGGTGCTGCGGTAATTAGTAAAGTGTCAGAAGGACGAGGAATTTTATCTTTTGAACTCGGTGCTGATGGTAGTGGTGGGAAGCATTTATCACAAGAAGGTCCTCATCTTCATATGAATGGACGAGAAGTATTTAAATTTGCAGTAAGACAAATGGGCGAATCTGCGATTAATGTAATAGAAAAAGCTGGTCTAAACAAAGAAGAAGTGGATATGCTCATTCCACATCAAGCCAATATCCGTATAATGGAATCGTCCAGAGAAAGACTAGGATTACCAATTGAAAAGATGTCTAAAACAATCCATAAATACGGTAATACATCTTCGGCTTCTATACCATTGTCGTTATATGATGAAGTGATAAATGGCAAAGTAAAAGATGATGATATTATTGTGATGGTTGGCTTTGGTGGAGGATTAACTTGGGGTGCAATTGCATTAAAATGGGGAAAATAAGCGAACAATTTGGAAGGATGAATCTTACATGATGAAACGCAGAGTAGTAGTTACGGGTTTAGGAGCTGTTACACCACTAGGTAATAATATAGAAACAACTTGGTCGGGTATTAAAGAAGGAAAATCTGGAGTAGGTATGCTGACAAGATTAGATGCATCACAGTTTGCTGCTAAGGTTGCTGCTGAAGTAAAAGACTTTGATATAGAAAAATATATTGAAAGAAAAGAAGCACGAAAAATGGATCGCTTTACCCATTACGCATTAGCTGCTTCTATTATGGCTGTCGAAGATGCCAACCTGACAATAACAGAAGAAATTGGTCTTCGTACAGGAGTATGGATTGGTTCTGGTATAGGGGGAATGGAGACTTATGAAGCACAATTCCGTATCTTCTTAGAAAAAGGAGCACGCCGAGTAAGTCCATTTTTTGTACCAATGATGATTCCAGATATGGCAGCAGGGCAAGTATCCATTCATTTTGGCGCGAAGGCTATTAATTCTTGTTCGGTAACAGCGTGTGCATCTGGCACAAACTCAATTGGAGATGCATTTAAGGTGATTGAACGTGGGGATGCAGACGTGATGATTACAGGCGGAGCAGAATCACCTATTACTCATATGTCTGTAGCAGGATTTGTATCAAATACTGCCCTTACGTTAAATACAGATCCTGAGAAAGCATCTCGTCCATTTGATGCAAATCGCGATGGATTTGTAATTGGAGAAGGCGCTGGGATTATTATTTTAGAGGAATATGAACATGCCGTTGCACGTGGAGCTAAAATTTATGCGGAAATTATCGGATATGGCTCAACTGGAGATGCACATCATATTACAGCACCAGCACCAGGAGGCGAAGGTGCAGCTCGTGCGATGAAACAAGCCCTTGACGATGCTACAATTTCACCAGAACAAGTAGATTATATTAATGCGCATGGAACGAGTACACCATACAACGACCATTTTGAAACAATGGCAGTGAAAACTGTGTTTGGAGAACATGCATATAAACTTGCTATGAGTTCTACTAAGTCTATGACAGGCCATCTTTTAGGTGCTGCAGGTGGCGTTGAAGCAATCTTCACTGTATTAGCATTAAAAGAGGGAATATTACCACCGACAATGAATTTAGACACTCCAGATCCAGAATGTGATTTAGACTATGTGCCAAATGCTGCAAGAAAAGAAGACATCGAATATGCTATGAGTAATTCATTAGGTTTCGGTGGACATAATGCAAGTATATTATTCAAAAAAATATAAAATTATTCTCTCAAAGCATTTCCAAGGTTTATTTGGAAATGCTTTTTTTGAATTCTATAATTCATCGCTTTAAAGTGTTGATTCATCAGTGTTTTAATACACAAAACAACTTTTTTGTAAGAGAAAATGTTGAAATATGACGAATATATTAATATTCCAATAAAATATTTTAATTATTTATATATGCTTCAATCCTATGTTATAACTAGCTTTTTAGATTATTTAAATTTTCTCAAAGTATCCAATTAATCAAATAATGAAAAAATAATATTGCGATTGTAATAGAACTGTAATAGAATTTAACCAGAAGGTAATAATAAACAGAAAATTTAAACATTGAATGAGCAAGTAGACTTCTAAAATAATAGTTTAGTAGAGCGATTACTGAAAGGAGCAATATGTTGAACAACTTAGATCAGCTTTTAACCATAAACGACTTACATACAGGTTTTCGCATAAAAGATACATATTACGATGCGGTTGATGGTGTATCCCTAACCTTAAGAAGAAATGAAATACTTGCAGTAGTGGGCGAGTCAGGTTGCGGGAAATCTACATTAGCCACTTCTATTATTGGACTATATGACCATAACAAGACACGAGTTCAAGGAGAAATTCTATATAATGGGGAAAACCTAGCCCTGTTGAAAGAGGATAAGTTAAATGATGTCCGTGGAGAAGAAATAGGAATGATTTTCCAAGATCCGTTATCAGCTTTAAACCCATTAATGAGAATTGGTGAGCAGATTGAAGAAGGTCTTGTGTATCATACTAAAATGTCAAAACAAGAGCGCAATACGCGTGTATTAGAATTACTAAAACAAGTAGGAATCCCGAATCCAGATCGAATTGCTAAACAGTTTCCCCACCAACTTTCAGGCGGGATGAGACAACGTGTAATTATTGCAATTGCTATTTCTTGTAAACCAAATATTATTATTGCTGATGAACCGACAACTGCATTAGATGTTACAATTCAAGCTCAGATTCTGGATCTGTTGAAAGAACTTCAAAATGAAACAGGAGCAGGTATTGTATTAATCACACATGATTTAGGTGTAGTAGCTGAAACGGCTGACCGTGTTGTAGTTATGTATGCTGGGCAAATTATTGAAGAAGCACCTGTAGATGAGTTGTTTGCAAATCCTAGACATCCATATACACGTTCACTACTAAATTCTATTCCACAGATGAATAGTGAGAATGAAAAGCTACAAGTAATACAAGGTATGGTACCATCGTTAGTAAAATTACCAAGAGTAGGATGTAGATTTGCAGATCGTATCCCTTGGATTCCTGCTGAAGCACATGAAGAAAATCCGACATTGCATGAAGTATCTCCAGGTCATCTCGTTAGATGTACATGCTGGCAGCATTTTCACTTTGAAAGTGAAAAAGGAGGTAATCCCCTATGAGTTTCATGCAAATTAATGACCTAAAGGTGCATTACCCTATTCGTGGAGGATTTTTCAATACAGTTGTAGATAATGTGCACGCTGTAGATGGAATAAATCTTGAATTTGAAAAAGGGAAAGCATATGGACTAGTAGGAGAATCAGGTTGTGGAAAATCTACAACTGGCAAATCTATTATCGGTCTAGAGAAAATTACATCTGGAAACATTATTTATGAAGGCGTGGATGTTACAAACAAAGTAAGAAGTAGAAATTCCGCCTATAACCGTGATATCCAAATGATTTTCCAGGATGCACACTCTAGTTTGAATCCGCGAAAAAGAGTAGAGGATATCATCGCAGAACCTATTCGTAATTTCTTGAAACTTTCTCCTGGTGAAGAAAGAAAAAGAATAAATGAATTACTGGCGATTGTTGGGATGAGTGAGGAAGCAAGAATCAAATATCCCCATGAATTTTCAGGTGGACAAAAACAACGTATAGGTATTGCAAGAGCAATTGCAAGTAATCCCAAACTAATTATTGCTGATGAACCAGTATCGGCACTCGATTTATCCGTTCAGGCACAGGTTTTAAACTTTTTAAAAGATATTCAAGAGGAGTTTGGATTGAGTTTCTTATTTATATCCCACGATCTGGGAGTAGTTAAACATATGTGTGATAATATCTCGATTATGTATAAAGGACGTTTTGTAGAGTCTGGTAATCGAAATGATATTTATACAAATCCTCAACATATATACACGAAAAGATTACTGTCTGCAATACCCGAAGTAAATCCGACAAATCGCGAAGAGCGAAAGAATATTCGAAGAGCTGTAGAAGTAGATTATTTAACGAATCACCATAATTATTATGATGAGAATGGAAGAGTTTTTGATTTACAAACAATCTCCAATACACATCAAGTGGCAATGAGTGCTCAGAACAAAGGGGGCATGTAATATGTGGAAAACAATAATTAGGCGTATTCTCGTAATGATTCCACAATTATTTGTACTTAGTCTTTTAATATTTATAATGGCGAAGTTTATGCCTGGGGACCCTTTTACAGGATTAATCACTCCAGAAACAGATCCCGCTAGAGTAGAAGAACTTCGTATTAAAGCTGGTTTCTATGACCCATGGTATGTTCAATATGTGAACTGGATTGGGAATGCTTTTCAAGGAGACTTTGGACGTAGCTACACCTTTAACGTCCCTGTTGCTGATTTAATCGGAGAGCGTGCGTTGAATACATTATGGTTATCTTTGTTAAGTGTATTTTTATTATATTTAATTGCCATTCCACTAGGAGTTATAGCTGGTAGATTCCATGACTCTTTCCTAGATAAAACGATTGTATTGTATAGCTTTATAGTTTTTGCCATACCAACATTTGTATTAGGATTGATCAATCTGTTCTTCTTCGGATACGAATTAGGTTGGTTCCCTACTAGTGGGACCGTAGATATTAAATACGAGTCTGGAACAGCTGGCTTCATATGGAGTAAGTTCTATCATATTTTATTACCAGCGATTACGTATGCCTTACTTGCGACTACTGGGATTATTCAGTACTTACGTTCCGAAATTATTGATTCTAAGTCGTTAGATTATGTACGGACTGCGAAAAGTAAAGGTATTCCGATCAATAAAGTATATTCTCGTCATATATTACGTAACTCGTTGTTACCGATTGCAGCCTTTTTAGGGTTTACAATTACAGGACTTCTAACTGGATCTATCTTTATTGAAACTATTTTTGGATATCATGGTATGGGACAATTGTTCATTCACGCAATTAATGGGCGTGATTATAGTGTAATTACAGCACTTGTTATGCTTTTTGGATTCTTAACATTATTAGGAAGTCTATTATCCGATATCATCATGAGCATCGTTGACCCTCGAATTAGGATTGACTAAAAAATAATGGATAAGGAGAGTCCAAATAATGAAAAATACGGAAGCTATTGAAGCATCAAAAGAGATGAAAGTAAGCTCTCCCCCGACTGGTTTTCAAGTTATTGCGCGGGAGTTTATGAAAGATAAATTAGCAATGTTCTCATTAATATCGTTAATTGTAGTTATTGGAAGCATATATATATGGGCATGGCAAATTGACCAAACTCAGCTTATGCGAATCAGCTTGCGTGACAAGCTAGCAGAACCAGGTGAAAAATTCTGGTTAGGAGCCGATAAAGGTGGGCGGGATATCCTTGGCCAATTAGTAGTAGGTGCGCGTAACTCATTGACAATTGCAATATCAGTTACATTATTAACAGGCTTTATCGGTGTAGTCATTGGTTTAGTGACAGGCTATTTTGGAGGATGGATTGATAATATCTTTATGCGTATTATTGATTTCTTCATTACTATACCTTCTCTTATGATTATCATTGTATTTGTAACTATCGTACCAAAATATAATATTCTCATATTCATTTTAATAATGAGTGTATTCTTATGGGTAGGTACTGCGCGGGTTATTCGAAGTAAAGCTCTTTCTGAAAGTAGGAGAGACTATATAAATGCATCGAAAACATTAGGCACAGGTAATTTTGTTATTATTTTCAAAGAAATGATGCCGAATTTAAGCTCTCTATTAATCGTGGAGATGACACTAAATTTTGCTGGAAATGTCGGATTGGAAACTGGACTATCGTTTTTAGGTTTTGGTTTACCGCCGTCTACACCAAGTTTAGGAACACTTGTAAGCTATGCAACAGATCCATTCATAATGGAAAATGCCTGGTGGAACTGGTTGCCAGCAGCATTACTAATCTTATTACTTATGTTAGCGATCAATTATGTTGGTCAGGCAATTCGAAGATCTGCTGATGCACGTCAACGACTTGGTTAAAAATAGTTATTAGACGCTAGAGCGTTTGATATATAAAAAGAGAATAAAAAGGAGGAAAAAGAATGAATAAGAAACTTTTAGCTTTACTTGCATTACTTTTGACAATGATGCTAGTTCTTGCCGCGTGTAATTCAGATGAAGACACTTCAAAACCTGCTGATGAGCCGGATAAGACAGAAGACGGTGGAGAAAAGGAAGATGATGGTGCAGAGGAAAATGCTGAAGAGCCTGCCTCAGACGATTTATTCTCTGTAGTACTTGATAACGAAGGCGAAGCTATTAAAGGAGGAACTTTACAAGTTGCATTAGTAAATGATTCTCCATTCCAAGGTATCTTCTCTTATACTCTATATGAAGATGCTTATGATGCTGAAATAATGGATTTCGCAACTAATGTACTGTTTGACACTGATGGAGATTTCCTAATTTCTGATGGTGGTATTGCTACATTAGAAGTTGACGATGCTAACAATAAAGCAACTGTTAAGATTAAAGACGGAGTTAAATGGTCAGATGGAGAGCCTCTTAAAATTGAGGATTTAATCCAACCTTACTTAATTATTGGCCATCCTGATTATGCAGGAGTTCGTTATGATTCAGACTTCCAAAATATCGTTGGTGCTGTAGAATATCATGATGGAAAAGCAGATACAATTTCAGGTTTGAAAAAAGTGGATGAAACTACTTTAGAAATTTCATTCAACAAAGTTTCTCCAGCAATCTACTCAGGTGGAGATGGACTATGGTTTTATGCTGAACCAAGTCATATCGTAAAAGATATTCCTGTTGCTGAATTACTTGAAAGTGATGCTGTACGTAAAAACCCAGTTACTCTAGGGGCATTCAAATTCGACAAAATCGTTCCTGGTGAGACTGTACAATTTGTACGCAATGACAACTACTGGAAAGGTCAAGCGAAACTGGATGGGGTAGTGATCAAAACAGTTCCAACTGCATCAGCTGCTAAAGCATTAGAAACTGGTGAATACGATATGGCTCTTTCTTTCCCAACAAGCGCTTATGAAAATGTAAAAGATCTTGAAAATATTACGCTTCTTGGTCGTCAAGAATTGTACTACTCTTATGTAGGATTCAAACTTGGGAAATATGACTATGATGCAAGTGTTGCAATTACAAATGAAGAAGAAGCAAAAATGGGTGACAAAGTACTACGTCAAGCAATGGGTTACGCTTTAGACATCGAGCAAGTTAATGAAGTATTCTACTTCGACTTACGTGAGCGTGCTAATTCTCTAATTCCACCAGTATTTAAATCATTCCATGATTCTTCTATTGAAGGATATAACTATGATCCTGAAAAAGCTAAACAATTATTAGACGAAGCTGGATATAAAGATACTGATGGCGATGGTCTACGTGAAGATAAAAATGGAGAAAAACTTTCTATTAAATTAGCAGCTATGGCTGGTGATGAAACACAAGAACAAGTAATCTCTTACTACCTACAAAACTGGGGTGAGGTTGGCTTAGACGTACAATTAGCTACAGGTCGTCTAATCGAATTCAATACATTCTATGATAAAGTTCAAGCAGATGATCCAGAAATCGATGTATTTATGGGTGCATGGGGTACAGGTACAAACCCATCTCCAGCAGGTTTATACTCTAAAACAGCTGTTTATAACTTCAGCCGTTACACATCTGAAGACCTTGAAGGATTGTTAACTGCAATCGATTCTCCTGAAGCAATTGATGGAGAGTTCCGTGCTAAGAAGTTCCGTGAATGGCAAGAATATATGCAAGATGTTTCTGCTGTAATTCCTATGCAATTCCGTTACGAATTACGCCCAATCAATGATCGTGTGAAAAACTGGGACTTCGGTTATGACACTGATTTCGATTATATCGATGTCGAACTAGTGGCTGATACTCCAGTTAAATAAATATTTTTTAAAAAAACCGCTCTTAAACGAAAGTTTAAGAGCGGTTTTTCATATGGTCTTATAAGGATGTGATACTAATAAGATTATTAATATTTTTAGTCAGTTATGGAATAGCAGTAATTAGCTGCTCACATTTAGTACTTTATTTGAACTTTTTATCGCTAGGCTACTCTTGGAGATCCGTCCTCATGTATATGATGGTGTCGACGGATTTTATACTTTTATGTGTGTCTATACTAGCAATTACTTTAGTCGTCTTCTTCCGAGACCCATTGCAGCTTCCATCTTAACTAAAGTTTCATTTGCAAGAGCCTGGGCTTTCTCTGCTCCTAAGTCTAGAATTTCATCCAGCTCAGTAGAATTGAGTAACTGCTCATATCTTTGTTGAATAGGGGTAAGATGCGCAATAATGACTTCGGCCACGGAAGCTTTGAAATCTCCATATCCCTTACCTTCATATTTTTGTACAAGTGTTGGGATGGATACGTCTGTTAAAGCGGATTCAATTGTTAAGAGATTAGAAACTCCGGGTTTGTTTTCAGGATCGAAAGCAACGATACCTTCAGAATCTGTAACAGAGCTTTTAATTTTCTTTTCAATTTCCTTTGGACTATCCAAAAGTCTTATCGTAGCTTTAAGATTGGAATCTGATTTACTCATTTTCTTCAGTGGGTCTTGTAAGGATTTAATACGAGCTCCATTTTTGGGTAATTGAATTTGCGGAACGGTCAATACTTCACCATAACGTTTGTTGAATCTTTCAGCTAAGTCTCTCGTTAACTCGACATGTTGAGTTTGATCATCACCAACAGGTACAATATCCGTTTGGTATAAAAGTATATCCGCTGCCATCAATGGTGGATAAGTTAACAATGCTGCTGAAACAGCATCTTTACCAGTAGATTTATCTTTGAACTGAGTCATTCTTTCCAATTCACCAATATACGAAATACATTGCATAATCCAGCCAGCTTGTGTGTGAGCAGGAACTTCAGACTGTATAAATAAGGTGGATTTCTCCGGATCAATACCGACAGCAATATATAATGCTGCCAATGAGCGGATATGATCACTTAGTTCTTTCGGGTCCTGCGCAATTGTAATAGCATGCTGATCTACTATACAAAACACACAATCATAATCATGTTGTAATGCAGTGAATTGTCGGAAGGCACCAATGTAATTCCCCAGTGTGATAATTCCTGTTGGTTGTACGCCTGAAAAGATCTTCTTCATTTTTACTATCTCCTTTTGTATTGAAAAATAAAAAAAACATCACGCATCCCTATAAAAGGGACGAATGATGTTAAATCCGTGGTACCACCCAGCTTGCTAAAATAATTAGCCACTCTTGTTTCGTAACGTGAACGGGACGGTATATGCTACTTTACTTTCACATATACTGCTCAGAAGCCCATTCCATCTACCGTATGATCTGTTCACAGCGACCACAGACTCTCTTAGCATACGTCAGTAAATGTACTTTTCTTCTTCAAAGCTAAATTATTTAGTTTTGATTATTATATATAGAAGAAACACAAAAATCAAGGGATCTTAATTAGCTATAATAGATGAACAAAGCGATACACATACAAAACAAACTCGATAGTCCTAATGCGATAATCGGTTTATGTGGAAAAGAAAATACTTCTGATGGTAATCGCATCTGGCTTACATCATTTTTCATATGTTTAGGAGTAAATACTTTACGTGTACTTTCCGTAAAAAAATCAAAAAAACCTCCTGAAACGACATAAGTCATTAACCCTATAAATGTAATTGTACCGCCGACAAAAAAGGACATATTTATATAAGGTACGAGTTGGATTGTTTTATTAACTGTAAGCATTAATATAACAATTATTACCTGACAACTAAGAAAGTAAATCAATCTTTTTTTCATATTTCACCTCTATCATTTTTAAATTATAAAATAGACACAGAAAATATGCAAAAAATTGATTATTTAAATTGCCAAAAAAAAGCAATTTCTTTTCCAAAGATTCACAATTGTTAGGACAATGTAATGATATTGTTACACTATTGTAAAAATATAAAAAAAAAACCTGTACAAGCTTGAAAGAAAATGTATAATAATAAATGTAATGAATTTTTCTGAATATTTAAGGAGGTTATTTATTTGAAGAATAGCAAGCTTGTATGGCTTTTAAGCCTACTGTTAGTTGTTGCTTTATTCCTAGCTGCATGTGGTGGCGATGATAAGGAAACTAAAGATGATACAACTACAGACACAGACGATAAAGACGCAACAACTGAAGAAACAGAAGTAGCAGCAGACGAGGAACAAGTTCTTAACTTGATCATGACTGCTGAAATTCCAACAATGGATTCAGCTCTAGTAACTGACGCAGTTGGTTTTGATCTACTTAACAACGTAAACGAAGGTTTATACCGTTTGAATCAAGAAAACATTGCTGTTCCTGCAATCTCTGATGGGGAACCCAAAGTTTCTGAAGATGGATTAGTTTATACTTTCACATTACGTGATTCTAACTGGTCTGATGGTACTCCAGTAACTGCTAATGACTTTGAATATTCATGGAAGCGTGCTATGAACCCAGATACTGCATCTGAATATGGTCCATATATGATGGCTGGTGTCATCAAAAACGCTACTGCAATTTCTAATGGCGAAATGGAATACACTGAGTTAGGTGTTAAAGCACTTGATGAAAAAACTTTAGAAGTTTCTCTTGAAAAACCAATTCCTTACTTCTTATCACTAATGTCATTTGGAACATTCTTACCACAAAGTGAAGCATTCGTTACTGCGCAAGGTGAAAACTACGCGAAAAACTCTGAATCACTTTTATACAACGGACCGTTTACACTTGCTAAATGGGACGGAACAGGTTTATCTTGGCAACTACTTAAAAATGAAGAGTACTGGGATAAAGAAACTGTAAAGCTTACTGAAATTAATTATGATGTTATAAAAGAAACTGCAACAGCAGTTAACTTATATACAAATGGTGAAAAAGACCGTGCTGGACTATCTGGAGAATATGCAATGCAATATGCTGCTGATCCAGAGTTAGTAAATGAATTAGAAACTTCAGTATTCTATTTCAAATATAACCAAGAACGTAATGGAGAAAAAACTCCACTTGCTAACGTAAATATTCGTGAAGCAATTAGTAAAGCATTCAACAAAGAAGATTTAGCTTCTGTTGTATTAGCAAATGGTTCGACAGCTGCTTATTCATTCATTCCTTCAGATTTCGTGTTTGATGAAGATGGAAAGGACTTCCGTGACGTTAACGGAGACATGGCTGTATTCAATGTAGATGAAGCAAAAGCTGCATGGGAAAAAGGTTTATCAGAACTAGGAGTTACTGAACTTTCGATAGAAATTCTAGGTGGAGACACTGAACTTTCTAAAAAAATGGATGAATACTTCAAATCTCAATTAGAAGGTAATTTACCAGGATTGTCTATTACTCTTAAAGAAGTTCCATTTAATGTTCGTTTAGATCTTGATACAAACCAAGACTATGATATTCAAGTTGCAGGATGGGGACCAGATTATCAAGATCCATTCACATTCTTAAGCCTATGGGAAACTGATGGCGGTAACAACCAAATGTCATTCTCAAATCCTGAATACGATCAATTATTACAAGATATCAATGGTTCATTGGCTCTAGATACTGAAGCTCGTTGGGAAGCAATGGCTAAAGCTGAAAAAATGATCGTTGATGAAGAATTTGCAGTTGGACCAATCTACCAACGTGGATTAATGTTCCTTCAAAAACCATATGTAAAAGGTATAATTGCTCACCCATTCGGTGGAGATTATAGTTACAAATGGGCATATATTGAAGGTAAATAAGCTTATTAATAATTTTTAAAATCTCATAGCTAGAGAGTATATGGTTCCTAATGGATCATGTACTCTCTTTTTAAATGAATCAGAATTCACAAAATATTTAATATTATATTTTAGTTTTGACAACTATCCACATTAAATGTTTAATATATTAGTAGCATGTTAATGTCAAAAAAATATTGTTTGTTGGAGGTGCAAAGATGACAAAATACATTACTCGTCGTATTTTTTATATGTTTATTACGTTTTTCCTGATTGCGACGGCAACATTTTTTTTAATGAAGGCGCTTCCAGGATCCCCGATTAGCTCTGCTTCAAAACTATCCCCTACACAACTTGCGGTAGTTGAAGCGAAATATGGATTAGATCAACCGATTCCAGTACAGTATGCTAAGTATATGCTGAATCTAGCGCAAGGTGATTTAGGAAATTCATTCCAATTTAAGAATGCCAGCGTTACAGATTTAATAATAGATCGACTAGGACCATCTCTGATACTGGGTACTCAAGGTTTAGTTCTTGGTGTGACGCTCGGTATACTATTGGGCATGATTGCAGCATTAAGGCAAAATACTATTTGGGATTACGGTAGTACATTCGTGGCTATCATCGGTATATCTATTCCATCTTTCGTTTTTGCAACTTTCCTTCAATATTGGTTGGCAGTTCAATGGGAACTATTCCCGGTGGCATTGTGGAAGGATGGCTGGATGTCCAGCGTACTCCCATCTATTGCTTTAGCAATGGGACCACTTGCAACAGCTTCTCGATTTATACGAACGGAAATGATTGAGGTTTTAAGTTCGGATTATATTACTCTAGCAAAATCTAAAGGGGCCAACGGTTTTGAAATTGCATTTAAGCATGCTTTCCGAAATGCATTGATCCCGCTAGTTACAGTTTTAGGACCACTTGCAGCTGGATTATTAACTGGATCTCTAGTTATTGAACAAATCTTTGCAATCCCGGGTATCGGAGAGCAATTTGTTAAATCCATTATGTCTAATGACTTCTCTATAATTATGGGAACTACATTATTCTTCTCTGCATTCTTAATTGTCGTAATATTCTTAGTAGATGTGCTTTATGGCATTATCGATCCACGTATTCGTTTGTCAGGAGGTAAAGATTAATGAAACACGACTTACAAAAACCACCTGCATCTTCTTTTGAAAGAATTGAAATTGATTCTAGTCATGCGGAGCGTATATCAAAACCAAGTTTGAGTTTCTGGCAGGACGCTTGGCTTCGTATACGCAAGAACAAAGCGGCTATAGTTAGTATGTTCATTTTGGCATTCATAATCATCATGGCTTTTGTCGGACCTATGATTAGTCCACATGACTCGGAAACACAAACTATCACACACGCTAATTTACCACCAAAAGTTCCGGGTATTGAAAAGCTTGGAATAATGAATGGTGTAGGAACTCTTGCAGGTAAAGAAGTAGACTTATATGAGATGAAAAAGGTTGATACTTATTATTGGTTTGGTACAGACGGTCTTGGCCGTGATATGTTCTCTCGTGTTTGGGAAGGTACTCAAATCTCCTTATTTATCGCTTTTGTGGCAGCATTAATCGATATGGTAATCGGAGTTGCATACGGCGGTATTTCCGGATACTATGGTGGTCGTGTTGATGATATTATGCAACGTATTGTAGAAATTCTATACGGAATTCCAACACTTGTAATTGTTATTCTCATGCTTAGCTTTATGGACCCAGGAATAACGGCTATTATTATTGCTATTACTATAACCGGATGGATTGGTATGTCCCGTATAGTGCGTGGTCAAGTATTAAAATTCAAAAATCAAGAATTTGTATTAGCTTCACGCACATTGGGTGCTACAGATAGTAGAATTATTACTAAACATATTTTACCTAATATATTAGGTATTATTATCATTAATACAATGTTCACTATTCCAACTGCCATTTTCTTTGAAGCCTTTTTAAGCTTCATTGGACTAGGTTTACAACCACCTGATGCATCACTTGGGACACTAATAAACGATGGATATAAATTAATTAAGTTCCAACCACATATTCTATTGTACCCATCGATTATTATTAGTTTACTAATGATTGCATTCAACTTACTAGGTGATGGACTACGTGACGCACTTGATCCGAAGATGAAAGACTAAAGGAGGAAAGCGAATATGGAAAAGATATTAGAAGTTAAAAACCTAGAGCTTTCCTTCCATACATTTGCTGGTGAAGTAAAGGCCATTCGTGGCGTTAACTTCGACTTAAAAAAAGGGGAAACACTGGCAATAGTAGGAGAGTCTGGCTCTGGTAAATCAGTTACAACAAAAGCAATTATGCGTTTGTTACCTGAATCTAGTTCAGAATTTAAAAATGGTCAAATCTTATTTAACGGAAAAGATTTAACTAAGTTATCAGATAAAGAGATGCAAAAGATTCGTGGAAAAGATATTTCAATGATTTTCCAAGATCCAATGACTTCTTTGAATCCTACAATGACTATCGGCAACCAAATTATGGAACCAATTTTGAAACACCAAAAAATTGGGAAAGCTGAAGCACGTAAAGTAGCAATAGACTTATTGCGTTTAGTTGGTATGCCGAAACCTGAGGCGCGTATTAAGCAATATCCTCACCAATTCTCTGGTGGTCAACGTCAACGTATTGTTATTGCTATTGCGCTAGCATGTAATCCACAGATTCTTATTGCGGATGAGCCAACTACTGCATTAGATGTAACGATTCAAGCACAAATTTTAGAGTTAATGAAAGACCTTCAAAAGAAAATAGATACATCTATCATCTTCATTACACATGATCTTGGGGTCGTGGCAAATGTTGCGGATAGAGTAGCTGTTATGTATGGTGGTAAAATAGTTGAGATTGGGACCGTAGATGAAATATTCTATAACCCTCAACACCCTTATACATGGGGCTTACTAAGTTCAATGCCTTCATTAGATAGTGCTGATGAAAAATTATATGCAATTCCAGGAACACCACCTGATTTATTGTATCCACCTAAAGGTGATGCATTTGCACTACGTAGTGATTATGCTTTGAAAATAGACTTAGAAGAAGCACCACCATTTTTTAAAGTAAGTGATACGCACTCAGCTGCTACATGGTTGTTACATCCGGATGCTCCACAAGTTGAGCCTCCACTAGCAATTGTAGAACGTATGAAAAAGTTCCCAGGCAGCCGCTATTATGAAGGAACGGAAGGAGGGACTTACTAATGGCTGAAAAATTACTAGAAATTAAAAATCTTAAGCAGTATTTCAATCAAGGTAAGCCTAATGAAGTTCGTGCGGTAGACGATATCAGTTTCGATATATATAAAGGGGAAACACTTGGACTAGTAGGGGAATCTGGCTGTGGTAAATCCACAACAGGTCGAACAATTATACGCCTTTACGAAGCAACAGATGGACAAGTAATTTATGATGGTATTAACGTTCATGATAAAAAGTCGAAAAAAGATTTAAAATCATTTAACCGTAAAATGCAAATGATCTTCCAAGATCCTTATGCTTCGCTAAATCCGCGTATGAAAGTACTGGATATTATTGCGGAAGGTTTAGACATTCATGGACTTGTTAAAAATCCAAAAGAACGTAAAGAACGTGTTGTGGAATTATTAGAAACTGTAGGGTTGAACCGTGAGCACGCTGACCGTTATGCACATGAGTTTTCTGGTGGACAAAGACAACGTCTAGGTATTGCGAGAGCACTAGCTGTTAATCCAGAATTCATCATTGCCGATGAGCCAATCTCGGCATTAGACGTTTCTATTCAAGCACAAGTAGTTAACTTACTAAAAGAATTACAAGAAGAAAAAGGCTTAACTTATTTGTTTATCGCCCATGATTTATCAATGGTTAAGTATATTTCCGATCGAATCGGTGTTATGTATTTTGGTAAGTTAGTAGAACTAGCTTCTGCGGAGGATTTATATAAAAATCCAATGCATCCATATACACAGTCACTATTGTCAGCTATACCACTTCCAGATCCAAATTATGAACGTACTCGTGTGCGTAAATCATACGATCCTGCTTCTCATAATTATCAAGATGGGGAAGAGATAGCAATGCGCGAAGTAACGCCTGGACATTTTGTATATTGTTCAACAAAAGAGCTTGCCACTTTACAAACTATTTCAGGTTCACAAGTATAATAAATCAGCGACCATTCATACGAATGGTCGCTTTTTTTGAAAGAAAGTATATAAGGTACTGCACTGGATTCCAAGTAAATGATATGAAAATACTCACACCTTGCGATAAACCTTTCAATGAAGTATTACTTACTAGATTGACTGGAGTGTAATGTGGTGTCTTCTATAGGGCCGAGAAAACGTCAGCGGAAAGTATTTTGTGGACAAACGATGTGGTTCACCTCTTCAAGTATTAGCTGACTAATTAATAAAGCCGATATTCTGTACGAAGTGCCTTTTATATCATAAATTGATTTAATCGTATTTTTATGGGTATACATACAAGGTAAATATGAAATTCTCGCACTCTATTTATTTTTGGTCTAATGGCACTTTCTTTCATAGTTTGAACTTGTTAGAATAGAGTGACTTATAGGAGAGGGATTTTTAAAATATGAAAAAGTATCTAAGAGTAATAGCTTCGGCATCGATAGCAATGACAGTATTTATACCTGGTGCGGTTAGTGCCGAAACAAATTTATTTTCAAAAGAATTTTCTACTAAAGAATTTAGCTTTCAAGCAATAGACGAAACTCTTGTATCTTCATCTAAATTATTCACATATGATTCTGGTTTGACATTTGAATATCCAGATGCGGTAAGAGGTGTATATGTAACAGGGCATTCCGCAGGTGGAGAACGTTTTAATGATCTAGTGAATTTAATGGACACAACAGATTTAAACGCAATGGTTGTTGATATTAAAGATGATTTTGGAAACCTTACATACATCCCCAAAGAAGATTCAGCATTAGCAAAATACGATATTGGGAAACCATACATAAAAGATCCGCAAAAAATATTGAAAACCATGGAAGAAAAGAAAATTTACCCGATAGCGCGTATCGTTATCTTTAAAGATACAGAGCTTGCGGAGAGAAAGCCTGAATGGTCATTTGTAGATGGTACATCAGTCTGGAAAAATGGACGTGGGGAAGCATTTGTTAATCCTTTTATGAAAGAGGTATGGGATTATAATGTGGAAATAGCAATTGAGGCAGCTAAAATGGGCTTTAAGGAAATTCAATTTGACTATGTTCGTTTTCCAGAAGGTTTTGAGAAGAGAGAAAACACGTTAAAATACTCAATGGGTGAATATGAAAAGTCAGACCTAGATTTTGTTCAACGTAGGGTTTCGGCAGTTACAGATTTTGTAGCTTATGCAAAAGAAAAGCTTAAACCATATGGTGCTCAACTATCGGTTGATATTTTTGGATATTCAGCTACATTACCAGAGGCACCGGGAATCGGTCAAAATTTTAGTAAAATATCTGAAAATGTGGACGTAATTTCTTCCATGATTTACCCAAGTCATTGGACCTCTTACTTTGGAATTGCAAAACCAGATTTAGAGCCATATAGATTAGTACAAGAATATGCGAAGGTTGAAAATGCTAAACTGGCAGAGCTGGAAAACCCGCCTGTCTCACGTCCATGGCTACAAGATTTTACTGCTTCGTATTTAGGGGCGGGGAATTATCAACAATATGGTAAAGAGGAAGTAGAGGCCCAGATTAAGGCATTAAGCGAAGCTGGGATTAAAGAATATTTATTATGGAATGCAGGCAATAAGTATACTAAAGGCGTAGATTATACTCCTTAGGCATAGAATAACAAGAAAGTAGAATGATATTATCATTCTACTTTTTTCTTTTTTGAAACCTTTTTGCATTTAAAACGTACTATTAAGTATAACAGTTATTTTCATTAAGTATCACTAATTGAGAAAATAGTATTTTATGTTGGAGATGTTTAAGTTCTTGAAATGGTGGGTAATAATTAGTATATAACTAAAAATGATTCATTCTATATAAGGATTACCTAATAAGTAACACGAAATTGTGACAGTAATTTTTCCTAGTTAAATTTTTCATTAAAACGTATTTTAAAAAAATTAAAAGTGGTGTATACTAAAGAAAGTATATAACTACATTAAATTAATTATAATCTACTTTATATAACACAGACATTTGAAGGGACGTGTTTTTTAAAATGATGGTAACTTTATTCACTTCACCAAGTTGTACTTCTTGTAGAAAAGCAAAAGCGTGGTTAGAAGAGCATGAGATTGCATATAAAGAACGTAATATTTTTTCAGAACCACTTAGTATAAGTGAAATAAAAGAAATCCTTCGTATGACAGAAGACGGAACAGATGAAATTATATCAACACGATCTAAAATATTTCAAAAGCTGAATGTTGATTTAGAAAGTCTCCCGTTACAACGTCTTTACGAACTAATTCAAGAACATCCTGGCTTGCTACGTCGACCAATTATTTTAGATGAAAAGCGTCTACAAGTTGGTTACAATGAAGATGAAATTCGTAGATTCTTACCTAGAAAAGTACGTGCTTATCAATTACTTGAAGCACAACGTCTAGTTAACTAGTGTAATATTAAGCTAATTGTTTTTCAAAGTACTTTTTTGAAAAATAATTGGCTTTTCTTTTTTTCTTCCACTTGCATTCAAGGCTAAATTTTTCTACAATCCATGTAGTTTGATTAATAATTTTAAAAGTTAAGCAGGAATCCTTTTCTTTTTTTTATAAACGACATACAATAGTAATAGACACTACACATTTGAGACGGTAAGAAGCGAAAGGAGATGTGTTAAATGGATATCGAGCGTATCAATGATAACACTTTCAAAGTATACATTTCATACATCGACATTGAAGAAAGAGGCTTCAGCCGAGATGAAATCTGGTTCAATAAGGATAAGAGCGAGCAGCTTTTTTGGGAAATGATGGATGAGGTTCATGATGATGATCATTTTGAAGAATTAGATGGTCCTTTATGGATTCAAGTTCATGCGATGGAAAAAGGTTTGGAAGTGATTGTTACAAGAACGGAATTAACAAAACAAGATGAGCGTTTAGGGAATAATTCAGATGCTGATGATATATCTAGTAAAATATTTAAAAATGGGGTATCAAGTTCTATCGGTCCACATGAGTTTGATGATTTTTCAAGTTATATGGATGAATTAGATGAAATTCCAACGGATTATACATTTGTTTTTGAAAGCTTTGAGGATGTAATTGGGCTAGCAAAAAAATTAGATGAGGCAGATTTACAGACTTCTTTGTATTTTTATGAAGAGAAGTATTATTTGCATATCGTTTTTGATTTTGATGAAACCGAATTTGAATTGGTACTTAATACATTAAGTGTTGTTTCAGAGTTTGCAAATAATTCAAAGACAACCATTCATATAATTCAAGAGTATGGAAAAGAAATAATTTCCAGTGGAGTTCTAGACGAGTTAAATAAACATTTTTAAAACCTTCTATTTATAGAAGGTTTTTTTGATTGCTTCTTTATAGAATCTTTCTGAACATGCGCTAATACTTTTGTTTAAAGTAGTTGCATTATTTTTTGAAAATTTGTATATTGGTATTTGGAGGTGATACCAATATTATCAGCTTTAACAAGAGACGGAGAAATAATTGTACCTGCACAACATCCTCGAACCTTTTTAGATGTTTTAAAAACGAGCAATACCTTCTCCTGCGCTCAATGTAGCGAACAAGTTATTTTGAAAAATGGACCAATAAAAATCCCACATTTTGCTCATACTCGGAATATTTCCTGCAATCAGGCTTTTTCAGAAGGAGAAAGCGAGGACCATTTAAATGGTAAATTGGATTTATATGAGTTTTTGCAGAAACATTCATCATCCGTAGAATTAGAAGCTTACCTACCTTTTCTTCATCAAAGACCCGACCTATATGTTCAAAGCAATGTATACAAATTTGCAATAGAATTCCAGTGTAGTCAAATCCCCGTTACCACAATTCAGGAGCGTACAAATGGCTATATAACTAAGCAAATTATTCCTCTATGGATCTTGCGGACACCGAGAAGTTCCGACTTTCCAATCCATGAAATAGGCACTATGAAGCTATCCTCCTTTCGGCAACAGTTCTTTTATACGACCCCAAATGGAAAAACAATACTCACCTATTGCCCTCGAACAAAGTATTTTCATTATATTGCAAATCCAATGCATGTAAAGGCTAATAATTATATTGTAAAAGTTAAGAAGCTATCCTTGGAAGAGCAGTCCTGGCCCTTTGCGATACTAAAAAAGAATTCATGGGAAGAGTTTCAAAAATACTTATGCTTATACAAGCACCAGCGCTCCAAGCATTTAGACAATCTATACTTTTTTAATAGAAAAGGAGTCCAATCCTTGTTCCTCCAAATATGCTATAGATGGCGAATGCATCCCAAGAAAGTACCTTTTTTTATAGGTATTCCAACTAAACTAGCTGTTGTTTTTCCTACCCATGCGATTGAATGGCAAATTCAGTTTATAGATTATTTACATCAACTAGGTCTATCCATTCTACAAGCAGACTATCAAAATTGTGAAACTTTTCTATTAGATAGAAAGATATCATCCCAACCTTCCTCAGAACATATAAAAGCAGTAGAAAACTATCTTAATACGCTTCAACGCTGTCTAATTTCTACTGAAGATGCAATATATAATAGTAAAATGAATTATTATTTAATGAAACGATTGTTATACAGTGAATTCCTTGCAAATTGATTTGAATATTGAGAAAATAGAAGGTGATTCGAAATTCGAAACAGTAAGAGGGGGAGTTTAGTTTGACTACAGATACAAAAAATAAAATATTGACTCGTGACGAAGTAGCAGAAAATTTAACTTGGAAATTAGAAGATATTTTTGCTTCAAATGATGAATGGGAAAAAGAATATCTAGAGGTAGCGAAATTGTCAGAGAAGGCATCTTCTTATCAGGGAACAATCAGTAATGGTGCTGAAGCTCTGTTAGAAGTGTTGGCTTACCGTGATGAAATTACTTCAAGATTGCGTAAACTATATACATTTGCACATATGAGAACGGACCAAGATACTGCAAATAGCACATATCAGGCGATGGATAGCCGTATAAAATCATTGTATGTGAAAGTGTCTACTGTGCTATCGTTTTTAGTGCCAGAAATTCTTTCCGTCGATGAGACTGTAATTGCTAGTTATTTAGCTAAAAACAAGGATTTACAAGTTTATAAACAATTACTTGAAGAGATTAATAAAGAGCGTCCTCATGTACTTCCAAAAGAACAGGAAGCATTATTGGCACAGTTTTCGGAAGTTGCAGGTGCATCAGCTGATACCTTTGGTAAACTAAATAATGCAGATTTAGAATTTCCATTTATCAAAGATGAAGATGGCAATGATGTCCAACTAACTCATGGCAGATACTCACGTTTCTTAGAAAGTGAAGATCCGCGTGTACGTGAAGATGCTTTTAAGGCGATGTATGATACGTATGGAAAATTCCGAAACACATTTGCTTCAACGCTTACAGGGAATATTAAAGGAGACAATGTTAACGCTAAAATTCGTAACTATAAATCGGCACGTGAAGCTGCTATGTCTAACAATCATATTCCTGAGAGTGTATATGACAACTTAGTAAATACAGTCAATAAAAATGTTCATTTACTTCATCGATATGTAGCTCTAAGAAAAAAAGTATTAGGCTTAGAGGAAGTGCATATGTGGGATTTATACACCCCATTAGTGAAAGAATTGGATATGGAGTACACATACGAAGAGGCAAGTGATGCGATGCTTAAAAGCTTTGAACCTCTAGGTGATGAATACGTGTCTATTGTCAAGCAAGGACTTGAAAATCGTTGGGTTGATGTAGTAGAAACGAAAGGTAAACGTTCTGGCGCTTATTCTTCAGGAACATATGGTACAAACCCATATATACTTATGAACTGGCAAAACAACGTTAACAACCTTTTTACGCTTGCACATGAATTTGGCCATAGTATTCATAGTTATTATACTAGAGCTAATCAGCCTTATGTTTACGGAGATTATTCTATATTCGTGGCAGAGGTAGCTTCTACATGTAACGAAGCATTATTGAATGATTATCTACTAAAAACGATTGATGATCCAAAGAAACGTATTTACTTATTAAATCACTGGTTAGAAGGGTTCCGTGGAACTGTTTTCCGTCAAACTATGTTTGCGGAGTTTGAACATATTATTCACCAATTGGATCAAGATGGTGAAGCTTTAACAGCAGATAAACTGACAGAAGAATATTATAAGTTAAATCAAAAGTACTTTGGGGATGATATTGTAATTGACGAACAAATAGGATTGGAATGGGCTAGAATTCCTCATTTCTATTACAACTACTATGTATACCAATATGCGACTGGTTTAAGCGCTGCAACTGCTTTAAGTAACCAAATTTTGACGGAAGGTAAGCCGGCTGTAGACCGTTATATTAACGAGTTCCTAAAAGCAGGATGTTCGGATTATCCAATCGAAGTATTGAAAAAAGCTGGCGTAGACATGAACACTGCTGCTCCTATTGAAGAAGCGTGTCGCGTATTTGAAGAAAAATTAAATGAATTAGAACAACTACTTTTAGGAGAATAACAAAAAGGCTTGGCTTAATGCCAAGTTTTTTTTATGGAAATATACCGTAAGCACCAAAATACCTGAAAAAGAGATGCTGGTCGTAGTGAAAATGCGATGAAACATCTAAAAAGAAATTCGGCGATCATACGGATGAGCCGTCCAGTGTAATTCACCAACGGAAAATAGGTTTTAATATAGTGTCAGCTTTATCGTTCTCAGTAGTGCGCTGATAATATGTTAGGGATAGAGGTAAGACGTCCTATGATGTATGACGAATTTGTGAAAAGATAAGCTAATATATTGTATTATATAATATGGCGTGGTAAAGTAAGAGTGTGAAATAAATCACAAGATAACATACACCCCTTTGTTTGAACGTGAACATTTCTCCCATCCCCTTTGTAAATGAAAACACCCTTTCCTCGGTAGGAGGAAAGGGTGTTTTCTGTATTTATGACAATAAACAACGGCCTATCTTATAAAAGATAGGACGTTGTTTATTTATTTTAACCGCCATAATACGGTATTTGGTAAGAGTAGTCTTTCAACCTTTTGCAATAATAGAAGTTTTTTAAGCTCACGTTCTGCTAATTGATTAGAAATATTATAATAGCTTGCAATCTCACTTGTAGTTAAAGAATGGAATCGATCAAAAAGTTTTTCAAGCAACGGAGGGTCTTGTATTTCAGGCTCTTTATTTAACATTTCTTGTAGAATTTGTACATATATCTCGTAAGGATAATTTCCAGAAACTTTTAAGCCTTCATCTTCGATATTTTCATTAAAGAATACAATACTTGGAAAAGAGTCGACTTCCATTTCACAAGTAATGGATAAGTCGCTTTGGAAGGACCTAGCACATTCATTGGAAATAAAATCCCGTGTAAATTCATCAACATCGAGTTTAACTTCTTCTGCTATTTCCTGTAAAACAGAAAAGGATGTAACATTTTTAGTCTTCAAAAACAAATATTCTTGTATTTTTATGAAAAACCGTAAAGCAGCTTTTTTCCCTTGGAATTCAGCAGCTTTTACAGCAATTGAAGGGAAAACTGAATGTTCTATTTTAGAAATACTGAATGGATCATTACTCAAATCGGCATTGGGAAAGTTACAAACTGTATTTAACTTATTCAGTTTAGTACTTAATACAGTGCGTACAGTAAAGTACTGGCCATACTCTACTTGCAATTTCCGTAGGGTAGGTTGCATATCCCAACAAGTTGGACAAAGTGGGTCCAAAAAAACATACATTTCAAGCGGCTTGTTTACTACTGGGGATGTGCACGTATCAGACGGAATTTGTATTCTTGTCACGTTTTCTCCTCCTCATGACTCGTTTGATTGACCATGTGGTTGGCTGTAAGTTCTAAACGGCGATAAAATGTATCCCGAGACTTCCCTTCTAAACCCACTGTATCCATCGCATCTCTCATACAGGAAAGCCATGCTTGTGCTCTTTCAGGAGTGATAGGGAATGGATTATGTCGCATTTTCATCATCGGATGTCCGTGTTCTTCTGTATATAAATTAGGTCCACCTAAATATTGAGTTAAAAATTGTTTTTGTTTTCTTGCTGTTTCCGATAAATCATTAGGGAAAATCGGTATAAGCAGTGGATGCTTTGCTACATTGCCGTAAAACGTATCAACGAGCAGATGTAATTTTTCTGCTCCGATTTCATCGTAAGGAAGTATAGGCTGTTGTGTCATTTTCTTTACCCCTTTGCTCTAGCACTATATTCATTCTATCAACGAAACCTAAATATCTCAAACAATTAGATTATCTCATAGTAAACGGTAGTCGAATTTTAGTGTAGATAACTAACGAAAAATCTAATGAAAATAAGCCTTTTAATCCCTTTTGATAGGACAAATACATTATTTTATCTTATTCCCTCACCAAAGGGAATGGCATAAAAAAACAACCTACTAATATTAATAGGTTGTTAATGTTTCGGTTATGCATGGAAGTTATTCATCACTTTTTGTACGTAATTTTGTGTTTCTTTATATGGTGGAATACCATCGTATTTTTTTACTGCTCCTGGTCCTGCATTGTATGCAGCAAGCGCTGTTTCAATATTGCCATCAAATTTAGTAAGCATTTGACTTATATATTTTGCCCCACCCATTATATTTTGTTCAGGATCTAATGAATTAGTAACGCCTAAATACTTAGCCGTACCTGGCATTAATTGCATCAATCCGGAAGCACCAGCAGAACTAGTAGCAGAGGGGTTAAAGTTAGACTCTTGTTTAATAATTGAAGAAATCAGTTTTTCTGGAACATTGTACTTTTCTGCAGCTCGTTTAATAATTTCATCATAGTCTGTCCCATTTGTAGTAGGGGTTGAATAAGAAGAGATTAAATCCGCTAAATTACTCTGTGCAGAGTTTACACTAGATGGAACAAATACAGGGGATTTTCCACTATATAATAATGAAGAAATATCTTCATTTGTCTGACTCCCTGTACTAGCTTGTAAAACTTGTCCTAACATATCAGAAAATAAGGAAGGATTGGAAGAGTCATTTTGAGAGCTTTGCACACTACCTAAAGTTTGCATTGCATTTATTTCCATTAAAACTTTTAAGGATTGAATATCCAAAGGGATCAACCTTTCAACATATTGTTATATTTCACTAGGCGAGCAATTTTCTTATCAGTGTGTCGAATTGGAATATTATGTGCTTCCAACAATTCAAGAAACACTTTTTTTCCATAATTTACATCACTACTCTCATATTCTACCTCATAATCCTCTGTTTGACTATAAATGGAGTGATCTAAAAAAAGAGTCCCGTTTTTATAGGACATTTCGACACGATTTGTTTGTAAGCTTCCGATACAGAGTAAAGGAGTGGCAAGATTAAATTGCTGTAGAAAGGGAATAGAAGGGAAAGTGGATTGATTGATAATAGCATCCCTTTCAAAATCAGACACTTCTACTGTATTTTCTTCCATCACATGTTCTTCTATCGGTCGTTTAAGAGTAAGTTCATTTTTATTTGTTAATACGCGCAAGCGAAAGCCCATCCGATTGTCCTTGAAAAAGTTATTTTGTGTATCAAAGTAATAATTTGTTTGGGTGTGAAAGTCCTTTTGATCTATTTGAAAAAAGGATACAAAGCATTCAAATTCTTGTTTTGTTAGTAAGTTTTTAAACTCTATTTCTTTTTCGGATTGCATATTACACGACCTTTCCTATTATTTCTATTATATGCGCTTTTCAAAGAGATTCAATATGTTAAAATAGTGGAAGCATAGACAGAAAGGAACGATTTATTTTGCCTATTACTTATAATGTGCTTAGTGGTGTCCAATTAGAAAATGATATACGCTTTACGCTAGAAGTATTACCTAATAATCCTCAACTAAAAGCAGCGGGTCAAATGATTACTGATTCAGACTTTATGGCTTTTATTTATCTCTTAGAAGATGAAATAGGATATCATTACTTAAAGTTTGGTCAAGAAGTTTGGCCATTACTTGTAAACACCTTAAAAGCTGAAAAAGATCCATCGTTGCAAATCGGTGACAAAGAATTGATCTTACAGGGCTTTAAAGAGGAACTGAACATGCTAATTTTCAATATAGAAGGTAATGACAATTACGGTGCAGATTTCTCCAGAGCAGTGGAAGAAGCATTTAGTGAAATTTTACAACCATAGAACTAAGGTCATTGGAAGTGGAGGACAAGCTTATGGGGCAATGGGATCGCTTTTTAGAGCCGTACAAGCAAGCTGTGTCAGAGTTAAAAGTAAAACTAAAAGGAATGCGCGCGCAGTTTGAAAGAGATAATACAAATTCACCTATCGAATTTGTAACTGGTCGTGTCAAACCGTTGGCAAGTATATATGATAAATCACTTGAAAAAGGAATCTTATTTGAGCCTTCTGATACGTTAGCGCAAGAAATACCAGATATTGCTGGTTTACGGATGATGTGTCAATTTGTAGATGATATAGAAACTGTCGTAGTTCTGTTGCGCGCTAGAAATGACATAAGAATAGTAGAAGAGCGCGATTATATTTCCCACAAGAAACAAAGTGGGTATAGATCCTATCATATGATTATTGAATATCCAGTTCAAACAATTCACGGGGAGATAAATATTCTCGCTGAAATTCAAATACGTACATTAGCGATGAATTTTTGGGCATCTATCGAGCATTCATTGAATTACAAATATAAAGGAATCTTTCCAGAAGAAATTAAAAAAAGACTTCAATATGCGGCAGAAGCAGCATTTCGGTTAGATGAAGAAATGTCTTTAATCCGTGGAGAAATTCAAGAAGCACAAAAATACTTTAGTGAAAATAAGGAACTTTCTCATCCAAATCTCCTGGAATCCAAAAACGAAAGAGAGGGAACATGAATTATGAAATTTTTTATATTGTCCCGAAATGATGATTTATCGAATGAATTAATGGAAAGTGCCAAAACGTATCTAGTAGATTTTGGACTCGTTATTGATGAAGAAAATCCGGATATCGTCTTATCCATTGGTGGGGACGGCACATTATTACATGCATTTCATAAATATAAACATTTAACCCCTTCTGTTGCTTTTGTCGGACTTCATACAGGGCATCTAGGATTTTATGCGGACTGGAAACCAGAAGAGATTGAAAAACTTGTTATTAGCATTGCGAAAAAAGAATTTGAAGTAATAGAATATCCTTTACTTGAAGTAACGATCAATTATAAACATGGGGAAGACAGTTCGGTCTATTTAGCATTAAATGAGTCTACTGTAAAATCACCTGATGTTACATTAGTAATGGATGTGGAACTGAACGGAGATCATTTTGAGCGATTCAGAGGAGATGGTTTATGTATGTCTACTCCTTCCGGGAGTACGGCATATAACAAAGCACTTGGAGGGGCCATTGTGCATCCTTCGTTAGAAGCTATTCAACTTGCGGAAATTGCATCTATTAATAACAGGGTCTTCCGAACAGTTGGTTCATCACTGGTCTTACCGAAACATCACTCTTGTTTACTAAAGCCTGTGAAAGGACCGGATTTCATGGTTACTGTAGACCATCTTCAGTTATTACACAAAGATGTTCAATCTATTAAGTATCGAGTAGCAGATGAAAAAGTTCGTTTTGCTCGGTTTAGATCATTTCCTTTTTGGCATAGAGTACATTCTTCCTTTATCGATAGTGATTTAGAAATATGAAAGAAGATTTAATCCATTTAGAATTTCGAGTAAATGAGTCGCAACAATTACTTCGGGATGCAATTCGGCAATACGGTATTTCGAAAAAAGCATTGACTAGTATTAAATACGAAGGTGGGCAAATTACGGTTAATGGAGTGGAGAAGACCGTACGCCATAAGTTAGATATAGGGGATTCGGTCAAAATTACATTTCCACCTGAGAAAAAGAGTTTGGGATTAATACCTCAGCAAGTCGACTTTCCAATTTTGATGGAGGATGACCATCTTCTCATTCTTACAAAAGTTGCCGGCATAAGCACAATTCCATCTCGCGAACATCCCACCGGAACAATGGCCAATTATATAGCTGGATATTTGGAGAAAAGTGGACTGTCTTCTACAGTACATATTGTAACTAGGCTTGATAAGGACACTTCTGGTATCATTTGTGTGGCTAAGCATCGTCACGCACATCATTTATTAAGTGAAATGCAAAAATTAGGCCAAATTTCACGTGCTTATGAGGCTTTCGTTCACGGTCATATTGAACAAGATGAATTAGTTATTGATGCTCCTATTGGTAGAAAAAATGGTAGTATTATTGAACGTATTATCGATGACAATGGTAAACAGGCTAAAACCACTGTTCACGTATTATCTCGTTTTGAAATCGACGGAAAAAAACTTACGCATGTACGATTATATTTACATACTGGTCGTACACATCAGATTCGAGTACATATGATGTCTATTGGTCATCCATTAATCGGAGACGATCTATATGGTGGTGAACTCCAAATCATAAGTAGGCAAGCACTTCATGCGAAAGAACTAAAATTGATACACCCATTTACAAAAGAGCGTATGCACTTAGTTGCTCCATTTCCAGAAGATATGAAAGCGCTGATTCCCACTAATTATTCCTAAGTGACAGGAAGAATGGTGGGATTTCATATTTTTAGTAACTGAGTTCGTATTTATAAAAAGTTAGTGGTAGCCAAACCAACCTCATCGGTTTCTAATCCAGACGGACACGTCATTCCCTGTCACTTCGTCCACAGGGCGGTTTTAACATGGGAATCGCAGCTTTACGCTCCAATCAGCGAAGGTCATTAAACAAATACGAATTATAGGTTATAATTTAAGTTGTTTTGTGTGTTTCATATTGTTGATTTAGTTAAAAGATTACCTAAATTTTATATTAAATTATTTCCTAGGGAATATTAACATTGCTTATTTAGTGCTTACTTCATACAATAAATAAGCAAAATGCAGAGAGGAGGAGAAAGTGTGAAAGATGAAATCACCCAAGAGCCCTTAGAGGAATCTATCTTAATTGAATTTCTATTGAATGAATCAATGGAAGAGTTTAGAGAAGAATTTATGCAACTACATCCGTATGATCAGTCCATATTTTTTGAAAAGGTGGAGCCAGATGTACGTATGAAAATTTATCATTACCTTTCTCCTAAAGAAATAGCTGAACTATTTGAAGCAACAAAATTTGATGGCGAGCAATATGATTTGTTTATGCAGGAAATGGATATTACATATGCTGCAGATATGCTTTCCTTTATGTTTACAGATAATGCAGTAGATGTTCTAAATGAGTTAGGTAAAGATAAGGTTGCTAGTTATTTAAACATTATGGATAAGGAATCTGCAAAAGAAATTAAGGACCTCTTGCATTATGAGGAATATACAGCTGGGTCCATCATGACAACAGAATATGTAGTCATTCCAGAAAATTCAACATGTCGCTCAGCAATGACTATTTTGCGTAGCGCTGCACCTGAAGCAGAAACCATTTATTATTTATTTGTGGTGGATGATGATCATAAACTATCCGGTGTTATTTCACTACGTGATTTAATCATTGCAGATGAAGATACATTGATAAAGGATATTATGAATGACCGCGTAGTAAGTGTTTTAGTAAGTGTTGATCAAGAAGAAGTAGCAAGAATGATTAAAGACTATGATTTCCTAGCTGTTCCAGTAGTAGATTTTAAAAATCATTTACTGGGAATTGTAACGGTCGATGATATTTTAGATGTATTAGACGAAGAAGCATCAGATGATTACTCGAAACTTGCTGGTGTATCCAATATGGACACCTTTGATAAAGGACCATTACAAGCTGCTAGAAAAAGACTGCCTTGGCTTATTATTTTGTTATTCCTAGGAATGCTCACTGCTAATCTAATGAGTATTTTTGAACAAACACTAGATAAAGTTGCACTTCTTGCTGTATTCATTCCCCTAATCGCTGGTATGGCTGGTAATAGTGGGACACAAGCTCTAGCCGTTGCAGTTCGTGGTATTGCAACAGGAGATATAGAAGAAGAAAGTAAGACGAAATTACTTTTTAGGGAAGCTGGCACAGGACTGATTACTGGTCTCATTTGTGGTTTGCTTGTGGTCGGAGTAGTATTTTTTTGGAAACATGATTTGCTAATTGGTATTTTGGTTGGTTCATCGATTTTTGGTTCGATTTTTGTTGCTACTTTGGGAGGTTCTTTTATTCCTTTATTGATGCATCGAATGAAAATAGATCCCGCAGTCGCATCGGGACCATTTATCACAACAGTAAATGATGTCGTGAGTATTTTAATTTACCTTGGATTGGCCACTTTATTTATTTCATCATTGTAGTTTGTATCATATTTTTTAAAATTGCATAAAGTAAAGGAAAAAGGATGTGCTAATGAACTCATTTAATGATCCTTTGCTCTTTATAAAAGGCCCACCAGTTTTTCATCTGCCACCAAATGAACGAGCTGTAATTCCATACGAATTACTTGATGAAAGTACATCGATTTATGAAATACAGAAAAGTTATTCGACGAAGACACTAGCAATTATAGATAAATTAAAATTTTTAGCAAAACCATTTCAACGTAAAGTATATCAACCGTTAATATTTCATCTAAAAGGTGGAGTAACTGTGCCAGGTGAAGTAGAGCGGGTTGAAGAAAGTCAAGTTACTTTACTAGTTGGAAAAGAAGAATTGATGACGGTTCCATTAGAAGAGATCGAAAAGATTATGTGGCGTGGAAGTATATTGAAGTGAACTTAGGCTATCCTATTGTAGGATAGCTTTTTTGTGTTTAAAGAAATCATTGACAGGTGTTTCAAAAAAAACCACTAAAAAACCGCTCGGGTTCCCCCGAACGGAATAGACACTACAGATGAAACGATCAGTCACATACATCTAAAAATACATCGGCGATACATTCAATTGCACAGAAACAATTCAAATCTACAGTAATACAACTGCCAGTTGATCTGAAATTTCTAACTTTACAAAGTTTTCTTAAGTCGATTTTTGTACCACAATCGTTTAATAAATCAACTTCGTTACGTTCTCTGTCAAGTGGCTCTAAAACTCTTAATGTTGCACAGCAACCATCAAAGATATCTTCTACACGGAAGTAAACTGAAATACAATCACAATCAAATCTATCATTATCACGGAAGAACGCTTTAAAAGGATCTCCATCTTTAGTTAATAACATAAATACTCGTGTGTCTGCTTGACGTCTACTAGCAGGGCTAACAAGACCTCCAAGTGGTTCTAGAAAACAATTTGTCGGACATTGAGGGCAATCATCTGTTGCTTGATCTTGAATGTCCTTAATAGCACGGACAACATCACAAACACAATTTCCAGACTGCGTTACATCGGTAACATCACCTAATTTTCCACAACCCATTAAAATTCACCTCCTCTTCATCTCTTACTAACGTATGTGGGAAGTTCATCTTGACAAGGGCAAATATCTCGTAAGCAATTTGCATATTTCAAATACCAGCGAGCATACTAACACAAAAAAAGGAGCAAGTAATCATATGAAAAAAAGCTTAACTGTTTTTCTAATGGTTTTATTGTTGGGCGCTTGTTCAAGCGAGAAAGAAAAAGTGATATTCCCCTCAGATAATTCCTCTTCTTTAAAACCAATCATGCAAAAACAAGATACGATTTATGGTTATAAAAGTGTGATAAATGAGGAAGATATTTTAGTTGCAATCAATATAAATCGCTTCGATCGTTTCAATAAAGCAAAAATCGAAAAAAAAATTACTAAACAAATTGAAAAACAATTTCCGGAAAAGAAAGTACTTGTTACAGGGGATCAAAAACTTATGTGGGAAGTAGAAACCATCATCGAAAAGAAATTGAAACAAAAGGAACTAAAAAAGTCGATTGAAAAAATAAAATTGTTATCAAAGGAAGAGACCTAATGGACCAACAACAATTTCAAAAAATAGTAGATGAAAAAAATCCCAAAGTGCCATTTTTTATGAACATATTCAAAGCATTCATTGTTGGAGGAATCATCTGTACTATAGGACAACTTATTACATTTTTCTATATGCGCTTTTTCCCTTTTACAGAGGGGACTGCTGGAAATCCAACGGTTGCTACTTTAGTATTTATCGCAATGATTCTTACCGGAACTGGTTTATACAAAAAAATTGCCCAAATCGGGGGTGCTGGATCAGCGGTACCCGTTACAGGATTTGGTAATGCAGTAATTTCAGCTGCAATAGAGCATAAATCGGAAGGGTATGTATTAGGGGTTGGAGGCAATATGTTCAAACTTGCAGGATCGGTCATTTTATTTGGTGTACTATCTGCATTTGTCGTTGCACTTATTAAAACAATATTAGTGAATATAGGTGTTGTCTCATGGTAAATACGTTTGGAACTCTTCAGTTTACAACTAAAATTTGTATAGCCAATACGGGAACAGTGGTGGGACCAGTAGAAAAGGATAGTACTTTTGCTGATTCCTTTGATGAGGTTCTTTCATTAGAAACAGAAAAAGATGAAACAAATGAGCAGGCACATGCTCGGATGATTGAAAGTGCATGTCATTGGGCTGCTAAAAAAGGTCATACTCAAGTAGATAAAGTAGATGTTCTGATAGGAGGAGATCTTATCAATCAGTTATCTCCAACGAATTTTGCAGCGCGGAGCCTGGCTATCCCATACTTGGGGGTTTTTTCAGCTTGTGCCAGTTCGATGGAATCGGTTATTCTTGGCTGTCTTTTATTGGAGTCAGGAAATGCGCGGACTGTACTTGCGGGGGCTTCTAGTCATCATCAAGCTGTAGAGCGTCAATTTAGGTACCCGTTGGAGTATGGAACTCAAAAACCCAAAACATCTCAATGGACTGTAACTGGAGCAGGTTTTTCTCTGTTAGAAAAAGACTTGAAAAATACTCCAGTCGTCACCCATGCAACTATTGGCAAAGTGGTGGATAGTCAACAAACTAACCCATTACATATGGGTGCAGCAATGGCCTCGGCTGCTAGAGATACAATCGAGCGACATTTAACGAATACGAATAGTAAAATGGCTGACTTCGATGTAATTATGACAGGGGATTTAGGCAATATAGGAATTTCTATATTAAAGGAAATGTTTCAAGATGAAAATACTGGTGTTATCTTGCAAGATGCGGGTGCTCAGTTCTATGGAAATGATAAGTTTTTCAATGCAGGTGGTAGTGGAGCAGGCTGTTCTGCTGTTGTTTTCTTCGGTCAAATATACGATCAGTTAAAAAAAGGATCTTTTAAACGTGTTTTGTTAGTAGCTACAGGGGCATTATTATCCCCTTTATCATTTCAACAAGGGGAAACAATCCCTTGTATTGCTCATGCTATTGAATGTCGTATGGAAAAGAGGGGTTAACATGATTTCATCATTAGTGACTGCTTTTATCGTTGGTGGTTTGATATGTGTTGTTGGTCAAATTTTCATGGATGTATTTAAACTAACACCTGCACATACATTAAGTACTTTAGTGGTATTAGGTTCTATATTAGATGGGTTTGGTCTATATGAGCCATTGATTGACTTTGCTGGTGCAGGAGCGACGGTTCCTATAACTTCCTTTGGAAATTCTTTGACACACGGAGCACTAGCAGAAGCAGAAAAGCATGGGTTAATAGGTGTATTGACTGGAATGTTTGAAGTAACAAGCTCTGGTATAAGCTCTGCAATATTGTTTGGTGTCATTGGAGCGTTCATTTTTCAAAAGCGGAAGACAACGTACTAGTTGATTCGCCCTTTTTTCCTTTCTCCTCTCGCATACAATAAGTTGAAGAGGAGAGGAGGGAAAGAGTATGTATGACTACTGTGGTGGAGGATGCCAAGGATACCAAGGATACCCGGGGTATGCTGGAGGCAACGAATATGGTGGCAACAAAAGTTCAACCTTTGTACTAATCGTTGTATTGTTTATATTACTAATCATTGTTGGTAGAAGCTTTCTCCCTTATTAATAAAAAACAATAAGATGTGAGGGGGAAAAATTATGCAAAATTCATTTTTTAAATCTATAGAAAATAAAACCGGTGTGTCAATGGATGACCTATTTACGCTTGCCAATGCCATCTCACATGCTGATTTTACGGATGAGAAACAAGTTCGTAAAATTGTACGTAAAGTTGGCAAGTTAGCAAATAAACCTGTTTCTCAGGAATTAGAAGATGAACTTACACGCTCTATTTTACAGAGTGGTAGTTCGTTAAGTTTAGCAGATATTCAAAAACTATTATAAGTTTGTAAATTAATTAAACTTTTTATAAAAAAATAGGTTTAAGAATAATAGGATAGGGTAAAGCGTAATATAATAAAAATAATGTGGGGGTGGAGAACATGGGATATATTCTTCCAATACAACCGATTCAATCACAAGTTTATGCTAATAGAATGATTGGGAATGATTATAATTTTGCTTATATTGATAATATTCAACCTGTAAAATTTAAATCTGGTTTTGATGATCACTTAGAAGAGCAGGAACAATTTTTAGAAAAGGAAGCAGAGCAATTAATGGAACAAGAAAGACCATCAATCCAACCATTATTTAAAGGCTTTATCCATCCAAATCCAGTAAACTTATCTCCACTAATAGCTGAAATCAGTGGTAAAGGAAACAGTGTTAATACGTATGTTTAGTTCATAGTATTAGAAAAATCGCTTATCTACGATAAGCGATTTTTTCAGGATGAATCTTAATTATGAACTAACAACAACGAAAATAAAAGGTCCAGCTAATTCCATCATGGGATTAGCTGGACCTTTATTTATTACTCCGTCTGACTAAGTACTATGGTTATTTTTTATGTCCTTTTTTCTTTTCCTCTGAATGTTTCTCATCGTCAGCACTTTTTTCATTTGATTCTTTTTTTTCGTGTTTTTTCTTTTTATCTTTTTTGTCTTCATCTGTATTTTCAAAATTACTTGATTCTTTATGTTCTTTTTTAGTGTCTTGTTTTTTCTCTGAATCCTTTGAGTTCTTTTTTTCCTTTTTCTCTTTATCTTCTTTACTATCTTTTTCTTTTTTCGAATCCTTGTCTTTTTTGTTCACTGATCCTTCCTTTGCTCCTATTGTTTCATCTTCTGATTCGCTTACATTTTTATCGGCAATATCATTTGATGTATCTTCCGATTTATGATGAGGCATTTTTTTCTTTTTGTGGTCTTTCAAAATACTCACTACTTTCTATGATTTTAATGACACTATTACAGAATATGAAGAGATGCATCATATTGTTCGGGGAGTTAAGGTGATGGGGTGCTTGTATAATTAAAGTGAAATGGGCGTTTAACCAATACTCAGGTCCTCCAAGATACATATAGATACAAGGATAACTTAAAAGGAGGTTAGAAAGATGAATAAGAAAATGTTACTCTCTCTAGTAGACAAAGTAATTAAAGTAGATAGAGGAGGCCCAGAATCGAGAGTAGGTTTACTCTTGTCAGCTGAGGACGATTACTTTACTTTATTAACAGAAAACGATGGAATTATATATTATAGTACACAACATATTAAAAGTTTGACGAATCATTCTAAAAACCAGACAGAATTTAATCTTGAAATACCGAAAGATTTTGAGTATATTCAAGCCGATGATTTCAAAGGTATTTTGAATTGTCTAACACTACAGTGGGTAAAAATTAATCGTGGTGGGCCTGAAACACTAGAAGGTGTTTTAGATTCAGTTACAGATGATTATGCGATAATTGTGGCGAACGAAGAAATAATTCGAGTTGCTTTATTCCATATTCGTAATATTAGTTATGGAGTGAAGATTGAAAAAACGAAAAAAGACAAAGATAAAAGTGGTAAAGAGGAAAATAAAAATAACAAAGAAGATAATAAAAATGAATCAAAGAATCAAGAAGAAGCAAAGTAAAGCTAGTAAATAAGTATGCATTCGTCGCTTTTTTAATTAAAAGCGACGAATATTCTATAAGGGAGGTGACCTCCAAGTGCAGAAAAGAAACTTCGAAAACGTATTGTATGCCAATGAAAAGAAGAGTATAGGATTGTATTTAGCTAATAATCAATTCGTTGAAGGTATCTTATTAGATATTCAAGAAAATCATATTGTTTTGGAAGTGAATGAAAATACTTTCTATATAGCGATACATCAAATACAAGCAATTTCTAAGAATACTACCGATTTGTCTTTAGCAAAGAAGTTTAGTCCATATCTAGTTAGAAATGATATGACAGATGTGTTAATTGCATTAAGGTACCAATGGGTTACGGTAAAGAAATACGGAATTCCTACTCTTTACGGAATATTAAGCAGTATCTTCGAGGATCATATCATTCTAATAAATAGGAAAGAGTTATTTTTTATTCCTATTTCACATATTACCGATATTTCTAGCAATATATCTGAAAGTGACCTCTATTTTTCCAATAAGAAGGAACAACTGGCTATCCAAAAACTATACAGATTTAGTATTAGCAAAGGTTCTATTGAGGTTAGAAATGAGAATTTATCTGTGGAACAGGACAGAACTAAACTAATGGCCAATAAGATTGTTGCAAATGTGACAGCTCCTCTACGCGAACCGGAAGTAAGGAAGAATACAACCCCTGGTGAATTAACAGAGAAAGTTAGTACTTTAGTTAGTAAACAAGAAGTTGAGGCAGTGACGATTGGGATTACTGATAAATTAGTGGACCAGATTAAAATAACTGGGTTAGAGGATAATTACACTTCTGCTAAAGCTGAATTGGAGCAAAAAGGTAGCAGTGGAGATTTAGCAATTGCCGAGGCTATTATTTTAGAGTTAGAAGAGGAAGTATCCAGTATAGATGAAGTCGAAAGTGAAGTAACAGACTTAATAGCTGAAGATAAATTATTAGATAAAGCTATTCCTCCTCAATCAGAAGAACAACTTGAGATTTACCTAGATGAAATAAAAGATAAAATTGAAGAAGAACAAGTTAGTTTTGATTCCAATGAAGAACTAAATATTCCTGAAAAAAGGTCGGAAGTGAAGGGGAAAGATGTACTTCTAACGGCTTGGAGCTCAATGAATAGTGATCAATCTACTATTACATTACCAAAGAAAAATGATTTGAAAAATAAAATGACACCCCCAATTGAAAATAAATTAGTGACCACGTCCAAGCCGGAGCTAAATGAACAGACAGATTTTTCAAAACAATTTGGTGGAAACTCGGATGGGCAAGACAAACTAGATATCTTAGATAATCCACCGCGAACATTAGAAAAAAAAAACCCTCAATTAAATGTAAATGTGATGAGTAAAAAAGAAGTGAATGAAATGTTGGAGCAGCAATACTTTGCCTTGATGAATTACGCAGCAGTTCAAATTTCAAATGCGGTAAATTTTAAACAAACAGATAACAAATTATATTTTCACCCAAGAGTCGAGGGCAGTCCAGAAAAAGTGAGACAGTATGAAATGATTTATGGTTATCCAATATATGACTCTAGGCACGACACAGCTGCAATAGAAAAACAATATATATCGCTAATGAGACATGCAACGACAATGTACCGGAAGTTAAGACGGTAGTGTTTCCAGGACGAGTAAATACTAAAAGGAGTTGTGACCTTGAATAAAATTATTCAAAGTCTACTGAAGGAGTATGTCCAAATAGAGGTGTCAGGAAAAAAGTATTAAAGGGTACTCTAATTGATGTGGGAACAGATATTATAGTTATTTTCAATGGTACAGATTATATGTATATTCCTATCATTCATATCCATAGCTTCTGTCCTCTAAAGAAAAATGAGTTAGATACCCTTGCCCCAATAGAGTATTCTAGTATTAAAACTAGTGGAAATAATTATGAACTATCCTTACGAGTAACGCTACATCAAGCTCAGGGAAAGAGCACTGAAATATACTTAATAGATGATCAGCCCCTACATGGTTATATCACTGAGATAATGGATGATTATTTTGAATTTTATTCGCCGATTTATAAAACTATGTATATATCTACCAAACATTTAAAGTGGCTAATTCCTTATCCTACAAATGAATGTCCTTACGGGTTAAATAATCTGAAGTTCCAACTATCAGTGACAGAAGCTAGTGTTGATACTTTTAAAAACAAAATAGAAAAATTTATAGATAAGATTATTGTGTTTAATATTGGTGGAAGTAAGAGTCATATTGGAACTATAAAAAATGTAGAAGAACAAGTTGTCGAGTTGGAGGCAGCTAGAGCAGTTAAGGATTATATAAATATTGATCATATAAAAACGATTCACGGAGTATAAAAAATGTATATATTATATATAAAATTAGAAGCATGAAATATTTCATGCTTCTTGAAGTTGGGGATAGATAGAATTTATTTATTCTATTATGTAAAATAGTGAGTTTTATAGATTATTTTAGAGAATATGGACATACACCTCGTTTCTCTAATGGGAAAGGAATATACATACAAGGAAGGGGACAATCATAATAAGGAGAGGAAATGGTATATGTATGAGTTTGCAAATTGGAATCGCCATTCTGGTGTTCCTATCTACGATGCTAGTCATTTTTGTAAGACCTAGAGAAGTAAATGAAGCTTGGCCAGCAACAATTGGCGCTGGGATATTATTATTTGCAGGAATTGTGACTTTAGCAGACGTGTTTGATATTATCGATAAAGTTGGAGGGGCGTCCATTACGATAATATCGACAGTTGTCATGGCTGTCATATTGGAAAGCTTCGGTTTTTTCAACTGGGTAGCTACTAGAATTGTAGCTTTTTCAAAAGGATCAGGTTATCGATTGTATTGGTATATACAGTTATTATGTTTTGGAATGACATTATTGTTCAATAATGACGGGAGTATTTTGATAACAACTCCCATTTTAATACTACTACTTAAGAACATGAGACTAAAACCTCCTCAACAAATCCCCTATTTAATCAGTGGAGCTTTAATTGCGACTGCCTCCAGCGCACCTATCGGAGTAAGCAATCTAGTTAACTTAATAGCATTAAAGATTGTTGATATGTCTTTATGGATGCATACTTTAATGATGTTTGTCCCAGCAACTTTAGGGTTATTATTTATGTCCTGTTTGATGTTTGTCATTGTGAAGAAAAGACTGCCTGAAACTTTACCAAACTCTCTCATTAATGTGGAGGAATCATTTTTTACTCAAAACTTTCATCCACTGAAAGCAAGTATCTCCCTGGAGACGAAACATAAGCGTAGTAAATTTATGTTCAAGATCCTATTCTTTGTCTTAGTTGTAAGAGGGATGCTATTTTTTGCTTCTTATGTAAATATTCCCATTGAAATCGTTGCAGCAATTAGTTCGCTTATTCTATTACTATGGAGAGGGTATTATTTAAAATCTAATCCAATAGATATTTTGAAAAAGACTCCATGGCATATTCTACTTTTTGCATTTTCTATGTACGTAATTATCTACGGCCTACACAATGTCGGTCTAACTGCACTACTAGTTGAGTGGTGTGAACCGATTGTTCAGCAGGGGTTATTCCAAGCTAGTTTCATCATGGGGGGGGTAGTGTCCATACTATCAAACCTTTTTAACAATCATCCAGCCTTAATGATTGGGACGATAACATTAACAGAAATGGGCTTAGACCCGATTACTTTAAAAACAATTTATCTTGCCAATATTATTGGAAGCGATATGGGTTCACTGTTGTTGCCAATTGGCACACTTGCTTCTCTTATTTGGATGGACATCTTAAGGAAAAATAAAATTAAAATTACATGGAAAGATTATTTGAGCATCTCGATAAAAGTAATTCCTATAACAACGATTGTAACGTTAACCCTCTTATACTTTTGGGTGCAAATCGTTTTTAATTGAAAGAGATGAAAAGCCTATGATTAAGCGGGAACTTTTCAAACAAAATGGAGATTTCCTGCTTTACTATTTAAAACAAAAAACCATAAAAAGTCTTATCTCCAACTAGGATGTTTATGAAGTTTGGAATATTTTGATGAATTTTATATGGATACATATATGGTTTGAATTCATTCGTTAATAGTATATATATGATATAGCATGAAAGAATGCCACGGAAATGAAAATTTTGTAAATATTGGTCACTCAAAAAGTTTCCAAACGTAAAATGGAGAGTCTGACGTTAGTCAAAACTCTCCATAAAATTGTCGTATTAAATTTGTTTCTCCATCGCTCTGTGAGGAATTCCAGCCTCTAAAAATTCAGGTGAGGTAATAGTATAATTTCTTTTTTCATAAAAAAGAATGGCCTGACTTTGTGCATTTAGCTTTAGCTTATTAATGCCGGTAGAATTCGAGTAGTCCTCCATGCATTGCATCATGAGATTACCTAACTTTCGTCCACGATAACTTGGAAGAATACATACTCTTTCTACTTTACCTATTCCAGGTTCAATAACTCTAATTCTACCTGCGCCGAATGGAGTGCCTTCGTCGTATGCTACAAAATGTACTGCCTCTTCGTCATGCTCATCCAGTTCAAGATGAAGAGGGACGTCCTGTTCTTCAACAAAAACTTTTCTTCTAATTTTTATAGCATCTTCATATTCTTTTTCAGTTTCCACTTTCTTTGCGTACACCAATACTTACTCAGCTCCAGACAATCTAAATGTTTCGTATACAGTCCATGATCCATCTTCCAGTTGATATAAAAGATGTAGGCGATCGATTTCTTCTTCAAACTGTGCACCAATCATTTTCAATTGTGGCAGTATATCATCATGTTCACTTGCGTTCATCTTTTGAGCAATTGTAATATGAGGAACAAAAGAATAGCTTTCATCCTCATTATATTGAATATCATTTAAATCCTCATGCAGTTTAACTAGCTCAGCTGTTGGTTCCACATGAAAGTATATAGCATTAGTAACAGGGGCAAATGAACTTACCTTAGTTGTTTTTAAAGTAAATGGTTTATGATTACGCACTACTTTATTAACCTTTTCTGCGATGGTTTTAATCTCATTTTCATCGGCTTCAAATACACCTTTGACCGTCATATGTGGAGTGATTAAAGCATAGTGAGGGTCATAACGCTTTCTATAGGAGTTTGCGAAGTCCTGTACCTTTTTAGATGGAAAAGCAACAATTCCGTATTTCATTTTTCATTACCTCCTCAAATTATTAAAATACCAATATTACCTATTATAACAAATCTTTCTCTATAGGCTAAAATTTTGCAACAACGCTCTTTTTATATCTGGTTGCCAAAGCTTCCAAGTATGGTCTCCTGTTAATTCGTCATAAAAGGTCAAAAATCCTTTATTTTTAAATAAATTGTGTAACTCTCTATTTGGAGTAATGAAGTCCGTTAATAAACCGTCCCCTGTTTTCACGGCTTTTTCTTCCGTTCCAATGACGTGGTAAAGAGAAAATGCATGAACGTCTTTATATTTCTCGACGGATTCTATTACAGCCTGATTGACAAGTGGGGAGTGCATTATTACTCTTCCAAATGTATTTGGATAGGCTAAAGCTGTCATGAGTGACACAGTAGCAGCTAACGAATCGCCTATTAGTGATCTTCCCATTCCAACTTGATAAGTAGGATAGTTTTCATCTATATACGGTACTAATTCTTGCGCCAAGAAACGTTTGTAAGCAGGAAATTGAGAACCATCTGGATGATATTTATCTCTTCGATCTTTTACGTTTTTATAAGGTACTCCAACTATGATTATGTTCTCAATTGCTTGTTCTTCATATAACTCATCAGCCATTCGAGAAATTCTTCCTAGTTGAAAATAGTCTTTTCCGTCAGATGCTATTAGTACAGAGTATTTATAGAGAGGTGAATAATTTGGAGGCAAGTATATTAGAAGTTGCATTTCTTCCTGTAAAGCCTCACTAAAAAGCGATATATCTTGTATAGTTCCCTTGTTCATAATTTCCTCCTAATATCATTCATGTAGTACAGAAATTGTATCATATACTAGCAAAGAGGTATAATAAACGAAATGATAAAACAACAAGGGGGATAACAATATGGATAGACAAACATCTAGAGTCCATTCTCGTGAAGTAGAGCAAGCTACCAAAGACGCGTTAAAAAGACGTGGAGTTACTTTGGAAGAAATAGCAGAGATTGTATTTGAGATGCAATTTCCTTACAATAAGGGACTTACTATAGAACATTGTATAGAATCTGTTAAAAGTGTATTGAAAAAAAGAGAAATGCAACATGCGATATTAGTTGGTATCGAACTTGACGAGTTGGCAGAGAAGAAAATGCTATCTGCACCATTGCAACAAATAGTGGAAGCAGATGAAGGTTTGTTTGGGGTAGACGAAACGATTGCATTGGGAGCTGTATTTACTTATGGCAGTATAGCAGTAACTACATTTGGCCATTTAGATAAAAACAAAATTGGACTTATTTCAAAATTAGATACTAAAATTGGAGGAGCAGTTCATACATTTTTAGATGATTTAGTGGCGAGCATCGCTTCTAGTGCAGCTTCACGTTTAGCGCATCGGACAAGAGATTTAGAAGAACAAAATGAAACCTTTGCAGATATTTCACCTGAAGAAACAGTTCCAGAAGCTAAAATAAAAGGCGCAAGAACATAATATAAAAAATACAGTCAGTGGCGCCATCTCCCACTGATTGCATTTTTACTCACCGGACTTTTTGAAACCCGCTTGTATAGCATCCTGCTCAGTACAAAACCATTCTTCAGGATTAGTTTGTTCATAATATTTCCCGCTAGGTATATGGTAAATTTTTTTGCCTTGCCGATTAATATTGCCTTTGATATTACATTGTTCAGTTGTGGATTTTTCTTCTGCATTATTATTAGTTAGAACTTCAGCATTAAAACCTCTATTAGTAACATAGTTATCTGTCTCCCATATACCAATACTTCTTTCTTTAGCCACTTTAGAAGCTTCCTCAAACTCGTCTAAATATCGAGTGTTCGGAGGGAAGATATAGGCTGTCCTTGCTAGTCCCTCTTCGAGCAAAGTTTCTTGGACGCTTTCGCCGTCTACATACACATAAGCGAGCATTCTCCCATAGTCGTCTAGTCGATTTCCTACATCAAACTCAATGGTTACATTCCCACTCTTTATTATTTCCTTGTTGCGTTGTTTTGCTTCTTCACCAAATGGTTGTTTTCCTAGAGTGTGATGATTTGTTTCGGGAGTGTCTATTAACAAGTATCGAACTTTTTCTATGTCTCCATTATATTTAACTTTAATCGTATCACCGTCAATAACTTCCACAACTTCAACAGCTATTTGATTGGTACTTCCATCAGTTTGAATCACACCATTAGTGGAACTTTCATCACAACCATATAGAAGTACAGTGAATAGAACTAGATAAGAAAAAATCTTCTTCATTTATTATCACCCATTGTAGTTTAGCATATAAATAAAGAGGAAATAAAAAATCAGCTTTTCCTTATACAATAGAAGGGAAAAGCTGAAATCCTAAATAGATTATTCAATTAGTGTTTCTCCATTTCACCTTGATCCTCTTGAAAATATAAAAATGTTTCTTCTTCTAGTTCATTTAAACGCTCTTTATTTAGCCCTAATGCGAAAGCTCCTGTAAAAATGGGCTCCCACCAAGTTTCTGTTTCAGTCATTATTATTTCCTCCCTTTTAATAATTTGTTTTGTTTATATATACGATTTTTATACCCTGCTGAGCTTCGCATATAAACCAATTACGTGAAAAATGAATCGTTTAGCACAGGGATTCTGAAGTCTTATAGACTTATAGTTGTAGTCTATTGGTGGAAATGACTTCTTGCAATTAGTATTCCACGAAAGGTAGACTTCATGTATTGCATATTAAATGTTTATTCTTTCTTCTATTAGAAAAAAATAGTATGATTCCTTTAAGATTAAATGAATAAAAGGGGAGAATAAAAAATGAAATTTTCAGAGCAACAATTAAACCATATGCTAGAAGAGCATCAAGCCTATTTTTATGCTGGAATGACTCGACCTGTAGAATTTCGAATAGCCCAATTAGAAATACTTAAAAGTACGATTAAAAAATATGAAGCAGAAGTAATAGAAGCATTATACAAGGATTTAAGAAAGAGTGAATTCGAAGCCTATGTCACAGAAATAGGATTAGTTTATGACAATATTTCCTTTATGATTAAAAATATTGCGCAGTGGATGGAACCGAAGTACGTAAAAACACCTGTTGCTTTAATGCCATCTAAAAGCTTTGTTGTAAATGATCCTTATGGAACCGTATTAATAATTGCACCATTCAATTATCCATTCCAACTTATTATGGAGCCGCTAATTGGAGCAATTATTGGAGGAAATTGTGCAGTTATTAAACCTTCAGAAGCAACACCTCACACCACTAATATAGTGAAGAAAATTATTTCTGAAGCATTTGATCCGAGATATATTAGAGTATTAGAGGGAGAGAAGGAAGAAACCTCTTTGTTAATACATGCTCCTTTTGATTTTATATTTTTTACTGGAAGCGTCCAAGTAGGAAAAATAGTGATGAAAGCAGCTGCAGAGCGATTAACACCCATTGCTTTAGAATTAGGTGGGAAAAGTCCAGCGATTGTGGATCATACTGCAAATTTAGCTGTAGCAGCTAAACGTATTGTATGGGGGAAATTTGTGAATGCAGGTCAAACATGTATAGCGCCCGATTATGTATTAGTGGAAGAATCGGTAAAAGATAAGTTTATCGAACAGATGAAAAAAGCAATTAAACAGTTTTACGGAAAAGAATTGCAACAAAGTCCTGACCTAGGAAGAATAGTAAATGGTAATCATTTTGATCGCCTTAAGAGAATTTTAGAAGAGGAAAGTGACCATATTATTTTTGGAGGGAAAACGGATCGTGATGATTTGTTTATGGAACCAACTTTATTGAATGGAGTTGATTTCAATAGTCCGTCGATGGAAGAGGAATTATTTGGGCCGATACTACCTATAATTGCTTACAATGATTTACGGACTATAATCCAGCAAATTCGTAAGTTTCCAAAACCTTTGGCTGCTTATATGTTTAGTGAACATGAGAAAGCGCAGCAATTCTTTCTTCAAGAGCTACCATTTGGAGGAGGCTGTATAAATGACACAATCACGCATGCTGGAAGTGCTCATTTACCATTTGGCGGAGTAGGGAACTCAGGAGTACAATCCTATCACGGAGAAGCAAGCTTTACTCTATTTACACATCAAAAGTCTATCGTGAAAAAAAATACAAGCTTACCAGTAAATATCGTTTTCCCACCTTACAAGAACAAAGTGAAGCTAGTGAGAGGCTTACTAAAGTAATGGTATCACCCAATAGAGCTTTATAAAATGAGAAAAGCCATTCTAGTCTTTGTACTAGAATGGCTTTTTTTAAATACTTAATAGATTTCAAAATGTCACAATTCATAAATAACAAGTGAGTTATTATGGTGATTCCATTGACAAAGGGTGACTATTTTACTAAAATTGACTTAAATTACTAATACTAAACAATCATTTTAGGTAGGTGAGGCACTATGAAGTCTGTATTTAATACAAATAACGATGAATTATTATATGAAGTTAAAACTGCAATCTTCAATGAGTCATTGGGTAGCGATATAGCACTTCAGGAAAAGCTAGATGATGCCTTTTTTAAAATGGAGCTCATGGACTATGCAGTGAATGAAACGATGATAATAGGAGTGACCAATAAGGTAGGGCAAATATTATTCGTGAATGACCGCTTCTGCCAGATTACAGGATACTGTAAAGAAGAACTAATTGGAAATACACATAGAATTATTAACTCGAAAACTCATCCTGAAGCTTTCTTTAAAGACATGTGGTCTACTATTCTAAATGGACATACATGGACAGGTGAGATATGTAATAGACGTAAGAATGGCGAATTATATTGGGTGAAAACGTATATAATACCTGTTGAAACTAACGGATACGATACCTATTTTCTAAGTATCCGTACTGATATTACTATAGAAAAAGAAAAGGAAATATTATTGCAGTCCAAACTACTTTCTTCCTTTGAAACTGTGGCACACCATATAAACAATCTTGTCTTCAAAGTGGAAAAAGATAGTGAAAATAATTATGGTTTTTCATTGTTGACTGGGAAATTAGCCTCAGAGTTTTTAGCAAAGAAAGGTCTACAAACGATTCAACCTAGCATTAATTCCATAAAAAATAAAATATTAATTCCTATTTATAATATGAATACATACATCTCAGAAGAGATGACAAATCGATTATTATTTTATCTAAAAAAAGTTATTACTGGTGAGGAGGTCTCTTATAAGGAATGGTTAGATGATAGATGTATACATATTACAATCTCTCCTATTGAAACAAATGGAACAATAAGTGGCGCGATTGGTATTGGAAACGATATTACGGAACTTGAGTCGGCAAGGACTAAATTGACTGAGCTTGCCTACCGAGATCATTTGACAAATTCGTTTAATACTGCGGCTTTAGAAAGAGATATTATACAAGTGATAAACGAAAAAACACCTTTTAGTTTTCTATATATTGATTTGGACAGATTTAAAAACATTAATGATTCACTTGGTCATTTTACTGGTGACTCCCTCTTGAAGTTAGTAACGGCTAGGATTAAGAAATTTTACAATACTACAGGGGAGTTATATCGCATTGGTGGGGATGAATTTGTTGTGCTTATTAAGGGGCAAGCGGAAAGAACTAAAATGCTAGAAAATGCAAAGCTACTTATTCAAAAGGTAGAAGAACCTTTTAATATAGAAGAAATGGAAATTCATATATCCTGTTCCATTGGGATAGCTTCTTTTCCACTACATGGATCTAGTTATAAAGAAATTCACCGAGCAGCTGATTTAGCGTTAAATATTTCAAAGGAGAATGGTAAACGAAATGCGGTGCTGTTTGATTTGAAACATATGGAGGGGTATATCAACAAAGTAAGCTTAGAAAGTGATATACGTAGCGGATTGGACAAGCATGAATTTTATCTTGTCTATCAACCAAAAGTCAATTTAAAAAGAGGAAAGATTGAAGGCTATGAAGCACTGATACGTTGGAATAAAAAAGGAAAAGAAATTATTCCTCCAAATGATTTCATACCTTTCGCAGAAGAAACGGGGCTCATTATCTCCATTGGTAAATATGTTTTAGAAGAAGCATGTAGACAAGCTGCATTGTGGATTAAACAAGGGGTCCGTTTTAAAACTATTTCCGTTAATATAAGTCCTATAGAGCTAGAGCAAAATGATTTCTTAGCAAATGTACATACAATTCTAGAAAAAACAGGTTTACCTCCTCATTATTTAGAAATTGAGTTGACTGAAAATGTTTTGATGAAAAATATGGAAAGATTATTGAAGATATTACATGAACTTGAGTCAATGGGTATTAAACTTGCAATGGATGACTTCGGTTCTGGTTTTTCTAATTTCCGATATTTAAGTGAGTTACCGATTCATACATTGAAAATTGACCGTAGTTTGACAAGCCAAGTATTAATAGGTAGAGATGCAGTAATAGTATCCTCTATTATTAAAATTGGTCATAGCCTTGGTCTCGAAGTAGTAGCAGAAGGAGTAGAGACAGCGGAGGTCATTGAGTTTTTAAGAGAAAATGACTGTCATACTGTCCAAGGATATTATTTCTCTAAACCTTTAGAGGTCTATCAAGTACCTGAATTTGTGCTGGGAAATTAAATAAAAAAGTGGATTTACTCTTTCGTCTAGTCTATGACAACAGATAAGTAGTATTACTTTATCTAATGATAATCTAGAACCTTAAAGTGAATCCGCTTTTTTAGTTGTTGAAATAGTATTCTAATTAGGTGTATCTGATTATATAAGATTTTGTTAAGATAAGACTAAGGTAGTGAAAGGGGATAAAAAAGTGTCATATACATTTGAAGCAAAAGAAACAGTAGCATTATTAAAGCAATTAGTAGAAATTCCTAGTCCGTCTGGTTATACAAAAGAGATTATGGACTTTATGGAAAATATATTAAAGAAACTGCAAGTGAATTATATTCGGACAAATAAAGGTGCATTAATCGCTACTATAAAAGGAACAGATGATACAAAGCATCGACTTTTAACAGCCCATACAGACACATTAGGTGCGATGGTAAAAGAAGTGAAAGGTAGCGGAAGATTAAAACTTACGATGGTAGGCGGCTTTAATTGGAATGCTGTGGAAGGTGAGTACTGTACAATTCATACAGCAGATGGCAAAAAAATTAGAGGTACTATTTTAATGCATCAAACAACTGTGCATGTATATAAGAATGCGAGTGGTTTACCTAGGGATGAGCAAAATATCGAGGTTCGTATAGATGAAAAAGTATTAACGGCTGAAGATACACGTAAATTAGGTGTAGAGGTTGGAGATTTTGTTTCATTTGACCCTCGATTTGAAGAAACTGAAAATGGTTTTATCAAATCTCGCCATCTCGATGACAAAGCGAGTACAGCATTACTACTGCAATTAGTCAAAACCATTCAAGATACAGACATGACATTACCTCATACAACACATTTCTATATTTCTAATAATGAGGAGATCGGATATGGTGGTAACTCTAATGTGCCGGCTGAAACGGTGGAATATTTGGCTGTTGATATGGGTGCTATCGGAGATGGTCAATCGTCTGATGAGTACACCGTGTCTATTTGTGCAAAGGATTCTTCAGGACCTTACCATTACGAGCTAACTCGACGATTAGTAGAATTGGCGAAAAATGAAAATATTGAATATAAGTTGGATATTTATCCTTACTATGGATCTGACGCATCGGCGGCTATTCGTGCAGGATATGATGTGAAGCATGCACTATTGGGACCTGGTATTGAAGCATCTCATGCATACGAGCGTACACATATTGATTCGTTGGAAAATACAGCAAAACTTTTATATAGTTACGTAAATACAAAAATGTCTTAAGAGTCCTGCTTATTTAAGCTTAGCGCCTAACCTGCCAGATTCAATTTCGAATATAGGTTAAAGGTATACTGTGCCTTTAACCAATATTTGAAGTGATTTCTAGGTCGAAATTGGCGCTTTCGCTTTTTTTATCAAACTTCAACGTCATGCTCCATGAGTGATAACATATGGTTCGATAAAGAGGAAAAATGGTTTTTGCTGCGGTTTTTCCATTGATTTTCAGAGTAAACATTAGCACTTACGCTTTTTTTACTTGTTTTTTGCTCCCTAAATCCATATGATAAGAAAGTGAAATAAGAAGGAGATATAACAGAATGGATATAAAATTACAAGATGAAATATTGAAAAGAAGAACCTTTGCAATTATTTCCCATCCCGATGCTGGTAAAACGACTATTACGGAAAAGCTTTTGTACTTTGGTGGAGCTATTCGTGATGCAGGTACAGTTAAAGGTAAAAAATCCGGGAAATTTGCAACGTCTGACTGGATGGAAATCGAAAAGCAACGTGGAATTTCGGTAACATCATCCGTTATGCAATTTGACTATAATAATTGTCGTATAAATATATTGGATACACCTGGACATCAGGACTTTAGTGAAGATACGTATCGTACACTAATGGCTGTTGATAGTGCAGTTATGATAGTCGATGCTGCAAAAGGTATTGAAGCTCAAACGTTAAAACTATTTAAAGTTTGTCGTATGAGAGGAATTCCTATTTTTACGTTTATAAACAAACTTGACCGTCAAGGGAAAGAACCACTTGAACTTATGGAAGAGTTGGAAGAGGTTCTAGGTATTCAATCATATGCCATGAACTGGCCAATAGGTATGGGGAAAGAATTTTTAGGGATTTATGATCGTTTTAATGGACGGATTGAACAATTCCGTACGGATGAATCAGAGAGATTTCTTCCTATAGATGAGAATGGAGAACTTGCCGTAGATCATTCGATGAAAGCAACTTCTTATTACACTCAAGCAATGGAAGATATTATGCTGCTAAATGAAGCAGGTAATGATTTTGATGAGGAAAAAGTACTTGCAGGTGATTTAACACCAGTATTCTTTGGTAGTGCTTTAACAAATTTCGGGGTTCAAACATTTTTGGAGACTTATTTACAGTTTGCTCCAACCCCTCAACCACGCATGACTGAAAAAGAGGAAGAAGTAAATCCATTAAATGAAGATTTTTCTGGGTTTATCTTTAAAATTCAAGCAAATATGAATCCAGCTCATCGTGACCGTATTGCTTTTGTGCGAATTGTCTCTGGTAAATTTGAGCGTGGAATGACCGTGACTTTGGCTCGAACGGGGAAAACCTTCAAAGTGACACAATCTACACAATTTTTAGCAGATGACCGTGAAACAGTTGAAACAGCAGTTGCGGGAGATATAATTGGCCTATACGATGTAGGGAACTATCAAATAGGGGATACTGTTGTTGGAGGCAAAAAAGCATTTACGTATGAAAAACTACCTCAATTTACACCGGAATTATTTGTGAAAGTAACTGCTAAAAACGTACTTAAGTCGAAGCATTTCCATAAAGGAATCCAACAGTTAGTGCAAGAAGGAGCAATCCAATACTATAAGACACTTCATACAGAAGAAGTTATTTTAGGTGCTGTTGGACAGCTTCAATTTGAAGTGTTTGAGCATCGTATGAATAACGAATACAATGTCGATGTTCGAATGGAATCGATTGGCTCAAAAGTAGCACGATGGATTGAAAATGAGGAAGATGTAAAGGAATCGATGACAGGTCCACGCTCGATGCTTGTCCGAGATCGATATGATAATTATGTATTCCTGTTTGAAAATGAGTTCGCTACTCGTTGGTTCCAAGACAAATACGAGCATATTAAACTTTATAATTTACTTTAATCTCCAAGAGGTTGCCTATCAGGTGACCTCTTTCTTTTGTAATAATGGAAATTTTTTTACTAGCGGTCGAGAGCCAAATACTAGCGCTTCCAGTGGTTATACCTCTTGGAGCTCTATATATTACTGCTGTCATACTAGACTAAGCGTTCTCGAGGCACAATAACTTTCCAAGTGAAATTTTTATCCGAAAAAAGCGTGTAATAGCGTTCAATCTCATGGGGGCTTTTATTTACATGTGATAAAAATTTGAACTCTTCTTCTGTAGAGCATATGATATAAATAGCACAATAAGAAGGTGGTCCCCCGAAAATGAAAATTAGTGACTTTTCTATAAAAAGACCCGTATTTACAATTGTTATAATGTTCTTAATCATAATTCTGGGCGGGGTTTCATTTTTTAAAATACCTGTTACGTTAATACCAGATTTAAATCCACCAATCGCAGTAGTTGTTACAAATTATCAAGGGGCAAGCCCAGTTGAGGTAGATGAGAAAATTACGAAGCCCCTGGAAGCTTCACTTAGCACTTTGCCAGGAATTGAGTCTGTAAATAGTACTTCGCAAGAAGGGGCAAATTTCATCTTGCTAGAATTTGATTGGTCTACGGATATGGATGCTATTCAAATGGATGTTATGCAGCGTATCGATATTATTCCTCTCCCTGATGGAGCAGACAAACCACGATTCCTTAAATTTGATCCTGCCCAATTCCCGGTTATCCAACTTGCACTGAATGCGGAGAATTCTGAAACTGATATTCAGCTAATAGCTAAGCAATTAGAGAAAGAACTGTTAAGAACTGAAGGAGTTGCAAGTGTTAATATATCTGGTTCTTTGGTGGAAGAAGTGCAGATTTTACTGGATCAAGAGAAATTAAAAGCTAAAGGACTTACACAGTCAGATATTGTACAAGTCATTCAAGTAAATAATATTTCCCTTCCAGGTAATCCCGTTGAAACAAACGAGGATAAATCACTTACTACTCGTATCATTAGTACACTAACGTCTGTAGATGATATTAAAAACTTAGTTGTCACAGTTAACCCGTTAGATGGAACGGAAGTTACAATTGCTGATGTAGCAACGGTAGATTTAACAAAGGCAGAGCAGTTTTCGGAAACTAGAGCTAACGATGCACCGGCTGTTTTACTATCAGTTTTCCAAGAATCTAGTGCTAATACAGCTAATGTCTCCACATCTTTTCAAGAAGCATTAGATAAGCAATTGGAGAAAAAGGCGTTTCAAAATGTAAATGCCAATATACTTTTTGACCAAGGTGACTATGTGAAAATTGCCATTAATAATATTGGAACTACTCTTATAACGGGTGGATTACTGGCAATGGTTATATTATTTATATTCTTAAAGGGCATAAGAAGTCCTATTATAGTTGGGGTTGCTATTCCGTATTCCGTTATTGTCACGTTTGTTCTTATGTATTTTGCTGGTTTTTCTCTAAATATTATGACATTAGGAGCATTAGCTCTTGGTATAGGGATGCTTGTGGATAACTCCATTGTTGTTATTGAGAATATTGAACGACATTTAGGGTTAGGAAAAACACCAAAAGAAGCTGCCAGTATTGGAACGAAGGAGGTAGCAGGTGCTATAACTGCTTCGACTTTGACTACGGTAGCTGTGTTTGTTCCAGTTCTCTTTTTATCTGGTCTAATTGGACAGATATTCACAGAATTTGCGCTTACGATATCTTTCAGCTTGTTTGCATCATTAGTAGTAGCCATTACTGTTATTCCGATGATGGCAAGTAAATTATTGAAAAAGCCAAAAGGAAATATAGAGGCTAGAAGAAGAAGGTCGAAAACGTATAGTAATTTCGAACGATCGATTAAGTGGACTTTAGGTCATCGTGCCATGATATTAATAATTACCGTGATTCTTTTAGTAGTTTCGACTATCGGCTTATTCCGCGTTGGGACAGAATTTTTACCCGCTACAGATGAAGGATTTGTTACTATTGCGGTAGATCTAGAAAAGGGCTCTTCTTTTGCAGCTACTGATAAAGTAGTCAAGAAAGTAGAAAAAATTCTAAAAAAAGAAGAGGATATCGAGGTTTATGTCAGCTTTGTTGGAGGCAGTCAAGAAGGACAGTCTAGAGGAAGTGCAAATTCTAATACAGCAGAAATTTCTGTGAAATTAAAAGCATTAGAGGATAGAAATCGTTCTGTTTTCACTTTTGTAGATGAAGTGCAACCTAAGGTGGTAAAAGCTGTCGGAGCTGATGCAGAGATAAATTTCAATGTCCAAACTGCTTCTGGTTCTTCTCCGAATGTTGTGTCATTTACTGTGTTGTCTAACGATAAGAAAAAATTAGACACAGCAGTGAATCAATTACAGCAAGATTTAACCAGCTTAGATGGAGTTGTCCAAGTTACAAATGATTTAACTACTAAAGTAGAAGAAGTTCAGATAAATGTCATTCGAGAGAATGCTATAGATTATGGAATTGCTCCTGCGCAAATAGCTCAGACAGTAAATAATATGACGAGAGGGGTATTAACTTCTCAAATTATTGATGAAAATGATCAAGTTTTAGGTGTGTATGTAAAGTTTGATGAAAAGTATAGAAGTAATCTAGAGCAGTTGAAGCAATTGCAATTACGTACTCCTTCTGGTCAGTACATTGCTCTGGAAGAAATTGCGACAATTGATATAGCAGAAGGACCTGTAGCCATTCGAAGTGTCGATCAAGCTAGTGCAATCTCATTTTCAGTAAAATATGAGTCGGCGTATTCGCTAGGTGAAATGTCAGATTTAATCGATGAGATTATTCAGGAACAGAAATTTACAGAGGATATTGCCGTATCTTTTGGAGGCGATCGAGAATTATTAGATAACTCCAAGAATGATATGATATTAGCTGTAATACTTGCTGTAGTATTGGTGTTTATAGTGATGGCAGCACAGTTTGAATCATTCAAATATCCTTTTGTAATTATGTTCACTGTTCCACTCGTGGTGATAGGTATTTTCATTGGACTATTTACGACTAATTTACCAATAAGTATTTCTGCTATAATAGGAATTTTAATACTAGTGGGAATTGTTGTAAACAATGGTATTGTGTTGGTCGATTATATTAACCAACGTAAAAGGGATGGTATGTCTTCATATGATGCAATTATTACATCTGTACGTGATCGTGTACGTCCAATACTGATGACAGCATTGACGACAATATTAGGCTTAGTACCATTAGCTTTAGGAATTGGGGAAGGTACCGAGATTAATCAGCCAATGGCAATCACAGTAATAGGGGGATTAATAAGCTCCACTTTCCTCACACTATACGTAGTTCCGGTCATCTATAGTCTATTTGATAAAGAAACCAGAAGGAAACATCCAAATATTCTGTAAAATAGGGAAAAGAGTCTTCAGTTGGAGACTCTTTTTTTGTATACTGTAAAAAAGGGGTGTTTTTATTGTCGTCAGCATTAATAACAGGATTTCCAGGCTTTTTGGCAAAGAATATTATTAAAGAGTTAAGAAAGCAGGATGCTTATTCCAAAATATATGTACTTGTACTCCCTTCACAAAGTGGTTTAGCGGAGAAAATGATTGCTGAAATTTATCAAGATCAACACCATTCTCAAACTATTGAAATAATAGAAGGAGACATAACTCTACCGGATGTGGGGATTATTAAGAATACACTTGAAAAGTTACGAGACGAAGTCGAATATATTTGGCATCTTGCCGCTATATATGATTTAGCTGTCCCTAAGGAAATTGCATGGAAAGTAAATGTTCACGGTACAGAAATGTTTAATAGAGTAGTTCCACAGTTCTCTAAACTAAAGCGATATACATATTTTAGTACGGCTTATGTTGCAGGTTTGAGAGAAGGGAAATTATTAGAAACAGAATTAATTCGTCCAGCAGGATTTAAAAACCATTACGAAGAAACAAAATATGAGGCTGAATTACTTGTTGAAAAGTTAAAGGAAACAATACCCGTTACAATTATTCGACCGGGAATTGTAAGAGGCCACTCAGAAACTGGAGAAACGATTAAATTTGATGGTCCATACTTCTTTGTAAATATGATTTCTAACCTAAGAAAGCTTCCTTTTCTCCCATATTTAGGTAAATCCACTGCATGTATAAACGTAGTTCCAAGTGATTACATAACGAAAGCAGCCATCTATTGTTCACATAGCGAAGAAGCCATTGGTAAAACGCTTCATTTAACTGATCCCAATCCTTATCCAGTGGAAGAGGTATATAGAGCATTCGTAAAAGAACTTACAGGAAAGTATCCTAAAGGAAGGCTCCCGCTACCAATTGCGAAAACCGCAGTTGCTTTGTCTCCAGTTAGGAAATTCTTACAAGTTGAAAAAGAAACATTAGATTATCTAACATGGAATGCCACATTTGATACGACAAATGCTGAAAGTATTCTTACCAAAGTAGATATTACATGTCCAGACTTCATTCAAACGGTACCGACAATGATAGCATTCTATAATAAGCATAAGAATGACACTTCTTTTCATATTCCGATAAAGTGAACTTGAGCCCTCATTTATTTAAGACGTTTTAGCAGATTAAAAGTGATAATCATACGAATCGTTAATGTAGCATATAGTAGTTATTAGTTTACAAGAGGAAGAATAATGGTATAATTAGAACATAATTAAATAAACTTTTGACTAACGTCAAAGGGGAGTAGCTATAGGGAAACCTATTTCATAGTCGTCATTACGTGGTTATGCCACCGGTTATGATAGCAATTATAATATTTTTGCTTAGCAAGACCTTTGCCTTTTTAAGGCATGGGTCTTTTTATATGCAAAAAAGGAGGATTTTTTTATGGACACGGCAATATTATTGGAATACGGTTGGGTGTTATTAGTTCTAGTTGGTTTAGAAGGATTATTAGCAGCCGATAATGCAGTCGTAATGGCTGTAATGGTAAAACATTTACCGAAGGCGCAACAGAAAAAAGCATTGTTTTACGGTTTACTAGGTGCTTTTGTATTTAGATTTTTAGCGTTATTCATGATTACTTTCTTGGTGAATATTTGGCAGGTTCAAGCATTAGGAGCGGCATACTTGTTATTCATATCTATAAAACATATTTATGATCAACGTAAAAGCCCTGGACCACATATAGATGTGGAAGGAATGGAGCCTAAAAAAGGATCCGGTTTCTGGATGACTGTATTAAAAGTAGAGCTTGCAGATATAGCATTTGCTATTGACTCTATGCTAGCTGCAGTTGCAATAGCAGTAACATTACCATATTGGGGAACTTATGAAATTGGTGGTATTAATGGAGGGCAATTCGCAGTTATGTTCCTAGGCGGAATCATTGGTCTAATAATTATGCGATTTGCTGCACATAAATTCGTACAATTACTAGAGAAGATGCCTACATTAGAAACAGCTGCATTCTTAATCGTAGGATGGGTTGGGGTTAAACTTACTGTTATGACTTTATCACATCCAAACGTTGGCGTGTTAGATGAGCATTTCCCACATTCTACTCCATGGAAGTTAACTTTCTGGATCGTATTACTTGCGATTGCTATTGGTGGATACCTTTTAGGTGTTGCAAAACAGAAAAAAGAAGCAAAATAATTAGAGTAAAAGTGTAAAAAGATAGTTTTAGCTATCTTTTTACGCTTTTTTTTTTTACAATGAGATAATGATTACTCGAAATGTTGAAAGGAAATAAAATAATGAAGCAGCCACAACTTAAAAAGAGATTAAAATTTACACCTGCTCAAGTAATTGTTACGTATTATTTTATTGCTATAGCTATTTCAGTAGTTCTTCTTTCTCTTCCAGGAGTGCATAAACCTGGTGTAGAAGTCGCATTCATTGATAGTTTGTTCACGGCAGTGAGCGCAGTCTCTGTTACTGGTTTGACTGCAGTCAGTATTTTGGATACATATAGTGTCTTTGGTTATTTCATGATTATTCTTATTTTACAACTTGGTGGAATTGGAATTATGTCACTAGGGACTTTTGTCTGGTTAATAGCTGGGAAGAAGATTGGTTTACGTGAACGGCAGTTAATAATGGTAGATCACAATCAATCTAACTTATCAGGCGTTGTTCATCTAATAAAAGAGATTGTTAAAATTCTATTGCTTGTCCAAACTATTGGCGCAGCGCTATTAACTGTCTATTTTACACAGTATTTTGATACGATAAAACAGGCAGCAATTCATGGAATATTCACATCTGTATCCGCAACAACTAATGCTGGGTTTGATATTACTGGGCAATCATTATATGCATATCATCATGATTATTTTGTTCAAACGATTACAGGAATATTAATCGTTTTTGGAGCGATAGGTTTTCCAGTTTTAATTGAGGTAAAAGAGTTTTTATCGAACAAAAATAAGAATTTCCGCTTTTCTTTGTTTACGAAGTTAACGACTATTACATATGGAGCATTGTTGCTATTTGGAACTGTTATGATTTTTATATTAGAATTTTTTAATTCATTTAAAAGTATGCCGTGGCACGAGAAGTTTTTTACTGCATTTTTTCATTCAATTTCCACGCGGTCAGCAGGACTAACGACGATAGACGTTACTATATTTAGCGAAGGCACCAATTTTTTGATGAGTGTTTTAATGTTCATTGGTGCTTCACCTAGTTCTGTTGGAGGCGGAATTCGTACTACAACTTTCGCTATTGCGCTTCTATTTTTAATCCATTTTTCAAGGGGCAAAGAGAATATCCAAATTTTTGGTCGGGAGATTCACTTAATAGATGTGTATCGCTCGTATGCTGTTATTATTCTAGCTTTAGTAATGGTATTCACTGCTACCATACTTCTGACTGTAACGGAGCCTGGAGTTCCAATTTCCTCCTTAATATTTGAAATTACTTCTGCTTTTGGAACTTGTGGTATGAGTCTAGGTATTACAGGGGATTTGTCGAATATTGGAAAGGTTATTATTATGATTCTGATGTTCATAGGTAGAGTTGGATTAATCTCCTTCTTATTCACATTAGGAGGTAAGCATAACAAAACAAAGTATCATTATCCGAAAGAACGTGTAATTATTGGGTGAATGAAAAAACGAGCTATTCCTTTACGGATAGCTCGTTTTATTTTAGAAAAATAAGAAAGGCTCTATATTATTTGTGCACAAATGATAAGTGAGGAAACTCTGATTTACCAAAGGTAGTCAGTAGATATCCTTCTTTTTCTTCTATAGATCCTTGCATAAATGCATCTACATCAATAGAAACTGGTGTGATGAACGTTTGTTTGTATAATTCTCTTTCATTCAGCTGAAGCGTTGTAAAGGACTCCCCAGCAAGCTCTGGATTATCTAGTAATAATTTATACATCTTGGATTGTTCTTCCTTACTAAGGTCATTATTCCACCAAGGCTTACGAGGTTGAAACTTTTGGTTAGATAAATAATCTAATTTCATGACACTTCGAATAGTAGGCAATGATATATGATCTAGTCCTTCCAAGAACGTATAAAGTCTAGTATATAAATCCTCCAATTGATGACCGATTCTAGACCAGTTACGCTCTTCCCAGAATGTACCGAACTCTTGGAAGAAATCGAAAGGAGATTCAAATACATGTTCGAATAAATACTCTAATGTGCGGTCCATCCGGTGAGCATTCCAATACTTCTCCAGAACATCTTCTACTTGTTTAATACGCAAAATATCATCGAAGGTTAACACATTATTTGAAAATATTTCATATGGAGCTTGATCTACATAAACGTAGCCATATTTCTGGGCTTCAACTCTTAGTCCAGTTCCACGAAGTAACTTTAGAAAACCTAACTGAAGTTCCTCCGGACGCATTTCGAAGACTTCATTAAAAGTATTTCTAAATGAAGAATAATCTTCTTCTGGAAGACCTGCGATCAAATCTAAATGTTGGGCAATCTTTCCACCACTTTTAACCATAGTTACAGTACGTTTTAGCTTTTCAAAGTTCTGGCGACGTTGTACAAGTTCATTTGTTAAATCATTTGTAGATTGAACACCTATTTCAAAACGGAATAATCCTGCTGGAGCATTGTCGTTTAAAAATTGAATTACTTCAGGACGCATTATATCTGCAGTTATTTCGAATTGAAAAACAACTCCCGGTTGATGTTCGTCAATTAAAAATTGGAACATTTCCATTGCATAACTTCGACTAATATTAAATGTTCGATCCACAAATTTAATGATTCTTGCACCATTTTCCATCAAATAACGAATATCCTCTTTGACTTTGTCACGGTTAAAATATCGAACCCCAACCTCTATAGAAGATAAGCAAAATTGACAAGAGAAGGGGCATCCTCTACTTGTTTCTACATAGACAATACGTTTCGACAAATCAGGTAGATCTTCTACAAAACGATAGGGGGAGGGAGATAATCTTAAATCGAGTTTTGGAGGTAGCGGATTAAGTATAAATTTGTCATCTCGAACATAAGCTAAACCAGGAACATCTTTTATAGTTTGTTTATCGGATAAATAATTTAGTAAATCTTTAAAGGACTGTTCTCCTTCACCGACAACTACGTAATCTATTTCTCTAATTTGTCGAAGCCAGACATTAGTATCATAAGAAACTTCAGGACCACCTAAAACGACAACAACAGATGGGTCCACAGTTTTTAGCATTTTAATAACTTTTATTGTTTCTTCAATGTTCCAAATATAACAGCTAAAACCAACTACATTAGGCTTCTTTTGATAAAGGTCTGCCACAATATTAAACGTTGGATCTTTAATGGTATATTCAACTATTAAGGGGTGATACTCGGGTTCAGCATATGCTTTTAAACAGCGTAGTGCCAAGTTTGTATGTATAAACTTAGCATTCAATGTAGTTAATATAATATTCATTGTTCATAAACTCCTTTATTAGTATTTCTATTGTATCAGTCATTACTACTGTCGACAATATAGGTCAAAAGAATTATGTCAATCTGTCCGTCATTGTGGAATAATCAGAATAAATAATCACGTATAAATAAAATCTCTGTTTTTCAATCTTGTGGTGGAAATAATCCGAAAAGGCGGGTGTTTTCTTGTTAACAAAATATGAATATAAAGAAAATTTAGGGAATATATTCGAGCTTTTCTCGAGTGGACTTATATTTATTAATGACAAAGGGATATTATTAGATATGAATTCATATGCCGAAAAAATTCTAGACATCAACAAAGATGACTATGTTGGTAATCATGCTAATGATTTATGTGAGATGTTTAGTGTAAGTGATGAGGAGAAAAAGTTCCTAGTAAAAAAACTTAAAAAAGAAGGATATTTGGAAAATCATATGGAATACCAACCGATCGTTGGTGAATATAAATATGTACATGTAGTAATTTCTAAACAAAGTGATAGTGATTTATATTTATTAGAAATTAGTGATGAATCGGAAAAAATATATATGAAGAAAAGATTGGATCAATCGGAATCACTGCGAACATTAGGCCAATTAGCAGCAGGAATAGCACATGAAATTCGAAATCCTATGACATCTTTGAAAGGTTTTACTCAATTATTAACTCAAAATGCAACGGATGATGCGAAGCGTTACTTAACTGTAATTAATGAAGAAATCAATAAAATGGAAGAAATACTTACTCAATTTTTAGAACTCTCCAAACCAAGTAAATCTAAGTTTACTGTCATAAATATTGAAGAGATAATACTAGAAGTAGTGAGCTTTATGGGTCCCCAAGCATTACTAAAATCAATCAACCTTCATGTTACTAGCCAAACAAACGGAGAGTGTCAGGTAATTGGCGATAGTCAGCTACTTAAGCAGGTATTTGTAAACGCTATTAAAAATGGAATGGAAGCAATGCCTGATGGGGGAAATATTAATATTAATATTAATATTTCTTATAAGATAGGGAAGTTTGTTAGTATTTCTGTCTGTGATGAAGGACAAGGCATTGATGATGAACATATCAATAAAATTTTTCAGCCTTTTTTCACTACTAAATCAACCGGGACAGGTCTAGGGCTCTCACATGTTTACAAAGTAATTGAAGAGCATGGTGGAAATATAGAAGTTAGTAGTGTAGTAGAACAAGGTACTACTTTTGAATTTGTCCTTCCATTAAATAATAGTTTATAAAGCTTTTTGACATTTCAAAGCTTAGACCTATATAATAGTGGGTAATGTATTTTATATAGGTGAGGATGACGAAATATGACAGCTGAACAGTCAAACAGTGCATTAAAACTATTCATAGTATTATCTCGTGCCCATAAAGTAATCCATGAATGTACGAATCAGTTTTTTCAAGAAAATGGTTTAAATCCAACCGAATTTGCTGTACTAGAGCTTTTATATCATAAAGGTAAACAACCCCTTCAGCAAATTGGTAACAAAATTTTGTTGGCAAGTGGTTCTATTACGTATGTAGTTGATAAATTAGAAGGACGAGGGTATGTTAAAAGAGTATCGAGTCCTACGGATAGACGTGTAACATATGCAGAAATATCCGAAGAAGGTACGTTGTTTATGGATGAACTATTTCCGCGCCATGAGGAACAATTAGTAAGTCTTATGGGTGCATTATCCGAAGATGAAAAGCAGGAAGTCATTGAACTTACAAAAAAGTTAGGTTTATCAATTAAAAACTTATCATATTAATATTTTATCCTTTGAACCTTGCAATGTGAGCGGGGTTTTTGTTTTTTACCGAAAGAGATAGTGAGTGAAATTTGAATCTTCGAATGGATCACGCTCTAGTTTTCAAGAAAAATACTAGCCTGTTTTAAAAAGATATTAAAAAAAGAAGGAGTGGTCATGACGTTAGTCATGACCACTCCTTCAATAATTAGTCGGTTAATAATATAGCGAGTACTGTAATTATTTAGATTTAATTGTTTCAGCCATTTGTACAAATTTCTCAAGTGCAGGTGTAGCAGCTGTGTCAAAAACAGTTAACTTAACGAGCAATCCATCACGTTCAAATACATATCCAGAAACTTTGCCATCAGTTGTATCGATCTGATGAGCGGAAACATTTTTGATAGAATCATGTGTAGGAATCATATTGTCGTCCGTAATTTCTGTAACAGTAGAAGATTCATTGGATGCTTGCAATGAAGCCATTATATTCTCTTGAATTTCTTCAAGAGTAATTTCCTCTGCCGAGAAAGTTTCAATACGCATAGATTGTAAATCGTTTTCTTGGTTAAATAATAGGTCTTTATTTGGTTCTTCAGCAGTTAACTCATAGCCCTCCAACACAGTGATGGAATAGTTATTACTATCACTTTCCGTTGAGGTCCCTTCTAATTCTTTCTCAGGTGAAGCAGCTTGTGTTGTATCAACCTCACTATTTTCCGTTACTTCTGGGGAAGTTGTTACTTCCGTATTTTCAGTTTCTTGTGTATTACTATCCTGTTTCTCGGTTGATGTACTTGTCCCACAAGCTGTGAGAATTACTGTTAGTAATAGCATAGAAAGTAGCGTATAAATTTTTTTCATCCTTATTCAGCTCCCTTTTATAAAATAAAGTCTTTGCTTTTCATTCAATACTTGTCCAAATTCAGCATCTCAAGTTGCTACAGAATCTCAGCGATTGTTGGCTAACAAAGTACTCGCACATATTGACGAAAAGGTTTTTCATATGTTTCAAGTGATGGGTAATATTAAAAACAATAGAACAAGCAATGTGATATGGGCGAGAACAATTGCAGTAATACTACGTTTCCACTCATATAGTATACCAAAGATGATCCCTACGAAAAATCCTCCTAATATACCTATCCAAAAACCAGTGAAAATGAACGACAATCCAAATAGTAACGAACTTAACGCAACAGCATATTTAGGCTTCATAAATTTTTTTAATTTTTGTTGGATTAGTCCTCTCCAAAATACCTCTTCCCCAGGAGCGATGATGAATACTAACAGGAGATAATGCCAGATAGCGGATGGTCCAAAATGATTTAGAAATTTATCTATACTATTTGTCCAACTAGCTGGTCCCATGTCGATTAATAAGTATGATACTAGAATGCCTGCATAAGCAAATATCCCGAACATAACTCCAAGAAAAATTAAGCGAACTGAATTGTTGTCTTCTTCCATTTTGGAGAAGTAGAAAAAAGCTGCCATTAGGAAAAACACAGAAAACGTATAAAAGTACCAAAAAACTTCTTCGTTCGAAAAAGTAATCCAGGACAAAAAGTAAGCAAGAAATAGTGAAAATACTAACTGATAAATGGATAATTGACGAAACATAATACACATCCTTCTTATATTTAAAAAACCGTTCATCTTTTGAGAGGAACGGCATGACGTTTAATCTTCATTACTATATAATATTTTATAACGCTTATGATTTATTACTGTCTTTTCTTCTGCCTCAAGCTCGTTAAAGTTCTCCATATAAGTTAAGTTAACGATTACAGAATTTTCATTGACTTTTTCTACAATGCCTTGAAGACCATCTTTGAATTCAATAATATTCCCAACTTCAGCTATTTTCATAGAGTGCCCCATCCCCTTAAGAACGTAATATAATACAGTTTGCCTTAAAATAAGGAGTACGTAAAGTATTTTCACTGAAAATCTTAAAATATTTGTGAAAGGAATGAGATATATGCATGAATCATATGAAGAAAAACTTAATATGCTTAAAAATAGAGATCTTAAAGAAATAATCATCGAAAAAAATGAATTTCTAGCTTTTAGAAAAGAATTAGTTTTGCGCGAGGATTTTAAACACTTTTCTGGTAATGCAAAACAAGGTGGGCAGGTAGTATACACTTATTTAGATGTAGCTAGAAGTTAAGGATGTCATTAATTGTCGTCCGTTTGTTGGTTTAGCGCTTTTCAAAAATAGGTATACTTTAAAGAATATACATTTTTAAAAGGGGCGATTCAGTATGTCAGAAACAAGGTCAAATCAATTAGAAGTTACAAGAGAAAAAATGATAAAGTGCGCGATAGAAAAAGGAATCTTAAACAATGAAACGATTAAGTTAAGTGAAGAATTAGATCAATTATTAAATGATTTCCAATATACTGATATGAGTGATATAGAAACAAAAATAGAAGGATAATAGGGGGAGAGAGTAGATTGAGTAATATATCATTATTACAACAAGAACTGAACAAAGCTATCATTGGGAGAGAAACAGAAATTAAATTTATGTTAATGGGGTTGTTAGTGCAGGGTCATGTACTATTGGAAAGTGTTCCTGGCTCCGGTAAAACAATGATGGCTAAAGCTTTTGCAGAAGCTATTCATGGTGAATTTAAGCGTCTACAGTTTACTCCAGATGTATTACCTTCAGATGTTACAGGTATTAGTTATTTTCATCCTCAAAAACAAGAATTTGTTCTTCGGGTAGGACCAATAATGAGTAATATATTACTAGCTGATGAGATTAATCGTGCTACTCCTCGAACCCAGTCTAGTTTGTTAGAAGCAATGGAAGAAAAGCAGGTCTCAATAGATGGGGAAACAATTCCTCTGTTAAAACCATTTATGGTAATTGCCACACAAAATCCTGTCGAATCACAACAAGGAACTTTTCCATTGCCAGCAGCGCAGTTAGATCGTTTTTTGTTTAAATTGGCGATAGATTATCCTTCAAAGGATGAAGAAAAAACTATTCTAAAACAATTTGGTCGCACTCCAGGAAAAGTAAATATAGAGAAAATCGTATCTTTGGATCAGATCGAGATGTGGTCTGAACAAGTGAAAGAAATAACCGTGCATGAGGATATCATGACCTATATTATTCAAATTGTGCATAGTACAAGGAATCATCCGTACATAGAACTTGGACTTAGTAGCCGTGCTTCTCTGGCTATTCTTCAAGCAGCGAAGGCATATGCATTTGTGAACAACAGAACATTTGTAACACCGGATGATGTGAAGAGTGTTATCGAACCAGTATGTCTTCACCGCATGAAGTTATCACCTCAAGGAATGCTAATTCATAATTTAGCAGAGATTTTAACAACAATAGTTGAAGAGGTGGAAGCACCAGTGGAGGCTAATGTGCGATGAATTGGAATCGTCATGGTGCAGGTATGAAGAATACTAGAATGTATATAGATGTTCTAGTATTTTCTCTTATTCTCTGCTTTCTATTTAAGCAGTATATTTTAGTAACAATTATTTCATTTTTACTGATAGTAGCGCTGTTACAAATAATTTATTATCACCGAGTTGGAAAAAGGTTCGAATTTGTAAATGAAATAAAAAGAATACGCTTAATGAAAAACACTTCCTCTGATTTTACATTGACTTTTCACAACAAAGGACTCCCAATTTGGAATGCAGTTCTAAAAATTAGTTTTCAAACGAATATAGCTCCAGATGGTATAGCCAATACAACTATAGGAGAGTTTCACGAGGTTAGAATTCCTTTTTCAATAGGATATAAAAAAACCGTTTCCTTAAAGGTACCTATTAAAGGGATATCCAGAGGCCTTGCTAGAATTAGACAGCTCGAAGTACTGATACCTCATCCATTAACAGAAGGATCTATATTACTAGAGTACAAGCCGTTTATATTAATAGATGCTATTGTTTTTCCTACTATAAATGAAGTGAACACTAATTTTCCACCATCTAAATTGAAGCAAGGTGACTTACCTTTGAATGCTTCTTTGTTTGATGATCCTTTCTTCCCTGTAGGTACACGGGAATACGAGCCTGGCGATCAATTTCATCATATTCATTGGAAGGCTAGTGCAAAGACGGGACAATTACAAACAAAAGTTTTTACACGTGTGGCCAATGTGTCTGCTCTATTTGTTGTTAATGTTGGAGAAAGATACAGCGTTCTTTCTGATTTTGAAGAAAAAATAGAATGGCTAGCTTCCTACATAGATGCTTGCTACAGAGAAGATATCCCTTTCTCATTTGCTATAAATATCCGAGCAACAGGAAAAGTTCCTTTTGTACATCTACCACTTGGTAGTGGGGATTCGCATCGTATCCAAGCAATGGAATTGCTTTCCATCCTATCGATAGCTAATAGTATTATTCCTTTTGATAGATTACTAGCATACATAGATATACATGAGGAGTTACCAGTGGTGACGTATGTAATGACGCCTCATGTAGATAATTTTACATTGTGGCTCCATCGATGGGAGCAGAGCACGAATGTAATATTAATGGCGTCTACAAAGGTAGGGGGCATATCTAATGAATGAAGTGCTTAGTTCGAAAATGGTTCAAGCGGAGTCCCTGGGCAAATACATACAAGATATATGGATAATTGCCTTAGTGTCCGTTATTTTTCATCAGGAAACGAATATTGTGTTACCTTTTTTATGGATCATACTTCAGGTTTTCATTGTTAGCTGCGTGCAAATAATTATGAGTAAAACTGGTCCAAGGCCAATAATTCCGTATATAGTTCCTATGGGTGTTTTACTAATACTATTTCTATTTAATAGCCCACTCTGGTTATACATAATTGGGACGGGAATATCTATATGGCGCCTACAAATACGATTTAATAAAATTCAAGACGAACAGTCAGTAGAAAGTAATTATCATTTGAGTTTCTTCCTAGTATTTTTAGTAGTTCATTTTATTTGCTTAATCATTGGGATTGAGGACTATATTTTTCCTTTATATAGCATCGTCATTTTAGGTATTGTGATCCAAGGTGCAACGAGACTATATGCTGTGTGGATAAGCACAAATAAACAAAATTCAGCTTCCTTGTCTCACGTAGCAGGTGGATTTTCTATCGGATTAGTATTTGTAGTTGGTTTATCAATGTTGGTTTATTTTACAATACCATTGATAAGAACTGGGTTCGGTTTTCTGCTAGGTAAGGTGATGACTATAGCTATCATTCCATTTGTCCCTCTATTGGAATATCTAGACAAGTTATTAAATAAGTTAGAAATAAAAATTCCGGAAGAAATGGAACGCATCCCATCAGAAGAGCAAACGGAACTTGAACCACAAGAAGTTGTATCCGAAACTTTGGGAGGAGCTTTTCCATTTGAATTAATCTTCATTGTTTTAGCTATTCTGGCGATTATACTTTTTCTTCGATTTTTAATGAAAAACAAACCAGATGAGCTAATTGCAGAGCCTAGTGTAATTCATTATTTGAATAAAGAATTAGAAGATCAAAAAGAAGAACATGAACACATTGGTCAGCAATCCCTGTATAAAGTGGATACGTCTCTATTAAGAGAGAAGTATCAACAATTTGAAGTAGAGGCTTCGTTCTATACTTATAACCGGGCTAAAAGTGAGACAGTTCGTGATTGGTTCCGACGAATGGAATGGGTCGTGCAGGACGAGTTCTTTCAAGTATACGAAGAAGTAAGATACGGGGGCCAAACGATTTCTTCAGAGAAGGCCCAACTTTTTCAAACAAACCTGAAAACAATAAAAAATGAATTTTTTTTAGAAAAAGATGTTTAAAAAATATGGAGCGGGGCATAATAATAAAGAACACAGCAACATTCTCATTTCCCCCTTTTTAAGGATCATCCAAAAGTTATATGGATGGTCCTCTTTTTTTGGTACACTTAATGTATTAAAAAATATAAATGGGGGATTAACTATGTCAAAAAAATTTAATGTTGGTTTTATTGGTACAGGCGTAATGGGGAAAAGTTTAGTAAAGCATCTATTGAATGCTCATCATGAAGTAACGATTTATACAAGAACAAAAGAGAAGGCAGCTGACTTAGTCAAAGAAGGAGCAGTATTGGTTTCTTCCCCTAGCGAGGTTGCAAAGAAAGTAGAGATATTATTCACTATGGTTGGCTATCCACACGATGTGGAGGAAGTGTATTTTGGCGATAATGGTATTTTTCAAATAGACAATGTCAATCTAATTGTGATAGATATGACAACTTCGACACCAACTTTAGCTAAGAAAATTGAAGAAAAAGCAAAAGAGAAAGGGATGCTATCGTTAGATGCCCCTGTTTCTGGAGGAGATATTGGTGCACAGCTTGGAAAGCTTTCTATTATGTGTGGTGGGGAAAAATCGACATTTGAACAAGCACTTCCTTTTCTAAGTCTATTTGGAGAAACGATTTTATACCAAGGGGCAGCTGGTGCTGGTCAGCATACTAAAATGTGTAACCAAATAACTATCGCTACAGGTATGATTGGTGTTTGTGAGGCATTAGCTTATGGAAGAAAGGCTGGCTTAGACTTAGACCAAGTTTTACGTTCCATTTCAACAGGAGCAGCAGGATCATGGTCACTTAGTAATTTGGCCCCAAGAATGATAGCAGGAAATAATGAGCCTGGCTTTTATATTAAGCACTTTGTGAAAGACATGAAGATTGCTTTAGAAGAGGCGGATAAAATGGGTCTTCAATTACCAGGTATAGCACTTGCCAAATCCTTATATGAGGAACTAATGGAAGACGGGTATTCCGAAAATGGTACACAAGCCCTAATAAATATGTACAAATAATATAGTAATTATTTACTACTACATGTTATAATAACTGTACATATTATGAAGGTAGGCGAATTATCGTGAGCGACCAAAAAGGAATATTACTTGAAAGTGGCACAAATGAATTAGAAATCGTGGAATTTCAGGTTGGACAAAATAAATTTGGTATAAATGTGATTAAAGTTAAAGAAATAATTCAGCCTATTGGCATTACATTTATTCCACACGCGCACCCCCATGTGGAAGGGATTGTTCAACTTCGCGGAGAGGTATTGCCTGTAGTAAGCATGAACCGAGTCTTAGGAATTCCTGTTCAAAACAAGAGTGATCAAGAAAAATTTATAGTAGCAGAGTTCAATAAACAACGTGTCGTTTTCCATGTAGATAATGTCACGCAAATTCATCGTATCTCTTGGGATCAAATTGAAAAACCATCAGATATTTATCAAGGTAGCTCTTCCCATGTTATTGGAGTTATTAAAAGACAAGAAGAAATGATTCTATTAATAGATTTCGAGAAAATTATTGTCGATATTAATCCAGAATCAGGTATTAGTGTGGAGTCTGTGAAAAAACTTGGTAAACGTGAGCGATCAGATAAAAAAATTGTAATAGCAGAGGACTCCCCCTTACTTCGTAAACTATTACATGACACTTTGACGGAAGCAGGTTACGCAAACCTAGAATTTTTTGAGAACGGATTAGATGCTATTAACTATTTAGACCAAATAACTAAAGTGACGAATGATATTGCTGAGCATGTACAAATCGTTGTAACAGATATCGAAATGCCTCAGATGGATGGTCATACATTGACTAAAAAGATAAAAGAGCATACTATTTTATCCAAGTTGCCTGTACTTATTTTCTCCAGTTTGATTACGGATGATCTTCGTCATAAAGGAGACCAAGTCGGAGCAGAGGACCAAATTAGTAAACCAGAAATAGCTGAGTTGGTCTTGAAAATCGACAAATTTATTTTGTAGGTTCGTCTAGGTTTATATTGAATAACTCAAAAAAACTAGCAAGGGGATTAGTTTCTTCCTGCTAGTTTTTTTGTATATAATTTCTTACCTGTCTAAATAGGATTTCATGGTACGTTTATAGTTTTCTTTCATGTAAGACTTAGTACAAACAACAGGTTGCTTTGAAGGCTTTTTTACAATAAGTTGAGGACCAATATAATCGGTAAGTAACTGTTTAGCCATTTTTAAATTCATCTTTCTAATTGGGTTTCGATATGAGTCGTCTAAATGCCCAAGGTGGGGGAGGTTCTTAAAATCTTCTTTTACCGGAATCATATGAAAATAGTAGTCGGCATACTGGATTAAGACAGAGGATTGTTGTTGACTATTTTTAGGGTTTCGTACGAAATGAAGACCAACTTTTTTTGCTTTATTTTCAGCTATTAACTTTTCAATCGTTAACTTTTTTAATTCGTATAGCGGTTTATTGTCTATTGCTGTTTTCGCATGACGATTAACAGTATAAATTGCTGTTGCTATGTTTTTTTCATCAAATATAACGGACATATAATCCTCCTCGAAAGTTGCTCCATAATTATATCATACCAATTTTGTAGTTAATTGTGTACACAAACCAAAAGAATAGTGAAAAATAAATATATTTGAATAATTATCCTAAAGAAAGTAGTGAACAAACCGATAAAATGAAGTAAAGTTATTTATATATCAAGTACTTTTATGTAATCATTGGAGGACTATATGCATAATTCATCAAATAAAAATTTAGCTATCAGTGATTATTTAATAAAGATTATCGACGAAAATCCTTTGATTCCAACATTTTTGTTGAAAAAAGAGGAACAAAATAAATTTTCATTAATTTATGTAAATGATGCTGCTACTTCAATTTTAAATCCGTTAGATCAAAGCACATTAGAAGTAGTGTTAAACCAATTACAACCTATGCTTGTCAATAATAGTAAGCATAAGCTTTATCCAAATATACCTTTTACTATACATAAAAATTTATTTACATATGATATAACCATTGTCCTACTAGAAGATGGAATAGAACCGATCTATAGTGTGACAATGTATGATATGACGAACGAGGAGAAAGAAATAAGTATTTTAAAAGAGTTTAAAGATAAATATCTGTCTCTTTTTAATAATAATTTGGACCCCGTCATATCCGTTTTTGAGAATGGAGAGATCCTCGATCTAAACGGTACTACTTCAAAAATTTTAGGGTATAATCCAAAAGACTTAGTAGGACAATCTATTGAAATGTTAATAGACGAAAATTCGAGGAGAAATTTCCAGTTAATGATGAAACAAACATTAACAGGCTATCCTACAGAAATGCAAAGTTGCTTAATACAGCATGTTAAAGGGCATTATATACCGATGTATATAAAGGCTATCCCACTGGAAAAAAATAATATTGTGACTACTTTTCACTTAGTTCTGCGCGATACAACCGCAGAATCTGATGAACAAGAACAGCTATATTATCTTGCATATCATGATCACCTTACTGGCTTGTGGAATAGACGTGCATTGAAGGAACATTTACAAGATAATGTGGTGAATGCAATGTCAGGAACTGAAATTTCAGTAGTTAGGATAGATTTAGATCGTTTTAAAATGATAAATGAATCACTTGGCTACAATTACGGTGATGAATTGCTCAAGAAAATTGCAGATCGACTTGGATTATATATTGATAAATCCAGTAATTTATATAGACAAAGTGGCGACGAATTTGTTTTTATAGCGGTTGGTAAATCTAGAGACGAAACTAGTGACTTTGCAGAGAATATATTATTAGAACTTTCTAAACCTTTATACTTAGACCATCAAGAATATTTCGTCACGGCTTCAATTGGGATTTCGATGTTCCCCTATGATGGGAAAAAAATGGATGAGTTACTTATCAAAGCAGATCAAGCATTATATATTGCTAAAGATAGAGGAAGGGCACATTACCGTTTCTATCAAGAACAAATGAACTTAGCTTTTCCTAATGATGCATTAATGGAATCACATTTAAGAAGAGCAATTGAGAAGGAAGAATTCTCTATCCATTACCAGCCGCAAGTTAATCTAGTAACTGGTGAGATAAATTCGTTTGAAGCATTACTTCGTTGGAATAATAGGAAGTTTGGATATGTATCCCCTATGAATTTTATACCACTTGCAGAAGAATCAGGAATGATTATGCAAATAGGAGAATGGGTGCTAGAAGAAGTTTGTAAGCAGCTAAAGTATTGGCAAGAAAAAGGCTATCGCCCAGTTAGAATCGCAGTAAATATATCGCCAAAACAGTTTATCCAAGATAACTTCGCTAGAAAGATTAACGAAAAAATACAAAAGTATGGTATCAGTCCGAGTTCGTTAGAAGTGGAGATTACCGAGAGTGCTATGACCGATATGCAAGATACTTTTTCTACTTTAAAAGAACTGAAGAATATAGGAGTTGTTATTTCAATTGATGACTTCGGAACTGGTTATTCTTCACTAAGTTATTTAAAGAAATATCCTATTGATATTATTAAAATAGATCAATCTTTTATCAAAGATATGGAATTAGACGATAAAAATGCAGCTATTGCTAGAACTATTATCCAACTTGCGCACAACTTAGGGATGGAAGTAATTGCTGAGGGAGTGGAAAAGGATCGACAAGTAGAAATTCTCAAAGCGGCAAATTGCCAAAAAGCTCAGGGCTATTTGTTCAGTAAACCTGTCTCAATTGAACATATCAATGAATCTTATATGCAACGCACAAAGCCGTAAATTCGTTTAGAGAATTTACGGCTTTTTTTTATTATCTATGATAATATAATGAGTGAATGTTCATTCAATTTAAAAGGGGTGTTTATATTGTTAAAAGAGAAGACGATAATAGTTACTGGTGGTTCAAACGGGATGGGAAAATACATGGCGATGAAATTTGTTTCAGAAGGAGCAAATGTAGTCATAACTGGCCGAGATTTAGAAAAGTTGAAGAGCGCTAAAAAGGAAATAGAAGCATATGGTAGTAATATAGCGTACTTCCAAATGGATGTTCGTGAGCCTGAGCATGTAGAAGCAATGATTCAATTTGCAGATCAAACATTTGGCCATATTGATGGTTTAGTTAATAATGCAGCGGGTAATTTTATAGTAGAAGCTGAAAAACTTTCCCCTAATGGTTGGAAAGCAGTAATCGATATCGTACTTAATGGTTCTTTCTATTGTTCAAGTGCTATTGGAAACTATTGGATTAGCAAGGGGAGTAAAGGTTCTATTTTAAATATGCTTGCTACATATGCATGGGGGGCAGGAGCAGGAGTTGTCCATTCAGCTGCTGCAAAAGCTGGGGTAATGTCGTTAACAAGAACTTTAGCGGTTGAATGGGGAAGTAAATATGGTATCCGTGTAAATGGTATAGCCCCAGGACCTATCGAACGTACTGGTGGAGCAGGAAAACTATGGGAATCTGAAGAAGCTGCGAAACGAACACTTCAATCAGTACCACTGGGCCGACTTGGAAAACCAGAGGAGATTGCAGAACTCGCAACATTTATATTATCCGACAAGGCTTCATATATGAATGGAGAGATTGTTACGTTAGATGGCGGGCAATGGTTGAATCCTAATCCTTTCTAACATAAAAGTAAGCGATTACATGGTTTTTTTATTCCTTTAATATGCTATGATAGTTACATAGGGTGTTTTCTTATGATGAAAGCAAACAAAGGAGTAGGATGCAATGATAACTGTGAGCAGCAAAGACTTTTTACAAATTCCTATTTTGGAATTCATTATTTCTGCAGAGAAGGTTGCACATGTACAATTAGGAAATAACGCAGAACATGCTTTACTTGTACTTACTAAAACTGGATATTCTTCGATTCCAGTATTAGATGTAAAATATAGACTTCAGGGGTTAATAAGCTCTCAACAAATTACGGATGAAATTTTAGGATTAGAACATATTGAATATGAACGTTTACCAGATTTAAAAGTTGACGATATTATGAAAAAAGACATCGCGGTTATTCATGTAGATGAAAAATTTCAAAAAGGGTTGGATTTATTAGTAGATAACCCGTATATATGTGTCGTAGATGATGAGAAGACCTTTTTGGGGATTTTAACAAGAAGAGTTATTTTAAAGCAAATGAAAAAGTATCTTTATCAAGCACAATAAAATTTTAAACAGTTAGAAGGGAAGGCCAATCCTAGTTGGCCTTCTTTTTTTAGGAAAGTATACATTTGAACATAGAGTTTATGACCATATGAGAATAAATACTAAGGATTTTTGTTCAGGTGGAGCGATGATCAATAACCGTCGCTACAATATCTCATTTGTCTCACTCATCCCGCCGAAGTGGTGCCCTTGGATTTATAGTACTGTACCGGGAGCTTCTATCCGTTTTTTCTTATAAGCGTATAAAGCTTAAAATAATCCTATCCGAAAAGAGGTAAGCAAATGGTAACAGATTTTTTAATAATTCGTACATTAGCTGAGGAACAAAATATGAGAAAAGCAGCGGAAAGACTGTTTTTGTCTCAACCGGCATTGTCTCTTAGGCTGCAAACAATTGAAAAAGAGTGGAATACTAAGCTTTTTTTGAGATCACAAAAAGGTCTAACGGTTACGCCAGAGGGGGAACTTGTCATTGAGTTTGCTAACCAGATGCTTCAACAAAGAGAAGAAGTATTTGAAGCAATTCAATCCTTATCATCGAAAGTACATGGGACATTGAAAATTGCATGTGCTTCGATCGTTGGACAAAATTGGCTGCCAAAAGTATTAAAAGACTTTGTACAAACTTATCCAGAAGCGAAAATCTCATTATTGACCGGATGGAGCTCAGAAATTGTGAAATCTATTTATGATGGCGAGGCGCAGATTGGCATAGTGCGTGGCCAATCTGACTGGAAGGGAAATAAGATTCATTTGTTTAGAGATACTTTATATTTGGTGGACAAGGAGATGACGTCGATAGAGGAAGTGTTGACGACGGATAAGCCCTTTATTCAATTTAAAAGTGATTCTAACTACTACCAGGAAATTCAACAATGGTGGCAAAAACATTTTACGGTTAATCCGAAAAGGCAAATTATTGTCGATCAAATTGAAACTTGTAAGCAAATGGCGCTAAATGGAATAGGTTATGCAATTCTACCGTCGATCACTTTAACGGGTCATGAAGATGTCAACAAAATACCATTAACGAATAATGAAGAGCAATTTGAATTGACAAGAGATACATGGTTAATCGGCTATGATGCGGCTTTCAATTTACCCCAGGTTAATGCTTTTGTCGAAATTGTAAAAAAACATGCAAATAACTTTCAATAATGGAACCTAACGATACCATTAACGTACTAATACATATATAGACAAGGGGGGAAAAAGATGTATATTAAAAAGTTTGTGGTGGTTATTTCAGCATTAATATTTTATTTAATATTTACGCCATCATTAGAAGCTTTAGCTGCACCTGAACCTGAACTAAATGTAAAAGTAACAACTGGGTTTAATGGAAAAGCAAAATATGGGGAAGGATTGCCTATAACTCTAACCGTAGAAAACAAGGGAGATGCATTTTCAGGTGACATTGTCCTAGATTTAGCGGAATCCTATCGTTTAGGAAATGCCCAGTCTATTCCTTTTGAAATTGGCGCAGGGGAAACAAAAACTATCCAAATTGCAGTAAGTGGGCTATCGGAAGACTATATGTATTCTGGAAATAGTGTTCAGTTGATTCACTTTTTTGAAGGAGGATGGGAAAAAGGGAAATCTATTGCCTACAAAGGAAATAAGACGGTGAAACCAAATTTTTCAGACCCTGCAACTACTTTCTATTTAACATTGACGGAAAGTGCAGATCGCTTAAAGTTTCTCACTCAACTGAAACAACCAAATCAGGTGAACAACGAAATTATCCATGTAGCCCAGCAGAGTAACTTTACGTTACCTGATGAAGGGGTTGCTTGGGAAATGGCAGATTATATTATTATCGATGAGTTTGTAATTGCTGATTTAACGGAACAACAACAGCAAGCATTTATCGATTATGTATCGTCAGGCGGAATAATAGTAATTGGAGCCTCTGATAATGTAATAGGTGAGCTTGGAAATCTAGCTGACTATTTACCACTAAACTTACATACGACAACACAAAGTATTACTCCTCAGAATCTAAGTGCATTAACAGGGAGCTTGTTGACTAATGATTTAAAGTTATATGATGCGACTTTAAACAATGGGTCTACCCCACTAGTCCAACTCGATGGGATGATACTAGCTGGCAAGAAACAATTGGGAAGAGGAACAATCATCCAAACCACTTTTTCACTAGGGGATGCACCATTGGCAGATGATCCCGTTTATAATGACTTAATGTCTACTATATTGCAGTCAGTTCAAGTGAAAAATACACAAAGTATGTATGGTTATAATATGAAAGACGAGCTTGTATACAATCTAGGGGAAACGAATTCGTTATTTAGTTCCTTTAAGGTATCTACACCACTAATGATTGGAATTGTCGTATTTTATATGATCATAATAGTTCCACTGTTATATATTATTTTGAAAAGAAAAGATAAGCGTGAGTATGCTTGGGGTATCATTCCTCTCACTGCAATAATTGCATCCCTGGCTATTTTTGGATACGGCGCCAAGGATCGAATAGCAAGGCCGCAAGTTCAGCAATCATCGTTTCTTCAAGTAAATGAAGATAAGAGCCTACAAGGATATTATGCTGAATCTATATTGAGTAACAAAGGTGGAGATTTCACTTTTGAAGCGCCAAATACTACTACGATGGTTGCAAAAAGAGGTACTAACTCATTAACAGGTCAAACTGCAAATGTGCATGAAAATGCTATTATGGAAAAACATGCAGCCAAGAGTGAACTGATCTTCCGTGATGTTGGTTATTGGTCTGTATCTTCCTTATTTGGGGAGACCCAATTGCAAGACGTAGGTAACTTTAATGTAGATTTAACAGTAGATTCTAGTAAAATACATGGTACAGTTCAAAGTAATTTTCCTTTTGGCTTAAAGGATGTTTCTATTTGGTCGGGTAGTAAGCTATATAAGTTAGGTGACATGGCTGCTGGAGAAAAAATAGAGATAAATAAGGATTTGGGTACCGTTATGTTAATGCCCATTTCTAACCCATACGCTAGTGCAAGCTATGGAACATATAATGCAAATCAAATGGATCTAATAACACAACGTAAGCAAGCACTTTATTCATCAAGTCTTATGTTAAATAATTCAAATTCAACACCTGCTATAACTGGTTTTGCAGAAGATAATATTCTTCCAGTTGAATTGAAGGATAAAAAAGTGGAGCTTTCTGCCTTGCATTTAGTTATTCAACCTTTCACAGCTACTACTATTTTCTCTGGTGAATTTACACTCCCAGCTAATACGTTCTCAGTAGTTGTAAATACCGAGCAATTCGGTAAATACATGGAACCAGTCCAAGGCAATAACTTCGAGTGGTATTTAGATGATGGAGAATATAATGTGCACTGGAAAGTTCCAGACACACTTCCTTTAGATAAGGTGAATTGGACGCAGTTACAGATAGCGAATACAGATCGAAATTCTCATACTATTGAAATTTGGAACTTAGAAACAAAATCTTTTGAAGAGATTACAGAAAGTCGATTTACTTTAAATGAAAATATTAATACGTATATCGATCAATCAGGAGTAATCCAATACAAATTAATTAAAAAATCAGTACAAGGCGATCCATATACACGACTTCCAGAAGTGCGTATGAAGGGGGAAGTGAAGCAATGATAGAAATTAAAGGATTAACTAAAAAATACGGCTCATTTTTTGCACTTAATGATCTAAATTTAACGCTACAAGAAGGCACTGTATTTGGTTTCGTAGGTGCAAACGGAGCAGGGAAATCGACCACTTTTTCTATACTGGCTACATTACTGCAACCAACCTCTGGTGACGCCATTGTAAATGGCAAAAGTGTAAGGACAGATGCAAGTGAAGTACGTAAACAAATTGGTTATATGCCTGACTTTTTTGGAGTGTATGATCAGTTGAAAGCAAATGAATATTTAGATTTTTATGGCGCTAGTTATGGGATTTCTGAAGCGGAAAGAAAAGTATTAATTCCACAGTTGCTCGAACTAGTGAACTTGACTCATAAGCGTTATGAATATGTGGATTTACTTTCACGAGGGATGAAACAACGCTTATGCCTTGCACGAGCATTGATACATGATCCAAAGGTTCTTATATTGGATGAACCAGCTTCTGGACTTGATCCAAGAGCGCGGGTAGAGATGAGAGATATTTTAAAGCAGCTAAAAGGAATGGGAAAAACGATTCTTATATCCTCCCATATATTACCGGAGTTAGCGGAAATGTGTGATGAAATAGGTGTAATAGATGGGGGAAGACTGATCGCGCATGGCTCCGTTGCAGATATCCAAGCTCAGCTTGCAGGAGAAAGACATATTACGGTGAAAGTAAAAGGATTATTAGAAAATGTTGCTACTTTTTTTGAAGAGGATCCTTTTGTCTCTTCTGTGGAATTACACACGGATAAAAATTCAGTGACCTTCAATTATCGAGGGACTGATGACGATCAAATCGATTTACTTAAAAAGGCAATGGACCATTCGATTAGAATTATTTCCTTCGCCGAGACAGAAACGGATCTTGAGGATGTCTTTATGGAAATAACGAAAGGAGCGAAATAAATGAAGCAGGTGTTTTCTAACCCGGTATTGGTAAAGGAAATAAAGTTGCGCTTTCGTTCCCCAAAAAGTTTTGTAGGAATTCTATTTTATTTAATTGCTATGTGTATTTTTGTCTTTGGATTTATTTTACTAACAACTCAATTTACAGGAACTGGATATTTCCGTCCAGAAGAAAGCTTTTTTATGTTTGCAATGCTTACTTATATACAATTAGGTTTAATACTTTTCATCACTCCAGGCTTAACGGCAGGTGCTATTAGCTCAGAGCGGGAGAAACAAACATTGAATATATTATTAACGACCGCACAAACTTCTTTCCAAATTATTTCGGGCAAATTAACGTCATCTATTGCCTTTTTATTACTATTATTAATAGCCGGATTACCTATTTATAGTATGGTTTTCTTATTCGGTGGGGTATCACCAGGTCAATTAGGAATTATATTCTTGTTTTTCTTTTTAACGATGCTTGCTATTGGAAGTATTGGAATTATGTACTCGACCATCATTCGTAAGACGATTGTTTCTATGATTGCAACATATGGAACAATGATTTTCTTAAGTGGGGTGACGGGTTTTATTTATTTAGTAATTACAGGAATGAACAGCATGGTAGCTGGTTCGATGGCATCTTCCCCGTTCGGGCATTTCTTTGCGAGTATAAATCCGGTGGTCCTCGTCTTAACACTTATATCACCAGGGTCAGATACATTTATAACAGATACAACGAAGGTCGATTTCCCTATTTGGGCAGGCTACGCCATCTTCTATATTTGTATTACAGTAATATCAATTTTCATATCGGTGAAAAAATTACGAGTAAATATGAAACGGACAAAATAAGGAGGACAAATGGATGACTACTCCGAAAAAACTGATCAGATACGTCCAAAGGGCAAGAAATAGTCTAGCTATGGAGCATTATGTCAGAATGCTCCAAGCGGCCCTCTTTTATGGTTTTAGTGCCACTGCGCTTATCCTATTGGTATCTCGTTTATTTGTCTTTCCATATTATTTAAGAACTTCCATCATTGTTGGAAGTTCTGTTTTTATAGGCACTTATCTTTATGGTTTTTGGAAAAGACCCTCAAGTGGAGAAGCAGTACAAAAGTTGGACGCATATTTTGTTGATAATTTACTTGTAAGTGCTTTAAGTTTTCTAGAGGGGAAATCTCTTCTTGCTAAAGGATTAATATGCAAAGCAGAAACAAACAGTGAGAGTGCTTTCCTTCTTTTTAAGAAGCGTGACAAAAAATACTTTAAGCCCAAATGGATTATAGGGCTTGTTTTGGCTTTTGCAGCGGTTCTCAGTTTGTATGTATTCCCAGCTGCAACGCAATTAGAAGCTAAGGATTTGGAACAAGAGAAAGAGATTGTAAAGGAACTAAAGAAAGAAGTAAGTAAGCTTGAGAAAAAGGAATTGTCAAAGCCAGTAAAAAAAGAATTGAATGATCTTAAAGAAAAACTTAAAGATTTAGATATAGCAGAAGAAACTTTGCGTGAAGTGGTGAAAAAGCAAAAAGAATTAGCACTAAAAGAACAGAAGCTAGAAGAAAAGAAAAAGGTAGCCGAACAAGAAGGGACGTCTGAATCCTCTTTAAGTACCGAGGAGCAAAAAGAACTCGCTTCGTTAGAGGATATTAATAATGCACTAGCTAAAAGTGCATCAAATTCTCGAACTACACTAAGTAAGATGGGGAAATCTTTACCATACAGTGCTGGGGTAGCTCAAAATAATAGTTCGCAATCTTCAAGCAATAAAAATGGGCAGCAGGGAAAAAATCCACCTAATTCTGGCGCAGGACAAAGTCAAAGTCAAAGTCAAAGTCAAAGTCAAAGTCAAGGCCAGGGACAGGGACAGGGACAAGGCCAGGGACAAGGCCAAGGCCAGGGACAGGGACAAGGACAAGGACAAGGACAAGGACAGGGTCAAGGCCAAGGACAGGGTCAAGGCCAAGGAACAGGGTCAGGCGCAGGTTTAGGTTCAGGAAGTAGAGATTTACTGTCTATACCTACAAGGATTGGTGGAAACGGGAAAACTTCAGTCGATTCAGGTGGACTTGGAGACGGAAATTCTGCTAGTGAACAACCAGCGGATACTGCTATAACACGCGGCTCATCAAGACCATATAAAGAGGTAGTTAATGATTATTCGGAGTCTTATATAAAAAGTTCCGAGCGCATGCAATTACCAGCTGACTTACAAAGAATCGTTCAAGATTACTTTTCATCAGTTGAAAAAAGAGAATAACGGAGGGGAAACATGACTTATACAACAGAAGACTATATGGATATGAGTAAGCGTTTAGATGATGTTCGAACGGAAATAGGTCAATTTATAGTTGGTCAAAAGGAGGCTGTTGAATTCTCCATTTATTGTGTGTTGGCTGATGGGCATGCCCTCCTCGAGGGATTACCCGGATTGGGTAAAACAATGCTCATACGGACAGTTTCGGAAGTGTTAGATTTATCCTTTTCACGTATTCAATTCACGCCTGATTTAATGCCATCTGATATAACTGGTACTAGTATGATTGAAAGATTAGAAAATGGTAAACAACAATTTACCTTTCAAAAGGGACCAATCTTTAGCCAAATGGTGTTAGCTGATGAGATAAATCGCGCCACACCTAAAACACAAAGTGCACTGTTAGAGGCTATGGGAGAAAAAACAGTTACCGTGCTCGGTGACACTAAACAAATGGACCGACCTTTCTTCGTCCTTGCAACTCAAAATCCAATTGAAATGGAAGGTACCTACCCTTTACCAGAAGCTCAAATGGATCGTTTTTTATGTAAAATATTAGTAGCATATCCTTCTAAAGCCGAGTTAATGGAAATAACAAAACGCACGACAGGTGGGTTAACGATTCAACTGAATAAAGTAATGAACGCAGAAGAAATAGTGCGTGCACAGCAAATGGTAAAGGAAGTACTTATAGCAGATGATATGTTGGAATATGCAGTAGATATTATTGCCGCAACGCATCCTGAGGAAGCAAGCATCCCAGAAATAGCACAATATGTTCAATATGGAAGTGGTCCTCGTGGATTACAAAGTCTCATAAAGTTAGCCAAAGCGAGAGCATTGGTTGCTGGGAGATATCATGTGTCGATAGCGGATATTAAAACAGTTGCTAAACCGGTATTGAGACATCGTTTATTACTCAATTATGAAGGGGAAGCAGAAGGTAAAACGGCAGATGCACTAATCGATCTTATCTTACAAACAGTAAAACAAGGACAAGTTGTATGAGTAGTGAACAATTAGTACCAAAGGATTGGGCAGGTAAGCTAAGTAGATTATCCATCTCAACTAAATCGAATCTCAGAGGCCAACATAAAGGCTCCCACCGTTCTCAGCGTTTTGGTGCATCTCTAGATTTTTCGGATTTTCGCGAATACTCGCCAGGTGATGATGTACGGCAAATAGATTGGAATGTTTATGCACGTACAGACAAGTATTTTATTAAACGTTTTTTAGACGAACAAGAAATGCGAGTGCATATCTTACTTGATACGACTAAGTCTATGGGAGATTCACTGAAATGGAACTTTGCTAAGCAATTAGCTGCTTCTTTAGGAATTCTTGTATTACAGAGAGATGATCGATTATCTTTTTCAGCTGTTAATGAAGACAAAAAGCCGCCCTTTAGAAGAAAGGGTGCAACCTACCGAAAAGCGTTCGTTCAAACTATTTCTGACATAGACGAACCAGCAATGACTTCCACTTTTACAGATAATGCACTTCCTTTTTTACCTAAAGATAGTACTGTATTGTTTGTGATTACAGATTGTTTAGAAAGTATTGAGTCATGGGAACGATTTCTACAGAAATTGCCAAAATTCGCTGGTGATATTCGAATATTACAAGTAGTCACTGATGAGGAGCTCGCTCCATCATACGGTGGGGATGTTCAATTAGAAGATATTGAAACGTTGGAACAAGTAAATGTCTCGATTTCCACCAGGGTACTTGAATCATTTCATCGAGAAAGAAAAGAGCATCAACAACGATTAGAACTACTTTGTCATAAGTTTGGTATTAAAATACTGCAGGTAAATGCACATGAAGGAATATCACATACAATGTTTCAACAATTATTAAGAGCAAATTGGGTGCAATGAGGTGAATAGGTTTGGGTATTAATCAGTTAATATATTCTTGGACAGCCATTTTCCCAATTGCTGTGCTTTTATATTATTTTTTTCGAAAAAAATATGTAAAAAAATCTGTTTCCTCTACACTGTTTTGGCAGGAGGCAATGAAGGAAACAAAGGCATCCCCATATTTACAACATTTGCAGCGGAATGCTTTGTTTTATTTACAAATGCTCGCCATGCTTTTGCTGGTTCTAGCATTACTTCAACCGTATTGGAAAACAAAATCGATTGCTGGGGAACAGATTGTGTTTGTCGTAGATACTTCTGCAACGATGAAAGTAAATGTAAATAACGCTACTTCTCTTTTTGAACAGCATAGAAGTAAAATGCTTGAGTTAGTCGAGGAATTATCGGGTAAGCCCTTAACATTAATCACAACGGGAAATGAGCCAGTTGTCCTATTGAGGCAAGAAAAGAATACAGAGCAAATGATTAAAGAGATAAATAAACTAGAGATAAGCTATGAAGCAGAAAATATGTCAAAGTCTCTTGATTTTACCCAATCCTTTTTTCAAGATAAAGCAACCTCTGTGTATATTTTTACAGATGATTTAAAAAGGCAATCTCTTCCGTTGCAACATGAAAATGTAAGCTGGAATGTGGAAGCTTTAACAACTGAGGTTACCAATGCATCTATTAAAAGATTTGGTGCAACAGAAACAGCAAATGGAATTTCTACACTAGTTCAAATTGAAAATCAGTCAGAAAAAGAGAGTACAACAGAGCTGACGATATCCAATGAAGAGAAAATATTAGTAACGGAAGTTGTCAATTTACCGCCAAAAGAAACGATTACATTATCTTTTGATGAACTAGTCAATTCAAGTTATTTAAAAGCAAATATAGACATCCAAGATTCTTACCTTTTAGATAATGAAAATATTATATTCATGCAGGATCAATTGTCTAATGTTTTCATAGATAGCACCATACATTCGCTAGTTCGAACTGCTTTTCAGTCATTAGACATTAAAGTGAGTAGTGTTCCTCCAGAGCAAGTTGGTTTGTTGAAGGATGAAGGTATGATGGTCACCAATCAGTTTGGCGTAAATATAGAGGATGAAAGGCCAATCTTATATATAGGCAGGAACGATGCTATACCAAAGGAAGTAAATGGAAACGTTCAGACAACTGAATCTCCATTATTTGCTTTTGCTGATTTAAGGGACATATATGTGAGTTCAGTGTATCCGCCTATAGAGGGCTATACTACTATTGCTTCTGTAGGGGATGATCCATTCATCCAAACCTCACCATCTGGAAATATTATTATTCTTGCAGATATTCAAATGACAGATTGGCCACTGAGTCCTACGTTTCCACTATTTATGTGGAGTGTAAAGGAGCAACTTTCATCAGGAAGTGATTATTTAGGAACATTCACTCCTAACGAGAGAAAGCCTTTATCTCTTGGTGCTTTGGACGAGTGGGAAATTTATACGATGAATGATGAATATGAGTATGCTATTGAAAATGGTGGGAAGTTTGTAGCACCAAATAAACCAGGCATATATGTTCTACGTTCGAAAGATGCTGAGAAGAATCTTTCTGTCATATTGCCTCAAGAGGAAAAAGTAATTGAAAAAGGTACTTCATATAAAGTGAATGGACAACAGATGAATGCTGATGAAGACTATCAAGCCAATTCCTTTGTTCCATTTATATTAATATTACTAATTTTACTATTTGTAATAGAGTGGGAGGTGCAAAGAAGACGTGGATTTACGAGTTGACCAACCACTTTGGCTTTTACTATTAATTCCTATTGGCTTTTATTTTCTTTGGACTTGGCGAAAAGATAAGAAAATCTTTAAGCGAGAGGGGAAAGTAGTCTTTAGTATACGGATACTGGCTATTCTGTGCTTAATATTAGGAATTACTAATCCCTACCTTTTGTTACCTATCAAAGAAGAGCAGGTTCTGTTTTTGGTAGATCGCTCTGCTTCTCTACAAGGAACTGACAAACAAATAACGGAGTGGGTAGATGAAAGTTTAAAATCTAAAAAAATGAGCCATTTAGTAGGTGTTTATACATTTGCAGAGAATTTTCAAACGGAAGTAGCGCTAACAACGGGAGAAGTGAATTTACCAGTTTTCACTCCTATGTCAGATCCAAGTAATACAGATTTAGCGAAAGCCCTGCAGCTTTCAACAGGTATTATTGAGCCAAACAAAGCTACAAGAATTGTCCTCTTTACAGATGGGATAGAAACAATTGGATCTGTTAGTGATGAAATTGTGAAAATCGCAGGAGGGAATGTCACGATAGATGTTGTTCAAATGGCTCGACTGTCATCGGAAGATGTCGCTATAACTTCCTTTGAGACGCCGCCTGTGGCTTTTGAAGGAGAACAGCAACAATTAAATGTTACCCTTGATGCCACAAGTGAAGCAGTGGCCGAGTTACTTCTATATCAAAATGATCAGCTACTCACGCGCGAACAAATAAATGTAGAACCTGGCACTAATACGTATACATTTAGAAATGCATCTAAGGGCGAAGGATTACTTAAATATGAAGTACAAGTTGTGCTGGCCGAGGATGGACTAATAGAGAATAACAAGTTGACAAGTGTCACAAATGTAGAGAGTTCTCCACGACTTCTAATAGTTACGCATGACGGTAATTCTTCTAATATTGCCACAGTCATTGATCAACAAGCGATTACAACGGATGTTATAGATGCAGGTGTCCTGCCTTTTGATTTATCAAATTATTTATCATATGATGCGATTATATTTGATAATGTACCTGGTCATGTCGTCGGTGAACAGAAGATGATGGTTATTGAACAGGCTGTGAAAAACTTTGGTGTAGGCTTTATGATGGTCGGAGGGAAAAACAGCTTTGGCTTAGGAGGCTATTTTAAGAGTCCTATTGAGCGATTATTACCAGTGGAGATGGAGATAAAAGGAAAGCAACAACTGCCTTCACTGGGGTTAATCATCGTTATGGATAGGTCAGGTAGTATGAGTGGAACAAAATTAGAATATGCGAAGGAAGCAGCAGCGCGTTCTGTAGAAATGCTTCGAGAAGGAGATACACTCGGATTTATCGCTTTTGATGATCGACCATGGGAAATAATTGAGACTGCTCCATTGAATGACCAAGAAACAGCTGTAGAAAGCATACTATCTGTAGGGACAGGCGGAGGAACAGAAATTTATACGAGCTTAGCGCTAGCATACGAAAATTTATCACCTCTTAAACTTCAGCGAAAGCATATTATCTTGTTGACAGATGGTCAGTCAGCTACCAACAATGACTATCAAACGTTGATAGAAGGTGGTAAAGAGGGATTAATAACAGTCTCCACTGTTGCAGTTGGGCAAGATGCGGATAGATCTTTACTAGAAAGTTTAGCAGAAATGGGAGGGGGCACGTTCTACGATGTCCAAGATGAATCTACTATTCCTGCTATAATGTCCACCGAGACAGCAATTATCTCAAGAACCTATATTGAAGATAATCCGTTCTATCCCACTATTTTTGGAGATGCTGCATGGACAAGTTTGTTTGCAGAAGGAGTTCCTCAAATGAATGCCTATATTGCCACAACACCTAAACAAACAGCTTCCGTTGTTGTTGAAAGTGAAAAAGAGGATCCGGTATTAGCTGAATGGATGTATGGACTCGGTCGCACAATTGCTTTTACATCGGATTCCACTGGTGAATGGAGTGGTGACCTAGCGAGATGGGCTAATTGGGGAGATTTTTGGAATACAGCAGTCTCCAGGTTACTACCAGCATATAGTGAGGTGCCTTTTTCTATTCAAAAGTCCTCGGATGAATCCTTTACTGTTACAGATCCGTCAGGAAAGTCATCATTTTTGGACGTAGCAGTTGTCAATGAAAAAGGCGAAGAGGTTTCTGTTACATCTGAAGCAATTGCACCAGGTAAAGCAAGGGTAACAATAGATAGTGAACCAGGATTAGTGTTTTTCCGAATTTCCAATGAACAAGATGCTGTTTACCAGGCAGGTATTTCCGTTCCTTATAGCGAGGAATACAAAATACAAAAGCCGAATACAGCAATTCTGGAGATGATTACAAGTAGAACAAATGGAAAGATGCTAACCGAACCATCTGAAGCTTTCCGAGAAATGCAACTCTCTAGTTCAGAGAAACAATCTATTCAACAGTCTCTTCTATTGTTAGCTATCTTCTTGTTCTTTTTTGATATTACAATAAGAAGATTTGGTTTCCACTTATTGCTTTCTCCGTTCAAAAGATCTGGTAAAAAAGCGGAGCCAGTAAATACGACTACAACCTACGTGGGGAAACTAGTTAGAGAAAAGAAAAAGAGATAAGGCATAAAATTACCCAAAAAGGATGCTTGATGGTTGTGACAGAAGTCATAACCATCAAGCATCCTTAAAATTTCACTTCCGAGAAAGAGTATTGATAAGTTAATTCGAAATTAAATTATCGGTTTTTTTCTTTTAATCCATATAAGTGTGATAGCCCACGAAGCTAGTAGTATGATAGATCCTACAATGAACGGATAGCTTATATTAATATCAAAAAACATCCCTGCTAGCGCTGGTCCAATCATACTTCCTAAACTCATATAAGCATTATTCATACCAGCAGCATATCCTTGCTCATTACCAGCCATTTTAGAAATTACTGTATTTACTGCTGGTCGGATGAGTGTAGTTGCAGTAGAGAAGATAGATGCGACAAGTAATACAAGTGCAAAGCCGTCTACTACAAAGAATAGTAGAAAAGCTATTGCAGCAACAACCAAATTGACTAAGATAACATTTAATTCGCCAAAACGTTTAAATAGTTTCTCCACTACTAATGTTTGCACGATGACACCTATAAACCCACCAACTGTTAAGACAACAGCAATATCCTGTGGAGTATAGTTATACTTATGATCTACATATAATGAGAACGTCGTTTGGAAGTTTGCTATTCCAAAAGTGAAAACAAAAATTATGATTAACATCATGAAGTAAGGTGTCTTCACTGAATTTTTCATCTGTGTGATGATGTTTTCGCGCTTTTTAGGCTCCGACGGTATTTCGGAAACAGTATTTTTAATATCGGGTAGAATGATTAAAGATATTATTCCTGCAATCAAAGCTGCTAAAGATGCCATGTAAAATGGGAACGATAAGCTTACACTTGCTAAAAATCCTCCAAGCGCTGGTCCAATCATAAAGCCTAGTGACATAGAAGCTCCTAAGAATCCCATTCCTTTCCCACGCTCTTCTAATGTAGTAATATCTGCAACAAATGCCATAGTGGCTGGTATTAAAAAGGCTCCCCCAATACCACTTATAAATCGTGCAGCATACAACATCCATTCATATGTAGCTAACCCAAACCATAATTGAGATGCCGAAAAAATGACCAATCCTACAATAATTAGTTTTTTTCGTCCCAGTTTATCAGATAGGTCACCTGCAAGTGGGGAAAATAGAAACTGACCTAAGGCAAAGGAAGCTATAATAAATCCGAGAGCTTGACCTGCAACACCAAAGGTTTCTAGGTATTGAGGCATTACTGGAATTACTAATCCTATCCCCGACATAGCAATAAACATATTGAACATTAAAATATATAATGCCGAACTATTTGTTTTCTTCGCCATAATACTCCTGCTTTCTGTAATTACTTTTATGCGTCTATAGATTCTACCATATTCCTAAAAGAATAAAAACTTTCGAGTAACGAATTATATAATATTTAACATAAAAAAAACTGAGAAAAAAGACGCCCAATCCTCTAAAAATATGCCGTTGATTTCCGCTGCGAGCAACGCTTTCCGTGGGCACAGCTTCAGCCGATTCGCTCGCTCCGCTCCCCCTGCGGAAAGCGGCCACTGAAATAGAAACCAGTAGTATTATTATTCATTCATTCTCTCTTTCAATCATTAAAATAGTGTATATGGTAATTTATTATATAATTTCTACGCAATAAAAAGAGCCGTCACTATGACGACTCTCCCATTTAGTTAGCGCTCATTTTAAATTCTAAGAATAGTTCGTTATATTTACCAAGCATTTCAAGACCTAGGTTTTTATATACTTCTAGATTTTCTCTAGCTTCTTCTAGAGGATAGAATCGCTCATCAGAAGTTACTTCTTCATCCATTAACTCAATTGCTGCGGTATTTGGGATAGAATATCCAACATAATCTGCATTTTGTGCGGCAACTTCTGCATCTAACATAAAGTTGATAAACTCATGAGCACCTTCCACATTTGCAGCAGTTTTAGGTATAACCATATTATCGAACCAAAGATTCGATCCCTCTTCAGGGACTGAATAATCTAATCCTTCGTTTTCCCACATCATATCAGCTGCTTGCCCAGAGAAAGTAATAGCTACGGAAGCTTCTTCATTTATCATTAGCTGAGTTACTTCATCTCCGATAATTGCTTTTACATTTGGAGTCAATTCCTTCAGTTTCGCCGTAGCTTCCAGCAATTCTTTTTCTTCCGTAGAGTTAAGGGAATAACCGAGACTATTTAATCCCATCCCAATAATTTCACGTGCACCGTCTACTAGTAACACTTCACCTTCTAAAGATGGGTCCCAAAGTGATTCCCAGCTATCAAAGGTCTGTCCGTCTAGAAGAGAAGGATTGAACACAACTCCAACTGTTCCCCAGAAATAAGGAATGGAGTATTTATTTTTAGGGTCAAATGCTAAGTCTAAAAAGTATGGATCAATATTGCTTAGATTCGGAATTTTAGAATGATCAATTTCTTGCAATAGATCATTTTCTTTCATCTTTTCAATTGCGTACTCTGAAGGTACCGCAATATCATAAGAAGTTCCGCCTTGTTCTATTTTTGTCATCATTGCTTCATTGGAGTCAAATGTTTCGTACACAACACGATAACCTGATTCTTCTTCAAATTGAGAGATCAAATCGGGATCGATGTATTCACCCCAGTTAAAGATAGTTAATGTATCACTACTGGCATTGCCAGAGCTTTGGTTTAAATATTTATTGACACCAAACAAAATGATACAAACGACAACAATGGCTAAAGTTGCTCTAGTTATTTCTTTCATTTTCGAACCCCCATTCCGACAGGGTTTTTCCCGCGTTGGCTAACAAAATAATACCCAACCACGAGAACTAGTGTCACTATAAATATGATTCCCGATAAAGCATTAATCGTTAACGTAATACCAGTTCTTGCCATGGAGTAAATTTCAACTGAAAGTGTGCTAAAGCCATTTCCTGTAACAAAGAAAGTAACTGCGAAATCATCAAGAGAATATGTTAAGGCCATAAAAAATCCTGCGAAGATTCCAGGTTTAACAAAAGGGATAATTACGCGTGTCAGAATATCACGTTTGGATGCGCCAAGATCTGCTGCTGCATCAATGAGCGTACTATTCATGTCTTGTAGCTTCGGTAATACCATTAATACAACAATGGGTATACTAAATGCAATATGAGAAATTAATACGGATGCAAATCCAAGTTTTACCCCAATAGCTGTAAATAGTATTAGGAACGATGCACCAATAACAACATCGGGACTTACTATTAATACATTATTTAAAGAAAGGATAGATCTGCGCAGTGATTTGTTTCGCATAAATACAATGCCGATTGAACCAAATACACCAACTATTGTTGCTATTAATGCAGAAAGTAAAGCAACAATTACTGTATTGAGAAGTATCATGATCAAACGAGTATCTGAAAAGACAGCAGAATAATGTTCCCAAGTAAATGATTCAAAATTATTCATATTTCCACCACTATTAAACGAGTAAAAAATCAGATATAAGATAGGCGTATATAAAACGATAAATACAAGGGCTAAGTAAAACTTCGCTGACTTACTTGTTTTTTCCATTTGCATAGGCCCCCTTATCACGTTGACCAGTAATGATCATTATAATTACCATAAAGATGATTAAGAAAACGGCGATTGTGGAACCCATTCCCCAGTTTTGGGTAACTAAGAATTGCTGCTCAATAGCTGTACCCAAAGTAATAACTTTATTCCCCGCGATTAATCGAGTAATCATGAATAGCGAAAGGGAAGGGATAAATACAGCTTGAATTCCAGCTTTTACCCCATTAATAGTTAATGGTAGAATCACCTTTGAAAATGTCGTCCAGCTAGATGCACCTAAATCTCGACTAGCATCCATTAAGGAAGGATTTAACTTATCCAATGAATTAAAAATAGGCAAAATCATAAATGGGATAAATATATAGACTGATACAAAAACGAAACTAAAATCTGTAAATAAAATTTGTGTTTCTTCCAACCCAAATACATTTAGAAATGCATTTACAGGACCATATAAACCAAAAATTCCGATAAAAGCATAAGTTTTCAATAATAAATTTATCCAAGAGGGAATGATGATTAACAGCAACCAAAGCTGTTTATGTCGTGTTTTTGTTAGCAAATATGCTGTTGGATATGCAATAAGTAAAGTAAAAAAAGTTATAAGAAATGCATACCAAAACGAACTCAAGGTTAACTTTAAGTAAACTGAAGTAAAAAAGTTTTGATAATTATCTAAAGTGAAGTTTCCACTTAAATCGAAAAAGGAATAATATGCAATTAGAGCAATGGGAGCAACAACAAATAATACAATCCACACATAATAAGGTATTAAATAAAATGCTTTGGTAGTTTTAGTTTGCATATGCGTCTTCTCCATAAGACTCGAGACGTTTGTCAAATTCTTCTTCTGTTTCATTTAAACGCATAACGTGAATAGCCTCCGGGTCGAAATCTAAACCAATAGAAGCACCAACGTCTGCTTTTTTCGTAGAATGTACTAGCCATTCATTTCCCTCATCATCGTAAGTAGAAAGTTCATAGTGAACTCCTCTAAATAATTGTGTATCTACTTTTACCTTCATTTTCCCTTTATCAACAGCTGTTATTTCTAAATCTTCTGGACGAATGACGATATCTATTTTTTCGTTTGGATTTAGTCCTTGATCTACACATTCAAACTCTTTGTCACCAATTTTTACGCGGAAATCAGCGACCATTGTACCAGAAACAATATTTGACTCTCCGATAAAGTCAGCTACATAGCGATTAATCGGCTCATCATATATATCCATTGGAGTACCACTTTGTTCAATTTCGCCTTCATTTAACACGAAAATTTCATCAGACATTGCCAATGCTTCTTCTTGGTCATGTGTTACGAATATAAAAGTTTTGCCAAGTCTTTGTTGAAGCTCACGTAACTCATATTGCATTTCAGAACGTAATTTTAAATCTAATGCAGAAAGGGGCTCGTCCAATAGAATGATTTCAGGATCATTTACAATGGCACGTGCAATTGCTACACGTTGTCTTTGTCCGCCTGACATTTCAGCAATTTCTCTTTTTTCATAACCTACTAAGTTAACAAATTTCAAAGCTTCTATTACTTTTTGTTCGATTACTTTTTTGCCAAGCTTTTTAATGCGAAGACCGAATGCTACATTTTCAAATACATTTAAATGGGGAAATAACGCATAATCTTGAAATACTGTATTTACCTGTCTTTCATTGGCGGGGACATTATTAATGAGTTTGCCGTTAAAGTAAATACTTCCACTTGTAGGTTGCATAAAACCAGCGATTAAACGTAAAATTGTTGTTTTCCCACAACCAGATGGACCTAGTAAAGTATAAAATTTCCCTCGCTCTAACTCTAAGTTGATATTTTTTAATACGGTCGTTTCTGCATCATATGATTTTGTCACATTTTCAAAACGAATAATAGTATTGTCAGACATAATATACCTCCATTGTTATTTAAGTATCTTACAAATAAGAATTGTTAACGACATAGATTACCTTTGAAATTTCTTCCGCTGCATTTTGTAGCAGATGATTATCTGAAGCATCAAAATAAAGTGATTCACCAGCTGTAGCTATATAGTTTTGTTTACCTATAGTGAGTGTCACTTTCCCTTGTAGCACGTATATGAAAGTCTCGGAAAGAGAAGGTTCGAATTGTTTAAATTGTCCCCCAATATCCAATGAAATTAGTACTGGCTCCATTTCATTTTCATTGGATTCTGAAATTAGCCAATGAAGCTTGTACTTTTTTTCATCATCCAAGTAAATAGTTTGTTCTTCTTTCGGGTAATACACTTTCGTGCGAGAATGATCATCGTCATCAAAAAAATCTTTTGGCTTGGAACCTAGGACGTTTAAGATTGAAAACAATGTTTCGATAGAAGGAGAGTTTATATCTCTTTCCAATTGAGATATAAAACCTTTACTTAAATCGGTTCTTTCACCTAATTCTTCTTGTGTCAGTCCTTTTTTTAAGCGCAACTGTTTAATTTTTTTCCCAATTTGCATATTTTTAGGCTCCTTCGGAAATAAACTAGTATTTTTCAGACAAAGTTTATTTTAACACAACTTAAAGTTTACTTTAACAATTTATTTGAGGAATATCAAAATTTTTTTCTTTAACAGAACAAACGCTATTTTTGAAGAATGCATATACTAATGAATGCTGAAAGAAAGAAGGGATATAGGCAGTGAAGTTACGTACTAAATTACCGTCATTTCCAATGGATCCGAGATGGATAAATGGACAGATAAACAATGACAGACTAATAGGGGAAAAGCCCGTCCTAGTTTACTTTTGGTCAGTGAGCTGTTCATTATGTGGAGGAGCATATAATAACGTTAGATTGTGGAAAGAAAAATATAAGGAAAGTTTTCATGTAGTAGGCATTCATATGCCAAGATCTAGAGATGACTTATTCGAGAAGCCTATTCTAGATGCAATTCAACGAGGAAGGATGAAGGATTCTATTTATTTGGATCATGAACTAATCGTGACCAATCAATTTCAAAATCGAGTAGTTCCATCTTTTTATTTGTTTGATAAGAAAGGGCTATTAAGGCATATGCAAGCAGGCGAAAAAGGAATGATGATGTTAGAAAAAAGGCTGCTAATGCTTATAAATGAAAACGTAAAATAATGATTAAATTCTCTATCAATTAAAGGATTGGATATGTTAAACTTATCGCATTAGATATGTAGGAGGCATTTAGGATGCACAAAGAATTTGTTGTAGTCGGTTTAGGTAGATTCGGTGGTAGTATTGTCAGAGAGCTGATTGATCAAGGAGCAGATGTTATGGCAATTGATATAGCATCTGAACGTGTAGATGAGTTTGCGACCATTGCCACTCAGGCGGTAGTTGCTGATACAACAGACGAAGCTGTGCTGAAATCATTGGGTATTAGAAATTTTGAACATGTTATTGTTGCTATTGGAGACGATATTCAATCTAGTATTTTGACTACCTTAATGCTAAAAGAGATTGGCGTTAAGAAAATTACAGTCAAAGCACAAAATGATTACCATGAAAAGGTGTTAAGAAAAATTGGAGCAGATCAGGTAGTACATCCTGAAAGAGATATGGGTATTAGAATTGCAAACAATATTCTTTCCAACAATGTATTAGACTATCTTGAACTTTCTGATGAACATTCTATTATGGAAATAAGAGTCAATGAGAAAATAGCAAGTAAATCACTTATTGATTTAGATATCCGTGCAAAATATGGCATTAATATTGTGGCGATTAAACGAGGGAATAATATTATAGTTTCTCCACAGGCCGATGAAAATCTAATACTTAATGATGTGTTAATCATTATTGGAGCGGACGTAGATATTATACGTTTTGAAAAGAAAGTATTATCTTAAAAAAAGTATAAGTTATATAAAAGAGACTGTTTGTGACTCATGTCATAAACAGTCTCTTTGTGTATTAGTGAACTAATATATAACCCAAAGAAATCATTCTCCAAGTGTAAACCGAACACATAATTACTATTTCTCGTGAAATACTAGGTTTACGAGGAGGTGTGAAATGTCCAAAAAACCGGTTAGTACCAATAAGGAAGATGGTCACTTAGCATGGTGGCAACTATCTCTTATCGGAGTAGGATGTATTATTGGCACAGGATTTTTCTTAGCTTCTAGCATAGCCATCCAAATGACTGGTCCTTCGGTTATATTGGCTTTCACTATGGCAGCTTGTGCTACCTATATTGTGTTTGAGGCACTTGCTAAAATGTCAGCGAATGATCCACAAAAAGGATCATTTCGAACTTATGCCAAAAAAGCTTATGGACGTTGGGCGGGATTTAGTAGTGGGTGGGTTTACTGGTGTTCTGAAATATTGATCATTGGTAGTCAATTGACAGCGATATCTCTGTTAACCAAACTTTGGTTTCCAAAGGTAGCTCTATGGATATTTGCATTAATTTATGCAATTTGCGGATTGTTAGTGTTATTCATAGGAGCAAAGGCATTTGGAAAACTAGAAAGTGTATTCGCAGTGATGAAGATTGCTGCTATTTTTATGTTCATCATAATTGCAGTTTTGGCATTGACTGGAGTAATAGATGGCAACCCTAAAGATAATATTCCAAGTACATTAGAAGGTTTCTTTCCGAAAGGAATTTTAGGTTTTTGGAGTGCTCTTCTATTTGCATTTTATGCACATGGTGGAATTGAAGTAATGGGTGTCATGGCTATTCATCTGAAAAAGAAAGAAGATGCACCAAAATCGGGTAAGGTCATGTTAGGATTACTTGGTATAATCTATGTCACGTCTCTTATCTTGGCGTTATTATTAATGCCATATACTAAATTTAAGGATGACAAGAGCCCATTTGTTACAGCATTATCCGGTTTTAATCTGGATTTTTTTCCTCATGTTTTTACAGCGGCTATTATTATTGCGGGTTTTTCAACTATGTCAGCATCCCTATTCTCAGTTACGACAATTCTTACTACCTTATCTGAAGAGGGGGATGCACCAGCCATATTTAGTAAGCAAACAAAAAAGAAGTTTAAGATGCCTTTACCAGCAATAGCTCTAACTTCTGTAGGTCTTATTCTTTCTATAGTTACTTCCTTGTTGCTACCAGATAAAGTTTATCAGTATATAACTACTGCAGCCGCATTGATGTTGCTTTATAATTGGCTGTTTATCTTAGCTATGTATCACAGGCTAGTGGACACAACGAAAGCTGATAAGGTAAAAAGAGTAATCGGTATTATTCTTGTTTCGGCAGCTGTCAGTGGGGCGCTTTTTCATTCAACTAGTCGACCAGGTTTCTTCATCAGCGTCATATTCCTATCAATTATCGCGATCATCGTATTATTTTTACGCAAAAAGTGGAAAAAAGAAGAGGTTTAAAAAAGTAATTGATAAGCTTGAATGCCAAAATAAATTCCGAAACCAAGCATGGACAAAGAGGAAATGATAGAAATGATAACTAAAAATTTATTGGAAAGAAATTTCCGTGCACCACTAGATAGGAAAGCCATAAAAGTATCCCATAAAATAATACCCCCAATAATTGCAAAGCTATATAAAATGAGTTGACTATCCGTAATTTTTTGAGAGGCTTCAGCTAGTACTGAACCAAATATTCCTAACCAGAAAAGAATGGTTAAAGGGTTTAGCAAAGACAAAAGAAATCCTGAAGATAATGACTGTCTAAATCTAACTCTTTTTTCTTTATGGAAATTTAACTTAATCTTATGGAGCGTTAGTAGACTTTCTATCCCGGTGTAAGTTAGAACAAAGCATCCAAAGGACCATAGAAATATTTTGATATATGGAGAATCCACAAATTGTCCCACTCCAAAATAGACTAAAACCATATATAAAATATCAGCCAACAAAGCACCAAAGCCAAAAATCCATGCATGAAAGAATCCGTTCTTTATACCTGTATTTAATTGTGCCGCATTGACAGGTCGCACGGGTGCCGCTAAGGAAATACCTAAAAAAATATAAGTAAATATTGAGTTCATACTAGATGCCTCCATTGAAATGATATCCATGTATGATATTCAAAAGAGGGGACACGTACAACTAAGTTTTAGGGAAAAAAAATAACCTCAGAATTTTAGATTCTGAGGTTATTACTTATACTTCCATAATAATTGGAAGTATCATTGGACGACGTTTCGTCTTTTCATATAAATAAGGACTTAGAACGTCTATAATTTCATTTTTTAATTCAGACCATTCAGTCTCTTTACTTTGAATAGTGTATCGTAAATGTTTATTCAACATTTGTTGTGCCTCATTAATCATTGTTCCTGATTCACGCATATAAACGAAACCACGAGAGATAATATCAGGACCTGATACAATTTTTTTCTTCTCCATATCAGCACTTACTACAACAATAACTAAGCCTTCCTCTGATAAGACACGACGATCACGAAGAACAATATTCCCAATATCTCCAATTCCACTTCCGTCAATATAAATATCGCCAGAAGGAATTCGGCCAGCAACATGTGCTTCATCCGCACTCAAGGCAAGTACTTCTCCGTTTTCCATAATAAAGGTATTATCCGGATCTACATCGCAATCTACTGCTAATTCAGTATGAATCTTCAGCATTCGATACTCTCCGTGAATAGGCATGAAGAACTTAGGCTTCATAAGACGAAGCATAAGCTTATTCTCTTCTTGTGAACCATGCCCGGAAGTGTGAATATTGTTTAATGAACCGTGGATTACTTCTGCTCCTGCACGGAATAGTAAGTTAATCGTACGATTGACACTTGCTCTATTTCCAGGGATAGGTGAAGAAGAAAATACTACTGTATCTCCAGGTTGAATTTGAATTTGTCGATGTGTACCGTTAGCGATACGAGATAATGCTGCCATCGGTTCCCCTTGACTACCTGTACAAAGTATAAGTACTTCGTTCGCTGGTAATCGGTTCAATGCGCTTACATCCACAAACGTTTCTTTTGGAGCTGTAATATAACCAAGTTCACGACCGATTGTCATAGCATTATCCATGCTTCGACCAAAGACAGCAATTTTACGTCCGTGAAGAACAGCTGCGTCGGTTACTTGTTGAAGTCTATGAATATTAGATGCAAAAGTAGCAAAGATAATACGACCATCTACCTTACGGAAAATAGAATCCATGCTTTCTCCGACTTTACGCTCTGACATTGTAAAATTAGGGATTTCTGCATTTGTACTATCTGATAGTAAGCATAGCACTCCATCTTTTCCGATTTCAGCCATTTTTGTTAAGTTTGCTGGTTCACCTACAGGTGTGAAATCAAATTTAAAGTCACCCGTATGCACAATATTGCCGGGTGGTGTTTTTACCACTATCCCAAATGCATCTGGAATACTATGTGTTGTACGATAGAAACTTACAGAAGTTTTTCTAAACTTGATAACATCTTCTTCTTGAATAACGATCATTTTTGTTTGGCGTAGTAAGCCATGCTCTTCTAATTTATTTCTTAATAAACCAAGGGCAAGCTTTCCTCCGTAAACGGGTACATTAATTTGTTTTAAAAGATAGGGAATACCACCGATATGATCTTCGTGACCGTGAGTGATAAAGAGTCCTTTAATCTTGTCCACATTTTTTACTAAATAAGTGTAATCAGGAATTACATAATCAATGCCGAGTAAATCATCCTCTGGGAATTTAATACCAGCATCGATTAATATTATTTCATCTTGGAATTGAACGCCATATGTGTTTTTGCCGATTTCGCCTAGTCCGCCGAGGGCGAAAACCGCAGTTTGGTCATTTTTTACAAATTTCATATATTAAATCTTCTCTACTTTGTAATTCTCGCCGGCTTGTTCGTACTCTAAATGATTACCTTCAAGCAACTGAATTAATTCGATATTATATTTGCGGTCTATTAATAGCGCACGAACTTCGCGCTCAGTTTCAGCCTCTACATATAAACATTGTGTGTTTTCGCGAACTGGTACTTCTAGTACATTCTCTTGATAATAAACTTTAAAAATCATTTTATACTCTCCTTTTTCACGTTCAAAATAAATCAATTCTCTTTATATTATCATGACACTTATTTAAAATAAAGAAAAGCCCTCCATTTTAGAGGGCAAAAGTATTTTACCTGCGTTACGAGTAGTGTAATATCCCGATTTTAAGCCTTGTCCTAAAACTTTGGCGTTAGCGGGAGATTAAATTTACGTAAGCGGTCAAATGTTAAAACTATCAATCCTGTAGTGAAAAACTGAGGATTGAAGCCTACTTTAAGCAATCGTTTTGTTTCTAAGCATTCCACCGAGCCGTCTCAACCATTTCCTTTTCAGGCGTTTCAACATGGCTATTCACTCCTTATAGAGTATTATATACGCAAGAGTGAAATGTGTAAAGGATTATGACTGAAAAGTCAAATAATTCGCATTTTAGAATGGAGGATTTTTATGAAAAACAAAATTTTATTTTTTGATATTGATGGAACGATTTTAGACCATGATAAAAATATTCCCGATGGAGTAGAAGAGTCACTTCAAAAGGCCAGAGATAATGGACATGAAATTGTCATATCGACTGGACGCTCTCCTTTTACTGCTCAAGCTGTTTTAGATCGATTGAAAATAGATTCGTTTGTTTGTTATAATGGCCAAATTGTTCAGTTCAGAGGAGAAGTATTACATAAAGGGATTGTTGAGAGGGAAGAGTTGGCCCGACTAACGGAGTTTGCGAACAAAAGAAAGCAATCAGTTGTGTATATGGACAGTGATGAAATGGTTTCTAGCTTTCCTGATCACCAAGATGTATTCGATAGTATATCTACACTGAAAATAAATTTCCCGCGTTATGCAGAGGATTTCTATTTGACGAATGATATTCATCAAGCGCTTATCTTTTGCAGTTTAGAGGAACAAAAGGAATATGAACAAGCTTTTCCAAATTTAAAATTTGTCCGCTGGCACCGTGTTTCCTGTGATGTTCTTCCTAAAGGGATTTCAAAGGCTAAAGGGATGGATCTTTTGTTAAAACATATTGGAAGAGGACCCGAAGATGCGATAGCTTTCGGTGATGGCCTAAATGATATAGAAATGCTTCAGTTCGCTGGTACAAGTGTCGCAATGGGGAACTGTGTCGAAGAGTTAAGGGAACATGCTACCTTTGTTACGGATCATGTATCAGAGAGTGGGCTTTCCAACGCAATGAAAAAATTAAGGTTAATTTAAGGAGTTTACTAGATGTCCAAAAAGTTTGTCCTCATATATGGTGATGCATTTGTCGATTATATTGCAGAAGATCAAAGCAATAGTCGATTCACAAAGTTTTTAGGTGGTGCGACCGTTAATGTTGCTGCAGGAGTAGCACGACTCGGAGCAGCATCTTCGTTCATAACTGTAACCGGAGAAAATGAAACATCTGAATTTGTTAGAAATGAATTAGCAGCGGAGGGAGTAGATCTATCCTTTTCGCAAATAGTTCCCGAAAAAGAGGTTAGCGGTGTATATGTACATCTCTTGGAGAACAATGAACGTCATTTTGAACGTTATGTTGATGTTACCCCTGACATCCAAGTAGACTTTTCCGCTATTAAGAACGAGATAATTCATGAAACATCTGTTTTTCATTTTTGTTCTGGTACCCTATTTCATCCTATAGCTCTTGGGACAACTAGAAAAATTGTAGAGAATATGAAAAAGTCAAATGTACTTATTTCTTTTGATGCTAACATTAGACCATTACGTTGGAGTAGTGAAGAGAGTTGTAGAGAAACCATCTCTTCCTTTTTTAATATGGTTGATATATTGAAGTTAACAGAGGAAGAATTATTCTTTTTAACGGAAACGACATCTATAGAAGATGGTATCAAATCTATGCAGCAATATAATATCGAGGCTTTACTTATTACTATTGGTGCAGAGGGGACTTATGCGGTGCTTCACGGGGAAGTAGTACATGTTCCGGTAGAAAAAGTAATACCAGTCGATACGACTGGTGCTGGAGATGCTTTTGTCGCAGGCATTCTTTCAAAGATATACTTGGAGGGGCATCCTTCCACAAAAGAGGACTGGATACGTTACATCGCATTTAGTAATAGGTTAGGTGGAATCTGTGCCACTAAACCTGGTGCATTATCTGCTATGCCAAGATTGAAAGACTTACAATAATGGAGAGTGCAAAATGGTGGTTATAGTTGGTGCAATTACAAATAAAAAGTCTCGAATAGCCATCATATCACTACTACAAACGACAAATTAGAAACTTGAATACGATAACTAAAACGCCGGTTCTACATACGTAGGACCGGCGTTTTGTGTAAAAGTTTAAACTCGTTCATAAGGTACCGAATCTGGAATCGGAGCATATGGATTTTCTTTGTTGATGTGATCATAAAACATGATGCCATTTAAATGATCGAGTTCATGTTGGAAAGCAATAGCTGCTAATCCTTTTAAGCGTTTTTTAAATGGAGTTCCATCTGGGTAAAACCCTGTCGCGGTAATGCGTGCATATCTTGGCACATATCCTTCGATTACTTCATCTACAGATAAGCAACCTTCTCCAGCAGAAATATACGTTCTTTCTACGGAGTGACTAATTATTTTGGGGTTAACTGCTACGAAGCTTACTTCTAGATCGTTTTCATCTTCTAAGTGAAGTGCGAACATTCTTTTGTTAGCATTTACCTGTGGAGCAGCAATTCCAATTCCTGGTCGTATTTTATATTTTTCAACCATTTCATCGTCTTGGCTGTTAATAACATATTCCAGTAAATCATTGGCAAGAATTATATCTTCTTGTGATAATGGGAAGATAAGATCTTCTGTTTTTGTACGTAAAGATGGATGACCATCTCTGACAATATCATTCATTAAAATCATTTTTAATCGTCCTTTCAATGTTCATATATCTATTATAGCGAAATTTGTCTGTATACTAAACAAAAAACAGCCTATTCGTCAGTTGAATTTAATAGTTAATACAATTATAGTTGAATGGGTATAGGAGGTTACATGATGAAAATAAATAAATTTGTACTCATTTTAAGTAGTATATTACTACTTGCCGGCTGTAACTTTGGGGAGTCGACAGAAGAAAAGTTATCTAACATCTTAACGGAAATTTACGATCAAGAAGCCGATTATAGAGATGTACAAAAAGAACTAGCAGAAACAGAATCCAAAGAACAGGCAAACTTTCAGAAAATGATGGAACTGACTAAAGATCAAAAGGAAGAACTTACTACAATGGTAGAAGATACGGCAACTCTATTAGAAACTAGATTAACTTTAGTAGAAAAGGAAGCTGCATCGATAAACGCTACTACTGAGGATATTAAAAAAATTAATACACTTATTTCAGAAACCAAGGAAGCTTCGGAGAAAGAAACTTTAAAAAAAATGGAGACTTCATTGGAAGAACGTATTACAGCATATGAAGAAGTAACGACTAACTATAATGAGTTAGCTGATCTGCAACAAAATTTATATAATATGTTAATAGATGAATCTGCAGATATAACTGTCATTCAAGCACAGGTTCAAGATGTAAACATGCACAATGAAGTAGTGAAAAAATCCGTTGAAAAGTTTAATGAAGCAACAGCAAGGGTAAATGAAGTGAAGGAAGAAGTCTTAACTTCGTTACAGAAAGATGGAAAATAAAAAAGCAGCTCTAGACAGAGCTGCTTTTTTATATAAATATAGCAATCTGATATAGTACAGACATAATTTAGTAGTAGTACAGTTTATATAAGTTCTAATATTCCGACAATTAAATACATGGGTTTCATATGATTGACCCTGGATTTATTCTTGAGTATACTAAAAAGGAAATGTTGTTGTACTACTATAATTAAATAATAATTTTAATACAGAAGAAAAGGAGAGATGTAATAATGGCTGCAAACAAACCAGCGCAGTTAGACCCTATGAAAACGCTTCATGAAATCGAAGAAAAGTTTGAAATGTTTCAGATTTTAAATGAAGAAGGGGAAATTGTAAACGAAAAAGCAAATCCTAACTTATCTGACGAGGAACTAGTAGAGTTGATGAGTCGTATGGTTTATACACGTATTTTAGATCAACGCTCTATCTCTTTAAATAGACAAGGACGTTTAGGCTTCTATGCTCCAACAGCGGGTCAAGAAGCTTCTCAACTAGCTTCTCAATATGCTTTAGAAAAAGATGATTTTATCTTACCTGGATATCGTGATGTACCTCAAATAGTTTGGCATGGCTTACCTTTATGGCAAGCGTTTCTATTCTCACGTGGGCATTTTATGGGGAACCAAATTCCTGAAGGTGTAAATGTTTTCCCACCACAAATAATTATTGGTGCTCAATTTATCCAAGCGGCTGGTGTTGCACTTGGTATGCAAAAACGTGGTAAAAAAGCAATCGCCATTACTTATACGGGTGACGGTGGATCATCACAAGGGGACTTCTATGAAGGTATTAACTTTGCTGGAGCATTCCGTGTTCCTGCAGTGTTTATCGTTCAGAACAACCAATTTGCGATTTCTACCCCTCGCGAACTACAAACATCTGCTAAAACAATTGCACAAAAAGGAATTGCAGCTGGTATTCCTAGTGTTCTAGTTGATGGCATGGATCCACTTGCTGTTTATGCTGCTACGAAAGATGCTAGAGAACGTGCCATTAAAGGTGACGGACCTAGTCTTATTGAAACAGTATGTTATCGTTACGGTCCTCATACGATGGCTGGCGATGATCCGACTCGTTACCGTACTTCAGAAACTGATTCTGAATGGGAAAAGAAAGATCCATTAGTTCGTTTCCGTAAATACCTGGAAACAAAAGGTATCTGGAGTGAAGAAAAAGAAGCAGAAGTAATTGAAAAAGCAAAAGAAGAAATTAAAGAAGCTGTTAAGAAAGCAGATGCAGCACCAAAACAAAAAGTAACGGACCTTATCAATATTATGTATGAAGAAAATCCATATAACTTAGATGAGCAATTAGCTTACTACACTGAGAAGGAGTCGAAGTAACCGATGGCACAAATGACGATGATTCAAGCAATTACGGATGCACTCCGTACTGAGCTTAAAAATGATGAAAACGTTCTAGTCTTCGGTGAAGACGTAGGCGTTAACGGCGGAGTTTTCCGTGCAACTGAAGGATTACAAAAAGAATTCGGAGAAGATCGTGTATTTGATACACCACTTGCTGAGTCAGGTATTGGTGGTCTTGCCGTAGGTCTTTCCCTACAAGGGTTCCGTCCTGTTCCAGAAATTCAATTCTTTGGATTTGTTTTTGAAGTAATGGATTCTATAGCTGGTCAGCTAGCTCGTATGCGTTTCCGTACAGGGGGAGCATTTAATGCACCTGTTACAATCCGTTCTCCATTCGGTGGAGGAGTTCATACACCAGAAATGCATGCTGATAGTTTAGAGCTTCTTATGACTTCAACACCAGGTGTAAAAGTGGTTATTCCTTCTACTCCATACGATGCAAAAGGACTATTAATCTCTGCAATTCGTGATAATGATCCAGTAATTTTCCTTGAGCACATGAAATTATATCGTTCATTCCGTGGAGAAGTACCGGAAGAAGAATATACAATTCCTCTTGGAAAAGCTGATGTTAAACGTGAGGGTACAGATTTAACAATTATTGCTTACGGTGCAATGGTACACGAAAGTTTGAAGGCAGCGGAAGAACTTGAAAAAGAAGGGCACTCTGTAGAAGTAATCGATTTACGTACAGTTCAACCTTTGGATATCGAAACAATTATTGCTTCTGTAGAAAAAACGAATCGTGCAATGGTTGTTCAAGAAGCACAAAAACAAGCAGGGATTGCGGCAAACATTGTAGCAGAAATTACAGAGCGTGCTATTTTAAGTTTAGAAGCTCCAGTATTACGAGTAACTGCTCCAGACACTGTTTTCCCATTCTCTCAAGCAGAAACGGTTTGGTTACCGAATGCTACGGATATAGTAAATACAGCTAAAAAAGTTTTAACATTCTAATTTAAAATCTGCTATAGAAAGGGTGAATACATTGTCATTTGAATTTCGATTACCAGATATCGGTGAGGGTATACATGAAGGTGAAATTGTTAAGTGGTTTGTAAAAGCGGGCGATGAGGTACAAGAGGACGATATTTTATGCGAAGTGCAAAATGATAAAGCGGTTGTAGAAATTCCATCTCCTGTAAAAGGGAAAGTTACAGAAGTTCTTGTAAGTGAAGGAACAGTAGCTATCGTTGGAGATGTGCTTATTAAGCTTGATGCTCCTGGTTATGAAGACCTTAAATTTAAAGGCGATCATAGTGATGAGGAAAAAGCAGAAGAAAAAACAGAAGCGCAAGTTCAAGCAACTGCTGAAGATGGCCAATCAGTAGACAAAGAAAAGGTTGAAACTCTAGCAAAAAATGTTGAAGCTTCAGCGGAGAAAGTGACGACAACACCTAAAGAACAACCAAAAGGTGATACACGCGTTATTGCTATGCCTTCAGTTCGCAAGTTTGCACGTGAAAACGATGTAAGTATTTCGGATGTAACGGGTTCAGGTAAAAATGGCCGCGTTTTAAAAGAAGACATTGAAACTTTCTTATCCGGAGATCAGCCTACTGCAGTGGAAGAAAAAGCTGAAACAACTACTAATGCAGAAGCTGAACAACCAACTAAAACTTCAGCACCAGTTACATTTGAAGGTGAATTCCCTGAAACTAGAGAAAAACTTTCACCGATGCGTAAAGCAATCGCTAAAGCAATGGTACATTCTAAACATACAGCTCCACATGTAACGTTAATGGATGAAGTAGATGTTACTGAACTTGTTGCACATCGTAAGAAATTTAAAGAAATTGCTGCTGAAAAAAATATCAAGTTAACATATTTACCTTATGTAGTTAAGGCTTTAGTAAGTACTTTAAGAGAATTCCCTGCGTTAAACACATCTTATGATGATGAAACAAACGAGGTAATCCAAAAACATTACTTCAATATAGGTATTGCAGCTGATACGGATAAAGGTCTATTAGTTCCGGTTATCAAAAATGCTGATCGTAAGTCGGTTTTTGCAATTTCAGATGAAATTAATGCACTAGCTGGAAAAGCGCGTGATGGTAAACTTGCTGCTGCCGAAATGAAAGGTGCATCTTGTTCTATTACAAATATCGGGTCCGCGGGTGGACAATGGTTCACACCAGTTATCAACCATCCAGAAGTCGCTATTTTAGGAATTGGTCGAATTTCAGAGAAACCAGTAATAAAAAATAGTGAAATTGTGGCTGCACCTGTGTTAGCATTATCATTGAGCTTTGATCACCGAATGATCGATGGTGCGACTGCTCAACATGCGTTGAATCACATGAAGCGTTTGCTTAGCAGTCCAGAATTATTATTAATGGAGGCGTAAAAAATGGTAGTAGGAGATTTCCCAATCGAAACAGATACACTTGTAATAGGTTCAGGCCCTGGTGGATATGTTGCAGCAATTCGTGCAGCGCAAACAGGACAAAAAGTCGTAGTTGTGGAAAAAGAACATATCGGAGGAGTTTGCTTAAACGTAGGATGTATTCCTTCTAAAGCATTAATCTCTGTTGGTCACCGTTTTGAACAAGCAAAACATGCTGATGATATGGGAATTACAGCTACAGATGTAAAAATCGATTTTTCTAAATCACAAGCTTTTAAAGACAGTGTAGTAAAAAAACTGACTAGCGGTGTTTCTGGATTATTAAAAGGAAACAATGTCGAAGTAGTTATGGGCGAAGCTTATTTTGTTGATGCTAATACTGTACGTGTAATGGATGAAAAATCTGCGCAAACATATACATTTAAAAATGCAATTATTGCAACAGGATCTCGTCCTGTAGAAATTCCAACTTTTAAATACTCTAAACGTGTTTTAAACTCTACTAGTGCATTAAGTTTACCTGAAATTCCAGAAAACTTAGTTGTAATTGGTGGAGGATATATCGGTACAGAACTAGGTTCAGCATTTGCTAACTTGGGTTCAAAAGTTACGATTGTTGAAGGTGGCGATGATATTCTTGCTGGCTTCGAAAAACAAATGACAACAATTGTTAAAAAAGGCTTGAAGAAAAAAGGCGTGGAAATAGCTGTTAAAGCATCTGCAAAAGGTGTGGAAGAGTCAGATACTGGCGTAGTAGTAACTTATGAAGTTGGCGGAGAAGAGAAAAAAGTTGAAGCTGATTACGTTCTAGTTACTGTAGGTCGTCGTCCAAATACGGATGAAATGGGTCTGGAGGAAATTGGCATTAAATTCGCTGAACGTGGATTATTAGAGGTTGACAAACAATGTCGTACAAGCATTTCTAATATTTACGCTATTGGTGATATTGTTGCTGGTCCTCAGCTTGCACATAAAGCATCATACGAAGGAAAAGTAGCTGCAGAAGCAATCGCTGGGCAAACATCTGTTGTAGATTACCTAGCAATTCCTGCTGTTTGCTTTACAGATCCTGAAATGGCTACAGTGGGTCTTAATGAAGCACAAGCGAAAGAGCAAGGATATGACGTTGCTGCAGGGAAATTCCCATTTGGAGCAAATGGTCGTGCACTAGCTTTAAACGCTACAGATGGTTTCGTAAAACTAGTTTCACGTAAAGAAGATGGTTTATTACTTGGAGCTCAAATCGTAGGTCAAGGTGCTTCAGATATGATTGCTGAACTTGGTTTAGCAATTGAAGCGGGAATGACTGTTGAAGATATTGCAATGACTATTCATGCTCACCCAACTTTAGGTGAAATTGCGATGGAAGCTGCAGAAGTAGTTATGGGTCATCCAATTCATATTCTATCTAAATAACTTCTAACTTAAGTTTAACAATAGACTTGTTCGCTTTTGCGGCAGGTCTATTGTTTTTATTGTGGAAAGAAATTCTTCTGTTAAAGTTAATATGACTTTCTATATTTGAATAGTAATGAAGGGAATTGGGGAAATCCGTCGAATGAATAAAAAAGGGGTGATACATATGCTTGAAAACTCAAAAGGTATTGTAAGAAGAAAAGTAATAGTAAATATGAATGAAGTGCTTGAAAATCATAGAGATGATCATCTTCATATTTTGTATAAGTACCGTGGATTAGAAAATTACACTTCACAGTTATTGAATTATATTGAAGACGGTATCGCAGCAGGTGATTACGTGGTTCTTATAGAGAACTCTCGTCTTTACCCTGTTATTCAAAAAGAATTAAACGCACGTTTAACGAAAGAACAATTAGAGTTAATTCATTATGTAAATAGTATGGATTTCTATTGGTCAAGTGGAAGTTATCATCCTCCCTCAATCGCAGAGTATTTTAGTAAAACAATACAGTCTTATGTGGAAAATAAACTTTCTTTTCGCGCATGGGCACATGTCGAGTGGGCTAGCATGGAAGAGCCGCTACATCTTATAAAAGATCTTGAGGAAATAGTAGATGAAGCGGTAAATTCACTTTCCTTTCCCTTAATCTGTGCATATGAAGGAGAGAAAATGCCAGATTTTCTCAAAAATAGTTTGATGGAAACACATCCTTATGTTCTACTGGATGACGACTTCATAATCTCGGAACAATATCAGTCTTCGAAAACACTCTAAGGAAATCCTCTTTAGTGTGTTTTCTTTTTAACTACTATCAATCTAGTTTGCCTGTTAAAATATAGAGGAAGGGACTGGGTGATCATATTGAAACATACAACTTGGATGATATCAGCAGTAATGTTACTTGGACTTTCTGCATGTAGTGACGGTGATGAAAAGCCTAAAACAGTAAAAGAAAGTAATGAGACTACTACAGTATCTCAAGAACCTGTAGTAGAAGAAGTGGAAGAGGTTGTAGAAGAAGAAGTAGTGATCCAAGAAACTGAATCACTATACGAGCTAAATGAGGCAAATTGGACATTCAAACCAATTAAAGATGCCAATCCCAAAGCAGTTTTGCTTACAATCGATGATGCTCCTGAAAAATACGCAGTAGAAATGGCAAAAACGTTGAAAGAGTTAAATGCACCGGCTATATTTTTCGTAAATGGTCATTTTCTAGACACAGATGATGAAAAGAATAACTTAAAAGCAATTTACGATATGGGATTCTCTATTGGAAATCATACGCAAACACATGTAAATTTAAAAGAGAGCTCTGAGGAGCAGCAAAAAGAAGAAATTATAAAAGTAAATGAGACAGTAGAAGCTGTAATTGGCGAAAAACCGAAGTTCTTCCGAGCGCCTTTTGGGGTTAATACAGATTTTAGTAAGAGCCTTGTTAAGCAAGAGGGTATGCTTTTAATGAACTGGACATATGGATATGATTGGGAAAAACAATATCGGGATGCTGCTAGTTTGACGGATATTATGGTGAACACTGAATATTTGACAGACGGGGCTAATTTGTTAATGCATGATCGGGAATGGACTGCACAGGCATTACGAGGTATTGTGGAGGGTCTTCGTGCAAATGGATACGATTTAATTGATCCAAAAACAATTAAAGGAATACAATAATCTAAAGACCTTTGGATAATCCAAAGGTCTTCCTTTATGAATAAGAAAGTAGCTATTCTCTATTATTCTAAAATCACTTACCTGTTCTAAGACTTCCAGGAGGGCGAAGTACAGACAAACGTCCTTTGGTTACTGGGGAAGCTTGTCCAAATCATATCGGGAACGCATTAAACAGGTTTTGTACTTAAAGGTCCTGCGTATTTTTGTCTGGTTATATTAATAGACAGTGTATCTAAATCGGCGTAGAATTATTCCCTATATATCTATCAGTTTCTTGGAGGTGGAAGCTTTAAAAGAAATTCTTTTAAAGCAAAAAAATGGTTAAAGTTATCCGAATTGTATTTCAAGTAGTTATTTTATATCTTTTCTCGTTTATCGGGTCATGGATCGTTCAAAGTCTCTCTCTTCAATTTCCAGGGAGTATTGTCGGGTTGTTATTACTCTTTGTTTGCTTATATTTCAGAATAATACCGGTAGAACTTATAAAAGATGGGGCTGGATTTTTATTGGCTTTTCTAGCGTTATTTTTTATACCAGCGACTGTTGGAATTATGGATTATCCAGAACTCTTATCATGGGCTGGTTTAGGAATGGTATTAGCTATTGTACTTAGTACTGTAATTACTATTATTTTCACAGGAAGGTTCTGTCAGTACCTTGAGCGGAAGCTATTAGAAAAGGAGCTGATTGAATGATTGCATCCATGATGATAGTAGGAACTATTGTGCTTTTTTATATTATGTCTATCGTCTATAAACGATTTACATACCCGTTATTGTTACCTATTCTTTCTACAACTGTACTAATTGTTCTTATTTTAATAATTAGTAAAACACCTTATGATTCCTATATGTCTGGTGGTAAGTGGATAAATGAATTATTAGGGCCAGCTGTTGTTAGTATGGCCTATCCATTATATATTCATAAAGAGAAAATCTATAAATACAAGTTCCCGATTATCTTAAGTGTATTAAGTGCTCTTTTTTCAGGGATAATCAGTATTATGATATTATCTAAGTTATTGTCATTTGAAGAACATATTCTATTATCATTATTACCGAAATCCATCACTTCACCTGTTGCTATTCCGATAAGTGAAACAATAGGCGGTATACCAACTTTAACAGCTGTCTTCGTTATTCTTGCAGGTTTAGTGGGGGCTATTCTGGGACCCACTATTTTTAAAGTTTGTCGTATTGATAAGGCGATAAGTCGAGGGATTTCCATGGGAAGTGCTTCTCATGGTATTGGTGTATCTAAACTAGGAGAATACGGTGAGGAAACGTTAACAATGGGCTCTGTTTCAATGACTTTGAGTGCTATATTCGGGTCTTTCATTTTCCCGTTAATTGCTCTATTAATCTAGTTCTAAATTTAAGACTTCATTACAGTATGTGCATAATATAACGTATAAAAAAAGGAACTCATCGCCACGAGTTCCTTTTTTGTCAATATATAGCTTGATGTTCTTTAATGACATGAATCATTTCAAGTGTATCGTCCTCAGGACCTTGTACAGGCAATCCTGCTTCCATATTCATCGCTATATAATCGATATTACCCTGTGTAATTATTTCCCCGGGAATAAAGATTGGAATACCAGGCGGATATACCATTACAAACTCTGCAGAAATACGTCCACTTGCCTCTTTCAGAGGTACAGACTCTGTAGCCGCATAGAAAGCATCTCTTGGAGACATGGCAAGCCCAGGTATTTCAGGCAAAGTAACAAAAGGTTCTAATACCACTGCATCGGATTCATGTGCTGCAACCATTCTCGAAAGAGCATTAACAAGTAAATTAACCTCTTTCTTTGTATCTCCGAGTGTAATAAGGCATAAAATATTATACAGGTCAGAAAGCTCTACTTCTATATTTGCTTTTTCTCTCAGCCAAATTTCCGCATCATAGCCTGTCATGCCTAAGTCTTTCACACTTATTAATAGTTTAGTAGGATCAAAGTCAAATGTTGCAGACGTTTTTAAAATTTCATCTCCAACACAACGGATATGCGGAATAGCGTTAATACGTTTACGTGTATCTTTTGCAAGGCGAATGGCATCACCTATCAAGTCTTCCCCATGAATGGCTAACTGACGTCTAGCGGTGTCTAAAGATGCTAGTAATGGATAAGAAGTAGAAGTTGTCGTTAGCATAGACAAGATAGATTGTACGCGCTTAGTAGAAACTAACCCTTTTCTTACATTCAATATAGAACTTTGCGTCATGGAGCCGCCTAATTTATGCACAGAGGTTGCAGCCATGTCCGCACCAGCTTGCATTGCAGAAATAGGAAGAGAATCGTGAAAATGTATATGAACTCCGTGCGCTTCGTCTACCACAACTGGAATTCCCTTTTCGTGAGATAGCTCTACAATTCTTTTAAGATCTGCTGCCAATCCAAAATAGGTAGGATTAATAACTAGTAGTCCTTTTGCATCTGGATGTGCCTCTAATGCTTTTTCCACTGACTCTACGGAAATACCATGAGAGATACCTAATTCTTTATCTACTTCAGGATGGATAAAAACAGGGATCGCACCTGCAAAAACAATAGCGGACATAATCGATTTATGTACATTTCGCGGAATAAGGATTTTATCTCCAGGTCCACAAATAGTAAGTATCATGGTCATAATAGCACCACTTGTCCCTTGAACGGAGAAAAAAGTTTCATCCGCACCAAATGCTTCTGCCGCTAAATGTTGTGCTTGTTTAATGACACCTTTAGGAGAATGTAAATCATCTAATGGTGCAATATTGATCAAATCTATTGAAAGTACATTATCTCCAACGAACTCTCGAAATGCAGGGTCCATCCCTTTTCCTTTTTTATGCCCAGGAATATGAAACTGGATTGGATGACGATTACGATGCTTAAGTAATGCATCGAATAATGGAGTTTCTAATTGTGACAACGCTCCAACCACCTTAAGATAAATTTTTTTAAAACAAAAGAAATTATAGCATCTCATGTTCATTAATACTATTAAAATAATTGTCATTTGTATCATCAGAACAATTTTATTACACTATTCATATAAGGGGGGATTAGGAATGGCTTTTCAAACAAAGGTTACTGATTTATTAGGTACTAACTTTCCGATTATTCAAGGGGGACTGGCATATTTAGCATACTCGGAGTTATGTGCGGCTGTATCAAATGCGGGAGGCTTAGGACAGGTAACTGCTATGAGTTTGAAGACGCCAGATGAGCTACGTAAAGAAATACTTAAAGTAAGAATGTTAACGGAGAAACCTTTTGGTGTGAATTTCGCAATTGGACAGACTGGGAGACCTTATGAACATATGCTCCAAGTTGCTATTGATGAAGAAGTTCCAGTGATATCAATGACTGGTGGAAATCCAGCTCCTATTTTAGAAAAACTAGCAAATACATCTATTAAAAAATTAGTGTTAGTTGCAGCTAAGCGACAGGCTCAAAAGGCAGAACAACTTGGGGCGGACGCAGTAATGGTTGTTGGACAGGAGGGCGGGGGGCATTTAGGTAGAGATGATGTCGGATCTATCGTACTAATTCCTCAAGTGGTTGACGCTGTATCCATTCCAGTAATCGCTTCTGGTGGTATTGCAGATGGTCGAGGATGGATGGCTGCTCACGCACTTGGAGCAGAAGGGATTGAAATGGGGACAAGGTTCATCGCCACAAAAGAATGTATACATGCCTCCATGGCTTATCAAAATACATTAATAAAGAGCGGAGAAATGGATACAGTAGTTATCAAAAGATCCATTGGTGCTCCGGCAAGAGCTTTAAAAAATAGTTGGACTGATGAAATTTTAAGTATTGAAAAAGAGAATCCAACATATGATGCTCTTAAGGACTACATTAGCGGTAAGGCTAATAAGCAATTTATATATGAAGGCGATGAACGAAATGGATTTGGATGGGCTGGGCAATCAGTCGGGTTAATCGAAGATATACCTTCCGTACAGGAGCTATTCAATCGAATGGAAATGCAAGCAATGAACATACGAAATAAATGGAAATAATAGGAGGCAATATTATATGGAATACACATATCCTTTCTCTTTGGATTGGTCCACAGAAGAAATAGTAGATGTAGTGCAATTTTTTGAAGCGATAGAAAAAGCATATGAAAATGGGATCAAACGAGAGGAACTATTAAAGAGATATCGTAGGTTTAAAGAAATAGTACCTTCTATTGCAGAAGAGAAAACATATTTTCGTGAATTTGAAAAAGAAAGTGGATATATAAGTTTTCCTATTATTAAAAAGATGAAAGAACAATCGGAGAATATTATCATTAAAGGATAAAAATACCTCCTATACTCAAATAGTATAGGAGGAAAGTTTTTTACTTCATTTGGACCATCGTTTTATAAATTGGTAGTAAATGATCAAAAGTTTCTTCTGCAAATTTCAAAAATTCTTCCTCTGTAAATTGAACTGCTTCGTCTTTACTAATATGGCGGCCTACTAAAAATTCTGCTTTTTTTACATCTTTTAACCGTACCAACAGTTGTTCAAGACCTTCTTTCTTTTCTTTTTTTAACAAGGAGGCATCTGGCTTCATATGATCACCAGAAATGATAAAGTCCGAAGGCAAGTTGTTAAACAAACTTTTTTTCTTTAATAATCGTTCAGCAATGTTCACTTTATCGGGTGCTTCATAAATAACCGCCAAGATAATAAAAGCATGACTTCCCCATAACCCTATTTGGAAGTGAGGGAGTGCCTTGTAGCCTCTTTTATAAGGTGCAAATGCTACCCAACTATCTTTTGGAGGATTCACTGACCGTCTAGCATGCTTTGCTACATGAGCGTAATACTCTTGTCCGAGTAATGTAGAAAAATAATGACTATAATGATTTCCTAACTCTTCGAACTTAGGTCTAACTTTTTCGATCAATCCAGCCATTCTGTTTTCAAGTCCATCTATTTGAAAGACATCAAAATCTTCCTTTGTCCAAAATGTTTTGCTCATATGTAAACTCCTTTCAACTTCTATGTTTATTTTATAGGAAAATTGGGTAAAAATCTTGTAAGTAGTATTTTTCAGTAGACATTATTTATATAACCGCATACTTTATTATAAAGAATCTTCTGAATATTACGATACAAAAAAAGAAGGGGTGGTAGTGATGAGACAGGTAGTGCATATTATTCGTAAAGAAGACTTGGAAAAAGAAAAAATACAAACATTAAAAATGGAGTTAGACTATGAACTTGCAACGTTATTTGATGCAATGACGACTAACAATGAAAAAGAGATAAATGGATCTAAAACCCGCCTAGCTGAGATTCACCAGCTTTTGGAGGAACTCAATGCTCTCGATTAATGTTCCAATTATAGGAGTACCTTAAAAAAACACCTGCTAATGATAAGACAGCCGGTGTTTTTTTCTTTATACTAATAACATAAGCGTTAAAAAGGGGTGGGACAATTGGATTTACACAAGCTAGATACATACGCAAAGTCGTTAATAAAGGAAGCGGCATATAACATTAAAACTTCCTTATCTTCTGAACTCATTATTGAATCGAAATCCGAAGCCAATGACTTGGTTACTAATATCGATAAAGAAACAGAGCAATTTTTTATTAGGCATATAAAAGCAGATTTTGCTGAGCATCGAATATTTGGTGAAGAAGGATTCGGTGATGACATAAAAGATTTAAGCGGCTATGTATGGTTACTTGATCCGATAGACGGTACAACAAACTTCATACACCAAAAACAAAATTTTGCTATCTCATTAGGAATATTTAAAGATGGAGTAGGAATTCTTGGGTATATATATAATGTGATGGAGGATTCATTACTTAGTGGGTCCTTAAATGGTGGTGCCTATCTGGATGATTTGCGGTTGCCGAAGTTAAGTTCTGCTTCAGTGGAGGAGGCAGTCGTGGGAGTAAACGCAAGATGGGTAGTGCCAAATAGATATGTACATTATGAAGGGATGGTGAAATTACTTCAAACTGTTAGAGGTACTCGGTCACTTGGTTCTGCAGCAATCGAAATATCATATGTAGTAACAGGAAGGCTAGATGCCTATATGTCCATGCGATTATCACCTTGGGATATAGCCGGTGGATTGGTTATTGCAAAAGAGGTCGGAGCAATTGCTACGAATTTAGCATTTGAACATCTAGATTTACTAGATGCTGATAGCTTTATCGTTTCTAAACCAGGATTACATGAAGAATTATTAAAGGATTATATTCAACTAAAATAAAATCCAGCAGTATGAATCCTGCTGGATGGTATCTCGTATTTAAAGTAAACCTTCATCACGCATTTTTTTCTTTGTTTTGAAACCAAATCCCATAATAACAAATAATAAGATAAGAAATATAAAAACAAGTGGAATATTTCGCAATGCAATAGCGATTCCTATAAGTGCCATTGATAAAATTGCACCTAGAGAATATAGAACAAAAATCCATTTAATACTACCCAAATTGATTACCTCCAAAATAAATGATAAAAAATAATGTTACTTTAGTTTCACTTGTGATATAATAACACAGTTATGGACTCGAAAAAAGAATATGGAGTGGAAATATGACAAATATACGTCAAGATTTAAGAAACATTGCAATTATAGCACACGTTGACCATGGAAAAACGACATTAGTCGACCAATTATTGAAACAATCAGGAACTTTTCGTTCAAATGAACATGTTGATGAAAGAGCCATGGACTCGAATGATATAGAACGTGAACGCGGAATTACCATTTTAGCAAAAAATACAGCAGTCGATTACAACGGCACACGTATTAATATTCTTGATACGCCTGGACATGCTGACTTCGGTGGCGAAGTAGAACGTATTTTGAAAATGGTAGATGGTGTTTTACTAGTAGTAGATGCATATGAAGGTTGTATGCCTCAAACCCGTTTCGTATTGAAAAAAGCGTTAGAACAAAAATTAACGCCAATCGTAGTAGTAAACAAAGTAGATAAAGATTCAGCTCGTCCACTAGAAGTAGTAGATGAAGTTCTAGAATTGTTTATTGAATTAGGTGCGGATGAAGATCAATTAGAATTCCCAGTTATTTACGCTTCAGGTGTAAACGGAACTTCTTCTTTAGATGAAGATCCTGCTAAACAAGAAGAAAACATGAAATCACTTTTCGAAATGATTATCTCTGCTATTCCAGCACCAATTGACAACTCAGATGAGCCATTACAATTCCAAGTAGCTTTACTTGATTATAATGACTATGTTGGCCGTATTGGTATTGGTCGTGTATTCCGTGGAACAATTGAAGTAGGTCAACAAATTTCATTAATGAAACTTGATGGTACTGTTAAAAATTACCGTGTAACTAAATTATTTGGTTTCTTCGGATTAAAACGCGATGAAATCCAATCAGCTAAAGCTGGGGATCTAATTGCTGTTTCTGGTATGGAAGATATTAACGTAGGTGAAACAGTTTGTCCTACAACTCATCAAGAAGCATTAGTTCCATTACGTATTGATGAGCCTACATTACAAATGACTTTCTTAACAAACAACTCACCTTTCGTAGGTCGTGAAGGTAAATGGATTACTTCAAGTAAAATTGAAGAGCGTCTTCGTTCTCAATTAGAAACTGATGTATCTTTACGTGTTGAAGATACTGATTCTCCAGATGCTTGGACTGTTTCAGGTCGCGGAGAGCTTCATTTGTCGATCTTAATCGAAAATATGCGTCGTGAAGGCTTTGAATTACAAGTTTCAAAACCACAAGTAATCATCCGTGAAATTGACGGGAAAAAATGTGAACCAATCGAACGCGTTCAAATTGATGTACCAGAAGATAGTGTAGGTTCAATTATTGAATCTATGGGTACTCGTAAAGGCGAAATGATTGATATGGTCAACAATGGTAGTGGACAAGTTCGTTTAATCTTTATGGTTCCTGCTCGTGGGCTAATTGGTTATTCAACTGAATTCATGTCAATTACTAAAGGTTACGGTATCATCAATCATACATTCGATAGCTACCAACCAGTAGTTTCTGGTCGTGTTGGCGGACGTCATCAAGGTGTACTTGTTTCTATGGAAACTGGTAAATCAACAACTTACGGTATGATGGGTATTGAAGACCGTGGTACTTTATTCGTTGAACCAGGTACTGATATATATGAAGGTATGATCGTAGGAGAAAATACTCGTGATGCTGATATCACTGTAAATATTACAAAAGCAAAACAAAAAACAAATATCCGTTCTGCAAACAAAGACCAAACGAACGTAATTAAAAGACCTCGTATTTTAACGCTTGAAGAAGCAATTGAGTTCTTAGGGGACGATGAGTATTTAGAAATAACTCCTCAGTCAATCCGTTTACGTAAAAAAGTTCTTGAGAAGAGCGAGCGCGAACGTGTAACGAAAAAAATGAAAAATGCAGAACTTTAATAGCAACTGAAAGGGTGAATAACCTTGGAGGAAAAGCAATTCGTATTTGGTAGAATGTCTAGTATATCAAGATATATTTATGAGGTTATGCCAACTTACGATATAGCTGGTTATGTACTATTTCTTTTAATCTTCTTTCTGTCTGTGCTTGTGTACAAGCTTGGATTTGCAAAGAAATTGCGTTTTAGCCAAAATATCGTCATTTATGCATTTTTGTTATTAGGTTGTCTAATGTTGACGTTCCTTGCGTTTTTCCTTCCCGTAGTGGAGGGATTAATCGTGGCGGCATTAATCCTAATAATTTATAAAATACGTTTACGACTTGAAAAAAGACAAAGCCCGACTACTTAAATGTAGTCGAGCTTTTTCTTTTGAAGATAAACATTGATAAAGGAAATTCACTGTGAATACAGGTTTTCTGATGCATGTAAGAATGAAAAATACTGCTGATTTCCGTTTCAGGTGGACGCTTTCCGCGGGCGTTGCCTCAGCCTCCTCGCTTCGCGGTGGGGTCTTCGCCTAACGCTTTTCCCGCTGGAGACGCTACCTAGCACTCCAATCAATATAATGAGTAGTAGTCAACTGTAAGATTAAGCATAGCTTATCGTTTAGATGATAATAGTAGTCAAAGTTAATATAGTGATATTACCTAAAAGTTAGGGATACTATTCTGTATTGAAGGATAAAGAAGGAAGATTTCCTTTCTCACTAGTGAAAATGCAGTGAAATAGTAGATGTTTACTAATTAAAGAAGCGGAGCCTGCGAACGAAATTGCATCTTCGTGAGCTTGCTCTATCAATTGGAAAGTAACTTATCTCTAGTTATCCAAAAACGTACTTAACTGTTTCTAAGAGTTGTAGGAGTGGGACGGATAGATAAACGCCATAAGATTACCGAAAAAAGGGATGCTGGTTGGTTGTGACGAACAGTCACAACCAACCAGCATCCCTAAAAAATTCTCTCGATAATCATATAGAAAACGTATATCCAAAGCCCTTCGAAAACGATAGAAACTGGTATTGACCTAAAGCTAATTTACGATGTTTAATGTTTAAAATTCATTTTCAATCAGTCGTGAACTCTTATAAAAAATGAACTTTCCGCTTGCTAGACGGCGGTTTGTTCTTTCTTCAATGCGATCATGGCACTCAGGGCACATGTACGTGTGAATTGGGCGGTTTCTGAGTTTTTTCGCAAGTGGTAAATCATCTGGAAGCTCATCTATTCGATCGCAAATCGCGCATTGTACTTTCATCTAAACATCTCCTATTCTACACGGAATGCTGTGACAAATTTGATTGGAGCATTAATATTTGTTCCATCTTTTTTTAATATATGAACAGGACCATCCTCACGTAGTGGTTTACCTTTATGACTAAATTTCAATAATAGCTTATCTAAGTCTTCTAAAGAGAATATATATTCTTCCTCAGTAGTTTCAATCACAACTTTTGTAGCATTTGGCAAAGGTTCAGAATTTAGGATAAATGGCTTCATATCAATTCCGAAAGTACTTGTCAGTGCTTTTGTCCGTTCATATTTTTTCTCTGTTTGAAGAGTTGGTGGGTTTGTAGAGCCCTCGATAATCTCTCGTGACCAATGAGCAGATGTAACTTTTGTATACTCTTCTAGTTCATCTTTATATTCATACTTCCCAGAAAAAAACTCATCCAGATCGATTTTACGATCATCAAAAATCCAAACAGTAGGGTCTAATGTAATATTAAATTTAACTGCACCTTTAACTGGTATAATAAGTTCCAACAGAATTGCCTCCTCTAAACTATCTAATCTTCATAAGTATACCTTTAAATTAAAAAGTTCTAAAGAATATTTAACTATTTAGCTAACTTCAATAAGAGAATGCTTGCAATTTTCCTCTTCAAAAGATACACTTTAGGGAGCTAAATAATTAGAAATAATAAAAATGGGGGCGTCCTCATGGATACTAATATACAAATTTCGTATCAAGAAAAAGCTTTAGAGCTTTTGAAAAAAGATGCAGAAAAAATCGCGCAGCTTATAAAAGTGCAGATGGATAATTTAATGATGCCTCAATGCCCTCTATACGAAGAGGTTTTAGACACGCAAATGTTTGGATTATCTCGTGAAATAGATTTTGCGGTAAAACTTGGACTTTTAGAAAAGAGTGAAGGAAAAGAGATTGTTGCCTCACTTGAAAAAGAAATGTCTGTTTTACATGAGATCCATACAGAAAAATAATAAAACTCAAACAAACTATCTGTTTGAGTTTTTTTTCTATCCAAAGAAATAGAGGTATGATTATATGACTACATATTTAAAACGTTACGCTAAAAACTTTGACTACCCATTATTTTTTGTATACTTAGCTTTGTGCCTTTTCGGTTTGGTAATGATTTATAGCGCCAGTATGGGGTGGGCCGTACTCAATTATGGGTGGGAGCCAGATTACTTCTTTAATAAGCAAAAAACTAACTTATTACTTTGTATTCCGGTTTTATTTATAACAGCTTTTTTTCCATATAAACATTATAAAAACAAAACAGTAATGAAACTCATGCTTCTTGTGATGTTTACACTTTTATTTTCCGTCCACTTTATCGGTGTGGGTGGAGAGAGTGGTTCGCAAAGTTGGATAGATATAGGTTTTAATGTACAACCATCCGAAATTGCTAAACTAGTAATAATTTTATATTTCGCAGGTATATTTGCAAAAAAATCAGAAAATGGTACATTAAATAAATTAAACGAATCTGTTGGACCACCATTAATCGTGTTATTTTTTGTTTTCGTTTCAATCATGATGGAGACGGATGTTGGAAATACAATGATTATTAGTTTCGTTGCTATTTCAGTAATTGCAGCAAGTGGAATTAAATTTAAATCATTTTCCAAAATAATCGGATTAATTGGTATAGTTATAGTAGCGGGATTGTTTGCCATCTATATGCTAAAAGATGCGTTGTTGACAGAACGTCGTAGAGGGAGGTTAGAAGCGTTTTTCAATCCTTTTGATTACGAGCAAGGATTTGGATATCAAATTGTAAATGGTTATATTGCTATTGGATCAGGTGGTTTAACTGGTTTAGGCTTAGGGAATTCCAATCAGAAATATGGATATTTACCAGAACCACATACTGATTTTATCATGGCTATCATAGCAGAAGAACTTGGACTAATCGGAGTATTAATTGTTTTATGTGGATTGTTTTTTATTGTTTTTAAAGCTATTAGTATTGCTTTATCTACAAAAGATCCACAAGCTCGCATGATCGCTGCGGGTATTGGTAGTATTATAGGGTTTCAAACCTTTATAAATTTAGGTGGAATGCTTGGAATTATTCCGCTAACTGGGGTACCACTTCCGTTTATAAGTTACGGGGGTACTTCCGTAATTATTTTATCGGCAGCACTTGGGATATTGATGAACGTATCTATGTTCGTGAAGCATGAAAAAAATAGACAATAAGGGGCGAATTGAATGAATAAGATTAAAAAGATTGTAGTTGCAAACAGGGGAGAAATTGCAATCCGTATTTTTCGAGCATGTACGGAGTTAAACCTTCGAACAGTCGCTATATATTCAAGAGAAGATACCGGCTCGTTCCATCGATTTAAATCCGATGAGTCTTATCTTGTTGGTGAAGGTAAGAAGCCTATTGATGCATACTTAGATATTGAAGATATTATTCGAATTGCTAAAGAAAGTAAGGCTGATGCCATTCACCCGGGGTATGGTTTCCTTTCTGAAAATGTGGATTTTGCGAAGAGATGTGAAGAAGAAGGAATTATTTTCATCGGTCCAACATCCAAGCATTTAGATATGTTTGGTGATAAAGTAAAAGCCCGTGAACAAGCAACATTAGCGGGTATACCTGTTATACCGGGTAGCGATGGTCCTTTAGATACTGTAGAAGAGGTTAAGGCATTTGGGGAAGCCCATGGCTATCCATTAATGATTAAAGCTTCTTTAGGTGGCGGTGGACGCGGGATGCGCGTTGTTCAAACGGAAGATGAGCTTGAAAGTGCATTTGAACGTGCTAAATCAGAAGCGAAAGCGGCTTTTGGTTCAGATGAAGTATATGTAGAACGCTGTATTTTCGAACCTAAACATATTGAAGTTCAAATTCTAGGGGATACTCAAGGTAATTTAATCCATTTATATGAACGTGATTGTTCTATTCAAAGAAGACATCAAAAGGTCGTAGAAATAGCACCTTCAAATTCCTTGAATTCAGAATTGCGTGATAAAATATGTGATGCAGCTGTCCAATTAATGAATAATGTATCTTACATAAATGCAGGAACAGTAGAGTTTTTAGTGACAGATAATGAATTCTTTTTTATCGAAGTAAACCCACGCATTCAAGTGGAACATACAATTACAGAAATGATTACTGGGGTGGATATTGTCCATGCACAGATTAAAATCGCAGATGGTATTGCTCTTAATAGTGAAGAGATGGGGATTCCAAAGCAAGAAGATATCCCATTATTCGGATTCGCTATTCAGTCAAGAGTAACAACGGAGGACCCTTTAAATAACTTCATGCCTGATACAGGAAAGTTAATGGTATATCGTTCGGGTGGAGGGTTTGGTGTACGCTTAGACGCAGGAAATGGTTTCCAAGGGGCTATCATCACCCCGTACTACGATTCTCTGTTAGTTAAAGTTAGTACTTGGGGTATGTCCTTCAAGGAAGCTGCTGCTAAAATGGACAGAAATTTACAGGAGTTCCGAATCCGGGGGATTAAAACGAATATCCCATTTTTAGAAAATGTCGTAAAACATCTGAGCTTCATTTCTGGACAATTTAATACGAGTTTCATTGATTCTACACCTGAGTTGTTTTTATTCCCTAATCGCAAAGACCGTGGTACTAAGTTGTTAAATTATATAGGGAACGTTACTGTTAATGGTTTCCCAGGTATCGAGAAAAAGTCCAAGCCTATCTTTGGAGAGGCTAGAACACCTAGTTTTGATCTGAGCACTGCTCCACCTAAAGGCACAAAACAAATTTTAGATGAACAAGGTGCCGATGGAGTGATTAAATGGGTGAAGGAGCAACAGGGCGTTCTATTAACGGATACAACTTTCCGAGATGCACATCAATCATTATTAGCAACACGCGTTCGCTCTCATGACATGTTCGGTATTGCGAAAGAATCAGCGCAAGGAATGCATAATTTGTTTTCATATGAAATGTGGGGAGGAGCAACTTTTGACGTTGCTTACCGCTTCTTAAAAGAAAATCCATGGGATCGTTTGATAAAAATGAGAGAAATGATTCCAAATGTCTTACTCCAAATGTTATTCCGTGGAGCCAATGCAGTAGGATACAAAAACTACCCAGATAACGTTATAAAGGAATTTATACAAAAATCTGCAGAAGCGGGCATTGACGTGTTCCGAATCTTTGACAGCTTAAACTGGATAAAAGGGATGGAAGTTGCGATAGATGCAACTAGACAATCAGGGAAGATAGCAGAAGCTGCGTTATGTTACACAGGAGACATTTTAGATGACTCTAGAGACAAATATACGGTGCAGTATTATAAAGACATGGCAAAAGAATTAGAAAGCGCTGGAGCGCATATTCTAGCGATTAAAGATATGGCTGGATTATTAAAACCTGAAGCAGCTTATCGCTTAGTAAGCGAGTTAAAGAGCACGGTTGACATTCCTATACATCTTCATACACATGATACAAGCGGTAACGGAGTATTTACTTATGCAAAAGCAATTGAAGCTGGTGTAGATATAGTCGACACGGCATTAGGGGCTATGGCAGGTCTAACCTCTCAACCGAGTGCAAGTAGCCTAAGTTATGCGTTAAAAGGATCGAACAGAGAAGTTATAGGAAATATCGATGCTTTTGAGAAAATTTCTTATTACTGGGAAGATGTCCGCAAGTATTATCAAGACTTTGAAAGCGGTATGATGAGTCCACATACGGAAGTTTATGTTCATGAGATGCCAGGTGGCCAATATAGTAATCTTCAACAACAAGCGAAAGCAGTAGGGCTTGGCGATCGCTGGGAAGAAGTAAAAGAGATGTATTCTCGCGTTAACATGTTATTTGGTGATGTGGTAAAAGTTACTCCTTCTTCTAAGGTAGTAGGGGATATGGCTCTATTCATGGTACAAAATAACTTAGACGAAGTTTCTGTCATTACGAGAGGTAAAACCATCGATTTCCCAGATTCCGTTATAGAGTTTTTTGAAGGATATATTGGGCAACCTTATGGGGGATTCCCAAAAGAGTTACAGAAAGTAATTTTAAAAGATCGTGAACCAATTACAGTGCGTCCGGGTGAATTATTGGAGCCGGTTGATTTCGAAGCGATTAAAGAAATGCTATTCCATAAATTAGATCGCCCTGTTACTAGCCAAGAAGTTCTTGCTTATACGCTATATCCAAAGGTTTTTGAAGAATATAGTGAAACAGATAAAAACTTTGGGGATGTTTCTGTACTAGATACGCCGACGTTTTTATACGGATTGAGATTAGGAGAAGAAATTGAAGTAGAAATCGAAGTTGGAAAAACGTTAATCATCAAGTTGGTGTCTATAAGTGAGCCGACTCATGATGGTAACCGTATTATTTACTTCGAACTAAATGGTCAACCACGAGAAATTTCTATTCAAGATATGAATGTAGAAGTGAGTCATTTATCAAAACCTAAGGCGGATTTAACGAATGATGGTCATATTGGAGCAACTATGCCAGGTACTGTTCTGAAGGTTGCCATTTCTACAGGAAGCAAAGTAAAAAGAGGTCAACATCTTCTTATTACAGAAGCGATGAAAATGGAAACTACAGTGCAAGCACCATTTAATGGAGTTGTAAAAGAGATTCATGTTGTTGCTGGAGAAGCAATTGCAACAGGTGATTTATTGATTGTCATGGATAAAGAATAATTAAAAGGCTGTTAGACATTTCTGTCTAACAGCCTTTATTCTTTTTAGTTATTCAATTTACTTCTGGATAACAATAGAATCATATAACAGAGTAAACCGAATAGTAAGGAGATAAATAAAGAATGTAGTAAAGCTAAGTAAAGATTAAGTTTAGTTAATACAACTAACATACCGGTAACTACTTGGCACGAAACTAATATTAAAGAGATGGTCCATCCCCAGTAAATTGCGCGTTGCTGTTTATAATTTCGCATTACATGAATCGCAATAATGAGTATCCATATAAATATTAATCCTGCAGCAGCTCGATGTCCCATTTGGACCCACTCGTATAAATTAGTAGGAAGAGCAAACTGGTCATTATTGCATAAGGGCCAATCGTTACATATGAGACTAGATTCTGTATGTCGTACTAATGCGCCGGTGTAAATAACAATATAAGAATAAAGTGTTACACCAATTGTATGGAATTTTAATGTTTTGCCGATTCTAATCTTATCTGTATCAAACTTGCGATCAATCTCAAAAATTAATAAGGTCAGTAATAACACCGAAGCAAAAGAGATTAGAGAGATTCCAAAATGAAGAGCCAGTATAAAGTCACCTTGTCCCCATTTTACCTGGGCAGCACCAATTAATGCTTGCGCTACTAAGAAAAAAACTGCCATTGCTGATAAAAATTTTGTTTCTCGGACATGTCCAAGTGCTTTCCATGCCCAAACTGCAAGTGCTACGATTAATATACCAACAGCACCTGTAACTAGACGATGAGAGAATTCAATTAATACTTCAGCTGTTATAACATCAGGTATAAGTTGTCCATTACAGCCAGGCCAGTGTCTACCGCAACCCATACCACTATCGGTCTTAGTAACTAATGCTCCTCCTAATAGAATGAGCAGCATACCTACTGTAGAAGCAACAGCTAACCATTTTAAAATTTTATGAATGTGCATTACGCCACCTACTTTGTGTATCTTGCTCGTCTTGAAAAGACGGTATCTGCTTTTTGATGATATCGAATCGCGATGGAAAATACAATGTATAACCTTCAAACTAATATACCTAGTTATAGTTATTCACAAAATGTTCATAAATTCGTACTCTAACTTTCACAAATAAAATCTAGAAATGATTTACTATTGATATGTTCTGAGTATAAAAAAACTATCTAAACTATATTTATGCGAAAATTATCATTAACTGTAGAAATTAAGAAAGATTTTCGTTATAGTAAAAGGTAGCGGAATATGCTTACAACTTTGAAAGGAGGGGCAGCATGTCAAATGGTCATTCTATTACCGCGACTAATGAGAGGGAATCTGAACAAATTAATAATACTTTTTATCAAGATTTTCTATCGCTCATTAAAATAGGTATAGTTAACTCTAACTTATTTACAACATTTACTGGTATGTGGCTAGCATTTCAATTTACGGATCGAAACTTTCTTAGAGAGTTAGACATATTATTTTATACGCTAATTGGATCAGGCATGATTATCGCAGGTTCTGCAGCTATGAATAATTTTATCGATCGTGATATAGATCCTGTCATGAAGAGCAAAAAAGGTAGACCTACAGTTACTGGACGTTTTAGTCCAACATCAGTGTTAATAACTTCGTTTTCACTAATGATTGTAGGTGAAATATTGTTGTTTATGGCCTCTACTTCAGCTGGAGTTTGGGGACTAGCAGGAATCGTCAGTTACGTTGTGTTATACTCGATGTGGTCTAAACGAAAACATGTGAGTAATACTATAGTTGGCAGTATATCTGGCGCAATACCGCCGGTGATTGGATGGGCAGCTGTTGAACCTAGCTTAGGTTTTGGAGCATTAGCTTTATTTTTAATTATGTTTGCATGGCAACCTCCACACTTTTATGCGCTTGCGATGAAGCGCACGGAAGAATATCGTGCTGCTAATATTCCCATGCTGCCTGTAGTAAAAGGTTTCAAACGTACAAAAGTGTCAATTCTTTTATGGATTCTATTATTATTCCCATTACCATTTTTATTGATGGATTTAGGTGTACTATTTGTTGTGTTGGCAACAGCACTTAACTTGGGGTGGTTATACTTCTCTATAAAAGGTTTCCGTGTGAAAGATGATATCAAGTGGGCGACAGGGATGTTTATATATTCCTTAAACTATATGACGATATTATTCGTAGCTATAATTATTTTTTCTATCTTTATCTAATTGCTGGAATTCTTTCTTTAGTCAACAAGAATTCATATAAACAGAACCACAGTCCAAAGAAACATGAAAACAACTATGAAAGAGGGGTTTGATTTAGCTATGATGAGAGGGCTTAAAAAATGGCGACTTTTTTCACTGTTAGCAGCTCTAACGATTTTCTTATCGGGTTGTGGCGAAGAATACTTATCAACGCTTACACCTGCAGGACAAGTCGGAAGAGATCAATTTAATTTGTTATTACTATCATCTGCTATTATGGCTTTAGTTATTATTGTAGTAGTAATTATTTATGTTGTTGCACTAGTGAAATTCCGTCGTAAAAAAGTTGGGGAAGATGTTATTCCTAAACAAGTAGAAGGAAGTCATACGCTTGAAATAGTATGGACAGTTATTCCAATATTACTGTTAATCGTTCTGGCTATTCCAACTGTTTACTATACGTATAAACATGCTGATGTAGCTGCAATGGATCAAGTAGACGAAGAAGGTAACAAAACAAATGTAACAGTAAATGTTACTGCTAAACTGTATTGGTGGGAATTTGAGTATCCAGACCTTGGAATAGTTACATCTCAAGAGTTAGTAGTACCAACTGATCAAAAAGTATTTTTCAATTTAAAAGCTGCTGATGTGAAGCACTCCTTCTGGATTCCTACAGCAGGTGGTAAAATGGATACAAACGTAGAAAACGTTAACCAGTTCTATTTAGAATTTGATGACGCATCTGCAAGTTTAGAACAAGGTGTGTTCTATGGTAAATGTGCGGAACTTTGTGGACCGTCACATGCTCTAATGGATTTCAAAGTTAAAACATTGGAATCAGACGATTTCAATGCTTGGGTTGAATCTATGAAAACTACACAAAATGTTGCAACAGATGATCTTGCAACAGAAGGTGAAGAAATCTTTAATACTAGCTGTATAGCTTGTCATGCTACTTCAGGAGCAGGCACTACAGGTGGAGTAGGACCAAACTTAGCTACTTTTGGTGACCGTAATCGTGTTGCTGGATTTATGGCTCATGATGAAGAAAACTTAAAAAAATGGATTAATAATCCTCAAGAGTACAAACCGGGTAACTTAATGCCTCAGCCAGAAGCTATTAACGATGGCGAAAAGTTTAGTGAAGCTCAATTAGATGCTCTTGCAGCATACCTAATGGGACTATCTGTAGAAAAATAAGTTCCACAGATAAATTATGAGGGAGGTTAAAGTTGTGAGTTCTATCGCAAAGAAAAAAGGCTTTGGCGCAACTTTATGGGACTATTTAACAACAGTAGACCATAAAAAAATTGCAGTCATGTACCTTGCTGCCGGCGGTTTGTTCTTCGTAATCGGTGGTATTGAGGCAATGCTTATTCGTATTCAATTAGCACAACCAGATAATGATTTTGTTAGTGCTGGACTGTTCAATGAAATTATTACAATGCACGGAACAACGATGATTTTCCTAGCGGCCATGCCGATATTATTTGGATTTATGAACGCCGTAATGCCACTTCAAATTGGTGCACGTGACGTAGCGTTTCCATTTCTAAATTCACTTGGATTTTGGTTATTCTTGTTCGGTGGTATTTTCCTTAACCTATCTTGGTTTATGGGAGGAGCGCCTGATGCGGGATGGACTTCTTACGCATCATTATCGCTAGCGTCTCCTGGTCATGGTATTGACTTTTATGCACTTGGACTTCAAATAGCCGGTGCTGGTACTTATATAGGAGGTATTAACTTCCTTGTAACGATCATTAATATGCGTGCACCAGGTATGACATACATGCGTATGCCATTGTTTACTTGGACTACATTTGTAGCTAGTGCATTGATATTATTCGCATTCCCACCACTTACTATTGGTTTATTTTTCTTAATCTTAGACCGCATGTTCGGTGGTAACTTCTTTGATCATACAATGGGTGGTAATACGATTATTTGGGAGCATTTATTCTGGATTTTCGGGCATCCTGAAGTATACATCTTAATATTACCTGCGTTTGGTATATTCTCAGAAATATTTGCTTTATTCTCACGTAAACGTTTATTCGGTTACTCTTCTATGGTTTTTGCAACTGTATTAATCGGTTTCTTAGGCTTCATGGTTTGGGCTCACCATATGTTTACGGTTGGTTTAGGACCAACAGCTAATGCTATTTTCGCAGTTGCTACTATGGCAATCGCTGTTCCTACTGGTATGAAAATATTTAACTGGTTGCTTACGATTTGGGGAGGAAGTATTAAAGTTACAACTCCAATGCTTTATGCGTTAGGATTCATTCCTTCATTCGTAGCAGGTGGGGTAACTGGTATTATGCAAGCAGCAGCTCCGCTTGATTATCAATTACATGATTCATACTTTATCGTTGCTCATTTCCACTATGTAATCGTAGGTGGGGTAGTGTTAGCAATTTTAGCAGCAGTACACTTATATTGGCCTTTAATGTTCAACCAAATGTTAAGTGAAAAACTAGGTAAATGGACGTTCTGGTTCTTCTTTATTGGATTCCATTTAACTTTCTTCATACAGCATTTCTTAGGACTAATGGGTATGCCACGTCGCGTATTTACGTTCGGAGCAGATCAAGGTTGGGATTTATTCAACTTAATCAGTTCAATTGGAGCTGCATTCATGGCAGTGGGAGTTATTATTCTAGTAGTGAACATTATCATAACAGTTGTTAAGAATGTACCTGCTGGCAATGATCCATGGGAAGACGGCCGTACTTTAGAGTGGGCTATTCCTCAACCAGTTCCGTTTTATAACTTTAAACAAACTCCACTTGTTCGTGGATTAGATACATTCTGGATTGAAAAACAAGAAGGTAATAAAGAAGGTATGACATATGCAGAACCACTTTCTGATATCCATATGCCTAACAATTCAATCATTCCAATTGTTATGACTTTCGGTTTGTTTATCGCTGCATTTGGAGCATTATATAACGGTGAAAAAGATTGGGCTATTCCTGTTATAGTATTAGGTTTAGCAATTACACTTGGTTCTATGGCTGTTCGTTCTATAAAAGATGATCATGGATTCCATATTCACAAAGAAGATTTAATGAATGATAAAGGGGGTAAATAATAATGGACTTTAATAAAAAGTACACCCCACAAACTTGGCCAGATCATCCTGAGCAAGTTACTTTAGAAGGTAAGAATAAGTTTTTAGGTTTTTGGTTATTCCTTGGTGGAGAAACTGTACTATTTGCAAGTTTGTTTGCTACGTATTTAGCGCTTAAAAACAAAGGCCCAAGTGGGATGGAATTCTCTACTAACACACTATTCGAATTACCATTAGTATTTATTATGACGATGATTCTATTAACTTCATCGCTAACTAGTGTGTATGCAATGTATCATATGAAAAACCATAATTTTAGAGGTATGCAAACTTGGTTGGCTATCACAGTTCTGTTGGGATTAGCATTCTTAGGTTTAGAAATTTATGAGTTTAATCACTATGTACATTTAGGTTTTCATTATGGACAAAGTGCTTTCTCATCTGCATTCTTTACGCTTGTAGGTACTCATGGATTGCACGTTGTAATTGGACTAGGATGGATTATTCTATTAATGGTACGTAATGCAAAACGTGGATTTAGTTTGTATAATGCACCAAAATACTATACTGCTTCCCTATACTGGCATTTCATTGATGTAGTTTGGGTGTTCATCTTTACAGTAGTATACTTGATGGGAGTTGTTGGTTAATATGTCACACGACGCTCAAGTTTATGTGAGATCTCAAACAGAATTTGATTATATTAAGCAAAAACGCAAAAAGGATATGCGTAACCAAGTTACTACTTTTGGGATTATGATATTCTTAACTTTAATTTCTTTTACAGCAGTAGCTGCTGGATTTTCTGTCTATCTAATCGTTCCAGTGATTTTATTACTTGCTGCAATTCAAGTAGTGTTACAGCTTTACTACTTCATGCATATGAGTGAAAAAAATCATCAGGTAGTTGCGTTTTTCTTATACAGTGCTGTTTTGTTAGCTTTCACTTTTATCTTAACTTTCCTTACTATTATTTGGTGGGGTTAAACAACTTAAAGCCGAGACAAAGTTAAAAACTTTGTCTCGGCTTTTTTTGAGTAAAATGATATTTGAAAATAGGGAAATGTCATAGTTCGTTCATTGAAGTTATTGGGTTTGACCTATATAATAGAGGAAGTTACCTAAAAAGGAGCGATGATACTTATGCCTATAAGTATATTTGGATTCCAAGCATTGTGGAGCCCTATAATGATTGGTGTTATAGTATTTTTAACTATTTTATATTTTTTAATAACGGTCAAATGGCGAAATGACTTTAAAGTATCAGAGCCACTAAAAAAGAAAGAGGCTGCTTATTTTCTAATAGGTATAGTTCTTTTATATATTGTGAAAGGTTCACCTGTAGATTTAATGGCACATATAATGTTCTCTTTCCATATGGTTCAGATGGCATTATTGTTATTGTTAGTTCCGCCATTACTGATGAAAGGTATTCCTTGGTGGGTTTGGAAAGTAGTAATAGAATTGCCAGTAGTTCGTAAGGTTTTTCCAATATTAACAAAGCCATTACTAGCGCTTATAGTATTTTCTGGTTTGTTTTCGATTTATCACATTCCTTTGTTATTTGATACTATCAAACTGGATGAAGGACTACATGGCACATATACGTTTATCCTGTTCATCTCAGCAGTTTTCATGTGGTGGTCTATTATAGATATTGAGGAAGTTACTCAACGACTACATGGTTTAAAGAAGATTGGCTTCATAATAGGCAGTGCAGTCTTAATAACTCCTGCATGTGCGTTAATTATATTTACTGGGACACCTTTATATGATACGTATACGAATCCAGATGTTTGGTTGAAAGCAATGGAGCTATGTGTACCTGCAAGTACATTAGCAGGACTATCATTGAGTGGACCTGAATTATTTTCTAATATGTCACCTATCGATGATCAACAACTGGGTGGAATACTGATGAAAATCGTACAGGAAATAATTTATGCTGCATTTTTAATGTCTATTTTCTTCAAGTGGTATAAAAATGAACAAGATAATGCAGATGAAATCACACAAAAAGCTCTGGATGATTTAAAAGTCCAAGCTGACCTTTAAACTTAATAAAGTTATTCGAGGAGAATGATTAATGAATTTACCGGTTCTACCAACTATAAGTACATTTTTTATCGTGTTAAGTGCGGTGTTAGTTGCAATAGGTTGGGCACTTATTAAACAAAGAAAAATTAATGCCCACAAAAAAACGATGACTGCTGCTGCAATTTCGGCTTTACTTTTCTTCATCATCTATGCATCGCGAACTATTTTCATCGGAAATACAGCTTTTGGTGGTCCTGATGACATTAAAATTTACTACACTATCTTTTTGATATTCCATATTACATTAGCAACGACTGGTGCAGTTTTTGGCCTAGTTACTTTATACTTAGGTTATAAAAATAACATTAAAAAGCATCGTAAGATTGGGCCAATCACCAGTGTTATTTGGTTCTTTGTTGCAATAACAGGGGTTGCTGTGTATTTATTGCTATACGTATTCTATCATGGTGGAGAAACTACCTCAGTTATTAAAGCAATAATAGGCGGATAGATAAAGAACAAAACAAAAGGCAACGTTCTTATGGATTTATTCCATAAGAACGTTGCCTTTTAAAGATCATTAGAGTAGCTGCATTCTATTTTGCACTTTTACTTAATCATTTAAACCTTAAAATTTAGTTTTAGCATGCCGGACTCTTTTGCAGTGATAAATATGATAACAACGAGTGGACCTATTAAAAATCCAATAAAACCGAAAAGCTTTGCTCCGATAAACATAGCTATAAGGATTGCTAATGGAGATATACCCATTTGGGATCCCATCAACTTTGGTTCCACTGCTCTACGTATTATTAGTAAAACGACAGCTAAAATAGCCAATTTGGTTCCCATCACCATGTCTCCAGTTAAATAATGATAAATAGCCCAAGGTGCTAAAATAGCTATTGAACCTAATATAGGGATGATATCGATTATCCAAATGACAACAGCCATTATTAAAGCATATTTTGGTGTAATAATAAGCAGTAGCCCAAGGAATGCTGCACCTAAGATGATGAAGCTTGCTATAATTTGGGCTTTCATAAATCCAATAGCCACTTTTTTTATACTAGCAAACATAAATCGTACTTTACTTGCAGTATTATCAGTTAAATAATAAAAAAACTTTACTTGTAAATTATGCAAATCTAACATAAATAAAAAAAGAGCAATAATAAAAACTATAAAACTAACTAAGAAGTTTGGAATATTCGTCAGCAATGCAGTAATATTGCTATAGCTAAGTATATCTAGCAGGGCATCTCTCATACTTTCTAGTGTAGCGTCAAATTTATTTTGAATTGATTCTACTACTTCTTTAGGGAGTCCTTCTGTATATCGAAATAAACTGTTTTGCATATCAATCCATAATCCAGTCCAGTTATTAATATATGTAGGAATAGTCTGAGAGGTATAAATAAGCTGGCTAAAGAGTTTTGTTATTATTAAGTATAAAAGTCCGGAAATGACACTGATAAAAAGAGCAAAATTTGTTATGACTGCAGGTTTCCGCTTCCATTTAAATGTTTTTTGAGTGAACTTTACAATTGGCTCAATTATAATAGCAGTCAGTAATGCGAGTATAATAGGTATGGAAACTGGAAGGATAAATATTATTAACAACAAAAGAAAAATGCTTACAAAAAGATATTTTATATATTCCTTTTTAAAAAGATTTAAGACCATCATACACTCCTTTTCTATCGTTTATTAACAGTATAGACAAATTAGTAAATTTTGAACAGAAAAAACGCAAGAGAATGAAACTCTTGCGTTTTAGGATATTCCTATTATGCGTGAATTTCAAAAGCAGCTAACTCTGTTTTTACTGCAGCTAATGTTTGTTCACTTGATTTTAGTAAATGTTTTGGGAAAACTTCATTTTCACCATATTCAACACCATGAGGATAATAGTGTTTTCCTATAACAGGTTTTAAAAGAGTAATGTTCGCATCATGAGCACCTACATCGCCATCTTTTGTAAAACCAAATACTCGAAGATAAAAAGTACCTTCTTTGATTATATACTTTTTATCATATGTTACACGTTCATAATCCCATTGACCTGCACGAACTAAACCATGCTTTTTCATAAGATCGTCTAATATATTTAGATCAATGACAGTGTTTTCTATACCAGTGTTTTCGAAATACATTAAATTGTCCTCCCTCACGTTCATATTCCAAATAGAATCTGTTCCTACTAATATTAATGCAAATTTCATAATGTTGCAATGGTAACATTGTGTCTTTCTAGTTAAGCTTGGTATACTAGGAGAAATGGGGGAAGAAAAAGGTGAAAAAGATATGATGAATAATCTAATTAGAATTGTTATCGCTATAGCTATAGTACTAGTGATATTTATATATTTTGATAATCCTGTACATGAAAATAAACTGATAACTGGTTCCAATAATTCAGGTCAAGTAATTCCTGATACTACTCCGGAAGTTGTGGAGGTGGAGACAGTATTTACACGTCCTAAAGATGGCATTTCAACATTAGTAGGAGAATCGGCCCAATCGGTTGTGGAGATGTTAGGAAAACCAACTAGAACCGAGCCATCAGCATTTGGTTATGAATGGTGGGTGTACAATCAATCTCTTACAACTTATTTATTAATAGGTATAGAAGGAGACAAAGTAACTCAAGCCTTTGCAGCTGGAAAAAATGTAGAAGTGGCTCCATATAAAATTGGGCAACAACTAGCTGATATATATCGATTTACACTAGTACAATCGGAAATTACATTTTCCATAGATTCAAATACGTATACTTTTACACTTTCGGAAGAGGACATAAACAATAGAATACTAGTTCAGTTTGATAATTTATTTGCTATGTTATACATTGATACAGAAAGTCAACAATTAGAAGCAGTGAGATTTACAGATCCAAAGACTATTTTGTTACATAAGCCATATGATATTTTATATAACGGAATCATGGTAGAAGCAAAAACTCCCGACTCTCTTTCACAAGTAGCAATAGATCGTGCCAATGAGCGTCAAATTTATGAACTGACAAACGTATATCGTTATCGGAATGGTCTCCAACTTTTAGTATCTGATAATGAATTGCAAAATATAGCGATGGCTAATAGTGAAGAAATGGCTAGAAACAATATTGTGGCCAATGAAAAATTTGAAGTATCTAAGTTTAGTGATCAATTGAAAGAATCATCCATTGAATTTTCTAGTGCTGCCGGTAATACAGCTGCTTTTTACTTTGATGCTGGGGAAGCTGTAAATGGTTGGTTGAACTCTAAAGACCATCGAGAAATCTTATTAGGTAAAGACTTTACACATACTGGTATTGGGGTATACGGTAGCTATTATACTCAAAACTTTATCGAACGAAAAGCAGTAAATACACCCAAAAACATACCTCAATAATTAGTTAGAGACAAAGGTACCTTCACTATCCAAATACAAAGACCGAATATGCAAAGGCACTTGATGAAGAGCAGCGAATGTAGCTGCTCTTTTTTGTATGACTTCGATTGGCTCATCAATCTTTTCTTCAAGCTCTTTATAAGTCATAAAAGGAATAAGTTCCACATTGTCACTAGTAAACGGATCTGACGTCATTATACCAGGTACATCTTTATAAAATTCAACTACATCTGCATTCAAATGATAGCCATAGACTACTGCTGTTAAATCACTACCTCCTCTTCCTAATGTAGTGAAATTATGGGTGCTTTCTGAAAAACCTTGAAAACCAGGAACGATAACACAATGGAAATTTTTAAATGCTTGGTTTACAGAACTAAGATCTACTTTCTTTATAAGAGCATTTCCATACGTATCGTTCGTAATAATGCCAGCACTTTTCCCATAAAGAAGAGTAGAAGATATTCCTTGCGCTTTAAGTTCTGTTGTTAATACGGCACTCGAGATTAGTTCTCCACATGCGGAGAGTAAATCAGTTTCAATACTACTGTCGTTTAAAGGAAGCAAATCTAAAAGAGTATCAGTTGCATAGGGCTTTCCTCTACGTCCCATTGCTGAAACAACGACAAGAACCTGTTGATGGGTATTAATTGCTTGTTGGATTCGTTGTATTACTAATTGTCTGTTCTGATGATTTTGCATGGCAATACCGCCAAATTTTTGAACAATCATAATCTCAACCACTCTATTCGTGACATTTCAAACACTCCGTTCATACGATACAGGGAATTCATTTTACTGTATGCGATTTTACAAGAATGGTGTAGGGAGTGTGGTACTATTTATCCGTTAAACGAACTTTTAGAAGGATTAACATATAGGATTATCGGTGACTTTTCAATATGCCGTAAGAGCAAAATCATCAATTATTCAAAGCAAATTAAAGAAGGGGATATTTTTGTTTCCGAAAGAAATAATCTTCGCATTATTGATGAAGCAATTCAACTAGGGGCAATTGCAATAATTTCAGAAGTTTTTATAGCTGACTGCAGTGTTCCTCAGATTATTATTCCTTCGGATTTGGACCGGTTAAAGCAGAAAATTAGTGAAAAAACATACGAACTATATGGAACCAAAATGAAAACTGTAGCAATAACAGGTACTAATGGTAAAACAACAGTTGCATCTTTCATTGCTCAATTACTCATGCAGCAAAGGAAATCGGTTTGTGTAATCGGAACATTAGGCGTGTTTATAAACGGTAGGCAGTTGAAGCAAAATTTTCGAAATAATACTACGTTGCCATTTTATGATTTTATCCAAATTGTTCAGCATTGTTACAAGCATTCTGTTGAGTTCATTATATTAGAAGCATCTTCTCAAGGATTATTGGACAATCGATTGGGAAGCTATCCAATCGATATCGGTGTATTTTTAAATATTGGAAAAGATCATCTTGAATTTCATGGGGGAATGGTTCCTTACAAGAAATCAAAAGAATTACTCGTCCCGTTATGTAAAAAACTAGTAGTTAACGCAGATGACGAATGGTGTAGATCAGTAGCAGAAAATTCTTTTTTACCTATTACTAGTTTCGGTATAGATACTCGTAATGCGGTTGCTTTTAAACAGGAAAATGAAGCAGAAGACGAGATAATATATAAATTTAAGGTAAAGAACGAAGAGATTGAAGTGCGAATGAGAAATAGTGGATTTTATAACGGGATGAATCTCGCTGCAGCACTTGCGTCGTTATGGACTTTGAATATCCCGCTACAAAATATAAAACCAGTAACACTTCCAACTGGTAGATTTCAACAAATTGATAACCTTAAGGGGATAAAAGTATTCATCGACTATGCGCATACTCCCGATGCTCTGGAAGTATGTCTTACAACTATTAAATCCTTCGCTAAAAATAATATTTACGTTGTTTTTGGATGTGGAGGAGATAGAGATAAGAAAAAAAGAAACGAAATGGGGAAAGTTGCGACAACTTTTGCAACAAAGGCTATAATCACCTCGGATAATCCGCGTAGTGAAAGTCCAGCAGATATTATTAAAGATATTGTAAGAGGATTAGATGTACAGAAGTTTCAAATAGAACTAGATCGCAAAAAAGCTATTATATATGCTTTACAAATGGCGCAAGCAGGGGATACCGTGTTAATAGCAGGAAAGGGACATGAACAAGAGCAAATTTTACATGACCTTGTAGTCCCTTTTTCTGATCGTGATGTAGTTAATACCTATTTTGAAGAAGAGGGCGGGTTAATCACAAAAAATGATCCAGTAGCATAAGCTATTTTTCTTCCATCCGGTTGTGTTACCGTACATTCCATAACTATCGTTTGACGACCCTTATGTAGATATTTAGCAGTTGCGATTAAGGTTTTTTCTGTTGATGCTTTAACATAATGAATTGTCATATTCGTTGTAACTGCACCTTTGCCCTCAGGGTGTAGATCTCTGTTGATTAAAAAACCCATCGCATTATCGGAAAGTGTAGCAATAATACCGCCATGAGGCATATTGAAACTATTATGCGAGATTGGAGTTATTGGCATCGTGACAGTACATTGGCCTTCGTCATACTGGGTGTCCATTTGAAATACAGCATTTAAGTATGTAGGTGCTTCATTTTGTTGTTTTTGTTGAATCGCATTTAGAAAATCATTTACTAGGCTAAGTTCCTGTTCTGATGCATTTTCTGTCACTGTTTCAAATAAATTTTGTAGTTTGTTCATTATTTTCTCCTAACAATAAGTTAATAGTTTGGCATTTATTTTTACTTTTCTGGTATGATTAACAAGATTGGAGGTTAATCAAAATGATTATGACAAACGAATGGGTCGAGATAATGGATCAATCGGATATATTATGTACTATGATTCTTTCCTCTGAACAATTTTATCAATACTTAGATGCACATCGTGCTGTATATACAGATACATCTTTAGTAGGTGAGGTTAATAGCTTCACTAGGCTAAAAGAGCAATACGAAGAGGTTCAACGTTTCGGGAAATACCATCCTGATTATTCGAAAGTTATGAAAGACATCCGAGTAACTAAACGAAAATTAGATATGGTAGATGCAGTGGCGAATTTGAAAGTCGCTGAGAACGAATTGCAGGACTTACTGGACGAAGTGAGTTTATTAATTGGTAAATCTGTTTCAGAAGGTGTTAAAGTTCCTGTTAGTAACCCATTTTTTGCTTCTTCGGGTTCTAGTTGTGGAAGTGGCTGTGGTACAGGTGGATCTTGTTCTTGTTCAGCTTAAAGTTTCAAAAAGATTAGATGTGTGCATAAAATGCACACATCTTTTTTTTACAAAGAAATAAAGAGTCAATTTTATAATTATGTAATTAGTAGTATAATTCGAATAAAGTTGACTTCCACTCCAGGCGGACGCTTTCCGCGGGCACGGCTTCAATCTCCTCGTCACTGCGTTCCTGCGGGGCTTTCAGCTCGCGCTGTTCCCGCTGGAGTCGCCACCTTGCGTTCCAATCAACAATGATTGATTAAGAAGTGTAACCTTATAAACACTGTAATTTCTTCTGCACTGGACGCTTTTTGGTCCTAGCCTTAGTTGGGCACTACTATCTCAATTGATTGCAGTGTAAGGTGGCGACTCCAGCGGGATGAGTGAGACAGATGAGATATCACAACGACGCGAAGCGACGGTGATGGCTCATCGCTCACCCCGCGGAAAGCGTCCACCTGAAACGGAAATCAATAGAGGTGATATATATTATAGTTGAATCATACTTCTTCTAATTTAGAAACTAATCTAATTTCAAAACTTCCATTGCTAAGTCGGGTCTGTCGGTAATTATTCCTTTAGCGCCATTGCTGATAAGTTTTTTCATCACTTCTGGATCATTAATTGTCCAATAGTGAACAGGGATATTTAATGAATTCAAAAACTTTATAAATCCAGGATTATCAAGTGGAAATACATTTGATTTGACTGGAATCTGAAAAACATCTGCCTTTGGATGATATAGATGTTTTAGTTTGCTTGAGTATGCTGTATAGGCTTTTCTTACTTCTTTTTCACTGGCAGCAATTGCAACCGAGTTTTGTGCATATAGGTTAAATCTATCTAGTTGATCATCATAAAAACTCGCAACCACAACTCGATCGAATGCTTGATGTTCCTCTAAAAGTCTCCAAAGTTTTGAAGGCATTAAACTACCTTCATAGGTATTGGGTGCATCTTTCATATCCATATTGATAAGCATCTGTGGATATGAAATTAATAATTCCCCTAAAGTGATAATCTGTTCTCCACAATTTTTGTAAGAAGGAACTCCTTCAATATCTAAAAAATGATGCCCAAGATCTGCTTCTTTCAATTGGGCTAACGTATAATCAGATATTCTACCAGTAAAGTTAGTAACTCTGTTTAATTCTTCATCATGAAATACAACTATCTCTTCATCTTTTGTCAGTCTTATATCAATTTCAAAACCATGGACTCCAAGTTTGGCGGCTTGTTCAAATGCAGAAGGAGAGCATTCGGGTGCAAGAGCGGAGCCCCCACGATGAGCCAATATAATAGGTTGTTCATATTCCAATGCTTTTTTGGTGGTACGACTTTCGGGTTTAGAAAGTACTTTAGTACTAGCCCATGCTGCACCTGCAGCAGCAGCAAGTGCGAAAGCTACATTTGATTTTTTACCCATAGTTTCAATTCCTCCTTAAAAGAGTAAAATGTTTTTTTAAAAATATATAGGCATTTTCCTATTATATCTAAAGAACACAAAACTGTCAGTTAGTTGTTGTTGCTATCAAATTCCTCCCTATGTTATTCTTGAGAGGAAGAAATGAGGGGAAAAGTATGACAGAAAGACAAGGACTAATTGTCTATGTACATCATTTAAAACAAGCTAAATCCTTGCGAAAGTTTGGTCACGTTCATTATATTTCTAAAAGACAAAAATATGTCGTATTATATTGCGATCAAGATCAAATTGACGCTGCTAAGCAAAAGATGAACAAACTGCCTTATGTCAAGGAAATTTTAGAGTCATATAGACCGTTTTTAAAAACTGAATTTGAAAATAGTAAACCAGATAAAGCAAAAGAATACGATTACAAAATCGGACTGTAACTAGCCTATTGAAGCGGTGGTATTAAATTGTTTAAACGTAAGATACCGATTATATACTGATAATATAAATTAACATCCACATAGATGGAAGAATGTTTTATATCGACTGTTACAGGTTGGATAGCTATTTCGTTTAAAGCTTCCTTAAAAATACTGAGTCGTTTAGATTCTTTTTGGGTTTCAACAATACCCTCTCGACATATATATATGGGAAAGAAATTTGCAGTATTTACTGGTTTTAGAGCAATTGCTATGGAAAAATATTTTATATCGTCTTTAGTTGAAGAAAATATAAATGCTTGGTGTATACGCTCTTTGTTTACTTTTGCGAGTTCACATAGCTCGTAAATATCGCCATAACCTTCGCCTAGTTCTATAAAACGTTGGATCAATTGAAAACACTTCCTTTCTCATATATCTTACCACTTTGTTGGAGGACAATTCTATGAAATTTGTTTTAAGTTTTTTATGCCTATTCCTAATTGTAACTAATAGTGTTTTGCTCTTATTTCAATATGATGCGTACTCTTCAGGATTAGAAGAGAATGGACAAGTATTCTTCTATGAACAGGATGTAGAGATGAAAGTAAAAAAGGATAAGATTGTTATTAAACAACATTTTATCAATCTTCCTGAGGAAGAAGTTATTGTAACATGGCCGATTAATAGCGAAAATAGAAGCTGTGATTTAGATACGAGTGATAGTTGCAACCGCTTAACTGAAGACATGACTACGTTTAAAGCAGAAGAAAACTCTAAACAGAGCATTTCCTATGAAATTCCTTTAGTAGACGGTTTAAAGGATGGCCAATTAATCCAAGACTTCCTAGTTAAAATAGAAACTGGGGCTGTTTCGCTAACTTCACTTCAAATTACAGATGAACTAAAAAGAGGCGGTATGTGGGTATCAGGATTGCCTTTAATCGGTAAAACTTCCCTTGAGCTAATCGATTATTCACTTTCTATTGGCGCTGGGGATGTAGAAGAATTATATTGGCAGCAGAATGTCTTGCCTATCCAATATGAAGATGATTATTTTACAGTATACGCTTCGACTACTTTGCCGGATGAAATCACTAACTTACTTGGGGAATTAGATTATATAAATAGCGAACATTTAGCTGTAATTTTTGAGAAAAACAAAAGTAATATTGATGCTTCTCGAATTGCGTTTGTTCAACAGGAGGATATTGCTTCTATTCAAAATGAACTTATCGTTAAGAATATACAAGCACAATATGAATTACCTCGAGAGGATCAATTGATAGCTGAAGTCCTAAGTAGCTTTTTGTTAGACTTGCCTGTTGGCTCTCCAAAATCCAGTTGGATGTACGAAACGATAACAAATTATTTAACTTCCGAACAACGAAAGAAGTTTCAAACTGCTTTACTTAACAACAAACAAAAACTTACTGCAGCGAAGTTTGATGAGATTTTGACAGATATTATCAATCTAAAAACCTCCTTCTTTGTTTTGAATGAGCAGGCAGGTGCTGAAAATTTTCCATTATTATTTGAAGATTATAGACCCTTATATATCAATGAGTTACAACAGGAAAAAATGAAAGTTCTTTTTAAGGATGGCAAAATTCTTTATGAAGCAGAACCGCTGCTTTCTAATTTGGGATATACACTTAACCACACAGACAAGGGTTTATATGTGCAAAATGCAACAAGAGCATTTCGTTTTCCGATTCAAGAACCTTTCTATGTATTAAATGAAAAAAGATATGATGCTTTATCAGAACCATTTGAAGATATAGGTTCGCAGTTGTATATTGAAGAAGCGTGGATGATACGTTTGTTTTTAGTGAATATTGAAAAACAAGAAAAACGTATAAATATTACGCAATCCGCACTATTTTAGCATTGGAGTGTAGTTATGAGAGTAATATCAGGTTCGAGGAAAGGACTGCCATTAAAAGCAGTCCCTGGAATGAATACAAGACCTACCACCGATAAGGTAAAAGAGTCTATTTTTAATATAATTGGTCCATATTTTGATGGCGGTATTGCCGTTGACCTGTTTGCAGGCAGTGGTAACTTGGGTATCGAATCTTTAAGTAGAGGTATTGATACATGTATTTTTATCGAAAAAGATCCAAAAGCTATCCAAACTATAAAAGATAATTTGACGAAGTGTCGTCTGGAGGATTCTGGTGAAATATTCAAAGCTGATGCTACGAGAGCGGTAAAGGCTATTGAGAAAAGAGAACTCAAAATTGACTTATTATTTGTGGATCCTCCATATGACAAGTTAGTGTATTATGACTTAGTTCAATCATTAGTAGATAAAGGATGTATGAGTAAATCTGCTATTATTGTTTGTGAACATGAGAAAAATGTCACACTTGAAAAATCATATGGTGACTTTGAGCTAGTGAAAAAAGAGATATATGGAGGTACGGTCATCTCTATTTATCGTTGCCTTAAAGAAGAGGAGAATTAAATTGGGAAAAATAGCAGTAGTGCCAGGAACTTTTGATCCAATTACGAATGGTCATTTAGATATTATAAATCGAGGGGCATCTATTTTTGGAGAAGTTTTTATCGTTGTTTTGAATAACTCATCCAAAAACCCACTTTTCTCTGTGGAGGAAAGAATGCAATTGATCATAGATGCTACTTCTCATTTGCCAAACGTCAAGGTTCAAACATTTTCAGGGTTATTGATAGATTATGCTGAAAGTGTAAATGCAAGTGTTATTATTCGTGGTTTACGGGCTGTTTCTGATTTTGAGTATGAAATGCAAATCACTTCTATGAATCGAGTACTAAATAATAAAATAGAAACGTTCTTTATCATGACCAAAAATCAATATTCCTTCCTAAGTTCAAGTATCGTAAAAGAAGTAGCTAGGTATGGGGGCAAAATAGATGAACTTGTGCCATCTCATGTAGAGAAAGCATTAATAGAAAAATATAATACATATTAATGAATAGAGAACCTTGCGATTATGCAGGGTTCTTTTTTAAATATAGATAAAAATGCCTTATGCACAATATTCATGACGCTTTAAAGGATGAATAATACTGTTGTACTGCTTTCAGGCAAATGCAGTTCAAGCTATCCTATTAAACTCTCTAAGGGTTAAGATAATAGAGGATAAGGGCAGTCAAAGTGAATGTATGGATATTACCGTCTGCCTAAACAGAGATATGATTTTGTAGTCTTAAAAGAGACATTATATCAGATTATGTATCTTTTATTATTTTTACTATTTCACAGTGTTATAAAAAGAAAAACAGTACTGGAATTATTAGCATATGAAGAAAGCGGAAAAGGATGTATTTACGAATACTGATATTTGCTTTTTGAGCAAGAACGATTATTTGCATATGAATACTTATACCACTAAAAGCAATAATAAAAGCAACTACTAAAGGTAATAGTGCGGAGCCTGACAACATTTCACCAGCTAAGCTAATCCCACCAGTCATTTCAAAGAGAGATGCGACGAAAACAAGTAAGGTAGGGGAAATATTCGGTAAAATTTCTTTGACAGATTCAAATACGATAAAACTAACTGTAGTAAAAAATATAACCGTTGTACCGATTAGCAATAGTATTTGATATGTCTCTTTAATACTTTCCTGAAATGGAGATTCAGAAGACCTTTGAATATGTGTACTTGGTTGAATGGGTGGAGATAACACAATAAATACTAGCAAAAAAACTAAATTCACAGCATGTATAATGATTAAAAGTTTAATACCAGCAATTTCTGCATGGAAAATTTCAATTCCTACAAAGCCAATAACAAACATTGGACTAGGTGCATGGCATATCGCAAGCAACCAACTTGCATTGTTTTTATTTAAAGTACCTATATCTTTTAACGATGTTATAACTGCAGCTCCACTTGGAAATCCACCTATTGCACTTAGCAAATAAATATTTAAATACATTTTATATTTGTTAGTAGTATTTAAAAACGAGTTCTTAGAACGAATAAATAGCTGTGTTATTACTAAGTAGGGGAGTAAATAGGGTAGTAAAGCGGTAGTGAAAATCCTCATTCCTTCTAGTGCACCTTTGTGGGCAACGCCAGGCTGTAAAAATAAAAGTATAATAAGTGCCCAACTACCGATTGTTATTAGTCTATGCATGTAAAATTCATCCTTTGTTCACATAAATTTTGTCAGAAAAAAATGGAAGTGATAAACTAATATTCAAATGTGTTGTAGAAAGAGAGGGATAATTAAATGAAGAAGAGAAATCCGATAATCCTTCTTTTCATAGTAGTAATAGTGTTAGCGTTAGGTTTTTATCCGATGGACTCTTATATTTCTAAACCAGGTGGTGCATACGAACTTGAACCATTTGTAGAAGTAGATGGTGGGGATCAGGATGACGAGGGTACATTGAGTCTCCTAACAATCGCACTAGCAAAAGCTACCCCGGTTACTTATGCTTTTGCCAAAATAACGGACAACCAAAAAATATACAAAGCAAATGAAATTCGCCAAGAAGACGAAGATGAAACAGAATATAATGTTCGTCAATTAAAGCTTATGTCTAATTCTCAATTTAATGCTATTTCAGTTGCATTTAACCGAGCAAATAAGCCCTACACTATATCAAATAATGGGATATTTATTTTTAACGTGGTGGATGATAGTGCAGCTGATGGAATATTAGAAGCTGGCGATAAAATTTTACAAATGGATGATATCGGAGAATTAACCGAAGAGTCTATAAGAACATACTTAACTGGCAAAGGAGAAGGCGATGTCATTCGTCTAAAGGTTGAGCGTGATGGAAAACAGTTGGATAAAGAAGTATCCCTTAAAACAATACCTGGAGTGCTTGAAACGCCAAGTATCGGTATTAGTTATACGGCAGACAAAAAAGTGGAAACAACTCCTGTCGTACATATTAACTCCGAAGATATTGGAGGACCATCTGCTGGACTAATGTTCACCTTGGAAATCTTAAATCAATTATTACCTGAAGATATTACGAAGGGCTATAAAATAGCAGGTACTGGTGAAATGGGTCCTGATGGGACAGTAGGAAGAATTGGTGGGATAGATTTAAAAGTTATAGCTGCGGACAATAAAGACATGGAAATAATGTTCGCTCCTGATGATGATATTGATCCAACTATTTTAGCAAATAATCCTGATTTGACATCTAATTATGAAGAAGCTCTAAAATCTGCAAGAAAAATAGGTACGAAAATGAAAATCGTACCTGTGAAAACGATTGATGATGCTCTTGCGTATTTAGATCAGTTAAAGCCCAAATAAGCTATTCGATAATGGGAGCAATACGAAAATCACTTCCAACCATAGATTCTCCATACGAAGACTGTAAACCTAAGTAGTAGAGGTCGGCAGCTTTAATATCTAGTTGCAACTGTGTATCTTTTTTACTTGCGGCTACTCTACTTACAAGTGGAAGCTGCAAGTCTTTTTTTATGCTCTGTAAATATGCCTGTCCATTCTTGTTCATAGCTAAGGGTCTTATATATGTGGGAAAATCGATTTCTCGCAATTGGTTCCAAGTAAAATCTGTATAAATATGTGTTAGCATCCGCTGAATACGTGTCCATGTAAAACGCTTAGATTTTATCTGTTGCATAAAAGATTGAAAGTTCGTATGTGTTTTTGCCGCTTTCCAAATAGCATTTTCCATCCCTTCGGTAACTTCTGCTATTTGACCAAGCTCTTCTCTAGAGGAGCGAATTATTAGTAATCGTAATGCTGGATAGAACTGTTCCCAACTACCAAAAGATTCGTTATTGCTTTCCCATTCTGTTAATCCTAAAAGGCTTGTACTAGGCATGAAAGCATTTACCTCCGAAAGCTTCTGACCTTCAAAAAGCAATTTGCGAATACCCGTGGCACTGGCAATAGTTTCTGTTTTCAGAGCATCATCATGATAATTTGCCACGACACGTTGAATTGTCTCTGGCTTAATATCACTATTTAAATGATTTGCAGCCTGTATGTAATGGTATCCTAATATATTATTGGGTTTAGATAAATCTACTAATCGAACCGTCGTAGCTTCAGAAATTTCATTATAGGCTTCATTTAACGCTTTAGGATAACTAATACCTTTTTTCATATAACTTGCAATGGCCGTATTATATTCGTCATTTTTGGTTAATAATAGATTATAGGTTTCTTGAAATGCTTCTAATGATCCCTCTTCACTGCCGAAACAAAAGGAATGACATTTTAAAGCATCTAACAAGAAAATAGCACCTTTAGCAAAATCACTTGCCTGGGCAGTTGCAAATGCATAGGGAAGTTCAACTACTAAGTCAACACCCGCTGCAACGGCCATTTTTGATCGAGTCCATTTGTCAACAAGTGCTGGTTCGCCGCGCTGTAGAAAGTTCCCAGACATCACAGCAATGATAATATCGCTATTCGTTTTGATGCGGGTTTGTTGCAAATGGTGTAAATGACCGTTATGAAATGGATTATATTCTACAACAATTCCAGTTGCTTTCATATTCAAATCAAATCCTTTCTTTTATGCAAGTATAATGTTAAAATATTGTAGTGACAAGAAATTATCTTGACATCTAAATTCAGTCATTATATAATCAACTTTGTTGTCTTGAGGTGATAATCGTATGAAATGGACAATTCATCAGCTATCTAAATATCGTGAGAACGGACTAACTTTAGATGAATTCGTGGAACTCGAAAACGTGAAGAAGCGGAACCAAGACGTTCGAAGGATTTCAGCCGTTCACGTAAAAGGGCACTGCACATTTGGTGCAGCGCAAATGACTTGTCACTTTCAGCTTTCTGGAACTCTTATTTTACCGTGTGCACGCACATGGGAGGATGTAGAATTTCCATTTGAGATTGAATCTGATGAAATCTTCAACTGGTCTGAGTCAGCATTAACTTCTGCTAGCGACTATGATAATTTTCATGTAGTAGAAGGGGATGTTATTAACGTTGACCCAGTTCTAGAAGAATTAATTCTTCTGGAAATTCCAATGCAAGTGTATAAAGAAGGTGCAGACCACTTTAGACATGAGGGTGGAAATGGTTGGAGCTATGCAACAGATGAAGAACTTAAAGAAATGCAGGAAGATGAACAACCAAAAGTAGATCCAAGACTTGCTGATTTAGCAAAGTATTTTGATCAGACAGACGAATAATAGATCTGTAAGGAGGTGCCACCTATGGCAGTACCAGCTAGAAGAACTTCTAAAACTGTAAAAAGAAAACGCCGTACACATTTTAAATTATCCGTACCTGGTATGGTTGCTTGTTCAAACTGTGGTGAAATGAAATTGGCTCACCGTATTTGTAAATCTTGCGGTCAATACAAAGGGAAAGAAGTATTGAGCAAATAATTCAGTATTTGTTCCTTAAAAGACTACCAAAGAGATCATGGCTCTTGGGTAGTCTTTTTTTCTATATATATTTTAAAAAGGGGTGTCAGAATATGGATTATACTATAGTAAAAAAAGATGAAATTATCATTTTTGAAATAAATAGACCTGCCATTCATAATGCGATAAATATGGAAGTCTTAGCAGGTTTTAAAGAATTAGTACATACAGTGAAAAATGATAGTTCCATCAAACTAGCAGTAATTACTGGAGCAGGTGATAAGTCTTTTTGTTCTGGTGGTGATTTATCTGTTCTTCACAAGTTAAAAACAGAGCAAGAATCATTTGAAATGTTAAGTGAGGCGGCAACTATTTTGTATGAAGTCGCTACAATGACTATTCCAACATTAGCATTAGTTAACGGAACTGCAGTTGGTGGAGGCTGTGAGATTGCAACCTTATGTGATTATCGTTTAGTAAAGAAAGATGCAAGATGTGGATTCATACAAGGTCAGTTGGCCATTACTTCTGGATGGGGTGGTGGAACCTATTTATGGGAAAAAGGAATGCGTCAGGATCACACTCTCCAAATGCTTACTGAAGCGGTACCTTACTCATCTGACAAACTTCAAACTATTGGGTGGGTAACGGAAATTTTTGAAGGACATAAATATACAGCACTTGAAGCTTTTGTGCAAAGAATGATTGTGCCTCATGAGACTGTATTAAGAGCATACAAAATGCAATTAATACGTAAGTGGGAGCAGTCAAAATTATACGAAAGAATTATGGAAGAGGTAAGAACTTGTTCTGTTCTTTGGGAGCAGGAAGTACATCACGATGCGGTCAATTCATTTTTATCTAAAAAGAAATAATATGAGAGTCTATTTGCACCCACTTTGCATATATTAATAAAAAAGCAAAGGGTGATCCAGATGAATGTGAAATTGAGAAAAGATAGTTGGACTGAGGAAGAAGATAATCTTCTAAAAGAAATAATTTTGAATAAAATTAATCAAGGCCACACGCAAATTTCTGGTTTTCAAGAAGCAAGTGTATTACTTGGTAGATCTAAGCAAGCCTGTGCATTCCGGTGGAACAAAAATCTACGCCCTCAAATTATGAAAAAAGAACATAAACCAACTTCTTATTCTACTAAAGAGGCAGCAGATTCCTCCTCCCTTCAAAACCATTTGCAACTGGCGATGGAAAGTTACGATGAGATGAAGCATTCTTATAATGAAATTTCAAGTGCATACAATTTGTTGAAAAATGATTATGAACAGCTTTTAAACTGGGTTAAACAAGGTATTACGCATATTGAACGCAAGTAAAAGAAGCCTTTTTATAGGGCTTCTTTTGTTGTTCCTGGGGAGACAAAGCAGAATTTAGTTGAAATCGCTTTCAACAATCGTATAGACTAATATAGATGGGGGAAATGTTCAAACGAAGGGGGAAGTAAGATGAAGAAAGTATTAATCGCCAATAGGGGAGAAATCGCAAGACGTATTATTAAAACATGTAAGCGATTAAATATTGAAACAGTAGCAATCTATTCAGAAGCTGATAAAGATTTACCTTATGTGAAAGAAGCGGACTATGCTTTTGAGATTGGCCCGAGTCAAGTTCAGCAATCCTATTTAAAAGTAGATGATATTATCGCTCTTGCAAAAAGAGAAAAAGTGGATGCGATTCATCCGGGATATGGTTTTTTATCAGAGAATGCTGATTTTGCTCGTAAAGCAGAGGCTGAAGGTATAGTTTTTATCGGTCCTAGTCCTGATACAATGGAAAAAATGGGAGATAAAATCGAGTCAAGAATTACAATGATCAATGCAAACGTGCCAGTTGTCCCAGGAACAGAAGCGGGACTTGCTTCTGTAGAAGATGCGATAACGGCAGCTTCTTCGATTGGATATCCAATCATGCTTAAGGCAAGTGCAGGGGGTGGCGGCATAGGGATGATTCGTTGTGACGATGAAGAGACCCTCCTTAAACATTTTGAATCGATTAAAACACGAGCAAAATCGTATTTTGGTAGTGATGTAGTTTTTCTTGAAAAGTTCATTGATTCCTCTAGACATATTGAAGTGCAGATTTTTGGGGATACACATGGTAATATCGTTCATTTATTTGAACGAAATTGTTCGGTTCAGCGTCGTAACCAAAAAGTTCTAGAAGAGGCACCTTCTCCGAACTTCCCACAAGAAGCAAGAGAGAAATTATGGGAAGCTGCTGTGAATGCAGCGAAAGCTGTAAATTATATAAATGCTGGAACGGTAGAATTTATAGTAGATCATAATCATCAGTTTTACTTTTTAGAGATGAATACTCGACTACAAGTAGAGCATCCCATTACCGAAGCTATCACTGGGTTCGATTTAGTGGAATGGCAGTTAAGAGTTGCTGCCGGGGAAGAACTACCTGTGAGAGACCAAGCTTCGATAAAGTCTAATGGACATGCGATAGAGTTTAGAATATATGCAGAGGATCCAAAAACATTTTTCCCATCACCTGGAACTATTACAGTTCAAAATTGGGAAACAGATGAGGATGTCCGGATTGATGCTGGTTATGCGGAAGGTGACAAAGTTACACCATTCTATGATCCGATGATTTCTAAGGTTATTATCCATGCAGAAAATAGAAAATTAGCAATAGAGTCTGCACAAAAAGTATTCTCTTCTGCTAAAATAGAAGGTGTGAAAACAAATATTCCACTATTCCAACAGTTCTTGGATGATGAGAGTTTCATCAGTGGGGAGTATTCAACATCCGTTTTAGGGGAATGGATGGACAAACAAAGGGAGGAAGTTTCAAAATGAAAAATTTAGAATCGACTATGGCAGGTACAGTATTTACCGTAAATGTAGCAATTGGAGAAGAAGTGGCAGCTGGACAAGTAGTAATGGTGTTGGAATCCATGAAAATGGAGATTCCAATTGAAGCAGAAACAGCGGGTAAAATTGCCACAATCAATGCAAATGAAGGCGACTTCGTCAATGAAGGCGATGTATTAGTAACGTTTGAATAAAGGGGGTTTTACAACGTGGGAGAAACAAAAGCGTATAATGATAGATTAGAAGAAAAACTGGCATCTGTTTATTCAGGGGGACAAGCAAAATACCATGAAAAGATGAAAGAGCAAAACAAATTATTTGTACGAGATCGTTTAGCGTTACTTTTTGATAATGGGGAATACATCGAAGATGGTCGCTTTGCGAATGTGGAAGCAGGAGATTTGCCAGCAGATGGTGTTGTGACTGCTACCGGTAAAGTAAATGGGCAAACTGTTTGTGTCATGGCAAATGATTCCACTGTGAAAGCTGGGTCGTGGGGATCACGTACTGTAGAAAAAATAATTCGTATCCAAGAAATAGCAGAAAAAAATAGAGTACCAATGTTGTATCTAGTAGACTCAGCGGGAGCGCGTATTACCGATCAGCTAGATATGTTTCCAAATAGACGAGGAGCAGGAAGGATATTCCATAACCAAGTAAGGCTATCAGGGTTCATTCCACAAATTTGCCTATTATTTGGTCCTTCCGCTGCTGGGGGAGCTTACATCCCTGCTTTTTGTGATATTGTCTTTATGGTTGAAGGCAATGCTTCGATGTATTTAGGCTCACCTCGTATGGCAGAAAAAGTAATCGGTGAAAAAGTGACGCTAGAAGAGATGGGTGGAGCCCGTATGCACTGCACAGTCAGTGGAGTAGGGGACGTTCTTGTTTCAACAGAAGAAGAAGCAATTTCCGAGGCTAAACGCTATTTGGACTTCTTCCCGGCGAATTATACGGAGAAACCAAAACAAGTGGAACCTAAAGCCATTAAAGAAGGAAGAACACTAGAAGCAATCATTCCTGAAAATCAAAACGCGCCATTTGATATGTACGAAGCAATTGAAGCAATTATCGATGAAGGTACGTTCTTTGATGTGAAGAAGTTGTTTGCCCCTGAGTTAATTACAGGCTTAGCGCGAATTGATGGCAGAGCAGTAGGAATTATTGCCAATCAACCAAAAGCTAAAGGTGGAGTGCTATTCGTAGATTCAGCGGATAAGGCTACAAAATTCATCTCACTGTGTGATGCGTTTTCAATTCCGCTACTATTCTTAGCGGATGTTCCTGGGTTTATGATAGGAACGAAAGTAGAACGTGCTGGAATTATAAGACATGGGGCGAAGCTTATTGCAGCAATGAGTTCTGCAACAGTTCCAAAAATATCTGTTATAGTACGTAAAGCATACGGAGCAGGTTTATATGCAATGGCTGGTCCTGCATTTGAGCCGGATGTATGCATTGCCTTGCCTACTGCTCAAATAGCTGTGATGGGCCCAGAAGCGGCAGTAAATGCTGTGTACTCAAACAAAATTGAGGCAATCGAAGATCCAAAAGAACGTCTGAAATTTGTTCAACAAAAACATGCGGAATATAAAGAGGAAATTGATATTTATAAACTTGCTTCTGAAATGATTATCGATGAAATTGTAGCACCAAGCGATTTACGCGCAGAACTTGCAAATCGACTACGTTTTTATGAAGATAAACAAATAGTAAATGCACCTCGAAAACATCCGGTGCTTCCTGTATAATAATGATAAAGCTAAGGTCTACCCCAGAGGTAGACCTTTTTTAAGAGAAAGTATATATATATAAATTTACCATAACACTGGGTTTATAGAACTTTTAAGAACGGAGCGGAAAGAAACAGCATATCTACGTCTCTGATCTTAGAAGACCAAGAGTCTTTTTTCGGTTTTGCTAGAGTGAAAAAGTACCTGCTTTATTAAAGAACTTGGGGGTGACTTATGAAAATCGGTATTGTTGGTGCAGGAGCGATAGGCCTCCTATTTGGTGCATATTTGTCGGAATCAGATCATGACATTACTTTTTTAGTCAGAAAAACTAGTAAAGTACATCATTTATACATAGAAAAGAAAACGGAAAATCCGAAACAAATTACTTGTGATATAGTTTCGGACATAACTGATTTAAAACAAATGGATCTTATTATTATTGCAGTGAAGTATCATCATCTTACACATTTAGAAGATCAGCTAAATTCTTTACCAAAGCATATCCCTCTTCTGTTTTTGCAAAATGGTTTATCACACATATCTTTTCTACGGAAGTTACCACAAGAAACTGTCCTTATTGGTTCTGTATTACATGGTGCTACGAAAATAAATAATTCCACGGTTCAACACTTAGGAATAGGTCCAACTTATATTGGGTTTTATAAAGGGCAATGGGCTTCCATTAATAGTTTAATGGGGGGTAATAACGAGGAATTCCCTTTGATCTTTACCGGTGATATCGAACAAATGGTTGTGAAGAAAGCTATGTTAAATTGCTTGATTAATCCTTTGACTACTATTGCTCAAGTGACTAATGGGGAGCTAGTTGAAAATGACTCCTATAAAGCTATATTGAGAGGCATGTACGACGAAATGATGTTTGCTTTTGATGACTGGCGAGAAAGGATTACATGGGAGGAGGTTGTCTCCCTGTGTGAAAATACCAGGGAAAATCGTTCCTCTATGCTCAAGGACTTTGAGAATGGGCGAATGATGGAGTTAGATACCATTGTTGGAGCTATAATAGAAAAAGCCGCTCAAAGAAATAAAACTTTGCCTATTTTACAAGCATTCTATTTATTATTAAGTGAAATAAACAAAGAAGGTGATTACCGTCGTTAATGTTCTTTCGATTTTTGTAATATACCCAGTAGTCGTGTTTTTGCTTACATTTATCATTTGTAAATTTGTTTTACATAAAAGAAAAAAATCAATTGGCATTGCGTCCGATGTTTCGACTTTCTTTTTATACTTTTCTACTGCTAATTTGTTCTCATTCCTTTTCTCGAAAGGGATTGGTTGGTATCTTATTATTTTTTCCATTATATTAGCGACGATTATGACATGTTTAGACTGGCGTTCTAAAAAAGAAATTGAAATAATTCCATTGTTGAGGAAAATTTGGAGAATACTATTTTTACTATTATGTTGTTTTTATGCATTTTTATGGTTATTCGGAGTTATCCAATATGTTTTAACCTATATAAGCTAATAATTTTTACACATATATAGTAAGTGTTATACTCTTAAAGTATTTAAAATGATAGCTTTGGTGAATTTTCGCCAAAATGAACTTGAAAATAATAGAGGTGGAAAAAACGTGCGATTAGAGCAGTACACACAACCATTCGCTTCCTCATTTTATAAGAAATATTTGGAGGATGTAGCTAATTTATCTTCTTTCTTTCATTATGAATGGAACCAAAAGGCACTTAACAAAAGGGTTAAAGAAGCTAATTTTACTAAACATAAAAGAAATGAGCTTGCTGATGTAATTACTTCTTATATGAGTGAATATGGTATTTCAAAAAAAAGTAGTCAGCATATAAATGAACTTAAAGACAATGGGGTTGTAGTTATAGGCGGGCAGCAAGCAGGGATTCTTTCTGGACCGTTATATTCAATTCATAAAGCAATTTCGGTTATTACATTGGCAAAACAACAAAGAGAAACTCTAGGAGTACCTGTTATACCTGTTTTTTGGATTGCTGGAGAAGATCATGATATCGATGAGATAAATCATGTATACATAGATAGAAGCCGAACACTTCAAAAGCTTGTTTATCCAGAAAAGTCTCGAACGAAAAAAATTGCATCTGAAGCTACTTTTGATCACCAGTTAATAAAAGAGTATTTAGATGAAATTTTCAAAAGTTTACCCGAAACCTTATATACGAAAGATCTTAAATCTAATGTTTTAGAGCTTTTAGATAATAATTTAACGTATACAAGCTTTTTTACAGCCTTGATGAACGAACTATTTCAAGAGGAAGGTCTACTCTTAATAGACGCTGCGTATGAGCCATTAAGAAAATTGGAAAGTGATTATTTTCAACTTCAAATATTACATTCTTCAGAACTAGCTAAAGTAGTATTTGAGCATGAAGAAAAAATAGCGCTTGAAGGATTTGGTTCACCGATACAAGCAAAAGAGTCAGCGGCTCATTTGTTTTATGTTGAAGCAGGAGAACGTTTCTTATTAGAACGAGTGAACAATCAATTTGTTCATGAGGCAAAGGGAATCTCATTTACGTTGGACGAGATGATGGAAATTGCAAGAGAACATCCGGAGAAGTTAAGTAATAATGTGGTAACTAGACCAATCATGCAGGAAATGGTCTTTCCAGTACTAAGCTTTATTGCTGGACCAGGCGAGATTGCATATTGGGGCGTATTAAAAACAGCATTTGAGTTGTTTGACATGAAAATGCCAGTTCTAATGCCCCGTATTAGTATTTCGATAGTCAATGCAAATACGCAATCCTTATTAGAAAAGTTATCCTTTACGATTGAAGATGTGTGGGATGGATCTTTACAAGATGCTAAGTTGCACTATATAAATAGCAATCGTAACGAGGAAGTTCCTCACTTGATAGAGGAAATAAAAGCAGATCTTATAGAAAAGTACGGGAAGTTGGAGCAACTTTTGATGAAAGACGGTTTGAAGTTATCTCCATTAGTACAAAAGAATTTAAAAAATCATGAAAAACAATTGAATTTTATTAATAACGCAATTGAAGATACATTCCTTAGTAAGTTAGATGCGACTACTAATCGTTATGATCGTATTAGTATGAACTTAATGCCTAACGATGGTCTTCAAGAACGAACATATACACCGATTCAATTGATGAATGAGTATGGTCCATCTCTGATTAAACAGCTCTTAGAAGTACCATATGAATTTAATGGTAAACATCACGTGATTTATTTATAATTTGTATCCCCACTTTCATTAGTGGGGATTTTTTTTCTTGTTTTACAGTTTTCCAACTAGAGAGCTCAAGATTCCAACTAAACGTGCCAGAATCCCAACTAAGGGTACCAATATTCCAACTAACGACTAAATAGAGCTTCCTTCGCTTGGATTCTTGTCACTTGCCCCCACTTTTAAGATAATTCCTTCCTAATTTCACTGGAAATCGCAATAAACACAGGAACTTTTCCAAACTTTTCATGTATCAAAGTTATAGGATTTCTTTGTAGAATTTACTAGAAAACTTGTCTCAACAAGTACTAATTACACATTTTAAAGAAATATCGTCCTGTTTTTAAAAAAACGGTGGAGGAAAGTGGGGCGTTGTGGTATGTTAATGACATAAAGTGGGGTGAGTAGCATGTTCATGGGCGAATATCAACATAACGTTGATGCAAAGGGACGGTTAATAATACCATCCAAATTTCGAGAACACTTAGATGACAGTTTTGTCCTTACACGTGGTCTTGATAATTGCTTATTTGGTTATCCTATGAATGAATGGCGAAAACTCGAAGACAAACTTAAAGAACTTCCTGTAACGAAGAAAGATGCTCGAGCATTTACTCGTTTTTTCTTTTCCGGTGCAACCGAAGTAGAAATAGACAAGCAAGGGCGTATCAACATTCCGAGTAATCTCAGAAGTTATGCGAAGATGGATAAGGAATGTATCGTACTTGGAGTGTCAAATCGGCTTGAAATTTGGGCTAAAGATGCTTGGGAAAATTATTTTGTGGAGTCTGAGGATTCTTTCAATGATATTGCAGAAAATATGATTGGCTTTGATATATAACTCATCTAACTGGGTTTGTCCCGGTGGATTGTATTAAAGTCTAGACAAATGTCTTGGATTTCAGAGTTAAAGTTTAACTAGGAATAAATACGCCAAGATGTATTTTATTAAGAGGAGGAGAAACGCTTGTTTCATCATACGACCGTATTACTAAAAGAAACAGTAGATGGACTAGCTATTCGTCCTGATGGGATCTATGTGGATTGCACGCTAGGCGGAGCTGGCCACAGTGAATACTTAGTACAACAATTAAATGAAAAAGGTAGACTAATTTGCTTTGATCAAGATATGACTGCCATTGAAAATGCAAAGCTAAAACTTGCACCTTATTTAGACAAAGTTACCTTTGTCCATGCAAATTTTCGTTATCTAAAAGATGAACTTAACCAAATTGGTATTGAAAAGGTTGATGGGATTTTATATGACTTAGGTGTATCCTCTCCCCAATTAGACACACCGGAGCGAGGGTTTAGTTATAACTACGATGCCCCGTTAGATATGCGAATGGATCAAACAAGTGAGTTAACTGCTTACCATGTAGTCAATGATTGGCCATATGAAAAATTACTTAAGATATTTTTCCGTTACGGAGAAGAAAAGTTTTCTAAACAAATTGCGCGCAAAATTGAGAAGGCAAGAGAAGTTGAACCAATTGCTACCACTTTCCAACTTGTTGAGCTTATAAAAGAAGGTATTCCAGCTGCTGCTAGAAGAACGGGTGGACATCCTGCTAAACGAACTTTCCAGGCAATCCGAATTGCTGTAAATGATGAATTAGGTGCAGCAGAAGACTCACTAGAAGATGCAATTAAGCTTATAAAAGTAGGAGGAAGAGTAAGTGTTATTACCTTCCATTCCTTAGAAGATAGATTAACTAAAACAATTTTCAAAGAAGCATCTTCTTTACCAGAGTTACCACCAAATTTACCAATGATTCCAGCTGGTATGGAGCCAATGTTAAGAGTGGTTACAAGGAAACCGATAGTCCCTTCGGAAGAAGAGTTGGCAGTAAATAATCGCTCTCGTTCGGCTAAGTTACGTATTGTGGAAAAATTAATCGAAAAGGGAAGTGTCTAAATGGCTTTACGTAAACAGCAATCACAAACATACATACCACGCCCTTCTTACACTGAACAACCACAGGTACAGAAGCAGGCGAAAAAAAGTAATAATCTTATTTCTAAAGGAGAAAAAATACTATTAGTCGGGTTGTTAGCAATAGTTACTGCTTTATCTGTCATGATTATTCAAACGGAAAGCGCTGTGCGAGCAACTACTACAGATATTGCACTAATGGAAAAGGAAATTGACTCTACTATAAAAAATAATACTGACTTATCAGTACAAGTAAATGAATTATCTACCTATGACCGTATTTGGAAAAAGGCGGAAGAGCTCGGTTTGAAACTGAATGAGCAAAACGTTAAGGTAGTGCCAGGACAATGAATAAGAAATTTCGTTTTCAATGGGGAGCCTTTCTAATGTTTTTATTATATGGAGGGCTCTTTTTCTTATTACTTAGTCGTTTTGTATTTATACAATATACGGGTACTGCTGAAGGTCAAGTATTATCAACGAAGGCAGAGCACAAGTATAGTAGAGAACAGGTTCTTCAAGCTAGTAGAGGGAAAATAGTTGATCGTAACGGCGAGATAATAGCGCAGGATACACTTAGCTATAAAATGATCGCTGTCATTAGCCCGAACGCTTCTAACAATAGTGGTATACAAAGGCATGTTAGTGATCCAGCTAACACGGCCAAAGTTTTAGCAAAGTATATTGATATGACAGAACAAGAGATTACTAGTTTACTAGAGAAAAGTATAAAATCCGAGAAATACCAAGTTGAATTTGGTAAAGCTGGCAGGGATATTAGCAACAAAGTTATGGAAGAGATAAAAAGCAACAAACTACCTGGAATAACTTTTATCGAAGATTTAAAAAGATTATATCCTAATGGTCAGTTTGCTTCGCATTTGATAGGTTTTGCTTTAAAGGAAGAGAAAGAAGATGGAACAGCTGAACCTGTTGGCAAAATGGGTCTTGAATATATTTACGATGAAGAGTTAACCGGCACTCCTGGGAAAGTCGAATTCAAAAGTGATACTAAAGGCTTCTTACTACCGAATGCTGAGAAGATGGTGACAGAAGCTAAAAATGGCTTAGACATCTACCTCACTTTAGATAAGACCATACAAAACTTTTTAGAAGAAGCGATGAATACGGCACAAGAAAAATATAATCCAGAACGGATTACGGCTGTTGTAGCAGATCCAAAAACTGGGGAAATATTAGCTATGTCCCAGCGCCCTTCCTTTGAACCGAATACAAGAGAAGGATTATCTACTAACTGGCTAAATGAAGTAACTGAGCAAACGATTGAGCCAGGATCTACCTTTAAGATATTCACATTAGCCGCCGCTATCGAAGAAGGGGTCTGGGCACCTAATGCTACATATAAATCGGGTTCCTATAAGATCTTTGATAGAACTATAAGGGATCATAATGTAGTAGGGTGGGGGAATATAACGTATTTAGAAGGTTTCCAACGTTCATCCAATGTTTCAATGGCGTACTTGCTTAACCAAATAGGAGAGGAAACGTTCAATGAATATATTAAACTCTTTGGATTTGGACAGAAGACGGGTATAGACCTTCCCAATGAAGCAACTGGAATTATAGCAAATGGTGGTCCAGTTGAACGTATAACTACAACATATGGTCAGGGAACAACCGTAACACCTATACAAATGGTGCAAGGAATGACTGCTATAGCAAACGAAGGGAAGATGATGCAACCCTTTATAATTGATAAAATTGTCAATCCTAATACTAATGATGTAGTGGAGAATCATAAAGAGGCTGAAAAGAAATCTCCTATTTCTGCAGAAACTGCGCAGCAGGTAAAAGAAATATTGGCAAGTACGGTAACGTCAGAAAAAGGTACTGCCCAGAAATTTAAGTTGAATGGATATACTTCAGCAGGTAAAACTGGTACTGCTCAAATATCAAAACCTGGAGGGGGCTACTATAAAAATGATTTCCTACACTCATTCTTAGGAATGGCTCCTGTAGAGGATCCGCAGTTAATTGTTTATGTAATGGTTCATCGACCAAAATTGGAAATGACGGAAACTGGTTCTGATACAACATCCGAAATTTTCAACGCAGTGACAGAAAGAAGCTTGAAATATTTAAATATTGAGCCGGAAAACTTGGAACTTGCAGAATCAATTGAAATGCCGAATGTAGTTGGGGAAGATTTAATGGCAAGTCAAAGTAAATTGGAAGCACAAGGATTAAAGACAGTAGTTATCGGTCAGTCGGATAAGGTAGAAGAACAATATCCAGCGGCAAAAACAAGTGCTATTTCAAATAGTATAGTCTTTCTAAAGGGACAGGGAGATATTCAATTACCTGACTTTAAAGGTTGGTCGAAAAGAAATATTATGATATATAAATCGTTATCTAAGTTACCAATAGAAATTGTTGGAGAAGGTTTTGTAAATGAACAGAGCTTGACTGGAGGATCGATCGTAACTGCAGATACTCCAATCGTCGTGAAACTTGCAACTCCAGCAGAAGTAACAAATAATAAGGAAAATTTAGACGAATCACAAACTGATTTACCTCAGGACTAAATAGGGATAGAATAGTTAGTGTCATTTTCTCATAAGTTATCTAAAACGGACTAAAGGGGATTTGGCAATTTCAAAGTTAAAACAAATTGTACGTCTGCGCCTGATTTGGATTATGATTATTTTTTTGTTCGTCCTAGTTCTTCTCAAATTAGTTCAGCTTCAATTTTTCCAATTTGATGAGCTTACGACAAAGGCAAAAGAAAGCTGGGATAGAGAACTACCTTATGCTTCTCTCCGCGGGAATATTTTAGATCGTAATGGAGAAGTTATTGTAGGAAACAAGCTTGCACCGACCTTATTTTATATGCCTTCTCAAAATGAGAATCCTGAGCAAGTAGCCGAAGAAATTGGTTCCTTAATAGGGATGGACAAAAATGAGCTTTTAGAGCAAATAAACAAAAGAGCATACTTAGTGAAAATTGCACCTAAAGGAAAAAATATCTCGAGTGAACTTGCTATGGAAATACAAGATAAGAATATTAAAGGTTTGTATGCAGGAGTCGATTATTTAAGAGACTATCCATATGGCAATATGTTATCTAGATTAATAGGTTTTACTGGTTATGATGCACAAGGGCTTGCGGGAATCGAGTACCAATATGATTCTATTTTAAAAGGCAAATCCTCTGCTGTACGAATGTTTACCGATGCAAAAGGAGTACCACTTCCACATGTGGACGATGGATGGAAAAATGGTGTAAAAGGCAATCATGTACAGTTGACAGTGGATTTAGATATTCAGCAAGTAGTGGAACGTGAATTATCGCAAGCTATGCAGAAATATGAAGCGACACAAGCGATTGCGATTGTTATGAACCCCAAAAATGGTGAAATATTAGCACTTGCTTCTGCTCCTAATTTCGATCCGTCGGACTATCAAGAGGTGGATTCGACCGTTTACAATCGTAACTTACCAGTCTGGATGACTTTTGAACCTGGTTCAACTTTTAAGATTATTACATTGAGTGCGGCATTAGAAGAGAATGTAGTAGACTTACAGAATGATCACTTTCATGATAAAGGATATACCATGGTAGAAGGCTCTAGGCTTCGTTGCTGGAAAAGATCAGGACATGGAAATCAAACATTTTTAGAAGTTGTTGAAAATTCTTGCAACCCTGGTTTTATTGAGTTAGGAAATAGAGTAGGCGCAGAGAAGTTACAAGAATACATACGTAACTTTGGGTTCGGTAAATCTACAGGTTCAGGGATGGCAGGGGAATCCTCGGGTATTCTATTTAGTAAAGAGAACTTTGGACCAGTTGAACACGCCACAACCTCTTTTGGTCAAGGTATTTCAGTCACCCCTATTCAACAAGTGCAAGCTGTAGCTGCGGCAGTAAATGGTGGGTATCTATATAAGCCATTTATTGTAAAAAATACAATAGATGGTGAAACAAACGAAATCTTATCAAGTAGTGAACCAGAGATGAAGCGTCAAGTTATTAGTGAGGAAACTTCAGCCATTGTGCGAGATGCTCTGGAACATGTAGTTGCGGAGGGGTCGGGTAGAAATGCTTATCGTGATCAACTTCGAATTGGTGGCAAGACAGGTACAGCGCAAAAAGTTCAAAATGGCCGGTATATGGATGGAGAGTACATTGTATCCTTTATAGGTTTTGCACCAGCAGATAATCCAGAACTTATCGTATATGTTGCCATCGACAACCCTAAACACAGCACTCAATTCGGGGGAGTAATAGCAGCACCTATTGTTGGTCAAATTTTGGAAGATTCACTGAAGACAAAAGGAAGCGGCACCCAGATAGAAAAAGAGTATAGATGGGGAGATGTAGAGCAAGTACGTACACCGAACCTGGTAGGAACAAAAAGGAAGGAAATAACGTCCTATATGTATCCTTTCAATATTGTTTGGCATGGTGATGGAGACGAAATAATCTCTCAGCTGCCAAAAGAAAATGGGCTCATCCCATTAGATGGAACAATTCATGTATACACAAATAAATAAAATAGTACATTCATTAATAGTTGATCGTATTTAAGGAGATTTTTTTATGACATTGTCTACAACGGTTATTACACTTATTGTTAGTTTTATACTTACAGTTATTCTTGCTCCAATTGTTATTCCTTATTTAAGAAGGATGAAATTTGGTCAAAGCATAAGAGAAGAAGGGCCTCAGTCGCATCAAGTAAAGGCAGGTACACCTACAATGGGAGGGCTGATTTTCTTAACCTCCATCATTATTTCAACACTTGCTCTATCCCTTTATTTTGATAAATTAACGACTCAGTCCATTGTTTTGTTAGTTATCCTAGTAGGTTTTGGTGTTATTGGATTTTTGGATGATTTTATAAAAGTCGTTTTAAAAAGAAATTTAGGCTTAACATCTATCCAGAAACTAATTGGTCAAATTATTATTGCGATCATTGCCTACTTCTTATTAAAACAAGGACCCTTTGATACAAATATAGTTATACCATTTACAGAAATGGAACTTCAATTAGGTCAATTGTATATTGCATTTCTTATCTTTTGGCTAGTTGGTTTTTCAAATGCCGTTAATTTGACAGATGGCTTAGATGGATTAGTTGCAGGAACAGCAACAGTTGCCTTTGCAGCATTTGGTGTTCTAGCGCTTGCTTATGAACAGAGTGATATAGCTATATTTACATTCTGTGTATCAGGAGCACTTTTAGGGTTTTTATTGTTTAACAAATATCCAGCAAAAGTGTTTATGGGAGATACGGGTTCTCTTGCATTAGGTGGTGCGCTGGCCATGGTATCTATTCTAGTGAAACATGAATTATTATTGCTAATTGTTGGGATTATCTTTGTAATTGAAACGTTATCGGTGATATTACAAGTGATTAGCTTTAAAACAACGGGCAAACGTATATTCAAAATGAGTCCGATTCACCATCACTTTGAATTGTCGGGTTGGAATGAACGTAAAATAGTTACAGTGTTCTGGGCAATAGGTTTCATAGCTGCAATGATTGTAGTCTGCTTGGAGGTTTTGTGAGATGAAGAAATTACCACATGTAGTTCATAAAAAAATACTTGTTTTAGGTTTGGCAAAAAGCGGTACTGCAGCAGCTGAAACGCTACATGACTTAGGAGCATTTGTTACTGTGAATGATGCTAAGCCATTCGAGCAAAATGAAAATGCTCAGTACTTGTTATCAAAAGGTTTAACTGTTATTTGTGGAAGTCATCCTGAAGATATCTTAGATGAAGGCTTTAGTTTAATCGTCAAGAATCCTGGAATACCTTATAACAATCCAGTTATTACAGAGGCAAATAAAAGAGGAATACCTGTATGGACAGAAGTAGAACTTGCGTATCGTATTAGCGATGCTCCAATGATCGGAATAACCGGTTCAAATGGAAAGACTACAACTACTACATTGATATTTGAAATGCTTGCAGCTGCCGATAAAAAGCCCAAAATAGCTGGTAATATTGGTACAGTTGCAACTACTGTTGCAAAAGAAGCGACAGCAGAGAATATTATCGTAACCGAATTATCTTCATTTCAGCTTATGGGTACAGAAGAGTTAAAGCCAAAAGTTTCTGTACTACTTAACTTATATGAAGCGCATTTAGATTACCATAAAGATTTTCAGGAATATACAGATGCTAAATTTAAAATTACCCAACAACAAGATGCTACTGATTGGCTAGTTTATAATGGAGAACAGCAAATAGTGAAAGACTATGCTCAAATGAGTAAGGCAGCCAAAATACCTTTTTATGTTAGTAGTAAGACAAAAGAGGGTATAAGTGCAGATGAGCTATACGTCTACTGGAACGGTGAACGATTATTTGAACGATCTATTATTGCGCTGAGAGGTAAGCATAATTTAGAGAATGTACTTGCTGCGACAGCGACAGCATTACTGATGAAATGTCCTATTGAAGCTATTATACAAGTATTATCAACATTCCACGGGGTTAAACATCGTACTCAATTCATCAGGGAATGGAAAGGCCGTAAATTTTATAATGACTCAAAAGCTACAAATGCACTTGCAACTAAAAGTGCTCTAGAAGGTTTTACAGAGCCAGTTATATTAATAGCAGGTGGTGTGGACCGCGGCCATTCATTTGATGAACTAATACCTTACTTAGATCGTGTGAAAGCATTAGTCCATTACGGAGCAACTAAAGATCGATTGCAAAAGTTTGGAGAAGAGCAAGGAATCTCCTCGGTAGTTAGCACAGAAACCTTAGGTGAAGCATTTAAAATGGCATTAGCGACTTCATCCGAAGGGGATATCGTATTGCTTTCACCTTCATGTGCAAGTTGGGATCAATATGAAAGCTTTGAGATTCGTGGAGATGAATTTATCGACCATGTTACATCTTTAAAAGAGTAATGAAAGGATGACCTAAACGAAAGATACAAGAAAATTTATTTTCCTATCTTCTGTATTGTTTTTATCCATCATTGGTATATTCTTTGTCCACTCAGCGGGTTCCTATTGGAGCGAAGTCCATTACAAAGGACAAATGCCATTTGCATTAAAACAAGCAGCATATCTTATTGTAGGGATAGTTGGAGCCTTCATTATTCAAAAGGCAAGTTTCATACGGTCTGATGGATTTTGGAGAGGATTATATATAGTTGCGATTCTCATGCTAATTGGCGTTTTAATCCCTGGTATTGGAGTGGTTCGAAATGGATCACAAAGTTGGATTTCTCTTGGATTTATGAATTTTCAACCAGCAGAGTTAGCTAAAATAGCAGTATTAGGAGTGTTAGCTAACTCTCTAGCAAATGTAAAAAATTCTAGAATGAAAATGTATATTCAAAGTGGCCTTTTGTTATTATTGCCAATTGGCTTTATCATGGTTCAACCAGACTTTGGTTCCGCTTTTGTATTGGTTGTTGCTGTATTCTTTTTATTGTTTGCAGCAGGACTTCCGTTCAAGTTCTTTCTTTGGATAGGTATGAGTGGCATTATTGCTTTTGTACTGCTAATTGTTTCTGCTCCATACCGACTTGTGCGAATACAAGCCTTTCTAGATCCTTGGAATGACCCACTGGGATCCGGATTTCAAGCAATACAATCATTGCTTGCCATAGGTCCAGCTGGATTATTTGGTTTTGGGTATGGAAATAGCCGCCAGAAGTTTTTGTATTTGCCTGAACCACAAAATGATTTCATCTTTTCTATTTTGTTGGAGGAGTCAGGTTTCATCGGTGGGTTCATAATCGTATTAGCATTTTTAACGTTTTTTTCAACCAGTTTTTCGATGGCTGCGCGTGCAAAAACACGTGAACGTCAGTTAATGATTATTGGATTTACCTCTCTATTAGCAGTACAAACATTTTTAAATATGGGGGTAGTTACAGGTCTATTGCCAGTGACTGGGGTAACCTTGCCATTCATCAGTTATGGAGGTTCTTCGTTAGTGATGACCTGGGGGATTATTGGAATTATTTTAAACTTAGCTCAAGAAACTGAAAAAGAAGGGAGGCGGTAGAATGGAAAAAATCATCGATATTGAAGATCGTATACCTACCTTAAAAGAACGCAGAAGACGTAGAACAAATAAAAAATTTTCCATTCTACTTTTTCTCTTTGTTACTACGTTATTAATAGTTTTATATTTTCAATCCTCTTACAGTCAGGTTCAAAAGATTACAGTGGACGGTGAAAAACTAGTACCTAAAGAATTGTACATAGAGGAGAGTACCTTGAATATTGGCGAGTCGATGTGGAGTTTTAATGAAAGTAAAATTGAAAACCTCTTGGCTAAGAACGCATGGGTAGAATCAGTACAAGTTAAGCGAAAGTGGTTAACATCCGTTCATATTCAAGTTAATGAGTTTCATCAAATAGGTTATTTAGAGGATGGAGATTTTCTTCATATAATTTTAGAGAATGGACAGATTATTAAAACAGATGGACAAGTTTTACCAAAGGATGGACCTATCTTTTCAGGTTTTGACAATGAAAAAAACCGTTTGAGGATGATAAAAGAATTAAAATTATTGGACAGCGAAGTGTTAACAGGTATTTCTCAAATTAAATATGCACCAACTGAAAATGATGCATACTCTATCCTAGTATTTATGAATGATGGAAATGAAGTTAAGGCGATCATTCCATCATTCGGAGAAAAAATGAATTTTTATCCTTCCATTGTTTCTCAGCTAAATCCCGAAGTGAAGGGTGTTATTGATTTGGAAGTAGGGACATTTTTCCAACCATTTAAAGATGTGTATAATGTACCAGTAGAAGAGGAGGTTGTGGAAAGTGAAGAAGACCAAACTCCTTAAAGTACCATCTAGAGGGCTTATTACTATATCGATGGTAAGTTTAGTGTTAGGATTTATACTTGCATATTCGTATAGTATCTCATCTGAAGATAACGAAAAAAACGCTTCAAATCTCTCGAATTTCCAAGAACAAGAAAAGTATAGAGAAAAATTAGTGGAACAAAAAGAACGCAATAAAGAGCTAACAGAAGAAATTACTGATAAGCAACAAAAAATCCGTGCTTTTGAACATTCTTTTGTAGAGAGTGAAGAAAGTGTAGAAGAATTAGTAGAGGAAGCAGAAATACTTCGATTATTGATTGGAGATATTCCCTCACAAGGAAAAGGTATTACTGTTTCATTGGAAGACGGAGCTTATAATCCTTCTCAAGAAAATCCAAATGACTATATAGTACATGAAAGTCACGTATTTAAAGTGATTAATGAGCTTAAAATATCTGGTGCAGAAGCTATATCTATTAATGGCCAAAGACTTCATGCAAACTCTTATATAAGATGTACAGGCCCAGTGATTGTAGTAGATGGAAAGACCTTTCCAGCACCATTTACGATTGAAGCAGTAGGAGATCCGAAAGTATTGCTCTCTTCCGTAAATCTAGGAGGAGGTGTTGTTGACCAACTTACTAGTGATAATATAGTGGTGACTGTAGGAGAAAAAGATTTAATAACAATGCCTGCTTTACGTGAAGATGATTATAGCTAACTAATATAGTAATGCTACTCAACTGGGTGGGGTTTCTTCAATTCCCACTGGTAGTAAAACGGGATATAAGGAGGCCGAATAATGAGAAAAACCGTCTATATTCGGTTTACTATAGTTTTGTTAATAATTGGCTTTATGTTAGCGATACAATTTAACACAGTTCAAAATCCTGAAACAAGAGATACACGAGATATATGGGCTATTCGTCAAGAATTATCCAAAGAAACCGAAACACATTCCGAGCTGCTTTCGGAAATTTATGTATTAGATCAAACAATCTTGAAATATGGAAACATGGTAAGCGAAAGTGCAGAACTTGCTTTACAGGATACAGTAGAACAATTAAAAAAAGATATAGGTCTGGTTGAACATACGGGTCCAGGAATTATTATTAAAGTGGAGCCATCCTTAGAAAGCGTAGCACTTGGACAACCTGTGGAAGGTATTTCACCAGATTTGCTCATCCGACTTATTAATGAAATCAATCGTTTTAAAGCAAATGATATTGAAGTGGATGGTAAACGAATTATCTATTCTTCCCCAATTAGAGATGTAAATGGTAAAACTACAGTGAATAATATACCAGTAAGAAATGCACCATTTACTATTAAAATTGGAACCTCCACTTTTGAGGATGCGCAAAAAATGTATAATCAGTTAGAGGCCTCCACAATCGGAGATGACTTTTATATTGATAATTTAAAACTGAAGATTGGTAAGCCCGAGCAAAATATCACGATTTCCTCTTATGACCAAGCTCTAAATAACCAATTCTTAAAAGAAGTACCGGAAGGGGAGTCATGAAATGTGGTTGCCATTATTAGGGCTGATACTTGGGATTTCCCTCGGTTTATTAACGGAAATACAAATCCCTGAAATATATGAAAGCTATTTGTCTATAGCGGTATTGGCAGCACTTGATACTCTATTCGGAGGCATACGTGCACATCTACAGCATGTCTATGATGACAAAGTATTCGTTTCAGGATTTTTCTTCAATATAGCCCTTGCTGCAGCTTTAGCATTTTTAGGTGTACACTTAGGGATAGATTTATACCTAGCGGCGATTTTTGCGTTCGGTGTACGATTATTTCAGAATATAGCAGTTATCCGTCGAATTTTGCTCACAAAATGGTCAGAAAGAAAAAATTAATAAATTATTAGGTTTAAATTGACTATTTCTTTAGAAAATTTTAGACTTTATACTATTTTTACACTAGAATAATAAATAAAGAGTTCTTAGGAGGTGCCACGGGTTGAATCAATCAGAATTATACGTATCACTAGATATTGGGTCGTCTTCCATTAAGGTCTTAATCGGCGAAATGAATGAAGACTCGCTGCACGTAATTGGTGTTGGAAATGTAAAATCAAACGGAATTAGAAAAGGCACCATCGTAGATATAGATGCAACAGTTCAATCAATTAAAAAAGCGGTAAGTGAAGCCGAAAGAATGATCGGTATGTCTATTAATGAAATTGTATTAGGTATTCCGGCAAATATGGCAAATATACAAAATGTTAAGGGAGTAGTGGCTGTTAATCGTGATGATAGAGAAATAACTGATGGTGACTTAGAACGTGTTATAGAGTCAGCTCAAGTTATGTCTATTCCTCCTGAGAGAGAGCTTATTAATATAGCACCAAAACAATTCATCGTCGATCACTTAGAAGAAATTAAGGATCCACGTGGAATGATCGGGACACGTTTGGAGCTTGACGGTATTATGATGACTACATCCAAAACAATTTTACATAACGTGTTAAGATGTGTGGAAAGAGCTGGCCTTCAAATTAGAGAGATTTACTTACAGCCTTTAGCTGGTGGACACTTTGCATTAACCGAAGACGAAAAAAATCATGGGACAGCTTATATCGATATAGGTGGTGGTTCCACGACGATTGCTATTTTCAATGAAGGCCATTTAGTAAGCACTTCCGTTATTCCAGTTGGCGGTGACCATATTACAAAAGATTTATCGATTGTCTTAAAAACACCAACTGAACAAGCTGAAATGATTAAACTAAAATATGGACATGCTTTCTATGATGATGCTTCAGATGATGAACTATTTGAAGTGCCAGTAATAGGTGCAGATATGAAAGAACAATACTCACAACGTTATATTGCCGAAATCATTGGAGTTCGACTAGAAGAATTATTTGAAATGGTTCTAGAAGAATTTTATCGACTTGGGTTACAAGACTTACCAGGCGGAGTAGTTATTACTGGTGGAGTTTCTAAACTAGAAGGCTTAGGACAGTTAGCAAGACATATCCTTCAAACAAGAGTGAGACTATATACTCCAGATTACATTGGGGTTCGAGAACCTCAATATACAACTGCAGTTGGTCTTATAAGATATGCCTATAAAGAAGATCTTTTCTATGGTAAAATTGGTGATAGCCATGCGTTAGCGCATTCGGTTTCAAATGAAGCAGTTGCCGTTTCTAAAAAACAAAAACAGTCTGCTCAATCGACTAATGAACACAAGGATAGCGCCATGACAAAAGCAAAGAGATTTTTTGACAAGTTTTTTGAATAACAAACCATTTATCATAGCAGATAGAACATAGGAGGCAATAGCATGTTAGAATTTGAAACAAATGAAGATCAATTAGCGATCATTAAAGTTATTGGAGTAGGTGGTGGCGGTAATAACGCTGTAAATCGTATGATTGAACATGGTGTTCAAGGTGTAGATTTTATCGCTGTTAATACGGATGCGCAAGCACTCAATATGTCAAAAGCCGAAGTGAAATTACAAATTGGTGGAAAACTAACTCGTGGACTTGGTGCAGGAGCAAACCCTGAAGTCGGGAAAAAAGCAGCTGAAGAAAGTAAAGAGTTAATCGAGGAAGCTCTTAGAGGAGCGGATATGGTATTCGTAACAGCCGGTATGGGTGGCGGTACTGGAACTGGTGCAGCACCAGTTATTGCTCAAATCGCACGTGATTTAGGGGCATTAACAGTAGGTGTTGTAACACGTCCATTTACTTTTGAGGGGCGTAAACGTGCTACTCAAGCAGTAGGCGGAATTAGTATGATGAAAGAATCAGTAGACACATTAATCGTCATTCCAAATGATCGTTTGTTAGAAATCGTTGATAAAAACACGCCAATGCTAGAAGCATTCAGAGAAGCGGATAATGTTTTACGTCAAGGGGTTCAAGGTATTTCTGATTTGATCGCTGTACCTGGTCTTATCAATCTTGACTTTGCAGATGTTAAAACTATTATGTCTAACAAAGGTGCTGCTCTGATGGGTATCGGTATTTCTGCAGGAGAAAATCGTGCAGCTGAAGCGGCGAAAAAGGCTATTTCAAGTCCACTGCTTGAAACTTCAATAGACGGTGCGACAGGAGTCTTGATGAATATTACTGGTGGATCTAACTTAAGTCTATTTGAAGTGCAAGAAGCAGCTGATATTGTTGCCTCTGCATCCGATGAAGAAGTTAATATGATCTTCGGTTCGGTTATTAATGATAACTTAAAAGATGAAATAGTTGTAACTGTAATTGCAACAGGATTCAATGAAGAGTTAATCACACAAAAACAACCGCGTAGCACAGGATTTGGTGGAAACAGAGCACCACAACAACCAACAACAGCACCTATTAGAGAACAACGTAAAGAAGAAGTGCCGCAACAACAAGCGCCTCAACAAGAACGTCATGTTTCTCATAACCAACAAGAGGATGCGTTAGATATCCCAACTTTCTTAAGAAATCGTCAACGCAGAAACTAAACTAATATGCAAAAAGCAATCACTTCGGTGATTGCTTTTTTTTTTGAGTAAGTATATAAAAAATTATCGTTAATATTGGGTTCATGATAACTTTTTTGAATGGATTATCCTGCTGATTTCCGTTTCAGGTGGGGTTCAAAGGCTAAGAGCGCCACATCGTGTGGCAATGCCTTCGTGACCAGCATCTTGTTGGCCTCCGTGGGGTGAGCGATGAGCGATCACCGTCGCTAACGCGTCGATGTGATATCTCATCTGTCTCACTCATCCCACTGGAGTCGCCAACTTCCACTACAATCAAATATTAGTAGTACTCCACTATAAGGATATAGCATTGTTTTTTTGCTTAGATGATCAGGTTGGTCAAAAATTAGAAAGTAACCAATTATCTGTAATCGCTTTTCAATTAGAAATACTATAATCCAAAGAAGGATGGAGAAAGTAGATTTTCTTTCATACTGGTGGAAATTAAGAGAAATAATAAGTGTTCATTAAGTAAAACAGCAAAATTGCAAACGAAATTACATCTTCGAGAGCTTTCTCTATTAATAGTTAGTATTTATTCTCTAGTTATCCAAAACCGAACTAACCTGTTTCTAAAAGTTGTAGGAGGGCGGCGGAAAGACAAATGCCAAAGATTACTGAGAAAAAGGGATGGTGTTCGTGACGTCAGTCACGAACACCACCTTAAAAAAAATCAATCGGTAATCATACAGCAAAACTTCTGTCCAAAGCACTCCAGAAACGATAGAAACAGGTTTTTACCTTAAGGACCGTGTATCTTTTGCCCGGTTTTTCTTATGCATTACAAAGATGGAGGATATAAACTTTACACGACTTTTTGTTAAATCAAAATTTTTCCTAGTTATTATTATGTCGTAAAAAAAGAACGTTTTTGAACGGTCTTTTGACAAATTTCTTACACTTTAGATGCTAAGCTTTAATCAAAAGGAGGGAAGTTATGTATGCGGAAGTAATGATTGTAACCAATACTTTTTTCAATTACACCGTTTTAGCATTTGCCAATAAAATTGGGTGGATTGAAAATCAGAAAAGGTATTTATTTCTTTCTGCTCTAACAGCTGGAGTAATTACAGTCGTTTTCTCTCATTCTTTATTCGCAATATTTTTATCGTTTTTTGTAATGATTTCAATCGCTTTTTGGAAAAAACGTTCACAGATAATTAAAGCAATTATATTAACATTACTTGCTAGTGTCTTTGCTGGAGGATTGCTTACAGCTATCGCACCTTTGTATGACAATAGTGGTAATTTGTTTATGATTATTAATTTTGCCTTAATAGCGACTGGTGGTTTATATTTTTTGACAAAAAATGTATTGCATTTAAATATAGCAAATTCCGAAAGAGAGCTATTATATTCATCCAACGTTACGTTATTTGGAGTTTCTCAAGAATTAACCCTTTTTATAGATTCGGGAAATGTGTGTACAGAACCATTATCCAATGATCCTGTTCACTTTGTAGCGGCAGAAATGTTGCAAGAGATATTACCATATGAGTTATTTAAAGCAATTAGTGAATGGGAGTTTGAGGGAAGTGCTAGTTTGGATAAGATACCAAAAGAGTATGTTAGCAAATTACGATTAATACCAATTGCAACGATACAAAAACATAAAACATGGGTTATTGGTATCAAGTATGATCAGTGGTTGGTTGACGGTCAACCGTTACCTAAAGGATATATTGTGATGACGAAAGCAAAAGAAAAGTTTCCACATGAGGCGGATGGAATACTGCAAAGTTCCTCATATTTTCACTTGAAGAAAAGGAGTGTAGGCTAATGCTGATGAAATGGTTCCGTAAAGTTTATTATTGGGTACTATCTTTTAGACGAAAAAGTGTACATTATATTGGAGGCAATGAATCATTACCTAAACCATTATCGAGAGAAGAAGAAAGAGAAATGTTACTCGCATTTATGGATGGCGATGATCATGCAAGAGATGTACTAATTGAAAGAAACTTAAGGTTAGTTGTTTATATTGCGAGAAGATTTGATCAAACAAATACAAATATAGAAGATCTTATAAGTATTGGTTCTATAGGTCTTATAAAGGCAGTAGAAACATTTAATCTAGATAAAGGTATCAAGCTTGCCACTTATGCATCTAGATGTATAGAGAACGAAATTTTAATGCATTTACGAAAGACGAACCGTATGAAGTCAGAGGTTTCTTTTGATGAACCTTTAAATTCGGATTCAGATGGCAATGAACTATTATTATCAGATATTTTAGGGACTAGTGAAGATTTAATCATTGAAGATGTGGAAAAAAAACTAGAGCGCCAACATGTGTTCGAAGCAATAAATTTACTTGGAAATAGAGAAAAATATATAATGCAATGTCGGTTTGGGTTAAACGGCAAGGAAGAAATGACTCAAAAAGAAGTTGCTGATCATTTAGGTATTTCACAATCATATATATCCCGATTAGAAAAGAAAATAATATTGGATTTAAAGGAGCTCTTAAACGAACCTATTGCTTAATGGTTGAAATTGGATAGTATCATAAAGAATAATCTTACCTATACCGGACAAACTGACTTAGAACAATTAAAAAGTCCGGAGGAAGATCTATGACGAGAACAAAAGTTGAATTATGCGGCATTGATACATCTAAGCTTCCTTTACTTAAGCATGAAGAAATGAAAGAATTATTTATCCGATTACAAGCTGGTGAAGAATCTGTTAAAGACGAACTAGTAATGTGTAATTTAAGGTTAGTTTTAAGTCTAGTACAAAGGTTTGCTTACAGGGGAGAGCAAGCTGATGATCTGTTTCAAGTTGGTTGTATTGGACTCATCAAGTCTATTGAGAACTTCGATCTAAAGCATAACGTCCGTTTTTCTACGTATGCAGTTCCTATGATTATTGGAGAAATAAAAAGACATTTACGTGATCACCATTCAGTACGAGTATCAAGATCTTTGAGAGATATTGCATATAAAGCTATGAAAGCAAAGGAACAGTTTATAAACGAGCATTTACAAGAGCCAACCTTGGATGATTTATCCAAAGAGCTAGATATTCCGGTGGAAGATATTTTAATTGCTTTAGATGCCATTCAGGATCCAGTGTCTTTGCAAGAACCGATATTCAGTGACGGTGGCGATGCTATTTATATGATGGACCAATTATGCGACAATGATGTATCGGAAGATCAATGGGTCACTTATTTTACTGTGAAAGAAAGTTTTCAGAAGCTAGATACAAGACAAAAGAAAATATTAACGAAGAGAATTTACTATGGTGCAACGCAAACAGAAATAGCGATGGACTTAGGGCTATCACAAGCGCAGATATCTCGATTGGAAAAGAGTGCTTTATCAACTATTCAAAGTCAATTGAATCCATAATATTACTTCACCAAAGACAGACGTTTTTTTCTTTATAGAAAAAAACGTTTTTCTGTTTCATAAATTTAGAAAACGACAATAGTTAATACGTTTTGCAAGTCCCTGGGTTAATATTTCCCGGTTTGCGTGTAAAACTTTGACGAAAGCATGTTGTTGAAAGTGTGTATTCATCCTAACAAAGCTAGTAAAAGAGTTCCCTTATGAGTAAATCCAAACAAAGGTTTCATCATAATGGAATGGGTTTTTTTCCTATTTCGTTCATATACTAAATAAAGGGGGTTAGTGATGAAATTTTCAGATGCACAGCAAAAAGAAGTAATAGAAGCGAAAAGTGGTCAATTATTAGGCTATATTGTGGATGCAGAAATTGATAAAGACACTGGTTTTATTATTTCATTTATAGTAGAGGAAAATGGCGCTTATCCAACTTTTTTTAATAAAAAAAGAGAAACGAAGAAAATAGCAGTACAAAATATAGCGATAATTGGAAAAGATGTTATAATTGTCTCAAAAATATAGTCTTACAATGTTCTTCATTGATAAAACAACTTTTCATTGATACAATAAATATAAACAATTGATGAAAAGTTGGGTTTCGAATGACAAATGTAAAACAAAATTTAGAACAAATTCAACAACGTATGCAAAGTGCTAGCAATCGAGCAAATAGAAAGTTAGAAGATATAACTCTAATTGCAGTTACAAAGGAAGTTTCTGTTAATCGAACAAATGAAGTAATCGAGAATCGTGTTATGCATTTGGGTGAAAATAGACCAGAGGGTTTAAAGAAGAAGTTAGATGCCATTTCTAGTGATGTTCAATGGCATTACATAGGGTCACTTCAAACAAGAAAAGTGAAATCAGTAATTAATCATATAAAATACCTGCATTCATTGGATCGGATGAGCCTTGCAGATGAAATTGAGAAAAGAGCTACCTCTACGAAGGATTGTTTTGTACAAGTAAACGTATCGCAAGAAGAGTCAAAGCATGGTCTTCCTTATGATGAAGTAGAAGCATTTATAGATCAACTCCACAACCATGAAAAAATTCGTGTTATTGGACTTATGACGATGGCTCCTAATACAGAAGATGACACAATCATCCGAAATGTTTTTCAAAAATTGAAGCAACTTCAAAGTAAAATAGCAGCTAAACAAATAGTTAACGCACCTTGTACAGAACTTTCCATGGGAATGTCTGGAGACTATGAAATAGCAATAGAAGAAGGTGCTACCTTTATAAGAATTGGAACAGCATTGGTTGGAAAAGAGAAGGAGGGTATTGAATAGCATGAAAAACTGGATGAAAAATTTCTTTTACTTAGATGAAGAAGAGGAAGCATCAGAAACGCAGCAGTCAAGACCTCAACAACAAAAAACGTCAGATAACAATATAAAGCAACAAACAGCAAAGTCAGTACCTAAAGAACGTAAATTCAATACCACGCCTAAGGAAATAAATACTCCTAATCTTGTTAGTATTCAAAATGTCCAAAAGTCTTCCAAAGTAATATTAATAGAGCCAAGAGTATATGCAGAAGCACAAGATATATCTGAACACTTAAAAAGTAAAAAAGCAGTGATTGTAAATTTGCAACGTATTGACAAGGAACAAGGAATTCGAATTATCGACTTTTTAAGTGGAACAGTGTACGCTTTAGGTGGAGATATACAAAGAATAGGTACGGATATATTCCTTTGTGCACCCGATTCAGTAGAAGTCGATGGAGCAATATCGGATTATTACTATAACGACCTAGATTAACAGAGGAGTAATTATACTATGGCATTAGTTTTAACTTTATTAAGTTTAGGTGTTCGAATTTATTCGTATGCATTAATTGCATATATTTTAATGTCTTGGGTACCTAGCATTCAACAATCGAGTTTCGGGAAGTTTTTAGGTAGAATTTGTGAACCATACTTAGAACCGTTTAGAAAAATTATTCCACCACTAGGAATGATTGATATTTCACCAATCGTTGCAATTTTTGTATTAAACCTAGCAATGACGGGTATATATTATATAGCTAATATAGTTCTCTAACCTCACTTCCGTGGGGTTTTTTACTATAATTGAAAGGGAAATATTATAATGGAAAATGTATTGCAACATTTTAGAAAAGAAGAACAGCCTTTTATTGAGCAGGTTGTAAGTATGATGCGGGAAGTAGAGGACCGATATGCACCTAAGTTAACGGACTTTCTAGATCCTAGGCAGCAATTTATAGTAGACTCGATTCGTAGACAATATGAAGATATTGGTTCTAGCGCTGAAGGTGCATTAGAGGATGCGGAGAGAAGAAGAGTTCTATTGTTTCCATCCTATTATGTGCCATCGGAAATTGATTTCTCTATGAGAGTAGTTGAGGTCCATTACCCTACTAAATTTGTAACGTTAAAACATAAGGACGTGCTTGGTTCGATGATGTCCTTAGGAATTGATCGGAGTAAATTTGGAGATATACGTGTACAAGATGGTGCCATTCAGTTCGTGGTAGCTTTAGAGGTACTGGATTATGTCCGAGCTAATTTTACATCTATTGGAAAAGTGAAAGTTCATATCGATGATGTAGGAAATCCACAAGACTATTTTGTTCAACAGGAGGAATGGATGACTGAAACCTTAACGGTAAGCTCACTCCGTTTAGACACTGTAATTGCCTCAATTTTTAATATTTCTCGTCAAAAGTCTGCATCTCTTATTCAAAGTGGGAAAGTGAAAGTGAACTGGTCCGAGAAAGATCAAGTATCCCTTGAATTACAAGAACTCGATCTCATTTCTATAAGAGGACATGGAAGAGTGAAATTAATCATGATGGAAGGCAGGACAAAAAAAGATAAAATTCGATTACAAATAGGTAGATTAGAACTAAAAAATTAATTTTTATAAGAATATTTCAAATATAGATGTATTCAATCTCGTAGAAATGTATAATGGGAGAAAGAATACAAGTTTAGTAAAGTGAAGGAGATGTTAAAATGCCACTAACACCACTTGATATACATAACAAGGAATTTAGTAAAGGATTTAGAGGGTACAATGAAGATGAAGTAAATGAATTCCTTGACCAAATAATGAAGGACCTTGAAATTTTGACGAAAGAAAAAAAAGAATTAGAAACAAAGCTTAAAACATCAAGCGAACAGGTTGGTCATTTTACTTCGATTGAAGAAACACTACATAAATCCATTGTCGTTGCTCAGGAGGCTGCAGAAGAAGTCCGTCGCAATTCACAAAAAGAAGCGAAGCTAATTGTGAAAGAGGCAGAGAAAAATGCTGACCGAATCGTTAATGAAGCTTTAACGAAAGCTAGAAGAATTGCGATGGAAATAGAGGATCTAAAGAAACAATCAAAAGTTTTCCGCAATCGCTTTAAAATGTTAGTAGAAGCACAGTTAGACTTGATCAATACTGATGATTGGAATCATTTAATGCAATATGATGTGGATACAGAAGTAATTGATCGACTATCTGTAACAGAAGATTAACATTTCTTGACTCATCGCCATACTTTACCTATAATAATTTCATATCATATAATATGCGTAGAAAAAGACGTCTAAATTTGTTTTTGATAAAGCGACCTGAGGATGGTGAGAGCTCAGGAATATAAACTCTTTAGATTATCACTTTGGAGCAAGGGCACTGAACTTTTTAGTAAGTGTCTTCGGTTAGTGCCCCGTTATGGCATTCTAAGCGGCGATTTTTTGAGAAATCGCAAGTAGGGTGGTACCGCGAGCATAACTCCTCGTCCCTTTTTGGGATGTGGAGTTTTTTTGTTTACGTGTAGATTAATACAATTTTTACGTTTTTACTAATTAGGAGGTAATAAGATGGAATACAAAGATACGTTATTAATGCCTAAGACAGCTTTCCCAATGCGTGGAAACTTACCGGTGAAAGAGTTAGAAATCCAAGCAAAATGGGCAGAGCAGGATATCTATAAAAAAGTACAGGATCATACAAAAGATCGACCATTTTTTGTACTGCATGATGGACCACCGTACGCAAATGGTGATCTTCATATGGGTCACGCATTAAACAAAGTATTGAAAGATATGATTGTCCGTCATAAGTCTATGACAGGTTTCCACGCACCGTATGTTCCAGGTTGGGATACACATGGTCTTCCAATCGAGCAAGCATTAACAAATAAAGGTGTGAAACGTAAAGAACTGTCTTTAGCAGAGTTTAGAAAGCTATGTGAAGAGTATGCTTATCAACAAATTGATAATCAACGCTCGCAGTTCAAACGTCTGGGTGTTCGTGGTGACTGGGAAAATCCATATGTTACATTGACTCCTGATTTTGAATCACGTCAAATCGAAGTATTCGGTGCAATGGCTAAAAAAGGATACATTTATAAAGGATTAAAGCCTGTTTACTGGTCACCTTCAAGTGAATCAGCATTAGCAGAAGCTGAAATTGAATACCAAGATAAAAAATCACCATCTATCTATGTAAGCTTTAAGGTAACGGAAGGTAAAGGAGTTCTTGAAGAAGGAACAAAGTTTATCATTTGGACTACAACACCTTGGACTATTCCTGCGAACTTAGCTATTTCTTTACATCCAAAAGTGGAGTATGCAGTTGTCGAAACGAAGGGTTCTAAGTTTGTAGTTGCATTAGATCTAGTAAAAGCTGTTGCAGAAGAATTAGGCTGGGAAGAATATACAGTAGAGCGTACACTATTAGGTCAAGAAATGGATCGCTTAGTTGCAAAACATCCATTATACGATCGTGATTCTCTTATCATTCTTGGAGAGCATGTAACAACTGAATCTGGTACTGGTTGTGTTCATACAGCGCCTGGTCACGGGGAAGATGACTTTTATGTTGGTAAAGCTTATGGATTAGATGTCCTTTGTCCAGTGGATGACCGCGGTGTTATGACTGCTGAAGCACCAGGTTTTGAGGGATTATTTTATGATACATCTAACAAAGCAATTACAGAAGCTCTAGAAGCTGCTGGTGCACTTGAGAAACTTACATTCTTTACGCATTCATATCCACATGACTGGCGTACAAAAAAACCAGTTATTTATCGTGCTACCGCTCAATGGTTTGCTTCAATTGAGGCATTTAGAGATGAATTACTACAAGCAATTCGAGATACAAAATTTACTCCTGCATGGGGAGAGACTCGTCTATTTAACATGATTCGTGATCGTGGAGACTGGTGTATTTCTCGACAACGTGTATGGGGGGTTCCAATTCCGGTATTTTATGGGGAAGATGGAGAACCAATCCTGACAGAAGAGACGATTTCACATGTTTCTAAACTATTCCGAGAGCACGGATCGAATATTTGGTTTGAAAGAGAAGCGAAGGAATTATTACCTGAAGGATTCACTCATATTGGTAGTCCAAATGGTATCTTTACAAAAGAAACAGATATTATGGATGTATGGTTTGATTCGGGTTCATCTCATCAAGGTGTTCTAGAAGAACGGGATGATTTAGTATTCCCAGCTGACTTATACCTAGAGGGATCAGATCAGTATCGTGGTTGGTTTAACTCTTCTCTAATCACAAGTACTGCTATGTTTGGTCATGCTCCTTATAAAGGATTGTTAAGCCATGGTTTCACATTAGATGGCAATGGTCGTAAAATGAGTAAATCCTTAGGTAACGTTATCGTTCCTTCCAAAGTGATCAATCAGTTAGGTGCGGACATTGTACGTTTATGGGTAGCTTCCGTGGATTATACAGCAGATGTACGTGTTTCTGATGCGATTTTCAAACAAGTATCCGAAGTATATCGTAAAATTCGTAATACTTTCCGATTCTTGCATGGTAATATCAGTGATTTCCATCCGGTTAATAATCGTGTGGAATTTAAAGATCTACGTGAAGTCGATCAATATATGTATATGAAACTTCAAGAAGTAATTTCTACAGTAAGAGCGGCATATGATCGCTATGATTTCGCAAGTGTATATCATACGATTAATAATTTTGTATCAAGTGAGCTAAGTTCATTCTACTTAGACATTGCAAAAGATGTTGTGTATATCTATGGGGAGGATCACCCAGATCGTCGTGCAATGCAAACAGTTATGTATGATACGCTACTAGCGCTATTAAAACTATTAACACCTATTCTGCCTCATACAACAGATGAGCTTTGGGCTTACTTAGAGCATGAAACAGCAGAAAGTATTCAATTAACAGATATGCCAGAAGCCGTTAATTATCCTGAATTTAAAGAGTTAGCAGCTAAGTGGGATAAAATTATGGAATTACGTGATGATGTTCTAAAAGCATTAGAAGAAGCACGTAATGCAAAAACTATTGGTAAATCATTAGAAGCTAAAGTAGCTCTATATGTAAATGATGACTATAAAGAATTATTTGAAACAGATGCGATCGACTTTGCTCAATTGTTTATCGTTTCTAAGTTTGAATTAGGCGGGGCTCCTTCTGACGCACCTGCTAACAGCTTGGCATTAGAACATGCTTCCGTTGTAGTAGAAAAAGCAGATGGTGAAAAATGTGAGCGTTGCTGGACAATTTCCGAAACAGTGGGAACAGTAGAAGCACACCCAACATTATGTGCACGTTGCGCAGAGGTTGTGAAGTAAATAGTACGAAGAAATGTGGTCCTATTTTATATAGGGCCACATTTTTAAATATTTCGTTTTAATGAAGAGAGCCCTTAAATTCAACAATATACCTCATAACTGTAATGGAAGTCTATAATACAGCCGATCTAGTGCATAATATAAATACTCCTCATAAGCTGAAGAACATTTTCTATATTGAAATTTCTCTGCTCTTTTACGAATTGTATGGTTCTGTGTTAAACTAAGTGGAGAGTGTTCAATTTTTTACTGTAAAGAATTTGTTATGTGGGGGAAATAATGTGTGGAAATTTTATGGACTAGCTGCTTTTTTCATTGCGTTAGATCAATGGACCAAATGGCTTGTCGTTAAGAATATGTCACTTGGTGAACGAATTATTTTGTGGGACCCTTACCTAGCGCTACTTTCTCATAGAAATAAAGGAGCAGCCTGGGGCATTCTGCAAGGAAAAATAGGATTCTTTACCATAGTCACTATCATTGTTATCATTGGAATTATCTATTACTTCCATAAAGAAGCAAAAGGAAAACCGATGTTTCAAGTCGGTTTGATGTTACTGCTTGGTGGAGCAATTGGGAACTTTATTGACCGACTTTGGAGAGGCGAAGTAGTAGATTTCGTCGATGTTTTAATACCTATTATCAATTATGATTTTCCTATTTTTAATGTGGCGGATGCTGCACTAACTATCGGAGTTATAATTATAATAATATTTGTATTTCAGGAAGAACGAGCTGAAAAGAAAAAGGTGAAGTAATGGAAGATTTAACATTTATTATTGAAAATGAACAAGCAAAAGAGCGTATTGATAAAGCAGTGGCATCTTTTGAATCAGATTGGTCACGTACGCAGATCCAAAACTTTATAAAAGATGGACATGTTACTGTAAACAATGAACCAGCCAAGTCCAATTATAAAGTGAAAGTAGGAGATGTTATTGTCGTAACACCTCCCGATGCTATACCACTGGATATCCAAGCAGAAAACCTAAATTTAGAAATTATTTATGAAGATGCGGATGTCGTAGTAGTTTATAAACCTCGTGGAATGGTAGTACACCCTGCACCAGGGCATACAACTGGGACCCTCGTTAACGGTTTAATGCATCAGATTAAAGATTTGTCGGGTATTAACGGAGTTATGCGACCTGGAATTGTGCATCGTATTGACAAAGATACAACAGGTTTACTGATGGTAGCTAAAAATGATGTTGCACATGTCTCTTTAGTAGATCAACTGGTTAAGAAAACAGTTACTCGTAAATACACAGCAATTGTGCACGGCCGAATAGCGCATGATAAAGGGACAATAGATGCACCTATCGCTCGAGATAAAAGAGAAAGACAAAATATGGCAGTAGTGGATAACGGCAAACATGCTGTTACACATTTCCGCGTATTAGATAGATTTGATAAATTTACGTTAGTTGAATGCCAATTAGAAACTGGACGTACTCATCAAATTCGTGTGCATATGAAATATATTGGTTACCCACTTGCTGGAGATCCAAAATATGGTCCGAAGAAAACGATTAACTTTGATGGACAAGTTTTACATGCAGGATTATTAGGTTTCATTCACCCGAAAACGGGAGAATACTTAGAGTTCTCATACCCACTTCCAGATGATTTTACTAATTTGATACAAAATTTAAAAAATCAAACGTTGATTAATGAGGAATAGTACTCTATACTAAAAACAAGCAAACATTTACTTGCTAGTAATTTAAAAACTATATAGCTTCACCTTTAATAACAGTCCAGAGAGGCTGAGAAGGTACATGTGAACGTGACTCACTATCAATCTGCGGATTTTTAGGAATCACTCTACTTAATAACGCATTTACAACCTTCTAGGCTCTCGAGTCTAGAAGGTTTTTTATTTTGTTCAAAGGAGATGAGAAGGAAATGGGAGAAAAAGCAAATATTCTAGATGAGAAAGCGATAAATCGAGCACTCACAAGAATTGCACATGAAATTATTGAACGTAACAAAGGGATTGATGAGTGTATTCTAGTGGGCATTAAAACTAGAGGAGCGTTTTTAGCGAAACGTTTAGCAGATCGGATCGAGGTAATTGAGGGCAAGCCGATAAAAACAGGAGAGCTCGATATTACACTTTATAGAGATGACTTATCGTTAAAAAATAATACCGATGAACCTTTAGTACAGCAAGTGGATATTACGCATGATGTGAAAGATAAAAAAGTTATTCTAGTGGATGATGTTTTGTACACAGGTCGAACAGTACGAGCGGCAATGGATGCAGTTATGGATCTTGGAAGACCAGCTCAAATACAGTTAGCGGTATTAATCGATAGAGGGCACCGCGAGCTACCTATTAGAGCAGATTATGTTGGCAAAAATATACCCACTTCTAGTGGGGAGAGAATTGTCGTCAAAGTAACGGAAACAGACGAGGTAGATGCAGTATCCATTTACGAATAAGAATCTATTTAAAAGGTAGGGAAAATTCATGTCAAATGCCATTTTAGATGTAAATGATAAGCCATCAAGTGGACAGCTCATCACTTTAAGTTTTCAACATATGTTTGCAATGTTCGGATCGACTATTTTGGTACCGCAACTAGTAGGTTTGAGTCCTGCAATTGCATTATTAACAAGTGGGATTGCAACAATAATCTTCTTACTCGTAACTAAATTTCAAGTGCCGGCATATTTAGGATCGTCGTTCGCATTCATCGCACCAATTCTTGTGGCAGTAAATGGCTTGAATGAAGCGGGGGAAGCTATTAATCCGGGTAATGCAATGATCGGTGCGGTTTTCGTAGGATTGGTTTACGGAATTGTGTCGCTCGTAATTTGGAAAAGTGGCTATAAGTGGATTATGAAGCTGTTACCAGCAATCGTTGTTGGACCAGTCATCATGGTCATTGGATTAGGACTATCTGGTGTGGCAGTGGATATGGCGATGAATATAACAAATGCAGATTCAGGCTTAAAAGAATATAGCTTCTTACATTTCTCAGCGGCATTAGTGACATTGTTTACGGCAATTATCTGTACGGTTTTCTTTAAAAATATTATTAGTACAATGCCAATCTTAATAGGTTTAGTGGTGGGTTATATATATTCCATTATTATTGGGATTGTTGACTTTGCCCCAATTAAAGAAGCAAAATTATTTGCTTCACCAGACTTTATGCTACCTGGGGTACATTATGACTTTGTCATTACTACGAATATTTTACTAGTAATGGTGCCAATCGTCATCGTTACTATATCCGAGCATATTGGACATCAGCTCGTATTAGGAAAAGTTGTAGAGAGAGACTACATAAAAGAACCAGGGCTGCATAGGTCATTATTAGGTGATGGCTTAGGTACTTTAGTAAGTGCACTTATCGGTGGTCCACCTAAAACTACCTACGGGGAGAACATTGGAGTTTTAGCCATCACTCGTATTTATAGTGTCTATGTGATATTGGGTGCTGCTGTTGTGGCAATTCTACTATCATTCTTTGGAAAAGCGATGGCAGTTATATCAACGATACCAACAGCAGTCCTAGGTGGCGTATCTATTCTGTTATTTGGGATAATTGCAGCAAGTGGTTTACGGATGTTAGTTGATGCAAAAGTAGATTTCGGCAATAGTCGAAACTTAGTTATTGCATCCGTCATTCTCGTAATAGGAATTGGAGGAGCAAAATTCATCGTTACGGAAGCACTTAGCATTGAGGGTATGGCTTTAGCAGCAATTATCGGAGTTATACTAAATCTCATCCTACCTGGAAGAAAGCAAGCAGAAAGTACGGATTTATATCAAACTAAATAATTGGCCTTTTAAGAAGTTGAACAGTGAGTCAGCAAAAGGTTCGGATAGCAAGTTGGGATATTTCATATGATCCTGCTACTTGTCTATGCTTAAACGAACCTTCTCGAGACTTTTTCGAGGAGGTTTTCCTATTATTTGGATATTATCAAAAAATGCTTGGTGAGAAAGAAAGGTAGATGTTAAATGAAAAATTTGGTATCAATGAAAGAATTATCGACAGATCAAATACTTTCCATATTAAATCAAACAAAAGCGTTTCATGATGGTACTTCCTCAACCTTGAGGAATAATTACATGGTTTCAAACCTATTTTTTGAGCCTAGTACCAGAACGAAGATGAGTTTTGAAATGGCAGAAAGAAAGCTAAATTTAGAGGTCCTTCCATTCGATGCTGGATTCTCAAGCACCCTTAAAGGGGAAACACTTTATGACACAGTAAAAGTTTTAGAATCTATCGGTCTAGATGTATTAGTAATTAGGCATGAACAAAATAATTATTTTGAGGAACTCGTTGGAAAAGTAAAACCTGTAATTATTAACGGGGGAGACGGTACAGGAAATCATCCGACGCAAAGCCTTTTGGACATTTATACTATTTGGCAAGAGTTTGGGACCTTGCAAAATAAAGTAATAACAATTGTTGGGGATATTAGCCATAGTCGTGTTGCCAGATCAAATGCAGATGCACTTACAAGACTAGGCGCACAAGTCCGATTTGTATGTCCACCAGAATGGCAAGGAGAATTCGAAGCATTTAATAATTTCGACGAGGTAATAGAAGATAGTGATGTTCTCATGATGCTTCGTGTTCAACACGAAAGACATGATGGGAAGACAATATTTTCTAAAGAGCAATATCACCAAGCGTATGGTCTCACACTAGAACGAGAGAAAAAAATGAACAAAAGTGCAATTATCATGCATCCAGCACCATTTAACAGAGATGTGGAAATAGCCACTGAATTAGTTGAATGTAATCGTTCAAGAATCTTTAAACAAATGGAAAATGGTGTTTTTGTTCGCATGGCTGTCATTGAAATGATTTTGAAAGGGAGAGAATAACATGACAATAATTATTCAAAACGTTCAAATAGTTAACAATGAAGGGGAATTTGAAACGACTGCTGTTTTAGTTGAAGATGGTAAGATTGCTGCAATCGGAGCCAATGTCACATCAACTGTAGCACAACAAATAGATGGTAAAGGTCTCTTGCTCTCTCCGGGGTTTATTGATGTTCATGTACATTTACGTGAGCCAGGTGGAGAGCAGAAGGAAACGATAGAAACAGGAACAAATGCTGCCGCTAAAGGGGGCTATACAACTATTTGTGCTATGCCAAATACAAGACCAGTGCCTGATACAGCCGAAAACTTCTCACATGTTTTAGATTTAGTAGAGAAAAACGCACTTGTACGTGTCTTGCCATATGGTTCTATTACTATTCGACAAGCAGGTAAAGAAAGAACAGATATTAAATCGTTGAAAAATCTTGGAGCCTTTGCTTTAACGGATGATGGTGTTGGTGTTCAAGCTGCAGGTACAATGCTGGAAGCAATGGAAGAAGCTGCGAAATTTAATATTCCAATTGTTGCGCATTGTGAAGATAACTCGTTAATCTACGGTGGAGTTATGCATAAAGGAAAACGAAGTGAAGAGCTTGGATTGAAGGGGATCCCATCAGTTTCAGAATCCGTACATATTGCGCGTGATATTTTACTCGCAGAAGCAGCAGGGGCTCATTATCATGTATGTCATGTAAGTACAAAAGAATCTGTACGAGTAATACGAGACGCTAAAAAAGCAGGTATTCACGTAACAGCGGAAGTAAGTCCTCATCATTTAATACTTTGTGAGGATGATATTCCATCTGATGAAGCAATTTGGAAAATGAACCCACCACTTAGAGCTAAAGAAGATATGATGGCACTACGAGCGGGGTTAGTAGATGGAACTTTAGATTTTATCGCCACTGATCATGCTCCTCATACAGAAGAAGAAAAATCAAATGGATTTGAAAAAGCGCCGTTCGGAATTGTCGGTTTAGAGACAGCATTCCCATTATTATATACTCACTTCGTAAAACCTGGTGAGTGGACATTACAGCAACTATTGGATTACCTAACTATTAAACCAGCCAAAGTATTCGGATTTGAGTTTGGGAAGCTAGAAGTAGGATCACCAGCGGATTTGGTTTTAATAGACTTAAAAAAAGAACAAAAAATAGATAAAGAAACATTTATATCTAAAGGAAAAAATACACCGTTTAACGGAATTGTTTGTAATGGTTGGCCACAACTGACAATGTATAACGGAGAAATCGTATGGCAGGAGGAACAAATATGAAAACAAGATATTTAATATTAGAAGACGGTACGGTGTTTAAGGGAAATGCATTTGGTAGTGATGCAGGGACAATTGGTGAAGTGATTTTTACAACTGCCATGACAGGCTATCAAGAATCTATATCAGATCCTTCTAACTGTGGACAAATATTGACGTTTACGTATCCAATGGTTGGTAACTACGGTGTAAATCCTGATGATTTTGAAGCTATTAAAATAGGTCTTTCCGGAGTGGTTATAAGAGAGCTTGCGGAACAACCATCAAATTTCAGAAGTACAGGTACTTTGAGTGAATTTTTAAAAGGGAAAAACGTTCCAGCAATTGAAGGAATCGATACGAGAAAGCTTACTCGTATTATTCGTAAGCATGGTTCTCTAAAAGGCAGACTTACAAATGCTGGTGAAGAAGTGAATGTGGATCAAATTGTAAAAGAACTTCTCGCTACGGAAATCCCCAAAAATGTAGTGCAACAAGTTTCTATAACTCGTCCATATCCAAGTCCCGGACGAGGAAAGAGAGTCGTACTTGTGGACTTTGGTATGAAACACGGCATATTAAGAGAGCTAAATAAAAGAGATTGCGATATTATTGTTGTCCCTTATAATACATCAGCAACTGAAATTCTAGGTATGTACCCTGATGGTGTCATGCTATCTAACGGACCTGGAGATCCAACTGATATTCCAGAAGCAATTGAAATGGTCAAAGGAATTATTGGGAAAGTGCCGATTTTCGGAGTATGCCTTGGACATCAACTTATTTCACTTGCAAGTGGCGCTACATCCTTCAAGTTAAAATTTGGACATCGCGGAGGAAATCACCCAGTAAAAGATCTCAGAACTGGAAAAACAGAGTTAACTTCTCAAAACCACGGTTATGCAATTGATGCAGATTCCATCGCACAAACAGATTTAGAAATAACACATATAGCGTTAAATGATGGCACGGTTGAAGGAGTAAGACATACTAAATTCCCGGTATTCTGTGTTCAGTTCCACCCAGAAGGATCATCGGGACCAGAAGATTCAAAACATCTATTTGATGAGTTTATCGAACTAATGAATGCTGAAAGCAAAAAGGAGAGTTCACATGCCTAAACGTAAAGATATAAAAACAATACTAGTAATAGGTTCTGGTCCAATTGTAATCGGCCAAGCAGCGGAATTCGATTATGCGGGTACACAAGCATGTATCTCACTAAGAGAAGAAGGTTATAGTGTTATTTTAGTGAATTCAAATCCTGCAACTATTATGACAGATACAGAAATTGCAGATAAAGTTTATATTGAACCTCTCACGTTACCATTTGTTAGTAAAATCATTCGTAAAGAACGTCCAGATGCCATCTTACCAACACTTGGGGGACAAACTGGACTAAATATGGCAATTGAACTCGATGAGTCCGGCATTTTAGATGAACTAGGAATTGAAATATTAGGTACAAAACTGGAAGCTATTCACAAAGCGGAAGACCGAGATTTATTCCGTACGTTGATGAATGAATTAAATGAACCAGTTCCCGATAGCGATATTATTCATAATCTGGAAGAAGCAAAAGCATTTGTTGAGCGAATTGGTTATCCAGTTATTGTCCGTCCGGCATTTACAATGGGTGGAACTGGCGGGGGTATTTGTTATAACGATAACGATTTAGCTGAAATAGTGACAAGTGGTTTAAAATATAGTCCGGTTACACAGTGTTTACTCGAGAAATCCATTGCTGGATATAAAGAGATAGAATACGAAGTAATGCGTGATTCTGCGGATAATGCAATTGTTGTATGTAATATGGAAAACTTCGACGCTGTTGGGATCCATACTGGGGACTCAATTGTTGTTGCTCCTACACAAACATTGTCAGACCGAGAAAACCAAATGCTTCGAAATGTATCTTTAAAAATTATTCGTGCACTTAAAATTGAGGGTGGATGTAATGTACAGTTAGCACTGGATCCACATAGCTTCAATTACTATATTATTGAAGTGAACCCACGAGTTAGCCGTTCTTCTGCATTGGCATCAAAAGCAACTGGCTATCCAATTGCAAAACTTGCCGCTAAAATTGCTGTTGGTCTTACATTGGATGAGATGATGAATCCAGTTACCCAAAAAACCTACGCTTGTTTCGAGCCAGCATTGGATTATATTGTTGCCAAAATTCCTAGATGGCCATTCGATAAATTTGAATCGGCAAAACGTAATCTAGGAACACAAATGAAAGCTACTGGAGAAGTAATGTCTTTAGGCCGTACATTTGAGGAAGCAATTCTTAAATCAATACGTTCACTGGAAACTGGGCACTTCCATATCGAAATGAAAAATAGTGAATCAATTACAGATGCGTGGATGGAAAAACGCATTCGTCGTGCGGGTGATGAAAGATTATTCTTTATAGGAGAAGCACTCCGCCGTGGAGTATCTGTAGAAACGATACATGAGTGGAGTCAGATCGATCAATTTTTCTTAAACAAGCTTCAAAATATCGTGAAGTACGAACAAGTAATCCAAGCAAATCCTTTCGATCAAGAAGTGTTATATAAAGCAAAACGTATGGGCTTTGCAGATAAAACTATTGCAAAATATTGGCATGTAACTGAATTAGAAGTTTATAAATTTAAAAAAGAAAATGGAATTGTACCAGTTTATAAAATGGTCGATACGTGTGCAGGGGAGTTTGAGTCTGAAACACCTTACTTTTATGGAACATATGAAGAGGAAAATGAATCTATTCGTACGGAAAAGGAAAGTGTGATTGTGTTAGGGTCAGGGCCGATCCGTATTGGTCAAGGGGTTGAGTTTGACTATGCAACTGTACATTCTGTATGGGCGATAAAAGAAGCGGGCTATGAGGCAATTATTATTAATAATAACCCTGAAACAGTTTCAACCGATTTCTCCATTTCAGATAAATTATATTTTGAACCACTCACATTAGAAGATGTTATGCACATCGTAGACTTAGAGCAGCCAAAAGGGGTAGTTGTTCAATTTGGAGGACAAACGGCTATCAACTTAGCTGCTGGGTTGGAAGAAAGAGGAGTGAAAATTTTAGGTACAACGCTAGAGGACATTGATCGTGCAGAAAATCGTAATAAGTTTGAAGCAGCTCTTCATGAAATAGATATTCCACAGCCACTCGGAAAAACTGCTGTGTCTGTAGAAGAAGCAACGACCATTGCCAATGAAATAGGATACCCAGTATTAGTGAGACCTTCATACGTACTTGGTGGGCGTGCCATGCAAATTGTCTACACCGAAGACGAGATTAAACATTATATGGAGAATGCGGTGGAAGCAAGTCCTGAAAAACCAGTTTTGATTGACCGCTACTTAACTGGAACAGAAATAGAAGTAGATGCAATTTGTGATGGTGAAAATGTGTTAATACCAGGAATCATGGAACATATTGAACGTGCAGGAGTCCATTCTGGTGACTCAATTGCTGTGTATCCTCCACAGAAGCTTTCGCAATACCAGATGGATACATTGGTAGATTACACAACAAGACTTGCAAAAGGATTGAAAATTGTTGGATTGATGAATATTCAATATGTTATTTCAAAAGATGAGGTTTATGTTATTGAAGTAAATCCACGTTCAAGTCGTACTGTACCATTCTTAAGTAAAATCACATCAATTCCGATGGCGAATATCGCAACAAAAGCGATTTTAAGTCAATCAATTATAGAACAAGGTTATACACCAGGACTTGCTCCAACTAGCCCAGGTGTATATGTAAAAGTACCAGTGTTCAGTTTTGCGAAACTTCGTCGTGTAGACATTACACTCGGACCTGAGATGAAATCTACTGGTGAAGTAATGGGCAAAGATATCACGCTTGAAAAAGCATTATACAAAGGTTTAGTAGCAGCGGGTATGGAAATTAAAGATCATGGCACAGTGCTAATGACTATCTCAGATAAAGATAAAGCAGAAGGCATCGAAATTGCGAAAAGATTCTATGCAATAGGATTCCGCATTATGGCTACTCAAGGTACTGCTGAAGCAATTAAAAATGTTGGGATTCCAGTAGATATCGTTGATAAAATAGGTTCAAAAGGAACTACTTTACTAGATGTAATTCAAAAAGGGGAAGCACAATTTATCATTAATACGTTAACAAAAGGAATGCAGCCAGAACGTGATGGATTCCGTATTCGTAGAGAATCCGTAGAAAATGGCATCCCTTGTTTAACTTCATTAGATACTGCAGAAGCAATGCTGCGTGTCATTGAGTCAATGACATTCTCAACTGAAACGATGAAACATCAGGAGGTAAAGGCATGATTAGACAAGAACAAATGCAAGTCGTAAAACAAAGTGCTATTGCGACGAACATTTTTGAACTCACATTGACTGGACAGTTAGTACTGGATATGAAACAACCAGGTCAATTTGTCCATCTAAGAGTGTCTGATCAAATGGAACCTTTGCTAAGAAGACCAATAAGTATTTCATCTATAAATGAAAAAACTTTAGAATTTACAATGATATATCGCGCAGAAGGCAGAGGGACTACACTTCTTTCTGAAAAGAAACCAGGGGACCAAGTGGATGTACTTGGACCCCTTGGAAATGGTTTTCCAATTGATAAAGTAGAAGTGGGTCAGAAGGCTTTGCTAATAGGTGGCGGAATTGGTGTGCCACCTCTATTTGAACTATCTAAAAGGCTTGTGGAAAAAGGTGTAAAGCCTATTCATGTATTAGGATTTCAGTCGGAAGATGTTGTTTTTTATGAAAAACAATTTCAAGAACTTGGAGAAACTTATATTGTGACAGTGGACGGTAGCCATGGCTCTACTGGATTCGTAACAAATGTGTTAGAAAAGCTAGAAGATGATTTTGCAGTTTACTATAGCTGTGGGCCAACACCGATGCTAGCTGCTCTAGAAAAACTATACCCAGAAAAAGAAGGTTATTTATCTTTTGAACAACGTATGGGTTGTGGAATAGGGGCATGTTTTGCTTGTGTTTGCGATACAACAGAAAAAATAGAGGCTGATTATGTGAAGGTTTGTTCAGATGGTCCAGTGTTCCCGTCAGGAGTTGTTCGAGTATGAATAGATTAGCTACCCTTTTACCAGGTCTTTCTTTGAAAAATCCAATCATGCCAGCTTCTGGTTGCTTTGGGTTTGGTAAAGAATATGCGAAGTTATATGATTTATCGCAATTAGGTGCCATTATGATAAAGGCCACAACTCCTGAAACAAGATTAGGTAACCCTACACCACGTGTGGCAGAAACGCCGTCAGGAATGTTAAATGCAATTGGCCTGCAAAATCCAGGCCTAAAGAAAGTATTAGAAAATGAACTGACTTGGCTCGAACAATACGAAGTGCCAATTATAGCAAATGTTGCAGGCTATACTACAGAAGATTATGTCACGGTAGCAGAGGCAATCTCTCAAGCACCAAATGTTCATGCGCTTGAGCTAAATATTTCTTGTCCAAATGTGAAGCAAGGGGGAATTACATTTGGAACAGATCCTCTTATTGCTGAGGAGTTAACAAAAGCGGTGACAGCTGTTTCCTCTGTCCCTGTATATGTGAAGCTATCTCCAAATGTAACGGATATTGGAGAAATTGCAAAAGCGGTAGAAGCAGGCGGAGCTGATGGTATTACGATGATTAATACATTATTAGGATTGCGCTTAGACACTAAAACTGGTCGTCCAGTAATTGCAAATGTCACTGGTGGTCTTTCCGGTCCAGCTATTAAGCCAGTAGCACTTCGTATGGTTTATGATGTAGCCCAAAAAGTGTCTATCCCTATTATTGGAATGGGTGGTATTACTAACATTGATGATGTCGTGGATTTCTTATCGGCAGGAGCAAGTGCGGTTGCGATAGGGACAGCAAACTTTGTTGATCCATTCATTTGTCCTAATTTAATCGAACAGCTTCCAGCAAAATTAGATGAACTAGGATTTAACACCGTAACAGATTTAGTTGGAAGGAGTCATCGACTATGTTAAACAGTCCAATTATTGCATTAGACTTTGCCTCTGCAGAAGATGCATACCAATTTCTCACTCCATTTGAGCAGTCATTATTTGTAAAAGTAGGGATGGAATTATATTTACAAGAAGGGCCTTCTATTGTGTATCAACTAAAAGAGATGGGTCATGATGTTTTTCTTGATTTGAAGCTACATGATATTCCAAATACAGTAGGGCATGCGATGAAAGGTCTCGCTCGTTTAGGAGCAGATTTGGTGAATGTGCATGCGGCAGGTGGAGTAGCAATGATGATTGCAGCACGTGAAGGATTAGATGCTGGCACCACTGCTGGTAGTAAAAGACCTTCTATTATTGCTGTAACGCAACTAACTTCCACTTCTGAATTGCAAATGCAGCAAGAACAGCTGGTACAAACAACGATAGACGCATCAGTTGTTCATTATGCAGAGCTAGCTAAAACAGCAGCGCTAGATGGAGTCGTATGCTCCGTTTTAGAAGCCAAGAAAATTGCATCTGTCTGTGGTGAAGAATTTTTACGTGTTACTCCTGGTATTCGTTTAGCAGAAGGAGAAGCGCATGATCAGGTACGTGTTGCAACTCCAGCGAATGCTCGAATCCTTGGTTCTTCTCATATTGTGGTAGGTCGTGCAATAACAAAAGCGAATGACCCAATACAAGCATATGAAACTATTTTAAAAATGTGGGAGGAAAATGCATGAGCTTAGAAAACAAAATTGCCAAGGCACTTCTGGAAGTTGGTGCAGTTGCATTAAAACCGAACGATCCATTCACATGGGCTTCTGGTATTAAATCTCCAATATATTGTGATAACCGTATTACGATGTCATCACCAGCTATTCGAAAAGAAATTGCTCAGGGATTAGCAGAAGCCATCGACAAAAACTTCCCAGGAACTGAAGCAGTAGCTGGTACGGCAACTGCGGGGATTCCCCATGCTGCTTGGGTGAGTGATGTACTGGAACTTCCGATGATGTATGTCCGTTCAAAAGCAAAGGAACATGGTCGTGGCAATCAAATTGAAGGTAAAGTAGTCGCAGGACAAAAAGTAGTAGTCATTGAAGATCTAATCTCGACAGGTGGAAGCAGTCTAGTGGCAGTAGAAGCACTTCAAAAAGAGGGTCTAGAAGTACTAGGTGTTGTTTGTATTTTTACTTATGGACTACTAAAAGCAGATCAAGCATTTGAAGAAGCAGGGATTTCGTTCGTCAGTTTAACAAATTACGATGCTTTAACAACTGCTGCAAAAGAAGCAAGAATAATTAATCAAGAAGATATTCCTATGCTTGCTAAATGGCATAGTGATTTAAAAAGTGGACTACTACAATAGACTAAGTTGTAAACGATCTCTCTACAAAAGAGGGATCGTTTTTTATAGACAATTTTAACTTGAAACTAATTCTATTCTTACTCGTATATTTAGAAGGCTTTTTGTTAAGAGGAATTATGGGGAATTCAAAAGTTATTCATGAGTATACTGAAAAAAGGATAGAGCTATTTTGGTGGATTTTTTATCTGGTTGTTTTAACAGTAGGCTTTATTATTGGCTAAACATTAATAGTTTTTCCGATATATTTGCTTATTCAATTCGGGTCACCTTGTCTTATTTTTCCTCTTATACTTTGCTTGAATGAAACGAAATGAATAGTTATGCACTTATTTTTGTTATATGATGAGTTAATGATATGGAGAGAGCGAGTGTAATCGATGAAAATTTTAACAGTGATGGACCTTGTGAATAGATTTTCTCTAGAAGTTTTATCTGGTCACAATCAATTCCAGCGGGTAGTAAAGAAAACAAAAGTTCGACGTCCAGGCTTGGAGTTTATGGACAAGTTCGATTTTATAGCAACGGAACATATTCAAATCCTAGGGAAAAATGAAATAAATTATTTACACACACTCCAGATTGAAGAGTGTAAGTTACGTATAGGTAACATTATTCAATACGATCCACCTTGTATAATAATTACCTCCAACCAGGCCGAGCCTCCCGGTCTAATACAATATTGTGTAGAAAATGATATCCCACTATTGCGCACTCCTGATTCTACAAGCGCAGTAAGTGCAAAACTAGATGCATTTGTTGTAAAAGCGATGGCTCCAGAGATTTCAATTCATGGTGTTTGTGTGAATGTATCTGGTATGGGCATTTTGTTGCGGGGGAAATCTGGTGTCGGTAAAAGTGAAACAGCACATACACTAATAGGGCGTGGCCATAGGCTAGTAGCAGATGATATCGTTGTGTTAAAAAAGCTAAGTCCACAGACTCTTTTAGGTTCCCATAATGAGAAAAATAAAGAATTTTTGGCGCTACGAAGTATTGGTTTGTTGAATGTAGTCCGCCTATATGGCCGCACTGCATTTCAAGAGGAAACTCGAATCGCATTAGATATTGAGTTAACTAAATGGGAAAGCAATACATTAAATAATGAATTAGAATTAGAAACAAAATTTATAGATTATATGGGTGTTCAAATACCGCATATGCAAATCCAATTACAACCTGGCCGTGATGTTGCGGGACTTATTGAGGCGGCGGCAAATAATTGGTATTTAAAACAGCAAGGGTATAGTGCTGCAGAAGAGTTTGTAAAGCGATTAGAGGAAGATTTTGAAGAGGAAGGTTAATATTAATTGTTGGTTACATCATATTAGCAATAGGACTGTAATACTTGGTGGGATAACTAAAAACGTGCTATGTAGTCACTCGAAGTTTTCGACTGGTACTAAGCACGTTTTCAGTTTGAAGAAAGTATAGTCAAATATTGCTTATTGTAGAATGTTTGGTGTAGTTGAATTCTTATGACTTGATTTCGATACTTCTACTATGATGGATGAGTCTATATTCGAATTGTTAGATTTTCCGTTTGTATCAGTGTTTGCTTTTGCGGGAGCAGCTTGCTTATCATTAGTACTAGAAGCTGATTTTGAGTTGTTTCCACTTGATGTAGCATTTTTCTTACTAGTTCCCTCACTAGTTCCGGAAGCTTGTTTTTGCTCATTTTTAGTACCTGATGATTGTTGTGAACTTGCCATATTCGTTACTTCTTTGACTGCTTGACTTAACTGAGGGGCAATAGTTTGAGCGAGGTTACCGATTGATGATGAATTGCTCCCCATATTACTTTGGTCAGCCGAATTGCTAGTCTGATTTCCTCCTGCGTTCTGTGAGCCAGAAGTATTTTGAGACGAATTAGCATTTGTTAGTTTTTGTGCAAGACTTCCAACCATTTGCATGATCCCACCATGCTGGTTGTCAGTATTCCCACCTGATGCATATTGTCCTGTTTGAGTTCCATTAGCCATCTGGTTACTGGAATTGGCTTGTGCACCTGATTTAGCATTTTCATTTGCTAAATTATCCATCACCGTACCAATCGCTTTCGTCGGACAAAACTTTGTTGCTCCTTCAGCAGCTTTCATAGAACCAAAAAGGACGAGCATCTTCCCGCTTCTGCTTTTAGGTTCATGTAAAAGTCGTACAGTTCCATAAGTGGTCATTATTGAACCTAACATGAACCGAAAAAAAGCAGTTCCTGGACTAAGGTTTTGTTGGTTAAATGCCATTTGTCATGACCTCCTCTTTTCATTTTTTATTTCTCGGGAAATACTTTAATGTCAAAAAACAGATAATTAATTTAATCTTATCTGTTTCAGCATTATAATCCCCCCATCTACAGGTTTTATGCTATTGAATTGTTTTCCTTATCGATAGATGGAATTATCTTTTCATCATTTGATCTTGCGCCATTCTAACCATTTCTTTCACCATACTCCCACCAATTGGTCCACCAATTTTGCCTGCTTGTGCTGAAGTAAGTTTACCGTTATATCCATTATTTAAGGGAATACTTAACTCTTCTGCAACTTCGTATTTTACATCGTCCGGATTATTGCTTTTTAGCTTATAACCTTGCTCCTTCATAACTCGCAACTTTAATTTATCTAACTCCTCACGTGCAGAAGGTACTAGTATTTTATTTTTTTGCGGCATTTTGTTTCACTCCTTTTTGGTAGTCTTTCCGCAAAAGGAAAGCTTATTCTTTTAAAGATAATGCCCGATGCATAAAGAATTATATATAAATAACTAGGAATTCACTTTACCCTAATATTTTAAATGATTTTAATTAATATAATTAATTTCATTAATATTGAAAAAGATACTATAATATCATTTGGCGGTAAAAATTATCGCCATTCAAATAGGATTCCTATACAATATGAGGAATATTATTCGTATGGGGGAATTGACTATGGAACTTCGCAATCTAAAGACCTTTTTAGTTGTAGCTGAATGTGGAGGATTTACTCGAGCTGGTGAGCAGTTGGGATACACACAGTCGACAGTTACAAATCATGTAAGGGCATTGGAGGAAGCTGTTGGAAATCGCCTTTTTGACCGGCTAGGAAAAACAGTTGTTCTAACAGATGCAGGGAACCATTTAGCATCGTATGCAAAGGAAATATTACATCTTTATCAGGAAGCGGTCGATTCTTCCCGATTAAATACAGAGCCTTCCGGTACAGTATTGATCGGAGCAAATGAATCTTTAATGGTATATAGACTGCCAACTATTTTATATGAATTCAAAAGGCTGTATCCAAAAGTCCAACTTATATTACAACCTTCCGAAAGTCAGGAGCTTAATAATGAGTTGAAATCTGGGAAATTTGACTTGGCTTTATTTACAAATCCTGAAAAATTAGGACCTGACATTGTTACGAATGATTTAGTAAGAGAGACGTTGGTAATGATTGCACCTGCAGGACATCGATTATGTGGTAAAGCGATGATAACTCCAAACGACTTGGAAGATGAAGTATTACTTTTAACAGAGACCGGAAGCTATCGCGATTTGCTAGAAAGATGGATTAAAGAGGAGGGTGTTGGTTGTTCACGAATAGCTTTTTGGAATATCGAAGCTATTAAACAATCAGTGAAGTGTGGATTAGGTCTTTCCTATCTCCCTTTGATGACGGTGAGAGAAGAACTAGAACGAGGCAGCTTAGTTGCTTTACCTTGGGTGCACAGTGATGAATTTGTGACTACTCAACTAGCGTATCACAAAGATAAATGGCTTACCCCAGCAATGAATAAATTAATAGAAATAATCGAGAAGCACGCAAAGAAATGGGAGTCGGAAGACCGACAGTAAACTACATAGAGTGACACCTCCATCCGTGGAGGATTACAGCCTGTAAAAAGGGATAGAGTAGAATTTTTGTCTGGTTATTCGTAGGAGGATATACATAATATGGCACAACAACGTATGAAAGAAATATTGTTAATCATTATTGGATCATTGTTATTCGCAGTTGGGATTAACTATTTTGCAATTCCGTACAGATTATCCGAAGGCGGGGTAATTGGGGTAACGGTAATTACCTATTATCTATTTGAATGGTCACCAGGGGTTGTCAACCTGATGATTAATGCGGTCCTTTTGGCTATTGGTTATAAATTTTTTGACAAAAAGACAATGATATATACAGTAATTGGAATTGTTTTTTCTTCTTTGTTTCTGTTTCTAACAGAAGATGTAGGTCATCAATTGAATGGCGATACATTGCTAGCTGCTCTTTTCTCTGGTGTGTTTGTAGGTCTTGGTCTGGGTTTAATGTTCAGAGCAGGCGGAACTTCCGGAGGATCAGCCATTTTAGCTCGTTTAGCCAATCAGTATTTAGGATGGAGTCTAGGAAAAGGTGTTTTAGTTATTGATATTATTGTTATTGCGGGATCTGTATTTATCATTGGACAGGAAAAAGCAATGTACACGCTTGTTGCCGTATTTTTAGGTTCAAAAGTGATTGACTATGTAATTGAAGGATTAAATAGTCGAACTGCAGTGACAATTATCTCTGAACATTCGGAAGAGATTCGCCAATTTATAGTGTCCAATATGTCGCGTGGTGTAACAATTCTAGAAGGTCGAGGCGGGTACAGTCAAAATCAAAAAGAAGTTCTCTATATTGTTATAAACCAACCTGAACTAGTACAGCTGAAGCAAACTGTCAGTAGCGTAGATAAAAATGCGTTCGTTGTTGTTCACGAAGTCCGCGATGTATTAGGTAGTAGTTTTAGTGTCAATTAAAATAAAAGAAGATTTGGGTTAATAATTTGAAAGGCCACTTGATGTTAACGCATCAAGTGGTCTTTCCCATTGGTATTGATATTTCCCAAATAATGTTTGGAATGAACAAGTAAAGACTAAATTATTTATGTCTTGGTTAAGCTTGTATTGAGTCTCTTATGGTTGTTAGAAAGGTTGAAAATTAAAAGTCTTACTCTATAGGAAGTGTATTATCCGCTTATATTATGAATATGGTATGTAAAGACTATTTTGGCTTTAGTAAACAAAAATATTTTCCTTATTTTCGGAAAGAGGTGTTCAAGATGAGTTTTAAGATTGCAATCTTAGTATGTTTAACTCTAATGGGTCTCATTGCTATCATAACTTACTATTTAGGGAAAAAGGTATCAACGAACTTATTCAAATATATCCCTGTTTTTGCTTTGGGTTTTGGTTCAATCTTTTTTTACACTAGGCTAAAATTTATATCGTACCCAAATTCCTTCGAGAGCATTTTCGATAAAGTAGCTATTTTTTGTCTTTTAGTCGTGTTCACTATCGCATTGTTAGAAGCAGTCATCATAGAGATTGTAGCTAATACAGAATTATTTCGAAAAGGTTTTCTAGTTACGCGAAAAAGATTGAAATTATTAACTATAAAAAAAGAACAGGTCTGACAGAAGTAAAGATTTACTTCCAACAGACCTTTCTTTTAGCTTTTTTAGGTTAACATCTTTCTACTTCTTCATATTTCTAATCTTTTCTTCGTCCGGTGTGATAAATAAGGTGGTCTGTTCAAAATAGATGACAAATCCAGGTTTTGCCCCATTTGGTTTTTTCACTTGTTTAATTACGGTATAATCTACCGGAACTGAGGAAGATTCGCGTGCTTTACTAAAATATGCTGCAAGATTTGCTGCTTCTAATAGTGCTTGTTCTGACGGATTCTCTGAATGTATAACTACATGGGATCCAGGGATATCCTTTGTATGAAGCCATGTATCCGTTTTACGAGCTAATTTAAAAGTTACAAAATCATTCTGTTTATTGTTTTTGCCGACAGATATCTCGGTACCATCCGAGGCGATAAATCTTTCTGGTGTTGGCTTAACGGGCTTTTTCTTCTTTTTCGAAGCACGCATTTTCAGTAATCCTTGCTCCATTAACTCTTCTCGAATTTCTTCAATATCAGTTGGAGAGGCTTGCATTACTTGTTGGAGCAGCAACTCAAAGTAAGCAATATCATCTTTGGTAATTTCAAATTGCTGTTCTATTTTTAATAATGCAGTTTTAGCTTTTGTATAACGGCTATAATACTTTTGTGCATTTTGCGTAGCAGTTTTTCGGACATCTAAAGGAATCACAATTGTTTTTTCATTTTCATCGTAATAATTTACTAGCTCTACTTCTTTTAATCCTTTTTCAATCGCATGTGCATTTGCCATGACTAGCTCACCAAATAGTTGATAAGTTTCTAAGTTCTCTGCTTGTTCAAAGTCTTTTTGGAGTTTTTTCATTTTTAACTTCAATTTGTTTAATTCGTTTTGAAGCCATTTTTCTAAATCTCCTGCTTGCTGCTTCACACGGTCGCGTTCTGCTTTTGCAAAATAGACCCGATCCAATAAATTACCTAAACTTGCTTCATCGAATTTTTCGCCTTCCAAATGAGTTAATGCATTTGGTGAATAATAGGATTTTCCATTTACTTCTACAATTTGTTTTGTAGAGCCACCTTGCGTAATCTCTTGGATAAACTCCTTATAAATCTCCACTCTATCCGTTGAACTTTGGAATCTATACATGATTTCCTTCGCATGTAATGGAGAAAAACCAGAAATTTGATCCAAAATTTCTTTCGAATCATTAGCCGATTTAAGTACTGCTTCTAGTTTTTCTGAAACATCGAGTGGATTCAGCTTGTTTTGAGAAGGAGGAGCAATATAGGGCTGTCCTGGTAAAATAGTACGATAACTATTCATAGAAGGAGAGAGATGCTTTATACTTTCTAAGATTAAATTGCGAGTTGGATCTACTAAAAGCAAATTACTGTGACGTCCCATTATTTCCATATGAATTTCACGGGAAATATCATCACCGATTTCGTTTTTACTTTGTATTTGGAAAATAATAATTCGATCACTTTCATGTTGATGAATTCCAGTAATAATTCCACCTTCTAAATGCTTACGCAATACCATACAAAATAGTGGTGGTTGGGCTGGATTGTCAATTGTTTCGTGTGTAATTTGTACGCGTGAATAAGATGAATGAACTGAGAACAAAAGTTTGTAATTTTTACCTTGAGCTCTAATATGCATTAATATCTCTTGTGAATTGGGCTGGTGTATTTTAGAAATACGTCCGGACACGAGTTGTTGTAATTCTGTTGTCATAGATATAGTAAATAAACCGTCAAATGCCATAAGTACTCCTCTTTCAAATCATTATTTTTATTGTGCTGCGTGCGCCTTCGATATATCGAGCTCGAGCACCTAGTGCCTATAGTTACTTCATAATATCGAGGTCTTAGGATGTAGGTCATTTATTCGTTGTGACACGACGTCACTAAATTAGACGACTTCTAAAGCATCGGCGCTTGCACTTATCTAATATATCTTATCATTTTCCAGTACACTTGTGTTATAATCAGTTAAGTATGTAATTGGAAGAATTCGTTGTAGTATGACTGTATTTGAAGGAGACGTTATGCGAAGAGAAAAAGGTATATTGATCGTTTTATCAGGTCCATCAGGAGTAGGTAAAGGGACAGTTAGAAAAGAGTTGTTTTCCGAACCCGGTACAAACTATGAGTACTCTATTTCTATGACTACAAGAAGCCCTCGTGAAGGTGAAGTAGACGGAGTAGATTATTTCTTTAAACAAAAAGAAGAATTTGAACAACTGATTGAAGAAGGTAAATTGTTAGAGTATGCAGCATATGTGGGGAATTATTATGGAACTCCTATCGACTATGTGAATGCTACGTTAGATTCGGGACGCGATGTTTTCTTGGAAATTGAAGTTCAAGGAGCAGCGCTTGTTCGCGAGAAAGCTCCAGAGGCTTTATTTATATTCCTTGCGCCTCCAAGCCTTTCTGAACTCCAACAAAGACTTATTGGCCGAGGAACGGAAACAGAAGATGTCATCAGTTCACGTATTCAAGCTGCACGACAAGAGCTTGAAATGATGCATTTATATGATTATGTTGTAGAAAACGATGAAGTGTCTAAAGCATGTGCGAAAATTAATGCAATTGTCGTAGCCGAACATTGTCGTCGTGAACGTGTAGAAAAAAGATATTCAGCTATGCTGGAAGGAGAAATTTAATATGTTATATCCATCTGTAGATTCTTTAAAAACGCAAATCGATTCAAAATATTCTTTAGTGACGGTCGCATCCAAGCGAGCTCGTCAGTTACAAGAAGAAGGCGGAGAACGTCTAACTTCATATGTGTCCTATAAAAAAGTAGGAAGAGCGTTAGAGGAAGTTGCAGCTGGTGAGTTAACTATATTATCATCAAATGATTCTGTAGTTTATGAAGACGAAGTTTAAATATTTTTGTTAGCAATGACCTCCCAAAGAATGTACGTTTCTTTGGGAGGTTGTTGTTTAGAGGAGAGAATTCATAATGTTAACTTCTAAAAAAATTCTTATCTGTGTTACTGGTGGAATTGCTGTATACAAAGCAGTTGCGCTGGTTAGTAAATTGACTCAAGCAGGCGCAAATGTAAAAGTAATGATGACAAAATCAGCAATGGAATTTGTGCAGCCGTTAAGCTTCCAAGCAATGTCTAGGAATGATGTGTATTTTGACACATTTGATGAAAAGGATTCTAGTGTAATTGCACATATAGATTTAGCAGACTGGGCTGACCTGGTAATTGTAGCACCAGCAACAGCTAATGTAATTGGTAAGTTAGCAAATGGTATTGCAGATGATATGGTCACTACTACTTTATTAGCGACTACTGCTGATGTATGGATAGCACCTGCGATGAACGTACATATGTATGATAATGCTGCGGTTATTCGCAATATTGCCCAACTTTCAAAAGATGGATTTCATTTTATAGAGCCTTCTGAAGGTTTTTTAGCATGTGGATATGTTGGGAAAGGTCGTTTAGAGGAACCAGAGAAGATTGTACAGTTGGTGGAGGGATATTTTGTCCCGAAAGAACTACCTTTAAAAGGGAAAAAAGTTGTAGTTACAGCCGGACCAACAAGAGAGAGAATAGATCCTGTTCGTTTTTTAACTAACTTTTCTAGTGGGAAAATGGGTTACGCTATGGCAGAAGCAGCAGCTAGTCTAGGAGCTGAAACAATTTTGATATCAGGACCTGTCAGTTTAAATCCACCACCAAATGTAACACTTGTTTCTGTAGAAAGTGCCAAAGAAATGTTAGATGCCGTTTTACTTCATTTTGATACAGCAACAATGGTTGTCAAAACTGCTGCTGTGGCAGATTACAAACCAAAGGAAGTTCATTTGCAAAAGATGAAAAAACAACCAGGGGAGTCTGTAATTGTATTAGAAAGAACTACTGACATTCTTTTGGAGTTAGGGAAACGAAAAAAAGACCAATTATTAATAGGTTTTGCAGCAGAAACCAATGATGTGATCCACTATGCTAAAAGCAAGTTAGATAAGAAAAATGCAGATTATATTATTGCTAATGACGTGACGGAGGAAGGATCTGGATTTGGAACAGATACGAATGCTGTTACGTTAGTAGGTAAAAATATAGAACAGTATTTTGGACATCAAACTAAAAAAGTGCTCGCTCTACAATTACTGCAAACTATTATTCAATTGGAGAAAGATGATGCCAAATGATAGTAGAAGTTATCGTAGATGTATCAGCTTATCCTATTGATCGTCCTTTTGACTATATAGTTCCTGATAAATTAGAGACAGTGATAGAGCGTGGAAGTCGAGTGCATGTACCCTTTGGAAATAGAAAAGTACAGGGGTTTATAACGAATATTAAAGAAAAATCTGATTTAGATATGTCCAAGCTAAAAGCGATTATCTCAATAATCGATGTGGAGCCTGTTATAACCGATGAATTATTACAGCTTTCCAAGTGGATGACACAAAAAACACTCTGTTATGAAATAGATGCACTTCAAGTGATGTTACCTGCCGCTCTTCGTGCTTCATATAAAAAAGAAATTCGATTAGTAGAACATGATGGTATAGATATAGAAACATTAGCTCTGTTTGGGTCAAAAGAGTCTATATCATACGAAATTTTTGAAAAAGCCGGCATGCTAAAACAGATGAAAAAATATCTGGAACAAGGGAAGTTCCAGTTAGATACTGTCATTAAGCAACAAGGTAAGGTAAAAACAATTACCAAGTATCGTATGGTACAGGATGAGGAATTAGTTCTATCACAACTAAATACGCTACCCAAAAATGCAATCAAACAAAAAGAACTTATTGAATGGCTGTTACTTAAGAAGCAACCTTCGTATACAATGCTAGAACTTAAAGATTCTACGCAAACAAATAATCATACGGTTAAAGCTTTAATAGACAAAGGTATCTTAGAAACAAAAAACAAAGAAATATACCGTGAAATAAACAGCCTAGAGTATAACGATCAGGATCATAGATTTAAATTGACAGACGAACAACAGGAAGCTCTTTCTAAAATTAACAATGCACAGGATAATAATGAACATACTACTTTTCTGTTACATGGCATTACGGGTAGCGGGAAAACGGAAATTTATTTGAATGCTATTGAAAAGTCAATCAATGAAGGCAAACAGGCAATTATGCTTGTACCTGAAATATCATTGACCCCCCAAATGACTAGAAGATTTAAATTACGTTTTGACGATCAAGTAGCTGTTATGCATAGTGGGCTATCTGTCGGAGAAAAATTTGATGAATGGCGAAAAATTTGGCGTGGGGAAGTTAAAGTTGTTGTAGGAGCTAGATCTGCCATTTTTGCACCTTTTAAAAATTTAGGTTTGATAATTCTCGACGAGGAGCATGAATCTACATATAAACAAGAAGATACACCAAGATACCATGCAAGAGATGTTGCTATATGGAGAAGTAATTTTCATCAATGTCCCGTTATTTTAGGAAGTGCAACACCTTCACTTGAATCATATGCACGAGCTTCCAAGGGTGTATACAGTTTGTTAACATTACAAATGCGTGCAAAAGAACAGCCCTTACCAGTCGTGAATATTGTAGATATGCGTGCAGAGTTGAAAAATGGTAATCGTTCCATGTTCAGTGTAGATCTTGCGGATGCTGTAAGAGAAAAGCTAGAGAAAAAAGAACAAATTGTATTATTTTTAAACAAAAGAGGATTTTCATCATTCGTACTTTGCAGAGATTGTGGAACTGTAGTTGAATGCGATAATTGTGATATTTCGTTAACTTATCATCGAGAAGGCGAGCAACTGAAATGTCATTATTGCGGACATGAAGAGCCTGTACCGAAGCAATGTCCAGAATGTCAAAGTGAGCATATACGATTTTTCGGAACGGGAACTCAAAAAGTAGAAGAGGAAATCACTAAGTTATTTCCTTATGCAAGAGTTCTACGGATGGATGTAGATACGACTAGGACAAAGGGTTCTCATGAACGGATCTTAAAACAATTCGGAGACGGAGAAGCAGATATTTTGCTTGGTACCCAGATGATTGCTAAAGGGCTTGATTTCCCTAATATAACACTGGTTGGAGTGTTAAACGCGGATACCACTCTGCATTTAGCCGATTTTAGAGCCGCTGAAAAAACATTTCAGCTTATGACACAAGTTAGTGGTCGAGCTGGTCGACACGATAAAGAGGGACAGGTATACATTCAAACTTATACCCCAGAGCACTATGCCATTGAATATTCAAAGTCACAGTTGTATGAACCGTTCTATCATAAAGAAATGCTAGTACGAAAACAGTTTGAATATCCACCTTTCTACTATTTAACACTTGTTCAAGTAACACATGAAAATGTTATGTTAGCATCGGAATATGCAAAATTAGCGACTGATTGGTTACGAGAGAATCTGTCCCCTACTACGATGGTCATAGGACCAACATCTAGCGCTATTAGTAAGATACAAAATAGATATCGTTACCAATGTTTGATAAAATACAAAAAAGAACCAATACTAGTTGAAAAACTTCAACAGTTAATAAAAATATACCGAACAGAGTGGATAAAAAAAGGAATCATTTTAACGATTGATTTAGATCCATCCACTATTTTATAAGGTGTTTGAAAAGAGGAAAAGAAATGGCAGTACGTTCAATCATTACACATCCCAATGATGTATTATTAAAGAAATGTGAAGAAGTTACCAAGTTTGACAATAAATTAGCGGAACTTTTAGACGATATGTATGACACGATGGTTGCTTCAGATGGAATCGGCATAGCTGCACCACAAGTTGGAGAGACGATCCAGGCAGCTATCGTCGACTTAGGTGAAGGGCAAGATATTATCGAAATGATTAATCCTGAGATAGTGGAAGTCGGAGGTTCAGAAATAGAAGTGGAAGGATGTCTTAGTTTTCCCGACATTTATGGAGAAGTAGAACGTCCATTTTTTGTGAAAGTAGAAGCTCAAGATCGAACAGGAGCTTTATATGAATTACAAGCAGAGGATTATGAGGCAAGAGCGATTTTACATGAAATTGACCATTTGCACGGTGTTTTATTTACTACTAAGGTTGTTCGTTACGTTGAATTAGATGAAATTGAAAATGAGGTGGAAGAAGTATGACTTCTATTATCTTCATGGGCACCCCAGCATTCTCTGCCCCTATCTTGAGAATGTTAGTAGAAGAAGGCTATAAAGTAAAGGCTGTCGTGACTCAACCAGATCGACCAGTAGGGCGGAAGAAAGTGCTAACGGCCCCACCTGTCAAAGAAGAAGCTATTGAGCTTGGCTTACCTGTCATTCAACCAAACAAACTAAAGGGTTCCGAAGAGCTAGAGCAAATTATCGCACTAAAACCAGATTTGATCATCACCGCCGCTTTTGGTCAGATTCTTCCAAAAGAATTGTTAGACGTTCCTGAACTGGGATGCATAAATGTTCATGCCTCGTTGCTTCCTGCATACCGTGGAGGAGCTCCAATTCATCAGGCGATTATTGATGGCCAAAGCAAAACTGGTGTCACTATAATGTATATGGAAGAGAAATTAGACGCTGGAGATATCATCTCGCAAAGTGAGATATCTATTGAACATACGGATGATACCGGACTATTATTTGAAAAACTAAGTGCAGTAGGCTCTAACCTACTTAAAGAAACACTGCCTTCGATTATCGCTAAAGAGAATAATCGGACAAAACAAGATGACAGCCTAGTGACATTTGCTAAAAATATTTCTCGTGAACAAGAAAGAATGGACTGGAATAATTCAGCACTACAATTACACAATCAAGTCCGTGGGCTCCATCCGTGGCCTGTAGCATATACAACATTAGAGGGACAAGTAGTGAAGGTATGGAAAGCGGATACTATTAACACTCAAACAAACGAAAAGCCTGGAACTGTTGTAAAAATTGAGTCGGATTATTTCGTTGTACAAACTGGCAAATCAGATGCAATTCGCATTAATGAGTTACAACCAGCAGGTAAGAAGAAAATGTCCGCTGAAGATTATTTGCGCGGTGTAGGTTCGAAATTGCGAATAGGAGATACTTTTGAATGACTAAAAAAAATGAAAAGATTTGGACAGGTAATGTTCGAGATGCAGCCCTTACTATATTAATGGCTGTTGAAAAGCAACAAGCTTATAGTAACTTACTGTTACACCAAACAATCGAAAAATATACGATTGACGCTAAAGACCGCGCTTTGCTTACGGAACTAACATACGGCACACTTCAATATAAAATGACACTAGATTACTATTTGCAACCGTTTATAAAAGGTAAGTTAGATGACTGGGTGAAGCAATTACTCCGATTATCCTTATATCAAATTCATTATTTATCTCGAATTCCTGATCATGCTGCTGTGAACGAAGCAGTAGAAATCGCGAAAAGAAGAGGACATAAAGGGATTGCCTCAGCGGTTAACGGTATATTGCGGTCCATTTTAAGAGAAGGCGTACGTTCAACGGAAGATATTAAGGATAGAGAAGAGAGACTTTCCATCGAAACGAGCCACCCTCTATGGATGGTGAAGCGTTTCATATCCCAATATGGTTTTGAAACAACAGAAAAAATGTTAAAAGAAAACAACGAACCACCTGTGACTACTTTGCGAGTAAACTTATTTAAACGTACCGTTGATCAAGTAGTTCATCAAATGACTCAAGAAGGTCATGTAGTAGCTAAAAGTGAAATCATTCCTGAATGTATTTACCTGATCAACGGACAAGCAGCGAGAACAACTGCTTATCAAGAAGGCTTTGTGACCATTCAAGATGAAAGTTCAATGATTCCATCCTATGTTCTTCAGCCAGAACCTGGAATGACCGTTCTAGATATGTGTTCAGCACCAGGTGGGAAAACTACTCATATTGCTGAAAAAATGAAAAATACAGGGAAACTTGTAGCAATGGATATTCACCAGCATAAATTAAAGCTAGTGAAGGAAAATGCGGAACGTTTAGGATTTAGTTTCATTGAAACAGTGGAGATGGACGGAAGAAAAGCTAGTGAAAACTTTGCAGAACAATCATTTGATCGAATACTTGTTGATGCTCCGTGCAGTGGACTTGGCGTTATGAAACGTAAGCCAGATATTAAATATACTAAACAGGAAAAAGATTTTGCTTCTCTTAAACCAATTCAAATGAATTTGCTTGAAGAAGCATATAAACTATTAAAACCAGATGGATTAATGGTCTATAGTACTTGTACAGTGGATTTAGAGGAAAATGAAGGTACAACACAACTATTTTTAGATGCACATCCAGATATGAAACTTCAGCATTTTCCAGACGTTATTAAACGTATAAAGAATCAGGAAAAAGAAGGAACGCTTCAGATTTTCCCACAAGATTTACGCAGTGATGGATTTTACGTAGCTCTATTCCAAAAACAGAAATAGAGAACACTCTTTGCCAAATTCAAAAGAGGTGAATGATAAGATGAAGTTTGTTGTGAAGACGGATGTAGGTATGAAAAGAACGGTAAATGAAGATAGAGTAGAGGTTTTTAGGCGAGAAGACGGTCGTTTGCTAGCTGTAGTTGCTGATGGAATGGGTGGGCACAATGCTGGGGACGTAGCTAGTGACTTAGCTGTTTCTGAATTTAAAAAGTATTTTGCTGCATTCAATCCATTTATAGTAAAAGCAAAAGACTGGTTAACCTATACATTTCAATCGATTAACCAAACGGTCATGAGACATTCTAAAATGAGCGTAGAGTGCGCAGGTATGGGTACAACGTTAATCGCGGGTTTGTTTGAAAATCACCAAGGGATTATTGCCCATGTAGGGGATAGTCGCGTCTATTTAATATCTCCTGCGCAAGTGCTTCAAATTACACGAGATCATTCATATGTAAATGTGCTCATCGATTCGGGTGAAATAAGTGAAGAACAAGCGAAGACCCATCCCAACAAAAATGTTCTCATGAAAGCCATTGGTACGGAACGAACAATTCAACCAGATTTCTACGATATCGAGTTCCAACCAAACTCTTATTTACTTTTTTGTACAGACGGTTTGAGTAATAAGATAAGTGAATCATTAATGCAGTCCATTTTATATTCCAGTAAGACACTGGAAGAAAAAGGTCAAGATTTAGTGGAAGAAGCAAATAGTTTAGGTGGAGAAGATAATATTTCTTTAATCCTATTATATAACAATGCTGAGGAGGTGTAAGGATGCTGTTAGGCAAACGAATAAGTGGTAGATATAAATTACTTGAAATGATTGGCGGAGGCGGCATGTCCAATGTATATTTGGCACATGATATGATTTTAGATCGCGACGTAGCGATAAAAATATTACGGTATGATTTTGCAAATGAAGAAGAATTACGCCGCAGATTCCAACGTGAGGCCCTTTCTGCAACAAGCCTTACACATCCACATATTGTCAATATATATGATGTAGGCGAAGATGAGGATATTCATTATATTGTGATGGAATATGTGAAGGGTAAAACATTAAAAGAATACATATTGCAGAATGCACCGGTTTCACCAACAAAATCAGTATTGTTTATGAAGCAACTTACTTCAGCAATTTCTACTGCGCATAATAATCATATTATTCATCGTGATATAAAGCCACAGAACATTTTGTTGGATGAAGAGGAAAATGTAAAGGTAACTGACTTCGGTATTGCGATGGCACTTAGTGCCACATCTTATACACAGACGAACTCTGTTCTAGGTACAGTGCATTATCTATCGCCTGAACAAGCGCGAGGTGGCACAGCCACGAAACAGTCGGATATTTATGCTTTAGGTATCGTGTTATTTGAGCTATTAACTGGACAACTACCATTTTCAGGGGAGTCTGCAGTATCAATCGCCTTAAAGCATTTACAAACTGAAACACCGTCTATACGGAAAATTATTCCCTCTATACCACAAAGTATTGAAAATGTCGTCTTCAAGGCTACAGCAAAAGACCCAAAAGATAGATATCTTACGGCAGAAGAAATGGCAGATGATTTAGCAACTGCTCTATCACCTGAAAGAGCAGAAGAAGCAAAATTTGCAGTAGCTATTGATGATGATGCAACGAAGGTATTGCCTGTTATTAAAGAGCCTGTGCCATTTAATGAGATAGCTGACACCCAAAAAATATCCACATCAGATAAAGTTTCAAAACCAGGGAAGCCAAAAAGTAAGAACAAAAAAAGGAAGATATTTGGTGGGATATTAGGTGGACTAGTCCTATTAATATTATTAAGTTTCATCGTATTTCCGGGTCTCTTTAAAGCCGAAAAGGTAGAAGTTCCTGATGTTTCTAACCTAGAATTAGAAGAGGCGATTGAACAATTAGAGTCAGAAGGATTTAAAATTGGCGATGAAACATTAGAAGTTTCAGATGAAGTGGAAGAAAACAAAATTATTCGCACCACACCGGAAGCCGGTAAGTTTCGTGAAAAAAATAGTGAAATTCATTTATTTATATCGTCTGGAAAAGAATCTTTTGTCCTTGAAAATTATATCGGTAAGAATATAGATCAAGTAACTACATTGTTACCAAATTTCAATATAGAGATAAGTGAAGACTTTGATGATCAGCCAAAAGGAACTATAATAAAACAAACACCTGCTGCAGGAGAAGAGGTCATACCAGATGAAACAGATCTTCTATTTTCTGTCAGTAAAGGCCCAGATTTACGCACAGTTAGTGATTTGACTGATTGGAATGAAAAAGCTTTAAGTGATTATGAAAAATCATCTGGATTTAAGATTAAAGTTGCAAACAGAAAAAATTCGGACTCCATTCCAAAAGGAAATGTGATGGAACAATCACCGAAACCAAATGCAAAAGTAGATCCTGGAAGTACAATAAACGTAACAATTTCTGACGGTCCAAAGGCCAAGCCTACTAAATTCGTCGTGAAAACAGTTACGATTCCTTATGAACAACCTGCCGAAGAAGAGAAAGAAGAACCCGTTGAAGGCGAGGGCGATGAGGAAGAGGAAATAAAAGAAGAACCAGTTGCTCAGAAGCAAGTAGTTCGGATATACATTGAAGACAAAACACGTTCAATGTTGGAGCCTGCCGAAGAATTTGAACTTACTGAAACGGTTGTAAAACAATTGAAATTAGAAATTAGTGAAGGTAAAAAAGCAGCATATCGAATTGAGGTAAACTCTAAAACAATCTTGCAAGAAACAATTGGGTATGATGATTAAGAATAGGGAGGTTTCGGATGCCAACAGGTCAAATAAGAAAAGCATTAAGTGGATTTTATTATGTTTACGATAATGGAAAGGTTATCCAGTGTCGCGGGCGAGGTATATTTAGAAACAGAGGAGAATCACCTTTAGTCGGTGACTTTGTTGACTATACGGTGGAAGGAAATAATGATGGGACCATTACAGTTATCCATGAGAGAAAAAACAATTTAGTCCGTCCGCCTATTGCAAATATCGATCAGGCGATATTGGTTTTTTCCATTAAGGAACCAGACTTTAATACAATCTTACTCGATCGATTCCTAGTAGTATTAGAATCTTTTCATATTGAACCGATTATTTGTTTGACGAAAAGTGATCTAATGGATGAAAAATTAGAAACTCAAATTAGGGAATATATGAAGGATTACGAAAAAATAGGGTATCAATTATTTATGACATATAAAGACGATCCAGCGTTTGATGAGAAAATTACTCCTCTATTGGAAGGCAAGACAACTGTTTTGGCAGGTCAATCTGGTGTGGGTAAATCTACTTTGTTGAATACCATTTTACCTTCCTTAGATTTAAAAACTGGTGTTATTTCTAATGCATTAGGGCGAGGTAAACATACGACTAGACACGTGGAACTTATCGAGGTTTGCGGAGGTCTGCTCGCTGATACACCAGGTTTCAGCTCATTTGAGTTTGACTTGATGGAAAAAGAAGAACTTTATCGGTGTTTTCCGGAGTTTGTAGTTAAGCAAAATGATTGTAAGTTTAGAGAGTGCATGCATGTTAAGGAACCGAAATGTGCAGTAAAAGAAGCTGTAGATTCTGGTGAGATTAAGGCATATCGTTACAAACATTACTTGCAATTCTTAGAAGAAATTATGGATAGAAAGCCGAGGTACTAAATTATGGTGAAAATAGCTCCATCAATATTAGCAGCAAACTTTTCTAAACTTGGAGAAGAAGTATTAGAAGTAGAAAAAGCTGGTGCAGAACTAATTCATATCGATGTAATGGATGGTCATTTTGTTCCCAATATTACAATGGGACCAATTGTTGTGGAGGCACTTCGCCCACTTACAAAATTACCTTTAGATGTTCATTTAATGATTGAAAACGCAGATCAGTATATTGAGTCATTCGCCAAAGCGGGAGCAGATTATATTACAGTTCACGTAGAAGCGTGTCCTCATTTGCATAGAACTATCCAATTAATCCGTTCATTCGGTGTTAAACCTGGCGTTGTACTGAACCCACATACCCCAATAGAAACAATCCAGCACGTACTGGAAGATATAGATATGGTTCTTTTCATGACTGTTAACCCAGGATTTGGTGGACAGAAGTTTATTCACTCGGTTGTCCCTAAAGTGAAGCAGTTATCTGATATTATCAAACAACGAAATCTATCGATTGAGATTGAAATTGATGGTGGTATAAATGAAGAAACGATTAAACCTTGTGTCGAAGCTGGAGCTACTATATTAGTTGCAGGATCTGCCATTTATAATGCCCCTGATAAAGCAAAAGCTTTGCAAGCGATTAAAGCGGCCGGTTTAAGTGTAGTACCAAAATGAAACGTGTAGTTGTTTGTTCAGGTGGACCATCTAAGGAAGTTGTTGATTTTAAACAACTTCCTTTTCATCGAGACGAAGCTATTTTTATAGGTGCTGATCGGGGTGCATTGTGGTTGTTGAAAGAGGGCATATTACCAAATGAAGCAATCGGTGATTTTGATTCCCTAACAACAGAAGAGCTAAATTTGATGAAGACTAAAGTACAAAAAGTTACGGAACTACAATCGGAAAAGGATGAAACGGATACTCATATTGCCATCCTCACTGCTTTAGACTATAAACCCAATGAAGTAATCGTAACAGGAATAACTGGCGGACGGTTAGATCACTATGAGGCAGCTTTACATGATATTTGTCGTTTGCAATTAAAAAATCCATCAATAATATTTTCCATCCAAAACAAACAAAATATTATACAGTTTTTACCTGCAGGAACACATCAGATAAATTATGATGATCATTATAAATATGTGTCTTTTTTCTCTTTTGGAGAACAGGTAGAAAATATGACTTTACATGGATTTTTGTACAATGTTGATAAGGAATTTATGGATGTAGGGAATGCAAAATTTACAAGTAATGAACTTAAAGACCAAACAGGTACTATCTCTTTTACCGCGGGCATATGTTTAATGATAAGAAGTAGCGACTAAAAGGGAGGAATTGTGTGAAGGTCTACACATTTAGATTGCCTAAATCCGTAAGTAGTTTTGTGAAGGTTTGTATACGGCTATTTAAAAAAGAAGAAAAGAAGAAATGAAAAAATGCCAGGTCGACGAAAGTCGGTCTGGCATTAATTATGAGTGCGATTAAACGCGCTCAATTTTTCCTGATTTTAAAGCTCTCGCAGAAACCCATACACGTTTTGGTTTACCGTCTACAAGAATGCGTACTTTTTGAAGGTTAGCTCCCCATGTACGTTTAGTAGAGTTCATTGCGTGAGAACGAGCATTACCCGAACGAGCTTTACGCCCAGTGATTGCACATACTTTTGGCATTATATTTCCTCCTTTAAAAAAGAAGCTGAAAGATTTTTCAGTTCGATATTTCACATACTTTAATAATTTACCACAGACCTTAATGAAGTGCAAGACTTATCAAGAAAAAAACCTTTACAGTATAAAAAAGTGTAAGCGCCTATGCAAGCCCCGAAAAGCGCTGGAGGGATTTCAAGAAAAGGCGTCGTCCTTTGCCTTTCCTGAAATCCTGAAGCGACTCGAGGGGCTAGGCGCTGGAACTAGCCAGTATAAAAAAGCGTAAGACGCCGTTTAGCAGCGAAAATCACTGGAAGACTTAGTTTAAGAAAAATAATAGTGCCGCTGTGATTTCCACTTCAGGTGGACGCTTTCCGTGGGCGTTGCTTCAGCCTCCTCGCTTCGCTGAGGTGTCTTCGCCTAACGCTGTTCCCGCTGGAGTCGCCACCTTACGCTACAATCAATAAGTATGTAGTAATATATTATAAGATTTAACAAAGCTTATCGCTTAAATGTTAAGGTTGGTAAAATTTTAGAAAGTGTTATATGTAACCGCTTTTGAAATAGAAGTGTTATTATCCAATGATAGTTGAAGATTGCATACTTCCTTTATACTAGTGGCAATAAAGGAAGTAGTAAGTGTTTGCCCTCTAGAGAAGTATTATAGCTCCCGAAATTATATCTTCGAGAGCTTCCACTATGTATAGAAAGGTATCTTTTCTCTAGTTATCCGAAAATGTACTAACCTGTCTCTAAGAGTTAAAGTAGGGTGTAAGACAGACAAATGCTATAAAATTACCTATACAAAGAAGTGATAAAACAGGTTGTATAAAACTAGCACATTTTCCCAAACCGTTGAAAAAGTGGACGAAAGTAAACGTCTCTTTTATAATTTTAATGGGTGTAGTACAATAAAAGATAGTCAAAAAGACTTGGAGGTCTTATCATGTCAATTGAATTGAAAAATGAATTCGGACTAATTGATATATCACAAGATACAGTTGCTCAAATTGCTGGAGGAGCCGCTATTGAATGTTATGGAATAGTTGGTATGGCTTCAAAGCATCAAATTCGCGATGGATTAACAGATATATTAAGAAAAGAAAACTTCACTAAAGGTGTTTTAGTGAGACAAGAAAAAGAAGATTTACATATTGATATGTATATTATAGTTAGCTATGGCACAAAAATTTCAGAAATAGCCTACCAAGTACAGTCAAAAGTCAAATACACACTAAACAAATCTCTTGGTATGTCAGTGAAATCCGTTAATGTGTATGTTCAAGGAGTTCGCGTGGCAAACGTGTAAATAAGGAGAGAAAATAATGAAATCAATCAATGGTATCCAATTTGCAGACATGGTTCAGATGGGAGCACATCATCTTTTCCAAAATGCTGATTACGTAGATGCATTAAATGTATTTCCTGTACCAGATGGTGACACAGGGACTAATATGAATTTATCCATGACTTCAGGGGCAAAAGAAACAGCAGCCCATACTCATGAGCATATTGGAAAAACAGCTCAAGCACTTTCTAAAGGTTTACTTATGGGTGCTCGTGGAAATTCAGGAGTAATTTTATCTCAATTATTCCGTGGCTTCGGTAAATCAATCGAACAGTTAGATGTATTAAATGCAAAACAATTTGCTGATGCACTTAACTATGGTGTGGAAACTGCATATAAAGCGGTTATGAAGCCGGTTGAAGGTACTATCTTAACTGTTGCAAAGGATTCTGCTCGAAAAGCTGTAGAGGTTAGCGAAGATGTGGATGACATTCGTGAGCTAATGGAAGCGATAGTAGATGAAGCCAAAAAATCATTGGATAGAACACCTGATCTTCTACCCGTCCTAAAAGAAGTAGGAGTAGTTGATAGCGGTGGACAAGGACTAGTGTTTGTTTATGAAGGATTTTTAGCGAGTCTAAAAGGGGAAGCGTTACCGAGTAAGACGGTAGGGTCTTCAATGGATGATCTTGTTAGCGCTGAACATCATATGAATGTTCAAGGATTTATGGATACTGCTGATATTGAATTCGGCTTTTGTACAGAATTTATGGTTCGTTTTGAAGAAGGAAAAAAATCATTTGATGAAACGGCTTTTCGTAATGATTTAAGTGAATATGGGGATTCTTTACTAGTTATTTCGGATGATGAAATTGCAAAAATTCATATTCATTCAGAAACACCAGGTGAGGTTTTAACATATGGACAACAATATGGTGACCTTATCAAGATTAAAATTGAAAATATGCGTCAGCAACATACAGAAATCGTGGGAGAAGGATATTCCACTGGAGCAACAACGAAAAAAACAGAGGTTCATCCATATGCAATTGTTACTGTAGCGATGGGGACTGGCGTTTCTGAACTATTAAAAAGCTTAGGTGCATCAGCAGTTATCGAAGGTGGACAAACGATGAATCCATCTACTGAAGATATTGTCAAAGCTGTACAAGCGGTTGGAGCAGAGCGCGTATTGATCTTACCTAACAACAAAAATATCGTAATGGCTGCTGAGCAAGCTGCGGAAATACTAGGTATCGAAGCTGCTGTAGTTCCTACCAAAACAATCCCGCAAGGAATGGCTGCAATATTAGCCTTTAACCCGCAAGCAACTGTCGAGGAAAATAAAAACAATATGACCGAAGCATATGCACATGTCAAAACAGGACAAGTAACATTTGCTGTTCGAGATACATCTATTGATGGAGTCGAGATTAAAAAAGATGATTTCATGGCGCTTGCAGAAGGTAAGATTGTACTTTCTAAACCTTCCTTAAAAGAAGTAACTACTAGCTTGATCAAGTCATTAATGGATGAAGAGTCCGAAATAGTTACGGTCATTTATGGAGAAGATGTAAGTGCAGAGGATGCGAACGAATTCGCAGCTTTTATTGAAGCACATTATAAAGATATAGAAGTAGAAGTCTATAATGGGAAACAACCACTTTACCCATATATCTTATCTGTAGAATAATTTAGAAACCATGTAGAGCTAATCTTCTCTACATGGTTTTTTTATGTTTATAATTTAGAGCGAAAAATATTAAACAAGACCACATTAACTATTTAAGGTCTGGAACCCATATTTTATAAAGGATATTAGATTGGCTCACCCTGTGCCATGAATGGTTTGGTTCGTATCCTAATACATACACTAGAAAATATATCCCCGTATCTAATTGCCGAAGTTTACTAGATAAAATATAATACTTTGTTTATTTTGAGGTTAGAGTGTAAAATGGGGGTACTAAAACATCATGTGGAGGTTTAATCAGTGAAATTTAAATCTGTTTTTGATATTATCGGGCCAGTTATGATAGGTCCGTCCTCCTCCCATACTGCTGGGGCAGCTCGTATAGGGCGAGTAGCTAGGGACTTATTTGGAAAACAGCCTACATGGGCAAAAATATATTTATACGGGTCTTTCGCAGAAACATATAAAGGTCACGGAACGGATAAAGCAATTGTTGGTGGTTTGCTAGATTATGATACTTTTGATGAACGCATTAAAACAGCGTTTGAGGACGCGAAGCAAGCTGGTTTAACATATGAATTTATACCAGAGACCGCACATACAGAGCATCCGAATACTACACGGATCGTCATTGGTGACGAAAGCCGTGAAATGTCTATGGTCGGAATTTCTATTGGCGGCGGAAAGACGGAAATTACAGAGTTGAATGGTTTTCCACTACGTCTTTCAGGTGAACTAGCGGCTATTTTAGTAGTTCATGAGGATCGTTCAGGGTGTATTGCAAGTGTGTCAAACTGTTTAGCAAAATATGATATTAATATTGGACATATGGAAGTTTCGAGACGAGAAAAAGGAAATATGGCTTTGATGGTTATTGAAATCGATCAAAATGTGAATGAACAAATATTAAATGAAATTAGTGAATTGCCTAATATTACGCAAGTAACAAGAATCGCCGATTAAGGGGGAATACAAATGGAAGTTCTATTTCGTAACGTTCGTGAATTAGTAGAGCGAGCAACCCGGGAAAACAAACTGATCTCTGAAATAATGATAGAACAGGAAATAATGATTACAGATCGTTCTAGAGAAGATATAATGGCTCAAATGGATCGTAATTTGACGGTTATGGAAGAGGCTGTTGAAAAAGGCCTTCGTGGTGTTCAATCTACTTCGGGTCTCACTGGTGGAGATGCAGTTTTACTACAAAACTATCTTAAAAAAGGAAATACTCTTACAGGAGGGCTTATGTTAGATGCTGTTAGTAAAGCAGTGGCAACTAACGAAGTTAATGCTGCTATGGGAACGATATGTGCAACACCAACAGCAGGTTCGGCGGGAGTAGTTCCTGGTACTTTATTTGCAGTAAAAAACAAATTGAATCCTACTAGAGAACAGATGATACGGTACTTGTTCACATCTGGTGCTTTTGGATTTATAGTAGCGAATAATGCTTCTATTTCAGGAGCAGAGGGCGGTTGTCAGGCAGAAGTTGGTTCTGCTTCAGGAATGGCGGCAGCAGCAATCGTAGAAATGGCGGGAGGATCTCCTGCTCAATGTGCGGAAGCTTTTGCGATAACATTAAAAAACATGCTTGGGTTAGTTTGTGATCCAGTAGCTGGATTAGTAGAAGTACCTTGTGTGAAAAGAAATGCGATGGGTGCCGCTAATTCATTAGTGGCAGCAGATATGGCGCTAGCGGGTGTAACTAGTCGAATTCCATGTGACGAAGTAATAGATGCAATGTATCGAATTGGTCAATCGATGCCCTCTACTTTAAAAGAAACTGGTCAAGGTGGTCTTGCAGCAACACCTACTGGTAGATGGTTAGAGTCTAAAATTTTTGGTGGAGCAGTAGTTGGAAGTGGAAACTAATAAGTATGATTTAGTCGCTTCTCTAAAGGGAGTGGGAAGTAGTACAGCAAACGCCTTGCAAGACCTAGGTATTGTTACTTTAGAGGATTTAGTTATGACATTCCCTTATAGACACGAGGATTTCCGACTAAAAAATTTGGCAGAGACTGCGCATAATGAACGAGTGACAGTAGAAGGAAGGGTCGAAAGTGAGCCTTCCCTTCTTTTTTTAGGGAAAAACAAATCCAGAATGCAAGTTCGAATACTAGCAGGACAACACTTAATAAAGGCTGTATTTTTCAACCAAGGCTATTTAAAAGATAAGATAATTCCAGGTTCTATCGTAACCGTATCGGGAAAATGGGATCGAGGTAGACAGGTCATTAATGTCTCTACTTTTTCAATTGGACCAAAAACGGATTTACAAGATTTTGAACCGGTATATTCTTTAAAAGGCTCGATCAATCAAAAAACATTTCGTAAGTTCATGAGGCAAGCACTGGATCATTTAAAGGGATCTTTAGTAGATCCACTACCAGATTCTATTCGAGTGCCATACCGTTTACCAGGTATATCAGATGCTTTAGAAGGTATTCATTTCCCTCTAGATGCGGAACATTCCAAAGATGCAAGAAGGCGTTTTGTGTATGAGGAATTATTAGTTTTTCAATTAAAAATGCAGGCTATTAAAAAGGTTCGAAAAGAACAAAATGTAGGGAATGGGATTGCCTTCCATAATGATCTAGTTAAGAAGCTAATCGAAACTTTGCCATATGAACTTACAAATGCTCAAAAAAGAGTCGTCAATGAGATATGTCGAGACTTACGGGAACCTCATCGTATGAATCGCTTACTTCAGGGGGATGTTGGGTCTGGAAAAACAATAGTCGCCGCAATTTGTTTATATGCCGTCATTACAGCGGGGTATCAAGGAGCATTAATGGCTCCTACCGAAATCTTAGCTGAGCAGCATGCTAGTTCACTTGACGAATGGTTAGCTCCTATAGGTGTCCGAATTGCTTTACTGACCGGTTCAACAAAAACTAAAGCTAGAAGAGCAGTCTTAGAAAATCTAGCAGCTGGGACTATAGATCTTTTAATAGGGACGCATGCATTAATTCAACCAGATGTTGTATTTAAAAAGCTTGGGCTTGTCATAACCGATGAGCAGCATAGATTTGGTGTGGAGCAGCGGAGAGTCCTAAAAGACAAAGGGGAAAATCCAGATGTTCTTTTTATGACCGCGACTCCTATTCCTCGTACTTTAGCTATTACGGCTTTTGGGGAAATGGATGTTTCCATTATCGATGAAATGCCTGCAGGTCGTAAGAAGATTGAAACACATTGGATGAAACCTGATCAGCTACATAAATTGATAGCTCGATTAAAAAGTGAACTGGCTACCGGAAGACAAGCTTATATAATTTGTCCTTTAATCGAGGAGTCTGAAAAGCTTGATGTCCAAAATGCGGTAGATGTGTATAACATGATGACAGAAGAACTGAAGGGCACCTGCACAGTTGGTTTAATGCACGGAAGACTCCATTCGGATGAGAAAGAACAAGTAATGAGAGATTTCTCAGAAGGTGCTATCCAGGTATTAGTTTCCACTACAGTTGTAGAGGTTGGTGTAAATGTTCCGAATGCAACATTTATGATAATTTTCGATGCAGAGCGTTTTGGTCTAGCCCAGTTACATCAACTACGAGGTCGAGTTGGTCGAGGCGAACATCAATCATTTTGTGTATTGTTAGCTGATCCAAAGTCCGAAGAAGGAAAAGAGCGAATGGTTTCCATGACCGAGACTAATGATGGCTTTATACTAGCAGAAAAAGATTTAGAACTTCGAGGTCCTGGTGACTTTTTTGGGAAAAAACAAAGTGGACTTCCAGAATTTAAAGTAGCAGATCTTGTGCATGATTATCGTGCTTTAAATACTGCTAAAGTGGATGCTGAGAGGTTATTAGACTCTAAAGAATTTTGGGATTCGAGTGAAATGGCGGGACTCCGCGAGATGCTGATAAATTCAAAAGCTATGGATGGAGAACGAATTGATTAAAGAGAATGTAAGAAGGATTTTGAATCTATTCTTGCATTCTTTTTTTAATATTTATATACTGATATTAGTACCAAGTGCTAAAATGGTGGTGAGGATATGAAATACTCCAAAAAGGATAGGCAGAAATTACTTTTAGAAACATTAGATAAAAACCCGTTTGTGACGGATGAAAATTTAGCTTCTACTTTTCATGTAAGTGTTCAAACTATCCGACTGGATAGAATGGAATTATCTATTCCGGAATTGCGAGAACGTATTAAGTCAGTTGCTGCTCATAATTTTGGAGAAGACGTCAAGTCTCTTCCAATTGACGAAGTAATTGGAGAGATTATTGATATAGATTTGGATAAACAAGCGATTTCCATATTAGATATTACACATGATCATGTTTTTGCTAGAAATGGTATAGCAAGAGGACACCATTTATTTGCTCAGGCCAATTCATTAGCCGTTGCGGTTATAAATGATGATTTAGCGCTTACTCGAAAGTCTAATCTTACATTTGTTAAACCTGTAAAAGTAGGAGATCGTGTAATTGCTAAAGCAGTCGTGACATCCAGTGATGTCGAAAAGAATAGTACGTTAATAGAGGTTACTAGCAAGGTAGAAAATGAGACGGTTTTCGTTGGTCAATTTAGCATGTACCGAGTAACGATGTCATAAAAAAGGTGATTAATAATGAAAATTTCAATAGATGCAATGGGTGGGGACAATGCTCCTCATGAAATAGTAAAAGGCGTTTACGAGGCGTTAGAAGCGTTCCAAGATATAGAAATTCAGTTATATGGTGATGAGGAAAAGCTTGCCTCGTTAATAACGAAACATCAACGTTTAATAGTTATACATACAGATGAAGTAATTGAAGGGACAGATGAGCCTGTTCGTGCAATTAGAAGAAAGAAAAACTCCTCCTTGGTTAAAATGGCTGAATCTGTGAAAAGTGGAGATTCAGATGCTTGCGTGTCAGCGGGGAATACTGGCGCTTTAATGGCGGCTGGATTATTTATAGTTGGTCGTATCGATCAAGTAGATCGTCCTGCTTTAGCACCGACATTACCTACGCTTGATGGAAAAGGGTTTGTTATGTTGGATTTAGGTGCCAATGCCGATGCAAAACCTGAGCATTTAGAGCAGTTTGCGGTTATGGGTAGTATATATGCTGAGAAAGTTCGCGGTATTTCGAATCCTCGTGTGGGGCTGCTGAATATTGGGACAGAAGATATTAAAGGAAACGAGTTAACTAAAGCTGCCTTTAAGCTTTTAAAAGACGCACCTATTAATTTCGTGGGTAATGTGGAATCTAGAGATTTACTTAATGGAGTAGCGGACGTGGTTGTGACGGATGGTTTTACTGGGAACATGGTACTTAAAACGATTGAAGGTACAGCTTCGGGCATATTTACTTTATTGAAGGAAGCTTTTAATACATCTGCTAAAACAAAAATATCTTATTTACTGGCAAAAAATGAACTTAAAGTGTTAAAAAACACATTAGATTACTCCGAATATGGAGGAGCAGGATTATTCGGTCTGAAAGCTCCAGTTATTAAAGCGCATGGTTCCTCGAACGGTCGAGCTATCTATCATGCCATCAGACAGGCTCGTACAATGGTGGAGCATAATGTTGCGGACATAATTTCAACTACATTACGAAAGGAATCACCCAATGACTAAAATTGCTTTTATCTTCCCTGGCCAAGGTTCACAAACAGTGGGCATGGGTCAACAATTAGTAGAGAATAATACAGATTGTCATCATTTTTATGAACAAGCAAATGAAGTATTAGGATTTTCTTTGAGTGAGCTTATGTTGAATGGACCTGCAGAGGAACTTACCAAAACCTATAATGCACAGCCGGCATTACTCACTACAAGTTCCATGATTGCACACAAACTAAAACAAGCTGGAATCATACCTAATTTTACCGCTGGTCATAGTTTAGGTGAATATTCTGCCCTAGTTGCGTCAGATGTTCTAAGCTTTGCAGAAGCGGTTTTATTAGTTCATCAAAGAGGTTTATATATGAATGAAGCAGTACCTGCCGGAAAAGGTGCGATGACTGCGATTCTCGGATTAGGCAAAGATGAATTAGCAGCTGTTACTCATGATGTCACTTCAAACGGTGAGGTTGTGCAAATAGCTAATTTAAATTGTCCAGGTCAGATTGTTATTTCGGGAACTGCTGCAGGAGTATTAGAAGCATCAAGTAAAGCAAAAGAAGCTGGTGCTAAAAGAGCGATTCCTCTAGTAGTAAGTGGACCATTCCACTCCGAACTAATGAGACCTGCAGCGCAGCAATTAGATGCTGCAATTTCAGCAATTGAACTAAAGCAAGCTTCTATACCTGTCATTTCAAATGTAACTGCTGAACCAGTTACAGATGCTAGCCATATTAAAAATTTACTAGTTGAACAATTGTATTCACCTGTTCGTTGGGAAGAATCGATTCAACAGATGATAGAGCAAGGAACGACTATTTTTGTAGAATGTGGTCCTGGTAAAGTCTTAAGTGGTTTAGTGAAAAAGATCGATCGATCTGTAACTACTTATTGTGTGCATGATGAAGAGACATTACAGCAAGTTATTACTGAGCTAGGAGTTGAGCAACATGGGTAAATTAGATGGGAAATCTGCAATTGTAACTGGTGCTTCTCGCGGGATAGGAAAAGATATTGCTTTATACCTTGCGAATGAGGGAGCTAAGGTTGCTGTTAACTATAGTGGGAGTAAAGAGAGAGCAGAAGCTGTGGTAGAAGAAATTAAAGATTCAGGTGGAGAGGCTTTTGCTATTCAAGCGAATGTAGACAAAGCAGATGATGTTCAAAATCTAATAAGCTCCACTTTAGAGGAATTTGGTTCGATTGATATTTTAGTAAACAATGCTGGTATCACTCGTGATAATCTACTTATGCGTATGAAGGAACAAGAGTGGGATGATGTGCTTAATACGAATTTAAAAGGTGTTTTTCTTTGTACAAAAGCTGTGACAAGACAAATGATGAAACAACGAGCAGGGAGAATTATTAATATTACGTCGATTGTTGGAGTTTCTGGGAATGCAGGGCAGGCCAATTATGTCGCTGCTAAAGCTGGGGTTATTGGTCTAACTAAGTCATCTGCTAAAGAATTGGCCAGTCGTAATATAACAGTGAACTCGGTTGCACCTGGATTTATAACAACAGATATGACAGATGCTTTACCGGAAGATATTAAGTCTCAAATGTTAAGCCAGATTCCACTAGCTAAATTTGGAAATCCGGTAGACATCGCTAAGGCGGTTGCATTTTTAGCCTCGGAAGACGCAAATTATATAACTGGTCAAACAATTCATGTAAATGGCGGCATGTATATGTAAGGCTCCAGTCTATATAGGAGTTTTATGTATAAATTGTAGTAGCACTTTCATTACAAAGCAGTTTTTTGTATAATCATTGAGGGGAGGTGACTAATGTGTCAACTGTTTTAGAACGCGTAACTAAAGTAATCATCGATCGTCTAGGAGTAGATGAGAACGAAGTAAAATTAGAAGCATCTTTTCGTGAAGATTTAGGTGCAGACTCTCTAGATGTGGTAGAATTAGTAATGGAATTAGAAGATGAATTCGATATGGAAATTTCAGATGAAGATGCTGAACAAATTTCAACTGTAGGTAGTGCAGTTAAATATATTGAAAGCAAACAAGGTTAAATATTATGCAGTAGGAAGTCTACTACATAAAATTTAATAGTAGCAGAGGCGTTCTACTTATTCCATGTGAATAAGAGAACGTCTCTATTTCTTTTTGCACATTAGGCTAGAAACGGGTAAACTTAGATGAACATATGATAAGTGGAAAGGCAGATAATTCATGAAAGTAAATCGCAAAAAAAATAATATTCGCAGAGTAATTTTTTCAGAAACTGTAAAAGAACAATTTGAGCAGTTTCAGGAGCATTTCCAAATAAGATTTGAAAATCCAACATTATTGTATCAAGCCTTTACCCATTCATCTTATGTGAATGAGCATCGTCGTAAATTTTTTGCCGATAACGAACGTCTAGAGTTCCTTGGAGACGCAGTATTAGAATTGTCCGTTTCTCAATATTTATTTCAAAAATATACTGGCATGAGTGAAGGCGAGTTAACTAAACTCCGAGCGGCCATCGTTTGTGAGCCATCTCTTGTATTGTTTGCAAATGAGTTGAACTTCGGCAAATATGTATTGTTAGGAAAAGGGGAAGAGCTAACGGGCGGTCGTGAAAGACCTGCACTTTTAGCAGACGTTTTTGAAGCATATATCGGTGCATTATATTTAGATCAGGGATTAGAAACAGTTATAGAGTTTTTAGAAAAAATTGTTTTCCCCAAAATCGAACTCGGTGCTTTTTCGCATGTGATGGATTATAAAAGTCAATTACAAGAAATTATTCAACAACAAAATATTGGTACGTTAAGCTATGAAATAGTAGAGGAAAAAGGACCGGCTCATAATCGTACTTTTGTTTCTCGGGTTATTTTAAACACTAAAGAACTGGGTATCGGCGATGGTCGTTCTAAAAAAGAGGCAGAACAACAAGCTGCAAGACTTGCTATACTCGCATTAAGGGATTCAGAACAGGGGGAATAGTCATTGTTCCTTAAAAGATTAGAAATTGTTGGATTTAAATCTTTTGCAGACCGTATTGGAATTGATTTTGTTCCAGGAGTTACTGCAGTAGTAGGGCCAAATGGTAGTGGAAAAAGTAATGTTACAGATGCAATAAGATGGGTTTTAGGAGAGCAGTCTGCGAAGTCTCTTCGAGGTGCAAAAATGGAGGATGTCATTTTTGCCGGAAGTGATTCTAGAAAAGCATTGAACTTTGCAGAAGTGAACTTGATATTAGATAATGCAGACCAACGGGTAGCTCTTGATTTTTCGGAAATTAGTGTGACTAGAAGAGTGTTCCGTTCTGGCGACAGTGAATACTTGTTAAATAAACAAACATGCAGATTGAAGGATATTACGGACTTATTTATGGATTCTGGGCTTGGAAAAGAAGCGTTTTCTATTATTTCTCAAGGCCGGGTCGACGAAATACTAAATAGTCGACCTGAAGATCGCCGTACTATTTTTGAAGAAACTGCAGGTGTTTTAAAGTACAAGCAACGTAAAAAGAAAGCTGAATTCAAGCTAATTGAAACAGACGATAACTTAAATCGTGTTCTCGATATTTTGCATGAATTGGATAGTCGAATGGAGCCTTTGCAGATTCAATCCTCTCTGGCGTCCGATTATTTAATAATGTCCGCAGAACTTAAGGATATTGAAATTGCAGTTATCGCTCATGATTTAAGGGATTTTGTTCAAGAAAATATAGAATTAAAAACAAAGTTAAGTGAACTTCAGCACATCAAACAGTCTCTACTTTTACAAATTGACGAGCTGGAAAAAAATATTCAGCAAGACAGAAAAGTAATGACCGCTAGTGATGAAAAGTTGGATACAGAGCAAAGTGAACTAGTAGAATCCAGTTCTGAATTAGAACGCTTGGAAGGCAGAAAGCTGCTTTTGGCGGAGAAACAACAAAATGCTAGTCAACAAATATCGCAGCTTAAAAAGGCGCTAGCAGAAGAACGTTATAAAGTTCAAACGCTAGAAGAGCAAATGAAAACGAATAACAAAGAAAAATCTAATAAACAAGCTCAACTTAAAGTACTTCGTGCTAAAAAGGTTCAAATCGATCATGTGTTGAGTAAATCTGCTTCTGAAATGGAAGAAGAAATTGAAGATTTGAAAAGTACATATATCGATTTGCTAAATGAAGAAGCAACTATGAAGAACGAGATGAAACATATGGAGCAACAACTTCACTTTGAACTCGTTACTTCAGAAAAAATGGTTGCAGACTACCAAGAAATTAAAAACGAATTAGAAAAGCTAACAATCCGCAAAAACGAGTTAGACCCGTTATTGTCAAAATGTCAAAAGGATCTACAAGCAAGGCTTACGGATTATAAAACAAAAAGAGAAGTTTCAGAACGTCTAGAAGGTTCCTTTGAAGAGCAACAAACAATGCTTCAAAAAGCCTATCAGATGAAACACCAAATGCAAGCAAGAAGAGATTCATTGGAAGAGTTAGAATCTGAGTTTTCCGGGTTTTTCCAAGGAGTTAAAGAGGTTCTTATTGCGCGAGAAAAGAAGGAACTAAAAGGTATTCACGGAGCTGTTGCTGAACTAATTCAAATACCAGAATCATATATGACGGCAATTGATACTGCTATTGGTCCGCAATCTCAGCATATAATTACGGATAGTAGCCAGGATGCTAGAATTGCAATAGATTGGTTAAAGAAGAAAAGGGTAGGCCGAGCAACATTCCTACCACTACAGGTTATGAAATCTCGTAAAATAAACGAGTTCACACTCAATTCTATTCAAGACCATCCATCTTTTGTAAATACAGCGGATAAACTTGTTAATTATTCTGAAGGCTATCAAATTATTGTAGAAAATCTTCTTGGTAATATTATAATTGCCAAAGATTTAAAAGGGGCCAATGAAATGGCTGCTCGACTGCAATATAAATTCCGTTTCGTTACATTAGATGGAGATGTAGTAAATGCCGGAGGATCTTTAACAGGGGGGTCTGTTAAACAGCAGTCTTCTTTATTTACTCGTAAAGCAGAGCTTGAACAACTTAATATCAAGCTAGTAGAACTAGAAAAATCTGTTTTAGAAGCAGAAGTTTCTGTTTCTAAAAGAAAACAAGAAGTACAAGACTTGAAAATAGATTTAGAAGACACTCGAATTTCTGGTGAGCAACTAAGAGAATTAGAGCATAAACTTCTTTCAGAATCTAGAGAATGTGCTGCTATAATTTCTAGATTGACAAGTCAGTTATTGGAATATGACGAGGAAAAAACAGAGAAGAATCATCTCCATGAAGGCTTAGTTCAGAAAAAAACGCAAACTGCTGCCAGAAGTAAAGAAATTAACGAGTCATTGATTTCTATTCAGAAAACAATTGATGAACTACAGTCGTTGAAGCAACAATCTTTGCAAGAGAAAGATAAATTCCAAAATGAGTTAGGCGAATTACTTTCTCTTATCGCTGTTGTCAATGAACAACTATCTCAACTTGAGAAAGAAAAAGCTCTTTTGGAACAGTCTAGTACGGTGAGTGTACAAAAAGTGACAACCTTACAAAAGGAAATCGCTTGGTATGAAAATGATGACCAAGGGGAGACATCTCCGGAAGAATTAATAGATCTAATCGAAAAACATAAAAAGAAAAAAGAGTATTTAATCGTTCAAATACAATCAGGTAAAACTAAGCGGTCAGAACTTGCACAATTAATATTGCAAGCAGAACTGTCATTAAAACAATTGCAACAACAAGCTAATATACATCTTATGGATGAACGAACGTTAGACATAAAACAAAGTAAAATTGAAGTAGAAATGAAGTCGTTACAAAATCATTTAGAAGAAACTTATGAAATGACATTAGAAGATGCAGAGCAGAATTATCCATTTGACATGGACGAGGATTTGGCCCGTAAAAAGGTTAAATTATTAAAGCGCTCTATTGAAGAATTGGGTCCGATAAATCTTAGTTCCATTCAGGAGTTTGAACAAGTAAACGAACGTCATTCATTCCTAACTGAACAAAGAGAAGATTTGTTATCCGCTCAAGAGACATTACATGAGGTTATTAAAGAAATGGATGAAGAGATGACCATTCGTTTTGAAACAACCTTCAATGAAATTCAACGTCATTTTAAAGTAGTGTTCCGAGAACTATTTGGTGGTGGTCAGGCAGATTTGTTATTAACAGACCCAACGTCGTTACTTGATACGGGGATAGAGATTCTGGCTCAGCCTCCAGGGAAAAAATTACAAAACCTTTCTTTATTATCTGGTGGAGAACGAGCACTTACAGCCATTGCTTTACTATTCTCGATTTTACGAACACGCCCAGTTCCATTTTGTATTTTGGATGAAGTGGAAGCAGCACTTGACGAGGCTAATGTCACACGTTATAGCGATTATTTAAAGAAATTCAGCAACGATACACAGTTTATCGTGATTACACATCGTAAGGGTACAATGGAAGGCGCGGACGTCCTATATGGTATTACCATGCAGGAATCTGGTATTTCTAAATTAGTTTCTGTTAAATTAGAAGAGGAATTAGTAACTTAAAAGGAGTTTATATATGAGCTTTTTTAAAAAATTCAAAGAAAAAATGTTAGGTTCTACTCCAGAAGCAGAAGAAACAGTTTCTATAACAAATAAGTTTAAAGAAGGTCTTTCCAAAACAAGAAACCAATTTACGTCAAAGGTAAATGATTTAGTAGCCAAATATCGTAAAGTGGACGAAGACTTTTTTGAAGAACTAGAGGAAATATTACTTCAAGCGGATGTAGGTTTCGAAACAGTAACAGAATTAATGGATTCATTACGCTTTGAAGTACAACGCAAAAACATTAAAAATACTTCTGGCATTCAATCGGTTATTTCTGAGAAGTTAGTAGAAATTTATAATGCTGGTGAGGACGACGTAACGGAGCTTCAACTTGAAGAAAATGATTTATCTGTTATTTTGTTTGTCGGAGTGAACGGCGTTGGTAAAACGACGACGATAGGAAAACTTGCCCATCGTTTAAAAGGGGAAGGGAAAAACGTTATGCTAGCAGCGGGGGATACGTTCCGTGCTGGGGCTATCGAACAACTGCAAGTATGGGGAGATAGAGTAGGAGTCGAAGTTATTAAGCAGTCAGAAGGCTCCGATCCTGCAGCAGTTATGTATGACGCTGTAAGAGCTGCTAAATCTCGCGGTGTAGATGTGCTAATCTGTGATACTGCAGGTAGGCTACAAAACAAAGTAAACTTAATGAATGAGTTGGAAAAAATTCATCGTGTAATTTCTCGTGAAATACCAAATGCTCCTCATGAAGTGCTACTTGCGCTTGATGCTACTACAGGACAAAATGCACTTGTTCAAGCACAAACGTTTAAAGAAGTAACAAATGTAACGGGTATTGTCTTAACTAAGCTAGATGGTACGGCAAAAGGTGGTATCGTACTCGCGATACGCAATAAACTGCATATTCCCGTAAAGTTTGTTGGTCTAGGAGAACAGATGGATGATTTACAACCATTTGACGCAGAAAAGTATGTATATGGTCTTTTCGCTGATGGATTAGACTTGGAAGAAGCAGAAGAAATAGAGTCAGACAAGTAATTTTACTTGACAGATGTCTTTTCTCTTACTAAACTAGAGTATGATAAGTGATTAGCGAATGGGGAAAGTAATAACCCCATGCTGTAATTGATATGGTAAGGAGAGATGGAAATGATTGAAAAAACAACTCGCATGAATTTTCTCTTCGATTTTTACCAGGCTTTATTAACAGATAAACAAAGAAGCTATATGCAACTTTATTATTTAGATGATTTGTCTCTTGGGGAAATAGCAGAAGAATATACTATTTCAAGGCAGGCTGTATATGACAATATACGTCGAACTGAAGCTATGTTAGAAGAGTATGAGGAAAAACTAAGTCTGTTTTCCAAATTTCAACGTAGACAAGAAACGGTGGAACAACTGCTTTCTCTTGTAGAAGATCAATCATCTGAAAAAGAACTGATTCAACTCATTAATCAATTAAAAGAATGGGATTAGGAGGCGAACGTGCATGGCGTTTGAAGGATTAGCAGAGCGACTCCAAGGTACACTTCAGAAGATTAAAGGTAAAGGTAAAATCTCTGAAGCTGATGTAAAAGAAATGATGAGAGAAGTTCGTTATGCACTTCTTGAGGCAGACGTTAACTTAAAAGTAGTAAAAGAATTCGTTAAAAATGTTTCGGACCGTGCCGTTGGTCAAGACGTGATGAAAAGTTTAACGCCTGGTCAACAGGTTGTTAAAATCGTTAAAGATGAATTGACAGAACTGATGGGTGGAGAGCAAAGTCAAATTTCTTTCTCTACGAGACCCCCTACGGTTATTATGATGGTCGGTTTGCAAGGGGCAGGGAAAACAACTACTACTGGTAAATTAGCCAATGTCCTGCGTAAAAAGTACAACAAAAAGCCTTTATTGGTTGCTGCGGATATTTATAGACCAGCGGCCGTTCAACAGCTGCAAACTATCGGGAAACAGCTTTCTTTACCTGTGTTTGCATTGGGGACCGATATTTCCCCTGTTGAAATTGTTAAGCAGGCTATAGAACAAGCTAAGGAAGAACATCACGATGTAGTTATTATAGATACCGCTGGACGTCTTCATATTGATGAGACACTTATGCAAGAGTTAAAAGATATACGCGCAATTAAAGAACCTGATGAGGTATTTTTAGTTGTAGATGCAATGACTGGTCAGGATGCAGTCAACGTAGCAAATAATTTTAACGAAGCTATAGGTATTACCGGTGTCGTTTTAACGAAATTAGATGGAGATACACGTGGTGGTGCTGCGTTATCTATTCGCTCCGTTACTCAAAAACCGATTAAATTTGTCGGGATGGGTGAAAAAATGGATGCATTAGAGCCTTTCCATCCGGAACGAATGGCTTCTAGAATTTTAGGTATGGGCGATATGATGTCACTTATCGAAAAAGCTCAGGCAAATGTCGATGAAGAACGTGCGAAGGAATTAGAAGAGAAATTCCGTACGCAAAGTTTCACATTCGATGATTTCTTAGAGCAAATTGGTCAAGTGAAACAAATGGGACCTTTAGATGAAATTCTAAAAATGTTACCAGGTGCAGGTAAAATCAAAGGGTTGGAAAATGCGAAGGTAGATGAAAAACAGATGGATCGTGTAGAAGCCATCATTTATTCGATGACTACGCAGGAAAAAACAACTCCCGAGATACTTAATGGACCAAGAAAAAAGAGAATTGCTAAAGGGTCTGGTACATCTATTCAAGATATAAACAGATTACTGAAACAATTTGAAGACATGAAAAAAATGATGAAACAAATGACCAATATGCAACAAAAAGGCAAGAAAAAGATGAAAATGCCTGGTCTAGACTCATTATTTAAATAAAAAATATAGGGTGTTAAGAAAAAACACTTTACAAACAAATAAAAGCTTGATAATATACTATCTTGTGTGAAACTATTCGGAGGTGCAATGAAAATGGCAGTAAAAATTCGTTTAAAACGTATCGGAGCTAAAAAGTCTCCTTTCTATCGTATTGTAGTAGCAGACTCTCGCTCACCACGTGATGGTCGTCAAATTGAAACAGTAGGTACTTACAACCCACTTACTAAACCAGCTGAAGTTAAAATTAACGAAGAATTAGCTTTAAAATGGCTTCAAGACGGTGCAAAACCATCTGATACAGTACGTAACTTGTTCTCAGAACAAGGAATTATGGAGAAATTCCATAACGCAAAACTCGGCAAATAATCGGAGGGGACAATGTGAAGCAGCTGATCGAAGCAATCGTTAAACCGATAGTTGATTATCCAGAAAATGTGAAGGTTGAAAAAGAAGAAAATATAAACCGTATAGTTTATAAACTTTCTGTTCATCCTGAAGATATGGGAAAAGTAATTGGCAAACAAGGGCGTGTCGCGAAAGCAATTCGTACAATTGTTTACTCAGCAGCAGGCAGTCACCAAAAGAAAAAAACATATGTCGACATATTAGATTAAAAAGGAAGAACAATTTGTTCTTCCTTTTTTGATAGGTAGAAAACATTATACTCAGTATATGCGTAGCTCCATATATAAAAATGTCCTGTTAACAATTGTTTAAGGAACTTGTTAGAATGAATAATCCCATGATTTCCGTTACAGCTGGACGCTTTCCGCGGGCGTTTCCTCAGCCTCCTCGCTTTGAAAACATATGCTCCTGCGGTTACTCGTCGCAAAGACATTACCCAAACAAAGTTTGGCCAATGTCTTCGCTGCGGGGTCTTCGCCTAACGCTTCCCGCTGGAGTCGCCACCTTGCACTACAATTAATTAATGTGCAGTACTACACAAAAGATTGGGCATAGTTTATCGCTAAAATAAAAAGATTGGTCAAATTTTTAGCGATCAATTAAAATCAATTGTAATTATTTTAAATTAAAAAATGTTATCCAATAATAGATGAAGAATGCAGAAATCAATTTATATTATTTGAGAGAAAATACGACATTGTATGCAACTTTTCTTATATTACGTGGTTATGGTTGAATGTAGCGCAGGTCGGCGACTCCAGTGGGACAGCACGAGGGAGAGACTACAGGCTCGAGCCGTGCCCACGGAAAGCGTCCGACCGGAGTGGAAATCAACGGCATATTTAAATTTTTTTTGACTAGGAGGTAATCTTAATGGAATGGTTTAATGTAGGAAAGATAGTAAATACACATGGTATTTGGGGAGAGGTTCGAGTAATCTCCACGACTGACTTTGCAGATGAACGCTACGAGGTTGGAAGTGAACTTGCTTTACATAAAGCGGATGGTTCTAAACCAATTATGGTTAAGGTAGCAAGTCATCGTAGACATAAGAACTTTGATCTATTAACTTTTGAAGGTTATTCATTGTTAAAAGATGTAGATGTATTTCGTAATGCCATTTTAAAGGTATCTGAAAAATATCTTTCTGATTTAGAAGAAAATGAGTTCTATTTTCATGAAATTATAGGCTGTACAGTAGAGTCTACGGATGGCGAAATCATTGGAACTATAACGGAAATTATTCAAACGGGTGCTAATGATGTATGGACAGTACACCCAGAACAAGGGAAAAAAGATCACTATATCCCATATATTGAGGACGTAGTCAAATCAATTGATATTGAACATAAGAAAATTACCATAGAAGTATTGGATGGTTTACTGTCATGATGAATATTCACATTCTTTCTCTTTTTCCAGAAATGTTTACTGGTGTATTTAACTCATCTATTTTGAAAAAGGCCCAAGAAAAGAATGAAGTAGAAATAAATGTCGTGAATTTTAGAGACTACTCAGGGAATAAACATCATCAAGTAGATGATTATCCTTATGGTGGTGGGGCAGGTATGGTATTAAAGCCAGAACCTATTTTTAATGCCATAGAGGCACTTCCGCCGAGTCAAGGGACAAATAGACGTATTATCCTTTTGTGTCCACAGGGAGAGCGTTTTACGCAAAAAAAAGCGGAAGAGCTTGCTATGGAACAAGAGCTTGTTTTTATTTGCGGACATTATGAAGGCTACGATGAACGAATTCGGGAATATCTAGTTACTGATGAAATTTCTATAGGGGACTTTGTATTAACAGGCGGTGAGTTAGCAGCCATGACTGTGGTAGATAGCGTGGTAAGGTTACTGCCTAATGTATTAGGAAATGCAGAATCGCATGAAAAAGATTCTTTTTCGACTGGTTTGTTAGAGCATCCCCATTATACTCGTCCGGTTGAATATCGAGGTTATAAAGTTCCAGATGTTTTAATGTCTGGAAACCATGCGGCAATTGATAAATGGCGCAAACAACAATCTTTAAATAGAACGTTCACACGCAGACCTGATTTATTGGATCAAATAGAATTGACCTCGGAACAGGAATGTTTATTAAAAGAAATAAAAGGATAGTAATTTTATAATAATTATTGCGTCCGGTAATTAGGTGTGTTATATTTTATTATGTACTTTTATGGAAAGTACTGATTTTGGGTGTTCCGCTGCAACAGCAACTGTGTGTAAGAGCATTCTACAGAAGGAGAGAAAATGATGCAAAACATTATTTCAGAAATCACTAAAGAACAATTACGTTCAGACCTTCCTACATTCCGTCCTGGGGACACAGTTCGTGTTCACGTTAAGGTTGTAGAGGGAACTCGCGAACGTATCCAAATGTACGAAGGAGTTGTAATTAAACGTCGTGGTGGCGGAATTAGCGAAACTTTCACAGTTCGTAAAATTTCATCCGGTGTTGGTGTTGAACGTACATTCCCTGTACACACACCAAAAATTGCAAACTTAGAAGTTACTCGTCGTGGTAAAGTTCGTCGTGCTAAATTGTACTACTTACGTGACCTACGTGGTAAAGCAGCTCGTATTAAAGAACGTCGTTAATAGCAAAAGTAGATGTTGTAGCAAAGGTGGTTCCACTTTTGCTACAACATTTTTTATTTGAAGATAAGAAATTATACAATGTAGCATGAACACCCGATTTGAAGAACATTTAAGGGTGAATAATACTACTGATTTCCGTAGAGCATATAATAGAGTCATTAAAAGGGTATTTACTTTTTGTTCATGATAAACAAATCACACAAACTCCACGAAAATTGGATATTTGTTTTTGCTTGAAAAGAGTTTTCCTTGTACAATAAAGAGAATAACCAAAGGGGGCAAGTTAATGGAACAAGCAAAAAAGCAAAAGAATGAATTATGGGAATGGTCAAAAGCTTTATTAATTGCTTTTGGACTAGCTGCGATAATTCGCTTCTTTTTATTCACACCTATCGTAGTAGACGGAGAATCAATGATGCCCACATTAGAAAATGGCGATCGTATGGTTGTTAACAAGATCGGCTATATGGTTGGTGAGCCAGATCGTTTTGACATAGTAGTATTCCATGCCCCAGAGCAAAAAAATTATATTAAACGTGTAATAGGCCTACCTGGTGATCATGTGGAGTTTATAAATGATCAATTATACGTTAATGGAAAAGAAGTAGATGAACCATATTTAGATCAATATAAAAGTGAAATAACGGACGGTACACTAACAGAGGACTTCGCTATAGAAGGGACTCCTGCCGATGAGGAGATAATCCCTGAAGGTTATATTTTTGTTATGGGTGATAATCGAAGATATAGTAAAGACAGTCGACATATTGGACTAGTCGCTATTGATGAAGTTATTGGTAATACGAATATTGTTTTTTGGCCTCTGAATGAAATTGGTTTTATAAAGTAACAGGAGGTGCACGATGACAATTCAATGGTTTCCAGGTCATATGGCCAAAGCACGAAGAGAAGTAACCGAAAACTTAAAATTAGTGGATATCGTGTTTGAATTAATAGACGCACGATTACCACTATCATCTCGAAATCCAATGATAGATGAAGTGATCCATCAAAAAACGCGATTACTTATTTTAAATAAAATGGATATGGCAGATGAAATGCAGACTAAAAAATGGATTGCTTATTTCGAGGAAAAAGGACATCCAGCAGTGGCGATTAACTCTCTAGAGGGAAAAGGACTACAAACTGTATTCAAGGCCGCAAAAGAGCTTTTAAAGCCTAAATGGGATCGTATGAGAGATAGAGGAATAAAACCTCGTGCAATTCGCGCAATGATTGTTGGAATTCCGAATGTAGGGAAGTCCACGCTGATTAATCGTTTTGCCAAGAAAAATATAGCAAGAACAGGTAATACGCCTGGTGTTACGAAAAGACAACAATGGATCAAAGTAGAAAGAGAAATTGAATTGTTAGATACACCGGGTATCTTGTGGCCAAAGTTTGAAGATCAGCAAGTTGGTTATAAGCTTGCGCTTACTGGTGCTATTAAAGATGCCGTTATTAATATGGAAGATTTAGCGGTATATGGTCTAAACTTCTTGCAGGACCACTATCCAAAGCGGATGGAAGAACGGTATCAGATTACAGAAGTAAGCAAAGATTTAGTAGAAACTTTTGATCATATTGGCAAGTTAAGAAGATGTTATAGAAATGGTACCGAAATAGATTACGATCAAGTATCAGAACTAGTTGTTCGAGATGTGCGCAATCTAAATCTAGGTAGGTTAACGTTTGATTTTGTGGAAGAATATTAATGTTACTGATACCCTTTTTGCCAAATGGTAAAAAGGGTTTTCTCGTTTCTAAAGAGTGTTAGATGGAAGTGGATTTGTTGAATTTTATATATTATTGCCGATACATAGAATAAGAGTTAGAAAGCTGATGTGAATGAGATGTTAAGTATAAAAGAGATAAAAGAAAAATTAGAGCAATCTACAGGTTTAGAAACATGGATAACGGAGTTAGAGCAGGATGAACGAATTGGTGCACGCAAACTGTGGACAAGTTGGAAAAGAAAACAACAACAATTACTAGTAGAACGTCAGGCGCATGAAGAAAAAGTAGCCTTCGATAGAAGTTATTGTTCGGAGGATAAGAGTTTAGTAGCGGGAGTGGATGAAGCTGGAAGAGGTCCTTTGGCAGGTCCGGTCGTCACAGCTGCTGTAATCCTTCGAAATGATACGAAAGAATTAATAGGCCTAGATGACTCAAAACAAGTTTCTAGAACTAAACGAAATGAGCTAGCTATAGCGATTAAACAAAATGCAATTGCGTACAGCATACACTTTCAAACAGTTGAAAAAATCGATCAGTTGAATATTTATGAAGCAACGAAACAATCCATGACAGAAGCTGTTTTAAACTTAGAAGAAAAACCGAATGTCGTATTAGTAGATGCGATGAAATTGCCTATTGACATCGAAACGCATTCTATTATAAAAGGGGATGCAAAAAGCTTGGCAATTGCAGCAGCATCTATTTTAGCTAAAACCGCTCGAGACGAATACATGGATCAGTTACATGAGCAATTTCCGATGTATTTATTTAACAAACATGCAGGCTATGGTACAAAGTTACATGTCGAAATGATAGAGAAATATGGTCCTACCCAGCACCATCGAAAATCATTTGAGCCGATTAAATCAATATTAAGAATGAGGTGATTACGTGACTTCCACATCTTTTTCAATTACTCAATCATCTGCAGCTTCCGGGATAACTTCTTCTTTACAAGCACCTATGAAGGAAGGGCAAGTAGTTCATGGAACGATTAAAAAATTGTATCCAAACCAAACTGCCGAAGTACAAATTGGCAATCAAAAAGTAATAGCAAAATTAGAGACTCCACTAAAAGCTGGGGATTCTCATTTTTTTCAAGTAGAGAAATCAGCACCTGAATTACAACTAAAGGTAGTTACAGGGCCTCTCACACAAGGAAATACGTTAGCACAACAAGGCCAACAATTATTACAAGCAATGAACTTACCAAAAACAACTGAAATGCAAGCAGCTGTGCAGTTTTTTATAAAACAACAATTACCGGTTTCTAAAGATACATTAGTACAAGTAGAACAATTATTAAAACAAATGCCAAAAGATGTAACGTTAAAAGGTGCCCTCGAGGCTATCCAAAAAATAGTCGATATGAAACTGCCTTTAACTTTTACTATGCTCCAGACAGTAATGAGCGGGAAATCTACGGATGGAATGCATAATATTCTTCAAAATTTACAAACCCAATTACAGCAGGATCAAACAGTTATGCCAGGTTTAAAAAATAATATCCTACAAAACATACAAAAGTTAGCAGAGCCATTTAATGGCCCAGTTGCTGGAGCGATACTAGGTAAGCAGATAGAAAATCTTCAAAACCAACAATCCCCTCTATCATCACGCTTACCGATTCTACAAACGTTAAAGGAATCCAATGTGCTGCCAGCTACTGCGAGCCTTTTGAATCCAACCCCGATTACTGGTCAGCCGGCAATTGCAAATTCAGCTGGAGAATTGTTATTAAAACTTGAACAAGCCTCTCCTACAGAAAAGGGGCAAGTGTTAGAACAAGTTCGTAGTTGGGTTAGTCAACAGTCTTCATTAACGACCACCCAAAAGAATGAAGTGATAGCTTTACTGAAAAATAATAGTCAACCTAATCAACTTCAGCTAGTGAATAATGCATTGACAAAAATATTTGCCGAGCAAAGTCAGCAAGCAATTTTTACAAAAGATTTAAACGGGTTAACTCCCAAGGACCACTTGGTGTCGTTATTAGGGAAAGGCATTACAGAAGAAGCTATAACTCAAAATTTACAAAATGTAACGAATATAAGTAGAAACCCTACCAGCAGTAATATACTTACTCAAACCGTCATTCAAGCAGAGCAACAAGTTATGCAGCAATTAGATGGAAAAGCATTTGAGCACGCTATAAAAGATGTCTTACGATCTCTAGGATTCGGTTATGAAGCAAAACTAGGAAATAATAGCGAGGAAATAAGACAACTAGCTTCTCAATTAAAGCCACAAATTGTGGAGTTAATGCAAAACCAGACCATTTCTACTGCATTGAGAGATAGTGCAGAAACAGTGCTTGCACGCATGAATGGATTACAAATATTATCCAATGAAAATGGGCCGCAACATCAGTTGCTGATGCAAGTTCCTTTAGAGTTTCTAGGTAAAAAAATGGATGCTACACTTGAGTGGAATGGTCGGATGAAAGAAGACGGTAAAATCGACTCCGATTTTGCTAGGATTATGTTTTATTTGCAGCTAGATACTTTAAAAGAAACTGTTGTAGATATGCAAGTGCAAAATAGAGTCGTTTCGATTACTTTATATAACAATGACAAGGATTTAGTTCCAGTTGTAGATAAATTTAAAGAAATATTAAAGCAAGGGTTATCATCGGTAGGATATCAACTCTCGGGAGTATTCGTAAAAAGCTTTGAGGAACAAAAAATCACATCGGCTTTGATGGCAAAATCAAAGGCGCTTGATGCACAAGGAGTAGACATTCGTATATGAAAGATGAAAGGTATACTAGAAAAGAAGCTGTAGCAATAACGTATAATCCCGATCTTAATGATGCACCGAAGATAGTAGCAAAAGGAAAGGGTAAAATAGCAGAAAATATTTTAGCGAGAGCCGAAGAATTTAATGTTCCCGTCCAAGAGGATGCAAGTTTAGTAGAACTTCTCGGACAATTGGATATAAACCAATCGATTCCAGAGGAGTTATATCAGGCGGTAGCAGAGGTCTTTGCTTATATTTACAAAATAGATAAAGAAAAAGGAAATGCTATAAGATCTACCGACACATAGTCTGAATATTCGTCGTATTACGTAAATGCTATACTTTTGTGGACAAAATGTGACACTTTTAATACAATTAGAAGGGTAGTAAATTACTTGACATAAGTTTGATTGGAGGATGTAAGATGAATATCCATGAATATCAAGGAAAACAACTCCTTAGACAATATGGTGTAGCAGTTTCTAACGGGATTGTAGCTTTCTCACCTGAAGAGGCAGTTAAAGCGGCAAAAGAATTAGGAACAAGCGTTATCGTTGTTAAAGCTCAAATTCACGCAGGTGGTCGTGGTAAAGCTGGTGGAGTTAAAATCGCTAAAAATTTAGATGAGGTACGTGAATACGCGAAGGAATTACTAGGTAAAGTACTTGTTACTCACCAAACTGGTCCTGAAGGTAAAGAAATTAAACGCTTACTTATCGAAGAAGGAAGCGACATCAAGAAAGAATATTATGTGGGTCTAGTTTTAGACCGTTCAACTTCACGTGTAACATTAATGGGCTCTGAAGAGGGCGGTATGGACATTGAAGAAGTGGCTGCAAATTCTCCTGAAAAACTTTTCTATGAAGAAATTGATCCAGTTGTAGGATTAACAGGCTTCCAAGCACGCCGTATGGCATTTAATATGAACATTCCTGCTAAACTTGTGAACAAAGCAGCTAAATTTATGCTTGGTTTATATCAAGTTTATAAAGAAAAAGATGCTTCAATCGTTGAGATTAACCCATTAGTAGTAACTGCTGATGGCGATGTTTTAGCGCTAGATGCTAAATTCAACTTCGATGGAAATGCTCTATATCGTCATCAAGACATTTTAGAGATGCGCGACTATGATGAAGAGGATCCAAAAGAAATTGAAGCTTCAAAATATGACCTAAGCTATATCTCTTTAGATGGAAATATCGGTTGTATGGTTAATGGTGCAGGACTAGCTATGGCAACAATGGATACGATTAGCTATTACGGCGGATCACCCGCAAACTTCCTTGACGTTGGGGGCGGCGCGACTGCTGAAAAAGTTACAGAAGCATTCAAAATCATCCTTTCTGATAAAAATGTAAAAGGTATTTTTGTTAATATCTTCGGTGGAATTATGAAGTGTGATATTATCGCTGAAGGTGTTATTATTGCAGCGAAAGAATTAGGATTAGTAGTTCCACTTGTCGTTCGTTTAGAAGGAACTAACGTAGAATTAGGTAAAAAACTATTGAATGAATCGGGCTTAAATATCGTTGCTGCAGATTCAATGGCAGACGGCGCTCAAAAAATCGTTAATCTTGTAGGATAAGAAAGGCAGGGACAAAAAGTGAGCATATATATTAATAAAGATACTAAAGTAATTGTACAAGGAATTACGGGCTCAACTGCTCTTTTCCATACAAAGCAAATGTTAGAATATGGAACTAAAATCGTTGCTGGGGTTACACCTGGTAAAGGTGGAACAGAAGTAGAAGGAGTACCAGTTTTCAATACAGTTGAAGATGCTGTTAAAGCTACTGGCGCTAATGTTTCAGTAATTTATGTTCCAGCACCATTTGCTGCAGATGCGATTTTAGAGGCTGTTGATGCTGATTTAGATATGACTATTTGTATTACTGAACATATCCCAGTGCTAGACATGGTTAACGTTAGACGTTACATGGAAGGTAAGAAAACTCGTCTAGTTGGACCAAACTGTCCAGGTGTTATTACTGCAGATGAATGTAAAATTGGTATTATGCCAGGATACATCAACACTAAAGGTCATGTAGGAGTAGTATCTCGTTCAGGAACACTGACTTATGAGGCTGTTCTACAGTTAACTGATGCAGGTATTGGCCAATCTACATCTGTAGGTATTGGTGGAGATCCGGTCAACGGAACAAACTTCATCGATGTTCTAAAAGAATTCAACGATGACCCTGACACATATGCAGCAGTAATGATTGGGGAAATTGGTGGAACTGCAGAGGAAGAAGCAGCTGCATGGATCAAAGAAAATATGACAAAACCTGTTATTGGATTCATCGGTGGACAAACTGCACCTGAAGGCAAACGTATGGGTCATGCTGGAGCTATTATTTCTGGTGGACAAGGTACTGCAGAAGGAAAAATCAAAGCAATGGAAGCAGCTGGTATGAAAGTTGCAGCAACTCCATCTGTTATTGGTGCAACTTTAATCGAAGCGATTAAAGAAGCGGGTATATACGATTCTTGTAAAACACATTAATAAAGAGGTACGGCGCATCGGATGGTGCTGCCGTATTTTTTAAAATTAATATAACTGATTATTCGGTGTTCTAAAGGCTGACTCCAGTGAGGATTCCCTTGAACAACTTCAGAGTTCCCGAAATAGTATCAAACTTATATATTTCAGGGCTTTTAGCGTATGTAGAATACCTTAAAAGTGTCGTATTATCCGGTACAACACAAAGTTTTAAACCTGCAATAACTTATAAATCAGGCGCTCCCGCTTGTCAAAAAAGGAGGAAACCAATGGGTAAGAGTCCGTTTATTAACCGCTTTTTAGCTTTACATTATGTGTTTCCAGTACCATTAAATAAGCTATTTCCTCTATTAGAATATGATCCAGAACTAGAGAAATTTGAAAAAATTCCCCCGCAAAAATTGGCGAAATTATGTAAAATATCCCTCGAACGTGCTATTAAACTGCAAAAAATATTCCTAGAATTTGTCGAAATTCCAATGCTGCAAATGTATAAAAAACACTCGATTCTCCCCATTCTATTTTCTGATCCCAACTATCCTAAAAGTCTATTAGATTTGTATGACCCTCCTGCAGTAATATATTTAAAAGGTAAGTCAGAACTACTTACGAACTCTAAGAAACTAGCAATTATTGGTTCGAGAGAGGCAACAGATTATTCGGCCGAAAGTATTAAGGCAATACTTCCTCCTTTAATACAAGAAAAGTATGTGATTATTAGTGGTCTTGCAAAGGGGGCAGACACATTAGCCCATCAAATAACTATGAGTTTAGGTGGAAAAACGATTGGAGTACTAGGAACAGGTTTCTTTCACGTTTATCCTAAACAAAATCTTAAGTTAGCTACCGATATGGAGAAAAGTCAGTTGTTATTAACAGAGTATCCTCCGTATATAACTCCACAAAAGTGGAATTTCCCTAGGAGAAATCGAATAATAAGTGGACTCTCCCAAGGTGTAGTTATCACAGAAGCAACAGAAAAGAGTGGTACAGTTTCTACTATGGAACATGCTTTAGAAAATGGTAAGGAGATTTTTGCTATCCCGGGATCTATCCTTTCTCCGCTATCTATAGGACCGCATTTGCTTATATTGGAAGGTGCGAAACCTGTGTGGAATGGACATCAAATACTGGAAGAGTTAAATAAATAAAAAAACAAAAAAATGAAAAGTCTTGCTTTTATAAGAAAACTGTTATACATTTTGCAACAGGTATTTGTTTTGTAGATTAAAGCGAGTTACCTTCTATAAGGAGGGAAATTTATGTCGGATTATTTAGTAATTGTAGAATCACCAGCAAAGGCAAAAACAATAGAAAAATATCTTGGGAAAAAATATAAAGTCAAAGCATCGATTGGTCACGTTCGTGATCTTCCTAGAAGTCAAATGGGTGTAAATACAGAAAATAATTACGAACCAAAGTATATTACAATTAGGGGTAAAGGCCCGGTACTACAAGAATTAAAAACAGCAGCCAAAAAAGCGAAGAAAATTTATCTCGCGGCTGACCCCGACAGAGAAGGGGAAGCAATTGCATGGCACTTAGCTAACTCATTAAACGTTGATATTGAATCAGATTGTCGAGTAGTATTCAATGAAATTACAAAAGAAGCAATCCTCGAATCGTTTAAACATCCTAGACCAATAAATATGGATTTAGTAGATTCTCAGCAAGCAAGAAGAATTTTGGATCGACTTGTAGGTTACAATATAAGTCCTATCCTATGGAAAAAAGTAAAAAAAGGCCTTTCAGCTGGCCGAGTTCAATCTGTAGCTCTTCGTTTAATCATTGACCGGGAAAATGAAATTAATAGTTTCACGCCGGAAGAGTACTGGACGATTGAAGGACAATTTGACAAGAATAAGAAAGCCTTCGATGCACTTTATTATGGAAGTGAGAAAGAAAAGAGAAAACTTTCAAATAAAGAAGAAGTAAAAGAAGTACTGAAGTCGATGAAGGGCAAAAAATTTGAAGTTGCCAATGTCGTTAAAAAAGAACGGAAACGTAATCCTGCCCTTTCTTTTACTACTTCATCCCTTCAACAAGAAGCCGCAAGAAAACTAAACTTCCGAGCTAGAAAAACAATGATGTTAGCACAGCAACTGTATGAGGGAATCGACCTAGGGAAAAAACAAGGAACGGTCGGCTTGATTACTTATATGCGTACTGATTCTACAAGAATCTCGGATAGTGCAAAAGCAGAAGCTCAAGAATATATAAAAAACGAATTTGGATCTGAATATATTTCTACAAAAAAAGTAGAAAAGCAATCGAAAAAAGCACAAGATGCCCACGAAGCTGTTCGACCAACAAGTGTACTTAGAACACCAAGTGAACTAAAAGCGATTCTATCGCGTGACCAACTAAAATTATACAAACTAATATGGGAACGTTTTATAGCTAGCCAAATGGAATCTGCTATACTAGATACAGTGGCTGTTGACCTTAAAAATGGGGAAGTTTACTTTAGAGCAAATGGCTCCCAAGTTAAATTCCCAGGATTTATGAAAGTGTATGTGGAAGGTTCAGATGATCAAACCGACGATAAAGACAAGCTATTACCAGTTTTAGAAATCGGAGATAAAGTTAATGCATTGGCTATTGATCCGAAACAACATTTTACTCAACCTCCTCCAAGATACTCAGAGGCAAGACTTGTAAAAACATTAGAAGAATTAGGGATAGGTAGACCGTCTACTTATGCTCCAACATTAGATACGATTCAAAAACGTGGTTACGTTGCATTAGAGACGAAGCGTTTTGTTCCTACTGAACTTGGAACAATCGTCCATCAGCTAGTATTTGAATTCTTCCCGGAAATTTTGGATATTGAGTTCACGGCCCAGATGGAAAGAGATTTAGATAGTGTAGAAGAGGGACAAGTAAAATGGGTCGAAGTTATTGATGGCTTCTATCAAGGTTTTGAGAAGCGTGTCGTGTATGCTGACGCTGAGATGGAGAAAATTGTTATTAAAGATGAACCAACAGGAGAAGATTGTGAAAACTGTGGTTCACCAATGGTATATAAATTAGGGCGTTATGGTAAATTTATGGCTTGCAGTAACTTCCCAGAATGTCGTAATACAAAAGCAATCATCAAAGAGATAGGGGTCCCATGTAAAGCATGTGGGGAAGGCCAGATTGTGGAAAGAAAAAGTAAAACAAAACGTTTGTTTTATGGCTGTAACCAATATCCAACTTGTGAATTTGTTTCTTGGGACAAGCCAATAAGTCGACCATGTCCGAAATGTAACGAAATGTTAGTGGAAAAGAAATTGAAAAAAGGTATACAAATACAATGTGTTGCGTGTGATTATAAAGAAGATCCGCAAAGTTAGAAAGAAGGATACGACATGACTGAAATAGTAAACGTTATTGGTGCAGGATTAGCAGGAAGTGAGGCAGCGTGGCAAATTGCAAAAAGAGGTATAAAAGTACGTCTTTACGAAATGCGCCCTGTTAAACAAACTCCTGCGCATCATACGGACAAATTTGCTGAATTGGTATGCTCCAATTCGCTTAGAGCTAACAACTTAACTAATGCTGTAGGCGTTATTAAAGAAGAAATGCGTATGTTGGACTCTATTATTATACAATCTGCAGATAACAGTAGTGTACCTGCAGGAGGTGCTCTTGCTGTAGACAGACATGATTTCTCGGGTAGAGTTACAGATGCTATACGCAATCATCCGCTAATCGAAATTGTCAATGAGGAAGTAACAGAAATTCCAGAAGGTATAACCGTAATAGCAACCGGTCCATTAACTTCTCCAGCTCTTGCTGAAAAAGTGAAAGACATGACTGGCCAAGACTACTTGTATTTCTATGATGCAGCTGCTCCTATCGTTGAAAAGGATAGTATAGATATGGATAAAGTGTATCTAAAATCGAGATATGATAAAGGCGAAGCTGCATATCTCAATTGTCCAATGACGGAGGACGAATTTAATCGTTTTTATGATGCACTAATAGCTGCGGAAGTTGTGCCTTTAAAGGAGTTTGAAAAAGAAATTTTCTTTGAAGGCTGTATGCCAGTAGAAGTGATGGCAGCACGTGGGAGAAAGACATTATTATTTGGTCCGATGAAGCCTGTAGGTTTAGAAGATCCTAAAACTGGTCAACGTCCTTATGCAGTAGTTCAGCTTCGACAAGATGACGGTGCAGGAACACTTTACAATATTGTTGGTTTCCAAACACACTTGAAATGGGGACCACAAAAAGAAGTACTGAAGTTAATACCTGGTCTTGAAAACGTAGAGATAGTCCGTTATGGAGTTATGCATCGTAATACGTTCATTAATTCGCCATATGTCCTAGAACCAACTTATCAGTTAAAAGCAAATAACCAAATTTTCTTTGCTGGTCAAATGACGGGTGTAGAAGGTTATGTGGAGTCAGCTGGTAGCGGGTTATTGGCCGGGATAAATGCAGCTAAGCTTGCAAAAGGGGAAGAATTAGTCGTATTTCCACCTGAAACAGCGCTAGGAAGTATGGCGAGATATATTACTGAAGCGAACCCGAGAAACTTCCAACCTATGAATATCAACTTTGGTTTATTCCCTGAATTACAGCCGAAAGTTAGAGATAAAAAGGTGAAAGTAGAACAATTGGCAAATCGAGCGTTGACGACAATTCGAAATTTTATGAAAAAGACTGCGTTATAATTGCTAAAAGCCTCTTAAAAGTTGTATACTTTTAGAGGCTTTTACAATGGTTTATACTGGAGTTGATAATCATTATTGGATTTGAAGAACTTCATGCATTTATACAATACATACAATTAGAAAAAAATTATTCCGTTCATACAGTTCAGGAGTATGAAAAAGATATAAAGCAGTTTTTATCTTTTTTAAACAATGAAGGTGTTACGGATCTAAATGAAGTTGAGTATATTCACGCAAGATTGTATGTAACAAAGTTATATGATGAAAAGTTAGCGAGAACCTCTATATCGAGAAAGATATCCTCCATTCGCTCTTATTATAAATTCCTACACAAAGAATATAATGTTCGAGATGATGCGTTTCAATCTTTGTTTCATCCTAAAAGAGAAAAAAAACTTCCTCATTTCTTTTATGAAGAAGAAATGGTGCAATTGTTTGAGGGAAATAAGGGAACAGATTCTCTATCTGTACGAAATATTGCTATTTTAGAACTATTATACGCGACGGGGATGCGAGTGAGTGAACTTACATCGATTGAACTGCGTCATATAGATAGTAGCTATGGAGTCATGCGAGTGATGGGTAAAGGAAGAAAAGAACGATATGTCCCGGTCGGTGATTTTGCTTTAGCAGCGATAGATGACTATTTACAAAATAGTCGACCAAAACTGATGAAGAAAACCTCCCATACATTTTTATTCGTCAATAGTCGAGGAGAGCATTTAACGACAGATGGCGTAAGATATATTTTGAACCAAATGTTGAAAAAAGCCTCGATGAACTCAACTATTTATCCACATATGCTAAGACATACATTCGCTACACATTTATTAAATAATGGTGCTGATCTTAGGAGTGTGCAAGAGCTATTAGGACATTCCAGCTTATCTTCCACACAGATATATACACATGTAACAAAAGAGCATTTACGTAAAACTTATATGAATGCGCATCCGCGTGCGTAAATATTGGAGGTAATTTTAAATGGGTAATATTCATGCAACCACGATATTTGCAGTTAGTCACAATGGTAGCCAAGCAATGGCCGGAGATGGTCAAGTGACATTAGGTAACCAAGTAGTGATGAAACACACTGCGAAAAAAGTAAGAAGGCTTTTTAACGGTCAAGTTGTAGCAGGTTTTGCTGGCTCCGTAGCAGATGCTTTTACACTTTTTGAAATGTTTGAAGGCAAGCTGTTAGAATATAACGGCAATCTACAAAGAGCAGCAGTCGAACTTGCTAAACAATGGCGAGGAGATAAAATGCTTCGTCAATTAGAGGCAATGCTTCTAGTGATGGATAAAAATAGTTTGTTACTTGTTTCTGGAACTGGAGAGGTAATCGAACCAGATGATGGTATTTTAGCTATCGGTTCTGGTGGGAATTATGCATTAGCTGCTGGGAGAGCATTAAAACAGTTTGCAGGAGAGAATATGACAGCAGAAGAAATTGCTAAAGCGGCTCTAACTACTGCTGCAGACATATGTGTTTTTACAAACCATCAAATTATTGTGGAGGTATTAGGTGAATGAAAGAAGCTAACTTAACCCCAAAACAAATTACAGAGCATTTAAATAAATACATTGTTGGACAGGAAGCTGCTAAGAAAGCAGTAGCCGTTGCACTACGAAATCGTTATCGTCGACAATTATTAGACGATGAGATGAAAAATGAAGTGATTCCGAAGAATATTTTAATGATTGGACCTACCGGAGTCGGTAAAACAGAAATCGCTAGAAGAATTGCTAAGTTAACGAAGGCTCCATTTATCAAAGTAGAAGCGACCAAATTTACTGAAGTAGGCTACGTCGGTAGAGATGTGGAATCTATGGTAAGAGATTTAGTGGAAGCAGCTATTCGAATTGTTCGAGAAGAAAAGATGGACGAAGTGAAAGACCAAGCTATTCGATTGGCGAACGACGCGATTGTTAAGTTACTTGTACCTTCTTTGAAGAAAAAGAACGCAAATTCCAATCCATTTGAAGCGTTATTTGGAGGGAAGGAAGAAGATACTACAGATGTAGAAGATACAGATGTACGTTTAAAACGTTCGCAAATTGCCGAAGATTTAAGAGATGGCAAATTGGAGGATGAATTTATTACTGTGGAGGTTGTTGAACAAACTCCGTCTTTATTTGATGCTCTACAACCAGGTGGTATGGAGAGTATGGGCATGAATATGCAGGATGCCTTATCTAATCTTATGCCGAAGAAAAAGAAAAAGCGTAAAATGAAAGTAAAAGATGCCCGAAAAGTATTAATGCAAGAAGAAGCGAACAAACTAATAGACAAAGATGAACTTGCTCAAATAGCCATAGAAAAGACAGAACAAACAGGGATCATTTTTATTGATGAAATGGACAAAATAGCAAGTAAAAATAGTGGAGGATCTTCTGCGGATGTTTCGCGTGAAGGTGTTCAACGGGATATTCTACCAATAGTAGAAGGATCTACAGTTACCACAAAATATGGTGCAGTTAAAACGGACTATATTTTGTTTATAGCAGCAGGAGCTTTCCATATGGCTAAGCCGTCTGACTTAATCCCTGAATTACAAGGTCGTTTCCCAATTCGTGTAGAATTAGAAAAATTGACAAAAGATGATTTTGTCCGTATTTTAAAAGAACCGCGCCAATCACTTATTAAACAATATGAAGCTCTGTTGGAAACCGAAGGAGTAACTATTACGTTTTCAGAAGAAGCTATTGAAAGAATTGGTGAGATTGCGTATGAAGTCAATCAGGAGACCGATAATATAGGAGCGAGACGTCTTCACACTATTTTAGAGAAGATTTTAGAAGAGCTTTCGTTTGAAGCATCTGACATTTCTCCTGCTCATATACAGATTACTCCTGCATATATTGACGGCAAACTTGACAATATTGTGAAAAACAGAGATTTATCTCAATTTATATTGTAAAATCAAATCGTATTAGTATCTAAAACAATTAAAAACCTTTAGAATATTAAAATAAATAGGAAAATTAAATGGAGGATTCAATTCATGAATTTATTAACGAAAACAAGAAAGATTAACTCGATGTTACAAGCTTCTGCTGGTAAGCCAGTAAACTTTAAGGAAATGGCTGCTACTTTAAGCGAAGTAATTGAAAGTAATGCTTTCATCGTATCTAGAAAAGGAAAATTATTAGGTTTTGAAGTTTATCAACAAATTGAAAACGAACGTATTATTAAAATGATGGAAGAGCGTCAATTCCCTGAGAAATATACAAAAAACCTTTTTCATGTGGATGAAACATCATCGAATTTAGATGTATACAGTGAGCACTCGGTATTCCCTGAAGAAAACCGCGAACTATTTAAAGATGGTCTTACAACAATTGTACCAATCATCGGTGGTGGAGAGCGTTTGGGTACATTAATCTTAGGTCGTCTGAAACAAGAATTTGAAGACGATGATTTGATCCTTGGTGAATACGGTGCAACAGTAGTTGGAATGGAAATCTTACGCGAAAAATCAGAAGAAATTGAAGAAGAAGCTCGTAGTAAAGCAATTGTACAAATGGCTATCAACTCATTATCTTACAGTGAACTAGAAGCAATTGAACATATATTTGAAGAGTTAGATGGCAGTGAAGGTCTATTAGTAGCATCTAAAATAGCTGATCGTGTTGGAATAACAAGATCTGTTATCGTTAATGCACTTCGTAAACTAGAAAGTGCTGGAGTTATTGAATCAAGATCACTTGGGATGAAAGGAACATATATCAAAGTATTAAATGATAAGTTTCTTGCAGAATTAGCTCAACTTAAAATGAAATAATTTTTAAAACACCTTTCCTCGTCATGAGGAAAGGTGTTTTTTTTATGGGGAGATAATCGCAAATACAAATAGTTGTTTTTTACTATTTTGATGATAGAAACCTATACTATGACCAGAATTGACACATAATGTCGATGTTTATCAAATAAAAAGGAAAATAGTCCTATTAATTAGATGAAAAATCAATAGACACAATGTTACATAATCATTACAATTAGATTATTGTGATATTCAAAGATAGTTATTAAAAATTTTGTCTAAATATTTAAATAACGAGGTGAAAAAAATGAGTATATTTAGTGGTACTATTTCAAGTTTAGAAAAAGGCTTAGACTTTTCTGCGACGAAACAAAAGACAATTGCGCAAAATATAGCAAATGTCGACACGCCAAACTATAAGGCGAAAAGCGTCAGTTTTAATGAATTTTTATCTAGTGCTAAGCAATCCACTATCTCTGCAAATAGAACGCAAGCAAAGCATATTGATTTTGAAACTAAGGCAAGTACAGCAGGTGTGTTCAATTATTCAAATTACAGCTATAACCATAATGGTAATGGCGTAGACATGGATAAAGAACAAGCAAATCTAGCAACCAATCAAATCTACTATAATGCATTAATAGATCGAATGAGTGGTAAGTTAAATACGCTCCAAACTGTTGTTAGGGGAGGAAGCTAATTATGTCTATATTCCACGGTATGAATACAACAGCTTCAGCGTTAACTGCACAGAGGCTTAGAATGGATGTAATTTCCTCTAATATGGCAAATGTAGATACTACTCGAGCTAAACTTGTGAATGGTGAATGGCAAGCTTATAGAAGAAAGTCAGTAACATTGAAGCCAATCGATGGAAATTTTTCGAATTTTTTAAATGTAGCCATGGGTTCATCGGACAATAGAAGTGTTGGAAATGGAGTAAAAGTTACTAATGTAAAAGAAGATACAGAAACTCCTTTTAAATTAGTATACGATCCAACACATATTGATGCTGATGAAAATGGATATGTGGAAATGCCAAATGTTGATCCCTTAAAAGAAATGGTCGATTTAATATCGGCTACACGATCTTATGAAGCAAATGTAACAGTTTTCAATGCAAACAAAGCAATGTTATCTAAAGCTTTGGAAATAGGTAAATAAGAAAGAAGGTATAGTTTAAATGGCAATAGAATCCGTTTCATTATTTAATCCTTCACAAATAAATCCAGTTTCGCCAACTTCGAAACTAAGTCCTTCAGAAGCACAAGGTGACTTCGGCGATTTTTTAAAATCAGCCATTCAATCTGTAAATGAAAATCAAAAAGCTTCCGACGTAGCTACTGAAAAGCTTATAAACGGTGGCGATATCGAATTACACGATGTAATGATTGCCTCTCAAAAAGCAAGTATTACATTAAATACTACCTTAGAAATTAGAAACAAAGTTGTAGAGGCATATCAAGAAATTATGCGTATGCAAGTTTAACCTCTTTCGGTTAACGCGATAAATTTGGCAAAAATATTCACCATAACCGGAGGATAATAATGAATGAACGTATAAAGAAAATGACAAGCGACGTAACAATTTTTTGGAAAAGTCGCACTAAAATGCAAAAAGGAACAATGATTGGCAGTTTGTTAGCTGTTATTATTCTGGCGATAGTTATTACTACAATGATGAATAAAGTTAACTTCGTTCCGCTGTATACAGATGTATCTCCATCTGAAATAGGACGTATTAAAGAAACATTAGATGCACAAGGAGTTCCCAATGAAATTGCTCCAGGAGGGACATCTATCCTAGTACCAGCAGAGCAAGTGGATTCGTTATTAGTACAACTAGCTGCGGAGGGTTATCCACAATCAGGTATGATTGACTATAATTTCTTCTCTCAAAATGCTGGATTTGGTATGACTGATAATGAGTTTAATGTACTAAAGCTAGCTTCTATGCAAACAGAACTCGGTAAGTTGATAAAAGGTGTCGAGGGAGTAAAGGAAGCGCAAGTAATGATTACATTGCCGGAAGAAGGTGTATTTCTTTCACAAAGCAATGAAACTGCTAGTGCGGCAATAATTTTGAATACAGAGGCTGGGTATAAATTTACAGATTCACAGATTTTGTCCTTATACAACTTAGTATCCAAGTCCATTCCTAATTTAGCTGCAGAAGATATTAGTATTAGAAATCAGTACTTAGAGTACTTTGACTTAGAGCAAGCAAATGCAAATACAGCCGGTGCAAATGTATCCGATCAAATGTCAATCAAGAAAACAATTGAGCGTGATTTACAACGTCAAGTTCAAACGATGTTAGGTACTTTGATGGGACAAGATAAAGTAGTTGTCTCTATTACTACGGATATTGATTTTAAACAGGAAAATCGAGAAGAGAATCTAGTGGAACCTGTTGATGAAGAAAATATGGCTGGAATTGAAATTAGTGCACAGCGTATTTCTGAAACCTTTACTGGTGAAAATCCTGTAGCAGGAGGTACTCCGGCAACAGAAGATGCAACTGACAATTTCACGAACTATGTAGAAGGCTCCACATCAAATGGAGATTATGAACGACTAGAAGATACGATTAATAGTGATGTAAATCGAATTAAAAAAGAGATAGTTGAAAGTCCTTATAAAATTAGAGACATAGGCATTCAGGTTATGGTGGAACCACCTAATCCAGAAGATATAACAACTATGCCTGACGGTGTAGAACAGGATATAGAACAAATTCTTGCAACAATAATCCGCACTTCTATAGATGAAGAAGCTGGAGGAGAATTGACAGAGGAATTACTACAAGAAAAAATTGTCGTATCAGTACAACCATTTAATGGGAAAGCTACTGCGATAGCAAATACACAATCGGCTATTCCTTGGTGGGTTTATGTAATAGGTGGAATTCTACTTGTTGCAATAATTCTATTAGTTGTATCTTTACTTCGCTCTAGAAAAACCGATGAGGAAGAAATGATTATTCTAGAAGAACAACGTGAGGAATTTAATGTCGATGATATTAACACAGAAAAAGAAACAGAATCGACTCTTAGACGAAAACAATTAGAGAAAATGGCGAAAGATAAGCCAGAAGAATTTGCGAAGTTATTACGTACTTGGATAGCGGAGGATTGACTTTATACCAAAAATAAAGTTAAAGCCTCCGGCGAATGTCATAGATTCTGAAACAATATTACCCGGCTTGCCGGATTCAAAATCTTGATGTAAGTACGCCGAGGCGTAATTGATTGGGGGAACGGCTGTGAACAAGAAAGAAAAAGATTTAAGTGGTAAACAAAAAGCCGCGCTCTTATTAATTTCTCTCGGACCTGAAGTGTCTGCTTCTATTTATAAACATTTAAATGAAGAAGAAATTGAGCGTTTAACTCTTGAAATTTCAGGTGTAAAAAAAGTAGAGCCTAACATTAAAGAAGATATAATAGAAGAATTCCACACGATAGCATTAGCACAGGACTATATCTCACAGGGGGGTATTGGATACGCAAAAACAGTTTTAGAAAAAGCATTAGGCACGGAACATGCTCAGGCAATTATCAATCGACTCACATCATCTCTACAAGTGAGACCATTCGATTTTGCCAGACGTGCAGAGCCTGCCCAACTGTTTAACTTTATCCAAAATGAACACCCACAAACGATAGCTTTAATTCTCTCCTATTTAGAGGCGCAGCAAGCAGGAATTATTCTTTCCTCTTTACCACAGGAAATGCAAGCAGATATAGCTAAACGAATAGCAACGATGGACTCAACTTCTCCTGAAGTTATTAGTGAAATAGAATCAGTACTTGAACGCAAGCTTTCTTCAACAGTGACACAGGATTATACGGAAACAGGCGGTATAGATGCTGTCGTAGAAGTATTAAATGGTGTGGATAGAACTACGGAGAAAACCATTTTAGATGCTTTAGAAATACAAGATCCAGAACTTGCAGAAGAGATTAAGAAAAGAATGTTCGTATTCGAAGATATTGTTACATTGGATAATCGCTCGATTCAACGAGTTATTCGTGATTGTGAAAACGAAGATTTATTACTTTCTATGAAGGTTTCTAGTGAAGAAGTTAAAGACGTAATTTTCCGCAATATGTCTGTACGGATGGCTGATACATTTAAAGAAGAAATGGAAATTATGGGTCCAGTTCGTTTACGTGACGTAGAGGAAGCGCAATCTAGAATAGTAACGGTAATTAGAAGACTTGAAGATGCAGGAGAAATAATAATTGCTCGTGGTGGAGGAGATGACATCATTGTCTAAAATTTTCCGAAATGTATATTTGAGTGAATCGAAGGAAAATACCAAACCCATTCAAATAAGGAATTTATATGTTCAAGAAATGATGAACACAGACGAGCCGTTAACGATTGATGTTCTTACACAAGAGAGAAGTAAAATGTTGGAACAGGTAAACCAAGAGATAGTAGAAAAACGAGCTTTATTAACACAAGATATTGAAGAGACGAAACAATATGTTGAAAACCAGTTGAATGCATGGGAAGAAGAAAAGATTGCTTATCAGCAACAGGCATATGACGAAGCCTTTATACAAGGCTTAGAAGAGGGACGTTCAAAAGCTCAAGCCGATATGCAAAGCTCGCTAAAACTTGCTAATGATACGATGAAAATTGCTCATGAGAATGCTGCGAATTATTTACAACAACAAGAACAGGTCATTTTAGAACTAGCTCTACGAACAGCAGAGAGAATTATTGCCACGAAGCTAGAGGATAATGAAGAACTATTTTTATCTATTGTAAAAAGAGGGTTAAAAGAAGCGAGAGAAATGAAAGTGATTAAACTATATGTATCTCCCACTTACTTTGAACTTGTATCTAATAATAGAGAAGAGCTTTCCTCCATTTTTCCTGTAGATGTTCCATTTATGGTTTTTGTTGATGAAGATATGAATGAAACTGATTGTTATATAGAAACAAATCACGGAAGAATTGTAGTAAGTATTGATGAGCAATTGCAAGAATTACGACGTAAGCTTGTGGATATTCTAGACAATATGGAGTGAATGTGATGAAAGCTGTAGATTTAATACAACAAATTTCGAATATACCTACATTTAAAAAATATGGTCGAGTTAGTCGAGTTGTTGGATTAATGATTGAATCACAAGGTCCTGAAAGTTCCGTAGGTGATGTATGTAAAATCCATATAAACTCCGTCAAAACAGGAGCTTCTATTATTCTTGCTGAAGTTGTTGGTTTTAAGGAAGAAATTGTCGTCTTAATGCCCTATACGAATATAAGAGAGATATCTACTGGTTGTTTAGTCGAAGGAACAAATAGTCCATTAGAGATTAAGGTAGGGCCGGAACTTATAGGAAAAGTATTAGATTCCATGGGCAATCCAATTGATGGATCTGTTTTACCAAAGGGTTTAATGACTGTTGGAACAGAAAAAGATTCTCCAAATCCTTTAACTAGACCACCTATTGAAGAGCAAATAGAAGTAGGTGTTAAGGCAATTGACGGAATGCTTACTGTCGGAAAAGGCCAAAGGGTCGGTATTTTTGCTGGCTCGGGGGTAGGGAAAAGTACATTGCTTGGAATGATTGCTAGAAATACTAATGCGGATTTAAACGTCATTGCACTAATTGGAGAGCGCGGCAGGGAAGTACGAGAGTTTATCGAAAGAGATTTGGGAAAAGAAGGTTTAGAGAAATCGATTGTCGTAGCAGCTACTTCTGACCAACCTGCATTAATGCGCATAAAAGGTGCTTTTACAGCTACTGCTATTGCAGAATACTTCCGAGACAAAGGGTTAAACGTAATGCTTATGATGGACTCCGTGACTCGTGTAGCGATGGCACAACGGGAAGTTGGTCTTGCAGTTGGAGAACCTCCAGCTACAAGAGGATATACGCCTTCTGTATTCTCTATCTTGCCTAAGTTGCTTGAACGAACTGGCACAAATGAAAACGGCACAATTACAGCGTTCTATACTGTATTGGTAGATGGCGATGATATGAATGAACCAATAGCTGATACAGTTCGCGGAATATTAGATGGTCATATTGTGTTGGATCGTTCACTTGCTAACAAGGGACAGTATCCTGCTATTAATGTATTAAAAAGCATTAGTCGATTGATGAATCATATTTCAGACGACAAACATGTGAAAGCAGCGGAAAGATTACGAGATTTATATTTCACGTACGATAAATCAGAAGATCTTATTAATATTGGTGCATATAAGCGTGGGACATCTCGTGAGATTGATGAAGCTATACAATATGAACCTTTAATTACTTCCTTTTTAAAACAAGGGTATTTAGAGAAAGTATCTTTGGATTCTTCCGTCGATGAATTAGTGAAATTATCAGGTGGTGTTTCATAAATGGTTGCTTATCAGTTTAAATTTGCTAAAGTTCTAACGATTCGAGAACAAGAAAAATCAGAAACGGAATTGGCTTACAAAGAATCCGTGTCGTCCTTCGAGAAGGTTGCTACAGAGTTATATAATTTGTTGAAAAAGAAAGAAGATACAACAGATACTCAAAACAATCTGCTTATTTCTGGCCTTTCAGTAGACAATATTCATCATTATTCGAATTATATCGACGGTCTTCAAAAAAGAATTGATGTTGTTCAAAAGGAAGTTGTCCAAGCAAGATCTAAAATGAATTGGATGGAAGAAAAGCTACTCGAAAAGTCATTAGAGGTAAAAAAGTTTGAGAAGATTAAAGAAAAAGACCTATCACAGTTTCAAGAAGAGCAACAAAGACTAGAAACGATTCAATTAGATGAAATATCTTCTTTAAAGTTTCAAAACAAAGAGATTAGGTGAGTAGAAGCATGGCTGAAGCAAAAGGTTTAAGTAAAATAAAAATGCTCTTTTATTGGTTTATCATTCCTCTTTTATTTGCTTTACTTCTCTTACTGGTACTTGCTCAAATAGCAAATATAAATGTTTTTGAAAAAGCAAAAGAGATAGCTGGTTTTAGTGAAGAGCAGGTATTAACAGTAGACAAAAAAACAGAAGTACTAGAAGAAAGAGTAGTCTCGTTACAAGCTGAAATTCAAGAAAAAGAAGCTCGAATTGATAAAGTTCAAACGGAACTTGATAATTCTGCAACTGAGAAGGAAGCATTATTAATAGAACAAGAAAGATTGTTAGAAGAAATTGCAACATTAACAAGGAATCAGGAAAGTGCTAAACGAGATTATGCTGAAGTTGTTTCTACATTTGAAAAAATGTCCGCAAAAAAGGCTGCTCCAGTTATAACAAAGATGAGTGATGCGGAAGCTTTACGTATTTTAACAAGTCTCAAACCAGATACGGTAGCAAGCATTTATGAAAAAATGACTCCAGAAGATGCTGCAAAATATACAGAGTTAATGACGAAATAATTATTTCCATTTGAAGGGAGGTGAATATAAACGTGAATATCGCAATGCCCACAGGTACAAATGTAAATGCTGCTATTCAAACTAGTAGTAAAATACAAACGACTATGAATAACAGTCAAAAGTTCGGTTCCGTATTTGGACAAGTTTTATCTAATTCACAAGTACAAGCCACTGCTACACAACAAGGAAATCCCGATGGAAATGTACTACAAGACCTGTTAGCAATTCTAAATGCAACTTCATTAGAAGAGCTTCAATCAGTACTAGGAACAGAAGATTTAACTGTAAATCCTAAAGAGTTAAAAGCCCTTTTAGATAAGTTATTAGGTGCCGACAGTGATGTAAAAACGAATGAAGAAATACAACAATCAAATGTCTGGGATTTACTTGCTGGTATAAATGTGCAGGCAACCAAACTTACAGATGCGATTACTTCTTCTCTAAATGGACAAGGGCCAAGTGCTCCGGCAGATGCAAAACAAGCGATAGAATTACTAAAAATCGCACAGTTAATAGGAAATAAATCGGATTTAACCATTAAAGAAGAATCTACACTTTTTGATATGAAGCAGTTGCTTGAAAATGTGAAGGAAGTAGTAAGTAAATTGCCAACTAGTGAAACAATTTCTTCACCACAATTATTAAAACAACCGATTATTCATACTCAAATGGTAGTGAAACAAACTGCTCACACTTTACAAACAGAAGTTGTAACTGAAACAAAAGAAATTACATCAAACGTACAAGGCAGTACTACCACAGTAGTTCAAATAAAAGTAGAATCAGTTTCCTTAACCTTACCAACAGAAAAGGCTGGTCAGTCTGAGGAATTTATAAAAGAATTACAAAAAGTAATGAACCGTGTGCAGTTTGGACAAACAGGCGGTGTAAATAGACTAGTTCTTAAGCTATTTCCAGAGCATCTAGGTACGATTCGAATTGAATTGATACAAAAAGATGGTATGTTAACAGCAAGAATACTAGCATCAACTGCCTTAGGTAAAGAAATGTTGGATTCTAACTCAAGTCAATTGAGACAAGGTTTTGCAGGACAAAACATTCAACTGGAAAAGTTAGAGATTAGCCAGGCTTTACAAGATTCGGTGAGACAAGAGAAGCAGCAAAACTTCCAACAATCTTTTAAACAACAACAGCAAGAGCAGTCTAATGAAGAGACAAATACGGAAAGTCAGGAAACACCAATTTCCTTTGACGATTTCTTAACAGATATGGAGGTTTAACAGATGGCAGATATGACCCCAATTACTAAAGGCATGTATTTATCTAACAAAGCACCAACAACAAAAACCACAGGTAGTGGCGAATTAGGAAAAGATGCATTTTTAAAAATCCTTATGACACAGCTTCAAAACCAGGATCCAACTAAACCGATGGATGATGCACAATTTATATCACAAATGGCGCAGTTTTCATCTTTAGAACAGATGACTAACTTAACGAAAGCCTTTGAAGAATTTGCAGGTGTACAACAACAAAGTCAAATGATCGAATTCAGTAACTTTGTAGGCAAAGAAGTAAAGTGGCATGAACTTACAGATAAATTAGATGCTGATGGAAAGCCGATAACAAACGAAGGTACTGGATCTATTACAGGTATTAAATTTGTAGATGGAAGCGTGGAATTCACGTTAGCAGATGGAAAGAAGATAAATCCTGGAAATATTTCAGAAGTATTATCGAGTAGTTCTAATTCCAATAGTTTAGTAGAAGCTAGCATGCTAATTGGTAAAACAGTAGGTTATCAAAATGGAGATACCGTAAGCTCAGGAGTAGTACAATCAGTTTCAAAAAAAGATGGAAGTATTGTATATAATTTAGGTGGAGACGTGTCGATCAAAGCCGATCAGTTTATATCTATCCAATAAGAACGGAGACTTGCAATGGACAATATTTCGATAAATCGTGTTCCGCTGCAAACAAAAATCCGTCAACCAATCACATCCAATCAGGTAGCTTCACCAAAACAATCATTCTTACATCATTTACATGAAGCATCTGTTCAAACAGAATTAAAAGTTAGTAAACACGCCAACCAACGTTTACAAGAAAGAAATATTTATATTTCAGATGCAGAATGGCAAATAGTAAGCGACAAAGTTTCAGAAGCACGCTCTAAAGGTGTGAACGACTCACTCGTATTGATGGACCAAGCAGCATTAATTGTCAGTGCAAAAAATTCCACTGTCATTACTGCTATGAATCGCACGGAAGCGAAAAACCAATTATTCACAAATATTGACGGTACAATCGTACTGAACTAATTAAAATAGCAGGACCTGTAAAGGATGCTATGTGCAGCGGACTGATTGAAGCTAGCACGCAAATTGAAGGGAGAAAAAATATATGATTCGCTCAATGTACTCAGGTATTTCAGGTTTAAAAAACTTCCAAACAAAATTGGATGTAATAGGTAACAATATTGCTAACGTAAATACTTATGGTTTTAAAAAGGGTCGTACGGTATTTAAAGATCTTATTTCCCAGACAACTTCGGGGGCATCTGCAGCAACAGGTACACGTGGTGGTGTTAACGCGAAACAAGTGGGATTAGGTTCACAATTATCTGCCATTGATACAATCCATGCTGGTGGTTCACTTCAATCCACAGGTAATACTTTGGATTTAGCTATATCAGGTGATGGATTTTTTCAAGTAGCGGATGGCACAGGTGCCACAGCAACTGCCGGTCCTACAGGATATACAAATTATTTATATACACGAGCAGGAAACTTTTATATGGATCAGAGTGGATACTTAGTTAATTCTGACGGTAAATATGTCGTTGGTGTAGCTGGAACGCCAACTGGTACCCCAGCTAGTTATCCATTAGCTAGTTCTGTAACTGTCACTGCAAATAATGGTAATCTAGATTCTACTGCGCCATTTAATGGTATCCCTGATAAGAGTCCTGTTGGTACGGCAGGTACTTATAAACCAATACAAATCCCAACTGATGCTCAAAGTATGAGTATAAGCCAAGATGGTACTGTCACGTTTGTAGACAAAGGTGGAGAATTAAGATGGGCTGGTCAATTAGTGTTAGCTAAATTTCCTAATTCTGGTGGTTTAGAAAAAGCAGGTAATAATTATTTTAAATCATCGCCTAACTCTGGGACTCCCTTGAATGGTACTGGTACTCAAGATGGTCTTGGAACGATCAACTCTGGTTTCCTAGAAATGTCTAACGTAGATTTGTCAGAAGAATTCACAGACATGATCGTTGCACAACGTGGATTCCAAGCGAATACTCGTATTATTACAACTTCAGATTCTATTTTAGAAGAATTAATCAACTTAAAACGTTAATCTATTAAACTTTAAATTTACTTGAAAGGGAGGGTTGGGCCGTTCCTAAATGGTTCTGGCCCTTCATTATGATTAAGCTTACTCGTTTAAACGGCAAGGAGTTTTCGTTAAATGCTCTGTACATAGAGACTGTGGAGTCTTTTCCAGATACGACGATTACACTTACAAATGGTCATAAATATGTAGCGTTGGAATCTAGGGATGAAGTATACTCCAAAATATCTCAGTTTTACAAAGAAGTACATATTTTATCGAACCCGCATATAAGAGGTGAACAAGATGAAGAGTAAAAATAAACTATTAACCATTATGCTTATTATTTTAGTTTCGATTACATTATTAGGGGTAGTAGCTTTGCTAATAGTAATGCAGTTAAACAAAGCAGATAAAGATGATAAGCCGACCATTGATGAAATTATCGAATCCTCTGTAGATATACCAGAGATAACTACTAATCTAGCGTCAAATAAATTTATCCGTATATCTTTAAAGGTCCAGACGGACAGCGTTAAAGCAGCAGAAGAATTAACTAAACGGGATTTCCAAGTGAAAAATATAGTGATCACAGAACTATCTGAAATGACTCCTGAAGAATTAGATGGTAAAAAAGGTAAAGCAGTATTTGAATCAGCGCTTAAAACAAAAATTGGTGAGCTAATGGATGATGGAGAAATTCAACAAGTTTATATCACTTCTTATATTATTCAATAAAGAATATTTAAAAATTGGAGGTGGGCAGATTGGCAGGAGATATATTATCTCAATCGGAAATAGATGCGTTGTTGAGTGCACTCTCGACAGGTGAAATGACAGCAGATGAAATGAAAAGCGAACAAGAAGCTAGGAAAATAAGGACATATGATTTCAAAAGAGCACTTCGCTTTTCAAAAGATCAGATTCGAAGTTTAACGAGAATTCATGAAAACTTTGCTCGTCTATTAACCACATTTTTTTCTGCCCAGTTAAGAACATACGTACAAATTTCGGTCGTTTCAGTCGATCAAATACCTTTCGAAGAATTTGTTCGTTCGGTACCACATATGACATTGATCAATGTGTTTGAAGTACCACCGTTAGAAGGTAATATTCTGATGGAAATAAATCCTAATATTGCTTACTCCATGTTGGATCTAATGATGGGTGGAAAAGGACAAGCTCATACAAAAGTAGATAATTTAACGGAAATTGAAACGAAGATTATGACGAATTTATTTGAGCGTTCGTTTGATAATTTACGAGAAGCCTGGATAAATATTGCAGATATCGATCCGATATTAACAGAGCTAGAGGTTAATCCACAATTTTTACAAATGATTTCTCCCAATGAAACAGTTGTTGTAATATCCTTCAACACTATTATTGGTGAAACAAGTGGAATGATTAATATTTGTATTCCTCATGTAGTTTTAGAACCAATTGTACCGAACTTATCTGTGCGTTATTGGATGCAAACAAATAAAAAAGAAGTTTCACCTGAACAATTAGCTGTTCTGAAAAAACGAGTGAATGCTGCAGAAATACCTATAGTCGCAGAAATTGGGACAACGGATATATCTATAGAAGATTTATTGTATTTACAATTAGGAGATGTCATTCAGTTAAATACTAAAATTGATGACTCATTAACCGTTAAAGTTGGTGGTATTCCTAAATTTATTGGTCAACCTGGAAAACTAAAAAAACGAATGGCTGTACAAGTCATTGAAACTGTGAAAGGAGGAGAGGATGATGATGAGTGATGATATGCTCTCCCAAGACGAAATTGAGGCTCTCCTTAGAGGAACGAATATAAATGAGGAAGCTTCGAAAGAAGTAGAGATGGAAGATGTAAATGTAGAAGATTATTTAGATTCATTTGCTCAAGACACACTTGGAGAAATTGGTAATATCTCATTTGGTAGTTCTGCTACAGCCCTGTCTTCTCTTTTAGGACAAAAAGTAGATATTACTACACCTAATATTAGTATGATTAATAGTAGAAAATTACAAGAAGAGTTTCCTCATCCATATGTAGCAGTCCAAGTACAATATACTGCTGGACTAATCGGTATGAATCTTCTCGTTATAAAACAATCGGATGCTGCTATTATTGCAGACTTAATGCTTGGTGGAGATGGTTTAGATCCAAAGCCTGAACTTAGTGAAATACAGTTGAGCGCAGTTCAAGAAGCGATGAACCAAATGATGGGTTCCGCAGCAACATCAATGTCTACCGTTTTCAACAAAAAAGTAGATATTTCACCGCCTACGATCGACCTTATGAATCTTATGGAAGGGGAAGGAACAGATGCCATCCCTGAAAATGAGTTACTTATTAAAATATCTTTCCGTCTTAAAATTGGAGATTTAATCGATTCTAATATTATGCAACTACTACCATTAGAATTTGGGCAAAGCTTAGTGAAATCCTTAATAGGAGAAGATGAACCTGAATTAGCTGCTACTATTACAGAAGAAAAGGTATATCAAGCGCCTGTTCAACAGCAGCCTTCCATGCAAACACAACAAGTACATGAAGTGCCTTCGCAAGCGCCAATACAGTATACTCAGCAGCAAACACGACCGCAGGCACCGCCAGTGGAAGTGCAACAAGCACAATTTGCAAGCTTTGAAGCGCCGAGTTTATCGCAAAATGAATCGAGAAATTTAAATTTACTACTTGATATTCCTCTCCAAGTAACAGTAGAATTAGGTCGTACTAAGAGAACTGTAAAAGAGATTTTGGAACTAACAAGTGGCTCCATCATTGAACTAGACAAACTTGCTGGAGAGCCTGTTGATATTCTTGTCAATAATCGACATGTAGCCAAAGGGGAAGTCGTTGTTATTGATGAGAATTTTGGTGTACGTATTACAGATATTTTAAGTCAAGCAGAACGTATAAACAATTTAAGATAAGCACTGGAGGAGACATATTATGTCGAAAAGAATTTTAGTAGTAGATGACGCAGCTTTTATGAGAATGATGATTAAAGATATTTTAAGCAAAAATGGTTTTGAAGTTGTAGGTGAAGCTGGAGATGGAGTTCAAGCAATTGAAAAGTACAATGAGCTTAAACCAGATTTAGTAACGATGGATATAACAATGCCAGAAATGGATGGAATTGCAGCTTTGAAAGAGATTAAAGCAAAAGACCCGACTGCGACAATCATTATGTGTTCAGCAATGGGCCAACAAGCGATGGTTATTGATGCAATCCAAGCTGGAGCAAAAGATTTCATCGTTAAGCCTTTCCAAGCGGATCGTGTAATTGAAGCTATTTCCAAAGCTTTAGGGTAATGACATGAGGAAATTTCCCCTCGTTTTAAGTGTATTTCTTTTTTTAACTTTTGGAACTCAGCTTGTTGTGAAAGCAGAGGTAGATTCAAATGAAAGTGTTGAACAATACCTAAAGAACAATAATTCCAAAAATGAAAAAGATTCTGAAGTAATTATAGAAGAAACCCCAGATACTACAGAAACGACAGAACCCGTTTCTGCAGATGTTTCTGTTACAGCATGGGATTACATCAAAATGGTGCTTGCCCTTTTGTTTGTTATTGCTTTACTCTACGGAGTACTTCGTTTTGTAAATAGTAGAAACAAAACCTTTCAAACCAACCAGCTTATTCAGAATTTAGGTGGGGTCGGGGTAGGTCAAGGTAAATCATTACAGCTAATGCAAGTAGGTAATTCTATATTTTTAGTTGGTATTGGGGAAGATATTACTTTGTTAAAAGAAATAACCGATCCAGTAGAGATAGAAAATTTAACGAAAATATATGAAGCAAAAATAGATGTTGGAAAAAGTATTCCTTACATATTTGAGATAGTTGGTCGCTTGAAAGACAAAGGAACCTCACAGAAAAAGGAAAGTAAGCAACCTTCGTTTAAGGAGACATTCCAAAAGAGACTTCAAGATATTCAAAAAGACCGTAGTAATGTATTAAAGGATTGGAAGACGAAGGAGCGCGATAACAATGAATGAATTTGTCCAGTTTTTTTCGGACAGCGACCCGGCCAATCTTTCCACATCTATAAAATTAATGCTTTTACTAACGGTCTTATCTTTAGCTCCTAGTATATTAATATTAATGACTTCTTTTGCTAGAATAGTTATAATTTTATCATTTGTACGAACTGCACTTGCGACTAACCAAATGCCTCCGAACCAAGTGATAGTTGGTTTAGCGTTATTTTTAACATTTTTCATCATGGCTCCTACATTACAACAAGTCAATGAAGAGGCATTAACTCCTTTGTTTAATGAAGATATTACTTTAGAAGAGGCTTATGAAAATGCTAGTGGTCCCTTCAAAGAGTTCATGAGTAAGCATACAAGACAAAAAGATTTGGAACTTTTCCTAAGATATTCAGAAGCAGAAAGACCTGAAACAATAGAGGATATTCCATTAACGGTGATGGTACCTGCTTTTGCACTTAGTGAGATTAAGACAGCTTTCCAAATTGGATTTATGATTTTTATCCCTTTTTTAGTTATTGATATGATTGTGGCGAGTGTACTGATGTCAATGGGTATGATGATGTTACCGCCAGTTATGATCTCTTTACCGTTTAAAATATTATTGTTTGTATTGGTAGATGGATGGTATTTAGTGATGAAGTCTATATTACAAAGTTTTTAGGAGCTGATTGTATTGAATAATGAAATGGTAATTTCAATTGCCGAACGAGCAATTTGGGTCATTCTTCTTGCATCAGGTCCTCTTCTTTTAGTTGCTTTAATAACAGGTCTTGCGGTAAGTATTTTTCAGGCGACCACACAAATCCAGGAACAAACTCTTGCATTTGTGCCTAAAATTGTTGCAGTTTTAGTAGCTATCGTTTTCTTTGGTCCATGGATGCTTTCACAAGTAACTTCTTATGCAGCAGATATTTTTGAGAATTTGATAAGATACATTGGTTGATACGATGGATGAAATTTTACCAAATTTAACTGTATTTTTACTAATCGTTGCCCGTGTAACCGCATTTTTTGTAGTGTTACCATTATTCTCACATCGAACAATACCTGCATCACATCGGATAGCATTTGCTGTAGTTCTATCTTGGATGATGTATTATACGTTGGATGTAGAACCGTTTGAAATAAATGGAGATTATATTCTGTTAATCATTAAAGAAGTTATATCTGGATTATTTATAGGTTTACTAGCGTATATCATTATGTCAGCTGTTCAAATTGCGGGTGGATTTATCGATTTTCAGATGGGATTTGCAATGGCTAACGTTATTGACCCACAGACAGGTGCACAAAGTCCTTTAATTGGTCAGTTCTTGAATACTCTAGCTCTATTGTTGTTATTAGCACTAAATGGTCATCATTTATTGTTGGATGGTATTTTCTATAGCTATCAATTTATGCCGATGGAAATGGTTTGGCCAGCTTTTGGACAAGAAAATTATGTGGAATTTATTATGAAAACTTTTGCTGGCGTTTTTGCTGTTGCATTTCAAATGTCTATCCCAATAGTTGCGACACTATTTCTTGTGGATGTAGCCCTTGGTATAACTGCGAGAACGGTACCACAGTTAAATATTTTTGTCATAGGATATCCGATAAAAATAGGTGTAGGGTTTTTAGTCCTTCTCGTGATGATGGCTGTACTAATGGCAGTGATACAGAAAATGTTTGAAATTTTGGTCGTCGCAATGCGTGACTTGATGATAATTTTAGGTGGTGGCTAATATGATTGCTCTACGCTTAGATCTGCAGTTTTTTGCGGGAGAAAAAACAGAAAAAGCGACTCCTAAAAAGAGAGAAGATTCTCGTAAAAAAGGGCAAGTTTTAAAGAGTCCAGATGTAACAAGTGCTATTGTGTTACTCTCTGTTTTTGTTTTTCTATTTTTCTTTGCTGGTTTTTTAAGAACAGAGATATTTACATTTTTTAGTGTTGCATTTACTCATTATATGTTGATAGAAACCCTGACCATTGATACTGCAATCATTATTTATAAGGATATGTTAATTGAAATGGCTATGGTTCTGCTACCAATCATGTTAGTGGCTGTAGTAGCGGCTATAGCGGCAAATTTCTTTCAGTTTGGACTGCTATTTACGACAGAACCATTGAAATTTGATCTGAAAAAGATTGATCCTATAAAAGGTCTCAAAAGGATCTTTTCGATTAAAGCAATTATAGAGCTATTAAAATCTATCTTAAAAATATCATTTATTGGTTCTGTAACTACTTTAATATTATGGATGAATTTGGAACAGGTATTATCTCTATCATTCAAAACAGGTTGGGATACACTCGCCACTGTTGGATGGTTAACCGGAACTATGGGTATAGCTGCATCCTGTGTATTGTTGTTCATATCCATTTTAGATTTCTTTTATCAAAAATTTGACTATGAAAAAAATCTGAAGATGTCTAAGCAGGACATTAAAGATGAACATAAAAACTCGGACGGGGATCCAATTATAAAGTCACGTATACGGCAAAGACAAAGGGAAATGGCAATGCGTCGGATGATGCAAGAAATCCCTACAGCAGATGTTGTTATTACAAATCCAACACATTTTGCTATTGCTCTAAAATATGATGATGAATCAATGGAAGCTCCAACAGTAGTTGCAAAAGGTGCCGATTTCGTTGCACAAAAGATAAAACTAATTGCTAAGGAAAATAACGTGGTCATGGTAGAAAATAGACCACTAGCTCGTTCAATGTATGACCAAGTAGAAGTAGGTCAACGTATTCCAGATGAGTTTTTCAAAGCAGTTGCTGAAGTATTAGCTTATGTGTATCGTATTAAACAAAAAATTTAATGGCAAAGTTAGAGGTGGAAGTAAATGCAAGTCCGTGATATAACCGTATTGGCAGCTGTAATATCTATAGTGGCGATGCTCGTAATACCTCTTCCTCATTGGTTAATAAGTTTTCTTATTATTATAAATATTACAATAGCGTTATTAATATTAATGACTGCTATGAATATGAAAGAAGCTTTAGAGTTCTCTGTATTTCCAACTATCGTTCTACTTGTTACTTTATTTAGGCTTGCATTAAATATTTCTACAACAAGAGCAATTTTAGCAGAAGGTGATGCAGGTAAAGTAGTTGAAACCTTTGGTACCTTTGTTACAGGTGGGAATATGCTCGTTGGTTTAGTCGTATTTGCTATTTTGGTTATTATCAACTTTATCGTAATTACAAAAGGTGCGGAGCGTGTTTCTGAGGTTGCAGCTCGTTTTACACTCGATGCTATGCCTGGTAAACAAATGAGTATTGATGCGGATTTAAATGCAGGGATGATTTCTGAGAAAGAAGCTCGTGAAAGACGTGAAAAGGTTAGTGGCGAAGCGGACTTCTACGGAGCTATGGACGGGGCAACCAAGTTCGTAAAAGGGGATGCCATTGCGGGTATTATTATCGTTATAATAAACTTGTTATTCGGAATTATTATTGGTGTTGTTCAATTTGGACTTCCTTTTGGGGAAGCCGCAGTTCTGTTTTCTACTCTTACAGTTGGGGACGGTCTTGTTTCTCAAATACCAGCATTATTAATATCCACAGCTACAGGGATTGTTGTAACAAGAGCTGCATCTAAAGGTAATCTGGGTGGAGATATAACAGGACAATTGTTCAATCAGCCAAAACTTCTTTACGTAGCAGCCGTGACAATAACGCTTTTAGGTATTGTAACCCCGATTGGTTTAGTCTTAACTTTACCTATTGCTATTGCACTTGCCGTAGGAGCTTATATGATAAGTAAGGCTAGTCAAGAGGGTCCTGAAGAGTTGGAAGAATTTGAAGAGGAAGTTACAACGGATAATATGAAGAGTCCTGAAAATGTCATTAATCTACTAAATGTAGATCCAATAGAATTCGAGTTTGGTTATGGTTTGATTCCATTAGTGGATGCTGCCCAAGGCGGAGATTTACTTGATCGTGTTGTAATGATTCGTAGACAACTAGCACTTGAATTAGGTGTAGTTATTCCAGTAGTGAGAATACGAGATAATATTCAACTTCAACCAAACGAATATCGGATAAAAATAAAAGGTAATGAAATGGCTAGAGGCGAACTTCTTTTAGATCATTATTTAGCGATGAGTCCTGGTGATGATGATTCGATTGAAGGAATAGATACTGTAGAACCTTCCTTTGGATTACCTGCTAAATGGATAACGGAATCTGTCAAAGAGGAAGCGGAGATACTAGGTTATACCGTTGTCGATCCTCCAAGTGTTGTTTCGACACATATGACTGAAATTATCCGTAATAATGCACATGAATTATTAGGTCGTCAAGAAACAAAACAATTAATAGACCATATTAGAGAGACATATCCAATTTTAGTAGACGAGTTAACCCCTACTCCATTAACTGTAGGAGAAATTCAAAAAATATTGAGCAATCTACTAAGAGAGCATGTATCTATTCGAAACTTGCCAATCATTTTTGAGACACTTGCTGACTATTCAAAAATGACGTCGGATGCCGATGTATTAACAGAATACGCAAGACAATCTCTAGCGAAGCAGATTACAACTCAATATGCCGGAAATAACAATGTACTAAAAGTATTAACAGTCTCCGGAAAAGTAGAAAAACTTATTGCAGACAGTATTCAACAAACAGAACATGGGAACTATTTATCCATTGATCCTAATGATTCACAAGCTATATTGGAGTCTATGGCAAAAGAGATAGAGCGAGCTTCCATGATGGAACAGTCTCCAATTATTCTTTGTTCTCCTGCAGTAAGAATGTATGTTAGGCAAATGACGGAAAGATATTTCCCTCAAGTCCCAATTCTTTCCTATAATGAATTGGAATCCTCCATTGAGGTACAAAGTGTCGGGGTGGTGAATGTAGATTGAAGATGAAAAAATATACGGCTAGTACTATGCCCGAAGCAATGAAATTAATTCGTAAAGAACTTGGTGATGAAGCAGTTATACTAAGTTCTAAAGTAGTCTTTTCTAAAGGGTTTTTAGGTTTGTTTAAGAAAAAATCTATTGAAGTGTTAGCTGGAATGGATACAATCGAACAACCGAATAATACATTTGAGATGCCAACTATGGTGTCTCAAGAACAACAAAATGTTTCTTTAGAGATCCAAAAAGAATTAGCAGACTTAAAACAAATGGTTAAGAATATTAAAATTCCGGAAATGTTAAGTTCATACCCAGCTGAGATGAAAACTCTTATGGACTTTTTAGAAGAGCAAGAATTGTCAGAGGAGCTGATCACATCTGTTTGTGATGAGCTTTTTGTGCATCATAAAAAGAATACTGATGCTTTTGAAATAGAAGATCAACTTAGTCTAACCAAAAATTCTCTTCAAACTCAAATGGAGCATCTTCCGTTTGGTGGAATTTCTTATACTAAAAAATATATAAATGTACTTGGACCAACTGGTGTAGGAAAAACGACTACGATTGCTAAAATAGCTGCACGTGCAATTTTAGAAAAAAAGAAAAAGGTTGGCTTTATTACGACCGATACATATCGTATTGCAGCTATTGAACAACTAAAAACCTATGCTGGATTATTACAATCTCCATTAGAAATTGTATATAACGAAAAAGATTTACAAGAAGCAATGGTAAAGTTCGAACATTTAGATATCGTTTTTATCGATACGGCAGGTAGGAACTTTAAAGAAACTAAATTTGTAAGAGATTTGCAAAAGCTAATCGAATTTGAAGTGGATACGGAAACCTTCCTAGTACTCTCGTCTACATCTAAACAAAAAGACATGGAAGTGATAATAGAACAATTTAGTGAATTTCCTATTGATAAATTTATCTTTACGAAGATAGATGAAACAAATACTATTGGCTCAATTATCAATTTAATGGTTAAATATAATAAAGGACTTGCTTACTATACGGATGGTCAAGAAGTCCCGGAAGATATTATGGAAGCTAGTCTTGAAGGATTACTCAAATTGTTTTTAAAGGGGATTCGCTATGAGAGATCAAGCTGAAGAACTTAGAATGAAAATGCTTCGTAATCAAAACAGGCTTGGGCGTTCCTTAGCGGTAGTTAGCGGTAAGGGTGGAGTTGGAAAAAGTAATTTTTCTATAAATTTCAGCACAACTTTAAGTGGGCATGGCAAAAAAGTGGTGCTAATTGATATGGATATTGGAATGGGCAATATTCATATTTTACTAGGAAAATCGGTTCAATATAACTTGAAAGATTATTTAGTTGGAGAACAGCCCATAGAATCTGTGTTGTTTGAAGGTCCAAATGGCTTGCAATATATATCTGGAGGTTCTGGGTTAAGTGGTGTGATGGAGTGGACAGATGAAATGTTCAATCGCTTAATAGAAGCTTTCGAATATTTACAGAAAACCTTTGACTACATAGTTTTTGATATGGGGGCCGGTGCAACTAGTCAGACATTAGATTTGTTAATGTCTGTGGACGATATTATCGTCATTACGACAGCGGAGCCTACCTCTATTACGGATGCATATTCTATGATGAAATACATTTATTATAAAGATTCTGAAAAAAATTTCTATCTTATTTGCAATAGAGCATTTAGCGATGAAGAAGGGGCTGAAACAACGGGAAGATTAAAACTAGCTATGTCCAAGTTTCTCTCCAAAGAAATTACAATATTAGGTGTATTGCCCGAAGATACAGTTGTTCGAAAGGCAGTAAGGGAACAAACGCCATTTTCTATCTTATATCCACAAGCTGAAATAACGAAAAAGTTAAAAAAGATAGTCTATACATTTACCGACTTGGAAGATGCAATAGAAGCTACACCTAAGCAAACTAATTTCATATCTCGATTAAAAAGTCTTTTTTCAGGAAGGACGTGAGATGATGGACAATAAGTCAAAAAAGAAGTTATTAGTTGTAGATGACTCTGCATTTATGCGAAAACTAATCAGTGATTTCTTTGTGGATAGTAAATCGATAGAGGTAGTTGGGATTGCAAGAAATGGAAAAGACGCAATCGAAAAAATTAAAACTCTACAACCAGATGTTCTCACTATGGACGTTGAAATGCCTGTGATGAATGGTTTGGAGGCGCTCCGCCAAATAATGTTAGAAACACCAGTTCCTGTTGTAATGCTTTCCAGTACGACGAAAAGTGGAGCGGAAAGCACGATGCAAGCGATGGATTATGGCGCGGTAGATTTTATAGCAAAACCAAGCGGTACTATTTCCTTAGATTTACATAAGGTTAAAATGGAATTAGTAGAAAAAGTGGAACATGCTGCACAAGTATCCATTAACAAAATGCAGAAACGCTCATCATTACCTATAAGTTATGGAATATCAAAAAGTATCGAATTGAGAAATATACCTGAGAATACTAATACTGTTAAATGGGACAAGGCCAAAAAGAAAATGGTCTTAATTGGTACTTCAACAGGAGGACCTCGAGCTCTTCAGGAAGTAATTACAAAACTTCCAAAGAATATGAAAGCTCCTGTATTAGTCGTTCAACATATGCCGGCTGGATTTACAAAGTCTTTGGCACAAAGGCTCAATCAATTATCTGAAATTGAGGTAAAAGAAGCAGAAGATGGGGATTTACTACAAGATGGACACGCGTATATAGCACCTGGTGGCTTTCATATGCGTATACAGAAAAGAGTTTCGGCCTATTACATCGTTCTTGATGACAAAGAACCGCCTCGAGCAGGACATAGACCAGCGGTAGATGTACTTTTTGAAGATAATAGTCAGTTCAATGATTTCGACAAGATTGCCGTTATTATGACAGGAATGGGATCTGATGGATCTCTCGGTCTAAAACAGTTAAAAAATAGTGGAAACGTTGTGGCTATAACGGAATCGGCGAGTACATGTATTGTATATGGAATGCCAAAAGCTGCAGTAGAAACTAATTTAGTAAATGAAGTAGTAGATTTAGATCAAATAGCAAAAACTATCATACAATATCTACCTTAAGGGGTGTTAATCAATGGATACAAATCCATATTTTGAAATGTTTATAGAAGAAAGTAAGGAACATTTACAAGCCTGCAATGAACATTTACTAGAATTAGAAAAAAATCCTGAAAACATTGCAATTGTTAATGAAGTATTCCGCTCTGCACATACTTTAAAAGGTATGTCCGCAACGATGGGGTATGAGGATATCGCTAATTTAACACATAAAATGGAAAACATTTTAGATGAAATTAGAAACGGGCGTTTGCATGTAACAGTAGAATTATTAGACGTTGTTTTCATTGCTGTAGATCAATTAGAAGAGATGGTAATGGATATTGCTTCTGGTGGAAAAGGAAATCTAGATGTAACAGATACTGTTCAAAAGCTACATAAAATAGAAACAGGAGAAGAAATTCCAGTTGCTGCGACTACAGTAGAAGTCGCTGTAGAAAGTAATATTTCTCAAGAAAATTGGTTGTCTTATGATGATTATGAAATGACAGTTATAGAACAATCAGTCGAACAGGATTTCTCTACGTATGAAATTTCTGTCAAGCTGCGCGAAGATTGCTTGCTAAAGGCTGCAAGAGTATATATGGTCTTTGAATTATTAGAGAAAATGGGAGATGTTATAAAATCTTCACCCTCCGTTGAGAAGTTAGAAGGAGAAGATTTTGATGAAATTTTCTATGTAGCTCTAGTTACAAATGAGCCTTCCGAAGATGTGCAGAAGAAATTGATGAAGGTATCTGAAGTAACAGAAGTACTAGTTAACTCAGTTACATTAGAGCAACTGAAAAAACGCAATAATATCGAGGGTGCTAAAGTAGAAGAGACTCCATTTCCGGAAAAAACAGAAGTTATAGAAGGTAGTCAAGAGGTAGTGGCAGTAAAAACTACTGAAAAATCTCCTACTTCTAAAAGCAATCAAGTTCAGTCTAGTAAAACTATTCGTGTAAATATAGAACGTTTAGATGTATTGATGAATTTGTTTGAGGAGTTAGTAATTGATCGTGGTCGTCTACAATCAATCTCTGAGGAGTTACACAATAGCGAACTAGATGAAACAGTAGAACGCATGTCCCGTATCACTGGTGACCTTCAAAATATTATATTAAATATGCGTATGGTTCCAGTAGAAACGGTATTTAATAGATTCCCGAAAATGGTACGTCAATTAGCGCGTGATTTAAACAAAAAGATCAATTTAGAAGTTATTGGGGCAGAAACTGAATTAGATCGTACAGTCATTGATGAAATTGGAGATCCTCTTGTTCACTTAATTAGAAATTCTCTAGATCATGGTGTTGAAAGTCCTGAAATTCGTTTAGCTAAAGGTAAACCAGAGGAAGGTACAGTTGTTCTCCGTGCATACCATAGCGGAAATCATGTATTTATCGAGATTGAGGATGATGGTGCAGGTATTAACCGTGAGAAAGTGTTGAAAAAAGCTATAGCAAAAGGAATTGTATCGAATGAAGTAGCGCAAACACTAAGTGATAAACAAGTAGCAGAGCTTATTCTCTCTTCCGGTTTCTCTACTGCCGATGTTATTTCAGATGTTTCGGGTAGGGGAGTTGGTTTAGACGTTGTAAAAACGACAATTGAATCTCTTGGTGGTTTTATAGATATTTCGTCGACGGAAGGAAAAGGTTCTCTATTTTCTATTCAATTACCGTTAACACTTTCTATCATTTCCGTAATGCTTGTAGAACTTGGAGAAGAAATTTACGCTATCCCGCTATCTTCTATTATTGAGACTGCTATTATACGTTCTTCTGATATTTTAAATGCTCATAACCAAAAAGTGATCGATTTCCGTGGGAAAGTTGTTCCACTAGTATTTTTAGAAAATGTTTTTGATGTTCCGAGAGAAAGTACTGATGATGAATTCCATTCGGTTGTTCTTGTCCGTAAAGGAGATAAAATGGCTGGTCTCGTAGTAGATTCATTTATCGGTCAACAAGAAATTGTTTTAAAATCACTTGGTGCATATTTATCAAGTGTGTTCGCAATCTCTGGTGCAACTATTTTAGGTAATGGTAAAGTAGCACTTATTGTAGATTGTAATGCATTAATCAGTTAAAGAGCATCAATTAGAAAGGATGAGATAGCATTATGACAGAAGCCGTAGATTATAAAAATTTAAAAGTAGTCGTTTTTCAATTGGCAGATAAAGAGTATGTTATACCTGTTAGTCAGGTACAAGGCATTGAAAAACTTATATATATTACACGTGTGCCTAAAACTCCAGACTTTGTAAAAGGAGTTATCAACTTACGAGGAGTAGTTACTCCTATAATAGACTTAAAGAATCGCTTTGGATTAGGTGAGAGCAGTTTAGGTGAATCTACTCGTATTATTATAATTACGTTGGATGATATGAATGTCGGTGTAATTGTTGACTCTGCTAATGATGTATTAGATATACCTCTTGATGCAATTGAACCACAGCCTGAAGTGGTTGGAGGAATGGAATCAGATTTTATAGCTGGAGTAGCTAAAATCGATAGCCGCCTTTTAATACTACTGAACTTAAATCTTGTGTTAAATCCTATAAAGTCAGGAGTTTAATAAATGTACGATGATAAAATAACTTCTATACATTTAGATGTCTTAAAGGAAATAGGAAATATTGGTGCTGCACATGCTGCAACGGCATTATCGACATTGTTAAACAAAAAGATTGATATGAAGGTTCCAAAAGTAGAAATGGTATCCTTTGATGACATGATGGATTTAGCGGGAGGTCCGGAGAGGGTTGTTGCTGGTATTTATCTTCGGATTGAAGGAGATGTAACAGGTAGCATGTTCTTTGTACTACCTGTAGAACAAGCAAATCGATTTATCCGAAGATTGATACAAGATGAGGGCTTCGATTTTCAAACAGGTGAAGTTTCTGAAATAGGTGTCTCTGCCATGCAAGAGCTTGGTAATATACTTTCTGGTTCTTATCTATCTGCACTATCAGATTTTACTTCTTTAAAAATATATCCTACTGTGCCTGCCCTAAGCGTAGATATGGTAGGGGCTATTATTAGTTTTGGATTGGTAGAGTTATCCCATGTAAGTGATTATGTTATTGTAATTGATACTGCTATCAATGAAGAAGATGTTCCGAATGAGGAAAGTGTGAAAGGGCATTTCTTTTTATTGCCGGATCCAGAATCATTTGAAGCTATTTTTAAAGCTTTAGGAGTTAGCTAATATGAACGCACAGGGTCAAATAGTTAAAGTCGGTATTGCCGATATGAATATTGCAAAAGCTCCGGATAAAATACGTACTTCAGGACTTGGTTCATGTGTAGGGGTTGTTTTATATGACGACAGATCCACGACGGTAGGCATGGTCCATGTTATGCTGCCAGATTCAAGTCTTGGTAGGACTGAGGTAGTAAATATTGCGAAATTTGCGGATACTGGCATTCCTGCTATGGTGGAGCAACTCAAAATAGAGGGTATTCAGCCTTTTAAGTTAAAAGCTAAGATTGCTGGAGGAGCTCAAATGTTTCAATTTTCTTCTACTAAAGATACAATGCGAATCGGACCACGTAATGTTGAAGCAGTAAAAGAGTATTTAAAAAAGTATTCTATTCCTATAATCGCAGAAGATACTGGGGGAAATAGTGGTAGAACGATAGAATTTGATCCTATAACCAAATTACTAAATATTCGAACGGTGAATCAAGGAGTGAGAGATATATAATGGTAGGAACTATTCTTTCTAATTTTTGGGTAGCGCTTATTGCTTTTACTATATACTTTTTATTCTCATATCCTTTTATAGAGGGAATGGGTATTATTCTTGAAGCATGTATTATCTCTTTTGGATTTTTCCTTCTAACATTTTTAGCTAGGGCAATTATTAGTTATATAATTAGTAATCCGCAGGAAGAAATAGAAGACATACCTATTGCAAATGATGCCGGTATTTTAAAATCTGAAATTTCTCCAGAAGATTACGCTGAGTTAGTAAAGACAATGTTAGAGGAAGATGAAAAACCCAATGCAATATAACATAATATATTAAAAAATGAGGGGATCGATAGTTTCGATTCCCCTTTTTAGTGAGATTTTTGTTATAATAACTCTAATGATCAGATATATGGGAGAGGGGGATAATTGTGGCAAATCAAGATTCGACAGATGAACAGGTTCTTTGGAAGAGTTGGACTGAAAGCAAAGATCCTCAAGCCGGAGATTTACTCATGAGAAAATATGTGCCACTTGTAAACTATCATGTGCAAAGAATTGGTGCGGGTATCCCTAAAAATATATCTAGAGAAGAGCTTAAAAGTTTAGGAATGATGGGATTATTTGATGCTCTGAACAAGTTTGACTATAGTAGAGAGCTGAAATTTGATACTTATGCTTCCTTTCGTGTAAGAGGGGCTATTATCGACGGTTTAAGAAAAGAAGATTGGCTTCCACGTTCTTCAAGAGAAAAATCCAAGAAATTAGAAACGAAAATTGAAGAACTCGAGCAAAAGTTGATGAGACATGCGTCTGCTGAAGAGATAGCAGAATTTGTCGAGTTACCTGTTGAAGAGATTTATCAAACTGTACAGGAACATTTTTTCTCAAATGTACTGTCTATAGATGAGCAATTACAAGAAAGTGAAGAACCTGAACATAAATCATATGTAATTCGAGATGACTCTCAGAAAACACCAGAACAACAAATGGTCCAGCAGGAACTAATTGGTGATTTAGCCGGTCAAATTCAACAATTAAATGAAAATGAACAATTAGTGTTAAGTTTATTTTATACGGAAGAACTAACGCTCACAGTTATTGGGGAGATGCTTGGTCTATCTACATCGAGAATATCTCAAATTCATTCGAAAGCACTTTTTAAACTCAGAAAACTATTAATGCCTGAAATGACGAATGTATAGATAAAGGGGATACTACTATGAGTTTAAAACTAGCAGAACTTCAAATAGCTATTCCTAAAACCTTTGATGCTGGTAAAATAGCAGATCAAATACAACAACAAGGTGCAATTAGTCAATCTAACGCGCAAGCTGCCTCTGAAAAACAGCTAGAAAAAAATAGGGAAACCGTCATCAAGTCTTCGGAAACTTCGGAGACAAGCTCTCAGGACGAAGAGAAAGAGCGTATGGAGCACGAGCGGCAGAACAGAGAAAAGAAAGAGCGAGAATTGAAAGAGACAAAGCATCCCTTCAAAGGAAACTTTGTAGATTTTAGTGGTTAGGAGCAGTTATGTTAACGACTTTATTTATAATATTATTCTTAATGCAAGTTATAAGTTTTTACTTCATTGCTCTATTAAATGCCAAGATTTCTAAGTTTAATGAGATGGAACGAAAACAACAACAAGTTTTATTGGACATTGAAGATTCTTTTAGTGCTTATATAGCAGAAATCACAGATGAAAATAATCGCCTTATACAGGAATTACAAAATACAGAAGTACCTCATACTACATTTTCTAAAATTGCAGAAAATCCATCAACAAAAGAAGCTAGAGTATTTGAACCACCAACTTCTTTCGTCTCTAAGCAAGTTGCAGCAAGTAGTTATATGAAATCAGCTCAAACAACAGCAAAAAAAGTACCGGAAACTATGAGAGAAAAAGTGTTATTTCACCATGAAGAAGGAAGAGATCCTGACGAAATAGCGAAAATTCTCCAAATAGGAAAGACTGAAGTTGAACTTTTCCTGAAATTTAAAGATTAAAATAGTTGAAAGTATAAAAATGATATGTTATATTAGAAAACGGTATGAATACACACGCAGTTCGGATGGACTTAGCAGGTGCTCTATTTATAGAGTAGCTAAAGAAAAATGATGAATGCGGAAGACTAAACCAAACCAGGAGGAAACAAATCATGTCAGTAATCTCAATGAAGCAATTATTAGAGGCTGGTGTACACTTCGGTCACCAAACTCGCCGTTGGAATCCAAAAATGAAAAAATACATTTTTGTTGAACGTAACGGAATCTACATCATCGATCTTCAAAAAACGGTGAAAAAATTAGAAGAAGCTTATGATTTCATGCGTCAAGTAGGTCAAGACGGTGGGAAAGTTCTTTTCGTAGGAACTAAAAAACAAGCTCAAGAAGCTATTAAAGAAGAAGCAGAACGTTCAGGTAACTACTATATTAACCAACGTTGGTTAGGTGGTACTTTAACTAACTTCGGTACTATTCAAAAACGTGTAGCTCGTCTTAAAGCTATTGAAAAAATGGAAGAAGACGGTACGTTTGAAGTACTTCCTAAAAAAGAAGTTGTTCAACTTAAAAAACAACACGAACGTCTTGTTAAATTCTTAGGCGGTATCCGTGATATGAAAGCTGTTCCAGATGTAATGTTCGTAGTAGATCCACGTAAAGAGCGTATTGCTGTTGCAGAAGCTCGCAAACTTAACATTCCATTAGTAGGAATTGTTGATACAAACTGTGATCCAGATGAAATCGACTATGTAATTCCTGCAAATGATGATGCAATTCGTGCAGTTAAATTATTAACAGCTAAAATGGCGGATGCATTACTAGAAGCAAGACAAGGTGAAGACGAAGAAGTAACTTCTGCTGAAGTTGCAGCTGAGTAATACCTGAGTAATACGAATGTAATTAACAGGTGATAAGCGGCCAAACCTCTTATCACCTTTTTTTGAGAAAATGACATATTAATTGTACTAGGAGGAATTTATAATGGCAGTTACAGCACAAATGGTTAAAGAATTGCGTGAAAAAACTGGTGCAGGTATGATGGACTGTAAAAAAGCATTAGTAGAATCAGACGGTAATTTAGAAGCAGCAATCGACTTTTTACGTGAAAAAGGTCTTTCTTCTGCAGCTAAAAAAGCAGATCGTATCGCAGCGGAAGGTACTACTTTCATCCAAGTGGAAGGAAACAAAGCTGTATTACTAGAAATGAATGCTGAAACTGATTTTGTTTCTAAAAATGAATCTTTCCAACATTTAGTAAAAACTGTAGCATCTCATTTATTAGCTACAGAGCCAGCTTCAGTAGAAGAAGCACTACCTACAATTATTGAAGAAGGATTAACAGTAGAAAACTTAATCTCTAACGCAGTTGCGAAAATTGGAGAAAAAATTACATTACGTCGTTTTGTAATTGAAAATAAAACAGATGCAGATGCATTTGGTCCATACCTACACATGGGAGGACGTATCGGGGTTCTTACAGTAATTGAAGGATCAACTGATGAGCAAGCGGCTAAAGATGTAGCAATGCATATTGCAGCATTAAACCCTTCTTATATTTCACGTGATGAAGTTTCTGCTGAAGAAGTAGAACACGAACGCAAAATATTAACAGAACAAGCTCTAAACGAAGGAAAACCTGAAAATATCGTTGCTAAAATGGTAGAAGGTCGTCTTGGTAAATACTTTGAAGAAGTTTGTGTATTAGACCAATCATTCGTTAAAAACCCTGACCAAAAAGTAAAAACATTTGTTGAATCAACTGGTGGTAAACTAGTTTCATTCACACGTTACGCTGTTGGTGAAGGAATCGAAAAACGTGAAGACAACTTCGCTGAAGAAGTAATGAACCAAGTAAAAGGTAATTAATATAAGAAAAGCGGCAGACACCGTTCGACTCGATGGTTCAGCGCTTCCCCCGCGGAAGGCATTATCTTGAAACGAAAACCGGTAGTCGTCAATATGCGTCGTTGCTAGAAATAATATCAATAACAACCGGGGGACACGTAATTTGTGTTCCCTATTTTTCAAGATAGAGATGGAGGATACCTATGAACAAACCACAATACGAAAGAATCGTTTTAAAATTGAGTGGCGAGGCATTAGCTGGAGAACAAGGTTTCGGTTTATCTCCTGACATTATTAAATCTGTAGCCGAACAAGTGAAAGAAGTTGTAGATCTTGGAGTAGAGGTTGCGGTAGTTGTAGGTGGAGGAAATATATGGCGAGGTAAAGTAGGAAGCGAAATGGGCATGGATCGTGCTACAGCGGACTATATGGGTATGCTTGCTACAGTAATGAATTCACTAGCTCTACAAGATTCTCTTGAAAAAGCGGGTGTCGAAACACGTGTTCAGACATCTATCGAGATGCGACAAGTCGCAGAGCCTTACATACGTAGAAGAGCCATTCGTCATTTAGAAAAAAAACGAGTAGTTATTTTTGCAGCGGGAACAGGTAATCCATACTTCTCTACTGACACAACTGCAGCTTTAAGAGCAGCTGAGATAGAAGCAGATGTTATATTAATGGCCAAAAATAATGTAGATGGTGTTTACTCTGCTGATCCTAAAACGGATAGTACGGCAGTGAAATATGATACACTATCATTTATCGAAGTAATTCAACAAGGACTCCAAGTAATGGATTCTACAGCGTCTACTTTATGTATGGACAATGATATAGAGCTTATTGTATTTTCGATTATGGAAAAAGGAAATATTAAAAAGGCTGTGCTCGGGGAAACCATAGGGACAGTCGTTAGGAGGAATTCTTAATGCCGAAAAAAGTGATAGAGCAAACAAGTGATAAAATGACTAAAACAATATCGGTTTTTAGTAGAGAATTATCTACTATCCGTGCTGGGCGTGCTAGTGCTTCCCTACTTGACAAAATTACAGTAGATTATTATGGAGCTCCAACCCCTATCAATCAAATGGCTGGTATTTCTATACCAGAAGCTCGCTTATTAACAATCCTTCCTTATGATAAAACTATTTTAGGAGATATTGAAAAAGCGATCATGAAATCAGATTTAGGTATTACTCCTACTAATGATGGAACACTAATTCGTATTGCAATTCCAGCATTAACGGAAGAGCGTCGTAAAGAATTAGTAAAACTAGTAAAAAAAGAAGCAGAAGAAGCAAAAGTAAATGTTCGTAACGTTCGTCGTGACGGTAATGATGATTTGAAAAAACTTGAAAAATCTGGTGGAATTACAGAAGACGAGCTAAGAAATTATACAGAAGAAATTCAAAAACTTACAGATGCTAACATTGAAAAAATTGATGCAATTACTAAAGATAAAGAAAAAGAAATTTTAGAAGTTTAAACCTTATGAAGATGTAGTGAAGGTTAATGCTTTAATAAATACCAAAGTCTTCTTCAAATGATTTGTCTAGGTTAAGTATTTCTGAACTTTTATTTAAAAAAGGCGTCCTTTGAAAGGGACGTCTTTTTATATATGGGTTTATTTGTTATGATAGGGATAGACGTTCGACTTGGTAGATTGGGGGGTTCTAAATGTTTAATAAACTAATTCGTAAAAATGAGAAAAAGATCAATATTCATTTAGATGAACGTAAAGAAAATGCCCAAAAGGAACAGTTACCTAGCCATATTGCAATTATTATGGATGGGAACGGTAGATGGGCTAAAAAGAGGTCACTTCCCCGTATTGCTGGTCATCACGAAGGTATGAAGACTGTAAAAAAAATTACTCTATTTGCAAATGAAGTCGGGATAGATACGTTAACCTTGTACGCTTTTTCCACAGAAAATTGGAAACGTCCAAAAATGGAAGTCGAGTTTTTAATGCGACTACCCGAAGAATTTTTAGGGACGTATTTACCGGAGTTAATCGAACAAAATGTTCAAGTACGAATGATGGGAAATCATGATATGCTGCCTGAGCATACAAAAAGAGCTATTTATAAAGCGATGGATGAAACTGCCCAAAATGATGGACTGATTCTTAACTTTGCTATGAATTATGGAAGTAGAGATGAAATTGTACAGGCAGTCAAACGTATTGCAAAACAAATCGAACAAAAAGAGATTTTAGAGGATGAAATTACAGAAGAATTGCTGACAAATAATTTAATGACCAAAGACTTGTCGGAACCAGATCTTCTCATTCGAACAAGTGGTGAAGTTCGACTGAGTAACTTTATGCTTTGGCAGCTTGCTTACACGGAGTTTTGGTTTACAGAAACGCTTTGGCCAGACTTTGATGAGGCATGCTTATTAGAAGCTATTGAAAGTTATCAAAAAAGGAATAGAAGATATGGTGGACTTAAGGGGGAAGAAGTAAATTGAAACAGCGGATAATAACAGGTGCTATTGCTTTGGCACTATTTCTCCCAATTGTTTTGTTGGGAGGACCTGTTTTCACTATATTAGTATACATAATTGCAGCAGTAGGATTATATGAAATGCTTCGCATGAAGGACTTAAGTTTATTTTCATTCGCCAGTTTAGTTTCGTATCTACTCCTGTTTCTTTTGCTATTGCCATCATCATTTACAGATGATATTTTGCATTATACAGGGCACACGAAATTAGAGTGGTTGTTTGTTGGAGTATTTTTAGTATTAATCTATACAGTATTGGTGAAAAATCGTTTCACTTTTGATGATGCAGCTTTTGTCATTTTAAGTACACTATATGTTGGTATTGGTTTTTACTATTTTATTGAAACAAGAAATGAAGGTTTAGCATACGTTATTTTTGCATTGCTGATCGTATGGACAACAGATTCTGGAGCTTATTTTACCGGACGAAAAATCGGAAAAAGAAAATTATGGCCTGATATTTCTCCAAATAAAACAGTAGAAGGTTTTGTTGGAGGCATTATTTGGGCATTAATCACTGCTTTCATTATTCAATGGATAAGCCCACTTACTTCATCGATGCTTGTATTGATAGGAATTACAATTATTTCTTCTGTTTTTGGACAACTAGGTGACTTAGTAGAATCAGCGATAAAAAGACATTATAATGTGAAAGACTCTGGTAAATTATTGCCAGGTCATGGTGGAATTTTAGATCGATTTGACAGTATTTTATTTGTCTTACCGCTTCTTCACTTTTTACATTTTATCTAAGGAGACGACATTATTTCATGGTTAAAAAAATAAGTTTATTAGGTGCAACTGGTTCTATCGGGATACAAACACTGGATATAATAAAAGAGCATCCAGATAAGTTTCAACTAGTAGCATTTTCAGCGGGAAAAAATATAGAAATTACGAAGCAAATAATTCGAGATTTTTCAGTTCCTCTAGTTTCTGTGTTATTTGAAGAGGATGCAGTTCTGTTAGGGAAAGAATTTCCACGAACAGAACTAGTATTTGGTGATCAGGGATTAGTACAAGTTGCTGCTCATGCAAATGCAGATGTTTTAGTGAATGCTGTACTTGGAAGTGTAGGATTAAGACCAACATTAGAAGCTATTAAAAAAGGAATAACAATTGCAATTGCGAACAAAGAAACATTAGTAACTGCTGGACACTTAGTAATGAATGCAGCTAAGCAATATAATGTACCAATACTGCCGGTCGACAGCGAACATTCAGCCTTGTTTCAAGCGATGAACGGAGAAAAGCGTTCTGAAATTGCAAAGCTCATCATTACTGCTTCAGGTGGAAGCTTTAGAGACTTTACTCGGGAAGAGCTTAAAAATGTAACGGTAAAAGATGCACTGAATCATCCTAACTGGTCTATGGGGTCGAAAATAACAATTGATTCAGCCACAATGATGAACAAAGGTTTAGAAGTTATTGAGGCGCGAGTATTATTTGATATTCCTTATGATGATATAGAAGTGTTACTTCATCGAGAGAGTATTATACATTCATTAGTTGAATTCCAAGATACTAGTGTTATTGCTCAATTAGGAACACCAGATATGCGTGTACCTATCCAATATGCATTGTCTTATCCGGAGAGATTGACAAGAGAGTCAGCACCACGACTTAACTTAGCTCAAATAGGTAAGTTACATTTTGAAGAAATGGATTACACACGTTATCATGCTTTGAAATTAGCTATTGATGCAGGACGAGCAGGCGGAACTATGACAACGGTCCTAAATGCTGCAAACGAGGCTGCTGTATCCTTGTTTTTACAAGAAAAAATTGGTTTCTTAACAATTGATGAGCTAATCGAACGAGCTATGGATGAGCATACGATTCTTTCAAATCCAGATTTAGAAACTATTCTTCATGTAGATGCAAAAACAAGAAAATCTATTGAGAACATGGTAAAATGAAGAGATGTGAAAGTAAAAGCATAAACAGCTAGAAACTAAAGGTGGGATATAGTGGAGACAGCCATTGCGTTTATAATTATATTTGGAAGTATTGTATTTTTCCATGAACTCGGGCATTTTATCTTTGCAAAACAAGCTGGAATCATGGTGCGTGAGTTTGCAATAGGTATGGGACCAAAAATCTTTGGATATACAAAAGGTGAGACTCTTTATACACTACGATTATTGCCTATCGGTGGATATGTTCGTATGGCAGGAGAAGATATGGACTCCGTTGAGCTACAGCCGGGCTTTCGATTAGGAATCCGTTTAAATGATCAAGACGAAATTGATCAGATTTTATTAAATCAAAATAAGCATTATCCTGATATGTTGTTTTTAGAAGTAGAAAAATCTGATTTAACCGATAAAATGTTTATCGAGGGATACAATGAAGAAGAAAAGTTAGTAAGGTACAATGTAGCACGAAATGCTGTCATTAATGAAAAAGGCAGTGAAACAATCATTGCGCCAGCAGATCGTCAATTCGGATCCAAAACAGTTGGGCAGCGATCACTAACTATTTTTGCAGGACCACTTTTTAACTTTATCCTATCGTTTTTCATTTTCTTAGCGCTTGGGTTGTTTCAAGGAGTACCAACATATGAACCTGTTATTACAACAGTTGTGAAAGACAGTCCTGCTGCTCAAGCGGGCATGCAAGATGGCGATTTGGTAACTAAAATAGATGGATCTTCCATCACGACATGGGACGAATTATCAGAAAAAGTGAAAGTAAGTTCAAATGAACTGATGGAATTTACAGTAGAACGTGATGGACAAGAAGTTAATCTGTCTATGACACCCCAAGAAGTTGTAGCTGGAAAAGAAAAAGTTGGACAAATTGGTGTACAATACACTAGTCCAATGGAAAAAAATCCTGCCAAGGCGGTTGTCTTTGGAGCAGAGCAAACATATGAATGGACTAAACGTATATTTACGATACTTGGCACATTAATTACTGGTAATTTCTCTATAGATGATTTATCAGGTCCTGTTGGAATATATAAAGCGACTGAAGAAGTAGCGCAATATGGTGTATTCAATTTAATGCATTGGGCTGCAATACTTAGTATAAATCTAGGGATTATGAATTTATTACCATTACCAGCATTAGATGGTGGTAGACTATTATTCTTCTTGTTTGAAGCTTTACGAGGAAAACCGATAGATAAACAAAAAGAAGGTATGGTCCACTTTGTAGGTATTATGCTATTGATGGTACTAATGGTTGTCGTTACATGGAATGATATACAAAGATTTTTCTTCAATGGGTAAATAATTTTAAGGGGGGAAGTTCAATCATCTGAACTTCCTTTCTTTTACTGTGTATATAAAAGCACAAGCATCTAACACCCCAGACTAGCGCTGGAGCTAGACAGATCAGGGAGGGATACAAACTATGGACGACGGTAAAATGAGGATGCATTTGTTATTGCAGCAACTGGAGTTAACAGAGGATTCCTTCGTAAAGCATTTTGAAAATGCATCCATCGATCGATTCACTGTACATAAAAAAAATAGACAATGGGCTTTTCAAATTCAACTACAGGCCGTATTACCAATAGATGTATTTACGATTTTTCAAACAAGGTTAATAGAAAAGTTTTCTGGTATAGCGAATATCTTACTCACTATTCAAAGTGAAGGAAAAGACGTATCGCAGGAGCTTATCAACCAATATTGGCCATTAGTTCTGAAAGAATTAAGTGACATGGCACCACCTTTAAAAGACCGCTTATTAAAACAACAGCCCGAATGGAACGGTCAGATGATTCATTTAACCTGTGGGCAGGAAATTGAATTGCGAACGTTTAAAAAGAAATATATCGAACAATTGTCAGATGTATATGTAGGGTTTGGATTTCCAAAAATAGCATTCGACTTCCGTTTAGTTGAAGATACAGAAGCAATAGCGCAAGCGCAGTTAGAATTTCTTGAACAACGTCGTTTAGAAGAAGAAATGTTAGGTCAAAAAGCGTTAGAAGATATGCAAAAACGTGATCAAAATAGAACAGAGAATGGTATTCAGAATACAGACGGTCCTTTCCAACTAGGAGTGCCTCTTAAAAAAGATGAGCCAATTATTGACATAAAATCGATTCAAGATGAGGAACGCAGAGTAACGATCGAAGGTTTTGTATTCGACGTCGAAGTCAAAGAGTTGCGAAGTGGTCGTTCTCTTCTGACTGCAAAAGTTACTGACTATACAGATTCTATTTTAGTGAAGATGTTCTCTAGAGATAAAGAAGATGCCCAAATGATGGAACGACTACAAAAGGGAATGTGGATAAAGGTTAGAGGTTCCGTGCAAAATGATACTTTTGTACGAGATTTAATCATTATGGCACAAGATATGAATGAGATAAATCCGGCGGTACGAATCGATACAGCGAAAGAAAAACGTGTAGAGTTACATCTACATACACCGATGAGTCAAATGGATGCTGTTTCCTCTGTATCCTCACTTGTATCACAAGCAGCAAAATGGGGACATAAAGCTATAGCAATTACAGATCATGCGAATCTACAATCATTTCCTGAAGCATATGCTGCTGGGAAAAAGAATGGTATTAAAATTCTATATGGATTAGAAGCAAATCTTGTACATGATGGTGTTCCTATTGCTTATGATGAACAGCATACTGCATTAGAGGATGCTGTATATGTTGTATTTGATGTTGAAACTACAGGCTTATCTGCTACTTACGATAAAATAATTGAGTTGGCAGCTGTAAAAATGCAAAATGGTAATATTATCGATAAATTTGAACGATTTGTTAATCCGCATCACGCTCTTTCCGCTACTACGATCGAGTTAACTGGAATTACAGATGACATGGTTCAAAATGCGCCTGAAATAGAACAGGTTATAAAGGACTTTTATGAATTTATAGGTGATGGCATACTTGTTGCTCATAATGCATCTTTTGATATGGGCTTTCTATATGAAGGTTATCGGAGAACAGGAATAGATTATTTCAGTCATCCGGTTATAGACACATTAGAGCTAGCTAGGTTCTTACATCCAGAGATGAAGTCCCATCGACTTGGTACTCTAACTAAAAAGTTCAATATTGAGTTAACACAAGCACATAGAGCGATATTTGACTGTGAGGCAACAGGATATTTACTACTACATTTGTTAAAAGAAGCTGAGGAACATAAGATAGAGTTTCTAGATGACTTTAACAAGCATATTGGACAAGGGGATTCATATAAACGAGCTCGACCAACTCATTGCACAATCTTAGCTAAAAATGAGGTAGGTTTAAAAAACTTGTTCAAATTAGTATCACTTGCTCATACAACTACTTTCTATCGTGTACCTAGAATAAAAAGGTCAGTGCTGCAAAAACATAGAGAAGGGCTGATCATTGGTTCAGGGTGTGATAAGGGAGAGGTTTTTGAAGGTCTAATGCAAAAACCATTAGAGCAAGTGGAGGAAATTGCACAGTTTTATGATTACTTAGAAATACATCCTAAAGAAGTATATTCTCATTTAATCGAGGCAGAACTAGTTAGAGACGAATGGAACTTAGAAGATATCATCCGTAAAATGCTCAAACTAGGTAAAAAATTGAATTTACCAGTTGTAGCAACCGGCAATGTACATTACTTGCATGAAAATGATGCTATTTTTAGAAAAATACTTGTAAACTCACAAGGTGGAGCTAACCCGTTAAATCGTAACGGGTTACCTAAAGTACATTTTCGCACAACTAATGAAATGTTAGATGCCTTTGCCTTTCTTGGAGAAGACCTAGCAAAAGAGATTGTTGTCACTAATCCTCAAAAAATAGCCGATTCTCTTGAAGACATAAAACCGATTAAAGATGATTTATATACCCCAAAGATTGAGGGAGCAGATGAGGAAGTTAGATCTCTTACTTATTCCAAAGCAAAAGAAATTTATGGAGAAGTACTACCAGAGATAGTAGAAGCACGAATTGAGAAGGAATTAACATCTATTATTGGTCATGGTTTTGCGGTAATTTATTTGATTTCACATAAATTAGTGAAAAAATCTCTAGATGATGGCTATTTAGTTGGATCCAGGGGATCGGTAGGTTCTTCTCTTGTAGCTACAATGACAGAAATTACGGAAGTAAATCCACTACCGCCGCATTATGTATGTCCAAGTTGTCAGCATTCAGAGTTTTTCCAAGACGGATCGGTTGGTTCTGGGTTCGACTTACCTAACAAAAATTGTATTAACTGCGATACACCATATGTAAAAGAGGGGCAAGATATCCCGTTTGAGACTTTCCTTGGATTCAAAGGAGATAAAGTTCCAGATATAGATTTAAACTTTAGTGGTGAATATCAGCCTATTGCACATAATTACACCAAGGAATTATTCGGCGAGGACTATGTGTTTCGTGCTGGTACAATCGGAACGGTAGCTGAAAAAACAGCTTATGGATATGTCAGGGGCTATATGAACGATAATAATTTGGCTCTTCGTGGTGCTGAAATTGATCGTTTAGTTCAAGGATGTTCTGGTGTTAAGCGATCAACGGGTCAACATCCAGGTGGAATCATTGTTGTTCCTGATTATATGGATATATATGACTTTACCCCAATACAGTTTCCGGCCGATGCGCAGGATTCTGAATGGAAAACAACTCATTTTGATTTTCATTCCATTCATGATAATTTGCTAAAACTCGATATACTGGGACACGATGATCCTACTGTTATTCGTATGCTTCAAGACTTATCGGGAATTGATCCTAAGACAATTCCTACAGATGATCCAGAAGTGATGAAAATATTTAGTGGGACGGAATCGCTAGGCGTAACGGAAGAGCAAATAGACTGTAAAACTGGGACACTTGGAATTCCAGAGTTTGGTACTCGTTTTGTAAGACAAATGCTAGAAGAAACGAAACCTTCTACTTTCTCAGAACTTGTCCAAATATCTGGTTTATCTCATGGGACAGATGTATGGCTTGGAAATGCTCAAGAGTTGATACAAGCGGGGACTTGTCAGCTCTCTGATGTAATTGGATGTCGTGATGATATTATGGTTTACCTAATCTATCAAGGGTTAGATCCTTCCTTAGCATTTAAAATTATGGAGTCAGTTCGGAAAGGTAAAGGGCTAACTCCAGAATTTGAAGCTGAGATGAAAAAACAAGGGGTAGCTAATTGGTATATTGAATCCTGTAAAAAGATCAAATACATGTTCCCGAAAGCACATGCTGCTGCCTATGTATTAATGGCAGTTCGTATTGCATACTTTAAGGTGCATTACCCCATAATATATTATGCGGCATATCTTACTGTAAGAGCTTCTGACTTTGATTTGATCTCAATGGTCAACGGATCTCAAACAATTCGAGCAAAACTAGATGAGATTAATGCAAAGGGTCTTGAAGCATCTCCAAAAGAAAAAAACTTATTAACAGTATTAGAAATTGCATTGGAAATGACAGAACGAGGCATTAAAATTCAAAAAGTTGATCTATACAAATCACATGCAAATGAATTTATTATAGAAGGAAATACATTAATTCCTCCTTTTGATTCGATACCAGGATTAGGTACAAATGTTGCATTTCAAATTGCTAAAGCACGAATTGATGGTGAATTTTTATCCAAGGAAGATCTTCAACAAAGAGGTAAAGTATCCAAGACAATCATCGAATATATGGATGCGATGGGCTGTCTAGAAGGTCTGCCAGATGCCAATCAGCTTTCGTTGTTTTAGGAGGTAATTTGCAAGGCACCATGATGTATGGTAATATAAAACTACCAATGTTTCATAGTTCTGTGACGAAAGAGTGGGATTTCCCGCTCTTTTCTGTTGTTATATAGAAAATCATTGTTGTGTAGGAGGCTTATATGAGTAATATTATTAGTAAAATTGAAGAGCTTGTATCGCCTATTTTACAAGAGTTAAATTTAGATCTTGTAGATATAGAATATGTAAAAGAAGGTCGAGATTGGTTTTTACGTATTTATATTGATACTCCAAATGGCGGCATTGATATTGAACAATGTGCTCAAGTTAGTGAAAAACTAAGTGAAAAGTTAGATGTAGAAGATCCAATATCAGAAAATTACTTTTTAGAGGTTTCTTCTCCTGGAGCAGAACGACCTTTGAAAAAGGATTCGGATTTCACGAATGCGATTGGTAAGCATGTTTTTATCAAAACATACGAGCCAGTGAACGGAGCTAAGGAATTTGAAGGAACATTACTTTCTTATTCAATAGAAGAAGGCGCATTAATTGAAGTACGTGTGAAAACAAGAAGAGTAAAAATTCAAATTGAAAAAGAGAAAATTGCGCTTGCCCGTTTAGCAATTGATTTCTCTGCATAACGTATATGGAGGAGTGAAAGCAGTGAGTAGTGAATTTTTAGATGCGTTAACTGCGCTCGAACAACAAAAGGGAATTTCAAGAGATGTTTTAATAGAAGCAATAGAAGCTGCTTTAGTAACTGCCTATAAAAGAAATTTTAACCAAGCCCAAAATGTTCGTGTCGATATTAACCTTGCTACTGGTACTATGCTTGTTTATTCAAGAAAAGATGTAGTAGAAGAAGTAGCAGACGACCGTCTGCAAGTATCCTTAGAGGATGCTCAAGTTATAAATCCACACTATGCGATTGGTGATGTAGTTGAAGAGGAAGTTACACCACGTAATTTCGGTCGTATTGCAGCTCAAACGGCGAAGCAAGTTGTTACTCAACGTGTACGTGAAGCTGAACGTGGTCTTATCTACGAAGAATATGTGGATCGTGAAGATGATATTGTAAATGGTATTGTAGAACGATTAGATGCTCGTAATATTTACGTGGGATTAGGAAAAGTTGAGGCTGTATTACCAGCAAATGAACAAATCCAAACAGAGACATTCCGACCACATGAACGTATTAAAGTGTATATTACGAAAGTAGAACGTACTACTCGTGGACCACAAGTATTTGTTTCTAGAACTCACCCTGGCTTACTTCGTCGTTTGTTTGAAATGGAAGTTCCAGAAATCTTTGAAGGCATTGTAGAGATTAAGTCTATTGCTCGTGAAGCAGGGGACCGCTCGAAGATTTCCGTTTTTGCACATAATGATGAAATTGATCCTGTTGGTTCATGTGTTGGTGCAAAGGGAGCTCGAGTACAAACAATTGTTAACGAGTTAAGTGGAGAGAAAATTGACATAGTTGAATGGTCTGAAGATCCAGTAGTGTTTGTTGCAAATGCGCTTAGTCCTTCTAAAGTAATCGACGTTCAAGTAAATGAAGATGAAAAATCTACAACGGTAGTAGTACCAGATTATCAGTTGTCACTTGCAATTGGTAAGAGAGGTCAAAATGCTCGTCTTGCAGCAAAACTGACTGGCTGGAAAATCGATATTAAGAGCGAAACTGATGCAAGAGAACTTGGAATTTATCCAAATGAAAATTCTCCACAGCTTATCGTAGAAAAAATGGATGAAGAAGAATTGGATGATTTCGATTTTTATAAAGAAGAACAATAAGCAAGGATGGTGATTTAAAATGGCGGTTCAAAAGAAAATACCGTTACGTAAATGTGTTGCTACTGGTGAAATGTTTCCGAAAAAAGAAATGATTCGTATAGTCCGTTCGAAAGAAGGAGAAGTTTCCGTAGACCTAACAGGTAAAAAATCTGGTCGTGGCGCTTATGTATCCAAATCTATCGAAGCGGTAAACCAAGCGAAAAAGAAAAATTCACTAGGCACTCATTTAGAAGCACCAATTCCAAATGAAGTATATGACCAGTTAATCGTTGTTATTGAAAGAGATAAACTCAAATGAAAATAGAAGAACAGATATCTAATCTTTTAGGTTTAGCGACTCGAGCAAGAAAAACAATAACTGGTGAAGAATTAGTTGTAAAAGAAATAAGAAGTCAAAAGGCTAAACTAGTTGTTTTATCAAATGACGCTTCTAAAAATACAGCAAAAAAAATTAATGATAAATGTGCATCTTTTAACGTTGAGCTGCATGTCTTTGGAGACCGGCACGATCTCGGACATGCGACGGGAAAAGAGGCCAGGGTGGCAATAGCCATTATGGATGACGGTTTCGCTAAAAAACTGTCCGGCCTTCTCAACGAATATAACCGGGGGTGAGCTAATGACTAAAATCAGAGTTCATGAATATGCGAGACAAATAGATAAATCGAGTAAAGAAGTTATTGAGCAATTAGGAAAGATGAATATTCAAGTGACGAATCATATGTCTACACTTGAAGGAGAAACTATCTCTAAACTAGATGGTATTTATAAAAATTCTTCACAATCAAATACTAAACCTGCTTCAACATCTTCAAAACCTGCACAACAGACTCAATCAAGACCAACAAACTCAAACCAAGGTCAACAAAGACCAACATCTGGCGGGCAATCAAGACCGTCTAACCAAGGTCAACAAAGACCAACATCTGGTGGACAATCAAGACCGTCTAACCAAGGCCAACAAAGACCGGCATCTGGCGGACAGTCAAGACCGTCTAACCAAGGTCAACAAAGACCAACATCTGGCGGACAATCAAGACCGTCTAACCAAACGAATACAAATGCTGCAGCTTCAGGAAGTAATACGCAATCTAGCAGCACGCAAGGAACAAATAACCAACCTAAAAAGACGTTTACAAATAACAAAGCTCCAGCGGGTGCTTATCGTCCAGGTGGTCAAAATCGTCCAGGTGGCAATAGACCGGGTCAAAAATTCCAAAAACGTAGAAAAGGTCCTACTACACCAGTTCAACCACCAGTACCAAGAAAAGAACGTGAACTTCCAGCGAAGATTACGTTTACCGATTCTTTAACTGTTCTTGAACTTTCGAAAAAAATTGGTCGTGAACCAGCAGAAATTATCAAAAAATTATTCCTACTTGGCGTAATGGCAACAATAAACCAAGTATTAGATAAGGATGCAATTGAACTTATTTGTGCAGACTATGGTGTAGAAGTTGAAGAAGAAATCCGTATCGACATTACTGATTTAGAAGTTCACTTCGATCCAACGCCAGAAGACAGCACTAATCAATCAGAGCGTCCACCAGTTGTTACAATTATGGGTCACGTCGATCATGGTAAAACAACACTTCTTGACTCAATTCGTCATACAAAAGTAACTGCAGGAGAAGCCGGTGGTATTACTCAACATATCGGTGCTTACATGATTGAAGACAACGACAAGAAGATTACATTCCTAGATACACCAGGACATGCTGCATTTACGACAATGCGTGCACGTGGTGCAAAAATTACGGATATCACGATTCTTGTAGTTGCAGCTGATGATGGTGTTATGCCTCAAACAGTAGAAGCTATTAACCATGCGAAAGCTGCTGAAGTGCCAATTATCGTAGCAGTAAATAAAATGGATAAACCATCTGCCAATCCTGACCGTGTAATGCAAGAGTTAACAGAACATGGCTTAGTTCCTGAGGCATGGGGTGGAGATACTATCTTCGTACCAATCTCAGCACTAAAAGGAGAAGGAATCGACAACTTGTTAGAAATGGTTTTACTTGTTTCAGAAGTTGGAGAGTTAAGAGCAAATCCAAAACGTCTTGCTTTAGGAACTGTAATTGAAGCTCAACTTGACAAAGGTCGTGGTTCTGTTGCTACATTACTAGTTCAAGATGGTACATTAAAAGTTGGAGACCCTATCGTTGTTGGTCATGCATTCGGACGCGTAAGAGCAATGGTTAATGATCTTGGTCGCCGTGTGAAAGAGGCAGGACCATCTACTCCAGTTGAAATAACTGGTCTAAACGAAGTGCCACAAGCTGGAGACCGCTTTGTAGTATTCGAAGATGAAAAAACAGCTCGACAAGTTGGAGAGTCTCGTGCATCAGAAGCACAAGTTACTCAACGCTCAGAAAAAACTCGTGTAACATTAGACAATTTATTTGATCAAATGAAACAAGGGGAAATGAAAGAGCTTAACTTAATCGTTAAAGCAGACGTACAAGGAACTGTTGAAGCGATGGCTGCTTCCCTTATGAAGATAGATGTAGAAGGTGTTAACGTTCGCATCATTCATACTGGAGCTGGAGCAATTACTGAATCAGATATTAGTTTGGCAGCTGCATCGAATGCAATTGTTATCGGATTTAACGTTCGTCCGGATACAAATGCAAAACGTATGGCCGACCAAGAAGGCGTAGATATTCGTTTACACCGTATTATTTATAAAGTAATCGAAGAAATTGAATTTGCAATGAAGGGGCTACTTGACCCTGAGTTCCAAGAGAAAATTATCGGTCAAGCCGAAATTCGTGAAACTTTCAAAGTATCTAAAGTTGGTACGATTGCTGGTTCTTACGTAACGGAAGGTAAAATTTCTAGAGATAGTGGTGTACGTGTTATTCGTGAAGGAATTGTTATTTTCGAAGGCGAACTAGATACGCTAAAACGCTTTAAAGATGATGCTAAAGAAGTTGCTAAAGGATATGAGTGTGGTATCACTATTAAAAACTTCAATGATATCAAAGAAGGCGATATCGTGGAAGCTTATATCATGGAAGAAATTAAACGCTAATGATTGTCTATGCAGACTGTGAATTTCTCATTCCTACTGCACATTCTTTAAAAGAAAAACGAGCTGTTCTTCAAAGAATGCTCACAAGAACAAAACAAAAGTATAATGTTTCTATTTCAGAATTAGATCATCAGGATACGTGGCAGCGTACTAGCATTGGAATCGTTGCAATTGCTTCTCAAAAAGATGCGGCCGAACGAGAGCTAATGAACGCAATCCGATTTCTTGAATCTAATCCTGAATGGGAATGTATTAATATAAGTAAAGAATACTTATAAAGAAAATGAGGTGTAGCGATCATGTCAATGCGTGCTAACCGAGTTGCTGAGCAAATGAAAAAAGAATTGGGCGAAATTATCGGACGAAAATTAAAGGACCCACGTATCGGTTTTGTCACTATCACAGATGTAGCTGTTACTGGTGATTTACAACAAGCGACCATTTATGTTACGGTGCTTGATGGAAACCGCGCGGATACTTTAAGAGCTTTAGAACAAGCTAAAGGATTTATTCGTTCTGAAATAGGTCAACGTATTCGCTTACGTATAACGCCTGAACTAATCTTTGAATATGATGAATCTGCAGCATATGGTAATCGTATAGATGATTTATTAAGACAAATTAATAAGCCATCTGAGTAATAAAAACTAAGAAGTCTGCTTTGTTATTAAAGCAGACTTCTTTGTTATATATACAAGGGGTGAACTGGATGTACGAAGGAATATTGCCTTTATGGAAAGAAAAAGGAATGACCTCACACGATTGTGTTTTTAAACTTAGAAAAATATTGAAGATGAAAAGAATTGGCCATACAGGAACATTGGATCCAAGTGTGGAAGGAGTTTTACCTATTTGTTTAGGGCAGGCTACAAAAGTGTCAGAATATATAATGGATCAAGGGAAGACGTATATAGCTACTATTTCTATTGGTACATCAACAACTACTGAAGATGCAGACGGTGACATCGTTGTAAATGACATAACTCCTAAGTCTTTTTCTCGTGAACAAATTTTAGAAGTATTAGCGAAACTGACTGGGGAGATTACTCAAATTCCCCCGATGTATTCTGCAGTAAAAGTGAATGGAAAAAAACTATATGAATACGCTCGAGAAGGAAAAGAAGTAGAACGCCCAAGTAGGAAAGTGATGATTCACAATATAAGATTATTGGATGAAGCCCCTACTTTTTCAGGACAAGAAGTTACGTTCAACATTGAAGTCGACTGTGGAAAAGGTACCTATATTCGTACCCTTGCTGTTCAAATCGGGGAATTACTGGGATATCCAGCACATATGTCATCTCTAGTAAGAACAGCTTCTGGAAGCTTTTCTAAAGATCAGTGTCTCACTTTAAGTGAGGTGCAAGCTGCTGTGGATGAAGGTTCATTATCTGTAACATTACTTCCCTTAAAAGATGCATTAGCGACTTGGCCAACAGTTGAAGTCAATGATGATAACAACAAAAGTATAACTAATGGACAAGTAGTAGAAATTCATCCGTTATTAGCTGAAAACGAAAAAATAGTATTCGAACTGTTGGAAAATCCGATAGCAGTTTATATTAAACATCCGACGAAAAGTGGTATGATGAAACCAGAAAAAATGTTTTCATCTGAAAAAGGAGATTAATATGGACGTATATCACTTATCCTATCCAAACCATTTATTTAAAAATGATAAAAATGAAGCTTACTCTTTAGCGATTGGTTTTTTCGACGGAGTGCATAAAGGGCATCAAGCAGTCATTCAGGAAGCCCTCGATAAAGGGAAAGAGAAGAATATCAAAACAGCTGTGATGACATTTGATCCGCATCCTTCATTAGTACTTGGTGGCAGAAAAGAGAAAGTATTTTATATTACACCTATTCAAGAAAAAACAGATATATTGCAAAGCTTAGGGGTAGATGCAGTTTTTGTTGTTCGGTTTACTTCCGATTTTGCAAAGTTAACACCCGAAAAGTTTATAGAATTCTTTATAAACGGGACGAATGTCAAACACGTTACAGCCGGCTTTGACTTTTCATTTGGAGCTTTTGGTAAAGGTACCATGAAAGATATGGAGATTCTCTCTGAAGGGAAATATTCTGTATCAGTCGTAGAGAAAAAACAGCTCGTGGACGAGAAGATTAGCTCAACTAGAATAAGAGCTGAGCTAACGGCGGGTAATATGGAGCAAGTCAGAGAATTATTAGGCCGACCTTTCAAGTTAACAGGAGTTGTGATCCATGGTGACAAAAGAGGGAGAACTATAAACTTTCCAACGGCGAATGTTGAACCGACCGAAGGGCAATTTACACCAGCAACTGGCGTGTACGCAGTTAAAATACGCGTTCAGGAGACTTGGCATGAGGGAGTATGTAATGTAGGTTACAAACCAACATTTAATAATCCCGATGAGAAAAGACTTTCTATTGAAGTACATATTATTGATTTTGATCAATCCATCTATGGTGAGGAAGTAACGGTCCATTGGTATAAGCGAATTAGATCGGAACAAAAGTTCAATGGAATTGACGAGTTAAAAGAACAAATTGGAAAAGACAAGCAAGTTGCGATCGAGTTTTTTAAAAATGAAAATGAATAATAATAGATGGGCTACCGGAGATTAATTTCGGTAGCTTTTTTAAAATAGAAAAATACATCGTGTTTTAAGAGTCAAAAAATGAATAAATAATACTTGTGATTTCCGTTTCAACGTACTTTCATGTTTCGAAGCTAGCTTAGCGATGCAGAAACAGGTGGACGCGTTTCGCGGGGTGAGCGATGAGCTATCACCACAGCACACGCGTCGCTGTGATATCTCATCTGTCTCACTCATCCCGCTGAAGTCGCCACCTTACTCTCCAATCAATTGAGTGAGTAGTACTTAACTATTGATAGATCATAGCTTCTTGCATATAGAATAATAGTAGCCAAATTTAATATAGGGATATAACAGTCTAATATTGAATTGGGCTGTTATCATGTAACAAAGAATGTAGAAAGTGGATTTTCTTTATCTTAGTCTCTGTCAGCCAAATTTTCCAATCATATAAAGTGGATATAATTGATTGGAGCGCAGAGTGGCGACTCCAGTGGGACAGCGCGAGCTGAAGACCCTGGACTGAGCCTAAGCGAGGGAAGCGGCTGAAGTCGTGCCCACGGAAAGCGTCCGCTCGGAGCGGAAATCAATGACCTATCTACATTTGTATTTTTAGAGGATCGTTTTTTTACTTTGTTTTTAAAAGAATAATTCGATCTTGTCACTTACTAATTAGTTGCTTCACCAATCTATTTATGATAATCTTTATAAGTACAATACCGTACTTAACCTTTCCTTGGCTTTTTCGATTCTCCAACGATTGCTCAGGATTAGGGGATAACAAGAATTTTAGGAGGAAACCAACATGGCAATTACACAAGAACGCAAAAATGAATTAATCGCTGAGTACAGAACTCACGAAAGTGATACTGGATCTGCTGATATTCAAATCGCAATTCTTACAGAAGAGATTAACTCTTTAAACGAACATTTACGTACTCATAAGAAAGATCATCACTCACGTCGTGGTCTATTCAAAATGGTTGGACGTCGCCGTAACTTATTAAAATACTTACGTGAAAACGAAGTATCACGTTACCGTGATCTAATCGCAAAACTTGGTTTACGTCGATAAGATTCGATTTAGGAAAGCGGGATTTATCCCGCTTTTTCTTTTGCATAAAAAACTTCGCATAGTTGAAAGATTTTTGATACACTACTTATGATACATATAACTTTTATATACCCTTTTTTAAAGGAGTTTTTGAAGTCGAGAGGAGTCCAGATTACATGAGTGAAAAGAAAGTATTTACGTACGAATGGGCAGGACGCCCGTTGCAAGTAGAAATAGGACAACTTGCAAAACAAGCGAACGGGGCAGTATTAGTACGATATGGTGATACAACTGTATTATCTGTAGCAACTGCATCGAAAAACCCTAAGAATTTAGATTTCTTCCCTTTAACTGTGAACTATGAAGAAAAACTTTACGCTGTAGGTAAAATCCCAGGCGGATTTATCAAACGTGAAGGACGTCCTTCAGAACGAGCAATCTTAACAAGTCGTTTGATTGACCGTCCAATTCGTCCTTTATTCCCAGATGGTTTCCGTAATGAAGTTCAAGTGATTTCAATCGTGATGTCTGTTGATCAAAACTGTTCTTCTGAGATGGCGGCAATGTTAGGTTCATCTTTAGCGCTTAGCGTTTCAGATATCCCATTTGACGGTCCAATAGCTGGCGTTCAGGTAGGTTTAATTGGAGAAGAACTAATTATCAATCCAACTGTAGAGCAAATGGGTAAGAGCACTTTAGACTTGGTAGTAGCCGGGACAAAAGATGCGATTAACATGGTTGAAGCAGGGGCTAAAGAAGTTTCAGAGGAAACGGTACTTGAGGCAATTATGTTCGGTCATAATGAAATTATCAAGTTAATCGAATTCCAAGAAAAAGTAGTAGCTGAAGTTGGAAAAGCGAAAAAAGATATTCCTCTTTTTGAGTTAGATAAAGTACTTTTTGAAAAAGTAAAAGGTATTTGTGAAACAAAACTTGTACAAGCAATACAAGTACAAGAAAAACATGCTCGTGAAGATGCTATTACTGAAGTAAAAACAGAAGTCATTGCAATTTATACAGAAAAAGAAGCAACTGATGAGACGTTGAAGCAAGTACGTGAAATTTTAGATGCAATGGTGAAAGATGAAGTTCGTCGTTTGATAACAGAAGACAAAATTCGTCCTGATGGTCGTGGAGTAGCGGAAATTCGTCCACTATCTTCAGAAGTTGGCGTATTGCCTAGAACTCACGGTTCTGGATTGTTTACACGTGGACAAACACAAGCTTTGAGCATATGTACTTTAGGGCCCCTTGGTGATGTGCAAATTATCGATGGAATTGGCTTAGAAGAAACAAAACGTTTCATGCATCACTATAACTTCCCTCAGTTTAGTGTAGGAGAAACTGGTCCTATCCGTGCTCCAGGTCGTCGCGAAATTGGTCATGGTGCTTTAGGAGAGCGCGCTCTAGAGGCAGTTCTTCCAGATGAAGCTGATTTCCCATACACACTTCGTTTAGTAGCAGAAGTGTTAGAATCCAATGGATCAACATCACAAGCTAGTATTTGTGCATCAACTCTAGCAATGATGGATGCAGGTGTTCCTTTGAAAGCACCAGTTGCAGGGATTGCAATGGGACTTGTGAAAAAAGGTGAACATTATACTGTATTAACGGATATTCAGGGAATGGAAGATCATCTTGGAGATATGGACTTTAAAGTAGCTGGTACATCTAAAGGTATTACAGCACTTCAAATGGATATTAAAATTGATGGACTATCAAGAACAATTCTTGAAGAAGCGTTAGAGCAAGCTAAAATTGGTCGTATGCAAATTTTAGAAAGTATGCTTGCAACAATTTCTGATCCACGTGAGAAACTGTCCAAATATGCACCTAAAATTGTTGTGATTAAGATTAATCCGGATAAAATCCGTGATGTAATTGGACCAGGTGGTAAACAAATTAATAAAATTATCGATGAAACTGGCGTGAAAATTGATACAGAGCAAGATGGTACAATTTATATCGCATCAGCTGATGAAGAGATGATTGCACGTGCAAAAGAAATTATCGAGAACATTGTACGAGTAGCGCAAGTTGGCGAATATTATCTTGGGAAAGTTAAACGAATTGAAAAATTCGGTGCTTTCGTAGAATTATTCACTGGCAAAGATGGCTTATTGCATATTTCCGAAATTCAAGAAGAACGTACGAAAAATGTGGAAGATGTTCTAAAACTTGGGGATGAGCTATTAGTGAAAGTAATTGAAATTGATAATCAAGGTCGTGTCAATTTATCTCGTAAAATTGTTGTAAAAGAAGAAAAAGAACGCGCTGAGCAACAAGAAAACAAATAATTAATCAATTACATCAGCATGACAAAAAAGGTTGACCGTAGCCGTGTTGCTACGGCAACCTTTTTAAATAGCTGAATAGAATAAACTGAGGTGTTAATTTGATAAATAAACTAACTTGTAAAAATGGAATACGAATTGTTTCAGAACATATTCCTTATGTACGATCTGTGGCTGTAGGGATTTGGGTCGAGGCAGGATCAAGGTATGAGTTACCAGAAGAAAATGGCTTAACTCATTTTATTGAGCATATGTTATTTAAAGGAACTGAAACGAGAACTGCGAAACAAATTGCAGAAGAATTTGATCGTATTGGTGGTAATATCAATGCTTTCACTTCTAAAGAGAATACATGCTACTATGCAAAAGTATTAGATCATCATGCAGAACATGCAGTAGAAATACTAGCAGATATGTTTTTCCACTCTCAATTTGATGCAAATGAAATTGAGAAAGAAAGACAGGTTGTTTTGGAAGAGATTAATATGGTAGAGGACACACCCGATGATATTGTGCATGAATATTTATGGCAAGCGATGTATGAAAATGACCCGCTTGGTGCACCTATTTTAGGCACAGAGGAAACGTTGAATAGTTTCACAAAAGAAACGATTCAAGCATACATGAAAAAACATTATACCCCAGAAAATGTAGTTATATCTGTTGCGGGTAATATTCCAGAAGGACTACTAGAGTATATTGAAACATTATTTAGCCAACTAGAAAAATCGAGTAATGAGAAAATACCTATGGCAACTCCAGAGTTGAGAGCAGTACATGTCGAAAACTTTAGAGAAACTGAGCAAGCACATCTTTGTTTAGCCTATCCAAGTTTAAGTGTAAAGGCTGATAACATTTATAGCCTAGTTGTGATGAACAATATCTTGGGTGGAAGTATGTCTTCTAGGCTTTTCCAAGAAATCAGAGAAGAAAAAGGTCTTGCTTACTCGATCTATTCTTATCATTCGTCATATGAAGATACTGGTGCTCTTGCTATTTATGGTGGGACTTCTAGCAACCAATTGGAAGAACTATCTATGTCAATTCAGCAAGCGATACAAAATGTTCTTGAAAAAGGATTCACAGAAACAGAAGTATCTAATGCAAAAGAGCAATTGAAAGGTAATCTACTCCTTGGCTTAGAGAGCTCCAATGCTCGAATGAGCCGTAATGGTAAAAATGAATTGCTGTATGGTGAACATCGTTCATTAGATGAAGTAAGTGCATCAATTGATGAAGTCTCCTTACAATCGGTAATGGATCTTGCTGCAGAGACATTTTCCCATAAACCAGCCATCTCAATCATTAAACCAAAAGTCGATCAAATTTGATCGGCTTTTTTTATATTGGAAATATATTTTTTGTTTTTTAAGGACCAGGCGTCTTCTTTCCCGTTTTTTTATATTCACTTTGTACTGCGAAATGGCATATATATAAATAGAAATCAATAAGGGGGAGAATGATTGTTACTTTCGGAACTTGCAGAAAAAGAGCTGATCCAAGTTAAGGACGGGGCGAGATATGGCAAACTAGCAGACACTGAGTTACTCTTCAATCCTGAAAATGGGAAAATAGAAGGTTTTGAAGTTTTTCAAAAAACAGGATCCTTTTTTCAAGGAAATAAATCAGCGAAAAAAAAGGAATTTATCTCATGGGAAGAAATAATTCTCATTGGTAAAGATAGAATTCTGTTTAATGAGGCAAACAATGAAATTGGAAATAGTGAATATTCGTGAAAGAAAAATGTGCAATCATAGGTACAGACGCCCGTCTATCGTTTTTGAAGGAAACATTAGATAACGAACTAGAAGTAAAAATCTTTCCAACGACGATTTGGACGGAAGAACTAAAAGTCGCAATAATGGATTATCAACCTACCATCATTTTTTTACCTATTCCACCATTACAAATAGATAGTTCTTTCGTTTTGCCTGAGTCATGTCTTCTCCTTTTCGTTGGAAAAACGAATACAGAAATTGAACAGGAAATACAAAATAGCCAGGTCCATGCTTTTTATTATTTAGAGGATGAACAGTGGATTTGGGAAAATGCAAATCTTACAGCAGAGGGATTTATATATAACTTTTATAGAAGTGAAAACGAATCTATTTATAATAAAAAATTCATCATAACTGGGTATGGAAGAGTGGGAAAAAGACTTGCTTTTGCTCTACATCATTTAGGGGCAGAGGTAATTATCTCGGTTCGCTCTGAACATCAATTATTTGAGGCAAAAAGCTATGGATATCAGATAGAACAATTTGAGCATGTTGTTCATAATCAAGAAGCAGATACCAGCTATCTGATAAACACTATTCCAAACAGATGGCTGAGCACGTCTGATACGGCTAGATTTAAAAAAGTGTATGATCTAGCTTCAAATCCAGGATGTTTACTCGAGTCAGCCAATTCAATCCCAACAAATTATATCCATTCAACTAGCTTACCAGGATTGTATTTTCCCAAAGATGCAGGATATTTGATAGCAAAAGCTGTGCAAACTCAATTGGCTCTACTGGAGGGGGAAAAATAGTGTTAAAAGGTTTTCGAATTGGATTAGGAATAACTGCTTCTCATTGTACTTATGAGGAAGTTATCCCAATGATTAAACAGTTTACTGATCTAGGGGCAACTGTAGTTCCTATTATTACGTATTCTGTATTAACTGCGGCAACACGTTTTGGAACAGGGGAAGAATGGATTGAGAAAATAGAAGAGGCAAGTGGTAGTAAAGTAGTGTCAAAAATAGTGGAGGCAGAACCATTTGGACCTACAAACCCACTGGATTGTATGGTAATTGCTCCGATGACAGGCAACTCTATTAGTAAGCTTGCAAATGCCCAAACAGATTCACCTGTGTTGATGGCGGCAAAAGCAACATTGCGAAATGGAAAACCAGTAGTTCTTGGAATATCCACAAATGATGCATTAGGATTGAATGGAATGAACATTATGAAATTACTTTCTACTAAAAACATATACTTTATCCCCTTTGGCCAAGATAATCCTCATAGCAAACCAAACTCACTCATTGCTGACTTTACAAAAATAATTCCAACAGTTGAACATGCGATTCAATTCAAACAATTCCAGCCTTTGCTCATAAGTCATAAATTATAAATATTGATGAAGATGTATTTTCATGTATAATAAAATACAATATCAAAAATAGCATAGGTCTAGGGGGAGAGCTTTTCATGTTACAAGGTTATACAGTAGCAATTGTAGGAGCGACAGGAGCAGTCGGTCAAAAAATCATTGAAAAATTAGTAGAAAGAAGTTTTCCATACAAAACGTTAAAGTTATTAGCTTCTAAAAAATCAGCGGGTAAACAAGTAGAAGTAGATGGAAGTTCTTATACTATTGAAGAAGCAACACCTGAAGCTTTTGAAGGTGTAGATGTAGCATTTTTCTCTGCAGGTGGTTCAATTTCTAAAGTTCTAGCAAAAGAAGCCAGCAATAGAGGGGCAATCGTAATTGATAACACAAGCGCCTTCCGGATGGATAAAGATACACCACTTGTAGTTCCTGAAGTAAATAAACAAGCCTTACATGAACAAACAGGGATTATTGCTAATCCAAATTGTTCCACTATTCAGATGGTTTGCGCACTTGAACCAATTCGTCAGAAATTTGGTCTAACCAAAGTAATAGTTTCAACTTACCAAGCGGTATCGGGTGCCGGAGCTGCTGCAATTAATGAATTGACAACACAAAGTGAAGGTATAAAAGATAAACAAGCAAAACCAGAAATCTTACCTGTTAAAAGTGCTGAAAAGCATTATCCTATCGCAGGTAATGTTATTCCTCAAATTGACGTGTTCACCGAAGATGGATTCACTTTTGAGGAACATAAAATGATGGATGAAACTAAAAAAATTATGTCTTTACCAAATCTTGCTATTGCAGCAACTTGTGTAAGAGTGCCCGTTGTTACCGGACATTCCGAATCTGTCTATGTAGAGGTAGATCAAGAGAATGTATCAATCGATCAGCTAAAACAACTACTTGCAAACTCAGAGGGGATTACGTTACAAGACGCTCCTGACCAACAATTTTATCCTATGCCGTACTATGCAGATGGTAAAGACGACGTATTTGTAGGACGTTTAAGAAAAGATCCTTCCAACGATAAAGGATTTCATATGTGGATAGTATCAGATAATTTATTGAAAGGTGCAGCGCTAAACTCTATACAAATTGCAGAAGCACTTATTGCTGAAGGTATATTAAAAGAGGTGTAAAAATGAAGATAGGACCAATTGCTACGGCAATGGTTACCCCATTTCAAATAGATGGTTCCATCAATTATACTGTGACAGAATTATTAATTGAACATTTACTTTCGACAGGGACTGACTCTCTTGTCGTTTGTGGGACAACAGGAGAATCTCCAACTTTAACAATGGAAGAAAAACTTAAATTTATTAAATTCGTAGTAGAGAAAGTAAACAAAAGAGTACCTGTCATTGCAGGTACTGGAAGTAATAGCACAGCCGCATCCATTGACTTGTCTATAAAGGCTGAGGCTCTGGGAGTGGATGGCCTAATGATTGTCACCCCTTATTATAACAAACCCAATCAACGCGGGCTGATAGCTCATTATGAAGCTATTGCAAATGAAACAATACTGCCAATTATCATATACAATATTCCAAGCCGTTCTGTTATCAATATGGAACTTGATACATTGGTAGCTTTAAGTGAAATACCCTCCATTAAGTTTTTAAAAGATGCTAGTGGTAATTTAGATCAGATGACTCGAATAATGGCTAAAACAAAAGGGAATTTAGAAGTGTATAGCGGAGATGATTCACTGACTCTTCCATTACTAGCAATAGGGGGTACTGGAGTAATTTCGGTTGCTTCCCATATTGTAGGAAATGATATGAAGAAAATGATGGAAGCTTTTCAAAATGGAAATCATACGGAAGCTGCAAGAATTCATCAATCATTATTGCCGTTAATACAGGCACTCTTCAAACACCCCAACCCGATTGTCGTAAAATATGCGCTTTCTAAGATAGGATTAGAAGTGGGAAGCTTACGCTTACCACTCACTGAGATGACCGAAAGAGAAAAGCAGGAATTTGATGTAATCTGGGATGAATATTTGAATACTCAATAATTTGGCAGAAAGGCTGAAGATTTCCTATTTCAGCCTTTTTTTTATTTGTGTGAATCGCTGACGTCCGATATAATGAAAATACGTGGATGTTGGTCGGGTTAACTTCTTTTATAAAAAATTTAACAAGCTAACGTAAATAGATATCTCCCACCCTTGGAAAGGGCGGAGAGACGAATACTAATTAATAAGTAATAAAGATTCAGGAAGTACAAGCATTTGCTAGAAAGTAAAGCTTTCGGAGGATGTAAAAGGTGTTGAATGGAGACTTAGACTACAGAAAGCATAAAATCGTATTACTATTCGATAGTTGCAAACTGAACTGCATGACGCAGGACTAAGCACCATACACATCTAGATACAATTTCTCTGAGGCGTAATTGATTTATAGGAGGAAAAGATTTGGTAAAAGTAAAAAATGAACTTATTCGAATTATACCGCTCGGTGGAGTTGGAGAAATCGGAAAAGCAATGTACGTAGTAGAAATAGATGAAGAAATTTTTGTCGTAGATAGTGGTTTAATGTTCCCAGAAAATGAAATGCTAGGAATAGATATTGTAATTCCTGACATTACGTACTTAGTAGAAAACAAGGATCGTGTAAAAGGGATCTTCTTAACACACGGTCACGAAGATGCGATTGGTTCCATTTCATATTTACTTCAAAAAGTACAAGCACCGGTATATGGCTCTAAACTGACAATTGCTTTAGCAAAAACGCATTTAAAAGCGTTACCGACGAAACAACCAGTCAAGTTTTTCGAAGTAACAAATAAAAGTCGCATGAATTTCCAAGGAACCTATGTTACTTTTTTCCATACAACGCATAGTATTCCTGATTCTCTTGGGATTGTATTCCATACGTCTGAAGGTGCAATCGTTCATACCGGAGAATTTAAGTTCGACCAATCGGCTAAAGGAAAGTATCGTCCTGACATAGCAAAAATTGCTGGTTTAGGAGAAGATGGTGTATTTATACTTCTATCTGATTCAACAGAAGCAGAAAGACCAGGTTATACAACTTCTGAAGCAGTAATCGAAAACCAATTATCAGAAACATTCCACGCTGCTAAAGGTCGTATACTAGTCGCACTATATGCATCTAATTTTATTCGAATTCAACAAGTTATTGACAAAGCAATTGAAACAGGCAAAAAAGTCGCAATTGCAGGAAAAAGCTTAGAAAATATTTTCGAAATAGGGTTAGATCTAGGGTATTTCACTGTAGAAGAGGAGACAATTATTTCTATCAAGGAAATCTCTAAATACAATGATGAAAATATTGTAGTTATTGTCTCAGGTACACAAGGTGAACCACTAGAAGCCTTAGAAAAAATGATCCGTAAGCATCATAAAGATATTAAAATAAAAGATACAGATACTGTCTTGATCACGTTTACACCTTCTCCAGGTATGGAAGTAGGAATGTATAATACGATGAACCAGATTGCAAAAGTTGGAGCAAAAGTTCTTACTTCTGAAAAAAATGTTCATGTATCAGGTCATGGTAGTCAAGAAGATTTAAAAATGATGTTAAATCTAACAAAACCTAAATACTTTATACCAATTCAAGGGGAATATCGCATGTTGATAGCCCATTCAAAATTAGCTCAAGCAATTGGTATGACCAAATCGGAAATTTTCATCGCCGATAAAGGGGATATCGTAGAATATAAGAGTGGTAAAATGAGAATGAGTGGTCGAGTTCAAGCTGGCAATATCTTAATAGATGGAATCGGTGTTGGAGATGTAGGCAATATTGTTTTACGCGATCGCAAGCTGCTTTCACAAGATGGTATATTTATTGTTGTTGTTACTTTAAACCGAGCACAGAAGAAAATTGCTTCTGGACCAGAAATTCTTTCGAGAGGATTTGTTTATGTTCGTGAATCTGAAGAACTAATGGAAGAGTCTGCTAAGCTGGTCAGAACTGTTGTTGAAAAATATGTGAATAAAGAAACGTTTGAATGGACAAACATTAAACAAGAAATCCGTGATACGCTAAATTCATATTTATTCCAACAAACCAAAAGACGTCCAATGATTATCCCTATTATTATGGAATATTAATATGAATAAAGGATTTCCTTTCCGAATACGGAAGGAAATCCTTTTTATCTTAAAAGACAAGAAAGTATATAAAAAAGTAACTTGAATAAGTCATCCGTGGCAAGGGAAAGAATGAATAGTATTCTGATTTAATACAGTTGGACTATTTCTGCGTGTACGACTAGTATGAGGGAAATGTCTGTTCATAATCCTCCCGAAAACGTTCGTTGCCTGTTTAAGGACCTGGCGCATATTTCTGTTTTTTCTTCTAATAGATTTTTAAAATTACTTAGAAAGTAGGTGACACTTTGGCAAGAAAGAAAAAAAGACCAACTAAAAAGCCGTCTAAAAAAACAATGCATCCGCTCCTTTATGAAATTATTGGACTATTAATTATTGGATTATCCATTATTTCGTTTTTTGAATATGGGCTTGTGGGTGAATTTTTGTCTTATATTAGTTATTTCTTATTTGGGAATTGGCATATTGCAGTTCCATTTATGCTAATCGTGTATGCACTTATTATAATGATCAAACAATCCGTACCGGCATGGAACCATAGATTACTTTTAGGCTGTGCTTTTGTTTTGGGAAGTTTATTGTTATTTAGCCATATCGCATTATTTCAACAATTATTTGAAGGAAAAGCATTAGTAACCAACTCTGTTTTAAGAGAAAGCTATCGCGTTCTAGTAGAAAGCGGTGGGATTACCAATAGAAATACCTCATTAGGCGGCGGAATAATAGGTGCAATACTTTTTGCATCATTCCATGTTCTGTTTGCTTCGGCCGGTGCAAAAGTAGCGGGCTGGCTAATGTTATTTATAGGAATTGTGTTACTGACTGGAAAAGCCTTAGTTCCTTACTTAGTAGAAACGTTTCCGAAGCTAAAAGAAAGCTTCCTAAACAGACCGAAAAAAAAGAAGAAAAAACCTACACCTACAGCTACTCCTGTTAGTGGTCAGTCCCGTCGAAACAAAAAACAGGCTGCACAGGAAGAGGCTGTAACTGTAATAGAAGCAGTTCCTTTAGAAATAGAAGAAGAGGAGCAGTCTACTTCACCGATCATTTCTGCATTTACCGAACGTATAGCTAGAAAAGAAGTGGTAGAGCAGCCATCTGAACCCGTTGAACCTATAGAGATTAATTTGGAAAATGAAGCAGTTGAGAATGAAGATTATCAACTACCCTCTATTAGTTTGTTAGATGCACCTGCTCATAGTGATCAAAGTGGTGAATTGAATGCGATTCAAGCTAATGCTAAAAAACTAGAACAAACATTTTTAAGTTTTGGTGTTAAGGCAAAGGTTACTCAAGTTCACTTAGGTCCAGCAGTAACAAAATATGAAGTTCTACCTGATGTAGGGGTGAAAGTTAGTAGGATCGTTAGTTTACATGATGATCTAGCTTTGGCCTTAGCAGCGAGAGATATTCGGATTGAGGCACCTATACCTGGGAAATCGGCGATAGGGATCGAAGTCCCAAATAAGGAAGTAGCTATTGTAAGTTTGAGAGAAGTTTTGGAATCAGAAGAAAATAATATGCCGAGTCAGAAGCTATTAATTGGCTTTGGACGCGATGTAACTGGGCAAGCTGTGCTGGCCCAATTAAATAAAATGCCACATTTACTAGTAGCTGGATCTACTGGGAGTGGGAAGAGTGTTTGTATCAATGGCATAATTACAAGTATAATGATGCGAGCAAAACCGCATGAAGTGAAAATGATGATGATTGATCCAAAAATGGTAGAGCTTAATATGTATAATGGGATACCGCATCTACTTGCGCCCGTTGTAACGGACCCACGAAAAGCATCACAGGCCTTGAAGAAAATAGTCTCTGAAATGGAAAGAAGATATGAGTTGTTTTCTCATACAGGCACAAGAAATATGCAAGGGTACAATGAGCATATTGACAGATGGAACGAAGAGAATGAAGAAAAACATCCGAAACTTCCGTTTATAGTGGTTATAGTAGATGAATTAGCGGACTTAATGATGGTTGCTTCTAGTGATGTAGAAGATTCTATCACTCGCTTGGCTCAGATGGCTCGTGCAGCTGGGATTCATTTGATTATTGCTACACAAAGACCGAGCGTTGACGTGATAACAGGGATTATTAAAGCTAATATTCCTTCAAGAATTGCATTTGCTGTTTCCTCAGCAATTGACTCCAGAACTATTTTAGATATGGGAGGAGCAGAAAAACTATTAGGTAGAGGGGATATGTTATTTCTTCCAGCCGGTAGCTCGAAGCCAGTCCGAGTACAAGGGGCATTTTTATCAGATGCAGAAGTTGAAAGAATTGTAGATTTTGTTATTGAACAACAAAAGGCTAATTATCAAGATGAAATGATTCCAGATGAAGTGCAAGAGTCGGCAGAACAGTTAGATAGAGATGAATTATATGATGATGTTGTGCAACTAGTAACTGAAATGCAAACTGCTTCCGTCTCATTACTTCAAAGAAGATTTAGAATTGGTTATTCCAGAGCAGCCAGAATTATCGATCAGCTAGAACTTAGTGGGGTTGTCGGACCTTATGAGGGAAGTAAGCCAAGACAAGTACTGGTTTCTAAACACTCTGTGGATGATGATATTATGTAACCTAAAAGGTTAAATAGTATCACACTTTATAGAAAAAGTATGACAAAATAATTACAAATTCACATACTTTTTGTATCAACTTTTAAAATAATATAAATAAAAGTATTTATTTCATGTATTAAAAATGTTATAGTATGACTGATTAGTAGGAAAGTTTTACATCAGAGGTCTGATCTCTTCAAAATGGTGGTGTTTTAGATGACAATAAAAGTAGACCATCGGCATTTATATTTACAAGTGATTGATCGTCTTAAACAAGACATCGATAAGGGCATATTCAAAGAAAAGGAAAAGCTTCCTTCAGAATTTGAATTGGCCAAGTCATTAGGAGTAAGTCGCGCAACTTTAAGAGAAGCTCTTCGCTTATTGGAAGAAGAAAATGTAATAGTCAGAAGACATGGAGTGGGCACGTTTGTAAATTCTAAGCCCATTTTCACGTCTGGTATCGAACAGCTTTCTAGCGTCTCATCTATGATTCGTAAGGCTGGAATGGAACCAGGTACAGTTTACTTGAGTTCTATGCAAGCGATTCCATCTGAGGATGATATTTTAAGATTCCAGTGTGGAGATGAGCAATCGATTGTTACAATGGAACGTGTCCGTACTGCAAATGACGAACCGGTTGTGTATTGTGTCGATAAGGTTCCGAAAAATTATTTACCTAATGATTTTCTCATTAGAGAAGAAGGCTCTATTTTTACTGCATTAGAAGAGTCTGGAGAAATACATATTTCATATGCGGTGACTTACATTGATCCTGTGGGTTACCACGAGATCGCATCTCCTACTTTGAACTGTGAGCCAGAAACTTCCTTGCTTGTTTTAAAACAACTCCATTACGATGAAAACGATCGTGTGGTTTTGTACTCGAAGAATTATTTTCGAGCGGATAAATTTAGCTTTCACGTTGTTCGGAAAAGGGTGTAAAATGCAACAATTCCTGCTAATAAGAAAATAAATGGGGGTTTTCAAATTGACAAAACGTAAATTTGGATTAGGTCTATCACTAGTACTTGCTGCTGGAACTATCCTAGGAGCATGTGGGTCTAAAGATGAAGAAACAACTACACCAAAAGATTCAGAAGGAACAGGTTCTGAAGGTACAACTGAAGCAGTAGATTTTTCTCTAGCAATGGTAACTGACGTTGGTGGGGTTGATGACAAATCATTCAACCAATCAGCTTGGGAAGGTATTGAAGCGTTTGGTAAAGAAAATGGTCTTGAAAAAGGCGATGGTGGATATGACTACCTTCAATCAACATCAGATGCAGATTATATTACAAACATAAATAACTTAGTACGTCGCGACTTTGATGTAGTATATGGTATTGGATTCCTAATGGAAGAACCAATTAAAACGATTGCTGCACAACAAAAAGACGCTCAACTTGCAATCATCGATTCAATCGTTGATGCTCCAAACGTTGCTTCTGTAATGTTCAAAGAGCAAGAGGGATCATTCCTTGCAGGTGTTGCTGCTGCTCTAATGTCTGAGTCTAAACAAATCGGTTTTGTTGGTGGAATGGAAATTCCGGTAATTGAACGTTTTGAAGCAGGATTCTTAGAAGGTGTTAAAGCTGTAGATCCATCTATTAAAGTAGATGTTCAATACACTGGTAAATTTGATGATGCTGCACTTGGTAAAACAACTGCTAACCGTATGTATTCTTCAGGCGTAGATATTATTTTCCACGCTGCTGGTGGTACAGGTAATGGTGTATTTGCAGAAGCAAAAGAACGTAAAACAAAAGATGCTAACGCAAACGTATGGGTAATCGGAGTTGACTCTGACCAATACGAAGAAGGTGCTGTAGGCGATACTAACGTAACACTTACTTCTATGTTGAAAAAAGTTGGAACTGCAGTTCAAAACATTGCAAAAGATGCAATGGCTGGAAACTTCCCAGGTGGAACAACTGTAACTTATGGTTTAGCTGAAGAAGGTGTTGGTCTTGCGGATTCTCGTGGAGCTATTCCACAAGATGTTCTTGACCAAATTGATGAGTTCACTAAGAAAATCGCTGATGGGGAAATCGTTGTTCCTGAAACAGTAGAATAATAATATTAACGAACATCATAAAGACCGATCTCTCTCGGTCTTTATGATATTTTAAATTAGTAGACGAAAGATTTTAACTATTCAAAAGTCTAGAGTCTTTCGTGTATTAATTTAGTACTAGTATGATAGTGGGGAGTGAGTTCATTGGATTATGTAATAGAGATGCTTGGCATAAGGAAAGAGTTTGGATCGTTTGTTGCAAATGATAACATTACCCTTCAGTTAAAAAAGGGAGAAATACATGCTCTTTTAGGAGAAAATGGTGCTGGTAAATCCACGCTTATGAACGTTTTGTTCGGATTATATCAACCAGAGGCCGGCGAGATAAAAGTAAAAGGAAAGACAGTTAAAGTTACAGACCCAAATGTTGCCAATGATTTAGGCATAGGAATGGTGCATCAGCATTTCATGCTCGTTGAAAACTTTACAGTAACAGAAAATATAATATTAGGTAATGAATTAACTAAAGCTGGTATGGTGAATATTAAAGATGCAGCTAAGAAAATTCAAAAATTGTCTGAAATGTATGGATTAGATGTAGATCCTAATGCGAAGATTGAAGATATTTCGGTTGGGATGCAGCAACGAGTTGAAATTTTGAAAACGCTTTATCGTGGTGCGGATATTCTTATTTTTGATGAGCCGACTGCTTCACTAACTCCTCAAGAAATAAATGAACTTATACAAATTATGAAACGCTTAATACAAGAAGGTAAATCGATTATATTAATAACACATAAGTTAAAAGAGATTATGGATGTATCTGATCGAGTAACAGTTATTCGTAAAGGTGAAGGAATTGGTACTGTTATAACTGCAGAAACAAATCCCAATGAATTAGCATCATTAATGGTTGGTAGACAAGTAGAATTCAAAACTGTTAAAAGTGAAGCTAATCCAACAGACGATACACTTGTTGTTAAAGACCTAGTAGTCGCAGATTATCGTGGTATTGATAAAGTAAAAGGCCTAAACCTAACAGTCCGCAAAGGAGAAATTCTAGGGATTGCTGGTATTGATGGGAATGGTCAAAGTGAGTTAATCGAAGCAATCACTGGTCTTCGCAAAGCAAAAGCCGGTTCTGTTTCGATAAACGGGAAAGATATTACGAACAAAAAGCCACGTAAAATTACGGAGGCTGGTGTAGGGCATATTCCACAAGATCGTCATAAGCATGGTTTAGTTTTAGACTTTTCAATCGGACATAATATTGCATTACAAACTTACTATCAAAAACCTATTTCAAAAAGTGGAATTATGAATTATAAAAAAGTTTCTGAGTTGGCGCAAAAAGTTATTAATGATTTTGATGTGCGAACGCAAGGAGAGCATACACCTGCTCGTGCACTGTCTGGAGGAAATCAGCAAAAAGCAATTATTGGACGAGAGGTTTTACGTGATCCAGATTTGTTAATCGCAGCTTTACCGACACGAGGCCTTGATGTAGGAGCTATTGAATTTATACACCAACGTCTTATTGAACAACGAGACAACGGAAAAGCGGTACTTCTACTTTCATTCGAATTAGATGAAGTTATGAATGTATCCGATCGTATTGCAGTTATTTATGATGGACAAATTGTAGATACATTATTGCCAAAAGAAACCTCAGAACAAGAACTTGGTTTATTGATGGCGGGTCAAAAGAAGAATTCAAACATAGCTAAACAGGGGGATACAACTCATGTCGAATAGAGTAGTCAATATACTTGTCCCTGTAATTTCTGTTATTTTAGGATTACTTGTAGGTGCCATTGTCATGCTGGTAAGTGGGTATGATCCTATACTAGGTTACACGGCACTATGGAATGGTATTTTTGGAGATGCTTATGCAATTGGAGAGACAATTCGTCAAATCACTCCATATTTACTTGCTGGTTTATCCGTGGCATTTGCTTTCCGTACAGGACTATTTAATATCGGGGTGGAAGGGCAATTATTAGTTGGATGGTTTGCCGCTTCTTATGTAGGGATTGCATTTGATCTACCGATGTATATCCATCTACCATTCGCTATTATCGCAGCAGCATTAGCTGGAGCGGCCTGGGCTTTTATCCCAGGTTTATTAAAAGCGAAACTACAGGTACATGAAGTAATTGTAACAATTATGATGAACTATATTGCCTTACATACAACAAACGCTTTAATTAAAGTGGTGTCGGATGGTGGAGACAATACTGGAACGATTAATGCTTCGGCTTCATTGAAATCTGCATTTTTCGAAAGTATTACAGATTACTCTCGTTTGCATTATGGTATTTTCATAGCTCTTGCTATGGTACTGCTAATGTGGTTTATATTAGAAAAAACAACAACTGGTTATGAGTTAAAATCGGTTGGATTTAACAAACATGCATCTGAGTATGCAGGGATGAATGTAAACAAAAATATCATTCTTTCGATGGTTATTGCTGGAGCATTTGCTGGATTAGCTGGTGCTATGGAAGCATTAGGTACGTTCCAATATGCAAATGTTAAGGGTGGATTTACTGGAATTGGATTTGATGGAATAGCAGTAGCTTTATTAGGTGCCAATACACCACTAGGAGTAATTTTCGGTGCGGTGTTATTTGGATCATTAAAATACGGAGCTCTCAATATGCCAAACGAAGCTGGTATTCCAGTAGAAATCGTTTCTATTGTAATAGCTATTATCATATTCTTCGTAGCGTGTGGATACGTTATTCGCTATTTCCTAGAAAAAGCGAACAAGAAAAAGGAGGCGAAGTAATATGAGCTTCTTAGATGTTTTATATTTTATTATTCCAGCAGCTATTTTCTATGCAGCTCCGTTAATCTTCGTAGCAATAGGAGGAGTCTTCTCCGAACGTTCTGGTGTTATTAACATCGGACTAGAAGGTTTAATGGTTATGGGAGCATTCATCGGTATTCTATTTAACTTAATGTTCGTGGATACATTTGGCGCAATGACTCCATGGGTTTCGTTAATCGCAGCAATGCTTGTATCCGGATTATTCTCTGTTATGCATGCTGTAGCATCGATTTCTTTCCGCGCGGATCAAACAATATCCGGGGTTGCGATCAATATGCTAGGTGTTGCAATTGCTCTTTTCTCGGTGAAAATGATCTATGGTAAAGGGCAAACAGATTATATTCAAGAACGATTTATCCGATTCGATATTCCATTCTTGAGTGATTTACCAGTAATTGGACCTATGTTATTTAAAGATGTATATGGTACCTCTATTTTAGCGATTGGTATCGCTGTGATGGCTTGGTTTGTTATTTATAAAACTCCATTTGGATTACGTCTCCGTGCAGTTGGGGAACATCCAATGGCAGCAGATACAATGGGTGTAAATGTAACAAAAATGCGTTATATTGCAGTTATCCTATCAGGTGCGCTTGCAGGTTTAGGTGGAGCAGTATATTCTCAATCGATTTCTGGTGAATTCAGTCATACTACTATAAATGGTCAAGGGTTCATGGCACTGGCTGCCATGATATTTGGTAAATGGCATCCACTAGGAGCGCTTGGAGCGGCATTATTCTTTGGATTCGCTCAAGCATTAAGTATAATTGGTGGACAAATTCCATATGTGAAAGAAGTGCCAACATACTTCTTACACATCTTGCCTTATGCTTTAACTATTTTGGCGGTTGCTGGATTTATTGGAAGAGCATACGCACCAAGAGCAAGTGGGATTCCTTATATCAAAGGAAAACGTTAATTGATAGTTTTGTAGTGAAGATACTCTAAACTTTTTATAATTTGATTGGAACATAAATCGACAGTCAAGTATTCAATGCTTAAAATTTAATGGAAAAAATGGAAGAGGGGCCAATTAATTGGTCCCTTTTTGTTTGTACTGATATAATTAGAGGATGTATAGTGAATCACTATCTGAGATACACTAGAAAGAAAAAGGGGGATCACTTATGTTTCAACAATTTGAACTTGCAAGTGGCGTAAAGCTTTTTGTGAGACCAACAGAACAATTTAAAACGATCAATATATCGTTCAAATGGAAACAACCATTAACAGTAGAAAAAGCTGCTGTGCGTGCAGTATTAGCGAATATCTTACAATTTAGCAATGAAGTATATCCTACAAATGTAGCTTTTAGAAAACGTTTAGATGATTTGTACGGTGCCGTCTTATACTTTGATACGACGAAAAAAGGGAGCCACCATATTTTTTCATTGAACGCAGAAACTGTAAATGATGCATACTTATCCAATGAAAAAATTGTCGATGAAGTCTTTTCTTTATTACATACGGTTATTTTCAAGCCAAATTTGGTGAATGGGAAATTTGATGAGTCGATTGTTAAACGAGAAAAAGAACAGGTTATTGAACGTATTCAATCTATGTATGATGACAAAACAAGATACGCTCAACAGCGCTTGTTAGAGAATATTCGCCCTAATAGTCCTGCTTCCATAACGTCTAATGGGACAGTAGAAGCTGTCAAAGCAATTACAAACGATCAACTGATTGATATGCATCATGATTTACTAACAAAAGATGATTTATCCATCTATATAGTAGGGGATGTTAACGTGCAGGAAATAAAAGATAAAATGCAAAGTCATTTTTCTTTTGCTGATCGTACAGAGAAGATTGTAAAAGCAGTAGATATACCAAAAGAAAGTAATAACAAGGAATTTCTTCATGAAATTCAAGATATGAAACAAGGTAAGCTCCATATTGCTTATCAAACACCTATCACATTCTTCTCGGAAGAATTTCCGGTTATGCAGCTGACGAATGGTATTTTAGGTGGATTTTCACATTCGAAGATTTTTATGAACGTACGTGAAAAGGAAAGTATGGCCTATTATGCATCGAGCAGTTATTCTTCGCTCTATGGTTTAATCTTTGTGCTAGCAGGAATAGATTCTAATTTACAAGAAAAAGCAGTTGCATTAATCGATGAACAACTAAAAGCATTGCAAAACGGTGAAATCTCTGACTTAGAATTAAATCAAACGAAATCCATGCTTACCAATCAGTTGAAAGAAGCTTTGGATTCAGCACGTGCTCAAATTGAAATTTATGATCAATATAAAGAGCTAAATACCTCTTTCACTGTTGAAGAATGGGTAGAAAAATGGATGCATGTTACAAAAGAAGAAATACAACAAATGGCTTTAACAATTGAAAAGGAATTTGTTTATTTCCTTTCAGGTAAGGAAGGTGCAACAAATGAATAAAGAGTATTTTCAACAATTAGATGAAACATTATATAAAGAAACACTTCCAAATGGATTAGATGTCTATATTCTTCCTAAAAAAGATTTCTCTAAGACATTTGTCACTTTTACCACAAAATATGGCTCGATTGACCGTGAATTTATACCTCTAGGTAAAGAGGAGCCTGTTGTTGTTCCTGATGGAATTGCCCATTTTCTAGAACATAAAATGTTCGAAAAAGAAGAAGGAGATGTATTCCAAAAGTTCAGCGAAAAAGGGGCATCTGCGAATGCATTTACTTCTTTTACGAGAACAGCGTACTTGTTTTCTTCGACCGACCATGTTTTAGATAATACGAAAACTTTATTGGATTTCGTGCAACAGCCATATTTTACAGAACAGACAGTAGAAAAGGAAAAAGGAATAATTGGTCAAGAAATTACTATGTATGATGATCAACCAGATTGGCGTTTATACTTTGGAACAATCGAAAATATGTATAAAGAGCATCCAGTAAAGATTGATATTGCTGGTACAATTGACACGATTAGTCATATTACTGCAGAACATCTTTATGAGTGTTACAACACTTTCTATCATCCATCAAATATGGTGCTTTTCGTAGTGGGAGCTGTTAATCCAGAAGAAATGATGGATTTCATCAAAGCAGATCAAGCGGCGAAGAAATTCGAGGAGCCACAAGAAATTAAACGTTTCTATCCTGAAGAACAAAAAGCAGTGGATATAAAAGAGCGTACTCTTCAGATGGATGTTCAAAAGCCTAAAGTTTTATTCGGTATTAAAGCTAGTAATACGGATATTTCCGGTGATGAAATGTTAAATTACGAGTTGGCAATGCAAGTTGCGATTGAAATGATATTTGGCAGAAGTTCTGCATTTTATCAAGAAATATATGAAAATGGTTGGATTGATGAATCTTACTCTGCTGATTTCTCTATGGAGCAAGGATATGGATTTACAATGATTGGTTCAGATACTGTTAATCCAACTGAACTAAACGACAAAATAAAAGAAACGATTAAGCATTTTGCTTCCAATTGGAACGTAGAAGAACAGGACTTACAACGTATTGTCCGTAAAAAAATAGGCTTTTTCTTACGTGCGCTGAATTCGATAGAATATATTGCCAATCAATTTACTCGTTATTCATTTAATGACATGAATTTGTTTGATGTAGTGCCAGCTCTAGAAAAACTTACAATGGACCAAGTGAAATCGGCATTCCTATCGTTAGCAGACGAAGATGCTCATACTGTGTTTACCATATTACCTTTTGAGAAACAAAATGACTAAAAAGTTTGCATTAGTGCTAGGTGCATCTGGTGAAATTGGTTCCGCAATTTGTCGTAATCTTGCAGAAGCTGGTTGGTCCTTGTACCTTCACTATGCTAATAATAATAAGCGTATTGAAAAGCTGTTAACAGAACTAAATGAGTCCTATTCTGAACAAGAGTTTATGGTTGTGCATGCGGATATGAGTAAGGCAGATTGTATTGAAAAAGTTGCAGATAGCATCTTCGCCCTTAATGCAATTGTATTTGCCCAAGGGCATAGCCTTTACAAAGGATTAGAGGATACTACTATAGATGAGATACGTTTGTTGTTTCAAGTGCATGTAGAACATCCTATGGCCTTATTAGGAAAACTAAATAGCAAGCTTCGACAACAGACTAGTAGCTCAGTCGTCTTTGTAGGTAGTATATGGGGAGATACGGGTGCATCTTATGAAGTGGCTTACTCTGCTGCTAAAGGTGCTCAGCATGCTCTTGTAAAGGCTTATGCTAAAGAGGTTGCCTTACAGAGGACAAGGGTAAATGCAGTTTCTCCAGGTTTTATCGATACAAAGATGAATACCCATATTGAAGAAGAAGCTCGTCAGCTGATTTTGGAAGAAATCCCTGCCGGTATTTTGGGATCTCCACAAGATATAGCGAATGCTGTCGCATTTTTAACGAGCGAAAAGGCAAGTTATATAACCGGTCAAGTTATTCGAGTAAATGGAGGATGGTATATTTAATTTCCTCCTTACTGTTTTTTATAGTGAGCACAAGGGTAAAAGAAAGGAGAGTATTACAGTCTCTTTTCTTTTTTTCTTTTATTCGACTACAAAATCATATATGATAGAACTAATCATGAAGTGAAACGTCATCTACAGAGAAGGGAAAGATATAACATGGCTAGTGAATGGTTTTTTGAATATGAAATTCAAGTTAATCGTCCGGGACTTTTAGGTGACATTTCTTCTTTACTTGGTATGCTTCGAGTTAATATTGTAACGATCAATGGTGTAGATGAAGGCAGACGGGGTATGCTTATAAAAGCAGAGAAAAAAGAAAATATTGAACGTTTTGAACATATTATTTCTACTATGGAAACGATTCAGTTGACTAAATTCAGGGAACCCAAACTCAGAGATCGACTTGCGGTTCGTCATGGCCGGTATATTCAGCGTGACGCAGACGATAAAAAAACCTTTAGATTTGTGCGTAATGAACTAGGGCTCTTAGTAGATTTCATGGCTGAAATCTTTAAGCAAGAAGGGCATAAACTAATTGGGATTAGAGGTATGCCGAGAGTAGGGAAAACGGAATCGGTCGTCGCAGCAAGTGTATGTGCAAATAAAAAGTGGATATTCTTGTCTTCTACAATGATTAAGCAAACGATTAGAAACCAATTGGCAGGGGATGAGTTTAGCGATCGTAATATTTTTATATTAGATGGAATTGTAACGAGAAAATCAAACGATGAAAAGCATCTCCAATTAGTCAGGGAAATGATGCGGATGCCAACAATCAAAGTTGTTGAACATCCGGATATGTTCATCCAACATTCGGAGTATTCTATTGATGATTTTGATTATATTATCGAGCTTCGTCACACTCCTGACGAACAAATCACATATGAAATGATGGAAAAAAACCACGGAATGTCTGACAAAGGAATGACTGGCTTTGGCGGATTTGGTGGATTCAATTTTTAACGGGCAGGTGTTTTAGTTGACTGAACTTGGGGCTCGCTTAAAAGAAGCGAGAACAGCAAAAGGTTATAGTATTGAGGATTTGCAAGAAATAACAAAAATTCAAAAACGGTACTTGGCAGGTATTGAAGAAGGAAATTATGCAAGTATGCCAGGTGCATTTTATGTTCGTGCATTTATTAAACAATATGCAGAGGCAGTTGGATTAAATGGAGACGAATTATTAGAAACGTATAAATCGGAGATTCCTTCGCCATCCAACGAGGATGTAACGAAGAGTATTCCTACAACTCCTTCTAGAAGAGCATTAGGAGGCCGATCATCTAGTAAGATCATGGAGATTTTCCCAATGATTATGGTAGTAGTCTTTGTTATCGCAATTATCATAATGTCGTGGTTTTTATTCCAAAACAGGGCGGATGAGCCGGAAGATACTGTAACAAGTGATGAGCTAACACAAGAGAACAAGCCAACATTTGAGGACAATGAAAATATACAACCTGCTGATAAGGAAGAGCCTAAGGAAGAAGAAACAGTTGAAGAGGTAGAAGAAGAAGAAGAAGAACCAAAACCTACACAACAGCTAAGTTTCGTCGATTTACAAGGGGTAACTTCAAATTATAATTTAACCGGTGCGGAAACCTATTTAGTAAAATTGGTTGCAGTAAATACTACATGGTTGAATATTAGGGATGAAAACGACAAAATTATTGCGGATCAATCTGTAAAGGCTGGAGAAACGTACGAATTTGATGCAAGTGCATTATCGAAAATACGTATACGTCTTGGACACGCTCCAGGAAATATTGTTACAATAAATGATGAAGTTGTAGAGTTTAAAAGTGCAGAAATTACTCAAAATGCAGTAATACAGTTCAACAAATAGTCATCTTTATGATGGCTATTTTATTTGATATTGAAAGGAGTTATTTTTTATGAAAATGAATATACCAAATCAAATCTCTTTGTTCCGTATATTTTTAATCCCAATTTTTATGTTTTTTATGCTTATAGACTTCAATTGGGGAGATATTACACTACTGGGAGCAACAATTCCAGTTGGACATTTAGTAGGTGCAATTATCTTTATAATTGCTTCTATTACTGATTTTATAGATGGTTACTATGCGAGAAAGTATAACTTAGTTACCAATATGGGGAAATTTCTTGACCCTCTCGCAGACAAATTATTAGTTTCTGCAGCTCTAATCATTTTAGTTGAGTTTGGAATGGCACCGTCATGGGTAGTTATATTAATTATTAGCCGTGAGTTTGCAGTAACTGGCCTTCGATTAATATTAGCGAATGAAGGCGAGGTAGTCGCAGCCAATCAACTAGGCAAAATAAAAATGTGGACTCAAATAGTTGCGATTTCTTCCCTATTATTGGGTAATATATTCTTTGAAATGTTCCATATTCCTTTTGATATGATCATGCTTTACGTGTGTTTATTCTTTACTGTATGGTCTGGATGGGATTACTTTTATTTGAATCGCAAAGTGTTACTAGATTCTAAGTAGGAAGGAAGTACTTTATGAAAGCAGAAATTATTGCAGTAGGTTCTGAATTATTACTAGGTCAGATTTCTAATACAAATGCCCGCTTTATATCTACTCAGCTAGCAGAGATTGGGTTGGACGTATACTATCATACGGTAGTAGGAGACAATGCGGATAGGTTGGTAGAATCCATCCAAATAGCAGAAAAACGTGCGGATTTAATCATATTCACAGGTGGGTTAGGTCCTACAAAAGATGATTTAACAAAAGAAACTATTGCCAAGCATTTGGGAATGAACTTAGTGCTAGATAATCATGCAATCATGTATATTGAGGATTTCTTTAAGCGTATGGGTCGCAATATGACAGAAAACAACAAAAAACAAGCACTTGTTTTAGAAGGAAGCACCGTATTAGAAAACAAACATGGTATGGCACCTGGTATGTTACTAACTACCGATAGTCATTCATATATGCTTCTTCCTGGTCCACCAAAAGAGATGGAGCCTATGTTCCAATTTGAAGCGAAGCCACTATTACCGAAGCTTCTTTTAGATGAAAATGTTATTATGTCCCATGTTATTCGGTTCTATGGAATAGGGGAAGCCGAGCTAGAAACAGAAGTCCAAGATCTCCTAGATAACCAAACAAATCCCACACTTGCACCCCTTGCTTCTGATGGAGAGGTTACTCTTCGATTAACAGCAAAGAGTAATTCGGAGGATGAGGCTTGGAAAAAGATTGAAGCATTACAAGCTGAAATTTTAAACAGAGTTGGTAAATTTGTTTATGGATATAATAATGACTCTTTACCTTCGAAACTTAGAGAAATACTTATCGAAAATGACTTGACTATTTCAGCAGCTGAAAGCATGACAGCAGGACTTTTCCAATCAGAACTTGCTGCAGTGCCGGGAATGGGAGAAGCATTGGTTGGTGGGATGATCACTTATACAGAAGACGTGAAGATAAACCAACTAGGTGTAGATGCTGCTATTATTGAGAAATATAGCGTTGTTTCAAGTGAATGTGCAGAGCAAATGGCACTTAAAGTAAAAGAAAAATTTCAAACCGATATAGGTGTAGGTATTACTGGAGCTGCTGGTCCTGATGGTCATGGAGGGCAACCTGCTGGCACGATTTGGATTGGAATTGCATTAGGGGATTCGAAGCCAGTGACCTATAAGCTCAATCTTTCAGGTTTACGAAACACGAACAGAATTAGAACAGTGAAATTTACAATCTATTATCTAATAAGACTACTGCGTGAGCAAACATTATCGAAAATTTAATTTAGATCAATAAAACGGCCCAAAATTCAATTTTGAGTCGTTTTTCATACTCAAAATTAAATAGATGCAAAAAATAAACGAATGAACGTTCGCTTTTTTCTTGTAAATTTCTCAAAGACCGAGTATAGTAAGAATAGAAATAAAAAACATCATCATTTCTTTTAGGAGGAAATTAATTGGCTAATAATGATCGCAAAGCAGCATTAGATATGGCGTTAAAACAAATAGAGAAACAATTCGGTAAAGGTTCTGTTATGAGATTAGGAGAAAAGACAAATCTTGAAATTTCTACTTCTTCAAGTGGTTCTTTAGCATTGGATGCTGCATTAGGAATAGGTGGATATCCAAGAGGACGTATTATTGAAATATACGGCCCAGAGAGTTCAGGTAAAACTACAGTAGCACTGCACGCAATTGCAGAAATACAAAAAACTGGTGGGCAAGCTGCATTCATCGATGCTGAGCATGCATTAGATCCAGTTTACGCACAAAAACTAGGTGTAAATATTGATGAATTACTTTTATCTCAACCGGATACAGGGGAGCAGGCACTTGAAATTGCAGAAGCACTAGTACGTAGTGGTGCAATTGAAATACTAGTAATTGACTCTGTAGCAGCTTTAGTACCTAAAGCTGAAATTGAAGGAGAGATGGGAGATTCTCATATGGGTCTTCAAGCTCGACTAATGTCTCAAGCATTACGTAAACTTTCTGGTGTTATTAGTAAATCGAACACAATCGCTATTTTCATCAACCAAGTTCGTGAAAAAATTGGAGTAATGTTCGGAAATCCGGAAACTACAACAGGTGGTCGTGCGCTTAAATTCTATAGTTCTGTGCGTTTAGAAGTAAGACGGGCAGAAGCAATCAAGCATGGTACAGATATTATGGGTAATAAAACAAAAATTAAAGTAGTGAAGAACAAAGTTGCTCCACCATTTAGAACTGCGGAAGTAGATATTATGTATGGTGAAGGAATTTCTCAAGAAGGAGAAGTAGTTGATATTGGTTCTGAATATGACATTATTCAAAAAAGTGGTTCTTGGTATGCGTACAATGAGGAGCGTATAGGACAAGGTAGAGAAAATGCAAAACAATATTTAAAAGAGAATCCTGCTATTAAAGCAGAAATTACAGGTAAAATCCGTGAATCTCTTGGAATGGCAGCAGGGTCTTTAACGATTGGTGCACATGACATTGAAGAGGACGAAGACGAAGAATTTGAATTATTATTAGAGGATAAGTAATAACAAGAAAGAAAGTCTCTCATTCATTTGAGAGACTTTTTTTGAAAACATATAAATTGTATGTTGTAGACTAGTTCCTTCTGGATAAATAATAATCCTGTTATAATTTCCGTTTCAAATGACTTGTCATTCATCTCGGGCTTTAAAATTAGTAACATTATCAAATAGAAAATGGCTTATTTAAGCACCTCTAAAAGGATAGAAACAAGTTTTGATCTTATAAAAGCTTGTGTTTAAATTCATTTGAATGGAATTTTGCACAAACATCTATCTATTTTGTCCTACTTTATATATATTATACCTCCCTTCCTTGACAGAGTATTTCTACATCTATACAATTAAAATTGTATAATTTCTTTATTATTAAATGATTATAGGCATTACGTATATGGTTTTGTATATACGTGCCGACTGAAACTAAAAAGTATAGCATTAGGGGGTGTTCGAATGACAGAAATTATCATCTCCGCTTTGCTTGGTCTGATTGTCGGTGCCGTTGTTGGTTATATTTATCTAAAAAACGTGAACGATTCAAAAGTGACTGGTGCAAAACAATCTTCAGCTAATCTCATAGATGAAGCAAAGCGAGAAGCGGAAGCGTTGAAGAAAGAAGCACTTTTAGAAGCCAAAGATGAAGCTCACCAATTACGAAATGAAGCAGAATCTGACATCCGTGAACGCCGTATGGAACTGCAAAAACAGGAAAATCGGTTAGTACAAAGAGAAGAGAACCTTGATCGTAAAGATGATGCTCTAAACAAGAGAGAAGTAAGTCTTGAGCGTAAAGATGATGCTCTAACTGAAAGACAACAGCATATCGAACAAAAAGAACGCAAAGTGGATGAACTAGTTAAAGAGCAACAAACAGAACTAGAAAGAATTTCTACTTTAACCCGTGAAGAAGCGAAGTCAATAATTCTTCAGGAAGTAGAGAATGAGCTTACTACGGATATTGCTGTGATGACAAAGGAATCGGAGACTAGAGCTAAAGAAGAATCCGATAAAAAATCTCGAGAGATTCTTTCCCTTGCGTTACAACGTTTTGCTGCAGACCATGTTGCTGAAACAACGGTTTCTGTAGTGAATCTGCCGAATGATGAGATGAAAGGTCGCATTATAGGACGTGAAGGTCGAAACATTCGAACACTTGAAACGTTAACTGGTATCGATTTAATTATTGACGATACACCAGAAGCAGTAATTCTTTCAGGCTTTGATCCAATTCGAAGAGAAACAGCTCGTTTAGCACTTGAAAAACTGGTACAGGATGGACGAATTCATCCGGCGCGAATCGAAGAAATGGTAGAAAAGTCTAGAAGAGAAGTAGATGAACAAATTCGTGAAATTGGAGAACAAACTACTTTCGATATGGGGATTCATAATTTACATCCAGATCTTATGAAAATTCTAGGTAGACTTCGTTATCGTACAAGTTATGGCCAAAATGTATTAAAACACTCCACAGAAGTTGCCTACTTGTCAGGGTTGTTGGCAGCAGAGCTTGGTGAAGATGTAACACTTGCAAGACGTGCAGGGTTGCTACATGACATTGGGAAAGCAATTGACCATGAAGTGGAAGGTAGCCACGTAGAAATCGGTGTCGAGCTAGCAACAAAATACAAAGAACATCCAGTAGTTATTAATAGTATTGCTTCCCATCATGGGGATACAGAAGCTACTTCCGTTATTGCTGTATTAGTGGCAGCTGCCGATGCATTATCTGCAGCACGACCTGGTGCAAGAAGTGAAACATTAGAAAACTACATTCGTCGCTTGGAGAAATTAGAGGAAATTTCTGAATCCTATGAAGGTGTAGAAAAATCATTCGCTATTCAAGCTGGTCGAGAAATTCGTATTATGGTTCGTCCAGATCAAATTGATGACTTAACTGCTCATCGTTTGGCAAGAGATATCCGTAAACGAATTGAAGAAGAGTTAGATTATCCTGGTCATATAAAAGTGACTGTTATTAGAGAAACTAGAGCAGTAGAATATGCAAAATAACATCTAGTATAGATGTGAATGCTTTATGGTAGTATTAACAAAAAGGCTTCGAAATGAAGCCTTTTTTTCGTGAAAGGAATTGATGTAGTAATGAGAATATTATTTATAGGTGATATCGTTGGTTCAATGGGACGAGACACGTTAGAGGATTATCTACCAAGACTGAGAAGAAAATACGATGTAGATGTAGTCATTGCAAATGGAGAAAACGCAGCGGCAGGACGCGGGATTACAAAAAGTATTTTCCAGTCATTGCTCCATATGGGAGTAGATGTGGTGACAATGGGTAACCATACTTGGGATCAAAAAGAAATCATGGATTTTATCGATGACACAGACTACTTAATACGACCTGCCAATTTTTCAGAAGACGCACCTGGTAAAGGAATGACATCCATTTCTAAAAATGGTCATACCATATCAGTGATTAATATGCATGGTAGAACGTTTCTACCACCACATGATGATCCTTTTAAAATGGCAACAGAGATGGTGTCAGAAGCCCAAAAGCTATCACCGATTGTCTTTGTAGACTTCCATGCCGAAGCGACAAGTGAAAAAATTGCATTTGGTTGGCATTTAGATGGAAAAGCTTCTGTTGTTGTAGGAACACATACACATGTTCAAACTGCAGATTCTCGTATTTTACCTGGAGGTACCGCATATATTACAGACGTGGGAATGACAGGTCCTTATGATGGAGTTTTGGGTATGAAAAAAGAGGATGTACTTTACCGCTTTCAAACAAATATGCCAACGCGATTCGAGGTACCGAAGGAAGGTCGTTCTGTGCTCAGTGGTTTCTTCGTAGAAGTGGACAATACTACTGGAAAAGCGATACACCAGGAAAGAATTTATATAAATGAGGATTACCCATTTAAAGGTTAAAAAGTCTAAAAGATTACTCCTGCGCATACGTTAGGTTATGGACCAGAAGCAAGTTCATAATATAGCGACAAAAGGAGAAATGATAGTGGATTCTTTAAAAGTATCTTCCCGTTCAAACCCAAATTCAGTTGCTGGGGCATTAGTTGCAGTAATAAGAGAACAAGGGTATGCAGAGATGCAAGCAGTAGGAGCAGGAGCATTAAACCAGGCTATCAAAGCGATAGCAATTGCCAGAGGATTTGTAGCTCCAAGTGGAACAGACTTAACTTGTTCTCCTGCCTTCACCGATATTGTCATTTCAGGTGAAGATCGAACAGCTTTAAAGTTACTTGTTGAAAAAAGATCAAAATAGACGAGAGGTCGCTGCTCATAGAGTAGCGACCTCTCTTTTGTAAGAGGTCTGGTGAGCACTGATAATAGCGAAATGATTTCAGTTGGATTAGCTTCAGCCTCCTCGCCGCATTTCACTCCAAACTATTCGAATAAAATGTGACGATAAGCTTCCGTCAAAGGTCTGAATTTCTATAAAAATATAGAGAATACATAGTGATAACTTAAACTTCATGATAAACTTATGAAGGAAATTAGTATTTAATCGAATAGTAAGGAGATGTTTATATGTTGCAACAGCTTTCTTGGAAAGTAGGAGGGCAGCAAGGAGAGGGAATTGAGAGTACAGGAGAAATATTCTCAATGGCGATGAATCGCCTTGGATACTATCTATACGGATACCGTCATTTCTCTTCACGTATTAAAGGTGGCCATACAAACAATAAAATCTGTGTACGCCCAACACAAGTTCGTACAATACCAGATGATTTAGATATTTTAGTAGCATTTGATCAAGAAACAATTGATGTAAATTACAAAGAGTTAACGGAAAAAAGCATTGTTTTAGCAGATGCAAAATTCTCACCAGTGGCACCTGAAGACTGTAAGGCCCCAATGTATATCGTCCCTTTCACAGAGATAGCTGCAGAACTTGGGACATCTCTTATGAAAAACATGGTAGCAATTGGCGCCAGTGCAGCATTACTTAACTTAGACAAAGCAGTATTCCAAGGTGTGGTAGATGAAATATTCGGTAAAAAAGGACAAGAAGTAGTAGAAAAAAACATGCAAGCTATTCAACAAGGTTTTGATACAATGGCGGAGCAGCTCGGAGATCGTCTAGGAGAATGGGAAATTGCTCCTGCGGATGGAAAACACCGTATGTTCATGATTGGAAACGATGCAATTGCATTTGGGGCATTAGCTGCAGGTGTTCGTTTTATGGCAGCATATCCAATCACACCTGCCTCAGAAATTATGGAATATATGATTAAAAAACTACCACTCTTTGGTGGTGCAGTTATTCAAACAGAAGATGAAATTGCTGCCGCTACAATGGCGATTGGTTCAAACTATGGAGGTGTTCGTGCATTTACTGCATCAGCGGGTCCAGGACTGTCGCTCATGATGGAAGCAATCGGACTTTCTGGTATGACTGAACAACCACTTGTCATCGTGGATACACAGCGTGGTGGACCTTCAACAGGTTTACCAACTAAACAGGAACAATCCGACTTAATGCAAATGATTTATGGAACACATGGCGAAATTCCAAAAGTGGTTATTGCACCAAGTACTGGAGAAGAAGCTTTCTACGATACTATTCAAGCATTCAATATTGCAGAAGAATTGCAACTTCCCGTAATAATCTTATCTGATTTACAACTATCACTTGGTAAACAAACAGTGGAGCCATTTGATTATTCGAAGGTTGAAATTCGTCGTGGAAAATTAGTGGAGAATGAAGAAATACCGGTAACGGAAGATAAATCGTACTTCAAACGCTATGAACTGACTGAAGATGGGGTATCACCACGTGTCTTACCAGGCACACAGCATGCGATTCATCATGTAACTGGTGTAGAGCATGATGAAACAGGTAAACCATCGGAGGCAGCTACAAATCGTAAGGCTCAAATGGACAAACGTTTAGGAAAGCTTAATCATATTAACTTCAAAGAGCCTGTATATGTAAACGCACCATATGAAGAGGCTGATATACTATTTGTTGGTTTCAACTCTACTAGAGGTGTGTTGGAAGAATTACAACAAACACTTATTGAAAGTGATGTTAAAGTAAATCATGCGCATATTCGCTTAATCCACCCATTCCCAGTGACGGAAATGCAATCACTAGTTGCGAAAGCAAAAAAAGTGGTAGTAGTGGAAAACAATGCAACTGGACAATTAGCAAATATCATCAAAATGAATGTCGGTGGTCATGATAAATTGGTGAGTGTCACAAAATATGATGGCACACCATTTTTACCATTACAGCTTGCAAAACAAGTAAAGGAGTTGCTAACAGATGGTAACATTTAAAGATTTTCGTAATAACGTAAAACCTAACTGGTGTCCAGGATGTGGTGACTTCTCAGTGCAGGCAGCGATTCAACGTGCTGCTGCAAATGTTGGCATTCAACCACATGATTTAGCTGTAATTTCTGGTATCGGTTGTTCTGGACGTATTTCTGGATATATTCACTCATACGGTTTTCATGGCATTCATGGGCGTGCACTACCAATAGCTCAGGGCCTAAAAATGGCAAACAAAGATTTACACGTTATCGCTTCTGGTGGAGATGGAGATGGCTTTGCAATAGGTATGGGTCATACCATTCACTCGATACGTCGTAATGTAGATATAACTTATGTTGTTATGGATAACCAAATCTACGGATTAACAAAAGGGCAAACGTCTCCACGTTCAGCAGAGGGCTTTAAAACGAAGTCAACTCCTGGTGGAGCAATTGAACCATCCGTGCAGCCATTAGAACTAGCTCTTACATCCGGAGCAACATTTGTAGCGCAAGGATTTTCTTCTGATATTAAAGAGCTAACTGCTATTATTGAGGCGGGCATTAATCACAAAGGCTTCTCGTTTATAAATGTATTTAGCCCATGTGTAACATACAATAAAGTAAATACGTATGACTGGTTTAAAGAGCATTTAACTAAGCTTTCTGCTGTAGAAGGATATGACTCTACAAACAGAGATGAAGCTATGAAATTAGTAATGGAAACAAAAGGTCTTGTAACAGGTATCATATATCAAGACGAAAATGCACCATCATACCAAGAACAAGTTCCTGGGTATGCGCCAACACCACTTGTCGATCAAAATTTGAAGATGAGTGAACAGGAATTCAATGCTTTAATTCAAGACTTTATGTAATGGTTTCAGGGCTCATGAATGTCAAAAGTTCATGAGCTTTTTTTCTGCGAACGAAAGCCCATTAAAAATGGATTATGGCCTATAACAAGCCTATAGCCCATAAAAACTAAGCAAGTCCATAAATGATAGAGTATAGCCCATAAATATTCTCATCTAGCCCTCTAGCATGAAGATATAGCCCATAACCTCTCCCAACTAATCCCGATAAACTAAGTATATGCACTTAATTTGTCTAATTAGGCAATTTTAAGCTGAAAGCCTTGTGGCAATACATAACTATTCAGTATAATAGTAGGGATATTCGTACTTTTCACGAATGAAGGAAAGGAGAGTTCTTATGAACGAGGAATCACGTTTACAAAGTACTCAAGTGAAGGAAGCTAGCTCTTTGAATAAAAAATCCGATAAGGATTATAGTAAATATTTTCAAGCAGTCTATACTCCACCATCATTAAAAGATGCGAAAAAACGTGGCAAAGAAGAAATAGAGTACCATAACGACTTTGCTATTGCAGAACAATTTAAAGATATGGGTCAAAACAGAAAATTTTATATACGCACATACGGTTGTCAAATGAATGAACATGATACAGAAGTAATGGCAGGTATTTTCATGCAACTAGGTTATGAACCTACGGATACTGTAGATGATGCCAATGTGGTTTTACTTAATACTTGTGCAATTCGTGAAAACGCTGAAAATAAAGTATTTGGTGAGCTTGGTCACTTTAAGCATTTAAAACAAAAAAATCCTGATGTCCTAATTGGTGTATGCGGATGTATGTCCCAAGAAGAATCAGTTGTAAAAAAAATATTAAAAACTTACAATCAAGTAGATATGATTTTTGGAACACATAATATTCACCGTCTTCCTGAAATATTAAACGAAGCATACCTTTCAAAAGAAATGGTTGTAGAGGTTTGGTCTAAAGAAGGAGACGTTATAGAAAATCTGCCGCGAGTACGTAAAGGTTCTATTAAAGCCTGGGTCAACATTATGTACGGCTGCGATAAATTCTGTACATATTGTATCGTTCCATATACACGTGGAAAAGAGCGTAGTCGTCGTCCGGAAGATATTATTCAAGAAATTAGACATCTTGCTGCGCAAGGATACAAAGAAGTAACATTGCTTGGTCAAAATGTTAATGCTTACGGAAAAGACTTTGAAGATTTGAATTATCGATTTGGTGATTTAATGGATGATCTTCGGAAAATTGACGTAGCACGTATTCGTTTCATGACTAGTCATCCTAGAGACTTCGATGATCATTTGATCGAAGTGCTTGCCAAGGGAGGAAATTTAGTCGACCACATTCATTTACCTGTTCAATCTGGGTCTTCGGATATTCTTAAAATAATGGCTCGTAAGTACACAAGAGAGCACTACTTAGAGCTAGTTAGAAAGATAAAAGCAGCTATACCGAACGTCTCATTGACAACGGATATAATTGTTGGCTTTCCAAATGAAACAGAGGAACAATTTGAAGAAACAATGTCTTTGTATAAAGAAGTAGGATTCGAAATAGCATACACGTACATTTACTCTCCTCGAGAAGGTACACCAGCTGCAAAAATGGTAGATAACGTACCGATGGAAGTGAAAAAACAACGACTTCAGCGATTAAATAAGCTGGTGAATGATATGTCTGCGGAGGCTATGAAAAAGCATGATGGACAAATTGTGGAAGTTTTAGTCGAAGGTGAAAGTAAGAATAATCCTGACGTACTTGCAGGTTATACGAGCAAAAGTAAACTAGTAAATTTTGTAGGACCAAAAGATATCATTGGGACATTAGTTAAGGTTAAAATAGTAGAAGCAAAAACATGGTCACTTACTGGGGAACTAGTAAATGAAATAATCGAGCAAAAGGTGGGAGTATAATGTCTACAACTAAATATACAAGAGAAGATATTATTGAAAAAGCAAAAGAAATAGCAACAATGATTGCAAATACGGAGGAAGTTGAATTCTTCAAACGTGCAGAAGAACAAATTAATGAGAATACTAAGGTACGTGAAAAAATAGCAAGTCTAAAAAGCTTACAAAAACAAGCAGTTAACTTTCAACATTTAGGGAAAGAAAAAGCACTTAGCCTAATAGAAGGAAAAATTGCTGCTATCGAAGAAGAAATCGATGGACTACCAATTGTACAAGAATTTAAACAATCCCAAGGTGATGTAAATAGCCTTCTACAATTAGTAGCTAATTCCATTTCTAACAATGTAACCAATCAAATTATTGAAGCAACTGAAGGTGATTTACTTAGAGGCGAAACTGGTTCAAAAGTAAAAAACACAACATATGATGGTTGCTCATAAGTAGAGCTTAAAATAGAGCATGCATGTAATCCTAACACGATTATATGCATGCTTTTTTCAATGCTTCTAAAACCTGAAAATACTAAATAGGTTGACAATTAAATAAACTTATATGTTAATATTAATAAGTGCAAGGGGATTTTATATAAAAAGGGAGGAAATGGAATGAAAAGAAGGCAATTAAAGTTGTTGAGCATACTAAGTATTTTAGTTTTAATGATACTTGCAGCCTGTGGTTCTACAGATGAGGATTCTTCTGATAGTGATTCAGGTAAAACTAAAGAGGATATTAAATTTTTAAGTATGCTAACTGGTGGAACGCAAGGAACCTACTATCCGTTAGGTGGAACTTTTGCGGATCTAATCACTACGGAAACAGGTGTTAAAACTACTGCGGAGGTATCTCAAGCATCAGCAGCTAATATGACAGCATTACAAGAAGGCGAAGGAAATATCGCTTTCGTTCAAACGGATATTGCTTACTATGGTACTGAAGGAATAATGATGTTTGAAGGTAAGAAAACAGATGCTGTTTCTGCACTAGGTGCGTTATATCCTGAAACAGTTCAATTAGTAACATTAGCGGATTCTGGAATTACTTCTTTTGAAGATCTTAAGGGGAAAAAGGTTTCTGTTGGAGCTCCAGGATCAGGTACTTATGCAAATGCAGAGCAATTGCTTGAGATCCATGGTTTGTCAATGGAGGATATTGAAGCGCAAAGTTTAGATTTCGGTGAGTCAACAGATGGTATTCAGTCTGGACAAATTGATGCTGCATTTATTACGGCTGGTTATCCAACTGGTGCTGTAGAAGCGCTAAATGCTACAAACAAAGTTTCGATTATTTCAGTGAGCGATGAAAAAGCAGATGCATTAATCGAGAAATATCCATATTATGCGAAGGATACAATCCCAGCTGGTACTTATGGTATTAAGGGAGAAACACCTACAGTTTCAGTACTTGCAATGCTAGCAGTAAACAAAGATCTTTCTGAAGACTTAGTATATAAAATAACAAAAGCGATATATGGAAATACAGATAAAATTAGTCATGCAAAAGGTGAATTCATCAAAGCCGAAACAGCTCTAGATGGTATAGGAATTGAAGTTCATCCCGGAGCAAAAAAATACTTCGATGAAGTCAATAAATAATTATAAAGTAAGAAGGGGCTCTGTTGCGAATTGCTTCGAGTCCCTTTTTGTTAAAAAAAGTGAGGATTAATCACTTTATGAAAAAAATAATTTGGCCATTTTTGATTATTTTCTTTTTAACTTTATTTTGTTTTATCCCTATTTTCTCAGCTTTTACTTTTACAGAAACTAGGACCGAGCACCCAAGTATTCATTTTATCCCATTAGAAAAAAAGGATCACTTTCAAATTATATTTACACATACTATTCACCTGACTGATGTGATAGAGAATTATAGAGTATTAGAATCAAATGAAATTAAATTGGCTTCTATGCAATATAGTGATGTGGCGATTGGCATGCCTGGTTATGCAGAGGAAGGCCAGACATTGAGTTATGAAAATGGTGTTTACACGCTTAAATACGATAAAGCGGTATTAAAGGATTTTATTTTACATATTGGAGATGTGGACAATAAATTAGATTTTCATTACAACGAGAAAAGTTTCGATTTAAAAGAAGAGTTAGATCGAGGCAAGTCTTATGAATTTAAAGTAAAAAAAATATCACTCTTTGAAAAAGTGAAAGGAGTCGAATTAAATGAAAGATAAGAACCAACAACCATTACAAGACGATCAGTTTGAAGAGCTATCTTTGGAAGAACAGCAAGAAATATTAGAAAAGTACGATCTAGAGTCGAACACTCGGACATTAGGTGGAGTGCTAAAATATATTATCTATTTTGGATTAATGGCATTCTCTTTATTTCAACTTTATACAGCCATATATGGTCAATTTCCCGCTCAAATACAACGAACAGTCCATTTAGGTTTCGGTCTAGTTTTTATCTTTTTACTTTTTCCAGCACGTAGAAAATTTTCGAAGACAAAAATACCATGGTATGATTTCATACTAACAGCTGGTGCTTTGTTAATTGGAACTTATTGGACGATAAATTATACTCGTTTAGTACAAAGTTTAGGTTCATTGGAGAGTATGGACTTCATTGTTGGATTACTAGCAGTATTGCTTGTATTAGAGGCTTCTAGAAGAGCGGTTGGTTTGCCTATTACTATAATTGCTGCAATCTTTTTAGTGTACGCATACCTAGGACCTTATTTCCCAGCATTTATGGCTCATAGGGGTCAAAGTGTCGATAATATTGTGAATTTAATGTTCTACACAACTGATGGTATTTTAGGAACACCTCTTGCTGTTTCATCTACTTATATTTTTGCCTTTTTGCTTTTCGGAGCATTTTTAGTGAAAACCGGAGTAGGACAATATTTTAATGATTTGTCTGTTGCAGTGGCTGGAAAGTTAGTTGGAGGTCCTGCAAAGGTTGCTATTTTTTCATCTGCTTTACAGGGTACTATTTCGGGAAGTTCGGTAGCAAATGTTGTTACTTCTGGTGCCTACACAATTCCAATGATGAAATCGCTTGGGTATAAGAAGGAGTTTGCTGGTGCAGTTGAAGCATCGTCTTCTACTGGTGGACAGTTGATGCCACCAATTATGGGTGCAGCCGCATTCTTAATGGTTGAATTTATAGGACGTGGAGTAACGTACTGGGATATTGCAAAAGCAGCGGCAATTCCAGCTCTATTATATTTTACAGGAATATGGATTATGACCCATTTTGAAGCGAAGCGTTTAGGTTTAAAAGGATTAACAGATGATCAAATGCCAGATCGGAAGGAAATCTTTAAAAAGATTTATTTAATTTTACCTATTTTCCTAATCATTATTTTAATGATGGTAGGCGTTCCTGTTATTCATTCAGCGTTATATGGGATTTTAGCTTGTATTGCAGTAGGGTTTATCAACAAAGATACTAAACTTGGTATCAAGGAAATTTTAGATGCTTTAGTGGATGGGGCAAGAACAGCTTTAGCGGTTGTTGCAGCTACTGCGTGTGCAGGAATTATCGTCGGAGTAGTAGTAAAAACTGGATTAGGCTTAAGTCTAGCTACAAGTTTGGTTAAATTAGCTGGTGGAAGTATCTTATTAACATTATTCTTTGTTATGATAGCTTCTCTAATTTTAGGGATGGGTGCACCAACTACAGCAAACTATGTAATTACATCTACAATTGCAGCACCAGCGATTATTACTTTGTTAGCGCCTGATGTTGCACAAAGTGCAGTTCCAATTGTTGTTCTATTATCTGCACATTTCTTTGTTTTCTATTTTGGAATAATAGCAGATATTACACCTCCTGTTGCACTCGCCGCCTTTGCCGCTTCAGGGATATCTGGTGGAGATCCTATAAAGACCGGTTTAGAGGCTTCGAAATTAGCAATTGCAGCCTTTATAATTCCATACATGGTGGTCTTTTCTCCAACATTGTTAATGATTGATACCACTTTGTGGGAAATTATCTGGGTCACATTTACTGCAATAATAGGGATGATTTCTATTGGCGCAGGAATGATAGGGTATTGGTATAGAAAGGTTAATTGGTTGGAAAGAATTTTGGCAGTAGGAGCAGGATTACTATTGATCTACCCAGAGAGCATGTCGGATATAATAGGGCTTGTATTATTTGGGGTACTATTTGCAATTCAATTATATACTCGGGAAAAGGAAGACACGAAAATTATAGCAGTATAAACATAAAAAATACGAACCATAATGGTTCGTATTTTTATGTTTTCTTCAAATCGAGAGATACTTGTTTAAATATTAGGGAATGCCTATTATAGGGCATTCTCTTTTAATAGGCAAAAGAGAGCCAAGGGAAGCGTATCTGTAGCGTGTAAGGGTATAATAATGAATAATAAGTAACTAGTATTGCTTTTTTAACTCAAGAAAGGAAGATTCGATGAAGGAAGAGAATTTAAATATAGGATGGAACTTGGAAAATACGTATACCGAACTTCCAGAATTACTGCATACAGCTATAAATGTAAACCCTGTTAGTAATCCTAAACTGGTTATATTAAACGATACGGTGGCAACATCTCTTGGGCTAAATTCGAAAGAGCTAGAAAGTACTCATGGTGTTGAGGTACTTGCTGGTAATAAGGTGATTGAGGGCGGTATACCTTTAGCTCAGGCTTATGCTGGTCATCAATTTGGAAATTTTACCATGTTAGGTGATGGAAGAGCACTGTTGCTTGGTGAACAAATAACTCCGTCGGGGGAGCTAGTAGACGTACAATTGAAAGGCTCTGGTAGAACACCATATTCTCGTGGGGGAGACGGACGAGCGGGCCTCGGGCCGATGTTACGTGAATATATTATTAGTGAATCGATGCATGCTCTAGGAATTCCAACAACCAGAAGCTTATCAGTAGTTACAACCGGAGAGAGTATTATGCGAGAAACTGTTCAACCGGGTGCAGTGATGACACGTATTGCTGCAAGTCATTTACGTGTAGGTACTTTTCAATTCGCTGCAAAATGGGGCACATTCGAAGATCTTAAAGCTTTAGCGGATTATGCAATAGAAAGACATTACCCAATTTTATTGGCTAATGAAAATCGCTATCTTGCATTCCTTAAAGAAGTGATTGAACGCCAAGCGGCATTGATAGCAAAATGGCAACTTGTCGGTTTTATACATGGAGTGATGAACACAGATAATATGACAATAAGCGGAGAGACAATCGATTATGGACCTTGTGCTTTTATGGATATATATAATCCGAAAACAGTATTTAGTTCCATTGATAGACAAGGTCGTTATGCTTATGAAAATCAGCCAAATATAGCCGCATGGAACTTAGCGAGATTGGCAGAAAGTTTATTGCCTCTTATTCACGAAGATCTGGATGAAGCTGTGCAGCAAGCGCAAGAAGCGATGGTGGCCTACCCTGTAACTTATGAAAATTATTGGTTAACAGGAATGGGGAATAAGCTAGGGATTTTTAATATAGAAAAAGAGGATATTTCCCTAATCGAAAACCTTCTTGAACTTATGGAAAAATACGAAGTAGATTATACAAATACATTCCGATTATTGACTCTTGATAAAGTGGAAGAAACTGAATTATTCGGTAAAAATGGATTTGAACAATGGTATGAAAAATGGAAAACTAGACTTGAAAATCAACAGGTGTCAGAAGAATTTATAAAGCAACTAATGCAGAAAAGTAATCCAGTAGTTATTCCGAGAAATCATCGAGTAGAAGAAGCGCTTGATGCAGCAGTGAATAATGAGGACTATAGTGTATTAAACAATTTGCTAAGTGTAATTTCACATCCTTATGATTACAAGGCAGACTATATGGATTATACTACTCTTCCTCCTGATACTTCAGGACCGTACAAAACGTTTTGCGGTACCTAATGCTAGGGAAAGAAAAGTCTGTGAACCTTAAAAGTTTACGGGCTTTTCTCACTTACAGGAGAGGATAAATATCAAAAACTGAAAAGTATTACGTTATGCAGATTTAATCTTGTAACTCAGTCTTTTTTTCTTTAAAATTAATAGTAATCATATTTGTTTAATCTTTTTATGAATAAGGGAGTTTTAGAAATTATGCAGAAAAATAAAGTAGCGGATAAAGTCCGTAGAATAATTTTAATCGTAATAGGAGCAGCTATAGCTGGTTATGCACTGGAAGCAGTGTTAATACCAAACTCAGTTATTGACGGCGGCGTAACAGGTGTTAGTATCATGGGAACATATTTGTTTAATATACCACTTGGACTTTTACTCTTTATATTAAATATACCGTTTGTATATATTGGTTATAAACAAGTGGGGAAAACCTTTGCAATAATGAGTATTATTGGTATAGCATCCCTATCTATTTCAACAGTTTTAATGCATCAAATTGAGCCGATTCTGAGTGCAAAAGATCCACTATTAGTAGTAATATCTGGAGGGGTAATGCTAGGTATTGGTATTGGTGTGGTATTACGTAACGGTGGTGCACTTGATGGTGCAGAAGTTTTAGCGGTTCTAGTATCTCGAAAAGTACCATTTTCAGTAGGAGATATAATCTTATTTATTAATGCGTTTATTTTTCTAGGTGCTGGTTTTATATATGGTTTAGAAGGAGCACTCTATTCAGCTACTACTTATTACATAGCTAAAATAGTTATTGATGTTATTCAAGTTGGACTTGAAAGTTCCAAATCAGTTCGAATAGTTAGTAAAGAATCCGAGGAAATTGGGTCTGCCATACAGGATCGTTTAGGTCGTGGTGTAACGTACTCCAGTGGTCGCGGAGGTTTCTCCAATGAAACTATGGATATTGTTACATGTGTAATCACTCGCATGGAAGAAAACAAGTTAATAACAATTATTAAAGAATTGGATCCTGGTGCTTTTATTGTGATCACAGATGTGGCAGAAGTAAGAGGCGGTACGTTCAAAAAACGAGATATTCACTAAAATATAAATACCCGTTAGATGAGTATATACGCTCATTTAACGGGTATTATTGTTTTAAAGTTATTTTCGTTTCTTCTTCCCGAGATCTTTTACAGAAGTTTTGCTTTTATCTACCACTTTTTCAAATTCTACCTGAACCTGAATACCATTTTCTTCTGTTTCCTGTACATTAATTACTTTACCTTTTCTACCTTTGATTTTAAGATCATCATCGATGGAAGGGATATCTCTTAATACTTGAGTTAAAATAACCATATTTTTCTCCATAAAATGAACTGCAAACATTTCCATTTCCCCTTACTTTATAATTTAGAATCTATGTATTTTATGATTATTTAAAAGTTATAGAACTTTAAAATAGATAAACCATATTAGTTTATTGTTAAATTGTTTAGTGTTAAACTAAATTGGAAATCATTAGAGAAAAAGGAGTGTTAAAGATGAGTAAACTTCAAGATAAAGTTGTAATCATTACTGGTGGTGCTGGTGGAATTGGATTTGGGATGGCAAAAGCAATGGCTAAAGAAGGAGCAATCGTTGCAATTGTAGATGTGAATGAGGAGACAGGTAAAGCAAGTGAGAAATTGTTACAAGAAATTTCCCCAAGATCAATGTTTTTAAAAGCAGATCTTATGGATCGCGAAAACTTACCAAACATCATTAAAACAATAGTTGATAACTATGGTAAGTTGGATGTACTTGTAAATAATGCACATGCATCAAAACAATTAACGATTGAGAATATTACACAAGCGGATCTTGATCTATCATTTGGGACTGGATTCTATCCAACATTCTTTTTAATGCAGGCTGCACTGCCTTACTTAAAAGAAACAAAAGGAAATATTATTAACTTTGCTTCAGGGGCAGGATTGGCTGGTCATGAAACTCAAGGAGCATATGCTGCTGCTAAAGAAGCAATTCGTGGGATATCACGTGTAGCTGCAAACGAATGGGGTCGTTTTGGTATTAATGTGAATATTATCAGTCCAGTTGCTAACTCAGAGGGAGTACAAGCATGGGCAAAAGCTCAACCTGAATATTATGAAGCAGTACTAAGTAAAATACCGATGGGTCGTTTCGGTGAAGTAGAAGAGGATATTGGACGTGTAGCAGTATTTTTAGCTAGTGAGGATTCAAGATATATTACAGGTCAAACGATGATGGTTGATGGTGGATCCATCATGTTGCGTTAATAGAAGGATTTAGTATGGAGAAAACAAATTTATTTAAATTGATTCACGCAACTGAAATAATCTCAAACGAAAATATAGTTAAATTCTCTTCTAAATTTGAATTTCCAGTAGGAATATCTGCAATTTTGGTACTAGCTCAATTACGTGCAAATGGTCCGGTAATGCAAAGTGATTTAGCAGAGACCTTAGGGTATACAAAAGGAGCAATCACAAATATTTCTAGCAAGCTCGTGAAGTTCGAATTAGCGGAACGACTGTATAGTGAAGAAGATCGCCGGACGATCCATCTTCAGATTACAGAAAAAGGGCGATCTGCTTTAATGGAAGCACAAAAGATTGGCGAAGAAATATTTGTGGAGTTATTTGAAGAGTTGACTGTGGAAGAGTTAGATCAGTATTTATATATACAGCAAAAAATATTAAACAGTATGAAAAATAAAAGATTGTCATCATTATGAACTAATTATTTTTTTAGAGAAAAGTTGCTAAGACCCTCAACACAAGAGGTTCTTAGCTTTTTATGTTTTTCAAAATCCTTTTGTATCATGTAAAAGTACTCAACTCCTTGCAATTAAGATATGAAATTGTTATGCTAATAACAATTTTATAACATTCCTTCGGGGTCGGGTGAAATTCCCAATCGACAGTAAGAGAGAAATCTCAAAGCCTGTGAGCCGTAAAACGCATGATTTGGTGAGAATCCAAAGCCGACAGTTAAAGTCTGGATGGGAGAAGGAGAAAGTCGCCTATTTGGAGGTTTTTTAGTTATGCTAAAAAAGGAACAAAAGGCTTATTAAAGTATGACTTCTCTCGCATCCATAAATTTGGGTGCGTTTTTTAATGTCTAGCTATAGCGTTTGTCGGGACATGATACCGCGAGCATAGGCACTTCTACTTTTTAAAATTGAATAACTATCCTTCGGGGTCGGGTGAAATTCCCAATCGACAGTAAGAGAGAAATCTCAAAGCCTGTGAGCCGTAAAACGCATGATTTGGTGGAAATCCAAAGCCGACAGTTATAGTCTGGATGGGAGAAGGAGTAGTTCAATGCTTTTTGAGAGAAAAACACAAAAGGCTTATTTGAATCTACCTAATTTCCCTCCGACACTTAAGTGTACGGAGGTTTTTGTTTGAAGTAGGCTTTAGATTCCATCTAAAAGTACTTACTAATAAGGAGGATACGATGTTTACAGGAATTGTTGAAGAGCTTGGCACCATTAAGAACGTACAAACATCTGCTAGCAGTATGCAACTTATTATCCGAGCAAAACGAATTTTAGAGGACATCAAATTAGGTGATAGTATTGCAGTGAATGGTGTCTGTTTAACAGTAATCGCATTTTCAAGATTTGAATTTACAGTGGACGTTATGCCAGAGACGTTTTATGCAACTACAACAAAATTATTAAATAGCAGTTCAGTTGTCAATTTAGAAAGAGCATTAGAGGCAAACGGTCGATTCGGTGGACATTTCGTTACAGGACATGTGGATGGTGTGGGTACCATATTGAAAAAGCGCCATGCAGCAAATGCAGTGTATATCGATATTATAGTATCAGAAGAAGCAAGTCACTTTTGTATTCCAAAGGGGTCTATAACGATTGATGGAACAAGTTTAACTATTTTTGATATAAATAAGTCGACAGTAACAGTTTCATTAATTCCCCACACAAATAAGGAAACAGTTCTAGGCATGAAAAAAGCGGGTGAACTCGTTAATATCGAAGGTGACATGCTAGGGAAGTACGTGCATCAATTTAGTACAAAGAAAAATGAATCGACTATCACCCAGGACTTTTTACAGCAGAACGGTTTTTAAGGAGAAATTAGCATGCTAAATACGATAGAAGAAGCAATTACAGATTTAACACAAGGAAAGCTTATTATTTTAGTAGATGATGAAAACCGCGAAAATGAAGGGGATTTCCTTTGCTTAGCAGAATTTGCAACACCAGAAAACATCAATTTCATGGCGAAGTATGGTCGAGGATTGATTTGTATGCCTATTCATGAAGAAATCGCAGAGGTATTGCAATTACATCCGATGGTTTCTAATAATACAGATTCTCATCAAACTGCATTTACTGTGTCGATTGATCATGAAAACACTTCAACGGGCATAAGTGCATTTGATCGATCAGAGACGATGTTACAAGTCATTAAGCCACAAGCAAAGGCACAACAGTTTAAACGACCAGGACATGTCTTTCCGCTAATCGCAAAGCCAGGTGGTGTACTGGAAAGACGAGGTCATACGGAAGCTGCAGTTGACCTTGCCATGCTTTGTGCATCAGCTAAATCAGGTGTAATTTGCGAAATAATGAACGATGATGGTTCAATGGCACGCTTACCAGATTTACTGGAACTTGCCAAACAATATCAATTAAAGATTGTCACAATCGAAGAACTATCAAGGTACTTAATAAATATTAAAGCTAGCTAAGGAGAGAATAAGATGGTAAAAACAATCGAAGCAAATTTAATCGGAACAGATTTGAAAGTAGGTATTGTTGTCGGACGTTTTAATGATTTCATCAATGCAAAACTAGTTGACGGTGCAATAGATGGGTTAAAACGTCATGGTGTCGTTGAAGAAAGTATTGAAGTTGCTTGGGTTCCTGGTGTATTTGAAGTACCATTTATTGCAAAAAAAATGGCGGATTCCCAAAAATACGATGCAATCATTGGTCTTGGTACAGTAATCAGAGGTTCAACGACACACTATGATTATGTTTGCAACGAAGCAGCAAAAGGAATTGCACAAGTAGGTTTACAAACTGGAGTACCAGTTATTTTTGGTATCGTTACTACAGAATCTATAGAACAAGCTATTGAACGGGCAGGTACAAAGGTCGGAAACAAAGGATACGATGCAGCCGTCTCTGCAATTGAGATGGCCAATCTGTTAAAGGTTATGGCGTGATAAAATTGGTTTACTTAAATTTAGAAATGACTTAGAAACAATAGAAAAAGTATAAACAATTAATCCGAAACTTCATGGATTTGAACATGGATCAATTCATTAGTATCAGTAATATATTCAATTTTAACAGAGACTCCAAATTCTTTGTCACTCTCTTTTAACCTTAGACGGAACTTTTCAATGGTCGAATTTTCTTTCGGTTCACTTCCTTCATAAAGATAGTCAATTATACTTGCATGGGGAAATTTGGATTGAGTTTCTTTTACAGCAACTTGTCCCCATTTAGCATAGGCAGGGGTTTCCTGATGAGTAGGAGCGGTTGTAGGTATATATGTTGTTAATGTCTGCATAGAAGCTATAATGGTAAGTTCGATAACTAGTTTTTGCATAATTCATCACTTCTCCTTTCCTTTAGAATGTGTCATTCAAAAGAAATCATTCTATCGTTATTTTGATTCCTAATGAGGAGAGCAATAATTCTGACAAAATATAAAATTGTAATATAATGAAAGAAGAACATGATTTGAATTAGAGGGGGCAACATAATGGAATTAGGATTAGCTGGAAAAGTAGCAATCGTTACGGGCTCAAGTAAAGGGATAGGTTTACAAACAGCTTTACAATTAGTGCAAGAAGGAGCTAAGGTAACTCTTTGTGCTCGAGGAGAAGAACAATTAAAAGAGGCTGCGGCATTTATTAAAAGTGAAACAGGGGCACAAGTACTTATTGTTCCTGCGGATATTACCAAAGAAGAAGCATGCAAAGAAATTATTCAAAAAACAGTAGATCATTATGGACGTATTGATATTTTAGTTAATAATGCTGGTACTTCTTCTGCAAACCCTTTTGAATCAGTAGAAACAGATTTGTGGCAAACAGATTTAGATTTAAAATTATTTGGAGCTATAAATACGTCAAAAGCTGTAATACCCTATATGAGAAAAGCGGGCGGAGGAGCAATTGTAAACGTAACAGCAGTATTAGGAAAAACACCTCCTGCTAGTTCGCTGCCAACAACTGTTAGTCGAGCAGCTGGAATGGCATTGACTAAAGCGATGAGCAAAGATTTGGGAAAAGATAATATTCGAGTTAATACAGTATGTATTGGTCTTATTAGAAGTCATCAAATCGAATTGAAGTGGAAAAAAGAAGCTCCAGAACTTACTTGGGAAGAATATTCTAAAAATGTAGTTGGTCCAACGATTCCACTTCAGAGAATTGGTGAAACTTTAGAAGCAGCAAATGTCATTACTTTTTTAGTGTCAGATGCCGCGTCTTATGTAACGGGAACATCTGTTAATATTGATGGTGGATCTGGTGGGACGCTTTAAATAAAAAAAGAACCCGAATGTAAACTCCTTTAGGATCCGTCACACCTCAGCTTCTGTAGAATAATATAGTGCTATGAACAACCTAATACAGTAGGGGTGAGCGTATGCCGGCTATAACGGGGAGACAGTATATTGAACGGATTGATGAGCTAAAAACGGATATTTGGATTGAGGGGAAACGTGTAACAGGTAACATTTCGGAGCATCCTGCGTTTAAAGGAATTATTAAGAGTCAGGCTGCATTATATGAACTTCAGCATCATCAAGACTTAAAGGATATTTTAACGTATCTATCTCCAACAACTAAAAATAGGGTTGGTATTTCATATTTACAGCCAAAGACGAAGGAAGATTTAGTAACAAGACGCACAATGATTCAGCAATGGGCTAGGAGTAACAACGGGTTAATGGGGAGAAGTCCAGATTATATGAACACAGTTTTAATGGCTCTAGCTTCATCTGTGCACCTTTTGCAGGATCAAAAAAACTGTTTCCCGGAAAACCTACAATCATTTTATGAATACGCAAGAGAAAAAGATATTTCTATGACTCATACATTTATAGAGCCACAAGTAAATCGGACTCAATTGTATATAGAACGTTCGAAAGAGCCAATTGCTGCAAAAATTGTAGATAAAAACGAGCATGGAATTATTATAAAAGGGGCTCGACTTCTTGCGACACAAGGTGGAATAACGGATGAGCTTTTAGTTATCTCTGCAAATGGGAAGGAAGAAGATGGAAATGGTTTCGCATTTTCAATACCTAGTAATACAACAGGGTTAAGGTTCATATGTAGAGAATCATTTGTTGGAGGTGATTCGTCTTTTAACTATCCATTAAGTTCAAGGTTTGAAGAAATGGATAGTATTGTTGTATTTGATAACGTATTAGTGCCTTGGGAACGTGTATTTTTTTATGATAATGTTCCTATCACCAATATTTTTATGAGATCGAATTCTTTCTTGCCTTTTACACTTCATCAAGTAGTATCTAGGCAAATTGTGAAAACTGAATTCATATTAGGAATAGTCCATTCTATTATTGAAACTATTAATATTGGGGAATACCAACATGTGCAAGAAAAAGTCTCTGAAATAATTATTGCTTTGGAAACAATGAAAGCACTAGTGATTAAATCAGAAGTAGAAGCCAAAATAGACAAAGGTGGATGGATGCAGCCAGATCGGTCTACATTACAAATTGCCATGAATGTATATCCTCGCGTATATCCGCGTTTTACCGAAATTATTCAACTATTAGGTGCCAGCGGATTAATGTCTATTCCAACAGGAAGTACTTTTCAATCACCTGTAGGAAATGAATTAAATCATTACTTACAATCTCATGAAAATACGGGTGAGGATCGTGTACAACTTTTCCGCTTAGCGTGGGATTTAACAATGAGTTCTTTTGGTACTCGGCAAACGTTATACGAACGTTTCTTCTTCGGTGATCCTGTTAGACTAGCTAGTCAGCTATACTTCTCCTATGACGCAGATGAATATATGCAACGAGTGAAAGATTTTCTCGATTTATCTAAGGAACATTAAGAGAAATGTAGTATTTAAATACGGTGACATAACAACCTATAATTGTATAGAGCCAACCCCATCCTTTTTCTTAGATGGGGTTGTTGTATGTCTTCTATACAAATAGTTTATAAGTCTTATCAAGCAGATACCTTGAAGTAATAGTAACTTGATTCTATTATCTAATGGAGACGTTATATAATGAAGGGAAGTAAATATATGAATAAGAGACTTCAACCTGTTCCTGTATCAGTTTTGGATTTAGTGGCAGTAAAGGAAGGCCAAACAAACAAAGAGGCTTTTGAGGATATGGTTAGCCTAGCGCAACACGTAGAAAAGATCGGTTACAGTCGATACTGGCTAACAGAACATCATAATTCACCGAATGTTGTTAGTTCAGCAACTTCCATTCTAATCGGCCATGTGTTGGAAAATACCGAAACGATTAAAGTAGGATCAGGTGGAATTATGTTACCAAATCATGCACCTCTTGTAGTTGCAGAGCAGTTTGGGACACTGGAAAATATCTATCCAAATAGACTAGATTTAGGACTTGGTCGTGCACCTGGTACAGACATGCAAACAGCTCGTGCACTCCGCAGGACTACACAGGAAACTGCTTTTTCTTTTCCACAGGACGTGGTAGAATTGCAAAATTACTTTAAATCGCTAGATAACCAAGGAGCTGTTCGCGCATTTCCGGGAGTCGGTGCCAATGTACCAATATATATTCTAGGTTCAAGTACTTCAAGTGCACAATTAGCTGCTCGTTTAGGACTACCGTATGCATTTGCTGCACATTTTGCTCCTCAGCAGTTGGAACATGCAATACAAATTTACCGAAATCAGTTTGTTCCTTCAGAGTATTTATCTGAACCTTATGTGATTGTTTGTGTAAATGTAATAGGAGCAGAAACTGATGGAGAAGCGAAACTGCTTTCTACTACTAGTGATCGATTTTATTTAAATGTGGTGTCTGGTAAAAAGAGCTTATTACAGCCGCCAGTGGAAAGCTTGAATGGTGTGTGGAATCATTTAGAGGAAAATGCAGTACGTGCAATGTCGACTTATACTTTTAAAGGCAGTCGAAATACAATAACTGAGCAATTAAAACCATTCTTAGAAATATACCATGTAAATGAATTGATGGCTGTTACATATGTTTATGACCAGGAAGCTAGAAAACGTTCATATGAAATATTCAAGGAAGCCGTTGACCAACTTTAAAAGCAAACGAAACATGACGAATCCCTAAAGGACCTCGTTATGTTTTTTTATTATTTTATAAAGTTAACTAAATCCCAAATGCTGATTTACAAATTAAAATCTTGGGTAGTAGTAGCATTGGATACTAAACGCATAGTAGAATCTGAAATTTGTAACTAAGAAAATAAAGATTTTTAAAGACTAGGTACTGTTGCTTTTCCAATTGAAAAATTTTGCATAATATATAATTATTAAATGTTTTAATGGAAGCGCTTTCGTCTTTGTTTAAATTGTCTAGAATAAAAGAAATTGGTTAACAATCACTGTATAGATATTATTAAAGGAGGTCTCGTATATGAAAGTCAACAATGCTATGGAAGTTTTAGATCGGATGCGTTTACCGAATGGAGCCTATACTGCCAGTGTTTCGCAAGACTACAATTATGTCTGGATACGTGATATTGTATACACAGTTTTGCCTTTTTTACAAAGCCAATCTGATCGGTATGAAAAAGCATATTATGCGTTATTTGATCTATTTAAAACCTATGAATGGAAAATAGACATCCATAGAGAACAAAAACCAGTCTACCTTTTTGAATATATCCACTCACGCTATTCTACAGATTTAGAGGAATTGAACCAAGAATGGGGTCACGCTCAAAATGATGCAATTGGAGCATTTTTATGGGGTGTGGGAGTAGGGGTGAGCCATGGTCATAAAGTTATTCGTGATGAGAAAGATATCGCTATTGTTCAGAAGCTGGTCGATTATTTAGAGTGTCTTCAATACTGGCAGGCAAAGGATAATGGTATGTGGGAAGAGAATATGGAACTTCATGCCTCAAGTGTAGGAGCTTGTGTTGCTGGATTACGTTCTGTGAAAATGTTAGTAAACGTAAAGGATGAACTAATTCAAAAAGGTGAAGAGACGTTGCGTTTTCTTTTACCTAGAGAAAGTGAAACGAAAGAAACAGATTTATCCCTGCTTTCACTAATCTATCCATATCGTATAGTTGAAAGGAAAACTGCTCTTAAAATAGTTGAAATGGTTTCTGAAAAACTTGAACGCACACATGGCTGTATTCGTTATCACAATGATCAGTATTATAACGAAGGCAGCGAAGCAGAATGGTGCTTTGGACTACCTTGGCTCGGACTATGTTATTTGGAGCTAGGTATGTATGACAAAGCTTTCGAATATATTAGTAAAACAGAGCGAATTATCCCAGAAAATTGGGAAGTTCCTGAGTTATATATTGGTGGTAAAAATGTTCCAAATGGTAACACTCCACTTGCTTGGTCTGTCTCACTTTCCTACTTATTTTTAAATCGTATGATTGATGCATCTTCTACCCCAAAAGGGAGGACAGCTAATAGCTAATCTCTGGTCAATGCACTTTAGTGTATTATCGTTATTAATATTTACAGAACAAAATATATTAGTAAAAGTCCTTCAGTGCATGGAGGATTTTTTATTTTGTCGAAATTTATATATTATTGGCAATAGTGAAATATTAAAAGGTGTTTAAAGATTAATGGCGAATAATTTAGGGGAGAACTGGTATTTGAATGAAAAGAATCATAGATTGAAAGAGGTGTTTAAATGGTAGAGATTATGAAGTTGGATCACCGGCGACTCCCAAGTGATTTTGATGTATACCTTTTTCATGAAGGAACGTTGTATGAAAGCTATAAGATGCTTGGAGCTCATCTAATTGAAGAGAACGAAGTGCAAGGAGTTCGTTTTGCAGTTTGGGCACCGAATGCTAAAAAGGTATCGGTTGTAGGTAATTTTAACAATTGGATTGGTACAATGCATCGATTGGAACGTTTGGATCAATCTGGAATCTGGGTGCTATTTGTTCCCGACTTAGCACAAGGAGATATTTATAAGTATGAGGTTACAGGTCCAGACGGACAAAAAGTATTAAAAGCAGATCCTTATGCTTTTTATACGCAGCTTCGACCAGAAACAGCTTCTATTATCTACAATTTAAATGCATTTGAATGGTCAGATCAGAAATGGATGACTCAGCGAGTAAAGAAAGATATGTATCATAAACCGATGGCTATTTATGAAGTTCATTTGGCTTCCTGGAAACAAAAAGAAGATGGTGAGTTTTATAGTTATCAAGAATTTGCTGACGAACTAATTGAGTATGCAATCGATAATGGATTTACCCATATTGAGTTAATGCCTGTTATGGAGCATCCTTACGATGGTTCATGGGGTTACCAAATTACTGGTTATTATTCAGCGACTAGCAGATATGGGACGCCTGAGCAATTAATGTATTTTATAGATCAATGCCATCAACAAGGGCTTGGTGTGATTCTTGATTGGGTGCCAGCGCATTTTTGTAAGGATATCCATGGACTTGGAAGATTTGATGGGACGCCTCTGTTCGAATCAGCAGATCCCATGCGAGCAGAGAGACCTATCTGGGGAACATATAGCTTTGACTATAGTAAACCCGAAGTCGTCAGCTTTCTCATTTCAAACGCCATATTTTGGATGGATGTCTATCATGTAGATGGATTTCGGATTGATGCAGTTTCATCCATGATTTATTTAAATCATGATAATCCTCTTCCTGTAGAGTTGAAGAATCAGTATGGTGGAGGAGAGAATCTCGAAGCAATTGAATTTCTAAAAAAGCTAAATGAAATCATTTTCCGGAGATTTCCTGGCGCACTTATGATGGCGGAGGAAGCTACGGAATGGCCACTTGTAACAAGTCCTACAAGTCTAGGGGGTCTTGGGTTTAACTACAAATGGAATATGGGCTGGTCTAATGATGTACTCAAATATATGAAGCTGGATGTGAATGAACGACCGAAGCATCATCACTTATTAACCTTTTCCTTTTTATATGCATTTTCGGAAAACTTTGTTCTTCCATTTTCGCATGATGAAATGGTTCACGGCAAAAAGTCATTACTAAATAAAATGCCCGGGGATTACTGGCAAAAATTTGCGAACTTACGCCTTTTATTTGGCTATTTGTTTACGCATCCCGGCAAAAAGCTTTTATTTATGGGTAGTGAATTTGGTCAATTTGACGAATGGAAATATCAGCAGGAGATGGATTGGATGCTGTTAGATTTTGACGCTCACTCTAGTTTTTTTAATTACTATAAAGAGTTAAATAAATTTTATCAAAAAACCACTTCCCTTTGGCGGCTGGATCATGAGCAAGCTGGATTTCAGTGGATCGATGCAGACAATACGGAACAAAGTGTGATTACGTTTATGAGAAAAGGAAAACGTAAGGGTGATTACTGCATTATAGTTTGTAATTTTTCAACCGAGGTTTACCACAATTATCAAATAGGAGTTCCTACTAAAGGTAATTATTATGAAGCATTTAGTAGTGATGCTGCATCATTTGGTGGTTCGGGACAGTTGAATTCTACTATTAGGAGCACTAATCCATTTCCTCGTAACAATCAACCTTATAGCCTAGAAATAACTGTACCACCATTAGGAATGGCGATATTCATGAAAGAAACAAAAACTAGAAAAAGGGGAGACCATCTAAATGGCATCTAAAAAGTGGATTGCAATGCTTTTAGCAGGAGGTCAAGGTTCGAGGCTCGGGGAATTGACGAGTGACTTAGCTAAACCCGCAGTACCATTTGGAGGGAAATACCGAATTATCGATTTTACGTTAAGTAACTGTACACATTCGGGTATCGATACCGTTGGCATACTTACTCAATATCGGCCGCATATTTTAAATTCATATATTGGAAACGGACGGCCATGGGATCTGGACCGTAATAACGGTGGGGTTTCTATGCTTCCACCTTATCAAGGGAAAGATGGCGGTGAATGGTATAAAGGTACGGCTAATGCTGTGTACCAAAATTTTCATTTTATCGATCATAATGATCCGGAATATGTACTTGTAATTTCGGGGGATCATATTTATAAGATGGATTATAACAAAATGCTTGAAGATCATATGGAAAATGATGCACATGCGACCATTGCTGTCATAGAGGTACCTTGGGCAGAAGCAAATCGCTTTGGTATTATGAATACCAACGAAACTGATCAAATTATACAATTCGATGAAAAACCACAAAATCCAAAAAGTAACCTAGCCTCCATGGGTGTATATATATTTAATTGGAACCATCTTAAACAATATTTAACAGAAGACGAAGAGGATATTAGCTCTTCTAATGACTTTGGAAAAGATATTATACCAAAAATGCTGAAGAATGAAGCAAAACTACAAGCGTACCGATTTAAAGGCTACTGGAAAGATGTCGGGACGATTGAAAGCTTGTGGGAGGCACATATGGATCTATTGGAAGAACCATCAAATTTTAAGTTAGGAGATCCAAACTGGCAAATTTACGCAGGAAACGCCAACCACCCTCCACAATATATATCAGAAGATGCGAATGTAACCCAATCATTAGTGAATGAAGGCTGTTTAGTATTTGGGAATGTCGACCATTCTGTTCTGTCATATAATGTTCAAGTTGGAAGTGGCTCAAATGTAAAGAATTCGGTCATTATGCCAAATGTAAAAATTGGAAATAATGTAATAATAGAAAAAGCAATAATCGGTAGCGGTACAGTTATAGAAGATGGGGCAATAATCTCTGACACGAAAAAAGGACTTATATTAATAGGAGAAAATCAACAAATATCTTCGGAAAGTGCTTTGCTGCAAGCTTTATAATAGGAGGTATTTTTAATGAGGAATGTCTTAGGTGTTATTAATCTTGTAAATGAAAGACCTATATTAAAAGAATTGACCCATCACCGTTGTTTAGCTTCCTTACCTTTTGGCGGACGCTACCGAATGATTGACTTTACAATGTCCAACTTTATGAACGTCTCAATAAGTAAAGTTGCTATTTTCACCAAAGATAAATATCGGTCATTGATGGATCATCTTGGCTCCGGAAAGGAATGGGATTTGGATCACCGCTCACAAGGTCTATTTATACTTCCGTCCATTCATCCAGATGAAAAGATTAAAGGCGACTTACAACAATTCTATGATCATTTAGAATTTTTTCAACGAGCAACTGCAGATACTGTAATTATTGCACCCGGTCACCATATTTGTAAAATTGACTTTAATGATGTGTTAAAAAAACATGAAAGCAATAAAGCAGATATTACGGTTCTGTATAAGGATTATGATGGGGGGGCAGTTAAAAGGCCCATTTATCATCAGTGTTCACTGGACACTGACGGTGCAGTTCGTGATATAAACTTTTTTACAGCACCGAAGAAAGGTGACCATATATGTTTAGAAACATATGTGATTAAGAAACAACTTTTAATAGATTTAATAAAGAATTGCATAGAATACGATGAATATGATTTTTTAAAAGATATTGTGAAAGCTAACTTGATAAATCTTAAAGTGCAAGGGTATCAATACACGGGTTATATGCCATTTATTCACTCCTTAGAAACATACCATGCTAGTAATATGGAGTTTCTTAACCCAGAAATTCTTCGACATTTTTTCTATGATTCATGGGAAGTTTTCACCAAGATCAAACACGAAGCTCCTGCCGAATTTACGAATTCCTCCAAGGTATCTAACTCATTAATCGCCAATGGATGTATTATCGAAGGCACTGTGGAAAATAGTATTATTTTTCGTGGAGTAAAGGTTAAAAAGGGAGCGGTGGTGAAAAATAGTATCATTATGCAAAAAGGGGATATTGAAGAGGGAGCACGTATAGAAAACGTAATTACGGATAAACAAGTAATTATCACTAAAAATCAGAAAATCACAGCGATAAATAAGCCGGTTGTTATCAAAAAAGAAGTAGTAGTTTAAACGGGAGGTCCACTTACATGAATGTGTTATTTGCAGCCTCAGAGTGCGCTCCATTTATAAAGACAGGGGGGTTAGGCGATGTGATTGGTGCTTTACCCCATTCTTTAAAAGAACAGGGCGTCAATGTTAGCATAATATTGCCTAAATACGATGATCTCCCATTACAGTTTAAAGAACAAATGCAATGGATTAAAAGTATTGAAGTACCTGTAGGATGGAGACGTCAATTTTGTGGTATAGAGAAAATTCACTATCAGGGAATAACCGTATATTTTCTGGATAACGAATACTATTTTAAAAGACATGGTAGCTATGGATTTAGAGATGATGGTGAACGGTTTGCATTCTTCTCTCGGGCTGTACTAGAAGCTATACCTTTTTTAGAAGAGCGCCCGCATATAATACATTGCCATGACTGGCAAACAGGATTGATACCTGTCCAATTGAAAGCCAATTATAACAACAACCCATACTATCAGGGATTAAAAACTGTGTTTACCATTCACAATTTACGCTACCAAGGGGTATATCCTAAATCAGTTCTGTCTGATTTATTGGATCTTGACGACCAATATTACCGTATAGATGCCTTAGAGTTTTATGGGAGTATTAGTTATCTCAAGGGAGGACTAGCTTTTGCAGACTGCCTAACGACTGTAAGTCCAACCTATGCATCTGAAATACAGTCTTCCTACTATGGCGAAAAACTGGACGGGTTTTTACGTAAAAGAGGTGCTAATCTGCAAGGAATCATAAATGGATTAGACAATGACTGCTATAATCCTAAAAGTGATGGAAGTTTATTGCTTCCATTCGATGATTCTAAGGGAAAGGCAGCTAATAAAAAACATTTACAGGAAACACTCGGCCTACCTATACAAGCTAATACTCCGATCATATCAATGGTTACTAGATTAGTTGACCAGAAAGGGATAGATTTGATTTTACATGTCTTTCATGAAATCATCGGTTTGGATGTTCAGTTTGTTTTACTAGGAACTGGAGATCATCAGTATGAAGAATCGTTCAGATATTTTGAAGACATTTATCCTGATAGGGTGTCAGCTAATCTGTTTTTTGACGAATCATTGGCTCGACAAATTTATGCTGGTTCAGATATATTTCTAATGCCATCCCAATTTGAGCCATGCGGAATAGGGCAATTACTCGCCTTTCGATACGGAACCTTGCCGCTCGTCCGTGAAACAGGTGGGCTGAAGGATACAGTAATTCCTTACAATGAAATAACCGAAGAAGGAACTGGATTCAGCTTTGCTAATTATAATGCCCATGAATTGTTACATACAATTGAACGTGCAGTAGGCCTATTTCGCTTCCAACCTACAAAGTGGAACAACCTGATAGAACGCGCAATGGATTTGGATTTTAGCTGGTCAGCGTCTTCTCTACAATATATAAAATTGTATGAGGAACTCCTAAAATCGGATAAATAAAACAGAAAGGATGACGCAGACTCAAAAGTTGCGTCATCTTTAGTCTGCAATTAAAAGTCAAGTGAGCCTAGAACACCAATTAATGATTTTTATCTGTTTTTTTGGTTATTTTGTTTTTCATTTTTACCTTTGGCTTCGTTTGAAGATAATTCTCCTGAAAATTCTTCTCGATTATCGCTTCGTGAATTTGGTTCTTTTTTCTTAAAGTTTGGTTTGCTTTTGTTTGACAAAGTTAAGTCACCTCCTAGAGTTTAATGTGCTCCGTATAGTTGGAGTTATTCAAAATGATAAGTTCTTTAATTTTAAGGTGAAAAACGTATTAGTTCGTTGAAGTTCTATATTTCATTTTTTCTGCTTACACTTAATGTAAGTAAGTGTGAATGGAGATGAATGGTCTTGGTAAAAAAATACGGAATATCCGCTCTTTTGTTATTTGGAGTATATATATTAGTGATGTATGTATATATTTTTCATAGCAATAGTGGAGGTATACCTGAATCCTTGCAGGGGACAGTCGCAGATCCGCATACTTTTATGTCGGAGCAAGAAGTATACCTGAGTGAGGAATATTCAAAAATAAAGAATTTCCTCTTTTTTGTCGCGACACCTTTTGAGTGGCTAGTTTACATTTTCATATTAGTTTCTGGCCTTTCTCAAGCGTTTGAAAACTCGCTACTCATTAAAGTAAAATGGGGAATTATTAAAAAAGCAGTATATTTATTCTTGTTGTCCTTGTTTATATTCATCGTGTTATTTCCATTGGACTATTATAGGTATTATTTAAGTAAAAACTACGGAATCAGCAACCAAAATTTTTCTTCTTGGATGCGAGATAATCTCATCGATTTTTGGGTCAACTATGGTATGACTGTAGTGATTGTAACGGTGCTGTATTGGCTTATCTATAAAAACACAAAGAAATGGTGGATAAATGCTAGCCTCTTAATGATACCGTTCTCTATATTCATGATGTTCATTCAACCAGTAGTAATCGATCCATTATATAATGATTTCTATCCGTTAACGGATAAAGAATTAGAAACAAAAATTCTCACATTAGCTGAGCAAGCAAATATTCCTGCCAACCATGTATATGAAGTGAATATGGCAGAAAAGACAAATGCTCTGAACGCTTATGTAACGGGAATCGGGAGTAATTCAAGAATCGTATTATGGGATACGACATTAAATCAGCTAACAGAGGGTGAAATTCTATTCGTAATGGCACATGAAATGGGCCATTATGTAGAGAAACATATTTATATTGGAATAGTAGTGTACACTTTCACGACCATTTTAGGGTTATGGTTAATAGCAAAACTAATGCCTTGGATAATCGCTCGTTTCGGAAGTCGCTTAAAAATAAAACAGATACACGCTATTCATTCGTTTCCACTGTTTCTACTAATTACATCCGTTCTTTCATTCGCTTCTAGTCCGTTAACAAATTACATTTCCAGGTATGAAGAAACAAGAGCTGATGATTACGCAATCGAGTTAGTGGCAGAGCCAAGTGCTGCTGTGAGCACTTTTCAAAAACTAACCATAGCTGGATTAAATGAAGTGAATCCTCCACTCCTAGTAAAATGGTTTCGATATTCTCATCCAACAATGCTTGAAAGAATTAATAAAGTAGTCGATGATACCAGTGAATAAGAAGAAAGAAAAAAAGACTTGCCCATTACGGTGCAAGTCTTTTGATAGTTCATATAACTAAAGAAATTAATATTAAACTTCATTTATTATGGCTAATTTTATCATTAAAGTGCCTGTAAAATAAGGCCGATTGTAGAGTATATTATTACCGTAAAATAAATAACAATCATGTGCACTAAAGAGAATTTGAACATTTTATTTGCCCAATCTTTTATATCCATTTTGCGTGTACCGAATAGGCTCAAGCCTAACCAAAATAAGCCTAGAGCAAGTGACACTAAGGTTAGACCTAAGCTTAGTGGTAAAAATAAAAAGCTAGATAGCACTAATAAAATTAAATAGAAGTTTGTTTGAATATATGTGCGTTTTTTCCCCATGACAACAGGGAGCATCGGTATTTTTGCTGCAGCGTAATCTGCTTTCTTGCGAATGGCTATAGAGTAAAAGTGTGGCATTTGCCATATGACCATTATTAAAAATAACGCCCAACAAGCTGGATGCCAAATATCAGGACCGACTGCTGCCCAACCGATTAAAGGAGGCATAGCTCCTGAAATACTACCAACTTCCGTATTCCAAATAGTATGACGTTTTGTCCACATTGTATAAGGGACTACGTAGAAAAACACCCCTAAGAACCCTAGTAAAGATGCTAACGGAGAAGCTATATATAATAAAATTAATCCGATTACTAATAATAAAATAGCAACGATCAAAACTTTCTTAATCGATATTTCACCTGTTACAGTTGGACGAACCTTAGTCCGTGCCATAATGGCATCAATATCGCGGTCATAAATGTTATTGAATGAACCTGCCGCAGCAATTACAGCTGCTGTACCTAAAAATGCAAACACTATATTCCAAATATTATCTGTAAAGCTGTACTGATATGTATATAATGCGAGCATTAATCCAGCAACCATTGGAATTAGATTGGACTTGATAATTCCTGTTTTAACTACTTGAGCCCATAACGTCTTTTGTGATTTTTTGTTCATTGTATTTGTTAGCTCCTTGTTTACCCACTTGAACTAATATAACCTAATTGCTTAGCAAAATTCCATTATATTATCTCTTTTTCTTCATTACTTATGAACATTTTAGGGCTATTTCTACATATATAAGACGGATGTCGAGCATTTTTGCATTTAGAACAATGCAAGCAGTACCTAAATTTCTCTCATAGTCTTTGTATATATGATTCTATCACTATTTTCGGGGCAAAATATGTTTTTATACTTATCAAATTCTTTGGTATAGAATATAACCATCTTTTGAACATACTAAAAAAATAAAGTATTTTAAATGTAGAATGAAAGATAGATATAAAATGGAATTTAAATAAGGAGGGGACAGTTTGATAGATAAAGAAAAACAAATAGAGACACTTCTCTATGGAAATCCATTAGACTTTGCTTGTAAAACGCTGGGTGTTCCAAATATGAGAAATCATGAATACTCTAAAGTTTTTACAGTTAGCAATGAAGAGGTATATGAATATATTACAATTCACGGTCTGCCACATAGTGATTCAGCGAGTAAGTATTCTCTAGATGAGGGTTTCCATTATTTTGAGGAAGAAGGTAATTGGTATACCTTTTTTAGAGAGAGAGGTTGCATCTACAATGAACAGAACTTTGATGACTATGAACTTGGTAAAAAGTATATAGTTACTACTTTGCTACAATTAAGTGGTACTGGGTTATATTAGTTGTTGTTTTTAACGAACTATTGTAAATTTGGCCTATCCATTTTCAACTTTCATCTTTCACCTCCTATCAATAATGGTATTTTGATTAACTGCAATATACTTGATTTGTCTAAAGCATAAAGAAAGAAATTTTTAAACTTGTGTTGTATATTGTTTATTGAGGAGGGATTATTTATGATTAACGAAGAAATAAAAAAGTTATCGGATATTTTGTTACAAAGTCTCTATGATTATCATTTTGCTAATAATGGCGGAAGTTATACATTACCTAAAGCAATGGTTAATGCTGACCCCAGTAGCAAACATGCTATTGAATACCTTATCGAACAGGGTTATGCCATAGATAGTGGGCAAGGATCAGAAAACCTTGTTTTAGCAATAACAGCTCAAGGCATGGACTATATTAATAATAAATAAGTAATCAAAGGAACGTCCACCCGGGCGTTCTTTTTAAATGTATACAGGAGCTCGACCATTGGGAAAAAGTGACGAGAGAGCAGTCAATTTCGATTCAATAGTGCATTTAATGTGTATTCAGTAAATGGAAAACGCGACAGACAAGTTTTCTATATTTTGCTAAATGGATTGGATGGTTGTTAGGTGTGATAAACTAAAGATGTTAGGGAAAAGGAAGTGGACGTTGATATGGAGATAGAGATTTCAGAAACAACAGAAAAACACATTTTAGAAAAGTATCCACATTTAACAAAAAGCGATGTACAAGTTCTTTTCTCAGAAGGACAAATTGTTAAAGAGCCCGAAGATATTTCATTTAAACCAGAACATGAATTAAGATTTGATCACTTAAAACGATCAAGTTGCACGCTACACGTTCCCAAGACGATAGCAAACATATTAGAAGTTGACTCAACTATTGACTTAATCCCAGATGAGGATGGGATTATCTTCAAACAAGAAATGGAAGGCAATTGAACTTTGCCTCCCAGTAATGTACATTTGTTAAAAGCTAAACATTGAATACTAACGAAGGACAACTGATGGTAGTTGTTCTTTATTTTGCCTAATTAATTTGTGACAATCAATTCCAATCACATTATGATTATTGAGGAGGGGTGTGTATACCCTGCCAATTCTACTAATGGTCTTTTCGTTAATTATTTCATAACTAAACTTGCTCAATAAATTCGTTTCCCCCCTTGACCATTACCTATTTTGACTAGCATTATTAAATTTCATGTATACTATTGTTAAATAGGATTTTGGAGGGACATTTTTGGAAAAACTTATTATAAATGCTGGAGAAGTACAAAAATTTTTAGCTAAACAGCATGGAAACGCATTTGATATTTCATCAAGTTCGCTTGTTTCAGACTTGTATAGCGCTTCTCTGCTAGTACGCCATGATATTGAAAAAGAACTTTTAATGAATCAGAAGCTTTCTTGGTCGGCCATGCTTATGCTTTATACACTTTGGGTTTGGGGGCCAAGTGAAACAAGAATTATCGCAAAACGATTACAATTAGCTACTTCGTCGGTAACAAGCTTAACGAATACACTTGAAAAAAAGGGGCTCGTTTTTCGTACGTATGAACCAAAAGACCGCCGATTAGTTTTAGTAAATCTAGCAGCCTCTGGAGTTGATTTACTTACTGTCTTATCTAAAGAAGTAAATGAGAGAGAACAGGTTCTTACGAGCAAATTAACAAAAGAAGAAATAGATCAATTCAACCATTTATTACATAAATTACTAAATAAATAATTTCCCTTATATAAGACCATAAACAAAAAGGTTGTGAGTAGACACAAAAATGTCTGCTCATAACCTTTTTTAAAATAACTATATACAGGACTAATTAAAGTGGGTATTACAAAAGTTGCAAAATATTAGTTCCAGTGACCGGCCTTCATTAATTTCTCTTTTTGTTTAAATGCAACCGTTACTAATAACATGGAGATAACGATCATCACGATAATCGCGACTAATACAATATTATAAGAATCTGTTAAATCTTTTATTAATGAGTAAAGTGGTAAAGCTACGATACCTGCAACAGCTAAACCTATAGAAGCAGTAGCATAAATATCAGCATAGTTTTTGTTACCGAATAATGAAATGGTAAGTAGAGGTCCTAATGTACCGATAGATGATGACAAGAAACCAAATATAATAGCACCGATCATAATCATTACTTTAATTTCACCGAATAACAGGAATAAAATGAATGTTACTAAACCAGAAATTAAGGCTACAAAAGTAGTACCTTTTGCACCAATTTTATCTGCTAAGAAACCAAATGTTAATGAACCAATTAATAAACCAACCATGAATAGCCCCATTAAAGTACCACCGAATGCAGTATCGAAGCCTTTAGTAATTGCGAAAGTTGGTACGTGTTGTGCGAATGCAGCAACAGATGTTAAGAAGAAGAAAAATGCCATTAATGCGAAAAAGGCAGGAGATTTTTTCGCAATGTTAGATGCGATCCCTTTGTTTGCTTCTTCATTAGCAGCAGTTGCTTCCGTGTCTTCTGCGTTTATTTCGTCATCTCCATAAGCACCTTTTTTACCAGGAGCAAAACGGATGAATAATAAAATTACGATAATTGCCCCTACACCTAATGTTAAACCAGAAGTAGTGTAAGCTGAACGCCAGCCTTCATTTGCAATTAATTTACCAACCCAAGGAGCGATAAAAGCACCGAAAGCACCAACAGTCGCCATCATAATACCTAAAGCTAAACCTTTAGATTTTTTGAACCAGTTGTTAATAATTACTGGACCAGCGATTTGTGCAACGATAACATAACCAATCGCACATGGAATGGCAAGTATGTACCAGCCCCATACGCTGTTCATGAAGCCCATTGCAGCGAATGCACCTGCGTGGAAAATAACACCTACAATTAAAATAATACGGATATCCGCTTTTGTGATTAATTTACCAGCAAATGGTAAGAATATCATCGTTACGATTGACATAATCGATACGTATAAAGATAAACTAGATAAACTCATACCTAAGTCATCTGAAACAGGTGTTAAGAATAAACCTGTTGCGTTGTTAAGACCACCACGAGCAAAACCCATCATGATCGCAACACCTAGTAAAACGAACCAAGCATAATGAATGCCTTTTTTTGACTTGTTTGCCATCTTAATATAACTCCCTTTATATTTTCTTCTAGATGTATGCGATTTCAAAGTATTAAAACCAAAAAAAAGCTTTATAAGGACAGTAAGCCTATCAATAAATTAATGTGAGGTTTTAAGTTTAATACCGAATATAATGGTTGTTCACTCGTGACTCGAATGACAACTGTTATACCTTAGGAACTTTAAAGCATAATTAGAGACTTCAATATTATGCAACAAAAACTACAAAATGGAAATCTTTTTATTTCAATTCGAATGATATTTTATATTTATGTGAAGATATACTCTATTAAACTTAATAGTAAAACCCTTAAACAAGCGGAAATCACAGGGAATAACCACTAACGTTGGTGGTTATTCAACTGCGTTTTTTTGAAGAGGGCATATAACCTTGCATAAAAATGTTGAAGATTGTCCAATGCTTTTGAATACCTAACAACTAGCTGAAATTGATGATTACCAAACTAACTACTTATGAATTGATGGAATACTTCATTACCATTAATCCGTATTGGTCGAAGTAACCGAGTTCAAAGGATAAATTATTTAATAGGCTTCACAAAAATAGGTGTGTGGTTTATAAGTTGAAAATGTTGTTTAAATAAAAAAAGTCACAACCCTATATATATCAAAGGTTGTGACTGCATTATTAGTATGGTCCCGAGTGGCCTCGAACCAGCGACCCCCATTTTGTCAAAGAACTCACCGCTAGCTTGACGGATGAGGTAAACAGTATCACGGATTTGGTGAGTAATATTGTTGCCTTTCCCGTGATAGCGAAGTGCTGAAGAGGTGGGGATTAGTTCACTATCGATTTCTTTGAGCAAAAAGCTTTTTCTTTATGTTTAAGTAGTTTTTCATTTCGTAAGTCAAATAAAATAGATTCGCTCGTACTTCAAATTCTTCTCTTGTCTTCGGTAACTCCATCTCGCGGATTATGGCATTTAATTCATCTAACTTATTTATTGAAATGTTCGTTGTATCTCCCGAGTGAACGTTCCTACTTAAATCCTCCAAGAATTCTGCGAACATTTCTTTCTGTTTGATGTCTAGGCTAAAGGAAGAGAAAATAGCAATGATTTTCATCATATGCTTTAGAAGTTCTAGTTGATCCTCTCTCATTTCCAAATAATAATAATCTATATTTTGTTTTCGTAATAGTTGATTTTCTACATCTTGATTGGCAAGGCTTTTGGATTGATTGATTAAATCTTCTACTTCAAGTATTTCCTTCCCATCCCAGTTCCGCATATTATCCCTTAAATGGGCAGAGAATTCATAAAGTATAATTTCAAACCGTTTTTCAATCTCCTTTTTAAAAACCTCAATATCTCGTTTGAAATTTGGCATGAAACTATTGACGAGAACAGCAATTCCCATCCCGATGAAAATAATGTATAGCTCGTTCAGAAACATTGTCCAGTCAGCATTCTTTACCGTATAAACATGTAATACGACAACCATACTTGTGACAAAACCACCCTGAATGTGAGCTCTTACGAGGATTGGAACAAATAACAAAATAAATAAAGAAAAGACAATGGGATGATAACCTAATACCTCGAATATCAATGAACCAAGCAGCAAAGATAAAAGGGAGGCAAAGAATTTATCCTTAATAGTAATTAATGTCTTTTTTTTCGTTTTCTCAATACACATAATAACAATAATTGCTGCAAATGTTGCAAATTCCAAATCCAATAAACTCGCAATCCACATTGCCAGCCCTGCTCCTACAGCAGTCTTTATCGTCCGATAGCCCATACCAGTCATGGAAGCACCACCTTATTTTATTTTCTATGTAATACTTGCAGGTTATCTGTTTTGATATTCACTTAATTCACATATATGTATTCAATAATACACTCTTAACCAAATTCCATCGACTTCGATCAATATGTAGTGTATTCATTGAATAGTTCCCGAACGATTACTCCTAATTCATCTATTTATAGTTTAACACGGAGATAATAAACTTTTATATACTGGTGCATCTTCAGTCGTTCAGATTTAGATGTCTCTACAGTAAATGTCTCGTAGGAGTTACGCAATTATGAGTACAAATAGCTAACACAATTCGAAACACGGATATTCTTTCCATGTTAAAAGAAATTTATTTGAAAATATGTAAGCTACCTTGGTTCAAGATTTAGTGCAGAGAGATACGTGGAATAAAGATATATTAAGATATTATGTGCATATAATTACCAATTAAAATCCTAAGATTATCATGTAAACTATAAAGATGAGAAGTTGAGAATCTCCCTTCGAAACTCTCTTACAATCATAATGAAAATAGATTGGGGCCTCACTGTTGAAGAAGTGAGGCTTTAACTTATTTATTCATTTAACTTACATAGAAGGTATGATAATTTTTAAGGAGGATAGATTACTATGGAAAAATATATTGTTGAACAAATTGACGATTTCTTTGGTGTGTTTTCTAATAATAAAAACAAAGATCTAAATCGTTTACTTATCCCGTATAAATTGATTAAGGTTCCTTTGAGTAAAGGGGACGTAGTCGAAATAGAAAGAAATGATAAGGGGTACCAAATAAATGTTTTATAAGTAAGAGATGTAGTGGAGTAATTATTCTAGTCATTTTTAAACGCCTATAATATAGGTGTTTTTTTATATTCAAAAAATTTAAGAACAGTTCGTAAAAGTTCACTTTTACGAACTGTTCTTAAAGTGTCATTATTGTGGACTTTATCCTTATGATTATTTCACCAAGACAAAATCAATGATTGGTCTTGTTTGTAATTCTTTTTTTGCTTCTCGAATCGGTTTGATTGCTGTTAATTCAACAACCATTTCGCGAACAACATTCCGCTTAGTCATTACATCTTCCAATATTTGTTGAAACGATAGATGTTGGTATTTTTCTTCGCTTACGAGTAAAGTAATCTTATCAGCTTTCCAATCTCCTCTATATCCATAATCGGCCCGCCAATAATAAGGTTGTGAAAAATAACCGAATGATTGTAAAAAGTACTGCTTTACATGAGTTGGGTCTTCAAAAGCATCATCACTTGCTCCGTATGGAAGTCGAAATTTGGCCTTCGCACCCGGTTTTGCAATCCGATGAAGTTCCTGCATCATCGGTAATGTATGTTGAATATGTTCAATTAAATGACTCCCATAAAACTCCTCAATACTGTTATCTTCAAACGGAAGTGGAACTTCCGCACAGGCATCCAAATTTGCAATAACATCCACACCTTTTAGTGCAACAAAATCCAGATTGATCCAATCCTCAAGAATTGTATGCCCGCATCCAAGATGAAGACGATTTAACTCCATTTGTTCAGCATTACTTTCATTCAATAACATTCATTCCTTTCAGAAACAAAATGATCAATTAAAAACGTCTACAATTGCTCAAACTAGTATATGAACGAATTTCTTTTCTGTTCACAGTCCTTGTCATATCGTGGGACGCCTGAAAAGTCCGGTGATCTAGCTATTCTACAATGAGAAATAAAACTAAATTGGAGAAGTATTCCGATTTAACGAAATTAAAAATGAAAAAACCAACAAGATTTAAAGGAAGGTGGTTAATTTTGTATAATTATAAATTCTCAACTGCTTATTTTGCTTCCTCTGGAGCAAGTTTTTCTGCATATTATGAAATTAATTGATCATAAATAGCTGAATTTGGTATATTCATAGTTTCTTAAAATGATGAGCCTTTTTCAATGTGGCTACTTTCCATTCAAATTTAATGTGCCTGTCTTCAATATTTTCCTGTGGAGTAAGCTCAATATGCAATAGATAAAGCAGATTTAATTAGGGTTTGAGACGTATCATAAGGGGTGCTTATAATGATAGGCGGTAGTCATTCTTTCTACACTCTAAGTCAACTTCGAAAGAGGTTAGGTGACATCTTCTAGTTATCGGTTAAAAGTAAAGTAACAAAACAAAAAAAGCACTCACATACGTGAGTGCTTGGGGAGAAAATAAGGCTTACCAACCACGGAACCTTACTATATTAGTATAATACAGTTTGGTGGGGTTTTAATTTCCTTTATTTAGCTGTATATCCAATTACCCAACAATGACCTATATTATTTCGAGCTACCGGTTAAATAGTTAATATGATTGAGGAGGATTATGAATAGAGAAACTCTCAAATCAATGTGTGAGTGATCTAGCACGTTCCTTTAAATACAAACCATTTTTTTATTGTGCTTTGAAATTATTAGTGTCCATTTGGGCATGATATCAAGTAGAAGTTACCTAAGGAGGAAAGGAATTGGAAGTATTATTAAATAAAATACACGAAGATATTGATTATCTCAACTCGCAGGGTAAGCAGGTAAAGGAAATAAGAATGAACCCAAACATTTTTGAGAGTATGATTGAACTTACTGATGTTAAGTTTTCAAAGGGTGTAGCTACTGTATTTGGAATTATTATCAAAGCAGATGAAAGTATTGAAAAATATGTATTTGTTCTTGATGAGGTCACTTAATTACAAGTGGCTTTTTTTGTACCCCAACAATACTACAAATAATCATTACTAACCACATCTATTAGTACAAAGAAGTTGTGTGCAGTAATATAGCTGAATTTTTTGTTTTTTTGTAGATATGTATCTTCTTAACCTTTTTCTCTTTTTTAAATATTTTTACATCTTTTAATGGAAAAATATAATATTGACGATTCAAATTAAACTTGTTATGATTCTCCTATTGTTTTTAAAAAGAAAATATATACCTTGTATAAATTCAAGAATATGGCTTGAGAGTTTCTACCAGCTACCAATAAATAGCTGACTACAAGGAATGGGAAATTAATGATATTTTTTTATCCCATTTTGTAGAGAAACTTTGTCCAAATAGTGGTCAAAGTTTTTTTGCTATCCAGAGAAAGTAAAATGAATAGGTTGTAACACGAACCTAGGATCATTACCTTCAATCTTGCAAATAGGAGATTACAACATGAAAAACTTTTTTAAATTTGCAGAACGGGGTACTTCCTATAAAACGGAAACACTTGCCGGTATCACAACTTTCTTATCTATTGCCTATATTTTAGTCGTGAATCCAATTATCCTAAGCCAATCTGGTATGGATCATGGTGCTGTATTTACTGCAACTGCTCTTACTGCAATCATCGGTACACTTCTGATGGGCTTACTTGCGAACTTCCCAATCGCCATTGCACCTAGTATGGGATTAAATTCATTCTTTACTTTTTCGGTATGTATTGGAATGGGTATTGACTGGCAAGTTACTTTAACGGGCGTTTTTGTTGCCGGAATCATTTTTATGCTATTAAGTTTAATGAAAATTCGTGAGAAAATTATTAATATCATTCCAATCGATTTAAAATACGCTATCGCTTCTGGTATTGGATTTTTCATCACATTTATCGGTTTAAAAAATGGTGGAATCATTATCGGCAATGCGGATACATTTGTTTCGATTGGTGATTTAACTTCACCGATGACCTTATTAGCTATTATTGGTCTTATTATTACAATCATTATGTTAGTACGTGGGATTAATGGCGGTATTTTCTACGCAATGGTTATTACAACGGGTATTGGTATGATTTTCGGTTTAATCGAAGTTCCTTCATCGATTATTGGAAGTATCCCAAGCCTAGAACCAACATTTGGTGTTGTGTTTGGCCATTTAGATGAAATCTTTAATGTACAAACACTGACAGTTATTTTCACCTTCTTAATCGTTGCCTTCTTTGATACAGCTGGTGCATTAATTGGATTAACGAGCCAAGCAGGAATGATGAAAGGTAATAAGATTCCGAATATCGGTAAAGGATTACTTGCTGATTCTGCTGCTGGTGTAATTGGTGCTATTTTAGGTACCTCAACTCCTGCTACAAGCGTTGAATCTTCTGCTGGTATTGCTGTCGGAGGAAAAACTGGCTTTACTTCTGTCGTTATAGCGGCTTGTTTTGTAGTTGCTTTATTCTTCTCCCCACTTGTTAACGTTATTTCGGTGGAAGTTACATCAGCTGCATTAATTATTGTAGGTGCCTTAATGGCAATGGAAATCCGTAAGATTGATTGGACGAAGTTAGAAATTGTCATTCCATCATTTTTGACAATTATTATGATGCCTCTAACTTCTAGTGTTGCAATCGGTATTGGATTAGGTTTTATTCTTTATCCAATTTGTTTAGTAGCACAAAAGCGTTATAAAGAAATTCATCCAATTATGTATGTTCTTTGTTTATTATTCCTTTTATACTTTGCATTTATCGTATAGGAAAGAGTATTAGAGACCTAGGAACACACATTTGTGATTGGATAGAAAGCAACACCTAAAGGAACATACACTATGAAAGAAAGTAATAGTACAGTTTTATTTAACCCTGCTTATTAATTTGAGCGGGTTTTTTTTGTTAGATGTTTTGTTTAAAGGAACCAAAGAAAGAAACAAATATAATTCTTAATGACAAGGTGGATTACCTTAGTCGCTCAACAATCTTTGCATAATCTATAAATATTAATTAGAAAGGAGGAGGATAAGATGTCTGGTTATAATGGAGGAGACTGCTACGGCGATAATTCTAATAACGGATCTAGCTTCGTATTGATTGTAGTATTGTTTATCTTACTTGTTATTGTGGGAGCTAGTTTTATGAGTTACTAAAAAAGGAAAATTACGAGAGAGTTAGCTTAGCCAATAACACTTTTTAGACATGGATATAATGATATGTCTTCTTTCAGGAAAAGTGTTAGTTAAGAGAACTTTTCTTTTTGTACTTCCTTCTTTAAAAGCGCCTTCTCATTCATTGAGATGGTCGCTTTTTTATTTCCCCAAAAATTACTAGTTGTAAAATAGAACTATTGTTCGTATACTAAAAAACAAGAGGGGGAACGAATGTGCGTATAAATATTTTGAAGTCGTTGCAGTTTGATCAAATATCTGAAATGATTTATATGAATAATAACGGTGAAATTAGCAAGCGAAGAGTAAAGGTATTAAGTGTGGAAAGTAATACATTTAAAGCTTTTTGTTTTTTACGAAATACTAAAAGGACTTTTAAAGTAAATAATGTACTAGCATTTGTTCCCTTCACACAAAAGGAGCGTGAAGTTATATGAACGTTGAATTTTACGAACCAGTTTTTGATTTATCCAAGGTTCAAGATAGAGGGAATAAAAAATGGGTAGCTATGATGCTTCCCGAACACGTTTCTTTACTTAGAGAATACGGTAAAGAGATTAAAAGAGAACCTATCCCTGAATTAGATGAATGGGATTATGATGCAATTCAACATACTTTAGATATGGCCATTAAAAGCAAAGCGGATACTAAAGTTAAATTGTGGAGAGATGGAGCATTCTTTTACAATAGAGGAATTGTAGAAAGTGTGGATTTACGAAGAAGAGTTATTGAACTAGAAGACCCATTTTCTTTGCTACAATTAAAATTAGATGAAATAGTAGATGTAACCATAATAGATTAAGGTTGTGAAAGTATTGGATAGAACCGAGGAACTATTTAACCAATTAATGGATGAGCATCCTCCAGAATTAATACTTGGTGCATTAGATGAAATGTCACGAATGAATAGGAACGAATTATTATCACTTGGAAGTAAAAATATAAATAGAGTTGAGGCTGCAGAAGCTAAAAACCACCAACCTGATTAATGGAAGGTGATTTATTTTATTAACAATAATTCTATTAAAGTGCTTGTCTTTCTGACATATAAAGCGTTAAATCGTATAGGGAATGATTAGATGCAAAATGTAATTAAACCAATTAAAGTAAAGTTAGAAAACCAATCATAAACAATAAATCTAAGGGGTGCTTGTTTCAGAAACCTTAACAGATAAAAGGACTTCTATGAATAAATAAAACATGACTTAATGGCAGACTTACACGTCTGCCAATTTTTTATTATTTTTTGTAACGAATTCCTCATAACTTAGTCTTATTTATGAAAGGAGGTAGAAATGTGCCTGAATTTGAGAGGATTTACAATCAATACTTTAGGGATGTCTACTCGTTTGTACTGTTGTTAAGTCGCAACGAAAAGATAGCTGAAGAAATTACACAAGAAACATTTTTTAAGGCATTAAAAAATATTGATAAATTTAGCGGGAAGTGCAAACTTAATGTATGGCTTTGTCAAATAGCTAAGAATACATACTTTACCTATCTCAATAAACAAAAGCGTTTTGATACTGACGATATACCTGAAGTAAGTGTAAGTAGTATTGAAGAAATCATACTAAATAAGGAAGAAATTTTCCGTATTCACAAGGTATTACGTCACTTAGAAGAGCCTTATAAAGAAGTTTTTACGTTAAGAGTATTTGGTGAACTTTCCTTCAAACAAATAAGTGAACTCTTTGAGAGAACGGAAAGTTGGGCGAGAGTCACGTTTCACCGAGCCAAACGTAAAATTCAAGATTTGCTAAAGGAGGAATAGGAAATGAGTAAAGTATCATGTGAAATAGTTCAAGATTTGCTTCCATTATATTATGACAATGTGTGTAGTGATGATAGCAAAAGAATAGTAGAAGAACACCTTGTTGAATGTGAGAGTTGCAAAGAGGAACTATATAGAATAAAAGCTGATTTTATATTACCAAAAGAAGAAATGGAGAGAAATAAGAATGATGGCAGTGCTATTAAAGGTATTTCATCTTTCTGGAACCGTTCAAAAACCAAATCATTTATTAAAGGGGGAATAATTAGTGCATTATTGTTATCGTTTATCACATTAGGATATTACGGTTTGTTTCATTGGCACATAACAAACGTTCCAATCGAAATGGTAGAGATAAAGAACGTAAGTAAGTTGGAAAACGGAAGTATCGTTTATGAAAATGATATAACAGATGGTTATAGTATATATAGAATAAAATATGATATGGATGAAAAAGGGAACTTTTACTTAACTCCATTACGACCAATAATTAAGAGCAGGGCACAGCCGCCATATTCTATGGTGAAGGGGTATGATATTTTTAATATCGAAGGTCAAGAAATGAATCGTGAGGGTGCGGAGATAAAGGCGTTGTATTACGGAACTCCAGAAGATAATATATTGATTTGGAAAAAAGGAATGGATTTACCCAAGGCAAGCAAAGATATAGAAGATATGTTTCACGTTGAATAAAATGAGGGCGTTGCATTCGTCCAACTATCAGTTACTTTAATCGTATGAGGGAGATAACCGAGTGACCTAAAGGAAGTTGCATTACACGGTTATTCAAATGATACTGAAGATGAAACTTAAGATAGAGTATTACCGACTATATATACAGGGGGTGTTACATTGGTTCAAAAATTATTTTATGTACTGATTGCATTAATATTTTTAATGATTAGTGGATGTTCGAATGATGGGGAAGTAACCACTGTAACAATTGATAGTATTGATGCTGAAGAGATTTTAAAATTGGATTCTAATGCTGATATTTTTCAATATGATGGAGTTATCTACAAAACTAATATTGATTGGGTTGAAGAATTGTCTTTAACAAAAGATGTTCAAATCGGTGAAATAAAAACAAAAAATGATGCAAATACAAATTTTAAAGATGAGATGTCGAATAAACTTCCTGTTGGTGCAAAGATTTTTTCTGCCAAAGAAAGAGGAGATATTTTAATTGTTGAATCTGAAGGAGAAATCAAAAAATATCTTGTAATCGTTGAAGGGTAGATGGACTCATGGATAATATTAAAGTGGTTAGAAAGCTTACGCTTATTTTAGGAAGACATCATGATGGAGAAGAAACTCTAAATAGTATAAAAACAGAGTATTCTTCTAAATCTGTGGAAGAATTAGTAGTTTTAGCTTAAGTGGGGATTCAATTTGGAAAATCATAGAGGCATACCTAATAAGAGCAAGAGCAATTCTGAAATTAACTCATGAAGGATTAGCTATTACTGAAATTGTAGGAAATAGTCCAGGTGCACGTACATATTCAACTGTGCGCGCATTTTTTAGATACTTACGTCCACATTTTTCCTTCATTATCCAGGTATGTACATACTCTAATTCACCAGGGTTTAAATCGATGAAAATGAAAGGCTAATTGTTATTGGCAAGTAGCGATAAAAACTACCAGTGGATGAGTGTATTAGCAACATTCTTTAGACTCCAGCTTTTTAAATAACAACATTTACTTACATATTAGCAAGTTCTCTCAGTAAAGATAAAATCAAACTACATATTCATTACTATCTATTTAACTACTATTTTCTTTATCTGGTAGTGAAAGAGTCACGTTCTATTTTTTGTTTATTAATTCGTATGGTTTATTTTTTTGGATATTATCACTTCTCCCTTTACCTTCTCACGTATAAATGGAATATTATAACTATTAATAGTTTGCTGGAGGGGGAGAAGCATGTTCATCTGTGGGGTATTATTGTATAATAAAGAATATTTTGAAGTGGCTATTTCTATATGCTCGATGAGGCAAAGCCTATGAAAATATTGGATGTAGATATATTTCAAGATGGGTTACAGCGCAACCTAACTATGTTAGACAGGCTAAGCAGTGAAATGAAATCAATCCACCAGGCGGTGGAGGGTCTAGTTCAGATGGAGGATCAATTAAAGGGAGCAGGAGGTAATGCCATCCGCTCTTTTTACCAGGAATGTCATTTACCGTTTCTTCATTTTTTTCAGTTGTTTTTCTGAACAGTTTAAACAAGTGCTTAACCAGATGGAGGCAGCACTTCATTCACTGGAACCTGATTCCTCCGGTTACATACTCGAAACTTTCCTTGACGGAGAGCTAGAACAGGGACTTACGCTTATTGGCGAACTCACTGCTAGCTTAACGGATGAGGCAAACAGTATCATGGATCAAGTGAGTGATATTGTAGCCCTGCCCCATTTAGACGATAGCGGAGTGCAGGAGGGAGTCATTAGTTCTAAAAGAAAACGTGATGATACCTTAACGCAACTTTATGAATTTGATGCTACCCAGACATACGCACTGAACCCCATTGAACAAGGTTTGCAGTCAATGGACACATGGCTGACGGATATGGAAGGACTGTTCCAAGCTGGGGTGAAGGATATAAACTTTTTGCCGAGTCAGTGGGATGTCCTTACGTTTAGAAATGATATTAGAACAGAGCTGTTCTCAAAAGTATACTTAAATCCAAGTGACTTATGGGTAAAAGAACAGGAGCAACTAATCGGTACGATGATTACTGCAGCGACTTTCCAAACGTTGGAAGGAAAGAAACTGAAGACTATTGAAGAAAACGTAGCGGAAAATATAAAATATCATGCGTATGATAATGGTTTACTCATTAAAGAGTATGTTGTAGGGCAAACAGTTTTCTATGAAGTTGTTTCCAAAGTTGAATATAAAGAAGAGGTTATAGTCGACAAACCGAAAGAAAACAAATTACTAGATTCTTTTCAGTTTGTATTAGATATTGCAGGGCTTATACCTGGTGTTGGTGAAATAGCAGATGGCATAAATGGTGTTATCTATTCAGCCAGAGGGGATGCATTAAATGCGGGACTTTCTTTTTCGGCGATGATTCCCTTTGCAGGCTGGGCGAGTACGGCTGGAAAATTCGTAAATAAAGGAAGCGATTTATATTCATCAAGAAATGTTTTGAGTACGGAGAAGGTGGAGTCCATCTATTCGCCAATTTACCAGGATGTCGTCAACAGTCCACTGGGCAAAACTCAAAATCAACTAGATACCTTATATAAAACTCATTCCGAATTGAATACGCCAAATGCCCTTATGTTTAATTTGCCACCTGTAAAAACTGATATCCCTACGACCATCAAAAGTGGAGATGCGGATATTGGAGCTAAGGGTACGGATAAAGTTGATGCTCAAAAAATTATAAACAAAGACGGATCTGTTACTATTAAAGGTGAAGGAGTCATTTCAGAGGTTATTGATAATAGACCTTATCAAGATCCTAAAAGTAGACCATCATTTAGAAAGAGAGTACCCGAAGTAACTTTTGAGAATGCAAAAGGTCCAGATGGATTGGTGCGAGATCCACTCTATCCAGAAAAAATAATTGAATGGGAACCTGGTCAACCTAGAAAAAATGTTTGGGACATGGGACATCTTCCAGAACATAAATATTCCGATATGCATAAGAGATATTTAAATGGTGAGTTAACACCAAAAGAATTACGGGATTGGTATAATAATCCTGATAACTATCGTCCAGAATTACCGAGTACTAATAGGAGTCATAAAATAGAATAATTAACAGGGGTGTTGACAATAAAAGTAGATTTAATTGCAAAATTAAAAAATACGAGTGAATTTATGAAAGTATACAAAGATGGTGATGAAAAAAACGTATTTGATGGGAAAAGTTTGATATTTTTTTCGTTGTCAAATACTGACTTACCTTCACGCTATGAAATCAGTAATTTTTTATTAGATAAAAATATTGATGTCTTATGTAAAAATGATGAAGGTGAGACCGTGCTACATGTTTTATTAGGGCAACGAAAAAATGATATTGAGGAAACTTATAGATTATGTAAAAGATTTATCGAAAATGGTGTTAATATAAATGAGAAAGATGGAAAGGGGCAAGTTGCATTAATTTATATAATTCGAATGAATAAATCAGACGAAGAATTAGAAAAGTTATATAATTTGTATTTTTCTCAACCAAATTTAGATTTTAATTCTAAAGATAATACAGGATTTTCAGCTATTGAATACGCTAGAAAATTCCCATATAGATCAAGTTTTATTGAAAGGGTTGAAAGGTATGAATCAAAAAGAACCTATTGAATTTATTAAAAAAGCTGGGGCATGTATTGTTTCAAAAAATATAATAAATGAAACAGGAAAGTTGAAATGGATATTGAGAGAGAAATCTATAGATGCAGTGGATAATGGTTGGAGATTTTTTTCAGAAAATGATGATGATGAATACATTAATAATCCTGATAATTTAGTAGTTTGTGATTTTAATACAGTAGCAAATATAGAACCGGCCATTTGGGGAATATACGAACTACCAATAGGTAGTGACTTACAATTAGTTTCTGAAAATGGAAAAATAAGATTTGTTGATAATTTAACTGGTAAAGAAGTTTGACGATCTTTAATTAGTTTTAATTTCAAATTAATTGGTAGTCATGGATTGGATAGTACTATTGCTCTTCCTAACCTTGATGATGAAATTGTATCACTAGCTAGTCATTTAAGTCTTTACATTAGGCTGTGAACTGACTATCCTAATAAAACACCCTATTATGCAGCCAATTGACGGTATTGAACCGACGATTGGCTGTTTAGTTTCGTGTGAATATGGAAATATGGAGATCGTCAGTTTGCATTAGATTTAGCCGGGCTCATACCTGTTGTTGGTGTGGTATCAGATGGCGTAAATGGTGTTATCTATGCGGCAAGAGGGATGCTTTAAATACTGGACTATCTTTTTCTGCGATAATTCCCTTTGCAGGCTGGGCAAGTACGGGTGGAAAAATTCGTAAAAGGAAGCGATTTATATCAATCAAGAAATGTTTTGACTACGGAAAAATTAGAGTCCACCTATTAGCCAGTTTATCAAGATGTTGACAACAGTCCACTAGGCAAAACTCAAAATCAACTAGATACCTTTTATAAAACTCATTCCCAATTGAATACGTCAAATGCCCTTATGTTTAATTTGCCACCTGCAAAAACGGATATTCCTAAGAGTATCAAAAGTGGAGATGCTAAGACTGAAATAAAGAATGTGGATGTAGGGGCTAAGGGTACGGTAAGGCAGATAGACTATACTAGAGGTTTTGACGTGGCGCCTAAATATAGTTCTTATGAGCAAAGGGTAAAAACTACACCCGTTAATAAAGGTGAATGGAGTAGCGAACGAGCAGAATCGTTATTTATCTCTGATAAGACCGGAGAAATTAAAAAATATCTTGATGAGGCTGGTGTTGACTGATTTGAGTACAAAAACGGAATGCCAGACTTCTCTTCATTTTCCAAAGGTGAAATTAAATTAGAAAACATGACTAATGATAGAAAATCAAATTTTTCGATTGCTAATGAAGAATTGGCGAAAAAGTGGAGTACACCAGATCAAAAATGGACAACAGAAGATATAGCTGATTGGCGAGAAGATAATAAATATACTTGGCACGAACTTAATGACTTGGAAACAATACAATTGGTACCAAGTAAAATCAATAGTGTTTTTAAACATTTGGGTGGAGTTGGCGAATATAATATAAAAGTTAAGTTAGGAGAGTAATAAGAAATGACAATTATTAATGATGATTTATTTGGAAAACTTGAATATAAAAACGACTTTTGGAGAGGAAAAACAACTATTAGAATGTTCGATTTGGAAAAAGAAATAATATTAAGCGTTGATGCACAAGAAAGTGCTGATTTTTCAAATGTACAAAGAGAAGCATTTCTTAATTTTATTCAAGATATGAAAAATATAATAAATGAGGCAGAAAAGCAAGTATATGATTACTATATTGAGAACTATGAAGAGTACAGAGAGATGTTAGGGAATAATTCAGAAGCAGACAATTTTGCTCCAAAAATTGATTCTATTTCAGATTTAAAAAGATTAGTGAAGCCAACTGAATTAATTGTAAGAAGAGTAAGGAAGAATGGAAAAAGAAGACTGGGTTTGCTTTGCGATGTCTCTTGGGATATTGAAAATGGTTTAGGAATAAAAATTGAAGACGAAATTGTAGAAGAAGTAGGTTATCAAGATATTGTACTTTAAATCAGCAAATATAACTGATGCTAAGATTGACCTTGAATGGCTAACAGCTTATTCAAGGTTTTTTTGATGTCGTCAACAGTCCACTGGGCAGAACTCAATATCAACTAGATACCTTTTATAAAACTCATTCCCAATTGAATACTCCATATACCCTTATGTTTAATTTGTCATCTGCAAAAACGGATATCCCTACGAGTATCAAAAGTGGAGATGCGGATATTGGGGATAAGGGTACGGGTAATAAAACTAATGCGTGAAGGCGTGGATCACCAGTATTAATTATGAAACATGACAAGTTGTCGCTAATAGGAGTAGTAAGAAGTGGTGACGAGGAAGAAAGCCATACGGAGTGTTTAAAGACTGATTTCTTTAATCGTATTAATAAGGAATTTAAATTTGTGCCAGAGAATACGTGGTAGGTTAGTTATCTAAGTTGAATTAAACAATAAATAGTTAGTTAGATTTGAGCAAACTCATTTGTTGTTGATGAGTTCGCTTCTCCTTATAAATCTTATTAATAAATTTCATTTATGCTCTTCTTTTTCCAAACCCAATATTACTACTTTAAAACTAAAAAGTATGCGTAAGTCCAAAATGAGGAACTATTTTATTAATCAATTTGAATAGCAAAGTGAGATCCATGATTGTGGGAGAAAGTTAGCTGTTTTACCTGGTTCATATATTTTCTCCCTAACAATTTTTCTTTGTTTTTCTTATAATTTCAGAAGTTTTACTATTCATATGTTTTTTTAGATTTTCTTCTAATTTTATAATTTTCTAATTTTTTGATTAACATTTGTAAATTCACTTTCCATAGAATTAATCTTTTCCAAATGTTCAACCCTTTGTTTTTGGTATTTAATTTCTAGTTCTTTTTTTTGAATCTCTTTATTATCTAAATTTTGATTTTTCTTTCTGTTATTAAGTTCTGATACATAGAATAATACAAATGCAAAAGCAAAAGAGAGCATGGTTGCTTGGGGTCCATATTTATCAATCATCGGAATTATAGCTGGGTTAACATTTATATTCAATATGGACAATTTTGTTGTGCAATTATTCATCTTCCTTTTATGTATCATAACATTTTTAATTATTGATTTAAGAATTTTTGGTATTAAGTTTGGACATGAGGATATTACGCATTTCGAAAGAATTTTAATATGGCTAGTAATACTTATTATTGCTGTCTCTTTTTTATCATTTTTTTGGGAAAGTCTGTACAAATTGATGGTTTATTTTTTTGGATATTATCACTTCTCCCTTTACCTCCTCGCGTATAAATGGAATATTATAACTATTAATAGTTTGCTAGAGGGGGAGAAGCATGTTCACCTGTAGGGTATTATTGTATAATAAAGAAAATTGGGAAGTATTTATTTCTAAGAAGAGGCAAAGCCTATGAAATTATTGGATGTAGATTTATTTCAAGATGGGCTACACCGCAACCTAACTATGTTAGACAGGCTAAGCAGTGAAATGAAATCAATTCACCAGGCGGTGGAGGGTCTAGTCCAGATGGAGGATCAATTAAAGGGAGCGGGAGGAAATGCGATACGCTCTTTTTACCAGGAATGTCATTTGCCGTTTCTTCATTTTTTTCAGTTGTTTTCTGAACAGTTTAAACAAGTGCTTAACCAGATGGAGGCAGCACTTTATTCATTGGAACCTGATTCCTCCGGTTACATACTCGAAACTTTCCTAGATGGGGAGCTAGAGCAGGGACTTACACTTATTGGCGAACTAACGGCTAGCTTGACGGATGAGGCAAATAGTAACATGGATCAAGTGAGCGATATTGTTGCCCTTCCCCATCTAGACGACAGTGGAGTGCAGGAGGGAGTCATTAGTTCTAAGAGAAAACGGGATGATATGTTAAACCAACTCTATGAATTTGATGCTACCCAGACGTATGCACTGAGTCCGATTGAACAAGGTTTACAGACGATGGACAAGTGGTTGACGGATATGGAAGGACTGTTCCAAGCTGGGGTGAAGGATATAAACTTTTTACCGAGTCAGTGGGATGTCCTTACGTTTAGAAGCGACATTAGAACAGAATTGTTTCCGAAGGTATACTTAAATCCAAATGACTTATGGGTAAAAGAACAGGAACAGTTGATCGGTACGATGATTACCGCAGCGACTTTCCAAACGTTGGAAGGAAAGAAACTGAAGACTATGGAAGAAAACGTAGCGGAAAATATAAAATATCATGCGTATGATAATGGTTTACTCATTAAAGAGTATGTGGTAAACGAAACTGTTTTCTACGAAGTTGTTTCTAAGGTTGAATATAAAGAAGAAGCCGTTACAGTCGACAAACCGAAAGAAAACAAATTCCTAGATTCTTTACAGTTGGGTTTGGATATAGCGGGATTTATACCAGTTGCAGGTGAAATTGCAGATGCGGCAAATGGTCTTATCTATTCAGCTAGAGGGGATGCATTAAATGCGACACTTTCTTTTTCAGCGATGATTCCGATTATAGGTTCAGTTAGTACGGGTGGGAAGCTTGCGGTAAAAGGAAGTAAGGCAATAGAGGAAGCTCAGGATGCGATACTTCTGAGATACGCTCAGGGTTAGTGGAAGTAATAAGATTAAATAAATCGAAATATCCGGATATGTTTAATAGATAACAGGGGGTAGACTCAATTGGAAATTCTATTTGAACTTACTGAATTAAAGAATAATCGATTGTTAAGAGATGAGAATGAAGTAGAAAAATTTGAGAAATCTATAGAAAATATTTTAGAGATGAAAGATGTTAGTCATATAGAAGTATTGTGTCAAGGGTTTGATGATTTAAATGAAAACGACGAAGTAATGTTTGGATTGATTCATGCGATTGAATCTTATGATAACATTGTTGATTCTGAAGCATCTCTAAAAGTATTAGCAAACTCTATTCCTAAAATGCTTCCTCATGCTAAAGAATGGTTAAAGATACTTCAAAAGAGGATCTTAAATCATGAGCCATCGTTGAATATTTATAAGGAAATTATACCTACCTTGAATAAAGATGTTCAAGCATATATTATTTCTCAATTAATTGTTATTAAAGAAAAGAACACAAGTAAATTTGAAAAAAGTGTAAATTTAATATTGGAATACTTAAAATAATATTACAACCTTGAATGGATACAACCTTTCAAGGTTTCTTTTTGCTCTTTTTACCAGGAATGTCATTTACCGTTTCTTCATTTTTTCCAGTTGTTTTCTGAACAGTTTAAACAAGTGCTTAACCAGATGGAGGCAGCACTTCATTCACTGGACCCTGATTCCTCCGGTTACATACTCGAAACATTCCTAGAAGGAGACAAGAACAGGGACTTATACTTATCGGTGATCTCACCGCTAGCTTGACGGATGAGGCAAACAGCATTATGGATCAGGTGAGCGATATTGTCGGCCTTCCCCACTTAGAATAGCGGAGTGCAGGAGGGAGTCATTAGTTCTAAAAGAAAACGTGATGATACTTTAACGCAACTTTATGAATTTGATGCTACCCAGACTTACGCACTGAGTGAGTGGCACTTAGTTTCAAGGGCTCCACAATTTAAGTATTGGAATATTGGTGCTGAAGAGATTAAAGATTTAAGAACAGCTATAACCGATGTCAAATTTGTCAATCCAAACGGTGTTCATGGAGGATTAGGCTCAACTAAAGCACATAATGAATTGTTAGCAATAATAGATACTTCTAGCGACTATAATACATTTGTTAGACGACTTAATAATTGGGCTAATTAAGATTAGAGGGTGGAGTTTCGTCTTTACCACAAGGTCTAAGATTAAAGTAGGAGGATACTATAATGGAAAAACAAGGATGGGTTTCAATTTGGTTAGGGAATATTAACGATGAGGACTCAATAGGAGAGTATGTTGATTTAACGTATGATGAGGAGGGCGAGTCTGTCCCTTCCCAATTCTTTATCGATTTTAATATTGATATGGATGAAACAGATGAGGATACTATAGAAAAAGCGGTCTATAAGAATAGTAGTAGTGATATTTCAGCATTATTAGATGGCTGTTCGTATGAAGAAATTGTCATCCCAAAAATCCAGAAAAGTATAAACCTAAAGAAATCATATAATGCAGTAATTTTAATATATAATTTTGAATATAAAAATGAAATTAGTTCAACAGGTACTTTTGACTTTATTGCTACTACAAATTATGAATAAGATAACTTTAAAAGGTTCTAATTAGTAAGTCTCCAGGCAAAGAGATTGATATACCTGAGATATAATGTAATTTATGTGAAACCTTGATTGGCAAAGTGCCTTTCAAGGTTTCTTTGTTGAAGAGATACCTAGTGACGAATGAACTATTTATTACTTACAGAATAGAGATAAACCTTGCAATCCCAATCTGATGATTTAACAAATTTTTTAGTACGTACAACACCTTTAAATTGTATGCCCTATTTAATGAATTTCATTTTGTGTAAATAACTGTTCAACTAGAAAAGCAGAACAGAACAGATACTATCACACGTTCAAGCAGATGGTGAAATAAAGCGAGAATATCAGACATCTAGAGATTTTATCATTCAAAGCATAGTTCGAGATATTATTTTTAAGAAACAGGAAATCAAGAAGGTGGATAAAGAGTTAAAGGTAACTATTCAGACATTAGGTATGCAGCTTGAAACTATGCCAGGAATTGATACGGTTACTTCGTCCGCTTTAATTGCAGAAATCGGTGATATTCATCGGTTCGTAAACTCTGATAAACTTGCAAGATATGCAGTAATAGCCCCTATCAAAATGGGTTCGGGCGGTAAGGAAACGATGAAGAAAACGAAACAAGGTAATCGAAAGCTATATGACATCTTTTACTACCTAGCTGTCCAACAAGTTCAAGTATGTAAAGGGAGTAAAATTCCTCGTAATCCTGTCTTTTACGCTTACTATAATCAAAAGTTAAGTGAAGGGAAATCTAAGTCTCAAGCCCTTCTTTGCATTATGAGAAGATTAGTCAGAATAATCTATTGTATGATGAAAAATAAGACGGCTTATATCATGCCAGATCAACCTGAAACTATAGCTAGTTAATCATATGGATGGTGGTTGAATAGACTGCCATCCTTTTATTAAGTACTTTTTTGAAATTCCTAAGGGTACGGATAATGCTAAAAGGCCAGGGGGATATCTAAAGGGAGATGTTGATGAACATGGCTATTTAAGTCCTGGGGTTAATCGCGCAACAGGAAATAAAAATATTGCTTCAGATAATCGAATACAGTCTCACCATCCAATACAAAATGAATGGGCGAATAGATGGGCTAGAGAGGGAGGATTTGATTATAACGAAAAGAAAGCTTCCGCAATACTTCTCCCTTCAAGCTCGGGCCAATCCCATGCAATAATTTCTTCTATGCAGAGGAAACGGAGAAAAACTGAGGGCTTTAATTCAGATATACGTTATGAATTTAATGAGAGCTATAGGGAAATGATTGAGGCAGGAGTTGATCCAAAAACTGCCCGTAAAGCAATGGGAGATGCATATAAATATTTTGATAGTTTAGGAGGATTTGTCAAATGATTAAATTATCCAAGGTTTCAGACTTGGCAAAAAATACAGCAGCAAGTGATATTGAAATCCAAGAAGTAGAAAATCTATTGAAATTAGAATTACCAAATGTATACAAGGATTTATTAAGATATACAAATGGCTTTTCAATAGGTGGTGGGTTGGTTATTTATGGTACGGAAGATCTAGTGGAAAGAAATGAAACTTGGGAAGTAGATGAGTATGCAAGTGGGTTTGTTGCTATCGGTGACGATGGTGGAGGAAATGTTTTTCTAATGTTTCAAGATGCGGATGAAAAAGAGGTATTAGTTATTGATTCTGGGGATATGAATCCAAGCCATTCTAATTTAGTTACCTCGGATTTTAACAAATGGGTGAATAGTGGTTGTTTAAATGAAATAGATCAGAAAACAAGTATTGAGATCCCTGATACTTGTAATATTTTGTTAGTAAAACCTCCTAATGAAGGCTTAAAAGATTTAATAAAAATAAAGAACGTATTAGGAATTGAAATTTCAACAGCAGATTTGCTTAAGGGTTCAAAAAACCCTCCATTTATATTAGTAGAAAGATTTCCATATGGTAAGGCGAAAAAACTAATGGAAAAATTAGGTTCAACTAGTACGGTGCTGAGTATAGAACCTATTCGGCACTGACTGTCCTTTTTGGGGCCGAAATAAAACATAAAACACCCTATTATGCAGCCAATTGACGGTATTGAACCGGCGATTGGCTGTTTAGTTTCGTATGTATTATGGATCAAATGAGCAATATTGTTGCCCTGCCTCATTTAGACGATAGCGGAGTGCAGGAGGAAACGGTGATACAACAGGGTTTCTTATATGTACTATCCAAAGGATGGTCTCGACTGGTCTCGAACCAGCGACCCCCACCTTGTCAAATTTGTTCCCTTAAATAACCGGTTAAACTGAATTCAATATAGTTAAATAAGTCTGATTTAATAAGGTTTTCATGACTGTTAAAGTCATTCCAGTAAAATAAGTTCGGTACAAAAAAATAATTATGCGGACAAATTGCAGACAAAAGAGTAAACAGGTGGTCTGTATTACTCATTTAATGAAAACAGATTGATGAATCTACAATAGTGAAAGATATGGAACTAAAGGAAGCAAGAGCAGACTACCAAGCAAGGTGAGAAAAGGAGAAATTGAAAAAGGTCATCATAAGCAAGGTTTATCTTTTGGTGGTGAAAATGTAAATTCTAACATAAAGAAAACAGGAGAGTCATCTAATCGCCGTGAGCAAATTGATGATTTGGATTTGGATTTTTATCGTGAGTTGGGTTATGGTAAAAAGGATGCTAAGGTATTAAAAATACATGAGAATGAAGATAGTATTATTTTATTTAGTAATAATCCACAACATACAGAGTTACTACCTTTCAAAATTAAGTTTTGAAATTGCAACGAGAAAATGGAAGTAGATAATTCGTAGGGTGAAAGTAGGTGTATTTATGAATGGATCACAAAATCTTATGAACAGTATATGGTTTGGAGAAAAACCAACTCTTTCCCAATCTCAAATCAAAGAAAATTTATTGAAGGCCGTTACAGAAACGGAAGTTATACTTAACTTAATAGAATTATATAAAATAGGGGATTTTACTCAAACACCATTATTAATACAATTAATGAATCATACTAAAGATGAGGCAGTTTTGAACTTATGTATTAGAGTATTTTTAGTTATCGCAACGCATGATGACATAAGGGAATCAAATAATCTTCGCTTTCTTGGTGAGGGAACAGAAGAAACAATAAACACTTTTGCATCAGCAGCCACTACATCACTCTCTCTTCATATAATTCCATACTTATTAGCATTACTTGAAGAATGGGATGAAATTAGTGATACATCTCTTATTATTAAAGATTCTATTGGTTCTTTCCTTAACTTTGAAGAACAAATTGGGGAAGAGGCAACTGTAGATGAAATAGGGGATTTTTATTATAAATATTGTGAGAAGCATGAGACGGGAAATTATTACTTTCAAGAAAATTTAGCTTTTCCTGGAGACTTGGCAAAAAAGTTAGTACAGAGAGTTATGATTGCAGCAAATAATGAAGAACCATTAAGTATGGAGTTAATCCCATCTTTATTATCAATTTGGAGTGGTGAAAAGGCGCCTGGGGATTTTAGCACTATCATTAGTGCAAGCAATTATAAAGATTTGATTGAATATATAAATGGACTTCCCATGAAAAACTGGGAAAAGGGTAAAAAATATTTTTACGGATACAAGCTTTAAACAATAAAAGCCTGGTAAATGGTATTTAAAGTTATTGATATATATTTTATATTGCAGTAACATTCTAGAGATTTTTAGATAAGTTACATGACTAAGATATGATTTACCAATACGACATTTTAAATCTATGAAGTTTTTTTAAGAAAAAACTCCAAAATTTATGAAATTACACAGGCTCATTGGTTTAAAGATAGAAAAAGTACAGAATTACTTTATATAGCTAACTATAAAGCACTTGATTGCACTGCATTTTAGGTAACAAGTGTTTTTGTTTTACATAAGATATTTAAGTTATGAACGACATTATTGATACTTTACTGAAATTCATAGCCCATGAAGGTAGTACATCATGGAGTACGGGGAAGATTTAAAAATACGCCAACAAGATTTTAGAGATGGAAGAATAGGTAATGGGTTCAATTCAAAAATTAAATGTTTTTTTTACAATTGTATTCATAAAATAAAAGAAAACTTTGAGAATAGGGATGATGTGGATGAAACAACCTTAGATCTTATTTCAAACCTAGAAGAAGTTAAAACGATTTACTTCATAAATTCAGATAAATTCGGAGCACGTAAAAATGTGTCCCTGTGTTAGAAACATTCGGGTTTATTTAAACAAACATGAATACTTAAATATTCATGTTTGTTTCAAACACAGGGACAAAATTGAATTGGAGTATATAATTAAAGGAGTAGAAGGACTTGATAATGAATGAGATTTTTGTTAAATCACTTTATGAGTCTATAGTTAAAGAGAATCTGAAAATATACAAAAACTTGTATGAAACTACGAATGTGACTCCTAAAACGGATGAAGAGAGTTTAACTGATGAAAATAAAGATATATTAATGAGGATAATTGAACAAACCATGATTGATACTATTTCAAACATGCTAGGAGTAATTGATGGAAGTTCAACTTTAAAAGATTGTTCGTTTGAACCTAAATTACTGCTTGATTCTATTGATACTGAAGGAGAACTGCAAGATTCGTTTTTAGAATTCATAGAAGAAAGTGATAGTATCAGCTAATTGAATTTATTATTACAGAGTTTTTCATTTAGAGCACAATTAAGATAAATTTCTATTACCTTGATTGGCTAAATGCCTCTCAAGGTTTTTTTCTATGATTTATATTAAATCAGCTGATATTTGAATGAGACAATTAGAAAATAATTTGTTTGAGAATCGAGAAAACACGAAAATTTTTTGTGAAAAGCATTGTGCGCTACACTTTATAAAGCAGGAAATAGGCATGGTGGAAACCGAAAGAAAACAAATTCCTAGATTCTTTACAGTTTGTATTAGATATTGCAGGGCTTATACCTGGTGTTGGTAAAATAGCAACTGGCATAAATGGTGTTATCTATTCAACAAGAGGGGATGCATTAAATGCGACACTTTCTTTTTCGGCGAGGATTCCCTTTGCAGGCTGGGCGAGTACGGCTGGAAAATTCGTAAATAAAGGAAGCGATTTATATTCATTAAGAAATGTTTTGAGTACGGAGAAGGTGGAGTCCATCTATTCGCCAATGTATCAAGATGTCGTCAACAGTCCATTAGGCAAAACTCAAAATCAACTAGATATCTTATCTAACACTCATTCCCAATTAGGTACGCCAAATGCCCTAATGTTTAATTTGCCATCAGCAAAAACGGATATCCCTACGAGTATTAAAAGTATAGATGCCGATGTTAAAACTGAAATTAAGAATCTTGATGTTGGGGCTAATGGTACGGATAATGTTAAACCTACTAGTAATAGACTAAAATATATGGGGAGAACACCAAGTAAGTTATCAAAAACTGAAAGAGAAGTTATTGAAAGAATGTCTCAAGAAGATAAGATACAAAAAGTACGTGGCAAAACTCAATTCTTAGACGGTGAAAATAAATGGCGTCCCTTAAATGAAGCGGACATGGCACACAAACGGATGCCGTTACTTGGTGGAATGAAGTTGGAAGGGATTATGGTCCTAAGTCTAAGGAGGTAAGAGAATGGATGCTTGATTCCAATAATTATTATCTGGAACATTATAGTATAAACCGTTCTCAAGGTGCTAGTTTAGGTCGGAAATATTTACCATCGGAAAATTAGGGGGAGTTTATATTGGAATTACAAGATGAACTTTATGAAAGAATAGTTAGTTTATGTTCACAAGGTGATGACTTAGTTAATAATTTTGAATTTGAGAATGCAATAATAATGTACTTGAAAGCTTTAGATTTAGTTCCTGAACCTAAACATAATTGGGCAGCAAGTACCTGGATTTACACAGCATTAGGTGATACATGTTATATAAATAAAGATTTTGATGCTTCTAAAGACTTCTTATTTAATGCGATTAATTGCCCTAATGGAATAGAAAACCCTTTTATATTGTTACGTCTCGGTGAAGATTGGTATGAATTAGGAGATGTTAATAAAGCGAAAGAATATTTACTAAGAGCATATATTCTTGAAGGATACTCAATTTTTGAAAACGAAGATGATAAATACTTTGATGTTATTAAAGGTGAAATTTAGGAGATGATTAATAATGGCTTATGTAACAGGTGAAAAAGGTGCTCACATACAGGGATTGATGGATCAGAGCAATGAAGAATTTGATAAAGGAAATTTAGAAGAGTCTGTTTCTTTATTAGAACAAGCATGGGGAGAACTTCCGGCTGACAAAATAATTTTTGATGAAAGTTTTTTAATAATATGGGGTATTTTAGATATATCTATTATATTAAACGATACTGTAAGGATGAAAAAATGGGTTGATAATATATTTGTCGCTGATCCCGCAAGAGGAGATACAGGAGAAAGAGAATTGTGGGCTGGAAAGGTGGCTTTTGAGTTAGGTGATTTATCAGTAGCAAAAGAGTATCTTGATACAGCAAATCAGAAATCAAGAGGTAGGTGCTTTGGTGTAGAAGATGCGAAGTATTTGAAATTTCTAAAAAACAATAAATAGTATGGAACATATATGAACTTAAAGCACTTGTCTACTGTAAGCGACAAGTGCTTTTTTACATTTTTACTTACATGGGTCTAAAGATTACGATTATTTATAGGTTAAATGACTGGAGATTATAGTGATCAGAAGGATTTTTTGGGTCCGGTATCAGAGAAACATATTTGTAATGCAGAAGAAAACCTTGGGTTGAAGTTTCCACAAAGCTATCTTGGAGATGCTGGTATTTCAGAAGATACTGTAAACGATATTACAAATAAAGCGTTAAATCATATGAAAAATACTCTATAATAAGGAATGATAAGATGCAAAATGAATTAAACCAATTAATGATGAAGTTAAAAAAATCAATTATGAATGAGAATTTTATTGATGTTACTTATGATGTTGTTGAAGAAATAGAAGAAAGGGAGGATGCTTTTGAAGCCATTTTGCCCATTTTTAAGTTGATGGAAAAATATCCAAATATAAATTTTGGTAGACCTGGGCCTCTTGTGCATTTTGTTGAAAAGTTTTATAAAAATGGATATGAAGAAAAGCTTGTTGAATCACTTAAAAGGGAACCTACACAACATACTGTTTGGATGTTAAATAGAGTTATCAATGGTTCTCAAGGGGACAGAAAAGCATATTTTATAAATGTATTGGATAATATTATTGCGTTTCCTAATCTTGATGAAGAAATTGTATCACTTGCTAGACATTTTAAGTCTTTACATGAATAAGTATTAAGTTAAAAGAATTTCAATATAATCCTGATAACTATAGATTAGAGACGCCTCTACAAATCGAAGTCATGAATTTGAATAAATAAAAGGGGGTAGAGAAATAAAAATATTAAATATTTTTGATGCTGCTAGAGATGGAACGCTTGATGACTTAAAGAGGTTTTACGATGGTAACATTAACCAAGTTGATGAGGAATTAGATATTAATTTACTGTATAGCATTGGCAAATGATAAAAATTCAAATGAAAAAATTAAAATTATTAATTTTTTAATAGAAGAAGGAATAGATTTAAATTATTCTACGTGAAAAAATAATAGATATACTTTGCATATGTTTTATTTCAATGTCCTTCGTCCTAGTCCTGATTATAGTTTAGAGGTTACTAAAATCTTTATTGATAATGGCTTAAATATAAATGCCGTAGACAGATATAATGCAATTCCTTTTAAATATGCAATTACAATAAATAAATTACCAACTAACGATAATAAAACATTATATAAATTACTTTTGGATCATGGCTCAAATTATAAATTAGAGGATGTATTTAATAAATCTTGTTTAGATTATTGTAAAGAATATTCTTGGAGAAATGATTTAGTAGATATTATTAAGGAGTATGAACATGGAAAAAATTAATTTGGATTATGGTGGATTTGTTGTTTCAAATAACGTAATCGAAGGGAAACCGATAAGGTATACGTTCCGAGAAAAGTCAGATATTCCAAAATTGAATGGATGGACAATTTATTCCATCGAAGATAATGATGATTATGTTAATAATCCTGATAACTTTAAAATAATGGGGGCGACTTCAATAATAAAAATTGCCCCAGTTATGTTAGAAATTTTTGATGCTCCATATGGAACAGATATATGTTGGCTATATGAAGAAGGAGTTCATATTGGATTTTATGATTTAGTAAATGAGAAAGAAATTAGTATTAGTGAAATTTTAAGTGATAAATAATTTATTAAATGTTAACACTGGCTATGAATTAGGAGACGTTAATAAAGCGAAAGAATATGCACTAAAAGCATATATTCTTGTGACTTGAAGCATAAACTTTCCGTGTGGAAGGTTTATGCTTTATTTAGTTCTACAACAGAATTTATCAATTAAGTAATCACTTCTGCATCTAGGGAAGAAGTTTTGACATTGACAGTCTAAGGGTACGGATAATCTCGGAATTATCTCAGCTAACTCAATGTTCGCCTGGAAATGTTATTTTTGGTCAATTAGATAACTTAGGACGACCAACTGGAGTAATAGCTGCAATTACACAGGATGTGATTGTGACTGGTAGTAAGGCTAGTCAATCAATTTTGCCACATGGATTCTTAGGTGGTGGACCAGGGAGTCTGGGTCATGCGCGGGGACATTTATTGAGTAACCAATTGGGTGGTTCAGGGAAAGATGCAAGAAATTTAGTCACTCTTTACCAGTTACCTGTAAACTCTCCAGTTATGAGAGATTTTGAGACTTCTGTTCGATCAGCTGTTGATAGAGGTGAAGATATAAGATATCTATCAATTCTAATTTGGCTTTTCTTTAGATGTAACAATATTAAATAAAAAATAGGAGTGTATATATTTGGATAAATTAATTAAAATTCTTCCTCCACCAGAATTTCCACAAAAAACTGAAGATAAAGAACAATGGCGAATTTTTTTTGATACACTTGGTTCGGAATTGCCTTCAGATTATGTGAAATTTATCGAAACTTATGGTACTGGTGGCGTTGACAATTTTTTGTGGATATTAACTCCATTTGTAAATGATGATAATGTAAATTATCTTGTGAAACAGAAGGAAATGACGAATGCTTATATTCAATCTAAGAAAAGTTTTCCACAGTATTATAAACATGATGTTTACCCTTCAAACGGTGGATTACTTCCATGGGGATACACAGATAACGGTGATGAATTATACTGGTTAACCGAGGGAGGGCCTGACGAGTGGAAAATTGTGGTGTACGAGTCGAGGGCACCGGAGAATTATACTTATTTACTTACAATGGTAGAGTTTTTATATCGAATAATAACTAAAGAATTAGTATGCAATGCGTTCCCAGATGACTTTCCAAGTGATGAAACTGCATTTGTTTCAGTAAATGTTGAGTAGTTTACTTAACCTTGATTGGCTTAATGCCTCTCAAGGCATTTTATTTAAAACAAAGCTGCAGCGACTTTTCTAGCGATGCATGGAAAGAAAGTTAAGACTATTGAAGAAAACGTAGCGGAAAATATAAAATATCATGCGTATGATAATGGTTTACTCATTAAAGAGTATGTAGTAGATCAAACTGTTTCTACAAAGTTGTTTCCAAGGTTGAATATAAAGAAGAGTCCGTTACTGTAGACAAACCGTAAGAAAACAAATTACTAGATTCTTTACAGTTTGGATTAGATATAGCAGGCTTTATACCTGTTTTTGGTGAAATAGCGGATGGCGTAAATGGAGTTATCTATACGGCAAGAGGGGATGCATTAAATGCAAGCCTTTCTTTTTCCGCGATGATTCCCGTTGCTGGCTGGGTAAGTACGGGTGGAAAATTCGTAAATAAAGGAAGCGATTTATATTCATCAAGAGATGTTTTGAGTACGGAGAAGGTGGAGTCCATCTATTCGCCAATTTATCAAGATGTCGTCAACAGTCCACTGGGTAAACTCAATATCAATTAGATGATACCTTATATAAAACTCATTCCCAATTGAATACGCCAAATGCCCTTATTTTGCCACCTGCCAAAACGGATATCCCTACGAGCATCAAAAGTGGAGATGCTGATGTTAAGACTGAAATAAAGAATGTGGATGTTGGTGCTAAGGGTACGGATAATCCTAGAACAAGGTTACCAAGAAATAATGGTCATTGGGAAGGTGAACCAGGTAATGGAAAATGGTATTCTGATAAGCCAGAAGTTATAAGTATAACGAATGGTGAAGGGGTGGAATTTGCAAAGAGTAGACCTAACTTCACACCTTGGTCAGAGGGTAATATTGTATTTGAAAAAGGAAAGTTAACTGGTTCGAATGATGACTTTTCAATAGTATATGAAAAAATACAACATGGGAATGTTCCGCATATTGGTTCTGCATCTGATTTAAGAGGAGGATATTAAATGGAACAATTAAAAAAGAAGCTAGAGGAAGTAATTGACTTTGATATAAAAGAGATAGATAAAATTTGGGGTGAAGATGACATAAAAACACTTGAAGAAAATTATAAGTTAAAGTTACCTCAAGATTATGAATTTTATTTGCAACATTATGGTAATGATTATATTAAAGAAGATTATCGTTTTATTCCTTCATTAGATTTGCCGAAAAAAATTAAGCAAACTCAATTCGAGATAGACTCTATTTACGGATTATATAATGACGAGAATAAAATTGATAACAAAGCAAACTATTATAAAAGTATATTACCAACTGATTTATTTCCAATTGCAGATTTACCAGGCAAAGATTTAATTTGCATAGGAAAGTCAGATGATAAAAAAAATAAAATATATATTTGGTTTCACGAAATGGAAGGAGAGAATGTTTTCTTGGTTTCTGACTCTTTTGAAGGTTTTATACAAGACTTTAAAAGTATAAAAGTAACTAAAAACAATCTCGATAACGTTAAATTAAATTTGGGTGATAAATTAAATGCACTTCTAAATAATGCTTCTAAAAAAATATAAATGAATTAAGTTAAACTAACGAAAATTTACAAATAATTAGAGTTGCGGAGGAGAAATAGAAATATTTGAGAATTTTAATGAGTGCTTTAAAGCGAAAAAAACCTTGATTGGAAAAATGCCTTTCAAGGTTTTTAAATTCTAATTTCTTTCCTTGTAGTAAAAGAATCATGGTCTATTTTTTGTTTATTAATTCGTAGGTGTTAGCGGAGTACAGGAGGGAGTTATTAGTTCAAAATGAAAATGTGATGATATTTTAACGCAAATTTTTTGAATTTGCTGGGTGGGCAAGTACGGGTGGTAAACTTGCTGTAAAAGGAAGTAAGGCAATAGAGGAAGCTCAGGATGCGAGCGAAGCAGTGGATAATGGTACTAATGGAGATAGAGGTATAGATACAACTGTTAAACCAAATGATGTAGTGCCTTATCGACCTAGTAATTCAAAAATCATCATGGTGTTATGGATGTAAGGGCTAAATATAATGTTCCAAACTATGTAAGTAGGGGTGGGAATACCCCAACAGTAGCACTTTTAAAAGAACAATATGCTGCTACAAAAGCTATTTATTGGCAATCAGTCTCTCCAAGGGAGATACAAGAACTAACAGAAAGAATGTTTGATGCTGCAAATGTTCCCAAATCAGCCAGACAAGAATATTATAGTTCCTTTAATAAATATAATTATCGGGAGTGAAGCTAATGGAAAAGATAAAGCAGTTGCTCACGCACATAAACACGTTACCACATTGTCGTATCTTTGAGCCTTCTGGATTACCCATTATTGACGAAGAAAAAGATATTTTATCTAATGATTTAAAAGAGTTTTATAGTCTTTGTGGGGGATTAGTTCTATTTGAAAATGAAGAGTATCCAATTTATCTTGTGTCTCCTGATAATTTTGTACTGGCAAATCCAATAATAGTAGGAGAATTATGTGAAGAAGATATTTCATCTAACTGGTATATTATTGGTAATGATGGAACGGATGAATACTTAACGATTGACCTCAATGAAGATAGACTAGGTAGATGCTACGATAGTTTTTATGACCGTCATGGGCTTGTAGGGGAATCCCAGATTATAGCTACTTCGTTTACTGATTTACTTGACGCACTTATAAAAAATAAAGGGCAATATTGGTATTGGCTAAGAAGTGATTTTATCTCCCTAGGTGACGCATATGATGATATTGAATAGCTAATCATTTGTATAAAGAAAAAAGTCGACCTTGATTGGCTATATGCCTTTCAGGGTTTCTTTTTTTGTTGGGGACTATCCAGTGACGAATAGTTCATTGGTGCAATTACCAAAAGAATGATAAGCAGGTTTAGAAGTTTCATTAGAACAGAGCTGTTCCCAAAAGTATACTTAAATCCGAATGACTTATGGGTAAAAGAACAGGAGCAACTAATCGGTACGATGATTACCGAAGCGACTTTCCCAACGTTGGAAGGAAAGAAACTAAAGACTATAGAAGAAAACGTAGCGGAAAATATTAAATATCCGTATGAAGTTTTTAGGAGAAATGATATAGACTGGAATCATGTAAGAACTTCTGGAGATAAGAGATTTATTGGTAAAACAAATGCTGAAGCATTTGGTAGTGGGTTAGCGCCGCAATTACTTGATGGAGGACTTGCAACTCTACATCATATTGGACAAGATTCAAGAGGTCCTTTAGCTGAAGCAAGTACAAGATATCATGGAGTTGGAAAATATGGTCGAGATATTTTACACAGCCAATTTGGTAAAAGTAAACCTAACCCTAGTTTTCCTATAGATCGAAAAAAATTCAATGCAGATACAAGAGAATATTGGAAATTTAGAGTAGAAAATAAATAAATTGTAGAGAGGGATTGTAGTATGGATAAAAAAATTTTAGAAATGAAAAAAAGTTACGAAACTCTTTTTCCTGAAGATGGAATTAACAATGCAGAGTTAATAGAAATAGAAAAAAAATTAGAAATAGAATTGCCAGAATCTTTTTGCGAAATATCAACATTTTTTAGTGGCGGATATTTGGGTAGTATAAGTAATTATTCTTTTACCAGGGTGGATAGTAGCTTAAATATCATCGATGAAACAATTAGATTGAGAGAGACTGTAAATTTGCCAACCAGATTTGTCGTTCTAGCTGAGCCATCAGAAAGTCTTATAGTCATGGATACAAAAAGTACTCCCTCAGTTATTTGGTTTGATGCAGTGGAAATTTCTGAAATAGAAAAAAACTCTTTTACCTCAAAACCAGATGAATGGGATACCTATGCTGATTATTTTAAAGTATTTCTTGAGGAAGAAGAGGAAGAGCGAGGGTTATAGGTTTCACAACTCCTTATAAGATATTGTGATAGTAGGTGATACATGTTAGTGAATAAAGAATTGGTGCTTTTAAAGACACCTTAGTTTATGCGATTAATTGCCCTGATGGCATCGAAAACCATTTATTATGTGTCCACTTGGCAGAACTCAATATCAACTAGATACCTTATATAACACTCATTCCCAATTGAATACGCCAAAAGCCCTTATTTTGCCACCTGCCAAAACGGATATCCCTACGAGCATCAAAAGTGGAGATGCCGATGTTAAGACTGAAATAAAGAATGTGGATGTTGGTGGTAAGGGTACGGATAATGTCGTCACTACGGATAGTCGTCCTGATTTCGTCGGTAAATTAAAAGGTGAGGAAGTCATACTTCCTAATGTTAAAATAGAAAAGGTTACGTTTAATAAAAGAAATCCAAATGACACAGCTCATTTGCGAAAGGATTTTACTAAGTTCAGGAAAGATATGTTGAAATCTATGGCTAATAATCCTGAAAAAATAAAAGAACTAAAAAAGGCTGGAATTTCAGATAATGATATTGAAGATATGAATGAATACGGACTAGTTCCTGACGGTTGGCACGTCCATCATAAAATCCCTTTGGATCAAAGTGGTACCAATGATGTGGAAAACTTAGTTCTAATAAAAAACGATCCCTATCACAAGGTTATTACAAATGAGCAAAATTCATTAACAAAGGGTATGAAACCTGGGGACAGTAAAATAGTTGATTTTCCTATTCCAGAAGGAAACATTTATCCTCCTAATAAGGAATAAATAATTTTAGAAGGTGATTATATGTGGAGAGAGCAAGTTAGTCAGATTTCCAAAATAAGAGAGAAACGAAATCGAAAACTCAATTTACCTACCAATGAAAACGAGTTATCAAGATTTCGTAAATCTGTAGTAGAAAAATTTGGTGAAGATGTACTGCCACAGCAATACTATGAATATCTACAAACAGTTAATGGGATTGAATTTAATGGACTTATAATTTATGGAATTGACCAAATTTTTTTGGATTCGAAGCCAATAAATCATGTGGATAGTTTTTTTGATGCGAATGAGACATGGGAGTCAATTAAAGACGAAGATGAACTGATTTTTTTTGGAGATTCAGATATAGCTTGGTATTGTTATAATATTTCTAAAAAAAGTTTTGTTGAACTAGATAAGCCTTCAGGTGAGCTTATGGAAAATTTTTGCGATTTTGACACTATGCTTGAATCTGCTTTCTCTTCAGCACTTAGTTAAATGTATAATCCGCAGCCAATTTTTGGAGGATGGACAGTGTAGTGTAGCACACAGAACCATACCAACAACTAACTGTTTAAAGGTATGAGATAATAGCAACTGATTCTGGCTATTTGTTATTGGAATTCGTAAAGAAAGAAATTGAAGATTATTATTCACTATTTCTGACCTTGATTGGCTTATGCCTTTCAAGGTTTCTTTTGTTAAAACTGAAATTAAGATATCAAAAACTGGAAGAGAAGTTATTGAGAGAATGTCTCAAGAAAATAAGATACAAGACGGTGAAAATAAATGGCGTCCCTTAAATGAAGCGGCCATGGCACACAAAACGGATGCCGTTACTTGGTGGAATGAAGTTCGAAGGGATTATGGTCCTAAGTCTAAAGAGGTAAGAGAATGGATGCTTGATTCCAATAATTATTATCTGGAACATTATAGTAGTTACGACACTCAAAGGCATAAAAAAAGACCGTCTATTGACAGTCATGTTCTTGAAGTTAAACTACTCATTATTTAACATTAAGTAACTTCTGTTTAAACTCACTCAACACTCTTTTTCGTTCTTCATAATCATCTTCACCGGCTTCTTCCCAAAGTTCAAGGTCTGCACCACGTTTAATCAATTCAATAGCATTCTTACGCACTTGTTCTTGAAGACACTTTTTATCTAACTGTATTGCTGAAAGACCAATATATACTAAAGACAGTACTTCCAAATCATCATCAATATTATATTTACCTAAATATTCCTCTAATATTATTTGAGTTGCTAATTCTACAGATTTACCTTCTTCCAAGTAATCAATAAAATCACCCCTTACATCACAAGTAGTATCATCATCAAATATTCCTGTTCCCCAAGCACCCATTATTAACACTCCTCAATCTTTTACCTTTAGTTTAACTGAAAACAGTTTTTATAAATAGAATTTCATAAGATTATTTTCTTCAAAATTACGAAGATATAGGGAACTATCAATATTCAACACATTCAAGAGAGTACTCATATTCACGAAACAATGCACCACCACACCACTCAAAAGGCACCCTCAATAGTCGCTACTAAAAAGAGGTGTCTAGGGAAATAATGAATAGGTTATATAAACACCCTCACAGCGTCTACAATGAGATATGAGAGGTCTAAAGAAGAAGAGGGATAAAAAAGGGGGAGGGGTGAAGGATAGAACTAGCCTCATGTGGACCGTGTAGAGAGGGTAAAGAGAGTAGAGAAAGAAGAAAAGAATAGGTAATGTATGACAAAGGAAAGGAGAGAGAGAGAACGGCAACCAACAAAAAGACAACAGAAAAAGAGAGAAAGGAATAACTGAAAAAGGGTAATTAAGTACAGATGACGCTATTAGTTCTGCTTATTGGAATTGGTATAGATTCACATAATAGGAAGGGGGTATTGGGAGTCTTAAGGCCTATAACACCCTCGACCGATGCCCAAACTAGATTAACACCATTTTTAAAACTGTATTGTCACAAACCTTGTTGTAGAAGGCAATTCTAAGCCTTTTAACTTTCATTCAGTGGGTAGTTATCCATCTCGAATTGTCTAAAAGGCAATGTAATAAAGGGATGGTTAGAGATTTAGCTAATATTTTAGCAGCGACTTTAAAAAATAAATTTGTGGAATTTTATAGAAAGTATTTCTCTGTTTTGGCGAAAATCATCAACACAACAAACTGAATTTATGATAGTAGAGTGAAATAGCCGTTTTGGAGATATTACTTTGCCCCTACATGAAATTTCACTATATACCACTTCACTATTTGAATAGAAACACCGGTTATCTGTTGTATTACGCACGGAAACAGGGTCAAAACAAGATCCTCGAAATGTGTTACATGCGTTGAAAAGACTGATTACCACTTCAAACGTAACCCGTATTCGATTCCATGATTTCCGTCATACCCACGCATCTATTTTAATTTCTAAGGGAGTTGATGTTGTGAAGGTGTCAAAACGTTTGGGACACGCGAATGCTAAAATTACCTTAGAAACATATGCTCACCTCGTACCAGATGAAAATTACGATTTAGCAGATGTTTTTGAAAAAACACTGGAAAAAATCTCGTGAGCAATCCGTGAGCATTTGTAAAATCCGAGGTTTAGTATAGGAAGTGTTCCGAAAGAAAAAAGCCCTTAAACGTTGTTATATCAACGTTTACAGGCTATAGGAAATGATGGTCCCGACTGGTCTCGAACCAGCGACCCCCACCTTGTCGAATTTGTAACCCCTGAAGTTTGTCAACGGTGACCGCTTCTTCTTTATATTCACTTCGTTCCGCACAAATATTTCCAACTAGCCATGAATTTTCCACTGAAACTCAGATTAATTAAACGGTTGCCTCGACTAAATGTGCTGTTTTTAGGCGGCGGCGTACTACAACACCAAACCATGCAGCTAGTACTGCTTTTATTACACCTACTATAATAAACGGTGCCACGCCACCCATAAATGCTGCTGTCCACGTCAAGTCAGCAATGATTTTTAACCAAACTGTCCCGAATAACAGTGTGACAACCATACCAATTAAATTTGCCACAATTGCATGTGAAATTGTGACACTAAATTTTCTCAAGTAAAGTCCCATAAGTATCGCTGATGGCAAGAATCCAATAATATAGCCACCTGTTGGCCCAACTACAATCCCTAATCCTCCTGAAAACCCACTGAATACTGGCATCCCTACTGCGCCAATTAATATATACACTATTACCGATAATACACCTAATCTCATTCCTAGAATGGTAACGACTAAACCGATTGCTAAAGTTTGCCCAGTAATTGGTACGAGTGGAAGAGGAATCGTCACCTGCGCGAGTATAGAAATAATTGCTGCGCCAATTGCTGCTAATACATATTGATAAGTACCACCCTTTTTCAAAATAAACTGCCCCCTTTAATGTGTTAACCTGTTTTTTTATTTTGGTTAACACAAAGGTAAAACACTTCACTTATATTGTCAATGAAAATTTTTTAAAAAAATTTCAGATGATATCTATTCGAATGCATAGTCGGTAGAAAAAAGCAGTAGCCGTCCCTCGATTAAAAAAAATGGTGTAACAGTAAAAGAAGACTATTAATTAAAAACTTGCAGTGACCTAAACAAACGAGACAAATAAAAACACCTTTCGTTGAAAAACGGGTATACAAAACCTAAATTCAATGCGGAGATGTTTTTTCTATGGGTACAAGAGTCAGTTATCCAGTAGAAGTAAAAATGAAGGCTATTGAAATGCGATTGGCTAAGGTACCTGTAAAAGAAGTAATGGAAGAATTAAATATTCGAAACTATACGCAGTTGAAAACATGGATGAGATGGTATCGAAATGGAGAAATCCACCGTGTTTACCAACGAGTTGGCAAACAATATACCTTCGGCAAAGGACCGGAATATGAAAGTGAAACAGCCAAACTACAGGCCGAGAATCGGTATTTGAAACAGCAGATTGAAGTCTTAAAAAAGTACGAGGAATTGGAAAGGAAGTGGCGCCAAAAGTAGTGATTCAATTAGTAGAAGAGTTAAAGGGTGTAATGCAGGTTGGAGAGATCTGTCCTCACCTTGGCGTAGGTTGCTCATCCTACTTAGGTATGGTTTTTTCTTTTTAGACCTAGATAATATAATAGGAAATTGTGTGTTGTTATAATTTCAAAAAAAACGTTTTTAAATTCGTCACACATCGGTCACGTAACACTAATTTTTACTTATTTTAAAGGCTATAAATGAAATTGAAAAAAGCCTAAAACCGTTGAGGTTAAAGGCTTTTGAATAGATGGTCCCGACTGGTCTCGAACCAGCGACCCCCACCTTGTCGAATTTATCTCGCTTATATAATCTAGATAAACTGAGTTCGATTAGATTAAATAAGTCTGGTTTAATAAGGTTTTCGAGACAGTGAAAATCATTTCAGTAAAGTAAGATCGGTACAGAAAATTAATTATGAGGACAAATTGCGGACAAAAGAGTAGACAGGTGGTCTGTATTACTACTTTTATGAAAACAGTGTGTAACAGTTGTTTCTTAGTTTCCCCTCATTATAAAACATCTTCATATCATTCGTTTTTCATTTTTTGAGCTACCTTCCATAGAAATTCATCTTTAGCAAATACAAATCAAAGATAAATCGTTCATCAGTGTAACCATATTTATCAAGGACAATTTTTAAACAATCAGTAGATCCAAAGCCAACATGCAATTCCCCTATTAATTCTCTTTTAGGCTGAATTTCTATACTAAAACTGCTCCCATCTCAGATTCGAAACCGTAAACGACATGCTTAGATCTCACTTTATTTTGGTAGTCTTTTACAATCAATATTCCGGAAACAATGGTTACAGGATTGGTACTTAGGTTTCTTAAGGAAATATCTAAAAGTGCGGTTCCATCTTCAGGCTTTATGGCTCTCAGATGTTCACCAATTATTTTAATTTCAAATTCCAATATGTAATTTCCATGGAGCACGGAAACTATTCAGTAGTTGAATAAGAATAGAGACTGGGACATAGCTAGTCTATCAATTAAAAAAACGTGAAATCGGTCAACTTGATTTCACGTTTTTTTAGGTAGCTTATTTCTTGTAAGAAATACTCCATTGTAGTTGTTTGGGAGATATCCTTATCCTGGTAAGCATCCGCTGTAATAAAAAACTATAAATAATTGTAATTAAAGCCTCGCAAACTTTACTAGGTCGTAAAGTTTGCGAGGCTTTTTATTTTCGGTGAATTTTATCTTAACCCTTTTTTGTTTTAGAGGAATCCTTAGCTAGAAGGTTTTCTCTGCGTAAAGATAAATCTCTCCAGTAATAAGTTGTACCAGGATGTTATCGTTTTCGAAAAAACACATCCTATTTAACTCCACTTAGTTTATTTATGAATAGTTCTCAATTTATATCTATTTTACCTTATAAACACTTTAAAAGTTGTCAAAACTAGAAAGTATTATAAAACGTTAGAAGGTATGAATTTGAAAAAAGTCGGTCCAATAAGTATTTTACACGTTGTTGCTTTATCCATGACTATGATTGGATTAAAAAATCATGTCACTATTCTACCTCCTATTCTAGAGGTAGGAGGTAGAGATGGGTGGATTTCTGTCATATTGGCTGCAGTAATCATGGGCTTATGGATTTTTATACTTGTTTATATTTATAAGCAAGCTAAACAGAGGCCATTGTTGGAGTGGCTTCAGGAGGCAACAGGTCCCAAAACTAGTACAATTTTTCGTTACGTAGTAGGGATCTATCTGTTCGTATCGGCGGCCTTTACAATGCGTGAAGCGATGCAATGGGTGAAAACAACCTTCTTGCCTACCACCTCCATTATCGTCTTATTAATAATTTATATCGTTTTGTGCATCCTATTAGCAACTAGCAGTATTCAAACTATTGCCATTGTAAATGTCATGGTCTTGTTTGGTGTTTTAGTTTTAGGTTTTTTTGTAGCCTTTGTGAATATTCAAGTGAAGGATTATTCATTACTACGACCTTTTTTGGAGCATGGCTGGGAGCCAGTGCTAAAAGCCAGTGTTTTTCCTGCTGCAGGTTATATCGAGCTAATACTACTTCTCTTTTTACAACAACATATTAAGGACAAGATGAGATGGTTCCATTTTGCGATCATTCTGTTCTTGTTAATGGGGCTAACCTTAGGTCCATTATTGGGGGCTATTACAGAGTTTGGACCACACGAGGCAGCCGAACAAAATTATCCGGCATATGAGGAATGGGGTTTAGTTACCATTGGGCAGTTCATTGAACATCTAGACTTTTTTTCCATCTACCAATGGTTAACTGGTGCCTTTATACGTGTTGGACTTCTCTTATTCATCACAGTTGACCTTCTTAAAATGAATAAAAAGAAGTCTGTATGGTTCATATTAGCCCCTGCGTTCTTTATCCTTTGTATGATTTTAACCGTAATAAATGACAATTTATTTCTTTTCATCAAAGGTAATTACTTTCTTATAGCTACTTTCGTATTCTTTTTACTCGTATCAATCTTCCTGTTCTTGATAGCTTTCTTTCATAAAAAAACAACTAAAAAAGAGAAAAAACGTAGGAAAGGAGGTAAACAAAGTGAAACCACCGGAGGGGATACTAAATCTTCACACAATAAAGGAACTATTCAAGAAGAATGAAGATGTCATATTTCAGTTGTACAACTACGGGAAATATAAAGTCCATTTTATCACCTGTGATTCTATGATCGATCTTCAACTACTAAATGAGACCATTGTTCCACGGGTACAAGAAACGTGTAGTGAGGTTAGCGAGGAACCACTTGAAGAGTTCATTTTGAATAAGCTTTATATACCAGATTTACAAAAGGTTAAGACAAAAGAAGATTTAATCTCAAGAATCTTTAATGGTTTTCTAATTCTTTATTTTGAGGATGAAAATCTTACGCTCTCAAGTAATATTGCTAAAAAGCCGAATAGAAATCCTGAGGAGTCTAGGATGGAAGTACTTATTAAGGGGCCAAGGGATAATTTTATTGAGGATATATCGGTTAATATTGCTTTAATAAGAAAAAGATTACCTACCAATTCCCTGAACGTGGAAAAACTCGAATTAGGAAAAAGGTCAAAAACGACAGTTGCCGTACTTTATATGGATGATATTGCTAATAAGGATATTCTGAAGGATATTATGAGTCAATTAAATGAAGTGGATATTGATATCGTTTTTAGTGGTGAACTGCTACTAGAAATGATAAATAAAAGATCGCCTATCTTCCCAAGAAATGATTATACAGGTCGGCCAGACTTTGCTGTACAAGCTTTAGTAAGGGGAAGGTTTGTTATTCTAGTAGATGGTGTCTCTTATGTAGTCATTACTCCTGTCAATTTGTTTTTACTTTTAAAAGCAGGGGAAGACGTGGAATATCCAATCGCTTTTAGTAGTGCGGAAAGAGTGCTGAGGATAATTGGTCTAATGATAGGATTAGCTTTGCCAGCCTTTTGGCTAGCGCTTACTACTTTTCATCAGGACCAACTACCCTTTCAATTACTAGCCACCGTTGTTCAAAATAATTCCGGACTACCGTTGCCCTCAGCCGTTGAAATGCTGACGATGCTTGGTATGTTTGAGTTATTTAGGGAGGCAGGCTTACGATTGCCAAGCGTTATTGGTGGAACCATAAGTGTAGTAGGTGGTCTAATCATAGGGGATGCAGCTATAAGAGCAGGCTTAACTAGCCCTGCAATGATTGTTGTGATAGCTATATCCACAATCGCCACCTTCACTTTAGTGAATCAGTCGCTTGTCACTGCTGTAAGTATAGTTCGAATCATACTCATACTGATTACATCTATTCTAGGATTGTTTGGATTTTTTATTGCTTTATATTTTTTATTGCTTTATTTATCAAATATCAGAATATTTGGAGTTCCTTATATGAATATTGCAACGGATTTGAGCTGGTCAACTATTAAAAGATCTCTTATAAGGCCTGCGCCCAAAAACTATAAAGAACGTCCTCATTCTTTAAACCCTCAGGATTCTACTCGAATTGGAGGAGAAGATGATGAAGAGAATAACTAAACAATTGTGCATTCTTTGCTTAGTTCTACCTCTACTTACCAGCTGTTGGGATGTGGATGAACCAAATAGAATACGATACATCTATGCAATAGGGATAGATTATAAAGAGGATAAGTATGAAATACATGCTCAAATCATCGACTTCATCAATATTGCAAAAACGGAGCAACCAAACCAGGATGCTATTCAGGTGGAAGTTGGCAAGGCTAAAGGAGACACTATAGAAGAGGCATTCTTTGAATTGTATAAATCGACGGATTTGAAGTTATTCTGGGGGCATATGACATATATGGTACTTTCAGAGGAAGCGCTTAAAGAAGGAAGAGCTAATGTTGTTATTAACGCCTTTTTAAGATTTAGGGAGATTAGATATCAAACGTGGGTATATTCAACGAATGATCCTATCGGTGAAATTATGTTGCTAAATCCTCTTTTTAACAGCGCCATGACTAGACTTAAACTAGCAGATCCTATGAGTTCATACCAACAAGAGTCCTTTGTAGAACCAATAGATTTTCGGAAGCTCGTTATCCGTTTAAATGAACCTAGTTACGAAGTAAACATACCCTATGTGAAAATAGACGATAATTGGGAGAATGAAAAAGAAAAAGATAAACTACCGAAATTCGAGGGAGTAGGTGTCGTTACTCCAGATGAATTTAAAGGCTTTATCTCAGGCGAAAAGATTAATGGATTACAGTGGATGACTAAGGAAACTAAAAAAGGGGAAATTACAATTCCTCGTGAAGATAAGTTTGTTTCGATTACTATAGATAATCTAAAAATAAAAGTAAAACCTAAAGTTCAAGGCAATGATGTAAAATTTGAAGTAAAATTAAATATGAATGCTTTACTAAGTAGCTTTGAAGGAAAAATTACTGAGAAAGAGATTCGCCAATTTGTGAAGAAACAAATAAAGAAAGAAATCGAAGAAACCTATTTAGAAGGACTGGAAAAAGACGTGGATATTTATCGTCTATCAGAATATTTGTACAGAAGTGATGTGAAGAATTGGAACAAAGTACAAAAGGATGGCAAAGTCCCCTTGACAGAAAACTCTATTAGCAGCATAACAATAGATGTTAATAAAGTTTATACAGGGAGAAAAGCATTTAAAGAAACAATTGAGTAGCTTAATTGCTTGTTCTATAGGAAATAAGGGGATAGGATAGAAGAAAATGTTCTATTTTCCTTATTAATTTATAAAAAATGATAAATACCCTTGACAATAAATCAAACAGGGTAAACATATGGGTAGAAAAGCGGGGTTCTCACCTAAAGCTATGCAAAAAGCTATTGAGCAGTATAGCAATAGAGCTGATAACAAAAATGCAGGGGTATTTTTAAAGCACCATATGGAAAAGTATAAAGAAAATATGGAGAAAATACCTGAAGAAGAAATAGCTATTGTGCCACCTACTTTAGGTTTAAAGATAATTGACGAACTTTTAACAGTAACAAATGAAGATATAGCAGAATTATTTATTAATTTACTCACGAATGCTTCTACTCTATCTGGAGTGAGATATGCACATCCAAGTTTTATCGAAGTAATTAAAAACATAAGTGAAGATGAAGCTAAGATAATAAACGAAGTTTATCATAGACAACAAAATAATGTTCAATATACCTACTTAGCAAAACTAGATGGAGGAGTTATTCCTTTAACAGATAAAGTTAACAACGTTGCAACTTTATTAAGTTTAAATTTTGAGGAAAATTCAACCGTTTATATGGAAAATTTTATTAAACTAGGTATACTGGAAGACACTAGTGTTTATTATGACTTTCAAATTGATGAATTTGAGAAACTAGAGCACATTTTGTTAGAAAAAAAGAAATTGTTTGAAGAAAGAGTTTTTGAGCAACAAAAGAATGGGAAGTGGTTGAATGCAAGTATTATCCTCAATAAGGGAAATTATATTTTAAGTTCCTATGGTAAAAGTTTTGTAGATAGTGTTACAAGTAATAAAGCTAGCACCGATTAAGACTTTTCAATTGAAATTCTAAACAATTCAGAACGTCCACATGGACGTTCTTTTTATTATCCATATATCTAAAGGGGGACTGAGGATGATGGAAGGAGAGAAAGCAGGTGACACGTTTGCAAATTACAGGATTTAAATCAATCGGAGCGTTATTAGCTGGTTTTGCTATGTATATGCTCCAAATTGTAAACGAGGCGATAGTTGTCCTCGTTTTTTTAATGTTTCTAGATATGCTAACAGGTGTAATGAGGTCATTTTTGACAAAGAGTTGGAACCTACTGTGTGGTAAAATAAGTTTAAATGAAATGCCAGAAAATTTGTATATAGTTCTTAATTATAATTATTGTCTTCCGATAACAATTTAGTGGACAAAATCTAATATTATCGAGGGATAAAATGAAAAAGAAGAGGAAAAAACGAAAAGCACTAAAGTATTTCTTTTTAATAATTTTGATCATATTTTTATTCTTTGGTCTCATGAGTTGCGCTAAAGACATGGAAATAATAAAAAAAGAGAAAGCAGAAGAATTTATTTCTTATTGTGAAAATCCCTATGCGTTTTGGAAAGGTGTTAATGGAAAAAGCTGTGATGATGCAAGAAAAACTTATTATGAATACACAGATGAAGAGTGGAAAAAAGCAAAGAGGAGTTTAATAGAAACCGAGGGTATTACTGAGGACGACTATTTATCTGACGTAATAAAGGAAGAAAGGCAAGAGTAATCCTAATTTAGAGAATTGGTTATTGTGGTAGGGGAAATTACAAATAGTGGTTTATATTTATAGGTTTTACGATAGATTTATTTAAATTTTTGCACCATATTTGCACCAATCATGAAAATGGAAATAAAATCAATATAAATAAAAAAGTCGTAAACCTTATTGTAGCAAGGTTTACGACAGTGATTTATGATGGTCCCGACTGGTCTCGAACCAGCGACCCCCACCTTGTCGAGGTGGTGCATAGTTTACAGAGTGTTCTAGAAGTCTTTGCTTATAAGGTTTCATTGTTTATTAATTTTACATTATTTTATTAATTGGGGACATTCCGTCGCCATTATGTCGCCAATAATACGCCCTCTAAAGCCAAGTTTTTTGTATGTAGTTACTTTAATAATTAATTATTCATTTGTTGTAGATGAATACCGAATAGGTAGACTGAAAGAATGTCACATTAATGCGTTATATTTTAAGAATCCAGTCTTTTACTAGATTGGGTTCTTTTTTATATTCTATTATTCATGTTTGTTTTTATAGGAGCAGCTACAACTTAGACTAGCCCAGGTTGATAGTAAATCTATCGGGGGGGATGGTTACAGGTTAAACGCTATTCACCTAAGTGTTAACCACTTGAACAGATGCTTACTGAAAAGAGGTACTAAATATTTGTAAGTTTTAATATAGAAATAGAAGAAATTATCACAGGTGTATCTGAGATTATAACTTTTAATAACCCTAAAAAATATGATTATTCTACATTGGTTAGATAGATTTTAAACTTATTATAAGTAAACTTATTTTTTTATGAAGATGATATGTGAGAACTGTGAGCAAAGCCATTTTGAAGGGTTAGTTCAAAGCTATGGAAGCCCTATACTTTCCGAGGAATTAATACACTTGATTCTAATATAACCCGTTCTCGATATAGCTACATGGATTTGATTGTTAAACGAAACGAAAACCTCTTAGGGAAAATTCTAAGAGGTTTTTTTGTAATCAAGAAAGTACTTCTGTTTGTACTAATTTAATATACTTCAAATGTGTTTTATTTAGTCCATTGATGTTGCTAAGATTTTTTAGCATATCTTTATTTGTATGCATAGGTTTTAGTAGTTCTTTTCTTTTAGAAACAAAACCGTTTGAGATTAGGAAATTATTAGTTAGAAAAATTCCATTTATATCTAGTATATATTCAATTATTTTAAATATTTTTTCAATGTTTCTAGTTGTACTTTTAAAACAATCATTAAACATCATTGGGAGTTTATTATGTGCAATCATTTCCAACATTTTTAAAAGTTCGATACTGAAAGAAGGCTCAATACCGCTTTCTACATAAACTCCATTGTCAATTACAATAATATCGTGTGATTTTGAGAAATCAATTATTTCACGTAAGGATTCATTGTGGAGAGTAACTTTGGGATAACTTATACCTTTATTAGACCACGAGCCTAGATGTCTAAGTGCAGCCGCTGTCATTGGATATGATTTTAATAAAGTTAAATAAATATTGTTTTTGGATGGCACTTGATAACATAGGGATTCTAAATCTACCCTTTTGAAATACTCAATAGAACTATATGTTAACTGTTTTACAGAGCTTTCGGGCAGAGGGCTTTTTTTAAAGCCATACTTCATGGCAGCTTCATCTGTGCTAACTAGGTTTTCAAATTCACTATTTCTAATTGCAACTACTACTAATGCTCTAATCTCAATTGAAGCATCAAAAGGTTCAAAATGAGTTGCTTCTTCTAATCCAATTGTTAAAATAGCTCTTCTACTTTTAACATCATTCCAAATGCTTAAAAGGGAATATAGACGGGGAGTAATGTCTTCAATAATAGAATCAACCACTATAAACGGTAAGTTGTAGGAGTTCAAAAAAGGTTTTAGTATCTGTTCTTCATACGTTTTTACAACATCCATCATAAAATCACTTCTTTCTAAGTATTTCTCCTTTTAATTGTAAGACCTAACAGATATTAATAGTAGGCTTATATTGCTACTTTTAAGAATTTATTTTTCCTATATTCCCAAATTACAACCATTACTTTTACAATAGAAAATGTAAGAACATATTAGGAAGTGGTGGTTGCCCAATAATTGTGAACGGAATATATGTCTGAACCTTTGATATAACTGCTAAAGTAACTCGCTATACATTACAAAACGCTACAGCTGTAGCTGTATTATTCTTAACTACAGAAGCAGTAGTAGCAGATATTCCAGAAGCAGACGGCGGTATGGGTATGCCTGATATGGGCGGCATGATGTAATTCTTTTTACATCAGTTTCTGTGAAGTAGTGTAAATCACAATTAGTACAGTTATAACCACTTCTCATAATTAGAGAGGTGGTTATTTTTTATGCTTTTGAAATTTGCTTCTCAAGATTTTTTAGCGGATAGAAAGACACGCATAATACATTGAATAACTTAAAATATATAAAGAAGAAAGCTTATGAAAAAAACATACACCAGTTAAGTTTAAATCCAGCCTTTATTTGGACTGGGTTCTTTTCATTGTCTCAAAGAGCAGACGTACATACATAATCAGTCTCATAACTAACCTCTAGAAGCCATTAGAATCATTTTTAAGGCTTCTGTTTAGTAAAGTGACAATTATATCTATGGATAGTCTCTGATAGTTGTAACGCTTAATATGCAGGTTTAAATACTTAAGTGCTATAATAATAGTTATAGCACCTAATTAATGTAAAATAAATATATATAATGAACTATTTTTGGTTGCTTATTGAGAGTTTGATATGTACAATAAGAACTAATAGAAGTAATAAAGTATTTATATTGTATAAAAGATAGACTTACAAAAACAGAAAGTGGTGAAAAATTGGATAATCAAATGCTAATTGAAGAATATGTTAAAAATGAAAAAGACAAAAATATGTTACTAACTGCAACTACTTTGAGTGAAGAAGATTTAAGTATTCAATATACACTATTAGAAATTTATTTAAATACACTAACAAAGCTATATGATTTTGAAATCATATTAAAAGACAAACGAACGTACAAATTGGACACTTCTAAGTATGTTGTTAGGGTAGCTATTTTAGATTCAGGTGACTACTGTTTTTATACAATAAATAAAAGGACAAATCAGAAAGGAAATTATAGAAGAGCTCTTAGCTTCAGAGCTTTTAAATTTAGTCTTGAAAAATTCGTCTTATGATAAATATTGTAATGGAGGGAAATGTTGTGATTATAGATAAAGAAATTTATAGAGAATTTATTAAAGATGAATATAAACTTCAATTCTATTTAGGTGAAGATGAAGAGCCCGAAATAGTTAGTCAAATTTTGTCCATTATAATAAGATATCTAAAATCTTTAGATGAAGAAGGGGATATCGAGAACTTTTCCTTTGAGGGAAATCGATTTGAGATTAATACACCAAGATATCTTATATATATATTGGTCATTCACAGTGGAGATGTTTTTCGGTATACTCTCAACAAGAAGACAAATCGTAAAGTTAATTATGATAAAAGAATGGGCTTGGATTCAAGAGCAGTTCTGAAAATGATAGGAAATTTTCTATGAAAAGGGAGCGAATATGCTCTCTTTTTTAATTTATTTTAGAAAATTTATATTTGGGGGATTTTGGTACAGTTATTAGGAAATTATACCTGAAGAATTTATTCTGAGGCCATTTTTGATACTATTAATAAGCATATAGATTTTTTAAACATAGGAGGTAGAATTATGACAGTATCAGATTTAATTTCTCTTGAAGAAGTAGAAGCATGGAACAGCGGTGACATTATAACAATTGCAGCACCAACTGGAAAAGGGAAAAGCCACTTCATTAAGAATTCAGTTTATGAAGTTGCAAAACAAAACGGTAAACGTATTTTATTCTTAGTGCATCGGACAAATTGTTATACTCAATTTGCTGATGACCTTCAAGAGAAAGTAGAAGACGGTGAAATTGTACAAGAAGATAAAACAGATATTATTGACTTGAAAACATACCAATCTATTGATATGCAAAATAGTAATAAGAATATTCCAGACTTTAATTTAAATAAGTATGACTATATTGTATGTGACGAGTTCCATTATTTTATGTCGGATGCTTCATTTAATGGAACCACAGATGTTTCACTGGAAGCTATCTTAAATGAATCTGATGCAGTAAGAATATTAGTGAGTGCAACGAGTAAGTATATGAAATATTATCTAAAAGAATTAAATGAATTTGAAACAATTGATTATGAATTTGAACCTGATACTAATTTCATTGAACGTCTGGAGTTCTATTATAATGATAATGTTCTAGAAAAATATATTGATGGTGCGATAAAAAAACAACTTAAATCAATATTTTTTATTGATAACACCAAGAAAGCGTATGAGTTACACATGAAATATAAAGATATAACATTCTTTAACTGTGCAAAAGGTAATGATTATTACCGATATGTAAATGATAAACAAATTGAAAATATGCTTATAAATAAGGGATTTGATAAAGTAGATGAAGATGGCAATGAGGACTCTACTGCAGGCAAATTGATTCTAATTACTACTAGTGTTATGGATGCAGGAGTAAGCATTTTGGATGATGATTTAAAGCATATTGTATGTGACATTAAGGACACTGAAAAGCTAATTCAGTGTATTGGTCGTAAACGTAGAAAAGAAGGAGAAAAAATTATCCTTCATATTAAAGCTTTAAGTAATAAACAACTCGGTGGTATCGAATCCTCAGCAAAAATTAACAATAAGCATGCTGATTATCTAAAAGAACATGGAGAAATTGAATACATCAAAGAATACGGAAGGGAATACGATAAGACTAATACTATCTACATTAAGAATAAAGAAGAGGGTGGCTTGGAATTAGTAGTAAATGAAATGAGATATACGCATAATTTTATCAAATACAAAGAAATGTTGCATATGAAGAAATTTAACTCTAAGCATAACTACTGTGAATATATAAAGTCTAAATTCAAAGCTGAAGAGTATACTATTTATAGCTTAGAGTCAGAGCAAAAAAAGATTGAATTGGAAAACTATCTTTCTGGTATATTAGGTAACCGCTTATCCAAAAACGAACAGAAGGAATTAATAGAGATAATTGATTTGAAAGTAAATGGTAGAATGATAAGAAGCTATGAAAAACTTAATCAAGGGTTAGAAATGCTTAACTTAAAATATAGAATAACCGCTAAGAAAAGTAATAGTACTAGATATTGGACTATTGAGAAATTAAAATGAAGGGACAATTTAGGTGATAACCTTTATATTAAGCTATACAACAATATTGTCCCTATTGGAAATAGAAAAAGATAATTCAATTGGTGAGGGTTACGAAGTAACCAGAACGCGGGTAAAGGCTGCAAGCCTTTAAGTATTTAAGGAAATTACTAGTAGTGTATCGACCTTCAAAGTTGGTACACTTTTTTATTTGTTAATGGAGTGGATAAGTGTAAAAAAATTTACTGTTAAATTACGATAGGCATAATAAATTCAGTAATACTATTTGACGAAAACCCTTATGTATCAACTGTTTTCTACAATCTGCTCCTAGGATATTTCACTTCTATCGAAGTAAATTAGCTCTCGAATAGGTTTTTAGTTTATTAGACATGTACAAAAACCCTATTAATCTAATGATTTGGATACACCAATATATCATATTCGGCTTCGATGAGATTCGATAGAGGAATATTGATGTGTGACATATCGTGTTTGGAGCAGTTGTTATTAGATATAGTAGTAGTGAGAGGCTATGTTAAAGTTATTGGTTGAATTTGTATAGAAAAATGAGCTTGGAGAGGGAATTTCCAAGCCCTGCGATTTAGTTCAATAAGAAAAAGTGCTTTACTCCTTCTTGAAGTAAAGCATGCGTTAGTTGAATAAATCCAATTATTAGCTATTAGCTATATCTATTATATTTTTCTACATATTTTTACTTTGTTGAAGAAGTTTAGATTGCCCTGCCCTTTCCCATCCTTCCACAGTCTCATATGCTTTTTCAGGAGTAAACCCTTTTCCTACAAGAACCCCCATTAGAATAAATTCTTGAAGAATATGAGTAGCATTTATTCCTCTTGTAACATCCTCCAATCCTTCATTTACCAAAAATTCAGTGTACCGTACCCATTCATCTGGAGTCTTGCCAGAAATAACTGTATTTCCATTGCTATGACCGTTTTCTTGTTGAGCAGCCATCGCATCTGCTTTCGTAGGATGAACAGTACCGAATGGATGGTTAGGAGGAGCATATATTGAATAAAGCTTTAGTGGAATATTACCTGTATTTGTAAGATTATGCCATGTTCCAGCAGGTATCATGATTGCAGAATCATCATATACATTTCTTCTAAAATTTAAATTATCTTTACTCTTGCCCATTTGAGTAATACCCTGACCCTGTTCAATACGTAAAAATTGGTCAACATCAGGATGTATTTCTAGTCCAATATCTTCTCCGGGATTTAGACTCATTAATGTAACCTGCAAATGGTTTCCAGTCCATATTGCTGTACGATAAGTGTTGTTTTGTTTCGTAGCTTCATTAATATTAATGACAAATGGGTTAGCTCCAAAATCTTTTAACATTCCTCTTACATTACCATTAGAAACGTTATAGGCTTCAAATTGATTTGCTCGAATTGTCCCATCAGGATTAGACCAGTTATTTGGGTTACCACTATAATTATATGAATCATTTCGATAATAAGGGTACTGATATAGATAACCATAAGGAGTATAATACATTTTTTTCAATCCTTTCACAGATGCATGTATTATAATATGCCCCTATTTTAAAAATGTCCTTTTTATATTTTTAATGGAAACAAGTATTATTCTTATCTAAATTAAAATTACATACATTACTTGACTCTTCCGTACATAATCTCATGATAAATGTATTAATTTTACTAAATCAACGTCGCGTTACTTTTTTCTTAGCCCATCTCTTATTGAACTAACCTGCTTCTTTAGTTCAATAACAAAAAAGGCTTTACTCCTTCTTGAAGTAAAGCACCCGTTACTTTAAGTGTAATTCTTCACAATGTACCTTGCTTAAACCTTGGCATAAATACAAGTATCAGTCAGTTTACTTCCATCTGCGGATAAATCCTCATTCTTTAAAATCCCTTCTAACTCAAATCCTAATTTTTCAGGAATAGAACGACTCTTTAGGTTTGTGGATTCACATCTAATTTCAACTCTCTTAAAGTTCATATGATTTAAACCTAGTTCACATAGTCCTTTTACCGCTTCTAACATATATCCGTTACCCATAAATCTTGTGTTAATCCAATAACCAATATGACTTTTTGGGATGTCCCAGTTTAAACCTTCAAAACTTGTTACTCCTATAAAATCATTAGTTTCTTTATGGAAAATCAGGAAACGTAAACTATCTCTTTTCATGAAGTTAATATATGCTTCTCTCAAATTTACTTCTGTTTCCTCCAGAGTAGGGATTGTCTGTGCAAATGGCAACCAAGCCTTTAATTCATTAAAAGAATCTTTAATTGCATCATTAACAATAGTACCGTCTCCTGATTGCCTAGGTGCTCGTAATAATAACCTTTCTGTCTCTATTTGTAATGGAATGTCTAATAATAATGGATTCACTACAATTCCCCCTTGCCATAACTTATTTATTATATCCTTGTTAAACTCTACTTCTTACTTTAGTTGAATAACAATACAGGCTATCTACTACAGACCTCACTTATGTATATTCTTCAACCTTGTTAAACTAACCTGCTGCTTTACTTGAACAAGAAAAGAGAGTTGTATCATCAGCTCTCCAATTTACTAAAGCACCCGTTAGTTGAAGAAAGTTCGGATTTTAGTACGGGTTACACCCTTTCTAACACTTAATAACAATTATCAGACCTACCATCAAACGATATAGTGAATCGTGCTGACTTAGGGTCGTTATTCGATGTTGAATCCATACCATTTTGATACATTGAATTAGGTATTTTCTTTATTCTTACACCTGAATTATTCAAGTAGTACGCCTCTGTTTTATGCCAACCGATTTTATTGAAATCTTCCTGAGATGTAGAAGTTATTACCTTCCCATCTTTAGGAATATCTATTATTATTTCATTATCCATCATGTCTAAGGGTTCATGTCCCTTTTGACTATAATAGATTGTCATACAACCTTTAAATCCTTCAGGAACGTGATAAATAACTGTCTCTTTTGAGGTGTCTATGTTAGCAATTAGTACTATAAGAAGTACCCCTATTAAAACAATTGCAATCCATCTTTTCTTCCACTTCAACATGTACTCCTCCCATTTTAATAAACGTGAGATTTTTTTATAATATTCTTCTTCAACTAAACTGCTTCGTTAGTTCAATAAGAAAAAGAGTTACCTCTGGCACCCCGTGATTTTTTACTAAAGCATCCGTTAATTGAATAAGTTCAACAAAGAGGGCATCAATCCTTTTAAAATCAAGGGAAATTTTAGTACTACAAGATTATTTTTATCTCTTCAACTTTGCTCCCAAATTTTTCAGGAGCTTCGTTCTTGATATCATTTAATAAGTTCAATACCATCTCCTGATTTTGAACATCAACCTCTTTTAATGCTTCTCCAAATAGTTTCCTATATTCATCATGGTTTAAAATCCTAAAATGCAAAATTTCTATCCAATCTCTGCATTTTTCAATGTTATCTGGAATGGCATTTATCAGTGATTTTAAACCTTCTTTTGGAGAAAATTCACTTAAATATTCTATTGTGTGTACAAGCCCCCACATTACTTCTTCATGTTCTGTGTCATCCTCTAATACTTCAATCAACTTTCCAATTATATTATAATCCTCTGTTTTACCTATATCTTCTAATGCTTCTTCAAATAATAGAATTTCATTTTCAGTTCTCATAAAACGATTTAACTTCAAAGTATTGATTTGATTATTTAATTTCATGTGACTCCACCTCTTTAGCTCCAAATTTCTATATGCACCAACATTCTTATTCAACTAATCTGCCTCGTTAGTTCAATAAGAAAAAAGGCTTTACTCCTTCTTGAAGTAAAGCACGCGTTAGTTGAAGAAGAAAGATTGAGTTGTAAATGAATTACAATAGAAACATCAACAACCAAGTTATACTAAATATGATATAAGTAGCTGAAATAGTCATCCAAAATGTATTTTTAGAGGTACCAGCATTACTATCACTACTAACTTTTTTGATTAATGCTACTAAATTTAAGCAAAATACTATTGCTAAAATTGGATTTAAAAAAAATCCTGCTTGAACTAATAATTCCATATTGTCACCCCTCATTTGTAAAAGGAAATACTCAAAAACTACACTAATATTGACAAATTCGTCATTCTTCAAATAATATCCTCTAATTGAACTAAACTGCTGCGTTAGTTTAAGTGAACACTTTCACAATCTTATATTTATTTTAACATAAATACTCAGCGTTAAAGTTAAATAGAGGAACCAATTTCAATTTATTATTAGATAGTTCTTAATGATTTCAAGTTATGAAAATATTGGTTTTCGTAACCTAGAAAAGATACAATAATATTAACAAAATGTTACATAAAGTGGGGTATTTCAAATGGGTGAAGTGGTAAAGGTGGAAGTCTTCGCAGAAAATAAAAAAGTGAATGAAGCTATTCAACAACAAGTTAATAAGAAGTTAGAAATGTATAAAGGTGACTTCAAGCGATTTGAACAGTATTGCAAGGAATCTAGCAGAGCTATTTCATTTGATGCACTAGAGAAATATCTATATCAAACTATCGCAGAAGATAAACTAAAGCTATCGACATTTAATAGACGTGCTGCTGGTGTATCTTATTATCTTGTCAACCAATACAACCAGTTTGAAACAGTGGGACAAAAGCAACGTATTGCGCAGTTACGTAGTATGTATAACGATAAAGGACACAGCGAACAGAAGTTGATGAAAGGACAGTCAGCAAAGGATAAAGAAGAAGTAATGAACGAGATAAATAAACTTGATACAAGAGCGAAAGCGATTAGCTTATTAAATCTAATTACAGCGTGTAGACCGTCAGAAATGATTACTATTCAGATGAAGCATATTGATTTAGATAATCATTCAATCAGTGTATATATGCAAAAACAAAGTCAATGGAAAACAAAACGATTAACACTTGAATGTGTGAATGCTTTACGCAAATATATTAAAGAGTATCAGCTTACAGATGAAAATTATCTTGTATGCAGAACAGATAAACATGGAAACATACAACGAGATAAATCAATTAGCGATACAGCATATAGAAAATCCGTTCATAAGTGGTTAGGATTTGCACCCTATAGCTTACGTAAAACTCAAATAAGTAGTATGCATGAAGCTGGGGCAGATTTAGCGACAATCGCCAAACAGAGTGGACATAAGAGCTTAGAGACTATTACTAAGCATTATTTGGAAGTGAATGACACAACAGTAGACAAATATCTGTAAATCAAACTAAAAAGAGCGTTTATTTATTAAAATGAACTGCTCCAATTGTCTATATAAATAGAAGAAACAGCCATAAAATAATGATTTTATCAATAAGTTGTTAGTGTTTAAAGTACTACAAATTAGGGGTTTTAGTATAGTGTGATTTGATGATGGGGCGGTATTTTCCAACCTAAGAAAAAATAGTAGTGAAGTGAAAAGCAGAGCTGGTACTATTCTACAACCAAAGTATAGATTTAAGGAGCAGCCATATATTATTGGACTGCTCCTATCTTTTATATATAGAATATGGAATCTATTATTATGAACAATTTTTTAATCTTTACAATGAAATCACAATTTTATTTATTTGTACTATCATAAAAACTTGCATAACTGTGGGATTAAAAATAAGTGTAAATAATTTTATAAAAAACGATAAACGAGGAAACAAGCGAAATGAAAAAATTACTTAAAATGAACAGAGTAAAGAAAACAGATAATTGAAGACAGTACATTATTAGTTGCCTAAAGTGGAGCATGTTATTGATGCACTTTTTTATATATTCATATTACTTCACTAAAATGGTATGATTTTCCTGGTGAGATTGTATAGATTAATAAAAAGGAGGTGCAGAAATGGCTAAAAAGAAAGAGAGAATGTGTCCATGCGGAAGTAAAATATTATTTTCTAATTGTTGTCTATATCCTAAAGAGGGTGATACACCTGAAGAAATTAAAAAGAAGATTACTAGAGTAGTAATTTCTACATTTGATTACGTTGGTGAAAATAGAGGAGAAACATGTCTGTATGTTTCTACTTTGATAAAGGATATTCTAAATGAATTTGGAATAAAAAGTTATGTAGTAGCAGGTTCATCTAAATGGAAGTATGTAACAACCTTTTATGCATGGAATCCTCCAAAAGAATTCCATGCATGGGTTGTAACAGAGTATGGAGAAAAAATAGATTTAGCATGTGATGCATTAAATGAACGAATTGATATGCAAGATAAAATCGGGAAAAATACACCAACGAGATGCTGGAAAAAAGAATTAAGTGATAGAGAATATATACCAAAAGATTTTGGCGCTAAAAGTTTTTCTTTTGACTATAAAGGATACAATAAAATTAAAAATCAAGCTTTCAAGCAACTAAGAATGTAATTTATATAATGGCTAAAAAAGAAATCTAGACTATTCAATGTAATAAAACGATTAACGAATTCAAGGAGGGACTGAAATAAATGGGAGATTTATTAAAAGATATGGAATACTGTATAAAATATTCAACAGACTATTATAGATTTGAATTTATTAATTGGCTATCTAATATCTGCCCAATAGTTGATGGTGGTAGGGGAATGGTAATCACAGGAGATTGTATAAAAGAAGATGAAATCATAAAAGAGCATACTCAGAGACTACAATTGATAAATAAAAGTTTTGCTAGTAATGAAGAAATTGAAAAAATGTTTTTATTACTTTTAAAGAGTTTGTTGGATGAATTTATCGGAAAATATGTACATAAACAGGAAGGAAAAGAAGTTATTCTTTTGACTTTATATGCGTTTAAAGAATCAAATTCATTATTTAGCTCTGTTTTACTTTCAAATATATATGGGGAAAGCATGAAATTTAATCATTCTTTATTACAATTAGTATCAGATACATTGTCTAATTACAAAAAAGATAATAATAAACTAGATGTCTTTAAAGAAATTGAAGGATTACTTGCGAAAGATAAATATGGGATTGAAGTATTAATAGAGAGTATAATTGATTATACTCCAAGTGAGGGTACGATAGACTTCAACAACTTTCATTCTAATATTGCAAAATATGTTCGAGATATAGGAAATTTAATTACATTAAAGGATTTTGTTATTTCTAACCTCCTAAGTAGCACAACCATATTTTGCAACCCTGATGGAAATTTAATAGTAGAGATGGAACATGACGATGTCCAAAAAGTACAAGAAATTAACACTCAAAATATAGAATGGTTAGAAAAAAAAGAAAATGATAAATTTATTGTAAATGAGAAATATCATAAAAGATTAAATCATGTTATTAAAGTAAGATTAGGGTTAAATGAGGAGGAAATAACTGAATTATTTAATATGATTGGTAAAGAGAAATCCACATGGCAACTTTGGAAAATGGAAGGTCTTGAAAAATATTTTTTGAAATTTAACGAATATAATCTGGATGATATAAGAAAATTTATTGATGTTCTAACTAGATATCCTGAGACATTTAATATAAATCGCTTTTTAGATAGTAAAAGGAATTCAAGAATTTCAAGAAAATGTATTATTCCTATTTTAGATGATTTTTGTATTTTCTCAGATAATGTATTAATGGAAGTCTTATCGTATTTAATGATTGATGTATATGATAGAACTTTTTACGAAGGTGAATTAAAGAAAAGAGTTGAAAAAATTCTTGGAGATATTGATATTAGTTTCGAAATAGAAGTATTGACAAAACTTTTGACTTTTGACGATGTAAAAGTAAAACATTCGTTGCACAAGATAAAAAATACAGAGATTTGTTCACCAAATGAAATAGATTTATTACTGATACATAATCATGATATTTTTGTAATTGAGTGTAAAAATTTCATATTTAAAAGTGACCTAAAAGCAATTAATAATGAACTTATGAAAATGAAAAAGTCTATATCGTATAAGTTAAAAACTAAAATTGATTTTGTAAATAAAAATTTGGAATTGATTTTAAATAATGAATTTGATATACATGATAATATTGCTGAATACAAAATTCATGGTATTATAATAACAAATAAATTTTCAATTTCTTCAGCTTATAAAGATTTATCATATGACTCAATTAATTACACACAAGTCCTTAACTACTTTGGTAAGAAGCTTAATAAAGAATAAAATATCTGCAGATTAATAAAATATATAACTATACTAAATTTTATAAAAAGTTTCATATAGATGAGCTAGAAACGAAAGATTATACAAGAGTGTGTAGGAAGACTTCCAGGGAGTCCATCCTATTAAAATTGAACGGACACTTACGAAATTGAACCCTCTTATATGAAACTGTATGCACGGTGGTGTAAGAGGGTGGCTAGTCAATTTGTCTCCTACTCGATTATGTAGGAGCTCTTGCTCTCAGTGAAATATTCTAGAAGTGGTCTATGCCTCTCATTTAGCCCCCTCTAACTACTCCCCATAATATTAAATTTTGGAGCAGCCAAAAATCATTGGTCTGCTCCTTTTTTATATAGCCACTATTAAATTAAATGAAGCCTTGAACAATAATAATGATATAATTATTTGGAATATTAAGATAGAAATGGAGGTAATTCGTATATGAAAAATGATACCTATGAATAAAAGTAATTTGCATGTTAATTATCGCTCTTAGTTTTGTAACTATTGCTTGGAGTATGTGGAAACTTGTTGGTATATTGTCAATTTAAATAGAAAGTGAAGACGTTAAGCGATAAATGAAAAGTCTTATGCAGCAATGCTTCTACATTTCACTGATACTCGTACAATTAATAAAGTGAGATGTTGTTGTTGTTGTTTTACTTTTTCAAAAAATAAATAAATACAGGAGGAGACAATGGAAATATTTCTATGGGATAAATATGGAGAAGAAGTAAATGAAAAAACAAAGTATTGGGTAGATGTATGGGTAGATTTAATTGATAACTATAACAAAAACGCTTACGGTCTTAAATTAATCAATCCACATATTATTATAAATGAAATTATAGATGAAATCATATCTAATAAAATGAGAAACAAAGAAAATAAATCATATTTATTAAAACAAATAAATATTTTTTTAGAAAGTGACAAAGTAATTATTCAGAAATATAAATCTGAATTTATTACTATTAGAGAATATTGGATCTACGTCAAGATTCTGGACACAAAAAGATTAAGTTTTTTTCTGCACAACCACCATTCATGGAGTGTTCCACATCCCAAGTAAATCGTCAAAGTGAAAAGAGCCTTTGACAATTTACTTGGGATGTGGAGAGAATAATTCATGGATGTTGTGCCTGAAAAATGTGGGGGGATTGGCTTATACCCCTAAGACTCAGGCTGCTGCGCGACACATTATTTCATACGCCTCTGGCGTTACAAAGCCGATGCTTCCATGAATTCGTTTGCGATTATACCAACCTTCTATATATTGAAATAAGGAGATTCTCGCATTCTCAAAGTATTCATATCTTTTTTGATAAACTTCTTCTTTTTTGAGTGTGGCATGAAAGGACTCGATGCATGCATTGTCATAAGGACATCCTTTTCGACTGAATGATGCAATCATTTCATATCTTTTTAACTGTTCTTGAAATGCCTCACTTGTATATTGAGTACCCAGATCCGTATGGATGATTAGTCCCGGCGCTGGATTTTGGGCTTTGACGGCACTTTTTAAAGCATCCAACACGATTTCTGTGGTCATCGTACGGGAAAACTTGTAGCCTACTATTTTCTTTGAATGCAAATCGAGGACAGACGCTAGATAACACCAGCCATCTCGAAGCGTATGGATATACGTGATATCTGCCACCCATTTTTCATTGATTGTGGTTGTTGTAAAATCTTGCTTCAACACATTTTCTCGTTCTTCCACTGGTGTCTGTGTACTTGCTGGACGGTATTTCTTTACAATGTTTGACTGGATGCCTGCTCGTTTCATCAGACGTTGGACTCTTTTTATACTGCAAGAATAGCCTTCTTTTAAAAGTACTCGATGTATTTTTGGGGCGCCATAGATACCTTTGCTTTCTTTATGAATCGCTATTATACGATCCAATATTGCCTCATTGGCCACGTGGTAGCTGTTCAGTTTCTTATGAAATGATTGATAATAAGTACTTTTAGGCATCTTTAAAATGCGACACATCACTTGTACTGGATGATGTCCGCTTTCATTTGTAATGTAGTCGATCAGTTCTTCGTCCTCTATTTTCTCGCGAATATGGTCATAGCCTTTTTTAGGATTTCAAGCTCCTGTTTTAACCGGAGGTTTTCTTTTTGAATCATTTCTACATCGGATACAGTTAATTCCTTTGTCCCTTCGATTGTAGAGAGTTGTTTAATCCATTTATAGATGGTTACTTCTGAAACACCATATTCGCTAGATAGTTGGCTGACCGGGGTACCTGAGCTGTGAAGCTCCACTACTGTTTGTTTAAATTCTTGGTTATAACGTTTTTGACTCATAATACAGACACGACCTTTCGTTAGTTCAATTTTATTGACTTAACCAAGATGTGTCCATATATCTATTCTACATTCATATCTTAATTCTGATAAAAATGAATATTTATTAAGTATCTGTAGAAAAATTAATAATATCTTTATTAGCGATACTTACCTAATACAAACATATGAAATGTTAAAATCTGTTCTAAAATCCACCGAAAAAAATCAATATACAAACATAGCTCTCTTAAGTCAAAGTATTATTGTCGAACTATTACTTAAGGGATATTCCATGAAAAGTATTAAAAAAATGCCATTAGATATATTTTCAAAAGAAAATTCTTTTTATACGAATTATCCACATAATATGAAGCAAGAAGAATATGAGAACGTTGAGGAATATTATGCTGCTTTAAAAGAAAAGATTGATAATCTTGCTATTTCAGATAGATTAAATGATTTTGAACTATACTTTGATATAGAACCATTTGAACAAATTGTAATATTCCCTATTGAGGGATTAATAACATATGAAGGATATAAATTAGGCGATGTTAATTTTTATTCACCAAGAGTCGAAAAATATATTAAAAATCCCTCAGATTCAGACTATGAATTATTTAATAGAAAAGAAGAAGATATTTTTAATGCAATAGTGAAAGTTAAAGCAATTGACTATATATCAGGCAAAAGAATGGCGATAGACAAAATTGAAAAGAGTTTTGATTTACTAAAAACCTATTATGGCAGTAAAACTAATTTGATTATTAATAGTAGTAAATATATTACATTAAATAAAGAGTATAAAATAGCATCCAGTGGAAGTTCTTCAAAAAATGATGAGTATTTTAAATTAAAAAACTCTCTTGAAATTGATAACTACGAGAATAATGAGATTGACCTTATTTTTCAAAACCTTGAAAAATATATTTTTCAAAGTCTGGAAATGCATTCTCAAACTCAGAGTAAAATAATTTCATCTCTCCATTGGTTTAGAAAAGGAGAAGAAACAGTAAAGGCGGAAGATAAATTACTTAATTACTGGATAGTAGTTGAAAATTTATTGGATTTTAAAGTAGGAAATGAAGATAGTAAAAGCTTAATTTTAAATAAAGATATAGAAAATACTTTTAATTTGGCAAAAGAGTTAATTCCATCTATTGAGATAAAAGAGCTGAAAATGAGTATATTCCTTGAGTTATTTATGTATTTACGAAATTTAATGGGGCGAGCTTCTATTTCAACTTCAACTGGAGAGATACGGAAAGCACTTGAAATTCCTATGGAATTACAGAATATTTGTAATCTTAATTCGACGGGGTCTTTTAATTTAGAGCCTTTTGTAAAGAATTTAGAAGAGCTTAAAAAATATAGTAATAGAAAGATTATTAGCGATAAGATTGAAACAGCTCTAAATTTTTACCAAGATAATAGTTTTGCTCATACCTTTTTTGAAGAAAAAATAAAGTTGATACAAGATGAATTATTAAATATATATAGGTATAGAAATAAAATAGTACATAACGCACATTATGATGATACTTTACTGCCTCATTATGTTAAAAAAATACAAAATTATGCAAATAATTTGTTGAGGTATGTACTGTATGAACAAAGTATTAATAATACTATAACTTTAAAAGAGATATTCTTTAAAGTACACTATGAAACGAAACTGTTGTTAAAAAAATTAAATGATGAAGAAAATATAGATATTTTTAGTTATAAAATGTGATTTACTCACCACTAAAAAAATAATAATAAGTTCTATGGGTGAGTCTATTTAGTAAAGACTCACCCACTTTTATATCTATAAAAGAATCATTTATTGTGATTGTTGAATAGCTTAAATAACTATAAAATAAGTGTTTTGATGAATAAGGTTTAGGGGGGGAGCTGTTTCCCAATTTTTGAAGAGGATTTATTCAAGTAAGCAGAGGGGGCAAGTATTTTCACACACTCATAGTAAAAGAGTATTCATATCGTTGGGTTGTTCCTTTTTTAGATTGCCATTATTAAATCAAATGAAGCTTAAACAGGTGATATTGTAAAAATAAGTATTGTAGATTCAGAATATTTAATAGAAATTTTGGAAGATGAAATAACTGATATGAAAGATAAAGTTAGCTCTTTGCTTGAAAAATTAAAGAATAAGCAGTGGCTAACTTGCAACCTAACCTAATTGGGCAGGTTGTTTTTTTATGCCATATAAGTGGAGTCTGTTTTCCCATCAGACAGCTAAGATTTATATGGACGAATTTGCGAATATGTACACGTAAGGAAAAGTGAACCGCGCAAAAATTTTATTGAGTGGTTTGAGAAATGAATAAAGTGATGTGAGAATACCAACTCTTTACTTCTGTGGGAGTAAGATGCAAGGATTGAGTATGCTATCCTATTCTTTTTTGTATGTTCGGTAACGAAAATAGAGATAGTTAGCATTAGTTATGCACATCATAAGCTAAAATAATTAATTGTAAATAATTTTAATTTTGTTTAGCTTAAAAAAGTAGCTGCTAAAAATAAATAAATAATTTTTGTGATTTTTTCATATGGATAGTTGGTATAATAGGGTTTTTATATTTAGCAGCAAAAAAAAATAAAAATATTCATTGAAAGAAAGATTAGCTCATGTTACAGTGAGCATGACGAAAAATAAGGGGGAAGTTTAATGGTATTAAGAATCAATAAGAGGCTAGATTATTTTTCAAGTTTTGACCCTACTAAAGAATCGAAACCTATTTCTTTAGGAAATTTATGTAAGGACATTGAAGAAGGTCGTTTGACACTTCCTATTTTCCAAACGGGTATTCGATGGAAAGTAGAAAAATCGGTTGAATTATTGAATTTTCAACTTACTGGAAAAGCAGCTGTTGCGCCTATTTCTATTAATATTATTGAAAATAAGGATATTGCAGTACCGCAAGTTAAATTTATTTCAAGAGATTTAGTTCCAGAAGAAGAATTAGGGGGGAAACATTCGGTAAACGATGGTCAGCAGCGTATTAGTTGCAACTTTAAAGCGTATACTGATGACGATGAGTTTCGTAATATAGTTTTAGATATTACAACTGGAAAATTCCTTTTAAATAGTGGTACGATGCGAAAGTCGCAAATTCCAGTGGGGAAACTTTATAATAAAGACCCTAAAGTTTTTGAAAAATTCTGTAGAGATAATGCTGAGATGCAGACTTTTGAAGTTCAAAGTTTACTAACTAGAATTCGAAATAAGTTCCTTTCATACTACTATACTGTTAACTATGCAAAAGACTTATCTGGAGAAGAACAAATGGAGTGGTTTGAAGTACTAAATTTAGCTGGAAGTAGAGTTACAGATACAGAAATGCATTTAACTGAAATGTTAGTAAAAGGTGTTGATTACTATAAAGAGTACGCTGAGAAGTTCGGAGAAAAGTTAAAAGAGTCTGGATTAGATGGATTATTTGTACAAAAAGCTACAGAAATTTCAATTCCTTTAGCAGCTTTAAATCCTGCTTATGAAATCATCAAAGAAAAGTCCCATACGGCAAACTTTAGTCCGATGCCTTCTGATGTCAAAGCTTCATTGATTAGTAAACTTAAAGCAGAACAGCTACGTATTATTTTTAGTTGGACTTTAGGGTCTCTAGATAGGGTGCTCGCTTTTATTGAGGAGCAGCAATTAACAGAACCTAAACGGATTGATTATTTAACATACCTAGTGGGGGCGTTTGTAGTTTTAGGGGAGGCGGAACTAAATCAAGCTCAAATAGACTTTTTAGTGGAGTGGTATCAAAAGGTTGAATTTACTAAGAAAGATAATGGAGCTCGTCGCAAAATCTTTGATGAATTAATTGAAGTAGCAAAAATGTAGTTTGATAAGATAAAAAAATAAAGTTTGCTGCAAGTAAAGGAATTAAAAATATAAGAGTAAGCACATTGTCAAAAGGGAGTTCTATTGAACTCCTTTTGTGTTATGTTGTCAGTAATTCAAAGAACAATTGCAATATAATTTCTTGCTACGTTATAATAGAAGAAAGGCAATTAACTAACCGAGTTAGTAAAAGGTTAGACTCTCTTAGCAAACGTAGACGTACCTAAATACTTCGGTGGTATTACAAAAGAAGAGCTTGTTCAATTAATTTATTGATAAATGGAAGAGAGTCTGACGTATGTTGGGCTCTTTTTATATTTCACAGGATTTTCGAATTTTGCTTTTGAGGATTTATGATTGACAACGCTAATTTAATGAAATACCTTTTAAATACAAGGAACAATCATGGCTTTAGAGGGCATCACGAGAGGATGTTTGCTATGAAAGGTTCAGTAAGAAAAGATGGTAGCAGTTGGTTGTATGAGGTAACGGTTAATACTGACCCTATTACTAATAAAAGAACAAGGAAAAAGAAAAGAGGCTTTAAAACAAAGCGAGAAGCGGAAAAAGCACTAGCTGCGTTAATTACTACTGTAGATAGTGGAAAGTATATTGAATCATCAACAATGCTTTTTGAAGAGTATTTACAAGAATGGTTTCAGACAAAGCGAAGCCAAATAGGGAAACAGACTGCTAAAAATTATGAATCTAATATACTGCATCATATAATTCCATATTTAGGGAAGAATCCCTTGTCCAAGTTAAATACGCCCATTATCCAAAAGTTCATCAATTCATTAGTTGATAAAGGCTTGTCCAATGCTACTATTAAAAAGATTTATAACATCTTAAATAACGCCATTCAGAAGGCATTTAATCTTGAGTTAATATCTAAGAATATAGCGTCAATGGTTGAATTACCGCAAGTTGTTAGGATTGAAATGAAGGTATGGAGTATTGACGAAGTAAAATTATTTCTAAAGGCAGCAAAGGAAAGTAGATATTATATTGCTTTTCATTTAGCCATTACAACTGGAGTAAGACAAGGGGAACTGTTAGCTTTGAGATGGAAAGACGTTGATTTGGAACGGGGAACGATTCATATCAGACAAACTTTAAGTCATGATGGAAAAGAGTTTTTATCAGGTGCTAAAACCGCTTCTGGTATTCGTCCAATTAGCTTATTATCTGAAACCATTAATATGCTGAAAAAACATAAGACCACAATTGTAAAAGAAAAACTAAAAGCTGGAACAGACTATAATGATAATGATTTAGTAGTCTGTACGTGTTTTGGAACGGTGTTAACTCCTAGAAACTTAACAAGGACATTTAAAGGATTAATTGAAAAAGCGAATGTACCTATAATTAGGTTTCATGATTTAAGACATACACATGCTACTTCACTTTTGATAGAGGGTATACATCCAAAGATTGTTGCGGAACGATTAGGTCATAGTAGAGTAAGTATGACATTAGATATCTATTCGCATGTATTGCCAAATATGCAAAAAGAAGCAGCAGAGAAATTAAATAAAAGCCTATTTGGATGTTGATTATTTCATACTGTCGCCAATGGGTCGCCAAATCCGTCGCCATTTAGCCAAATACACTTAAACGTCTCAGAGTTTATTAAAAGAAAAAACCCGTAAACGTTGATATATAAACGTTTACAGGTTATGAAAAATGATGGTCCCGACTGGTCTCGAACCAGCGACCCCCACCTTGTCGAGGTGGATTAATAATGAAGGAATGTTGTTGTAGAGGGCTTTATAGTAGTGTTAATTATCATCATTTTTATTGTTTTTTATTATTTAATCCCAGTTTTAACCCCAATTTAACCCCAATCATTTATTTATTGATTTAGGTTGGAAGAGGCTTTCTAAGGTATCGGCTGCAGCTTGATCAGCAGAACGCAACGCATGTCCATAAGTGTCCATTGTGATTTTAATATTTGCATGGCCCAATCGTTCTGAAATTATTTTAGCATGTACACCCTGAGCAATAAGTAAACTTGCTGAAGTATGCCGTAGATCATGAAGTCGAATGTATTTAATGTCTAATTTCTTAGCGAATTTATTCCACCAGTGAGTTGCAGAAGAAGGATGAGCAAATGTTCCATTCCGTTGATGGAATAACCATTCACGGTCTGTTTCTGTCCAGTTCTTGGCCTTTAACTTTTCTTGTATCCAATAAACGCGATACTTTCTTAACTCTTCTACAACAGATGTTGGAAGAGAAACAAGACGATTCGATGAATCAGTTTTTGTATTTTTAATTTCTGTTTTTCCATCAGCTGATATAATGCTTTCATGTATATCAATTCGACTGTTTTCGAAATCGATATCTGACCATTCAAGTGCTAAGTTTTCACCACGTCTGATACCAGCAACAATTGCAAGTATCGCAAACATGCGCCATTTGAAAGGTTCATCATTCAGAGCCTTAAATATAATTGCAACTTCATCTTCATCATAAGCGTTCACTTCTTTTTTATTTCTATTCTTAGGTTTTGTAACGCCATCTAAAGGATTTTTCACAAGTACCTTCCATTGAATGGCGTATTTAAAAATACTTCGCAATGTTCTATAAACATCAAACTTAGTATAAAAAGAAAGTTCTACTGTACTACCATCTTTTCTCTTCAATCCGTCCATGAGCGATTGCAACATCATAGTGTTGATCTCGTCCATTCGAACATGACCAATCACAGGTAAGATGTTAAGGGTTAACTTAGATTCATAGTTAGCAAAAGTTGTACTGGACAGTTCTTTCTTTGCGAATTTCTCTAGCCACTCGTTTGCAAATGCTGAAAACAACATTTTCTCCGGCAGTACATAGTTTCCAGATAGGACTTCATCTTTAAACTTTAAATATTCACGATCCAAATATTCCTTAAGTTGCTTAGGTGTGTATTTACCCTCCACAGTTAAAGATTTACGTTCTTTTGGATACTTACCTTCAGCATTTTTAGGTAGGTAGACAGTGAAACGATAAGAGTTATCGCCGCGCTTCTCTATATTCGCCAATGTAATCTCTCCTTTCAATTGTATAAGAAAAGAGCTTGCTCATTTAGCTAGCCCTTGTGAGTAAAAGTCATTCATTAGAAATTCACGATTAACTTTTCTAAACGACCAATGATTCTTATGTTTCTATCCGTATTAGGATTGAAAATACGAGGAGGATATTTTTGATTTTCACTTTGAAGAATAAAGTTACCATTACTTCTAAAGATTCTTTTTAAAACAATTTCATCCTCTATACAAACAGCTGCTATCTCTCCGTTTTCAACTTCGTCTTGCTTTCTCATAAATAATATATCTCCATCAAATATTCGAGCACCTGTCATTGAATCGCCACATGCACGAACATAAAAATAGTCTCCGCTTTTTAACCACTCTTCAGGCGTAGCAATATACTCAGATGGTGTTTCGTAGATAACTAAACCTTCTCCACAAGATACATTTCCGTAAAGTGGAATATGAACTTCTTCTGAATTGTTATATTCTTCAACATCAAAAAAGTGTGTAAATGGAACATTAAATATATCTGCCATCATCATAATCTTATCCATTAATGGTTTATTAGCATCTCGTTCCCAAGCCGATACTGCAGTAGGAGCAACGCCTAATTTTTTAGCAAGGCTCTCTTGTGTGTATTTATGTTCTTTCCTTAAAGTTTTAATTTTTGTTCCAACACTCACGTTAATTCACCCCGAATTTAATAATAAATTAATTATATATTGTAACTGTAATAAAGTACAGTAAAACTGAAACTTTTATATCATTTTTGTATATAAGTACAGAAAGTGTGTTGTTTTTTGTTGAAACTACAGAAAATCTGTAGTATTGTAATAACAGGAGGTGAACAGATATGAATTATACTTTAGAACAAGCGCGAATATTAGCTGGGTTAACACAACTCGAAATGTCTAAAAAAATGAAGATGTCAGAGAAAACGTATATCCAGTACGAAAAGTATCGTCGCATTCTTCGTATGGATCAAGCTTACTTATTCATGAAACATGTGAACGTCCCGTTTAATAGTATAATTTTTTTTGCTGGTCAACTACAGAATTTCTGTAGTTCGAAAGGTGAAGTATTTAATACTCAGGTGAATTGAGGTGATTGGCTTGGAAAAAATTACTCTGACTGTAAATGAAGTAGCCGAATTATTAGGAGTATCTATTGGAACTATTTATACAATGGCAAGACTACATGAAATACCTCATAAAAAAATTCGAGGACGAGTTTTATTCCATAAAGAAACTATTGAAAAATGGTTTACCAATGAGGAGGTATCACAGTGAGAAAATTAAACAATTATTTCTTTGACACTGAATCTATTAATCTATCAGATGGTCTTTGGTTCTACGGAACATACATCGTCACAATTGCAATCACATTAGGAATATTCATTTCAATCTTATAAAGGAGATGAAGTAATTGAAACTTAGTAAATGGTTATCCATTCCATTAGAACAACGACTTGTGCTGATTAGTAATGCGATTAAGTCATCTAAAGTTTTCAAATAGAATCGAAGGGAGAAAACGATTATGAAAAATAGATTCAGAGATTTGAATGCTAAAGCAAAATTTCACTTAGAACAGTTGATGGAGGAAATTCATCATGTTGCTTATAACGAAGGTTATGAAGTTGGACATGAAGTTGGTAAGCAAGAACCAATCAAAGGTGTAAGACCTTTAACGGCAATATTTGATGAAATGCATGATGTTCCAATTTTAACGCCTAATCAACAACGTGCTGAATTGATACAGAAGGCTAAGGATTTTGTAGAAGCTATGAAATGTGGAGAAGGAAATGTTTTTGATAAAGTCGGTCGTCTTAGCAGATTAGAATTCTACAGAAAGAATAATAGAGTGACTTGTGTTATAAACCCTTGGGATAACTATTCTAAACGTTCCATTGGACGATCAACATGTTCACAAGGAGATGTATTCAACGAACATATAGGACAAGTAATTGCATTTGCTAAGGCAAAGAACATATCCATTCCAGTAGAGTTTTTGGAAGCTGTTCAACCGAGTGAGGTTTTGGTTGGGATGATAGTTAGAAATGAAAAAGAGTTTCCGGAAGCTGCAGAAGGACCAATTAACAGAGGTGAAATATTTAAAGTCGTTAAAAATGATAGACCTCCGACAAAAGGTGAATGCCAAACAAATTCTGGAATTGCTAAATCTGCAACCATCATCGACGACACAAATGCGCAATACGAGATTCCATCATGAATAAGAATATTCAACAACTAGCTGCAATGGTCGCTGTGGTTGATAAATCCATTCAAAACGATAATATGGAACAGATTATCAGTGTTGATGTTGTGAAATTTCCAGAAACAAAAATTCATATCACGAAAGAATTATTTCTATCCACTTTTTCCGAATATGAAAGAGGTCCACTTAAATATTTAGAAGGACAACAAGAATTGTTTGTTTACCTGGAAGGTATTAGAGTTTTCGCACTTACAGATATAGAAGGTGATTCAAATGCCGAATGACATCGAAAATCCAATATTAAGCGGTGGTCATCCACAGATTGATACTTACCAGTCAATTATTCTAGGCGATTGCACAAACACAAAATGTAATGAAGATATCTATTCTGGTGAAGGTTATGAATTTAATGGTCAATTATTTTGTGGAACACATTGTATTGGTGAGCATTTGGTTAATGAAGGACATGCTATTGAGTTGAGTGTGAGGTATTGAGAGGAGGTGTAATAAATGATTGTACGTGATTTAATCGCAAGTTTACTAGATTACGATATGGACGCTAAAGTCGAAATTCGAGTTGATTCGAAAGAAGATTCGTTTGATACAACTGAATTCGAAATGGAGGAAATTAGTTTTTCTTTCAGCAAATATGTAACTTTAAAAATTAAGCCAGATAGTCATGTAGTTGTTGATGAAGCTTCCTATGAAGATTTAAAACAAGAAAAAATTGAATCCGAAGAACTTGCAGAAAGAATGAGTTCATTTGTGGAAGAGTTGGAACAAAAGGTTAATGAAATGGAACTAAATTAAAAAAGACCCCTTTGCAGAGAGGTCCTTAAATCAATACATCTAATAATTATTATACACAAAATGGAGGGGAATATAAATGAACAAACTTCAAGAAGTTGAATTAGAAGAAATGGATTCGGTTGAATCTGAATTTAATAAATTCGAAATTAATGATATCGATAGCTTGAATTGGGCTTTTCGTAAATTATCAGCTTTAAAGTCTAAGGAAAAAGAAACGAAGCAACTTGCAGATAAGGAGCGCATTCGCATTACATCCTGGGAGCAAAAGGAACTATCAGCTGTGAGAAGTAGCATCGATTTTTTCGAAACGATGGCAGCTCAATATCATATGAAGCAACTTGCAGAAGATCCTAAGGCTAAAACAATCAGTACCCCTTATGGAAAAGTGAAATCAACAACTAGTAAGGCTCAACCGGATAAAGAAGATGAAGATAAGCTTCTCGCATTTGTTAAAGCGAATAATTTACCTTTCGTTAAAACCACTGAAGAAATCAAGTGGGGTGACTTGAAGAAAACGTTACAAGTCGTTGAAAAAGATGGTGTACAAATTGTAATCAATGTAAACGGACAAGCAGTTCCAGGTGCAACAGTAAAACCACAAACTACTACTTTCAAAGTAGAAATAGAATAGGAGACTAAATTCATGGCAAAAGTACAACTTAATCAAAAGGAACAACATTACGCAGGCACTCGTGAGCAAGCTGAAGAAATCGTTTTAACTGCTAAAGAAAACGAAAATCTTCAAATGCACAAAATCTCTGAGAAATATAACAAGTTTGGTCAATATTTCTTAATCGATTTAACTTTCGCTTATCAAACTCCTAAAGAAGTAATGGAGAGTCGTCCACAAGATGATGCGCCAGAAGGACAAATGACTATTGATGAAGGTGTTGAATACACTCTCGAAAAAGACGGCAGTATTTCTGTTCCTGAAGGTCAAATATCTGATGAAGAAATCGATGCAGTTGAATTTGTGGAAGAACAAGAGGAATCAGAAACACCAATAGATCCAGTAAATGATGATGAATTGCCATTTTAATAAAGGAGTGTGGAAGTATTGACTCAACAATTTGATTTCAGCACTCACAATGCAGAACAAATTACAGACAAACCTGGCAAAACTTATTTAACATATTGCCCACCTGGATTAGGAAAAACTCACACGTTGAATTTTCTTCCTGGTAAAACATTGGTGCTTGATGTAGATAGGACTAGCCATGTATTAAAAGGTAATCCAAATATCGACATCATATATGTTGATAATCAGAACACTTGGGATTTTTGGCAAGCGTTGTTACTTCACCTTGAATCAATCAAAGGGAAATATGACAACATTGCTATTGATAACGTTTCCGAATTGGAACGCTGCTTACTTTCAAACCTTGGATACATCGGAAAAAATCAAGGAGTTCCTGCACAAGGTGATTATCAAAAAATGCAATTCAGAGTAGTGAATAGTTTCAGATGGATGAAAAACTTAGCGGATCGCATTGTATTCACCGCTTGGGAAACAACGGATTTATATACGTCAGCAGATGGTCAACAATATAACCGGAGCTACCCTCAAATTAACGGGAAAATTCTTAACAACGTATTAGGTTTATGCGATGTAGTTGGTCGATTAATGATTAAGGATGAAGGTATTAGAGGATTTATATTAGAAGGCACTAATAGTATTTATGCAAAAAACCAATTAGACACTCGCAAAGGATGCAAGCAAGAAGACATTTTTCTATCAACATCCAATGATGAAGTGATCACAGAAGGAGAGAAAAAATAATGTCATTTTTTAAATTTGATGAAGAAAACGCAAGCTCGGGGTTTGAATTAGTAGCAGAAGGAAAATACGAAGCAACAATCGTTAATGCAGTTGCTGGATTAACAGGAAACAAAGATCCAAAAATTACAGTAGATTTTGAGATTCGTAGTGATGTTCCTCAAAATCATCAAGGTGCAAAGGTTTTATATAACACCTTCACATTCAGTCACGAAGTAGCGGTGAAGATTGTAAACTCTTTATTAAAATCATGTGGGTTCTCACATGGCCACGATTTCAAGGGTGCAGATGATATGGCTAAGCAATTAATCGGTAAGAATCTACAAATCACTATAAAGCACGAAGAATACGACAAAGAGGTAGATGGTAAGAAAGAGAAACGTACTGCTGCTAAAGCAAAATATTATGATGTTTCCACTATTAATCCACCTGTTTCATCGGCTGGTCCAATAGTTGTCGGCGATGACGATCTACCATTCTAAATAAAACTTAATAGAGAGGTCGGTATTTAGCTGACTTCTCTTTTTTTTACCCAAAAACAGAGAAATACATCAATATCGGAGGGCAATATGAAAGAAAATCCATACAATTTTAATGAAATCCCAGCTGAATTAAAAGCTCTCCCTCAATGGATTTTGTGGAAGTCTGAGAAAAAGGGTGAAAGATACACAAAGGTTCCATATCAAACAGATGGAGTTATGGCACAAGCGAATAACAGAAGTACCTGGTCCACATTTGCAACAGCCGTTAAATTTTACCTGGATGGTGAATATGACGGAATTGGTTTCGTATTCAGTCGTCAAGATAATTACATCGGAATTGATATAGACAAGTGTGTTGTAGATGGCAAGGTTAATACCTTTGCAAATGAGATCATCGAAACGATTGATTCATATACCGAATTCTCTCCAAGTAGAGAAGGTATTCATATCATTGTCAAAGGGAATCTTCCACAGAATGTTATTGGAACGGGTCGCAAAAATACGCAGCATGGATTAGAAATTTATTCATACGGTCGTTATTTCACCTTTACTGGAAATACGGAAAATGCAAATGAGATTTATGAACGAACAGATGAGTTGGCAGAAGTATTCGAACAATATTTTGATGATAGTGACATCCAAGGCCGAGTGAATCTAGCTGAATTTGAAAAAGATGAAATCAAACTTTCCAATGAATCATTATGGGAGAAAATGTTCCGTAGTAAAAATGGTGACGAGATCCGTAGTTTATACAATGGAAATTTACTAAAGGACGATCACTCAGGAAGTGATTTAGCATTATCCAACCATCTTGCATTTTGGACCGGTAAAAGTTCCACTCGAATGGATTCAATGTTTCGTGAAACAGGTCTTATGCGTGATAAATGGGATATTATCCATCATTCCAGTGGAGAAACATACGGGGAAAGAACAATTGCAGAAGCAATATCCTCTACTACTACAACTATTTTAGATAACAAACAGCAATACGAAGAATTTTCTTTTGACTTCCACAATGATGATGTAGAAGTTGTGGAGGACAAACCGAAAAAGAAATTTCGTTTGAACGAATTAGGAAATGCTGAACGTATTGCAAGTGAATATGGACACATTATCCGTTATGTAGGCGATATGGGATGGATGATCTGGGACGGAAAACGTTGGAAATTTGATAACAAAAAGCAAATTGAACGTATTGCAAACAAGGTCCTACGTGAATTAGAAAAATCAGAAGACGAATTCGAACGGAAATGGGCTCGATCTTGTGGCAAACGTAATATTCGTATGAATAGCATCAAAGATTTAATGCCGTTGGTACCAGGAGAAAGAGAAGAATTCGATATGCATAAGTATTTGTTCAATATCGAAAATGGAATTATTGATTTGAAAACAGGCAAGTTGCAGCAACACGATAGAGATTTGAGATTAACCAAAATATCAAGTGTCTCATTCGATGAAAATGCTAAATGTCCTGCATGGTTAAAATTCCTAGATCAAATATTCAAAGGCGATAAAGATTTTATTGATTACATGCAACGTTTGGTGGGTTATTCACTTACAGGTGACATTTCCGAACAGTCGATGTATTTCTTAGTCGGTAGTGGATCAAATGGTAAATCAACGTATGTGAACACTGTAAAAAACCTTCTTGGTGATTATGGATTACAAACGAAATCAGATACTTTTATCAAGAAAAAAGATACAGGTGCAAACAATGATATTGCCAGACTAGCTAGTGCACGATTTGTATCAGCTGTTGAATCAGAAGAGGGCGAAAAGTTACAGGAATCACTTGTAAAAACAATAACAGGTGGAGAGCCGATTTTAGCTCGTTTCTTGCGTCAAGAATTCTTCGAGTTTACACCTGAGTTTAAAGTGTTCTTCACTACAAACCATAAACCAATTATTGGTGGTGTGGATGATGGTATTTGGCGCAGGGTGAAGATCATTCCATTTACTTTAAGTCTAAAACCACATGAACGAGATAAAAAACTTGAAGAAAAGTTGTCGCTAGAAATGCCAGGGATATTAAATTGGGCAATTGAAGGCTGCCTGAAGTGGCAGAAGTCGGGCTTGAAAGAACCTCGTGTAGTAGTAGAAGCAACAGGTAACTACAAAGAGGATATGGATATTTTAGCGCCATTCTTAAATGAAGCTTGCTACATCGATGAACCAAAAAATGAATCCATCAAAATCGAAGCGAAAGAATTATACAACGTTTATGACAGTTGGTGCTATAAATCCGGCGAACGTACTCTGGGGAATCGATCGTTTTATAGAATGTTGGAAACAAAAGGTTTTGGAAAAGTAAAAGGTGCAGGAAATAAATCATTTTTAACAGGAATTACCATAAAAGAGCGTGCGCCCGTTACTAAAGGTGTTACCGAAAACAGTGAAAATGGTTTTTTTAAGGTCATTCAATAACCCAAAGTTACTTTAAATAATCCTTAGTAAAATAGTATGAATTAAGTAATGCCAACGCTTTAAGTTAGATATTTATTAATATAGTTATTTTAGTTATTGGGATATTAGTTAATAAAAAATAAAAAATATATATATACAGTCTCTTAAGAGCACTAACCTGGTTTTTCGATAACGAAACTAACTTTTTAAGGTGAAAATAGAGTTGAACTATTGATACTACAACGTTTCCGAAGATTTTCCTTTAATAACTTTCGGTTGCTTAAGGGTTATTTTAGTTAGTTTAAGCGCATCTTTTAAAATATTGATAACGAGGTGATATAAATGGATGAATTTATCAGAGAGAATATTGTAAAAAAAGAAAATCATGAAATAACGCAAGATGAAGTATATGCAAGATATTTGAGATATTGCGAAGCAATAAATATTAAACCTCTAAATAAAGTTTGGTTCGGAAGAAGTATGAACGTATTCGATTTCAGCACAAAACAGATTGGAAATAATACAAGAATTTATCATGGTTTGGGGCTGAATGAATGCAAGTATTAAAGATCCTATCAGACATTTGGAAAAGTGGTGCTGATATGAAATTAGATTCTGATGGACAAATTGAATTGAAAAATCATCAATTAGTACCAGCGGAAACAATGAAGGTTGCTGAAGGTATATTTCCAAAAATCGAAAAATGGTTCCAATCATGGAAAAACGAAAGTAGTGAAAATATCACACTTATGAAAATGGTTCATCAAATGTGCGGATGGCAACAAAACGATAAATTGAATGAATGGCTATGTGCTGAAGATGATTCACTCGAATTATTTAACGACTGGATGATCATGCTCGCTCAAAATGGTTGGATAGATATTTATTCCGATTTTCGATTATATGCAAATGATGAATCTATAAAAATGGGAAAAGAATTATATAAGCGTGCGGTGATGTATGCGAAGAAAGGGGCATGACGATGAGAGAGATTAAGTTTCGTCTTTGGTGCAAAGATTTAGAAGAAATTATTGAGGTTAATAAAATGGGGTTCGAAAACAATGAGTTATGGTACATCGAATGCATTGACCATGATAAAGAGTTACTATACTTCTCAGAAAAAAATGACCATGTATTAATGCGATACACAGGCCTATTGGATATCAAAGGTAAACAGATTTATGATGCTGATTTAATTAAAGATGACGAAAACTTCATTTGGGAAGTCATTTACAAGCAAGGTGCTTTTTACGCTAAGTGTGATGATTTGATGGCAGTACAATTGCTTTCATCAGTAAATCTATTCGGAGTTGTTGTAGGAAACAAATACGATAATCCTGAATTGTTAGGTGATACGAATTGATTTCTTACCATTACACAGATACCGAATTAAATAAAATTCTTAAAACACTCACGATTGTCGTTGATACTCGTGAAAATGTAAATGGCCATATCCTTGATTATTTGAACCAAAAGCAAATACCAGTGAAAATTCAAAAATTAGATACTGGTGATTATGGTTGCATGATTCCTAGAAATGAAGAGTTAGGAATAACACGAGATATTTATTTAAGTAGTCGCGTTGAACGTAAAGCACACATAGATGAGATCACAGGTAACTTACAAAAAGATACACGTTCTGCATTTGAAAATGAGTTAATTCGTTCGCAAGGCATTCCCTTCACTTTAATTGTGGAGGACCAAGACGGTTACTCGAAAATGATAAATGGTAAATATCGTTCGAAATACAATCCTTTAGCTTTACTTGGAACACTGAATACTTTCAAAGCAAAATATAATTTTGAAATTGTCTATATGGATAAGAAATTCAGTGGAAATTGGATATATCACCACTTTTATTACCAAGCTAAGCATTATTTAAAATCAGGAGCTTTTTAATATTAAAGGAGTGTTCACATGACAACAAATCCATATGGATATATGCAAAACAACCAAATAACAATCAATCGTGGAACTATCGAAGAATTAAACTCTGCTATTGCTGATTTAGTAGAACGTGGATATGAAGTAGTTAAACGTGATGATACTGAATCTGTTACCTATGGGAAGAATTTCAACTATAACGATGGTCGTGGAAGTAGATATAAATACAAAGGTGATGATGTTAGTTTTTCGAAGTGTAGGGCGGTTATGAGAAGAATTGTACCTTATGGGGAGGAATCAAAATGATTACCGACATTATCATTCTAGTAATAGCTATTGGAGTTCTTGTAAATAGTTTTGCTGTTATAAATTTAGTGAAGCGTGTTAAACGATTGGAGAAGTAACTGCAACGTTGACACATAATGCGAAATCCAAAATACAAATTAACCTTTTAAAAAGTATTTATTCTAAGTGAGAAGTGGATTCACCATAAATATACACAGCTTCGGTTAAAAGCTGAATATCACATTTTATATGTTCTTTGATCTCCAAACATTCACATAAGTAATAGTCATCAATTAATTTATTTAGTTCTTTATAAATAAGATTCATAACAAACACCTCCTTTTAATAGTACCTTAGTATTGATTATTATGCCCTATTGTTAAGGCAACGAAACATTAAAATAAAATAATTACCAAAATTGTCGCAGTCGACACATTAGGCGAGATAAGGAGGAATAGAAAATTGAAAAGATGGGATTGTGATATGTGCAATACAGATATAGAGGTTGCTGATGATTACGAAGCTGAGATTTGTTGTAGTGGTTATATGTGTGGTTGCTACGGAAAGCCAGTAAATCCTGTACTTTGTGACAAATGCGAAGAACAATTATTCGGAAAATCAATAAATTAGTTTACAACGCAGTTCGACCAAAAGGTGAAGGAAGGAAACCATGAAAACTCAATTTACAAATGAAGAACTTAAAATCATGAGACAACATAATGTGCCTGAGACAGTGGCGTACAACAGGTTTCATTTTCAAAAGTGGACTAAGCAAAGAGCCATTACAGAAGAATTACATTATGGCAAAGGTAGGAGGAAGGTGAAGGTAGATGTCTGACAAACAACGATTAGCTTCTATTAAACACAATTTAATCCCTAACATTCACACGTTAGGATTAGAACTCGATACGCAAAAAGCAATAGTCAGTGATATTCGATTCCTAACTGAACAAGCACAAAGTCTTGAGAATGCAGTCAAATGGGGACAAGAAAAGGAAAAAGAAGCAAAGCAATTGCGTAAACAACTGGAGGCATTGAATTGACTATAGATGAAGAAATCATAGCAAATGATATCTTGCGTGAAGTAAGTAATTTACTAGAATTACAGACTGTTAAAGGAATAGCTAAATATGGTCATACTGTTGAACCGGATTCGCTTTCTGTTCTCCAATGGCATAAGCATCATCGAGAGGAATTATTAGATTCTCTTGTATATACAACAATATTAATAAATCAGATGGAAAAGGCTCTATCTGTGGAGGGAAAACAATGAACTACGAAACAACCATGGTTACAGTCAATACACATATACTCCAGGAACGTTTTAGACAAAATATTAAATGGGGTAAGCAAAATCATAACAATGGTAGATGGTTAGCAATCCTCGGTGAAGAGTTCGGAGAAGTATGTGAAGCAATGCAACAAGGTAGTATTGCCAGTAAAGATACCGATGCGAATAATCTTTATGAAGAATTAATACATGTAGCTGCTGTTGCGAGTGCATTTGCTGAACAGGTATTAAGAGACGGAAAGTAGGTGGTCCATGTGTATGAATGGTTAAAAAACTATCAAAATCTTGAAGATGAAATTGCAGATTTAGAATTTAATATTAATCGAAATAAAAACGAACTAGATCGTTGGGTTTCTGGAGACTTAATAAAAGTAAAATTAACTTCTGAGAGCCATGGTGCTCAGTTGGAAGAAATAATTGAAGTAGCTGAACGTGAATTAGCAACTAAAATGAACGACTTAGAAGATATGAAAAAGTTAATTAACACATTTAGAGGACTAGAAAACAAAATTCTTTATATGAAGCATGTGGAGGGTAAAACACTTATTTCAATTGCAGATGAAATAGGTAAAAGTCCAAATTATATTTACAATAAGCATGCACAGATTATGAAGATGATTGATTATGCACACAGCGTGAATGGTTGACATATGGGAGGAAGGAGTGAATCCATGAAGGTCAGAAAAGAATACCGAGTATGCGATAGATGCGAGGATAAAATAAATGAACGTTGGTATAGATTGGTTAACATAACAAGGTTTAAAAGAAGATTGATCGTAGAAGGACATGTACTCGATAGAGCGTTTGACTTATGCGGAAAATGTACCGAAAAGTTTGATCGTTTCATGGAAGGTTCTCTTGATGATGACAAACCAACAGAACACGAAAAGTATTTTCGGAAATAACAAATCTTAGTAACCAAGGAATTTCAGAAACCTAACTTAATGTGATGTTAAGTTGTAATTAAATTATAGAAGCTATTGAAAAAACCAATTATTATAAGACTATAAAGAACCGACGAAAAAGTTCTTTAAAGTTTTCTCCCTTCGAAAAAAGCATCTGGACTTAATTGTTCGGGTGCTTTTATAATGTAAAATTACTAGAAGGACTTTCCCTTTTACTTGTCGAATAGTGACAAAAAGAAAGGGGAGTGTATAAATGAAAGATTTATTAAAAGTTCTTACGGTACAAGAAGGATCAGTAGATAAGTATTTAAATGAGGGTTGGGAAATAATTGACACAACTAAAGAAGGTTACGGTGATGGAGGATTCTATTTAAAATATCACTTAGGACTATCAACTAGATCGATGATGAAAAAATATAAAGAGATTATTGATACTTACGAGGATTATGGTTTTAAAGAACAATTATTCGAAAAGGTCGCTGTCAATAATGGTGAAAAATACGAGGATTACTCCAATACGCAAAGCGGTCGGAGAACTAAAGATATAACGACAGACTTTATGGAAAGATATGAAAAGGTTGTTCATGATAAAGAAGTTGTTTATTTTAAGAAGAATGATAAAGATGGAGAGATTTATTTTTAAATAGTTTTATCAAATTTCTATCAGTGACAATCATTTCCAATCACATTATGATTAGTGTGGAGGGAGGTGTTATGCATGACAAAATCGCCTACATTATTAGAGGCAATAGAATTTACTCCTGGTGGAGGAGCACTGCTTGGTGTAATAAAAGAAACAATGAGACTCACTGGTTTAACGAAAGAGGAAATTAGTGAAAGATTAGAACCGTACACTGATATAATTTTACGTGAGAGTCCTTTAACTGATGAAGAAATAAAAGAAATTACCGCTGTACTTTTAAAGAAAAATAAATGACAAAATCAGAGTCACATCCATTCGGGTGTGGCTTTTTATTATACATAAAAGGATGTGACTGTATGTGTTTAAAGTGTTCCTTGATGCCTTTATTTGAAAAGGGTGTAGAAAGAAGGCTCGAAGAATCAATAATGCAAGGCACAACACCAAGATACAACCATAAAAACAATTACAGAAATGGTATACGGAACATGCTTAAAAGGTAATCGAAAATCCTGAAAGGATGTGGTCATTCTTGAATACTGATAAGTCAAATCGAGAAAGGGAATGGTGATCCATTATCTGTGAGCTATCAGTTGAATAGTAAATATGATTGTGGAGGGATTACGTGACTATAACGAAAGTAATAGATTGGCAAAGCTTAAATGGTAAGTCATTAAAGATCATTGTAGCTGAACCAAACAATACGGTTATTGGGATAGATGAAGAATCAGGTAAGTCTTATGTGTTACATCAAGAACAACCAATGATGTTAAGAACATTTGATATAGAACCTACTAAGAGGCGTGGTTGGTTATAACAATTGATTGTGGAGGGATATGAATGGCAAATAAATGTTTCAACTATCCAAATTGTAACAATGAAGCAACAACAGAATTTTGTCCCGAATGTTTAATGAATGGAGGAATCAAGGTGGAGAAAGTAAATGATAGATTAACAAAAGAAGATCTAACAAACCTATTCGATGTAGCACGCGAGAAACAATTACCATTTATATTTGTATCAATTGAAGCTGAAGGCATAAAAGAAGTAATCGCTTTTCCTTCTGAATCATTCGATGCTAAAGAAAAGTTTTACAACAACGCTTACAGTGATGAGTTAGTACATGTAATGAATAGCAAAGTACGTATCACTAATGTTATTGCTGGGGATGTTGCAGCATTACTTTACATTTAACTGAGAGTAACAGGTAGGTGATTAACATTGTCTGAATACAAATCAGTAGAACAAAAAGCAAAGTTCTATAACAGTTATGCATGGAGAAAGTTATCTAAACACATTAAACAACGTGACAACAACGAATGCCAAGAATGTAAACGCAACGGTAAAGTTTCTATTGATACCAATGAATACAGTGAGAAAGCAAAGCGAAAGAAAATAAAACTCGTTGTCCATCACATTAAAGAACTAGAGCATCATCCAGAGTTAGCATTAGATACAGACAATCTCGAAGTAGTATGCGTTGATTGTCACAACAAAGAACATGATCGTTCATTCGAAAAGAAGATAAACAAATGGGAATCAGACGAGAGGTGGTAAGGATTATGAATAAAAAAATAAATATATTACCCCCCCTCAAAATATTTTGAGAAAAAACTTTTGGCCCTACACCGGTTGGAGCCTGTTCTGTCCAGATTTTTAGAGAAAAGCATGAATCCACGTGAGAGGGGGGAGGGGTATATTGGAAATCGAGAAATTAGAACTGCAATTGATGAGTCGTATTGATTGCGACGACTTGATTGAAGTCAAAAAAATTAAACGTTACATCCAGCTGATAAATTTAGATATTCAATGTGATGCTGCTATTGAAAAAGATGGGGCTACAATTATTGTCGAAAATGGCAAACAGCGATATATCAAGACGCATCCGGCCATGACAGAAAAAATGAAAATTAATACTCAGCTAATTGCTCTTGAAAAGTCATTCAATTTTGTTAGCGAAGGAGCAGCCCCTTCCTCTACTGCATCAACTGTGGAAGGAAAAGAAGAATTTACGGATGCTGATTTAGTTGATTAGTAATAAGTATGTAGATGAATATATTCAGCTCTATGAATCTGGGAAGATAAAACTAAATAAAGAACGGATCCAACTGATTGAATATTTGCAAGAGCATGTATTGAATCGGAATGATTTGTATTTCAATGACGAAATGATTGAGAACTGTATTAAGTTTGGTGAGAAGTGGTATTTTCCACTGCAGCCATTCCAAAAGTTCTTGATAGCATTCGTCTTTTTATTTTTCACTAAGAACGATCGCGTATTTTACCGTAAGCATTTATGGATGATTGGTCGTGGTGCTGGTAAGAATGGTTTGATTTCAGTAATCACTCATTTCTTAACAACTCCCCTTCACGGAATACGTGAATATAACGTCTCTATCGTCGCGAACAGTGAAGAACAGGCGAAGACATCCTTTGATGAAACATACGGTGTAATCGGACGAAATAGCACCTTAAAAGCGATGTTCGCACGAACGAAAGAAAAAATTACAAATAAGAAAACAGAATCTGTTTTAAAATACCGTACATCCAATGGTGAAACAAAAGATGGTTTACGTGACGGTATGGTTGTGTTTGATGAAATTCATCAATATGAATCAAACAAAGATGTAAGGGTTCATGTTAGTGGTCTTGGTAAAAAAGCAAATCCACGTGAATTTTATATTGGTACAGATGGATATGTGCGTGATGGATTCTTAGATAAGTTGAAAGAAAAGGCTTTGAAGGTATTACGTGGAGAAGCAAGAGCAAATGCCTTGTTCCCCTTTATCTGCAAATTGGATGATGAATCAGAAATCGATGATGCATCTAATTGGGAGAAATCTAATCCAATGTTATGTGAACCTCGTAGCGGTTACGCACAAGGTTTATTCGACACCATATTTGAAGAGTACGAAGATTTAGAGGACGATCCTTCCAATCGTGAAGAATTCATGACAAAGCGTATGAATTTACCTATTACGGATTTGGAAAAGTCAGTTGCGAAATGGGAAGAAATTCTTGCTACTAACCGACCTATTCCGGAGGATGAATTAATAGGTCGCGAATGTATCGGATGTTTGGATTATGCGAGTATTCGCGATTTCGCTGCATGTGGCTTGTTGTTCCGCGACAACGGTGATTATATTTTCAAAACGCACTCATACGCACGTAAAGAATTTGTTGATAAATTCTACAGCTATTCTAAGAAACATGACGCAGAAATGGCTGGGAAGAAAAAATTTGCGCCTATCCGTAAATGGGAAGAAGAAGGTCTTCTTACTGTGATAGATGCAGAAACAATAGATCCTAATGCAATTGTGCAATGGTTTGTGCAGATGCGCGAATTATATAATATCAAAAAAATTATTGCCGATAATTTCCGAATGGAATCATTGAGACCTCTCTTTGAAGCTGAAGGATTTGAAGTGGAAGTGGTGAGGAATCCAAAAGCCATCCACAGTTTATTAGCTCCACGTATTGAAATGGCATTTGCGAACAGAAAAATTATTTGGGGAGATAATCCTTTAATGAATTGGTACACAAACAATGTCCTGGTGTTTATTAAAAAAGATGGCAACAAAGAGTATTTGAAGAAAGAGCCGATTCGACGTAAAACAGACGGCTTCCAAGCTTTCGTACATGGCTTATACAGAGCAGATGAGATTGTGGAAGACAGTAGTTTCTTCATCGGTGATATTGATTTCTAAAGGGGGTGATAAAATTTGGGATTCTTAGATGCAATTTTTAAAAGAAATAGCGAGTTAGAATTTTTGTTTGATATGGAATTATTCGAAGATAAAGCCAAGAGATTACACATGAAAAAGCTAGCTATAGAAACGTGCATTTCGTTTATCGGGAGGACGATCAGTCAATCGGAATTTAGAGTGAAAAATGGCGATACCTTTATAAAAGATGAACTGTATTACCGTTTGAATGTACGGCCCAGTAAAAATGTGACGGCTAGTACGTTTTGGCAAACATTTATTTATAAATATATTTTCGAAAATGAGTGCTTAATTATTCAAGCAGATAAAGGTGATCTATTAATAGCGGATAGCTTTATTCATAAAGAATATGCGGTATTTGATGATATATTTTCAAATGTTGTTGTGAAAGATTTCGAATTCAAAAGGACTTTCAAGCAAAGTGAAGTTATTCATCTAAGATATGGAAATGAAAAATTAACTCCACTAATTGATAGTCTATTCACAGATTACGGGGATTTGTTCGGCAGCGTTTTAAAAGCTCAAAAAAGAAAGAACCAGATTCGCGGAACCGTAGATATGGATATGACTACTGCCAAAACTGAAGAAGAACGTGAAAAACTAAAAGGCTATATCAATAAGCTTTACGATGCATTTGAAAAGAAGGACATTGCAATTGTTCCTCAACAAAAAGGCGTTAAATACGAAGAAGTATCATCCAATGGATTAGCTGGTCAAAGCGTAGATGAAATTAATAAAGTGACAAATGGATTTTTAGATCAAATTGCATTTGCTCTTGGTATTCCTATTAGTCTTTTGCGAGGAGATATGGCTGATGTAGAAAAACAGACGAAGAACTATATGTTTTTTACCATTGCTCCTTTGCTGAAAAAGATAAAAGATGAAGCTAATGTAAAGTTTTTTACTCAAAAAGAATACCTTGCCGGACAGAGTATTGAGATTCGAAAAGCTTCATATCGTGATATTTTCGACTTGGCTACTTCTATTGATAAATTGAAATCCTCAGGTTTTGCTAGTAGTAATGAATTAAGAGATGTAGCAGGATGGGAAAGGGTAGATGATCCAATTATGGACGCTTACTTTGTCACTAAAAACTATCAAGAAGGTTCAGAAGCACTTAAAGGGGGTGAGAATGAATAATGCGTAGAAATTTGAAAGAGGATTTTTTAAAGTCCTTCAAAAACCAGTCTCACATTGAGCAATTAAAAAAAGTTGAGCGTAAGTTCGAAACGTTTCAAAATGAAACAACGAATGCTACAGAAATAACGATATACGGAATTATCGGAGATTCATGGTGGGATGATTCAGTTTCAGCAGCGGATATTGATAATGCTCTTAAATCTATTAATGGTGATATTGTTATCAACTTAAATAGTCCTGGTGGTGACGCTTTTGACGGTATTGCTATTTATAACCGCTTGAAGAAACATGATGGCAAAGTAATTATCAATATTGACGGTTGGGCGTGTTCAGCAGCTTCAGTTATTGCAATGGCAGCAGATGAATTAAATATGGGTATGGGATCAATGATTATGATTCATGAAGCGAGCACTATTGTATGGGGCAGTAAAACGGACATGCGTAAAGAAGCGGATGTTTTAGACAACCTAGAGGATGGAATCATTGATATCTACATGACTAAAGCAAATGTTGAACGTGAAGAAATGCGTAACATGGTAGATGCTGAAACGTGGTTTAGTGCACAAAAAGCAATTGAAATTGGCTTCGCTACTGCTACATCATCAACTGTGGAGGACAATGACGACGATGAACTAACTCAAATGAAAGTAGAAATGCAAGCTATGAAAGATGAGCTACATCAATTAAAAAATATGGAACCAGAAAAGCCAACTCCTGTTAAACAAAACAGAGCAGTAAGGCTTTTTTAATTACACAAAAAATGGAGGAATTATATAATGACAATTAAATTCAACAAATCAGAAACGTTTCAAAATGCAAAAGCAGCACTTACTGCAGTTTTATCAAAAGAGGAAGTAACAGAAAAGGAAACAACTGAAGCGTACGAAAATTATTTCTATGCACTTCAAACTGAAGTTTCTACTGCTATTCGAAACCAAGTTAATGACGAAATGCTTGACCGTTCTATTATTCAAAATAGAGGGCAAAATGTTTTAACTTCTGAAGAGACAAAATTTTTCAAGAACGCTGTAGAATTTGGTGGATTTGATAAAGAAACAATTCTACCGGTAACTACACAGGAACGTATCTTTGAGGATATCGTTCAGGAACATCCATTACTTGATGCATTAGGACTTCAAGATCTTGGTGCAGTAACTCGCTACATTTACTCTGATGCTGAAAAGAACTTTGTATGGGGTGAATTGTTCGGTCCTATTGCTGGTCAAATTGCTGCTGGTTTCAGAGAAGAACAAATTTCTCAATTGAAACTTACTGCTTTCGCTGTTCTACCAAATGACATGATTGAACTTGGACCAGTGTGGGTTGAGCGTTATGTGCGTACTGTAGCGGTTGAAACTATCTCTGTTGGTCTTGAATACGGTTTCGTTAATGGTAATGGACAGTCTCAACCAATCGGATTAATGAAAGATAAGAATCCAGATACAGGTGCTATCACAGATAAAGTTTCATCTGGAACTTTAACTTTCGCACCATCGGAACGTGGTGAGGTTATAGCAGGAGAACTTTATGGGGTGGTTAGTGCTTTATCTAAGAATGCAAAAGGTGAAACTCGTAAGGTGAAAAATAAAGTAGTTATGGTAATCAATCCTATTGATGAAATTGCAGTCTCTTTCCGTAATACTATTCAAACAGCAAATGGTCAATGGGTAATGGCACTTCCATATAACCTTCAAGTTGTTGAGTCAGAAGAAATCCCTGTTAAAAAAGCACTATTCTTTGTAAAAGGTGAATACGTTGCTGCAATCGCAGGTGGTTACAAGTTGAAGAAATTTGATCAAACTTTAGCTATGGAAGATGCAACTTTATTTACAATCAAACAGTTTGCGAATGGTAAACCAAAGGACAACAATGCTGCATTAGTTTATGACTTGGATATTGATTTTACAACTACACCATCAGTCTAATAAATAGAAAAGGAGTAGATGAAGATGGCATACGAAGTAATTAACAAATTCATTGATTCTGAGGACAATAACACACTCTATAACGTAGGTGATAAGTATCCGAAAGGAGACTTCAAACCTACCAAAAAACGTATTGATGAATTATCCAAAGTACATCCGAAGTACAAGGTTGCTTTTGTTAAAGAAAAAGAGCAGCCGAAGGATAAAAAGAAATCAACAAAGGAGTGAGTTGAATGGATGTAACTCCTGAAATTTTAAATGAGTTTAAAGAAAGGATGCGATTAGGGGATGATGAAGATTCAAACCTATTACGTATCCTTTTATCATCCCTACAAGCTTTGACTAAGGTTTGTGGGGATTATGATATCCAAACTGACGAGACGTTTAAAGAGCTTGTTTTTGAGCGTTCTCGTTATGCTTATAATGATTCATTGGAATACTTCAATGATAATTTTCTAAGCATGATTAATAGTTTAGGAATCTCTAAAGCCTTGGATGAAATTGTGTTAGAAGGTGATGCAAATGCAGAAATTTAAATATAAACCTAAACCAAATGCAGGGAATATGAGGCATCGAATCACCTTTCTAAAACCACCAGGTGAAATAGTAAACGGTTGGCCATCCAAAGAATGGTCGGAGCATGTGACTGTGTGGGCTGAAATTAAAACATTAAAAGGCGCTCGATTATTTGAAGCAGCAGCTGTTCAAATGCAAGATATGAAAACTTTCGGGATTCGATACCGTGATGATGTGAGTGACAATATGAGGATCCGTCATAAAGGACAGGATTACGATATAACCTCTATGACAAATGACGATGAGAAGGATGAATATTTCACCATTCTTGTTCGGGAGGTGCTTTGATTGGAATTACAACTAACAGGTTTGGAAGAAACACTTCAAAACTTAAGTAGCTTAAATATATCGGAGCAACTAGAAAACAAAGCATTAAACAAAGCCGGGAAAATTACTCAAAAAGCAATTATTGCTGAAGCAAACTTTGGCGATCGTTCTGATGGAGTAATCAAGGAGAATATCAAACTAAAGCGTCCAAAAAATGGCGAGGTTGTCATCCACACTGGACGAGCTTATCATTCTCATATACTTGAGTTTGGACGAAGCGCAGGGTCTACCATAACCAAAGGCGGAAAAAAAGTAACGTGGGGTAAAATTAATCCAAATCCATTTTTCTCTCGAGGATACGAACAAAGTAAATCAGAATCTATGAATGCAATAATCGAAGAAATTCAGGGAGCGCTAGGACTATGAGAGATATAGTTGATTTGGTGTCGTCCACACTTACAAGCATTGGAGTTAAATCTGCTTTTCAATCGTATCCACCAGGACCCAATGGTTTACCTGCTGAGTATGTTACTTTTTTAGAATATACTTCAAATCCTTCATTAGAAGCCGCTGACAAGGAAATAGAAACCGAGAGACTAATACAAGTAAATGTTTGGTCAAAGGGCAACTACTATCAGCTTGTGGAGGACATACGCAAGGTACTAGAACAAACAGGATTTCAACGAACATCAGAATTTGATGCACCTTATACAGATGGCGATTCGCACTTTAACAAAGTGTTGCGATTCGCTTTTTTTGATGAATATTAAAAAACACTAGGAGGAATTACAAATATGGCTATTCAAGAAAAAGTAGAAAAAATTAGTCTTAAAAAATTACATTACGCGGTGATGACAGATGAAACAACAGAGGAGCACGGAGAAGTTAAAACAATGAACATGCCTATTGAATTAACTCTTACTCCCAACTTTTCAGAAGGTACATTTGATGCAGGAGATCAAGTAGTTGCGAATGAAGTTCAACTGGATACGATTACACTTGCTGGACAAGTCGCTGATTTACCTTCAGAAGTACAAGCGGACTGGTATGGTCACCAATTATCTGATGATAAAGGTGTAATTATGAACACTAATGATACACCTAATTACTTAGCGATTGGTTTTGAATCAGGATCTAAATTAGTTTGGTTATTTAAAGCTAAGATTCGTCCAACTGAAGAATCAAATGCTACGAAGAAAAAAGGTGAAATTGCATATAAACAAAGTGGATTCAGTGGAGAAGTTATTCCGTTAGCAGATGGAACGCTTAAACACACAATACGAACTACTGATCCACTTGTTACAGAAACACCAACTACATTCTTTGCAACTGTTAAAAAACCAGTAGTAACACCAACACCATAATTTGAGAGGGGTCTAGTACCTCTCTTTTTTATTTATCAAAATAAGAAATGAGGAATTATACATGAAGATAGTATTGCGTGTGGATGGCAAAGAAAGAACATATACAGAGGATTTTGTAAAAGGAATCGTCTTTCGAAAAGCTTTGGAATTGAACAAGAAAGTTCGTGAAGCAACTAACGTTGGTGAAGCTGAATTTTATGATGAATTCGTTGATTTTCTAGCGTTCGCATTTGGTAATCAATTCACTGCAGAAGAAGCTTGGGATGGATTGAGTGTTACACAGATTCAAACAGAGCCAACTCGTATATTCAACGAAGTATTAGGCTTAGGGGGATTAGTTACTCAACCAGGTGATGAAGAGGGAAACGAAACGGGGAAGTAACAGATTTCGATTCCTATGAATGGATAAAAGGTTGGTATCGTGAGCGAATGCAAGAAGGATATAAACTACATGAAATAGATCAAATGGATATTAGATTTTTCTTTGAATTACGAATGATTGAAATGGAAAATGTCACAGCTGATGAATTGCCATGGCTGTGATTTTTTGTGTTCAAAAATAAGACAGTGACTGAAAGACGGTGAGAATATGACAACAGAAATTGGAAGTTTAGCAGTTTCCCTATCCATGGATGCTTCGAATTTTAACGGATCCATCAATCAGATGAATAGACATCTTAGTTCAATGGGTTCTGAATTAAGAGCTGCTAAAGCATTAGGTGCAGATTATGGAAAATCTGTGGAGGGATTAACATCTAAAAAAGAAATATTAACAAGATCCGTTGCTACTTCATCAGTTAAATTAACCGAAGAACGTCGTAAGTATGATGAATTAGTTGCTAGTGGAACAGCGAATGAAGCAACGCTAGAACGTCAAGCTAGACGTGTAAATGAAGCACAAACTCAATATAACCGTTTAACTACAGAATTAAATGAAGTTACAGAAGAATTGCGAATTCAATCCTCTGCATGGACTCAAGCCGGAGAACGTATGGAAGCTGTCGGCAATAAAATGAAAGCTATTGGCGACGGTATGACTAATGTTGGTAAGAAAATGTCCATGGCAATTACGGCACCAATTGTCGCTGCAGGTACTGCATCAGTTAAAATGGCAGCAGATTTTGAAGCACAAATGGATAGAGTTGGAGCAATAGCCGGTGCTACTGCAGGAGAAATGGATGCATTGAATGAATCTGCATTGAGATTAGGTGCCGATACTTCAAAATCTGCAAGCGAAGTAGCTGTTGCAATGGAAGATATGGCGGCTATGGGATTCAATGCAGTGGAGATTATGGGTGCTATGCCTGGTGTAATTTCAGCTTCTGAAGCATCTGGTGAATCGTTAGCATTAGCAGCACAAACGGTTGCAGCAGCTTTAAATGTATGGGGACTTGAAGCATCTGAAGCAAGTAGAGTGGCGGATGTCTTGGCAATGGCGGCTAATACGTCAGCTGCAGGAATTGACGATATGCAATTAGCGTTTAAATACGCAGGTGCACCAGCGGCAGCATTAGGAATACAACTTGAAGAAGTAGCAGCTGCTATTGGTATTATGACGGATTCCGGTTTAGATGGCTCTAACGCAGGTACTGCTTTACGTGCATCTTTATTAGCATTAAATAATCCAGCTAAAGCACAAGAGAAAATAATGAAGCAATTAGGATTTTCTTTAACAGATAGTAGCGGAGAAGCTAAAAGTCTATCTGGAATAGTTGGAGATTTAGCTAAGTCACTGGAAGGTGAAACGGAAGCGCAAAAGGTAGCAACGCTTGCAAAATTAGTCGGAACAGAAGCGGTTAGTGGATTCCTTGCGCTGATTAAAGCAGGTCCAACAGAAATAGATAAAATGACTACAGCACTTGAAAATAGTGGTGGAGCTTCTGCCGAAACTGCTGCTAAGATGAAAGACAATTTAAATGGTGCTCTTGAAGAATTGGGCGGAACTATTGAAACTGCAGCAATAACTATTGGTAATAAACTAATTCCAACTCTTCGAGAAGGCGCAGAATCTATCCAAGGAATGGTAGATAAGTTCAACGCTCTTTCACCAGAAGCACAAAAGAATATTCTTGTAATGGCAGGAATAGCGGCAGCAATTGGTCCTGTATTAGTTATAGGTGGAACATTAGTTAGTTCAATCGGTGCAATTATTACGGCAGCAGGAGCAATGGCTGGAGCAATAGGTGTTGCTGGAGGTGCTACTGCCACTTTTGGTGGAGCATTAGCAGTTATCACCGGTCCTATTGGATTAACAGTAGCGGCAGTAGCAGGACTTGGATTGGCAGTCGGTTTGATTGCTAAAGATTTAAGGGAAGATGCAATTCCAGAAGTTGATAGATTTGGAGAAAGTGTTTCAGAATCTACCAAAAAGGCATTAGGATCATACTTCGAATTATCTGATGGTGTATCGCAGTCGATGGCTAACCTATCTATAACTTCTGGAACAGTTACTGAAGAAATTAAAAATAGCATGGTAGCTCAATTTGATGAAATGAATAATCAAATTTTAGCAGGTATGGAACAAAAGCATGCTGAACAAATTGAAGAATCGAGAATTTTCTTTGCGAATTCAAATGTGCTTTCGGATGAGCAAGAAGCTAGAATTTTAGAACGCCAAGTTAATTCTTCAGCGCAACAAAAAGCAGAACAACAAGATCGCGAAGATAGATTTAATGCAATTATAGAAAAGGCTTATCAAGAAAAAAGAGAATTAACAACTATAGAAGAGGCAGCGATTAACGGTATTAAGGAAGAAATGAATCGAGCTGCAGTTAAAAATCTATCTGACAGTGAAATTGAGCAAAAGATTATTCTTGAACGTATGGCTTTGGCGGCAGGAGATTTATCTGCACGACAAGCAGCGGAAGTTGTAAAAAACTCGGCTGAGCAACGCGATAAAACCATCAAAGCTGCAGAAGAACAATACGACGGTCAGTTGGGTTGGATTATCCGTCAACGTGATGAAACACATGACATAACAAAGGAACAAGCCGACCGAATGATTGCTGAAGCAGGCAAGTCAAGAGATTCTACAGTTGCTCACGCTAAAGGCATGCATAGTGAAGTAGTAGGAGAAGCAAAAAAACAAGCACAAGGACATGTTAAAGAAGTTGATTGGGAAACTGGTCAAATCAAGTCTAAGTGGGGAGTTTTATGGGGTGATTTGAAAAAGGGGTGGAATGATTATACATCCTACCTAACTAACACCAACATGAAGCAAATTGGTGTAGATCTCATGAGCGGATTAAAGAATGGGATTGACTCCATGGGCGGAGCTATTATCAAATCAATGAAAGATGTTTCAGGATGGATTACTAAAACCATTAGAACAGATCAAGAAGTCAAATCTCCATCTCGTAAAATGAAGCGCATCGGAGTAAACATTGGTGAAGGATTAGCTATTGGTATTGCTTCCACAAAGTCTATAAATGAAAAAGCGATAAATGAAGTCGGTAAAACTATTACAGACGTAACCAAAAAGAACGCTTCTGAGATAGCTAAGATAGCATCTGATGCAGAAAAAGAACGGACTGCTATACAAAAAGAAAGTGCAGCTAAAATTGAAGAAATAGAGCGTAAGTCAGCACAAAATGTGGAGACGATTCAAAAAACATCCGTCAATAAAAAAGGAGCGCTTACTGCATCTGGTTCACAACGTTTAATTAATGATAAACGTGATACTGCCGCTAAGATCGCAAAAATTGAAGAAGATGAGCAAAAGAAACTTGCGAAAGTTAATGATAAATCTTGGGCTGACATACAGAAAAAAGAACAAGAAATATCTAATGAACGTCTTAGTTCTGTAAAAAAATTCATCTCCGATAAAAAAGCAGCTGAAGAAATTTCGTTAAATGATGAAGTGGAAATTTGGAAGGTTTCAATTAAACATTTCAAAGATGGTACAGAAGAAAAAAGAATTGCTCAACTAGCTTTGCGAGATGCTCAACGTGCAGTTGATAAAGAAATGCTTGAATCAGGTATTGCTTACATCGATGAAAAGAAACGACTTGGTCAAATTTCTCTTCAAGATGAAATCAGATTGCTAGATGAACTTAGTTCGCATTTTGCCGAACACTCTACTAAATTTGAAACTATCCAGAAACGTAAAGCACAAGTGGTGAAGCAAGTTAATGATGATGTCATTAGAATCAATGAGAATTTTTCCGCTAAGATGGTCGATATCGATAAAAAGATGTCAGACGGAATATTAAAAGCTAATGAAGAACTTGCGAGTAAAACGAAGTCCATTAATGAGCGTTTGGCAGCTGATACTTTAAAAGCTAAAGAAGAATTAGCTACTAAATCACAATCGATAAACGATCGATTAATTGCGGATCAACAACGCTTAACTGATGAGTATGCTAAAGCTGTGGATGACCAGTACAAAAAAGTACTTAACTCCACTGGACTATTTGAAAGATTCGATATGATTCCAAAACAATCAGGTGATGCTCTTTCTAAAAATCTACAATCTCAATTAGATGGCTTAAAAAGTTGGGAAGCGGAAATCGGTAAGTTATCGAACAAAGCGATTGACGATGGTTTACTAGCTGAATTAAAAGAGATGGGACCTAAAGCTCTTCCACAGTTATTAGCCCTTAATTCAATGACTGAAGAACAGTTGAGTAATTATTCGAATATGTATCAAGAAAAATCAGCATTTGCTCGCGCTTCAGCTGAAAAAGAAATGGCAGGATTGAAAGAAGATACTCAGCGACGTTTGGAAGAATTACGAGCAGTTGCTAATGTGGAATTAGAGCAACTTAAAAATGACACATATATCCGTATTAATGAAATGCGAATGATAGCAGATTCGGAATTAGCGCAATTAAGAACTGATACAAATTTCCGTATTACAGAAATGCGTTTTGCTGCTAATGAGCAATTGAACTTGTTAAAAACAGAGTGGGTTACTGAGATTAACAACATTACGAAAGCCACTGACGAGGAATTTAAGTCGTTGACAGATGTCGGTAAGAACGCAGGACAAAACTTACTAGACGGATTAGCTTCAATGGAATCATCTTTGGTTGAAAAAGCGAGAAATATTGCAATGGCAGTTAATGCAGCATTACAAAGTACGCTTGGTGGTTCTGGAACTGTGGATATTAGTGGAGTTGGTGCTTCTGGAACATCTTATACACCATCATCAAAAAGCTATACTGCATCAAGTACGATTAACGTATATGCACCAACAGCAAGCGCATCTGAAATAGCACGCAAAAACCAACAATTGCAACGAGATTTAGCTATGCAATGGTAAGGGAGGGTGTACATGAAAAAACTATCTTATACAAACTCAAAAGGGGATTCAATCACTTTTGATCGTCACAATTATCTGTTCACCGCCCTTACTGGTTTTGGTGAGGTTGGGGCAGATATTCAAACGCAGAAAGCGCCATATCAAGATGGGTCAACATTTATCGACGTGGTTCTAAATGAGAGAGCAATTTCGTTTGAGGTTTCAATACTAGGAATAAATGAAGTGGATATTGCGCAGAAACGAACTAAGCTTGCGCAGGTATTCAATCCCAAACTTGGTATGGGAAAGTTATCTTATAAGGTGGGTACGGTTGAAAGAGTAATAGATGTCGTTGTAGAACATGTTCCGACGTTTTTACCAGGTAAGGATGTTAGAGGGAGAAGGTTTCAGCGGTCAGTCATTGACCTAATGGCGCACAACCCATTTTGGAGGACTGAAAATGAGCATGTAGAACAACTAGTAACATTTAGTGGAGGCTTAACTTTCCCATTAATTCTACCAACTATTTTTGGTAATCAAAAATTAGATGCGAAGTCCAGGATTATCGTTAATGATGGTGATTCACCAACACCAATAGAGGCTACTTTTGAAGGTCCGGCAACTTCTCCTATTCGAATCGAGAATGAAACAACTGGTAAATTTATTGAAGTAGCGCAAAATTTATTAGCGGGTGAAAAGTTATGGATAAGTACTGCATTTGGGAAAAAAAGAGTGGAAAAAATAGCGGTTGATGGCACGAGAACCAATGCCTTTAACTATATAAATCTAGCGAGTACATTCTTCCAATTAGAATCAGGTAATAATCTATTAACCTACTCAACTGGTGAAGATTACGAGAAAGCCCCAGTCACAATAAAATTCTATCCAAGATATTTAGCAGTTTAAAAAGTGAGGTGAGATGAATGGCAGAAGAATTTTTTATGTTTGATTCAGTCGATGCAGATCGTGAAGTGACTGCTGCTGATTTTGCAAAATATTATCATGAGCTACTTACTAACGGTGTGTTTTATCGAAACAATTTACCCTCATTAAAAGTAGCAAAAAGTGTTGGGCTAGTTTCCAATATAGAAATAGGCGCCGCTTTTGTGGAGGGCTATCTGTATAGGAATACCGCACCAATTGATTTATTACATGCTACTGGTAACGCATCGTTTCCACGTATTGACCGAGTGGTTGTCCGTTTAAATCGTAACATTGCTAATCGTGATATACGTGTTGTTATTAAACAGGGTATACCTGCAACCACTCCATTAGTTCCTGCACTTGAACGAAATGATTTAGTTTATGAATTAAGCCTAGCACAAGTACGAGTGAACGCAGGAACTCCTGCAATTGCGACTGTCATAGATGAACGATTAGATCAATCATTGTGTGGAGTAGTATCAAGTATTGTTCAAGTGCCGACTGATGTATTTCAACAGCAATGGAACAACTTCATTGGATCTATTCAAACTGGAGCTCCAGCACTCGGTGGAATGTTAATTAGTGTGCAAAATACAGCACCTACAAATCCGAAAAATAAAGATATTTGGATAGATACAAATTAATAGTTTTAAAGTCACAGATTGAAACGAGGTGAAATAAATGATTCGGATATTTTCAGATGGATTTGAGTTTATTACAGAGATTGATGCAATTGAAAGTGTGATGTGGACAAAACGATGGCATAAACAAGGTGAATTCCAAATTGTTGTTAATCAACACATGGAGAATGTGGATGAGTTGTTAGAAGGGCGCATAATTAATATTGGATTGGATAAGACGGGTGTTATTGCTCATATTGAAGAAACAACATCCGAGAACGGTAAAGGTAGCGATCAATTACTTATAAGAGGATATGATTTAAAAGGGTTGATAGCTAAGCGCTTTACTATCCCTCCTGTTGGACAAGCCTATGATGCACAGACATCAAACGCTGAAACATTAATGAAACGGTTTGTTAATAACAATGCAGTCACGACTACACCAGAACGTATAATTCCAAACTTATCAATTGCTCCCAATCTAAATCGTGGGAGCTCTTTCTTTTATCAGACTCGTTTCAAAAACTTAGCTGATGAATTAGAAAAAATAAGTGTCTCGTCTGGAATAGGATGGGATGTTTTGTTTGATGGAACTTCTTATGCGTTTGATGCACTTGAGGGTCGAGACTTAACCAGTATCCAGAACATAAATCCTCCTGTTATTTTTAGCGCTGAATTTGATAACGTAAAATCACAAAAGGTGATTGAATCGGCTCTCGATTACAAAAACGTAGCAATTGTGGCCGGGCAAGGTGAAGGTGCTGAACGTGAAGTAGTTTTAATTGGTAATGCAAGCGGTCTTGCAAGAAATGAGATTTATATTGATGCTCGTGATATCGAAGAAGGTGGAAACCTTTTAGATCGTGGGGAGCAAAAACTAGCTGAATACGCAAGAGTAGAATCTTTTGAAACATCTGTTTTAACATATGGTCCATTTGTTTACGGTCAAGATTGGAATTTAGGCGACATCGTAACTGTTCAAAATGCAAAGAAAACACGTACTGCACATTTACGAGTAACAGAAGTTGTGGAAGTCATCGAAAAAGATGGGTATCAACTAGATGCTATTTTTGGTCAGCCAATGCCTACAATCATCGAGAAAATTAAACGTGAATTAGATGAGCCTGTTTCTGAAGGTGGAACGATAGGCGAAACTGGAACTCCTGGTACAGATGGTGTGGATGGTGTTGGACTTGACTATGTGTGGAATGGAACATCTCTTGGGGTTAAACGTAATGACGACACGAGCTTTCAATACTCCAACCTTATCGGACCTCGAGGGTTGCAAGGGCCACAAGGATTAAAAGGTGATACCGGTTCTTTTGGTCCTCAAGGCATACAGGGTCCTATCGGTGCTACCGGTCCACAAGGATTAAAGGGAGATAAGGGTAATACCGGTGATGTCGGTCCACAGGGACCAATTGGTTTGACTGGTGCAAAAGGCGATATAGGAGCACAAGGACCAATTGGAGCAACAGGAGCAAGAGGTTTACAAGGAATTCAAGGCGTTCAAGGTCCCAAGGGCGACAAAGGCGACACAGGGTTAACTGGACCACAGGGTATTCAAGGTCCAAAGGGAGATACAGGCGACCAAGGTGAGATGGGTCCCCCCGGATCCTCTCAATCTTATGTATTATTTGAGAAAGAATTTGTCACTACAGAAGATCAAGTGTCATATAGTTGGACGGATGGAGTGAATTATCCTGTTGGGATTAGGGCGGTAAATTTATTTGTAAATGGCGAAAGACAACCACAAACTGCTTTTACAGAACACGCAAACGGTAAAGGTATCACCTTGAAACAAGGATTATCTGAAGGGCAATACATTTTAGTTTCAGCTCAAATGGCAGTGGTTGATATACAAGGTCCTAAAGGCGAAAAAGGAGATACAGGTGAAACCGGACCAATCGGACCCATTGGACCACAGGGAATCCAGGGTGTGAAAGGAAATACCGGTTCAACCGGAGCTACTGGTCCGACAGGTCCTATTGGTCCTCAAGGACTCAAAGGTGACATGGGTTCACAGGGTGCTCAAGGTATTCAAGGACCACAAGGTGTAGCTGGTCAAGACGGTAAGACCTGGCACTCAAGCACCGCTATTCCTGCAACCAGTTTGGGTGTAGTTGGTGATTTTCATCTAAATACATCTACCTGGGATATCCGAGAGAAAACAGGAGCTAGCGTTTGGACAGTTCGAGGAAATATTAAAGGTGTTGTTGGTGCAACTGGTGCTCAGGGTCCACAAGGAATTCAAGGGGTAAAAGGGGACACTGGATCTGTTGGACCCCAAGGTCCAATAGGTCTAACTGGTGCACAAGGAATACAGGGAATAAAAGGTGATAAAGGGGATAAGGGTGACGTTGGAGCAACTGGACCTCAAGGAATTCAAGGTTTGAAGGGTGATACAGGTTCTACAGGTGCCCAAGGGATTCAAGGTCCTAAAGGAGACACAGGACCGATAGGACCACAGGGACCCAAAGGGGATAAAGGAGAGCCAGGTGCAGCGGTAGCAGATTCCGTTGAATGGGCGAAAGTGTTAAATAAGCCTAATAACCTTGAAACTACTACCGGTTCACAAGACAAGATTGATGCTTACAAAGCGTATCACGCAGGAACCACCGCACCAACAAATAAAAATCTTATATGGATTGACACAAATTAAAAGGAGTTGAAAATATGGCACAAGATAAATATTGGGACGGTACCAAATGGGTGCCAATCTCTGCATCTTACGAAGAGTTTACGACACATAAGGCAGAAGATGCGATACACCTAGCAACTGGTACTGCTAACGCAATTACAATATTAACAGGCTCAGATTACACCTATGGACAGTTTAAACAACTAAGATTTAAAGCAGTTGCAAACAACACAGGGAATGTAACTATTAATGTAGATGGTAAAGGTATTGTTCCTGCATTAAAGTTTGACGGTACTCAATTAGCTGCAGGAGCCATCAAAGCAAACAAAATCTATGATTGGTACTACGACACTGCAAGTGGTGGACGTTTTTTCTTAATAGCTAAAGCATCGGGAACCGCCGTTGTTGGGGATGTTTTAGCAGGAAAACCTTTCAGCAACGATGATGGTGAGCAAATTGGAACAATGCCTAATAGGGGTAGTGTAGGTACACAAAATCTTACATCTCAAAATGCACAGTACGTCATACCCGCAGGTTACCATAACGGTTTAGGAAAAGTACAAGCCACTTATGAAGCAGGCAGACCCATGCAAATGGGAACATTTAACGGTGCTTCACCAGTTCTCACTATTACTGGATTACCGTTTACTCCAATAAGAGTTATGTTTTTTAACACTAATGGTTACGACTGGTGGGGTCTTGCTGAAAAAACGACACCTTCTCCTAACACTTGGAAGATGGTGTGGTGGAACGTAAGTAATGGTGCTACGGTAGTCAAACTTTCTGACCCTGTAAGTTGGACAGCTAATGGATTTACATTACCTAACGTTTATGTCCCTAATACTATTGGAACATGGATAGCATTTGGTTGAAATATTAAGGAGGAATTAATTTGAAAAAAACATTGATTATTTATGACAAAACGGGATATGTTATGTCAATCAGAAGTGGAGAGCCAGCACCAAGAGAACCTATAGGAGTTCCATTTTTGTGGGTAGATATTCCAGAAGGTAAACAAATAAAAACCACAGACGGAATAGGTGTAGATGTTTCAGTAACACCGCATCAAGTTATTTTAGAGGATATACCAAAAACAGAAGCCGAAATACTTAACGACAAATTAGATAATGCAATATTAGAGTTAACAACTCTTATTTCAATGGGAGGTATGTAATTTATGTTTACCAAAAATAGTGTAATCGTACAAACATGGGTAAAGGCGGTGCGAAATGGTGATAAAGAGTTGTCGGAAGTGCCTAACTTATCTAACCTTGTTGCTGTTGTTACTGAAGTTGTGGAAGGAGGCGAGCCAAATGTTTAATGAAAATAGTGTGATTGTACAAGTGTGGTTTAGTGCAGTTTTGGGCGGGGCATACACATACGAAAAAGTACCGAATCTATCTAATTTACGTGATGAAGTGGGTAAGAAGTTAACGACAATGGGATATGATATTAAAGAAGACGCAGCTTAAGCTAGCGTTATTTTTTATTAAATTCTAATGTTGCTAGCCAATCAAAAAAAATTGTATATAAAACCTTCTTTCGATACCGATATTAGTAGTGTGGTTACTGAGAGTGGGTGATGAGATGGTAATTTTTATTTTTGAAGTAATAAAAGATTTGGATGATTACAAGTGGTTACTAACAATTATTGGTTTTTTGGGTCCTATGATTCTTTTTACGATAAAAACATGGATTGACAATTACAATAATATTCCATTAGAGAGAATACTTACTTCTAATATTAGTAATATAAGTAACGAGATATTTATTATTATTACTATTTTTATAAGTTGTTTTTTCTTATTGTTATTTGGGGTTTCTGATGAAATGGAAGATATGATAGAAAGTTCCTCAGTTAAGATAGTTTTCATCTCTCTTCTTTTCTCCGACTTTATACTTACTGGTGTAATAATTATTTTTAGAAGTATATATTTATATTTTATGAAACCAAAGTATGAATACTTTGTAATGTTCAATAAAACAGATGAGTATTCTGAATGGAAATTAGTAAAACATAGTGGTAAAAGAGGATACATGATTCGAAATAATAAAGGAGTAATTTCATTTATCCAAGATATCTCTACAATTCAATTTAAAGAAGTGAAGAGGAAAAAATAATTATATTTTATATGGAACATCTGTGAAAAAAAGGGCTTTTCAATTATCGCTACAACATATGAGGAACATTATGTGTCGTATCAATAATTAAATAATCAACATCTAGGGCATCCAATTGGGTGCTCTTTTTATTTATAAAAAAGGGGTGAGAGGGTGACACGAGGAGTAGGTTCAATGCAAGAAACCTTTGAAAAGGTTATAAAACATGATGAACTATTTCATGATGAAGTTTTACCGAGATTAAAAAAAGTAGAAGAAGTACAAGAGGATTTTAGATTAGAGATGGCAGAATTTAGAGTGGAAATAGGGAAGATTACTGCATCTCAAACTAGCTTAGAATTGACGGTTATGAAAGACGGTCAACAAACCAGGGACTTACTTGGTAAATTCGTTGATCATTATTTCAGTACAGATGATAAAAAGCTTGTGACGAAAGAAAAGGTCACGATGAGACGACTAAGTAGGACAGAAAAAATTATACTTGGTTTTTTCGCTATTCTCGGTGGATCTGGCGGCGTAATTGCAGGAGTAATAACTATCATGGAAAAATTTCAATAATTGGAGGAATACACAATGAAAATTAACTGGAAAGTACGATTCAAACACAAACCATTTTTAATTGCATTATTCGCTTTAGTGATGTTACTTGTTCAACAGGTAGCATCTTTTTTTGGATTCGATACAACTATTTACAACAACCAGGTAACAGATTTATTTAATACAGTATTAGCAATTTTAGTATTGCTAGGTGTAGTCTCTGATCCAACTACAGAAGGAATGTCGGATAGCAAACAGGCTATGTATTATAACAAACCGCGCGATGAGGTGAAATAATGATTGTATCATTAAAAACACTCATAGATCGCTCTGTTAAACGTTTAGGTAATGTTCATCCACAGATAAAAGAATACACCATTGAACTACTTACTCGATGTTATAAAGAGGGTATCTTAATACAGATTTCAAGTGGTTATCGTTCCAATATAGACCAAGCATATATTTATGGACAAGGTAGACCATCGTACACTTGGAATGGCAAAAAATATGGTTCTAGTGGATCTATTGTTTCTAATGCTCAACCTGGTGCATCCGTCCACAATTATGGACTAGCAATAGATTACTTCCTAGTATCAGATGATGGCAATCAATCATTGTGGACGGTCAACGATAAGTGGAGACGTGTTGGAGCTATTGCTAAATCAATGGGATTTGAGTGGGGTGGAGATTGGACAAGTTTTAAAGATTATCCTCATTTGCAATTCACGAAAGGATTATCTATTGCACAATTAAAAGAAGGAAAACGTCCATCATTCCCACCAATAAAAAAAGAGGAGGTCAAAGAGGTGACAATTACAAAAGGTATCTTCCGTATTAAAACAGGAACATTTCCAAATGCTCGAGCATTCGGAGATGCAGCGGAAAAAATTAAAGCTGATTTTGGGATGTTGATATATGAGGCTGCTGATACTACTTCATTCAATCCTAACTATCGTATTTACACCGGAACATTTACTACAAAAGAAGCTGCAGAGGATGCAGAAGCGAAGATTAAAGAGAAATATGGATGGATCACCTATCTGATTGATGAAACAAAATAATTTTATTGTTGCCCTGCCTACTTTATTGTGGGTGGGGCTTTTTATTGTGATGATTTTTGTCGAAATAATGCTTTACTACTATTTTGTTGATATATTAGAAGTATACAGAAAGGGGTGCTAAATAATGTTTACAATTAAAGATACTATGTTTGTTCAAGATTTATTTAAGCTAACTAAACCTAAATTAAAAGAAATAGCTACAAATTTAGACATTGACTCTACTTTAAACAAGAACGAGCTTGTAATTAGGATAAATGAAAAAAAGGATGAGTTAACTACTACGGCTACAAAGGTTATTGAGGAATCAATATTGGCAACCAAGTCTACTGCAATAACTTGGTTTAAGTTTGATCCAAAGTTGACTCATGATGAGTTTAAAGATTTAGTTATTGAAAACACTGCATTTAATCCGTTTGAAGAAACTAATCAATACGATGAAAACAATCTTACTACGGAACCTACACTTTTGGTAGCATCATCTAGAGAGGATCAGACGGGTGTTTATTTACGATTTATTTATAAAAGTGGCGTAAGATACGAAACTACACCTACTTCAATTCGTCCTGTGTCCAGAGCAACTATTTCTACTGTTTATTATGATGTTGAAATGGGGATATTAGAAGTAAGAGGAGATACAAAAAAGTCATTAGAAATAGCTAGAACTGTCGCACAAATGTTAAATTTACAAGTTACTATGGAACCAGTTGAAACACCATTTAATCAAGAAATCGGTAGTATAGCTGATCAATTAGGTGGAAAGCTAATAGAAACTACTTCTAAGCCAGAAATATATTTTGAAGAGTTTAGTGAAGATGAGCTAAATTCTGTTTTTGGAGTGCTTCACACTTTAGATGAATATATGCAAACAAAAGATTCCAGTGCATTAGAAGTGCAATTACAAGCAGTATCCGATTCTTTTGGACAAGGGGAGGCAATGGTACCATTTGCAGCTCTAGTGTTATCGGGATTAGAAACGGTTGGTGTTGCAAGTAGTAGCGAAATAAGAACATTGCCTCTTTTTAGTTATTTAGAACCACATCTACAACATCAAGGTGGATTTATCAAGTTTCCTTATACAATTAGGAATGTAGAAGAAACATTTACCATAAGAATAGGTATGAATACAAATAGTGTGGTTTTTGTATCACAAGTAACAGAAGAAATAATTGACTTTGTTAGACGGAATGTTATTATTTAATTAATTCTCTAAAGGAGGTTAGATCATGACAAATAAGTTTGTATTAAGAGGGGAAATTGAAAAATTTCTAGAAATTTTGTCTATAAGTCGTGTAGACAGATTTTATCCTACAGCTTTGTCTAAATATCTCAATATACCTCCTAGTGAAGCGTTTAATTATTTATTAGAACGTGCAGGAACTGGTGACCAGCTACTTTTAAAGTGGGAAGTAAGATGCCCAGAATGTAGTCGAACACTTGAAATAACAGAGCAACGTGATTTAATTAATGAGTATGAATGTAATTGTGGAGAAGAAATTGAAATTACAATGAAGGATTTATATCCAGTATTTCAAATTAATCCTGAATATAAAGCATATATAAAAGATGAAAAAAAAAAAGTTCAGTACTGGACAACTCCACTGAAAATATTGGATTATCCCCTAGTATTTTAAACGGGAGTTCAATGGATTTAGAGAGTTTAGTAAAAGATGAGTCATACTTTTCGGGAAAAGCAATGTCAGTACTTAAAGAGGCAGTTGTTGTATTTAATTTAGCAGAAGGGGGAATTATTATGGCTGAAGAGTTTAATGATAGAAAGATACTAGGTAGTTTCAATAATTCAGAGCTATCTGGAAATAATGCAATTCAATCTGACCATGTTACCCAATCACAACAAATAAGTAAGGGTGAATATGAAAAAGCTTTCGATGAGTTGAATGAATTAATAAAGGGTCTCTCCGATGAAATTGTTAAAGAACAGGCTGAGTTGTTTTCTGAAACATTGAAAGAAGCGTTAAAGGCAAAAGATAAGTCTAAAGGCGAGAAGGTTATTAAGTTCTTAGTTACTACTTTAGGTTTAGTTACACCATTAGTAACAATTGCACGACTCACAGGAATTCCACTGCCTAATTAATATTTCAAGAATGAAAAGCGACCTACTCTTTATTGAGTTGGTCGCTTTTTTATTCTATAGAAATTATTAGAGGTATACGTAACTTACCTGTACTAGTCCATCCTCTCGCTTTCACTTTGCAATTATAAGGTGTAGTCATTGAAATCAACTTTTCTCTAACTTCCTTAGTAAATCCGATTGACACACTTCCTATATAACTTCCATCCACACTTCTTAGTTGCACAGTTAATGGACCAAATGTAACCTTCGAAACAATACATTCGTGATAACTCCAATTAATAATTTTCCTCCAATTGTCAGAACGTTTGCCAGTTAAATATGGTGTTTTTAAACGTTTAGCTACAATACCTTCCATTTTGTTTTCTTTCATTAAATTAAATACCGCTTCGCCTTCAGTGTATATGTAAGGTACTAAATTAATATGTGGTACATCTATATTTGATAAAGCTTCAGTGAGTATTCCTTTTCTTTCTTCCAGTGGGTACCTTGTAACTAATTCATTTTTATAGGTAATAATATCAAAGGCCATAAACATTATTTCTTGGTCTAGATTTCCACTAAACCGAGACATTACGCCTTCAAAATCATCTGGTGCTACAGTTCCAGGTGCTATTAGTTCTCCATCGAGTAATACTTCAGGACCTGAAAATTTAAGTTCTGGGAAACGATTTGTTGTAATTGTGCCATGACGTGTATATGAGAAGTTATTACCTACTAAAAGTCTTATTCCATCGTATTTAGGTTCATAAATCCAACCTTCTTCTGAACTAACCTTATCTTGATACTTTAAAAGCATTGGTTTCACGGTTTTCATAATGCTTCATCCACCTCAACATATATTATTTCCAATTAGAAAAATTACAATACATAGGTGATGTGAATGAAATTAGAAAAATTTACTTGTTGTAAAATCAAACGAATGTTCGTATACTAAACAAAAGAAGGAGGGAACAAGTGTGCGTATAAATCTAATGAAATGTATGGAACGGAATCAGCTAGTTGAATTAATGTATTTGGATTCTAAGGGGAATATAAGTCAAAGACGAGTGAAGGTCCTAAAGATTCAAGGTGATATTTTTCAAGGGTTTTGTTTTAATCGAAATGCTAAACGTACTTTTATTATTAATAATGTGCTCGCATGTGTTCCCATAATTCATAAGGAGCGTGAAGTTGTATGAACAAACGTCAATTGCAAATTTATGAGTACATCAAACACTTTTTAGCTGAAAATAAATATTCTCCATCAATGAGAGAGATCACTGCAGCAGTTGGTCTAAAATCTGTTTCATCCGTACATGGTCACCTGGACAGACTGAGAGAGAAAGGCTATATCGATTTCATAAACTCATCCCCAAGAACTTTACAAATAATCCGATGATTGATTATAGCAAACTACCTAACCGTTCCATTGCTTGTATCGATATGATGAGTTTTTATGCGTCCTGTATTGCAGTATTACACGACTTAGATGTTAGGACAGTACCTATTGCAGTCGTAGGGAATTTAGAGCAAAAAGGCTCTGTAGTATTGGCTGCATCACCTGCAATGAAAAAGAGATTTCGAGTAAAAACTGGAACACGACTTTATGAAATACCTAATCATCCAGACATAAGAATATTCGAACCTAAGATGCAGTACTTTCTCGATATGTCGATGGCAGTTACTAATATCCTCCACAAATACGTACCTCCTGAAGCGGTTCATGTTTATAGTGTGGATGAATCCTTTATTGATCTTACTGGTACTGAAAAACTTTGGGGACCACCAGAACGGACTATTAAAGAAATACAAAAAGAAATATTAGAAACCTTACAATTACATTCAACAGCTGGTATGGGTCCCAATATGTTAATGGCAAAATTAGCACTAGACCTAGATGCAAAGAAAACAGGTTTTGCTAAATGGAGCTATGAAGATGTTCAAACAAAACTATGGCCAGTAACTCCGTTAACAGAAATGTGGGGAATTGGTAGAGGTACTGAAAAAACATTAAATAATATGGGGATTTTTAGCATAGGTCAGTTAGCTAGAACACCTTTGGAAATATTAGAAGAAAAATTTGGTGTTATGGGTAATCAATTATTTCATCATGCACACGGAATCGATTTATCAGATATGGGCTCGCCTATAGAGGACCGACAAGTCAGCTTTGGTAAAAGTCAAATCCTCATGAGAGACTATACGAAAATTGAAGATGTAAAAGCAGTCATACTAGAAATGTGTGAGGATGTAACAAAGAGAGCAAGAGATACTTTCCAATCAGCTAGAACTATTTCATTAGGAATTGGTTATAGTAAAGATGCTTTTGGTGGAGGATTTCAGCGATCTCGAACAATTCATGAGGCCACGAACGATACCATGAAAATATATAATGTCTGCTTAGATTTATTAAAAGAAAATTATAATAGAAATCCTGTTAGGCAAATAGCCATTTCCATAACAAAATTAGAAGATGAACATTCCATGCAGCTTAACTTTTTCGAAAAGGACAATTGGAAAATACGAAAACTAGCTACTGCAATGGATAACATTCGAAATAGATTTGGTTCCGCCTCATTATTAAGAGCGGTATCCTATACTCCTGCAGGTACAGCGGTTAAAAGGTCGAAAATGGTTGGTGGCCATAAAGAATAGGAGGACTTTGTTTGATTAGAGATCGCGGTATGATGAAATGGCAAGGCATGATGTTAACGGAGCATGTAGCGATGTTGAAAGAATATAACCAGGAAATTAAAAAAGATCCTAAACCAGAGCTAGACGAATGGGACTATGATGCCATCCAACATACTTTAGATGCTGCTATTAAAAGTAAAGCGGATACGAAAATTAAAAGATGGAAAAATGGAGAATTTATTTATAATAGAGGAACAGTAGAAAGTGTGGATTTACAAAGAAGAGTAATCGAACTTGATGATCCATTTTATTTATTAAAATTAAATTTAGACGAAATAGTAGATGTAACTATAATGGATTAAATAGAAGGACTTTCCTTCCCCCTATCGAATAGATACTCAAAGGGGGGAGTTAAGTGAAAAAATATGAAGTCAAAGTTACTTTTTATAACGGACAAAGGTATGATTTTGAAACTAATTCAGATGTACGGAGTTTAAAGCCCATTGATATAAATGGCGCACGTATGATTATGACAGAAGAAGAAGTTGCAATTAATATTATTCATATTAAAGACATGAAGGTAATTGAACGAACTTAATATTAGTATAAAACCACCAACCAGATTAATGGAAGGTGGTTGTTTTTATTTTATATTGAAATCTTGTCTGCCTAATTCGTCGCCGCCAATACCTTGATTAGCAACTAATGTGACAGGTGTTTCTAAGTCATCTAATTCATATGCCATTGCATTCTTAACAGTACCATCCTTTTTTATAGATTCCATTTGAGAGTCTAAAAAAGCTTCATCTGGAAGTGAACCTACTTCTAATTCGTTTATAGAATTAGGATTATTATCTTGGATAACTGTGAATACAGCGAACCATGCAGTCATTGGGTCAATATCTTTGTCACTTAAATTTGTTGTATCGTACCAAATAGCGAATACCGGTTTTTCACTATATTCATTTCCTGGCTCACCTGGTTGAATTACTTTTGTTTCAGTAATATTTATTTTTAAGTCGACTAATTTAGCTTCATTATCCTTAAAATAAACATCACTAGTGGTTTTTTCAGTAGTTTCTTTTTCCTCTACACTTGTATTAACTGGAGTGGCTTCTTCTGTTTCTTTGGTTGTTTTTTCATCATCACCACATGCGCCAAGTAGCAACATACTAATGACAGCGGCACTAAAAATTATTTTATTTTTCATATACTTATTCTCTCCCTTCATTACTCATCTTAGTAGATTTGTAATTGAAAGTACATAACAAAAAACAGACAACTTTAATTAGTTATCTGTTTTTTTAAATAGAATTTCTATTTGCATATCCAATGCTTCAGCTATCTTTTCTAAATCAGCAACGGAGTATGAGCCACTAGCCATTTTCTTAGATAGGTTTGATTGAGTCATACCAATTTTTTCTGCTAGTTGTGTAGCGTTAATTTCCTTGTCCACTAATAACTTCTTTATTTCCTTAGTTAATTCCATCCTCTCACTCCTTAATTATTCTTATTAAAGATATTATATCACAAATTCAAATAAAATATGAATTAAATTCATGAAATAGTTGTATTATTAATTTAAATCATATAATATGAATTTAAGGAATAAATAATGAAGGTGTGGTGAAAACAATGGCATTCGAATACCTGTCAGAGCATGCAACATTCAAATCTGTGGAGGACATGGATTCAAACGTAAAAAAGCATATTGATAAATACAGATTAGATTTAACTACATCGGAACGTGCCATTGTTTTCATGATTGCTGGCCGTTCATTAATGTATCCTGGTGCTAGTCATTTGAAAGCTGAAACTATTGCAGACAAAACTAATACTTCTCGTAGTACAGTAATGAGAGGAATTAAGAAACTGATCTCATTAAAAATTATTGAAAAAGTAACCCAAACGAAGTTAAACGGAATCAAAGGAGCGAGCATTTATAAAATTTTACCTTATGATGACACATCGAATGTGACACAACGAGAAGAGGTAGCTGAAGCTAGTAACGACGTGGCTTGTCCTCCACAATGTGAGGACCTAAGCATTAAATCTTTTAATCTTTTAAGTTCTAAACAAGCAAAAAATATATATAGCATTTCAGAAGAATTAGCTTTGCAATCTGAAAACAAAAAAGCATACATGACTGAGTACCAGGTGATGTTATTTGATTTCATGAATAGCTTATCAATGAAAGAGGAATTAAAGGATCAGTTGCATAAAGCAGTGTTATCTACTGATCTGAATAATATATCTGATTTCATTAAAGCGAAGAATGTTATTTTCAAGATTATTAGTGATATTGCAGATGGAACATTGACGATTACTAACACATTACGAAGTGCATTCGTAGGAGCTTATAATAAAGCATTTGAGCGTTCTAATAAGAAGACATCCACTTCCTCATCTGTGGAGGAACAACCACGTGTGAGTAAGCCTGTGAAGTTTTATAATTGGTTAGAAGAGGTAGAAAGTCGTCCACAGATTGATAGTAGTGGTCATTATTCAAATTTGGAGAATTGGTTGTTGTGGTAGGGGAGATACTGCCTTGTGGTTTATCTTTATAAGTTTTACTTTAGATTTATATGAATTTTAACCCCATTTTAACCCCATTGACGATACTTTTAAAAGTGTCTGTATAAATAAAAAAGCCACAACCCTATATGTACCAAAGGTTGTGACTGCATTATTAATATGGTCCCGACTGGTCTCGAACCAGCGACCCCCACCTTGTCGAGGTGGTGCTCTCCCAACTGAGCTACAAGACCGATTTAATGTAAAGAACTCTTTAAAAATTAATGTTTCTAGATATAAATATACTATAATGTAGGGCGCTAGTATATACCTAAAAAATCCTGAAGTGCAAAGATCAACATCCAAGATTACAACCAAATAAAAAATCATATCCTTGAAGGCTTAACGCCTTTCAAGGTTATTTTTTAGTTTAGTTATATAAAAAAGGAGAAATTAGAATCTAGTCAGGTAATACAATAAAATGCATTACATATTATCAACTTTTCTTAAGCTACAAAAGCTATAGTATAAAATTACTTCTCACATGCAATGCCATCTTTATCACGATCGCTTTTAATGTTAGCTTCATAAATCTCTTTTGATACAAAAGGAGTAAATTTAGTTTTTCCGCCTTTGTTTTTAATATTTGCAGCCTTGGCTACTCCACCTTTATAGGTTTTGTTTAACTCTGTGCAATTGCTGAATTTCTTAGCTGCCGCCTCTGTCTCTGTCGGTGCTGTTGTAGAAACCCCCAAAATTAATGTTGCGGAAAGTATGATTACAGAAAATCGTTTCATAGTAAATCCTCCTAAGTTTTTGAACTAAGTTGTGGTGAGTCAAAAGGTGCGTGTAAAGATAACTACATATTACAATATAATATGGGAAAATCTCCTTTGATTTTACCAAAATATTCAATGTTACCTAGACTTTAACATAAAGTAGGCGAATGTGTATATAGCATATAAATTAATTCGATTATTTCTACTGACATAAAATCCTCACATCTTTCTTAGTTCTGTCACTTGTCTGTAGTGGCTCCATTCTACTAAGATGGAGAGATGGGGAGGTGCTACGATAATGTTATTGGAAGCACAGGACTTTATTCATCTTTTTTATAGGGAAACTGGTAAGGCGGAAATAGACATGCATATACGTTTAAAAGAAATAGAAAGTCAGATTAATACAGTAGGTGCCTACGAACACACTACTGAAGAGCTAGAATTCGGTGCCAAGGTGGCATGGCGTAATAGTAATAAATGCATAGGTCGTCTGTTTTGGCAAAGCCTTACCGTTTTTGATAAACGACATTTACATAACGAGGAAGCTGTATTTGAGGCACTCATCGCCCATATGCAGTTTGCGACAAATGAAGGTCGAATTCGGCCGACTATCACAATATTTTCACAAAAGGATATTCGCGTATGGAATCATCAGCTTATCCGATATGCTGGCTATGAAACGGAGAACTGGATTATTGGAGATTCCGATTCCATAGAATTCACGAAAAAATGTGAGGAACTTGGTTGGAAGGGGAAGAGAACCAATTTTGATGTGTTGCCACTTGTTATTCAGGTGAAGGATCACCCACCGAAATTATTTGATATTCCGGAGCAGTATATTTTAGAGGTACCAATTCGTCATCCTGAATATGACTGGTTTGAAGATTTAGAGATGAAGTGGTATGCAGTACCCATGATCTCGAACATGAAGTTGGAGATTGGAGGCATTACGTACGCTGCTGCTCCGTTTAATGGATGGTATATGGGCACAGAAATTGGTGCACGAAACTTAGCTGATGACTATCGCTACAATATGTTACCTTCAGTTGCTAGAGGAATGGGATTAAATACGAAATCTAATGCTTCTCTGTGGAAAGACAGGGCTCTTTTGGAACTAAATACAGCTGTATTGTTTTCCTTCAAAAAAGATGGTGTCAGTATTGTAGATCATCATACGGCTGCGCAACAATTTAAGAAATTTGAAGAAATTGAGAAAGATGCAGGTCGTGACGTCACAGGTAATTGGACATGGCTTATTCCTCCAATGTCACCTGCCACCACGCATATTTTTCATAAGCCATATAATAATGAGAAAGTAACGCCGAATTATTCCTATCAACCTTCACCGTATTAAAAAAGGAGCATGATTAATCATGCTCCTTTTAAATGTAAATTTAATTTGTTCTTTAGACTTCCTCCGAAACAAAACGATCTCTTCCTGCATGCATTCCAGCAAAGAAAAGAAGAATAACAGTTACGATAAATAGTATTTTAGGAATCTCCCAGCTACCCGTTGCATCATGGATAAATCCAAAAAATACAGGACCGACTGCTGCAAGTAAATAACCAAATGACTGCGCAACACCCGATAAATCTGCTGCTCCCATAGGGGTACGCGAACGAAGAGAAAAGAACATCATGACCAGTCCGAATGATGCCCCACCACCTAAGCCTAGTGCAACCATCCATAGAAGTGTCAGTGAGATATCCCCATATAACAGTCCAGTGAAGCCTATTAAATAGAAAATCGTAAATACCAAAACTAATATTCGCTGATCCTTAAATCGACCCGCAAGAATTGGGATAAGAAAAGTCATTGGAAGTTGTGCAAATTGCATAATGGACAGCATCCAGCCGGATTTTTCGGCCTCCATTCCTTGGGTTTGCAATATTTCAGGAATCCATGCTGCAGTTGTATAAAATATGAGTGATTGTAAACCCATGCATAAAGTAATTGTCCATGTTAGAGGTGATTTTAATATTGACTTGGCTTTTTCTACATTAGTTGAAGAGGGCACGACATCTATTTCTTGTTTTTTCTTGACCTGAGGTAACCAAATAATACATGCAATTATTGCAAGAATAGCCCAAAATCCGAGCGCACCTTGCCAACCATAAGATGTTCCATCTGCTATTGGATAGCTGATACCTGCACCAATACCCGCAGATAAGTTCATAGAAACAGTGAATACTCCAGTCATAAGTCCAAGCTGTAAAGGAAATTTTAGCTTTATAAAACTTGGAAGTAGTACATTTCCAAATGCTATAGCAACACCTATAAGCGCAGTACCTAAAAGTAAAAGAAAGGGCGTTCCGAGCGAACGAATAATAATTCCTATTGCCAACAATAGAATAGCTAGAAATAGTGTCATTTCCATCCCAAGTCGTCGCGCAATCTTTGGGACAAAGGGAGAGACAATAGCAAAAGCTAGCAGAGGAATCGTTGTGATAAATCCTGCAAGGACATTGGAAATGTCTAGTCCATCTCGTATATACGAGATAATTGGTCCAACGGCGGTAAGCGGTGCACGTAGAGTGGTGGAGATGAAAACAATTCCAATTATCAATAAAATAAAAGCCTTTTTATTCATTTCATTAGTAGTTAACAAATATCTTCTCTCCTTACGAGATTATGTAGTCCAACTTTAGAAAATGCTACACTCTTTGTCCTTGAAGTTCAATAGTTAGAATTAGAAAGAATTTTCTCTATATCAAAATAATGGAATATTGAGAGTATTGATATGATAATATGAATATGTAAATATTTAGAATTTGAGAATGATATATACAGAGGGGGAGTATGATGAATACTAAAAAAGTGTTGTCACTGAATGGTGTTTCAAAGAGTTTTGGACACAAACAAGTATTAAAAGGTGTCAATTTAGATGTATATGAAGGTCAAATTATTGGCTATATCGGACCAAATGGAGCAGGGAAAAGTACAACTGTCAAACTAATGCTTGGTCTAATAGATGGCTACACAGGGCTTATTGAAATTTTCGGAGAAAATATTATTAAAGGTGATTATTCCTATAAAAAACGCATTGGCTACGTGCCGGAGACAGCCGAGCTCTATGAAAATCTAACTGCTTTTGAATATCTCACCTTCACTGGCGAACTTTATGGATTAAGCAGTAAAGAGGCGGAGGTAAAGGCTTTCGGATTGATGAAGGAATTTGGTTTAGAGGCTGTTTTTCATCAACGAATTTCCTCCTTTTCCAAAGGGATGAAACAGAAGGTATTAATCATATCTAGTTTGCTACATAACCCAGATTTATTGTTTTTTGATGAACCGTTAAGTGGTCTAGATGCAAACAGTGTCATGGTTATTAAGGAAATACTAGCAAAGCTTGCAGAACAAGGGAAGACTATTTTTTATTCTTCACATATTATGGATGTCGTTGAGAAAATTAGTAATCGCATTGTACTATTAGTAGATGGTCAAGTTGTGGCAGATGGATCTTTTGAAGAGTTGAAAATGCAAAACCAGGAAGGTTCTTTAGAAGACATCTTCAATCAGTTGACTGGTTTTACTGAGCATGAGGAAATTGCAGAGCGATTTGTGAATTTAGTTCGTGGAGGCAGGAAAGATGAATGATTTTGCGTCACTGAGAATTCTAGATCGCTTTAGGTCCGTTTTTCAAAGGTTGAATATAGACTATGATGTGATGCGTTTGATCTTACAGCTAAAGCTGACGATGGATAGTAGAAGAATGCAAGCAATTTTTAGTGGTTCTAATGTGAAAAAAGAAGGAAATCAGTTTCTTAAATCCTTATGGATGTATGGGTTATTTGGTGTTCTCTTTTTAGTTCCTTTTCTATTTTTAGGCAATGAGTTTCTGTTCTCACTTACTATCATGTTTAGCTCGTTATTTATCATTTTAATGACATCGATGGTTTCTGATTTTTCTGCTGTTCTACTAGATATACGAGACAAAAATATTCTTCATCCGAAACCTATTAGCGCAAAGACTTTAAATGCAGCGAAGATTACTCATATTATGATATATATGGTTCTTTTAACTGGTTCGTTTGTAATTATTCCTCTCATTGTCAGTGTCTTTAAGTTTGGTATTATATTTGCGCTCCTGTTTTTATTTGAAATATTATTGGTTAGCAGTTTGTCTGTAGTATTGACTGCCTTTGTATATCTATTTATCCTACGTTTCTTCAGTGGGGAAATGTTAAAGGATGTTATTAACTACGTGCAAATTTTCCTGGCGATTGGCATGGCGATTAGTTATCAATTAGTGGGTCGTGTGTTTCAAATAGTTAATATTGACATTACGTATACTTTTACATGGTGGCATATGTTCCTCCCGCCATTTTGGTTTGCCGCCCCCTTCGAATTAATCTTAAATAAAGATTTTTCCGTTCCGATTATTATCTTATCGCTGTTTGCTATTCTAGCTCCATTTCTTGCAATAGCACTATATATACGTTTAATGCCGTCCTTTGAAAGAAATCTTTCTAAATTACAAAGTGATGCTAACAGAACGAAAAAGCGAAACCGTCAATTACAAGGAGTTTGGGCAAGAATTCTTTGTAGAACCAAAGAGGAACGGACTTTTTATAAGTTTGCCACTCTACTGTTAAAAGAAGAAAGAGAACTAAAGCTCAAAATATTTCCTTTGTTAGGATTTGCGATTATTTTTCCTTTTATCTTTTTATTCAATACGATAAGCTCTAGTTCATTTGAGGAAATGAGAAGTGGAAGTTCTTTTATGGTCATCTATTTTTCTTTAATAATGATTCCATCCGTTGTGCAAATGCTAGAGTACTCTGGTAACTATAAAGGGCAATGGATTTTTTATGCAGCTCCTATCAAAAATAAAGCACTTGTATATAGTGCAACTTTAAAAGCGAGTATCATGAATTATTTCATACCTATTTTAGCGATTTTAAGTGTAATATTTCTCTGGATTTTTTCTTTCCGAATTTTTTTGGACTTAGTGGTTGTTCTACTAGCTACAATCGTTCTAACACTCGTATCCTATGGGATTTTTAGTAAAGGGAAGTTCCCTTTCATAAGCTCACATGAGCATACGCAAACTAATGGCTTCATCAAAGTTTTCGGCAGCATGTTCCTAGTTGGGGTTATGGCAGCGATACATGCATTTATTTTGCTCATTCCTTATGGTTTACCGATATATGCGGTCATTCTGTTTATAAGTATTATCATAGGTTGGAAATTAATGTTCTCAAGAGGGTAACAACGAGGGAGGTTAGGGCTTTGCAAACAACAGAAGATATAAAAAATTTAATACTAGAAGATAAATGGATGATGGATATATTAAGAGCAACTCAACGACTAGACCTTCCAGACTGGTGGATATGCGCGGGATTTGTTCGGTCCAAAATCTGGGATGCATTACATGGCTATATAGAAAGAACGCCTTTAGAAGATATCGATGTAATTTATTTTGATGCTAACAATAAGGAAGAATCAGAGGAAAAAAAGTGGGAGGATCAATTACGTAAACTAATGCCAACAATTCCTTGGTCAGTAAAAAATCAGGCGAGAATGCACAAGATCAATAATTTGCCGCCTTATCATTCTTCAGCGGAGGGAATAGCCAATTTTCCTGAAACGGTGACTGCCATTGGAGTGAAATTAATTGGACAAAATGATATAGCGCTCGTAGCTCCATATGGGGTAGCGGACATTCTGAAGCTACATGTGAAACCAGTCCCTCACTTTGCAGAAGATAAAAATCTTATGGTAGTATTTGAGCAACGTATTCAGGGGAAAAACTGGCAGTCAAATTGGCCTAAAATAACAATTGAATAGACGTATGATGTGACAAAAAGTGAGTTAATGATGGTTTTCCTCTTTTTATTCTACATAACATTTGTAACAAGATGAACCGATTGGGCGATGGGCGCATATGATGTTATGACTTGATTACAAGGAGGAAAAAAATGAAACACATGCGCCATATTGTGACGAAAGCTGTTGTTGCGAAAGGTAAAAAGAGAACAGAATCCTGTGAAGTGCTTCGTCCACCGAATACACCATCGAGTATTTTAGGTTGCTGGGTTATTAATCACACATGTTCGTCTAAAAAACACGGAAGATATGTAGAAGTAACTGGGAAATTTGATATTAACGTTTGGTATGCGCACCATGACCATTCCAAAACGTCCGTATTCACGGAAACAATCAATTATAAAGATCGCATTAAACTACATTATCGCGATAAAGACACTACGGGAGAAGAAGTACATGTACGTGTGCTGCAACAACCAAACTGTACAGAGGCTATTATTATTTCAGGTGGTACACAATTCCAAGTAACAGTAGAAAGAGAGATACTTGTTGAGGTCGTTGGGGAAACAACTATTTGTATTCAAGTACATGAAGCGGAATTTGAAGAAGAATGGGCATATGGAGAAGAAAGTTCATCTAGTTCATCTTCCAGTTCCTCTAGTTCGAGTTCCACAGGCTCCTCTAAAGAAGTGGATGATTCTTCGTCCATTTAACAAGCCGGCTATTACTACCGGCTTTTTTTTGACGAAAAATAATTTAAGCACTGTATTATTTTTCTCTCGTTAGCTTTATAAATACCATTTTCAAATGAAAATATGCAGGCATGTAGTAAAGAAATTTTTGGAAGTGCTTATAAAGTTCATTCCATTATAAAACACTGAATATCTCTCGTGATAAAGGAAAAACTAACAAAGATTAAAAACGAGAGGAGTGTTCTCAATGAAAGAACGTAAGCAACCACATGAAAAGTTCAAACTAAAAGATAACGGATTATCATCGATGCAAGAAGTTATATATCCAAAAGAATTCAAGCGTGCTGACAAAGAGTCATTTAAGAAAAATCCAATTAAAAAGTAACAGACTATTTGAACCCTGATTAGGTTACTTATTCAGGGTTCATTTTATTCGTCATGAATAGATGAATCCTTTCATTGATTCTTCCAACTCCCTCATTTTTCATTGTTTTTTGGTATAATCATTATATTAGTAAAGAAGAGAGAAGGATTTAAATGACTACACAGACTCCAATGATGCAACAATACTTAAAAATTAAAGAAGACCACATAGATGCGTTTTTATTTTTTCGTTTAGGTGATTTTTATGAATTGTTTCATGATGATGCTATTAAAGCTGCCGCGATTTTAGAAATTACATTGACCAGTAGGAAGGACAATATTCCGATGTGTGGCGTTCCTCATCATTCTGCGCAAGGATATATTGAAACACTTATAAGTAAAGGATATAAGGTCGCTATTTGTGAGCAGGTAGAAGATCCAAAGCATGCAAAGGGTGTTGTGAAAAGAGAAGTTGTACGTCTTGTTACACCAGGGACGCTTATAGAAGGAAAAGCAATGCAAACCAAGTCTAACTATTTTATTGCTTCTGCTGACTTACTTGCATCAAACGAAGTTGCTTTTGCTTATTTGGATGTTTCGACAGGTGATGGTTTTACGACTATTCTTTCTGGTGATGAAAAAGAGGTCGTACAGGAACTACTCTCCATCCAAGCAAAAGAACTAATCGTCAGTGAACAAATGTATGTACTGATTAATGATTTATCAACAATCCATGATTTTACGGTTTCGATTGAAAAAGAGGAGTTAACAGATGAAGCGATTCAAAAGTACATTCCGAATCATCCTAAACAAACGCATCAAACAGTAAAAAGACTTTTACAATACATTCAAAAAACACAAAAACAATCTCTTTTACATATTCAGCCTTTCACGTTTCAGCAAAGAGAATCCTTTTTGGCAATGGACTACCATTCCAAACGGAATCTAGAGCTAATATCATCTATCCGAAGTGGTGACCAAAAAGGGACGTTATTATGGCTACTAGATGAAACGGTAACGGCAATGGGAGGCCGAAAGTTAAAGCAATGGATTCATCAGCCACTTGCAAACAAACAATCGATTGAAGCACGTCAAGAAATAGTGACAAGTTTTCTAAATGACTTTATGCTTCGTGAGGAGATTAAAGAGGCTTTTAAGGAAGTATATGATTTAGAAAGACTTGTAGGAAGAATTGGATTTGGAAGTGCTGGAGGAAGGGACCTTGCGCAGTTAAGACAATCTCTTTCAAAGGTGCCAATTATAAAGCAACTACTCAGTGAATCGGAAGATATGGTGTTGCAAAAACTTGGAGCTGCTTTAGAGGATTGTGAAGTTATTTGGAGAAAGTTACAAGAAGCAATCAGTGAAAATCCTCCGATTGCCGTAAAAGACGGTGGAGTGATTAATAACGGTTACCATGAACGACTGGACCAACTTCGCGATGCTTCCGTTAACGGTAAAAAATGGATTGCCGCATTAGAGCAAAGAGAAAGAGAAATTACAGGTGCCAAAAATCTAAAAATAGGATATAACCGTATTTTTGGCTACTATATTGAGTTAACTAAATCGTATATTCATTTAGCAGATGAGTCTAGATATGTTCGAAAACAAACGCTTGCGAACGCTGAAAGATATATAACAGATGAACTGAAAGAAAAAGAATCTCTTATTTTATCTGCAGAAGATGAAAGCCTAGTACTTGAATATGAACTATTTACCCAAGTTAGGGAAGAAATTAAAACATATATACCGCTTGTTCAGAAATTGGCAAAACAAATTAGTGAGCTAGATGTCTTTATATCATTTGCTCAAGTGGCAGAGGACCATCGTTTAACAAAGCCTGTGTTTCATGATTCTAATGCCATGATCATTAAAGAAGGTAGACATCCAGTTGTTGAGAAAATGATGAACAATCAGCTATATGTACCGAATGATTGTGTACTTACGGAAGAGACCAATATGCTGTTGATCACCGGACCAAATATGTCGGGTAAAAGTACTTTTATGAGACAAATCGCGATTACAACGGTGATGGCGCAAATAGGGTGCTATGTACCTGCAGAATCTGCAAAGTTACCAATTGTCGATAAAATATTTACTCGTATTGGAGCTGCGGATGATTTGGCGGGTGGCCAAAGTACATTTATGATTGAAATGATGGAATCACAGCATGCTATTATGAATGCAACAAATAAGAGCTTGCTTTTGTTTGATGAGATTGGGCGCGGTACTTCCACATATGATGGCATGAGCTTAGCTCAGGCAATGATGGAATATATTCATGAAAATATAGGTGCTAATACGCTATTTTCTACACATTATCATGAACTGACTGAGTTAGAAGAATCGTTATCGAAGCTTCGAAATGTTCATGTTTCAGCAACAGAAAAAGATGGCAAAGTTGTCTTTCTACATAAGTTAAAAGATGGCCCAGCGGATAAGAGTTACGGTATTCACGTAGCTGAGTTGGCGCAACTACCAGAACAAATTATTTGCCGCGCCCGTGAGATTTTAGCAACTTTTGAAGATCAGGAAGAAAAGGGAGAAAGTGCTGTAAATGTAAGCGAAACGCAATTATCATTTTTTGATGAGCAACCAAAGATACGTAAAGAACTAGTTACTATCCCAGAAAATAAAGCGACAGATAAAATTATGAAAAAGTTAAAGAAAGTCAATATATCGGGTACTACTCCATTAGAAGCGTTACAACTTTTATACGAGCTACAAAAAGAGCTAGAATAACCCAAAAGTAGGTGAATGAAATGGGACAAATCATTGTAATGGACGAATTGCTGTCCAACAAAATTGCAGCCGGTGAAGTGGTGGAAAGACCAGCTTCTGTTGTAAAAGAATTAGTTGAAAATGCCATAGATGCTGATAGTACTTCTATTGAAATTACGCTGGAAGAAGCAGGACTGTCTAAAATTCAAGTTACCGATAATGGTAAGGGGATGGACGCAGATGATGCGCTAAAATCATTTTCTAGACATGCGACCTCTAAAATAACTACAGAGCATGACCTTTTTAGAATCCGTTCATTAGGTTTTCGGGGAGAGGCACTTGCTAGTATAGCCTCTGTATCTAAGATTAGTTTATGGACATCAAATGGTGAAAATATTGGGTCAAAAGTAGAGTTAGAAGGTGGGAGGGTAATATCTAATACCCCAGGTCCGATTCGGAGAGGAACGGATATTGTTGTAAGTCAACTATTTTACAATACGCCAGCTCGTTTAAAATACTTGAAGACGATTCAAACGGAATTAGGTCATTCAATAGATTTGATAAATCGCTTAGCAATCAGTTATCCAGGGATTGCCTTTAAACTTACGCACAATCAACAAACCATTATGCAGACGAGTGGTAGAGGCGATTTAAAACAAGTTTTGGCTGCCATATACGGAATATCTAACGTGAAAAAAATGGTCGCTTTCGACAATGATTCATCGGATTTTCGTATTTCTGGTTTTGCGACATTGCCAGAAATAACGAGAGCATCTAAAAACTATATAACGGTTTTAGTGAACGGTCGTTGGGTAAAGCACTATGGTATAAATAATGCGATAGTAGATAGCTACCATACATTGTTGCCGATAGGTAGATATCCAATAGTAGTTCTAAATATTGAAATGGATCCAATTCTTACCGATGTCAATGTTCATCCGGCCAAGCATCAAATTCGACTAAGCAAAGAAAAAGAGCTAATGGAATTGGTTCGTATAACAATCCGTTCTATTATGCATCGAGTGCAGAAACCACCAGAAATTATAGAGAAGCCAGTTGAGAAAAAGCAACCAAGTGTACAATTCAATTTCTTTAAACAGACGTATGAGCCAGTTCAAAAGGATCCAATAACACCTGCCAATGATGGAGTGTATTTTGACCAGGCTCACAGTTCACCTGAAAAACAGACAAGTATCATATATGAAGAAGTAGATCCGCTTACAGACTTCGAAGTCCAACCAATTGAAAATATCGAAGAGAAGAAGCCATTTCCTGATTTACATGTAGTAGGTCAAATCCATGGAACATACATTGTTGCCCAAAGTGATGATGGTTTTTACTTGATAGATCAACATGCTGCACAAGAACGGGTTAAATATGAGTTTTACAAGGAGAAGATAGGGGAAGTAAATGCAGATGAGCGACAATCGCTGTTGCTGCCGCTAACTTTTCACTATTCTTTGGACGAGGCATACCGTATTAAAGAGTCTTTGGATGAATTAATAAATGTAGGGATATTTTTAGAGGAGTTTGGTTCTTCAAGCTTTGTCGTAAGAGATTATCCTACATGGTTCCCTAAAGGTCAAGAAACGAAGATTATTGAAGGTCTAATCGAACAAGTATTGAATAACCGTAAAACAGATATAAAAAAACTGCGAGAAGATGCAGCAATTATGATGAGCTGTAAGCTTTCTATCAAAGCAAATCATTATTTAACGATGAGGGATATGGAGCAGTTGCTTGAAAGCTTAAAAAATGCAAAGCATCCATTGACTTGTCCACATGGTAGACCAGTTATCATACATTTTTCTACTTATGAAGTGGAGAAAATGTTCAAACGAGTTATGTAGGGGGAAGCCAAAATGGGAAAATATATATTATCGATCGATCAAGGAACGACAAGCTCTAGAGCAATACTATTTGATGAGCTCGGCAATATTGTTCACTCTGCTCAACGAGAATTTAAACAATATTTTCCTAAATCTGGTTGGGTTGAGCATGACGCAAAAGAAATCTGGGGATCTGTATTATCCGTATTAGCTGCTGTTCTAACGGAAAGTGGTAGCCAACCAGAGGACGTTCATGCTATTGGAATTACAAACCAACGGGAGACGACCGTTGTATGGAACAAACACACGGGAAGACCGGTATACAACGCGATTGTTTGGCAATCGAGACAAACACAATCCATCATTGAAGAATTGAAGAAGGCTGATTTAGAAACGTTTTTCCAAGAGAAGACGGGCTTGAAATTGGACCCGTATTTTTCTGCAACAAAGGTAAAATGGATACTGGATAATGTGGATGGTGCGAGAGAACAAGCAGAAGCAGGCGATTTACTTTTTGGAACGATAGATACATGGCTAATTTGGAAGCTCTCTAATGGAAAAGCCCATGTTACGGACTACTCCAATGCTTCCAGAACAATGCTCTATAATATATATGATCAGCAATGGGATGCAGAGATTTGCGAGAAGCTTGCTATACCTATGGAAATGCTTCCAAAGGTTGCCTCATCATCTGAAGTATATGCACAGACAGATCCTTCTGTTTTCTTTGGTAAAGAAATAGATATAGCAGGAGCTGCTGGAGATCAACAGGCTGCGCTTTTTGGGCAATGCTGTTTTGACAAAGGCATGGCGAAAAACACATATGGCACTGGCTGCTTTATGCTTTTAAATACGGGAGAAGAAGCAGTTGCCTCTCCGTCTGGTTTATTGACAACTATTGCGTGGGGGATTAATGGTAAAGTAACCTACGCGTTAGAAGGTAGCGTATTCGTTGCTGGCTCTGCAATTCAGTGGCTTCGAGATGGGCTTCGCATGATAAAAAGTGCACCTGAATCTGAAGTTTATGCAAAAAAAGTTGGATCCACAGACGGGGTCTATTTTGTTCCCGCATTTGTAGGATTAGGAACGCCTTATTGGGATTCTGAAGCGAGAGGCTCTATTTTCGGATTAACTAGGGGAACAACTAAAGAGCATTTCATCCGTGCGACGATAGAATCCCTCGCTTATCAAACAAAAGATGTGCTTGATACGATGGAAAAAGATTCTGGAGTAGATGTAGAGACATTGCGAGTTGATGGTGGAGCAGTAAGCAATGAGTTTCTTATGCAGTTCCAAAGTGATATGTTAAATTTGCCTGTTGAACTTGCCAAGCTTAATGAAACCACGGCGTTAGGAGCGGCTTTCCTAGCGGGTCTAGCTACAGGCTTCTGGAAAAATGAACAAGAACTTACTAACTTGCGAGAAAGTCAAAAGCAGTACAAGCCAAAAATGGAAACGAAGAAAAGAGATCAACTATATAGAGGCTGGACAAAAGCAGTTGAGGCAACACGTATTTTCAAACTTTCAGATGAAGAGGTGGAATGATTGAAGTCTTCTGTAGAACGCGAGCAAATAGTGAATACTTTAAATTATTATGAGTTTGACTTATTGGTGATAGGTGGAGGTATAACCGGCGCGGGTATTGCGCTAGATGCCGTTACTCGAGGCATGTCTGTTGCGTTAGTAGAGATGCAGGATTTTGCTGCGGGAACTTCTAGTCGGTCAACAAAACTTGTGCATGGTGGTTTACGATATTTAAAGCAATTAGAAGTGAAAATGGTTGCGGATGTAGGCAAAGAAAGAGAAATAGTGTATGAAAATGCAGTTCATGTGACGGAGCCTATATGGATGCTACTGCCCTTTCATAAAAAAGGAACATTTGGTCCTCTCACTACATCAGCTGGGTTGAAAATGTATGATTATTTAGCTGGTGTCAAAAAAGATGAGAGAAGATTAATGCTTTCTGACCATGAAGCTCTGGAAAAAGAACCCCTCCTAAAAAGTAAAGGTTTACTTGGTGGAGGTTATTATGTTGAATATCGTACGGACGATGCTCGACTAACCATTGAGGTCATGAAAAAAGCAATGGAAAAAGGGGCAGTGTGCTTAAACTATGCTAAAGCTCGTTCCTTTATTTATGATGACTATAACCAGGTAATTGGAGCGGAAATTGTAGATACAGTAAGCAATAAAAGAATTTCGATTCATGCAAAAAAAATAGTAAATGCTACTGGTCCTTGGGTAGATGGAGTTCGTGCTTTAGATGCTATTGAAAATAACAAAAAACTGAAGCTCACAAAAGGTGTTCATGTGGTTATCGATCAATCTGTTTTCCCTCTTAAACAAGCTGTCTATTTTGATACTCCTGATAAACGAATGGTTTTTGCTATCCCAAGAGATGGAAAAACATATGTAGGGACTACGGATACATTCTTTGAAGGTGATATTCGACATCCTGTAGCAACGCCGGAAGATGTCGATTATCTAATTGAAGCCATTCATGCTATGTTTCCATTAGTTCACGTTACAGCAAATCAAGTGGAGTCTACTTGGGCAGGGGTTCGTCCATTAATATATGAGGATGGAAAGGATCCATCCGAAATTTCTCGAAAAGATGAGATTTGGCAATCGGAGGCAGGCTTATTTACAATAGCTGGAGGTAAACTAACAGGATATCGGAAAATGGCAGAAACAATAGTAGATAAAATATCCAAACAATTAGGAAATGAAAAATATGGTCCATGTGTAACTAAGCGTTTATCATTATCCGGTGGGGATATTGGTGGCTCTGAGCAATGGGAAGCCTTTCTTACTCAGAAGGAAGAAGTGGCTCCAGCTTATGGTCTATCTCGTATAGAAGGTAGAAAATTGGCTAAAATGTATGGGACGAATGTCGATAAAGTATTTCAGTATGCACAAATTCTTTCTACTATCCCTTCAACTTTGCCTTTATCGCTTGTCGCTCAAATCTATTACGCGGTGCATGAAGAAATGGCATATTCTCCTGTAGACTTTTTAGTAAGAAGAACAGGTATGCTCTATTTTGATATACAGCATTTTAAAGAGTATAAAGAAGAAGTAGTAAAAGTGATGGAGCAATTATTGCATTACTCTAAAGAAGAAACGACTGCGTTTAATAAACAACTAGAAATACTTTATACCGAAGCTACATTAAAAGAAAGCAGGGATTAAGCTGAAAACTATCTTAGAAGGCAAAATGTCAGATAATCATCTTATTCATATTGTTAAGTTTTCCCCTGATACACCCCCAATAGCTCATATCCATCTTCTGCATGGAATGGTAGAGCATATCGGTCGTTATGATGAATTCGCAACATTCTTAATGAGTAAAGGTTTTGTTGTTACTGGTCATGATCATCGTGGTCATGGCATAACTGCTGAAAAAAACGGTGAATTTGGCTATTTTGCAGATAAGTTAGGATTCGAGCGTGTAACAGAAGATGTTCGGGAAGTGTTATTGCATGTGCGAGAGGAATTGGGTGATATGCCGCTCATTCTATTTGGCCATAGTATGGGGTCGTTTGTAGCTCGTAGATATATGCAAAAGTATAGCGACTCTTTAACTAAAGTGGTCCTTTCAGGTACTACTTTTAGTCCTGGAGTTATGAGTGAAATCGGTAAAGTGGTCGCTCAGCTTGTATCCGCTGCTAAAAGCCCAAAATCTGAAGGGACTTTGATAAATGGTATGGCATTCGGAGGATTTAATAAACAAATTCAAGATACGAAGACGCCATTTGACTGGCTTACAACTGATGAAACAGAAGTACAAAAATATATAGAAGATCCACTATGTGGTTTCGTACCATCGAACCGATTTTATATAGATCTATTTGATGGGTTAAGAATAATCCACGATGACAAAAAAAATAATCATATAAAAAAAGATTTACCTGTTTTAATTATTAGTGGTATCAAGGACCCTGTTGGTAAGGATGGCAAGGATTTATTTAAAGTCGCAAAGGGCTATAAAAAAGTCGGAATGTCTAAAGTTACTGTCCATTTGGTAGAGGATGCAAGGCATGAAATACTAAAAGAGGTAAACAAACTTCAAACATATGAAATAATTGTAAATTGGATGTTGGAATAATGCTAAATAGAACAAACGTAATTGCTATAGTCGGGCCAACTGCTGTTGGGAAAACAGCTTTAAGTATTGAATTGGCTAAAGCATTTAATGGAGAAATTATTAATGGCGACTCCATGCAGGTGTACCGTGAGCTTGATATTGGAACTGCAAAAGTTACAAAAGAAGAAATGGAGGGAATTCCTCATCATCTTCTAGATATTAAAAGTCCAGAAGAGAGTTTCTCTGTAGCGGAGTACCAAAGCCTCGTCCGAGGAAAAATTGAAGAAATTACAGCAAGAGGTAAACTTCCGATAATAGTAGGAGGAACTGGTCTATATATTCAGTCGGTTCTGTTTGACTTTAGATTTACGGAACAACCGGATCGCGATGAAAACAGACTCGCCGAATTAGAAAAAATGTCTCCTGATGATCTATTTGACCTTTTGCATTCTCTGGATCCAGAAGCAGCAATGGAAATACATCCGAATAACGTCCAACGGGTAATTCGGGCAATTGAACGAGTAGAGCTTACAGGGAAACAAAAGAATGCTATAGAGCAAAACCAAGGCCATGAGAAGGTTTATCATCATTATATTATTGGCCTATCCATAGATCGGGAGCAATTATATAATCGTATCAATCAGCGAGTAGATATAATGTTGGAAAATGGGCTTCTAGAAGAAGTGAAAACGCTCCATAGTAAAGGGATCAGAGATGTGCAATCCATCCAGGCAATTGGCTATAAAGAAATATATGCTTATTTGGACGGAGATGTTTCCTTCGAAGATGCAATAGAACAATTAAAGCAAAACTCGAGAAGGTATGCAAAAAGGCAACTAACCTATTTCCGAAATAAAATGGCTATTAATTGGTTTAATCCTTTCACGGATGCAAAAAAAATATTGAAAGAAATTAATGAGTTTATGCAGGAAAAAGAATAAAAAAAGCGAATATTAACATAGTAGTGTGTTTAAACATGCAAATTGTATAATGGGGGTATTGGGATGAAACCTACAAATATTCAGGATTTATATTTAAATCAACTTAGAAAAAACGACATTTTTGTAACAGTATTTTTGTTAAATGGTTTCCAACTAAAAGGGTTAGTTAAGTCATACGATAATTTCACTGTCCTGTTTGAATCAGATGGAAAGCAACAGTTAATCTACAAACATGCAATTTCCACATTTGCTCCTTCAAAACCAGTTAAACTGACAGAAGAATAATATGGATTGTTTGACAGATAGCTATGCTCCCATTATGATTTTATAGAAGAAATCACAGAAGCGGAGAGTTTAAAATGAATGTTATTACAACAGAACAACTTTTAGAAAAATTAGATGCTGGTGAGCAAATCAGTGTCATAGATGTACGTGAAAGTGATGAAGTGGCAACTGGGATTATTCCTGGAGCTAAACATATCGCTTTAGGTCAAATCGAAAACAGCATGGATCAACTCGACAAATCAGTTCCTCATTACATAGTTTGTAAAGCAGGTGGCCGTAGTGCAATGGCCTGTGAGATTTTAGAGGAAAACGGATATGAGGTTACGAACATTGCTGGTGGTATGATGGACTGGGACGGAGAGTTACAGTTCTAACTTAACTTATCAAATTACAGTGGACTTTATCGATAGAGCTCGATAAAGTCTGGGCTCAAATAGGCCAAGGTATATTTGATAATAACTAAGGGCTAATTTCATTTATGAGATTAGTCTTTTCTATTTGTAATATAAATATTAGGAGAATATAACATGACATTTACAACAACTTTATCGAATGAAATATTAGAGCTTGCTGAGAAGGTAGAATCCAAAGTAGCGCCATATCAAAAGCTTGTAGAAAAAACTGCCTTTTTAAATCAACAAAAAGTAATTCAAGCCTTTAAGACACATGGTGTTAGTGATCATCATTTTCACCCATCCTTTGGATATGGCTATGATGATGAGGGACGAGATACATTAGAAAAAGTGTATGCAACGACATTTGGTTCAGAGGCTGCGCTTGTTCGCCCTCAAATTATTTCAGGTACACATGCTATTTCTATTAGTTTGTTCGGCGTCTTAAGACCACAGGACGAATTGCTATATATAACCGGTAAACCTTACGACACGTTACAATCGATCGTAAGTGGTGGAGAAGAGGATACAGGGTCTTTAGCTGACTTTGGTATATCGTATAATCATATAGATTTACTGGAAACTGGGGACATCAATTGGGATGCTGTAAAAAATGCTGTAAAAAGCAATACTAAGGTAATTGCTATTCAACGTTCGAAGGGCTATGCGGTACGTCCTTCGTTTACAATAGATCAGATTAAGCAAATGGTTATCGAAATTAGAAGTATAAAAGAGGATGCAGTAATTTTCGTAGACAATTGTTATGGAGAATTTGTAGAAGAGTTGGAACCTACAGATGTAGGGGCAGATCTAATGGCTGGTTCTCTGATTAAAAACCCAGGTGGTGGGCTAGCGAAAATTGGTGGCTATATAGCGGGTAAAGAAGAATTTGTCACTAAATGTGCATACCGTATGACTTCTCCTGGTATAGGAGCGGAAGCAGGCGCTTCTTTACATGCATTAATGGATATGTATCAAGGATTCTTCCTTGCCCCACATGTCGTATCTCAGGCAGTCAAAGGAGCTATCTTCACTTCAGCTCTTTTAGAGGAGGTAGGAATGAACACGGAACCCCATTTTGCCGAGCAGCGCACCGATTTAATACAATCGGTCTCTTTTCAAAATGCTGAACAAATGATTCAATTTTGCAAAGCAATACAAATGCATTCTCCGGTAAATGCTCAATTTATGCCTGAACCGGCTTATATGCCTGGTTATGCAGATGATGTCATAATGGCGGCAGGTACATTTGTACAAGGTTCTAGTATGGAGTTAACAGCTGATGGACCGATTCGTCCACCTTATACAGCGTTTATCCAAGGTGGATTAACCTATGAACATGTGAAATATGCTATTTTAGGGGCCGTACAAACGTTAAACAGATAGTAAAGTGAAGCCATTTCCGATTAACAGGGAGTGGTTTTAATTTTCTGAAAAATAATTGTTAGTTTTCCTGACATGATGTTGACATGTTAGCTAACATAACATATAATAATCTTATAACCTACTAGGAGGTGCAGTGATGGAAAAGGAATGGAGACGCTCGATGCCATTACTTTCGATGAATATTGTTATGCAGCTGACTGGTTTGACTGCTAGACAAATTCGTTACTATGAAGAGCAAGAACTGGTTCACCCTGCACGGACGGAAGGTAAACAACGCATGTTTTCATTGGATGATATAGATATACTTTTGGAGATTAAGGATCTACTAAAAACAGGAGTTAATATTGCTGGGATTAAACAAATCTTTGAAATGAAAAATAGTCCAATTACTACGAAAGATGTTCGACAAGTGATTTCGGACAGAGAACTACGTGCAATTGTAAAAGAAGAAATGCATTTAGCTCAAAGGCAACAAAGAGCTTCTTTACGACAAGGGGACCTATCTCGATTTTTCAGATAATCGAGGTTCATATATAACTTAAATAGGAGAGTGAAATAATGAGCAAGTATACAAAAGAGGATATTAAAAAGTTCGTTCAAGAACATGAGGTGAATTTTATTCGTCTTCAGTTTACAGACATACTAGGTACGATTAAAAACGTAGAAATTCCAGTGGGTCAGCTCGATAAAGCTCTTGACAATAAAATGATGTTCGACGGATCTTCTATTGAAGGATTTGTACGAATTGAAGAATCAGATATGTACTTAGTACCAGATTTAGATACATGGGTAGTATTCCCGTGGATTACGGGCAAAGGGAAAGTAGCTCGTTTAATCTGTGATGTAAATAAAGCAGACGGAACTCCATTTGCAGGAGATCCTCGTAATAATTTAAAACGTGTCTTGAAGGAAATGGAAGAGTTAGGATTTACAAGCTTTAACTTAGGACCTGAACCTGAATTTTTCCTATTCAAATTAGATGCGGCGGGAGAGCCAACGCTTGAACTGAATGACCATGGTGGTTACTTTGACTTAGCACCTATGGATTTAGGTGAAAACTGCCGCCGTGATATCGTTTTAGAACTTGAGGAAATGGGCTTTGAAATTGAAGCATCTCATCATGAGGTTGCTCCAGGTCAACATGAAATTGACTTTAAGTATGCTGATGCAGTGACAGCATGTGATAATATTCAAACGTTCAAACTGGTTGTTAAAACAATTGCACGTAAACACGGATTGCATGCGACGTTCATGCCAAAACCACTATTTGGTGTAAATGGTTCAGGAATGCACTTTAACGTATCTCTATTTAAAGGGAAAAACAATGCATTCTATGATGAATCAGCTGAAATTGGCTTAAGTGAAACAGCTATGCAATTTATGGCCGGTGTACTGAAGCATGTACAAAGCTTTACAGCGATTACAAACCCGTTAGTTAACTCGTATAAACGTCTCGTTCCTGGATACGAAGCACCTTGTTATGTAGCTTGGTCAGGACAAAATAGAAGTCCTTTAATCCGAATTCCTTCTTCAAGAGGTGTAAGTACACGTATTGAAGTTCGTTCAGTAGATCCTGCAGCAAATCCATATCTTGCAATGGCAGTAATTCTACAAGCAGGATTAGATGGTATCAAAAATAAACTAACTCCTCCACCAGCAGTAGACCGTAATATTTACGTGATGACAGAAGAGGAACGTATTGAAAATGGTATTCATAATCTACCTCCAACTTTACATGCTGCTGTACAAGAATTAGGTAAGAATGAAATTATTCGCGGAGCACTTGGTGAGCATATCTACGCTAACTTTGTAGAAGCGAAAGAAATCGAATGGGATATGTTCCGTACAACTGTACACCCATGGGAACGTGAGCAATACTTGAAAATGTATTAATAGTAAAAGCGTTGGGGCACTATGCTCCCAACGCTTTTTTATTTGTTATAGGTTCGTGGTAAGTATTTTAAATAATACCACATTTCTAGCATGAAATTATTCAATTTCTTTCATGTACTCATCAAATTTATCTATAGAACGTGCAGCAATCTTCTTGGAAACATGTGCATATTCGTCCGATGTATTTTGCATAGAACCGTGGCCCAGTTGTTCCTGTACAAACTTCATATCAGTACCAGCTTCCAATAACAAAACAGCATGTGTGTGTCTTGAGAGATATTCCCAATTTCCTCTAAGCATTCTTTAAAAGCATTAAAAGGGTAGACTTAGGTAAAGGTGTACCATTATCACGACACAAAACAAGATTCAAAACGTGACTAACCGGTGCTTTACTTCAAGAAAAAAGAGTTGCCTATGCAACTCAATTTACTTTAAATGTAGCCTACTTTTTAATTTAGTTAATGAACGATGTATTAGATATCATTTATTCAAAACCATTTTGGGGATGGCGCAGGAGATGCACATAAATACTAAAGTATTATTGCATCTCCTGTTTCTATATTTTACAAACAAGCCTCTAATGCAATTTTCATCATATTATTTAATGATGTTTGCCTTTCTTCAGCACTAATTTCCTCATGGGTTACTAAAGAATCTGAGATAGTTAGTATACTCGCTGCTTTTTTCCCTAATATTCGTGCGTTATGGAATAATGCATAGCTTTCCATTTCTGTACAAATACAATTATGGTCATTATAAAAATCAACATGATTTGGAACATTATCTTCATGATAAAATACATCACTTGAATGTACTCTACCTTTAACAATAGGAGTGTGGATGCGATTTGCAGCATCTTCAATCTTCTTCGTTAATAACTCGTTAGGAAGCTGGATATCATTTTCTACCCCAGCTTGAACCTTTGCAAATGTTGATTCACTCCATGCACTATCTACAAGAACAATATCATGAATGTTAAGTTCATCTGTATAAGCACCTGCACTACCTACTCGAATAATATTTTCTACATCATAGAACTTAAATAACTCGTAAGAATAAATACCTATACTTGCCATTCCCATCCCAGATCCCATTACGGATATTTGTTTTCCTTTATAACTTCCTGTATAACCAAACATGTTACGTACACTATTAAACTGAACTGGATTTTCTAAATATGTTTCTGCAATATATTTCGCACGCAAAGGATCTCCTGGCATTAAAACTGTTTTTGCAATATCTTCAAATTTTGCAGTATTATGTGCTGTTGTCATGTGATATCTCTCTCCATTTCGTATTTAAGACAGACCACTTATAATCAGTTGCCTGTATAGTGGTCTAACTTACATTATATTGTCGAGTAATTGTCACGGTCAAGGTTATATGAATAATGTCCGGCGAAACAAGCCGAAAAGGGGTGAGCGGGGATGCCCGAAAGAGTTGGACTAAGTAAGGTCGTGGGAAATTATAAATCAACAATCATGGTCACTCCATCTGAATTTGTATAGATTGTAAATTCTTAAAAAGTGTCTGTTTATTTTTTCTATGGTACTATCAAAATAGTAATATTTTGAATGCTATAATCGTGAATTTATGACGAAAGTAGGAAATCAATTGGACAGAAATCAAAATTTGTATGATTTTCTTAAAAGTAAAACATGGCAATTAACAGAAAGATGGTATGAGAGTCTAAACAAAGATCAAAATGGAATTTATGGTACTTCTAATCTAGAAGAGATACAATTGCTTAAACAACAAAACCATCTATTCCATGAAAAATTCGTTGAAATGTTTAATAACTCAGATGAAGTATGTGAAAAAAGTTTTGATGATTTTATTACAATGATTGTTAATGATGAAGGTCACCAACATACTCTGCTTACAGAAATAATAGGGGAATTTTTTAGGCAACAACAACTTTACTTGGAATTGCTCGAAGAATTTATGGATCAGTATCCTAATGAACTTTCAAGCAAACAAATAATAGCGTATACAAACGCTATATTGACTACAATCAATAACGTTGTACTCAAATTTACTAATGAATTTATTGAACAATCCAAAATAAGATTAAAATCCCAACAAGAGATGATTATTGAACTAAGTGCACCGGTAATTAAATTAGATAGCACCATAGCTTTGTTACCACTAGTTGGAGAAATTGACACAAACAGAGCCAAAGTAATTTTAGAATCAACACTGCAACAATGTTCTAAATTGCAAATCAATCACTTATATATTGATTTGCTAGGGGTTCCTATTGTAGATACAATGGTTGCACATCAGCTTTTTCACATGATTAATGCGCTAAAATTAATTGGAGTAAGTACTTCATTATCAGGTGTACGTCCAAGTATTGCACAAACAACCGTACAACTAGGGATTGATTTTAGAGATATAAAAACTTATTCAAGTATTGAACAAGCTATGAGAAAACATAATAACAATTAATAAGGGGACGTTCCATTAGGAGCGTTCTTTTTAATTATCCATATATCTAAAGGGGAAGTGAGAGAAAATACCGCACAAATTGGTATCGGTTTAATAGTTAACAGCTCAGGTCTAATAGATTTAGCTGAATACAATAACTATGTGGATGCCTTTATACTATTTTTAATTGCAGGGGTGTAGTTGCAGATCCTACTACACAAGGATCTGATAGTAAACAAGCTTTAATTTATAACAAACCAAAAGAGAAATGAGGTGAGATTATGACTGTATTAGTAAAGACATTAATAAATCGTTCTGTTAATCGTATAGGAGCTGTTCATCCTTCTTTGAAGGAATATACAATTGAATTAATTAAGCGTTGTTACAATGAAGGTATTTACGTGCAAATATCATCTGGATTCCGTTCGAATGAGGACCAAGCCTATATTTATGGACAAGGTAGACCGAATTATATTTGGAATGGTAAAGTATATGGTTCAAAAGGGAGTATCGTTTCTAATGCTCCACCAGGAACGTCCATCCACAATTATGGACTATCTATTGATTATTTCCTTGTATCAGATGATGGAAATCAATCATTGTGGACGGTCGATGATAAATGGAAACGTGTTGCAGCTATTGCTAAATCAATGGGTTTTGAATGGGGCGGAGATTGGAAGGGTTTTAAAGACTATCCTCATTTGCAGTACAACAAAGGCCTAACAATCGCTCAATTAAAGGCTGGACATCGACCTGTATTTCTACCACTTAAAGCAGCAGAAGATGTTGCTAATGATAAAATCATGTGGGGTAAAACGGAACTTAAACCAAGTCAGATTGGTAAGGTTACAATCTTGAAACGCATTAACCTATGGCAAGATGGCCCAGACGGTAAACTTCAAATGGTTCGTATTCTGAATCCTGGTGAAGAGTATCGAGTGTATCGATATCGTGACAATCATGGTGGCCAATATAATGTTGGTGGCGGTATGTGGGTTACTAAGATGCCAGAACATGTTAAATATGAAACACCATCTAAAGCATTGTTAGCAAAATTAAATAGTAAATAATTCTATTGCCCTGCTCATTAAAATGTACCCCATAGAATAGACACTTAAAAAAGTCTATCCTATGGGGTACTTTTGTTTATAATGAGAAAAAACATGTTAGGGCGGATCAAAATGACAATAAGTTTATTTACTGAAAATGAAATAGAACTGCTGAAATGCAATCCTAATGTACGTGCAGTTAGTGAAAAAGGAATTACCTATACAGACGAATTTAAACGTAGATTTATTTCTGAAAATGAAATGGGGAAATTACCTCGTGCTATTTTTGAGGAAGCTGGCTTTGATGTGGAGTTAATTGGTATGGAGCGTATTAAATCTGCAGCTAAGCGGTGGCGAGCTGCCTATCATGAAAAAGGGATACTCGGATTAGAAGATACGAGGAAAAAGAATAGTGGGAGACCTTTAGAGAGAGAACTAAGTTTAGAAGAAAAATACGCTCGATTAGAGGCGCAGAATCGATTATTACAAGCGGAAAATGAACTCCTAAAAAAGCTCGATTTACTCGAAAGGCAGATGATGAAAAAGAAACAAAACTCCTAAGCGAACAGAAATTCCAATTGATCCACGACACGATTGAAAAATATCAATTAAAGCGTATGGTTCGTTTTCTGTGTGTATTAATTGGCGTATCTCGATCGGGCTACTACAACTATTTCTCAGAAAAAGCCATGCAAAACCGCGAAGAACGCAAGTTAGCAGATGAAGAAGTAAAAGAAATTATTCTAAAAGCGTTTCTTTTCCGCCGTCGAAAAAAAGGCGCGCGTCAAATAAAAATGACGTTAGAAAATCAGTATCTCATTACATATAACTTAAAACGAATTCGTCGCATAATGAAAAAATTTGGGATCATTTGTCCATTTCGAAAAGCGAATCCTTATCGAAGAATGGCAAAGGCAACACAGGAACATCGCACATTACCAAATCTATTAAACCGCCGGTTTAAGCAAGGAGTCATTGGTAAAGTTCTATTAACAGACATTACATATTTAAGTTATGGAAAAGGAAAACGTGCCTATTTATCCACCATTAAAGATGCAGAAACGAATGAGATACTAGTATATGAAGTATCCGATAAAGTAACCTTAGATATCGCACTAAGTACCTTAAAAAAATTAAAAAAGAAAGAGATAAAACTATCTAAAGAGGCATTTATCCACTCAGATCAAGGCTTCCATTATACAAGTCCTCAATTTCAAAAACTGGTAAAGAAAATGGGATTAGGTCAATCCATGTCACGTCGTGGAAACTGTTGGGATAACGCACCTCAAGAATCGTTCTTTGGCCATTTTAAGGATGAAGTAGACTTGAAGTCTTGCAAAACTTTAGAGGATTTAATACGAGAGATTAAGAGTTATATGACGTATTATAATCATTATCGAGGTCAATGGAACTTAAAAAAGATGACGCCTGTACAATACAGACATCATCTTCTTCAAGTTGCTTAAGAGCTTTTTTTAAAATGTCCTTTACAAAGGGTACACTTTACATTAGAGTGGGGCTTTTATTTTTTGCCTTCTCATGTAAAATATTAGTAACTGTAAGAGTTTTCTTATTGAACTAACGCGGCAGTTTAGTTGAAGAAGGTGTGGGGAAGAATCTTGAAAATTAATACTTCAGTTGAAAGATGATGAGTTTCCTGGAAAAATAAAAGACTTGATTAAATAAAAATGTAGTTTAGTATTGCATTAATAAAAGCAGAGCAATTATCAGAATTGCATCTGCTTTATATTTAATATTAATCACCCATCAAACAATGATAACAATAATATCCGGATTCGATTATCTCACCATTTTCCCCGGTATCTTCATCAATTAAAATATCAACCTGTTTACAATATTCACATTCTAAAAATTTCTCTTTTTCAAACTGTGTTTTACATGTTAAGCATTTGCAATATTCCTCTGAAGAAGAAATAATTAGTGATTCATTATGACAAAATGGACAATATTTTAGTGAATCAAATTCTTTATATGTAAACGTCCCAGCTTCTTTATCTAAATCAGCGTACTTGTATATAAAATCATTAATTGCTAAATTGCCACCATAATTACAAAAGATACATATCTCTTCATCTACATCCAGTGTGTGTTCTTGGTTGCATTGAGGACAATCTATTTTAAAAGAATGGTTTGAAGTTAATTCATTTTTAATTCGCTTGTATCTTTCACAAAGATAATTCTCTTGACTATGAAGTAGTTTGGATATTTCATTGAAAGTACTGTTTCCATAAATTTTAGGGAATTCCCTATTTATAAAAGGAACAATATAACTAAGTGAATCATAAATAATAGCTCTTAACTGATAATGGTTTTCGTTAATTTGAAAATGTTCAATTCTATTTCGAGTTTTTTTCAATCTATCTATTGAACTTATAAACTGCTCTGATATTGAGATTTTACAAATGTGTTGAAGTCTAGATAATGCAGTGTCCAGGTTTATACTTTTAAAATCACCCTCGATATAACTATCATATTTAGCTTTGTTTAAATCTTCAAAAACAAAGGCCCAATGATCATTTGATAGTCGTGCTTTAAAAATCAATTCTATACCTGCGTTCAAGTGTAATACAGCATATTTTATTGAAGGTGCATGGTCGGTACTGTCTTCTAATTCATATAAACATTTATTAATAAAATCTAATCCATTATCTAAAACATTTAATTGCAACTCCAAAAAGATCACTCTTTCCCTATTTTAGTAACATCAAATTGATAAGTTCTAATAATTTCTTCCACAAAAGAGTAAGAGAAATGCATTTATTAATAGTATTTTAACAGTTTGTTATTTAAATAAAACAATTCCACATTATAAATAATTTAAATTGTGTATGTGGCAGTTTACTCATTTTATTAAATCATTATAAAATTTTAAAAACTACATAGTTTGTGAAGTTTGATATTATTTGAACAATACCTCTTAGTAAATTAGATATTTGTGGTGAATTTCAGATAATATTGTGAAGAAATGCAATAAAACTAATTATATTTCTGACTGTACGTGTATTTATTACTTTAAGGAGGTTGAAGATGAATCTTAGCTTTTTAATACAAGATATAGTTAAAATTTGCAAAGAGTTAAACGAATTAGGGGAAGTAAGTTTTAATCATTCAATTCAATATGATGGTGTTTATATCCCTAAAGTATTTTTTAATAATGCTACTTATCAGAGTACCATTGAAAAACTTATGAAAAAAGAAGAACTTAGAAAACTATTATCTAATACTATGATTGTAGGAACTTTCAATAAGCTAATTAAAAACCAGCTAAATAACAGCAGTATACCTTTAACTGAAGCTGTAAAAGAATTTGACAAGCTGTTAGAGAATGTTAAAACTTATAAAGTTTATGTACCTTTAAAGGGAATAGAGCTGTTTTCTGATAATGTGAAGATTTCAGAAAAAGTGAAAATTATAAAACTTGATAGCCAAAATATTAACGAATACCTCCCCTATATAGATCAGGAAGATGATATTAATTTATTATTACCTACAGCTTTGGAGTTGGAAATTTCTACAGCGGATTTTGAAAAAGCTATGGAACTATCTATTGATATTGGTAAGTACGTTGTTAATTTTTTAAGATTGGTAGATTACAATGGTTGGGATGAAGAAAACCTTTCTGTTAGGCTTCCAGGATATGGATCAATTAAAGAGGGGCTACGTGTTTATACGGTAGATAGTGAAAAAAGAAATGGAACACTATCTAAGCAAAATAAAAATGACGATACCGAATTTCTTGAACTAGATAAAACTACTTTAGAGGATATGGATAGACTTGGAAGTAGTATGTTTGGAAAACTTATTGACAATTACTTAGAATTTCAATTATTGGACTTAGATCAATCCATATTACGTTCTATTATTTGGTTTGGTGAATCTAAAGTTGAAGTAGATAATGTCGCTAGATTTATTAAATTAATGCTTTCAATTGAGTGCCTATTTAATACAAATAATTCTGATCCAATAACAGCTACCTTAAGAGATCGTATGGCATTTACATTGGCGAATACAAAGGAAGAAAGATTGGAGATTGCCAAAAAAATGAATGATTTGTACAGTTTACGTTCAAAAATTGTACACCACGGTAATTCAAGGATAAAGTTATTGGAACTATTAAATTTAGAAAACTTAGCTGCTGATGCGATTGTTCAATTTCTAACGAATGAAAAATTATTAGAAATAAAAACTAAAAAAGAATTACAACAATATTTCGAGGAATTAAAATATACTTAATTCCATAGGTAACTTGAGTGGTATTAGGGTGTAATGATTTTTTACTAACGGGTGCTTTAGTTAAAAAAGACCATCAAAAAAATGAACTGATCCAATAAAGTTAGACAAATAATTTAAGCAGCTTCTAAGATCTGCGTTCGGTATTCAACCGGGCTCAGGTCTTTTAATTTTGCCTTCATTCGCTTGTGATTATAATACTCCATATATTCTTCTAATTCCTTTTCAAAATGCACTATACTCTCAAACTCTTGTAAATAAAACAGTTCAGACTTTAAGAGGCCAAAGAAATTTTCAATGACTGCGTTATCTAAACAGTTCCCTTTACGAGACATACTCTGCGTAATTTGATGTGCTTGTAATGTCTGTTGATATTTTTTCATTTGATAATGCCAGCCTTGATCGGAGTGAAGGATGACTTCGTCTCCTGGCTGGAGGCGCTGAACAGCTTCGTCTAACATATCTCCTACAAGTTGGTAGACCGGTCGATTCATGACTTTATATGCGATTATTTCTCCATTACACAATTCAAGAACACGAGATAGATATCGCTTTTCTCCAAATAGATGGAATTCAGTAACGTCAGTTACCCATTTTTGATTCATTTTCTCTGCCTTAAAATTACGTTGTAATACATTAGGTGCGATTTTCCCGAGGTTTCCTTTATAAGAGCGATACTTCTTCATACGGACCTCACATTTTAAACCCATTTCATTCATCAAGCGGTTGATGGTTTTCGGGTCATGTATAAAGCCGTATTTTTGCAGTTCTTTCGCGATGCGACGGTAACCATAACGTCCCTTATGTTCGTGATAAATAATCTTGATTGCTTCTTTTACCGCTTCATATTTATCGGCTTGATCCAATCGTTTTTCCCATTAGTAATAAGTACTGCGTGGAATGTCAGCGACTTCAACTAAATCCACGACCTCATATTGTTCCTTTAGTTCAAAAACTACCTGCGCTTTGATTTTGTTTGTAATTTTTCCTGCATCTGAACTAAAGCGTTTAACTTTTTTAAATAAGCATTTTCCATTTCTAAATGTTTGATTTTTGCTTGTAGGGCTTCCATAGAGTCTTCGGCAGGGATGGATTTTTCTGGTTCAACTTTTTTCGTTTCTTTTTTCATAGATGCACGCTCCTTTTTCTTTGGTTCTAGCGCGTCCAATGCTTTTGTCTTAAGCAATTGATCCCACCGATAAATGATACTCGGAGAAGAAATATTAAATGTGCTTGCCGTTTCTAGAAAAGACGTACCTGTTTCGTTCATAAAATTAAGTACGTGTAGTTTAAACTCAGATGAGTAGCTTGTATAGCATTTCTTAAACCCTTTTTCACCCTGTACTTCAAATAATTTCACCCAAGTAATGACTTGAGATTTAGCTACGCCAATGCTTTCTGCAATAGTTTGATAGCTTTCGTTTCCAGTTAAATAGCGTTTTACCGCTTGTAATTTAACTTCTAATGTATATTTAGACATAAAAACACCCCGTAAATGTTAGTTGGTGTCTAACATTTACGGGGCAGTTCAAAATGATGGTCTATTTTTATGTAGAATGTGAAATGTTACACTTAAACTAACGAAGCAGTTTAGTTGAAGAAGGAACTTCAAACATTCATGGAGAAGTAACAACTATAAGTGGTGGAATTAGTGAAAAATAGTCGTGAAAGTGGATTTTATTATTTGAAATTGAATTATAGAACGAAATTTGTTCGAACTTTGTGGATGATTCCTCTTGCTATATTTTTATCCTTTCAACTGCTATTAATGGATATCAATTCAAAGTTTAGCGTATTTTTGTTGGTACTTTTGATAGTTACTCTAGTAGTTCAATTAATTTATACGTATTTTAAGTGGAAAAGTGAAAGACAAACGGTAACTCTTAAAAACATGTGAATATGGGGGTGTTTCTGTATCTAAATAGAGACATCTAGGAGAGTTCAATATTCAATAAGATAAAATTATGGATATGTATAATTAGTCTATATTTTCTTTTGGGGATAATGCTTGGTACGATAAAGATGAAAACGAAAACATATATCGTGATGCATTATCTATAGGAGGGGATGAAACAAATGCCATATTCTATCAAACCAATTGCTTTTGTAAATAATACTAGAAAAGATATCTTGGATGATAATTGGGGTTCAGTCATATCAACGATTGAACTTGAGGAAAATATAAATGAAGCTTCATTAAAAGGGATTAATGAATTCTCACATTTAGAAATCGTTTTTTTATTTAATAAAGTCTCAGATGATAAAATTCAGTATGAAGCAAGACACCCAAGAAACAATAAAGATTATCCAGAGGTTGGAATATTTGCCCAGAGAGGGAAAAATAGACCAAATAAATTAGGGGTAACTATTGTAGAACTTATTGAACAAAAACAGCGAATATTAATAGTTAAGGGATTAGATGCATTAGACGGAACTCCGATTATCGACATTAAGCCAGTAATGAAAGAATTTCTACCAAAAGATGAAGTAAGCCAACCAGAATGGTCAATCTCTTTGATGAAAAATTATTGGAAGGATTAGAAGTAACTATTTCATAAACTCTGTAATAGAAATGAGGGGTTCCCTTGATTAAAATAATTTATATTAGTAATAGAAAAAACGCAGCAGATGTTTTAAACATTCAAATACCATCATATAAGGTAGAGGCAGAAATTATTGGTTCATATGAAATACCACCATTAAAGGATACGGTTCATACTTTGCAACATTGCGGAGAGGCATTCTTTGGTTATTATGAAAATGAAATACTATGCGGAGTAATATCTATAAAAGTAGATGATGATGAAGTTGATATACATAGGTTAATCGTACATCCAAACCATTTTAGAAAAGGAATTGCGCAGTTGCTTTTAAATTTTATTGAAACTAAGTTCGAGGTTGAAACAATAAAAGTAGCAACGGCTTCTAAAAATACTCCTGCAGTTAGTTTTTATAAAAAGAATGGATTTCAAAATATTAAAGAGTTAATAGTAAATGAACAACTATCCTTAACCTTTTTTGAAAAGAAATTATAATTATCTTCTTGAAGTAACGGGTGCTTTAGTAAAACAAGATATCTTTAAAAAATTCTGAGGAGGCATAGCATGAAACAATATAAAATCAGAATTACTCCGTATAGCTCCAAATACGCAGAACAAACAGTGGATATGTGGCGAGATAGTAAGAAACAGGCTATTTGCCAAAAAGAAATTCACGACTTTGAAAATCACGTATATTTTTTAAGTCATATATTACCTGAACAGTTTCAAATAGATTTAGCGTTAATTGATGAAGAAGTTGTTGGAATGATTGCCTATAACGATAGCGAGATAAGCCAACTATATATTCATATAGGGTATCAAGGAATCGGTATAGGTCGGACATTACTAGATAAAGCAAAAGCACAATCAAGTGGAAAGTTAACATTGTACACATTTGAAGTAAATGAAAAAGCACAACGGTTTTATGAAAACCATGGGTTTAAAATCATAAGTAGAGGACATAAAAATGAAGAAATTTTACCAGATATTAAATATGAATGGATATCAAAAAATGATGTTATTGATAAAACTGAAAAATAATAAGTCATCATAATAAAAGTAATTAAATGAATTTTTAACGTGAGATTGTGAATAAGTGTACTTAAACTAACGAGGTGCTTTACTTCATGAAGGAGTGAAGCACTTTTCTTATTGAACTAAAGCAGCAGGTTAGTAGTAGAAAGTATTTGTCATCATTAATGGTATAATTATTTATAAATATAAAAAACGAAAATTTCAGATTTCATTTATTTATTACAAAGGAGTATATAAATGAGTGACAATAAAATGCTTATTACTTTCAAAAGTGATCTTTACAATTATTCATTGGAACAGCTAAGGTATATCTCGGAAGAAGGGGTTTGGTCTATTGGACAGATGTATGACCATTTAATTGTTGTTGCCCAAGAGTATCTTGATAATATGGAAACATGTGCTTCATTAAATGAGGAACAACCCCTTGGGAAAACCCAGTTTGGTGAGCAATTATATAGGAACGGCGGGTTTCCACCTATTAAAATAAGATTACCAGATGAACTAAATTCTCCACCAAATAATTCAGACAGCAAGGAAGACCTAATTAGCAGGATGGATCAGTTAATTCAAAGATTGAGTCAATGGGAATCGAAAGTGGATTATATTAACCCAAATAATAAAGTTGAACATGGAGGGTTCGGTTGGCTGAATGCTAGGGAATGGTATGATTTGTTTGGAATGCATTCTCGTCATCACTTGCGTCAAAAAGATGAGTTGGAAAGGTATATATTATAGGTGAAAATTACATCATAAATTGGGTGCTCTTCTTCAACTAACGGGTGCTTTACTTCAATAAGGACCTACTTTTATTAGGGGAGATTTGTTAATGAATGAAAAACAAGAATTACTTTATCAGAACTTAAAAAGTATAAAGGACGTTTGGAGAGAATCAGCAGTTGATAGTTTGAATCCAAACACAGATTTAATTGCTTGGACTGATGTGGAAGAATCTCTTAAAATAATGCAACAAAAACTCTCAAGTCGAGAGGAACTAGAAACGTATAGGAAAGTAGTTAATAACGTGATATAGGGTGTAATGCATTCAATATTAGTTATGATTGATGGTGGCGATGAACTTGCTGATAAATTTTTAGTTGATTTAATTGATAGAGACACTAAAGAATCACTACAAGAAGATATTGCTTTGCACGAAGAATTTTATGGCTATTTACTTGATAAAGAAGAGGTGTAAGGTAGTTTCCTTATTAAGATAATGGGTGCTTTAGTTAAATATTCACTTTCCGAAATAACCTATATAAAATTACTGCGTATTTAAAGGATAAAATGTTACCACGAATCTATCACGATACCGTTATACTTAGTTGCTTTTAATTATAGTAACGTGAGCAATACTTGAAAATGTATTAATCTGATAGTATAGGATTTTATAATGGGGTGAGTGATAAAGAGTTTCACTCAAATGTTAGATACCCCAATTTCCCCCAAAATTTAAAAACACCTTTCAGTCTTTTATTGACTTGATCGGTGTTTTTTTATTTATTATTGGTCGATCTACTGAGTTAAAAGGAAATGAAGAGAGTTAATATTACTTTAAATAAGGGCCTCAAACTAAAAAGGAGGAATGTGCGTAAGGAAACTCGAATAGATTGTTACTATATATATTTTTTGAAATTTTAGTTTTTTAATTTTGCACTAAATTGGTTAAAAGTTATTATTAGGAGGCAAGATGTGTAATGCACAATAAGTTAAGTTATTCTAAAAAACACCCTATAATAAGTATTATACTATTGAAGTCATTTTTTTACTAGTCGTTTTTATAGCAGGTGCAATCGCTACGATTAAACAATTAAGTTACAATACACCTATATTAATATCGTTCATACCAACAGCGCTATTTTTACTTTTTTATTTTTCATGGAAGAGAAAGTGGACTTATTATGGTTTTAAACGAGAAATGAAAAGAGCAAATTGGATACTGTATTTACCTCTACTGATTATTTTAATCGTATTATGCCTTCAAGGGTTTAGTTCGCATGCGCTTGAAACGATTATTTTCTATGTTGGCTTTGCTATTTTAATCGGTTTTGTGGAAGAAAGTATTTACAGAGGAATAATGATAAAAATATTATTACCACTAGGTATTCTTCCAGCTATCCTGACTTCGAGCATATTATTCTCTGTCACACATATGCTTAACTTGTTATCTGGACAAAGTTTGGGGCAAACTGGACTACAATTGGCTTATTCTTTTCTAATTGGTATTGTACTAGCGCAATTATTTATTAAAACTGGCAACATTTTACCACTGATTCTGTTTCATAGCCTTCATAATCTAATTCAATTTTTAGGAAGCGGAGGATCTAGCGCAACTCTTGACACAATCGTGATTATTATATTAGGTGTCACTGCTATTTGGTTGTCATTATCTCTGAATAAAAAAACAGAGCGAAAACTTGAGCTCATTAGTGAATGAATTATAAATAAAAAACAAACTAACCTTATTCTACGATTGAGGTGCTTTGAATTCTTCTATGATTTCACATAACCTAAAATTAACAAGTATCCTATCCGGAGGACTGTACTCCCAAAGGGATCAGGAGGAATACATTGAAAATGTAAAAGCGTTGGAGCTATATGCTTCCAACGCTTTTTATGTATAATCCAATTGAGTTTCAGGCATCTCGACTTGTTTCTCACCTTTGGAAGCTCTGAATAAGCTATTTTATAAAATTTCATAGTGATACCAAAAACTGAATTGAATAGATTAGGTAGATTTAATATTGAAAATCAGAATCGACAATTAATAAGGCATCAGTTAAAAGATTAATATCTATGAGGATCTGTTCTTTAATATGTGTGAAGGGACATTTATAATAATCATCAATTAGATTATTTAATTCTTTATAAATTAATATCATAGTTAAATATACACCCCTTTGAACTATATTGCCTATTACTTATTATCTAACAAAACTAGTGTAAATGGAAGTGATTTGCATAAAATTTTAAGTGATAAAAATTACTCTCCTAACAAACTGGAGAGTCACGGCGTTATTAATGCTTGACCCTCCATATGCATTTCTTATTAACAAAAAGAGTTTTGTTCTTGAAAAACATAATTATCTTTTGGAGATAATGTTTAGTTTATAAACTAAACTGCCAATATGCTATGCACTGTAAGTTGTCCGAGATATCGACCGGGATTTGCGGAATATCCAGATACGGTTGGAGAAGTGACAGTAGTCTCAACTACAATTCGTCCAGAGTTGCCTAATAGGCCTATTGCTAGTAACGTATCTCCGGATGTAATTGCAACGTCCTGAGAGCTACCTGAATTGTTACCTGAAAAAAGTGGAATAGTAGCAACTACGATTCCAAGAAGATTAACAACTTCTAGAGTTGCAGTTACAGAAGCCGTTTCGTTAGCTGCAAACGCAAAATAAGCGGAAAGAGGTAATGCTAGAGTGAGTAGTGGCAAAGTTCCAATATTAAAGATACTTTGAAATGTCACGGTTTGACTGGACTCTGTGTTAGGAGACCAAATATAAGCACTACTTCCATCTACTAAAGGTGAAACCATTGCTGGTAGAGTTGGTACAGCGGGTGTCGGAAGCGTTCCAGGTGGTGCAGCTGTATCTGCAATTACATTAGTATTTGCAGGGGTAGTAAACTCTTGAAGTACAAGAACCATATAATTCACCTCCTTATAATAGATTAGCCGTTTGGACGGCATAATATAATATATGTAATAGAAATTAGGAGGACTAGTCATTTTGATTGTCTCGTAAGAAAAAGAATGAAATACTATTAATATTGAAATCTAACACTACATGGAAAACTATATAGTGTGGGTAAATAAGAATAATAAAAAAAGCTCACTTCGTTAAAAAATAAGTGAGCTTTCTGTGTTTATATCTAACTTTCTTTTTTCTAAAATTCTTAATGCATCCTTCAACAGATTAATGTCAATCAAAATTTCTTTCTTCAAATAGTGGTTATTGCATCTATAATAATCATTAATAAGCTTTTTTAGTTCTTCTATAATTAGTTTCATAAATTATTGCCCCTTTATATAGTTATATAGGTCTACAAAAAATAATATTAGTAATTTAACATATGCTTGATTATAAATATTAATACCCAAATTTACTCATTTCTAATCTTTTTTACAATTTATTAGGAAAATATGATGATTATTGACTATATGTTATTAATCATTCGAGCATTAACTAGTGAGAGGGATTGTTCTCTACTTATTAATAGGAGGGAGGTTATAAATTGTTTATAAGACCAAGCGAAGGAGAAATTACATCTCGTTTTGGAGAAATTCGAAAAAATAGTAATGTTAAAGTCCATAAAGGAGTTGACATTGGGAGTGATGGTAGTCCGATTATAAGAGCATCTGCCAGTGGTAAAGTGACTAGAGCGAAAGTTATTGGAGGATATGGAAATACTATAACGATTGCACATACTTTAAACGGTAAAAAGTACGAAACCTTATATGCGCATCTAAAAACTATTACTGTGAAAGTGGGACAAAGTGTTAAACAAGGTCAACAAATAGGTATTAAAGGGAGTACAGGAAATAGTACAGGTATCCACTTACATTTTGAAATTCACATTCCATCTTACGATGTAGGTCAGCCAAATGCGGTAAATCCTTTAAAGTATATAAGTGAAATAAATGTCACTGAAGTTCAGAAACTCTTAAATTCAGCAGGTTATAAATTGATAAATGACGGGATAGAGGGACCCTTAACTATTTCGGCTATTAAAGACTTTCAAAAGAAAAAGGGCTTAACAGTTGATGGGGTAGTCGGAACAAAGACTTTAGCTGCCCTCAAGAAGAAGAAGTAGTATTACTAGTTTACCAAAGCTACTAATTACTTATGTATAAAAATAAAACCCCTCAACCATTAAGGTAAAGGGGTTTTTCGATGATTTCAACGAAAATGTCCACTTTTCGTTGAAATATGATATCGGCTCTTTGTTATCTTACGTTTATTTGTCTATATTGTCAAGTTCGACAAAACTATTGAATATTACGGTAAACTCCAACTACTTTTCCAAGTATACTAACTGAATTTACAATGATAGGTTCCATGGAAGAATTTTCGGGTTGCAGACGGAAATAGGACTTTTCCTTGAAGAATCTTTTAACTGTTGCTTCATCTTCATCAGTCATTGCGACAACAATATCGCCATTATTGGCAGATTGCTGTTGTTTTACAACCACATAGTCACCATTTAATATTCCAGCCTCTATCATACTATTACCCATAATCTCTAACATAAATAAATTATCATCTGCAGTTCCAAATGTTTCTGGAAGTGGGAAGAATTCTTCTATATTTTCAATTGCTGTAATAGGGATACCAGCAGTAACTTTACCGATCAACGGTACATGAACCACATTGTGTTTTTCAGCAACGCTGCCCAAGCCATCCAGAATCTCAATAGCGCGTGGTTTTGTTGGATCTCTCCTAATTAAACCTTTACTTTCCAGTCGTGCTAAATGTCCATGAACAGTTGAACTAGATGCTAAGCCCACAGCTTCTCCAATTTCTCTAACGGATGGTGGATAACCTTTTTTACGAACTTCTTCTTTTATAAAAGCAAGTATATCTTCTTGTCTTTTAGATGCTTTTTTCATATGTTCACCTCTTTTTGAATAATTATCTCTATCCTTTTCTATCTTAATAATAGTATAACAGGGGAAGAACAGTAATGCAAACATAGGTTCTAATTATTGTTGACAAAAACAAACGTTCGCATTAATATTAAATATACATTACGAACACACATTCTATTAGGGGGATTTTAAATGACCTGGATGAAAGAAAATTACTTTTTAACAATATTTGTAGCATGCAGTATTGCATTTACAATGTTTATAATAATCTCGAATTCTTTTTCGACAGACGAGAGCCAACATATTAATATAGAACAAGGAGATTCTTTGTGGGCTTTAGCACAAGAATATGGAACGAATGAAGATAAGCTAAAATGGATCGATAAAGTAATTGCGATGAATAATTTGCAAGACGGTCATATTAAAGCGGGGGAAGTTATTATTATTCCAGTCATTGAAAAAAGTTACCATTTCAATCATGATACGGAGATAGCGGGCGATACAAAGTGAAATCAGTTATATATTGTCGAGTGAGTACAGAAAAAGAGTCTCAAGAGACTTCATTAACAAGGCAAGAGGAAGAATTGATAGAATTTGCAAAACTAAATAATTATGAAGTTGAAAAAGTATTTTCAGATCAACATAGTGGATATGATATTGAACGCGAAGGCTTATTAGATTTACTTGACTATATTAAACAAAATGAAATTAAAGCGGTATTTGTACAAGATGAGACACGTATTGGCAGAGGAAACGGTAGAATGGCTGTTCTACATTTACTTCAAAAAACCAATACTTCGATTTATACGTTACAGGATAAAGGTGTCATTAATCTAAACGAAATGGATACTATGCTCTTGGAAATATTGGCGCTAGTGGAGGAGTATCAGCGGAAATTACACAACGCAAAAATTAAAAGAGGTATGAAAAAAGCAGTGTCTCAAGGATATAGACCTGAAAAAAACTTGAAAACAAGAGGTAATCCCGAAGGAAGAGAGAGAATAGACGTGCCATTAGAAGAAGTAGTTAGACTTCGTAATGCTGGTCTTACCTATGAAGAGATTTCGATGACTCTAAAAGGTTTGGGGTTTAATATTAGTAAAGCAACTGTACATCGACGTTATATGGAGTACATAGAAACACACGGAGTGAAATGACTTGCACTCTGTGTGTTTTTTCCTTACCTTTATATAAGGATAAAGTGAAAGGGTGAAAAGAATTGTTAAGCAAAGAAAAATTAGCGAGAATTAGTGAGTTATCGAGAAAATCTAAAACTACAGGACTTTCCATGGAAGAAGCAAAAGAACAAAGCTCTTTACGTAAAGAATATTTGGAAACTTTTCGCTCTACTATGAGAGATACCATTGAAAGTGTAAAAGTAATTGACCCTGATGGAAATGATGTAACACCTTCAAAAGTTCAAGAAGCAAAGAAAGGAAAGTTTCTGAATTAAATTATCATTTCAAAACCATTGATAATACAGACATTCTTGTCTAAACTAGATATATAGCAAAAAATTTGTTTGAGAGGATGTCATTCATGTCATTACAATCCGATTTATTAGCAATTAATACTATTAGAACATTATCAATTGATGCAATTGATAAAGCAAATTCTGGTCACCCTGGTTTACCAATGGGGGCTGCTCCAATGGCATACACATTATGGACAAAGCATTTACGTCATAACCCAAGTAACCCAACGTGGTTCAACCGTGACCGCTTTGTGTTATCTGCTGGACATGGTTCTATGCTTTTATATAGCTTGCTTCATCTTGGTGGGTACGATTTACCAATGGAAGAAATTAAGAACTTCAGACAATGGGATTCTAAAACTCCCGGACATCCAGAGTTTGGTCACACTGCAGGAGTAGAAGCAACAACAGGACCACTTGGTCAAGGTATTGGTATGGCGGTCGGAATGGCAATGGCAGAAGCACATTTAGCTGCTACGTACAATAAAGACAACCATTCAATTATTGATCATTATACGTACGCATTATGTGGTGATGGTGATTTAATGGAAGGTGTGGCTGCAGAAGCAATTTCTTTAGCTGGACATCTTAAGTTGGATAAATTAATTGTACTATATGATAGTAATGATATTTCTTTAGACGGTGATTTACATAAATCATTCTCTGAAAATGTTGAAAAACGTTTTGACTCGTATGGTTGGAACTATATTCATGTAAAAGACGGAAATGACATTGAAGAAATTTCAAATGCCATTGAAAAAGCGAAGTCTCAAAATGACAAGCCAACGATTATTGAAGTTAAAACTGTTATTGGATTCGGTTCTCCTAATCGTTCTGGTAAATCCGATGCGCACGGTATGCCATTAGGAAAAGACGAAACTCTTTTAGCTAAAGCTGAATATAAATGGTTATTTGAAGAAGATTTCTATGTACCTGAAGAAGTTTATGACACATTTAAACAAGCTTCAAACGTATTGGGTGTTGAAGAAGAATCTTCGTGGAATGAAAAACTTAAGCAATATGAGTCGGAATTCCCTGAATTAGCTGCAACATTAAAAACAGCAATTTCTGGTAAGTTACCAGAAAACTTTGCAGATGCACTTAAAACATACGAAGCAGGTACTTCTCATGCAACCCGTTCGGCTTCAGGTGAAGCGATTAATGCAATTGCTCAAAACTTACCTTCATTCTTTGGTGGTAGTGCTGATCTAGCCGGTTCAAACAAAACTACTATGAAGAATGTAGGAGATTTCTCAGCTGACGATTATGCAGGGAAAAACATTTGGTTTGGTGTGCGTGAATTTGCAATGGGAACTGCTTTAAATGGTATGGCTTTACACGGAGGACTAAATGTCTTTGGTGGTACATTCTTCGTATTTAGTGACTATGTTAGACCTGCAATTCGTTTATCTGCCTTGATGGGTCTTCCAGTAACATACGTATTTACACATGATAGTATCGCAGTTGGGGAAGATGGACCAACTCATGAACCAGTTGAACATTTAGCTTCTTTACGAGCAATGCCAGGTTTATCGGTAATCCGCCCTGCAGATGCAAATGAAACAGCGGAAGCATGGAAATTAGCAGTTTCATCTAAAAATAACCCAACAGTTTTAGTCCTTTCTAGACAAAACTTGCCAACACTAGATCATTCAGTAGAACTAGTAAGAGAAGGAGTTTCAAAAGGGGCTTATGTAGTAGCACCTAATGAAAAAGCAGAAGCAATATTACTTGCAACTGGTTCTGAGGTAAGTCTTGCAGTGGAAGCACAACAAGCACTTTCTAAAGAAGGTATTGAAGTATCAGTAGTTTCTATGCCATCATGGGATCTTTTTGAGAAACAAGATGCTGCTTATAAAAACTCTGTATTACCTTCTCATTTAACAAAACGTCTTGCAATTGAAATGGGTGCATCATTAGGATGGCATCGTTATGTTGGATTTGATGGAGACGTAATTGCTATTGATAAATTCGGTGCAAGTGCTCCAGGTGAAATCGTTATGAAAGAATATGGTTTCTCCGTGGAAAACGTAGTTTCAAAAATGAAAGCATTACTTCAAAAGTAAAAAGTTGTACGAGCAATTCGAATACTTTGTCATATAAGTATTCGAATTGCTTTTTTATTTCGAATTATATAGAATGCCAAAAGAATCTATAGTATAATTTCTAATGGTGTCTTGTACACGTAGATAAGTATGTAAAGGAGGAGAATATATGCAAACATGGATTTGGATCGTTATTATAATCGTTGCGTTAATTGCTGGTGCAGCATTAGGTTTCTTTGCAGCGCGTCAATATATGATGAAATACTTAAAAGAAAACCCACCTATTAATGAACAAATGCTTCGTATGATGATGACACAAATGGGTCGTAAGCCTTCAGAAAAACAAGTTAAACAAATGATGAATCAAATGAATAAAATGCAAAAATAATAAAAAGCACTCAGCTGAGTGCTTTTTATTTGTTTAGCAAATTGTTTTCTTGTAGGAAATCAGCCACCACTTGCTCATATTCCTTACTATTTTCATTGAAAGATTTAGCATGTGCGCCAATATCAAACATTTTCAAGGTTTTTGGGCCTTGTTTTTTTTCATATAACTCCTCGGTCATTTTAGGTAATATAAAATCATCCTGTAAACTATGAATAAATAAAACAGGTTTTTCTATTTTGTCAATAACATCAATTGGAGAGACGAGATTTAGCGTATATCCATCCCGCAACTTCAGAAACAAGTTAGCAAATCGAATGGCAAGACTTGATCTGAGAGGCGTGGACTGGGTCATTATATGATAAACTTGTTTCTCAAAATCCGAAAATGCACAATCGGAAATATAAAAATCGGCGTCATCTATAATAGATCCAGCATAGAGTAATGTTGTAGCAGCCCCCATAGATTCTCCGTGAATACCTAAAACAGCATCTTGACCAGCTCTTTCTCTTACAGCTTCTACTACAGATTGTAAATCTATTTTTTCATAAAACCCAAAACTTGTTGTTTTGCCACCAGAATCTCCATGTCTGCGGTGGTCATAAACAACACTATTGAAACCGAGTCGCTCGAACATACGAACAAAACGAAGTGAGTTAATCTTGTTTTCTGTAACCCCGTGGCAAATAACGACGTAATTATTTGTTTCTAGTGGTTCAACAAAAATTGCTTTTAGGGAATACCCATTCTTAGATTCAATCCATTGCTCCGTTTTGTTTACAGCATTAAACCAAGCTTCATCTAATCGTTTTGATGTAATTTCACGATTCAAAATAAAATCATTTTCTTTCTTTTTCATATACATAAGTCTATTAGTTACAAAGAAACCAAAGAACGTAGCCATAGCTGTTAAAACACTAGTAAAAATACTCGTCCAAATAATTACACGTTTCTTCATCCGATCAACCCCTACTTACTTTTGAATAGTTTATACATTCCCGTATCTATCGGTCTGGACACATAAGGTTCAACTACTTCTACTGCTTTAAGTAATGAATTGAGATCTATATTCGTCCTTATACCCATTTGATGTAGCATATTCACAACATCCTCAGTTGCTACATTTCCTGTAGCCCCAGGTGCAAAAGGGCATCCTCCTAGTCCGCCAGCAGATGTGTCAAAGCGATTAATACCTGCTTGTAAGGTCGCTAAAATATTGGCGATACCCATTTTACGTGTGTCGTGAAAATGAGCGGTAATGAGCGTTGCAGGGAATTCCTTCTTGAGTGCAGTAAATAATTCATAGCTTTCTTGTGGATTAGCCATTCCAATTGTATCAGCGACACTAAGTTCGTTTACACCCCATGAAACGAATTCTTTGCATAGTGCTAGTGTGTCCGAAGACTCCATTTTGCCCTCATATGGACAGTAAAAAGCAGTTGAAATACAGGCACGTACGAAATGACCATCTTGTAGTAGTTTGCCCACAATAGGTCTTAGTTCATCCATACTTTCTTTTGTAGTTTTATTTATATTATTTTTATTAAAACTGTTAGAGACACCTACAAAAACAGCGAAACTTTGTGCTCCGGATTGTTTGGCTAATTCGACACCTTTATTATTTGGTGTAAGTACTAACTGTCTACCCATCTTTTTCACTTGAGTCACTATGTCGTTCGCATCTTTCATTTGTGGTACCCATTTCGGTGATACGAAAGAAGTTATTTCCATTTCTTCAATTCCGGCTTGCTGAAGTTTTTCGATAAAAGATAATTTTATATCGGTTGGTACCTCATTTTTTTCATTTTGCAAACCGTCTCTCGGACCTACCTCGATAATTGTCACTTTATTTGGTAAACTAATCATAATCATCCCTCCCTCTTTATTGTAAAGAAAGGATGGTTAAACAAGCAAATTTAAATTGAACTTTGTAAAAATTTGTTTGATACAGGGGAAACAAGGAGGAAATCACATGACAAATGAAGTTGTGATCGTAAGTGCAGTTAGAACTGCAATTGGTTCGTTCCAAGGGGCTTTGAAAGATGTACCAGCTACTAAACTAGGTGCTATTGTTATTGAAAAAGCATTAGAAAAAGCGGGGCTTTCTAAAGAAATCGTGGATGAAGTAATTATGGGGAATGTCCTTCAAGCAGGTTTAGGACAGAACCCAGCAAGACAAGCCTCCATCCAAGCAGGGCTGCCACAGTCAGTTTCAGCTTTAACGATAAACAAGGTATGTGGTTCTGGTCTAAAAGCAATTCATCTTGCGACGCAAGCTATTATTGCGGGAGATGCAGACATTATTGTTGCAGGTGGAATGGAGAATATGAGTCAATCTCCATATTTACTAAAAAACGCAAGAGATGGCTTCCGTATGGGTGATCAGAAGGTAGTAGATAGCATGATTTCAGATGGTCTGTGGTGTGCATTTAATGATTATCATATGGGTGTGACTGCTGAAAATCTATGTGATCAATATAATATTACTAGAGAAGAGCAAGATAAATTTTCTGCACGTTCTCAAGAGAGAGCTGCACTGGCGATGGAAGAAGGTAAATTTGCAGATGAGATCGTGCCTGTAGAAATTCCTCAACGAAAAGGAGATCCGGTTGTCTTTTCGCAAGATGAGTATCCGAAAAAAGGTTCTACGGAAGAAAAACTAGCGGGTCTACGTCCAGCGTTTAAAAAAGGTGGCTCTGTAACTGCTGGTAATGCTTCAGGTATTAACGATGGAGCAGCAGCGGTAGTAGTAATGTCCAAAGCTAAAGCAGATGAACTTGGCCTCAAACCACTTGCGACAATCGTTGCAAATGCATCGGCAGGAGTGGATCCAAGCGTCATGGGGATTGGACCGGTAGAAGCAGTTAAAAAAGCATTGAAAAAATCGCAATTATCACTAGCAGACATAGAGTTAATCGAAGCAAATGAAGCTTTTGCGGCACAATCGATTGCTGTTGATAGAGAGCTGTCGTTTAATCATGATATACTAAATGTAAATGGTGGAGCAATTGCATTAGGTCATCCTATTGGGGCAAGCGGTGCTCGTATTTTCGTTACTTTACTTCATGAAATGGAGAAGAGAGATGCAAAAACCGGTCTTGCTACACTTTGTATAGGTGGTGGCCAAGGAGTTGCGACTATAGTTAAACGCTCATAAAAAGAAGGTGAATCAATTGGCTAAGAAAAAACAAAGACAACAACAACAAGTAAAGCCTGCTAAGCAAGTAGAAGAAGGTAACTCCTTATCCGATCAGCTTTCTTCTGATATTTTAGCGAAACTAAAAGAAACGAAGAACCAATTAGTATCAGCTGAACAAGAAAAAGAAGAAGAAAGACAAGCACAGCTAGCTTTTGAAAAGAAAGAAAAAGAAAAAAATAAATCTTTTGAAGAACTGTTAGATGAATACGGCTTTGGTAATAGTTCAAAATTTTAAACAAGAAAACCTATTTGCTTCGGCGAATAGGTTTTTTGGTGGGAAAAATATCTTTTTCCAAAGTTATAAAAAAAGCCAGTCGTGAAGTAGATCACGGCTAGCCATCCTATAATATTATATTAAATTCGATGTTCTTTATAAATATCTTTCTTTGTTAACTCACTTGCTTTTTGTAATATACTTTCTGGAACTTCCAAGTGGTATGACTGAAGAGATTCTAACAGCTGCTTCTCACTACTTGCGCCGAGAATCATGGAACCTGTTACATCGTTCTGTAAAACATAATGTTGAGCAATGGAACTTAAAGGAGCTTCCAAATCATTTAGTTCTTTTAGAGCCTCTAGTAATTCCTGGTGACTATAGCTTAAATAATCCTCAGTTTTAGATGCTCTAGATAAACCTTCCTTGGTTAATAGTCCTTTAGCTAGTGTTCCTCTACTAAAGAGCGTAGCTGAGTTATTTTCTAATAGAGAGAACCATTCTTCAGGTCTTCTATCTAGCAAACTATATTGCATCATTACAGAAACTGCATTACTTTTACTTAAAAAACGTTCTATGACATTTGGACGAATGGAGGAGATTCCATATTCACGGATAAGTCCTTCTTTTTGAAGTGACTTCATCGTGTCTATCACTTCGTCTACATTATCTTCCATCGTGCCTCCGTGCAACTGATATACATCTATATAATCAGTTTGGAGACGTTTCAGGGAAGCGTGTACGGCATCCGTTAACCATTCTTTTGATGGATCCCATGACCAACCATCTCCAGATTTGTTTAAACGATTTCCAACTTTCGTAGCTAATATTATATTTTGTCTTTTATCCTTAAGGGCATTACCGACAATTTTTTCATTTTCGCCTTTATCATATAGATCAGCTGTATCAAAATACGTTATATCATTTTCCAAAGCTACTTGAATAATTTTATTGGCAACCGTTTGGTCTGTAGGAAGGGACATACAACCTAATCCGATTTCTGAAACGTATAGATCACTTTTACCTAATTGTCTTTTCTTCAAGTTTTATCACGTCCTTTTCTACATGGTACAATGTCAATTAGATAGATTCAACTAAAGTGAAATGATATATAGGAGAGGGAGATATATTATGAAAAAATTTGAGGAAAAAACAATTCAATCTGAGCTTAAATTTAAAGGTAGAATCATTACTTTACAAGTAGACGAGGTAGAATTACCAAATGGTAAAACTAGTAATAGAGAGATTGTTAAGCACCCTGGTGCGGTAGCCGTGATAGCTGTGACAAAAGACAACAAAATAATTTTAGTAGAACAGTTTAGAAAAGCATTAGAACGATCCATTATCGAAATTCCTGCCGGGAAAATAGAAATTGGAGAAGCGCCTGAAATAACTGCATTGCGGGAATTGGAAGAAGAGACGGGCTATACGACTGACAATTTACAATACATTCAATCATTTTCCACATCACCAGGGTTTGCTGATGAGATTATCCATTTATACTTTGCAGATAATATTGTAAAGATGGAACAACCAGTTGGGTTAGATGAAGATGAGTTTGTAGAGTTATTACATGTTAGTCTTACCGAGATGGAAGAAATGGTGAAGAAACAACAAATCTATGATGCTAAAACTGCATTCGCATATATTTGGTTGAAAGATTATTTTAAAGAAGCATGATTTAAGTTAGTACAAGCATATGATGGAAGTAGATAGGGGGGTGTTCCAATTTGAACCAGACTTATACTATTTTCATCTCATTATGTGTGCTTGTAGTTAGCTTTGTCGGAGGTTTAATATTATTTGAACAAAGTACGGTAGAACAGCAGCAATGGATTATAAATCTCTTGGATGCACGCGTTCTATTAATAGAGCGGCCTACTTTTTTAGAAACTATTTTTCCTCATTTAATGGTTGCGATTGTGTTTTTCTTGTTTTATCAACATCGTTATTTACGAAAACTTATTTTAGTTATTTGTGCGTTTAAAATTACATTCTATGGGTATTGTTCTAGTTATCTACTGCAAACACAGGAATCTACTTTTCCATATGTGTTCTGGTGGTTTCCATTTCAACTAGTTTATTGTATCTTATTATTAGCATTAGCAAATCGGATTAATATTTTTTCGCTATCCTTTTATATAATTGTTATAATTATAGAGTTCATCTTAATACCATTTATATTATTTAATAATTAGTTCTTTCTAATAATTATTATTATGTGAATCTCTTGTAATGAGAATTCAATTATTGGTATAATGGATTCAGGTAAGGAGGCGTCATATGGAAAGCCGTATTGATCGTATAAAAAAACAATTATCTGGTGCGAGCTATAAACTGACGCCACAGCGTGAAGCGACAGTCCGAGTTTTGCTTGAAAATGAGGAAGATCATTTAAGTGCAGAAGATGTATTTTTACTAGTTAGAGAGAAATCAGCTGATATAGGACTAGCAACAGTTTATAGAACGCTTGAGTTATTAAACGAATTGAATGTAGTAGACAAAATTCAATTCGGGGACGGCGTATCTCGCTATGATTTAAGACAAGAGGGTGCAGCACATTTTCATCACCATTTGGTTTGTATTGAATGTGGAGCTGTAGATGAAATTCAAGAAGATTTGTTAGAAGATGTCGAAGCAATTGTCGAGAAAAAATGGAACTTTAGGATAAAAGATCATCGTCTAACATTTCACGGTATTTGCTACCGTTGCCAAGAAGAGAAATAGGGATGTACTATTACCTAAGTCAGTAATGACAACGTTCTGAGGTTAACTCTTCTTAGAAGTAAATTAGAACCGACTAGAGGGTCTAGGTACTGTCGCTAGACAGTTGCCGATTAATTATCATTACTTTCTTAAATAAACAAAAGGATAGCTTTTTAGCTATCCTTTTTTTAAATGATTATTTTATATGAGGGGTGAAATACATGAACAATGGACAACTGCATTTAGAAGATTATTTGCACTTTCTACAAATAGAACGTCAATTAGCGAACAATACACTAATTTCTTACAAAAAAGATTTATCCGATTATTTGCAGCATATATTTGAGATTCAACAAATACATAGTCTTGATGAGATAGAACGCACACATATCGTTCTTTATCTTCGAAACTTAAAAGAAAATGGCAAATCTGCACGGACGATTTCAAGGCATATTTCATCTATTCGTTCTTTTCATCAGTTTTTATTAAGAGAGAAAGTGGCAAATACAGATCCAACTGTCCATCTGGATCTACCTCAAATGGAACAAAAGTTGCCAACATATTTATCCGTAGAGGAATTGAATAACCTTTTAAATAGTATAGATATATCTAAGCCACAAGGGCAGAGAGATTTAGCTATGTTTGAGCTTATGTATGCAAGTGGAATGCGAATTAGCGAATGTTTAAACTTAAATCTAGAGGATATACATTTATCCATGGGATTTGTTCGTGTATTTGGGAAAGGTGGCAAAGAACGAATCATACCTTTAGGTGGTTCTGCCATTAGAACTTGCACAGATTATATAGAAAATGCTAGATTGACTTTATTGAAGTCTGAAAAAACAGAAGCTATTTTTATCAATCAACGTGGGAAACGTCTAACTAGACAGGGTATATGGAAATTACTGAATAAGCATGCCGCCGCTGCTGGAATTTCTAAGGAAATTACTCCTCACGTACTGCGGCACTCGTTTGCCACTCACCTAATAGAAAATGGTGCAGATTTGCGTGCTGTTCAAGAGATGCTGGGGCATTCGGATATATCTACAACACAAATTTATACGCATGTTAGCAAAAGCCGATTAAAGGATGTTTATAAACAATTTCATCCTAGAGCTTAAATTGTCAGAGGTCTGACCTGTACATTTTTCAATTTTTTGTTAAACTAGAAGAAAACAGTAGGAGGTTATGTTATGAGTAAATTTAAGCGCATACATGTGATTGTTATGGATTCTGTTGGTATTGGTGAAGCACCAGATGCAAACGTATTTGGTGACGTAGGATCTCATACTATTGGACATATTGCCGAAAAAATGAACGGCCTACATATGCCCCAGATGGAACAACTGGGACTTGGTAATATTGATGATATACAAGGGATTAAACATGTTGCAGCACCTACCGCTTATTTTGGAAAAATGCAAGAAGCATCTGTGGGAAAAGATACAATGACAGGGCACTGGGAAATCATGGGTTTGAATATTGACACACCATTCAAAGTATATCCAAATGGATTCCCGGATGAACTAATCTCTCAATTAGAAGAAAAAACTGGTCGCAAAGTTATTGGGAACAAACCTGCAAGTGGAACAGAAATTTTAGACGAACTTGGCGAAGAGCATATGAAAACGGGGGCAATCATTGTTTATACATCTGCTGACCCTGTACTTCAAATTGCAGCACATGAGGAAATTATTCCTTTAGAAGAATTATATCGTATTTGTGAAATTGCTCGTGAGTTAACCCTTTCAGAGGAATTTCTAGTAGGTCGTATAATTGCTCGTCCATTTATTGGAGAGCCTGGGAAATTCGCTCGTACATCAAATCGCCATGACTATGCGTTAAAACCTTTTGGCCGCACCGCTATGAATGAATTAAGTGATGCTGGATTAGACGTAATTGCAATTGGAAAAATAAATGATATTTATAACGGTGAAGGTATTACTTCTACAGAAAGAACAAAAGATAATATGGATGGTATGGATAAATTCATTGCAACGCTGGATAAAGATTTCACTGGCATTAGCTTTTTAAATTTAGTAGACTTTGATGCACTATTTGGCCACCGTCGTGATCCACTAGGTTATGGTAAGGCTTTAGAAGAATTTGATGTTCGTCTAAATGAAGTACTTCCAAAGTTAACCGAGGAAGATTTATTAATAATTACAGCGGACCATGGAAATGATCCAACGATGCCAGGAACTGACCATACGAGAGAATATGTTCCGTTAATTGTATATTCTCCACAGTTCAAGGAAGTAAAAGAGTTACCATTACGCAACACATTTGCTGACATTGGAGCAACGATTAGTGAGAACTTTGGGGTTAAAAAACCTCAATTTGGAGAGAGTTTCCTTTCTCTATTAAAATAACACTATGCTTAAAATGGAAGCATAATCAAAATGAAGGAAGTGTATATACGATGAGAATGATCGATATTATTGAAAAGAAAAGAGACGGTAGTGCTCTTACAAAACAAGAAATTGAATTTTTTATAGAAGGATATACGAATGGGTCGATTCCAGATTATCAAATGAGTTCACTTTTAATGGCTATCTTCTTTCAAAATATGACGGATGAAGAAAGAGCTAATTTAACAATGGCTATGGTTAATTCGGGAGAAACAATTGACCTTTCTGCCATCGAAGGCGTTAAAGTAGATAAGCATTCTACTGGAGGAGTTGGCGATACAACTACTTTGGTACTCGGACCGCTCGTTGCTGCTTGTGGTGTCCCAGTTGCTAAGATGAGTGGTAGAGGACTAGGGCATACTGGTGGAACAATCGATAAACTAGAGGCGATTGAAGGCTTCCATGTAGAGTTAACATCAGAACAATTTGTGAAACAAGTAAATGAACTAAAAGTAGCGGTAATTGGCCAAAGTGGTAATTTAACTCCTGCGGATAAAAAATTATACGCTTTACGTGATGTTACTGGTACTGTGAATAGTATTCCATTAATAGCAAGTTCGATCATGAGTAAGAAAATTGCTGCTGGGGCCGGTGCTATCGTATTAGACGTTAAAACTGGTGACGGAGCATTTATGAAAACGACAGAAGATGCGAGAGCCCTTGCAACAGCAATGGTCCGTATAGGGAATAATGTTGGAAGAAAAACAATGGCAATTATTTCAGATATGAGTCAACCCCTTGGAAGAGCAATCGGGAATTCATTAGAAATCGTGGAAGCTATTGATACCTTAAAAGGTAATGGACCTGATGATTTAACAGAGCTATGTTTGACACTTGGTAGTCAAATGGTAGTAGTAGGAGAAAAAGCTGAAACTCTAGAAGAAGCAAGAGAAATGCTGCTTGCTGTGATCGAAGATGGGTCAGCATTAGAAATCTTTAAACAATTCATCAAATGGCAAGGTGGAAACGAAAAAATCGTTGATGATGTTTCTTTACTACCTCAAGCAGCGTTCAAATTCGAAGTTCCAGCATCTGAAGATGGTTTCATCACATTTATGGAAGCAGACGAAATCGGAACTGCGGCAATGCTTCTAGGAGCAGGAAGAGCTACGAAGGAATCTGAGATAGATTTAGCTGTTGGCATAGTACTCAACAAAAAAGTTGGAGACGCTGTCAGCAAAGGAGAGTCACTTGCTACGATCTATTCAAACAGAGAAGATGTTCAAGACGTAATGGATAAATTAACTAAATTTATCGATATCGAAGCTGCTAAAAAAGATGCACCACCTTTAATCTATGAAGTAATAACTGCATAAATTATTGATTGGGAAAGAGTATTATGACTTCGGTCATGATACTCTTTTCTTTTTTTGTGAATTTGGTGTTGCTTTGTTTTCTATGGTTTTGGCGCTCTCTCGTCGGTCACATACAAGCGAAGTTGCTATGAATTCTTGCGCTCCATATTTACTTACTTACGGACGACTTGCTTTACTCGTGCTAGAGATTCCATTACTACGAATCAGATAATTATTACAATTACATAGTTTAAATAGGCATCTTACTAAAAGTTTTTAAAAACTTTTGTGAGATGCCTATTTTTTGATTAAAAAAATGTTTATATTCCCATACTTTATATGACCATCCTCTGTCGAAAATCGACTAATAACCGATGTTTTCTTCTACTTTTGTCACGCGCAAGGAATTATCAAGGAGCATGTGGAATAGCGCTATCTAAGGAGGCGATTTTATGATTCATGAAGTAGAAAAAGTAGGAGACGAAATTATTATTATTCGATTAAAAGGTGAATTAGATCATCACAGTACAAATGACATTAGAAATGAGATAGTTCCAATGATTAAAAACGGGTCTATTAAAGTATTAGTTTGGAATTTGAAAGATTTACATTTTATGGATAGCTCGGGAATAGGATTGATCTTAGGAAGAATGAGGGAGCTTGCTCCAATAGATGGACAAACGATTATTGTTAACCCATCTCCGACTATGCGTAAAATTTTTCAGTTTGCAGGTTTAAGTCCTTATATTTATAGCGAATCCGAAATTGAAATAATGTCTAAGTTAGGGGGAATAGTTTATGGACAATGAGATCACATTATCTTTTATCGCTAAAAGTGAAAATGAGGCTTTAGCAAGAATGGTTATGTCTAGCTTTATCGCGACGATTGACCCGACTATTGAGGAGTTATCTGAATTTAAAACGGTTATTTCTGAAGCGGTGACAAATGCTATCGTACATGGTTATGAAGAAGACGGAGTAGGTAAAATTGAACTGCATGCACAACGAATAGATAGAGAAATTGTCGTTTCGGTTGTAGATTATGGACGTGGAATTCGTGATGTCAATCAAGCTCGTGAGCCATTATTTACGACAAAACCTGAGCAAGAACGTTCAGGGATGGGCTTTACGATTATGGAAAGCTTTAGTGATGGTGTTGAGATTTACTCCATTCCTGATAGGGGGACAACAGTAACGATCACGAAGCAATTTGTACCAATTCAAGAATCATGCAGGATCGTCTAATGATAAATAAAAAACCGTCTACTTTACTTACTCAAGAAAAAATGCGAGAGCTCATAGCGCTATCACAGACTGGTGATAAACTAGCAAGGCAACAAATGATTGAGGGTAATACAAGGCTTGTATGGTCTATTGTTCAGCGTTTTGCTTCCAGAGGAGCAGATCTAGAGGACTTGTTTCAAATTGGCTGTATTGGCTTGATGAAATCCGTGGACAAGTTTGATTTGTCCTACGAGGTTAAGTTTTCGACGTATGCGGTTCCTATGATAATAGGAGAGATACAGCGATTTTTAAGAGATGACGGAATGGTGAAAATTAGTAGGTCGATTCGAGAATTAAACTTCAAAATTCGGCATGCAACCGATGACTTTTTGAAAACGTTCGAGCGTCAACCGACTATTTTGGAGCTTGCACATATTTTAGAGGTAACTAGAGAAGAAGTAGTGATGGCTACAGACGCTCTTCGTGATCCAGCATCATTGCAGGAGCAACTGTATGAGAACGATAGTGGAGATGCTTTGACGTTAATGGACCAGATGAAGGATGAGCGGTCTGAGAAACCGTTCGAGCATATTCCTCTACGAGAGCTAGTTGAGAAGCTAGAAAAAAGAGAGCAAATGATTATCTATTTACGCTATTACCTAGATTGTACACAGAGTGATATTGCGGAACGCTTGGGAATTTCTCAAGTTCAAGTATCCCGATTAGAAAAGAAAATATTAACCCAGTTAAAAAGTTGGCTAGTACCTGTAGGTCAAACGAATACAAATGCAAAAGATAGGTGATTGAAACGAAACCTTTGTTTAATAGTATGGATGAAGCCGAATCTTATTTAAAAGAAAAGTTCGGAGTAAATGAGTCTTATGATGTGGGAATTTTACATACCCATTTATATGAATTTCCAGTTCTACTCGTCTATATTAATGGGTTAATTGATGGAATGGTAATTACTCAATTATTGACGAACACTCAAATGAAAATTGCAGATAAAACTATAAGTGAAAATGAGATTATGGAACATTATTTTCCTTATTATTCTATAACGCAATATGACTCCAAGGAAAAATGGATAGTTGCACTGTTAAGTGGACAAGTAACGTTTATATTGTCGAATGGAACAGTGTATACAATTGATGTACGTTCTTATCCCGGAAGAACACCTGAAGAACCGGACAATGAAAAGGTTATCAGGGGCTCTAGGGATGGTTTTACAGAAAATATAGTTCAAAATACGGCGCTCATTAGAAGAAGGATTCGAGATACCAATTTACGCTTTGAGTTACACCAAATTACAGAGTTAGGTCAAACAGATATTGCAATATCTTATATAAAAGATATTGCAAATGAAGATAATCTTACGCAAATTCGTGATCGAATCAAGCAAATCAAGCATGATGGAATTACGATGACAGATAAAGCCTTGGAAGAATGGCTTTTTAAACAAGGGTTCCATCCTTTGCCTTTTGTGCGATTTACAGAAAGGCCAGATATAGCTGCCGCACATTTACTAGAAGGACATATAATAATAGTAGTAGATACATCTCCATCCGTTGTGATAGTCCCTACGACCCTGTTTCACCATCTCCAACATGCGGAAGAGTACAGGCAAGCACCAGCGATTGGGACTGTTGTCAGATGGATTCGATTTTTAGGTTTTCTGCTTAGCTTGTTTCTATTACCATTTTGGTACTTGCTATCGGTTCATCCGGAGTTTGTACCAAAGGCACTAGATTTTATTGGTCCTAAAGAAATGACTGATATACCATTATTATTACAGATATTATTTGCAGATATTGGGATAGAATTTCTAAGACTGGCTGCTATTCATACTCCAACTCCATTATCAACGGCAATGGGTATTATAGCTGCATTAGTCATTGGACAAATGGCAGTGGATGTAGGCATTTTTGTTCCAGAAGTTATATTATATACAGCTATAACAGCGATCTTCACTTTTTCTATTCCCTCATATGAGCTTAGTATTACAACAAAAATATTTAGGACAATTATCCTGCTGAGTACAGCGTTATTTGGACCAAATGGATTTTTTGTCGCTTCTCTAGCACTGCTTTGGTATATAAGTTCTGTAAAACCTTTAAATGTACCTTATTTATGGCCACTTCAGCCCTTTTTTCCAAAAGCATTTTTGCGCTTAATCATACGATATCCTATGCCTAATGATGCTAAAAGACCATTTATAACAAGATCACCTGATCGTAAACGGTCATAATGTGCATTGCCATTTCCTTATCTATTGTGATAAAGTTCTAATAGATATAGGGAAAAGAGGCGAACTAAATGGTGCTAGTTTCACAGCATGCTGTAAACGAAAAAGGTCACTTAATGATTGGTGGAATAGATAGCTTAGAGCTTGCGAAAACATATGGAACACCATTGTTTGTGTACGATTTATCTCTTATTAGAGAACGAGCACATGCATTTATCCAGACCTTCCGAGATCAACATATATCGGCACAAGTTGCCTATGCGAGCAAAGCATTTTCTAGTGTTGCAATGTACCAAGTGATGCAGCAAGAAAACTTATCTTTAGATGTAGTATCTGCAGGAGAATTATTTACTGCGATTAAAGCGGGATTTCCAGTGGAACGAATTCATTTTCATGGAAATAATAAAAGCAAAGAAGAATTATTATTAGCGCTTGAGCATAATATTGGTTGTATAGTTGTCGATAATTTTTACGAAATAGAATTATTAAAGATGCTTACTGCAACGCACAAGCAAAAAGTTAAAATTTTACTTAGAGTAACGCCTGGTGTTGAAGCTCATACACATGATTATATTACGACAGGCCAGCAAGATTCTAAGTTTGGCTTTGACTTGTTGAATGGACAAGCGGACCAAGCATTTCTGGATGTGTATCAAGATGAATATATTCAGTTACTTGGTCTACATTGTCATATTGGTTCACAAATATTTGAAACAATAGGCTTTAAAGTGGCAGCAGAGAAGCTCATTACTAAAATGATCGAATGGCATACAGACTATGGCTTCTTATGTAGCGTTTTAAACCTAGGTGGTGGCTTCGGTATAAAATATACGGATGAGGATGCTCCACTTGAACCTGCCGTATATGTGAATGAAATGATCCAAATCGTAAAAGAACTCGTGCACAATTCTTCCTTTAAAATGCCAGAAATCTGGATAGAACCGGGTAGGTCATTAGTTGGAGATGCAGGGACGACATTATATACAATTGGATCTGAGAAAGAAGTACCGGATGTTCGGAATTATTTAGCGGTTAATGGGGGGATGTCTGATAATATTAGACCTGCTTTATATGGAGCACAATATGATGCAGTTATTGCAAATAAAATGGATCTCCCGGCGACTAAAAACTATACAATTGCAGGAAAATGTTGTGAGTCTGGTGATAAATTAATCGAAGATATTCAGTTGCCTGTATCTGAGCCTGGTGATATACTGGCAATGTTCTGTACAGGTGCCTATGGTTACTCCATGGCAAGTAATTATAATCGGTTAACGAGACCAGCAGTAGTTTTTGTAGAAAATGGAAAACATCAATTAGCTGTAAGAAGAGAAACTTTGGAAGATCTTATACATCTTGACCTTCCTCTTGCAATGGAGAAGGAGTGAACAAGATGAAAAAGGCAAACGTTATACTGTTTCTAATGATATTTATCGTAGGAATTGTATGGGGATTAATATATTGGTTATTTATAGCTCCTAATGCTAATTTGTAAAATCGATAAAATTCAGGTACTATAAAACAGATATTTTAACAAACTGGACTTTGTTAAATTTAATGTGAAATAATGCGTTTATAGAATCTATGAATCTGAACGTATAATTTTGCCGATAAATTATTAACCAAGCCATGAAATTAAAAGAGGGTTTTAATGATGCTACTTCGCTATAAAAAAACATTTGAGAAAATTTCAATGGGACTACTTTCCTTTATGCCCCACGAAAAAGATGTAAAAAAACTTTTAGAAACAATTCATGAGTATGAGACAAATCCATCATGGCATTTGTTTCTTTGGAAGAAAGAGGACGATTTAGTAGGGTTAATAGGGGTGCGGATGGAAGATACTGAAGCAGTTATACAACACATTTCGGTCAATCCTTCCCATCGCGGAGAAGGACTTGGAAAAGAAATGTTGCTAAAACTGCCAACTGTCCTACAAACAACCTCTATAAAGCCATCAGAGGATGTTGAATCATTTTATACTAAATGCCAAACAAAAAAAGAAGGAGAATGACTTGGAACCTTATAAGTCATCTCTCTTTTTTTTCTCTCTATCCCGTTCCTCCAGTATTTCAGAACGATCTCGAAGCATATGTTTATGAATAAGAAAATGTAAATCATCGTTCATTTCTATATCGAGGTTATTAACTAACGTTTGTAAAGTAGGATTGGTTACCTCAATGTAGAATGTTTGGAAGTCTTGACTACTAGTCATTAATTCAAGTGCGAGATTCATATTTTCTGTTAACTTTTGGTAGTTGATGTTCTCAAAGAAAGGAGAGTTCTTTGTTTCATCCATTCTTTTTAAACTTGTTTTCATCGTTTTAATCGCTCCACTAAAATTCCCGCGACGCCAGTGATACATAGAAGTTGCTAACAAGATTAAAGCAGTCAATGCGTGTTTTTTATGTCTTGGGGAAACTTCCTTCCAATAGTCTTCCAATAACTCATGACACTCAAAATAATCGAAGGTTTCATTGAAATGTTTTAGAAATGACACAAAACTAGTATGAAATGTAGGGTGCAATGCAATCACCTTTCCTCTATAATAATGTTAAAAATCGATATTAGGTGGAGTTTTATGTCTTATGAAGTAAAAACAGATGCGTTTGAAGGCCCTCTAGATTTATTATTACATTTAATAAATCGTTTGGAAATAGATATATACGATATTAAAATGGCAGAAATCACAGAACAGTATATGGATCATGTTCACGCCATGCGAGTACTAGAACTCAATGAAGCCAGTGAATACTTAGTAATGGCAGCAACCTTACTATCTATTAAAAGTAAAATGTTATTACCAATTCACCAAGACGATGATATGGACGATGCTTTCGATGTGGATTTAGCAGATCCTAGGGATGAACTCGTACAAAGATTAATAGAATATAAGAAGTATAAAGAAGCGGCAGAAAACTTGCATGAGATGGAGGAAACCCGTTCACTCTATTATTCTAGACCACCAACCGATTTAAGTGAATACCAAACTAGTAAACAAATTGAATTACTCGAACTAGACGCAAATGTGTACGATATGCTTGGTGCTTTTCAAAAAATGTTACGTAGGAAACAACTAAACGCACCTCTTAATACGAGAGTAAGTAAGCAAGATATATCCATTAAAGCTCAGATGAAAAATGTTATTGACGTATTAAGAAAAGGTGGAGGGAAACTATCATTTTATGATTTGTTTCCAACTAGAGATAAACAAACGATTGTCACTACTTTTTTGTCCCTACTGGAATTGATGAAACGCCAGATTATTTCAGTGGAACAAAAAAGTAATTTTGATGATTTGTTTGTACAGTTGCGAAAGGGAGATATCGAAAGTGAATTCCAAGATGAAATTGATGAGTAATTTAGAAAGCCTATTATTTGTAAGTGGGGAGGATGGGCTAACTAAAAAACAATTAGCATTTTTAACAAGTTCCAAAGAAGAGGAAATAGAAGAGATACTCCATGAAATGATGCAAGAATACAAACTGAATAGCAGTAGAGGTATTGAGATAAAGCAATTAGCAGGAACTTATCAGTTAGTAACAAAACAACAAAATATAGAAATTATCCAAAGGCTAGTAGAAAATCCTACACCACAGTCATTGTCTCAGGCATCTCTTGAGGTGCTAGCTATTATTGCTTATAAGCAACCTATTACAAGAGTGGAAATGGAGGAAATTCGGGGAGTTAAGTCGGAGCGACCAATTCATACTCTTTCTGCTAAAGGTCTTATACAAGAGGTAGGTAGGGCAGATGGGACGGGTCGAGCTATTTTATATGGAACGACCAATGAATTTCTACAGTACTTTGGATTAGAAGATATTAAAGCACTTCCACCGCTTCCAGAAGACTTATCTGTTGATGAAATGGAAGACACAGATTTGTTTATGACAAAATTTCAAGAGACATTTGAAGGGTAGAAATAATTGAATGAGGAGTATGGTTCATTTATAAAAAATTAGGATTATTTTTGTTGCTGTTTCTTTTGTGGAATGTGAATGAGGCAAAGGCTTCATCTTCTTATGTTGTTATTGATGCAAGTACGGGAAGACTATTAGAAGGTAGCAATGCTAACGCAGAGCTTCCTATTGCGAGTCTAACTAAAGTATGGACTGCTTTAACGGTGTTGGATAATGTTCCGCTAGATGATGAGATAACCATCTCCAATGCTGCGGCAACTCAAGAGGGATCCTCCCTATATCTACAAGCAGGAGAGGTTTGGACGGTGGAATCCTTGTTGTATGGATTGCTGTTACATTCAGGAAATGATGCAGCTTATGCGCTTGCTGAGCATACAGGTGGCTCAATAGACGGTTTTACTAAGTTGATGAATGAAAAGATACAGTTGGCTGGGTTAGAAAATGCTCATTTTACTAATCCTTCAGGACTTCATCATGAGGAACACTATGCTTCTGCATTAGATATGGCTAATATGTTTCGCTTGGCAATGCAAAATGAAGCATTTACAAAAATTGCTTCTGCTAAAACTTATAAACCAAAGGAAAAATCTGTCTCATGGAGAAATAAGCACAAATTATTACACTACAATAAATTTGCTATTGCCGGAAAAACAGGTTATACAAAAGTAGCTGGGAGAACACTTGTGACTTATTTTGAAGACGATGGAAAAAAAGTGATCGTTGTAACATTAAACCATTCGAATGATTGGAATACGCACTCTTCTCTTGCGACAAATGTTTTTCAGTCATATGACAATGTGAAAGTTGTAGAAAAAGGAAAGTATCGCTTGTTGGATAAACAGGTTATAGAAGTTAAGAAAGATTATTTCCTTTTACTAAAAAAAGAAGAACAAGAGGAAGCCAAAAATGTGTTAATCATTCCACGTAAATCTTCAGAGAAAAAACCTTATCTTTGGAATGTTACGATAAATAATGAGGTCGCATTAAAATTTGAAGTAAAGAAAATTAAATAAATTCTAAAGAAGACAGTTATTATAAAAGACTGTCTTCTTTTAATTTCCCCCAAAGTATGACATAATTCAGTCATATGAATTGGATAGAATGGACGAGGTGAATGTATTGGAAAGATTACAAAAAGTGCTCGCACATGCAGGTGTGGCATCAAGAAGAAAAGCAGAAGAAATGATTACGCAAGGAAAAGTGAAAGTGAATGGTAAAGTAGTCACGGAGCAAGGGTTAAAAGTGTCTGACAATGATGTAGTGGAAGTAGAAGGGGTAAAATTAGAAAAAGAGCAAAAAGTATACTATCTACTTTATAAACCTCGTGGAGTGATTTCTGCAGTATCAGATGATAAAGGCAGAAAAACAGTGACGGACTTATTACCTAATGTAAAAGAACGTTTGTATCCTGTTGGAAGACTGGACTATGAAACGTCAGGAGTGCTACTTTTAACGAATGATGGCGATTTTTCATATGCGCTTACACATCCAAAATATAAAGTAGATAAAACATATGTAGCTCGTATAAAAGGGATACCTTTGAAGGAACAATTACGTCCATTAGAGCGTGGAATCGTTTTAGAAGACGGGAAAACAGCTCCTGCTAAAGTTAAGTTATTATCCTCTGAGCGTAAAGCGGATAAATCAATTGTAGAGATCACTATACATGAAGGGAAAAACCGTCAAGTACGTAGAATGTTCGATGCAATAGGTTTTCCTGTTCAAAAACTAAAAAGAGAACAATTTGGTTTCTTAGGGCTTCATGGCTTAAATGCTGGCGAGTGGAGAGAATTGACTAATCATGAAGTGAAGAAAATGAGAGTGTTAGCAGAGACGGGAAAAATAGGTAAATAAATTTTGAGTGTTCACAAAGCCTTCATAAGTAAGGCTCTTTTAAATTGTAAATTTTGTTATAATTATTCATGATTATGCTTGGAAATGGAGGTTAGCAAATTGGCTCAATCTAAAAAGCAAAGATTTTATATGAGAACCGCTATATTAGCAGTACTCGTCGTAGCTATAGTTTTTACCGTATACTCCAACCTAAATAAAGAGAAAAATGCTGTATTGCAAGTAGGAGATAAAGCTCCGGACTTTGTTTTAGTAGATATGGATGGTACGGAAAGACGTTTGTCTGATTATAAAGGACAAGGCGTGTTTTTGAATTTCTGGGGTACATGGTGTAAACCTTGTGCAAAAGAGATGCCGGCGATGGACAACCAATACGCAGAATTTACTGATAAAGGTGTTCAAACACTGGCCATTAATATTGGTGAATCAGATCTTAAGGTAAATAGCTTTTTAAATCGATATGGTTTAACTTTCCCTATAGCAATTGATCGCAATAAAAGTGTAATGGAATCATATAATATTGATCCACTACCAACAACATTTTTGGTCAATCCCGAAGGTAAAATTGAAAAAATTATAAAAGGCGAAATGACTGAAGAAGATATTGCGAATTTTATGGATCAAATTAAACCTTCATGAAGGAGTCTTTAAAAATGGACAAGATAGTTTGTACATGTGGAAACGTGAATCCAGCTGGTACAGAATTATGTGAGAGCTGTGGTCGTCCATTAAATGATGAGACAAAAGAAAAAAAAATTGTAGATATGCGCTATGAAGGATCTGCAAGACGGTCTCAAACGTATAATAAGACGATAATTGATAAAGTATGGAATTTCTTTTCCAGTGTAAAAGTAGGTATGTGGATAATTGTTGCTATTTTAGTTGCAGCCGCGATTGGAACAATACTTCCACAAGTATTTTATGTGCCTGCAACAAATGAAACGGATATTGCAGCATATTATGAGCGAATTTATGGCACATTTGGAACGCTATATTATCAGCTTGGCTTATCGGACTTATATAGCTCTTGGTGGTTCCAGGGATTGGTTGGTATGCTAGGGATTTCCTTAGTTATCGCAAGTTTAGACAGAGTCATACCACTATATAAATCTCTAAAAAAACAAAAGACAAAAAGGCATATCAGTTTCTTAAAACGACAACGTGTTTATGGTATTGGTAAAGCTGATGTTTCAGAAGAGTCTCTACTTAAAGCGGAAGAAAAGCTTAAAGAGCTTAAATACAATGTGAAACGTGAAGGTAATGCTATATTGGCTGAACGTGGACGGTTTTCACGTTGGGGGCCATACGTAAACCATTTAGGACTTATCATATTCCTTTTTGGTGTAATGCTACGCGCACTTCCTGGTTTCTATGTGGATGAAACGATGTGGTTACGTGAAGGAGAAACACTTTATGTACCTGAAACCCATGGATACTTTTTAGAAAGTAAAGAATTTATTTATGAGACATACTCGAAAGAAGAATCCAAAGAAGTTTATGGTGAAGCGATTGATCGAGTGGGTACAATTGCAAAGAACTATCAAACAGATGTAGCTTTGTATAAGGGTCCTGAAGGCGCTGTTGCAGGTCATACAGAGGATTTAACATTTGAAAAAGAAGCTTCTATTCAAGTAAATAAACCAATTAAATTCGATAACTTTTCGGTGTTCCAAATGGACTTCCGATTGGATGAGTTAGCAACGATGACTTTCCAGTTACAGGATAAACAAACACAACAATCTTTTGGAGAATTTACAATCGATCTAGCTGATCCACAACCCATTTATGAACTAAATGATGGTTATAAAGTTGAAGTAATGGACTATTATGCAGATTTTACTGGATTTGAAGAAGGGGTTCCGCAATCTCAATCACCGCTTCCTAATAACCCAGCATTTCTAATCAAAATGTATAGCCCTGAATTTCCTAAAGGGGAAACAAGTTTTGTCATGATTAAAGAGACAGTAGAACCTTTAGGGGAAAACCAACATAAAATTGCATTCCAAAGTGTCGAGACAAGAGACGTATCTGGTTTAACAGTTCGTAAGGATTTAACACTTCCACTTCTTGCACTTGGAGGCCTTATCTTCATGATTGGTGTAGCACAAGGGGCGTATTGGAATCACCGTCGAATTTGGATTCAGTTATTAGAAGATGGACAAACGGTTATTGCCGCGCATACAAACAAAAACTGGTTGAGTGTTAAGAGAGATTTGGACAAGGTTACAGATGTAGCTCATCTTCCAAAATATCTAGATCAGCAAGATATAGATTCTTTAGAAGAAAAAGTGGATAAAGTGGAAGGAGTTTAACATAATGGATATGGCATCCTTAAGTAGTACATTATTATTTATAGCTTTTGTAGCATATCTTATTGCTACGTTTTTATTTGGAGGAGCAGTAAAATCTTCAAATACTCAAACTACCAAGTCCTTTGATAGATGGGGCAAATTAGCGATTACCGTTACCATTTTAGGATTTATCGCTAATATTGGTTATTTTATCACTAGATGGATTGCTGCAGGACATGCTCCTGTAAGTAATCTATTTGAATTTACTACTGCATTTGGGATGATGGTTGTAGGAGCATTTATTCTTATATACTTTATATATAAAACACCTGCTCTAGGATTGTTTGCTTTACCAATTGCCGTGTTAATCATTGCATATGCAAGCATGTTCCCAACAGAAATTACACCTTTAATACCAGCTTTGAAAAGTTACTGGCTGACTATTCATGTAATTACTGCCGCAATGGGTGAGGCAATTTTAGCAATAAGTGCAGTAGCAGGATTTATATACTTGTTGAAAAATATTGACCTGACAAAAAAATCCAAAGAACGCTTTTGGATTGAGGCAGTTATGTATGTTTTAGTACTTGTTGTAGGATTTGTTGTTTCCACGCTGTCATTTTCACTTGCGGATTACAGTGCAGAGTACTCGTATATAAGTAAAGATGAAACAGAGCATAATATTGAGTATACAATGCCAGCGCTTTTTGGTATGAATGAGTCAGTAGCGATTACAGAAGGTGCATTAGATCCACTTATTGAGATGCCACCCCTAGTAAATGCTAAAAAATTAACTACTGTGGTATGGTCGATTCTAATCGGTTCTGTAATCTATTTATTACTTCGTTTAATATTACGTAAGCGTCTTGCAACTGTATTACAACCACTTACGAAAAAGTCTAATTCTCAATTGATGGATGAAATTGGTTATCGTTCCGTATTAATTGGGTTCCCTGTGTTTACACTTGGGGCCTTAATATTTGCTATGATATGGGCACATGAAGCGTGGTCGCGTTTCTGGGGCTGGGATCCAAAAGAAGTATGGGCTCTTATCACTTTCTTATTTTATGCAGTGTTCTTACATCTTCGCTTATCAAAAGGTTGGGAAGGTAAGAAGTCTGCCTGGATCGCTTTAATCGGATTCATCATAATTATGTTTAACTTGATTGCAGTAAATCTAATTTTAGCAGGATTACATTCTTACGCTTAAAAAAGTGTAAGCTTTTATAAATGCTAACTAGACAGAAACGAAACAGAATGTGTGTACTTGTGGAAAGCTCTTTACTCTTTATATAACAAGGGGGGAAGGGCTTTTCTTTCATTTTGGATACAGTAATTGTACAATGTAAAGTAGATGTTGATAGAAAGGTTTGATAAAACTATGTCTGAAACAATTAAACTTCTAGTAGTTGAGGATGAAGAACGTATTCGTCGTCTTTTGAAAATGTATTTAGAGCGAGAAGGTTACGAAGTAGAAGAAGCTGAAAATGGGGAAGTCGCATTAAAGTTAGCCTTAGAATATGATTATAATTGTATCCTTTTAGATATAATGATGCCTGAAAAAGATGGTATAGAAGTGATGACAGAACTACGTGTTCATAAAGAAACTCCTATTATATTATTGACAGCTAAAGGGGAAGAAGCTAATCGCGTAGAAGGTTTTGAACTAGGAGCAGACGATTATATAGTGAAACCGTTTAGCCCTAGAGAAGTAGTGTTACGAGTAAAAGCTTTGTTAAAACGTTCTACTGCATTTGCACCTTCACAAGGATCGTCTATTTCTAAAGAAATAGTAGTTTTTCCACACCTTACAATAGATCATGATGCTCATAGAGTAACTGCAGATGGTGTAGAGGTAGGTTTAACTCCTAAGGAATATGAATTACTTTACTTCTTAGCAAAAGCACCAGACAAAGTATTTGATCGCGAGCAATTATTAAAAGAAGTTTGGCATTATGATTTCTTCGGTGATTTAAGAACAGTTGACACTCACGTAAAACGGTTGCGTGAAAAGTTAAACAGAGTTTCCGAAAAGTCTGCTAAAATGATTGTAACTGTATGGGGTGTTGGGTATAAATTTGAGGTTATAAATGAATAGACTTTGGAATAGTGTTGTCGGGAAGCTATGGGGAACCATATTGCTTCTCGTCTTATTTGTGTTATTTATTGTAACCGTTTTATTACTTGAATTTTTAGGAGATTTCCATACAGAACAAGCAGAGGACACCCTTCGCAAAGAAGCAGTGACCATAGGGAAAATAGTTGAGCAACATGAAAATGTAGAAGATTCGTTTGAAATAATCCGAGATATATTAGGTACAGAAACGAATACATTAATTGTACGTAATTCTGAGTCCATTTTTTTGTCTATCCATGAGGGCCTCAACAAAGAGGTAGTACAGGAAAAGATATTGGATGATAAGGACTTATCTAAAATATATACATCTAATGAACCAATCGTCAAAAAAATGCTAATGCCCGCTATAAATAGTGAGGATCGGATGGAAGATTATATCATTTTAGCCGCACCTTTAGAATCCAATAAAAATATCCATGGTGCTGTTTTTATCTATCAAAGTTTAGAGGTTGTCAGTAAAACGACAAATAGTACTACGAAAATTGTTTTCTTATCTGGATTTATCGCCTTACTTTTAACTACGATGTTCACATTCTTTTTAACTTCACGAATTACATTACCACTAAGATCTATGAGAGAAGCTGCAATCCAGTTGGCGCAAGGTAATTTTGAAACAAAAGTTCCGTATCTTCAAAAAGATGAAATAGGGGAACTAGGAATCGCCTTTAACCAGATGGGTAAACAATTGAAGCATCATGTAGAAGTGATTAACCAAGAAAAGGAACAATTAGCAAGTATATTAACGTCTATGACGGATGCTGTTATTACTTTTGATACGAAATTTGAAGTTCAAGTTAAAAACCCTCAGGCAGATCTTCTATTCGATAAGTGGTATAAAAATTTGGAAGCAACAGAAGATTCTAAACTTCCTGCTGAGCTCCAGCACTTATTGGAATATGTGTTTGAAGTAAAAGAAGAGTTTGACGAAGAATTAGAGATTAAAGGATCCTATTTTGCAGCATCTATAAGCCTTTTATATTCAAGTGGAAATGTCGTGCGAGGAGCAGTAATCGTGCTTCGTGATATGACGGAACAACATCGTTTAGATAAAATGAGATCAGATTTTATCGCGAACGTTTCACATGAGTTAAGAACTCCTATTTCGATGCTTCATGGGTATTCAGAAGCAATAATCGATAATGTAGTGACCACGGAAGAAGACAAAAATGAAATGATGCGTATTATATATGATGAATCTAAGCGAATGGGAAGATTAGTAACCGAATTGTTAGATTTAGCACGCTTAGAGTCAGGATATCTTAGTATATATAAAGAGAACGTTCTAGTCGTTCCGACAATTGAAAGAATTACGCAAAAATTTGACCAGGCTGCTAAAGAAAAAGATATTGGCTTGTACTTTGAACATAACCTGACAGAGAACTTATCCATGCATCTAGATGAGGATCGTATGGAGCAAGTACTAACCAATTTAATCGATAATGCACTTAGACATACTCCAGAAAATGGTTCTGTTACCGTGCAATTGAGTATGACAGACGCACAGTTCGTTATAAAGGTTATCGACACAGGGTATGGGATTCCGAAAGAAGATCTTCCATATGTATTTGAACGTTTTTATAAAGCAGATAAAGCCAGAACAAGGGGAAAAAGTGGCACAGGCTTAGGATTGGCTATTGCTAAAAACATAGTAGAACGACATGATGGTGTGTTATCAGCGGAAAGCGAAATAGGGATAGGAACATCCTTTATCATTAAATTGCCAATAGAAACCGTGTAACAAATACTTACTTGAAACGACTAATTGATAGAACGGGGGGAGCATATGAATGACTCCGTTTTCCACCGCTTGTATGATACCTATCATCAAGATGTTTTTCAGTTTCTCATATATTTGGTGAAAAATAGACAAACTGCGGAAGACTTGGTCCAAGAAGTATATGTACGAGTACTCAGAGCTTATAGTAGCTTCGAGGGGAAAAGTTCAGAAAAAACATGGTTATTCTCAATAGCCAAAAACATAGCAATTGACCATTTTAGAAAACAAGCTGTCCGGAAAAAGAGATTATTTGACTCATTTGACTGGGAAACGATGCAACTTGCATCTTCAGATATGCTACCGGAAGATTTAGTGCAGCTCAATGATGAGATGAGAACATTATTAGTTGCGTTGGATGATTGTACGGGAGATCAGAAAATGGTTATTATAATGCGGTATTTCCAGGAGCTTTCGATTGCAGAAACATCGGAAATCTTAAATTGGTCCGAAGGGAAAGTGAAGACAACGCAACATCGTGCAATAAAAGCACTTCGTGAGCGATTATCTGATAAGCAAAAGGAGGCAGATGTTCATCATGAGTGAGAAAAAAGCAGAAGACCGTGAATTAGATGAACTATTAAAAAAGATGCCCAAGTTTACAGATAAGCGCTCAAAAGAAGAAATTTACCAGCAGCTTAAGTCAAAAATAGAAACGCAAGAGAAATTTGAGCAACGTAAACGAATACAGGTGTCTATGAACAAATGGCTACCATTTATCATTTCTGTAGCATCTGTATTATTATTAACCGTACTCGTCTCTTCCTATATAAATAACAATGAGAGTTCCACAGCTGATACTGTCGAAGAATCGACCACAGCAGACGATCAAATGAGAACTCTAGAAGTACCAGAGGAATCCTCTATGGATGCTAAGGAAGAAGAATCTGTTGGTATGACAACTATGTCTGAAAAGTTAGCTCCTAATGTAGAATTAGCCCCATTTGATAGGACTTTTACTTCTGTTTATGAGCAGGATTTAGGGGATGGAACGGTATTTCATTTTTCTCTATTGGAAAATGCGCTCACTGTACCAATCACGATTGTCATTCCTCAAGAGAAAATAGAAGCGGATTTTCCAAATATGGAACCTAGTAGCTTAGAATTATATAATCAGTATGCTTTGGAGATTGACGAAACTTCTCTTGGTTTCCAAGAATATCATCCTTACAAAGGCTACTTTATAGCAGAAGGTAAAATATTAAAACATTACTTACCAGCAGATCATGGTTACGATTCTGCACCTGGAACAGCTGTACCATACATCTCTTCAATCAATGAAGTCTTTACCGATTTTGATTCGTTCTTAAGAGTAAATGAAGATGGATCCCCAATCGAATGGGATCAAGTAGGTACTATAGATGAACCTTTGGTGTTAACTGGTACAGAGCAGAAGGTAAATTATTTTGCATATAAGGCTTTTAATCAGGTGACCTATTTAACACCAAACTTCAATAAAACTTTCAATACACTATTAGAAGCATTGCAGGGGATGAAAAATCCTGAAAATGAAATTTATACTTCTGTTATTCCGAATGATGTAACTTATTCAGTTAAGGAAGATAAGGGACTTGTTGTACATTTTGATGAGCCTTTAGATTTGGAATCACTAAATGCAAGTGAGGCATCCCGTTTGATAGAAGCTTTCTCGCTTACAGCTGCAAGCTTCAATCAAACTATCCGATTAGAGAATATCGTACAAGAAAAATGGAATGAAGTAGATTTTTCAAGTCCACTTCCAGTTCCAGTGGGTCCAAATGGTTTTACTATGCAAACAATTCAATAATAAAAAATGCCATTGCTTATTAACTTAAGCTTGGCATTTTTGTTTTAAGATATATGTGATAGCCCATACATTTGTGAAAATAGCCCATAAGGCTTCGAATACCGCCCATAAGCAATCCGATACAGCCCTTAAATTTTTATTATCGCTCATAACATAAATTTGCCTAGTATTCTCAGTTGCAAACAGGTCTGTTGCATATATTGTTTTAATTTGATAAAATGTTATTAATTCAAGATATATTCTTGGAGGACAACAAAATATTGATTCATCTTCGGGGCAGGGTGCAATTCCCGACCGGCGGTATTAGAAATTTATTTCTTCAGCCCGCGAACCTTAACAGGTTGATTTGGTTAAATTCCAAAGCCGACAGTATAGTCTGGATGGGAGAAGGTGAAGGTGCAGTCGTTTTTCGTATGCTTATACGGATACGCTTATTAAAGTGTACCTTGTTTCTCCCTTGAACTTCTATAAGTTCGAGGGATTTTTTAAGTATGCAAACGTTCTGAACCTTTCTTCTTGTGGAGTGAATCGCAAAAGGAGAGAGGATTTATGTTAAAAGGCAAAACGCGAATGCTTATTGCAGTCGCAATGCTGAGTAGTATTTCTTTTGTTTTAATGCTACTTGCATTTCCATTACCGGTTTTACCGGCTTATTTAAAGGTGGACTTTAGTGATATACCAGCATTAATCGCTGCAATCACAATGGGACCAGTTGCAGGAATTTTAGTCGCATTTTTAAAAAATGTGCTAGATTGGTTATTTGCAGGAAGTCCAACTGGTGTACCTGTTGGTCATATGGCTAACTTTGTAACTAGTATCTTGTTTATCACACCTGTGTATTTGATTTATCGCAAAGTTACTTCGTCCAAAGGCATTATGGCAGGACTCGGAGCAGGTACAGTCTCTATGGCTATTGGGATGAGTGTACTAAATTATTATGTATTTTTACCAATGTACGCTTATTTCTTAAATTTCCCTATGGAAACAGGCACTGCTTTGTTTAATACGATCATTTTTGGTATATTACCATTTAATCTTATTAAAGGTATATTAGTAACGATCGTGATGATTGTTTTATTCAAACGAATGAAGCCATTGCTTGATAAAGTAACTAGTTCATATATGAAACCTAATACAAACTAACAAAAAGTTGTTTCTCCACTAGGAGGAACAACTTTTTTTAAAAAGAAAATATACTTGGTTCATGGAGCTGAAAAGAAAGAATGATAATACTGATTTTCGCTTCAGGTGTACGCTTTCCGCGGGCTTGGCTTCAGCCTCCTCGTTCGCTGCGCTTCTGCGGGGTCTTCAGCTCAAGCTACCCGCTGGAGTCGCCGCCTTGCGCTACAATCGAATAAACGAGTAGTACCCAACAAGAAGATTTAACATAGCTTATCGCTTAAGTCACAAGAGTGTTAAAATCTTAGAAATGGAAAAGTTATTTGTATTCACTTTTGAATTAAATGTTATTTTTATCCATTGATAGATGAAGAAGGTAGATTTCTCGTACATTAGTGGAAATAAAGAGAAATAGTAAGTGTTGCCAAAATAAAAAAGCAAACGAGTGAACGAAATTGCATCTTCGGGCTCGCACGATGTGGGTCAGGCAGTCGTTGCGACAGGATGTCGCGTACTTAGACTGTCATCCATCACCTCTAAGAATAAGAAAGTATCTTATCTCTAGTTATCTAAAAACGCCCTTACCTGTTTCTAAATGTTGTAGAAGGGTGAGACAGTCAAACGATAGTAATAAGTCTGTCCAAAGCCATGCGAAAACAATTGAAACGGATATTGACCGACCTAGCGTCTATTTGTCTGATATTATTAGAATGAAAAATGGTGATTATGACAAAGTCACAACCACCATTCCATATACTATTCGTATTTCAGTGCGTCGCCTTCGAATGATTCATCTGCGACTTTAATAGAATCAGTAGGACAGCCTTCAAAAGCGTCTTCCATATCTTCCATTAGTTCTTCTGGAACTTCTGTTGTACCCATGTTATTATCTAGAATAACGAAGGCAATACCTTCATCATCATAGTCATAAATATCTGGGGCAGCGGCTCCACATGCTCCGCACGCTATACATGTATCTTTATCTACAATTGTATATTTTGCCATTATTATATTCTCTCCTTTATAACTACTAACACGAATATGCTATCGTATTCATTCTAAAGATGTTTTCCCTATATTTCAACCAAAATACTTCAGAAAAGAGAGGTATTCCTATGCATTTTCATCAAATATTACTATTTATTATACATAAGTTATCCGGACAACGTTCTGAGAATGCTCCTTATTATTTATTAAAAGGTAAAAAATCAGGACAAACTATTCAAGATGTGACATATTTTCAACTTCATGCTTTTTTCTCTATTCTCCCACAATTATCGAAGGAAGACTATGATATTGGAATTAATGAGTTGCATAACCTTGATCTAATTCAGGTAGAGGAATCACTCGTCTATATTACAGAAAAAGGAATAGCTACAGTAGGGGAAGGTAAAGAGTTTCTATTCAATGGCTGGGAATACAGAGGGAGGGAACAATTATTTTGGAAAAGATTGGACTTAGTGATCCAAACTTTGTCCCAGTTCCAAGCAAAAGAGAAAAAATTTGTGCCAAACCAAAAGGATATGGCTATTCAGAATTTCGTCAAGGACTTCCTCATCCAACATAACTTTCGTGAATTTAACTTGAGTAATGATCTAAAGCAAGAGATATTCCGATTGCTTGAAAGTCCTTTGTTAAATGATTTACACAGGACATTATTTGTTTATCGACTTAGTGGATATAAAAAAACTGGTTTGACTTGGGAACAATTGTCTCGTTACTATGATTTAACTGATATGAACGCAAAGATAAATTTCTTAGAGTGCTTACATAATATATTGGACAATATTGATATAAATACTAGTCCTTTGTTGTTTTCTTTAGCAAAAGGTATTCATCTAGACACTCCTCTCACAGATTCTGCTTTTAAAACGAATAGCCTTTTTGAAAAAGGGTATACAATGGAGGAAATAGCTAGAATAAGAAAGTTAAAGATTAACACAATAGAAGATCATGTAATTGAAATAGTTTCATCCGATAAAAATTTCTCTGTTTCGGCATTTATATCGAGTGAGCAAGTTGAAAAGATTCTTCATTTATCCAAAGAGTTACATACGAAAAAGCTTACTGTGATAAAAAATAGAATACCCGAACTAACTTATTTTCAAGTACGTTTAGCACTAACAAAGGGAGAACAAATTCATGGATAAATTAAATGAAATTCTTCAGAAAAGATTTGGCCATGCTACTTTTCGTGCTGGTCAACAAGAAATAATTGAACAAATAATAGAAAAAAAAGATGTTATCGCAATACTTCCTACAGGAATGGGGAAATCACTTCTCTACCAACTACCTGCTTATCTGATGGAAGGTACTGTGGTTATTGTGTCACCTCTTTTGTCCCTTATGCAAGATCAAGTGGAACAATTGAAAATACTTGGAGAAAAAAGAGTTATTGCTATTAATTCCTTTTTATCTTTGCAGGAGAAGGAGATGGCTATTCGTCGATTAGCTGACTATAAATTCATATTTACTTCTCCCGAAATGCTGCAAAATGAACAATTTAACCTAGCACTTCGAAAACTTTCTATTGCTTATGTAGTGGCGGATGAAGCACATTGTATCTCACAATGGGGCTTTGATTTTAGACCAGATTATTTAAGGATTTCCACTTGGCTCCAATCAATTGGTTCAGTGAACGTTCTAGCCTTAACAGCTACTGCGACAGCCGAAGTGGTGGATGATATTAAAAAAACTCTACAAATGAATGCACCATTTGAATATATTCATTCACTTGATCGACCGGCTATAGCCTATGAAATGATAGAGGTAGATAACCAACAACAAAAAATGAAGTGGATACTAGGCAGAGTCACCTCCACAGAGGGGCCAGGAATAATTTATACACAGTCTCGTAAAAAGACAGAGACATATGCAGCAGCACTGCGAGAACAAGGAATTTCAGTTGGATTTTATCATGCTAAAATGGAACAAAGTGATAGAATATTAATCCAGCAGCAATTTCAGCAAGAGCAACTAGAGTGGATCTGTGCGACAAATGCATTTGGAATGGGTATACACAAAGATAATATAAGACAAATTATTCATGATCATATTCCAACTTCGATTGCGGGGTACATGCAAGAGGTTGGAAGGGCTGCGAGAGATGGAAAACAAGCAATCGCTTCTCTTTTGTATACTCCAACGGATGTGGAGCAAACTTTTTACGTTACGATGCAAGACTTCCCTGAGGAACAAGACATTCAAATTGCTTACCAATCTTCTTATTCTGAAGTCGAACAAGCAGAAACAACGACCCGAATTCTTACTTACTGGAAAGAACGTTTAAACGAACATGAAACAATTGAATTATTTAAGGATATAAAACAAAAGAAGTGGCAGGATATACAAAAATTTTATACCATGATACGAAATGATATATGTATAAGACAACAACTACTTCATTATTTTGACCAAAGATTGATAGAGAAACCGTACTATTGTTGTTCCAAATGTAAGATGGAAGCTGCGAATATTTTACAAAAACGAACAGAGGAAAAGAATAGTCAAGAAGAATTAAATTGGAAAAAAAGGTTAAATATCCTCCTTCCTACATAATACATTTGATAAGTTTACTTTTTCTACAATATTCGTCATAATAGAAGTAGAAATGATGGCAGAAATGGAGTTTGAGTAAAATGAACCAAGATGATTACCAAAAAAAAATCGACGAACATCGACAATCCATAGGACAAGATGACGATTCTAATAACATGAGAAGAAGTAGAAGTTTAAATAAGAAACCCAAGAAGAAATCTAAGAACCTATTAATTCCTACCGTATTTTGTGTTTTCATATTAATACCAGTTAGTATATTTATCTATGTTCAATTTTTCTATCAAGCCGATCCAAACAAGGCGGAAGTAGTGAAAAATGATGCGATACATGTTGAAACACAATCAATTAATAACGGAACAAAAAAAGATGAAACAAAAGAAGAAGTGACTCCAACAGAACCTGTTACTCCTGAAACAACGGAGCAGCAAGCTGAAAAGCCTGCAGAAGTAGTCAAAGAGGAGCCAAAAAAGGTAGTTGTGGAAGAGCCTAAGAAAGAACCAGCGGCGGTGGAGAAAACGGAACCTACCGAAGTTGCTAGTTCTAGAACGCATATCGTAAAGGAAAATGAAACACTATATCGGATAGCGGTCAATTATTATAAGGATGGAAATGCTGTCGAAAAGATAAAGTCTGCTAATGGCCTGTCTTCAAATGAAATTTCAGTTGGTCAAAAGTTAGTACTACCTTAAACATAGAGAAAGAAGGATATTTCTTTTAAATGTTGAATATATAAAGTATATCCTAAGTTGGAAGAGGTGCTAAAATGTTTGTAAAAAGTGTTATGATCCCAAAAGAAAAATGTGTAACAGTTCAAGTAGATACAATAGTCTCATCGGCTCTTCGTCTACTTGAAGAAAAAGAAATGGATGCTTTACCTATTTTAGATAATGGGAAATATGTTGGTATGTTCAACAAATATCTTTTATATAAAGCTCATTTTTATAGTAAATTGGATAAAGAAGCTTTCATGGAGCAAACGAAAGTTACGGATATTATGACAAACGAAGATGTTTTTGTTGGTTACGAGGATGTTTTCGAAAACGCAATGATTAAGCTTCATGATTTCCCAGTCCTTGCTGTTGTTGAGGAAGGGAAGTTCCTTGGATTAGTTACACGCTATGATGCAGTAGAACAGTTTAAAAGTGCATTTGGTATGAATAGTAAAGGAACGCGTATTACATTCACCTCGGTGGAATCAGAAGGACGGATTCAAAAAATGACAGATGTCCTTCATAAATACCATGCCTCTGTTATTTCAATCGTAACTTTTGATGAGACCGATAAATTATTCAGACGCATTGTATTAAAGATTGAAAATGATTCAAAAATGGATCGAATTTTAGCTGATTTAGAAAAGTCAGGTTTCCGTGTACTACACATTGATAAAGAAGAGTAGAATGATCAATTGCACAAGTGCAGGGCAGGGGAATTTCCCTGTCCTTTTCCATGTTGTTTGGGGGTATAGAATTGGTTGTATGGATTATTAGTGTTTTGTTGTCTATCGTAATTTTGCTTTTCTTATATATGTTATTTTTAGCTTTTCAAACTAACGTTCATACCCATTCTTTGTATATCAATGAGTGGACAAAAGATATTCAATTTCGTGTCTTTTTCATATCAGATATTCACCGAAGAAAAATAAGTGATAAGCTAATTCAAAGCCTCATCGGTAAAGTAGATATAGTTGTAATAGGTGGAGATTTGACAGAAAGAGGCGTTCCTTTAAAAAGAACAAATGAAAATATTAAGCAGCTTGCTAAGCTTGGAAATACTTGTTACGTATTTGGGAATAATGACAGAGAAGTTGGTGCGCAGAACTTAAGTGATATCTTAGAAGCACATGCTGTTTATATATTGGAAAATCGGTCTGTTGAGTTTGAAAAAGATAAATTTTCCTTACGCATTGTTGGGATTAACGATGGTTTCGAAGGGAATGTAAAAATGTATGAAGCTTTCAAGGATGTTAAAGAATCTGATGTCATCGTTTTTGTCACCCATGCTCCAGCCTATTTCAATAATGCTAAAAAAATAAGTAAGCCACATCTTCTTTTAGCTGGTCATCTTCATGGCGGCCAAATACGCTTTGGACCATTTGGAATTTATGAAAAAGGAAGCTACAGAGAAAAAGAAAATAGTGCTGAACTCATTAGCAATGGTTATGGCACAACGGCAGTTCCACTTCGACTTGGAGCGAAATCTGAATGCCATCTCATTACCATTAGTGGAAGACATTAAGTGAATAAAAGAAAGGAAGTTTTTTGGGTGTATCAACAAGTAGATGTATTAATAGTAGGGGGAGGTCCTTGTGGGTTATCAGCTGCTATTTCTACACAAAATATTGGACTAAAAACCATCGTAATTGAAAAGGGAAATGTTGTAGAGGCTATTTATAATTATCCTACACATCAGACCTTTTTTAGCACAAGTGAGAAATTATCAATAGGTGATGTACCATTCATAGTAGAAGAGAGAAAACCAAAACGAAATCAAGCTTTGGTTTACTACCGAGAAGTAGCAAAACTTAAAAACATTGATGTTCATAAATACGAACAAGTTCTAAAAGTAGAGAAACAAGAAAATAATTTTTTAGTATATACATCTAAAGAAACTTATTTGGCAACGTATGTAGTCATAGCAACTGGCTATTATGATCATCCAAATTATATGAACATACCAGGCGAGGAATTAGCAAAAGTTCGTCATTATTTCAAAGAGGGGCATCCCTACTTTGGGTTAGATATATTAGTAATAGGTGGGAAAAATTCTGCGATAGATGCAGCCTTAGAACTGAACAAAGCAGGAGCCAATGTTACAGTAGCATATAGAGGAAATGAGTATTCACCAAGTATAAAACCTTGGGTACTTCCAGAGTTTGATGGTCTTGTAAGAAATAAGGAAGTACAAATGCACTTTAATACAGAAGTAATAGAAGTAGGGGCATCTGAGGTAACGCTAAAGGGTAGTCAAACAGGCGAGTTTCAAATACCGAATGACTTTGTATTTGCAATGACTGGGTATCATCCTGATCATGCATTTATAAGGGAAATGGGTGTGGATATTGACGAAGCTACAGGTAGACCATCCTTTGATGCAGAAACAATGGAAACAAATGTAGAAGGAATTTTCATAGCAGGTGTTATTGCGGCAGGGAATAACGCAAATGAAATTTTCATTGAAAATGGACGATTCCATGGGGATCAGATTGCAAACGAAATTAAAAGAAAAAATAATAATCAAACTGACTAACCCAAAAATCATCCATCCGCAAGTATCAGTACATTAAGAGCGAGTATTCAGCAATTGAACGTAAGTAAAAGACGTCTCTCTCCAAGTCCCTATAAACACTATTAACCAACATAAAAAAGTAGCATGACGTAAACTCAGTTACGTCAGCTACTCTTTTTTTATCTTCCTAAAACACAACTCAAAAAATATACTCAATCGCTTTTAGCGGATCAGGATGGTTCAGTGCAATTAGTAAAGCAAGGCGAGCTTTTTGTCCATTTAATCCTTGCGCAAAAATCACACCTGCATCTTTAAGACCTTTTCCGCCACCTTTATAACCATACACATCTTGCGCAATTCCATTAAAGCATCTGGAAACTAATACAATCGGAATCCCTTTATTTAATGTTTCTTCTATCACAGAGACAAGGCGAGGGGGTACATTTCCTTGCCCTAAACCTTCCAATACTATTCCATCATATCCAAGATCAATCGATGCTTGTAGCAAGTCTGGCTCCATTCCTGCATACACTTTAAACAATGCAACTTTTTTTTCGATATGCTCAATTGGAAAAACAAGACGATGATTGGGAGAATGGTGAAAATGTACTATTGATTTAGATATAAATCCTATTGGGCCATATTGCGGACTCTGAAAAGTACTAACATTGCTAGCGTGAGTCTTCGTCACATTTTCTGCAGTATGTATTTCATCGTTTAATACCACTAGTACACCTTTCATTTTTGCATCATCCGAAGAAGCCACTTGTATCGCTGATAACAAGTTATATAGCCCGTCAGCTCCTATCTCATTGGATGAACGCATGGCACCTGTAAGGACAATAGGAATGTCCGTATCTACTGTGAGATCCAAAAAGTAGGCAGTCTCTTCTAATGTATCTGTACCATGTGTAATAACAACCCCATCAATATTGTCCGATAAAATATATTGGTCAATAAGCTGTTTTAGCTCCATCATCTCGATAGGTGTTATATGAGGAGAAGGGAGATTAAAAGCATCTATTTCCACAATATTAGCTAATGATCTAAGTTTTTCTGCCTCGATTAAAAGCGGATTTTGATCTGCTGGTACAACAGCTCCTGTTTCTGCATGTACTTGCATGGATATCGTACCACCTGTGTGAATTAATAAAATAGTTTTCATAGTGAGTAAGTACCTCCCAAAATTTGCGTATTTAAGGTATAATAGTAATAATGAAATGGAAGGAGTAAGTTTATGTTTATACTACTTTCCGTTGCAATAGCCCCTGCTTTAGCACTGTTAAGCTATTTTTACTTGCGAAAAGAAATTTCTGCAGAACCCTCCAGATTATTGTTACATACATTTATATATGGCGCCATATTAACGTTTCCAATTTTATTTATTCAACATGTTCTTCAAGAGGAACAGATCTTTTCTTCTCTATTTATCCATCAAGCTATTGTAACGAGTGCACTAGAAGAGTTTTTTAAATGGCTAGTTCTAATTGTCGCTATCTACAAACATGTGGAATTCGATGATCCCTATGATGGCATATTATATGGTGCTAGCGTAGCACTAGGTTTTGCGACTGTGGAAAATATACTATATTTATTGAACTTTGGTATGGATGAAGCTATCTTACGTGCAATTCTACCTGTTTCCAGTCATGCGCTATTTGGTGTTTTAATGGGATATTATATCGGTAGAGCGAAATTTACTACTTTAACTAAATCTCGTTATGAAATATTGTTTGCATTAATAGCACCGCTATTCTTACATACTATTTATAATAGTATATTAAGTATTACAGGACTAGAGCTTTTATTGATGGTACCATTCATGTTGTTTTTGTGGTTGTTTAGTTTATCCAAAGTTAAAAAAGCTCATGTTCTATCTCGTAGAAAAAGATATGCAAATCATGAATATTACGTTGAAGAAAAAGTCTAGCAAATGCTAGACTTTTTTTGTATAATTTGGCGCATCTTACTCCATGCTAAGAAAAAAGGAGAGATGTCGTTTGAAACAACTAAAGTACATCCTGATTAGTTTACTATTTTGTACATTCAGTTATTCGTTTATCAGTGAGCAACCAACTACCCAGGCTTTTTCTGCTCAGACATTAGAACGAGGTGCCTATGGAGACGACGTTATTGAACTCCAGGCAAGATTACAGTATATCGGATTTTATAAGAGTGACATAGATGGCAAGTTTGGTTATAGTACCTACTGGGCATTAAGGAATTTCCAGGAAAAATACGGTCTGCCGATAGATGGACTGTTAGGACAAGACACTAAGAAAAAACTAGTAGGTGTTTCGGATTACGATAAAAAATTTGTACACGATCAAATAAATAAAGGAAATAGTTTTACTTATTACGGTGGGATTGATCTAGATAAACAAGTAAAAAACAAAAAAGAAGAAAGTACAAATATGCAATTGCCACCACAATATTCGGAAAAAGATTTGAAATTGATTGCAAATGCTGTATACGGTGAGTCGCGTGGAGAGCCTTATGAAGGACAAGTGGCAGTTGCTGCGGTAATTCTAAATCGGGTTGAACATCCTGAATTTCCAAATACAGTTTCGGAAGTAATCTTTCAACCTTTAGCCTTCACTGCAGTAGCGGATGGACAGATTTGGCTTGAGCCAAATGAAAGGGCTAAGGAAGCAGTATTAGATGCACTCAACGGTTGGGATCCTACTGAAAATGCTATTTATTACTTTAATCCGAAAACAGCAACTAGTAAGTGGATTTGGAGCCGACCACAAATTAAAACAATTGGACAGCATATATTCTGTTCATAAGGAGATAAAATGAAAAAAATTATATGGGTTATCGTGTCTACTGTTGCTGTAGTCTTCCTTGTGTATCATTTCTCTGTTCAGTCTCAAAATAATAGGCTTGAGAATGCATTAGCAGTACAATATTCAAATCAATTGACCTCAGCTTCAGAGAAATTGACGAAGCTAACAGAATCCGTAGATCAGACAATGCTGTTTACCGATAAGGAAGCATTAGAGCAGCCTTTAGATGATGTGTGGAGGATTTCCTCGGATATAAGAACTTCGATAAGTGCATTGCCGATAAATAACGAAACATCTGCTATATGGATGAATTATCTAAACAGATTAGGAAATGGTGCTGCACAAGTCAAAGATGGCAAGGTTCCTATTGAAGAATGGCAAAAAAATATGGCTGGTGCTAGAGAAAACTTGCAGGAACTTTCAAATCAGTGGGCATTTACAAACAAAGACGGTGGGAGTAAGGATTATATTGTTAAAGCATTTGTTCAGAACAAATTAGATCAAAATGGCGAAAAGAGTTGGAAGTCGCTAGGTAACTCAGTGAAAGCTTATACAGAAAGCGATTTCCCAATGACTGCTAGTGAAGCGGATCAACAAAAGAAAAAAGATTTACAGCATATTAAAGACGCCGATATTACATCAGCGGAAGCAAAAGAAAAGTTCTTTAAATTGTTTCCAGAATTTAAGGACGCAAAGATTCACATAACGGAAAGCTCACAGGATGCCCCTTATCCTTTTTACCATATCCAATTTCATGAAGGTATTCGTATAGGATACGCAGATTTGACTAAAAAAGGTGGACATTTACTATCCTTTTTAATGGAAAGACCTTTTGAAAAGACAACTATAACTGTGCAGCAGATGAAAGATAAGTCCGCTGAGTATATTAAAACTTTAGGATTTACTGACACGGAGATGGTTGAATATCGTGAAAATTCGATTGCTTGGCATTTATCATTTGCAAGAAAAGCGGAGGATAACGATGCTTTAATTTATGCAGATGGAATCCAATTAAAGATTGCGAAGGATAATGGAGAATTGCTTGGCTTAAATGCGATGGAATACATTCAAAAAGAAAAAATTGATAAACAAAAAATAGTACCAATCGATAAATCAGAGCTTTTTTCAAGTAACTTTTCGGTAGAAGAAGAGCGATTAGCATATGTGGAAAATAAACAGCTACAACAACGTTTGGCCTATCAATTGATAGCTGTAAACGAGTCTATTGGCACATATAAAATTTATATTGATACTGAAAACCACGAAATTTTACATGCAGAAAAACTTCCGTAGAGCTTTTTTCTATAGAATTATATCCATTTCAGTGTCATAATAGAAAATATATTATGACACTAAAAGAGGATTGCCTATGAAAATCAAACTTGGTACACAATTAATATTAGAGCCAACCTTTACGGATAAAACGGAAAAATATCAATGTAAAGTTGTGGATTTAGATGATCAATTTATATATATCGACTATCCCATGGATACACTTTCCAATAGAACAGTTTTCCTAATGGATGGTATGCAGCTTAGAGCGAGCTTTGTAGAAGAATCTAAAGCCGTTTATGCATTTCAAACAGAGGTCCTAGGTAAAAAGTCTAAACAAATACCGATGATTAAGCTTGCATTACCGCCAGATTCGGAATTTTTGCGAATTCAGCGAAGAGATTTCGTCCGTGTTAATACTTCTATTGATATATCCGTTCAATTCGAAGAGGAAAGATACCAATTTGTCACAGATGATATAAGCGCTGGAGGAACAGCAATTATTTTAAACACGCCAGTAAATTTTAAAGCAGGTGATGAAGTCTCTTTGTTAATTCCATTGTTGTTTAATAATGGAGATATTAAATACGTCTCCACACTAGCACAAGTGATTAGAATATGGGATAAAGGTTCTTTAACCATCGCTTCTTTACATTTTACGGATACAGATGACTTAGACAAACAACAAATTGTAAGATTCTGTTTTGAACGTCAACTATTGATCCGAAAGAAAACAATGAGTTAAATCAAAATAGAGGTTACCCAGAAGTTTAAACTTTTGGGTAACCTCTTCAAATTTGAAGGAAAAAACAAGTTATATTTTAGAAGCTTGCTTTTTCCTCATTAATGCTGTTCTATGATAAAATGTATAGGAATAGAGTGGAGGCAAATAAAGTGAAAAAACAAATACAAATAGCCATAGATGGCCCAGCAGCAGCAGGTAAGAGCACGATAGCAAAAAAAACCGCAGAGTTATTAGGTTATACATATGTAGACACAGGTGCAATGTACAGGGCAATCACGTATAAAGCATTACAACAAAACATAGATTTGCTAGATGAAGATAAATTAACTGCTTTATTAAAAGAAACTATAATTGAGTTAAAGCCTTCTCCAGAGGGTCAATTAGTATTTCTTGACCAAGTGGCTGTTACGGACGAAATTCGTTCTAAAGAAGTAACATCTTCTGTATCGGCTGTTGCTGCACATGCAACGTTACGGGAAGAAATGGTTAAGAGACAAATGCAAATGGGTAAAAACGGTAGCATCGTGATGGATGGTAGAGATATAGGTACCCATGTATTAAAAGATGCTGAGCTGAAGATATTTATGAGCGCCAGTGTAGAAGAAAGAGCGAATAGAAGATATTTAGAAAACCAAAATAGAGGAATTGAAACAAACTTAGAAGAACTTAAACAAGAGATTGCTTTACGAGACAAGCTAGATAGTGAAAGACAAGCATCGCCATTGATCCAGGCAGAAGATGCTATTTATATAGATACAACATTATTAACAGTTGATGAAGTATCAAATAAAATTATGCAACTAGCAAAAGAAAGGATGTCTTAATTTGAATCTATATTCGTTTGCAAAGACGGTTGTTTTTTCAGCATTAAAACCACTTTATAGATTTGAAGTTATTGGAACAGAACATTTCCCAAAAGATGGAGGGATTTTGTTATGTTCTAATCACATTAATGCTTTGGATCCACCGGTAGTAGGCATATTAGCACCGCGACCTGTGCACTTTATGGCAAAAGCAGAATTATTTAATGTACCCCTCTTAAAAGGTATATTACCTGGCGTTAACGCCTTCCCGGTGAAAAGAGGGCTTAGTGACCGAGACGCACTTCGAACAGCTATTAAACTCTTAAAAAGTGGGGAAGTTGTAGGTTTATTTCCGGAAGGAACTAGAAGTAAAGATGGCAAGCTAGGAAAAGGATTTAGTGGAGCAGGGTTCTTTGCTTTACGCGGGGAAGCTAATGTTGTTCCTTGCGCAATAATTGGCCCCTATAAACCTTTTAAAAAGTTAAAGGTAGTCTATGGTGAACCAATTGATATTGCGCCGTATCGTGAAAGAAAAGCTTCTGCTGATGAAGTTACTGAAAAAATAATGGAAAAAATAGCTGAGTTATTAGAAGCACATCAGTCTAAATAGTTAGAATCTTTTCGTTTTTAAAGTGCTTCCTTTTGTAATTCTGTATCAGTTCGCATAAAATAGAATAGAAACGCTGTGAAGGAGGAATATCATATGTCTGAAGAAATGAACTTAAACGACACGAATGAGTTTAAAGAGGGTGAACTAGTAAAAGCAACGGTTGCACAAGTAGATGAAAAGTCTATCATTGTAACAATTGAAGGAGCACCTTTTGACGGGATAGTACCTATAAGCGAACTATCTAGCTTGCATATTGAAAAAGCATCCGACTCCGTTTCCATAGGTGACGAATTAGAGCTAATGATTACCAAAGTGGAAGAAGCTAACTTTGTCCTTTCTAAAAGAAGAGTAGATGCAGAAAAAGCTTGGGATAGATTAGAAAAACAATTCCAATCTGGAGAAATAATTGAAACAGAAGTAAAAGAAGTTGTAAAAGGCGGATTAGTAGTAGATTTAGGTGTCCGTGGATTTATACCTGCTTCCCTAATAGAGGATCATTTTGTAGAATCCTTTGAAGATTATAAAGGGAAGGTAATGACCTTTAAAATTGTAGAACTTGAAAAAGAGAAAAATAGACTTATCCTGTCCCATAAAGCAGTTGTTGAAGCTGAAAAATCTGTTAGCAAACAACAAACATTTGAGTCCATTAAAAGTGGGGATATTTTGACGGGTACAGTACAACGTTTAGCTTCGTTTGGCGCATTTGTCGATATAGGTGGAGTAGATGGACTTGTTCATATTTCACAAATTTCGTACGAGCACTTAGACAATGTTACGGACGTTTTAACCGAAGGGCAAGAAGTTAAAGTAAAAGTATTATCGATCGATCGCGATGCCGAAAGAATTTCTTTATCCATCAAAGATACACTGCCTGGTCCTTGGTCTGTGGTAGAAGAAAAAGTTGCAAAAGGAGCAACACTTACTGGGAAAGTGAAGCGTCTAGTTTCATACGGTGCATTCGTAGAAGTATTCCCAGGAGTTGAAGGTTTAGTGCACATTTCGCAAATTGCACATAAGCATATTAGCAATCCACAAGAAGTTTTAAAAGAGGGCGAAGAAGTACAAGTTAAAGTACTAGATGTTAATAGTGCTGAAAAACGTCTCTCCTTAAGTATTAAAGAATTACTTGAAAATGAAGATAAATACAACATAGAAGATTATCAAATGCCAGAAGAATCACGTGGGTTTTCTATAAGTGATGTATTAGGAGACAAGCTGAAAGGCTTCACTAATAATAACTAACATAATATACGATCTTAAACAGGTGACTTCAATAAAGTCGCCTGTTTTTGTCTTTTTGTTGTATAATACAACATAGACGAAGTTGGAAGGATGAAAAAGTAATGACAAAACCAGTAGTAGCAATCGTTGGTAGGCCTAATGTCGGCAAATCGACTATATTTAATCGAATCGTAGGAGAGCGTGTATCTATCGTGGAAGATATTCCAGGTATTACACGTGATCGTATATATAGTTCTGCCGATTGGTTAACAAATGAATTTAATATCATTGATACAGGTGGTATAGAACTTAGCGACGAACCGTTTTTAGAACAAATTAAGCAACAAGCAGAAATAGCGATGGACGAAGCAGATGTAATCATCTTCTTAACTAACGGTCGCGAAGGAATTACAGCAGCAGATGAATATGTTGCAAAAATTTTATATAAAACGAAAAAACCAATCGTTTTAGCTGTTAACAAAATAGACAATCCGGATATGCGTGAAATGCTTTATGACTTTTACGCTTTAGGACTGGGAGAACCTTTCCCAATCTCAGGTTCTCATGGACTTGGTCTAGGAGATTTACTAGATGAAGTAGCGAAAAACTTCCCAGATGTAGAAGATGTAGACTACGGGGAAGAAGTTATTAAGTTTTCTCTAATTGGGCGTCCTAATGTAGGGAAATCTTCTTTGGTCAACGCATTTTTGGGACATGATCGTGTAATCGTAAGTGAAATCGCTGGGACAACAAGAGATGCGATTGATACGGAATACTCTTTTGATGGTCAAGAATACGTAATGATTGATACAGCAGGTATGCGTAAAAAAGGGAAAGTATATGAAACAACTGAGAAATACAGTGTTTTACGTGCATTAAAGGCGATTGAACGATCTGACGTTGTTTTAGTTGTTCTGAATGCTGAAGAAGGTATTCAAGAACAAGATAAAAAAATTGCTGGTTACGCTCATGAAGCCGGTAAGGCAGTTATTATCGTGATGAACAAATGGGATGCTATTGAAAAAGACGATAAAACGATGAATGTAATGACAAAGAAAATTAGAGATCATTTCTTATTCTTGGATTATGCTCCGATTGTTTTCGTTTCAGCTAAAACAAAGCAACGTGTTCATGCACTTCTACCAGTTATCAATCAAGTAAGTGAAAATCATGCAATGCGTGTTACGTCATCTGTTCTGAATGAAGTTATAGAAGATTCTGTTGCAAGAAATCCGGCTCCAACTGATAAAGGGAAACGTCTGCGTATTTACTATGCAACTCAAGTGGCTATCAAACCACCAACTTTCGTGGTATTTGTTAATGAACCTGAGATGATGCATTTTTCTTATGAAAGATTTTTAGAAAATCGTATTAGAGAATCCTTTGACTTTGAAGGAACTCCAATTCGTATTATTACGCGCGCAAGAACTTAATCCTATTAGTTTTAAAGGAGCGAAATAGCGATGGAAAAAGTAACTGTATTGGGTGCAGGAAGCTGGGGAACAGCCCTAGCTATGGTTCTTGCAAACAATGAACATGACTGTTTACTGTGGTCCCATAGAGAGGATCAGGCAACAGAAATAACTACAAATCATACCAATAAAAAATATTTACCTGAGACTATTTTACCGACTAATTTAAAGGCTACTAGTGACTTTCAGCAAGCGATTCAACATGCAAATGTTATTGTCATTGCTGTTCCCACTAAAGCTATTAGAGAAGTTTGCCAAAATATGCTACCTTTCTTAGCTGAAAAGAAGCTATTTGTACATGTTTCGAAAGGTATTGAACCTGATTCCCTAAAAAGAATATCAGAAATGATTGCGGAAGAACTGTCAGAGGATGTTACAGAAGCAATCGTTGTATTGTCTGGGCCAAGTCATGCAGAAGAGGTTGTCTTAAAGCATCCAACAACGATAACAGTTGCAAGTGAAAATATGGTTGCTGCCGAAAAGGTTCAAGATTTGTTTATGAACAAATCTTTCCGCGTCTATACTAACGACGATGTTATTGGTGTAGAAATTGGAGCAGCACTCAAAAATGTAATTGCTTTAGCCGCTGGGATAGTAGATGGATTAGGTTACGGTGACAATGCAAAAGCTGCACTCATTACGAGAGGTCTAGCTGAAATATCCCGTTTAGGTATTAGTCTAGGTGCTCAACCTTACACGTTCTCTGGATTAACAGGTATGGGTGACTTAATCGTAACCTGCACTAGTGTGCATTCTAGGAATTGGCGTGCTGGTAATATGTTAGGTAAGGGAGCTACACTTAATACAGTGTTAGAAGAGATGGGTATGGTTGTAGAAGGTGTGCGTACTACAAAAGCAGCATATCAACTAGCTACAAAGCAACAAGTGGACATGCCTATTACTAAAGCTCTGTATTCTGTCTTATTTGAACAGGTCAATCCTAAAGAGGCTGTAGACATCCTTATGCATCGTACAAAGAAGCATGAGTTAGAAGATTATAAAACGTTCTAAAATTGTCACAAATGGAAAGAGTTGTTGTTAAAAACAACTCTTTTTTGACTGTATACTAGAAATATTATTTTTATTAAAGCTTCTTTTCCATGTTCCTTCTGAAATTTTTGTTATACTCTGTCTAGCTCCTGTACAATGTATGTTACAGAAGCCCTTTGTCAGAATTACATAGGCGCTTGCTCAATTCTAGTATGTTATACTTTTTTATTGTAGAAAGGTGTGGAAGTTGTTGTGGTGTTATTAGTTTCATCAATGGATAAAATGTGGATATCGTTTGGATCTATGGGTTGTATGTTTTTAGCTATGGCTTTTATGTTTTTTGTAAAGACAAAACTAAAGAATAAATTATTGAAATTTATATTAGGTTTGATCGCTTACATATTATTGTTTATAGGTTTCATTACGATGATCTATATTATATCTAACCCAACTAAGGCTTAGTAAGGAGATTCCTATGAAAAACTTTAAACTTATTGCTGTGTTCATTATGATAACGGTTTTCTTAGCAGGATGCGGTTATAAAAGTGGTTATGAGCCTGAAAATTTATTGCCATATGAGGACCAACTAACTGCAGTTCAAACTGCTGTTGACAGTTTTCAAAAAGATTCCGGTGGACTTTTACCGATAAAAACGCGTGATATGGAAACAGATCAATATATTAAATACCCAATCGATTTTAGCAAAATTATTCCATCAAAGCTTGGAAAGGCTCCTGCCAATTCTTATGAGGCTGGGGGGATCTATCAATATGTACTCATGGATGTAGAAGAGAATCCTACGGTTAAGTTAGTAGACCTACGTATTGCAGATACGTTGCGTGATATTAACCATCGAAAGAGTATAAATGGATTTGGTCCTATAGCTGAAACGATTGTAGATGGCGTATATAAGCTAGATTTCAAAAAAATGGGTTATGACAGCGAGTTAACTGTTCAAAGCCCTTATTCTGATACTCAGTTGCCTATAGTGGCTACTGGTGATGGGGAAGTCTATGTAGATTACTCCATCGAATTGAATAGACTACTTCAGGAATCTGATAAGAAAATAGAGCCTGGAGATGATATTCGGTTTTTGTTAACGGACAAATTTGCGATTGTGCCAGCATACTCTCTGCCTTATACGGTAAATGAAAAGAATGAACCTGTTTTTATGATGAATAAATAATAAAAATAGGGCTAAAAGATATTGTTTCTTTTAAGATAATTCCTTTTTCTGTCGTGTTCAAAGATCTTTGAATAGAGTAGTTTGACAGAGGTTGGTTGTGACGGACGTCATGACCGGCCTCTGTTTTATGCATTTGTTTATCCGTTGCTCTCCTAGAAACAGATTTCTACGTTTCGTGATTTAACTAGGAGACCTCTTCGTAAAAGAAAAAAACAAAGCGCTCTAATTTGTTGAATTATTATGTTTCCTAATGCTTGTTACATATTTACTTTCTTAATCTTTGTAAAAAGACGTTTCGTGCAATATGCATGAAACGTTTTTTTTGTGCATATATTAAATTGCTAAGAAAGGAGAGTATCCATGTCGAGTAAACTGTATGAACAGATAGCAGAAAGAACGAATGGTGATGTGTATATTGGTGTAGTCGGCCCTGTCCGAGTAGGTAAATCGACTTTTGTAAAACGAGTAATGGAGCTAGTAGTAATTCCTAATATTCAAGAAGAGGCCGAGCGTCTACGTGCACAAGATGAATTGCCGCAAAGTTCACCAGGTAATGTGATTATGACAGCTGAGCCTAAATTTGTGCCAGCACACGGGACAAATATACATCTAGGAGAAGACCAGCTACGCTTACAAATCAGACTAGTAGATTGCGTCGGTTACATGATTGACGGCATTAAAACACATTCTGGTGAAGAAGGTCAAAAGTTGGTGCACACCCCATGGCATAGCGAAGCAATACCTTTTGAGGAAGCTGCTAGGATTGGGACAGACAAAGTAATTAGAGATCACTCTACAATTGGAATTGTTGTTACGACAGATGGATCTGTTAATAATATTCCTCGAATGGCCGTTGAAAGTGCTGAACAACAAATAATTACCCAATTGAAGGAAATTGGTAAACCATTTGTTATCGTTCTAAACAGCAAAAATCCAGGTCATTTAGAAACAATTCAACTAAGTGAAGAATTACAAAGACAACATGAGGTTCCAGTAATTGCAACTGCCGTTGATCGCATGACTGCTGAGGAAATTCAATACATACTCCAACAAGCACTCTATGAATTTCCGATCACGGATATCGAATTAGTTAAGCCTGATTGGACGGATGTATTAGAACCAGATCATTTTGTCAATAATGCAATCACTTCCTCGTTACAGGAGTGGCTACAATTAGTATCCAAAATGAAAGACGTAAAGGAATTAGCTTCTAGATTTAAGCAAGTTCCTTTTATACAATCTGCAGAAGTGGTTGAGGCTAACCCCGGCAGAGGATCGGCATGTATACAAATTGGCTTAAAACCTGAAGTATTTCAAGAGGTTTGTGATGAGTGGCTAGATGAGCCTATTGAATCGAAAAAAGACTGGCTGTTATTCGTAAAAGAGGCTTCTACTGCTAAAAAGGCTTACAATAAATTCTCAGAAGCTCTAGAAGCTGCAAAGAAACATGGCTACGGCGTATCATTACCAACTATACAAGATTTTCAGCCGACTGCACCAGAAATTATTAAACAGAATAATTTCTATGGTGTCAGTTTAAAAGCAAAAGCCGCATCTCTCCATATTATTCGAGTGGATATGGAAGCAGAATTTGCTCCATTAATAGGGTCAGAGTTTCATAGTCAGCAATTATTAAAAGATTTAAAACATGGTTTTTTACATGACAGAGATGCTTTATGGCAAACGCAGGTTTTTGGTACTTCCCTAGTCGAAGTTTTAAAAGAAAGTTTGCGATACAAAACAGAGAGTGTTTCTGATGTTGCGAAGAAAAGAATGCGAGAAACGATTGAAAGAATGGTTAATGAAGGTGATCGAGGGATGGTCACATTTATATTGTAAATCCAACACAGGGCTTTTTGCGACTATGCAAAAAGTCCTGTTATTGCGTTAAATTGCCCTTTTTTTGAGGAAACTTAGCGAAACTCGTGCAAATAGTGTTGCGTAGGTTTTTCTGTTGTGATACTCTTTTTACAGGATTGAAGCTATCTTCCTTTGAGAGGAGGTGAATGGTATGAATAAAACAGAACTAGTTAACTCTGTTGCAGAAGCTACAGAACTTTCTAAAAAAGACGCTTCTAAAGCTGTTGAAGCTGTATTTGAATCAATTCAAACTGCTCTTGCAGATGGCGAAAAAGTTCAATTGATTGGTTTCGGAAACTTTGAAGTTCGTGAACGTGCTGCACGTAAAGGACGTAACCCACAAACAGGTGAAGAAATCGACATCGCTGCAAGCAAAGTACCTGCGTTTAAACCAGGTAAAGCACTTAAAGACGCAGTTAAATAACTGATGTTGTAGTACATAGAACGGTTATTGTGGAGCTTGCTTCACGGTAACCGTTCTTTTCAATTAAATGCTAATCTCAGATTGTTCGATAACTTCTAAAAGAAATTTAAATAATTTAAAGAAATCTAATATACAAATATTTGCAAATGATAGAGCGACCGGGATAAATTTATTTATTATAAGCATTTCATATGCTAAGATGCAATTGGTATAATACATAGTTTTAGGGGGTCTACAGATGACAAATGTCGATCTGAACAAAATAGAAGAAGCGGTCAAAATGATTTTAGAAGCAGTTGGTGAGGATCCTAACAGAGAAGGATTGTTGGATACACCTAAAAGAGTTTCTAAAATGTACGCAGAAATGTTCGAAGGCTTACATCAAGATCCAAAAGAATATTTTAAAACCGTATTTAACGAAGATCATGAAGAGTTAGTTTTAGTGAAGGACATACCATTTTACTCCATGTGTGAACATCATTTAGTTCCTTTCTACGGAAAAGCACATGTGGCATATATTCCTCGAAATGGTGTAGTTACTGGTTTGAGTAAACTTGCCAGAGCTGTCGAAACAACCGCGAGACGTCCTCAACTACAGGAAAGAATCACTTCAAGCGTTGCAGATGATATAATGCAAATGTTAAATCCGCATGGAGTTTATGTAGTAGTGGAAGCAGAGCATATGTGTATGACGATGCGAGGTATTAAAAAACCTGGTGCCAAAACAATTACTGCGGTAGCGCGTGGAATTTTAGAAACAGATGATGTTAAACGCTCAGAAATACTTTCATTCATAAAGATGAAGTAACACCTTTGGATGTCGGCTTTAGAATATGGTATGATGGAAAAAGACTGTGAACAAAGGAGACTATAAAATGTCTAGTTCAGATTATATTGTGATAAAAGCTGAAGAAGATGGAGTTCATGTAATTGGTCTTACAAGAGGAACCGATACTAAATTTCATCATTCTGAAAAACTGGATAGTGGCGAAGTAATGATTGCTCAGTTTACAGAACATACATCAGCTATAAAAATTAGAGGAAAAGCATCCATTCATTCATCAAATGGAATTATACAATCCGATTCTAAAAAGTAGTTATTAATATAACCATATAGACAGATTAAGCGCGGTTGGGAAATGGAGTAAGGTGTATGAACGAAGCATTGATCAAACAACATATAAAGCAATATAAAGAAGCTGTTCTCCATCAAGTTCAACAAAGCACATTGTTGAAATATACTGGGGCTCCTGTCATTGATGAAGAGCGTTTGTTTTTTACACTTTTACCACTTTTAAATGGAGAAGAATGGGAAGAATCCCAAAGAAAGTCTGCTATTGCAGTAACTCTTATCTTTTCTGCCTTAGCTGCTCATGATTTAGTAAAAGAGTTGAATGCAACTAGCAAAGATCAACAGTTACAAGTATTAGCTGGAGATTATTACAGCGGGAAGTATTATCACCTATTAGCGAGCGATGGACAACTAGACTTAATCCAGATTTTGTCGGAAGGTGTCGCGACTATTTCAGAACATAAAACAAGATTTTATGACCGACAAATTTATGGGTTCGATCAGCTCATACAATCCATTCAACTCATAGAATCTCAATCCATTGAACAATTACTTGAGTATTATTCTTTTCATGAGTATGTATTCGTAATGAAAGAGTCTCTCCTCCTCATTGCTTTAAAAAAGGAACTTGCAGCATATGAGCAAGGTGAACAACCATTTTATATTAGTAAGTCAAGTCAGTTACAGGCTAATATTAATATTCTCCAGTTGGAGATAGAAAAGATTGAATCTATACTTATGGATGAGATTAAAAACTCTGAGCTATTAGAAGAACAACTAAAAAGTATAATTCTAGAAAAGTTATTGAAATGCACCTTAGAAAAGCAGTTGAGAGAAGGTTAAGTCGTGGAAAAATCAAAAGAACAGCATGTACATGAAGTGTTTGAAAAGATATCTGATAACTATGATTCGATGAATTCGGTTATTAGCTTTCAACAACATAAAGCATGGCGTAAAGATACGATGAAGGCTATGCAAGTAAAACCTGGAAGCAAAGCATTGGACGTATGTTGCGGGACAGCAGACTGGACAATTGCATTGGCGGAGGCAACTGGGCCAACTGGTGAGGTAAGGGGATTAGATTTTAGTCAGAACATGTTAAATGTGGGATTAGAAAAAGTGAAGCATATCTCACAAATTGAGTTAATCCAAGGAAATGCTATGGAGCTGCCATTTGAAGATAATTCCTTTGATTTTGTAACGATTGGTTTTGGATTACGCAATGTTCCAGATTATACACAAGTGTTAAGTGAAATGAATCGTGTTGTTAAACCAGGTGGGATGGTCGTTTGCTTAGAAACGTCTACACCAGATTCGAAATTATTTAATGGTTTATTCCGATTCTATTTCCGTTATATCATGCCATTATTCGGAAAACTTTTTGCAAAAAGTTATAAAGAATATTCATGGTTACAGGAGTCTGCTAAAGAGTTTCCAAATCGGGCTGAGTTAACTAAGCTATTCGAAAAAGTGGGCTTGGTCAATGTAACGAGCAAACCATATAGCGGTGGGGCGGCAGCTAGACATATTGGCTTTAAAAAAGATATTTAAGTGAGTGAGGTTGTAACCGTGGACAAGATGAAATTAAAGTTACTCTATTCCGATTTGAAATCGGATCTTGATATCATCGAAAAAGAATTAGCTGTAGCGGTAAATTCTTCTTCTCACTTATTGAATGAGGCGTCTCTTCATCTGCTATTAGCCGGAGGAAAGCGGATTAGACCAGTTTTTGTGTTGCTTGCAGCAAAATTTGGAAACTATTCGATAGATTCTATAAAAAGCGTAGCTGTTTCAGTTGAACTCATTCATATGGCTTCCCTCGTCCATGATGATGTAATAGACGATGCAGAAACTAGACGAGGCAGAGAAACGGTGAAGGCACAATGGAATAATCGGGTCGCAATGTATACAGGAGACTTTCTTTTTGCCAATGCAATTGAATACATAACAGATTTACAAAATACATATGCACATGAAGTGTTATCTCATACGATGGTTGAACTTTGTATTGGGGAAATTATTCAAATTGAGGATAAGCACTATTTAGAACAAACAGTTCGTGACTACTTACGCCGCATTAAACGGAAAACGGCTATATTAATTTCAGCTAGCTGTGAATTAGGAGCAATTGCTTCCCAAGCAGATGAGGAAACGGTCAAGCATTTGAAATGGTTTGGCTATTACGTCGGTATGTCATTCCAAATCATAGATGACATTTTGGATCTTACATCTACAGATGAGGAGTTAGGTAAACCTGCTGGATCTGATCTTGCACAGGGGAATATTACATTGCCTGTTTTATACGTTAAAAACGATCCAGATATTGAACCATTATTAAAAGAAAGTTTAGCAGGGACAATAAGTGACGAGAATCGACAAATTCTGTTAACTAAAATTCGGGACTCAGATGGCATCAATCGAGCTAAACAAATTAGTAATCTTTACTTGCAAAAAGCGCTAAATGAAGTAAAGCAATTGCCGGCAAATTCCGCTAAAAAATCATTACAAAACATTGCATTGTTTATGAGTAAAAGGAAATTTTAAATGGTATTTTGTTCAGTTACCTGCCTTTAAAACCTAAACTTTAGCTACCGTCTATTAATTTAATTTGAAAATAATGAATTATAATGATAATATTTGTAACGGTGGAGAATAAGTCCATTATATATATTCGAGGAGTGTTAACTATGGAAAAAACATTTTTAATGGTAAAACCTGATGGCGTACAACGTAACTTAATCGGTGAAATCGTAGGTCGTTTTGAAGCAAAAGGATTCCAATTAGTTGGAGCAAAATTAATGCAAATTCCTACTGAACTTGCTGAAGAGCATTACGGCGAGCATAAAGAACGCCCATTCTTCGGGGAATTAGTAGAATTCATCACTTCTGGACCAGTTTTTGCAATGGTTTGGGAAGGGGAAAATGTTATTTCAACTGCACGTTTATTAGTTGGAGCAACAAACCCTAAAGAATCAGCTCCAGGAACTATCCGTGGAGATTTCGCATTAACTGTAGGGAAAAACATTATTCATGGTTCTGATGCTCCTGAAAGCGCTGAACGTGAAATTGGATTATTCTTCAAGCAAGAAGAGCTAGTATCATATAAAAAAGATGCTAATAACTGGATTAACTAATCCAGAAAATGGTTGTTTATGACTTCGGTCATAAACAACCATTTTTTTATTTAGGATTAAGTAATTATTGAAAATTGTCTGGTGAACAAGCTTCATTCTCCTCTTCGTTAAACTCAAGTCATTACAATCAGTAGTACTAGCTCAACCATAAGATTAAGCATAGCCTTTCGCTTAGATGATAAGAGTAGTCAAAGTAAGTGGCTGAAGGCGTGCCCACGGAAAGCGTCCGCTCTGAGCGAAAATTCAATGGCAAGGACTGGTGTCTTTTTTGACCGGTTCTTCTTATTTTATAAAAGTAAGATATAACAGATGAAAAGAGCTATATCATAGCCACTCGGTTTCAATTTATAAAAAAATAGGCAAATGCTCACATTTATCAGTCTTTTTAGTATGTTCTAAATGCTATGTATACGATATACTAAATAAAGGTTTTCAGAAAGGGGCGAAATCATTTTGCCGGATTACATAAAATTTGTGGATTCCATAAAGAAAAAAACAGGCATTGATCTTGCAGCATATAAAGAAGCGCAGATGAGACGCAGACTAACTTCATTATATGAAAAAAAAGGTTACAAAAACTTTGTTGAGTTTTATCAAGCACTTGATTCCAACAGGGATTTGATGAATGAGTTTCTAGATAGAATGACGATTAATGTTTCAGAGTTTTATCGGAACGCAAAACGCTGGGATATATTACAAACGAAAATATTTCCAAAGTTATTAGAAACAAATAAACGATTGAAAATTTGGAGTGCCGCATGCTCTACTGGCGAAGAGCCTTATACCATTGCAATGGTTTTGTCCAATCATGTTCCTTTATCTCAAATTGCCATACATGCTACAGATTTAGATGAAAATGCAATTCAACGTGCAAAAGTTGGTATTTACCCAGAACGTTCACTAGCTGAGGTACCAATTGACATTAAAAATAAGTACTTTGAGACACAAACACCATTTTATAAGATAAGTGATTCCGTTAAAAAGACCGTCACATTTAAAAAACATAACCTATTGAAAGATACATATGATAAAAATTTCGATTTGATTGTTTGTCGTAACGTCATGATTTACTTTACAGAAGCTGCAAAAGATCAAATTTATCAAAACTTTAGTGATTCTCTGCGACCTGGAGGAATTCTATTCGTCGGTAGTACAGAACAGATATTCAATCCAGGTAAGTACGGGTTTGAAACCGAAGACACCTTTTTCTATCGGAAAAAATAAGTGGAACTGTCCGATGCATTTCGGGCAGTTTTCTTCTAAGCAAAGATAAAGGTTAATAGGTTCCATAAATTAAGTTATACGGAAGTGAAGCGTTAATCGATCATGATAATCGATTAATGAGGATGGAAGAACTTCAGTGGTTTTTGTTTGTGTAAGAGGCTTTCGTAGGCTCTTGCGCTTTTCTTCTATACATGGCACCAAAATTTTGATATAGTGATAAACAAATACTTTAGCGAGTTGAAGGAGGAAAGCGTTGTGAGATACTTAACTGCAGGTGAGTCACATGGACCACAACTAACAGCGATTATTGAAGGATTACCAGCGCAATTGGAAATAACGAGTGAAATGATAAATAAAGAGTTAAAACGTCGACAGGGTGGACATGGTCGTGGAAGACGTATGCAAATTGAAAAAGATACAGTAGCTATAACATCAGGTGTACGTCATGGGAAAACGTTAGGCTCTCCAGTTTGTCTAGTTGTAAACAATGATGATTGGAAGCACTGGACAAACATTATGGGAATTGAACCGCTTGGAGATGAAATCGATCCAGAGGATATTAAAAGACAAATCACTAGACCACGTCCAGGACACGCCGATTTAGTTGGTGGTATGAAATATGGTCATCGTGATTTACGTAATGTTCTGGAGCGTTCCTCCGCACGAGAAACTACTGTAAGAGTGGCAGTAGGAGCCGTTGCAAAAGAGTTGTTAAGCAAACTAGGAATAACTATTGTGGCTCATGTTACGAAAATTGGTGGGATTGAAGCTAATTTGGATTTGGCTAATGGAAAGACAATAGAAGAAATCCGTACAATTGTAGAAGATGATCCTGTTTATTGTTTAGATCCTCAAGCCTCTGCACAAATGGTAGAAGCTATTGATAATGCAAAAAAAGCAGGAGATACAATTGGTGGAGTAGTAGAAGTAATTGTTTCTGGAATGCCAGCTGGAGTGGGAAGTTACGTTCATTATGATCGTAAACTAGATGGTAAACTCGCAATGGCGATGATGAGTATCAATGCATTTAAAGGAGTAGAAGTAGGGTTGGGATTCGAAATGGCTAATCTTTTTGGAAGCCAAGTTCATGATCAGATTTCTTGGAGTGCAGATAAGGGGTATACACGTGATACAAACCGTCTAGGGGGTCTAGAAGGCGGCATGTCCACAGGAATGCCAATTGTAGTACGTGGTGTGATGAAACCAATTCCTACGCTTTATAAGCCACTTCAAAGTGTTGATATTGATACAAAGGAGCCGTTTAAAGCAAGTATTGAAAGGTCTGATAGCTGTGCGGTACCAGCAGCTTCAGTAGTTGCAGAAGCTGTTATTGCTTGGGAAATTGCACAAGCGGTTCTAGATACTTTTCATGGAGATAAACTAGAAACATTACTTGCAGATATAGAGAGTCATAGAGCTTATACAAAGGGGTTTTAATTGATGTCTATCCAAGTAAAAACAAAAGACTCCGTATATGAAGTTTATCTAGGAGAAGATATTCTACAATCCTTTTGTAGTAGAGAAACAGATAAATTATCCAAATATGATCAATTGGTCATAATCACAGATGAACACGTGTGGAGTTTACATGAGGAATATGTACGCAGTAATTTTACGCTACCATTTAAACTTTATATTGTTCCTAATGGTGAATCCTGCAAAACATTTGAATCCTATTATCAAGTCCAATCATTTTTATTAGATGAAAATTGTTCTAGAAACTCTGCGCTTCTGGCATTAGGGGGAGGAGCAGTTGGAGATTTGACTGGGTTTGTAGCAGCAACCTTTATGCGTGGTATTCCTTTTTACCAAATTCCAACGACTATCTTAGCACATGATAGTGCCGTTGGGGGTAAGACTGCGATCAATCACCCGAATGGAAAAAATATGATTGGAGCTTTCTATCAACCTACGGAAGTAATATATGACTTTCATTTTTTAAAAACGTTACCAGAAGGAGAAATTCGCTCAGGATTAGCGGAAGTGATCAAACATTCATTGATCAGTGATGCTAAATGGATGGATGAATTTCTTAATCTTCCAAACCTATTGGCAATCGAAAATAAACAATTATTGCATTGGATTGAAAAAGGAATTCGAGTTAAAGCGCATATTGTTGAGCTGGATGAAAAAGAACAGTCTTACCGAAAGTTTTTGAATTTTGGCCATACATATGGTCATGCGATTGAGGCCTCTGTAGGTTATGGGCAAGTCACGCACGGTGAAGCTGTGATGATCGGTATGATCCCAGCATTAATGCTAAGTGAGCTTCACGGGAATGTGGAAAAGGGTTATGCAAGAAGGGTTTATGACCTAGCAAATAGACTTGGGTATAATTTTACACACGTGCTTCATTGTTCATTTGAAAGCTTATCAATGTTTATGCAAAAAGATAAAAAATCGATGAATGGAGAACTCCACTTTGCATTGCTTCAAGAAATAGGGCATCCATTTATGCAGAAAGTTTCGGTAGATGAGATTAAACGTTGTGATAATCAGCTACGACAATGGGTGAAGGAGGAGAACAAATGATTAGAGGAGTAAGAGGAGCAACCACCGTATTAGCAGATTCAAATGACTTAGTTCTGCAGGAAACAAGACGTCTTGTGGAAACAATGGCAAAATCGAATGATATTTTACCCGAAGACATTGCTTCCGTGATCATTTCTACTACGCCGGATATAACTTCTGCATTTCCGGCACGTGCGGTTCGAGGCATAGAAGGATGGGCATATGTACCGGTAATGTGCACCCACGAGATGAATGTACCAGGTGCTTTGGAAAAATGTATTCGATTACTCATGCATATAAATACAGATAAAAACCAACAACAAATCGAGCATATCTATTTAAATAATGCAGTCGCATTAAGACCAGATTTACTTAAATAATTTATAGAATTGAGGGGTTAAAATGAAATTTAAGCAACAGATTAATGGGTTACATGCATATCAGCCTGGAAAAACTACCGATGAAGTGAAGAAAATGTTCAACTTAGAAAAAGTGACGAAACTTGCATCCAATGAAAATCCTTATGGTGCTTCACCAAAAGTTAAAGAATACTTTGCAAACGCAAATATAGATTTTGCTATCTATCCAGATGGATATGCATCAAATTTAAGAGCTGCTGTGGCAAATCATTTGAACGTCTCTGAAAAGCAATTATTATTTGGCAATGGATCTGACGAAAATATTCTGATTGTATCAAGAGCTATTTTACGACCTGGATTGAATACTATTATGGCAGATTTAACATTTGGTCAATACAAGCACAATGCGGTTGTGGAGGGAGCAGAAGTGCGTGAAATACCCCTTACTAAAAATGGAGAACATGATTTAAATAACATGCTAGCAGCAATTGATGAAAATACTGCAATTATTTGGGTGTGTAATCCAAACAATCCAACAGGGACTTTAATACCTAGCGATAAATTGAAACAGTTTATCGAGAAAGTGCCAAATGAAGTATTAATTGTTTTAGATGAAGCATACACAGAATACATAACAGATAGTAACTACAAAGATTCTCTTGGATTATTAGAAAACCATCCGAATGTCTTAATAATGCGTACATTTTCTAAGGCATATGGTCTGGCAAGCTTCCGTATTGGATATGCTATTGGCTCGGAATCAGTAATAGCTCAGCTAGAACCAACTCGTGAGCCATTTAATAATACGGTTATAAGTCAGCAGGTAGCACTTCTTGGATTAGAAGATCAAGCGTTTATTAATGAATGCAAAGAGAAAAATAATGCGGGGAAAGCTCAGTACGTGACTTATTGCAACGAAAGAAATCTGCATTATTTCCCTTCGCAAACGAATTTTATCTTAATGGAAGTGAAGGCAGATAGTGATGCAGTTTTCCAAGGTTTGATGAAGCGTGGATTTATAGTTCGAAGTGGAAATGCATTAGGGAAACAAGGGTATTTACGTATTACCATTGGAACGGAACAACAAAATAGTGAGTTATTAGAAAAGCTTGATGAGGTTCTTAAAGAGGAAGGCGTTTTATAATGCAACAAAACGTATTCATTATAGGACTCGGATTAATAGGTGGATCCTTGGCACTAAGCTTAAAGCGCAATAAAGATGTGAAAATAATTGGATATGACGCGAATGGCCAAACGTTAAAAACAGCGAAAAGAATTAGTGTCATTGATGAGATAGCGACCAATATAGAAGAGAGTAGTGCCTTTGCAGATGTCATTGTTTTTGCTACTCCCGTGAGTGAAACGATTCGTTTGATGAAAGAATTACCGAAATGGCAATTGAAGAAACAAGTGATTATTACAGATACAGGAAGTACAAAAAAAGAAATTATGAAAATCGCGATATCATTAAAGGAGCAGGGCATAACTTTTATAGGGGGGCACCCTATGGCTGGCTCTCACAAGAGTGGTGTGGAGGCTGCTAGACCAATCCTGTTTGAAAATGCCTATTACTTGCTAACCCCTTTTGAAGATGAAACCGATGAGCGTGTTCAAGTGTTGATCAATCTATTGCAGGTAACGAAAGCGAAGGTAGTACAAGTCGGAGCAGAAGAGCATGACCATATGACCGCTGTAGTTAGTCATTTCCCCCATTTAGTTGCTGCGTCTCTGGTGCATCAATTGTCTTTCGAGAATGAACAATATCCATTTACGAAACAACTGGCGGCAGGAGGATTTCGTGATTTAACAAGAATCGCTTCTGCCAACCCTATTGTTTGGAGGGATATAACGCTTCAAAATCGGCAGGAATTAACGGATCAATTGAAAGCGTGGACTAATGAAATGATTAAATTACAAGAACTGCTTTCATATGCGGATTCTAGTGATATAGAAAATTATTTTAATGTTGCTAAAAAAGTACGAGATGATCTTCCTATTAATACGCAAGGCGCGATGTTTAGTGTATTTGATCTGTATGTGGATGTACCAGATTATCCTGGTGTTATATCTGAGATTACAGGTTATTTGGCAAAAGATAATATAAGTATTACAAATTTACGAATCGTAGAAACTCGTGAAGATATTTTTGGAATTTTAGTTATCAGTTTTCAATCGACAAATGATCGTGCTAAAGCGGTAGAATGTATTGCAAATAATACAACATTTGAAACATATATTTCTTAGGGAGGGAAGACATTGTTAACTAGTAAGAAGTTAGATTATGTACAGCCCTCTTTGAAGGGCACTGTTCGTATACCGGGAGATAAATCCGTCTCTCATCGCTCTATTATGTTTGGCGCTATTGCTGAAGGAACTACAACAGTTGAGGGTTTCTTACAGAGTGATGATTGCTTAAGTACAATTGATTGCTTTCAAAAGCTTGGAGTGGATATATCCATCGAAGGGGAGAAGGTAACGATTAAAAGTGACGGAATTGCGAACTGGAAGGAACCTGACGAAATATTATATACGGGGAATTCGGGAACAACTACTCGTTTAATGCTCGGAATTTTAGCAGGCTCCTCCGTGTCCTCCGTTTTAATAGGGGATGAATCTATTCAAAAACGTCCAATGAGAAGAGTAACGGATCCTTTAAAAGATATGAATGCTAAACTAATCGGGCGAGAGAATGGCCAGTTTACACCAATTGCAGTTGAGGGTACTCAATTACAAGCTATTCGTTATACAATGCCTGTAGCTAGTGCGCAAGTGAAGTCTGCCATTTTACTAGCAGCTTTAAATGCAGATGGAGAAACTATAGTGGAAGAACTAGAAACTTCTCGGGATCACACAGAGAAAATGTTACAACACTTTGGTGCAACCATTGCAGTAGATGGTAAAATGATACGTTTACAAGGTGGACAAAAGTTAACAGGAACTCATGTGGTCGTACCTGGAGATATTTCCTCTGCTGCCTTCTTTTTAGTAGCTGGAGCAATTGTTCCTAATAGTAAAATTACCTTAACAAATGTAGGTTTAAATGAAACAAGAACAGGCATTATGGACGTTCTGCAAGCAATGGGTGCATCCTTTACAGTGAATGACTCAGAAAACAGTAGTCATGAAGAAATGGGTACAATTGAAATTGAATCTTCTAATCTTGTAGGTACTGAAATTGGTGGAGAACTTATCCCACGACTAATTGATGAAATTCCTATTATTGCCCTACTTGCTACCCAAGCTACTGGAAAAACTGTTATAAAAAATGCAGAAGAGCTCAAAGTGAAAGAAACAAATCGTATTGATGCAGTAGTGAATGAATTAAAGAAACTGGGCGCAAATATTACTGCCACCGATGATGGGATGATAATAGAGGGACCAACTTCGCTCCATGGTGGGGATCTGCTTACTTATGGAGATCATCGTATTGGAATGATGGCTGCAGTAGCGTCTCTAATCACCACTGAACCCGTAACAATTGATAATGCAGGATGTATTGCTGTTTCTTACCCAACATTCTTTGAAGATATTTCAAGTGTTATCAAGTGATGCTTGTATGACTAACTGTTTTTAGGATATTTAAGATGAAACAGACACCCTCTTTTTCCAAAGAGGGTTTTTTTCTTGTTCAAAAACAAATGTTCTTGTAGGATAAAGGTATAATGAAAGTATGGTGATAATATGGACAACTTTACTCCCTTTATCCACGCGATGGAAGAAGGAAACATAGAAAAAATTAGTACAATGCTTGAAAGCTTTTTATTGAATGGCGATCCCGACGAGCAATACCAGTTAGCAGATCTATTAACACAATCTGGTTTTTTACAGGAAGCTATTTCAATCCTAGAACATCTTCAGTTTTTATTTCCTCAGGAAAATCAATTGAAAATCGATCAAGCCCAGCTGTATTTAGAAATGGACAAAGAAGATGAAGCACTAGAAATGCTAACGACTATCGAAAAAACAAGTGACGCTTATCCGCAAGCACTACTCACGTTAGCAGACTACTATCAAATGCTTGGACTATATGAGGTTGCAGAACAAAAGATAAACGAAGCACTGACACTTTTACCTAAAGAGCCTTTGCTTTTGTATGCTAAAGGTGAATTATTGTTTGAAACCGGCAGATACTTAGAAGCAGCACGTGTGATGGAGGATCTACTGCCCCATCAAGAATCACTTCAGGCTATCGATTTGTCCCTTAAACTAGCAGAAATTTATAGTGCAGGAGCAGCCTATGAAGAAGCGATTCCATACTATGCATTAGCGCTTGAAAAGGAAGTAGCTCCAGACGTACTATTCCATGCAGCTTATGCATCGTTCCAAGTGCAGCAATATGAAACTGCTGCCAAGCAATTGGAGGACCTCCTTCAAATCGATCCTGACTACTTCTCAGGCTATATGTTACTTGCAGAGACCTATGCGATGCTCGAAAAAAATGAGGATGCTCTAAAAGCAATTACAGATGGAATCGCTCGTGATGAGTTTGAAAAAGAATATTATTTATTTGCAGGTAAAATTTCCTTGAAATTGGGTAAAGTGAAGGAAGCAGAAACTTTTTTAAGAGAAGCAATTGCATTGGACCCAGAATATATGGATGCTATCTTCATTTTATCTTCGTTGTATTCAACAGAAGAAAAAGATGAAGAGTTAGTGGAGCTCTATGAAACGTTGAAGCAGGAGCATTTTGAATGGTCTGCCATGTATCCGTTTTTGGCAACAGCTTACGAAAGATTAGAATTGTATGAAAAAGCATACGAATTTTATCAGCTTGCATATACTGAACATATAGAGGATGTTCCATTTTTAGAAAAGTATGTTTATTTCCTTCTAGAGGAAGGGAAAAGGGCAGAAGCAAAAGAAGTTGTACTGATTTTACAAAAACTTCAACCGGAAAATAGTGAATGGTTTGAAATGTTCGAATAAATGAGGGAAGGAGAGGTTACGTGACTGCTTCTGTTTCAGTTGGTGAGAAAAAAGAATTTGTTCGTTGGTTTTTGAAAAAGTATCAGATGAAAAGAAGAGAGTGCGTGTGGATCTTGAATTATTTAATAAGCCATGAGACATTGTTAAATAATGTACACTTCGTAGAGGAGGCACATTATTGTCCTCGAGCAATGATCATGTCTGTGACTACGTCCTCAGGTATACCTTTTAGATTTTACAAGGGAAGTATTATGACCGCTGATGCTGAAAAATCTTTCCATGATTTACGATTACATCCAGAAGAGGATATGTATATTCAATTAAACTTTCAAATGATGCCACCAAGTCCAGAGTATCTTGCAGTACTAGAAGAGAATCCTTATATGCCAAAATATTTACAGATCAATGAGAAGGATAAAATGATAGCTGAGGATATAGTTAGTGAAAGCTTGTATTCATTTCAAGTAGAGCAATTAAAAAAGCAAATTGATAAAGCAATTGATGATAATAACAAAGAAAAGTTTATGGAACTTTCTTCGTTGTGGAAGCAAATACAACATAAAGAGATGTAGGAGAGGTTACAAATGCATTGGAACGGAAAAGATAGCACAGTTTTTCAAGCACAAAAAGAATATATAGATACAGCAGTGATTCCACTTATACAGATTGATGGTTCTGATGAAGGTTTCCGTTTTGCAGCCTCAGCAGCTGAATTCACATTGTCATTAGCAAACGTAATTGAAAATCAGTTCAAAGGGAGGATTGTTTTATTTCCTTCCTTCTCTTATACAAAGAGTCAGGACAAGCAAACGATATTTGAAACTTGGCAAGAAGAACTAAACAAAGCCTCATTCAAACACATCTTTTACGTTACTTCTGATAGAGACTGGAGTACAATGGGAGAAGAACAAAATATTATATGGATTCCATCTATTCCACTGGACTCCATGGACCAAAAAATGAGAAACTCAGTATTAGAAGATCAATTACGACAACTTATTCCGATTTTTGCGAAAATATGGGCGAATTAGTGACAATTTGGAACATAATTTGCCTATAAAGTTTATAATTCGAGGAAATCGAATATTGACCTTCCTTTTTTATTGATATATCATGTATATGTCCTAGTATTATTATTCAAGCAAGTATGTCCATTGGACTGAACCTTTAAGTAAGAGGGGGGAAAAGGATGAGTAACAATAAAGTATCAAGACGTCAGTTTTTAAGTTACACCCTAACAGGTGTTGGCGGATTTATGGCAGCTGGAATGCTTATGCCAATGGTACGATTTGCAGTTGATCCTGTATTGCAGAAAAAAGAAGGCGGAGATTTTGTATTAACGGAGAAGAAAATTGCCGATATTACAGAAGTTCCAGAACGTGTTGACTTCACTTTTGAACAAGTGGACGCATGGTACAAGTCTGATATTACCAATGCAGCTTGGGTATACAAAGAAGGCGATGAAATTATCGCACTTTCTCCTGTATGTAAGCATTTAGGTTGTACAGTAAACTGGGAAGCAGACCCAGCGCACAAAAATCAATTCTTCTGTCCATGTCACGCTGGTCGTTACGAGAAAAATGGTAAAAATGTACCAAAAACACCACCTCTAGGTCCGTTGGATCAATATGAAGTTCGTGAAAATGACGGGTTCTTAGAAATTGGGAAAGCTATTCCTAACACATTAGTTTAAAGTAAGGGGGTACGACATCAGTGCTTAATAAAATCTATGATTGGGTGGATGAACGTCTTGATATTACTCCTATATGGCGTGATATTGCAGACCATGAAGTACCAGAACACGTAAACCCTGCACATCATTTTTCGGCATTTGTATACTGTTTCGGAGGATTAACGTTCTTCATCACGGTAATTCAAATTCTTTCAGGTATGTTCTTAACTATGTATTATGTACCTGATATTGAAAATGCATGGGAATCTGTTTACTATCTTCAAAATGAAGTAGCATTCGGTGAAATTGTACGTGGGATGCATCACTGGGGAGCATCACTTGTAATTGTTATGATGTTCTTACATACATTGCGTGTATTCTTTACTGGTTCTTATAAAAAACCTCGTGAACTAAACTGGATGGTCGGAGTACTAATCTTCGCTGTTATGTTAGGTTTAGGATTTACAGGTTACCTATTACCGTGGGACATGAAAGCATTGTTCGCAACTAAAGTAGGTATTGAAATTGCAGCATCTGTTCCATTCGTTGGTGGAATTATTAAAACGCTTTTAGCTGGTGATGAAACAATCATCGGTGCACAAACATTAACAAGATTCTTTGCGATTCATGTGTTCTTCTTGCCAGCTGCTCTATTTGCATTACTTGCAGCTCACTTTATCATGATTCGTCGTCAAGGTATTTCTGGACCACTTTAATGGGTAAATGGAACAGATAATTGTTACAAGGAGGGGACACTATGCATCGCGGAAAAGGCATGAAATTCGTTGGAGACTCACGTGTACCAGATCTTTCTAACCGTAAGAAAAACACTCCAAAAGACTATTCTGAGTATCCAGGCAAAACAGAAGCTTTCTGGCCTGACTTTTTACTTAAAGAATGGTTAGTCGGTGCGGTATTCTTAGTTGGTTATTTGGTATTAACTGTTGCACATCCATCGCCACTTGAACGCCCAGCTGATCCAGCTGACACAGGTTATATTCCAGTACCAGACTGGTATTTCTTGTTTTTATACCAATTATTGAAATATGAATTTGCTTCAGGACCATTTAATATTATTGGAGCAATCGTAATGCCAGGATTGGCTTTCGGAGCGCTATTATTAGTACCATTTTTAGATACAAGCAAGGAAAGAAGCCCATGGAAACGTCCATTACCGACAGGATTCATGCTTCTAGCAATTGCTTCAATCATTTACTTAACATGGGAATCTGTTGTAAACCATGACTGGGAAGCTGCTAAAGCTTACGGTGAGATTAAAGAAGAAGTATCAGTCGAGTTTGATGAAACTTCCGAAGGTTATCAACTTTATCAAGGTTCTTCTTGTATTGGGTGTCACGGTAACTCCTTTGAGGGCGGTATCGGTTTACCATTAGTAGGATTAGAATATACTGCTGAGGAAATCGTTGAAATCGCTCATGAAGGTAAAGGCGGTATGCCTGGTGGAACATTTACAGGTACCGAGGAAGAGTTACAAAAACTAGCTGAGTATATCACTACATTACAACCAGCAGAATAATTTTAACAAATGAAGAGAGTCAGGAAACTGACTCTCTTTTTTTCTTACACAAAAAGGGAGTCCAAATAAATGAAAGAATTGCTAATGTATATAAAACTAGTTCTCTTTAACAAAACATTTATGTGGCTATTATTCATAGTAAATCTACTTGGCACTATTTATGGCTACATTTGGTATGAAAGTCAGTTGTCCCAAACGGAGGCGAAATTCCTACTATTCGTTCCTGATAGTCCTACAGCAAGTTTGTTTTTTACAATTGCTTTATTTGCTTGGTTATTAAAGAAAAACTGGAAGTTGATTGAAGCTCTAGCTTTAATCACACTAGTTAAATATGGATTATGGGCTGTAGTCATGAATATTTGGACATATGTTGAAAATGATTATCTAGGTTGGATGGGGTGGATGCTCGTAGCATCGCATTTTGCAATGGCTGTTCAGGCTATTCTCTACATTCCTTTTTATCGCTTTAGATGGATACACATCATTATAGCTGCTATATGGACATTACATAATGATGTGATTGATTATGTCTTTGATCAGATGCCAATATATAGTAGTCTAGATAAGTATGCTGATCAGATTGGTTACTTTACATTTTGGCTATCTATTGCTTGTATTTTGTTAGCTTCCTTTATTTATCAACAAAGGTCAAAGCGTATTAGTTGAATGTCTCTATTATTCCTATTAAAATAAGAAGTATAGATTATAGAGGGGGAAAAAATTTGGCTTCTTATCTTATATACTTTGCAATAATTCTGTTATTGCCTTTGTATGCACAAATGAAAGTTAAAAGAACATATAAAAAATATTCAAAAGTTCGTTCTACATCCGGGATGACAGGGGCTCAAGTAGCAAGAACAATTCTTGATGCAAATGGTTTAGCTGATGTTCAGGTTGTGGAGAGTAGAGGGTTTTTAAGCGATCACTATAATCCAATGACAAAAATAGTGGCATTATCTTCTCATAATTTCCATGAAGCTTCTGTTGCAGGTTCTGCGATTGCAGCACATGAAGTCGGTCATGCCATTCAACATAAAGAATCATATTCGTTTTTAAATTTACGTCATAAATTAGTGCCAGTAGCTAATATTTCGTCAAATGCTTCTTGGGTTTTCATCATGATCGGTATGATAGCTAGTTTCCCTAATCTGATGTTGATAGGGATCGTGTTATTAGCTGCTGGTGTTGTATTCCAAATTGTAACATTACCTGTAGAATTTAACGCTTCGAGTAGAGCAATGGATCAAATGGTTTCTCACGGCATTATTCGCAATGAGGAAGAACGTCACGCGAAAAAAGTATTAAGCGCAGCTGCTTTAACTTATGTTGCTGCTACAGCAGTTGCTGTTTTAGAGTTATTACGTTTAGTATTAATCTATACTGGAATGAGTCGAAACGATTAATAAAGTTTAAAAAATGGAGGGAGATGACTGTAGTCATCTCCCTCCATTTTCATTTGCAAATTAATTGCAAATGAATTGTTCACTTGTAACATCATCTAACGAATTCGAATAAAGGGTCGATTTTTCCTCAAGAGTTTTAGCACTTCAACATAATTATTAATTTTTTGGGCTCTGTTAAAGAAAAAGGTTGATAATCGTTATATATTGCGAAGAACAGCCATTTAATTTAATAAAGATTTAATGTACAATCAAGTTAATATTCAAACGTAATATGATAAGTCATGTTATCCCCCAGTGATTTTTGTCATACAGCGTACATAAAGGAGCAAAGTTTCATGCATAATAGTCCAATTTAACACCCTTCATTTTTTTCAGGCAATTCAGAAGAAAATGGGGGATAATATTGAAATCAAATCGTAATTTTCTTTTTTTAATGATTGGCCAATCATTAGCTAATATAGGCGACGTGTTGTACATTGTCGGTGTTATTAGCATTATTTACAGTTTAACCGAGTCAGCTACCGCATCAGCCTTCGTTCCGTTTACAATTACTTTTTCTATGTTTATTTCAAGTGTTTTAACACCACTGCTAATAGGTAAGTACAATTTGAAACGTTTATTAGTTGGTTCACAAATAGGAAAAACATTATTTTTATTGGGCTTAGGATTTTTTTGATGATGGGTTTTAATTCAAATAACTATTATTTCATATTTGTAGCGATTGGTTTGATTGCTCTTCTTGATGGTTGTGCGAATCCAATTAGACAAACTTTAATTCCTTTTTATGTAGCGGAAGAAAGCTTAGTAGAAGCAAACGGAATAGCAGAAACAGTTACACAAACTATCCAAATAGGGACTTGGTTTTTTGGAAGTATGCTATTAATCGTATTCAGTCCAAACCAACTAATCTGGATAGTTACTGTACTATTTATTTTTTCAAGCATTTTCTTGAGTTTGTTAAAAAATGTAGAACACAAAGAAGAAAGACAAGAAAAAAAATGGTCTCAATTAATCAAAGGTTGGCGAACTATTAAACGGACACCGTTATTAAAAACAGTGGTCCGTATGGAATTTTTTGAAACTATTGCTGGCTCAGTTTGGATAGCAGCAATAATATTGGTCTATGTCGAACAGGCTTTAAAGGCGGAAGAATATTGGTGGGGTTATATTAATGCAGCTTTTTTTATAGGCTTAGTAGTCGGAAGTTTATTGTGCATTAAGTTTTCCTTGTTTGTAGATAAAAAACGTCACGTTTTTATCATTACAGGAGCGTTTATGACTTGCATTTTTACGGTTGTATTTGGATTGACGAGTTTCCCTGTAATCGCAATGGTGCTATCCGTCTTAATTGGGCTTTTTGGACAATTGAAAAATATACCTCAACAAACATTAATTCAAACAAGCGTACCCAAAGACCAATTAGCAACTGTTTATACTTCTCTTGGCACTATTGGAACAGGCACATTTGGAATTGCCTCCCTAACAATGGGTATTCTTTCAGATTACTTCGGTGTACGTAGTATTTTTATTGTTTCTGGTATTTTACTTGCAATAGTTAGTATTATGGCTTTAAAGAATCAGAATTTGTTTAGAAAAACGATGGAGTCAGAATAATATATTTAAAAGAGAGAAGTAATTTTACTTCTCTCTTTTAATTCAATCTCTTTCTTCATAAATACGCGTTACCCTAATCACGATTTAAGGTGAATATATACGACTTAAGAAAAGAGTTAGCTATATTTCGGTAAGGAGGAGCCGTGTACGTAAATAGTGCAAGCACGGCTCTTTGAGGGGGGAGGAACACAATCTAACGCAAGGTAGAGAGGTTCCCTTCTACTCGCCTAGTTTAATAAGAAGGTTTTTCTACGATTATGTTGAATAAGTTAATATATGTAAGTTATTGAACAAAAGGAGGACTTTATATGAGTATTACGATTCGTAAGATGCAGTCCGCAGATACAAAACAAGTTCAAAATATAGCGAATACAACTTGGAATGCTACATATGAGGGCATAATTCCATTAGAGGTACAAAATAACTTCTTAAATTCAGCTTACAATGATGAAGGTATGAAACAACGTTTAGAACGTTCTATTCTTTATGTTGCGGAAGTTAATGGTAAAGTTGTCGGTTTTGCAAACTATTCCCAAGTAAGAGATGGTGGGATTGTTGAATTAGCTGCTATCTATCTTAATCCAGAGTTTCAAGGGAAAGGAATAGGTACTGCTTTATTACAACAAGCAATTAATGAATTAAAAGGTACAAAAGAGATTTATATAAACGTTGCAAAAGAAAATAAGATTGGAATGACCTTTTATGAAGCGAAAAGGTTTGAAATTGTAAAAGAGTTTGATGATGAATTAGATGGGCATATTTTAAGAACAGTACGGATGGTTAAGAAAATATAATTATTAAGCGTAGCTTTACTTCAAGAAGGGGTAAAGCTTTTTCCTAATTGTACTAAAGTCGCAGGGTAGCTGAATAAAGAAGATTGAAAGGAAAGTAATTTACAAAAAAGGGATGGGAAGTAAGCTCGCTATTATACCAGTAAACATGGAGATGAAAGCTATACAAAAAATAAATCAATAATTTGGTGGATAGTGAATACCACAGTTTGGGGAATAGTGAGTATGATTCTTATTGTTTGGTGTTTTCATAATCACTTTGGATAACTGGTGGTTTCAAATGTACTTAAACAAACGTCCTGCATTACTTGAACAACGGTAAACTCCTTTCTTCTCAAGTAACTCTGCAGATAGTGAATAATTCGAGGGGGAATTGAGTTGAAAATTATTAAAATAATTCTTGCTTTAGTTGTAATGGCGGTTTCTACATACGGCTTATTTACAAGAGATTTTTCGTATGGTCCAATATCATCTTTATTGCTTGGAATTTTTATTGCAATTATAGGAATAGAGGAATTTAAAAATAAAGGTAAAAATAGTTGGGGAATGTTTTTTATACTAGTCTCTTTATTAGTTATTGTGGTGGCTCTATTTAGTTTCTAATAGAATTGAGAGAGAGATTCTCAGCTAATTCAGTGTTAAGTTCTAAACAATAACCATTTCTATTAAAGTTAGCGAAGGATTGTACTTAAAGTAAAGCCTTTTTGCTTATTGAACTAAAGTGGCAGTTTAGTTCAACAAGGAAACTTATAAAGAGATGAAGCTGACTGAAAATTATTCGAAATTAATATAAGGGAGCTATTCCAATGAAGGAAATATTGAAGTACATAGACAGCAATTTTCCAAACCTAACAAGTAAAATGCATCTAAGGTTTGAACTAGGTGAGCCATATGAAAATGGAACTAAAAAAAGAATAAACCAAGTTGTAACAAGAGTTACTACATTATTTGAAGAATTGTTCAAGAAAGATGATATTATTTATGTTTATATAAAAGATTGGGAAGTAACCGAGGACATCATGTTTGGAAATACTTCTCCAGAATACCTGTATGATTTACTCAGTAAACAAAATATAGAAGAGGAAACTTTGTTCGATATAGATGAGGATTATGATGAGTTAACTGGTAAAACCATAGAAATCAAGAATGAATACAAAGTGAAACTTCTATTCTCACAATTAAATTTTATTCCTTACAAGGAAATACTTGAAGGTATAGGAAATTATGAACAAGGAAGAGAACCTTCTATTGGACAATCTGTTTATTTTATAAGCACCCAGAAGGATATAATATTTCATATGTATGATGACCGAGGTTGTGATGTTTTCAGCATAAAAAAAGATAATCTTTTACCTTTATATCATAAGTATAGAAAATGGATCTTAGATTATAATCGTATTGAAATTGACCATTCCCTTGGTGTAGGGTTATTCAATTGCTATGAAACCTCTGAAGAAAAGGAAAAAAGACTTAAGGCAAACAAAATAAAAATAAAACAAACCCAAATAAACTTATCGCAGGTGAATACATGTCACATTACCCATGTACTTGCAATACCAAATGAATTTGCAAGAGAATGTATTAATGAGATAAGTGAAACAGGATTTAATATTGCCATTGAAGATAAAAAATTCGATTATTCTACAATTAAAGTAACTAAAACAGAAGCTTTGGCACTTGTTGATTATCAAACTGAGCTTATGTTTTTATATTCCCAAAAATATAAAGGTATTTATAAAGGATGGTCAGTAATAAAAGCTTTTTAATTAGAAGTGTTGGAGTATTAATTATTAATTCCCTTTATCATACAGGACGACGAGGACTAAACGCCTCTTTGTTGAACTTACTGAACTAATGGGTGCTTTACTTTAAGAAGGAGAAAGCCTTTTACTTGTTTAGTTGAAGAAGAAAGGAAAGGAGTCTTTTATGTACAATGTATTGTATTTATATCCAGTCTTGAAACAGAATAAGGAACGGTTTATAGAAATTAATAAAATGGCCTCTGTTATTTACAAGGAATATGGTGCGATTGAAGATGATACTTACCAAAGCACTTTTATTGATGCTATCTATGGTTGTAAAGGGATGGATTCATCGGTTGAACTACAGGAAAATGAAACTTTGATGTGCTCAGTTTCTACATTCAATAATAAACATCATCACGATGTTGTTATGAAAGAAGTTGACGCTGATCATAGAATTGAAAAATTATATAATGAGATGCTTAACGTTATTGATATGAGCCGAGTAGTTCGAGGTGAGTTTGAAAAGGTTTAATTAGAAAATAGATACTCCTCTTATTTCATTAAGTCGGGATTGTCGGCTATAACTATTTCTGTTGCCTTTTTAATTGTTTTTTTAATTTATAATTCTTCTTCGTCTGTGTTAACTGTAACTGATTTTACTGTCACTGAAAAAGGGTATTCTAACGATAACAATGAAGCATGGATAAAGGGATTTAACCCTAATGCCCCAGTAGGACATCAAGAAGAGACTAAAGTAATTGTTAGGGAACCAATGGTAATGAATTTAATTCAGAAAGATAAGACGTATTACGTAAGATACACGATAAAAAGAAATGGTTTAATCTTTCTTAGTGGTATTGAAACTATTGAGGATCCCAAATAAGCTTAGTTATTCAAATAACGGATCCTTTACTTACAGAAGGGGTAAAGGCTTTTTTCTTATTGAACTAAAGCATCAGTTTAGTTTAACAAGAGTTGAATTATTGAATACCAAAATAGATTTTATCGTCTAATTGAAAAGAGGTTAAAGTATTATGAAATTAAAAATTTTATATTTAACCTTAGCGGTATTTTCGATATGGATAATCATAGGTTGTTCAAATAAACAAGTTATAGAAAAAACAAATGATACGGATAATTTTGGAGTTGTTAGGGCAGTAGCATGGGAATTTATAAATGAAAAAGGTTGGTATGACAGGGCTAAAGAAGATTGGCAAAGTGCGAAAGTGAAAAAACGATTGCTGATAATAGCTATGAATTGTTGGATAAAACTTATGATGGAAAAGAGGTATTAACGGTTTCGTTCGAAGATAAAGATAATGTTGTATTCGGTACACCTTTAATCCTCGTTGACCCCAATACCAATGAAGTAATTGGCTATATACCAAGTGAATAAAATAAATTTTATTAAGCTAACGGGTCTTTACTTCAAGAAGAAGTAGAGCCTATTTTTTTACTGAACTAAAGAATCAGATTAGTTGAAGAAGGAATAACTAGAGGGAAGTAGAATATATTTAAAAGGTCTTTTCTCTTAAATTAAGTACGTGTTCATAATGATAAGTTATGATGATCAAAAGCTCTTTTTCCTTAACATTGGGGGAGGTGTGAAAGGAGTAGTTTATTTGAAATCTAATATTTCTCTCTAGATAATAAAGTATTAAAAATTGTAGACCCCGAAGTCTTCTTATTTAACCGATTTGGCGAAAGAAGAATTAAAGTCATAGGAACATTTTACTGAGGAATATGATACAAAATACTTATCAGGTTTTAACCAGAAAAGATTTAATAATAATCTATTAAAAAGAGAGGAGAATTCAAATAGATTCATCAAATTTCAGGATTAGCAGGCTATTTTTGTACTTTGTACTCGTGTCATTATTCCTCTTTGTATCGGGTAATATCGGACAATATTTGATAGAAAAACAAGATATGGATCGACAAATAGGCATGCTCTTACAAGGAGTAATCTTTACTGGGTTAACGCTTTTTATACTTTATATACTTAAAAGAAAAAACCCAGACGTTTTTAGTAACATTGGCTTGAAGGGTGTAAAATCATCATCTAAGTTGATAGTGGGAATTACTTTGCCTTTTACTTTAGTCCTATTAGGAATTTTAACGGCTTATATATTTGGTGGCATTGAAAATGTTAGATTTAATTTTACATCAAGTGTTATAATTGTCATTTTAATCAATGCACTGACAGCATTTATGTATGAGGCATTTCCAGAAGAAGTCTTTATACGTGGGTTAATATTTCAAGAGTTGAATAAGAAATTTCGCTTCATCATCTCATTAATTTTGCAACCGTTGATGTTCATTTGTATTCCGATTACTGTAATGGCATTGGAGTCAATATTCTTTAGTGATCCATTTGTAATAACGATAGATTATATTATATTGCTCCTCACTTTTGGAATTGCTCTACAGCTATATAGAAAGTATACAGGAACATTATGGATGAGTATTATTTTCCATATTGTTTATCTTGAAGTGGTTCGATATATTTCTATGGGTGGTATTTATAACCCTGATGTCGCTCTTATAGAGTTTGATGAGGCATTTGGAGGATTCATGACTCTATACTTGTCATTTTTGTTTATAGTGGTATTTAGTGTAGTGGTGTTGTCACTTTTATTACTAATTGAAAGCAGAAAAAATAAGTTATAAAACTTAACTTATTTTTTCTGTTTTTAGTCGTTTAACATTTGAAAAAACACTTATTCAACCAAACGGGTGCTCTAGTTGAGTATCTAATGCGGCAGTTTATGGTAATTTGTTTAATATTGGAACTTCTGGTTATTTTAAACGTATTAAAATAAAGTAACAGATTAGTTGAAGAGTGTTGTTTAACTTGTGTTCAACAATCGTGCCAGTTTGTAGAAAACATAACAGGAGGTAAATAAATGGATGCTTTGATGTTAGATGGATGGACTCCTATATTGCTTTGCGGAATTGTGTTTGCAATTGTGATGTTTATTACGTCCCGTAAAGTTTCAAGAAAATCTTTAATTTCCACTTCTACTGTATTAAGTCTAATTTGTATCGGGGTAATTATTTATAGCGTAATTGGAATTGGTGGTTGGGATGGTATGGGACTGGGTTTATTTATGATTACTATTTTAGCAGGAATATGGATAGGTACTGTTATTGGAGATATCTCAAGGAGTTCAAATTTATAAGAATGTCATCTCGTTTTTCACTTATTAATGTTTACTCTTTTATCTGCTACCGTTACTTCCAGAGCATGACTATTCTATACACCCGATTGCGGAAAAATGAATTTTATATTTATTAAAATATTAGGAGGAATCCATTATGTTAGACTTTAAAACTACTGATTTATGCGACGACTATTCAGATGAACTACAAATTAGCGATATCGCATTTAGTTCTTTCGGAAAAAAGACACGTTTTTCAGGAAAAATTGAAACTGTAAGTGTGTATGAGGATAAAGTGCTCCTCGTTGAAGCACTTGAAAGTGTACAGGAAGGCTCCGTAATTGTTGTGGACGGTGGTGGTTCTAATCGATGCGCACTTCTTGGCGATCATTTAGCGGGCATAGCGCAGTTAAGAAAGTTATCAGGCGTTATTATTAACGGTTATGTTAGAGATTCTGTTGATCTTGCTAAAATGAATGTTGGTATTCTTGCGTTAGGAACAAATCCCCTGAAAAGTAAAAAAGATGGAACAGGCGAGCGCAATGGCAAATTCCACTTTGGTGGAGTCAACTGGAATCCAGGAGAGTATGTTTATGTGGATGAGGACGGGGTTATTATTTCTAAACAGTCTCTTTTATAAAAAATAGAGTATTTACTAACGCTGCATAGAATTTTAAAAATGCCCTTTTCCATTTGGATAGACATATGGGGAGACAGGAACAAGGGTTTACCCATAAATATCAAATTAATTCCCAAATATTACTCTTATCTTTTGTATAGTAACCTTTTTTACTTTTGATATTTAGACATAAAAAAACTCCCGTAAATGTTAGATTTTGTGTCTAACATTTACGGGGCAGTTCAATATGGTTGGCTTTTTCGTTCACTTTAGTTGCGGAAGTCGATAATAATGTTAGATCTGATTGGACGGAACAAAAGAGCACTTTTTAATGATGGAAGCATATACGCTTGCCAACTGTTCTTTATTTTGCACTAGTTTTTGTACGTACTGGTTTAAAGATAGACAGTAGGAAAATCAATAAACCTGCAATACCAATTCCTAAAATAGTGTTGAAAGATTCCCCTGTGTAGAAGCCGCTACCAAAGTAGAAGATTTCACGTAAACCTTCAGAAGCAAACCGAATTGGTACCCAAGGACGAATGAAGTTTACAAAGAAACTTGGAAGCATTTCTTGTGGCGTCATTAGAACACCCATACCTAATAGCATAACGACCATAAATAACGTAATAGCAGGTTTGCCAATCCATGCAGTTATAGCTGATACCAATAAGTAGAAACAGAATGCTGCAAAAGATACAAATAAAGCGACTAAAAAGTAGCTTGGCATATTAATACCAGCAATCTGTGCTAGTGTTGCAACAGTAAAGCCTGAGAACAGGGCGATAATTACACCGAATAATACTTGTCCACTCATTAGACGTAATGTTTGTTTACGTGTTAGCATTTCTTTTTTAAAGATGCTAGATGTAGCTAGGAAGACAATGAAGCCACCGATTAATGCTCCAACCCAAGCAGGCACGGCCAATAATGTCGGTGCACTCCCATTCGCTGTGGCAGTAGTGATTGCATTGAATACTTTTTCTTCAGATACGACGGGGTGGATAAGCACAGATGCTTGGTTAGCATCTATTTGTTGATCGCCCAATTGTCCTATAAGGTTTGTTGAATATTGATCGCTAATTTGGGTAACTAATCCATTTAAAGCAGTTTTCGCAAAGTTTGCACCTGTCATGTTAAAACCTTGATTAATATATATTTTGAGAGTTGCTGATGTGTTACTTGTCATGGCATTTTGTACGGCATCGTTATACCCTTCAGGAATAACTAGAGCTGCATAATACTCTTTTTGAGCAAACAACTCTTCAATATCTGCTTCTTTTTCACTTGAAAAAGCTAACATCGGTTCCTCACCGTCGATACCTTTACTCATTTGTTCGATTGCTTCTTTTACAGCATCCACATGACTGCCTTCATCACTCGTTATAAGCGCAATTGGTAGATTTTTAACTTTTGGATCTCCTTGAGCAAATAAGTTCAAAGAGAATAGAGCAATTATTAATATTACAGCGAAAGGAGCAACCCATGCTAATTTTTCTTTAAATAATCTCAACTGGAATTCATCCTTTCTCAATTTACAACATGTTGTTTAGTGGTACTTGTATATCTTACAATTTACGCGTATATTAAAGCAATAAACAAAAGTTAACAGTGTGTTCATTTTTGGGAGGAGTAGATTTTTTGAGTATTTATACAGAAAAAAATCGCAAAACAAAGAAACTTATCCAAACGTCATTTATGCAGATTATAGAGAATAAGTCATTTGAAGCAATTACGGTAGGTGACATTACAAAAGTTGCGCAAATAAATCGCGGGACATTTTATTTACACTATAAAGATAAATTTGATTTACTTGATCAAATTGAGCAACAGTTATTTGAGGATTTAGGCAATCATATTGATGAATTGCAAAAATATTATTCATCTATGCAAAAATTTGAAAAGAATCAAGAACAATTAGCTGCTACCTTATTTAACTCGATTAAAATGCATGCGCCAATGTTAAAAATATTTTTAAGTGATCGTGGTAGAGCTGGTTTTCATCTTCGATTTAGAGATGCCTTTTCAGAAAAAGTGCGTGTTAATTTAGAGAAAAATGAAAGTTTCCATGCAAACTTAAAGGTGCCAATGGAATACTATTTATCCTTTATCACATCAGCATTTTTAGGATTAATTGAACAGTGGATTCAAAATGGTTTAGATAAGACCCCTGACGAAATGACAGCGTTATATATCGAGATTATATCTATTATTCAAAAGAACCAATCAGGTTTATAAGCTCGGAATATATAATGGTGATGAAAAAGCATCTGATACATCCTGCTCAAATATTTGAGTGGGTTTTTTTGTCTTGTGATGAAATATATTAATAAATTTGGCGGATTTCTATATCTCTAATTCTGCTTAATTGGTGAAAGTTTATATAAAGTTTATATAGCTTGTATATGATGAGAAATGTAAATAAATAAGGAGGTTATTATATGTTTTTGGCATTAAAAGAACTAAAACATGGTAAGTTACGTTTTACAATGATTGGGCTTATCATAATATTAATCGCATGGCTTGTATTTATTCTTTCGGGTTTAGGAAATGGATTATCTACACTAAGCGCTGCGACGATTAAAAACTGGGAAGCAGAGCATGTTGTTTATGAAAATGGGGCGGGTGCGACATTTTCAAAATCATTATTATCTCAATCGCTGCAAAGTAAAATTGAAGCGCAGCCAGGGGTAGAAGAAGTTACACCATTTTCTCAGTCAGTCATAGCAATCTTACCAATTGATGGTGTTGCTGAAGGGGAGGACAAAGTAGATGCTGCTTTATTAGGTATTGAAGCAGGCTCATTCTTACACCCAGAAGTAATAGAAGGTAAAGCCGTTGATCCGAAGATTAAAAATGGTGTGGTTGCTAATATCACGTTAAAAAATACAAATGGCTATGAAATTGGTGATTCTGTAGCAATTGATGGTTCTGAACTAAATGCAGAAATTATTGGTTTTGTGAAAAACGAGACATTCAATCACTTGCCTTCACTATTTGCAAATATGGATTTTGTACGGGAGTATAAATATTCTGCACCCGGATCAAATAATGGAGTAGAAGATGCTATCAATGCATTCGCCATATTAGGTAAAGACGTGGATGCAGCACAAATTGAAAAAGAAGTCGATGGCGTGGAAGTAGTTACCAAATCCGCTGCTATCAATGGTATGCCAGGTTATACTGCGGAAAATGGTACAATAATGATGATGCTTGTGTTCTTAATTGTCATTTCAGCTTTCGTAATTGCAGTTTTCTTCTATGTTCTAACAATCCAAAAAACACAACAATTTGGTGTGATGAAAGCAATTGGTGCTTCAAATGGATTTATAGCTAAAGCAATCGTATCTCAAGTATTCGTGTTGTCATTTTTTAGTATTTTAATAGGTATTGGCCTTACATATCTAACTGCGATGGTATTCCCAAAAGAAATGCCATTTAATTTAGATCCTGTATTAGTTATTATTTATGGAATAGTACTATTAGTGATATCTGTTGCTAGCTCGTTGTTTTCAGTTCGTCGAATTTCAAAAATAGATCCATTAACCGCGTTAGGGAGGGTTGAATAATGACTTTAAGCATGAAAAATGTCTCAAAGGTATATAAAGAAGGCGAATCACAAATAGTAGCTTTAGATCAAGTTTCAATGGAGGTTGCTTCTGGAGAGTTTGTGGCCATTATTGGCCCATCAGGTTCTGGAAAGTCAACATTTCTATCGATTGCTGGGGCATTATTAAAACCTTCACAAGGTGAAGTCAAAATTGATAATAAAGATATTGCAACACTAAAAGATAAAGAGCTTTCCAATTTACGATTACATGAAATAGGATTTATATTACAAACGTCTAATTTAATGCCTTACTTAAATGTTTTAGACAATTTACTTCTATTAAAAAAGATGTCGGGTAAAGTAACAAAACAAGATGAAGCCTTTGCAAAAGAATTATTAATAGAGCTTGGTTTGAGTAGTAAATTCGAAAAATTCCCTAATGAGCTTTCTGGTGGTGAACGACAACGTGTAGCAATCGCGCGTTCATTTATGAATGATTCATCTCTTATTTTAGCGGATGAACCTACAGCATCATTGGATACAAACCGTGCAAATGAGGTCGTGTCCCTTATTTCAAAAGAGGTTAAAGCACGTGGTAAGGCAGCTATTATGGTAACCCATGATGAAAGAATGTTGGCATATTGCGACCGCGTTTACCGCATGGAAGATGGTAAATTAACGTTACAATAATATAATTAATAACTTACATGAAACCAAATTCACTAGAAAGCGGAGGCGTTACTATGCACATTTTATTAGTAGATGATGATTTAGATACATTACAACTAGTAACTATACATTTGGAACGTGAAGGGTATAAAGTGCATAATGCTGACAATGCGGAAGCAGCACTAACTTTACTTGAAACTTACAAAGTGGATTTGGCGATTGTAGATGTAATGATGCCGGGTATGAATGGTTTTGAGTTAACAGAAATTTTGACGGAAGATTATGATATCCCGGTGATTTTATTAACAGCTAAAGGTCAATTAGCAGATAAAGAACAAGGATTTACTGCTGGATCAGAAGATTACATAGTAAAGCCATTTGAACCTAGCGAATTATTATTTAGGGTTGCAGTTGTTTTGCGTCGTTATGAAAGATCTTTAGAAAACTTCATAGAAATTGGGAATATGAAAATTGATCGAAAAAACTATGAAGTAATTATAAAAAAAGAAACCGTTTTGTTGCCTTTGAAGGAATTTGAACTACTCACTTTGTTAGCATCACGAAGTGGAAAAATCGTGCAACGAATTTTTCTAATTGAGCATACATGGGGAATTGATATGGAGGGTAATGACTATACGCTGAATACACATATTAATCGATTAAGGGAACGATTAATACGTTACGAGGCAAATGTTGAAATTATAACCGTTCGTGGAATTGGTTATAAATTAGAGCTGTTGAAATGAAAACACTTTATCGACAATTTATTAGCGCGACTGTATTAATTTTGTTTTGCAGTATTATCGTCGGATTTGCCCTTGCGAATATTATTTACTTTTCAGTCTCAAAAAACAATATTGATTCACAGAATGTAGAGTTTGCTCAAGAGGTTGCGAATGGAATTGAAAATATGCATGATTCGAAGGATTCTATGCATGCCTATTTATCATTAATCGGTAATTCAGGATATCAAATCTATCTAATATCTAGTTCTGGAGAAAAATACCCCTTTGGTGAAGAATTTCAAAATCTAAAGATACCCCCTGAAACAGTTCAAACTATTATGGATGGTGAAATATATCATGGGATGAAATATGCACCGAGTTCGTTATTAATGATTGGACATTTTTCCAATAGCTTGGAAAATTCCGTTGGGGTACCTGTTGTTACACAGCAAAACCAATATGCATTATTTTTGAGACCCGATAACAAGTCCATTTTCTCGGATATCCATGTTGTATTAATGAGCTTTGTCGTTGCAATCGCTATCATTAGCTTACTCGGTGTGGCTGTTATGACACGAAACCTAATACGACCGATTTCATCCTTAACGGAAGCTACTAAGGCGGTAAAAAACGAAAATTTCAATTACCGATTAAATATTTCACGAAACGATGAGATTGGCCAATTGGCGGAAAATTTTAATTTGATGCAGCAGCAGCTTGCTCATAATGATGAATTACGCAAGGGATTTGTAAATGACGTTTCTCATGATTTTCAATCACCATTAATGAATATTCAAGGTTACTCTGATCTACTTCAAACTGATGAACTAAAGAAAGAAGACAGGTTACAGTATGCAGCCATTATTCAGCGAGAATCTAAGCGATTATCGAACTTAACAAAACAGTTACTTATCTTAACCTCTTTAGATCAGGCTTCTTATTCCTTACAAAGGAATAGTGTCCGATTAGATGAACAGTTAAAAGAGATTATAAGGAAGTCGCAATGGCGAATCAATGAACGTGAATTAGAATTATCCTATAAATTAGAACCTGTAGCTATTCAAGGGGATGCAGAATTACTCATGAGTGTGTGGGATAATTTATTGAGTAATGCTATTAAGTATTCTGAATTAGGAAGTATCATCTCTATTACTTGTCGAGAAGTACATGGTGAAATTCAAATTATTTTCAAAGATACAGGAATAGGGATTAGTAATGAACAATTAGCGCAAATATTTGTCCGCTTTTATCGAGTAGATACAGCTAGAAAAAAAGATGGTACTGGACTAGGACTATCAATAGTCAAGAAAGTTGTGGAGTTACATGGTGGACAAGTAAATGTCACTAGTAAAGTCGGAAAAGGAAGTACATTTGTAATTAAATTACCAATTAGAAGGAGTTAACATAATGGAAAAGAAATGGTCAATTCGATTAATTCGTTTTGCTGCTATATTTGGAATAATCGGTACGTTTTTAGGGTCTAAAATGAGTGGAAGTATGGATTATTCATTGCGTCCCATACATGCACATATATTATTAGTAGGATGGTTATCCGTATTTGCATGGGGAATATTTTATAGAGTGTATACTGTAAAATACAAAAAACTTGTACCTATACACGCTATTACAGGAATGTTAGGTGCACTTGGTCTAACGTTTGGTATGTGGATGTATAATTTAAACCCATTTAACTTAAATGAAACATTTGTGATGATTTTGTTCATTGTAGGCGGAACTTTATTGTTATTGGCATTTGCATTATTTGTAGTTATTACCTTCTTAACAGAGGATACGAAACAAATTAAGTAAAAGACATTGTGAAGAAATACATTAAAGTAACAGGTGTTTAGTAAAGAAAGACAGAAAAGAGTTTGGAAGTTTTGAACTGCCCCCTGTCAAATAGACAGTGGAAATAAATAAAAGACACTAGGCGGCTTTAGCTCTGTATTCTAAGGGACTAAGGCCGTTTAATCTTTTTTGTAATCTTTCCGTATTATAAAATTGAATATACTCATCAATAGCTTTCTTCAACTCTTCAAACGTACTGTACTTGTTTAAATGATACTTCTCACATTTCAGTGTTCCCCAAAATCCTTCCATTGGTCCATTATCAATGCACCGTCCTACTCTTGACATACTCTGTACTATTTCTGCTTTCTCTATTTTCCTTTTAAATGTAGAGGAAGTATATTGATATCCTCGGTCACTGTGAAGCAGTGGAGTTGCTCCTGCGCTAACTTCCAAAGCTAAATCAAGGGTTTTAAACACCAATGAATTATTATTGGAAGTACCTAGTACATAGCTCACAATAGATCCATCATATAAATCCAAAATCGCACTCAAATAAGCTTTCTGTGAGACTCCGTATTTCATTTCGGTCACATCAGTCAGCCATTTTTCATTTGGCTTCTCGGAGTTGAAATTCCTGTCCAACACGTTTTCAGCCACGTGCCGTGGTGTACTTGATTTATACTTCTTGCGCTTACATCGAATAACCGCCTGGATTCCGACAATCTTCATCAGTCGGTAAACACGCTTATGGTTAATAGACTTCGATAAGGTACGTCTCAGATTCATCGTTATGCGGCGATAACCATATATACCATCCACCTTATTATGTAGAAGTAATATCTCCTTAAGAATTTCCTCATTCAACTTCTCACTTTTCGAAGGGACGCGATCAAGCCACTTATAGTAGCCAGAACGTTGAATTTTCGAGATCTCACATAAAAGAACAATGGAAAATTTCTCTTTCTCATGAAGTTCTTGAATGGCTATATATTTATCGGTCAATCGAACTTGGCTTAAGGACGTCTCTTTCAACGCCTCCTTTCTAGTTCCTCTAACTTTTTTAAAAATGCAACTTCTGCACGAAGACGCTCATTTTCCTTCTCTAACTTCTTCATATCACGTTGGTACTTCTCATCGGGAGTTAATTCTAGCTCTGCCTTAGTCCGGCCGCGCCTGTCTTTAAGTCCGTCTTCTCCTTCTTTCTCAAACTTCTTTACCCATTGATACACCTGTTGATAGGAAACGTTGAACTGTTCCGACGCCTGATGATAATTTTTTCCATTCTGAAAACAGTACATAACTATTTCCAAACGTTCTTCAAGTGCAGTAGACCGACCTTTAATCATAGAGTTATTCATCCTTTTCATCTCTTTTAAACCTCTATGATCATTATAAATCTTTATCCACCTTCGTAACACTGAGCCACTGGAAATTTTGTACTTGCGTACAATCTCGGTTTGAGAATAGTTCCCGGAAAGACAGTCAAGCACCGCAGCCAGTTTCACTTCTTTAGAATACCTTTTCCATCCATTAGGATTATTAAGCCCGTCCATTCCATATGTTTGGAACTGGTAAATCCATTCTTTAATTGTTTCGTCAGAAACATTGTATTGACGACAGAAGTCTATACTTGAAGTTTTTCTATTCTCATAAGATACAATTACCTCATACTTTTGTTGTGCAGTAAAAGCACTTTTACCCATAAAAAAACCCCCAATAAAGGAAACAGATTTTTTATTATTTCATCTGTCTACCTTATTGGGAGCATATCATTTCATTTTCCAAGCTCTTTTTTAATATGTGAACAATTATTATTAAATTTGGCTAAGTAAAAGGTAAGGGTTAATTGATTTTTAGTAAAAGCATTATGAATTTAACCTGCATCTAAAAGTTTGTAAAGAATGTACTTAACTAACGCGGCAGTTTCATTGAAGAAGAAGGTTATTTTGCTACTGTGTTGAATAAGTTAATATATGTAAAATATTGTGCAAAAGGGTTGCTTACTTCAAGTTTGGAGATGGATCAATGAAACCTATATTATTGATTATTGGATTATTACTCTGTTGCATGTATATCTTGAGCGGTTTTTACATTCGAATTAAAAGAAGGCCAGTTTCCGGAACTCCATTTATTGTCACAGGAATAATAGGGATTTTTGTTTTTTTGATATATTCTTTTTTCTTCACTTAAATTTCGATTATGCAGTTAGTCAAATAAGGATATGAGAATAGATTCTACTTAGACTAATGGGTGCTAAGTTAACAAGTGGCTGCCGGTATGGGTAACTTTTCTTATTGAACTAACACAGCAGGTTAGTTCATTATGAAATCGAAATTTTGTGGTATTATTTACTGCAAAAGAGGGAGAGGAATTAATGAACAATGGGAATATGAACATTAGAAAAGCTGTTTTATCAGACGTAAAAGGAATAGCAAAAGTACACGTTGCTTCTTGGAAAACTACGTATAAGAATATAGTTTCAGACCAATATTTTAATAATTTAACATACGAAAGTAGAGAACGGCTATGGGAAAACAATATTCCTAATGGCGGGGTATATGTAGCAGAGACCAATGGCGGGGAAATTGTTGGTTTTTCTACTGGTGGATTAGAAAGAAGCGGGAATTACCATGGGTTCGAAGGGGAGTTATATGCAATATACATTTTAAAAGAGTATCAGGGCAATGGTTTAGGAAAAGCACTTGTTAAACCAATAATTGAAGAAATTGCAGAATTGGGATTAAACTCTATGCTTGTTCTTGTCTTAAAAGATAATATTTCTCGTCTGTTTTATGAATCACTTGGTGGGAAAAAAATAGATGCTGTTGAAGTTGAGATTTCAGAGAAAAAACTTACCGAACTTGTGTATGGTTGGGAAGATATTAGAAATATATTTTAGTTTTCCTACTTCAACTATGGGTGCTTTACTTCAAGAAGGAGTAAAGCCTTTTTCTTATTGAACTAACGAAGTCTTAAATTAAGAAGGAATTTGAGATATAGTATATAAAAATCACTAAAAAGGTGGTAGTAAAATGATTTAACCACTGTATTTTAGTGTATCTGGTGAATATGAAAAAATTGATTATTGGGTTCCTTTGATGAACTATTTTTTATCACAATCAGATACGATAGAAATCCATTGTTGGAATGAAGAAGCAGTTGTTGTCGAGGAAACAAAATCAATGCTTAAAGGCTCATTCGAAACAATCACGGAAAATAACCTCACTATTTTCAAGGGAAATAAAGCACTAAATGTTGTAACCCATTTATTATCAAATAATGTAAATATCGAGGGGGAGATAAAATGGTTCTCTATTTTTTTGAGTAAAAACTCCACCACTATTTTTCATTCCGAACATTGGGGTATGGAGTTTTTTGCACCCAATGTTAATGTTAACGAAAAAGATATAGCCTTCATTAAATCGGTAATGCCTATCGAAACGAATTTTAATCAGTATAAATAGCGAGATTACTACTTCCTTCTTCAACAACGAGGTGCTTTAGTTTAGTTTAACAAGATAAAATATTAATAAGTGGGTGATTAAATGTTATTAACTCCTTTAGGTGCTATTAAATTGTTTGTTAATGATGAAGAAGTGGGATTTACTGTGATAAAATTAGATTTAGAATTGCATTGTCGAGATGTAAATGGTAGGTATTTAATTCAATATGAGTACAAAAGTGAAATGAAGGATCAAGAAATTAAATGTTGCATACCTTCAATAGATGTAAAGGGAGATGTTGAAAGTGGCGAAAGGCTTGAAGCAATATCTTTTTACAGAAATGATATAAAACTCACAATTGGGATAGTAGGAGAATTTGTAGACGGCACAAATTATATTGATTATGGTGGGGATTACTTGAGTAATGGAATTCAATATGTAACATATCCCACTACTTCAGATAGAAAATTTTATTTTGGTGTTTGTTGGATTCAACCATTGACAGAAGAAAATGATAATCAAACTTGGTTTGGAGCTGACCCAACTTTAATGGGGAATTTATAATTTGTGCAGAGTTACTCTTAAAGTAACGGGTGGTTTACTTCAAGAAGGAGTAAAGCCTTTTTCTTATTCAACTAAATCGGCAGTTTAGTTGAACAAGGGGAACTTTATTTTTTGAAATAATTCGAACTTCTATTACTTTTATACGTAATAAAGTAAAATAATAGATTAGTTCAATTGAAATAAAGGAGGGGATGAAAATGAGTATTTTTAAAAAGGTGAATTTAAAAGGCTTTTTATGGATTTTCATTATGGCTTTATTTGGAGTGTCTTTTATAACGCATACCCATAGTTATTTCAATACTAAAGAAATAAATTTACTCATTACTGGCTGTTATGAAAATGGTGGAGAAGTCAAATTAGAAATCCATAATAATCTCACAAGTAGTTATTCTTTTGAATGTAAGCCGAAATAGATTTAATTGTAAATATTCATTGTAAAGCAGGAACTTAATTTAATTGAGTTCCTCCATTTTCATCTTCAACTATCGGGTGCTTTACTTCAAGAAGGAGTATAGCTTTTTTTTCTTAAAATAAGTAGTTTAGTTCAATAAGAGAAACAAAAAGATTACTCTGTTCCTTTAGGGTCATGTTTTATCTTTTATTCTTCTCTTTAATTGGATTAAAGTTATTAGTACACCTAAATTTATTGCTATTAGAATAGGAAATCCGAAGTAAATAACATAGAGTATCCAGTTCAATGCATCCTTTTCAGAAAGTAATTCCATTTTATCACCTCAAGTAACCGTATGAAGAAAACTATACTATCATGCCATTACGACTGTAATATAAAAGAGAAGGTGCTTCGAGATATCACAACGACGCGTGTGCTGTGGTGGTAGCTCATCGCTCACCCCGCGAAACGCGTCCACCTGTAGCGTAAATCAGAAGTATCATTCATTCTTTAAAATTTTATAAATAATCCAATATTCATGCTGTGTTCTATATTATTGCTTATCTATTAAAAAAGGATCACCCAAGTAAGATACTTGAATAATCCTTCACACTAATCTATCGGATTTTTCTCATCATCTAAAGTGAAACCTTCTCCCATTACATCCTTTACTTCTGTTATAGACACAAATGCATGTGGATCGATAGAACTTATAACCGACTTCAATGCACTTATCTGGTTTTTCGCTACGACGCAATAGATTACTTCCCGACTACTTTTTGTGAAATGTCCATGTCCGTTCAATATTGTTACTCCGCGAGATAATTTATTCGTAATGAGATCAGCAATCTCATTTTGCTTGTCTGAAATGATAAATGCACCTCTAGCAGAATATGCGCCTTCTTGCACAAAATCTATAACTCTTGCGCCAACGTATACAGCAACAAGCGTATACATCATGGAACGCTCATTAAGGAAAGTCGCCCAGGATAACAAAATGACAAATGCATCGAAGATAAACATCGTTTTACCCATGCTCCATCCCTTGTATTTGAATACAAGTCGGGCGATAATATCGACCCCTCCGGTTGTACCACCATATTTGAAAATAATACCTAAACCTACACCTACAAAAACCCCAGCAAATAGTGAAACTAGAAACAAGTCACCTTCTAGCCCAAGATGGAATTCATAAATATCAAATAATTTTAAAAATACGGATACTGAAACAGTGCCAATCACTGTATAAGCAAACATTTTCCGCCCAAGCAACTTCCAACCTAAGAAGAACATTGGTATATTTAATAAAAGGTTCATCAATGCTACATCCCAGTTGAATGCAAAATATAAAACGAGAGTAATACCAGAAAATCCACCTTCACCAAGTTCATTTTGCATATTAAAGTGAACAAAGCCAAAACTATAAATGGCTGATCCCAATATAATCATTATAATATTTTTTAATTTAAGTCCAACTCCCATTGTTACACCTCGCTTATTAGTTCATACTTATGTTATTATCGATTATTTTGATGTTTTTGACAACTAGCTGCTTTTCTTATTAGGATATACACGAAGGAGAGATAGATTAAATGGTAGAGAAAAAAACTTTATCTGATTTACAACTAGAAGTAGATACATACATAAACCAGTTTAAAGAAGGTTATTTCCCACCAATGGAACTACTAGCAAGACTTACGGAAGAACTAGGGGAGCTCTCCCGTGAAGTTCAACATAAGTATGGGACAAAGAAAAAGAAATCTACAGAAGTGGAGAAAGAAATTGCGGATGAGATGGGAGATTTCTTTTTCGTACTATTATGTTTAGCAAATGCAGAAGGTATAGATCTGCAGCAATCATTAGAGCAAGTCTTAAACAAATATAATACAAGAGATAAAGATAGATGGACGATTAAGGAGGACTAATAATGGTTATTAAAGTAGCGGTAGCAGGCCCAAGAGGTAAAATGGGAAGAGAAGCAGTAGCAACTGTAATAAAAAACGAAAATTTTTTATTAGTGGCAGTTTTGGATAATAAGCAAGAGACAGAGTGCTTAGGGGATAACATTCCCATCTACACATCTTTAAACTTATTAATCGAACAAACAGAACCTGATGTATTAGTTGATCTGACTATTCCTTCAGCCGTTTTTGAGCATGCGATGACTGCACTTGACTATGGTGTGAGACCAGTTATTGGTACAACGGGCTTTACTGATTTACAATTAGATACATTAAGAAACAAAGTAGAAGAGGTACAAGTAGGATGTATTATTGCCCCAAACTTTTCTATAGGTGCGGTGCTTATGATGAAGTTTGCACAAACAGCAGCAAAATATTTGCCGAATGTGGAAATTATTGAGATGCATCATGATCAAAAAGTAGATGCTCCTTCTGGAACAGCAATTAAAACAGCTCAGATGATACAACAAACACGCACTTCTATGGAACAGGGACATCCGGGTGAAGAAGAGATAATTCCAGGTGCAAGAGGAGCAAAAATGGATGGCATGCATATACATAGTGTCCGATTACCTGGTTTAGTTGCACATCAACAGGTGCTTTTAGGTGGAGAGGGGCAATTGCTAACACTACGTCATGATTCTTTTGACCGCGCATCCTTTATGTCTGGAATTGTATTGTCTATCAATGAGATCATGGAGCGTGATGTTCTGATTTATGGTTTAGAAGATATTATTTTATAGGAGGGAAACAATGAGAATTGCATTAGTTGCACATGACCAGAAAAAAGAAGATTTGATACAGTTCGTAACAGCATATAAGTCAATATTAATAGAGCACGAATTATTTGCTACCGGAACAACCGGAACACGAATTATAGATGAAGTTGGTTTAAATATATTTAGATATAAATCTGGACCACTAGGTGGAGACCAGCAAATAGGATCAGCGATTGCAAATAACGAAATGGATATGGTTATATTTTTCCGAGATCCACTTACCGCTCAACCGCATGAGCCAGATGTAACGGCGCTTATTCGACTTTGCGATGTATATCAGATCCCACTTGCAACAAATATGGGAACAGCTGAAATCCTTTTAAAAGGTATAGAACAAGGTTTTTTAGATTGGCGTTTACTAGAAGAGAGACGTTCACGTTAAGGAAGTGATTAAGTGCGTAAATTGAAAATAGGAATTACTTGCTATCCATCTGTTGGGGGATCAGGAGTAATTGCAACAGAATTAGGAAAGATGCTTGCAGCAAAAGGGCATGAAATACATTTCATCACATCTGGGATCCCTTTCCGACTAAATAAAATATCTCCAAAGATCACATTTCATCAAGTGGAAGTGAATAGCTACTCTGTTTTTCAATATGCTCCATACGATATTGCTTTAGCCAATAAAATGGCAGAGGTAATTGTAGATGAGCAATTAGATGTATTGCATGTACATTATGCTATTCCTCATGCGGTGTGTGCAATACTGGCAAAGGATATGGCAAACTCAGATATCGGCATTGTTACTACTTTACATGGAACTGATATAACCGTTTTAGGATATGATTCATCGTTAAAAGGAGCAATAAAGTATGGGATAGAAAAATCAGATGTCGTAACGGCAGTGTCTCATTCCCTTGGCCAAGAAACAATGGATTTAATATCTCCCAATAAGGATATTGAGACGATATATAATTTTATTGATGAGCAAGAATATACTAAAAAGGATGCAGGTAATCTAAAGGAATTATTAGGTATAAAACCACATGAAAAAGTAGTAATTCATGTTTCTAACTTTAGAAAAGTAAAGCATGTTCCGGATATAGTACAGAGCTTTAAGCTTATCCATGAAGAGGTTCCTTCTAAATTACTATTAGTAGGAGATGGACCCGAAAAACATCCTATTATGGAATCTATTAAAGGTACATCTATCGAAAATGATGTTCTCTTTTTAGGTAAACAGGAAAATCTATCAGAACTATATTCCATAGCAGATCTTATGCTATTGCTTTCTGAAAAAGAGTCTTTTGGTTTAGTGCTATTAGAAGCAATGGCTTGTGGAGTGCCTTGTATAGGAACGAATGTAGGTGGCATTCCTGAAGTAATTACGAATGGCGATAATGGATTTATCGTGGAACTAGGGGATTGGAAAAAGGTAGCAGAACATGGTGTGGAAGTTTTACAAAACCCCTCATTACATAAACAGATTGTCGATAGGTCTTTAGAGGTTATACGGGATCGATTTAGTTCTAAAAGTATTGTAGAGCAGTATGAAGAAATGTATGAAAGAGTGGCGAGAAAATAGCTTGATGAAAAATCGGTGGCCGGCAGCTTATAAAATAATAGAAGAACTAGAACAGGCAGGCTTTGAGGCGTTTGTAGTAGGAGGGGCTGTCCGAGACTTTGTACGTAATGCTCCTGCAAATGATGTAGATATCACTACAAATGCTACTCCCTTGGAGGTCAAACAGATATTTACTCATACTATTGATGTTGGAATCGAACATGGGACTGTTTTAGTTGTAGTAGATGAGCCTATTGAAGTAACTACGTATCGCTCGGAATCTACCTACTCTGATTTTAGACGACCAGATGGTGTAACATTTGTACGTAATTTACAAGAGGATCTTCAACGAAGAGACTTTACGATAAATGCAATGGCCTTAACTAAAGAAGATGAGCTTGTCGATTATTTTGGAGGCAAAAAAGCTATCGAGGAAGAAATAATTCAAGCGGTTGGAAATCCTCAGTTAAGATTTTCAGAGGATGCATTACGTATGTTAAGAGCAGTACGTTTCTCAGCGCAGCTGAATTTTACACTTGAGCAAGAGACCTTTCAAGCAATTCGTTCCTTACATGCACTTATTGAGCATGTCTCCATTGAAAGAGTGAAAGTGGAGCTAGAAAAGATATGGCTAAGTGACTTTCCTTTCAAAGGGATGAAACTTTTTGTAGAAAGTGGATTATCTCAGAATTTCCCTGGCGACTGGGAAAGGCATCTACAAAGTTGGGACAACTTCTCGAGTTTTAATGTTAAAGCTAATGGATGGGCCTTCTTTGCTCTATTGCAGTCGAACGAAAATATTAACATTCTGTTAAATCATTATAAATGCTCAAATGATGAGAAAAGACATGTAAAAAATGTGTTGGAAGCAGTTTATAGTTTGGAAAAAGGTGCTTGGACGCTTGATGAATTATTCCTTTTTAGGGAGGAAGTTCTGACAGTAGCTTACCACTTTGGAAACTCCATTTTTTCAAATGAAATAGCTCATCCACTTGCGAAATTTTTACTACAGAAACGCACACTTCCCATTACTTCTAAAAAAGATATTGTTGTGAATGGAAATGACCTGATTGAATGGACAAACAAAAAAAGAGGCCCATGGATAAAAGAAGTATTAGACATATTAACGGGTATGATTGTAAATGGCAAAATAAATAATGACAGACACGAAATAAAGGAATGGTTTTCTCATGAATATCTCCATTAAAGAAAAAATTCTTTCAACGCTTATCAATGCTAAAGGGGAACCGGTCTCTGGCCAGAAGTTAGCAGATGAACTACATATTTCACGAACCATGATCTGGAAGCATTTGAAAAGTATCGAAGAAGATGGCTATGTAATTGAAGCTATCAAAAAGAAGGGGTATATACTCCAGTCTATACCGGATTTAGTTACGCCAGAGCAAATTCTTCCTAAACTTAACACGAAACAATTAGGAAGAAATATTGATTATTATACATCTTGTACATCCACTCAAATTATTGCGGCTGACAAAGCACGTCAGGGTGCCTCTCATGGAACGGTTATTATTTCGGAGGAACAAACTGCTGGAAAAGGAAGGTTAGAACGCAGCTGGGATTCTACTGCAAATAAAGGCATATGGATGAGTGTTATTATTCGTCCAAATATAAGTCCCGAGTTTGCTGCTCAGTTTACACTGGTTTCAGCTGTAGCTATCAATCAAGCTATTCAAGAGGTAACTAATCTTACACCTCAGATTAAGTGGCCAAATGATATATTGATAAACGGAAAAAAAGTCACCGGTATTTTGACGGAATTACAGGCAGATATGGATATAGTCCATTCAATTATTATAGGAATTGGTGTCAATGTAAATCAGGAACTAAGTGCATTTGACGAATCCATCCAAAACATTGCCACTTCATTGAAAATGGAAAATGGAGAAGAGGTGGATCGTTCCTTATTGGTAGCTAAAATACTTTACTATCTAGAAAAATATGGCGATCTATATGTAGAAAAAGGCTTTGAACCTATTAAAATACTATGGGAAAGCCATAACTGCACGATTGGAAAACGTATACGTGCCACTATGTTACGAGAAACACTTGAAGGTGTAGCTTTAGGTATTACGAAAGATGGAGTTTTAGAGCTGAGATTAGATAGTGGTGAAATTCGTGGTATTTATTCGGCAGATATTCATTTGCTAGGAAGAAGTTAGTTTGGACGGATTTCATTTTTTTTGTTATTCTGTATGTGTTGGGCAGTATCCTTTTAGAACTGCACCTTTAGAAAAAGAGTTTTGTTAACTAAATAGTCTGCCTTGATCTATATGACAGGGACGGGAAAACCTATGAATACAATTTTTCTGCCCTTCTGTCCATTTCGGAATAGAAGGGCTTTTATATGGTTTTCTCTTCACCACAAATGGAGGGATTTTGTATGAAAACAACGAGTAACTTTATTAGTATGAAAAAAAACGACGAGAAAATTACGATGATGACAGCTTATGATTTTCCGACCGCTAAATTTGCGGAAGAAGCAGGAATGGATATGATTCTTGTGGGTGATTCACTAGGTATGGTCGTTTTAGGCTATGACTCTACTGTTTTCGTAACGATGGACGATATGATTCATCATGGTAAAGCAGTTAGACGCGGGGCGAAGGATACTTTTGTAGTGGTCGATATGCCTTTTGGGACGTTTCACGGTTCATTGGATTCAGCATTAACTAATGCGGTTCAACTTATGCAGCAAACGGGTGCACAGGCTGTGAAACTCGAAGGTGCGGATGATGTATTGCCAGTCATTGAAAAATTGACGTTTGCCGGTATTCCAGTTATCGCTCATCTAGGTTTGTTGCCTCAATCTGCGGGTGTACTAGGTGGATATAAAGTACAAGGAAAAACTGCAGCAGCAGCAGAAAAGTTAATAGAAGACGCAAAACTATGTGAAAAAGCTGGCGCTTGTGCCGTCGTTTTAGAATGTATTCCACATCAACTGACTGACACTATTTCTAAGGCTCTAACGATTCCTACTATTGGTATTGGAGCAGGTGCACAAGCTGACGGGCAAGTGTTAGTTTTTCATGATATGGTAAAGTACGGTACACATCATATTCCTAAATTTGTGAAGGAATTTGCAAATGTTGGAGAACCAATTTTAGCTGGTATTAAACAATATGTAGAGGAAGTTAAAAATGGTACTTTCCCAACAGTAGAACATTCCTTTACGATGAAGGAAGAGCAACTTTCCGCACTATATGGAGGCAATCATGCAAACAATACAAACGATAAATGAGCTAAAACAAATAATCGAACTAAATAAAGACAAAACGATAGGTTTCGTTCCCACAATGGGCTATTTGCACGAAGGACATCTGGCCTTATTAACTAAGGCTAGAATCGATAATGACATAGTCGTGGCAAGTATTTTCGTGAATCCTGCTCAGTTTGGTCCAAATGAAGATTTAGACAGATATCCAAGAGATATTGAAAGTGATACACAACTAGCTACAGATGCTGGAGTAGATGTATTATTTGTTCCAAGTGCAAAGGAAATGTATCCTTTTGAAAGTGGTATCTCTATAGGGGTAGGAAATCTTTCCACTAAGCTATGTGGTGAAAGTAGACCAGGACATTTTGATGGTGTCCTAAAGGTAATTACTAAATTATTTAATCTTGTTCAGCCAACGAAGGCATACTTTGGACAAAAGGATGCACAACAACTAGCTATAATTGAGACATTTGTGAATGCGTATAATTTCCCAGTAGAAATAGTTCGGGTACAGACAGTGAGGGAGCTTGATGGACTTGCTAAGAGCTCGCGGAATGTATTTTTAAGCGAACAAGAACGATTAGAAGCAGTTCATTTGTATAAAGCTTTGCAATTAGCTACAGAAACATGGGAAAAAACAAATGACTTACCAGCAGCAATTGCAAAAGGGAAAGAGCATATTGAGAGCAACACCTCTGGTAAGATTGATTATTTAGAAGCATTATCTTATCCAACGTTACAGTCAGTTACAGATGATACGAAGGAAGTACTGTTTGCGACAGCCGTATTTTTTGAGAAGGCACGTTTGATAGATAATATTTTAAAAGAAAAAAAGGATGTGTAATATATGTTGCGAATGATGTTAAATGGGAAGATCCACCGAGCAGTAGTAACAGAAGCTGATTTAAATTATGTAGGAAGTATTACAATAGATCAGAATATACTAGATGCTGTAGGTATGTTACCTAACGAAAAAGTGCATATAGTAAATAATAATAACGGTGCACGTTTTGAGACATATATTATCTCAGGTGAACGAGGTAGTGGTGTTATTTGTGTAAATGGAGCAGCTGCACGGCTAGTTCAACGTGGGGATGTAGTAATCATACTATCGTATGCATATGTGATGAATGAAGAAGCACAATCACATAAGCCAACAGTGGCGATTATGAATGAAGATAATTCTATCAAACAAATCATCCATTACGAACCCGAAGCAACAGTTATGTAATTGAATACAAAATACGCCTGCCATTCAAATCAGTGACACTGACTTGAATGGCAGGTTATTTATATCTAATCGGCTACTTCTTCTTTTTAAAATTGTTCGACAAATTATGTATAGATTATCGATGTAATAGTTTTAATACTTGTTTAGAAACTTCTTGCATGTGTGGCAAAGAAATTTTGGTGTAGCATGTTGGATTGAAATGTTAATCGCACAACCTATAGCGCGTTATGCTATGAAATCACTCCATGCGAGTCAAGCGAAGAAAGTTGAAAGTGTCAACAGTTAAAGAAATTTGGTTTTCTTTTGCCTACACTAGATTTATGGGACTTGAAGAAGCGAACTGCATAAAATTATCGAAAAAAAGAGATATTGGTTGTGACATCCGTCACATCCAGTATCCCTTTAAATACATTCGGTAATAATATAGTGAAGAATACAGGTTCTAAGAGAATTGTGGCGTGTCCTTTGCCCATCTCCTCTTATTCTCTGTAGACTAAACTTTATACTAGTATGTTTATCTTGGATTATATTTCTTCTTGGAAATAGATTTTATAAAACTTCCGATTTGTAGCTTCATCATAGCCAACTTCAATCAGCTCATTGACTTGTTCAATATCTCGTACATTCACTTGAATTTCAATATTGGAATCTAATTTAATTTTACGTTTATACGTTTTTTCTGCTTTTGCAATGGCACTTTCAGAAATGATCGTTTCATATGGTTTTACTGAATTGACAATTATATCTTTTTGAACTGAAGCTGTTTTTTCAAAGACTGTGTCAATATAATTATCTACCTGGAACTCTTCTTCATTTCTAAAGTATTCGAGTGTCTTATTCAAATAACCCAATTTCTCGGTATTCGTATAGTTTTCTTCCTTAATAATATACTTTTTACATTCTGTTAAAGCTAACTCTGTTTTGTGATAATGCTCATCTGCTACTTTAATCTTCAAAAAACGCTCTTGCCAGAATACGACATCTTCTTTCTTTTTTGTTTTCATAAAGACAGCTGGTACTACGTCTGGACCCATGTCCATGATGACCGCCATATTATTGATTTTTTTTACATTAATTCCGTCAATGCCATTCACAACCATTTTATTTTGCTCATTTTTCACATCTAAAAACATTTCTTTTTCATCAATTTTGACGATAGCTATTACTTTTTTCACTTCGTTATGCCATAGGCAATTATCAAATAACCCTATGAATAAATCTCCGTGTTTAATATTTGGATGCTGAGAAACACTTTTTAAATGAGTGGCAATATGGTTGGATTGCTCTAGGAAACTAGTATCCTGATCAAATATGGAGTTTACATACGTATATACTTCATTCAATCCTATGTCTGATTCGTGGAAAAACTCGAATTGTTGCTCCAAATCAATTTTGTTAAAAGCTAATTGAGTAAAAGCCGCTTCCAACATCGTTTCAGGTTGGGAGAGTGCTTCATCGCCTAGTACAAGCGTATCGCCGACGTGATGTACAACATATTTCGATAATTTACTTTCACTTACTTCTAGCACGGTGTTCACCTTCTAATCTTTAATTGTAGACAATTTACCATATCATACTTCGCATCAGATTTTCATGAATTAATTAAAAAAGTAATGTATGGATTCAATTTTTAATCAGAAAACAGAGTAATAGAGGTTATTTATTCGTGTGATTGTAAGAAAAAAGAATTATTTGAAAATAAAAATTATAGTAGTTGTTTCCAATAATTTTCTATGATATATTATCATCAATACTTATTAAAGTTCTTTAATAAGTATATTTAAGTAGGAGGTGGAGTTAGTGAATGCTACTCCAAAGTCTGTGAGGAAAGTAATTCTTTCGAGTATTAGGAAGTTGCTTTTAGAGTTTGAAAGTGCAACAAAAGCTGAACTCTGCGATAAATTAGACATTAGTTTCCCAACTATAAGTAAGTTTCTTGCTCAAATGGAGAAGAGTGGAGAGGTTATTTCAGTAGGTTTAGATGAATCTAGTGGAGGTAGACGAGCAAAAAGGTATAAGTACAATCCTGAGCATACGCTTGGACTTTCCATTTTTTTAGAGAGGCAAGAAACAAATTATGCGATCTTTAATTGTGTGGGAGAGGTGAAAGAGCGGGGGGTAATTCCAAGTGTATTAGTGGAAGGTGGCTTACAGCTATTAACTATGAGCATGGAAAAATTAATAGCAGTATACCCAAAAATTAGCTCTATCGCAATAGGAGTACCTGGTTCTGTTGATAATGGAAGGATTTTTCATATACCTGGATATGTGAACTTTCAAAATTTTGATATTAAAGGATTTTATGAAAATCATTTTTCGATACCTGTGGTTGTTGAGAACGATATGAATGCTGCCGTACTCGGATATCACCATTATAAGGGGGGGAAGAACAATCCCTCCCTTGTATATTTGTATATAGGTCAAAATGGTCCTGGTGCAGGTTTTTTGATAAATGGAGATGTGGTGCGTGGGAGTACATTTTTCGCTGGGGAGATTTCGTTCGTCCCTCAGTATGATGAGCAGAATTTATGGCAAGCGTTAGAAAACAATGGAACTGAATCTAAAGAAGCTCCTTTTTCTCAAGATTATCAGATTGATCCGATTAGCCGATTAGTAGCATCATTTACAGCTAGCATTAACCCACATACCATCATTTTTTTCAAAGATGAAGTGGATGAAGCGTTAGTAGAAAAAATTACTAGTGCAAGTTCTAATTATGTTCCACCAGAACATCTTCCTGAGCTAACTATAAGTGATTGGAAACAAGATTATTTATATGGACTACAAAGATTAGGGATAGAGCTTATGTTGAATGAAATAAAATAATTGGAAGTATATGAGGTGAAACATGGCAACATTTCTTTTAATAATAATCTATTTGGCTTTTATTAGTTTAGGTTTACCTGATTCATTATTAGGAGCAGCTTGGCCTGTGATGCAAGGGGACTTAGGGGCTCCACTTGAGACTGCTGGACTATTATTTATGACCATAGCATGTGGCACAATAATCTCTAGTCTTATTAGTGGAAGGATTCTCAAACGGTACGGGACTGGGAAAGTCACATTTGTCAGCGTATTAATGACCGCTGTTGCCTTGCTTGGATTTCATTTTGCTCCATCGATTGTTTGGTTAATGGTTTGTGCTGTTCCACTTGGATTAGGAGCTGGGGCTGTAGATACGGGGTTAAACGATTATGTAGCTGTAAATTACAAGGCGAGGCATATGAGTTGGTTACATTGTTTTTGGGGAGTCGGAGCTACTTTAGGTCCGATTATTATGGCTCAGTTTATATCAGGGGACAGTTCTAGTTCTTGGAGAAATGGATATTTTCTTATTGCAGCTATTCAGTTTGCATTAGTTATTATTCTTTTCTTCACTTTGCCTTTATGGAAAAAAGTAAAAGTAAAAAGAAATGATCGTTTACTAGAGGAAATTGACGAGCTAAAAGCTGTAATTAATGAAAAAGAGACTAATACAAAGCCACTTCAAACTAAAGGAGTAAAATGGGCTCTGACTACATTCTTTTTTTATTGTGGAGTTGAAGCAACTGTGGGTCTTTGGGGAAGTAGTTTCTTGGTAAATATTAAAGGAATAAGTGTAGCAACAGCTGCCGGTTGGATCTCTTTTTATTACGCAGGGATAACTGTTGGCAGATTAATAACAGGTTTTATCACTTATAAAGTTACCAACCGTTCGCTCATTAGGTGGGGGCAGTTAATAGCATTGAGTGGTGCCATAATATTAGTATTACCGTTACCGTCCGCTTTCTCATTTGTCGGATTTATAATTGTCGGATTAGGATTAGCGCCGATATTTCCATGTATGTTGCATGAAACACCAACACGTTTTGGGAAAAAGCATTCTCAGACGATTATGGGCTATCAAATGGCGTTTGCTTATACGGGCACAACATTCATGCCACCACTTCTTGGTTTCATGGCTTCTCAGATGACTATTGGGATTTTCCCGATTGTTATTGTCATTTTTGCTGTAGCAATGCTATTAAGCTCAGAAAAACTTAATATAATACTAGGGAGGAAGAATGCATACTAAAGGAATGATCAAAATTCAAATTTCATTATTTATTGCTTGTAGAAAATGAAATATATATACTTCATTTTCTTTTTTTGTTATTCACCAGTAAATAAAAGGTTTTTTAGCTTAAAAGGTTGAATAAGTGTTGTATATAATAATTTTGGAACTTATGAATTTAGTAATGAGTGTAGTAAGTTAATCATTCATTAAAGAAAAGGTGATTTTATGATTATATGGATAAACGGGGCATTTGGTTCAGGGAAAACGCAGACTTCATATGAATTACATCGTAGGATTCCTAATTCTGTTGTCTTTGATCCAGAAAAAACGGGCTTTTTTATTAACAAAAATATTCCAACTGAGCTTAGTAAACCGGATTTCCAAGATCACAGTGTCTGGAGAGAACTAAATTATACTACGTTAAAATACATAGCGAGTGAATACAATGGGGTAATTATTGTACCAATGACTATTGTAAATCCACAATACTTTGAAGAAATAATAACAAAGCTAAGAAAGGATGGTGTCGTAGTAAATCATTTTGTCCTTTGGGCATCCAAGGAAACGCTGATAAAGAGACTGAGAAGTAGAGGAGAGAGCAAACACTCTTGGGGTGCTTTGCAAATAGAAAGGTGTATAGAAGGCTTATCCAATGATATATTTAAACATCGTATTGAAACCGAACACATGTCCATTGAAAGAATAGCTGAGACCATTGCATCTATGTTAGACATCCGTTTACTAAATGACAACAGAAGTAAACTGAGCAAAAGGTGGGACAGAATCAAAATTCAAATAAAACAGTTATAGAACTAATTTTATTCAAAAAAAAAGAGACCTACTAGTTAGGGTCAATTTGTAAAAATATTATTCTCTATATATTCTACTACCGTATCTACATTATCGGAAGTTTCTGTCTTGTGATTGTTGATATTGGTAACTTGAAATAGACTTTCTGATAAACTTACTGTAAATAAGGCTTCATTGTTATGGTCATTGATTGTAATGGAGATTTTAGAATCTTGAAATTGTTGTAATGATAACAACATGTTTTTTAAATGTTGAGATGACATTTCCTCGAACTCCTCTCTAAGGAGTGACAACCTCGGAAGTCACTAATCCAATTGTGTACTGCTTGATTATACCATAGTTTCTGGAAATTCCAATCATTACGACTATTCTGTTCTTTTTTTATCCTATTTTTTATAAAAGTTATTTAGAAACTCCAGGATACGTATTAATACGGTCTATATTTCCAAATTAAATTAGGCTTTTTAGGATTGTTTAAAGATACTAATTCCTTTTTAAACGTATTTACGCAAGTATATGGAGGGAAATTGATCGGAACGTGATTTTAAGAATTTTCCGTTTATCCATATGTATCTTGTTTGAAAGTAAAAATTTCGTCACTGGAAAGTGAATGTGGTACAATTTTTTTAGAACAAAAGGACTGTGAGTTGAGGAATGATGGAAAATCATAAATATGCAGTTGTCGATATTGAAACAACAGGCCACTCATCGACGAATGGTGACCGTATTATTCAGCTTGCAATTGTATTTATTGAAAATAACAAATTGGTAAACACATATACGACTTTTATAAACCCAGAAAAGCCAATTCCTCTATTTATCCAGGATCTGACTAATATAGCGGAAAGTGATGTTGAAAAAGCACCATTATTTGAGGATATTGGAGCAAAAGTATTGGGTATGCTGCAGGATCACATTTTTGTCGCTCACAATATTCACTTTGACTTACCATTCCTTCAGAAGGAACTAAAGAGAGTAGGTCTTCCAAACCTAGTATGCAAAACAATGGATACGGTAGAATTCACAAAGCTAATGTTTCCGAACCTTTATAGCTATAAGCTTCAGGATATAGCAAATGAGTTAGAAATCAATTTAGAATCTGCTCATAGAGCTGATGACGATGCTCTGGCAACTGCTTATTTGCTGATAAAATGTATCGATCAATTAATGAAGCTACCGCTAAAAACTATCGAATTATTACATAAACGTTCCTTTCAGTTAAAATCTAATTTATCTATATTATTTTTTGATGTACTTGTTGAAAAAAGAAAACAGGTAGTGTCAGAAGGTTTTCTACTTTACCGAGGGATTCCGATAAAGGAAATTTCTGATGAACAACATGAAGAAACCGATTCATTGTCATTTCCTGAAACAAGGGACAAGAAAATTGAATTATTTAGTAAAAGTATCCCCAGCTTTGAAGAACGTGAGGGACAATTTGAATTGATGGATCAAATTCAAGCATCCTTAACAAATGAATTAGAAATAGTTTGTGAGGCCGAAACGGGAATTGGTAAAACACTAGGCTATCTATTACCTGCTGTCCTCTATTCATTCCAAAAGAAAAGACCTGTAATTATAAGTACATATACAACTCATTTGATCGATCAATTGGTGAGTGAAGAAATACCAAAGATCAACGCAATTTTAGAAACTAATGTGAAGGTAGCAACATTAAAAGGAATGCATCATTATATTGATCTGTATAGCTTTTGGCAGCAGGTTCAACTGGAAGATGAGTCATATGATGAAACCTTTACGATTATGCAAATTTTAGTATGGCTTACTTTAACCGAGGATGGCGATTTAACTGAGCTTAATGCCTCGGGTGGCGGCCAATTATTTGTCGATAAAATCAGAAGAGGAAGCTTGTCTAACAAAAAAGAAGTAGGAGCAAATGATTTTTATGAAAGAGCTCTTCGTAAAAGTGAAGACTGCCATATTTTAGTTACAAATCATGCAATGGTAATGACCGATCAAGAAAGAGAACAACCAATATTAACAGCTGGTTGTGCAATGATTGTCGATGAGGCCCATCAAATGATTCACGCTAGTATGTCTCGCGGTGAGCGTATTTTCTCTTATACCAATTGGAAATATGTTTTAGGACAATTTGGGACACTTGATACCGAGCAATTGTTGCAGAAATTGGAGCTTTTGCATGTTCCATTATCTATTCAAATTCAATTAGAAAAGCAATATGTAGAAACCATTGAGAAATTTGATAAGGCTGTTTCCTATGTAATTGATGCCTTTCTTCAGAAAAGTAAAAGGAACGGGAAGAGCACTAAAAAGACAGTAGAATTAGATGACCTGGAGTTAGACCAAACTATTTTCCGCTCCGTTGCAAATTCGATTCAGGTTTTCATCTTTTCTACCAAATCTATGATTGACTCATACAGTAAACATGTGGAAGACGAGAAAATACAATCATTTATCAATGAATGGCAATATTGGATTAGAGAGTTAGTCATTAAAGTCAGTGAATGGGATGAAATTTTCTTACAGAACAGAGTGACAGAGGCAAGATGGTTAGAAGTTGATACTCGGAGTATTCCTGGTAGCCTTACTGTTATAAAAAGACCACTAAATTATAGAGAAGATATTAGAAAAGCCTTAATGGCGCATCGAGAAGTGGGAGCGGTTATTTGGACGTCTGGAACAATTACGGTACCTTCTAATAGGCATTTCATCACGACCCAACTCGGGTTGGGTACAGAAATACCTATCTATCAGTATAAAGCCGCTAGCGATTATTATAGTGGAGCGGAACTGCTAATTGTGGAAAATATGCCCGACATTAAACAGGTATCGCAAAGTGATTATATTGAAGCGGTTGCGGAAGCAGTGGTCCAAACTGTTCTTGTATCAGAAGGTAGATGCTTTGTTTTGTTTACCTCCCAAGATATGCTTCGTAAAACTGTGGAATTAATACAAGATACTCATTTGTTGGATGATTATATGCTTTTTGCACAAGGCATGACATCTGGAAGTAGGATGAGATTATTAAAGTCATTCCAGCGGTTCTCCAAATCAGTTCTTTTTGGGACGAATAGCTTTTGGGAGGGAGTGGATGTTCCTGGTGATGCCTTATCGGTTATCATTATGGTTCGGTTACCATTCTCTTCTCCAGACGATCCATTATTCAAAAAAAGAGCAGAATTGTTAACGAAAAATGGGCAGAATCCATTTTCTGCTTATTCTTTACCAGAAGCGGTGTTGCGTTTTAGACAAGGTTTCGGTCGTCTGATTCGATCATCTTCAGATAAAGGCGTTTTCATCGTCTTGGACAGACGTATAGAGACTAAGTCATATGGAAGAGACTTTTTACAGGCTATTCCTAATATTCCTGTTAAGAAAGTATCGCTAGAAAATATGGTCTTAGAGCTAGAAAATTGGTATACTGATGAAGGATGATTTTAGAAAGCGGGTTGGAATATGGAAAACAAAATAGAAACGCTATCAACTGTTATAGTTGACTACCAATCAGACTTATATAAAATAGTCGATGTATTGAATCGTACGCTTAAAGAGAAAGACTTAATGTTTGGGCTTGCTCTTGATAAGCAAGATGAAAATAAAGCGGTTTTCACCATTTATAGGACGTAACAGATGGGACTTAAAAAGTGGTTATTATTTATGGTTATTTTTGCATTAAGTTTAACGATTGTTATTAGCTTATTAATTTACTTTCAAGCCAAAGGTCCATTTTCTGAAGCAACGGATAAAGCAGAATCGTATGTTTTGGAGAACAATTTGCTAGCTCAGGTGGATAAAACTTACGTATATAACAATACTTCCACTTTTTACACCGTAATTGGTTCGACAGCTAAAGGGGAAAAAAAAGCATACTTTTTACCTCATGGGAAATCGGACGAAAAAATTATGGAAGTGAATCTGGAAGAAGGAATATCAGAGCAACGAGCAGTAGACTTGGTGATGAAAGATGTTAAAGATGGTAAGCTTTTACATGCTAAACTCGGTGTAGAAGATATAGGGCCGGTGTGGGAAATAACCTATGTAAATGCAGAAGACAACCTCAATTATGTATATTTGTTATTTGATAATGGAGAATGGTGGAAGCGAATTTCGAACTTATAGTCAAAAATTTTGGAGGGTATAATGAAAAAAATCATGATTAAAGATATGGCCAACCATGTTGGAGAAACAGTAAAAATGGGCGCTTGGCTTGCTAATAAGCGCTCAAGTGGTAAAATTGCCTTTTTACAATTACGCGATGGTTCTGGTTTTGTACAAGGTGTAGTAGTAAAAGAAGATGTTGGGGAAGAAATCTTCCAAACTGCAAAGGGTTTATCGCAAGAAACTTCTATGTATGTAATAGGTGAAGTGATTAAAGATGAACGTTCTTCTTTTGGATATGAACTTCAAGTAAAAGAAATAGAAGTAATTCATGCAGCAGTCGATTTCCCTATAACTCCTAAGGAGCATGGTACGGAATTTCTAATGGACAACCGTCATTTATGGTTACGTTCTAGAAAGCAACATGCCATTATGAAAATTCGTAACGAAATAATTCGTGCTACATATGAATTCTTTAATGAAAATGGTTTTGTTAAAATGGATCCACCTATTTTAACAGGTTCATCGCCAGAAGGTACTTCTGAATTATTCCATACTAAATATTTTGATGAAGATGCATATCTTTCACAATCAGGACAATTATATATGGAAGCAGCGGCTATGGCATTAGGAAAAGTATTTTCTTTCGGACCAACATTCCGTGCAGAGAAATCTAAAACTCGTCGCCACTTAATCGAATTCTGGATGATTGAACCAGAAATGGCTTTTGTTGAATTTGAAGAAAGCTTAGAAGTGCAAGAACAGTATGTTTCATTTATTGCGCAGGCAGTATTGAAAAACTGTACACTTGAATTAGAGCGTCTTGGTCGTGATACGTCTAAATTAGAAAATATTCAAGCACCATTCCCACGTATTTCATATGATGATGCTATTAAGTTTTTACAAGAAAAAGGCTTTGATGATATTAAGTGGGGAGATGATTTTGGATCACCTCATGAAACAGCAATCGCAGAAAGCTTTGACAAACCAGTATTTATTACTCACTATCCAATAGGCATTAAACCATTTTACATGCAGCCACATCCAGAACGTGATGATGTAGTTTTATGTGCTGATTTAATCGCTCCTGAAGGGTACGGAGAAGTAATTGGTGGTTCTGAGCGTATTCATGATTATGAATTGATGAAACAGCGTATTAAAGAGCATAACCTAGATGAATCCGCTTATGCTTGGTACTTAGATTTGAGTAAACAAGGGGCTGTACCACATTCTGGATTTGGTTTAGGATTAGAGCGCACAGTAGCATGGTTTAGTGGGTCAGAGCATATCCGTGAATCTATTCCGTTCCCACGTTTGTTAAATCGTTTATACCCATAAAAAGTAAATAGAAATTATATAGAGAGAAAGGAGTACGAGCATGCAAAAGCGAGATCGACTCCGTATCTGGACTGAGCAGGGAAATGTAACTATTTCCCAGCTTTTTTTTAGTCACTATAAAGCGATCAATATTAGAGATGAGGAAGCTATTCTTTTATTGCATTTAATCGCTTATGGAGAAGCAGGAAATCATTTTCCTACCCCACAGAACTTAGTGGAACGTACTTATTTTAGTGAAGATAAAGTAGTGACTATTTTGCAACGCCTTATGCAGAAGGGGTTAATACAAATAGAAAAGCATCTAGATCAAAATGGGATACATTATGAATACTATTCCTTTCATCTATTATGGGAGCTATTAGTAGATTATATGGAACAGCTACAAAACGACGATAAAGACCTTCACAGTAAAGAGGAGGAAGGGGATATATATAAATTATTCGAACAAGAATTTGGTCGATTATTATCTCCTATGGAATGTGAAACAATTGGTATGTGGTTTGACCAAGACAAACATTCTGTATCGCTGATTCGATTGGCATTAAAAGAAGCAGTACTTTCTCAAAAACTTAGTCTACGTTATATAGATCGAATTTTATTTGATTGGAAGAAGAAAAATATTAAAACGGTGGAAGCTGCTGAAAATCAGTCCGCACAATTTAGACAGCATATGCCAGTTCAAAATCCAACGGAACAGCCATCGTCTAGTGTGAAGGTTCCATTTTACAACTGGTTAGAAGAAAGAGAGTAGGTGTAAACTTTGCTTACAAAGGTACAATGGCTCTACTGCTTAGATGAAATGGAGCAAATGTTCCCGGATGCACATTGTGAGTTAGTTCATGAGAATCCATTTGAATTATTAGTTGCCACTCTATTATCCGCACAATGTACAGATGTGTTAGTCAATAAAGTAACAAAAAACTTGTTTCAAAAGTATAAAAAACCGGAGGATTATTTAGCTGTATCCATTGAGGAATTACAGACAGATATTCGTTCGATTGGTTTATTTCGAAATAAGGCTAAAAATATACAAGCACTGAGTAGGCAGCTAATAGAATTGTATAACGGAGAAGTGCCCCCTGACCGTGATTTACTCACTACGTTTCCAGGAGTAGGTCGGAAAACGGCTAATGTAGTAGTTTCGGTTGCATTCGACATTCCGGCGATTGCGGTAGACACACATGTGGAAAGAGTTTCAAAGCGATTAGGTCTTTGCAGATGGAAAGATTCTGTGCTACAGGTGGAAGAAACGTTAATGAAAAAAACACCAATTGATTTATGGTCAAAAACGCATCACCAGCTAATTTTCTTTGGTCGCTATCATTGTAAAGCGCAAAACCCAAATTGCCCAGAATGCCCTTTACTCTCGGTTTGTAGAGAAGGGAAGAAGAGGATGAATAAGATTGTCCCACAATAATCAACGTTATTTCGATGAATGGGAAATAATGAGGGAAGAACTACTTCAGTTAATCCGAAATAAAGATCCGAAAAAAAGTGAGCTAATGCGAAAGGGTATTCATCAGCTAATGTATATACTTGATGAGACAGAAGAAGCAACACCTCTTAACTATATGGAACGCACTACATTCATCAAGTCCAATATAGATAAACATGTTGCTTTTGTTCAACTCGATGAGCTTTTTAAAGAAACAAAGAAAAAATTAGCGCGTATACGTGCACAATCCAAAAGCGAGTGAATCCAAGAGATTCATTCGCTTTTTTAGTTTTTAGTAGAATTAGCTTAAGGGAGTATGACAACATCCTTCATGAAATAATGGAGAGCATCAAAAATGTGTCTATTTTAATAACATAAACCAACGGGAAGGGAAAAGGCATAGTAAACATCTTTACTTTTATAATATAATAATTTAATATAGTTAAAGCAAAGTACTTTAATTGAAGTACTTTAATCGAAGTTTAGTTGAAGAAGGGAAATAAAGAATGAAATTCAAACAATTTTTAAACTTACAAGGCTTTAAAGCATCTATTTTTATGGGCATATTTTATGCTATAGCTATGCTATTAATTTTTCTATTAGGCTATTCAGCATTACCCGGTAATATGGATGAACTAAAAGTTGCGATTATTAATGATGATGCTGGTGAATCCGGTTCACAAATAGCGGAACAGTTGACCGAATCTTTACCATTTAAGATAGATACAGAGTTAACAAATGAAAAAGCTTTAGATAAATTAGGAGATAACAAGTATGCATTAGTTATCCATATTCCTGAAACATTTACAGAAAATGCTCAAAAAGGTGAATCAGCTCAAATTGATTTCACTGTAAACGAAGCATCAGCTACAATGGTTTCATCAGCAATGAACTCAGTTGTAACAGAAATTAACAACCAGTTAAGTACAAGCTTCTCCACACAAACGGCTCAAGGTGTATTATTAAATATGAATGTACCTGAAGAGCAAGCGACTGCAATAGCAGAGCAAATCGAAACGGCTTATGTAGGAAACTATGTCATCATGAATGATGTGCCAGATGGTATGCACAACAGCATGTTACCTATGTTCTTAACGATGGCTTGTTATGTAGGAGCAATGATTGCGGCAATGCAACTAGTCGGTGCCTTTAAACTTAGCCGTGGTAAAGCGTCTAAAGTAAAACTATTCACTTATGTACAAGGTTCAGCATTGATCATAGCAGTTGTTTCAACGATCTTTGCATTAATAGTGGCGTTTTCAATTGCAGATTTGGATACAAGTATTATATTCAAACTTGCAGGTCAACAAATCTTGTTATATATGGCGGCATTTAATGTATGTGCAATCTTCACATTCCTAATTGGTGAAGCAGGTATGATTATTAATATCCCTGTATTATTATCACAAACGATTGCGAACGGTGCGACAATGCCTCGTGAAATGATGTATGGTTTCTTTAACTTCGTTAGTCATATTTCACCTATGTACTATTCCGTACAATCGTATTATGCGGTTATGTTCGGTTCTACAGAACAATCTCCATTCTTATGGGGCTTAGTAGCTGTAGCAGTCGGAGCAATGATAATCAATATGATCATCGTGAGATTCGTTCACAAAGACGTACCATTGGATGTAATAGCAAGCGCAAATACAAGCGTCCCAGTAAATGCTCAGCCAATAGTAAATAATTAATAATAAAGCTTCAATCATGTTACATGGTTGAAGCTTTATTACTTCTAATGTAAATTAAGTATGGAGGTGTATTATGTCAATCCAAATTTATATTTTAAGTAAGTTAATGGCAGAGGATAATTATCCTTATAAATTAAAAAAAGAATTATCAGATCCTATTCCATTTGATAAAATAGGTGATTTAACAGAAAGCAAACTATACTATCATTTTGAATCTCTTTCCAAGCAGGGACTAATCCAGCAGGTAGAAGTCATCAAGGAAGAAAATCGACCAGATAAACAGGTTTATACCATAACTGAAAAGGGTCGTGAAGACCTGCCTAAAAAAATATATGAACTATTTGAAAAAGCAAATAAGCTAGCAGAAGTGATCGTTGGATTAATGTTTTTACGTTATGTAGAGAAATCCCACATCATTCTTATTTTGGAGAGAAAGCTAGAAAGCTTGCACTCGAAGCAGTTACAATTAAAAGATATCTATAGTCACATTCACGTAGAGGATACTGTGCAGGAAATGGTGGACTTTGCGGATGCATATTTCTCGGATACGATCGCAAATGAAATTATTTGGCTCGAGAAGTTAATTGTCAAATTGAGAAATAGGGATATAAATGAATCTTGAGATAGTATGTGGAGAGCATTGCACTTAAATAGCCTAAATCTAACATAAATAAAGAAGCAGATCTTGACTAATGTCAAGATCTGCTTCTTTATTATTAAGGGGTTGTTCCGGTATCATCAATTTCTCCGGTTTCTCCAGTACCTCCAGTACCTCCAGTACCTTCAGTTGGAGGGACAGTCGATCCATCATCAGGCTTCTCTGTTCCTGCGCCAGGACCAGGACTTGCACCACCTGCACCAGGATCTGTCCCTGGATTTGACCCATTACCGTTGTTGCCATTGCCGTTATTGTTTCCATTTCCATTATTACCATTATTACCGTTGTTGCCATTATTACCATTATTATTTTCATTACCATTATTCGAGCCGTCTGGATTTTTTGGCTCTTCTTCAATTGGCTCAATTTCATCTAATTCTTCTTCAACTTCAGCATCTAACGTTAATTGTACGGAAACACTTTCACTTCGGATACCGTCTGAGACTGCGGTAACGCTGAACATATATGTGCTTCCTGGAATTAGACTTTGTATGATTAAACCTTTTTGTTTAGTCGTTTCAATTAATTCATTGGCTCCGTTATCTACCTTAACGGCAACTTCAAATTGAACTTCCGATTCTAAATCTTCTTGCTCAAAATCCCAAGATAATGTGGCAGTAGAAGCTAGTTCATCATAATCCACAGAAAGATTGGATGGTGAATTCAATTCTAGTTGTTCATATTCCTCAGAAACTGCGGTTGGCTCTGTGCCTTTTACAAATAGTTCCGTCAGTTTTAGTTCGTCAGGTGTATATTCACTTGCTAGTTTAAGAGGGCTTGAGCCTTTTTCAATTGTGGCTTCTACGACAGAACTTGGTTTCTTAAATTTCTCATTAGCTGTGTCTGTAGAAATGTTAGCCATAACTTCATGGAAAATATTTTGAGGAAGATTACGTTCCTCATTCGTTGTCATTGGTGTTTTCATCTCTGGATATCCAGACCAAATAGCAATTGAGTAGTCTGTTGTGTATCCAGCGAACCAAACGTCAGGAAAGGCGCTACTTGGTAGGTCCCATTTATTCATATCATCTTTACTATAGTTTGATGTTCCTGTTTTACCAGCAATGTCTAACCCGCTGACATCTGCTCGCTTACCGGTACCTTTTGTCAATACATCACGTAATACATCGGTAACCATATAAGCGGTAGAATCTTTCATAACTTCTTTAGATTTTGGTTTATAATTTTTTTCTGTTTTGCCATCACGATATACGATTTTATTAATCGAATATGGCTCTGTATGGACTCCGCTATTTCCAAAAGCTGCATAAGCTCCGGCTAATTGAATAGGGGACATTGCCTTAGAAGTACCGCCGATTGCACTACTTTCTGTTATATTCCCAAGATCAATTCCAAATCGGTCTATAAATTCTGCGGCATTCTTTGTACCAACTTCTTGCAGTGTTTTAACAGCAGGAACATTTCGAGAATTATATAACGCTTCTCTAAATGTCATCTTACCTTTGTATTTACCATCGAAGTTTCGTACTACTTGCTCAGTTCCCGTATAGGTAATTTTTTCATCGGTAATTGTTTGTCCTGTTGACCAGCCTAGGTATTCTATAGCTGGACCATAATCAATCAGTGGTTTAATCGTCGAGCCAAGTGAACGTGTGGTCATGTCCTGAGCAAAGTTAAAGCCTCTGTCAGCTCCATAATTTCTACCACCACCAACAGCTGCAATAGCACCTGTTTTCGTATCGATTACTGATACGGCTGACTGGATATCTTCAGTAGGGAACATATCAGAGTTTAATGTTTTCTCTACTTGTTGTTGAGCATTTGGTTGTAATGTCGTGTAGATGGTAATCCCTTCAGAGATAGCACCCCCATCTCCATTTGCTTCTAATTCATTTAAAACGATATCTATGAAAGCATCATATTTAGAATCCTGTTTAGCAACTCGTTGATCTTCGGGTAGTAGTGCCTCTTCAATAGGGACAGCTTGAGCTGCTTTCATTTCTTCCTCTGTAATTTTGCCGTGTAGATTCATCAAATGTAATACAACATTTCTTCGATCTTTTGTAAGTTCTGGGTTTTTAAACGGGTTAAACGCATTTGGACGTTGTGACATACCTGCAAGAACTGCGAATTGATCTAAAGTAAGGTCTTTTAAGTCTTTACCATAGAAATGTTGAGCTGCTGTCCCATAACCGTAAATTCTTCCAGACATTAGTACTTTATTAAAGTACATTTCAAAAATTTCTTCTTTTTGATATTTTCTCTCAAGCTTTATGGAAAGATAAGCTTCTTGTGCTTTTCTTTTTAAAGTTTTTTCATTTGTAAGAAACGAGTTTTTTATGACCTGTTGTGTAATCGTACTTGCTCCTTGATCACCAAAACCATTTGTGAGGTTAGCGAGTACGGCTTTCCCTAAACGTAATACATCGACACCGAAATGATCGTAAAAACGAGCATCTTCTGTAGCGATAATCGCATCTTCCATTTGTTGTGGAATATCGTCATAAGCGACATATTCCCTGCTCTCCGCCCCAACTGTTGCGAAAAGATCACCGTTAGCGTCTAACAATTTTGGGCTTATTGGATCTTTTAATGAAGTTTCATCGAGCTCAGGGGCACTGCTAGCATAGAAGGCGAATAATGACCCTCCACCTATAAGTCCGACGACACCAATAATGACAATGGTTAATAAAATTCTTTTTACCCACATTTTAGCTGGTGTTTTAGATTGTTTCTTTTTTTGTACTTGTTTTCTTCGTTGTTCACGAGTCATTTTTTGCTCACTCATAAACGTCTCCTCACTTTCACTTTATACGTTCAAGTCATTAACTATTTTTATATAATCAATTCTTGGTGCATATCTTGGAGTAATTTCTATTGCATGTGATTCCATTTCAGATATGGCAATAGACTTCCTTCCTCCTGTTAGCATTCTATCCCAAAACAATGATAATTGTTCAAATGGCAAACAAAAATAACGATCTAATGCAGAAAAACGGACGAGCAAAAAGGTAATCCCTTGTTGTTTAGACACCTTTCGCATATGTTCTACCTGATGAAGATGAATATTTTTTAAGGGAAACGCTGTTCTATTTTCCGTTTCTTTTGCTTCAAAGTCAATATATCTCCCTTTATATACTCCATTAAAATCGGTTGTAGAAGGAGTACGGTAGTAAGCTTCTTTAATAACAGCACTACTCCTTGAGGGATAATCTACTTTGACGACTTGAATAGGTATCGGCTTTTTATGAACAACAGCTATATCCTGCGCAATATAATATTCATTTGCATCACTAATTTCGTCCTCTAACGTCTTACCCCTATTGCTGAATGAGTAATCCTTTTTCTTTTCTTTTGTTGCTTGGATCACGGGGACATACGCTTTTCCATTTGGATAATGAATAGCCAAAATAATCACCTCTTTATGCTATTAGTTTATCACAAGTAGATTAGACGAACAGCTATTAAAGAAGGTTTCATATTCCGAAATGTCGAGTAGGCACTTGTTTTGTCTATCGAGAAGATGCTTTGTCATACAGGAAGGAGAGTAAATAAATCCAGCGAATAAATACTAAAAAAGGGGGACTATAAAATGAACAAAATTGAAAGATTAATAGATCAGTTAGAGCTTCTAGAATTTTTATTGGAAACGAGATTAAATGACGAGCAGGATAAATTTGAAGAGGATTTTAGTAAAAACTCATTTCGATTATTAGGCAAGCTAGAAAAAATTGAAAACAAATTGTAAGGAATGTACGTTCGCTTAGAACTAGTAATATTAGTGTGAATTTGCTAAACTGTAAATAGAATGCGAGGGATCACTTTGTCATTATTAAAGCTTAGCAACCAACTAATGAAAGAATGCGATGATTGCATTTTACGTTTTCATCAATATAGAGAACTTGATAAAGAGCCAGATTTTTTTATAGATGTAAAACCACATGCATATAAAATAGATGAGATCTGTCTGGAATGGGAACAATTGGTCCGGAAATGGATTCAAGTGAAACGTCCAAAATATGTCCACCCAAGCCAAATTGACTCATTACTTGAATCCATGAAACAGTTTATCGTGCAATCTTACTATAAAGGGACAAGCAAAAAAAGATTTCTTTCGTCTGTCCATTCATCCAAATACACGCTAGAAACAATTATTCAAGCTATTAAGGAAGTAGGGGATGAATATGCTTGAAAAACAAAGCATTCATCAATTATTAGATGCGTGGAAAGTGGATGAAAATCGCTTTCCACAAATTGAACATATTCACACAACCGAAGAAAAAGAAGCAATTTATGCTCCATTTCCAGAGACAATGCATTCGTCCATTCAAAAGGCACTGAAAAGCCGTGGTGTAAATCAGTTATATATACATCAGCGACTAGCCTTCGATTCAGCATCATCCGGTAAGTCTTACACAACGATCACTCCTACAGCCTCTGGAAAGTCACTTTGTTATCATCTCCCAGTACTACAATCGATTATGGAAGATCCAACCTCACGGGCAATCTATCTATTTCCAACAAAAGCATTAGCACAAGATCAAAAAAGCGATCTAAATAATTTGATTGAAGCAACAGGGGAAGAAATACTAAGTTACACATATGATGGTGATACAGCCCCGGGTATTAGACAAAAAATTCGGAAGTCTGGACATATAGTCTTAACTAATCCTGATATGTTGCATTCGGGTATCTTACCACATCATACAAAATGGGTTACTCTATTTGAAAACTTAAAATATATTGTGATAGATGAAATCCATACATATAAGGGTGTTTTTGGGAGTCATGTTGCACATGTTATAAGACGTCTGAAAAGAATTTGTGCATACTACGGAAGCAATCCACAATTTATTTGTACTTCTGCGACCATCAAAAATCCAAAGGAACTAGCTGAAAATTTAACGAATACACCTCATGAATTGATCAACCAGAACGGTGCACCAGCGGGGAGAAAACATTTCATATTTTATAATCCTCCAATAGTCCATCCAGTTTTTAATGTGAGAAGGAGTGCCGTTTTAGAAGTTAGAGATTTGGCACAGGAATTATATGTAAATGGTATTCAAACAATTGTTTTTGCGAAGAGCCGTGTGCGAGTAGAAATGCTTGTGACGTATTTACAATCCTTAGTTAGTAAAAAGATTAATGATCAAACAATAAGAGGTTATCGAGGCGGTTATTTGCCTTCGGAAAGAAGGACTATTGAAAAGGGACTAAGAGAGGGAGTAATTAGAACGGTTGTTAGTACCAATGCATTAGAGTTAGGAGTCGACATTGGACAGCTGCAGGCGTGTATTATGACGGGATATCCAGGGAACATTGCTAGCGCTTGGCAACAAGCTGGACGAGCAGGTAGACGACAGGATGAAGCACTTATTATATATGTGGCCGGGTCTACCGCTCTTGATCAATATGTAGTAAAACACCCTGAATACTTTCTTGGACAGTCTCCAGAAGAAGTAAGGATTCATCCGGATAATATGATAATTTTGATGGATCATTTAAAATGTGCCTCCTTTGAATTACCTTTTTCACCTGCCGATATGTATGCAGAATTTTCTATACAGGAGTTACTAGCATTTCTTGAAAGTGAAGGTGTCCTTTTAAAAACATCAGAAAAATGGCATTGGATGTCTGATAGTTTTCCGGCAAGTAATATAAGCCTACGTTCCGCATCTCAAGAGAATGTTATTATTATCGATCAATCAATTCCAACTAAAACTAGGGTTATTGGTGAAATGGATCAATATAGTGCGATGACATTACTTCACGAAGAAGCTATTTACTTACATCAGGGAACTCAATTCCAAGTAGAAATTTTAGACTGGGAAGAGAAAAAAGCATTTGTGCGAGAAGTCGATGTCGATTATTTTACAGATGCTAATATAGCAATTGAGTTAAAAGTATTAAGCGAAGATAGAGCAAAAGAAGCTGACATTGGGATACTTCGATTCGGTGACATTATAGTGTTAGCACAACCAACTATATTCAAAAAGATTAAGTTTGATACACATGATAATATCGGTTCTGGTCAAATCCATTTACCACCAATAGAATTACATACTTCTTCTACCTGGTTTAGTTTTGATAAACCAGACGGTTGGAAAGACACTTTGTTGTCAGACGCAATGACAGGGGTTTCTTATGCGTTACATGCTTTTATCCCACTATTTATTCATTGTGATGCGAAGGATATCCATGTTGTGCCTCAGGTTAAATCGATTCACGGAGAAAAACCGACTTTTTATATGTATGATAGTTATCCAGGTGGAATCGGTCTCTCTGAAAGAATGTTTGATCTTTGGAATGAGTTAGTACCAAAAGTAACAGTTCAGGTAGAGAGTTGCTCTTGTATGCATGGCTGCCCTGCATGTATTGGTGCTCAAGACGCGGAGTTGAATCTAAAGGAAGAAGTGATTAAGTTACTTCATTTATTGCAGGTGGACCGCCATGTCGTATGAAAAAAAACTCATGCAAATGAAGAATTTAGTGAAAAAGAAGCCAATTGAAGAGGTAGTAAAAAAGGAAGAGTCAGAAATGGCGCTTCCCTTTTACGTTGAACCGTGGAAAAATGCAGGGTTAAAATTTATACAAGAAGAAAAAGGATTTTACTTTGTAAAGGAAACTTTTTATCCTTTGGGGCATATACATGGGAATATTGGGCTTAATAAACTACAACAGGCAATAAAGTTTATGCAGGAAGTCTATCCGACGCATCCTTTAACTATTACTAAAGAAAGTCCCTTTTGTTTTTATGATACAGAAACGACCGGGTTAAAAGGTGCGGGAGTACTTATTTTCTTAAACGGAGTGTTAAAGGAAGTGGAGGATGGGTTCTTGCTTACTCAATTTGTGCTAGCTGATCCAGGTCAAGAGGTAAGTTTCTTAAAGGCGACTGATTTTTGGGTAAACGAACAGACTATTATTACGTATAACGGGAAGAGTTTTGACCTTCCCCAGCTGCTATCAAGATGGACGATGAATAGAAACGATTTACCACGATTAAAGCACCATCATCAAATTGATTTAATGCATTCTTCTAAAAGAATTTGGAAGGGTGAATTAGAGCGTTTTAAGTTAAAGCAAATAGAGGAAATGAAGCTTGGATTTAAAAGAGAAAATGATATACCTGGTCACCTAGCACCAATAATCTATTTTGATGCAGTGAAAAGTGGTAATCCTATCAATTTGATGAAGGTATTAAAGCATAATGAATGGGATATTTTATCGCTTGTAACGCTTTATATTCTCTCCGTAGAATTACTTCAAGAAAAAGATGTAGTGGAAACAGCCACAACTTATACTAATATCGCTAAATGGTTTAGAGATTTAAAAACGATGAATACAAGTATGGATTGGTTTACTTTTGTCGTAAATAATTTTTCTGCAGAAGAGACTAGTATCGCTTACTATTTCGTGGGTCTCCATTTAAAACGAGCTCGTTCTTACGAGGACAGTTTGAAAGCGTTTGAACAAGCATTGAAAGAGATTTCTGGGAAATATCGTATAGAGGTTTATATTGAGCTGGCAAAGCTATTCGAACATCAAGTAAAAGATTTCCCAAAAGCTTTAGAAATGACGCAGCAGTGCATAGAATATGAAGCAAAACTTAATAAAGACGTACAGTCTCGCTTGAAAAAGGAACTTACTAAGAGAGAAATGAGAATAATTCGGAAGTTAAATATTTCCCGGGAAAGCGCAGAACATAACAAAAAACGCATATAAACGGCTGAAAAAACTCCATTATTCGACACCGATATGCTATAATATGAGTAGCGAATTGTTGATGGAAGGAAGATACCATATGGAATTTAAACTAAAGGCATCTGATATATTAGAAAAAGAATTTAAAACGGGTTTAAGAGGTTATAACCAAGAAGAAGTAGATGTTTTTTTAGACGATGTTATTCAAGATTACGAGGCTTATGAAAAAAGAATTGCACAACTCCAATTAGAAAATAATAAACTAAAAGAACAACTAGAGGAAATGCCAAAGAGAACACAAGCTGTTGCTCCGCAAACTGGGGCAACTAACTTTGATATTTTAAAGCGTCTTTCACATCTAGAAAAACATGTTTTTGGTAGTAAATTGTACGAATAATTATTACTAAGTTTCCTATAGATATCACAGCTCTACTTGTAGACTAATCGGGCATGACTTACGAAAAAAGATGCTAAAGACAATTTGGCATAATCTTATATTGAAAAACTTTGGAGATTCGTATATAATGGAAATACCACTTATATATTCGGGCAATCGCTGCAATGCTAGACATTGTAGAGGAAAGTCCATGCTCACACAATTCTGCGATGAATGTAGTGTTCGTGCTTAGTGAAAAAATAAACTAAGGTAGCTATTAATAGCTAACGGCGGGATGAAGGCCTAAGTCTTAGGATATGGCTGACAATCTCTGAAAGTGCCACAGTGACGGAGCTGTATAGGAAACTATACAGGTGGAACGAGGTAAACCCCACGAGTGAGAAACCCAAATTATGGTAGGGGCATTTTCTTGAAGGAATTGAACGGATAGAAAAACAGATTTCATCTGTAGATAGATGATTGCCGTCCACATACGTACGAGGTAATGCACCGTTTGAGTACCGTGGAAACAAAACATGGCTTATTGAGTGTATGAGTGGCTATATTTAATAACTAAGAAGCTCTCCATTAACGGAGAGCTTTTCTATTATATGAATAATTTTACTGAATTACGTAATAGGGGAGGTAAAAGATTATGAAAAAACAACCACCCGAACGTTTACAGAGCTTTTCAATTGAATTATTGGAACAAATTCTTCAGTCAACAACTGAAGGTATTATGATTACAAATGAAAAAATGCAAATTACTATGGTAAATAATGCTTTTGAGACACTTACAGGTTATCGGTCATCTGAAATACTCGGGAAATATCCAAACATATTACAATCCGGGAAACAGGATGCCGATTTTTATAAAGTAATGTGGTCTAAAATTCGCTCCAATGGATCATGGAGGGGCGAGATTTGGAATAGACGAAAAAATGGAGAAATATATCCAGAAATTCTTTCTATATATAGCGTATTTGATAAAGTAGGGCAGCTCACCAATTATTACGGGGTTTTTTCCGATATCTCTATAGAAAAAGAGACGGAAAAAGAACTTGAAGAACTAACTCAATCCGATTTATTAACCAATATTCTGAATCGAAATGCTTTCAATGAATTATTATTTGAGAAAGTAAATAATTCTATACATAGTCATGCTATATTATTTATTGATTTAGATCGGTTTAAGCAGATAAACGACACCTTGGGGAATGAAGTAGGTGACCAAATATTAATAGAGGTTACTAACAGAATAAACTCGATAGCTGGTTCTTCCGATATTTTTGCTCGTTATGGTGCAGACGAATTTGTCTTTTCTAGATCCAACATAGAATATCAAAAAGAAGCTGCAAACTTGGCTAAGGATATTACAAAGCTCTTTAACAAACCATTTCTCATAAATGATACAGAAGTATATGTCACTGCAAGTATAGGAATTAGTATTTTTCCGCAAGATGGTAAAGATATTGAGAAATTGATAAATAAAGCAGACAAGGCAATGTATTTTGCAAAACAAAATGGTAGAAACCAATATGCTTTTTATTTTGATGATTTAAAGAAAGACTCAAAACGAATAATTGTACTAGAAGCAGAGCTCAGAAAAGCTATTCAAAATAAAGACTTTTTCATTCACTATCAACCAAAAATCGGATTAGCTAAACAAGATATAATTGGGGTAGAAGCTTTAGTAAGATGGAACAATGTTAAGTTAGGTTTTGTCTCACCCGCTGAATTTATACCAATTGCGGAGGATACTGGTCTAATTATTCCTTTAAGTGAGGTAATATTAGAAAAAGTTTGTTTGGATATACTGGAGTCAAGATCTCAAGGGAAGATACATATATTACCGGTGTCCATTAATATCGCATCTGTTCATTTTCAACAGGATGATTTTATAGAACGTATAAATTCTATACTAATGCAATATAATTGTAGTCCGCACCTATTGGAATTAGAGCTTACAGAACGTACAGTGATGAAGGATTCAGACGATATAGTAAATAAACTTGTTAAACTAAAAGCAATGGGTTTTAAAATTTCAATTGATGATTTTGGAACTGGATACTCATCTCTAAGTTATTTGAATAGATTCCCACTAAATTATTTGAAAATAGATAAAAGTTTTATTCAACAAATTACTAACTTACAAGATAAGCAAGCTATTGTAGAGACAATCATATTAATGGCTCATCGGCTGCATATAAAAGTTGTAGCAGAGGGAGTAGAAACGATAGGTCAAGTAAAGCTTTTACAGCAAATGGGCTGCGATATCATTCAAGGATATTATTATAGTAAACCATTAGCGGCAAAGGAGCTTATGGATTTTATCGAGTTATGGGAAATTTATAGACAGGAAAGGAATATATAATGACAACATTTAAATTAGTAGCAACGTCAGCTATGGGATTAGAATCAATCGTTGCAGATGAAGTAAAAGCATTAGGATATGAAACAACAACGGAAAATGGCAAGGTTTATTTTGAAGGGGACGAGCGTGCAATTGCGCGTGCAAATATTTGGTTACGTGTTGCAGACAGAGTTAAAATAGTAGCTGCTCAGTTTCCGGTAAAAACCTTTGATCAACTGTTTGAAGGCACAAAAGCTGTACAATGGGAAAAGTATTTACCTGTCGATGCAGCATTTCCGGTTCAAGGAAAATCAGTCAAATCTACATTATTCAGCGTACCAGACTGTCAAGCAATAGTAAAAAAAGCAGTAGTGGAACGCTTAAAATTAGCACATAAAAGAACTGGTTTTTTAGATGAATCTGGAGCAACATTCAAACTGGAAATAAGTATATTAAAAGATATAGCTACCATTACAATAGATACAAGTGGTGCAGGTCTTCATAAACGTGGTTACCGCCATGGACAAGGGGAAGCACCACTAAAGGAAACACTTGCCGCAGCTTTAGTGAAAATTTCTAAATGGAATCCGAACCGACCATTTGTAGATCCTTTTTGTGGATCCGGTACTATTCCGATTGAAGCAGCAATGATTGGACAAAATATTGCACCAGGGTTTAATCGCGATTTTCATAGTGAAGCATGGCCATGGATGCCAAAAACAGTTTGGGAAGAAGTACGTAATGAGGCAGAATCATTGGCCAATTATGATCAAGAACTTCAAATTTTCGGTTCAGACCTTGATCCTAAAATGATTCAAATTGCGGAACAAAACGCATTTGAATCTGGATTTGGTGACATAATCACATTCAAACAAATGCATGCAAAGGATTTTACTACATCTTTGACAGATGGAGTAATAGTTAGTAACCCACCTTACGGAGAACGTATTGGTGAAGTGGAAGAAATCGAGCAGGTTATTGGTGAACTAGGGTATTTAATGAGCCAGTATCCTTCCTGGTCTGTCTATATGTTATCGTCTATGGAAAACTTTGAGAATGTATACGGTAGACGTGCAACTAAGAAGCGTAAATTATTTAATGGATTTATTCGAACGGACTACTATCAGTTCTGGGGTAAACGTTCATAACAGTAAGGGGGACTAGTTCCCCTTGCTGTTATATTATTATTTAAGGGAGTTTTTAGATGAAGCAAGCTTTACCATTCCAACTTTCAAAAGACCGTTCTTTCTTCGAATCATTAGGAGACTGGATGGGTGATGTATTATATGATGAATTACCCGAAAAAGGTTTTGAGTGTCGCGACGAACAGATTTTCATGGCATATCAAATTGAAAAAACGTTAAAAGAAAGAAATGTGCTATTTGCTGAAGCGGGAGTAGGTACTGGTAAAACCATTGCTTATTTGCTTCCGGCTATTGCGTATGCTCGTTATTCTGGAAAACCGGCTTTAATCGCATGCGCAGATGAAACACTAATTGAACAACTTGTAAAAGAAGCTGGAGATATTTTTAAACTTCAAGACTATTTAGATATAAAAATTGATGTGCGATTAGCAAAATCACGTGATCAATATTTATGTTTGAAACGATTAGAAGAAGCACAAAAAGATGATGATAATGAATATTTCTTAGAAGAAATTGAAGATCAAGTTCCGGACTTTGTATATGCACATTCATCTATGCAAAAAATTTATCCATATGGAGAGCGCAGTCAGTTTGCTGGAGTAAGCGATGAGGATTGGCAGAAAGTTAATTATCATCCAACTCAGCAATGTATGGTTTGTGATTTGCGAAATCGTTGTGGACAAACAATTCATCGACAGCATTATCGTGAGTCTACAGACTTAATCATTTGCTCACATGAATTTTTAATGGAGCATATTTGGACAAAAGAATCTCGTATACGTGAAGGTCAAATGCCATTATTACCCGAGGTATCAATGGCCGTATTAGATGAAGGGCATTTACTTGAATTCGCTGCTCAAAAAGCTTTAACGTACGAAATTCAAAGTGAAACACTTATTCGATTACTGGAAAAAGTAATGGTTGACGGTGTGCGAGAAAAAACATTGAACTTAATGGAAGTTCTCCAAGAATTACACGATAAGATATTTGGTTTGTTACGTATTGGTAGTAACATGGAAGAAACGGATCGGATGAAAGTTGATAAATCTTTCGAGTTAATGGAATTGTGTAAACAGGCAATTCGAGTAACTGATAGCTTGTTAGAAGAATTTGTGTTCGAGTCTGAGTTATATACGATTCCTGAATACGAGCTACGTATGGTAGAAGAATTTTTAGAGCAATACACATTCTCTCTTCGTTTATTCACCGAAAAAGGGGACGGAATTGAATGGTTAGAGATCATTGATGGTTATGAAACGTTAATCATCATGCCGAGACTAGTTACGGACATTTTAAATGAGAAGCTATTTACTTCTAAAATACCTATTGTCTTTTCTTCCGCTACATTATCTATAGAAAAGGACTTTACGTATATTGCAGATTCTTTAGGAATCGAAAAATTCCAATCGTTCTCTGTGGCATCTCCATTTGATTATGACGAAGTGATGAAGATATACACGGAGGAAATGGAACAGCAAGAGAAGCCTTATCATGTGGAGAAACTATTAAATAACCCAATGCAAACCCTTATTTTGTTTAAATCCAAAGCAGCAATGGCTTCTTTCCGAGCTACTATAGGTGATAGAAGCGATATCGTCTTTGAAGGAGATCGGGAGCTTTCAACCATTGTAAAAGAATTCCAAAATGGAGAATACTCCACTTTATGTTCCTATCATCTTTGGGAAGGGTTAGATTTACCTTTAGAAGCCTTAACCAGAGTTATTATTTACGATCTACCATTTCCACCTGTAGATCCACTATTTGATGCAAAACGTTCTTTCTCTAACAATCCATTTGAGGAAGTAGAATTGCCATTTATGCTTTTAAGATTACAACAAGGTATTGGGCGTTTGATCCGTACATCTAGTGATTACGGGGAAATTCATTTATTGTTAAATGAAGAAGAAGCATTACAAGAAAGTAGATTTACAGGGGTATTACCTACACCAATTTCGAAATGAATCAAGGGGGAATAGAAATGTCTGTAGAACAAAATTTTTTAGATTATGTGAAGAAAATTGGTGCTTATCAAGAAGCATTAGGGGTGCTTTATTGGGATATGCGTACTGGTGCTCCGAAAAAAGGTATTGATCAGAGATCTGAAGTTGTAGGAGTACTTGCAACGGATGTATTTAATTTATCGACTTCAGACGATCTTAAAGAATTACTAGACCAGATGGAACTTGAGCTGGATTCTGTAAACGAAGTAAGTAAACGTGTGTTTGAAGAAGTAAAAAAGGAATACAATCTCAGCAAGAAAATTCCAGCAGATGAATACAAGAAATTTGTTATTCTTCAATCTAAATCAGAATCTGTTTGGGAAGAGGCAAAAAACAACAATGATTGGTCTATGTTCCAACCATATTTAACTGAAATGGTTGCTACGCTAAAGAACTTTGTAGAGTATTGGGGAGTTACAGATAACAATCCTTATAATGTATTGTTGGACCAGTATGAGCCTGGCATGACGACTGAAATTTTAGATCAAGTTTTTAATGAACTAAGAGAAAAAATTGTGTCGTTATTAAAACGCATTTCAGAATCTCCAAACCAGCCAAAAACAGATTTCTTGTTCCAATCTTTTGATAAACAAAAACAACAGTCCTTTAGTTTAGATATACTAAAACAGCTTGGATATGATTTTGATGCGGGAAGATTAGATGAAACAGTGCATCCATTTGCTACTGGTTTAAATAGAGGTGACGTGCGCATCACGACTAAGTATGATGAGTTCGATTTCCGTTCGGCAATATTTGGTACTATTCATGAATGTGGTCACGCGATATACGAGCAGAATGTTGCAGAAGAGTTAACAGGTACACCTTTAGCGGGTGGGGCTTCCATGGGTATTCATGAATCCCAATCCCTGTTTTATGAGAATTTTGTAGGACGTAATCCAAAGTTCTGGGAACAAAATTATGAAAAGCTACAAAGCTATTCACCTGAACAATTTGGGGAAGTTCCTGTGGAAGACTTTCTTCGAGCTATCAATGAAGTAAAACCTTCTTTAATCCGGATCGAGGCGGATGAGCTGACATATGCTCTTCATATTATGATTCGCTATGAGATTGAAAAAGGATTGTTTAACGGTGATTTAAAAGTAGAAGATCTCCCTGAAATTTGGAATTCTAAGTACGAAGAATATTTGGGTGTTAGTCCATCTACTAACGCAGAAGGAATTTTGCAGGATGTCCACTGGGCTGGGGCTAGTTTCGGTTACTTCCCGTCTTATGCTCTTGGTTATATATATGCATCTCAATTCAAAGCAGCGATGCTAAAGGATATTCCACAGTTTGATAGTTTGTTAGAACAAGGCAATTTAGCACCTATCAAGGAATGGCTTACACAAAACGTGCATCAGTATGGTGCTCTTAAAAAACCTTTAGATATTCTGAAAGCAGCAACAGGTGAAGGTCTTAACGGTAAATACCTTGCTGATTATTTAGAAGAAAAGTATACAAAAATCTATAAACTTTAAATAAAAGGTGACCCAAGCGACGAATGTTGCTTGGGTCTTTTTAAAAGATTAAGAAAGTATATAATATGCAGTATAAACATTGGGTTTACAAAACTTTTTAGAATGAATATTACTAGATTTCCATTCAGGTGGGGTTCAAATGCTATGAGCGCCATGTGGCAACGCCTTCGTGACCAACATCCTGTTGGCCACCGCGGGGTGAGCGGCTGAAGCCGTGCCCACGGAAAGCGTCCGCCCGGAGCGGAAATGAACGGCATATCTACGTTTCTATTTTTAGAAGACCGGGCGTTTTTTACCCGGTTTTTCTTATAAAGGGAATTGTTTTTGGTATTTATTATTTTTATTGAACGGGTGCTTCTCTGTTCCTAGTGGACTATAGAAAAATGGTTAGTCTGGACATAAGTCTCGACTAACCATTTTTTAATATTTTATTGTTACCAGAATTTATAACCTTTTGAACCTGGAGGAGCATTTTGAATCATCTCAAAGACTGGAACAGTGTAAGCAAATAGGATTAATGCAATACATATTGTTAACCAAATCTTCCAATTTTCCAACCACATTGGAGTCTTTTCCGCGTTCTCTGAAACTTCACCAACAGGGAATTCTGTTTCACCCTTAGGAGCAAACCATAATAAATTTGCAACAATATAAAGCACTAATATGATCCCGATGAAAAGAATTGTTCCTCCAACTGCTTGTGCTATTTGATAAGGTATCCATTCAGTTGCTTGTTGTGCACCACCATAAGTGGAGAAATCCGAACGACGAGGCGCACCCATTAATCCTACAACATGCATTGCACCTGACATGATCGACATTCCGAATGCCCAAACAATAGCCTGAATAATTGCTAACTTGTTCATTTGTTTCGTCAATACTCTACCCGTAAGATGAGGTATTAACCAATAAGCGGCTCCAAAGAAAGTCAGTACAACTGTCGTTGCCAGTGTTAAATGGAAATGTCCAGTTACCCAAATAGTGTTGTGTATTAATGCATTCATCTGATGAGAAGCATTAATAATACCGCCAGCACCAGCAGGGATAAATGCAGCCATACCGATAAATGGAACTGTAAACCTAGCATCATTCCATGGTAGTTTTTTGAACCAACCGAATAATCCACGACCACCCAGTTGTCTTCCTCGTAACTCAAAAGTAGCGAACATAGAGAAAGCGGTTAACAATGAAGGGATAACAACCATCATTGTTAATACTACTTGTAAGAACTTCCAGAACGAATCAATCCCGGGTTCTGTCAATTGGTGATGGAAACCAACAGGAATGGAGAAGAGTAAAAATAACATAAAGGAAAGCCTTGCTAATGCATCAGAGAATATTTTCCCTCCAATGATCTTAGGAATAACAACATACCAAACCATATAGGCAGGTAACAACCAGAAGTACACTAATGGATGACCGAAATACCAGAATAATGTACGAGAAAGCAATACATCAACCTTATCCACCCATCCTAATGACCAAGGAATTAGTTGGAATACTACTTCTACAGCTACTCCTAAAGAACAGATAATCCACATCGCCAAATTGACAATTACCATAAATGATAAGAGCGGGCTAGGTTGCCCTGGATTTGCTTTACGCCATTCCACATATTTCATAATCTGTGCAATAGCTACTATCCATGACCCAACTACAACTAGTGCCATACCTACGTAGAAAATCCAATGTGCTTGAAGTGGTGCGTAAAAAGTATACAATACAGAAGCTTCATTGAGTAATACCATTATGGAAGCAGCAACTGTACCTGCAGTCATTACCCAGAAACCAATCCACCCGACTAATCGTTGTTTGTCTGATAACGTACCGGATGTTTTACTAATTGCAGCAATTTGAAAACCTAATATAAAATAAGTTGTTAAGATAAGTCCTAATAAAACCCCATGAATAGTTAATACTTGATAATAGCCAATCCCCCAAGGGAGTGTAAATTGACCTGAGCGGACAAGGACTTGTAATAATCCACAAAGCCCCCCGATGAATAAAGCGATAAATGCTACATATATATGAGCTAGTGCCAGTTTCCCATCTCGTCGATCAACTCTTACAAAGTCTTGTGCTTTTTCTTTAATAGTTGTCATTTTACTCTACCACCTTTAACATGGACGTCATTGTGGTATGTCCTACGCCACAATATTCATTACATAAGATTAAAAATTCACCAGGTTTGTCTACTGTTGTTACATATTCCGAAACATAACCTGGCTCTAGAATCATATTAATATTAGTTCCAGCAACTTGAAATCCATGAACTACATCTTTAGTAGTTGCTATGAACTTTATGGTCGAACCTATAGGTACCTCTATTTCGGGTGGATTATAATAGAACGCAGACGCTACAAGAACGACTTCATAATCCCACTCTTCACCTTCTACTTTATGAACTCCTGGTTTATTAAAAGGAGCTATCTCATCAACTCGCTCAGGGTCGATATAAATTTTCCCGGAAGGGGGATGGGAGCCATAATGAAATGCACTAAAACCGACGATAGTTAAAAATAATACCAATGAGCTAATTCCAAATGTTAGCCACCACTTTTCATACTTATGAATATGCATAAGTCTTAAACCTCCAATTTAAATTCAAAATCTGTCTATGAATAAGTAAAATGCCAAGAACCAAGTAACTAATATAAATGCGCCAACGAAACCTACGGAATAAAGTGTCCCTTTTAAATCAGAGTCTTTTTCTTTCTTTTTCGACATTTACTTACACCTCCTTCTACCAAACTCTATAGTCTCATCATAAATATAATAGTCGTGAGATGATGTGATAAAAATCACACATACGGTTATTAACTGTGAAATATATGTGAAATCTGGTATTTTTGGAACACAATTACCTTCCTGTAATGATTTTAGGCAAAAAAAAAGAACCTTCCTATTAAAAGGAGGTTCGTTTTCTATTCATCTATCGTTAAGATTATGGTCATTTCACCTATATTTTCAATTTCTACAGGCAGTCTAAAAGCATGTTGGAAACCATATAATCTGCTAGTGCCAACAATAACAGTAGGTGGAGTAATATCAATTTCAACTCCACTTGCAGCAACGGAGGTACATAAATTACCTGCTATCATATTCCCGAGTTCACCTGTAAATGATTCGAGCATTTCACCTTCTAATGGCATTCCGAACATAGTAGCTCCAATTGCAGAAAAGGATTCAGCCGCAGAGTCAATAATAATACGCCCTTTAATATCACCGATGATTCCGATAAGTACGCCCATTTCCTTTTGCACAAATGGTTGAACCATCAGGGAAGGTGACTTTATATCCATTGAAATAGGTATTACTGATTTCAAGGATTGGATTGTTCCATTTAAAATTGTTTGAATATGTTTAGAAGTACTCATTTTAACCCTCCGACTAGTATAGATGTATCAATTTTAACATGTTATATAGGAAAAAAGAATAGGTATTGTAGAAATTTAAAATATACTATGGTATTATGTCAATGAGAATGAATATCAAATTCAGTTGAGAGGGCGATTTTTTATGTTAGCTATTTTCATTGGATCAGCTATTTTAGTTTATGGTGGGGTAACGGCATATATTTTAAAATCTATAGCTCCTAAAGCGAAAACAATATGAAACAAAGACGAAATGACTTTATTTGTGAAAACAAGTAGAGTCATTTTTAAAAGATTAGGAAAGTATTTAAAAATTTACGATGAACACTGTACGATTTTATCCTTTTAACTTTGACCACTCTTATCATTTAAGCGAGAGGCTACGCGAAATCTTATGATTGAGTACTACTCCCTATTTTGATTGGAGCGCAAGGCGGCGACTCAAGCAGGAAAGCTTGAGCTGAAGACCCCGCAGGAGCATAGCTAACGAGGAGGCTGAAGCCAAGCCTGCGGAAAGCGTCCGCTTGAAGCGGAAATCAGCAGTGGTCTTCATTCTTTCAAGTAGCCCGAGTTCTGAATTTAAGAAAGGGAAGGAAGCAGTGCCCATGGAAAGCGACCACTCGGAGCGGAAATTGCACGCATATCTACGTTTCAGTTCCTTAAGGACCGTACATCTTTTTGCTCGGTTTTTCTTTTAACTAAAAGAGTGAAAGAATATTGTTTTAGGCTTTAAAACTTTGCTATGATAGATGTATATTGTCGAATTATGAAGGAGATTAACTTTTTATATGCAGAACTCAAATGAATTACAAATGATAAAAGAACAAAATGCTTTACTTGCAACGATCTTCCAACAGAATAATGATGATGAACGCTATCGTAAGTCTAAATTATTTACAGGGAAATTAGAAAAAGGCACATTTACTATCGCTTTTGCAGGTCACTTTTCTGCAGGGAAATCTAGTATGATTAATGCCTTAGTTGATGAGCAAATACTGCCAACTAGCCCGATTCCAACCTCTGCAAATATTGTGACGGTTCAAAATACAGCAGAAAATTATGCTCTTGTTCACTTTGTGGATCAACCACCTGTTAGATTTTCAGGGGAGTATGATATTCAATTAGTAAAAAAATATTCAAAAGACGGAAGTAAAGTATCTCAAATTGAAATAGGACATGCTGGGTCTAATCTTCCCGAAGGAATTACTATAATGGATACTCCTGGAGTTGACTCGACTGATGATGCACATCGCGTTTCCACCGAATCTGCCCTTCATTTGGCAGATATTGTTTTCTATGTGATGGATTACAATCATGTTCAGTCTGAGTTAAACTTTCAATTTACAAAGCAATTACTTCATTATAATGAGAATGTATATTTAATCGTAAATCAGGTAGATAAGCACAGAGAAGTAGAACTACCATTTGCAGCTTATAAGCAATCTGTTACAGATGCATTTAAATCGTGGTCGGTTGATCCGAAAGGAATATTTTATACAAGCCTAAAAAATAAAGATTTCATACATAATGATTTTCCGCAAGTTCAACAAATCGTTACTAGTTCTATTGAAAATAAAGAGGATTACTACCTTACACTGGCCCAGGCAACGCTAGAAAAGTTAAAAGATGAGCATTTACATTTTTTAGAGGATGAAAAAGCTACTTGTTTTCAAGCCTTTGAAAGTCAGCTAAGTGAAGAAGATTGGAATAATAAAGAGGATATCAAAGAACAATTGGAACTAGCTCAAACGCAAGTAAAACTTCAAGATGTTACGCTTTGGAGAAAAACATTTGAAGAACTTCGAAAAAACATACTTGAAAATGCTTCTATAATGACGTTTGAAATGCGTGAAGCTTTAAAGTCTTATGCAGAAAGTAAGCAACCTACTTTTAAAGTTGGATTTTTGGGTAGTAAAAAGAAAACTGAAGAAGAAAGACAAAGAAGACTTAACGAAATTATTAGCATGTTAGAAAAAATAATTTCCACCAATATAACTTCTCATATGAAATTGTTAATGAAACGTATGTTAAAAGATGTTTCCTTATTAACAGAAGATAAAATCCATCAGATTGATGAAATTCAGTTTGCTATTTCTCCTAGTTTGATTGAAAATTCTCTTCACGAAGGTGCAAGTACGACTGGTAATGCGATTCTAAATTTCGCCAATCGAGTTACAGAAGCGGTAAATCGTTACTACATCAACCAAACAGATGTATGGAAAGAAGAAAATATACATTATATAGAAGAAAGTCCGTTGGAAGATGAGGACCAAATACTATCAAAAACAGCGGAGCTCAATGAAAAGAGACTAGCTATTCAATCATTGGAAGAAATAGATACACGAATAGAAACATTTGAAAAAAACGTCACTACTCCTTCGTTGCCAATTAGAAAAGACAGAGATAAATTATTAAAAAGCTGGGAACAAGAACGACTTCAATTTGAAGGTTCTATTACAGATTATGAAGAACAAGCGCATACTACGGAGCAACCTATTGTAAATGGAGCAAAGGAAGAAGAAGTAAAGGACGAAGAAGTTCTTCTCTCCGCGGAGGCAGTAGTGAGTCGTGCGAAAAGAATTGGTGAAGTATTAGCAGAATTACCTGCTTTTGAAGAAGCTGCTGCAACGATAAAAAGAAAAGCTTTACGAGTGGAAAATCAACAATTTACTATCGCGTTATTTGGTGCATTTAGTGCCGGGAAATCTAGTTTTTCGAATGCTTTAATGGGGGCAAATGTGCTGCCGGTTTCACCAAACCCTACAACCGCAGCTATTAACAAAATTCATCCTGTGTCTGAAAATCATTTACATAATACTGCTGATGTAGTGTTGAAATCAGAGGGGCAAATTTTAGAAGATGTGAGTTATGCTTATGAGCAGCTTGGAATAACTGTCCATACATTAGAGGAAGCTTTTGAAAAAGCTAGTACGGTTATGCAAGAGAAGGTAGCTGAAGAGGTACACAAATCATTCGTTACTGCATTTTATAAAGGGTATCCAACATTTAAAGGGCAATTTGGAAATGTTCTGCATGTTTCTGGAGATGAATTTGGCCAATTTGTAGCGGATGAATCGAAAAGCTGTTTTGTAGATTTTATTGATTTTTATTATGATTGTGAATTAACGAGACTAGGTGTGACATTAGTAGATACACCTGGAGCAGATTCGATTAATGCGAGACATACCGGAGTAGCTTTTGACTATATTCGTAACGCTGATGCTGTATTGTTTGTTACTTATTTCAACCATGCATTTTCAAAAGCAGACCGTGAGTTTTTAATACAGCTGGGAAGAGTAAAAGATGCCTTCGAGTTGGATAAAATGTTCTTTGTTGTTAATGCTATCGATTTGGCAGATTCAGAAGAGGAGGCCAATTTAGTAAAACAATACGTCCAGGACGAACTACAAAGTTTTGGTATTCGTTTCCCAAGAGTTTACGGGGTATCTAGTTTACAAGGGTTAAAAGAGAAACTCAATGGATTATCATTGCATGAAGGAATGCAACAGTTTGAAGAATCTTTTCATCATTTTCTTGAAAAGGATCTGAAGCAAATCTCTATATCTGCTCTTGAAGAGGAAGCAACTCGTCAACAATCGAAACTCCTTGGCTTAATAGAACAGACGGAAGTAAATCTGGCCCGAAAAGACCAACGTCTAGTCGAGCTTCGAAATCAAGAACAAAATATTCGTAAACGCTATACAAATTCTAAATACACACAGATTGCAAAAGATGCTAACCAGGAGCTAGATACACTACTCTATTACGTATTACAACGTGTATATTATCGTTTCAATGAGTTCTTTAAAGAGGCATATAATCCATCATTATTTGCAAATAACTCCGCAACAATTGCATTGGATATTGCTTTAAAGGATATTCTTAAAATGATACGTTTTGATATCGAACAAGAAATGCGGGTCTCCAATTTCCGTATATTGCAATATATTCAGCGACAAATCCTGCAATTAGAAAAAGAAGAAGTACGCGTACTAAAAGATTTGAATACAAGCTTTACATTTAGTCCACATGAAGTTACCGAGAGAGAATTACTAGATTTTGTAGGACCATTTGAAAGCATTACTAAATATGAACATGTAAAATCCTATTTTAAAAATTCCAAGAGCTTTTTTGAGAATAATGAAAAAGAAAAATTACGTGATACTTTATCTGATGAAACCAAAGTGGAGGCAGATCAATACCTATCAAATGAAAAAGAACGTTTAGGAAAGTGGATAGAACAATACTCGGATATTGAATCGGAGGCTCTACGTTTGAAGTTACTACAAGAATCGATTACGCAAATTGATGCGGAACGAAAATTATTAGAGCAGGAACAAACACTTCATTTGTGGAAATCAGTATATGCGCGACTATAAAGGAGGGCTTAGATGGCAAAAGTATTTATTGAATTAGGAGAGATTTTAGAGAATAATCCCCGTTTTATCGATACTCGCTTTGATCTTGGTGAAAAAAGTGCGGGTCGTCAAATGTATAACAAGGGACATATAGAAGGTGCAGTATATTGGGATTTGGAAGAAGATTTATCAGATATGTGCAGTCAAGATGGTCGTCATCCAATGATTTCGAAGGAAAAAATGACAAGACTGGTTCAGCAAGCTGGTTTAAAATTAGATGATTATATTGTAATTTATGATCAAGGAGCTACACCTTTTGCGTTACGTGCCTATTTCTTATTGGAGTGGGCAGGATTTAAACATATATATGTATCCCGTTCCGGCTACGAAGAGTTGAAGGGCAAGTTACCAGTTTCTAACATGGAGTCTGTCCTACCACATACTTCAACAATCCCTGAATGGAACAACGATAAGTTACTGACAATGGCTGAAGTAAGGAAAGTTGTAGCGCAGGAAAAAGAGGGTCAATTAATAGATGCAAGATCAAATGTACGCTATAAAGGTGAAAGTGAACCAATCGATTCAATTGCTGGGCATATCCCATCAGCTATAAACTTTGACTGGGAGCAACTGAAGAAAAACGGGAAATTCTTAGAGCAGAAAGAATTAAAGGAAAAGTTAAGTCAATTAGCTCCAATTGACAAACCTGTGATAGCTTATTGTGGTAGTGGCGTTACAGCTGCGCCTTTGTATGGTTGTCTGAAAGAGGCGGGCTATGAAAATGTTCAGCTATATGTTGGTAGCTACAGTGATTGGATTAGAGAAAATGAAGTAGAAATAGATATGACACAAGCATAATTATATCTTTTTAACCTTTTTTCCAGTATAATAAGTTGTCTTGGGTAAATAACTATAGTATAATAGGCAAATTGTATACGCATGAAATGAGGGCTTATAATGAAAAAATCTATATATGGTCTAACAAGAGATCAGTTAATCGAATGGCTAATGGGTCAAGGCCAAAAAAAATTCCGCGCAGAGCAAGTTTGGGACTGGTTGTACATTAAACGTGTACAAAGCTTTGCAGAAATGACCAATGTAAACAAGGAATGTCTTCAGATTTTGGAAGAAAATTTTGTTATACAGACGTTAAAGGAAAGTGTTAAGCAAGAATCTGCAGATGGCACCATTAAATTCTTATTTGAAATGCAAGATGGTAATTTAATCGAAACTGTACTAATGCGCTTTAAATATGGTCTTTCAGTGTGTGTGACGACGCAGGTAGGGTGTAATATTGGATGTAGTTTCTGTGCAAGTGGATTACTTAAAAAGAGCCGTGACCTTGACGCAGGAGAAATTGTGGAACAAATCATGAAGGTGCAATTCCATTTGGACCAAATTCAAAAGGAAGAACGTGTCAGCCATATCGTTGTTATGGGTATCGGGGAGCCGTTTGATAACTATAAAAACTTGATGAACTTCCTACGTACTGTAAATGATCAAAAAGGACTTGCTATTGGTGCTCGTCATATTACAGTATCAACAAGTGGTCTTGCTAAGAAAATTATGGATTTTGCGGAAGAGGATCTTCAAGTAAATCTTGCAGTTTCATTGCATGCTCCTAATGATGAGCTTCGCTCGAGAATTATGGTTATCAATAAGGCATTCCCTATTGAAAAAGTAATGGCAGCTGTAGATTATTATTTAGAGAAGAAAAATCGTCGTATTACTTTTGAATATATACTACTCAAAGATGTAAATGACCATGTAGAAGAGGCACTTCAACTTGCTAAACTTCTAGAAAACAAACGTCATCTTTCGTATGTGAACTTAATCCCATACAATCCAGTAGATGAGCATGGTCAATATCAACGAAGTGATGAAAAATCGATTAGTGCTTTCTTCCAAACATTGAAAAACAAAGGGATTAATTGTGGTGTTCGTATGGAGCAAGGTAGTGATATCGACGCTGCATGTGGTCAATTAAGAAGTAAACAAATTAAAAAAGATAAAGTAAAAGTAAACAATTAAATTGTGCATGAATGAAAAAACGCATTAGCCATTATGGCTATGCGTTTTTTTATCGTCTTTTTCAGGTAAATCATCAATTGTATGCTTAAATGCGTACCCTTTATTAATAGTGAAAATAGTGAGACCTAATACTATTAAGAAAATAAAAATACTAATAATAATTACAGTAGTCATTTATATACCTCCTAATTCGGATTATTAGTTATATCATAGCAGATATTTTAATATACATCGTAAGGGTTTTAACCTTAAAGGCAATAAGTAAAAAAATAAGGCTATGTTAAAGTTAATGCTAGATTTTGTATAGAAAAAGGCGAACTTGGAAAAACACTTTCAAGCTCACCTTTTTCTGTTATTTCTTGGCTGTTTCAAAATAATTTTTTCTTTACCTTCCCAGGATGAACAAGTGAAAAAGTAACATAGCTTATTTTATAATTCGAATATTTCTCATGTAAACATAAAGTTCTATACCGAGCATAAAGAGCGTTGCAACTAAGAATCCAATCATAAAAATTTCATGTAAAAGAGCAAAATACGCTATATAAATTACAATAGCAATTAAAAATAAAATAACTAAAAGATGAAACTTTACTGCTTTTTGATTATTCACGATTTGCTTTTTTATATTACTGTTACCTTTAATCAAATTGTCTAAGCTAATATTCATTTCATCGCTTAATAAAATTAAATTTTCAATATCTGGGGCACCTTTTTCTTGTTCCCATTTTGAAATAGCCTGTCTAGTAATTCCAATTTTATTTGCCAATTGTTCTTGGCTTAAATTATTTCTTTTACGATAATCTAAAATCGATTTACCAATTTTCATTTTTATCATTCCTTTCTAAATTTGATATCACCACCATATCAAATTTTTTTCTGTGGCAAAAGAAACCAATGATTTCAAGTTCGCAACGCTCCGTTGCAATTAAATGCTACAACTTACGATTTCTTAACTTAATACGTATGCAACCGAAAAGAAGTTGCAAAAATCCATTTCTACTTATTAAACTAACCTGCTTCATTAGTTAAGTGAACACTTTCAAAAAACTATATCTATTTTAACATAAATTTCCAGTATAAATTTATATAGGGAAACCTATTCTTCATAATCATTAACGACTATCAACCTTTTTCTTTAGAGTCAAAAATAAAAGCATATAAATTAAATTAATTAATAATTCATAATGTTATTGACTATTATTCTTATCCGGTGTAACATTGCTTTATCGTAATACTTTAGCGAGTTGAATCGCTGATGTATTGAATGTAAAATGGGGGTATTAAAGATGGGAAAAACAAAGAAAAAGTTTGGTATGGTATTATCCGCTGCTGTTTTACTATTAGCTGCATGTGGTACAGATGATTCTGCTGCAACAAAATCCACTTCTGCAAAGTCTGGCGATAAAGAAGTATTTAAAATAGGTGTTACTCAAATTGTAGAACATCCATCATTAAATGCAGCTTACGAAGGATTTCAAAAAGCAATTGAGGATGCAGGACTAGAGGTCGAATATCAATATGAGAATGCTCAAAATGATAATAGTTTAAACTCAACTATTGCTAATAATCTAGTAAACTCAGGAGCCGATTTAATATTTGCCAATTCAACGCCTAGTGCTCAAGCAGTTGCGGCTCTTACAGAGGACATTCCGATTGTATTTACTTCTGTAACTAACGCTGTTGATGCTGAACTTGTAGATTCAATGGAAAGCCCAGGTGGAAATGTAACTGGAACAGTTGATACACAACCTGATGCGATTCCAAATACTATTGCATTTTTGAAAAATGAGTTAGGTGCAAAGAATGTTGGTATGGTATTTAATGCAGGAGAGCAAAATTCACGTTCATCTGTAGATGCAGTAAAAGAAGAAATGGCCAAAGTTGGTCTAAATGTAGTAGAAGCTTCCGTTTCAACATCAGCTGAAGTGAAGCAAGCAACTGAATCTTTAATAGGGAAAGTTGACTCCTTATATATCATCACTGACAATACGGTTGTTTCAGCTCTTGAATCCGTAGTAGATGTTGCTAATGAGCATAAGTTACCGATGATGGTAGGCGAGTTCGATTCTGTTAAACGTGGCGGATTAGGAGCATATGGCTTTGAATTTTATGACATCGGTTATGAAGCTGGAGAAATGGCTGTTAAAATCTTGAAGGGTGAAAGTAAACCAGCTGATTTGGCCGTTCAATATCCACAAAATTTGAAATTTGTTTTAAACAAAGATACTGTTGATGCCCTTGGAATAGAAGTAAAAGATGAATGGGAATCAGAATTTGCGGAATAGATAGGAGTTTGATGTTTTATGTTTACAGCAATCTTTGGGTCAGTTGAGCAAGGGTTTATATATGCACTTATGGCTCTCGGTGTTTATTTGACCTTCCGAGTGTTGGATTTTCCTGATTTGACGGTTGATGGAAGCTTTGTAACAGGAGCAGGAACAGCAGCGGCGATGATAGTGTTAGGCTATCATCCTGCTATTGCAACACTCGTTGCTATATTTGCAGGATTCCTAGCAGGATTTATGACAGGGATTTTACACACGAAAGGGAAGATTAATCCACTACTGTCGGGAATATTAATGATGATTGCTTTGTATTCCATCAATTTGAGGATAATGGGTTTTACAATTGAGAATTCTGTAGGAAGACCTAATATCCCTTTGATGAATGAAGGAACTATATTTAGCCAATTTTTCAGTTGGTGGGGAAGCTTAGGTATAGATGATACTATTAATGGATTCTTAACTTCTTTAGGTATACAATATGTTCCTAAAACTTGGGGGACACTAGTAATTGTAGCTATTTTAATAGTTATAATAAAATTTATTTTTGATTGGTTCTTAAAAACGGAAGTTGGTTTAGCAATTCGTGCAACCGGTGATAACAAGAAAATGATTCGCAGTTTTTCAGCAAATACAGATACGCTTGTCATATTAGGATTAGGTATCTCCAATGCCCTTGTTGCATTTTCTGGAGCTTTAATCGCTCAGTATACAAAAGCTGCTGATATAGGGTTGGGTATTGGAATGATAGTAATCGGACTTGCCTCCGTCATAATAGGAGAAGCAATTTTCGGTACGAAAACAATCGTTAGAACAACTATTGCTGTAATCACTGGTGCTATCATTTATCGTATCGTTTTAGCATTAGCGCTTCGCGTAGAATTCTTGGATGCAGGAGATATGAAGCTAATTACTGCATTTATCGTAATTGTAGCGCTCATTTTACCTCAGTTCTTCGAAAAACGACGTGAAAAGAGCAGGAAAGCAAAACGACATGCATTGCGTGAATCGGAAGTCTTAGCTCTTAATAGAAGTAAGGAGAGTGAGAACCTTGCTTAAATTAAATAATATTAACAAAATTTTCAATGAGAGTACTGCAGATGAGAAAATTGCATTAGATCGTATAAATTTAACGCTAAATGTTGGTGACTTTGTTACCGTTATTGGAAGTAATGGTGCGGGTAAATCTACCATGTTAAATATGGTTTCTGGGGCATTGACTCCCGACTTTGGCCAAATTTATATTAATGGAGAAGAAGTGACAAAATTACCCGAATTTAAACGATCCAAGTTGATAGGAAGAGTGTTTCAAGATCCAATGTCTGGTACTGCACCAACCATGACAATTGAGGAAAACTTAGCAATTGCCTATTCTAGAAATAAAAAAAGAAGCTTGAAAATTGGAGTTGATAAACAGAGGAAAGAACTTTTCCTTCACTCACTTGAAAGCTTGCATTTAAATCTTGAAAACCGGTTAAACGCTAAAGTTGGACTGCTTTCAGGTGGAGAAAGGCAGGCATTATCATTGTTAATGGCTACATTTACAAAGCCTTCTATATTATTGCTAGATGAGCATACAGCTGCCTTAGATCCTTCTCGAGCAGAACTAATAACTAATTTGACCGAAAAGCTTGTCAAAAAAGATAATCTAACCACTTTAATGGTTACTCATAATATGCAGCAAGCATTAGACTTAGGAAATCGTTTGATCATGATGGATAAAGGACAAATAATATTAGAGGTTGGGGAAGAAGAGAAGAAACACTTAACCATTGAAAAGCTAATGCAAGAGTTCCAACGTATTCGTGGCCAAAAGTTAACAAGTGATCGAGCATTATTATCGTCCTAAACAACAAAAAGAGCAGCCATGGGTTGCTCTTTTTGTCTGTTTAATGAGTCACGAATAGATAAACGTTTCCTTTCCGTAAGTATTGTTTAGTTAAAGCCATTCTAGAGGGTTTTTAACTATATAAAACAGTGGTTAGTAGTAACCTAAGTTACTACTAACCACTCTGTGAGTAAAGCTATGTTATTAAGTGGATATATTAAGCCATTGCAGCTTCGATATTGCCCCACGGAATTTCCATTGCTTCTGCAAGACCTTGTCCGTATGCAGGATCTGCTTTATAGCAGTGAATGATGTGACGAATCTTAATGAATTCTTCTACGCCATCCATATTGCGTGTTGTGTTATCAAAAAGAACTTGTTGGTCTTCTGGACTCATCAATCTGAATAGTTTACCTGGTTGCTCATAGTAGTTATCATCATCTTCACGGAATTCCCAAATTCCAGCATCTCCATGAAGTGGTAAACGTGGCTCAGTATATTGAGGTTGAGTTTTCCATTTTCCATAACTATTTGGCTCATAAGGTAATGTTCCACCTAAGTTACCGTCCACACGCATTGCTCCGTCTCTATGGAAAGAGTGTACCGGGCATTTTGGTGTGTTAACTGGAATTTGATGATGATTTACACCTAAACGATAGCGTTGTGCATCACCATAAGAGAATAGACGACCTTGTAACATTCTGTCTGGAGAGAAGCTAATACCAGGTACAACGTTAGCTGGTGTGAAAGCCGCTTGCTCTACTTCAGCAAAATAGTTTTCAGGGTTACGGTTAAGTTCCCATTCTCCAACTTCAATTAGAGGGAAGTCTTTTTTATACCAAACTTTTGTCAGGTCGAATGGATTGTAAGGCATGTTGTTAGCTTGCTCTTCTGTCATTACCTGAATGTACATTTTCCATTTCGGGAAATTGCCTTCTTCGATATTATCGTATAGGTCACGTTGGTGACTTTCACGGTCCACACCAACAACTTCAACTGCTTCTTGATCAGTTAAGTTTTCAATGCCTTGTTGTGAGCGCATATGGAATTTAACCCAAACGCGTTCATTGTTAGCATTGATCATACTGAATGTATGGCTACCAAATCCGTGCATTGTACGGTAAGATTTTGGAAGTCCTCTGTCACTCATTACGATAGTCACTTGGTGAAGTGCTTCCGGTAATGATGTCCAGAAATCCCAGTTGCTATTTGCACTGCGCATACCAGTACGTGGATCACGTTTAATAGCGTGATTTAAATCTGGGAAGTTAAGTGGGTCACGGAAGAAGAATACAGGAGTGTTGTTACCAACTAAATCCCAGTTACCTTGCTCTGTGTAGAAACGCATAGAGAATCCACGGATATCACGTTCAGCATCTGCTGCTCCACGTTCACCAGCTACTGTGGAGAAACGAACGAACATTTCAGTTTCTTTACCGATTTCTGAGAAAAGAGCTGCTGAAGTATATTGTGTAATGTCATGAGTAACAGTAAATTTACCGTAAGCACCAGATCCTTTTGCATGCATACGACGCTCAGGAATTACTTCTCTATCAAAATGTGCTAGTTTTTCTAATAACCATACATCTTGTAATAATAATGGGCCACGTGGTCCAGCTGATTGCGAGTTTTGATTGTCTACTACAGGCGCGCCCGCTGCAGTTGTCATTTTGTTATTGTTGTTGTTTTGATTTTCTGACATTCAATTTCCCCCTAGATTAGAATATTTATAATACAAGAATCATTATATCAAACAGATTAAAATATTGCTAGAATAGAGGTGTGAAGATTTTTAAAAACTTTATATTAGTATATTAAAAAATGTAACATCAAACGCTATAAACGTTGATGTTACACAGGTTTTTATCATATAAGTAATTCAAATAGAGTGCTATCTTTATTTACTTCTTTGTAGGAAAACCCATTCTCATTCATACGATAAAGAATACCAGAATAGTCTTCTTTGTTTTTCAATTCGATGCCCACAAGTGCAGGTCCACTTTCTTTGTTATTTTTTTTAGTATATTCAAAAGTGGTAATATCATCATTTGGTCCAAGAACCGTATCCAGGAATTGACGTAATGCTCCTGCTCTTTGAGGGAATTTGACGATGAAATAATATAGTAACTCTTCATAGATTAATGATTTTTCTTTAATCTCTTGCATACGCCCAATATCATTATTACCCCCACTTATGACGCAAACTACAGTTTTCCCTTTGATTTCTTCCCTATAAAAGTCCAATGCTGCTACGGATAGAGCACCAGCAGGTTCAGCGATAATTGCATGCTTGTTGTATAAATCTAATATCGTCGTACAAACTTTTCCTTCCGGTACAAGAACAATATCATCCACGTACTTTTTGCTTAGTTCATAAGAGAGATTTCCAACACATTTTACTGCAGCTCCATCTACAAATTTATCTATTAAATCTAGCTTAATTGGACCTCCGTTTTGGAAAGCAGCCTGCATACTTGCAGCTCCCTCAGGTTCAACCCCAATTACTTTGGTGAAAGGAGAGACATTCTTTATATAAGTAGATAGTCCAGATATTAAGCCTCCACCACCAATGCTACCAAACAAATAATCTATAGGAACATCAATATCATTCATTATTTCTACAGCAACAGTTGCTTGCCCCGCAATGATATCCGGATCATCGAATGGGTGGATGAAAATTCTATCCTCCGTATCTGCATAAGCCGTTGCACTTTCTGCGGAATCATCAAATGTATCACCGGCTAGAATGATTTCCACAAATTCACGTCCAAACATTCTCACTTGATCAATTTTTTGTGAGGGCGTGGTTAAAGGCATGAAAATCTTTGCGATGATACCGAGTTGTGCACATGCATAAGCGACACCTTGTGCGTGGTTACCAGCACTTGCACAAACTACTCCTTTTTCCCTTGCTTCTGTCTCAATTGTTTTAATCTTATAGTAAGCCCCACGTAATTTAAAAGAGCGGACATGTTGTAAATCCTCTCGTTTGAAATAAATAGTTGCTCCATACTTTTCTGATAAATACTCGTTTTTTTGTAAGGGAGTATGATAGACGACATCTTTTAAAAACTGATGTGCAATTAGGACATTCTCCACTTGTATTGATTTCGTATCTGTTAATTGCATAAGGCGGTATACCTCCAATTTCATTTAAAAGATTAATATAGTTTATCACACTACATCGCTAAAATGCTAGTTAATATTGATAATTCTAAATTGTTTTATAAATGGTTTAATGTTCGTTATTAACATTAAAAGTTTAAATTAAACAAAATATATTGACTTTATTGGTAGAATCGAACATAATATGTTCATAGTAAACGTTTTTATGAAAAGGAGAATTGTATGACTCCGATATTAAGAAAGAAACGCATCATTGAAGAGCTTGCCATAAATGGAAAAGTAGAAATTTTGGATTTAGTAAATTTACTAGATGTATCTGCGATGACCATTCGTCGTGATCTAGATGAACTAGAAAAACAGAAGAAATTGATAAGAACTCACGGTGGAGCCGCAATACCCGAGGCTATTATTGCCGAACAGAGCTATATTCAAAAAATTTCTGAAGCTCATCCACAAAAAGTAGAAATTGCTGAAATCGCTATAGGACTTGTAAAAGATGGTATGAAAATTTTTCTCGATTCTGGTACTACTAATTTTGAAATTGCCAAACGTTTAAAACAGAAAATAAATTTAACGATTGTAACAAATGACATTAAAATAGCTGCAGAATTGATGGATAGCAAAGTGGAAGTCATTATGTTAGGTGGAAAAATTCAAAATGGTGTAGGGGCAGTTTTCGGAACATATGCAGAAAATATGTTAAAAGAAATCCATGTAGATATTTTGTTTTTAGGTGCCCATGCAGTTCATTCAACACTAGGCATTACATCTGCTACTTTTGAAAAAGCTTCTATAAAGAGAGAAATGATTAATAGTAGCGAATCAGTTTATCTAGTAGTGGATGCTCAAAAGTTCGGAAAGAAAGCGTTTGCTAAAATAGCGGATATCGATTGCGTGACAGCTATCATAACAGATCAAACACTTCCAGAAGAAGTAGAAGAAATCTACAGTGAAATGACTACCTTTATTAAGGGCGTGAAAAAATGAAAGTTGGAATTATTGCAGATGATTTAACCGGTGCTAATGCAACTGGAGTTCTCCTTTCTAAAAATGGGTTCAATAGTGCTACTGCAGTTTTTGGGGGAGAGGTGCCAAAAACGGGTGGTTTTACTTCCATTAGTGTTGACACAGATAGTAGATATTGTGCACCAAGTATTGCACAAAATAGAGTGTTGAATGCGTACGAACAGCTTTCGACATGGGGGGCAAGTATTTTTTGTAAGCGCATTGATAGTACGGTACGTGGAAACCTTGGAGTAGAAACAGACACATTATTAGATGCAATAGGAAAAAATAGTGTGGCAGTAGTTGTTACATCTTATCCAGATTCAGGACGTATCGTATCTGGGGGGTATCTATTGATAGATGGTGTACCAGTTGAATCTACGGACGTTGCGAAGGATCCAATGAATCCAATTACAATCTCTCATGTGCCTACTATAATGATAGAGCAAAGTCAGTATCCAGTTTCCCACATAGGATTAGGGAGAGTTTTAAAGGGAAAAAATAGTATTCAATTGGAAATGATGAAACAAATAGAAACTGGAAATCGGATTATTGTTGTAGATGCTGTGACAAATGAAGACATTGATCATATAGCAGAGTCGATGGCTGCAATTGAGGGAGTGGTTTTTGTGCCCGTGGATCCAGGTCCATTATCCGCATCTTATAGTCGTTTAATGGCTCATCAGCATGTGTTGACGAATAAGTTCATCGTAACGGTTGGTAGCATAACTCCTTTAACTGGAAGACAACTAAATTATCTAATAGACAAGAAAAATGCTGACCCTGTTTATGTCAATACGGAGGCATTAGCTTCTACTACTAGTACGTGGGACGAAGAAATAGAGCGTGCGATGAAGGAAGCAATCATTAAATTAGAGGATCAAGAAGTATTAATCATCACTACGTATGCACCGGGTTCAGGGAAACTAGATTTAAAAGAAATAGCTGTTAGAGAAGGAGTAACAGAAGAAAAGCTTGCCAAGCGCTTAACGGAAGGTTTGGCTAGAGTTACTCACAGTGTTATTGACCAAACAGAACATGCAATTGATGGAATGTTTTCCAGTGGTGGCGATGTGACAGCAGCTCTATGCTCTGTCAGTGAAGCGCAGGCTATTGGTTTGCAGGATGAAGTACTTCCTTTAGCGGCATATGGTCATTTTATAGGAGGAGCTTTCGATGGCATTCCTGTAATTACTAAAGGTGGCATGGTAGGGGATAAGTACTCTATTTATAAGTGTGTAAGATTCTTAACAAACAAAAAAGAAGAAGGAAGTGTTTAGGATATGACTACAGTTCGAGAAATTATTGCAATTCCTATGGGAGATGCGGCAGGTATTGGACCTGAAATTACAGTTAAATCTTTAGCTAAAGAAGAACTTTACACAATGTGTAAACCTCTTGTTGTAGGGGATGCGAATATACTTCGTAAAGCAATCGAAGTAACTGGTGTAAATTTAAAAGTTCGTGTCGTTTCATCACCAGCAGAAGGTTCCTATGAGTTTGGGACGATAGATGTAATGGACTTAGCAAATATTAATATGGAAGATTTCGCGCCAGGAGAGGTTTCGGCACAAAATGGACAAGCAGCATTTGAATTTATCAAACGCTCAGTGGAACTTGCAATGGCTGGCGAAGTTAAAGCAATTGCAACTACTCCGATCAATAAAGAATCATTAAAAGCAGCAAAGGTTCCTTATATCGGTCATACAGAAATGCTTGAGGATTTAGGTGGTGCTCCAGATCCACTAACAATGTTCCAAGTAAAAGGAATGCGTATATTCTTCTTAACAAGACATGTGTCAGTTGCAGAAGCAATTACGCAAATGACGAAAGAAAGAGTTCGTGATTATTTAAATAGATGTGATAAAGCTCTACAACGTCTAGGAGTTGAGAGTCGTAAGCTTGCAGTCGCAGGATTAAACCCCCATTCAGGGGAGGGCGGTCTATTTGGTATGGAAGAAGTAGAAGAAATTAAACCAGGTGTCGAACTTGCGAAAGCAGATGGAATTGATGCCTACGGTCCAGTACCGGCAGATTCAGTTTTCTTCCAAGCACTAAATGGTAAGTATGACGCTGTTCTTTCTCTATATCATGATCAAGGTCATATCGCGGCGAAAATGACGGATTTCCACCGTACAATATCTATTACAAATGGTCTGCCTTTCCTACGTACGTCTGTTGATCATGGTACTGCATTTGATATAGCGTGGAAAAACATTGCATCTGAGGTAAGCATGTACGAATGTATTAAACTTGCTGCTGAATATGCACCGAAATTTACTCGTGAATCATTATAAGTAATTAGTATAGAAGGAAAGTATTATACTTTCCTTTTTTAAAAACAGAGGATTGAAAGGGGTTTCATGGGATGTCATCTGAGTCACAAGTAATTTTAGGTCTTATCATTGGGGTAATTCTATTAGTTTATCTAGTAGTAAAAACGAAAATTCATGTGTTTTTAGCATTAATAATCGCAGCAGCAATAACAGGAATCATCGGAGGAATGTCACCACCTAAAGTAGCCGATGCCATAATTGGTGGTTTCGGTAGTACGTTAGGGTCCATTGGTATCGTAATTGGGTTTGGAGTTATGATGGGTAGATTATTGGAAGTTTCCGGTGCTGCAGAACGTTTAGCATATGCACTTATCAAGTTTATAGGAAAGAAAAAAGAAGAATGGGCCATGGCCCTTGCAGGATACATAGTTGCGATTCCTATATTTGTAGATTCTACGTTTATCATTTTAACGCCATTAATAAAATCTGTTGCAAGAAAAACTGGTAAATCAGTTGTTGCAATTGGAATTCCGTTGGCAATTGGTGCGGTAGCAACGCATCATGCGGTTCCACCAACTCCAGGACCACTAGGGGTTGCAGGAATTTTCGGAGTAGACATTGGTCAAATGATTATTTATGGATTGATTTTTGCAATTCCTATTATGTTAGTTGGAGTTTTCTATGGTAAGTGGTTAGGTAAGAGAATATATCAATTGCCAAATGAAGATGGCACGGACTGGGTTCGTCCTGAGGATGAAATGACATATGATGAATTTGTTCAACTCTCAGATGAACGTAATAAAGAGCTACCTTCCTTGTTCCGTTCTATATTACCGATTGTCTTACCGATTGTATTAATCTTCCTGAATACAACGTTGACAGCATTAGAAATTACGGGTGGAATTTATGATTATCTTATTTTCTTAGGCCAACCAATTATTGCGGTAGGGTTAGCTGTAATTGCAGCGATTTATGCATTAGCAGGACGTTGGAGTCGTGAAGATACACTTGCCAGGATGGAAGAAGGTATGAACGCTGCCGGGGTTATTCTATTAATCACTGGTGCAGGTGGAGCATTCGGCTATGTATTACGTGAAAGTGGAGCTGGGGATTATATTGGAAATCTCGTAGCTTCCTTACCATTACCTGCTGTATTAATACCGTTCATAGTTGCCTCCCTTATAAGGTTGATCCAAGGTAGTGGGACTGTTGCAATGATAACAGCTGCATCTATTTCAGCACCAATTCTAGTTAATATAGATGGTGTAAATATGGTGCTGGCAGCACAAGCCGCAGCACTTGGCGCAATGGTATTCTCATATTTTAGTGATACAATGTTTTGGGTTGTTAACCGGTCACTTGGTATCACAAATACGAAAGAACAGATTATGGTATGGTCAGTACCAACTACATTAGCTTGGGGTGCATCACTAATAGCTATTCTGGTTGCAGATATATTTGTTTAATAATTTTTTCTAAAGACGCTCTCTACGGGCGTCTTTTTACTATTAGAAAATAATTCATTTTAATGGTGAGCGAATAATACGTAATTATCAATTCCATTCTTCTAAAACGATTTAAGAGCGACTGCAGGACAAAAATGGAACATGTTATAGATCTATAAGAGAATCGAAAGTCTTGAATATAACGAATTTTTTCGCTCAGTAGAAGGAAATTTAAATAGATGCTAGGAGTGAAAGGGTGTATAGTGTTTAGAGTGGTTTTATAGATTCGGTGAGATGTTGAAGGGAAGTAATAGGGTTGAAAAAAATTTTCACAAAGTCCACAATGCTACTCTTGTTTTTAATTTTTGTTTGGGGAGCAAGTTGGCCTATATATAAACTTGCATTACCATATACTCCTCCCGTCATATTTGCAGGAATGAGAGCAACAATGGGTGGATTACTATTAGCAGTAATATTATTTAAAATTAGGGATAAATTAAATTGGCGTGAGAATTGGCGTCTGTATTGCACTTCTGCCTTATTAAATACAACTTTATTTTTTGGAATTCAAACAGTCGGGTTAAATTATTTACCGGGTGGATTATTTTCCATTCTTGTATATTTTCAACCTGTATTATTAGGGCTTTTTGCATGGATTTGGCTCGGTGAATTTATGACTCCTGGAAAGATTTTGGGGTTAGTAATTGGCTTTATAGGTATTGTTATTGTGAGCTTGGATGGTTTGACTTTCCATGTATCAGTTATTGGTGTAATTTTAGGGTTATTAACTGCTTTCTTTTGGGCTTTAGGTGTTATATACGTCAAAAAAGTGAGCAATAGAGTGAATCCATACTGGATGGTTTCCATGCAATGTATAATAGGCGGTTTTGTATTGATAGGATTCGGGAGCTTTTTCGAGGACTTCTCAGATATCGTTTGGAATAGTAAATATATCAGTGCCTTAACATATGGTTCCGTATTAGGTATACCTCTGGCACAAATAGTATATTACAAACTTATTAGAGAAGGTGAAGCTAGTAAGGTAGGTTCCTCCACTTTTATGGTACCAATTATTGCCGTCATATTAGGAGCGGTATTCCTTGATGAACCAATTACATATTTACTCATTATCGGATTAGTTATGGTTGGCATTAGTATCTTCCTTGTAAACTATAGAAGTAAAAAGAAACTGATAGACTATAGTAATAAACGCTAATAATTTTAATAGAAGGTGATAAAATGAAAAATAAGACTGTAGTTCGTTCAATGGATATCTTAAACTTGTTTCTCGAAAACCCAGAACTCACTTTTCAAGAGATAATTGATCTATCTCAAATACCGAAAACTTCTGTTTACAGAATGCTTCTGACTTTAGAAGAAATGGGTTTCGTGGAAAAAGGAAAAGATTCAAAATACCGATTGGGTTTATTGTTTCTAACGTATGGAAACCTTGTAGCTTCCCGATTAAATTTGAGGCAAATTGCTTTTGATATTATGCAAGAATTACATAAAGAACTAAAAGAAGCTATAAATTTAATCGTTCGCCAAGGCGATGAAACAATTTATATTGAAAAAGTGGATGTCTATCAAAAAGTTCGCTTGTATACTGCTGTCGGGAGAAGAAGCCCTCTTTACGCAGGGGCATGTGCAAGGGCTATTCTTTCTTTTTTACCTGACCAAGAAATCGAGACCTATCTAAATAAGACAGAGTTTGAAAGAATTGCAACTGGAACAATAACTACTAAAGAAGAGTTATTAAAATCTATAAGTGATGCAAGGGTAAATGGATATACAATAAGCCATTCTGAACTAGAGGATTATACTTCAGCAATTGCAGCACCCATTTTGGACTTTAAAGGGGAAGTAGTAGGTGGGCTTAGTATTGCAGGTATCGAAGCTAATTACCAAGATGAGAATATTGATTTTTATGCCCAAAAAGTAATGAAGGCTGCTGACGAGATTTCATATAAGCTAGGCTACACTAAACCCCCTCAATAAAAAATGAGGGGGTTTTGAATTTATGGATATAGTTTAAAGTTAATCGCTTTTTTGATAAGGTGTATCTTTTGTTCATTTTGAATGAATGCCTGCTCTGCTTCTTCCAATGTTACTAATTTAAACTGGATAGTAGCTTTGGGTGGAAGTTGAGCAAGGGTAGGCAAATCTGCAGAAATTACCTGTCCTATCTTTGGATAACCACCTGTTGTCTGTCTATCGGCCATAAGAATGATTGGCTGTCCACTAGGGGGGATCTGAATAGTACCAAATGTAACTCCTTCCGATAACAGTTCAAAGTTTTCAGAAAGAGAAAGTGATGATCCCTCTAACCGATATCCCATTCGATCAGACTGTAACGATAAAGTGAAAACTTCCGTCAAAAGTTTATGTTGACTTTCTTTATCGAACCTATCAAATTCTGTCCCCTGTATTACTCGAATTATTTGATGGTTGCCCAAATTTATCAACTCATTATAATTTATGCTCCAATTGCCCTTGTTTTTCTGCCTAATTTTTGACGTTTTGCTATTGAAGACTTTTGAAGAAGTTAGAGGAAGCACATCTCCTTTTTGTAAGGCCCTCCCTTTAAATCCGCCAATATTGGCACGAAGATACGTGCTTTTACTACCCATCACCTCAGGAATGTCAATTCCTCCTGCAATTGCTATATATGCTCTACTTCCATCTATGGCTGTATGAAATTTTAACACCGAGTTTTTCCTAACAATAATCGGGCTCCATAGCGGTGCAGGCTTATCATTTATAGTAGGTAAGAAATTAGCACCAGTTATAGCAATTAGTGTATCTTCCTCAAATTGAAGCTTAGTTCCATACAGTGTGATTTCAAGAGCAGCCTCATTTTCAATATTACCTACTAAGAGATTACCAAGCCTTAAGGAATAGGAATCCATTGCTCCACCTACGATAACACCGAACTTTTGAAAGCCGTACCTTCCTAAATCCTGAATAGTAGTCAGCAATCCCTGGTGTAGCACTTTGATACTCATTTCTTCAACCCCTCGTATAAGAAGTATTCCTCAGGCGCAATGGAAACAAATTGAATTTTGTCGCCTGCCTGTAAAAGTGTGGGAGGAGACTGTTTTGGAAGAAATAAGTTTAGGGGAGTTCGACCAATGATTTGCCATCCACCAGGTGTTTCTAACGAATAAATCCCTGTTTGTTTACCAGCAATACCTACTGAACCTTGCGGAATAGATAATCTTGGGGTGTCTCTTCTTGGAGTAGCTATTCGTTCATTCATACCTCCCATAAAAGGAAATCCCGGTGCAAATCCTAGCATATAAACCAAACATTCACTACTTGTGTGAATATCAATAACCTCGTCTATTGTTAGATTATTTACTGACGCAACATTCTCTAAATCAGGACCGAATTCACCACCGTAGCAAACTGGAATAGTTACAGTTCTTGTGTCGGTTCTGTTCTCCAAAGTTATTTGTTGAACAATTTTCTTTATATGATTACTCACTTTATCATAGGCGCTATTCGAACCACTGTGTACGTTTTGTACCAAAAAAGGATTATAGTACACGGTAATATTATTATAAGCAGGTACGTATTCTATAATTCCCTTAAAGGGATTAGTAGAAATCCGCTCTGAGAGACTTTTTACAAGTTTATGTAGGGTAGGACTTATACCTTCTCCAAGCTGAACAATAAGTGCAGAATCGCCTAAAGGTTTAATGTCGACTTCTAACTGGGAAGAATTCATAATTGGAAAAACTCCTTTAGTTTCGAATTGCGGTACTTTAGTTCTTAAAAATGAACTATATAAATTATTATAATTGTCTAAATTTAAATTACAAGTTTTGTTTTTGCACCATATTTAATAACCTAATAAAAAATAATATCTATTCAGAAAAATCAAACTGTGGTAAACTTTTTTTAAGTTTCAAAACTAAGGTTCCATATTGCGGAACTAATCAGAGCTGATTCTATTATTATATCTGGGGAGGGTTTAGAAAAATGTTTAAAGTAGATATAAATTGTGATTTAGGTGAAAGTTTTGGACGTTATCAATTAGGAGAACAAAAAGAGATATTGAAATATGTAACTTCTGCTAATATAGCATGTGGTTTTCATGCGGGAGATCCTAGTGTGATGCGAGAAACTGTAAAACTAGCTATAGATTATGGGGTTAAAATCGGTGCACATCCAGGTTTACCAGATTTAAACGGATTTGGTCGTAGAGAAATGAATATCTCTCCCCAAGAAGGCTACGACATGGTAGTTTATCAAATAGGAGCATTACAAGCATTTTTAGCAACTTTTGATGAAAAGATGCAGCATGTAAAACCTCACGGAGCATTATTTAATATGGCAGCGAAAAACAAAGAGCTAGCCGAGGCTATAGCTCAAGCAGTTTATGATGTGGATCCATCCATAATTCTCTTTGGGCTAGCGAATAGTGAATTAACAGCTGCAGGAGAAAGAATTGGTTTACAGACAGCTCATGAAGTTTTTGCAGACCGCACCTACCAGGAAGATGGAACTTTAACTTCTCGTCAACATGCAGATGCATTAATAACTGATACGTATCAATCGGTTGCACAAGTTGTCAAAATGATTAAAGAGGGGGTAGTGATATCTCAACAAAATACGGAGGTATCGATAAAAGCAGATACAGTTTGCATCCATGGGGATGGAGAACATGCGGTTACATTTGCAAAACAGATTAAAGAAACTTTAGAGCGCAGCAATATTGCTATATCTTCATTAGTAGACTAGGGGGAGAGAGAGATGTCAAAAAAGAATATTATTGCTGTGAATAGTAACAAGAAAGTTACGAATAGCGTATTGCTTGGTGCTGCATTTTTAATGGCAACTTCATCCATTGGACCAGGTTTTTTAACACAAACAACCGTATTTACTCAACAATTAGCAGCTAGTTTTGGATTTGTTATTTTAATTTCTTTAATATTAGATGTATTTGCTCAACTTAATATTTGGAGAATCATTACTGTATCTGGTCTTCGTGGTCAAGAGATTGCAAATAAGGTATTGCCAGGGCTTGGTGTAGTTTTAGCAATTCTTATTGTGATGGGTGGACTAGCATTTAATATAGGAAACGTCGCAGGTGCTGGTCTAGGATTAAATGCAATGCTAGGAATTGATCCGATTACTGGTGCAATAATAAGTGCTGTATTTGCTATATTTATCTTCGTAGTTAAAGAAGCAGGTAAGGCAATGGATAAAGTTGCTCAAGTAGCTGGCTTTGTCATGATATTACTAATGCTTTATGTAGCGTTTATAACATCTCCTCCAGTAGGAGAAGCGATAGTAAGAACATTTGCACCTTCTGAAATAAGTATTTTTGCGATAGTTACATTAGTCGGTGGTACAGTAGGCGGCTACATTACTTTTGCAGGTGGACATAGATTGCTGGATGCAGGAGTAAGTGGAATAGAATCGATACCAGATGTGACAAAAAGTTCGGTGACCGGAATTGCTGTTACAGGTATCATGAGAGTCGCTTTGTTCCTTGCAGTTCTAGGAGTAGTATCTCAGGGGTTGGCAATAGATCCAGAGAATCCACCAGCTTCAGTATTTAAACTTGCTGCCGGTGAGATTGGGTATCGTATATTTGGTGTAATTATGTGGGCGGCAGCCATTACTTCAGTGGTAGGAGCAGCTTATACATCCGTTTCATTTATTCGTTCTTTCCACCCAAAAATCGAAAAATATCATAATTGGGTAATTATATTATTTATTATTGTATCTACTGTGACATTTGCTTTTATCGGAAGACCTGTAAACGTTCTTATCCTTGTAGGAGCACTTAATGCACTAATTTTACCACTTGCCCTCGGCACTTTACTGATTGGAGCTTATAAAAAAGAAGTGGTTGGAGAGTATAAACATCCTCTTTGGATGACGATAGGTGGTGGATTAGTAACGATTATCATGGGTGTTTTAGGTATCATGACACTTATAGAACAAATTCCATTGCTTTTTTAACTAGTTAGGAGTGAATTAGTATAAATAACTATATATCCATGTCACCCAGTAACATACGTGAATTGATACGTTCTGGAGAAATCACAGGTCCTACAGCTGGAATGTCTAAAGGCTATACACAAGCAAATCTAGCGATATTAAAGAAAGAATATGCTTATGATTTCTTGCTGTTCTGCCAGCGAAACCCTAAGTCATGTCCTTTAGTCGATGTAACTGATATAGGTTCTTTTGTGCCTAGGTCAATTGCTCAAAATGCTGACATACGCAAAGATATCCCAAAGTATCGGATTTATAAAGATGGCATCTATGTAGAGGAAGTTTTGGATATTACTGATTACTGGGAAGATGATATGGTAGCTTTCCTTATTGGATGTAGTTTTACGTTCGAAACTCCACTACTGGATGCTGGTATCCCGATTAGACATATTGAAGAAAACTGTAATGTACCAATGTATAAGACGAATATTGCGTGTGTGAAAGCAGGAGTTTTTGAAGGGCCGACAGTAGTAAGTATGAGACCAATGTCTTCTGCAGACGCAATTAGAGCTACACAAATTACTTCCAGATTTCCAGGGGTACATGGTGCGCCAATCCATATTGGAGATCCAAGAACAATTGGAATAACGGATTTATCGAAGCCTGATTTTGGAGATTCAGTTACGATAAAGGATGGAGAAGTGCCAGTTTTCTGGGCTTGTGGTGTTACACCTCAAGCAGTCGCTATGCAGTCCAAGCCTTCTATAATGATTACTCATGCACCCGGTTGCATGTTTATCAGTGATTTAAAAGACGAAAAACTGAGTGTATTTTAAGGCTTAGGTAATCCATTAAAACATGAAGATCGTGTAATTGCGATCTTCATGTTTTTTTATGATTTATGTTAAAAGCCATTTAAAGAATTGGCTTTTAAATATTGTTGGCATTTACGGTTTTATTAATAAAACAATATAAGATGAATAAATTGAAGTAGAGGAAACTAAAGGAGATGTATGGTTGGAAAATAATTACTTGAAAAGTGCAGTCTTTGAACATCAGTTTTGGCTTCGCGTTCTAGGAGATCATTCTCGCTTTATTCATGATTCGCTCTATCCTTCTCAAAAGAAGGACATCGAGAAGGGGAATTATTTCATAAAACATTTCGATCAACTTTTTTCTCAAGTAAATGCTTTGAACGAAACAAATGCTATTTCTTTTGCTAATATTGTCGCAGAATATGTGGATCAATTAAAATCATTTAAATTGTCAATTATCAAAAGGCATTTACTAGGGGAGATGGGGATTCACCTTACGCCTACCTTTATAAGTCATATGGTAAACGAGTTAGAAGAATATCAACTGGTATTAAGCTATCTGGAAAAAGGGGAAGTACCACCTATTTATCATGAATTACATCACCATCTAATTTGGCTACTGGATGCTTCTGGTCATGCTGGCGCAATTGATGCTCGAATGGATGACACAGAGAAAAGACTAAAAGAAAAAAGTGAAATCTTTGCCAAACATTTTGAACAGTTTTATTTGAAAGCGGTTGAATTGACTGGTTACCTACGCACGAATATCAACAAGTTCCCAGCGTTAAATAGATTTAATGATAATGTAGAGTTAGAAATAACTCTGTTTTTAGCTTTTCTAGATGAATTAGAAGAAATGGAACTAAATGCAGAGGTGCTTGGAACTTTTACTGTATCTATGGCTGACCATATGGCAAGAGAAGAACAATATTATTTATCAAAAGTGGCCGAATCCACCAATGCTGATAAAAAATAATCGCATTTATGCAGGGCATTATGTTAGGTTTGAAATTAAAAGAACCGGGCGTGTAAAATGCCCGGTTCTTTATGGTTTTAAGAGGAAGATGTATGGTTCGGTTACTGATATTGCCCAAGCAATGAGAAAAATTGTACAACGAAATCATGAAATACTTTTTCAGAAGGTGATAGATTCCTGGAAGCCGGACTAATGATTCCGACTGTTCTTCGAATATTAGGTAAATCAATAGGGATTTTCTTCGTGAATCTAGGTGTAGAGTCATAAAAAGTACTTTCTGGCAACAGTGTTAGACCAATACCTGCGGCTACTAAACCTTTAATCGCATCCATATCCTCACCCTCTGAGGTAATTTTTGGTGTAAAACCAACAGAGTTGCATGCTTCGACCACTAGTTTTTGCATAATATAGCCCTCAGGGAAAAGAACAAAATCCTCATTGCGAAGATCAATAAGAGGAATCTTACTTCTTTTCGCAAAGGGATGGTTGGCATTTAAAAGAACGGAAAAATTCTCTGTAAATAGAATCGTGTTATTTAAATTACTATCTTTGGGAGGAAGTGGGCCTAAAAACGCCAAGTTGAGCTCACGCTGTTTAACAGCTTCTATTAAATAATTGTAAGATCCCTGTCGCAAGTGAAAAGCAACGTTTGGATGCTCCTTTTTAAATGCAGAAATTACTGTCGGCAACAAGTGACCTGCTAAACTTGTTGGGAAGCCAATTTTAATAGTTCCTATTTCAGGGTTTAAATATTCATCAATTTGTTTCTTGGCAAAATCGATGGCTTTAATAGCAGAGACACTGTGGTCTAAGAAAATCTTCCCTATTGGTGTTAGCTTTACATTTCTACCGATCCGTTCAAATAATTGAACTCCGAGTTCATCCTCTAAATTCGCTATCTGTCTACTAACTGCGGACTGAGCAACATGTAAATGGACTGCAGCCTCCGAAATATGCTCTCTTTCTGCTACTTCTATAAAGTATCTCAATTGGCGTAGTTCCATCGAATTCTCCTTATCTATCTCAATATTAGATGGTTTATATCCAAATTATATATTGTTTATATTATTTTGAAAACATACAATATTCTTAAGACACTTTTTTAGGTTAAAGGGAGGTATAAACATGACATTTCACCAACTACCACAAGCACAAGGTATGTATGACCCGTCTTTTGAACATGACGCATGTGGGATAGGTTTATACGCACATATAAAAGGTAATGCAACACACGATATCGTAAAAAAAGGACTTGAGATGTTATGTCGCTTAGAGCACCGCGCTGGCAGAGGTGGCGATGGTAAAACGGGGGATGGAGCAGGCTTAATGGTTCAAATACCTGACATATTCTTTCGTGTTGTATGTAATGAATGGGATTTACCCGAAAAAGGTAAATACGGAGTCGGAATGTTATTTTTCACAAACGATTCTAAAGAACGCGAACTAATCGAACAAAAAATAAATGATTTGATAGCTGCCGAAGGGCAAGTTCTGATTGGCTGGAGAACAGTACCAATCGATACAAGCATGTTAAGCGATAAAGCAAGGGAAACAGTACCTTTCGTTCGCCAGGTTTTTATTCAGGCAAATAATGAAATGGAATCATTAGCTTTTGAACGCAAACTATATATTATCCGCAAGCAAGCGGAACATTGGGCTGGTCATCAAAGCCTTAAATTCTATTGTGCAAGCCTTTCTAGTCAAACAATTGTTTACAAAGGATTGCTAACTCCAGAAGAGGTAGATTTGTTTTATGTAGATTTACAGGATGAACTATTCACTTCTGCATTTTCACTTGTACATTCTCGTTATAGTACAAATACATTTCCGAGTTGGGAGCGAGCACATCCCAATCGCTATATAGTTCACAATGGGGAGATCAACACATTGCGAGGCAATATCAATTGGATGAAGGCTCGAGAAAAACAATTTGTTTCCAAAGCCTTTGGTGAGGACTTAACCAAGTTACTACCAGTTATCGATACAAATGGTAGTGACTCTTCTATGCTAGACAATGCATTTGAGTTATTTGTTTTAGCAGGTAGAACTCCTGCCCATACAGCTATGATGCTTATTCCTGAACCTTGGACTGAGAATCCTCATATCACAGAAGAAAAGAAAGCTTTCTATGCATATCATAGCAGTTTAATGGAACCGTGGGATGGACCAACAGCAATTTCTTTTACAAACGGCAAACAGATAGGTGCTATTTTAGACCGCAATGGATTACGCCCAGCGCGTTATTTGGTTACGAAAGATGATTATATTGTGTTTTCCTCTGAAGTTGGGGTTGTAGATATTGAAGAAGAAAATATTTTATATAAAGAGCGTCTAAGTCCTGGCAGAATGCTATTAGTAGATTTGGAAAAAGGCAGAATTATTTCGGATGAAGAGATTAAATCAGAAATGGCTCAAGCGCAGCCTTATCAGCAATGGTTAACAGATAATATGTATAAACTACCAGCGATCGAAGAAAAAGTAGAGCAACTAGAGGATTTGTTATTCCGTCAGAAAGTATTTGGCTATACGTATGAAGATGTGCATAAATATATGATTCCGATAGCGTTAGACGGGAAGGACCCAATTGGATCGATGGGGAACGACACTCCTTTAGCGGTATTATCTGATCGTCCCCAGTCGTTATTCAATTACTTTAAACAGCTATTCGCGCAAGTTACTAATCCTCCGATTGATTCGATTAGGGAGCATATTGTAACTTCAACGATGACACTGCTTGGAGCGGAAGGTGACCTACTACATCCGCATGCGTCAAATGCAAAACGGATTTTCTTAGAAACACCTATTTTAACAAATAGCCAACTAGCACATATTAAAAAGAATAGTATAAAATCATTTACTGCTGCTTCACTCCAGCTGAATATGTCTGAAGACTTAGATATTGACTTGGACCTTCTATCCAAAAAAGTGGATGAATTGATCGACCAAGGAATCTCTCTCTTCATACTTTCAGATAGAGGTATTTCGGTACAACAGCAGACCATTCCAGTTTTGTTAGCAGCAAGTCATGTGCACCAGCATTTACTGCGAACTGGTAATCGGACAAAGGTGAGTATTATTGTTGAATCGGGTGAGGTACGTGAGGTACATCAGTTTGCTGCACTTATCGGCTTTGGGGTAGATGCTATTAATCCCTATTTGGCTTACGCGACGATTGCCGAGGCAATACAGGATGGGCACATAACGAGTAGTTATCCAGATGCAGTTGCTAAATATAGTAAAGGAATAGCAGATGGAGTAGTAAAAGTAATGTCAAAAATGGGCATTTCCACTGTACAAAGTTATCGTGGTGCACAAATTTTTGAAGCAGTTGGAATTAGTAAAGACGTAATTGAACGATATTTTACTGGAACGGTTTCACAACTTGGTGGAATTGACCTAGCAACAATTGCGAATGAAGCTAACAAAAGACATGAACAAGCAATTCTTTCGACTAGTGATTCTTTAGAATCTGGTAGTGATTTTCAATGGAGAAATACGGGAGAACATCATGCCTTCAATCCAAAAACAATTCATACGCTACAATGGGCAACTAGAAGAGGGGATTATGGTTTATATAGACAATATGCGCAAATGGCAAATGAGGAGCGTATCGGGTTCTTAAGAAATCTACTGACCTTTGATAAAGCAATTAAAAAAATTCCTCTAGAGGAAGTAGAATCTGTCGAATCAATAGTTAAACGTTTTAAAACGGGCGCTATGTCCTATGGTTCTTTAAGCCAAGAAGCACACGAAACACTAGCTATTGCGATGAATCGAATAGGTGGTAAAAGTAATAGCGGAGAAGGCGGTGAACACCCTAGTCGTTATGAACTGGATGCAAACGGCGATAATCGTCGCAGTGCTATTAAGCAAATTGCATCTGGTCGATTTGGTGTTAAGAGTCATTATCTCGTTCAAGCAAATGAATTGCAGATTAAAATGGCGCAAGGGGCAAAACCAGGAGAAGGTGGGCAATTACCTGGTAACAAAGTATATCCTTGGGTTGCAGATGTTCGTGGTTCAACTACAGGAGTAGGGCTCATCTCTCCACCACCACATCATGATATTTACTCAATTGAAGATATGTCTCAATTAATACATGATTTAAAAAATGCAAATAGAGCAGCTAGGATCAGTGTTAAACTTGTTGCAAAATCAGGTGTAGGAACAATTGCTGCTGGGGTAGCAAAAGGGGCAGCAGATGTAATTGTAATTAGTGGATACGATGGTGGAACTGGTGCATCACCTAAAACGAGCATAAAACATACCGGTCTTCCGTGGGAATTAGGCCTTGCAGAAGCACATCAAACGTTAATGCTAAATGGTTTGCGCGACCGAGTTGTGTTAGAAACTGATGGCAAGTTAATGACAGGTAAAGACGTAGTAATGGCAGCTTTGCTTGGCGCAGAAGAATATGGTTTTGCAACAGCACCACTTATTGTAATGGGTTGTATCATGATGCGAGCATGTCATTTAGATACATGTCCAGTTGGAATTGCGACACAAAATCCAGAGTTGCGTGATAAATTTACTGGAACGGCAGATTATGTAGTTAACTTTATGAAGTTTGTAGCAGAAGAAGTTCGAGAATACATGGCATTATTAGGATTCAGAACAATGGAAGAAATGGTCGGTAGAACCGATGTATTGCAAGTTAGTGAACGTGCTAAATCCCATTGGAAAGCAAAACAGCTAAATCTAGAGGCTCTTTTATATCAACCAGAAGGACCGAGAACTTGGAATACATTACAGGATCATAAAATTGATGAATCATTTGATATGCGTGTATTGTTACCAAAACTGGAAAAGGTAATAGAAAGTCAGTCAAAAGCAGAATTGTATTTCCCTATAACTAACAGAGAACGTGTAGTAGGTACCATAATTGGAAGTGAAATCTCTAAAAAATATGGAGCGCGAGGGTTAGTGGATGATTCCATTGTTTTAAGATTTACAGGAGCAGCTGGCCAAAGTTTTGGGGCATTTATACCAAAAGGAATGTCGATGTATATAACCGGCGATGTAAATGACTATTTTGGGAAAGGCTTATCTGGCGGGAAACTAATCGTAACAGCACCGATTCAAGGAAAAGCAGAACAAAATGTTATTGCTGGAAATGTTGCGCTTTACGGGGCAACGAGTGGAACTGCTTTTATCAATGGCCGTGCTGGGGAGCGCTTTGCAGTACGAAATAGTGGTGTCGACGTTGTCGTTGAAGGTATTGGCGATCATGGCTGTGAATACATGACAGGTGGTCGAGCGGTTATATTAGGAGATGTAGGAAAGAATTTTGGAGCAGGAATGTCGGGTGGAATTGCATATGTTCTTGTGGATGATGTGAGTGGCTTTAAAGAAAAGTGTAATCCAGAGATGATTGGGTTTGAACAAATTCAAACTGCAGATGAGCTACATGCTGTACGCCAATTAATCATGGATCATTATTATTATACGAAAAGCACAAAAGCTATGAATCTCTTAGACAATTGGGATGAAGCATCTAGTCGATTTGTGAAAGTTGTACCAAATGATTATAAAAAAATGGTGGATAAAATTCAATCGTTCAAAGTTCAAGGCTTAACAGACGATGCTGCTGCAATGCAAGCATTTTTGGCAACTTCGAGTGTGGAAAAAAAGGATAAGAAAGTACTAGCGAAAAAATAAGCAGAGGGGAGATACTTATGGGAAAACCTACAGGGTTTATGGAATATGAGCGTGAAAAAGGTAAAGAGGTGGCCCCTCTCAAACGTATAAATAATTGGAAGGAATATTCTTCTAAACTATCGGATGTGTCCTTACAAAAACAAGGGGCAAGATGTATGGACTGTGGAACTCCATTTTGTCATATGGGTATTGAGGTTAGGGGGGCAACTTCCGGTTGTCCTATAAATAACCTTATTCCAGAGTGGAACGATTTAGTATATAAAGGGAAATGGGAAGAAGCATTAGAAAGATTGCTGATGACTAATAATTTCCCGGAGTTTACTGGGAGGGTTTGTCCGGCACCATGCGAAGGGTCATGTACTTTAGCTATTTCAGATCCAGCAGTTTCCATCAAGAATATTGAGCGTACTATTATTGATAAAGGATTTGAAAATGGGTGGATCGTACCAAGAATCCCATTGGCGAGAACTGGGAAGAAAATAGCTATTATCGGCTCAGGGCCTGCTGGTCTTGCCAGTGCAGATGAGCTCAATCAGGCGGGACATTCCGTTACCATTTTCGAAAGAGCTGATCGAGCGGGAGGTCTTCTTATGTATGGAATTCCGAATATGAAGCTGGAAAAAGATATAGTAGAGCGTCGAATTCAGATACTCCAGCAAGAAGGTATAGATTTTGTCCTGAACACGGAAGTAGGTATAGATATTTCCGCAGACCAGCTAAAGGAACAGTTCGATGCCGTAATCTTATGTATAGGAGCACAAAAACAACGTGTGCTTCATATGGAGGGCAGTGACTCTAAAGGGATACATCTTGCGATGGAATATCTAACGACGACTACAAAGAGTCTATTGGATTCAGATTTTAAGGATAATCAGTTCATCAATACGAAAGGGAAAGATGTCATCGTAATTGGTGGTGGAGATACGGGAGCAGACTGTGTGGCGACAGCCCTACGACAAAAATGTCGAAGTGTAGTTCAATTTGGGAAGCACCCTCAATTGCCATTAACACGAGCAGATGATAATCAATGGCCGACGGACCCGTCTATATTTAAACTGGAATATGCTTATGAAGAGGCAGATGCAAAGTTTGGAAAAGATCCAAGAGAGTATTTAATTCAGACGAAGAAAATCGTTGCAGATACGAATGGTCATTTAAAAGAACTGCATACGATTCAAATGGAGAAAGTTCTTGGAGAAGACGGCTTCTACTTTTTTAAAGAAGTGCCAGGTACAGAAAAGATATGGCCTGCTCAGTTTGTTTTTGTTGCTATTGGCTTTGAAGGAGCAGAAACTACATTGCCGGACCAATTTGGGGTACAAATGACCAATAAAAAGATTGCTGCATCTTCTAAAGATTATCAAACAAATGTAGAGGGGATCTTTACAGCTGGCGATGCTAGAAGAGGTCAAAGTTTAATTGTTTGGGCTATCAAAGAAGGGCAAGAAGTAGCTAAACGAGTAAATGAATATGTTAGTAAAAAACCGGTCATAGTCTCATGACCGGTTTTTACCGTGCTAGTGAACTAAAGTTTTTGTTCCGTTTTTGGTCATAAGATGTCATAATAGTTACATAACGAATATGGAGGCAATAACATGATTGGTATTATAGATTATGGTGCAGGGAATTTACATAGTGTGTTAAAAGCGATCAAGCAGCTTGGCTATGAAACAAAACTTATTACAAAAGCTAGTGATCATACCGATGAAATTACCAAGCTTATCCTGCCTGGCGTTGGAAATGCAAAAGTGGCGATGGATGTGTTGGATCGGAGCGGTTTAAGTGATTACTTAAAAGAAAGAGTTTCAGATGGTATTCCATTACTTGGTATCTGTCTTGGGATGCAGCTTTTATTAGAAAAGAGCGAGGAAGGAAATGTGGATTGCCTCGGATTTCTAAAAGGCAGTGTACCTGAATTTACCGATGAATCGGAGAAAATTCCCCATATGGGTTGGAACCAAGTGACAGATGTACAAAATCATTTTCTTTTTGAACATATTCCAGAAGAAACAGACTTTTACTTTGTGCATTCTTATTTTGCTATGCCGGAAAATCGGGAAGATATTTTAGGAGAGACAAATTATGGTATAAATTTCGCTTCCGTTATTGGTAATTCACAAGTAATGGGCGTACAATTTCATCCAGAAAAAAGTGGTAAATACGGCATCCAACTTTTAGATAACTACTGTAAGCAAGGAGATAAATAAGATGTTAAGAAAACGAATTGTACCAGCCATCGATGTACTAAATGATCAAGCAGTGAAGTATATTCAATTTAGAAATCCTACTATTATTGGTGATCCTGCCGAACTTGGTAAAAAGTATACGGAAGATGGTGCGGATGAATTAATCTATCTTGATACGACCGCTTCTTTAAAAAACCAAGATGTAAAATTGGAATGGATCCAAAGGGTGGCCGAACAAGTAAATATTCCATTTTCCGTTATCGGAGGGGTGCGTACAGTAGATGACTTTAAAAATTTACTACGGGCTGGGGCAGACAAAGTTGGAGTCAACTCGGCGGCAGTAATGCGCCCAGAGTTACTGAAGGAAGCAGCAGATATTTATGGTAAACAATGTGTCGTATTAGGCTTAGATGCCATGCCAATCTATAATGATGACCAAGAAATTATTAGATGGGAAGTTTATACACATTCTGGTCATGAGAAAACAGGAATGGATGTTGTGGAGTGGGCGCAGCAAGCAGCTGACTTAGGTGCTGGAGAAATTATTTGCACAAGTATCCATAAGGACGGCATGAAAAACGGTTATGATGTAGCGCTGATCAAGTTATTATCGGAAAAAGTTAATATTCCTATTATCGCTTCAGGTGGGGCAGGGAAGATCGAACATATCGAAGAAGTCTTCTCTGACGGTAAAGCTGATGCGGCTTTAGTAGCATCCATGATTCACTACGGAGACTACACAATTGGAGAAATAAAATCTTACTTACATTCAAAGAATGTGAATGTCCGACTTACTTAATAAAACGACCTAGTCTCGGTATGGAGACTAGGTCGTTTTTGGTAGAAGGGACAATCGGTCGAATAGCCTGCCGAAATGTCATCCAACAATTTATTAAATTTCCTATTGCACTCAGTCCATTACTTCCCAACCGCGTGCATTTGCTAGGCTTCTGAGCTTTTCCTCGGGTCTAACAGCAACTGGATTTCCTACAAGCTCTAAAACAGGCATGTCTGAAAAGCTATCTCCATATGCATAACTATTTTCCCAATCTATTTGATGACCATCCAAAGCTTCATGAACCTTCAACGTTTTTTGCTGTCCGTTTACATGGTTGATTGCATTCTTTGTGTAAACTTTGTCGTCCTTATAAAATATATCGGTTCCAATAATCTGATTGAACACGAGACCATCCGTCACACGTTCTAAAAACTGCGTATACGCACCAGATACTAGTAATATATGAATATTCTCTTCCTGGTGACGTTTGAGTCTTTCTAATACTTTTGCGTTGAAATCTTGCTGCATAGTAGCTTTAATTTCACTAAAATAGATATCCATTTCTTGTTTTGTCAGTCCATTAAATGCCTCTAAATATAATTGCATGGAACGCTTTTTCATTTTGTTGTCCGGATATAACTTTAACTTATTTGCTATGTACGGTGGAACAATAGCGCGATAAAAACGTTTGTATGAGGAATGATAAGTAGGGTGTTCTTTTAAATGTTTCATTAGTAGTGTGAATGTTTCTTCCGCATAGATAGTACCATCAAAATCAAAAATAGCTACTCGCATAAATTTCACCCTTTTCTCCATTAATAATTCATAAAATTATTATACATGAACAAACAAAAAATCGCCCCAATCTCATGGGGCGAAATTTGTTATTTAGCTCATCATATTTCCTTGTGCAGGGGCATATGAATTCGTCAGAGCTTGCATACTTTGTTGATCCAACTGAGGTACTTGGTAATAATGGTGCTTGTTTTGATAAATAGAGAGCTCATAAGCCATTTCAATACAATTTGGAATGGAATCTGCAAGTACTCGGCGAACAACAGGATTAGTTGTTTCAAGTGCAGCGGTAGTTTTAATAGTTGCGGAAGCTTTAGCGGCCCCAAGAAGGTATCCAGAAATCAGTTCGTCTGAAAGCTCATTGGCAGATTGAATTGGCTTTTTAGGTTGGGAAGGTTTTATCCCATATATGAAGTCATTTCCAGTTTGCATTTTATAGCTAGTAGTTGGATGGGAAGGATCTGCACCTGTTTTAAAGCATTCAACGGTAATATTATATTCGTCTAATGCAAATGCATATTGACGGTCTAAAATACTTAGCAGTTCCTGGTCTTTTACATGGGGACGTAGAAGTACTTTTAAATTTAATCCGGAAATAACAGTCCCTAAAACTTCATGGACGTCAAATACCTCATGACCACCATGATTCATATTTTGTGAGATATTACCAGTTTGCATATTTTGATGCGTTTGACCTTGTCCAAATGGATTTTGTGTCATTCCAATTTTCCTCCTTGTAGAAACTTTGATGGAACATCCTTTGTAGTTTGAGTAAAAAGTCATCAAATATGCAAGCTATAAAAAAATAAAAACAATCCCAATATCATTCTATTGGGATTGCGGATCAAAACTTATTTAATATTCGTCATTAATTTAAAGATTAATGAGTATAATAATTGATAAACTTCTTCCATAGTAAAGGAATCATCGAATCCTTTTATATAATTTATCGGTAAATTAATTTCCCATAAACCTTCGTTACCTGCGAACATTATACTATATTGCATCTTCTCTGAATTGTAATGCTCATCTAAAAATGCTCTAATTTCTGCTGTATATTTTTTTTGGATAAATAAACCAAACATTGCTGTGTAAACTTCAAACACTTCATCATATTCAACTGCAATCGCATCTACGCTTACAACATCCAACATATTAGCTTCTAAATAAACATATTCTTGCATATTGTCTTTAAGATAGGATGCAGGTGTTTGTAAAAATGAGGTGGGCTCTTTAGCTATTAACTCATCTGTTTCTTTATTGTACCTTTCGATAATTGCATCGTTAAATAAGTCTTGTGGAAGAATATTTAATCCTTCAGGGAGTAAAAGGTTTTTTTCTGCAAAATCTTTTTCCTCCATTGTTAATGTTATTTCATTGTTTGTAGCTTCTTCGATCTTTTTAGTTAGTTTGTTTGTAATCATAGAAATTGGTTCCTTCCTTCTTCTGCTATTTCTTCTGCTATTAATTGAAGATCATATGCATCTATGGTAATTACTCGGTAATCATTTTTTTCCGCATATTGCTCTGCTAATTTTTTGATGAACTTTGGAGAGCCCTCATTTTCTTCGTCGTAAATTATTAACATTCCATCGGTATTACGAACTACGAATTTATTTCGCTCTATAAACTGCCAGGGAGCTTCATACGGTTTTTTTGTGACACTTGTCTGATAATCAGCTTGCCTTAATAGGCGCTCATACTTTTCTTTCTTTTGTTCATTCCAATTTTTTTCCTGTTCTAAAAATGGGGTAATTATGGCAAACTTTAACTGCGGATACTCATCTTTAAGCACTAGGATTAACTCGGCAGTCCAAGTTTCTATACCTTGTTGACCACCTAATATTACCCACTCTAAACCTTCCTCCAACAAAACACGAAGTTGTGTTTCTATTGCTTTTTTTATGATAGGAATCCCATCATGAGTATCTTTAAATATTCCCAATTCATGTGCTTTATAACCTGTTACTAATATTCTCTTAATCATTATCACCCAACTTATCTAAACGTCTTAGTCCATCATAGCATGTTCTCGTAACCATATAAAACCTTATGTCATACACTAGTAAGATTGTTAGGAAAGGATGGATAGACCATGAACGACAAGCCACAGGGTACGGTCGAATTTGTAAGTCAATTTGAAGGTTATGTTTACCAGGCAGCTAAAGGATTAAAGGACAAAATGATTGCTATTCAAACAACTAGAAGTACCATGCAAGGTATACTTAAAGGTATTGCACCTGATCATCTAGTATTAGATGTAAGTGGAACTCCATTTTACATTAGAATACAGCAAATAGTGTGGATTTCACCTACTAAATAAAAAAAGAGGAGCATGTTATTTGTTTCAACGAGTGGATAAGTTATTAATTGATCTACCTAGAGTTGAATATGGCGATGCAAATGCTGCATCGGCAGTTCAAGAGTTACTCGGCGGGAAATTTGGGGAAATGTCGACGTTAAATAACTATATGTATCAATCCTTTAATTTCCGTGGTAGAAAGAAATTAAAACCATTTTATGATTTAGTAGCAAGTATTACTGCCGAAGAGTTTGGTCATGTGGAACTTGTATCAAATACAATTAACTTGTTAAATAAAAATTCTTCTTTTACTGGTGATCCAAACAGTTCCCCTCTTCAAGATGCTATCGATAAACGAAATACGTATGCTTTTATAGCAAATGCTCAAACTTCATTGGCAGGAGATTCTATGGGGAATCCTTGGAGAGGTGATTATGTATTTTCCAGTGGCAACTTAGTGTTAGATTTACTGCATAACTTCTTTCTAGAATGTGGTGCTAGAACACACAAAATGCGCGTGTATGAAATGACCGATCATCCTACGGCGAGAGAAATGATCGGCTATTTACTTGTGCGCGGAGGAACGCATGTTTTGGCATATGCAAAAGCGATTGAAATAGCAACAGGGGTAGATGTGACGAAAATGCTTCCAATTCCTAACCTCGACAACCGTGTTTTTGATACTGCAAGAAAGTATGAAGAGCAAGGGTATGGAAATGTATTATTTACGTGGAATAATGTAGGGGATTACAAGGATATAAATCAGATTTGGAAAGGTAACAATCCTATGAGTGGTGAGAAGCTAGTTGTGAAAGAAGGAAGTCCAAAAGGATATGATATTCCTGATTTAAGATCACTCCCGGAAGAATTTGCACCTGGAATAGGACCGGATGAATATGAAGCTATTGCTAAAAGACTAATGGCTAATATGTAAATCTACCACTAAAAAGACCAATTGCTCCGTGCAATTGGTCTTTTTAATGGGATAGGCCCAACGTTAGTTATTGATAACCTTGGAGGATAGCAATGACTGTGTTTCCTGTTCGTTGTATCCAAGTTCCGTGAGTATTTCTTTGTTATGCTGTCCAAGTAGAGGAGCGGGAGTTCTAAATTGACCTGGTGTTTCGGAAAACTTAGCTGGAAACCCTAGTGTTTTCATTGAACCTGCTAAAGGATGTTCGTAATCTACTATCATTTCTCTCGATAGAATATGTTCATCATTTAAAGCTTGATCGTAAGAATAGATGGGTCCAGAAGGTACGCCCGATGTATCTAGCAAGTCTAGCCAGTAGGAGGAGGGGTGTTTGCATAGAACCTTCTCAATCTCCATCTCGAGTTGGCTAGCGTTAGTTGCTCGAATACTATTTGTTAAAAAACGTTCATCTGTAAGCCATTGTGGTTTATGGACTACTTGTAAACAAAACTTTTCCCAGAGTTTTTGATTGCCTGCACCAATAAGGATAAAACCATCCTGTGTTTTAAATCCTTGATAGGGAGCAGAAACACGATGTGCTGTTCCATTTCTTTGAGGCACTTCACCTTTGCCGAAATATGCTGCGGCTTCCCACACAGTCCATGCAAGACCAGAATCTACAAGGGAGACATCAATATATTGACCAGTCCCTTTTTTAAGTCGATAAATATAGGCAGACAAAATAGATTGAATGGCCGTTTGAGCAGCAGCTATATCATGAATAGCGATTCCAACTTTGACAGGTTTCCCATTTTTTTCTCCGGTCATATCAATCAGACCAGAAAGACCTTGCGCCATAATATCATAGCCGCCTTTGTCTTTATACGGGCCTGTTTGACCATAACCAGATATAGAACAATAAATCAAAGCGGGATTTAAAGCTTTCAGCGTGTCATAATCAATGCCTAGTTTTTTTGTAACTCCCGGTCGATAATTTTCTATAAAAACATCCGCTTCTTTAATAAGTTTATATAATACCTCAAGACCTTTATCTGTTTTTAAATTAAGGCATATTCCGCGTTTGTTCCGATTGACCATCATATACATATAGCTTTCTTCATTTATATAAGGACCCATACTTCGAGTGTCGTCCCCATTTGGGAATTTTTCCACTTTTATAACGTCTGCACCCATATCAGCTAAAACCATGGTGCAATAGGGTCCAGCGAGAACTTGAGATAGATCAACTACTTTCATTCCATTTAATGCTTGTTCCATCACCAATCTACCACCTTATAGAATCCTTAATCCTTAAATAACTGTAGGTTTTGTACTTCTTCTAGATTCCGCGCACCACTCAAGGAGATAGAAACTCTAGTTTCTTGTAGGAAGTTTTCTAACACGCGTTCCACGCCTTCCTGACCGCCACTGGCTAATCCCCATATTACTGGACGACCTATGCAAACTGCAGTTGCTCCAAGTGCTAAAGCTTTTACTGCATCAGAACCTCTTCTAATTCCACTATCAAATAAAATAGGGATTCGTCCATTAACTGCTTGAACTACTGCCGGAAGGGCATCGATACTCGCAATAACACCATCTAACTGGCGACCACCATGATTAGAAACGATAATTCCATCTATTCCTTTTTCCACGGCAAGTTTAGCATCTTCCGGATGAAGTATTCCTTTTATTAGAATTGGTAGTGTTGTATGTTCACGTAACTCGGAAATATTCGTCCAGTTTAAAGTAGGATGGTATATATTTTCAATAATTTTATGGACGATAGTTTCTTGAGAATGATCGCTCAGTGCGGACATGAATACTGGATCAGACACATAATTACCTTGTCCGAAACCGCGTTTTAATGGAGAGTACTGATTGCGAATATCTTCCTCACGCCATCCAAGCATCGTCGTATCGACTGTAAGTACAATTGCTTTATAACCTGCAGCTTCTGCTCTTCTTACCATACTAAAGGAAACTTCCTTCTGTTGAGAGGACCAATATAATTGGAACCATTTTGAACTTCCCTTTGTTTCAGCGGCAATTTCTTCAATAGAATAGCTAGACACGGTACTTTGAATATATGGGAATTCCAATTTTGCCGCAGCTTTAGAAACCGCCAATTCGCCGTCTTCATGGGCTATTTTATTGACTCCAACAGGAGCTATAAAGAGGGGGTGGGGATATGTATGTCCAAGAATCGTTACTTCTGTATTTAAAGTAGACACATCCGTTAAAAAGCGGGGGATGATTGAATACTTATAAAAGGAATCTGTATTTTTCCTGTAGGTTTCTTCTCCACCAGCAGAAGAACGAATATAACCAAACGGGCCGGGTTCTAATGCTTGTTTTGCAGCAGCTTCCAATTCGGTAAAATTTATCGGGTAATGCTTACTTGCTTCGATACTTTTTAATAATAAATCATTCGTAGACATATCAAAGTTCACCTCTTATGAAAAATTTGGTTTTCTTTTTTCTAAAAACGCTTCAATGCCTTCTTTATAGTCATCAGAGCTGAAAGATTCTAAAATTAGCTTTTCAATTTCTTCTGTTTCTTCGTTGTCGCCATCAATAATTGCTTGAATTACTTGTTTAATCCCGTTGTTGGCAACAGAAGACTTACGAATAATTTGACGAGCGAATTCAAGACACTTTTCCTCAATTTCTCCCAATGGATAAATATAATCGACTAAGCCAATTTCTTTTCCTTCTTCGGCTGTGATTAGCTTAGCGGTATACAATAATTCCTTTGCTTTCGTAAGACCGATAAGATTTACCAAGCGCTTCGTACTAACGAGATTATAAATAATGCCAATGTTTGCAGCGGTTATCCCAAGCTTGCTACCAGAAGAGGCAAATCGGAAGTCACAGGAATTTGCAAGTTCTAATCCCCCACCTATAGCTAATGTTTTAATAAGGGCAATAGTAGGTTTAGGGAAACGATATAATTTCTCAATAGATTCAAGAGTTGCATCATTATAATCTTTTGCTTTTTGAGCAGAGAAACGATTTTCTAGAAACTCTGTTATATCTGCACCAGAAGAGAATGCAGTTTCATCTACTCCTTTAAGGATTAATAATTTAACTTTTGAATCCTTCTCCAGTTCAGTCAATAATTCACCTAACTGTTTAAACATAGCCAGTGAGAATGAATTCTTCTTGTCTGATCTGTTAAAAACAACTGTTGCGATAGATTCACTGCGCTCCACATATAATAGATTTGTCATTCGTAACCCTCCTACTAGTCTTTTTTAATATTCGCTGCAATACGGTTTCCGATAGATTGAATACTTTGGACAAGGATGATTAAAATGACTACTGTTGCATACATAACATCTACTTCATAGCGCAAATGTCCGAAACGATATGCCAAGTCGCCTAAACCACCTGCTCCGACCATTCCAGCCATTGCAGTAGCTCCAATCAAACTTACCGTTGAAATGGTTAACCCTAAAACGATAGAAGGGCGAGCTTCACGAAGTAAGACATTCCAAATGATGGCACCTGTACTAATACCCATTGCTGTATATGCCTCAATAACACCGTTCTCCACTTCAAGTAGGGCAGATTCCATTAGTCTAGCAATATATGGTGCTGTATAAATGACTAATGGCACGATAACTCCTTGCACACCAATAGTTGTTCCAACGATGAGTTTTGTAAATGGCAAGATGAAGAATAGTAAAATAATGAACGGGATAGAACGTACAATATTTATGATTAAATTAGTTAATTGATAAATAAACTTATTTGCCAATGCCTGACCAGGTCTAGTTAAAACGATTAAAATACCTAATGGAATCCCGATTAGTACAGAGAAGAAAAGGGAAATACTAACCATTTGAAATGTTTCTACAACAGATACACCAATAATCGGTAGCCATTGCTCTACAAATTGATCTGTTCTACTCATGAGAATGTCCCTCCAATTCTTCCGTTGCTACACCTTGTGCTTCTAGATAGTTAATAGCGTTTTTCACTTGTTCTTTGTCGCCAATTAAGTGAACGACTATATTTCCGACGATGCCATTCTTCAATTCGATAATATTAGCAGTTAAAATGTTTGGCTGAACATTAAATTTTTGACTAACTTCTGCCAATAACGGTTTTCCAGTACTTTCCCCTACAAATGTTAAACGAGTGACTGCGCCTGTAACATTCAACTGAGCAATCAATGAATTGGATAAATTCCGTTGGCTAATTGTATTTAAAAACTTTTTGGTAGTAGGGTGGGTAGGCTTCGTAAATAGATTGATAGCTGTATCCTGTTCCACGATAACTCCATTTTCCATGACATATACATGATCGCAAATTTTTTGAATGACATTCATTTCATGCGTGATTAAGAGTATAGTAATTCCTAATTCACGATTGATCTTTAGTAGCAAATCTAAGATGGAATCAGTTGTTTCTGGATCCAGTGCACTGGTTGCTTCATCGCTAAGCAATACTTCAGGTTCCTGAGCAAGTGCGCGAGCGATAGCAACACGTTGCTTTTGTCCACCTGATAACTGGTTAGGATAATTTGTATGCTTGTCAGTTAAACCAACTATGTCTAAATATTGCTCCACCCGTTTTTTTACCTCGTCTTTGTTATAGCCGAGTAGCTTTAGTGGAATGGCGATATTATCATAAACCGTTGCTGTTTTAAGTAGGTTAAATCCTTGAAAAATCATGCCAACTTTATTGCGAGTTTTACGCAATTTAGGGAGGGGTAAGGAAGTAAGTTCGACTCCGTTTATGAAAACTTTACCTTCCGTAGGTTTTTCCAGTAAATTTACGCAACGAATTAGTGTGCTTTTTCCAGCACCACTATATCCTATAACACCGTGGATTTCTCCTTGATTTACCCGTATATTTACTTGTTTTACTGCCTTTACAGCTCCACTTTTACTATTAAACTCTTTCGAGACATTTTCTAATACAATCATTTCACGATCTTCCTTTCTTTTTAAAGAAAACGCTACCGAAGTCGGTAACGTTTATGACTCCATTATTCGTCCCAGCTAGGTAAAACTGAACCTTTAAACTCTTCTTCGATGAATTTTTTAACTTCTTCCGATTGATATGCTTTGATAAACTTTTGGATTGTCGGATCATCTTTGTTTTCTGCACGGACTACAATATAGTTCACGTAAGGAGAATTGGAAGATTCTAGTAATATGGAATCCTCTTTTGGACTAATACCTGCTTCAAGTGCAAAGTTTGTATTGATGGCAGCTGCATCTACTTCACTCAGTTGTTTCGGGATTTGAGCAGCTTCTAGTTCAATAAATTCTAGGTTTTTTGGGTTTTCTTCAATGTCATAAATACTTGCTGATTCTCTTTTATCTTTTTTAATTTTGATAAAGCCATTTTCTTCTAAAATATATAATGCACGAGCGCCATTTGTAGGATCGTTTGGTAAACCAAAAGTTGCTCCATCTGGCAGGTCATCTATAGAATCATATTTGTCTGAATAGACACCCATTGGATTTAATATCGTTTTTCCTACAGGAACTAAATCTGTGCCATGGTCTTCGTTAAACGTATCTAGGAATGGCTCATGCTGATAGCTATTTGCATCTAAATCCTCTTCCGATAAGGCTGTATTAGGTAAAATATAGTCAGAGAAAACTTTAAGCTTAACTTCTAATCCGTCCTTAGCAGCCACTTTAGCAGCCACTTCTACAATTTGTTCATGTGGCCCAGCAGTTACACCTACTACTATTTTGTCCTCATTAATCGCTTTAGTTTCTGAAGTTGCATCATCTCCACAAGCTACAAGAGCTCCAGATAAAAGTACCGTTGACAATAAAAATCCAAATTTCTTCATTTTCCATTCCTCCAAATAATTATTCAGAACGTTGTATAAATATAAAAGCCCCTCTTTCAAAAGAAAGAGAGGCGCATACATACGTTAGTCCTCTCTTATCTATCAAAACAAAATTGTTTTGCTGGATTTAGCACCTTTCCACATAGATTATTAGGTGGATGGTTGCCGAGCTTCATAGGGCCAGTCCCTCAGCTACTCTTGATAAGAGATATCAGCTATTAAGTTTTTCAACAGTTCATAAAATATAATTTACTACATCAACTTATTAAAGTCAACCTACTTTTTTTGTAGTTGCGTATAACATTCTAAATAGTATATGTTTAATAAAAATAAATAATTATACAAAAAGGGTGTGTAAGCGTTGTCAAAAGTAAGAGCAAACTTTGCAGTTGGTCAGCTAGGAAAGGTAGTAGGAGCGCGTTTAGTATATGGAACTGATTTGCTAGAAGGAATAGAGGAATTGTGTAAAGTGAATGGAATTAATTCTGCTACAATTCTTAGTTGTTTTGGAAGTTTTCAAAGAAGTGGATTTGTTTATTTGATACCAAACGAAGATTCACCCATAGGTGTAGGGTACAATAACCTCGTTGTCAAAGAGGGGCCAATCGAGTTTTTGCAGGGGACGGGAGTTGTCTGTCAAAGAGATGGACAGTTTGAAACACATTTCCATGGGACAATATGTGACCAATATGGCAATATTTTTGGTGGTCATTTTATGAAAGGTGAAAATCCTGTTATTACAGTAGATTTAGTGTTGGCAGAAACTATTGGTATGGATTTTCAGCGGAAGTTTGATGAAGAAACAGGAGCAAATCAGTTTTATCCGGTAGAAAAGAAAAAAGATAAACCTAATCAGCTTTAACACAAATAGAAAATGCCGCCTCATTTAATGGGCGGCATTTTTGTTAAAATAAATCGCTATGTTAAAAGTGTTACACTTAAACTAACGCAGCGGTTTAGTCGAATAAATAAAATTAGAAAAAAGCGGAACTTTAGTTTGTTTATATTCGTAAATTATTATTATGACACTTGAAAGGGGGATTTTTTATGTACAAAGTGAATGGTATAGAAGCTTATGAAGCACATAATCGAACTGAGTTATTAGCAGGTTTAGAGGCAAAATCTGAATATATCCTTATTAAAGGAGACTATTATAAAGAAGTAAGAAAGATTATGGATACTCATCTTCCAGAGAACGAAAGTATAGGAGTGGCATTAGGAAGTGCGGGTGTGTTATCAATTCTTATTTATGCAATAGATGCAGTAAGAAATTCATTCAGTAATGCAGATAAAATGGATAAAAAAATTGACAGAAAGTTAAATTCATTCATGGTTAAAAAAATTACAGATGATGGTTTATTATTGAGCTTAAAGCAGTTAGATTATTAGAACTTGCATACATAGAACTATTTTGGATAGTTCTATGTGAATAAATACACTTAAACAAACGGGTGTTTTAGTAAAAACATACACCAAAGTAAAATGAGCGTGGAGATATATTCCAGCTCATTTTTTTATGTGCATTTCAAATCAACCTTTGCCTTTAACATAGCCAAATAAATTAAGCTTTCCGATCCTTGTAATTGCTTCTTTCAATCGGTCTTCATCCACTAACAATCCTACTCGAACATATCCTTCGCCGGATGACCCAAATCCATTACCAGCAGCAACCGCTACGTCAGCTTCTTGTAACAATAAATCTGCAAAAGCTTCACTCGTATAATTATCAGGGACTGGTAGCCAAGCAAAGAAGGATCCTTTCGGTGCAGTCACCTTCCATCCAATGCTAGTACAAGCTTCGACTAAAGCATTCCGTCTGCCTTCATATAGATTAACCAGTTCCTTTACACATGCTTGGCTACCGTTCAAAGCAACAGTTGCAGCATCTTGAACAGCAGGGAAGATACTAACAAATAAGTGGTCTTGAATAATATTAATAGCTTCAATGATTTTAGAGTTTCCAACTGCAAAACCAACGCGCCAACCAGCCATATTATAAGTTTTGGACAGTGTGTACATTTCGATACCAACGTCTTTTGCTCCATCAGCTTGTAAGAAGCTTACTGGCTTCACACCGTCAAAACCTATTCCTCCATATGCAAAATCATGGACAATAGCAATATCATTTTCTTTTGCCAATGTAACAGTTTCTTGGAAAAAGTCTAAATTAGCGATAGCGCCAGTAGGATTATTTGGATAATTTAAGTACATAAGTTTTGCTTGTTGTTTTTGTTGTTCTGTTAATGAGCTATAATCCGGCAGGAAATTATTTTCCCCCAGTAATGGCATAGTATTAAACTCGACATTTGCCAATCCTACTCCCGATAAATAATCAGGATAACCAGGGTCTGGAAGTAACATTAACTCATGCTCATTCATCAAAGCTAATGGGAGTTCTACTAACCCAATTTTCGTTCCAAATAAAATTGCCACTTCCGTTTCAGGGTCAATATCTACATTATATTCCCGTTTATAAAAATTGGATGCTGCTTTTTTAAAATCCCCCGTTCCACGAAAGGGACTATACCTATGATTTAGTGGATTAGCGGCCGCTTCTTGGACTGCTTGCACAATATGTGGGGGAGTGGGCTGATCAGGATTACCTTGTCCTAAATTAATCACATCTCGACCCTCTAGAACTGCATCTCCCACTTTTTTGACAAGTGTAGCAAAGAACTGAGAAGGTAGATTGTTTAAACGGTTTGAAAATTCCATGTACAAAACCTCGTTTTCTAAAAAGTTGCATTTGTATTTTTATTCTAACAAAAATAAATAGCTTGTCTATGTATTGGTTGGTTTTTATAGTTATTGATTTTTAAAATGTGAATCTTTTTTCATGCTTGGACGTGTAGGACTGGACATCTTTTTCCTGTATTACATTTTTCCAACTAGCATGACGATAATTCCAACTAGAAAGCCTAAAATTCCAACAAAACGTACCAATATTCCAACTAACCATCAAATTAGAGCTCCAAAAGATTGCCTTGATGTCACTTACGCCCACTTTTTAAATAATTCCCTTCGTAATTCACTGAAAACCGCTTAATAAGATACTAATAGCTTCAAAAAGTATTACGGATGATTTTGCGTGTCTTGGCATAAGGTGTTGCCTACTAGGAATATATTAAGATAGGACTGCCAAAAGGATAGGATGGGTGCGATTAGACAGAGGTCGGTAACATCTGGCGGAATTGGATTTGGAGTAATATTGGCGATAGTTATCTCATGGACAGTTAACAAGTCGATACTGTGGGCGATTATTCATGGTTTCTTTGGATGGTTCTATGTACTATATTATCTGTTGCAATATTGACCTTCCAAGTACCCCAATAAAGCACTTAGGCACATAGTCTAGGTGTTTTATTAATACGAATTATCTTAGAAATAGTGGACTTTAAAATTAAACGTAAGTCCAGAATTGCACCCCATGCATAGTGCAATTCCATGGCAGATTACAATTTTCAAAAGAAGGGTGTTGTTAGATGAAACGATTATTAATACTTCTTACACTAACCTTACTAGTAACAGCATGTGGATCCGTTAACGAGAATATTAAAGCAGAAATGCATGGCGATGTTGAGCAGGTGCTTACTACTATTGAAACCTCATTAGAAATGGACAGAGAGCCGACAAGCGAAGAATGGGAAACTTTTAATGAATACAAAGAAAAGTATGACTCAAAGTTAAGTGATGGAGAACTCAGTGATGATGAACGATTACTAGATACGTTGGTGGAAGGTCTCATTAGCAAAGTAGATAACAAACAATCTTTAGACTCTGCGGATAAAAGATTAAAAGGAGAAATAGAAGAAATACGGACTTTTATGGAGAAAGGGGAATATTAAATAAAGCAACGAATTCATTGTTTGATTTACAAGAATAGTTGCATTTATCCGTCAAATCTTATAACCTTTTAATAATTATGTCTTTAGGAGTGTCAAAATGAGAATTGCATGTGTTCAGTTAAATATAGCTTTTGGGGATCCGAAGGAAAACTTTAGAAAAGTAGAAGAAAAGGTGCGAAAAGCTGCGATGCTGAATGCAGAAATCGTTGTATTACCTGAAATGTGGAATACGGGTTATGATTTAACGAATCTTGAAGAAATAGCTGATGTAAACGGCGAAGATACTAAAAGTCTCCTCGCGCGATTAGCTAAAGAATTACATATTCATATCATTGGCGGATCCGTTTCTACGAAAAGAGGTAATCATTTCTTTAATACGATGTATGTCGTGAATAATATTGGTGAGGTAATAGCCGAATATGATAAAGCACATTTGTTTAAATTAATGGATGAGCATCTTTATCTAGAGGCGGGAACAGACAAAAATATCTTTACGTTAAATGATGTCGATATGGGCGGCGTTATTTGTTATGATTTACGTTTTCCAGAGTGGTTCCGAACACATTCATTGGCTGGAGCTAAAGTTATATTTGTACCCGCACAGTGGCCAGCTGGAAGAATAGATCATTGGAAAATATTATTGCAAGCTCGTGCGATTGAAAATCAGTGTTTCATCGTAGCAGTAAATCGAGTTGGAGAAGATCTGAACAATTCGTTTAATGGAAACTCGATGGTAATTGCGCCATGGGGTGAAGTTCTTTGGCTTGGAGCAGAGGAAGAAACAATCGGACTAGTAGAAATTAACTTAGATGAAGTGGATGAAGTTAGAAAGAGGATCCCTGTTTTTCAGGATCGCAGAGTGGACATCTATTAATAGAATCTCGCTATCTGTATTGACGTACGGGTAGCTTTTTTGTATGGTTTTCTAAAGGGGGAGTTATGATGGTAGAAAAAATTCGCGCTATTCAAGATGAGTACCCAGAGGATTTTGCTTGGTGTTACGGTTGTGGAAGGATGAACAAAGATGGGCATCATTTCCGTACTGCCTGGGATGGGGAACATACAGTAACTATATATGAACCGAAGGAAGAACATATTGCTATACCTGGCTTTGTATACGGGGGTCTAATAGGGGCACTGGTAGACTGTCATGGAACTGGCTCTGCTTCACTCGCATTACATCGAAAAAATGGGTTTGAACCAGGAAGTGGAGAAACGCCGCCTCGTTTCGTAACTGGCTCACTTCATGTCGATTTCCTAAAGCCAACACCTCAAAAAGTTACTCTTAAAGCAGTTGGCAAAGTAGAAGAAATTCATCCAAAGAAATTCAAGGTAATAACAGAAGTATTTGCGGGAGAAGAACTATGCGCTCGCGGTGAAGTTCTTGCTGTAGTGATGCCTAATACTTTTGGAAAACAATAGAATAATTATAAAACCTGCAACTAAAACAATACGTCTTTAGTGCAGGTTTTTTTGACATATTGAGTAATACTATAAGAAAGCGAAACTAAAAGAGACAGGAAAAATTTATGAAATAAGACATGTAAGTAACTTTCTCTTGTTATCCTAAAAGGCTCCTAGAAAACGAAAGAATCAGGATATGACGTTAAAGGACTAGGCGGTTTTTGCTTGGTTTTTTAATTTTCTGATTAAATTTTTTGGAATATGGGAATGGAATAGAAAGGAGGACGATTGAATGGATACGTTTTTATATATTCTTTATACATTTTTATATACGGCATTATTGATATGGGGATTATATGGTATAAGAAAGCAAGAGTTGGCCAAATGGAGCAGTGTTATTTATATAGTTATACTCCCACTGATTTATGATAATTTGATACTAGCAACAGGCAAGTGGATTGGCGAAGGAGAATTATTGGAAAGCTTAAACTTCTCTCGTTTTTGCTTGCACGCTTTAATAACCCCACTACTTGTAATGTATTCAATAGGAACACTACGAGAAAGTGGAATTGAATGGGCAAAGAAAAAATGGTTAGTTATAGTAGGTATTATTTATACGATTGGTTTAATGGTTTTTGAATTTTTAGTAGAGGTTGTTGGATTGGAAATTGAAGTGGTGAAGGAGTATGGTGTCGTCAGCTATTCGAATGTGGAGGAAGCGACAGGCCCGCCAATTATGGTGTTATTTGTAACACTTATTCTTATTGTAGCGAGTGCAATCGTATGGAAAAAAACAAAATGGCCGATTTTCTTTATAGGTGCCATAGTTATGACTATTGGAAGTGCCGTACCTCTTAATATAGAAAGTGGAGCAGTGACGAATGCATTTGAGTTGTTTTTAATCTTTACATTAATATGGACTAAACGACGTTTGATAACAGGACAGCTTCATGATAAATAGCATCAGGATAAAAGGCATACTAGATTCTAGTATGCCTTAACAGCCTAACTGTTTACGATTTGATCCACAGGAGGTGCAGTTTTTGGTTCTGGAACTTTTGTTAGAATGATAAAGCCAATAATGAATAGTATTATCAGACTAAATACTCCGTAGGAAGAGTTTCCTGTTACTTGTGCAGTAATAGCTACTAATAGCGGTCCCATAATAGATGCAAATTTACCAAAGATATTATAAAATCCGAAAAACTCATTGGAATTTTCTTTTGGAACTATTTTAGCGAAATAGGATCTACTAAGGGCTTGAATACCGCCTTGAGAAGTGGCGACAAGCATTGCTAAGATCCAGAAGTCAACTATAGTATCTAAGAAAAATGCATAACTACATACAATAATATAAACAATGATCCCCACATATAGCATTTTCTTTTCCGTAAATTTAGAAGCTAATTTCCCATATAAAAGTGCAAAAGGTCCAGCGACAACTTGAGTGGCAAATAGGACTATAAGTAAACTTGTTGCACTCAATCCTAAATCAGATCCATAAGCTGTAGACATGGAAATAATCGTACCAACTCCATCAATATAAAAAAAGTATGCTAGTAAAAACAAAAATACTGTGCGATATTGTCTAATTTCTTTGAAGGTGTTTCCTAATCGTTTAAAACTTTCAACGATTAAATTTCCTTCTTTCTCCACAAAGTGAATTTGCTTTACATTTTTGAACATTGGGATAGAAAATATAACCCACCAGACCGCTGTTATTACAAATGCAATTCGACTAGCATTTGTCGACGAAATAGGGATAATTTCTCTCTGAGCCAATAAAATAATGACAATACTAAGTAAAAATGGAATAGTGGACCCAATATAACCAAGGCTATAACCACGTGAAGAGACTTTATGCATCCGTTCATTGGTTGTGACGTCAACAATAAAGCCGTCATAGAAGACGTTTGCTCCAGTTGCACCGAGTGCGGCAAGGGTATAAAAGATTAATAATAATAGCCAGTTATCAAAAGGCACAAATGCTAACATCGTAGTAAATGTAACTCCTAACACAAAGAAAAAAGTAAAAAATTTCTTTTTCATCCCACGATAATCTGCGATTGTTCCTAGAATTGGTCCTATCAAGGCAAGTATAAAAGTAAAAATAGCAATTGTATATCCGAGATATGCTGTGGAATCTGCTGCATCAACCCCCCCAGCTGTTGCGGATGCTTTGTAAAAGATAGGGAAAACAGCTGTAGTAATAGTGATTGAATAGGCAGAAGAGCCCCAATCATAAAGAGACCAGCTATTCTCTTCTTTTGTGAATTTTTTCAATATTTTCATCCCTCCAAGCCTTGTTATAAATTATTGTACATCAAATAAATAAAGGGGAGTATAAATAATTCAGAAAAATAACTTAAATTTACATTATTAATATTGAAGAGGAGAAATAAGGAATAAACTTTATATAAAGGAGTAGATTTTATGAAACCTATTAGTGAACAAAAAGCAATAATAGATATCGGTTCCAATTCTATACGTCTAGTAGTTTTTAGTTATAGCAGTAAAGAGGGGTTAGTAGAACATTATAATTATAAAACCGTAGCACGCTTAAGTATGCATATTGATACATTTGGAAATTTAAGTGAAGAAGGTATTCACCTTTTAATAGAAACATTATTTAATTTCAAAAAAATTTTAGATGATTTATCAGTAACCGATGTATTTGCTGCTGCTACTGCGGCTGTTAGGCAAGCGGAAAATCGTGAAACTATCATAACCAAGGTTAAACAACAAACAGACATAAAAGTAACTATAATATCTGCTAAAGAAGAAGCATATTATGGTTATTTAGCAGTAATACATTCTACTAGTATCCCCACAGCTGTAACGATCGATATGGGTGGAGGAAGTACGGAAGTTACATACTTTGAAAACAAAGAAATGAAGTTTTCGCATAGTTTCCCATTTGGAGCAGTTTCATTAAAAAAGAGATTTATAACGAACGGTTTTATGACAACAGAGGAAAAGATATCGCTTTTAGAATTTGTTAGAGAACAATTTCAATCGCTTGAATGGTTACATAATTTGCAAGTGCCAATCATTGCTATTGGGGGCAGCGCACGTAATATAGCACAAGTAGATCAGGAAAGAAAAAACAATTCTTTGCATGGAACTCACCAATACGAGTTAAGCGCAGTGGATTTGCAGGAAATAAGTTATAAATTCACCCAATCATCTTTAGAAGGGTTAAAGAAAATAGATGGCTTATCCAGTGATCGAGCGGATATTATTGTACCTGCTTTAGAAACTTTTCGCGTATTTATGGAAGTGGTACAAAGTATGGTCTTTATATATAGCAAAAAAGGACTGAGGGAAGGGGTAATTTACGCTCAGCTTATAAAATATTTTCCAGATGATTTTAACGTTAATAGTGTAACAAAAAATGCTGTTCGGCATGTGTTAGGGAAATTTCATGTTGATGAACATATATCACTTCATCTATATGAAATATTTTCTTCGATATATAACAAATTTGGACAATGGGGTTATATTACCCCAATGCAAAATGATGCCTTACTTCAATATGCCTACCAACTATTTCATATTGGAAAGGAAATTGATCAGGAGGCATCTAGTCAGCATACTTTTTATCTGTTAACTAATTTAACAATAGATGGGATTTCAAACAAGGATCGCTTGAAATTAGCCTTACTTGCATCGTACAAAAATAAAGATACCTTTAAACAATATATAGACCTCTATCCACATACTATTAATAGTACGGAAAGTAAGCAACTTCGAGATATTGGTGCATTAATCCGTTTTACGAAAGGGATGGACGTCCTTGGAAGATCTCATATAAAGAATGTTTCCATTAAAAGATCCATGGATAAAATTGAATTTATATTTTTAGTTGTTGGAAATAATATTTTAGAACAATACCAAGCTGAAAAACTGAAAAAACATTTAGAGAAAATAGTTCATGTAGAAGTGGAGTTGAAGTTTTTAGACATGGAGGAAATTGAGTGATGACTAATAAGACTGTAGAAAAACATCCTTTTAATGACTATGCCTATTATAATAACAGAGAAATCAGCTGGCTAGCTTTTAACGAGCGAGTTCTCGAAGAAGCGGAAGATGAGTCGAATCCTCTTTTAGAGCGGATGAAGTTTTTGGCTATATTTAGTTCCAATTTAGATGAGTTTTTTATGGTTCGTGTAGCAGGATTACAAGATCAGGTTCGTGCAGGATTCAATAAACCTGAAAACAAAGCAGGGTTGACACCAAAAGAGCAGTTAAATCGTATTGCATCTATTACAAAACAATTAGCCTCGAGGCAAATGAAAATCTATAAAGAACTAATTGAAAAACAACTCCCAAAGCAAGGGATTTCTTTAGTTAAATATAGTGAACTAACTACCGCTCAAAAGAAGGAACTGCAGAAATTATTTGAAGAAGAAATTTTTCCTGTTTTAACACCGATCGCGGTAGATGCATACCGTCCATTTCCTATATTGTTGAGTAAAACAATGAATATTTTAGTCATGATTGAAGACAATCAATATGATTTAGTGGAACAAAATAAGATTGCCATTGTACAAGTACCGTCTGTTCTAAAGCGTTTTATCCAAGTTTCTACAGTTGATGGTTCATTTGTAGCTGTCCTGCTTGAAGATGTCATTATTGAACATATTTCCAAGCTTTTTCATGGGTACCATGTGAAGCATGCGAACCCTTTCAGAATAACACGTAATGCAGATTTAACTCTCCATGAAGAGGGGGCGCGAGATTTATTAATTGAGATAGAAAAAGAATTGAAAAAACGGAAGTGGGGCGCAGTTAGCCGATTAGAAGTAAAAGTAAGTGAAATAAAGCCTAAGTTATTAAATTACTTGCTGGACGAGCTAGAAATTCAACCAGAGGATGTCTATAAAGTAGATGGCCCATTAGATGTAACTTTTTTGTTTTCCTTCATTAAAATTTTTAAAGGGAAGCATATGCACTTATTCTATGAACCTTTTATACCACAACCACCACTAGACATAGCTAGTGATGAAGATGTTTTTGCGAAGCTTCAAAAACAAGATTTATTTTTTCATCATCCCTATGAATCTTTTCAGCCAATCATAGATTTCATCGAAAAGGCAGCTGACGATCCCTCCGTATTGGCTATCAAGCAAACTTTGTACCGTGTTAGTGGGAATTCTCCTGTAATTCTTGCATTAAAGCGTGCTGCAGAAAATGGAAAACAGGTGACTGTGTTAGTAGAGTTAAAAGCTCGTTTTGATGAAGAAAATAATGTGCAGTGGGCAAAGGAGTTAGAAAAAGCAGGGTGTCTCGTAATTTACGGCATGCATAATTTAAAAACGCATTCCAAAATAACATTAGTTGTTCGAAGAAGGAACAATAGAATTGAGCAATATGTCCATCTCGGTACAGGAAATTATAATGATCAAACTGCAAGAACATATACTGATATGGGAATTATTACGGCAAACAAAAAAATTGGTTCAGATGCCACCCAATTTTTTAATTTCCTCAGTGGATATACCGACAAACCTAACTATGATAAATTAGTCGTTTCACCATTTGATATTCGAGATAAATTCATTAGTTTAATAGATGAGGAGATAGAGTACCATAAGGCTTTTCATAATGGACATATAAAACTAAAGATGAATTCCCTTACTGATAAAGATTTAATATTAAAGTTATACGAAGCCTCTTCTGTTGGAGTGAAAATTGATTTAATAGTTAGGGGAACTTGTTGTTTGTTACCTAAAGTTCCAGGAGTTAGTGAGAATATAAATGTGACGAGTATAGTTGGAAGATTTTTAGAACATTCTAGAATTTACTGGTTTTATCGTAATGGAGCATCGCGATTATATCTATCCTCAGCGGATATGATGACTAGAAATATGGTAAAGCGCGTAGAGATATTATTTCCAGTATTATCTCCTTCTATTAAAAAGAGAGTAATGGAAATTTTAGATTTAGAATTACGAGACAACGTTAAAGCGCGAGTCCAAGATCAAAATGGAAAATATCACTATAAAGACAAAACGGAATGCGAAGTAGATAGTCAGCAGATCTTATTAGAAAAATCACGAAAGTATATACCAGAGGAATAGATAAAGGAGCTGAAACCATTGGTTCAGCTCCTTAAGTTACTTTTTATCCTCTTCTGAAACTACATAAGCAAGATCGTCATTTCCGAATAATTGAAGTACATCCAAAACAGTGCGTGTATCAATAATGGTTGAATTTTTCTCTGTAGTTTCCATTAGTTCTAGAATAACATTGTTGGAAGCTTGGTTGGGATATGCTCTATTATAAAGCTCTAAAGGATTAATATCATGATTTATACACCATTGGACATAAATTTGGATCATCATATTTTCATCTGCTTCATACTGTTCGATTACTTTGTTTTTCATGTCAAACCTCCTTATGAAAGAGAGTCAATTACCTGCCAAATATTCGAGGCTATTTCTTTTATTTCAAGTGACTGCGCTGTATTGTTCATCGTATTTGAAAAGCTATTTACTACTGTTTCCAAAAGAAACTTCCTAGTGTTATTACTTTTTAGTTCATCGATGATGAAGTTCATCAATTCAATTTCCTGTAGCTTCAATTTTTTCTCATTTGTTTCTTTAAATGTCTGGATTAATTGAATCACATGTTCTTTAGTAATCCGAACTTCATCATAAAAATGATTAAAAACAAACGTGTCAATAATAACTTCATCGGACTCCACTAAATCTCCCATTAGTGAATCCATACGGTTCATCACATAGTTAACTAGTTCGACAGTAGAAACTTCTTTAGATTTAACTGTCCAAGGATGCTGCATCTGTTGAATCATTCCTAATAACAAGATAGCGCTATCTACTGAGCATTTCCGTGATTTTGCCCCGTATACATCTACTATCCTTTTGGCTAACCATTTTACTTCTTCATAATGATTTTTTTTGATAATATCCCTTAGCTCTGAATCTTGTGAGTGGAAGATAACTAAAAAAATTGGTACTAAGTTTCGTTCTTTGTATACATCCATGCGGACTATTAATTGCTGTATTAATATGTCTTTGTTATTGATATCTTGATGTATCAATAATTCCCTACGCTTCAGATCCGTTTCTTCCTTTGCGTTGTCAATTATAGAAATGATACATTCGTTCTTTGACGAAAAATAATTATAAAATGTACCTTTTGATATTTTACTTTCATTTATTATATCTTGGACAGAAGTTGCGGCGAATCCATTTTTTATAAATAATTTTTGAGCAGTCAATAATACTTGATGCTTTCTATTTTTCATATTTACACACCTTTTATACTACAAGTCTAGTATCATAATACAAAACAAACACTATTAAATCAACAAATTAAAGATGTAAGCGTTTTTTGCGATTGCATTTTTTGGACTAAGGGTATAAAATGTTCAAAGTAGTATACAACTAGTGGAAAATACGCACAAAATTTTAGGAGGATAAATAAGAATGAACGAAACGCAACAAAAACCCCCATATGCCATGATTGCAATCCTATTTGTAGGAGCATTCATAGCTTTTTTAAATAATACGTTATTAAACGTAGCTTTACCTACTATTATGGTTGAATTTGATGTTAAAGCGTCAGTTGTTCAATGGCTTACTACGGGATACATGCTTATCAATGGTATTTTAATACCTGCGAGTGCGTATTTTGTAACTAAGTTCTCGAACAGAAAGTTATTTATTACCGCAATGACCTTATTTTCATTAGGTACATTTTTGGCGGCTATTGCACCAGAGTTTTGGGTCCTTATATTAGCTCGTATGATTCAAGCGGCAGGATCAGCAGTAATGATGCCTTTGTTAATGAATGTTATGTTGACTGCATTCCCTATTGAACGAAGAGGGACAGCAATGGGATTATTTGGTCTAGTAATGATTATGGCTCCAGCAATTGGACCAACATTATCAGGTTTCATCATTGAACATTACACTTGGAGAGTATTGTTCGAGTTAATCTTACCATTGGCTGTTATCGTATTGATATTTGCGATTTTCAAGTTAAAAAATATTACTCCGAACAAAGATATGAAACTAGATATTTTATCACTAGGTTTATCTTCAATCGGTTTTGGCGGTCTATTATATGGATTTAGTTCTGCAGGAGATAAAGGATGGGATGCACCGATTGTATATAGTACAATCGCAATCGGAGTAATTGCTCTTGTAATTTTTGTCCTAAGACAATTAAAACTAGATGAACCATTATTAAATTTACGTATTTATAAATATCCAATGTTTGCATTATCGTCTGTCATTTCAGTAGTTGTTTCAGCTGCAATGTTCTCAGGTATGATATTAACACCTTTGTATGTACAAACAATTCGCGGTATTTCACCACTAGATTCTGGTTTGTTAATGCTTCCAGGAGCATTGGCAATGGGGTTAATGTCACCAGTAACAGGAAAGTTGTTTGATAAATACGGTGCTCGTTCGTTAGCGGTCATCGGTTTAATAATTACAACGATTGCAACATATATGATGAGTAATTTAGCTGCAGATTCGGATTATTATTACATCATGGCAGTATATACAATCCGTATGTTAGGTATGTCCATGGTAATGATGCCTATTATGACAAATGGTCTAAATCAATTACCGATGAAGATGAATCCTCATGGAACTGCAGTGAACAACACGTTACAGCAAGTTTCAGGAGCTATAGGTTCTGCAATATTCATCACGATAATGAATGCTAGAATGGAATCAAAAGGTACAAGTTTATTCGAAGAAGCAGCGAAAGCTGGAAATGTGCCGACTGCTACAGATGCTTTAGCGCAGTTTAAAATGCAACTTGGTGCTCAAGCAATGTTAGAAGGGATCAATTTCACTTTCTTCATCGCTACTCTTGTTACAGTTGTAGCTTTAGTGTTATCCCTATTCGTCAAACGAGTGGATATATCTAAAAGATAAATAGGTGAAGCATAAATTTTAAACGAGGCGAGAACAAAACTCTCCTCAAAAATAGAAAGCCCTGGAAATTTTACGATGATTAGTAAAGTTTTCAGGGCTTTCTATATAAATTTACATAAAGTTGTTGTTTATGTTTTGGCTAACTCTGTCCGGCTTATCATCCACGTATAATGCTGAAATTCATCTTATGTGGTGACACGCAATCAGAATTCTTTGGTCGCAAAATAGAAGACCATTGTTTATTTTATTAATTTGATGATAATATAGCAATATTTATCAAAAGTTCTTTCTTTTTATTCGTTATGATTATCTTGAGGTGAGTGAGTTGTATTACAGTGAAATAACGCGAAAGACAGTCTCTTATATAGAGAGTAATTTGACGGAAGATATTAATCTAGATAGTTTCACTTCCGTTATTGGATATTCGAAATTTCATTTATCCAGGTTATTTAAAAAAGATACAGGGAAGTCAATTGTGGAATATATACGTCTACGCCGATTAGCATTGGCTGCGACACTTCTGTTAGAAACGGAAGAATCAATTTTAACAATTGGTTTTTTATTTCGCTTTCAATCTCAAGAGGCTTTTTCAAGAGCGTTTAAAGAAGTGTACAGCTTGCCTCCAGGAAAGTATCGCCAGTTGATGAGAGCTGTACGAATAATAAAGGAGGAGAATGATTTGAACAAACAGGAACAGATTAATGGCTGGAACTTAAGTGGTTCTTATACTGAGCTATATGAGTTAACGGTAGATGATAAGGTATTTCACACAGGGACAAAGTCGGGATTGCTTTTTGCTAGGGGTGAGGCAAATGAACAACAATTTGGGACAATGATGCAAGGGTTTCAGGCAGAAAATTACAAGAATAAAAGAATAAAAATGTCATGCTTCTTAAAAACTGAACAAGTGACCAAATGTGGTGCTTGGCTTCGTATTGACAATGTTTCTGGTGATACACTTCAATTTGACAATATGGATAGTCGCTCTATTCATGGGACTACAGACTGGAATCACTATTCTATTGTTTTAGATGTTCCAGAAGAAAGTGCTTCCATTCACTTTGGCGTTTTACTTGTTGGTAAAGGAAAAGTGTGGGCAGATGGTTTTCGTTTTGAAGAAGTCAATGAGAAAGTAGATTCGACAAATATGCTTTTCCAAGATAACTTACCGAAACAACCAATTAATCTAGATTTTAGTGAGTAATCACTGCCTACTTTTCTACTTCATCTATAACGTACTAGGAATAAAACAGAAAAAAGAGCTTGTATAGCACAAGCTCTTTTTTACAAATCAAGTAATATTTTAGTTGTTTTGATTAATTTCCTCTGTTAATAATTCCAATTCGTCAATCAAGGAACCTATATAAGCGATCGTATCTTTTAACGGCTTATCCGTCGTAATATCCACACCCGCCATTTGCGCTAGCTCTACAGGTGATTTAGTGCCTCCAGCCTTCAATACTTCTGTCCATTCGTCTACAGCAGTTTGTCCTTCTTCTAATATTCGTTTGGATACTTGAGTGGAGATAGTTAACCCAGCGCTATATGTGTACGGATACAATCCCATATAGTAATGAGGTTGGCGCATCCACGTAAGCTCAGCCCCTTCTGTAATTTCTACTGCATCACCCCAGAATTCTTCTAAAACGCTACGTTTATAATCATTAAGAATTTGTGCATTTACATTTAAACCTTGATCGATTCGGTCATACACTTTACGTTGATATGCAGCCTCCAATAAATGAGTTACAAAATTATGATAGTACGTACGAGCTACTATAGAAGAAATTACCCAACGTTTAAATTTAGGGTCATCCGAATTTTTTAGTAAATGGTTGGCCACAAGCATTTCATTCATCGTGGAAGGAGCTTCAATGAAATATAGTGATGGGCGAGCGTTAAAGATATTCTGCTCTTTGTTTGCATAATAGAAATGCCCAGCATGACCTAATTCATGCGCTAGAACAAATACTTCATTCATCCGACTAGACCATGAAATTAGAATATATGGATGACTGCCGTAGGGGCTAGAGCAAAATGCACCAGTTGATTTCCCAGCATTTTGAGGGAAATCTATCCAACGTTCTACGTATGCACGATTGACCATTTCAATATATTCTTCCCCCATAACAGATAGTGCATCATCAATATAGTTTTTGGATTCCTCAACGGATATTTTGGGCTCATATGTGGGATCAAGAGATATTTTTAAATCCGCAAACGTCATTTTTTCTAGTCCATGTTCTTTTTGAAGCAATTTCGCATATTTTCTCATATGAGGTGCGAGTTCCTTCGTGATTAAATCAATTTGTCTATTATATAAAGAGCGGTCAACATCCTGGTTAAATAACAAGTAATCATAAACAGAATCATAGCCTCGTAGATCTGATGTTGTTTTCTCCATTTGCAAGTGCATATCATACGTTTTAGCGGTCGTATGTTGGTATTCTTTTAATTTTTTAGAAAAAGATTCGAATGCCGCTCGTCTTTTTTCTGTGTCAGCTTCTCCTTCCCAGTCATTCTCAAATGACACATAGCTAAGGGGATACTCTTGACCATTCACCTCAAAATTATCAAACGCAATATCAAGCATTTTAGTAGTATCGTATAACTTATAAGGTGCTCCAAATGAAGCGGAGAAAGCAGCAAGTGTTTTTTCAACCTCAGGATGAAGTTGATATTTTTTCTTTGCTAGTAACTTATCTAAATAAATTTGGTGAGCTGGAGATTTTGATATAGCTTCTTTAATGATTGCTTCCGGTAGTTCTACTAGTTCACTATTTAAGAAAGATAATTGACTGCTTACCTTTGCGGAAAGTGAACCGAATTTACTTGCTCTCATTTGTGCGTCGGTATTTGTTTGATCTGTACTTAACGAAAGACTAGCAAATGCTCCCGCAGGTACTATTTTCTCATATAGTTTCGTATATTCAATAAGTGCATTCACAACATCTGTAGCATTTTGGATGTTCCCGTGATAACGATTATTGAACTCCAATGCACCTTGTTCTATCTCTTTTAATGCTTCTGAAAAGTCATTTTCGGTCTGAAATAAATCATTTAAATTCCAAGTTTCTTCTGTCTTTACTTCGTCTCGCTTAGGCATATGGTTTACCATTTTATCTCTCCTCATTATTACGGATTTCGAACTATTAATAGTATATATATAATTAATTGAAAAGTAAAAACATATATTTTATTCAATTTATACCATAAAATGTATGTAATATTAGTATAAATAATAAAATATATCGCTTAATCTATCCTTGAAAAAATATTTTTAAGGAAAATATTAGAATTATAGAACAAGGAAATTGACCTATAAAACGTTATTTTATAAGGACTTAACGACTGCTTAAAATAATTATACTAATCTAATATTGTTAATTTTCTAAAAATGAAGAAAAATTAGTATAGACTGAATTTAAAGTTTGTTTTACAATAGGGTTGTTCTTACAAAATGATAATGTTTGAGTTTATGCTTGCTAAAAAGAGAGAGCGAGTAGTATGACTTATAAATTCAGAATTATCAAACAAAATGGGGGTAGTTATATGAAGAAATCGAAATTTGCATCACTTTTCCTTTCATCTACTTTATTGATCGGAATTTTAGCTGGGTGCGGAGCAGAAGAAGGAAATAGTTCAGAGGGTGGGGACACTATTAAAATAGGTGCAAATCTTGAGCTTTCTGGAGCTGTGGCCTCTTATGGAACATCCGAAGCAGATGCTATCGATTTGGCTGTTGAAGAGATCAATGCTGCTGGGGGTATAGATGGGAAACAAATCGAACTTATTAAAGTAGACAATAAATCAGATGCAGCTGAAGCAACAAACGCAGCCATCAAATTAACAAGTCAAGACAAAGTAACAGCTATTATTGGAGCTGCAACTAGTGGTAACTCCGTTGCTCAAGTTCAAATAGCAACAGACACAAAAACACCAATGATTTCTCCTTCAGGAACAAGTACTACAGTAACAGTAGGAGATGATGGAAAGGTAAATCCATTCACATTCCGTACAGCGTTTATCGATCCTTTCCAAGGAACGGTAGCTGCAAACTTCGCTGCTAATGAGTTAAAAGTTAAAACAGCAGCAGTGTATGCAGACAACGCAAGTGATTATGCAAAAGGTCTTGCAGCAGCATTCATTAAAGATTTTGAAGCAGCTGGAGGAAAAATTGTTGCAGAAGAATCATATGTGGCGAAAGATACTGATTTCCGTTCAAATTTAACTCGTATTAAATCTTCTAATCCTGAATTTGTATTTATTCCTGGATATTATGAAGAAGTTGGTTTAATTGTTAAGCAAGCACGTGAATTAGGAATCACAGTTCCGTTAATGGGAGCAGATGGTTGGGATTCTCCAACACTTGTTGACTTAGCTGGCGCGGATGCTTTAAATAATTCATACATTATTACTGCTTATTCATCTGAAGATCCAGATGGAAAAGCGAAAGAGTTCTCTGACAAATTTAAAGAAAAATATGGTAAAGATCCTAACTCATTCAATGCACTTGGGTATGATACAGTTTATCTATTAAAAGATGCAATTGAGCGTGCTGGTTCAACAGATGGAACAAAAATTAAAGAAGCAATTGAATCTACAGATCAATTGGAACTTGTAACAGGATTATACTCTGTTGATGAAAATCACCATCCGATTAAATCGGCTACGATTATTGAATTCGTAGATGGAGCGCAAGTATTTAAAACGAAAGTTAATCCTTAAGATTCTTATGATTAATAGGGGGGATTGATATCCCTCCTTTTCTATTTCTAAAATTATTGAAATCTTAAGTTATAGGAGTGAAAAATTATGGAATGGGTTCAACAATTGATAAACGGTATTTCACTCGGGAGTATATACGCTTTAATCGCCCTCGGTTACACGATGGTTTATGGAATTATTAAACTGATCAACTTTGCACATGGGGATGTGTTCATGGTCGGTTCGTTTATTGGATTCTATTCTATTACAGTGTTTAATTTAGGCTTCTTTCCAGCGCTTATTATTTCGATGGCAGCTTGTGCGTTATTCGGAGTTATTATTGAACGAATTGCTTACAAACGCTTGCGAAATGCTACAAGAATAGCAGCGCTTATTACTGCAATCGGTGTATCGCTATTAATAGAATATGGCGTCATTTATATTAGAGGAGCTCAACCAGAAGCGTATCCAGATGTGTTTTCCAATCGTTCGTTTGCATTTTTAGGTGCACAAATTAGCATTCAGTCTATTCTTATTTTATCGGTATCTGTTGTATTAATGATTCTGTTACAGTTTATTGTGCATAAAACAAAAACTGGAAAAGCGATGAGGGCCGTTTCTCATGATACGGAAGCAGCTAAACTGATGGGAATAAATGTTGACAATACAATATCTGCAACTTTCGCAATTGGCTCAGCTTTAGCAGGAGCAGCTGGTGTTATATTCGGTGTGTATTATACAAAGATCGATCCGTTAATGGGGGTAATACCAGGGGTGAAGGCATTTGTTGCAGCCGTTCTTGGTGGAATTGGCATAATCCCTGGAGCAATGGTAGGTGGATTAGTACTTGGAGTGGTGGAAACGGTTGTTAGTGCTTTAGGGTTCTCTTTATGGAGAGATGCTGCCGCATTCGTCATTTTAATATTAATTCTAATCTTTAGACCATCTGGCATCTTTGGAAAAAATACACGAGAGAAAGTGTAGGTGATACATAATTATGAAAAAGTCAAAACAGTTTTGGCTATTTATTATAGCTGCAGTATTGGTTTATGCAGTGGTTCAATTTTTTATTGCAAATGGAACGATGAATCAATTTTATTCTAATACATTTATATTTATAGCTATCAACATAATTTTAGCGGTCAGCCTACATCTAGTAATTGGAATTACGGGACAATTTTCTATAGGTCATGCTGGTTTCTTAGCGGTAGGAGCATATATCTCAGCAATTGTAACGATGAAATTGGATTTGCCTTTTATAGTTGCTATTATTGTCGGAGGAATGGTTGCTGCTTTAGCGGGACTAATTGTCGGTATTCCGAGTTTGAGATTAAAAGGGGATTACTTGGCAATTGCAACACTTGGTTTTGCAGAAATTATTCGCATTGTATTTTTAAATATTGACTATGTTGGTGGGGCTGCAGGAATGCAGGTTTCACATTTGACGACTTGGACATATGCGTTTGTTTGCCTAGTCATCACCATTATAGTAATCGTCAACTTTACTAATTCAAGGCATGGGATAGCTGCAATTTCTGTTAGAGAAAATGAAATTGCTTCTGATGCGATGGGGATCAATACTACTTATTATAAGGTAGCTGCTTTTGCGATTGGCTCCTTTTTTGCTGGAGTTGCAGGTGCTTTGTATTCTCATAACTTTTATATCATTCAACCAAGTCAATTTGGATTCTTAAAATCTTTTGATATTTTAATATTTGTTGTTCTTGGTGGGTTAGGAAGTCTTTCCGGTGCCGTACTTTCCGCAATTTTATTGACGGTTGTTTCCACGTATCTTCAAGGATATCCTGAAACACGAATGATTATTTATAGTCTTGTATTAATTCTTGTTATGCTTTATCGTCCGAAAGGCTTGATGGGTACGATGGAAATTACGGATTATTTCAAGCTTTGGAGAACACCAAAAGGAGGCGATCAGCATGGAAAATAAACCTTTACTGGAAGTGAAAAATGCTGGCATTCAGTTTGGTGGTTTAAAGGCAGTACAAAACTTAAACCTAAAGTTGAACCAAGGAGAACTTGTCGGATTAATCGGCCCTAATGGAGCTGGAAAAACTACAAGCTTTAACTTATTGACTGGTGTCTACGTACCTACTGAAGGGGATATATTATTTAATGGGGAAAGAATAAATGGACTACAGCCTTTTAAAGTTACGAGAAAAGGGATAAGTAGAACATTTCAAAATATTCGTCTCTTTAACGAGTTAACTGTATTAGATAATGTAAAAGTTGCTTATCACTCTCTTGCTACCCATTCGATGTTAAGCTCTATTCTTCGACTGCCTTCTCATTTCAAAGGGGAGAGAGAGATGGAAGAAAAAGCATTAGAATTCCTAAGAATTTTTAAATTGGAGAAATATAAAGATGAACTAGCCAAAAATCTTCCGTATGGTCAACAAAGAAGATTGGAAATTGCTCGGGCATTAGCAGCAGGACCTCAGTTACTATTATTAGATGAACCTGCAGCAGGTATGAATCCACAGGAAACACATGACTTAATGAATCTAATTGGATTTGTTCGTGAAAAATTCGATTTAACTATTTTGTTAATCGAGCATGATATGAATTTAGTAATGGGCGTTTGTGAAAGAATATATGTACTCGATCATGGTCAACTTCTTGCGGAAGGATCACCAGAAGAGATCCGTAACCATCCTAAGGTTATAGAGGCTTATTTAGGGGAGGAAGTTCACGATGACAATGCTTAAAGTAGAAAATATAGATGTGTTTTACGGAAATATTCAAGCACTCCGTGATGTTTCCATTACTGTTAACCAAGGAGAAATTGTTTCATTGATTGGCGCTAATGGGGCAGGGAAAAGCACGCTGCTAAAAACTCTTTCTGGTTTGCTGAAACCTAAAAAAGGCAAAATAGAATTTCTGGATAAATCGATTTCAGGCAAACAAGCACAATCGATTGTGAAGGCTGGAATTTCCCATGTTCCAGAAGGAAGACGTGTTTTTGCGAATCTAACTGTTGAAGAAAACTTAGAATTAGGCGCATTTCTTCGAAAAGATAAACAAGGTATTCATCAAGATATGCAAAAAGTGTATGAAATCTTCCCGAGGTTATTAGAGCGTAAGAAACAACATTCTGGAACTCTTTCAGGGGGAGAACAACAGATGTTAGCGATGGGAAGAGCGATTATGGCAAAGCCTAAACTAGTACTATTAGATGAGCCTTCTATGGGGCTTGCTCCTTTAATGGTAAAAACAATATTTCAAGTGATTAAAGATATTAATAATGAAGGTACCACCGTTTTGTTAGTCGAGCAAAATGCTAATATGGCTTTATCAATTGCAAACCGTGGTTATGTTATTGAAACCGGAAGAGTAGTACTTTCAGGGTCAGCGCAGGAATTACAAAACAGCGCAGAAGTTAAACTTGCCTATCTGGGTGGGCATTAATAGTAAACTACGACTAGATATAGTCGTAGTTTTTTGTGTGTTAATGTTATATGATAGTAAATAATTATAAATTGGATCGTTTTTTAATAGGAGGGTTTTATTGAAAACTTTAAGATTTTGGATTATATCACTTATATGTTTTACTATGTTTGGGATAATATTTAGCACTCTAATTTCCAGTTATTTTGTGACGAAAGAAAGCTTAATAGAAAACTCTTTAGAGCAAAATAGGGTGTATTCTATGAAATTGGCACAAATGTCAGATGAAGCTTTTTCTTATATGCAAAACAATCTGGAAGCTCGGAAGTCAGATGTTGTTAAGGATATGGACAACCCTATAATAATCACTAGCATATTAGAGCAATTAAATATAAGTGGTAAGAATTTCAACTCTTTATCTGTTATCAATAACCAAGGAATCGTTATTGCAACTACACCAAATCTCGGAATAGTAGGAAATAAAATTACCTCGTCAGGTGTAAACGAAGCTAGAGCGAGGAAGGAGGCTTTTATCTCTAAACCGTATTATGCTCAAACGGGTAGATTATTAATACTAATAACTACTCCATTGTTTGGAGACAGTGGAGAATATTTAGGTATGTTAAATGGGACGGTATATTTGGAAGAAGGAAATTTTCTCCACAATATTCTTGCTGAACATTACTCGGAGGATGGATCTTATGTATTTGTAGTTGACACAGATGGAACTTTAATCTATCACCCAGACAAAGCTAGAATTGGACAATCCGTAGAAACTAACCTAGTTGTTCAAAAGTTAATGCAAGAGAAAAGTGGCGCGCTGCAGTTAGATAATACACAAGGACAGAACTTTCTTGCTGGTTATACATATATAGAGAAAAGTGACTGGGGAGTCGTCTCTCAGACCCCATTCAGTAGTGCCGTTAAACCTTTAACTGGAATTATGTTTACGATATTTACCATTTCATTGCCGTTAATTCTTATAATTATTGTTATTGCATTTTATGTCTCAACGAAGTTAGCTTCCCCATTACGGAAATTAGCCATTTATACTATGCGTGGAAAAGATGATCACGAATTATCCTTTGACATTCCTACATGGTATTTTGAGGCTAAACAACTGACAGAAACAATAGATAATTATAGAAAAAAACAAGAAGAAACGGTTGATATTATGAAGGCTTTATCTGTTACGGACTCATTGACTGGGTTGAAAAATAGAAGATATGCTGATTATTTGCTCGATGAATTAGTGAATAATAATATCGCTTTTTCATTAATCATGATAGATATAGATCATTTTAAAAAAGTTAATGATGAATTTGGGCATCTTGCTGGGGATCAAGTTCTCCATTTTGTTTCCAAAAGTTTGAAGAACATATGTAGTGATCAAGAAGAGTGTATTCGACTTGGAGGAGAAGAGTTTATCATTATTCTTCCGAAAAAGGTTATTCAGGAAGCATATATTTTGGGAGAACGTTTAAGAAAAACGGTTGAAGATTCGCTCCCACCTATTCATAAAAAAATTACTATTTCTCTAGGAGTTGGTGAGTATAAACCTGGTGAGAATATAAACGAAATCATGCATAGGGTTGACTTAGCTCTTTATGAAGCAAAATCCAATGGGCGTAATATTACCATAATGGCAAAATAAAAAAACGAGCAAAAAGGATGTTGTATTTAATCCTTTTGCTCGTTCTTTCTTAGTAAATAATAGATAGCTTCCACAATTAGCCCGATTACAAATCCAAAAGCAGTGAAGATGAACAAGGAGAGAATTCCTGCTAAGTCACCAAATTCCTCGGGACCAGTAATAAAAGAGCGATACATTTCAAAAAAACCGATGAATAATCCAATAGCGAAAATATAAAATGTTTTGTGCAATTTATACAATAGCAAAGAACCTGCTAAAACGCCTATTACTACTGAAAATGCAGCGAACGCAAGCACATTCATAATAACTAAGTCTTGACCAAGTACATATCTAACTCCTAAAATGAGTAAAAACATGGAAATAAAAATAATGGAGATTGCAATTTTGCCATAATTCTTTAACAATAAATTCGCCTTCTTTCCCTAACTAATCATACTGGAACATGATGATATTTCCAATAGAATATGCAAAAAACGAGAGGATTGATAAATATGGTAGAACATTATTTTCATTTAAAAGCGGATTGGCCAGGTAATCGTAATGATATAGGAACGATTCAAGCGCAAAATCTCCAAACAAAAATTTCGATTCCATTAGAAATGGATGGCCCTGGGGAAGGTACCAATCCAGATGAAATGTTGCTAGGAGCGGCAACGACGTGTTATATTATCACACTTGCTGCCATGCTCGAGAGAAGTCGTATAGAAAAGACATCTCTTGTTGTAGAATCATCTGCTGTAGTAGATGTAACAAATGGCATTTTCACATACAAAAAAATAATTCATCGACCAACTTTAGTGATAGTAAATGAAAAAGATTCCAAAATGGCCACACGTTTACTATCGAAAGCAGAGGATACTTGCATGATTAGTAGAGCTCTTAGAGGGAACGTGGAAATAGAGCTTGAACCAACTTTGCTTGTAGAGAAAGTGAAATAGGTAAAGAAACCTAAACCAAGGGAATACTTATTTTTCGTAAAGCTTATCACTTTCACCAAGTGATAGGCTTCACAAAAATCAATTTTTGAAAATATAAAATTATGAATTTCTGAAGCTAAACTAATAGTAAAATTTCATTACAATACATAAGCATAAACACAAATGAAGTGGCACAATGTCCCTAACAATATAAAAATATGAAATATTTCATGAAATCCTAATTTCTTTATAAATGGAATGTTTGGTTTTACCCCGTAAATAATTCCTCCAATAGTATAAGAGATCCCTCCCAAAATCAGATAAAGTAAACCTGTTGACCCTAGTGATTCCGCTAAAGTAGGCGTTAAGAAGATAATCATCCACCCCATGCCAATATAAATCGCAGTAGAGACCCATCTCGGACAGTCAAACCAGATCATTTTAAAACAAATACCACTTACTGCTAATAATCCAATTATAATAAATAGAACATAGCCAGCAGTGTTATTTAATGTAATCAGACAAAGTGGAGCGTATGTACCTGCGATTAAAATATATATCATGGAATGGTCTAAGCGTCTTAAAAACTTTATATTGCGGGCATCTCCTATCCACCAGTGATATGTAGCGGAAGCTGTATATAGCAAAATCATGCTAACTCCAAAAACAATAAGTGCTGTTAAAGTTAAGGGGGAACTATTAATTTCTATTCCTTTTACTAACAATAGTAGTAATCCCACTAGCCCAAATAGTGCTCCAAACAAGTGTGAAAGACTATTAAAAGGCTCTCTTATATATGCATTCATTTAAATTACTCCTATCTCTATATATAGTTTTAATAACTACATATAAATATATTGCTATTACACCACTTAGTCAAGGTTTACGTTGGATATTTAATAAGTTATGATAAACATAATGTATTGACAGGAGGTACGGTAATGAGTAAATCTGAAGACATTGCTCAAAAGTTAGATTTAGAGTCCACCATTCATGAAGATGATATTCCCATTATTGACTTGTATATGGACCAAGTGATTCAGTTATTTGATGCAAAGTATAATGACACTTTGCGCAATGAAGAGGAAAAAGTATTAACTAAAACAATGATCAATAATTACGCAAAGGGAAAGTTATTTATCCCTATAAAAAATAAAAGATATTCTAAGAAGCATATAATGTTGATCAATTTGATCTATCAGATGAAAGGTGCTCTTTCTATTAAAGATATTAAATCAGTGTTAGAGCCACTAAATGATAAAATGGAATCAGAGGATTTTCTTTTAGAGAAATTTTACAGGTCATGGATTATCATTCAACAAAACAATGCCCAAAACTTCCTAGAAGAGATGAAAACCCATGAAATTGTAGTAGAAAATCAGGAGGCAGATGAAAACGATCAACTTATATTACTAATTGCTTCACTTTCCAATATGAGTAATGCTTATCGAAAAGCAGCAGAACTATTAGTTGATGAATTGAACGAACGTAGAAAGGGGACATAACAGTGAAGACATTATGGACAAATGGGAAGATTTTCACGATGAAATCTGAAGGGGATTTCGTCGAAGCGGTATTAGTGGAGGATGGGACCATTATTAGTACAGGTTTCAAAAAAGATCTCCTCCCATTAGCAGATCAAATGGAATCCTTAGATGGAAGTGTCATGTATCCTGGGTTTGTAGATAGCCATATTCACTTAATCGGTCATGGTGAGAAATTATCTTATTTAGACTTATCTAGTTTTACCTCGATTAGTCAAATAAAAGAAGCGATAGTTGGTCATATCCAGAACAAAGAATGGTATGTGACGGAGGGCTGGGACGACAATAAATTGGAAGAAGGGCGCTCATTAACTTGTATGGATATCGACTTCATTGATGAAACGGCTGTAGTGCTTAAACGAGTATGTCGACATGTTCTAGTAGCGAATTCAAAAGCTATGAGATTAGCAGGTATTTCGAAAGACACTCCAAACCCTACTGGTGGAATAATCGGTAAAGATGAGAAGGGGGAACTTAATGGACTGTTTTATGATGAGGCACAGCGATTAATAACAGATTATATACCATCACCCACTACTGATTATTTAAAGAAAATTATTACTTCTAGTATAGAGGATTTGCAATCCAAGGGGTTAACCGGTGTCCATTCGGAGGATATGGCTTATTACGGGCACTATAATATCCCTTTACAAGCATACCGTGAAGTTGTAAAAAGTGGATTTAGAGTTCATTTATTACGTCATCATGATGTTTTTGAACAGATGCAGGATGAAGAGGAATCGGCTTTTATTGAATTCGGAGCGATGAAAATATTTGTAGATGGTTCGCTAGGTGGTAGAACAGCATTATTGTCTGAGGATTATGCAGATAAACCGGGAGAAAGAGGAATAGAGGTTCATAGCCCAGAAAAGCTAGAAGACTTAGTGAAGCTAGCTCGTAGGTATAAGGAGAATATAGCAGTTCATGTTATAGGAGATGAAGCTGTTGAAAAAGTATTAGACTTAATCGAAAAGTATCCTGTGACAGTTGGGAAAAAGGATCGGTTAATACATGTTAATGTTTTACGTGTGGATCTAATTGAACGTATGAAAAAGCTTTCCGTTGTATTGGATTTACAACCAATATTTGTAGCTTCGGATTTTCCTTGGGCAACAGAACGACTTGGAGCTACTCGCTTACCCTGGGCATATGCTTGGAAATCATTACTCGATGAAGGATTAGATTGTTCAGGAGGATCTGATTCACCTATAGAACTAGCTGACCCTTTGCTCGGAATTGAAGCAGCAGTTAATAATCTTCACTTACCCCAACAGGCTATAACGGTATACGAAGCAGTATCCTTATATACATCAGGTAGTGCAAAAGCAATTGGAAGAGAAAATAGCCGAGGATTCATATTGCCAGGGTATGATGCGGATTTTACTATTTTAGATAATGTCCTTGAAAAGGAAAATATTCTATCTACTAAAATAGTGCAAACAGTTATTGCAGGTGAAAGTGTTTATAAAATTCAAAAATGAAACTATTTAGCTAGTATAGTCGTATAATTATGAAGAAAGGAGTGAGTGAAAATGGAAAACACAGGTTTGAAAATCTTGCTACATGCAAGTACATGGTTTGCCCCTTTTCTAGTTCCATTTATATTATTTTTAGTAGTAAATGATGAAGAAATTAAAAAGCTTTCCATACAAGCGGTTCTGTTTCAACTAGTTATGGCTGCATTACTGACAGTTTCTTTCTTTTTAGTTTTTATCTTAATTGGTATTCCGATGCTAATCATTTTTGGTATAATGGCATTTGTAGTTCCGATCATTGGAATTGTTAAAGCGATTACAGGAGATAACTTCAATTATCCTATTGTAGGATCATGGATAAAGTAAGTGTCTTAACATAAAGGGGAATTAGAATGACTACTAGAATCGGTATTGATGCAGGTGGAACATTAACAAAAATTGCTTATTGGGATGAATTTAATGAGATGGACTTCAAACGGTTTCGTTCATCTGATTTCCATAAAGTGAAGGACTGGATTGACTCAAATCATCCGAATGCTTCTATCTGCGTCACTGGTGGTCGGGCGGAGCAATTAAAACAATATTTAAATACTAACAAGGAAATACCGTATATCGTCGAATTTGATGCGACAATGAATGGTGTAATGTATCAAATGCAGCGCGGATCTAACCAACCAAAGGCTGCAATTATAGCAAATATTGGAACAGGTACATCTATACATATTATGCAAGAAAGCTCCCATAAAAGATTGGGTGGTACAGGCATTGGTGGGGGGACTCTTCTAGGTTTGGGTATGGCTTTGACCGGTATATCTGATTTTGATGAAATTATCAACCAATCACGGGATGGTAAGAGGACTGCCATAGATGTATTAGTAAGCGATATTTACAAAGATAATAAGCTACCGATAAAAGGCACTTTAACGGCAAGTAATTTTGGTGGTATTTCCCTTAATAACAGTAATAATACGAGCCCTTCCGATTTGCTAGCGGGTGTTCAAGGAATTATTGGAGAAGTCGTTGCATCTCTTTGTATCCAAGTCGCAGATGCCCATCACGTGGAGGATATTATATACATAGGGACTACACTCGAGGACAATGAATTACTCCAGCAAATCATTGAATCCTATACGGTTTTAAAGCTGAAAAAACCGATCTTTTTAGACCACCATGGCTATAGTGGGGCGATTGGGGCATTGTTAGAATACACTAAATAATTTCATGTCTAATTGTTGCATTATTTGATAATGCATGGTATATTTAAAGAGGATTATTTTTGTTCGGTTAGTAAGTAAGTGGCAACACTTTTACTTAACAGTGTTGAGCAAGGATAGTAACACAATGTGTGCAGATTTTGCATACGAGGAGGATATACACATGGAACAAGGTAAAGTAAAATGGTTTAACTCAGAAAAAGGATTCGGATTTATCGAACGCGATGGCGGAGACGACGTATTCGTACATTTCTCAGCTATTCAAAGCGAAGGTTTCAAATCTCTTGATGAAGGTCAAGAAGTTACTTTTGAAATCGAGCAAGGTCAACGTGGCCTTCAAGCTACTAACGTAGTTAAAGCTTAATTAAACCTAAAACTTAACTTTACAGGCTCTCATTAGAGAGTCTGTTTTTTTGTGTTTGTCTAATTTCATCTAGGGAACAGTAAGCTATTATTTTGGTTCATATGCTATGATTATAGTAATATTTTGAATAGGACTAAAAATGTTATCGAAAATAGAATAGGATGATAATCATATGAAAAAATGGAAAAAAGAGATTCTCTTAAATGTACCAATCGAATTCGCTTGGCCTTACTTTTACGGGAATATAGCCAAGAAGAAAAAAATATTTCCAAAAGTAATTGATGAGGCAATAGTTCAGCAAACAGAATCTATCGTGGGTACGATGATAAAACAAAGCTATCAAAATGGTTCTTTAACGGAAGAATACGAAGTGACGATTAAAAAATATACAAATGAATCCAACTATAAAGCATTTCAAGAAAGCTTTGTACTTAATAATCGCTTCAAAATTACAACGGAATATGAATTAGAAAGCCAAAGTGACAAAGTGACGAAATTCATTTATACTTCTATAAATAAACCGAAAAACCCACTGCTTTCTGTTTTTCAATTATTTGGTAGTGATGAGGTAATTGTCAATTTTATGAATAAAACTAAGGCGGCAATCGAATCAGATTTTGAGCAAACACAACAAGAGGAAGTATAATAAGGTGAGTATGAATCGAATATAGTTAAAAACAACTGCCTCTTACTTTTTAGGCAGTTGTTTTAATACAGCATCTCTCGCAAGTGCATGGGCTGCTTTGTTTTGGTCGTCTGGAATCCATTTTATAAAGAAAAGGTCAAATGTATCGATTATGGCTAAAATTTTCTCTAAAATCGCTGCAAATTCTGGATTCTTTGCGTATCTTTTTTCAACTGCAGCGCAAACGATTTGCGAATCTGACCTTGCAGAGACAATAGAGGGGGAAAGTTTTTTGGCTTCTTCTAACCCTCTTTGTAGCGCTATAAATTCAGTAGTATGATTGGAATACTCTCCAATGAATTCACTGAATCTCAGGTGATGTCCTTCGCCTTTAATGAACACACCTATACCACTTGGTCCTGGATTGCCAGTGGTCGAACCGTCAATATATACTTCTAACATGATGATCACCTTTTTTAATAAAGTCATGGATATATCTAGTTTGATGGAATGCGGGAATAGTTACACATAAAAGAAACATAATAGTACAATTGTGAAATAGTGAGGAGTAGTGATTTATGAAAAATACAGAACTAATAAATGAAATTGATAATTTATCCGATACTTATTGTAATGGTTGCTTTATCCGAACGCAATTACGAAAAGAAAGCGGTAAAACAATTGCTTATAGATTTTGTATAGAACAATGTACGGTTGGTGAAAGTATTAAACAAATCGGAAGTAAACTAAAAGGTTCAAAATAAAAAAAGCCCCACGACTATTTTGCCGCGGGAAGAAGCGTTTCTATTCGTTTTTTATCACGTTTGCAGCTTGAGGTCCACGGTTTCCTTCAATTATTTCGAACGTTACTTGTTGTCCTTCATCTAATGCTCGAAATCCATCACCTTGAATTCCTGTAAAATGGACAAATACATCTTCTCCATCGTTATATTCGATGAAACCATACCCTTTTTCATTATTAAACCATTTTACTTTCCCCTGTTGCATAAACGTTCCTCCCTTAATCCACTAAGAATTCTATAAATGGATACATAAACTATACTTGAATTGTCAGTCTTCGTCAATAATATGTCGAATTTTCACATAATTTATGAATTTGACTCAAATTGTCTTATAAATAATAGAAATACTTATGGGAGAAGATAATTTAACTGGAATTATAAGGTCACGGAAATATTGCAGATATTTATTATAAGTTCTTTTTTTCCGTAGGCTGTTCAGTAAAACTATTTACTTGCTTTGTTAAATCTTCTACTAAATCTTTTAGCTGCCGTTTTTGATGATCTGTTAATTTTTTTTTGATGTTTTCGGGATCAATACCATTTCTTCTAAGGGTATCATCTACTAGAAGGTCAATCACCTTGTTTGAAATATTTATTGGTTTTTCAGGTAAATTACTCAAGTTGTTCACTCCTTCATTTAAAATTAGCTGCATATTAGCATATGCAGCTTTAGGGGAATTGAATAGTTTAAATGATTGGTTATAACCAATTGACATTAAAGAATATCTAGTTTTGCTACGATTGCTACTAGAATTTGAAGCATTGCCTGGATATTTACTGCCAAATCGGTATCGGTAGTTGTTACAGATATATTTCTAGAGCCTTCAACTATCGTAGTTTGGACATTTCTTTGTTTTGTTTTAATAAATTGATTTAGTTCTTGGGTTACTGCTCTTCCTTGGTCAGAATCACCGATAGTAACACTGATTACAGCTGCAATAGCTGCTTGTATTCCAAGTTGAAGAGAGATGGCTACTTGTGTATCTGTCGTACGTATTTCTACACCTTCCGAATCCTTTACGATAATTCGTTCGAAGGATTGTTGTTTCGTAGATACTACTTGTTTACCGTCCTGTTCTACATCACTGCCATTATTACTCGGATCATCGCAATGATCTAAAGCTCTCCATTTTTTTTTCTCCATTGTGTTTATTCACCTCTTTTGTTTATAATTTTTTTGATTAAAGAATATCCAATCTTGCAACTAATGCCAATAAAACTTGTAACATAGCTTCGATATTAACTGACAGGTCCGTATCAGTAGTGACAATATTGACGTCTTTTGAATTGTCTACATAAATTTTTTGTTTGTTCGTTTGCTCATCGTTAAACTGTTGGAATAATTCTTGTGAAACAGTTTGACCTTGAATAGAATCGCCAATTGCTATACTAATAACTAGTGCTATAGCAAGCTGTAATCCAACTTGCAGTGAAACTGCTGCTTGTGTATCTGTGGTTTGAACGGTTACGTTACAAGAATCTTTTATCCATATTAATTCGTCAGACTCTTGTTCAACAGACGAAAACTGACCGCCGCCTTGGAAAACGGTTGTATCCTCGCTATTTTCAGTGGAATCCCAGCTGTTTTCTTCTTCCCCTTGCTCCCAACGATGATTATTGCATCGTTTACAGTTTTTTGGTGGCTCTTCACATTCATACTTACAATGTGTGCATTTCCAATGACTCATTTTATAATCTCCTTTCTCTTTGTTAGCCAGATTGCAATATTAATTACAACCGGCTTTCTATAACATATGAGCTTTTTAAAAAGAGACATAGTCTATTTGACTAGATTATTAAAACTATTTTAGCTAGGTGTTAGTAAAATAAATGCAAATAGTACAGTAGAGCAGCTTTATTGTATATAATAGAGAAGGCGAATCAGACCTGAGGAGATACAAAGATGAATTCTATTGAGCAATGTGAGAATTTAGTTAAAGAAGTGTACATGCACTTTGATGCAAGTCACGACTTTCAACATATAGAAAGAGTACGTAAAAATGCTTTTGATATTGCAGATAGTGAACCATCTGCAAATAGAGAGATAATTGAGTTAGCTGTATTACTCCATGACGTGAGTGATCCAAAATATTCAACAGAAGAAAAGCTTGAAGAAGAAAGAATTATAAAACAGCTGAACTTATCAGATGAAAAAGTAGCTCATGTAAAAGAAGTGATCAAAGCAGTCTCCTTTAGTGGAGGTCATGAAGTAGAAGCGAAGACGATAGAATCGAAAATCGTACGTGATGCGGATAGACTGGATGCTATAGGAGCAGTAGGTATCGCCCGCACATTTGCTTTTGGCGGTGCAAAAGGTAGACTACTATATGATGCATCTGAAACACCACGAGATAATATGTCCGTAGAGGAATATCGCACGAAGGAAACAGCCTCGGTAACACATTTTTATGAAAAACTATTAAAGCTATCTGAAGGAATGCAAACAAAAAAAGGAAAAGAGCTTGCAGTCGAGCGTCATGCCTTCATGGAACTATTTCTACAAAACTTACGTAAAGAAACAGGTGAACAACTATGAGTCATTTAATCATATCTAATTTAACAAAAACAGTTGGGGAAAAAACTCTATTCGAAAATATTGCCTTTACTATTAACAACCAAAATAGAGCGGGCTTAATAGGTATAAACGGTACAGGTAAATCTACTTTTCTTTCTATAATTGCTGGCGAATTAGAAGCGGATTCTATTGAACGAGATCATCCGAACAAATATCGTGTGGCATACTTAGAACAACAGCCAACATTTGAAAAAGATGAAACAGTGATTCAAACTGTATTTGGTGGAGATTCTCCTATATTAAAGATTAACCGTGAATACGAGGAAGCTTTGTTGGCATTAATGGAGAACTCCGATTCGACGGAACTTCAAAATACGTTGATGGACTTACAACAAAAAATGGATGATTATCAAGCGTGGGATGTCAATTCATTGGCTAAAACTGCTCTAACAAAGTTAGGTATAACGCAGTTTGAAGAATCTATCCTGCATTTATCTGGAGGTCAACAAAAAAGAGTAGCACTAGCAAAAGTGTTAATCGAACCAGCGGACCTTTTACTATTGGACGAACCTACAAACCATTTAGACAAAGAGTCAACGGATTGGTTACAGGATATGTTACAAAGAGTAGAAGGCTCAATCATATTTGTAACGCATGATCGATACTTTTTAGATACAGTGGCAACTCATATTTACGAGCTTGCAGACAAGACTTTATATACCCATACAGGAAATTATGCAGATTATTTAGAGTCAAAAGCATTACGAGAAGAAATGAACGCATCCTCTCAGCAGAAACTTCAAAATTTATATCGTAATGAATTAAAGTGGATTCGTAGAGGTGCAAAAGCTAGATCTACTAAGCAAAAGGCAAGAAAAGATCGCTTTGAAGAGATAGATGCAAGTTTAGACCGTGACAATTCATCACTCAATTTAGAATTGGAAATGGTTACAACTCGACTTGGAAAACAAGTGTTAGAAGGTAAAGATATATCTAAAAGATTCGACACTAAAAATATTGTAGAGGATTTCTCGTTCTTGTTACAAGCGGGCGATCGTATTGGTATAGTAGGTCCAAATGGTGTAGGGAAAAGTACACTTCTTAAAATGCTTGCCGGTGATATCCCTATGGATTCTGGCGAAATTATAAAAGGTTCAACAGTTAAGTTGATGCATTTCACGCAGCAGTTACCCGAACTGAATCCGCAAACAAGAATGATCGAATATGTTCGGGAATCATCTGATTTAATAGAAACTGGTTCTGGGGAAAAATTCTCTGCAGCGCAAATGTTGGAACGCTTCTTGTTCCCATTAAACACACATGGTACACAGATAGGGAAACTTTCAGGTGGAGAAAAGAAACGATTAGTACTTTTAAAAATGTTAATGGAGCAACCGAATGTTCTATTCTTGGATGAGCCAACTAATGACTTAGATATCCAAACATTGTCTGTATTAGAAGACTTTATGGAATCTTTTCCAGGAGTTATTATTACGATTTCCCATGATCGTTTCTTCCTAGACCGTATTGCTAAAAAACTATGGCTATTAAATGGGGATGGAACTGTAACTGAGTGGTTAGGGGTATATTCTGATATGCTTGATGCTCCGAAAACAACTCCAAAGGAATCTTCGAAACAAATAGTAGAAGAGATTAAAGTGGAAATCCCGAAGGAAAAGAGAAAATTTTCCTACAAAGAACAAAGAGAATGGGAAACTATTAGTCAAGATATTGAGAAAACAGAACAGTTAATCGAGCAATTAGAAGGCAAAATGCAAGCTGCCGGCGCTGATTTTACTTTACTGCAAGATATAACAAACCAATTAGCTGATGCTAACGCCAAATATGAGAAACTTATTGAAAGATGGTCCTATTTGGAAGAAATAGCATCTTCTTAACTTTACTTAATGGAGGTATGTAAGCATGAAAATAGTCACAATTGAACCAACACCAAGTCCAAATACGATGAAAGTAGTAATCGATCAAGAACTTCCTTTTGGTAAAAGTCATAATTATAAAAAAGACAATATAGCGGATGCACCTAAGGAAATTCAAGCTCTATTTACGATCGACGGTGTTAAAGGTGTTTACCATGTGGCGGATTTCCTTGCTATCGAACGGATTGCAAAGTTTGCATGGGAAACAATCTTAGCAAGCGTGGAAAATGTTTTCGGTGCTGCTAATGATGAAGTCAACGAGACAGTTACACCTTTAGAACATTACGGGGAAGTATACGTTCATGTGCAGCAGTATAAAGGAATCCCTCTTCAGGTAAAGGTATTCGATAGTGAATCTGAATCGAGATATGGACTATCCGAACGCTTTATCAAGGCATTAGACGAAGCGATGGAAGGCGATAAAGAAAACTATATTTTGCTTCGTAAATGGGTAGATTATGGCGTTCGTTATGGCGATCAAAAGGAAATAGGCGAACAGTTAGTAAAAGAACTGGAAGCTAGTTTCCCGCAGAGCAAGCTAGGACAGCTTATAGCAGATAAAGATCTTAACGAAGAAGATAAAAATCCAATTAGAGTACCATTTACATTAGCACAATTCGAGGTTAGTGAATGGGAGCAACGTTTCCAATTACTAAATAACTTGATCAATCCAGAAATTGAGGACTTACCTATACTAGAGCGAGCAGTGCAGGATGAGCAAGTCTCTATTCGACGTTTAGCTACTGTTTACCTAGGGTTGATAGAAGATGAAGCCGTTGTTCCCTATTTAGAAATGGCGCTAAAAGATAAGAGTTCAGCAGTTAGACGAACAGCTGGAGATGCGATGAGTGACTTAGGGTTCGAACAATTTGCTGATGCCATGAAGATTGCTCTCTTTGATAAAAACAAACTAGTTCGCTGGAGAGCAGCGATGTATTTCTATGAAGTCGGCGACACAGATTCACTTCCAGCTCTTAAGGAAGCAATAGACGACAAAGAATATGAGGTTAAACTCCAAGTTCTCATGGCTATTGCACGTATTGAGGGTGGAGAAGAAGCAAAAGGTTCTGTTTGGAAACAAATGAGTGAAGCAAGAAAATAGTATGTATTTTAAACGCAAGAAAGCTGTTCACTAAGATGAACTGCTCTCTTGCGTTTTTCTATTGGATAAAAATAATGGAGAAATATAATGTTCCGCTAGTAAATCATTCATTAGCTAAGCGAGTATTTAAAAAATGAGGTCAGTAACTGGAATAAAACGTGAGATCTTGATAGTGAGCGAAAGTAAATGCCAGGGCTAGACACAAGTAAAGCTGCTATTCTTATACCAGAAAGTAATCCAGAACAAATTGGTGAAATAATTTAGCTGCGGGTGAAAGATAGCGATCTTTCACTACGGCCATACCTATTACTCGTTCGTAGGAAGCGTCTTCAATTTTCAATTTAGTCATTTTATCCATTTCTTCTCCGTAAGGTAAAATGGAGTATCCCAGTCCAGCAGCTATAAATCCTGCTACAGTAGCAACTTCATCACCTTCAAAGGAAATAATAGGTTTTAACCCTTCATTCTCGAAAATTTCGTCTGTTGTTTTGCGCAGTGCATAGCCTTTTTTTAGTGCTATAAAGGATTCATTTGCTATTTCTTCTAACCGGATACTCTTTCGTGCTGCGAGGGGATGATTTGTTTGCACTATAACAAATAATTCATCCCGCCAAAGTTCTGTCCATTCAATCGGATTTTCGTGTTCCATGGAAGCTAGCAAACATAAATCCAAACTGCCATGTTTTAGTTCTTTCAACTGTGTATGTGTATGATTCTGATGAAACTTAAACGTGATATGTGGATACTCCTTATGAAATGCCCGGATAATATTGGGAACTGTACTTGTTCCTAAAGTATGTAAAAATCCTAGTGAAACTTCTCCGTGTTCAGGATTAATAATATGTTGTATTTCCTCTAAACCTTGCTCCATTTCTTTCATAATATTATTGACCGTCATTAAAAACAGCTGACCGTATTTGTTTAATATAATAGAGCGACCTTGTCTGTCAAATAAAGGGACACCAATCTCTTTCTCTAAGCTTGCAATAGATCTGCTTAATGCGGGTTGAGAAATAGACAGGATTTCTGCTGCTTTCGTCATATGTTGAATCCTAGCAAGTGTCTGAAAATATTCCAATCGCTGCCATTCCATTTATATCATTCCTTTTCTTTCATTCATGCACAAAAGGTATCGTACTGATAAGAATAATAAATTATACATTATAAATAGTCAATGCTACTATTAGTTTAACGGACTAATAGTTTAATGAAATAAAGGGGATATTTAAGATGAAAGTTTTAGCACCTAAGGCCTTTACATTAGAAGGCGGTAAAAGAGCAGTATTATTGCTTCATGGATTTACAGGGAGTACGAAGGATGTAAAAAGATTAGGGCAATATTTACAAAAAAGAGGCTATACTTGTCATGCGCCTATGTACAGAGGACATGGACTAACCCCAGAAGAATTATTATTAACTAGTCCATCCGAGTGGTGGCAGGATGTAGTAGATGGCTATAATCATTTAAAAAACTTAGGCTATGAGGAAATTGCAGTAGCAGGGATCTCCCTTGGAGGAGTTTTTTCATTGAAAGTGGCTGAAGAGTTCCCCGTAAAAGCGGTAGTATCTATGTGTGCTCCTATAAAAAGAAACAATACAGACGGATTGTTTGATCGGTTATATAACTATGCCAAAATTTATAAATCATTTGAAGGCAAACCAACAGAAGTAATAATAGACGAATTAGAGACATTAAAAAACACCAACACCGAATCGCTTCATGGAGTTCATGAAATAACTGAAACGACCTGTGATGGCTTACAACGTATAAATTCTCCTATTTTAGTAATGCAAGGATCATTAGATGATGAGATATACCAAAAAAGTGCTTCTTATATTCATGAAACAGTTGAAACAGATGATAAAGAAATTATTTGGTATAAAGAATCTGGTCATATTATTACTCTTGGAAAAGAGAAAGAAAAAGTTTGCGAGGATGTTTACGAGTTTCTCAATCATATCGATTGGATTGCTTCTTAATAAGTTCATGATGAAACCTTTTACTTTAGTGCATGCAATTTTGTGCTTACTATGTAAAAGGTTTTTTCTTGTTGTGATTGTAGTATGATATGTAGTAATCATGATTCAGGAGGAATAACGTTGAGAATTATTAAAGTACTTTTTGGTATTATAATTTTTTTGGGCATTATTGTAGTAGGCGCATATTACTTTGGACCAAAGCTAGTTGCCGATCAAGTCATGGAGAAGATATCGCTAGAGTTACAGGGTAGTGGAGAATTAGAAATGATAAAAAATGAAATTGAAAATGATCCAGAACTTCAAGAATTTATAGCAGAAGGTAAGGATGTAGATAGTAGCAAACTACCATTTCAAACGAAAGAAGAGGCTACGAGAGCTTTGGTAACAAAGTTTGGTATAAGTGAAATTCAAGAAATCCAATTAAAAGCTCAAAATGGGATGACAGTAGAAGAAAAACAGGAAATATTTAATAAGTTAGAAAGTAATCTGACGGAGGAGGAAATGCTTGCCTTAAAAGTATTGGCCTATAAGGAACTGTTCAAATGATTATATGGGGGGTAACATAATATGAATCTTAAACTGAAGGAAGTATTAGAAACAGAGAAGACTATTTTGCAAAATCTTTACTCATTATATCTTCATGACCTTTCAAAATTTACTACACTCTTAGATATTGGAGAACAAGGGAACTTTGAGTATGAGGAAATTGATGATTTTTGGGAATTAGATGGACTTACCCCATATTTCATCCTTTTAGATAAAGACATTATTGGATTTATGCTACTACTGGAAAGACCATTCCTGAAAAAAGATTATGACTTCGGCATAAATGATCTATTTATATTAAATAAATACAAAGGCCAAGGTTTAGGCAGAAAAGCAATACAGGAACTATTCAAAGTTAAGAAAGGGAAGTACTTTGTCATTGAATTAATAGAAAATAGTCCCGCAGTTTCGTTTTGGAAAAACGTTTATAGCGACTTAAATATTCAGTATACAGAAAAACAAGATGTAGTGGATGATGAACAGTGCCTAATTCAGACATTTACTATTAAGTAGCAGGAATGAGCCGAAATAAGTTCATTTCAGGAGAAACTTGACATGCAATGAGAGGATAAACATATTTAGCTATAATTACCAGGTTACTATCTAAGTGTGTCGGGTAATATAACAAGGAGATGCTGAAGATCTCCCTTCGTATTCTCAAACAATAGTTGAGCCCCACTGTTGAAGCGGTGGGGCTTTTTGTATTTCAGCAAGGAATTTTAATGAATCTCAGTAAAATAGACCTGATCAGATCTATTTTCTAAATTCATTGTTCACATGCTCTCGAACGAGAAGTAGCTCGATTACATCTTGCGCGGAATAAGAATAAGAAGCGTGCTCAGGAACTAGTTCATTGTATTGTTTTACAATTTCATTGAGAGTTTGAACATAAAAATTATTTAAAGTTAGTTCATATTTTATCAACATATTCACCTACTTCTTTTTAGGAAGTATGTACCTATCAAATCAAATATATACAGGTGATTGGCTATTCGATGAGCCGAATCAAGCCTAATTTAAAGGAGACGATTAATCAGATCAGCTTCCACCATTTTGAAAAAAATGGTTACTACACCATTACGCGCTTTTTGGAGAAATAATATTCGAGGATTTAAATTTTAGATTGCCTCTGCTATACATAATTACTTTATTTTTAATTTTGTTTAATAAGTCAAGTTTACCTTCATAATGAAAATGAGCATAATATCCAATCTGACGAATGGTAATTTTAGAAAAAATCTTTTTCCTTCCATCAGTAAGTCAATAAAATTATTTAGTTTTTTGTTGCTCTCGTTGTATGCAGACATTCTTTTTTTCTTTCAAACCACACAACAATGTGTTCAATATTGTTTATTGCTTAAGAATAGCCGTAGATGTAAGCTTTTAATAGAAATTACACACCATACTAGAGAGGAACGTGATCTATTTTGAAGAAAAAAATGATTATTTTATATATTGCTTTAGCAACACTTCTTATAATGATTGGTAAAAGTTTTATATTAAATGAAAGTGTCAAATATTATTTAGTTATTTTTATGTTCGTAGGCTTAGGACTTGCGCTATTACGTATTGGTGTAAACACTGCCATTAAAAAAATAAAAGGCAAGCATATCAGTATTAAAATCCTGTTTTTTGCGGTGCTTCTAGGTCTAGGTTTACCCTTTCAAAACTGGTTTCGAAAAAGTGTAATATTTGCGATGGATTCAGATTATATTTTGCCTTGTATTATTACAACTGCCGCAAGTGTTTTTTTCTTTACTATAATCTTTGGCTTACTTTTTCCAAAAGATCACAAAAATCATACCAAAAAATTAGAACAGTAAAAGTCTCTCCCACCACTACATTTTGATCACTTATTTTACATTGCGTAACATAAAGCTAATTTGTAGTGGTGAATGAATATACTTCAGAGAAAGACTCAAAAATTACCTACCTTCATAAAAGGAATTATCAAAAGAGATATTGGCGTTATCGTAATACTTTGAGTAAATCTTTTAGTTTTCATGAGGTAAAAATCTTACAAAATAATCTCTATCTTCTTTTGAAACACCAATTTCTATTAAACTATAATTGGTGTATTATTCTTTGATAACAAGAGCAAATAGCATATGGAGTCGATTAAATATGGATGGGTAAGGAAAGAGAATTACTTTTTCGCTAAATCTTTTATTCAAATATCATATGAAAGGTGATTTTCTATTTGAGTTATATAAAAGAATGGGTAACTTGAAGATTTGGAGTTTGTTTAACATGTTGCACAAAAATATTTTCGGTTGAACAAGAAAGTCACAAAAATCACAAAAGAGTAAGCAAAACTACGAAAACAGGTTATTAGCTTATGCTGTAAAATTGTTGTTATAATAGGATATGTGAAACTAAAAGAAAGAGGGCGAAACCATGAATGCATACGATGAGTATAAGCATTCACATCTTTCGTGAACCTTGGTGTATCAACGACGTTTATGAAGGGTAAATATTATCTTTTTAAAGAAAAAGTTACAAAAAGATAACATTTATCCTGGTTTTCTCCCAAACTTAGTTTTTTTAGATTTAATCCTTTAGTAAATCAGTAAATTTAGCATGCATTTTTTGTGAAGCATTATCTCTCATTCCACCAGTTACATGTAAATAAATTGCAGTCGTTGTTTTTGAATTTTTATGTCCAACACGATTCATAATGAAATTTAAATCCACTTCAGCTTCTGCTAACAAACTTATATGTGTGTGCCTCAAGATGTAAGTCCGGAATTGTTTTTTTATAGTGTTTTTTCATTTAACCTCCGGACTGTTTGATTTAATGATTTAACAGTAGGGGGGATGCCATCTATATTCCCAAATACATAATCTGAAACAATCCATTCTCGAATTACACGATAATGAAATAACTCCTTCAACTTTTCAACAATAATATCATCAATATCAACTGTTCGAATACTACTAATGGTCTTGGGTGGAGTTAGATCAAAATCACCTCGTAGACTTTTCTTAGCGTAAGTAGTTTTGTTAATTCGAATACTTTTCTTTTCCAAATCAATATCTTCATATTTTAAAGCTATTGCTTCCCCTGGACGCATTCCTGTAAAGGCAATAGTATAGATTAATGTCCGATTCATTATATTTCGATGAGCATCTACAGTGTTTAAAAATACTTTTAATTCATCTGTTTCCAGATATAACTTTGATACATCTTCACCATTGGTCTCTTCGAGTGTTAGCTTCTTCTTTGGAACGAATACTGCTTCTACAGGATTTACTCCAATTACTCCAACTTCTTTTGCATAATTGAAAATCATCTTTGCAGCATTGTGAATTCCTCTAAGCGTATGGTAAGCTGTGCCTTTTTCAAATAAATCGTTTAATACTCGTTGTAATTTGAGGGTTGTTATCTCAGTCATCTTCAGCTGGGCTATATATTTATTAATTACAGTAATACAGTATGCCCGATATTCAACTGTAGTTTCCTTGTTTCCTTTTAAACGGTAAAGATTTAACCATTGATCGCTGAATTTATTAAATTTTACTTTCGAATCAAAGCTATGTGATTTTTTTATTTCTTCAATAGTCTTTTCATCTCTTTCTTTAGCTTCTCCTTTGCTTTTGCCACGCCTAGCTATTTGTTTGCGCTTTCCGGTATATGGATCAACCGGACCGTCCACGATACATCTCCACGTGGTTTTATTAATTTGTTTAAAATGCATTAATAATTACCATCCAGTTTTCTGTTACTTAGAGACACTTGATTGAATGATCTCCCACATGTTTTTTAGTTTTTCAACGTCATCTTCTTTGTTATTTGGTAAAGATTTATACCATAGTTGTAACGAGGGGTTAGTAGGGAATGGTTCTTGTAATTCAGGATTAAATTTCTCGTCATCCAAATATCCGGAAATTTTAATTAGTTTCATGTAATCATATTTATATGCTTTAGCTATTTGATGTAAAGTTTCTGGTGAAGGCTTTACTGGTTTGCCCGTTCGCTTATCAATTCCGTTTTCAAGAAGTGATAAATAAGAGTAACTAATATTCATCCGTTTAGCTGCCGTTCGTAATGACTCATCTCCTCGTAATTCCTTTAACAAATCAGCTAGTTTCATAGATATTATCCTTTCTCAAGATAGAATAAGCGTTTACCCTATTATCATTGTCGCTATGATTTTGAAGTGTGACGGTCACATCTGTTGTAGGAAACCCCCAATTTGTTAGTCTTCATTTAAGCTACCTATATAAGTTTTGCATAGTATTGCACACATACTGTTGCAATCTCTTTTCTGCAAACTCGCGCTCAACACCAAATTTCTCTTGGATCATCCATATTGCTTTAGCTTCCGTGTTAGGTAATTCTAGTGTATCTAACATAAAAGTTGGGATGCATGCGTGTTCAGCAAAACTATTAGCTTTCCATTCTTGATATTCTTTAAAAGGCTCTGACCGTTCGGAAGTTTTATAGCATGCATCCTAGAGTTGTTGTGAGGGTGGCTTATTGATAATGCACAGTTAACCAAGTTATGTTGAGTAGTAGGGTGGGCAATTGGATCAACTAACTATTTTCGAAGTGATAAATGAATTTGATGATTCAAAATGTAATTGGATTGATATACTAGAAGAATTTGAGATATGCACTGTATTAGCGGTAATACCAGCTGAAGGTTATAGTCCATTAGAAAATCCATACAAATACGGAAGTGATGAATACGAAAAGGCTAAAAAATATGGAGTGATTATACGTATGCTATCTTCAGTCAAATTGGCCCTGGTGAAAAAGCGTGGCAAATTGCTTGCAATAGATTTAGAGATTACAGAGAAAACAACGAGCCTTGCTTGATGGAGATCCGCAGAACTAAGAGGAGTGATGATTTTAGACCATCTCAAGTGATTGATTACATTTGAATCAAAATGTGATTTTATGTATGAGGTAAATTTAAAAGTTTATTATGTCGGAGGCTAACCATTACTCATGACTGAGCATGGTTGCTGAAAGTCTGTCACGAAAGTAGATGATTGAGGATTGTCTCTACAATTAAGTAAATTAATTGTTTTAGAAACCTTTTCCAAATTCTCTTTCGATCTTTAGGCATGACTTTCACCTCCTTTTATGAAGATGATAATCCAAGAATAGGCTTTCCTCTTATTTTATTAGGTGGATACACATGATGCTATCTGTACATCTATGAACCCTTATTTATTTCTACGTTCCATTCTATCTATTTTTCTAGTTAATTGCTCAATTTGCTTTTGCATACTTTCTATTTCTTTGGATTGATCCGATTGGTTTTGAGGGTTTTGATTATTTGTTTTTTCTAATTCTTGTAAAGTAATCCCTGCAGCGATTGTCTGAAGAGCATCGCCCAATGTAGAAAGTGTTGTTCCAACTAAATTAAGCTTAGCTACATAAATATCTGGTGATTCAGAATTTTCATCCATTTGATGATCAATTCCATTATTCATTTTTACACACCCTTAATTTTATTCTGATTACTAAATTAAATTAAGTGAAAAATAATTATTTAACCATAATTATAGGTTATGGTAATTGACTTGTTTTTTTAGATTTTCTATTTCAGTGTTTAAATAGTCAAGTTGTTTTTGCATGTTTTTACTTTCTGGAGTGTTACTTCGTTCTTGTTGTTGTCCATCAAATGTTGTAAGTACTTCTGCCATAGCAGCTAGGGCATCTGAAAGCGGAATTAAAGCGGCGTTGACTACCGGTAGAATAGATTGGTTGTCTGTTTGGAAATCTGAATTACTTTCTTCAAAATTTAAATTATTATTGTTCAAATCATTAGCCTCCATTGTTTACATTTTCAACTTATATTATTCAATATGTATTTTTTCGTGAAAGGTTTTATATTTTTTAGCGCAGTTCGACCAAGATATGTACTGAGGGAATAGAGGAGAAATTCATTCCCTCAGGGTAAATAGTGTCTACAAAACAGTTTATTCTTACCATCTTAATATAGGTAGGCGCTAAAAGTTGAAAGTAATTGGCAAGCCGAATAGTGTATTTTGTAAATTTTTTAATTTCTGTGTTTATTTCTGTAAGATAATATCGCAGTTTTTAGTGAAGCGTAATTCCCTATTGCAGCATAGCCATAAAACCATCCCATGAAAAGACCTGCAATAAAATGATGGCGGTGACTGATAAAAACTGAAATAAGAAGTCCTAATATTAAGGCTGTAAGAGGAACATATTTGGATTGTACTCGAAAAAGAATCTTAATTATTTGGGTAATGATTATGATTACGGGTATTGCGATTACAGCATCCCAAAAGTTTGTATGGATGGTTGGAAAATTCATTTAGTCACCTCTTAGATAGAGTGTCCAATTAATAAAAACCTAACCATGAAGAGCCTAAGTTTGTTCATAAGATAATGTCGAAGTACAACCATACGGAGGGGTAAAGAGTGAATGAGACCAGAGCCTAGATCGGCATAATCAGCAGGCTTCCCAGACTGCTTTCGGCTCTAGTTAAATAATTATAATCACAATATTGTTGTTTTATACAGGGAGGGACCTCTTCCATAAAGAAAGAGATCCCTTATAACTCAGTCTGCTTCTATTCGTAAAGCTTGAATGTCTTGGCAATCTACGATAAGTGTTGAACCAGGTTCTGTTTCTGGATCATTAAAGAAAGCACAGCAATTTTCCCGATCAAAGGCAATAAAGATAACATCTTCTAAAATTTGGCCACCGGATAAAAAAACATCAACTTCAGTCTGTGTTTGTAATCGTCTTAATTGGTCACAAATGCAACCTTTACATCGATTTCTATCATTCTCATTTGAATCTCTAAAACTCTCAGTAGACTGTCTATGTTTTCTACAGTCAAGTTTATTACATTCTGTACAACTCGAACTCATATTCAAGACCTCCTTTCCTGGCTATTAAAATCTAGCCTTACCTTTATAAAGTATGATGTCGCCATGAAAAGAGATTGTACAATTTGTCCAAAAATAATAAAGAGATTAAATTTGGAGTCTTAAAACTATTTATTTTCAAGAGTTTCATAAAATAACGTAGTAAAGGAGTGAGTAAAATCTCAATCACTGAAGGTTTTACGAGTATACAAGAATCACAGTTTTTGAAAATGATCACATCTAATTTGGTTCCAGTGAAATTATTAAGGAAAAGAAGGGTGTTGCAACATTGATCAAGTGTAATGGTCAGCAATATGTTGTGCAGCATCCATCACATATGAGAAGTAATCAGTAGCAATATTGTAAATAGGAGGTGAAGATATGAAAATTACAAATGAAGAAGTTACAAGTAAACAACATGGTTTAAAGGCTGAGTCGAATAACGAAATTTTAAATTCTTTAGTAAAAGAGACGATCACTCTAAATGGACAACTAGGACAAATCTTCAAGAATAGAATTGATGAGTTGAAGCCAGTAATTGAAGTATTAAGAAAGAACAATTACTATTTTAAATACCCTGACAATGAATGTGAAGGGATGTCTACACGAGGCCCTATCATTGATTACAATAATAATCATTATTTTGTCTATTCCATTGATGAAGATTCTGTTTACAAAGTGAATAATTTTAACACAGATTCATCTGAGAAAATTCATTTTTTAAATTTCATCAAACAATGGGATTTTGAAAAAGCAATGAATGGATTAAATTATGTATTAGAATTGCAAGAACGCTTTGCAGAGATTCACAAGAAAAATCAAATTGATATGAGAGCATTGATAGATAAATATTCTTAATATAGCATCTCTCTCGAGGTGCTTTTTCTATGTCTAAAAAAGCAAATAGCATAATGGGGTGATGCCATTGATTGAAAAGAGATTAAATCCAAAAAGGAAACCGGTGCGGGTAGTTTTAGCTATTCTGGCGATTATGTACTAGATGTATAAAAAGGAGGCGACAAAGTGGGAATAGTAATTTATAGAAAATCAGACAACAAAGTTATGTTAGAGGTAATACAACACCCTTTGTTTAATACGGAAGTATTTGACCGGTTTATTGAAACCGTTGGACACAAGGCTAGTGAATACGAAAAACTAGAAATAACAGCAGATGAAATGCCCCAAGCAATGCAGAAAGAAATAATCATTGTAGATGGTCAGATTACGTTTGGTGAGGATAAGAACCCATTAGTACTTGAACTAGTAATTCCTTCTGAAGCAGATGCGTTAACAGACTATATCGTCGATGTAGACTACCGAGTATCAATGATTGAACTAGGTCTATAAAAATAGAATGGAGAATGCAAAATGAACTTAACTTTCAGAGCATGTGAATCACAAATTGAACGTCAGTCTTATATTTCAAAAGAGGATATGCGACAGAAACTAGATATTTTTCTAGTCGGTGATCGTATTACTCAAACACAATATGAAGAGTTAACAGAGCAATTAAGCATATAATAAGCTAGAGTTATTTGTTTTATTATTTGTAAATGATTGAAAAAATATATTTCACATATTTGGTATTTTAGTGTATTGTTAATAAAAGTGTTAATATTTAGGAAATATTTTTTGAGTATTACGATAGTATTTGATTTTTACTTCAAACTCAAATATTTATCGTCTTTATTTAGACAACTAGATTTTATTTGAGATTCTAATTAAAATACGAGGTGAAATTTAATGGAAAATCTAAAAGACTTTTTTAAAAATAATATAAGGTTTGTTTTAGGATTAATTGTTTACGTAGTTGGTATTTTTGTTATTCTTTCAATTAATTTTAATTCTTTTAACTTAACGCAAAAAATAATAATAACATCAATTGCTGCAATAATTTTTGTTGTTATAAATAAGTTGTTAAAAAGAAATAAAGTTAACAAAATCTAATATTTACCAAATTAGGTTCAAAATGTAAATTGGTGTGATATTATAAAAGAGAAAGGGGGAATTTTAAAATGAATAAGCTTTCTAAAAGTATATTATTAAAGTTAGGTATGGTGGTATCTATCGTTGTATTATCGGTGTTTGGAGGTTTTGTTGAAACTAATAAAACTAATGCTTATGACGAAGGTAATTCAGAGGATATAGCTACACTTGAAACTGCTTTAAGTTTAATTTTTGAAAAAGGTATTGTAACCGATAAAAATGGGTTTACGCTTGGTTATGATAGAGCGATTTTTGAGGAAGAATTAAATGGTTTTGAAGATTATCAAGAGATAATTCAAGGGATGGAAGAAGCAGGGTTATTTGTGGAGGTAAATGAGAAAGGGTTTGATGATTCTTCGGTAATTACTCCCCTAATAGTGGCATGCGAGTGGCATTTAATGAAGGAAAAACCTGAATTTATTGCAGCTGAGAATAAGTGTTTATTAGCAGGATTAAAAGCAAATTACGGTCCAACGACAGCTCTTTCGACAATAGCCAATTTGATTTCTGATAAAGAATTTACTTTAGCTGCTAAAAAAATAGTAGCCCTAGGCATTAAGTCTAATATAGCTGGAATTGCTGTAACTTTAGGAATTGTAATGTACAATTGTAATCAAGACTTAGAGAAGAAATTCCCTGGAAAAAGTAATTGTATGTAATTTTATAAACTATACTTTAAGTGAAAAATCGAGGTCCAATAATTTGGGTCTCTTTATTTTTGGAGAATTATCGTGTACATTTTAACAAATCGTTTGTTGTTTTAGATTCAATAGTAAATTTTTTAATTAATCGTTTTACTAATAATAAGAGAACTTATTATTAGTTGCTTTTGGAACATATTGCATTGTAAGAAAAACTTAATAATCAACATTGAGGGCATCCATTGGGTGCTCTTTTTATTTACCAAAAAGGGGTGAGAGGATGCCAGAAGGAGGCAACTCGTCTATGTTTGAAACAGTTAAAGTACATGGAGAAGAGATAGAGCAATTAAAGAAAGATAGAGAATATTTATTGAAGGGTCAAAACGCTCTGTTCGAATGGAAAAAGGAAATGGAAAAATGGCGTCGTGAATCCGACGCAAATTATCATGACCTAAAGACGACCATTCTTACAGAAAACAAAGAAACGCGTTCTTTCTTTCAGTCAATTATGGATAAACAATGGGATTTGATAAAATCCTCAACTGGTATGCAACAGGAACTAAGAAAAGCTGACATCGACATGCAGCAGGAACAAAGGAAGGCAGACATAGAAATTAAAAAAGTTGATACTGAGATCAAACGGGATAATTGGGCAAAAGCTTGGGATTTCATGAAAACAATATTTGCAGCTGGTGGTATCATCTACCTGATACTTGAAGCAAATATTTCAAATAAGAGGAGGAACTTATGATGACGGCAGTGTTATTATTTGCAACAGTAATTGTACCAATTGTTTTAGGAGTGGTGGAATTAATTAAAAGATCAACCTCGGAAACACTAAATAAAAATTTCATTCCACTCATCGCATTTGCGGTGGGTATTTTTATTGGATTCGTAGGGTCAGATAATGATAAAAAATACACACTTGATAGTTTAGATGGAGATTTTGGCAAGTTTTTATTACTTGAGGATGAATTAGTGCAGTTATTGATTCCTAAAAATTTAATCAATCTTCATTTGGATGAAGGAGATATTGTTGAGATTATAAAGATCAATGAAACCTACAAAATTACACTTCTGCAAGGCGAAACAGATGATGCTACTGAAAAAGTAAGTAGTTTACTAGAAAAATTAAGAAATAATAAATAGTATTTTATAGCGATTTTCTCTTAATTGAGTTTGTCGCTTTTTTATTTGTCCAAAAATTACTAGTTATAAATTAGAATAAATGTTCTTGTGGTAAAAAAAGATGAAAGGTGGTTTCTATTTGTATTTATAAAACCTGTTTAACAAGTTGCACAAGAATACTTTTGGTTGCACAAGAAAGTCACAAAAATCCTGAAAGAGTACGCAAATTGAGAAAACAGGGTATTAGCTAATGCTGGGAAAATGTTGTTATAATAGGATATGTGAAACTAATTGAAAGAAGGCGAAATCATGAATGCATACGATGAGTATATGAAAGGTATTGTAGGACCAATGAGAAGTGAATTAACGGGGGCAGGATTTAAAGAGCTTACTACACCTGAGGATGTACAAGAGCATATGTCTACAGCAAGTGGAGTTTCTTTAATCGTGATCAATTCCGTGTGTGGTTGTGCTGCTGGACTCGCTAGACCTGCAGTTGTTCATGCATTAAATGAGTTAGAAGTTAAGCCTGAAAACTTAGTTACTGTATTTGCTGGACAAGATCAAGAGGCTACTGCAACAATGCGAGGTTATTTTGAGGAGGTACCACCAAGTTCACCTTCTATTGCTATTTGGAAAGATGATAAGTTAGCTTACTTCATTCCACGTGAACAAATTGAAAGTAACTCGATGGAGACTATTAAAGATCATTTATCTGGTGTCCTTTCACAAGTTGTTTCTTCATGAACACCGTAATTACGACAGCTGGAAGAACGAATGAAGCGTATATTTTAAAAGCAAAAGGGATTGCCAAAGAGTTAAATTTACCTTTTATTCACCGGCATAAGAAATCAGTTTCTACTTTACAACAAGAGCAAAATGCTAATGTGCTTGTGGTGAACAAAGAGAGATTGGAACTGTATTCTTACGGTTTCACTTCTCCTTTTTTCTTTCACCCCAATTCTGCAGCTTTTCGATTGAAGAGACTCATGAATGGTGAGCAAGATTCATTTTTGGAAGCAACGCGTATAGAGCGAGGTGACCACTTTTTAGATATGACAGCTGGTCTGTGCTCCGATAGCATTATTGCTGCTTATGCGGTAGGTGATGAAGGGGTTGTGCATGCATGTGAGAAGGAGCCCCTTATAGCATATGTGGTCGATGTAGGGCTAAAAAATTATGAATCGAATAATGAAACATTAGAAACTAGTATGCGGAGAATACATATAATTCATCAAGATGCAGTGGAATATACAAAAACGGTACCATCCAATTCCTTTGATGTTGTTTATCTAGACCCAATGTTTGAAGAAGTTATTGAAGAGTCTTCCAATTTTCAAACTTTAAGAGCAGCTGGTATTCACGATGCTTTAAACGTTGAGTGGATAGAAGAGGCTAAGAGAGTTGCAAGAAAGAGAGTTGTATTAAAAGCGCATTTCCGTTCTACGGTGTTTGAACAATTCGGGTTTAAAAGAGAAATAAGATTATCCTCTAAATTTCATTATGGAGTGATAAATTTATAATCTGGTCATATAAATAGAAAAGAGAGTCATGACGTTAGTCACGACTCTCGATATAACTTCCAATCAATCAGTAAAGCAAAGTGATGTTAAATATGCTAATAAAAATAAAAATCCGATACCAATAACTAATCCTAAATCCATCGTGATTTTCCTCCTTTGATAAAAAAAAGCTGTATGGAATGTTTACACATTTTATTGTACAATGAATAGTAAGAAGATGAAACCTTTAGTTCTTTAAAACGTTTAATAGAATGTAGAGTTTTACTAAAATTGCCCAATATAGAAGGTGAATAGGATGAAAAAGTGGTTCCAAAAGTCAATAATCATAACTGTTGCATTGCTAACATTTGGTCTAATATCTCCTAGTCATTTTATATGGGAGCAAATATTAGATACTAAGAGTCCTCCAAGGGCAATTTCTTCTGATTTAAGTGATTATGAACAAGTTACAATAACGGAAGAAGCTCCGACCTATGAACATATGGCAGTTGCTGCCAGAGAACAAGCATACATAAAGTTTGGTAATCGAATAGGACCAGTCATTCAAAATGAATTTGACGACGTTATTTTCCCTAAAATGCAAGAGGTTATTGATATGACAATTGCAAAAGCTTCCAGTCAGGAAGTAACACGTTTGTCTATTTCTGAGAAGCCATCTGGAGATTATCACGAAAAGATTTTCAATATTTATAATGAAACTACAAGAAAAGACTTGATCCGTTTTCATGTAAGAACGGACAAAAAACCATTAGAAGGATATTATTTCAATTTCCATTACCACTTGGCCGAAGATAAATATTCTAAACATTATGTGCTAGGTGACATATATTGGTCAAAAAACACACCACCAAAATGGTTATCCTAGAAAAGACAAAACACTCATGTGAAAAATGAGTGTTTTTTTGTTTGGATAGTGTATATAGAAATATACCCCCTCATTCTTCGTATTCATCAAATGGATTAAGTAAATAATTCTGCCCATAATAGTTAGAAGCAGCTATTCCATCTTTCTGAAAAGCCCTCAATTCCTCAATCCTCATTCCGGTTAATATTAAAATACAAATACGGGTAAAATGAGAAATTTTATACTTAGCCACAAGCGTACCTTCAGTTAAGCTTTCTTTCAGCAGCTGATTAAATAATTGCTTTTGATTGTAGTGACGGCCTTGACTTTATGATTACCAATAGAAATTAGAATATACTTTTATGACGCTCTGGAGGTACTTTCGGACAATCTCAAATGCAAAGAAGATAAAGTTCCCGTTTTTAAATTCCAGTCTACAAATGTGTAAGGTATGTAGAGAATCTAGTCCAAAGTTGAAGAAAAAATAATACAATAAAGGAAGTTTTATGCTGGTTATTTAAAAATCTAATTTTATTTGTCTAATTTTTGGGGGGCGAAGGTATAAAAACTACCATGGAGTAAAAAGTAATCAAATCTCCGTAAAATATTTAGATTGGAATGATGAGGTGTCATGACAAAGAGATATAGTATTATAATCACTTTATTTTTAGTTGGAATAACTTTCTATCTTGGTTCTAATTTAAGGGCCTCAGCAGTTAAAGACCGATATCATTACGAAAATACTGGAGAGATAGTGTGGGAGATTAACACGAAAGAAAAGGTCGTGGCTCTTACATTTGACGACGGACCACATCCAAAATACACAGCAAAGATACTGGAAATTTTAGAGAAACATAATGCAAAGGCTACATTTTTTGTTGTTGGTGAACTTGCTGAAAAAAATCCAGATTTAATTTTACGCCAATACAACGAAGGTCATGAGATTGCAAATCATACGTATACTCATCATCCAAAAACAACGCTCTCTAAATTAGAATTAGAGTTAAAACAAACGGATGACTTAATTTTTAGTATAACGGGTTATCGTCCAGAGCTGTTCCGTCCAGTAGAAGGGCAATACACCGATCAAATGATTCAAAGTGTTGTAAAAAAAGGGTACCAAGTGGTGATGTGGTCTTGGCATCAAGATACCGAGGATTGGAAAAGTCCTGGAGTGCATCGTATAGAAAAAAAAGTATTAAATAATGTAGAGCCAGGGAATATCATTTTATTTCATGATGGTGGGGGAAATCGAAGTCAAACAGTTAAAGCTTTAGAAAAAATTATTGAGGAGCTCAAAAAACAAGATTATGTCTTTGTTACGGTGTCAGAACTCATAAAGATAAAAAATAAACCAGAAAAATAGGTTTTTAAGAAGCTGTACCTTTAATGTACTAACGGTAATACTAGAGTCTAGAATGTTTAACGTGCGACCTGCCCATCCGTCTATCTTTTCAACGAGCAATTATTTAATAGAACAAAAAAGGTGAATATTACTCCAAATGCACCCCAAAACAATGCTATAATATACTAAAGTTATAAGTAATACAAATTCGAAACCTAATAAACGTTGATTTATCTAGGGCTAGTATTAAAATATTATACATTGCTAAATGGATTGGGTTTTGGTCAAAAAACACACCACCAAAATGGCTCTCATAGTGAGAGCTTTTTTGTATGAAAACGGAAAGAGGGATATGACATGGAGCAATACCTTACTTTGTGTAAACATATTATGAATAGTGGAGTTACAAAAGGAGATCGGACCGGAACTGGTACAAAAAGCGTTTTCGGATATCAAATGCGCTTTGATCTGTCAGAAGGATTTCCGCTTCTTACAACAAAAAAGACGGCATTTCGTTTAGTAGTCAGCGAGCTACTATGGTTTTTAAAAGGTGATACAAATGTCAAAACACTTATACAAGCTAATAATCATATTTGGGATGAATGGGCGTTTGAAAAATGGGTAAACAGTGAAGAATATACGGGACCTGACATGACAAATTTTGGTGTTCGGGCAGCAAAGGATCCGGAATTTAAAAATGTTGTGCAACAGCAAATGGATCTATTCTGCGAAAAGATATTATCGGAAGATGCATTTGCAGAAGAATTTGGTGACTTAGGCCCAGTCTATGGCCGTCAATGGAGATCTTGGCCGACGAAGGATGGTCAAACGATTGACCAATTGCGTAATGTTATAGAGCAGATTAAAGTAAATCCAGACTCTAGAAGACATATAATTACTGCATGGAACCCGGCAGAGGTAGATGAAATGGCTTTACCACCATGTCACGCCTTTATGCAATTTTATGTTGCAAATGGCAAGTTATCTTGTCAGCTCTATCAGCGTAGTGCTGATGTATTTTTAGGAGTTCCCTTTAATATTGCCTCATATGCTTTATTAACACATTTAATAGCTAAAGAATGCCATTTAGAAGTTGGAGAATTTGTACATACTTTAGGAGACGCTCATTTGTATGTAAATCATATGGAACAGGTGACAACTCAATTGGAAAGAGAGCCGCGTGCATTGCCACAACTTCTATTGAACGACCAAAAAGAGTCTATTTTTGATTTTGAAATAGAAGATATTGCATTAGAGGGTTATGATCCGCATCCGCGAATTAAGGCACCAATTGCCGTATAAAATTAGAGGAGGAAACAAATGATTTCACTAATTGTTGCACATGATCCTAATCGTGTAATTGGATTTGAAAACAAAATGCCTTGGTATATTCCAGGTGATCTTGCTTACTTTAAAAAAACAACGATGGACAAAGCCATTGTAATGGGAAGAAATACATTTGAATCCATCGGGCGAGTGCTACCAGGACGGAAAAATATTATCGTCTCGAGAAATCCCGATTATAAAATTGAGGGTGCTGAGGTAGTGACAGACCTAGTTGAGGCAATTGAAATAGCCTCAGCTCATCATGAAGAAGTAATGGTAATTGGGGGTGAACAAATTTTTCGAGCTGTTTTACCTAAAGCAGATAGACTTTATATAACTTTTATCCAACAAAGTTTTGAAGGAGATACTTATTTCCCGCCATATGGTGATGACTGGGTGTTAGTTGAAACAACGGAAGATATGAAAACGCCAGATGGTATTACTTATGCTTATTTGGTTTATGAACGAAAGGTTAGTGAATAATTTGTTTTCGAGTCTAAGAACTTTTGGATTTTTGTTTGGATATTTACCAGTTTCTTTATCTAAATTAATAACTATTAAAAAGCAAAAGAATATCATTACTACTGAGCAATATGATCGACTTGTTCATCGTGTGCCTCAATTATGGTCAAGTGGAATTCTACAAAGAACGAAAAGTACTTTCAGATTTCAAGGGGAAGAAAATCTTCCAAGTGGACCTGTGTTGTTCATTTCCAACCATGAAGGGAATTTCGATATTCCAAGTTTACTAGCGTATATTCCCAAACCTTTCGGATTCATATCGAAAATAGAAGTAAAAAAACTTCCCATTATCTCGCAGTGGATGGAAGAAATGAATTGTGTATTTTTAGATAGGTCCAATCGAAAAAGTTCCTATCAGTCAATTGAGGATACTGTGAACATTTTAAAAAAGGGGCACTCTATTTTAATCTTCCCAGAAGGTACAAGAAGCAAGGGAGGAGAAGTAGGGGATTTTAAATCAGGATTTGTACGAATTGCAAAAATGGCCAATGTTCCAATTGTTCCAATAGCCATATATGGCACTTCAAACATTATGGAAAAAAATAATAATAAAATTTGTCCTGCTAACGTTCAAATAAGCGTGTTACCCACATACACTGTAGAGAATATTGCCCACAATGAACCGAACAAAATTATAGAGGATTTACATACAATCATTGCTAAAGAAATCGATTTTATGAGTTCAGCTATCAAATAGTTTACAGAACACCAGTATTCTTCTTATAATAGTAATAAGTAGGAAGGGAAGGGATAGCATATGCCGAAAGTTCATATAGTAACTGATTCTACAGCGGATTTAACATCAGCCCTGATAGAACAATATAATATACATGTAGTACCTTTGACTATTCATATTGATGGTGAATCATATATCGACGGAGTAGATATAAACCCAGAGGAATTTTTAGAAAAAATGGCGACATCTAAAGAACTGCCAAAATCATCGCAGCCATCATCAGGAGTGTTTAAAGAATTATACGACGAGCTAGGTAAAAATGGTGATCAAATTATCTCTATACATATGACTGGTGGCATGAGTGGAACTGTCAAATCAGCACAAGCAGCTGCTGAAATGTCAACTGCAGATGTTACTGTAATCGATTCGAAATTTATATCGTTTGCATTACTATTTCAAGTGGAAGAAGCAGCTAGAATGGCTTCCAATGGCGAGACAAAAGAAGCAATCATTCAAAAAGTGGAAGATATTCGTAGCAAGTCTGATTTATTTGTAGTCGTAGATACTTTGGATAACCTTGTTAAAGGTGGACGAATTGGAAAAGGAAAGGCAATGCTCGGTTCATTGCTTTCTATTAAACCAATTGCAAGCTTAGCGGGTGGTGAGTATACACCGATTGCAAAAGTAAGAAGCCATAAACAAGTTGTTAATTACTTATTTGACCGGTATATAGCTGATACAAAAGGGAAAGTGGTCAAAGCAGTAGGTATTTCGCATGCAAATGGGTTTTCTATGGCGACTCCTTTGATGAATTTAATAAAGGAGTCAGGTTTTTTAGACATCCAAGTTTCGTTTACCTCTCCCGTTATTAGTACGCATACAGGACCAGGAGCAATTGGATTTATGTATATGACTGAATAGGTAAAAGGCAGAGGGCAGGGAAGCGTATTTTTCCCTGCTTTTGTTTTACCAAAAGGGGTTTCTGCAAATGAGATATTTAATAATTATTATAAGCGTTATCTTTCTAGTAGGATGTAATTCCAATGATATGGTGGAGGTTAGCTTTTCGGAAAAACAGGATGTGCTTTTTGAAGATTATGTTATTCCTTTTCAGTTCTTCCCGAGAACGATAGAAGTCGTTGGGCTTGGAGATTCTTTAACACAAGGAGTTGGAGATGAGTTAAAGAGGGAAGGATACTTTGGAAGGCTCCAGCAACATTTTTCACAATATAATGGAATAGAAGCTGTAGATTTAACCAATACTGCAAAAAGAGGGCGCAGAAGTGATCAACTATTAAAAATGTTAAAAGCTGGAGATATTGATCATCATATCCGGAAAGCTCATTTAATTACTTTAACTATTGGTGGAAATGACATCATGAAAGTAATAAAAAAAGATTTATTTAATTTGAAAGTAGAGGCTTTTGAAAAGGAATTAAATAAATTCGAAAAGAATTATGAACAGATTCTTGATGAGATTAGGGAGATTAATAGTACTGCCCCAATTATCATCATGGGTTTATATAATCCTATTACGATTGTTACAGATGAGAAATCTGAATTTGATTTAATTTTAAATAATTGGAACGAAGCTATAGAAGAGATGGCTGAAGATGATATGAATGCTTGTTTTATACCAATTGATCATCTTTTCGTAACAAATACAAATTTGGTTTATCATACAGACTTTTTCCATCCCAATAGCAAGGGATATCAGCTTGTTATAGATGAAATAGTTAGCTCAATGCAAGATTGTGGTTTAATAGATGAGGATAACAGGGAATTGTTGTTTTAGGGAGTTGATGGATTGAATAAGTGGAAAATCGCGTTTTTTTTATTAGTACTACTTTTGATCGGCAGTATTGGAACTGTTGTTTATTGGATAACAGCTCCTGTTGAGTCTGTATGGATAGAGGAAACAAACACACCAGCAGAAGGAAATGTGTTAACTGTAAACGCTACGAAAGAGGATTTTCAAGCTATTGCCAATACTTATCTTAAAAAGGCGATGGGAGATAAGCCTCTTCCCCTTCAAATATCAGTGGATGATCAAATTGTTTTGTCATCAGAGTTCACTGCTTTTTCTATTAACTTGCCGGTAAGAATGTTTTTTGAACCATATGTAGAAGAGAATGGAAATATTCGTTTAGAGCAATCTTCCGTCGAAATTGGACGATTAAGTTTGGATCCTGAAACCATTTTAAAGCTTCTGAGAGATTCGATTGAGCTTCCAAAATGGATGGTGGTAGATCCAGAAAAAGAAGAAGTCCTCATTCAATTATCTGATATTCCCATGGACTCTGGAGTTGGAGTTCGAGCAAAAGAGTTGAATTTAGCAGAGGATATCATTACGCTTGAGATTGTAATACCGAAAGAATAGGAGGCAAAACAATGGAAAAAGCAACTTTTGCGGGCGGCTGTTTTTGGTGTATGGTGAAGCCTTTTGATTCGTACGATGGAATTGAAAAAGTAGTCTCAGGATACACGGGTGGACATGTACCTAATCCGACCTACGAACAAGTTTGTTCAAATGCAACTGGACATTATGAAGCAGTACAAATCACTTTTGACCCAGCTATTTTTTCATATGATCGTTTATTAGAAATTTTTTGGCTGAATATAGATCCAACTGATGACAATGGTCAATTTTTTGACAGAGGATCATCTTATCAAACTGCTATTTTTTATCATACAGAAGAGCAAAAAGAAAAAGCGATTGCTTCTAAGGATGCTTTGGATGCTTCAGGAAAATTTAAAGCTAAAATTGCAGTGAAAATACTACCTGCCGCGGAGTTTTACCCTGCAGAGGAGTATCATCAAGATTATTATAAGAAAAACCCTGCACACTATAATGGCTATTTTACGGGATCAGGGAGAGCGGCATTTGTGGAAAGTATAAAGGAGGGGCTATAAATGAAAGAGAATTTAACAGAAATGCAATTTTATGTAACCCAACAAAATGGTACGGAGCCTCCATTTCAAGGTGAGTATGATCAGCATTTTGATGAAGGCATATATGTAGACATAGTATCTGGCAAGCCTCTTTTCCATTCAAAAGATAAATATGATGCAGGTTGTGGTTGGCCAAGCTTTACTCGACCAATTGAAGAACATGAGGTTTTAGAGAAGTTTGATGATACCCATGGCATGAGAAGAGTAGAAGTGCGAAGTAAAACTGCGGACTCTCATCTTGGACATGTGTTCCCGGATGGTCCTAAGGAAGAAACTGGGCTACGCTACTGTATCAATTCTGCAGCACTACGATTTGTACCAAAAGAAAAATTAGCTGAAGAAGGCTATGAAGAGTATAGTAGATTATTTTAATAAATGAATAACTAAAAAGGAAGTGGGGAATCCACTTCCTTTTTTTTAGGTAAAGTAACAAGTTTTCGCGTGTATATTGGGTTCCCGTTAATCAACCAATAATACCGCTATGATCTCCGTTTCAGTTAGTTAACGGAACGGAAGACTAAGAGCATTATCTTTCGGTTTGTACTACCTAAAGTAGTGAAATTGCATTTTCGAAAGCTTCCTCAATGAATAAGAAAGTATTTTTTCTCTTGTTATTCGAAATGGACTTACCTGTTTCGAGGAGTTGTAGAAGGGTGACCGGACAGGCAAACGCCATAAAATTACCAAAAAAAAGAGATGCTGGTTCGTTGTGACGTCCGTCACAATCAAACTAGCATCTCTAAAAATTTTCTTTCAGTAATCATTAGCAACCGTCTGTCTAAAGCCTTCGAGAACGATTGAATTAGTTTTTACATTAAAGGATCGTCTGGTCTTTTGGGGGTAATGAAATTATAGTTTGAATTCATTTACTACTTTACTTAATTCATCTGCTTGGTGCGATAATTCCACAGCAGATGCATTAATTTCTTGCATTGCAGCAGATCCTTGTTCAGCAGCAGCAGCGGACGTTTCCGTGTTGGATGCTGTATTTTCGGCAATTTGCGTTACTTCTATAAAAGATGCAGCAACTTCTTGACTAAAGTTTAGTGTTTCTTCGATTTGTTTTACCATCTTATCGATGATGGAAATAGTTTCATTTGTTTGATTCATAATTTGGTCTAGTGAAGTATTCGTTTCGTTTGCAACTTCAACGCCGCGAATTACACTTTCGACACCTTCTTTATTTTGCTTAACAATAGAAGTAACTTCAGTTTGTATAGAAGTTACAATGCCAGTAACTTCTTTTGCAGCCTTCTGGGATTGCTCCGCTAACTTTCTAACCTCATCTGCAACAACGGCAAATCCTCTGCCATGTTCTCCTGCACGAGCAGCTTCAATTGCAGCATTTAATGCTAGAAGATTTGTTTGTTCTGCAATAGCTGTTATCGTTTTTATAATGGATGTAATTTCGTGAGATTTGATACCAAGTGATTCTACAGTTTGAGTCGTATTAGCCATTGTTTCTTCGATACTCATCATCACGTTGGATGAATGCTGTACAGATTCTCCACCTTTTTGAGCAGCTTCAATCATGTGATCGGTAGCTTGTTTAACTGATTGCGCATCATTGTTTAAGTACCTTGTTGCTTCTTCTAATGAATTCATCTTTTGAATTGCTTCCGTCATACTTCTTAATGTTTGATCACTACCGACAGCAATTTCGTTGGTAGAATCAGCAATAGATTGTATCGTTAAGGCGGTTTCGTCTGAGGAAGCCATTAATTCTTGACCACTAGCCGAGACGTTTACGGTAAGCTCTCTCACTCTTCTTACAAGGTCTGCTATGGATGATATTAATACATTCGTACTCATAGCTATCTCGGAAAATTCATCTTTTGATCTAACTTTTACTCGTCTAGTTAAATCTCCACCAGCTTGAGCAATATCTAATATAGAGCGGTTTATAGCATTAGTACTCCGCTTAATAGAATAGAAAAGGAAAATACCAAATGACAAAGTAAGTATGACAGAAAAAACAGTAAGTGCTATGAATAATATAAGTGATGTATTATTTTCTTTTTTTAACAAAGCAATTTGCTCAATGTTTTTCTTCTCCAGAATTTCATTCATTGCAGCGATATGTACATCCACATAATTCATCGCAGTTTTACCATTTCCTGTATTGACTAACTTTTGTGCTGCCTCTATACCTTGTTCATCACGAATTTTGATTACTCGTTCTGAGTATCCTAAGTATGTTGTGAAAAATTGATCAATTGATTGTAATTTTTGTGATTCTTCTGGACGATTTTTATATGTTTCTGTTAATTGTTTAATATGTGTAATAGTTGAGTCTTTATATTTTTTATAGCTTGCCATATAATTTTGCTTACCGGTAATAATATAACTTTGTTCTGCATTGGCAAGTTGAGCTATTTCGGTAGCAATCTGATTGACCATCATCTGCTCTTTTATATCCACATTTGTAAATTTCTCTAGAGCTTGTTGAGCAGAGAACATTTTGGTAGAGGTCAGTACAAGCATTAATATTAAAATAATGATAAGAACGGTGAATATTATTAATACTCGCCCTCGTATGGATTGTAAGAAACTCCCTTTGGATGTATCATTATTATCTAATTTATTATCCTTTTTCTTTAATCTTTTAAAAAGAGATAAAGGATTTTCCCGTTTAGCTTTTTCTTTACTCGTTCGATTTCTCTTTATAGAGGGGAATTTCAAGGATTTCAAATTCCTGGTAGTATTACTTCTCAATCAGACCAATCCTTTCAATATGTCAAACTATTATCATTTTTAAGTTTACTTGTTTTAGTTTGAATTATCTACATTTTTTTATTTTTTTATAAGTCTTCAGGACTAAAGGAGGGAAATTTTATGAGACAATCGTTTTATTTATTTGCATTAAAGTATCGTGGGGGTCAAAAGGATGATGAAAAGGCAGTATTTGCTAATAGTATGTTTAATCACCACGATTTTCCAAAAGCAGAAACTTCTTTCGATAAAGTTTCGTTGTATATTGAAGAGCTAGCAGATCCGAATATGCCTGCAACTGTATTTGATGAAATATGGGAGTATTATATAGAGGATTCTAAGTAGCAAGTTCATTGCAATTATAGGAAAAAAACGGTATCATTAAGCCGAAACGTATTAGAAATGAGGTTATTTAAATGAGTATTCATATTAATGCTAAAAAAGGTGAAATTGCAGACACAATCCTATTACCGGGAGATCCACTACGTGCGAAGTATATTGCGGAAACATTCTTAGAAGATGTTGTCCAGTATAATGAGGTTCGTAACATGTTTGGATATACGGGAACTTATAAAGGAAAACGTATTTCTGTACAAGGTACAGGAATGGGAGTGCCATCTATATCTATTTATGTTACAGAATTGATGAATGAGTATGATGTACAAAAGTTAATCCGCGTTGGAACTTGTGGTGCAATCCAAAAAGATGTGAAAGTGCGTGACGTAATTCTTGCTCAAAGTGCATCTTCAGATTCATCTATGAACAAAGTTCTTTTGGATGATATAAGTTTTGCTCCAACAGCTGACTTTGACTTACTATATAAAGCATATAATGCAGGCAAAGAAGCTGGATTGAATTTAAAAGTTGGGAATGTATTTACAGCTGATTTATTCTACAATGAGAACGCACAAAATGAGAAGTGGGCGGACTACGGAGTTCTTGCTGTAGAAATGGAGACAGCAGCTCTTTATACACTTGCGGCTAAATTTGGACGTCAAGCATTATCTGTTTTAACAGTTAGTGATCATATTATCACAGGAGAAGCAACTTCTTCTGAAGAGCGTCAAACAACGTTCAATGATATGATTGTAGTTGCATTAGAAGCTGCAATTCAAGACTAACAACTACTATTAGCTGTGAATAAGATAACAATCATAAATAGACTGTCATCTATATGACAGTCTTTTTTAAAATAATACGATGACTTAAAATATTAAATATTACATACATTATTTAAAGAAGTTTTTTGAAAAGGGTGAAGGATTTGGACGAACAAAAACAAAATAACGAAGAAGAATTTACAGAAATAAAACCAGCATCCAAATATATTAAAATGAAACCATTTGTTTTCCTATTAACTATTTTTGCCCTTGTTGTAGCAACAGCAGCTGTTACACTGATTGCGTTAACTTGGGGGGATGAAAAAGTTGTAAATGTAAATGCAGGTGATAAGAGCGAGCGATCTGAGTTCTCTAAATTGTATTTAGCTTACGATAAATTAGAAGAAGAATATTATAAAGAAGTTGATGAAGAAGCTGTGATTAATGGTGCTATTAACGGGATGATTGATGCTTTAGAAGATCCTTATTCCGATTATATGAACCAGGATGAGGCTTCTCAATTCAATGAAAATATATCTTCTAGTTTTCAAGGGATTGGTGCAGAGATTCAAGAAGTAGACGGTGTTATTAATATCGTTTCACCTATTAAAAACTCGCCAGCTGAAAAAGCAGGGCTGATGCCAAATGATAAAGTTATGGCAGTAGATGGAAAAGATATTAAAGGATTTAGTGCTTCCGAAGCAGTATTACTTATTCGTGGTAGTAAAGGAACAGAAGTAACTCTATCTATACAACGTGGTACTAATGCTGTAATGGATGTAACAATTGTCCGTGATGATATTCCAATTGAAACCGTATATGCAGAAATGTTGGATGATCAAGTGGCACATATTATTATATCGAGTTTTTCAACAAACACATATGATGAGTTGTTAAAAGCGATTGATGCCATGGAAAAAGAGGGTATGAAAGCGTTAGTACTTGATGTTCGTCAAAATCCAGGAGGTTTACTATCTTCTGCAATAGATATTTCTAATCTCTTTGTAGAAGAAGGAAAGAACTTACTGCAAATTGAAATTCAGGATAACAAAGAGGTTACAGTAGCTACCGATGGAACTCGTATCAAAGTACCTGTAACATTAATCATTGATGAAGGTAGTGCTTCAGCTTCAGAAATATTGGCTGGTGCCTTAAGTGAATCTGCAAATGTACCCTTAGTAGGCTTAAATTCTTTTGGTAAAGGGACTGTACAAACAGTAAATGATTTACCGGATGGTTCTAATATTAAAATTACAACTGCTAAGTGGTTAACGCCAGAAGGTAACTGGATTCATGAAAAAGGGATTCTTCCAGATCACGTTGTGGAATATCCATCCTATGCTATGTTACCACCTCTAGATACTACTGTAACATTGAAAACTAACCAATCCTCCGAAGCAGTTCAAACTGCTGAAGAAATGTTAAAGGCAGTTGGATATGATGTAGGTGAAGTAGATGGTAACTATGACGCAGAGATGAATGCTGCTGTGAAGAAGTTCCAGACCGACAACAAACTTAAAGTTTCTGGTGATATAGATGGCGATACTTCTTATCAATTGATGAATTTACTTAGAGAGAAAATTTTAGAAGAAGATCCTCAGTTGTTAAAAGCGCAAGAAGTTGTGAAAGATTTGTTAAACAAATAAAGAGTTGGATGAAAGCTGGCCTATACGGTCAGCTTTTTCAACGAGATTAAGGGAGTTTAAAATTATGAAGGATGTCTATTTACTTAGTGGGTTTTTAGGAAGTGGGAAAACTTCTTTATTGTCACATTTAATCGAACAAATGAAAGAAAAGGGTTTAAAGCCAGCAGTAATCATGAATGAATTAGGGAAATTACCATTTGATAGTCGATCTGTGGATGAAGATGTTCCTATTAAAGAGATGTTAGAAGGATGTATATGCTGTACAGGTTCTGAAAAAATGGAGGCACAGTTGCAAATGTTATTAGAGGGAGAAGTGTTTGATGTCCTCTTAATCGAAACTACTGGTGCAGCTCATCCAGTCGAAGCAATGGATGCCGTGTTATCTCCTTATTTTGCAAATAGATTAAATATGAAGGGTATTATTACAGTAGCAGATAGTAAAAGATGGCTTGAGCGTGACAAAATGACCCCTCAAACACGTATGTTATTTATGGAGCAGATAAAACATGCGCATTTAATACTAGCAAATAAAATAGATCTTCTTTCTGAAGATGAAGTAGCTACGGTAACGATGCAAATTCAAGGTTTTAATAGTCACGCTCCTATTATTCAGACTTCTAACGCAAAATTGCCTTTGAATATGATTACAGGTCTAGAAGCGACTTATCATGGTCAAGAAGTTAAACAAGCGGCAATAGGTAAGCAACTGACCTTATCTTCCCGCTTACATACTTTTTCGGAGCCAGTGGAAAAAGAAGTGTTCGAACAATGGGTAAAAGAACTCCCAGATACCGTCTATCGTATGAAGGGTTATGTACCATTAGTAGGCTATAAAAACCCTTTTCTGTTTCAGTATGCATATGGTATGGTGCAATGGTTACCAGAATATATAAAAATGGAGCCACAGATTGTAATCATTGGAGATCAGGTAGAAGCAATCACTGTAATTGGAAATACGCCAAATGATTAGTGCGTTTCAGTTACTCTACCAAAATCGTCACTCCGTTAATAATATACAAACTGTTGAAGAGGTTAGAACTATTATTCGGTCTGAGTTATTGGACGAATTTACTCATCCTAGAGCTAGGGTATCTATTCAACAGAAGTATAAATTGGCACTCGATCGTATTAGTAATAGTACGCTATCGGTCAGTAAACAACAGATGATGATTGAACTGTATAACGAAGAATATAAAAAACTGTCAACCGATTGTAAAAGCTAATATTTTAGCATAGTGGATAAGTTATCCAAAAATCTTTGCTAGACTTGTAGATTTAAAAGAAAAAAATATTCTATTGGATTCATTGGTATATTTTATGTGAAAATTTCATTCCATTTTGTGTTTACAATAGGGGAGCACAAAAGAAGGAGGAAATGAAACATGAATAAAAAACATACGATTATGGCTGGAGTATTAGCTAGTGGATTATTAATCTCTGCCAGTACAGCTAGCGCATCTATGAATACTGGGTTTTCACCAACTACTTCCGAGGCAAAAACATCCATTGTATTTAATGGGGAAGTTCCAAAAAATCTTTCTTATAAAGTAAAATGGAATTACAATATGCAGTTATCATTTGCAAAGCTTCTAAATCTTAAGGATGTTTCTAAGATTAATATAGGCCAAGTAGTGAACAAACCAGTAGCTAAAGAAGATGAAAAACAAACTGAAGAAAAAGCACCGGTTCCTGTAGTGGAAAAACCAGCAGAACCAGCTAAAAAACCAGAAGTGGTAACGCCAGCTAAACCAACTGAAGAAAAACCTGTAGTAAAAGAACCAGTTCAAGAAAAGCCAGTTGTTAAAGAACCGGTAAAAGAAACTCCTGCAGTACAAGAACCTACAGTTCAAAAACCTGCAGTACAACAACCAGCACCTACAGTAAAAGAACCTGTAGTGCAAAAACCAACAACTGAAGTGAAAGAAGAGGTTAAAGTTACTTCTGAAATTCAGCAAGTGGTGAATTTAACTAACCAAGAACGTGCTAAAGCAGGGTTGAAAGCACTTCAAATCGATACAAAACTTACTCAGTCTGCACAAGCAAAATCTCAAGATATGAAAAATAAAAATTATTTCTCACATACAAGCCCAACTTACGGTTCACCATTTGATCAAATGAAATCAATGGGAATTACGTATAAATCGGCTGCAGAAAATATCGCAATGGGTCAACGTAACGCAGCTGAAGTTGTAGATGCGTGGATGAAATCTCCTGGTCATAAAGCTAATATTATGAACGGCTCATTTACACATATTGGCGTAGGTTTATCAGATAGTGGTTATTATTGGACACAGCAATTTATCGGTAAATAATTAACACACAAAAAAGCGACGCCTATGCGTCGCTTTTTGTGTATGTATTATTTGATGCGTAGTTTGCTGAGATTTGATTTGTCTGAGTATCGCTTTATTATACGAACAGTTACTTGCAGTTACTGAAGGTTCACAAACGTGCTCCACACGTTACTTACTATTCGTGGATATTGACTTTGGAAAAGTGGAACCTTAGGGATACATCGGAGCTACGCACTTTTACTTCATTTTCTTCTGTAAATAAACAAGTCTTATCGTAAGTGTGATAGCCCCTATAGATAATCCTACAATCAATCCAATCCAATATCCAAAGCGCTCAAACGACGTATAATTGGCTAGAATATAGCCGGTTGGTAAGCCAATAATCCAATAGGAAATTATCGCCATAATAAAGGTGATCGTCACATCTTTATAACCACGTAATGCTCCTTGAACGGGTGCTTGAATCGCATCAGACAATTGGAACAATGCGGCAAAGAAGAAAAACTGAACGGTCAATTCAATTACATACTTATCATTCGTATATACAGAGGCTATTTGTTCTCTAAATAACAACAATATCGAAATAGAAACTAAGCTAAAGCAAATTGCTGTTGCAACGCTCAACCAACTATAGGTCCTAGCATCAGCGAATCGATTTGCCCCTATTTCATGACCGACTAGTATAGTTGCCCCCATGGCAATGCTAAGAGGAACCATATAAAGCAGTGAAGTAAAATTCATCGCTATTTGATGAGCGGAAATAACCTCGGTTGAATATACACTCATTAGAATGGTAACTGCAGAAAATATAGTGGTTTCTGCAAATAGAGATAAACCTATCGGCACTCCAATCTTCATGAGCATCCGTATTTTAACTAAAGAAGGTTTAGTCCATCTGTGAAAGATTTGTAATTCTGCAAATGGGTTACTCCGAAGTACGATAATAATGGCGATCAGCAATATAAGCCAGTATGTAATCGCAGAGGCAAGTCCTGCTCCGACTCCCCCTAACTCTGGTAAGCCCAATTTACCGTAAATAAGTAGGTAATTTAAGACAATATTAATGGGAGCAGATACTAAGATGATAAACATAGACACTCTTGTTTTCCCTAATGCATCGATAAACGACCGTAAAACGCTATACAAAAATAACGGAATTAGTCCAATGCACAACATCAATAAATATTTCTTTGCTACGATGCGTACACTAGCTTCAAGAGGTATTAAATTTAGTACAGGGTCAATGACTAGGAAAATACCTACAAAAACAACGATTGCAAGCAATATTCCAATATAAAAACCCTGATGAACAAAGGTACGTACATCTTTCTTCTTTTTTGCTCCGATTAATTGTGCTACAATTGGCGTAATGCCTATTAATATACCGGTTAAGGCGGTATATACAGGCACCCATAAAGAGGAACCTATAGAAACACCAGCTAAATGGGTAATGCTATATTTACTTGTCATCAGGATATCAAAGAAGGTCATCAAATAGAGTGCAATTTGCGTGATTAATATGGGTAAAACGATCTTAATCATATACTTACTTTTTTCTGGTAGAGTTCTCATTTCGTGCATGTTGGCATACATCCTTTAAAGTTATAAATTAGTTAGGAGATTATTAATGAATAATAACACAATAGTATTAACGGGTGGAGGGACGGCTGGTCATGTTTCGTTAAATGAAGCCATAATACCCGAGTTAATAAAGAAAAAATACGATATCCATTATATTGGTTCTTATAATGGAATAGAGAAAACAATTATCGGGGATAAATTCCCTAATATTCCGTATCACCCAATTTCTAATGGGAAGTTAAGACGTTACTTTTCCATAAAAAACTTTTCTGATCCATTTAAAGTGTTGTATGGAACAATGCAGGCCATTACTGTGCTAAAAAAAGTAAAGCCTTCTGTTGTATTTTCTAAAGGAGGTTTTGTATCTGTACCGGTTGTACTGGCAGCGAAGCTTTCCAATATACCAGTTGTCATTCATGAATCAGATTTAACTCCAGGGCTTGCCAATAAAATTGCATCGTCATTTGCAGAACATATTTTTACTGTATTCGAAGAGACAATTAAGGATTTACCGGCAAACAAGGCTTCATCTATTGGAGCGATACTGCGTCCTGATTTATTTCATGGTGATGAAAAAATTGCAGAACAGTTAACCGGTTTCGATGCATCAAAAGAAACAATTATTGTTATGGGTGGTAGTCAAGGCTCTGCAAAGATCAATGAAGTAATCAAACAGAATATTGAGCAATTGACAAAAAGATTTCAAGTTATTCATCTATGTGGAAAAGGCAATAAAGATGAGCTATTAGTCGGGAAACCGAACTATATCGCTTTTGAATATGTAACCAATGAATTACCACATTTAATGAAAATATCTAATTATGTAATTAGCCGAGCTGGTTCGAACTCTATATTTGAGTTTTTGGAACTGAAAAAACCGATGTTACTTATTCCTTTATCCGTTCATGCGAGTAGAGGGGATCAGGTTTTAAACGCTAAATATTTTGAGAAAAAAGGATTTGCTTCTATATTAGAAGAGGAAGATCTTACAGCTACCACTTTTATGGACTCTTTTAATCGACTTGTAGATGAAAAAGAAGAAATGATTGATCGAATGTTCGAGGTTAATGCTTCTAAAACACCTGAACAATTTGTTGACCTATTATTAACTTACCAAAAATAAACAACTCCCGTCACTTTGAGAAGTGACGGGAGTTTGTTTACATTGCTTGTTCTTCTTCGTTTTCTTGTTGCATTAGTACTAAGTGGAACAAATCTTTCGGTATATAGTAAAGATCAAATACTTCTTCTGTCTTGTTAACCTCTGCATAGATAGAAGGATGAGATTCATTGGCTTTTAATGCATATCTAAGTTTTTCTGTTGCACGAATACTTTTACTATTACTTTTTCGAATACGTAAAAAAACAGTTTGTATATCTAATTCAAAGAAAATTTCCTGCAAAAATTGTTCTTTAGCTTTTTTATTGTAGCCAAGACCTTGAAACGAACTGCCAATCCAAGTGCCTAAAAATCCTGCTCCATCTTCTACATCAAACAGATTTATAGTGCCAATTGGTTGGCCAAAATCACTAATAATAGTACGAGAAATAACTGTTCCTTTTTCTTCTTCTTCCATTAACTGTTTGGTCATAAACCAATACTCGTCAGCAGAATTTGCTTTTTGACGTACGAAAGGCAAAATGGTTGGATCTGACATTAGTTCATAAAGAGATGTACATTCAAATAAATCTCGTTTTTTTATCAAAAAAAGCGCCCCCTAAAAGAACCCATAAATGAGCATAGTCATCCTAGTTCCCCTGAAATTTTTCACTTCAACGTGCATAAAAAATTTCGGGGTAGGAATCGAACCTACTAGGACCAGCTCAAAACTGGTGGCGCACCATTTGCCTTCCCTCGGCAAAGCGAACTTTGCCTTATAAAATTATTTGCATTAATAATATACTAATTTTTTTTGGTTTTGCATAGTAGAAAGTATTTTAAAAATAATTAAATTTTTGTAAAAATTTTTTCAATTAATAGATGAAAGATACTTGTAAGTTTCTACATAAATACATATGATTAATATAGCAAAGTATAGAACTCGATTGGAGCTTTTAAAATAGATGTCTAAGTCCTTTTTAAACCATACTCAATTCCATTTATTATATGATTTATCTGATGAATATGTGTTCTTTATGAGAAAAGAAGATTCTACTTATGTCTATGAGTTTATCAATAAAAAAGCAGCTGAACTTTTTTCAGAGAATCCGATAGGGAGAACTTTAGATGAATGCTTTAGTGAATTTCATAACAGAACGATTATTCAACAATATAATCGTGCGTGTGCTCAAAAAGGATCTGTTTGCTACCAGGATCATCATTGTGTACAAAGTGGAACACATATAAACGAAACAACTGTAATTCCTATTTTTGATAATGGAAACACTTATATTCTCGCAATGACTAGAGAAGTTTCACGAACACAAGATTTAAGAGAATCTACCTATCTTTTAGAGACGTATCGAGAAGCTATCAATGAAGTTGCACTTGTTGCCATGACCAATCAAAAAGGAATAATTGAAGTAGTAAACGATTTGTTTGAAAAGACTACGGGGTTTAAAAAGGAAGAAGTAATCGGGAAATCCTTTCACATGTTAAATTCTAACTATCATGATGAATCTTTTTTTAAGGACATGTGGGACACCATCAGTAATGGACATATTTGGAATGGTCAAATACGTAATCGAACGAGAAACGGCTCTTTTTTCTGGGTAAATGCTATTGTTGTACCTATAAAAGATGATTTAGGGGAAATTGAAAAGTTCTTAACGGTACAATTTGATAATACAGAAAAGAATCGTATGTTAAAGGATTTACGCCATATTGAACGGTCCTTTAAGTTAATCACGGAGTATTCAAATGATTTAATTGCTATTACGGATGCAGATGGATACTTGCTTTATTCCTCACCTAGTCATGAAACTATCTTAAATTACGATAAAGAAGAGTTACTTGGTAGTTATTACTTTAATCTTATCGCTGATCAAACGGAAGCTGTGAGTTTCGCCAAGATAAAAATGTTAGATAATTTTCGATTAGAACTTCTCCTTCAAAAAAAGGATGGAAAGTCGATTTGGACTGATACTTCTGTGACGTCCGTGGAGAGTACAGTAGACGATTGTAAAGAAAAGTCGTTTGTTATAGTATCTCGTGAAATAACAGAAAAGAGAGCTTTAGAAAACCAACTAAAGTTTATGGCTTATCATGATAGTTTAACTAGTCTACCAAATAGACGTTCCTTTTATGAAGATCTACCTGAATATATTTCTTCCGCTTGTTCAGCGTTTCCGAATGTAGGCTTACTTTATATAGATGGTGATAATTTCAAAGCCATAAACGATCAATATGGGCATGATGTAGGGGATCAGTTTCTAACTTATTTCGCTGAAAAGCTTCAAATAAGCTTGGACTATAAGTTTAATGTATATCGTATCGGCGGAGACGAATTTGTCATAATTGTTGATCAGATCAACGACTATGTAAATGGCAGAAGCAATGGTTTGGATAAAATTATTCAATCTATACAAGAAAAGTTGCGTAAAGGCTGGACAATAGATGACTTTTACTTTTCACCTACCTCTTCTATAGGAGTTGCTATGTTCCCGGATGATGGCTCATCAGTAGACGAGCTTTTAGATAATGCAGATCAAGCACTTTATATAGCCAAGAAGAATGGAAAAAACAATTATATATATTCCAATACCGTTCATTCATAATGGAACGGTTTTTTCTTGATTTAGGTTATGCTATATAATATAAAACCAAGATGGAAGGAGCGGAGGATATGACGCAACAACATATTCTTTTAATAGAAGATGAAGTAAATATTGCTAAATTTGTGGAACTTGAGTTAAAGCATGAAAATTTTCAAGTTACTGTTTCTCATGATGGACGGGAAGGGGCAGATTTGGCACTTAATCATGCTTATGACTTTATGTTAATCGATGTTATGTTACCAAATTTAAACGGTTTAGAAATATGCCGAAGAGTACGTAGGAAGAAAAGTACTCCTATTATTTTAATCACGGCTAGAGATGCAATTATAGATAGAGTTTCTGGGTTAGAGTCAGGTGCGGACGATTATATTGTAAAACCTTTTGCAATTGAGGAATTACTAGCTAGAATACGAGCTGTACTAAGAAGAATAGAACCATCTGAAGAAAAAGTGAAAAACGAGTTGTCGATTAAGGGACTAACTGTTGAGCAAAAAGCGCATCAGGTCTTCTATGAGGGAAAAGAAATTGAGTTAACAAAAACCGAGTACGATATGCTGGTGTATTTAATGGAGAATTTTAATATGGTACTGACTAGAGATAACATTTTGGAAAAAGTATGGGGCTATGATGTAGAGGTAGAAACAAATGTGGTGGATGTATACATAAGGCATCTGAGAAAAAAACTTCCTGCCGATATTGCAGCACTAATTGAAACGGTTAGAGGCGTAGGATATGTGATGAGATGATGAAAAAATGGACTTTACAGCGTAAGTGGACTTATGCTTCAGCGATTTCCATATTTTTAAGTTTCCTTATGATGTGTATTATTTTATATTTTTCGCTCTTTAACTGGCTGCAAATTTCGGAGGAAAAAACTGCTCAAAATACATTGGATGAGGTTACTAACTTTTTTCAATCGAATGGTCCAATCATCTCCATACAAGATATTCAAAAAAACAGAACATTACTCAATCAGCTGGTCAATCAACAACAATCCGTTCGTGTACTGAATAACGATGGTATTGAAATTCTAAGAATCAATGATGCCAGTGATTTTCCAAAGTCATTTACACTTCAAACAGAGGAATTTATTAGAGAAGAAATTGATGGTCATATAATTTTTCATAAAGTGGAGGAATTAGACTTTGGTTTGTTTAAAGGATACGTACAAATCTCTCATAGTTTAGATAGCTTTTCTCAGCTCATGAATTATATATTAATAGCCATGGGAATATTCGCTCTAATTGCGCTTGTCCTCTCGGCTTTAGTAGGGTATATGTTGTCTTCGGTTTTGTTGAAACCTATTAAGGAATTACGAGATGAAATGCAGCTTGCAAAACAGACTAAGTTTTCTAAATCAGGCAGTTTCGTCTACAACAATGAAGATGAAATCGGAGAGCTTTTGAAAATTTATAAGGAACTAATGGATGAAGTATCGACAACCATTTCGAGACAAGATGAATTTATCCATAATGTATCTCACGAATTGCGTACCCCAGTACAAGTAGTGGAAGGACATTTATCATTGTTGAATCGATGGGGAAAAGAAGAGCGTGCCATTTTAGATGAGTCTTTAGAAATATCGCTTACAGAAATTCAAAAAATGAAGTTATTAATCGAGGAAATGTTAAAATTAGCAAAAAATGAGCATCATACGATGAAGGAAGCTACTTCCGTAATATCTGTGCTTCACGAGTTGCAACAAAACTACTTCCATCTATCACCGGAGACGATAATTGAAATTAAAGGAGAAATGCAAGTAAAAGTTCCTGTTCCGCCTACAGCTCTTGAGCAAATTCTGCGTAATCTAATAGAAAATGCGATAAAATATAATGACAAGAAACCATTTATTAAAGCAACAGTTATTTGTAATATGGACCATGTCCAGATTACAGTTGAAGATAACGGAGTAGGTATTGAAAGAACATTGTTACCTAAAATTTTCGAGCGTTTCTTTATCGTTGATGAAGCTAGAACCAAACGTAGAGGTGGATCTGGTTTGGGATTAAGTATAGTAAAAAGTCTAGTAAATGAATACGGGGGAACCATTTCTGTGGATAGTGAAAAAGGGAAATGGACAAAATTTTACATTTTATTCCCTAAATTAACAAGTGAATAATCATTCAGTAGCATTGTAAAAAAAATATGACGAAATACTGAATTTTTTTGAAAAAAACCATTGTATTTTTTCCCGATAGTAGTAAGATTGAGATGGAAAAATTGTTCTTATATAAGGATAGTTTGAGACTATATAAAAGAGTGGTAAACTATAGAGAGGTATAAGCGTGTATTTTTTACATGCATTACTCTAGAACTTTTTATCCACTTAAATGTATTTATGATAAATGCCTAAAAGGCACAAAATGTTGGAGGTTTTTCTAAATGTCGAACAATCAAACACCTTGGTCAGCTTTTTCTGGTCCGAACCTTGGGTATGTGATGGAGCAGTATGATGTATTCTTACAGTCTCCGGACGATGTGGATCCTGAATTAGTAGAGTTGTTTAAGCAATATGGAGCACCTAAGATGCCCGCTTCATCATCATCAAACAGCCCTGATACACCTATTGTAGAGCCTAATAACTTTGAAAAAGTGGTTAATGCCATTCAACTAGCAGATGCCATTCGGAATCATGGTCACTTAACGGCTAATATTTATCCATTAAATGATGGACCAAAAGAAGATTCAAAGCTTAATTTAACTACTTATGGTTTAACTGAGCAAGATTTACGAGAAGTACCCGTTTCTTTCCTTATTAAAAATGCTCCAGCCAATATAATGAATGGTTTACAAGCAATAGAATATTTGCGTTCTATGTACACAGATAAAATTGCGTTTGAAATTGCTCATATTGTCAATACGGAAGAACGTACTTGGTTACAAGAAAAGATTGAAAAAGGTGCTATAAGAGAAAAGCTTTCAGCTGAAGACAAAAAACAATTACTTAAACGTTTAACACAAGTCGAAGGATTTGAGAAGTTCATCCATCGTACGTTTGTTGGAGCTAAACGCTTCTCCATTGAAGGTTTAGATTCATTAGTTGTATTAATGGATGAATTAGTTCGTCAATCCAATAAAACAAATACAAAGCAAGTAAATATAGGTATGGCTCATCGTGGTCGACTAAATGTATTAACTCATGTCCTAAATAAACCATATGAAATGATGTTTGCAGAGTTTGCACATGTTCCTACTGAATCATTTTTACCGAAGGATGGTTCACTTGAACTTTCGGAAGGTTGGTTTGGTGACGTTAAGTACCATAAAGGGGCAAGCTATCGCTCTCAATCAGGTTTAACAGTAAAACTTGCGTATAACCCTTCCCATTTAGAGGTTGTAAGTCCTATTGTTACTGGTCAAACACGTGCTGCACAAGAAACAACAGATGCGGCCGGTTATCCTGTTCAAGATAAAAATGCGGCTTTTGCTATTTTAGTACATGGAGACGCAGCTTTCCCAGGTCAAGGGGTAGTAACAGAAGTATTGAACTATAGTCGAGTTCGTGGATATCAAACAGGCGGTTCTATCCATATTATTGCTAATAATATGATTGGTTTTACTACTGAACATTATGATTCTCGATCAACTAACTATTCTTCTGATCCTGCAAAAGGTTATGAAGTACCTGTCATTCATGTGAATGCGGATGATCCTGAGGCAGTAATTGGGGTTGCAAAATTTGCGCATGAATACCGTCAAAAATTCGGGAAAGATATTGTGATTGACTTACTAGGTTATCGTCGCTATGGTCACAACGAAATGGATGAGCCGTTAGTAACAAATCCAACCATGTATCATTCTATTCATAAGCATCCAACTGTTCGTGAGTTATACGGTAAGCAGTTAGTAGCGGAAAACTTAATGGAGAATTCTGATGTGAAATCATTAGACCAGTCTGTTTTCGCTGAAATGCAACAAGCTTATGATCGTGTGAAAGAACTTCCACCATCGACTGTACATGATATCGTTATACCACAAGTTGTATTAGATGGTATGCCAGAAATTCAAACAGGGGTAGAAGAGAGTAAGCTTGCTAAAATCAATGAAGATTTACTTTCATGGCCAGCTGACTTTAATGCTTTCAAAAAGCTAGAAAAAATATTGAAGCGCCGTGAAGAACCGTTCAAAGGTAAAGGGAAAGTCGATTGGGGCCATGCAGAAACATTAGCATTTGCAACAATTTTACAAGAAGGAAACTCTATCCGTTTATCTGGTCAAGATGCACAACGTGGGACTTTCTCTCATAGACATTTAGTACTTCATGATGAAAAAACTGGTGCTGAATTAACACCAATTCATGCGATTAGTGATGGAAACGCTTCATTTGTAGTGCATAATAGTCCACTTACAGAAGCAGCAATATTAGGGTATGAATTTGGCTATAACTTAGAGGATAATAACTCACTAACAATCTGGGAAGCACAATATGGTGACTTTGCAAATATGGCACAAGTTATGTTCGATAACTTTATCAGTTCGGCGAGAGCTAAATGGGGTCTTAAATCAGGCTTGGTTATGCTATTGCCACATGCTGCTGAAGGCCAAGGTTCTGAGCATTCTAGTGCTCGTTTAGAACGGTACTTACAATTAGCGGCTGAAAATAACTGGACAGTTGCAAATCTATCTAGTGCTGCTAACTATTTCCACATTTTACGCAGACAAGCAAAAATGCTTAAGGAAGATGCTATTCGTCCGTTAATCATTGTTTCACCTAAATCCTTATTACGTCATCCATTAGTTGGAGCTGATGTAGCAGATTTAACAACTGGTCAATTTGAAACAGTTGTGGAGCAACCTGGTTTAGGCCAACAAGCAGACAAAGTAGAGAAAATTATCTTTGTTAGTGGTAAACTTGCAATAGACTTAGCAGACAAAGTAAAAGATGGTGCAGGTTTCGATCATATTCATATTGTTCGTGTGGAACAACTGTATCCATTCCCACAAGAAAAGATTCAACAAATTGTTTCTCGTTTCCCAAATGCGAAACAACTTGTTTGGGCTCAAGAAGAACCAGAAAACATGGGTTCATGGAACTTTGCTCTACCATATCTATTAGAAATAGCAAAAGATCAAGAAATTACTTATGTAGGTCGTGTGCATAGAGCAAGTCCTGCAGAAGGTGATGGAGATACGTATAAAGTAGAACAAGCACGTATTATTGAAGAAGCTTTAAAAAGCTTATAAGATAGGATTACTAGAGGAGGAAATTTAAGTGGCAGACATCATAGTTCCAGAATTAGCAGAATCAATTACAGAAGGTACCATTGCACAATGGTTAAAACAACCAGGTGATACAGTTGAAAAAGGTGAGTTCATCGTTGAACTTGAAACAGATAAAGTAAACGTTGAAGTTATTTCCGAAGAGGCTGGAGTAGTTAGTGAACTTCTAGCAGCTGAAGGAGATACAGTTCAAGTAGGGCAAGTAATTGCAGTAGTTGGAGCTGGATCAGGTTCAAATACATCAGCACCAACAGCAGCACCTGAAGCTAAAGAAGAAACTAAAGCTCCGGAAGCTCCTAAAGCAGCGCCTGTAGTAGAAGAAACTTCATCTGAGCAAGACCGTACTATTGCTAGTCCTGCAGCTCGTAAACTAGCTCGTGAAAAAGGCATTAACCTAAGTGAGATTTCACCAGTAGATCCTATGGGTCGCGTACGTGTACAAGACGTTTCAGCTCATGGTTCGGCTCCTACACCTGCAAAAGCAGCACCAGCACCAACAGCTAGTGCTCCTAAAGAAGATGATGGTCGTACGACTCGTGAAAAAATGTCTCGTCGTCGTCAAACAATCGCAACACGTCTATTAGAAGTAAGACAAAATACAGCTATGCTTACAACTTTCAATGAAATTGATATGACAAATGTTATGGCACTTCGTTCACGTAAAAAAGATCAATTCTTTGAACAAAATGATGTGCGTCTTGGATTTATGTCATTCTTTACAAAAGCAGTAGTTGCAGCACTTAAAAAATATCCGTATGTAAATTCTCAAATTGATGGTACAGATATTGTGAAAAATAACTTCTATGATATTGGTATCGCTGTTTCTACCGAAGGTGGTCTTGTAGTTCCGATCGTTCGTGATGCAGACCGTAAAAACTTTGCAGAAATCGAAGCTAATATTGGAGAACTTGCTAAAAAAGCTCGTGATAACAAACTAACTCTTTCTGATATGTCAGGTGGTTCTTTCACTATTACTAACGGTGGAGTATTCGGATCATTAATGTCAACACCTATTCTAAATGGTACACAAGTTGGTATTTTAGGAATGCACACAATTCAAAAGCGTCCAATCGCTGTTGGGAATGAAGTTGAAATCCGTCCAATGATGTACATTGCATTATCTTATGACCACCGTGTAATCGATGGCAAGGATTCAGTAGGTTTCTTAAAAACTGTTAAAGAATTACTTGAAAGTCCTGAAGACCTATTACTAAATAGCTAATATTAAAAGACTCCCTTCATTGGGAGTCTTTTTTTGTAGAATAATAAGGTATACAGCAAAAAATACATATTAAGAATAGTTTATTTTATAGCTAGACAGAAGCAGCATAACAAGACAATGAACTAACATATATTTATAGAGTAATAAAAATTGGAGTGTTTTGATGTTCTTTATTCAGCTATAAAAGGAGTCCAGCCGATTGGAAATAAGAAATGGACAGACTATTACTACATTTGAAAGAATAAGTCGTGTATTGTTTATTATATTGGGAGCACTAATCACAGCTATCGGGCTAGAAGCCGTACTGATCCCAAACGATATAATTGATGGTGGGATTACGGGAATTTCTATCTTATTTTCTCATATGACGGGATATTCATTGAGTTTATTCCTATTTATTTTAAATATTCCCTTTATATTTATAGGTTATAAAGAACTTGGGAAGTCATTTGCTTTTAGTTCAGTTATTGGTATCACGGCATTATCAATTTCTACAAGCTTGTTGCATCACATTCCATCTATTATTTCAGGAGATACCATGTTAGTAGCAGTATTAGGTGGTATTATGATCGGTTTAGGGATTGGTATTGTTTTACGTAAAGGTGGTGCCTTAGATGGTACAGAAATTTTAGCAATACTAATTGCGAAGAAATTCCCATTATCCGTGGGAGAAGTTATTATGAGTATTAATGTGTTAATATTTTCATTTGCCATGCTAATTTATGGGCTAAAGGGTGCTTTATGTTCGGCTATAGCATACTTTATAGCTATGAAGGTAATAGACATGGTACAAGCTGGTTTTGATGAATCTAAAAACATTATGATTATTAGCGATCACTCCCGGAAAATTGGTGATGCAATTCAAGCTCATTTAGGTCGAGGGGTTACATATATAGCTGGTGAAGTAGGCCATACGAATGAACAAGTTGAAATAGTAATTTGTTTTATTAATAGGTTGGAAGAACCTGAACTTAGATCACTTATAAAGACAATTGACATAAATGCTTTCGTAGCGATTAATGGGATTGTAGAAATGCATCAATATTAATTTCCCAACAATCTAAAATTTTTGCTGCTGTACTTATGTAATGGGCAGACCCTTTAGGAGCTGCCCGGCTAGAGAATTTGCTGTTTAGGACGTTTTTGCTTTTGGCGTTCTTTTTCTTGGTGCAGGTTTTTTCTTTTTCGTTTTGTCAAGAGACGCTTGTAAAGCAGACATTAAATCCGTTACATTGGATGGTAATTCTGTTTGTTTTTCAGTTGTCGATACTACATTATTTCCTGCCTTTTTCTCTTCTATTAGCTCCATTAAAGCAGTTCGATATTCGTCTGTGTATTTGTCAGGTTCAAACGTTGTTGTCAACTGGTCAACAAGCATTAGTGCTGTATCGAGTTCTTTTTTTACAACAGACTGTTCCGTTGGAATATTGGGTACATCTGCAGTACTACGAACTTCATCGGGAAAGTGAATTGTTTCCATGATTAATGTTTCATTGTATACTCGTACGATTGCTAGTTGCTCTTTCGAACGAATCATAATTTTAGCTACTCCGATTTTCCCTGACTCATGTAATGCTTCTCTTAACAAAGAATATGCTTTGCTGCCACCGCTATCAGGAGCCATAAAATAACTTCGCTCAAAATATATTGGGTCTATTTCTTCTAATTTGACAAAGTCTATTATTTCTACTGCTTTGTCTTCATTTTCTTTTTTCAGTTTTTCTAACTCTTCTTCATCTAAAATAACAAATTTGTTTTTGGAGTATTCGTATGCTTTCACAATGTCTTCATTTTTGACTTCTTGTTTACAGCCTTCGCAAACTTTAGCGTAACTAATGGGTGTATGACATTCTTTGTGGAGCTGACGTAATTTAATATCCTTATTTTCAGTAGCTGTATGAAGCTTTATCGGAATATTAACTAGACCAAAGCTGATGCTGCCCTTCCAAACTGTATGCATTGCGCTCACCACTTTTTCATTTTCTTCTTACTATGCATTCTTTGACTTCTTTTTATGTATTAAATAATGATATTTTTACGTAACAAAGATTTGAAAGGGCGATAAAGAAGCTAACAACCTATTTCTTCTAGGTCGTTAGCTTCTTTTACTATTTGAACATTTTCTGTGCTCTGAAGGCTTTCTTTAAGTAGCACAATGAACCTTTGTTTGATAAGCCGTTTGTCTTGTTTACCAAACGAATAATCCAACAAGCATTGCACTTAACAGCGATACAGCCATTCCGCTTACTAAAAGTTTCCAAACATTTTTGCCGATGATTTTTGAACGCTCTTCACCTAAAGTAGAGCTGTATGTACCATAAATCATGCCGACTGTACTAAAATTGGCGAATGAAGTTAAGAAAGTTACAGCAACCGCGACCGTATGTGGATTTAAGTCTTGGATGTTGTTTTTTAGATCCATCATCGCCACAAATTCATTTGTCGATAGTTTAATACCCATTAACGATGCAACATACATCGCATCTTGGATGCCTAATCCAAGCAAAACCGCAAATGGGAAGAAGATGACACCGAAAATCTTTTCGATTGTCAAACCATCAATAAAGAAGCCCAGGATTCCATTAAGAGCAGTGGTTAATGCCACATACCCTATTACCATCGCTAAAATTACAATAACCATTTTCATCCCGATAAGCATACTGTTTGAAATAGTAGAAAAGAAATCTTGACGTTCTTCTTTAGGAGGAACATAAACAATATCGTCTTCTTTGCTAACCTCTACAGGATTTAAAATACTTGCTAATAACAGGGCATTTAGACAATTAAGTGGAATAGCTGCAAATACATACTCGGCAGGAACCATCGATAAATACGCCCCTATTATGGAACCACTGACACTACTCATACTCATAATTCCAAATGTCAATAATCGTTGGTCCTTTAAAACGACCAACTGTTGACGGATAACTGCTAGAGCCTCTGTATTGCCGAGGAACATCATCTGGATCGAGAAAAAGCTCTCTAGCTTAGGTAGCCCAGATATTTTAGAAATAACCCATCCTACTTTATCGATGATCCACGTCATAATTCCAAAATAAGACAAAATATCGAAGAAAGTTACAATGAAAACTATAGGCAGTAAAGCACTAAAGAAAAAATCAACAGTGTCGTTCGCCATTACAGATGGAAAGGCGAATGAAATTCCTGCATTTGCGGATGATACTAACCATGTAAAGAAAGATGCAATTTTGTTAATTGTCCATGTCCCAATCGTGGTAGATAACATAAACCATGTAATGAGCAATTCAGCGACGAGCAGGGTAAGAATAGAACGCCATTTAATTTTCTTTTTATCCGGCGAACAAAGGTAGACGATGCCAAGGACAACAAATATACCTAGTATATTTAATAGAAAAAACATTTAATCAACTCCAACTTTATTTTTCCCAAAACAAAAACTCTTATTCATTCATCCCTTCAGTCACCAGACAGAAAGTATGAAAAAATAAGAGTCATAAACAAATACGCAGTAATACTAAACATTATAGAAGCAAATGATTAATTGAATTACCTTACTATTTATCTCTCTTTTTCATGCTTCCTTGTAGTCCGGCATTTATTGTGGCTGCCAGGTAGAGACTATCAGGCCAATTTAACTGATATTATACAAGGGTAAAAATTTATAGATTATATTTTAGGAGAAGGTTCATTATATACTAGCGTTTGATCCGAAACAATGAAATGAATAATGTTGTAATGTTAAAAATTATTGTAAAAGTGAGTAAAGTAAATAATGAGAAGATAGCAATAATTTCCGCCTCATATGTATTAAAAAAGGAATTATTATGAAGACTAAAGAAAAACCTCTAGGAAGTAGGAAATAATTTGTTGCCTATGCTTTTAACCGCTTCAACAGAAGTGCCCATAGGAAATGAGTGGCTATACGAAACTAAATATGATGGATTTCGATGTATTCTAGAATGGGATAAAGAGCCATTACTTAAAAGCAGGAATGGAAAATTACTAAATAATATGTTTCCTGAGATTATTAGCTTCTGTCATGAAATTTATGACAAAATCAAACCTTTTTTACCACTGACAATGGATGGGGAATTAGTACATTTAGTAAATAATTTCCAAAGTGATTTTTCAAAAGTTCAGTTACGAGGAAGAATGAAAAATATAGATACTATTAAAAATAATGCAGAAATATTTACGTGTCATTATGTTGTATTTGACCTGCTCATATATAAAGGTAAAGACCTAACCAAACTTCCATTAACGAAGCGAAAGCAGCAAATGAGTCGATTATTTAACAAAGTAAAGCTTCCTGTTTCTATAAATTATCAGGATACAAATAGGTTGCAGGCAATAAATGTTTACGAAGACAGTCCATTATTGTGGGATCGGATTGTCACGAATAATGGGGAAGGCTTGATAGCCAAACAAACTAAAAGTACATGGAATAGCGCTGAGCGGACCAATAAGTGGCTAAAAATAAAAAACTGGAGATATATTAGTATTATTTTAACGAAATATGATAAAAGTAATGGCTTTTTTCACGGCGTAGTTTACCAAAATGGCCTTTTAGTAGAAGTGGTTACGTTTCGTCACGGTCTATCCGAAGTCGAGTTAGCTACACTAATCACATTATTTCAAACGAAAGGAACACAACTTTCCAATAATATTTGGGAGTTAGAACCTTCTATTTGCGTAGAAATTGCATGTATAGATTTTGATGGGAAAAAGTTAAGGGAACCAAGATTTCATTTGTTTAAATTGAATACAGACATACAGGATTGTAGTTGGGAACAAATGCAAAAACAATTATACCCTTTACCACCAACAACAAAGATTACTCATCCAGATAAACCTATTTGGCCAAAATCTGGGATACAAAAAGATGATTACCTTATGTATTTACAACGTATAGCACCCTATATGTTGCCTTTTTTAAAAGATAGGCTACTAACAGTTATTCGTTTTCCACATGGTGTTCCTGGGGAAAGTTTCTATCAGAAAAATAGTCCAGATTATGTTCCTGATTTTGTTGCGACAAAGAAAATGGACGATATTAACTATATTATGTGCAATGATTTAGAGACATTGCTCTGGTTAGGCAACCAGCTTGCTTTAGAATTTCATATTCCCTTTCAGACGGTACATACAAATAATCCTACTGAGATTGTATTTGACTTGGATCCACCCTCTGTTAAAGAGTTTTCGTTAGCAGTGGAGGCCGCACAACAAATGAAAGTAATATTTGATCAATTTCGCCTTCATTCGTTTGTGAAGACATCAGGTGGAAAAGGCATTCAGCTTTATATTCCTTTAGACGAGGATAGCTTTACGTATGAGGAAACGGGTATATTCACCAAATTTATATGCGACTTCTTAGTGGAACAGCAACCAAAATGGTTCACTACGGAAAGGTTGAAAAAGAATCGTGGCAATAAATTATATTTAGATTATGTTCAACATAAGGAAGGCAAAACAATAGTCGCTCCATTCTCCCCTAGAGGGAATGAGTTAGGGCTTATTGCAACTCCCCTTAAATGGGAGGAGGTAAAAGAGTCCTTAAAGCCTGATACCTTTACGATTCCGTCCGTATTAGATCGCATAACTAAGCAAGGAGATCCTTTTAAATACTTTAGAGTAAACAGCGAAAAAGACAACTTTGCGATGGTGTTACAACAATTAAAAGATCTTATAAAAAAATGATGATTAATTGTGTTATTAAAACGTATGTTCGCATATAGTGTTAAAAAGGGGGCACGAATATGCGTAATGATTTGGTGAAATACTTACATCGTGGATGGGTTTGTGAGTTAATATATTTGTCCAAAGCAGGTGAAATAAGTAAGCGTAAAGTAAAGCTACTTGGAGTTGAAGCCGATATATTCTACGCATATTGTTTTAAGCAGAAAGCGAAAAGAACATTTCGAATCGACCATTTATTAGCACTTTCTCCTTTACTATAGCAGGAAAGAGGAGCTGTATAATTTTTCTCCTCTTTTAGTAGAATCATTAATTGAAAAAAGTTGGGTTGAAACGTATACTAGTTATAAAGGAAGTGGTTAGATGATACATACAAATTGGGCTACAAAGCCAACTATTAAAACAGTCACATGCACGCAAACAGATGCTAAAAAATTCCTTGTGAGCAATGTACTTACCGTTGGGAAAACTTATGAAGTTAAAAATGAAACAGAAGAATTTATCTTTGTAATTGATAACACTGGAAAAATTGGCGGCTACTACAAAGAATATTTCCAATAAAAAAACCGATGTGAACTCATCGGTTTTTTTTCATAAGGAGACAAGAAAATGAAAAATTTAGTAATGGAAGAAAAACTGAAGAGATTAACCAGAGTGCATTCAGCACAAGATACAGCTCTTATTGGAGCAGGAGGTTATCTATCTCCAGAAGAACATTTGTTAGAAGATGTGCTTATTGCGGTATCCTTAAAAAAACCGGTATTACTGAAAGGGCCTACAGGAGCAGGTAAAACTAAGTTGGCTGAAACAATTTCTGAGTTTTTTTCACAGCCAATTCAAAGTATAAATTGTTCGGTAGATCTAGATGCAGAGGCATTATTAGGTTTTAAAACAATTATAACAAAGGGTGGATTAAGCGAAATTGATTTTGTAGATGGTCCTGTGGTGGAAGCGATGAAGAAAGGGCATATTCTATACATAGATGAGATTAATATGGCCAAATCAGAGACACTTCCTATTTTGCATAGTGTTTTGGATTATAGAAGAATGCTCACAAACCCGTTTACAGGAGAGGTGATAAGAGCACACCCTGATTTCTCGGTTATTTCTGCGATAAATGAAGGGTATATAGGTACAACCCCTATGAATGAAGCATTAAAAAATCGTTTCGTTACCTTTTCAATTCCATATATTTCAGGTGAGCATCTGGAAAAGCTATGGCAGGAGATGTTCCCCACAGCACCGAAAGACTTACATATACTTATGTTGAATTTGGCAAAAGATTTAATGGAACAAGTAGAACAAGGAATGCTCTCAGAAGAAGCAGCCTCCATTAGAAGTTTACTGTATGCTACTGAACTGGCATTATATATGGAACCAATCAGAGCGATTACCTATGCTATTGCTGAAAAGCTTGAAGATGACCAAGAAAAACAGCTTGTGTTAGCATTGGCATCTACTTGGATTAAGTGAGGGAGATAAATGGCTTCAGTTGACCGTTTTATACAGTTCAATAATGAAACGATAGATGCTAGGCAACTCATGCATTACGAAAATGTTGCTAAAGCTTTAACCAAAAATACATTATTAGCGATTAATGAGCGTAAACTGATCGAATTTCAACCAGCGGATCAAATAATTTCCTTAAGTGTGTTTTGGAGACATCGTGAGAAACATGTGATGCATGCAGGTAGAATTTCTGACATTTTCTTGATGGCAGAAGGGTTTTGGAAGTCCTTTGACGTGTTGAAATGGCAGCAGTTTCAGGAGGAAAAACCGACTAGTTTAACTAAATTCATGGATCAGTTACTATTTTGTTTGGAAGAATTTCGTATGGTTGAAATGATTCAGAAAAAAAGAATAGGTACGCAAAAAGTATTTACAATTCGTATTCATACTTATTTAGAATTTCACAAACAGCAACTTCGAGTAAATGTTCAAAAAGGTTTTTTAGCGGATGCTTTTATAAGTTATTTATATATTTGTCTGTATGAAGGTACGATGTATGTAACAGGTCCAGATATATTTTCTGTGACAAATAGTATCATTCAAAAAGTATATGAATCTAAAAATACTCAACAATCTATTGATTTGGCCTATCAGCTATATTTTCTTTTAAACGAATATATAAATGAGGATAGCCTGCTACAATATTACGCAATTATATCGTACACACGGGTAGCATCCAAAGACTTTCACTATCATCAAGGGGCTAAAGATTCAGAACGTGGTGAGGAAGTTGAAAAAGATACGATTGAAGAGATATTTAGAACCTGGCACCGAGAAAATGAACAAGAAAATGGTGTGCATCTTCAATATGAACTAGAGCACGGCAGAGATGGGAAAGCACAACAAGCAATAGAAGCGGAGGAAGGACAGGAAGGGCACGAAATTACGATGACCGGTAAAGGTCAATCAAGTGGGAATAGCAAGGAAGGTCAGGTGGCTCAGTCCACTAATGACCAATCCAGTGACTTAAAAAAAGCTGGTAAGTCCTTCGGAAAAGAACATACAAATGTGATGTATCAGGAAAAGCGTATTGCGATTACAAGTATTTCTGAAAACCAACATCTCCTATACAAATATCGACAAGACCATGCACCTTATCTAAAAGCATTTGTACAGGAAATGAAAAAACGATTAGAACAAAAGCGAGTAGATAAGCGTACGAACTTAACAAAGGGTAGGTTATCTACAAAGCTAACGGCTCTTTGGACAGATGAAAGACCAAAACCCTTTTATAAAAAAAATGCGCCAAGTATTCAATTAGATGCTGTTTTTGGTTTGTTAGTCGATGGATCAGCTTCCATGCAGGATAAAATGGAGGAAACAAAAAAAGCTGTTTTACTATTTCATGATGTATTAAGAGAACTAAAAATTACCCATGAAATTGTCCTCCATTATGAAGATGCTTATGAAGCGACGGAAACCTCTCAACCAAATGCATTTGAATGGATTCACAAGTTAGAAGATGGGCAAAAAGATAATGGTTTGGATATTCTTTCCATGGAAGCACATGAAGACAATAGAGACGGATTTGCCATCAGATGGATGGGTAAACGATTAGAAAATAGAGCAGAGGCTCATAAGTTTCTACTTGTATTTTCAGATGGAGAGCCTTCTGCATTTGGTTATGCCCAAAATGGTATTATGGATACAGCAGAAGCAGTGTTAGAGCAGGAGCAACTTGGTATCAACGTTTTACATTTGTTTTTGAATGATCGGGAAGCAACAGAAGAACAATTAAACTTGTTTCGTTTAATCTTTGATAAAAAGTCTGCCACTGCGTCTTCATTAGAAAAATTTTCAGAGGAAACACTTCGATTACTTCGGAAGATGCTACATCTGGTTGTGCAAAGTTCTTAAAAGAATCCTTATAATATGTTTATGAACCTTTAAATAGGGAATAAATATACTCGAGGATTTTTTTCGGCAACTTGTTCCTATTTAAAACAAACCTCCGAGCAAAATATAATTTTGAAAGGAGAACTATTACACATGAATTGGTATGAAAAGCTTAATCAATATTTTCCAGTGGATGAAATGAAATCTCGCGTTCATATGGAAACACTTTTGACGGATAAAGAAGATATCTATATAAAAGACGAGGGACCAAAGCATGTATTGATGTACGTGGAGTTTGAAAACTTCATTTTTGTAGACTATCTATTTGTTTCTAAAGAAGCTCGTGGAGAAGGCCTAGGTAGGAAATTATTGAGTCAATTAAAAGAAAAGAATAAGGTCATACTATTAGAGGTAGAACCTGTTAACTATGATGACTCTGATTCTGAGAAGCGTCTAAAATTTTATGCGCGTGAAGAATTCAAACATGCTACTCGCATAGGATACTCACGGCGTTCTCTAGCAACTGGAGAAAATACCATTTTGGAAATTTTATACTGGTCCCCAACAGACCAAGATGAGTATGCCATTTATGAAGCTATGAAATGGACATATGAAAATATCCACACGTATAAAGATGAACATTTTTATGGTGATTCTTATGATGCTTCTCATGAGGTATTAGTATTTAATGATGAGGATAAGAAAAATATGCTGAAGCCCTACTAAAGGGTCTTGCGATTTAAAAAAGAATTCATTTTAAATCAAATGTGATTTAAAATGAATTCTTTTTGTTGTGGTAATCTATTCTTTACTGCTCCATATAATATTATTAGGAAGAACGGTTTTTAGATTGGTCAGCAATTAGTAGTAGACGTTGTTTTAGTTCTTCTTCCATACGACCAATTTCTATTTCTGCTGCTTTTCGTTTTACACGACCATCAGCTTGAATACGCATCGTTTCTTCGATTGTTTGCAGTAAATTTTCTTGTGTTTTCTTCAATGTATCAATTTCTACAATACCTCGTTCATTTTCTTTTGCCGTTTCAATACTATTCACTTTTAACATCTCCGAATTTTTCAATAATAAATCATTCGTCGTTTGCGTTACTTGCTTTTGTGCAGCTACTGCTTTTTGCTGACGATTTAAAGTTAAAGCAATAGCAATTTGGTTTTTCCAAAGCGGGATGGATGTCATAATAGATGATTGAATTTTTTCGGCAAGCGTTTGGTTGGTTTGTTGAATCATACGGATTTGTGGTGCACTCTGTATCGTAATTTGACGAGATAACTGTAGATCATACACTCTTTTTTCTAAACGATCTACGAATTGTGCCATATCATTGACTTCTTGATAAGCCATTTGATCATTGGATAATTCTGCTTTTCGTCGTAACTCCGGAATAGTTACATTTACTATGTCATCCTTTTTTAACTCTGCAGCAGCAATATATACATTTAATGCTCGGAAATACGTTTTGTTTTGATCGTAAAGTTTGTTGAGCATTTGAACATCTTCCACAAGTCCTCTTTTAGAATGTTCTAGCTGAATGCCAATACGATCTACTTGTGTACTAAGCTTCTGATATTTTGTCATTACCTCCTGGACGGAGCGATTGACACGACTAAATAATTTTTTAATACCTGATTTTTTCTCGGTAGACAGTTCTTCGGGATTAATCTCGGATAATTTGCGCATCAAATCACTTAATATATCTCCAACAGGTCCGATATCTTTTTTTTGCACATGATCTAACATCTGATGAGAAAAACGGGTAAGCTCAGATTGTGCGTTTGCGCCGTAGGTTAGAATCGCTTCGTAGTCACCAGCTGGTATTTGGTCAGCTAATTGTCGAGCTTTTTGTTGCTCAGCTTCCGAAAGTCGATCGATCAGTTTAGTCGGGGCTGCTTCTGTTTCTGTAATGGCTTGTGGCTTAGTAGTATCTAGGTTAAAAGGGCTGGATAATAGTTCGTCCATTAATATATCTTCACTTGTATTTGATATCTTTTCGCTCATTTTCGGATTCTCCTTTTAAATATAAAGGTTTTTCTGTTTGTTTAACGGATAATTTAGCGAAATCTAACTCCATTTTAAGTAGCTCTACATCAGAAGCTAAGACACTTTGTAAATCTTCTTCCATAACTGTGTTGATAGATTCTAATGTCTCTCGTGTATCTTGCAAAGCTAATTTCATATCTTTATTCTTCACCGGTTGGGAAACTAATAAAGTATACTTTGATGTTAGTTCTACTGCTGAATCTAAATGTGCATAAAAGAACTTTTCAGCTTGGTAGAACTTTTTAGGGTTAGATCTTACAAGTGAAATAATCCTTTTTGCTAATCGATTCATTTCGAATAATTGTTTAAATGAACTGATTGAACGAACTTTCAGATACAGACTATTTAAAGCTTTTATCTTTTTATTTGCTTCTTTTAATTGTTGTTGGATATGGAAATACTCAGAGAGAGTCATTTGATGTTTTTTCATAATTCTTCTCTGTTGAATTTTCTTTATCGAATAGTTAGAAACAATATATACTCCTATAGCAAAAATGGAGCTCCATAAAAATCCACTCTCGAATGGAAAAAAGAAAACAAACCACGAAGTAATCATGATAGGGAAATTTAAGCAATGTCGTATGAAGGTTTGCAGTAGTTCACTCATGATGTTACCTCCTTTTTCCGGTATTAACGGGCAGTATCTCCCTCTTAATGACTTGGGCTATATAACTGGGCATAAGGGGGAGAAAACTGCCTGGAAAAACCCGAATGGTTCAATTTACACTTTTTGTAGGTGAACCGATCCTACGATAGAAGTTTCACTTTTTCTATACTACTATATACGATTCAATCAGCAGAAAGTTTCATTTCCTACAAATATTAAACAATATCTGACTCCATCGAAGTATAACCTTTTAGTTCATCAAATAATTCCATTCGATAAGCATTTGTCTGGGATAAAGGAGATACTCCTTTTTGAATATACTCCAAAAACTCCTCCAACTGTTGAATATTGCCTTCAATATGAATATGAATGAGTTTGTCTTCTGTTTGTTTGCAACTACCTTTCAATCCAAGTGATTGAGCTTTTTGTTTCACTAAAAATCTAAAGCCTACTCCATCCACATCACCATGCATTTGAATATAAGCCCGCTTTTTCATAGCATAGTCTCCTAACTTGTTTATAATAGTGTTATCTATAATTTAACTGAAAAAGTAGGAATATTCAATTTATAAAATTACTAGGCATTTAAGTAGACATTTTATATAGGAGCAGTAAAATATGAGTTAATAAAAAATGTTAGAGGCGATGTCTATGTTCGAAGTAATTTATATGAAGGCAGACTATGAACCGTGGTGGCTTTTTGAAGGTTGGGAGCAGCATATTGTAGAAAAGCATACTTTTGAAACACAAGCAGATGCCCAATCCTATTTAAATGAGAAACTAGTGGAATTACGTGGGAAATTTCCAAAAGAAAAAGTGAAGGATGAGAAATACTGGGCTTTTTGGTCAGAAAAAGAAGTGTGTTTTTGTGAATCATGTGATGATGATTTACAAATATATCATGGTTTAATATGGAATGAAATTACCTAAACTATTTAGAATTATGAAAATACTCATTGACTAAATCGGTGCCAATGCTATAATTAATTTACAATTTAAAGTGAAAATCCGTACTAATGATTCACATATCCTATGAAGTGATCGATGTGAAATCGGTACTTCATGGAATATGTGAATTTTTTCACGTATTGATTAATTTTTTGGAGGTAATAGTATGAAACAAGGTACAGTAAAATGGTTTAACGCAGAAAAAGGATTTGGTTTTATCGAAGTAGAGGGTGAAAATGATGTATTCGTTCACTTCTCAGCAATCCAAGGTGATGGTTTCAAATCACTTGAAGAAGGTCAAAAAGTTGAATTTGAAGTAGTCGAAGGGAACCGCGGACCTCAAGCAGCTAACGTTACAAAACTATAGTCCCTTAAGAAGCACACCTCTAGGATGTGCTTCTTTTTATAGTCCTTCTAATTTAATTTAAAAGTGTGTTTAATTAGATTACATTTGGGTATAAAAAATAGAGTTTACTATTTTAGGGGGAACGACTTTGGACAGATTAACACTGGATCTTAACTTAAAACATTATTTAGAAGAAAACAAAGATGATTTTGAACAATATTTATTAAACCAGGCTGTTAATGTTAAAGATAAGATAAATGATATATTAAGAGTTGGAGATATAGATCTAATCAATAACGCTCATACTCTGACACATTATATTATTGATGAAAATACGAAAGATTTGAGTGCTTTTGCAAAGCAGGAAGGCATTGCATGGGCAACGTTTTCTTTGACGCTATCTTTTAAATTAGAATGGATCCAGGCGATTAGAAGAACTTTGTGGATCTTTATTCAAAAGTACAATAATGACATACAACCGATTTCTATTGATTCGTTCTTTGAGTTAGAAAAGCAAATTAATAATCAAATAGATTATTTTTTAAATGAGTTTTTTATCAACTATTCGACTTATAAGGATGCTTTAATTTCTTCCCAACGTAAAGTGGTTGAAGCCCTTTCAGTTCCTATAATTCCAATTACACCCTCTATTTGTATTTTGCCGTTAATTGGCTCAGTAGATACTTTTAGAACAAGTATTTTAGAAGAAAAAGTACTAACAGAGATTGGCCGTTTACATATACAAACGTTAATAATGGATCTCTCAGGTATATCTGAAATGGAAACAGAAGTAATAGACCATTTACTGAAAATTATCTATGGTACTTCGATGATGGGCTGTGGCACCGTTATTACCGGTTTAAGACCGGATGTTGTGAGACAAATGATTCAATTAGGCGTTAAATTTGATGATGATACTAAAACCTTTGCAACGTTACAACAAGCGTTAAACGAGTATTTAGTCAAGTAAAGGAGAGGGGGATTCGGGGGTTAGATCCGAAGCCTCTTTTATTTTTAATGGAGAAAAACAATTGAAATAAATACTACTAGAAGAGTATTTATTGTTTTTCTGGCTTCTGATTCTTTAGAAATAGAACATAGAAAAGCCTATAATGTTTCAAATAGTCTTATTTTTGGTATAGTGAAGAGAGAGAGGGGCTATGACTATGAATGTAGAACTTAAAAAAGAATTACCAACTTACGAGGAGCAACAAGACTTCTATATAAAACTACGATCTAAAATTACTGATTATGTAGAAAGTAAATCGGGTAAAGCAGGAAAGTTTACTCCATATCTTCTATTTGCTCCTGATTTATTTCACTTATTAGTAAAATCGATGTTTGATGACCGCATAGATGCGAAGAGTAAAACACTCGTTGGTAGTGGTATATTGTATTTCATCACGCCAGTAGACATATTACCTGAAGGTTTAATAGGACCAGGTGGTTTTATCGATGACATTATTGTAGCTACTTTTGTAGTAAATATGTTATTGAACAAATTTTCCCCTGAAATGATTGAAGAACATTGGGCTGGAGATGACAAACTATTAAACGTATTGAAGAAGGTTTCGGAAACAAGTGATTCCTTACTTGGAAAATTGCCGACAAGATCTCTGCTTGGTCGTTTTATTAAAACTTCTAAAAAGGGCACTGCAGTTAAAAGTTAATCCACACAGGAAAGTTCCAAATCCCTAATAAAAAAGCATTGCTATATAATATAGCAATGCTTTTTTGATGTGTTAATGTTCTGAACTAGTCAACCCTATATCATGTATTGTAGGGGGGGATAAGAGAAGACATATCAAGTTAAGAAAAGTATGGTCCCCATAATCTGTACGATTTTCTTTTTATAATAATAAAAAAGAGTACAGGAACATGACATATTGTCATCATCCTGTACTCTATTATTAGGTATTATAAGTTTTGTGTATCTTTCCACTCTAAGAACTCATCATATGACAATTGTTTATCTAAGATAGACCCGTCTTCACGGATTTCAATTACGCGATTAGCAATTGTTTGAATGAACTGGTGATCATGCGATGTGAAGATCATTGCGCCTTTGAATAATGTAAGACCATTATTCAATGCTTGAATAGACTCAAGATCCAAGTGATTCGTTGGTTCATCTAGTAACAATACATTCGATTCGGAAAGCATCATTTTAGAAAGCATACAACGTACTTTTTCTCCACCTGAAAGAACAGAAGGTTTTTTCTTCACTTCTTCTCCTGAGAAAAGCATACGGCCTAGGAATCCACGTAGGAATGTTTCACTTTCATCATCAGGTGAATATTGGCGTAACCAATCTACTAATGATGGCTCATTGCCTTCAAAGTATTTAGCGTTATCAAGCGGGAAGTAGGCACGCGTTGTAGTAACACCCCAACGTACGGAACCTTCTTTTGGTTCTTCTTCCTCCGCAAGTATACGTAACAATGCAGATTTCGCTAATTCATCTCCAAGAAGAATAATCTTGTCTTCTTTGTTCAACGTAAAGCTGAAGTTAGAGAAGAGGTTTTTGTCTTCAGTAGAATGACCTAAATTTTGAACTTGTAATACATCATTCCCGATTTCACGTTTCATCGAGAAGTTTACATATGGATATTTACGCGATGATGGTCTGATATCATCTAGTTCTATTTTGTCTAGCATTTTCTTACGAGAAGTTGCTTGTTTCGATTTAGAGGCATTGGCACTAAATCGAGCAATAAATGCTTGTAGTTCTTTAATTTTTTCTTCTTTTTTACTATTTTGATCTGAAGCTAATTTGCCAGCAAGTTGACTTGACTCATACCAGAAATCATAGTTTCCTACATAAACTTGAATTTTACTGAAATCTAAATCCGCAATATGCGTACATACTTTGTTTAAGAAATGACGGTCATGGGATACAACGATAACAGTATTATCGAAGTTAATAAGGAAATCTTCCAACCACTGAATAGCTTTAATATCTAAATGGTTAGTAGGCTCATCCAGTAATAGTACATCGGGTTTACCAAAAAGAGCTTGAGATAAAAGAACTTTTACTTTTTCAGATCCAGTTAAGTCAGCCATTTTCTTTTGGTGCATTTCATCTGGAATACCAAGACCTTGTAAAAGTATTGCTGCTTCAGATTCAGCTTCCCAACCATTTAAGTCAGCAAATTCACCTTCTAGTTCGGCTGCACGCATACCATCTTCATCTGAAAAGTCTTCTTTCATGTAGATAGCATTTTTCTCATTCATTACTTCATATAAACGTTTGTGTCCCATCATAACAGTTTCTAAAACATTGTATTCTTCGTATTCGAAGTGATTTTGTTTTAAAATTGCTAAACGTTCATCTGGGTTCATAATGACATTGCCTTCTTGGGCCTCAATTTCACCAGACAAAATTTTGATAAATGTTGACTTACCTGCTCCATTTGCACCAATCAATCCATAACAGTTTCCTGGTGTAAACTTTATATTTACGTCTTCGAATAACTTACGGTCACCAAAACGAAGACTTATGTTACTTACTGCAATCATGCTAGTACCTCCTAAAATTCACAATGAACTTATTATAGCATGAAATAGGAACGAATTCTACAAATCCTTGATTTTATAGGGTTTCAACGTATTTCAGTTAATGCCAACCCCAAAATCAGCCCCATATGCGTTTAAGCTCTGACTGAACAAGCAAACAGATTCTAGTTCTATCTTTCAGGAGTTACTTTTAACTTTGGGTAGGGGGGAACTAGAAAGGATAAATGGTCAACCTTATATCCTTAGAATTAAAGCACCAGGGGGATGGGACAGGCAAGGTATTGGACGTAGACTATACTTTTTTCCAGGACACTTCGTTAACAGAGCCGGATTCTGAAGTTTTAGTGACTAAAATAATTCAAGAATCTTTAAGGTCATTAATTTTAGTTCCAGATCAGTATTCTGCTTTTAAAAAAACTTGATTTTATTACACACAAAAGAAAAACTGTATGACCAAAATTGGCCATACAGTTTTTTAACCTTGTAATGATTTTTTTCGAAGTGGGGCTAAAAATAATGTGACGATCAAAATACAAGTTGCGATGACTACAGCACTAGTGAATAAGCCACCGTAACCGTTTTGTGCCGCTAATGTGGTCAATTGTTGCACACTAGTAGATAACACTTCTTTTAAGGTTGGATCTTGAACTTGATTTAGTAGTTGTGTCATGTCTGTATTAGCAGAAGCACCAGATGACATTTGCGCTGTTAGTTGTTGCAACTCAGCCGCACCTTCTTGACTTAAATTTGTTTTTGCAAGATTATCTTGTAAAATTTCAGGGAAGTCCGTTTTGAATAATGCCGGCATTTCATTGTAGCCACGTGCAATAAAGCCTGCGTAAATTGTGGGTGCCAGCGTCATTCCAAGCGTTCTTGTTAATGATAATGTTGCAAGAGCAGTACCTTTATTTGCTTGTAATTTTTCAGTTGCTAACATATTTAATGGCGCACCCAAAATAATCCCCATACCAAAGCCAGCGATGATTGAAGAGATGATAAATTGCCATTTTACTTCAATCCATAATGGGAATAATAAAAATCCTATTGCTGATATAACACTCGATAAGATGACCGCAAAAATGGGTCCGCGTTTATCTGTAAATACGCCACCTAAACCAGCACCCAAACCAGCTGCAAGAGCTAGTGGTGTCATCCAATAGCCGGCATTTTCAGATGCAATCCCAAGTACTTGCTCTGAAAATGCAGGGATGAAAATCATTCCGGCTAGTAATGCACCTGAAAATGCACCAATCACTAAAGTTAGTAAGTATGGCGGTTGACGTAGCAAGTGGAATGGTAGAATCGGGTCTCCACCACGCTTTTCAAGACGATTTTCATGTACTAGTAAGCCAATTAAAAGAACAATACCAGCAATGATATAGCCATAAACATTTGGTTGCAATAAGCTTTTTAAAAGGTGAACACCTTCTAAATTTGTCAGTCCATACATAATGCCTAAAATCGCTAAAGATAATAAAATAGTTCCAAATAAATCGAGTTTTCCAGGCTGTACATCTTTCGTTTCATCTAGTTTAATAAAGCCTAAAATAACAAGCACAATGGCAATAGGTACATTCACTAAAAATAGTACATGCCAGCTACCTGTAACGTCTAATAAAATACTGCCGATATTGGGTCCAAGTACGGCCGCAATACCGTTCATCCCACCAAGCATCCCAAGTGCCTTACCTTGTTTTTCGACAGGTAATGTACTTAATATGTGTGAGCTACCAATAATGAAAATACCGCCGCCACCCATTGCTTGAATAAAGCGAGCGATTAAATAAAAAGAAAAGTTTGGACTCAAAGCCACGAGTAATGAGCCAATACCAAAAATGGCGATTTCTATAATAAATAATTTTTTGCGTCCATATCGATCAGAAAGTTTTCCGATAATCGGCACACTAATTGCCAAACCAAGTGTGTAAAGCGTGACACCCCATGCTCCCCAGTTTGCATCGACATCGAATGATCGATTAATCGTTGTTAAAGCAGCACTAATAATACCGTTATCAAGTGCGGCCATAAATACACCGATGGAAAAGAGGGAAATAGCCCAGGTTTGTGATGCGTTTTGCTTTTCTGTCATATAATTCCTCCTTCGATTTAATATATTTTAACAAAACACCGCTCATATCGTAATATTGAATCAAATTTAAAATTATTCCTACGTTCGTATATCCCTAACTTTTGTAAAAAGGCATAGCACTGTCTGTCAAGCAGGTTGAATCCGAATACAAGAATAGCTGTTAAACCCTGGAAAATATTGGTCATTATAACAATGTGATTTTTAAGTGTCTTGTATATAAGTTTATCTATAATTATAAGGTATAAAAGTTAACCTAGTTTATAGTAGGAGATATTGCGAGGTGTGAATTGGATACGCGAGAGTATCGATTGTAGGACATAAGTTAGAAGCACAAGAGGTAGCGGTACGTGAGGCAGGGTGCGAGCGTCTATATGTATAGAAGGTAACAGGTACATCAACCGCGTCACGTACACAACTGACGGCTATGCTCGACCAGGGAAGGGAAGGTGATATGGTAGTAGTGACAAAAATAAACCGCCTAGCACGTAGCATAATCCACCTTAACAAGATAGTAATGGAGTTAACCGACAAGGGCCTGAGTGTCCAGTTTATACGTAATAATAAAACGTTCGATGCGGGCAAGGGGGCAAGTAGTATCAATACGTTATTGTTCAATATGCTCGGATCATTCGCACAGTTTGAGCGTGACATAATCGTGGAACGTACTACGGAAGGACTCGAGAGAGCGAAGGCACATAAATCATAGTTATACTGCAATGGCTCAATTGTTTTTAATTAAACAAATGATAAGAACTGACAAGTGGCGGGTGACTAGCGATGACGACATGACACTAAAATCTGCTTATAAAAAGATGTTTTCAGAGGAAATTCATGAAGGGAAATTACACTACTTTGTAAATACATTTGATAAGAGCTTATCAAGAGAAGATGCATATAAAGAATTTATTGAAACAGGCGATATTTAAGTGAATGAGCAGAATATAATGGGTTTAATGGCTCGTCTGAACACGAAACAGCTGTTGAATTCTTGAAAGAAAGTTTATCTACACCCAAATTTTATGAATCGAGGATTTCTCCACTTACAATGTTCATAAATCCAATAAAATTGAACACCCAATTGCAATGTCTGACAGAGGCAGCCGTTATAGTGAGGTAATTACAGATACTTCGAAACTTTCGGACGAGCATTTAGCTACATCTAGAGGGGACGGAAAATCCTATATATACAGTAATTTCAATCCTAAATATGCACAAATGGCTATCACCATATTGAGAACATACTACAACTTCTGTGAACCTTTCAATTCTAATTCGGTTAAACAAACCCCTGCCCAAAGAATTGGTGTTGCTGATAGGGTATATAACTGGAAAGATATTATTTATAAAAAGTAGTTAAAAAATCTATGTTAAAATAAGGGAAAGAACATTGTGAACAAATGTACTTAAACTAACGCGTTTAGCGAAAGAGAGTTTCATGGATATAATAAAAAATCCCTCTTCTACATCTTAGAAAAGGAGGATATGGAGGGACAGAATGAGACGTTCGATAAACTTTTCAATTTTACTGCTATTTGTTATTTTTATATCTGGTTGTACGGATGTTAAAGAACAAAACAAAGAAATAGAAGAAGAGGAACATGGGATAGTGGATGATGACAATACTCCTACTAAAAATACTTCCCATTTTTCATATAAAGGGCAGGAATTTAAAATAATAACATTTTTCGATGAAGTGTTGGAATACACAAGAGTAATTAGTGAGAATCCTGAACTTGATAAAAAAGCTATCTATACAGAGTATGTTTTAGAACCGTTTATAGATAAATCCTCCCTGAAAGATATAACATTAGGCGACCCTCTTTCACCATCTTCGGAAATAGAACAGTTAGAAAAAAAGACGAATGAGCTACTTGAAAATCAAGAACAGATTAATAAGTGGATAGAGGAAGCCTTATTAAAATCCGCAGAACTGTTACCAGGTGAGGATACAAATGTTTATATTTTTCCAGTTAATCCTGAAGAATGGCATGTCATTAATACTGGTGGAGGATTGAGTGGGCTTACTTATTCAGAAAATGATATTTTACTTAAGTTTGACCCATCCGTTTCAGAAGAAATGGTTAAATATGCGGCGGCACACGAATATCATCACACAGTTAATTTTTTGCATGATAGCATACCAATCGAGTATAACATTTTAGATTTAACTGTGACGGAAGGCAAAGCAGATTACTTTACTAGTATTGTATACCCTGAAATAAAAGTAGGAGTCTTTCGGACAGAGCCTTTATCAAATGAAGCCGAGGCTAAGGTGTTAGAAGAATTAAGCGTAAATGGCAAATCTATGGATTTTATTATTTACAATAATTTGATTTACGGTAATTCACGTAAAGATATTCCAAGATGGTCGAATTATAAAATAGGTTATCTAATCACTGAAAGTTTCATTGAAAACAATCCCAATATTTCAATATTGGAATGGACAAAAATTGGTGCAAGGGGAATTATTAAGGATAGTAAATACAGTGATTTGCTCCCATAGAGTTTTATTTAAAAAATTGTAGAAAATAATACAAGGCATAGCTTAGTTCAATGAACTGAGCTATTTATTTTTTTATACAAAAAGCACCGCAATTGCGGTGCAATTAAATTTACATTTTTATTTGCATTTTGTTGTGTAAATTCTAGCTTTGCGATAGGTAACGGAACCCGTTAATAATATACCCGTTCTTTTTTATGTTTAAACTGTTATACAATCGGTTCGTCTGTTCCCCATTGTTTTTTCTTTTGCTCAACGTCTAATTCTCCACCTTTTTTCTTCATACTTCGTTTCATTATGACAAACCAAAGCTGTGCTGAGATATAGATGGATGAATACGTCCCTGCCAATAAACCTAAAAACAATGCAAATGAGAAGTTTCGAATTGCCTCTGCACCAAATAGAAGCAGGGCAACAACAACAAATGCAATATTCAGTACAATATTTACTGACCGAGCTAGCGTTTGACGTAGTGATTTATTTACAATTTCAGCTAACTCCTTTTCATTATCAATTTTCTTTACTCGATTTAAGTTCTCACGTATACGGTCAAACGTTACAATTTTATCGTTTATCGAGTACCCGACAATCGTAAGAACGGCAGCAATAAAGGTTAAGTCGACTTCAAAACGAGTAAAACTGAAAATAGCTACCATGAGAATAATATCGTGTAGAACACCAAGGATTGAAGCAACCCCCATTCTCCATTCAAAACGAATTGCTACATAGATAATAATTCCAATTGCTGCGTAAATTAATGCATAAATTGCATTTCTTACAAGCTCTTTACCGATTGTATTTGAAACTGCACTAATATTTGGTTCAATTCCAAACTCAGCCTTCATTTCTTGTTTCAATTTCAAAATTTCATCTTGAGTAAACTCATCTACATAACGAACTGCTGCGATATTGTTCGTATCTCCAGAAAGGACAATATCGTCAGATGGATAGCCTAAATCTTCCATATAACTTACGACTCGTTCTTCAGTTAGTTTCTCGTTTGTCACAACTTCAACTCGTGTACCACTGGCAAAGTCAATGCCTAAGTTTAATTTAAAAATACTTAGTACAATTACTCCAATTAGGATAAACACAATAGAGAAGATGAAATATCGTTTGCGTGAATGAACGAAGTCAAATCGATCAAAATTTGTTGTCAGATCAAGTGAACTGACATTTTCTTCAATCGAATGAACTTTTGATTTTCTAACACCAAACCAACTAATTTTGTTATCTAAATATCCACTTCGAACAAGTAATCCAAGTAAAACTCGAGATCCCCAAACTGCAGTTATGAAGCTGACTAAAATACTGATAATCAAAATCGTTGCAAAACCTTTTACAGAACTTGTCCCGAAGTAGAACAATACAACTGCGGCAATTAGTGAAGTTACGTTCGCATCAAGAATGGCAGACCATGACGATTTTGTCCCTTCTGCGAATGCTTGTTTGACCGTTTTACCAATCCGAATTTCCTCTCGAATTCTTTCAGCAGTTAAAATATTCGCATCAACTGCCATTGCAATCCCTAAGACAAGACCAGCAATTCCAGGCAAGGTAAGAACCCCGTTAATCCAATCAAATACTAATAAATTTATATACACATAAACAACTAACGTAAGATTTGCTACAATTCCTGGTAAACGATAGTAGACTATTAAGAATAGGAAAATAAGCACTGCTCCAATAATCCCTGCATAGACCGTCGAGGATAATGCATCTTCACCGAATTGTGCCCCTACGGATGTGGAATAAACTTCAGTAAGTTTAACAGGTAAAGCACCAGCATTTAAAATACCCGCTAAGTTCTTTGTTTCTTCAACGTTGAAGGAACCTGAAATTTGAACCTCTGAAGTATTCAAAACGCTACTTACTTGAGGTGCAGATACAAATTTAGGTTTTTCTTTCGATTGTTCTTCTTTGAAAGAATCAACACCTTCTTCAAAGTCCAACCAAATTACTAGGGCGTTATTTGGAGTTTTAGCGAGAATATCTTGTGTTACTTGTGCAAATTTATTTGCATCCTTTAATTGTAATGATACAATTGGAGCTCCATTTTGATCGAAATTATCATTCGCACCGCCCTCTTTCAAGTCGTTCCCATCAAGCATTAAGTTATCATCAGCATCACGGAATGTTAAATTTGCTTCTGTTGATAATAATTCACGTGCAGAGGCCTGATCTTCAACACCGGCTAATTGAACTCGAATTCGATTTCCTTCTTCTACTTCAATAACCGGCTCATTAACACCTAAGACATCAATACGATTTAAAAGTGCATTTGCGGTGTCCGTTACATCTTGTTCGGTTATTTTGGGGCCATCTTTCAGCGGGTCAACTTGATATAAAACTTCAAAACCACCTTGTAAGTCTAAACCTAATTTAATATCTTTTAAGATTCCTTTTGTAGTCGTACTCATCGAAGCAGCTAATACTACAATAACAAGAAAAAATGCAACTATACGCCATCTTGTCTTCATATGTAATTCTTCCTCCTCGCTTTAAGAAAAGCATTGATATAAAACATTTTAAGCACAGCTTAAGTTCGTTGCATTTATTTTCTAACCTCTATTTACATTTAGGTACAAAACTATTGGTATTACAAATGATACAAACACAAGAAATAATTTCTTATGTTTGTATATGTTAATGTAAAAATACAACATTTTTATTATGAATCACATTGGTGATACAGAAAGAGAATTTATATGTGTTCGAAAATCTAATAATAGATTTGATGCATTAATGAGAAATAAAAAACGTACAGAAAATATTTTGGTGATAAGCTCATAAGCTCATTTTAGAAAAGCCAACACCTGAAGATATTATAATGTATATAAAGAAGGAAAAGAAAAACATGTTAAATCTCACTCGTAAAGACATTGTTTTACAGACAAAAACATAGATATTTTCTATTCGTCACCGTTGTAACGTAGCATTCGATACCCAACCCGTATGTGTGTCTGGATATATTTTGGTTTAGATGGATTCTCTTCAATCTTCTTACGGAGCGTCGCCATAAAAACACGCAGGCTAGGGACATCTGACTGAAGTACAGTTTGCCAAACTTCCTTCAATAGAAAATTATGCGTAAGTACTTTACCAACATGCTTTGAGAGCACAACTAACAACTTATACTCAATAGGCGTCAAATGTACTTCTTCTCCACACACAAATACTGTGTTTGCCAAATAATCAATTTGTAGGTTCCCATTCACGAATACCGGCTGAATATGGTCTAAATTGTGCTCGTTAGTATTCCTCCTTAATGCTACTCGGATACGAGCAAGTAACTCTTCTATGCTAAATGGCTTCGTCACGTAGTCATCTGCACCCGCATCGAGTGCGCTTATTTTATCGTGTTCTTCTCCTCGAGCACTTACAACTATAATAGGGATTTGAGCCCAAACACGGATTTTATGAATAAGATCGACGCCGTCCATATCGGGAAGTCCTAAATCAAGAATAATTACATCCGGCTTCATCGAAAGCACTTTTTGCATTGCGCTTTGGCCATCCTTTACAATGTCGTATTCATAGTGCTGGGTAATTAATGTCATTTTGATCAAGTGACCGATTGCTATGTCATCTTCTATGACAAGGATGCGTTTATTCAACGATATTCACAACTCCTTTTTCAAGTGAAAAATTAAAAATGGTTCCGTTGGGTTCATTATCTGCCACTGTAAGTTCACTTCCATGCAATTTTAAGATGGTTTGGCACAAGGCTAAACCAAGTCCGAGTCCACGCCTGCTGTCACTTCGTTGAACTTTTCCTGTTGTAAAAGGATCAAACAGTCTTGCTTTTAACGATTCTTCAATGCCCGGTCCATTATCCATAATGCTAAAGTGTACGGAGTTCCCAATCTCCTTTGCAATCAAAATTATCTCACTGCCTGTAGGCGTATAAGTTAACGCATTATCGATAATATTGATAATCACTTGAATGATAAGGCGTGCATCCATTAACGCTAATAATAATTCAGGTTCGACATGAAATGAGATTTTGTGAGTATTGTTTATCCGAACGACGTGTAAGAGAGCTTCCTGCATAATATCATCGACAAGTTCTGGTTGCATTTCAATCGCAAGTTTGCCATCATCTAGTCTTGAAACGGCAAGTAAGTTTTCAACCATTTGAACGAGCCATTTAGAGTTACTATAAATATCGCGGTATAGTTGAAGTTTTTCGGTATCATTAATTTGTTCTCCACTTGTTAATAATATATCAGCATTTCCTGAAATACTTGTAAGTGGTGTCCTTAAATCATGGGATATTGCCCTTAAGAGGTTTGCCCTCATTTGTTCAAGCTCTGCCTCTCGGGCTACTTCCTCATTTACTTTTTGTAAATACCATTTATCAAGAGCGAACGAAAAATCATTCATGATGGCGTGTAAAATATGACGCTCAAATGCTGGTAAGGGTGATTCTTTTGATAGAGCAATTCCAATAACACCTTTTACATTATCACCGGATACCAATGGTAAATAATAAGCATTTGCTTCAGGAAAGACATCGGTGGACACTCCTGCTATGTGATTATTATTTGCCACCCATGTTACTACACCACGCTCATTTACATTGTCAAACAGTGTTGCTATTTTATTATTTTCTATAGTAGACATGCTTTCTGTTCGGAAAAAAATAGATTTCACTATCAGTCTATTATTTATTTCAAAAAATTCTACTGGCTTATCTACTAGTTTAACAATCTGAGACATTCCTTCTGTAATAATCTCTTCTACCGTTTTTGCGTATTGTAATTTACGATTAGTTTCGAGTAACACTTCCATTCGGTAAGATTTACGAACTGCAACAATAGCCTGTTCTTTTACTTTCTTCGTTAGACTACTTGTGATGAAGCCGGAAAGGAACATAATTAAAAATGTTATAAAGTAGTCACGGTGGTATGCTTCGAATGAAAAACGTGGTTCTATAAATAGAAAGTTGAAAATGAGCACCGATACCAGTGAACTTATGATACTAACCATCCACCCAGTTGTCCAAGTTGCTAGTACTAATACTCCTAAGATATAGATAGTGATTATATTCGATTCACTAACCCCTATGGAAAAGAAGGACAGACCGATGAATGACGCCAAACTAAAAACGGTTAGCATTTTCAGCATGTCCATCCACTCAAACTTGAGTTGAGTTCTAACTTCTGGAAATCGTAATGGTTCGTTTTCTTGATCAGGTACAATATGTATTGCTAAGTTGGGTACAAAGTCATTTAGCTGGTCGCTTATTTTGGAATTAGAACGCCACCATTTCTTTTTCATAGAAGTTCTTCCTAATACAAGCTTTGTTACCCCGCTTATTTGTGAATAGTTCGCAAGTGCAGCTGCAATATCGTCTTCCTGCACAATCACGACGTGACCGCCGAGTTGCTCCGTCAGTTTGATGTGCTGCTGCAAACGCTCGGAACTTGCTTCGTTTCTTTCATTCCTGTCCATTTTTTGTACATAAAGTGCAGTAAATTTGCCATGGAAGGCCTGAGCAAGTCTAGCTGCTGACCGAATAACTTTAGCATTGGTTGGTGAACTACTGATACCTACTAGTACATGTTCTTCCACATGTATTTTTGTTTCAAAAGAATCGTTCTTGCGTGTCTTTTGATGAAAAATTGTGTCTGCAGTTCGTCTCAATGCGATTTCACGAAGTGCCACCAGATTCTGTTTTTGAAAAAAATAGTCGATTGCTTTTTCTACTTGTTTTAAAGGATAAATTTTTCCTTCTTTTAATCGTTGAATTAAATCATCTGGTTCAATATCCACAAGCTTTATTTGTGCTGCGTGATCAATTAAATAATCTGGGATTCGCTCACGTACTTTCACTCCAGTAATTTCTTTTACCAAATCATGTAAGCTTTCAATGTGTTGGATATTTACGGTCGTGTAAATATGGATACCTTTTGCAAGTAATTCTTCTACATCACCAAAACGTTTTACATGGCGCATAGTTGGTACATTGGTATGAGCCAATTCATCAATTAATACAATTTCTGGCTTGCGTTCAAGCACCGCATCGATGTCCAGTTCTTCGAAAGTTTTTCCTTTATAGTTTATTTTTCTAGTTGGTATTAGTTCAAGACCCTCCAGTAAGGCGGCCGTTTCTGGTCGGGGATGGGGCTCAATATATCCTACCACGACATCTAAACCAAGTTTCTTTGCTTCTTGAGCAGCATCAAGCATTGCGTACGTTTTACCTACTCCTGCAGCATAACCAAGAAATATCTTTAATCTGCCTGCTTTAGTTTCTTCTTGCTTTATCCTTGCTAAAAACTCCTCTGGACTTGGTCGTATGTCTTCCATCACCCATCACCTCCCTTACATTATAGCTCCAACATTCATTAAGAAGGCATAAAGATTTTAACCTTTATGCCTTCTTAATATAAAATGCATTTTCCTAACACTACATTAATTTGAAATCCATTATGATGAAATTATTCTAGAAGAGAGAGGACGATTCGGATGATGGACGTTTATATGATTACTTTACTAATCATTAGTTTTGCTAGTCTTTATGCTTTGACCACATGGTGCTATAAGCAAGTGAATAAGTAGGGAGGAATAGTTATGTTTGCGTGGTTAGTAATGAAAATTATCATTGTAAGTCTATTTGGTTATCTAGGGCATGCATTACTTTATCCAGAAAACTATTAATATGCCATTAGGAGGTAAGGGGTATGTGGCAAATTGCCATTGTTTTAATAATTTATTTACCGCTTGTTATTTTAGCGGGTCACTATCTGTATCGCGTCACGATGCAGCAAAAGACCTGGTTCGATCCAGTGTTGAATCGTGTGGATCATTTCATCTACAAACTTAGCGGTATCAAGCAAGTCGATATGACGGGGAAACAATATATGCTGGCATTGATTTTATCAAATGCTTTAATGGTATTCATCGGATATTTTCTTTTACGCATTCAATCTGCATTATTTTTAAACCCAAACGACATTGATAATATGGAAGCAACGCTTTCATTTAATACTATAATTTCATTTATGACAAATACCAATCTTCAGCATTATAGTGGCGAATCTGGGTTAAGTTATTTGGCTCAGATGCTTGTAATCACATTCATGATGTTTACGTCAGCGGCAACTGGTTATGCGGCATGCATGGCTTTCTGTCGTCGCCTAGTGGCAAAAACAGATACACTCGGCAATTTCTTTGTTGACTTTGTCCGGGTGATTACACGCATTTTAATGCCTATTTCTATCGTTGTTGCAATAATTTTAGTTTCTGAAGGTTCGCCACAAACCTTCAGCGCTAACGAAACCGTAGAGACTATAGAAGGAAAGGTGCAAGATATCGCACTTGGACCTATAGCTTCACTTGAATCCATTAAACATATTGGAACAAATGGGGGAGGCTTTAACGGGGCCAATTCAACGACTCCGTTTGAAAATCCAACCGTTATTTCAAATGTCGTGGAAATGCTGTCGATGATGTTACTGCCTGGTGCTTGTGTTGTGGCATTCGGATTAATGGTTGCTAATCGAAACAAGAAAACAATATTTGGTAAACAAGGTCTAGCCATTTTTGCTGCTATGAGTATTCTATTACTTATTGGAGTAGTTACCTGTTATGTGGCAGAACGTTCTGGCAATCCTATCATTAATGAACTAGGTATCACTCAGGAACTAGGTAGTATGGAAGGAAAGGAAATGCGCTTTGGTGTTGCCCAATCTGCATTATTCACTGTAGTGACAACTGCTTTTACTACTGGATCTGTCAATAACATGCATGATACATTAACGCCAATAGGTGGTCTCGTGGCAATGTTTAACATGATGATAAACGTTGTATTCGGAGGCAAAGGAGTGGGTCTCATGAACATGATGATGTATGTGCTACTCACGATCTTCATTGCTTGTTTAATGATTGGTCGAACTCCCCAGTTTTTAGGTAAGAAAATAGAGGAAAAAGAAATGAAATTAATAGCAATTTGTATTTTAATCCACCCAGCAATCATACTGCTGTTTTCAGCACTTGCTGTAGCGACAATAGCTGGAGTAGCAGGAATCACTAATCCGGGAGCACATGGTTTATCACAGGTTTTGTATGAATTTGCTTCATCCTCAGCGAACAACGGATCTGGCTTTGAAGGGTTAGCCGATAACTCGACGTTCTGGAACGTGTCGACTGGTCTTGCGATGTTCTTTGGTCGCTATCTAACAATCATTATTCAATTAGCCATTGCATCACTACTTGCTAAAAAAATGTGGCATAGCGATTCGGTGGGATCATTGAAAACGGACAATGCAATGTTTACTTTCTTGCTTGTCACAATTGTACTGATGATTGGTGCTTTAACATTTCTACCGGTACTAGCACTCGGCCCAATTACAGAACATTTACAAATAAGTTCTTGACGAGGAGAGAGTCAATAATGGAAACTGCATCAAAAAATTTTTTTATTACACATGATATTATGAAGAGTGCTATTTTAGGGGCATTTAAGAAGTTTAACCCGGTTTATATGATAAAAAATCCCGTCATGTTCGTTGTAGAGATAGGTTTCATATTTGTTTTATTGTTAACAGTTTTTCCTACAATGTTTGATAGCGAGGCAGGGGGAGAGGAACGCCTTTATAATGCCATGGTAGCCTTTGTTCTTTTCATTACAATCTTATTTGCCAACTTTGCAGAATCGATTGCAGAAGGGCGTGGGAAAGCTCAAGTACAAACACTAAAGAAAACTAAAACCGTGACGCAGGCGTGTGTTCTTCTTCCTGATGGCTCCGAGGTAATGAAGCAGGCAGAAGAGCTGACAAAAGGAGATATTGTCTTAGTTCAGGCAGGAGAAGTCATTCCAAACGACGGCGAAGTAATAGAAGGGATTGCTACAGTGGACGAATCAGCCATCACGGGTGAATCAGCTCCTGTAGTGAAAGAACGTAGTGGTGACTTTTCATCTGTAACAGGTGGTACAACTGTTACTAGTGACTGGTTAAAAATTGAGATTACTTCATTGCCAGGCGAATCGTTTTTAGATAAAATGATTACCCTTATTGAAGGGGCGAGTCGTAAAAAGACTCCGAATGAAATTGCACTTAACACACTACTTGTTAGTCTAACTATTATCTTTTTACTAGTGGTTGTTACTCTTTACCCAATGACTACCTATTTAAATCTGCATATTTCAATAGCGACGCTTATTGCGCTGACCGTCTGTTTAATCCCTACTACGATCGGAGGTTTGTTATCAGCAATAGGTATTGCTGGAATGGATCGTGTAACACAGTTCAATGTGATTGTAATGTCTGGAAGAGCAGTCGAGGCATGTGGTGATGTAGATACATTAATATTGGATAAAACCGGTACCATTACATATGGAAACCGTATGGCATCAGAATTTACTCCTGTGAAAGGAGTAAATCAGAAAGAATTAATTCGATCTGCATGGCTTAGTTCCCTAACAGACGATACTCCTGAAGGGAAATCAATCTTATCACTTGCGTGCGAATTAGAAGTAGACTCTACAGATGAAGTAATGATTATTAATAACAGTAATCATATTTCCTTCACGGCACAGACTCGGATGAGTGGGCTAGATATGCAAGACGGCACAAGAATTCGTAAAGGTGCTTATGACACGATAAAAAAAGAGAGTATTGCTGAAGGTCATGTTATCCCAACAGACTTGGAACAACTAGTCCACCGAGTATCCTCGGTAGGGGGGACACCTCTAGTTATATCTAAGAATTATAAGATTTTGGGCGTTGTCTATTTAAAAGATATCGTGAAACCTGGTTTAAAGGAACGTTTTGAGAAGCTTCGCGCAATGGGTATAAAAACGATTATGTGCACAGGAGATAACCCGCTCACTGCTGCCTCAATCGCAAAAGAAGCAGGGGTGGATAGTTTTATCGCAGAAAGTAAACCTGAAGATAAGATAAAAGTCATTAAAGATGAGCAAGCACTAGGAAAAATTGTGGCAATGACTGGTGATGGCACAAATGATGCACCCGCTCTGGCACAGGCAAATGTAGGGCTCGCAATGAATTCTGGGACGAATGCTGCAAAAGAAGCAGCAAACATGGTGGACTTGGACTCAAATCCAACAAAGATTATTGAAATTGTGGAAATCGGAAAACAATTACTAATGACACGTGGAGCGCTCACGACATTTAGTATTGCGAACGATATTGCTAAATACTTTGCCATTATTCCTGCAATGCTGATGGTCGCAATACCAGAAATGAAATCGCTAAATATCATGATGCTGAACTCCCCAACGAGCGCCATTATTTCTGCCTTGATTTTTAATGCCATTATTATACCGATGTTAATCCCGATTGCTATGAGAGGGGTCAAATATAAGCCGATGAGCGCATCACAATTGTTAAATAGGAATTTGCTCATTTATGGATTAGGTGGTATTGTCGCTCCTTTTCTTGGTATTAAGGTAATTGATTTAATTATTGGACCAATTCTTCACATAATGGGTCTATAAGGAGGAGATGTTATATGAAAGAAATTTTTGGGAATTTTAAACAGGCACTGTTGGTATCGTTAATAATGTTTGTTTTATGTGGTTTGATCTACCCATTTGCTGTTACTGGAATTGCCCAGGTATTATTTAACCATGAGGCTAACGGTAGTTTGATCAAAGTGGATGGTAATACTGTCGGTTCAGAACATTTAGGTCAAGCATTTACAGCACCGGAGTATTTCTGGGGGCGCGTATCTGCTATCAATTACAACGTCTATACACAAAAAGATACTATCCCAGATGAAAATGGTGAAACAATTTATAGTGGTGTCAGTTCTGGAACGTTTAATTATGCTCCTTCTAACCCTGAACTACAAAAACGAATAGAAATAGATATCGAGACATTTCTAAAAGCGAATCCGAAGGTGAATCGAGAAGAGATACCAGCTGACTTAATGACCGCTTCTGGATCTGGCCTAGATCCCCATATTAGTGTGGATGCAGCGCTAATACAGGTAGAACGTGTTGCACAAGCAAGCGGGATTCCTGTTGAGGAAGTTAAAGCTATTGTAAAAAAACACACAGAGAGACGTGTGTTAGGTGTAATGGGAGAAGATAAAGTCAACTTCTTAGCAGCAAATTTAGATATATTTAGTAAAATGAAGGGAGACGGGAATGAAAAAGACCTATAATAATAGCCTGGATGTTGAAAATGTGCCTCGGTCACTATTCCCTTTCGATAAAGTAAGTGTTAAATACACCTCACCTTCTAACCTATATAGCTAGGTGATAAATAATCTAGATTCTAATGCATTTAAACCTTTTATTACTTTTGGACTTGAGTGATGGGAGGCATGATGTAATAACAAGGAGAAAGGTTTTATATTAATATAATCCATAGTACTTAATAAAAGCACCTCGAATAGAGATGCTTTTTGTTTTGCTCTAATTCACTTATACATTGCAGTACATACGCCGCCACTAATAATTTTATTAACCCCAATGTTTGCCTCAAACTAGCCCCAGTAACCTATTCTTCTGTATAAAAAAGCCCCCAAAAACAATTTTAAAATTGTCTCGGGGGTCAACTTAGTTAAATTTTACTTCCAATTTTTCTCGATAAATTCATCTCGACCTGATTGTGCTCGATCCTCTTTGTAATGGTTAGGGCTTTTTTTATAGAAGTCTTGATGATATTCTTCTGCTTCATAAAATGTTTTAGCTTCTCGTATTTCGGTAACAATAGGTTTAGAGAATTTCCCGCTTGCCCCAAGCTGTTCTTTCGATTTCTCCGCGAGCTGTCGTTGTTCATCCGAATGAATAAATATGGCAGTGCGATAACTTTCACCGCGATCTTGAAACTGGCCTCCATCATCGGTAGGGTCAATTTGTTGCCAAAATATTTCTAATAATTGATTGTAAGAGAAGATGCTTGAGTCAAATTGTATTTCTACCACTTCTAAGTGACCGGTATCCCCTTTTTTAACGTCTTCATATGTAGGATTATCAAGATGACCACCCATGTATCCAGAAGTTACCTTATGTATGCCATCCCATGTGTCGAATGGTTTTACCATGCACCAAAAACATCCGCCTGCAAATGTTGCTTTTTCTATCATATTTATTCCTCCGATTCATCTCACCAATTGAAATTTTGCTTGTGTAAAACAAATTTTAACACTTGTTAACTAGTTGTACAAAAATCTGAAACTATCTTAGCTGAAATACGTTATTATTACTGTATAAAGGGGAGATTTTAAGATGGAAGAAGAATTACAACAAACTAGAAGACGTCGCAGAAAAAGACGTCCCAGAGTAGGACGCATACTTTTTGTTATTTTTTTGTTTTTGGCTGTAGGAATTGGTATTTATACATTTACTCAATATTCAAGTGGTTACAAATTAGCAGATACAGAACAAAAAGAACCAATGGAATTTAATGGTGATGAGCTTAAGAAAGGTGACCGTGAAAATATTCTGGTTCTTGGTGTAGATTCCAGAGGGGAGGATCAAGCTCGAACAGATACAATGATGATCTTTTCCTGGGATAAAGAAAACAACGATGTGAAAGTGATATCATTCATGCGTGATATATATGCAGATATTCCTGAACATGAATCATATAAATTAAATACAGCTTTTTATCTTGGTAAAGTACAATTATTGAAAGATACTATGCAAGGGATGTTCGATTTACCTATTCACCATTATGCGTTAATCGATTTTAGTAGCTTTGAGTCTCTAGTCGATATAATTGCACCAGACGGCGTGCCAGTAAATGTTGAAAAGGATATGTCTGAGAAAATTGGTGTCACATTAACGAAAGGACAACAGAATCTAAATGGTAAAGAACTACTTGGTTATGCTCGTTTCCGTTCCGATGCAGAAGGAGACTTTGGGCGAGTAGGTAGACAACAGTTGGTGATGGAGATCTTAAAAGACGAGCTATTGTCTATTGAAAACGTACCGAATTTACCTAAATTCATTGGAGCTACTGAGGGATATATCCAAACAGATTATTCGCGTTCAGACAAAACAAAAAGAGTATTAGATGCAGTTGTAAGTGGTAAGTTAGAAATGGAAAAATTGACAATTCCAGTAGAAGGTACATATTCATTTAAGAATTATAGCCATGCTGGATCAGTCATCGTACTCGACAAAGAGATGAATAAAACGGCCATTACAGAGTTTTTAGAGAAATAAGTTGCTTTAATATTGCCATATTATTTTTTACTCCGTAAAATAAATATAAATAGAAAGGAAGTTTGATAGAAGTGGAGCCAGAAAAACCTTCTTTTTTCTCTACTAGATACATAAAATTTTTAGGTGGACGTAATACAATCTTTTCATTAGTTCTATTGCTAATGATTGGCCTTGTTATTATGATCTACGATGAAATTTCCTTTATTTTTGTGCCTTTGACAGTGTTTCTCGGCAATGTAATTTTACCAATAATTTTAGCTGTCATTGTATACTATTTATTACGCCCAATATTGCGGTTACTAGAAAAAATTAAAATTAAACGGGTCTGGGGAATTCTGATCATTTTCTTAGTTTTAGTCGGTTTAATAACTTTACTGGTATTCCTAGTGTTTCCTTTTTTAAAGGGACAAATATTTAAACTAGTAGAGGAACTGCCTACTTACTTTATCCAACTTTTTAATGATCTTGATGCTTTTTTAAGAACATCTATTTTTAAGGATTATTATTTACAAATAGAAAATGACGTTGCATCAGTATTAAATGGGCTTCCTGACGAAATTGGGGAATTCGTTCAAAATACTGTAACTGGAATAGCAACTGGGATTTCCTCCATTGTAGGGGTTTTAACTAGTTTTGTACTGGCGATTGTAACGGTTCCATTTATCGTTTTCTACTTATTAAAAGATGGAGAAAAGTTACCTAATTTTGTTATGAAGCTATTTCCTCCAAGGATGCGAGATGATTTACAGGAAGTATTTTCAGGTATAGATAGACAAATTAGCTCATATATTCAAGGACAAATACTAGTATCTATGTGTATCGGGTTTATGATTTATATAGGGTTTACTATTATTCAAATGCCATATGCTCTATTATTGGGAGTTATCGCTATGGTTACTAGTGTTGTACCATATTTGGGTCCAGTTATTGCTATTACTCCAGCAGCGATAATCGCGTTAGTAACATCCCCATTATTACTAGTTGGATTAGCAATTGTTTGGACAGTAGTACAATTAATAGAAGGTAAGTTTATATCACCACAAATAATGGGTAAATCACTACATGTGCACCCAATTACTATTATTTTTGTTCTTATAACAGCAGGATCATTATTTGGGGTTCCGGGAGTGATTTTAGGGATACCAGGATATGCCATATTAAAAGTTATCATTTCACACTTTTATACATTGTTTAAAAAGCGTTATAATAAGTTTGAACCAGTTATTGAAAATCATTATGAGTATACAAATCACAAGGTGGACTGAGAATAATGGCGAAGAAGTTTGAATCTTCCATAGAAGTAAAATCTATTAAGATAGATACGGTTGTGGATCATCCTATTATTGAACATGGGATAAACTTATCAGGTACAATTTATATTGATGGAGTACATGATGAATCGGTTGAAAATATCAAATTAGAGGTATTTAAACTAACGAATGGTGAATCATCTAAAATAGTTTCGAAACACTCTATAGAGTTAGTCGGTGCAGCTGCTTCAAAGGATATGCAAATGATTCCTTTCGAGATTATGCCCGATGAAAGATGGATACCAGATAATAATGAGGAAGTTACGAAACTTATTTTAAGAACAACCGTGTTATTTGAAAATGGATCTGAGTATAACGATGAAGACGAGATACATTTTGATATTGAAGAATAATATATAAGACTCCAGCCATGCGCTGGAGTTTTTTTTCTATCCTGAGTATTAAATCATTTACTTACAGAACTAAAGAGATAACTGGCATTCTATGTAGATTATTTGTTCCTTAGAAATATGTTACTCACCCTAAAGTGAATTTTATCTGGAAGATATTACGTTTTTTTGTTTGCGCCAATTTTAGAAATCTTATAGTATAAATCTTCTTTACTAGTGCATTCTAATATTAAATTGGGAGGCAACTAATGATGACTAAACGAATATTTTCACTATTGATTATTTCAAGTCTTTTACTGACTGCCTGTGGATTTCAAAGGGACTCCAATCAGCCAGCTAAACCAGAAACACAATTAAACAACCAAGATAAAGAAGTTCCTAACACAGGGAATGAAGAAGTAAATGAAGAAAATGATGTAGGAATTCCAAAGGTAGATGAGGGGCTAAATGATCCTTCGTTTGAAAAACCAAATGAAAATAACGATTGAATTGTTTGAATAATTGTGTTATTGTATTATTAAACTAACTCGAACGGAGGTGAAGAAAGGATGAAAAACACTATGAACGCACAATTTTTTATGTTGGAATTCTTATCAACTTCTTGTGCAATTACTCATGAAAATGCTACTAACGGGATAGGTCTGTCTATTTTTAGCCATTTTCATAGTAATACTCATAGCTGAGAAGTCATTCTTTCGGATCCAATTAGGTAGCGAAAAGACTGTGCTTTTTAGACAGTCTTTTTTTGTTGCGAAAAAAAGAATTGCTCCTCAGCTCATATAAGAATTGAAGGGAAGCGTTCATTATGATATGTACAGTTCAAAATATAACTAAAATGCTCGGAGGAAATATAATCTTTGAAAAGTTGTCTCTAGCTATTAAAACTGGGGATAGGTTAGCGATTGTTGGTCGTAACGGTAGCGGTAAAACGACTTTATTCAAATTATTGGCGGGAATTGAGAAACCTGATGAAGGATCTATTCACTTTAAGAAAGGTACTTCTGTAGGTTATTTGGCTCAAATTCCTTCCTATTCGGAAGATGTCACTGGTCTAGATGTTCTTCATTATGCTTTTGAAAAAATAACAGCCTTAGAACAGAAAATGATACAAATGGAACAACAAATGACAACTATTGGTGCAGCGGAGATGGAACGACTGCTACAACAGTATGGAGAAGTTCAAGAACAATTTACACTTTTGGGCGGTTATACAATGGAGTCTGAAATTGAAAAAGTAGTGCAGGGACTCCAGCTTACTCGGTTCATAAACCAACCATTTGCTAGTTTAAGTGGTGGAGAACAGACGAAAATAATGTTAGGGAAGATTTTACTGTCGGATCCAGATGTATTATTGTTGGATGAACCAACCAATCATTTAGATTTGTTTGCTGTTGAATGGTTGGAACAATATTTGATTGGCTATTCAGGAACAGTTGTAATTATTTCGCATGATCGATATTTCTTAGATCAAGTTGTGACTAAAATTGCAGATTTAGAGGAAGGAGAGCTTTCTCTTTATCATGGGGATTATTCTGCCTTTATATTAGAAAAAGAAGCCAAATTAATGCGTGAATTTCAGCATTATGAGGAGCAACAGAAAAAGATAAAAAAAATGAAGGATGCAATAAGACGTCTTCGACAATGGGCCAATGAAGCGGTGCCACCAAATCCGAAGTTATTCCGCCAAGCACGCAATATGGAAAGAGCACTAGAACGTATGATAAAAGTGAGAAAACCACTCATCGACCCCAAAAAGATGGAGCTATCATTTGAATTTGCTTCTAGAAGTGGGAAAGAAGTAGTCATGATGAAAAATGTATACAAATCATTTGGTGAGAATGTTTTGTTAGAAGATGCTCAGCTTAATCTATACTGGAAGGAACGGGTTGCGATAGTTGGGCGAAATGGTTCAGGTAAATCCACTATTTTACATCTGTTGTTAGGTAATCTTCCGATTGATAATGGAGAGGCTCGGTTAGGTAGTAATGTGCGTGTAGGTTATTTATCGCAGCATTTCGAAATCCAGAATCCGAAGGCAAGGCTGATTGATGTATTTCGAAGTGAGTTAAATTTAGTAGAGGGGGATGCTCGTCATATTCTTGCGAAGTTTATGTTCTTTGGTCCCGATGTTTTCAAGCGAATAGGTGATTTAAGTGGTGGAGAACGTATGAGACTTCGCTTAGCGCAACTTATGCATCAGGATATTAACCTCCTAATTCTTGATGAGCCGACGAACCATTTAGATATCGAATCGAGAGAGGTCCTGGAAGATGCTTTGGGTGATTTTGATGGTACTATTTTAGCTGTTTCACATGACCGATACTTTTTGAACAAATTATTCCCGAAAACGGTCTGGTTAGAACAAGGTCAGCTAACAACTTTTGAAGGGTCATATGATTGGGCGCGTATAAAGTGGGAAGAGCAAGTACCAATTGAAATTCCTTTTAAAAATGAAAAACAAGAAAAACCAACATATAAAAGAAGTGCAGGAGGAAGTGTAGAACGAAAGATTGAGGAAGAGATTCAAGCAGTGGAAAAAGAAATTTCCAACCTAAAAGAGAAAATTGAAATAGAAGAGGATTGGGAGACATACGAAAAACTATTGAAAGCTATTGAATCAAATGAAATGAAGATAGAGAAATTGACTCTGGAATGGATAGAGCAAGAAGATGATTCAAATTGTATATAATTTTGATAATAGAAAAGAAATTTATCAAATAGTTAGAAAAGAGCATTAACATTCATACATTTGTACTATATAATAAATTAAATACTATCCCAAATGGATTAGTAATATTGGCATGTATTTAATTTTATATAGAGAGTAGATGGAAAATGAGAAAATCAATAAAGTGGAAAATTATTGTTTCAGTAATGGCATTAATATTCGTAAGCATGATACCGTTAATAAGTATTAGTACAAATACAATAAGTGAAAAGACCGAAAAAGATTTACTTGACCAGAGCCAAGTAATAGTTAAAGAAATGACCTCATCCATACAAAATTATCTAGCTGTATACGAAAAAGGGCTTTTACAACTATCTACTTCTAATGCAATTTTAGATTTTGAAAATAATGAAAAAGCTACGAATGTAGTATTGACTACTCAATTAGAAAAAAACTTAGATACTAGATTCAATGAATTTGTTTCTTTGTATGATGCTGTAGCATCTGTGTATATCGCTTTTCCAGATAAATCGATTGAAATAATACCAGAAGCGGACCTTGGAGCAGACTTTGATCCAACCTCAAGAGAATGGTATTCCAATGCTGTTTCAAACAAAGAGAGTTTTAGCTGGTCTAAACCATTTGTGGATGCAGCAACTGGAGAATATGCTATTTCTGGTGCTAAAGCTGTTATTAAAAATGGCCAAGTGGTCGGTGTTCTTGCTATTGATATTTTACTGTCGAAGTTAACAGAAACGTTAGCTGACAGCGAGTTGGGGTACGAAGGTTATCCTATAATTGTAGATGCTGATGGTAATGCCATTGTTCATCCAACGTTATTTGGTGAAAATTTATCCAAGGATTCTTCTGTAAAGAAAATGCTTTCTAGTACCTCAGAAACAGGACATGTGACCGGTTTGATGGATGGTACTAACACAACTACTGTATACACTACGTTACCAGGATTAGATTGGAAGGTAGGCGCTGTTTATGAAGAAAGTAAAACCCATCAAACAGCAGACAGTATTCGTTCACAAATAATTATTATTGTTATATGTATAGAAGCGTTAATCTTTTTAGTATTATTTTTCCTAATAAGTCGTATATTGAAACCGATTGAACAACTTAAAAGATTGATGGATTCAATGGCAGAAGGAGATTTAACTGTTCAGGCTAATATTAAATCCAAGGATGAAATCGGACAACTAGCGAATAACTTCAACAAGATGGCTGTAAATATGAATGAAATTATTCAGGTCGTGAAAGAGTCAGCGAGTAATGTTCAATCGAATTCGGAAAGTTTAAGTGCTGTGGCAGAAGAAACAAACGCTTCCGCAGAGCAAGTTTCGTCAGCTGTGAGTGAGATTGCGGTAGGTGCTTCTAAATCTGCAGAAGATGCTGTAGACGTAACAGAAAGTTCGTTGCACTTAAGTGATCAAATCAATCTCATCAATGAAAAATCAGTAATGATGACTGATATAGCTATAAAAGCAAACACTATGAATTCGAATGGTCAAAACCAAATGAGTGAACTTAAATCATCTTTCCAAAACTGGGAGTCAAATCTAATCTCTATGTCCACATTGTTTAGTACATTGGAAGTTAGAGTAAATGCGATTGGTAGTGTGATGGAAACTATTATGCAAATTTCTGCACAGACGAACCTACTCGCATTGAATGCAAGTATTGAAGCTGCACGGGCAGGGGAGCATGGAAAAGGATTTGCAGTAGTAGCGGATGAAGTACGGAAACTAGCGGAGCAATCTGCAAAAGCGACAGAAGAAGTAAAGCATACTATTACGGAACTTCAAAGTGAATCGCATACTGTAGGGCAACAAATGGAAGATACTATCAAAACTTTCCGTGAGCAGGGATCTGTTGTAACAAATACTGAAGTAACTTTTGGTGAAATATCGTTACTGATGAATAATTTGCAAACGTCAATCGATGCTGTTTCAGCAGAAATTGAACAGGTTTCTACCTTTAAAGATCAAGTTGTAGATACGATTCAAATGATGGCTTCAACTTCAGAGCAAACTGCAGCAGCATGTGAAGAAGTAAGTGCATCATCAGATGAACAACTGAGAGCGATCCAATCGGTAGCGAAAGCTTCGGAGACTCTTACAGAGCTTAGTGACAAATTAGCGAATGCAGTAAATCGCTTTAAAGTTTAAAAGAAGTTGAATTGCTTGAAAACAAATGTTAATATTCACTCAGGAAGAACAATATAATTTAATAACTCTTATCAAGAGAAGCCGAGGGAAATGGCCCGTTGAAGCTTCAGCAACCTCTGACTAGTCAGAAAGGTGCTAACTCCTACAAGATAATTTCTTGAAAGATAAGAATTGAGAGCAAAACGTTCACCCTCTTTTCTTGTTTATAGGAAAGAGGGTTTTTTGAATTTAAAGGAGGACAACAAATTGCCTATAAATATACCAAAACAGTTACCTGCAGCTGAACATCTTAAAAACGAGAAAATATTTATCATGGATACCGATCGAGCGATAGCTCAAGACATACGTCCGTTAAATATAGTTATCTTGAACCTTATGCCTGAAAAAGAAAAAACAGAGCTTCAATTGCTCCGTTTACTAGGAAATACGTCGCTACAAGTAAATGTAACCTTTTTACATATGGCAACCCATGATTCCAAAAATGTAAGTAAAACACATCTAGATACCTTTTATACGACATTCGAGGATATTAAGCACCGAAAATACGATGGGATGATTATTACCGGTGCACCTATTGAGCATTTAGAATTTGAAGACGTTAATTATTGGAATGAGATTATGGAAATAATGGATTGGTCTAAAACTCAGGTGACCTCAGTTTTACACATTTGTTGGGGGGCTCAAGCCGCTCTCTACCATCACTATGGTATCGGGAAATATGACTTGTCGAAGAAATGCTTTGGGGTATTCAGTCATCGTTTATCAGACCCAACTGTACATTTAGTTCGAGGGTTTAATGATGAATTTCACGCACCTGTGTCTCGATACACAGCTGTATCTTTCGATGAAATAAAAAAAGACCCTCGTTTAATACTGCTTTCCGACTCAAAGGATGCGGGTGTTTTTCTAGTAATATCAAAAGATAAAAAGCATATTATGATTACGGGTCATCTAGAGTATGATGCAACTACACTTGCAGACGAATATAACCGAGATATTAAAAAAGGTGTGGATATTGATGTCCCAAAAAATTATTTTCCAAACGATGATCCAACACAAATACCGATGAACTCCTGGCGTTCCCATACACATTTACTTTTTTCCAATTGGTTGAATTATTATGTGTACCAAGAAACTCCTTATGATTGGGAGTAACTAAAAGGCTGGCCGTGAGTGAATTCACGATCAGCCTATATATGTTGATGAAAATGAGCAATATAATTTTTTATTCTGTCTTAAAAATTCGGTTAATTTCCTGCATTTCTTCTATCGTCAGTTCCACTTCAAGTGCTTTCAGATTTCGTAACACTTGTTCTGGTTTTTTAGCTCCAGGAATTACTGTATCTATGGTATTTTGTGCTAGATACCATGCAAGAACAATGGAAGAAACCTCCGCTTGTTTATCATTTGCTATACTACGAAGAGACTCAATCTTTTCCAAGTTACGAATATAAACCTCCCCTTGAAATAACGGATTTTTTGATCGGCCGTCTTTAAATAAAGAATCTTTATTGAATTTTCCTGTCAAAAGACCAGAAGCAAGAGGGAAATACGGGATAAATGAAATTTGGTGTTTGGCGCAAAAAGGGATTAAGTCATTTTCTGCCTCTCTTTTGAATAGATTATAGCCTGATTGGATTACTTCTAAATTCCCGTCTTTATTAGCTTCGGTTAATTGATCCATTGTGAAATTGGATACGCCAATTGCTCTAATTTTACCCTCTTCTTTAAGTCGTGAGAGTGTTCCAATTGCTTCATCCTTAGGAGTTCCTTCATCTGGAAAATGGATATAGAATAGATCAATGTAGTCGGTTTGCAGTCTGCGCAAACTATTTTCAACGGTCTCTCTTAAAAATTTAGGAGAGTTATCTACAATAACCTTTCCATCCTCTATCTTGTGTGCCCCTTTTGTTGCAATAATCATATCTTGCCTGGTGTTAAATTCCTTTAATACTTCTCCTATGAGTTCTTCTGATCTTCCCATCCCATATATAAAGGCACTATCTATAAAATTGATTCCATTTTGAATAGCAGCTCGTACAATTTCCTTGCCTGTTTCATCGTTTAAATTAGGGAATAGATTGTGTCCACCGACCGCGTTACTTCCTAAACCAATAGGATTTACCAATAGACTAGTGCGACCAATTTCTACTGCATTTTTCATAATAATAGAAACAACTCCTTTTCTCTGAATATTTCTATTATAATATAGAAAAACCAAAATACAAAAAGGTGGAGATGATTTGACCGTACTAACGGATGTGCACACTGATTTTATTGGAGTAGTTCATCAAAAGTTTTCTGATTTAATGAGAGATGTAGAAAAAGCAATCATGCAGATGGAGGAAGATAAGTTATTTTGGACTCCAAATAATCATTCCAATAGTGTAGCTATCATCATTAAACATATGAGTGGGAATCTGATTTCAAGATGGACGGGCTTTTTGACGACAGACGGTGAAAAGCCTGACAGAAATCGGGACGAGGAATTTGAAAGTACAGTGGAAACTCGTGAGGAGTTGTTAGAAATTTGGTCGAGGGGATGTCAAGTATTCTTAGAAGCATTAGATACAATAAAATCAGTCCATTTGCTCCAAACTATTTACATTAGGAACGAGCCTCATACTGTTATGGAAGCTGTTATTAGAAGTCTTTCTCATACATCTTCTCATGTTGGACAGGTGATTTATATTGCGAAGCAAGTGACTACTGAAGAGAAGTGGACAACATTGTCTATTCCTAAAAAGAAAAAGTAGAAGTGGAGGCATTATTTTGAAGCTTGGACTATTAAAAAACGAGGTAAAGTTATCTCCATACACGACCGAATGGGGGAAAGAGTTCAACCGGATGAAACTAGAAGTTTTAGAAGCAACAGGACTTCTAGAAGATCGAATACAGCATATTGGAAGCACCGCAATAAAAAACATGCCTGCTAAACCAATTATAGATATATTAATAGGAATAGACGATATTTCAAATGTAGATAAAGCTATATTTAAACAATTACAAAGTATCGGATTTCTAAGATTGAGAGTGGAAAGACCAGGTGAAATAGTTCTGGCCAAATTTACGGATGAAACTTATGAAGTGAAAACTCATTTCATCCATATGGTAGATTTTGAAGAAGAACTATGGTGTAATCAACTATTTTTTAGAAATCACTTAAATTCCAATGAAAAAGCAAAAGAAGCTTACATGAATATAAAAATTCAGAGTGCAAAGCAAAAGAATATTAATATTAGTGCATATACAGATTTGAAGGAATCATTTGTTAAAAGTATATACTCAAAGCGAACTAGTAAGGAAGTGAATTAGGAATGCTCACTAATCTTTATTTCGTCAGACATGCGCATTCCATCTATTCCACGGACGAATTGGGAAGACCGTTGTCTGAAAAGGGTATGGTCGATGCAAAGAAAATAACAGATCTGTTACTACAGGAGAATATAGAAGTAATAGTATCAAGTCCCTATAAGAGAGCTATTCAAACTGTGGAAGGAATTGCGAATCATTTAAAAAAAGATATAGAAATTATGGATGCATTCAAGGAACGACTTTTATCCGATCAACCAGTTGCTGATTTTAACGAAGCAATGTTAAAAGTATGGTCGGATTATGGCTTTTCACTTCCAGGAGGAGAATCTAATCATGTTGCGCAAGCTAAAGGTATCCATGTAACGAAAGAAATCTTGAAGAAATTTGATGGCAAGAATATCGCAATAGGTACACATGGTAATATAATGGTTCTGATCATGAATTACTTTGACTCTATCTATGATTATCGTTTTTGGAAGCAACTTGAAATGCCTGATATTTATAAACTCACTTTTTACGAACAGCATTTGGTAGCTGTTAATCGAATAGACAATGAATCCAGAACGAAGAGTTCGGGCTATACTATTTACAAACGATCTGACATACAACATAACTTTCAACAAGTGGATTTGAATCATCAAAGAATGATTGGTACGGTAACCTTTCATGACCAGGTACTAATAACCGTTGAGGTAGATTTATTGAATGATTGTCTTCAGGTAGATGGGGATATCGAGCATTTGAAACAGTTAATGAGCGAAAGAGATTTAGACATGGATTATATGGTTTTCTTTAAGGAAATGACTAAGTTTTTTGTTGAAAATAAAATTAAAGATCCTCAAAAGTACGCTGAAAAATTAATAAAATAATGGGAGGAAATTACCGGAATAGAACGTATGTGTGGTATAATTGATAGTATAGATTGATCTTCTCATGGGTGGACGGCACAATTTTTTTTACTTTCTGTTTAACGACCGGTACAGAAGGGGGTGCTGCTTTTGACGATATTTGAATCGCTCGTAATTATGATTAGTTTTTCTTCTCTAATCATTGCATTGATTACGCTGACCTTTTCAATGACACGAAAAAAGTAATCCACCTATGAGTTAGCGCTCGGATGGATTACTTAATCTCTTTGCCGACACCCTTGAAGGGAATCAGTCTATTTTACCGACCGGATGCTACTAACATCCGGTCGGTATTTTATTGTATACCTGTAATTCCTTTATTATACCAACTATCCTGAAGGGAATCAACGGAGTAGTTTTTTAACTATACACTTCTATGTTCAATCGGCAGTTTGTCGATCAATCAAAATCAAAGTCTTCTTCTCGTTCGATTTTCAGGATATTCCCAGTTCTTGCATGGACTTCCACTTCAAAAATCTGATTGCTTGATGTCATGATGAATACTTCGTATACGAGAAGACCATCCTCCATATCCAAATCCACGTGTACAATTTCTCCAGGAATTCTCTGCAAAGCAATCCTCATCGCTTGCTCCGAACTAATTCTCTGTCCATTCATTGGATTTACCACTAATTAAAACCCTCCTTGTCTTATTGATACCATTTTATGCAGACTGAATATAAAAGGATAAAAACTGTTTGACAATTGAAAGTATTCCTACTATCATAATAATTAACTTTTATGTTCGGAAAAAAGGCAGAAGATGCTAAAAGTAGTGTCGCCTAAGAACAGACGAGCTGAGACGAGTTAGTATAGCTGAGAAATTGTTTGAGTAAGAATAGTAGCTTTTGCGGACAATCAAGAGAGTCAGTGGATGGTGAGAACTGATTTGTTGCTAGAGCGAATGGGCTTATGAGAGCTTCCTCGATAACATTCATTGTTGAAGAGGTAGACGTGTTTCCTACGTTACAGGAGCTTAAGTGGGAGTATTACACTCCAACTAGAGGTGGCAACGCGGTAAATACCGTCCTCTTCCAAGGGATTTTTCTGAAATCCCTTGGAAGAGGACTTTTTTTGTTTCAAAAATAGCTGAGCAGAGCAGAGGAGAGATTTAAGATGAGAGGATTTATAGATAAAGTGGAGAAGAGTGAGCATTTGACTTATGAGGAAATGGTGGCTGCTTCCAAGCTATTGTTTGCAGAAAATACGGAAGTACACTATATTGTTGACTTTTTAAAAGCACTCTCCAAAAAGGGAGAGACTTCTATTGAGGTTGCAGCACTTGCAACAGTTATGAAGTCATTTGCCATTAACTTAAACGAACCGCATGGTGATTATATGGATAATTGCGGTACAGGTGGAGATGGTTTGAATAGCTTTAATATTAGTACCACCTCTGCATTCGTGTTAGCCGGTGCAGGAGCAACAATAGCGAAGCATGGTAACCGGAAAATCTCTAGTAGCGCTGGAAGTTCGGATGTACTAGAAGCATTAGGAATTCATGCATCTATTAGCTCTGAGGCAACTATCGACCTACTTAAGCAAGAGGGATTAACTTTCCTCTACGCACCAAATGTACATCCGAAGTTAAAAAGGATTGGAATCGCTAGACAAATGATCGGAAAGCCGACTATTTTCAACCTGGTCGGTCCGTTAACTAATCCAATTAAATTAGAAACACAATATACCGGAATTAATCGTTCGGATTTCACGATGGAATATGCAGAAGTCTTAAGAATTTTAGGAAGAAAAAGAGCCATTGTTGTTTGCGGTGCTGGAGGGATGGATGAGGCTTCTCTTGCCGGTGTTAATCAGTTAGTCCTAATAGATAACGGAGATTTAATACCCTTTAAGCTGACGGCAAATGATGTAGGTTTAACTTCTGCTCCTATTTCTGCAATACGTGGTGGAGATGGTCACACAAATGCCAAAATACTGCGTAACGTTCTCCAAGGTGAAGCAAGTCCTTATTTAGATACGGTGCTTTTTAACACTGGAATAGGATTATTTGCATCTGGAATCGTTAGCTCAATTCAAGAAGGAGTAAAGCTAGCAGCAGAAACGATCCGCTCAGGAAAAGCATTAGAAAAGTTGGAAGCAGTTATAACTTTCAGTCAACAATCTGTTAGACAGGAGGTGGCATTATGACAACAATCTTAGATAAGATATTAGCTGCCAAAAAAGGGCAAGTAGAACAGATGCTTCTGGGATCGATACCTGACCAGTTAGAAATTATTACACGACCATCGTTATTTGAAGCACTTTATCAATCTGAAAAACTACAAGTAATTTCTGAGATTAAACGAGCTTCCCCTTCTAAGGGATTAATCGCAGAAGGTATTATTCCAGCTGACCAAGCATCTCAATATGCTAATGCGGGAGCAGCTTGTATTTCTGTATTAACCGATACTCCGTTTTTTCAAGGAACATTTGATGATTTAGCTGAAGTTGCTAGCACTGTTTCTATTCCAATTCTTTGTAAAGACTTTATCATTCATCCAATCCAAATAGATCATGCGAAGCATGCTGGAGCTTCTGTTATATTACTTATCGTAGCAGCACTAAAACAAGAAAAACTTTTATCTTTATACGAATATGCAGTTAGCAAGGGTTTGGAAGTGTTAGTAGAAGTTCATGACTCAGTGGAGCTAGACCGTGCTTTGCAGCTGGATGCAAAACTAATCGGCGTTAATAACCGAGATCTTCGAACGTTTCAAGTAGATTTATCACGTACGGCTGAAATTGCAGCAAGCTTTCCATTTGAGGAAAAACGTGTGCTCATAAGTGAAAGTGGTATTTGGAATGCTACGGATGCTTCAAAAGTAGCTAACTATGGTGCCAGTGCTGTACTTGTTGGGGAATCGTTAATGCGAAGTGGAGATGTTCAGAATGCTCTTCAAAGCTTGCAAGTACAAAGAGAGGTAATTACTTCATGACGAAAGTGAAAATTTGTGGCCTCATGGAGAAAGAACATGTTGAAGTGGCAGTTCAGGCGGGAGCAGATGCGATTGGTTTTGTTTTTGCACCTAGCAAAAGAAAAATAACGATTGATAAAGCACGAGAGTTAGCAAAAGGCATTCCACCTGAAGTTTGGAAGATTGGAGTATTTGTCAACGCAACAAAAGAGGAACTATTAACTGCTTTTCAAGAGGTGCCGCTCGATTTTATACAATATCATGGCCAGGAAACACCTGAATTTGTTCGAACAAATAATGTACCTTCTATTAAGGCGTTATCTGTTCATAATGAAGCTGATGTTTTACAGGCAAAACAATATGACACTGATTTTTATTTATTTGATGCACCGGGTACGCATTATCAGGGGGGTAGTGGTGAAGTATTTGATTGGAAGCTGATGGAGGGTAATGATATTCCAACAGAAAAAATCATTCTAGCGGGTGGGTTGAATCCAAACAATGTAAAAGTGGCTATTGAGCAGATAAAGCCCTTTATGGTTGATGTTTCTAGTGGAGTAGAGCGAAATGGAACCAAAGATATAAAGCTTATTCAAGCATTTATAAGAGCCGTAAAAGATGATGGGAGTGTGGAATAATGGTAAAAATAGCAGATGACCAAAGAGCGGGAAGATATGGTAGATTCGGTGGTCAATATGTTCCAGAAACATTGATGACAGCTTTAATAGAGCTTGAAAAAGCTTACGAGGAAGCAATTGCTGATCAAACATTTGTAGATGAAGTAAATTACTATTTAAAAGACTATGTTGGTCGCGAAACCCCATTATATTTTGCAGAAAGACTGACAAGAGAACTTGGTGGTGCACAAATTTATTTGAAAAGAGAAGATTTAAATCATACAGGTGCCCACAAGATAAATAATACAATTGGTCAGGCGTTGCTCGCAAAGCGAATGGGTAAAAAGAAAATCGTAGCGGAAACAGGTGCTGGGCAGCACGGCGTTGCAACTGCCACTGTTTGTGCATTATTTGACCTTGAGTGTGTTGTATTCATGGGCAAAGAAGATGTGCGTAGACAGGAACTAAATGTATTTCGAATGGAATTGCTCGGTGCACAAGTAGTGTCAGTGGATAAAGGGTCTGGCACGCTGAAAGATGCAGTGAATGAGGCTTTAAGGTATTGGGTTTCTAATGTCGAAGATACCCATTATATATTAGGCTCTGCGCTTGGTCCCCATCCATTCCCTAGAATTGTTCGTGATTTCCAACGAGTAATTGGAGTAGAAACAAAGCGTCAAATAGTTGAAAAGGTAGGGAAATTACCAGATGCGGTTGTCGCATGTGTTGGTGGCGGTAGTAATGCAATAGGCATGTTCCATCCTTTTGTAGATGATCAGGATGTTGCATTGTATGGCGTAGAAGCAGGAGGAAGTGGTATTTCGACAGGACTCCATGCAGCGGCTGTCACTGGGGGTAAAGAAGGGGTGCTACATGGTTCTTATATGTATATTTTGCAGGATGATAATGGATTTATCCAAGAAGCACATTCCATCTCCGCTGGTTTAGATTATCCTGGAGTAGGTCCAGAGCATTCCTATTTACATGATATTGGTCGTGTACAATATACGTCCGTAACAGATGCTGAAGCGTTAGAAGGTTTACAATTACTATCGAAAAAAGAAGGAATTATACCAGCTCTTGAAAGTGCCCACGCCATCCATTTTGCGACGGAACTTGCAAAAGAAATGTCTCCAGAAGAAATATTAGTAATTTGTTTATCTGGCCGTGGGGATAAGGACGTTCAAACAGTGCGTGATGCGTTAGGGGTGAATAACAATGGCTAAAACAAAATTATTAAACGCTATTCAATCAGTAAATACTCAAGGAGATAAAGCATTTGTCGCATATATAATGGCAGGAGACGGAGGACTAGAGACATTAAAGTCTAAAATTTTCTTTTTACAACAAGCAGGTGTAACTGCTATTGAATTAGGTATTCCTTTTTCGGATCCTGTTGCAGATGGGCCAACGATACAGGAAGCAGGGGAACGCGCGCTTGCAAACGGTGCAACACTTCGGTCTATCCTGCAGGAACTAGAAACTTTTTATGAGGAAGTTAGAGTACCGCTTGTACTAATGACTTATTATAATCCGTTACTTAGTTATGGGTTAGAACAGTTTGCACAACAATGTGAAAAATTAGGAATAGCTGGACTAATCGTCCCAGATGTACCACTGGAAGAAACAATAGAACTTCATGGAGTACTTGAAAATACAGATATCGCTTTAGTTCCTCTTGTTTCTTTAACAAGTCCACCAGAGCGCCTTAGGAAAATTGCAGTGTCCGGTGAAGGATTCATCTACGCTGTAACGGTAAACGGAATCACGGGGATCAGAGATGGGTTTAGTGACCAGTTGGAGCAACATTTCACAAGTCTGTCTGAGCAGAGCGCTATACCTGTACTAGCAGGATTTGGTATATCTACCCCGGAACAAGTAAAAAGTATGGGAACATTAGCTGATGGCGTAATTGTAGGGAGTGCTATTGTGGAAGCGTTCCATCAAAATGACTTGGATCATATAACAGCACTAGTTCAAGCTTCTAAAGCAAAAGTATTTAACTAACACTTAATGGATTGAGATTGTATGGAGGATTCTTCAATTAAAAAGCATAAGTAAGGTAAAATAAACCCCATTCTGAGCAACTAGCTCATAGAATGGGGTTTATCATTTATTTTATCTAAGCCTTTTTGATAAATAAAGACATGATTAATCCTACGATTGCTAGGATTAAACCAAATATAAATGCATCTTGTACACCAGCAGTTAATGAAGCACTCAATGTTTCTGGATCCATTATATCAGTCGCATTCTTTAAATAAGCAGTTTGAGAAGTCGACATAATTGTAATCGCAACGGCTGTACCGATTGCACCAGATACTTGTTGTAATGTATTCATCAATGCTGTTCCATCAGGATACAGATTTCTCGGAAGCTGATTAAGACCATTTGTCTGTGCTGGCATCATAACCATTGATATTCCAACAAACAGAACTGAGTGCATCACAACAACCATAAATATAGAAGTGTCCATTGTAATATTGGATAGCATCCATAACATGATTATCATGATGACAAAACCTGGAGTAACAAGGCCTCTAGGACCATATTTGTCAAATAGACGACCAGTTAAAGGAGACATAAGTCCGTTCAAGACACCCCCTGGTAGTAGTACGAGTCCAGCTGTAAATGCAGCTAAAGCAAGTCCTGTTTGTAAGTATAATGGCAACAGAATCATGGAAGACATAATTACCATAAAGGTTATAAATACACTTAATAACCCTAACGTAAACATTGGGAATTTTAGGACACGTAAGTTAATCATTGGTACTTCCATTTTGAACTGTCTTAGACTGAACAAAACTAGTGAAACAAGGCCGACAACGATTGTCAAAATAACTATTGCACTGCCCCAACCCTTTTCTCCTGCACTACTAAAGCCGTACACAATTCCGCCAAAACCAATAGTTGATAAAATAATAGAAAGAATATCTATTTTCGGTTTCGTAACAGTTGTTACATTTTCTACGAATTTTATACCGAACAACAAAGCAATGAAAAGAAACGGTAAACAGATCCAGAAAATCCAATGCCAAGTAAGTTTCTCAAGAACCAAACCTGAAATAGTTGGGCCAATGGCTGGTGCAAACATGATAACCAATCCCATGAGACCCATTGTTGCCCCTCTTTTGTGAACAGGGAAGATGAGTAAAATAGTATTGAACATTAATGGTAATAATAATCCAGTCCCTATTGCTTGTACAACCCGTGATAGCAATAACACAGTGAAACTAGGTGCAACCGCTGCAATGAATGTTCCTACTATAGAAAATAGTAAAGAAGCGATAAATAATTGTCGCGTGGTGAACCATTGCATGATAAATCCAGAAACAGGAACTAATATTCCCAGTGTTAATAGATAACCAGTTGTTAACCACTGAACGGAGGATGGACTAATATCGAATATTGCTATTAGATCTCCTAGTGCCATATTCAATGCTGTCTCACTAAATAATCCGACAAACCCTGCTATTAAAAATGAAATTAAAATAGGGGTTGTTTTAAATACTTGTTTTTCTTGCTGTGGTGCGTTTTCAATCATGAACAAATTCCTCCAATTAATAACTATATAGACCTTCATACATTTGGATGAATTTAAACTAATCCTTACTTAATAATATTGTTATGTGCTTTTTAGCTACTTCAAGCGGTTTATTACTTTTACTCGTTAAAGATAAAAGAATAGCACCTTCTATCATTAAATTCACAGTAATCCCCAAGTCCGTTGCTTGTTCTTTGTCATATCCAGACTGAAGCAATTTTTTCTGATAAATTGCTTGCCATTCTGCAAAGGCTAATTGACAAGCTATACGAATCGGCTCACTCGTAGAATGGGTTTCGCCAGCTATTGTGCCAATAGGGAAACCTATGTTTTTACTATTTACAATGATTTCTGATAAATGATCTAAATGTATTTGAAATGCATTGATAGGATCTTCAATTTCATCAAATAATTCTTGAATTTCATTTATAACAATTTCTTTTGTATATTCAATTGCTGCAATGGCAAGCTGTTCCTTTCCATCCGGAAAATAATGATAAAGTGATCCTTTGGGAATTCCACTTTCCGCAAGAATGTCTTTAAGCCCTACTCCGTAGTAGCCTCTTAATCGAAAAAGGCGAGAGGCAGTTTCAATAAGAACATCTTTTGAATTATTTTTCTCAGACACTTTTAAATCACCTCACAAATTATACAAACTGGTCTATTAGTAAATATATAGAAATGCACAAGCGTTGTCAAAAATTTTTGATGAGATTAGCAGTGGCAGGTTACCATTTGTGTATATCATTCCCATTATATAAATGATAAAATATTTTGATAATGGTATTGAGCAAAAGGAGAAATGTAGATGATTTATGTACGACCTCCAAATAATTTACACCAATTAGCGGCTTTCTTAGAAACAATGAATAGTATTGATGCTTCACATATTGGTTATTGTGGAGAAGAAGAGGAAGAGATTTTTGATACACTTTCCCATGATTTTTCGGATATAGACATAGAGAAATCATTTGTGGTTGCATACGAAGAAGATCATCTAGTTGGTGCATTAGGATTTGATATAGATGCAGAAAAAAGAAGTGCGGAAGTATGGGGACCATTTGTCGGAAATGGGAAAGATAAGCTTCAAATTGCCGATGACTTATGGAAAGCCTTAGAGAATACAATTCCTTTTAAATTAGATGAATACCAATTCTTTATAAACGATAAAAACACTTTTGTGAAACAATTTGTTGGACGAATGGATGGAATAGAAAACGGCCACCATCTCATATTAACGACTGCAAGAGAAAATATAGCTGATAGAAATGATCTACATGTCGTAACATATGACTCTTCTTTTATGAAATCATTTAGCGAGCTTCATCAACTGGCTTTTCCAAATACATATTATAGTAGTGAGCAGATTCTATCCCGAATAAGTAGAGACAATCTCTTGCTTATCATCCAACACGATATGGAGTTAAAGGGGTACGTGTATGTGGAAGCTTCTCCACTTCACGGAGAAGGAGCAATTGAATATATTGCCGTTTCTCCAGATTACAGAGGGCAAGGGTTAGCAAAGAAACTAATGAAAGCTGCACTACATCATTTATTTTCATATGATTCAATAGAAGAAATCACCTTAAGTGTGGAGTCTAGCAATAAAGCAGCAATAGCCCTTTATATGGACGCTGGATTTGGAGTAAAACATAAGCTCGTTGCCTATAAAAAATAGATAAGCGTTATTTGGATCGAGAAGTACGTTCTTCATAATTCTTTTCATGCTTCGTATCTCTTAACATTTGATTATTATGCTTTTCCTCCGGATCGATTCCAGACATTGCATCATCGAAAGGTTGATAATTCATAGGAGGAAAACGATTCTTTTTGATCATTTTGTAAGTAATGCGTGCAATTAAGACAACAAAGAAAAATCCAAATAGAGTACTAACTATATCCATCTAATAACACTCCTTTCCATATAGTATTCGACTTCATAGAAGAAATACCTTTTTCAAAGAAGGTCCTTCATCGTAATCACTTCCTACTACGCATAGAGTATAGAGTCTTAAAAAGTCTATCATACGAAGGGAGAAGAAAATGGGAGCAAGGTTGATCCAAATTTCGGTTGGGGTTAGCTTAGGAAGGTAAAGGCACTGCCAAATAGAAAGTGCCTTTAAATTACATAGAACTTAAACAGGTTAATACAAATACATCTTAAGGCTGAGGGAACTTCCCATCTGAAGACCATAGGAAATGGTATCCATATCTATATAATGAACTGTATAAGGTAAATAAATAGGAGGTTGCGGAAATGAGTATAAAAAAGATTGGTGTCATCGCAATTATTGTCATAATTTTAGGAGCAGCTATTAATATCGGGATGAATATTGCAGGGGGATTTAACAAAAAATCAGAAGAAATTGAGATAGCCGAAAAGTTTACGAAAATAGAAATTATAGGCGACAATACAGCCATTGAAGTAGTTCAATCATCGGATTCTAAAGGGAAAGTTGAATTTAAAAATAAAAAGGGCACATCTAGTAAAATAAAGGCATATGTTAAAGGCAATACTTTACATGTAGAAAAGAAAAAGAAATTTTTTGGCGGCATTAATATTGGATTAAATACTTCTCACAATAAAATTATTGTATCTGTTCCAGATGAAAAGTATGAAGAGTTAACAACGGATACAGACAATGGGCAAATTACCGTAAATAATCTTCAAATTGCCAATGTCGATATCAAAACTGATAATGGAAAAATAGTGCTAGAGGACCTGGAAAGTAAAAAGGTCTATGTAAAAACTGATAATGGAAAAATAGACTTTCACCATGTATCAGGAGATATAGAAGCCAAAACAGATAACGGGCAAATTACCATGGTGACGGATAATTTAGACCGGGACATCTCTTTCAAAACCGATAATGGCCTTATAAATATTCATACGACGACGGAACCAAAAAATGCAACAATTCAGGCGGATATAGACAATGGAAGAATTAATATTTTTGGTTCTGCCAATGAAAAAACTGTTTTTGGTAAAGGCAAGAATATAATCGATTTAAGAACAGATAATGGAGTTATTTCTATAATAAAGGGAGATTAACAAAGAAAGAAAACCAATATATTGACGTACACCCTAATCTTTGTTAAATTGTTTCTTATATCATTTGTGAAGAGAAGATTCTAGTAGAAGAAAAACTCGTCCTTAGTGGGCGAGTTTTTTTATGGAAGAAAGGAGCAGTCTATTGTTAAAAAATCTAATTGTAGTAGTAGGCTCCTTTATAATTGCTTTTGCGTTTAATGCATTTTTAGTGCCGCATGAAATTTTAAGTAGTGGAATTAGTGGGATCGCTATTTTAGTAGGATTGATAACCCCGTTTGATACAGGTATACTCAATTTTGTCATGAATGTACCTCTTTTGATATTAGGGTATTACAAGCTTGGGAAACAAATTACGCTTAACACCCTCGTGTGTGTGTTATCGTTATCTGTATTTCTTTATGTAATTCCAGCAGAGTCAATTACAGATAATATATTGCTATCAGCTATATTTGGCGGAGCTATAGGCGGTGTGGGAATAGGACTTATTATGAAATACTCGGGTACTTCTGGTGGTATGGATATAATAGCTATTATTATTTCTCGCTCAAGTAATTTTAGTGTTGGACTATTACTCACAGGAATGAATAGTGTGATTGTGCTAATTTCAGGAATGATATTCAACTGGGAAATAGCACTCTACACCTTATTATCTATATATTTAACTGGTAAAGCGATTGATACAATCTATACTAATCATGAAAAAATAACTATGCAAATTATAACAACAGTCGCTGAACCAATTCGTCAGGAATTGTTAGCAAGCATTTATCGTGGCGTCACAGTGACAGAAGGTTATGGTGGCTATACGCTAGAGAAAAAGTATATTTTAATGATGGTCGTTACTCGTTATGAAACGGCACAAATCAAACAAATTGTTAGAAAACATGATGAGCAGGCATTCATTAATATTACACAAACGATTGAAGTAGATGGTAATTTTGCACGGAATATTCATTAGATATCAAGATGCACTTGTTACTTATCCAAATAACAACATATAAAAGTATAAGAATAAATCAAAAGCCGAGAGTTAACACAACTCTCGGTATTTTTGTATTTAAAAGTAATTTCTCGTTTTTTTCATGATGAAAGATAAGTGTTGAATAAAAATTTCTGCACTGGGAACACTTTCCGGTAAGAACCATAATTTAATGGAAAATGAGGAAGAATATGAGTTTATTTAAAAAGAAACGCAAAATCGTTATTCAACCTTCACCTCCAAGTAAAAGTGAGCCTAAAAGTGTTGAAGAAAGTAGTTCATTAAAAAAAAGTTTAAAAGAGAATATACAATATATAAAAAAAACACTTGGCGAGAGTGCTGATATTATTGTTCGTGAAGTTAAAATGGGTACTGAAGGAAATATTAAGGTTGGAATCATTTATACAGATGGTTTAAGTAATTCAGAAAATTTACAAAATTTTATCATGGAAACTTTAATGATGGATATAAAAAAGACAGATATTGAAAATAATTTAACTGCGGATTCCCCTGTTTTAACTTTGTTCAAGGACTTTGCGCTAACCGTAGGAGAATTAAAGGATGTAAGTGAATTTGATCAATTATTCACTTCTCTATTATCTGGGGATGTAATTCTTTTAATAGATGGCTTTTCAAGTGGATTCATTATTGGTAACAAATACTGGGAAAGTCGAGGAGTCACAGAACCAACAGCACAAACGGTTATCAGAGGTCCTAGGGAGGGGTTTTCTGAAAGCTTACGCGTGAATACTGCACTAGTTCGTCGAATTATTAAAGATGAAAATCTATGGATGATTAGTAAGGAAGTCGGTAGGCGTAGTAAAACAAATATTTCCATAATGTACATAAATGGTGTAGCTGAACAAAATGTAGTGGATGAAGTTTGTAATAGGATGAATCGTATTGATATTGATGGCATTATGGAAAGTGCAAATATTGAGGAGTTTATACAAGATTCGCAATTAACTGTATTTCCAACAGTATTTAATACAGAGCGACCAGATACTGTGGCAGCAGGTTTACTAGAAGGTAGAATTGCTATTTTAGTGGATGGGACGCCTTTCGTATTAATGGTACCTGCACTATTTACAGAGTTCTTTCAGTCTTCAGAAGACTATTATCAACGTACAGTGATGGCTAGTTTAATTCGAATACTTAGATTTGTTGCATTTGGTGTTTCCGTACTTGTCCCAGCGCTATATTTATCGATAATCACATTTCACCATGAAATTATACCGCCAGCACTATTAATCAGTTTGGCCGCCCAGCGAGAAGGAGTCCCATTTCCTGCATTCGTAGAGGCAATTATTATGGAAATTACTTTTGAAATTTTGCGAGAGGCCGGATTAAGGATGCCTAGAGCTATTGGATCCGCTATGTCCATAGTTGGTGCATTTGTAATTGGTACCGCTGCAGTAGAGGCTGGATTTATCTCTGCTGCAATGGTAATTGTTGTTTCTATTACCGCCATTTCTAGTTTTGTTTCTCCATCTTATGACATTGCTATTGCTGGCCGGATTTTACGATTTATATTTATGGCTTTAGCAGCATCATTTGGCTTATATGGTATCCTTATCGGTTTTATCGCATTAGTTCTTCATGTATGTAGCCTTAGTTCCTTTGGTGTTCCATATATGACACCGTTAGCTCCGTTAAATCTAACTGGACTTAAGGATAGTATAGTTCGATTTCCTATATGGGATTTACTTACACGCCCGCCTTATATTTCAAAGAATAGAGTAAGGCAGCGCCGTACAAAAGTAAATTTCCAAAAAAGCTCTCACTCGAAGAGGTCTCAAAATGGTTAGAAGGATTGTACAACTTATAGGTATCATTTTCATCAGTTTATTGCTCACGGGTTGTTGGGATAAGCGAGAAATTAATGATTTAGCCATTGCAACTGCAATATCCATTGATAAAAAAGACGATGAATATCATGTTTCGGCTCAAGTTGTTTTACCAACTGAATTATCGATGAAGGGCGGGATGGGAAGTTCTCCAGTTACACTCTATGAAGCATCGGGAAAATCAGTCAATGAAGCCATTCGAAAACTCACTCAAGTGTCCCCACGGATTATCTACTTGGGACATCTAAGAGTAGTGGTAATTAGTGAAGAATTGGCAAAGGAGGGAATTGCAACTACTGTCGATTTTTTATCACGCGGATGGGAACTGAGATCTGACTTTTATATGATTGTTTCTAAAGGAAGGGATGCAAAGGAAATATTAAATGTACAAACCTCCTTGGAACAAATTCCGTCAAATGAACTCTATAATATTCTACACACATCAGAAGCTAACTACTCTAGTACAGTTGCTGTAAACTTTTTTGAACTAAAAACAAATTTAGAACGTGATGGAAAAGAAGGCGTACTAACTGGCGTTGAGATACTAGGAGATCCCAAGAAAGGCTCAAGCAAACAAAATGTCGAAATGATAATTCCCGATGCTAAAATAAAATTTAAAGAGTTTGCTGTTTTTAAAAAAGATAAACTAGTTGGGTGGTTAGACGAGCAGGAAAGTAGAGGTTTTAACGAGGCAACAAATCAAGTAAAAAGTACTATTGGATTAGTTACATGCCCTGACGGGGGGGAAGTCTCTATTCATACTAAAAAATATAACTCAAAGATAAAAAGTAAAACAATGAGTAATAATCCTGAAATAGAAATCAAAGTGAACATCGTTGCAAATTTAGGTGAGGTTAGTTGTGACATTGATTTAACGAAGGAAAAAACTATTGAAATGCTGCAAAAGGAATATGAGAAAGTGGTAAAAAAAGAGATTCAAGAAACAATTAAAGTAGTTCAACAAAAATATCAATCAGACATTTTTGGTTTTGGGGCTGCTATATACAAATCAAACCCACAGCAATGGAAAAAAGTTAAAGCTAATTGGGATGAAATATTTGCTGAATTGCCAGTAAGTGTAGAAGTTAAGGTACAAATTAGTCACTTTGGTTCGGTTTTAAATCCAATTGACAAGAAAGAAAAGTGAGTAAAACAGTATGGTAAAAGTAATTGGAATATTATTGGTAATTATTGTCGTTGTCTTGATTGATGTGCCAACTATGTGGAAGAACAAACAAAAAAAAGAATTGATTGTCTACTCAGTACTGCTATCTATAGGAGTAACTTTATTAATCTTATTAGCAGTTGGTATTAAAATACCTAGCCCTGTTGATCTGTTTACAATAATGGAGAAATCATTCGAAAGTCTTGTCAAATAAATGAGTAAAGCATGAGGGGGGTAGAGGGATGCAGACAGATAAAATAACGCCATTTCAATTTTTAGTATTAGTTATTTTTTTTACGATAGGTTCAAGTATCCTCTATATTCCTTCTACACTTACAACTGCAGTAAAACAAGATGCTTGGCTTGCAGCAATAATCGGTAATCTCTTAGGACTATTAGTTGTCTGGTTTTTTACGACAATTAGTTTATGGTTTCCTAAACTAACCTATACCGAAGTAAATGAAAAAATATTCGGAAAATTGGTAGGGAAGTTAATTTCTATCTTATTCGTGTTAATGGCTTTCCTTTATGCTTCGGCGCTTATTGCACAGTCAAGTATTTTTTTAATTACACAAATGTATCCCGAGACACCTTTAACATTTATAAATCTTTTAATGGTTCTTATTGTTATTCTGGCGGTTCGTCTAGGTATTCAAACTATCGCGCGTTCTGCTGAAATCTTTTTATTCTTTTTCTTCTTATTGTTTATGATCCTAGTTGTGAGTATATCACCTCAAATCCAATTGGATAATTTAGAACCCTTTTTTCAGGCTCATATTACTTCAATTTTAAATTCTTCTTTCAAGGTTACGGCAGTTTCTAGTATTAACGCCATTGTCTTATTCATGATTTTTCCCGCATTTGTTAGCGATATTAAAAAGTGTAGAAAAAATTTCTATATTGGTACTTTAATTGGTGGTGCTGTAATTATCACAATTACCATGCTTTGTATTTTCGTACTTGGTTCAAATACTACCGAGCATCAAGTATATCCAAGTTATACATTAGCGAAAGTCATAAATGTAGGAGACTTTATAACACGTATAGAAGGTCTAATGGCTCTTTTGTGGACTCTTGCGCTATTTTTTAAAGTTACACTTTATTTTTACACAGGTGTGCTGGCCTTAAGTAAACTATTGAATATAAAGGAATACCGAGTATTAACTTTCCCGGCCGGAGCAATAATCCTAGTCTTTTCTATTATCATTTTCCCGAACATTTTATATCAATATAAATTTGACGAAGAGATTGCAATTGCCATAACTTTTGTCATTGGCTTAATTTTCCCGCTATTAGCAACCATTGTTTTTCAATTAAGAAAGAAAAAGCTTAAAAAAGACCCCGATTATGCAAAGTCGAATTAGAGATGAGTTATGACCAATGATACGCAAAGAAAAAGTTAAAACGCTCTCAGAGCTAATGTGAAGCATCCTAATATTTGTAATTGTCACGGTAAAAAACTGTATTTTCGACGAAAAATTATAGTGAATTTTAATAAGGTTCCCAAATACATATTTGGGAACCTTATTTTGTGGTAATATAAGTAGTAGAGGAAGTGGTTTGATGCAAAAGGAATTACCTAAAATTATGAAAGATTTTTTAGTGTATTTAACGACTATTAAAGGCAAATCAATACGAACGAGAAAAGAATATGAATATGATTTAACTTTGTTTTTCCGATTTTTATTAGCAGTTGAAAATGATGTGCCAATAACCGAGATACAAAGCATTAGTATTAAGGAAGTGGATCCTGAATTTATCCAAAAGATAACGCTCGAAGATATCTACCTTTTCCAGGAGTATTGTGAAGTACAGCGCCAAAATAGTGCCGCATCAAGAGCTCGCAAAGCAGCAACTATTAAATCATTTTTTAAATACCTAAAAGGGAAAAGAAGATTATTAGATTATAATCCTGCAGAAGAGCTAGAATCACCTAAGATAGCAAAAAAAACACCCATCTATTTGGATCAGCATGAGGCAATACAGTTCATCACTGGTATAAAGAAAACGAGCCATTATTATCGTAACTATAGTATTATTATGTTTTTCTTAAACTTAGGAATTCGTGTTTCCGAATTATGTAGCTTAAATATAAACTCCATACAAGGAAATGTATTACATGTTGTGGGGAAGGGAAATAAAGAAAGAACGGTATTCTTGAACTCCACTTGTCTCCAATCCATCCAACAATATAAAGAAAAGGAAAGACAATACATAAAAGGCGCGAGTACAAATAACTCCTTGTTTCTTTCTCAAAAAGGCACACGACTCACTCGACAAACGGTAGCTAAAATAGTGAAACAAATCAACGTGGCATCAGGGTTAAACAAAGGAAGTATAACGCCTCATAAGTTAAGGCATACTTCCGCAACAATCATGTACAAAAATGGAGCAGATATTAGAAGTCTTCAGCAAATACTAGGTCATACGAGCGTTTCCACTACACAGATTTATACGCATGTAGAAGACAAAGAAATACAAAATGTAATGGAGAATAACCCATTCAACCATTTAGTTTAGTTTAATATAATTATATTATGTAAACTAACAATAAATTCATCTAAAAGAGGTTTCTTTCGATGAAAATTCTCCCATATTGCGAATCATTTATTATAATGGTGGGAATACAACAAATGATTGAATACTCTAATAATAAAAGTTATAATGATAGTAATATAGATGAAGGGATGATGAATGGTAGATGATTAAATAATTCTATTTTATACGTAAAATGTATACGCATTTTCACTTAAAATAGGATTAGTCTGTCCATTATTATACCTTTGTAATGCCTTGTTCTAGGCTTATTTTCGTATGAATACTAATCCTTCTGAAGCTTTTTCAGGAGGATTTTTATTTGTTTATGCGTATGCATTCAAACCTTAAAGGGATGATGCAACTTCTAAGATCATCTCCAGTTTACAACACTATTGGAGGTAATATAATATGCCGATTGAAATTAAAAACTTAAATTACGGGTTCGATTCATTAGATCATCCACTGTTCGAAAATGTTAATATAACGATTGATTCTTCTTGGTGTTTAGGTTTAATCGGAAGAAATGGACGTGGGAAAACAACCTTACTCAACTTAATGATGAAACAATTTCCTTTTTATGGTGAAATTATTTCCGACTTGGATTTTATTTATTTTCCACAGAACATTAATAATAAGAAACAATTAACGTACTATGCAATTGATGAAGTGATTCCAGTAGAATTGTGGAAACTTGAGCGAGAATGCGAACAGTTATCGCTAGATAAGGAACTATTATGGCAGCCTTTTGAACAGTTATCTGGTGGCGAGCAAACAAAAGTATTATTAGCTGCTCTATTTTGCGAGGAATCACGTTACCCTCTTCTAGATGAACCAACAAACCATCTAGACATTGAGGGGAGGAAAATTATTGCTGAGTACTTAAAAAGAAAAAAAGGCTATATTGTTGTCAGTCATGACCGTAATTTTGTTGATAAAGTAGTCGATCATATTTTGGTCATTGAAAAAAATCAATTAGTTATTTATAATGGTGATTTCTCCACTTATGAACAACAAAAACAATTACAAGATCAGTTTGAACTTGATCAAAATAAATCGTTAAAATCGGAAATTGAGCGTTTAAATAGAACTGCTAGAGAAAAGTCTGTGTGGGCTAAAAGAAAGGAAAAGCCATCAGGTAATGACCCATTCGGTAATGCTATGGCCAAGCGGATGATGAAGAGATCAAAAGCTATTGAAAAGCGGACGGATGCAAAGATAGAAGAAAAGACAAAGCTACTAAAAAATATCGAATCAACAAGTAATTTAACAATTAATTGTATATTTAGCCATCGAAATCCAATAATGCGTGTCCAAAATTTCACCTTAAGTTACGGTGGAAAACAACTGTTTCATCCGATAACATTTGATGTTTATCAGGGTGAGCGAGTAGCATTGGTTGGACCAAATGGCAGTGGCAAAACATCAATAATAAATTATTTAAATCATCAATATTTTGATGGGAAAATTAGCGGAGAGGTAATCATACCTCAAGGACTATCTAAAAGTATTATTCATCAAAATCATGACGATAATAATGGCTCGTTACACAATTTTTCTGTAGACCATCATATTGACTACACATTATTCCTAAATAATCTTCAGGTTTTAGGTATGGATCGAGATGTTTTTAATATTCCAATTGAATGGATGAGTAATGGTCAACAGAAAAAAGTAGAGTTTGCCAAATCTTTAGGCATGCCGGCAGAGTTTTACATTTGGGATGAACCATTGAATTATTTAGATATCTTTAATCAAAATCAAATTGAAACAATGATATTGACATATAAACCAACGCTTTTATTTGTAGAGCATGACCAAACTTTTCTAAAGAATATTGCCTCAAAAACTATAGAAATTATTCCATTCTGATACAATTTCATTTAAATATAACTTCTATTTCTTATTTAAAGAAAAAACGCAACTTCCATAAAACCGGAAGTTGCTTATTATCTTATTGAACTAACGCCCTATTAGTATAAGTACATTCTTTCATAATTAGAGTTAATTTTATATCAATAATTGGTTTATTTAATTCTAACACCTGACTTTTCACTATAGTTTGATGTTCTTATGCAAGAAAATGATTCTTTCTATTTCTTCAAAACCATTTTTCTTATAAAATTCTTCGGCAGGTATACCTCTATCTGTGAGAAGTGTAATGTTACTTATATTACTGCTATGAAGCTCTTTTATTAAATGATTTAACATAGCTCTTCCAATACCTTTATTTTGACATTTTGTTTTAACACACATTTCATGAATGAAAAATTCATCTCCGCTCCACCATACTCTATTTACACCAAAAATAAAGCCGAGAATTTCGTCGTTTTCTACCGCTAAAACGCCTGAAAATCCAGGTGTTTGGTAAAAACTCAGTAAATATTTATTAGCCTTTGTAAATGTCCATTGATCATTCCAAGGCACATCATTGAATACTTCAATAAATGTTTCAGTACATTTAATTAAATCATTTTTTGCTAGTAGTTTAAATTCCAAGGCAAGTTCTCCTTATTGCTAAATATACAATCTCTAGACCCCAAGCTTCTTGCCCCTTCATTCACTTCAGAAAAGCAAACTTAGGAAAAATATGTCTTTATTGCTATTTTTCCAATGCTCGCCGGGAAAGACATAGGCACTTATGCTTTTGTTTTTTTAAAGGTTATATTCGATAATTCCAAATCCTTCTGTAGAAATACGGACATTAGAACCTTCTATCACTAACCCAGAACTATACAGTATGTTATATTTTTGGTCCCGATCCAGTGCATATTGTTGCTCATCGGAACTAGGATTAAGTAAGACGATAATCGTTTTGGTAGCGTTGTGCTTTTTATACCCAAATATACCATTTGCCTCCGTAGGATGTACGAATGTTATGGAGCCTTCATTGGCAAGTAGTTTTTCTTTAGTTCGTAGTAAAATTAGCGTCTGGATATGATTTTTTAACTCTAGCTGGTGATTATTTTCATCCCAGTCCATACACTCACGACAGCCAGGATCTTGGCCACCTGTAAGGCCTATTTCATCGCCATAATAGATGCATGGAGTTCCCATAAAGGTTAAAAGAATAGTAAATACTTGTTTCGTTATATTAATATTATCATTACATTCTGTAAGAATTCTAGCAGTATCATGGCTACCAACAAGATTAAAAGTGTAATCAAACACAGTTTTCGGGTAACTGTAGTATACCTTACTCATATTCTCTGCAAATTGTTTTGAATTAATGCTGTTTTTTGCCAGAAGATTTAATACATTTGTTTTAAAGGGGTAATTCATCACCGCATCAAATTGATCTCCTCTAAGCCATGGCATTGAATCATGCCATATTTCTCCAAGAATATAAACATCCGGTTTTGCTTCTTTAACAGTTTTTCTAAACTCGCGCCAGAAAGGTTGGTCTACTTCGTTTGCAACATCAAGTCTCCAACCGTCAATATCAAATTCATTGATCCAATAGGTACCTACTTCCAGTAAGTATTTTTTAACTTCTGGATTAGCAGTATTCAGCTTGGGCATAGAATCTACAAAACCAAAAGCCTCATAGTTTGGCTTTTCTCCTCCTAGAACGGGGAAGCTGTGGATGTGGAACCAATCTTTATAAGGTGAGCTTTCTCCGTTCTTTAGGACATCCTGGAAGGGAGGGAAGTAATAACCGCTATGATTAAATACGGCATCTAGCATTACCTTAATGCCGCGGCTATGGCATTGTGTTATTAGTTCTTTTAATGCATCTGCATCCCCAAACTGAGGATCTATCTCCATATAGTCAATCGTATCGTATTTATGATTGGAGGAGGCTTCGAATACTGGAGTAAAATAAATACCATTTACCCCTATATCCGTGAGGTGGTCTAAATGTGCTGTTACGCCGGCGAAGTCACCACCAAAGAAGTTATTAACTGCAGGGGGTTCACTGCCCCAAGCTGTTGTGTTTTTGGGATTAATAGAAGGATTTCCGTTGCCAAAACGTTCTGGGAATATTTGATACCAAACAGTGTCTTTTACCCACTGGGGCGCTTGGAACAGTTCATTCTCATGTAAATACGGAAAACAAAAATAATAATCACTGTCAGTTGGTATACTGTCAAAAAAACCTTTTTCTGTATATATTGTTTCCTCCGTTAAAGAAGTTAACTGAAAGCCGTAGCGTAATCGTTTGGTTGCTGCAAATGCTTCAGTTTCCCAATAATCATGTAAACCATCGTTTCCAACTAAGTTCATAGGCATTTTAGAAAATTGCCATTCGCCATTTCTCCAAATATAAGGATCACCAAATATTAACGAAACAGAAGTAACATCATTTTTTTTTGTCTTAAGTCGTAATTGTAGTGTTCGATCATCTAGTAAATAAGCGAAGTTATCGGTGGGACGGTGAAAAATAGCAGTTTTCTCCATTATACATCTCCTTTAAAACGAGTTATTTTACTTCCAAGTAATTTAAATATGGACGCTCAATGTAGTGAGCATAGAAGGAGAAGAAGTGTTATATTTTTAATATTTTTAATATTTATAAAAAATAGATTGTTTCCTTCTCAAATAAATGTATAATAAAACTATGAGTTGTGCAATCGTTTTCATAGATTCATTACTAATATATTATTCTTTCAATCTTATATATAGACTTATAAGTAATTGAAAGAAATTATTTTTAGCAACTTATGATAGCGCTTTCTTTTGCTGAAATGTGCAAGCGTTTGTCCAACTTAGCGTAGGTTTAAACCAAAAAATAGGAGGGGTACAAATGAAAAAGTCATTAACTTTGTTGTTCATGCTCATTATTACATTGGCATTATTAGTTGCATGTGGACCGAAAAGGGAGGAAACAACTCCTGCGAAAACAGATGAAAAAGAAACAGAAACTGGGGCTGAATCTTCAGAAGAACCAGCAAAACCTGAAACACTTATAGTTTGGGAGGATACAGATAAATCTATCGCTCTAAAACCTGCTATCGAATCTTTCGAAAAGGAATATGGTATTAAGGTTGAATTTAAAGAATTAGGTATGGCGGATAAAATGCGTGATCAGCTACGTTTAGATGGTCCTTCGGGAACTGGTGCAGACGTAGTTACTTTACCTCATGATCAAATTGGTCAAGTTGTGACAGAAGGGTTACTTCAGGAAATTGAAGTAAGTGATGAAATCCTTTCTACTTTCAGTGAATCAGCTGTGACTGCACAGAAATATGATGGAAAATTATACGGGTTACCAAAAGCTACAGAGACACCAGTATTTATTTACAATAAGGCTTTAATGGAAGAAGCTCCAGAAACAATGGATGAAGTTTATGCTTTTGCAAATGAATTTACAGATGGTAAAAAGTTTGGATTCTTAGCAAAATGGGATGACTTCTACTTTGCGCACGGAGTCTTTGGAGGTATGGGGGGATATGTATTCAAAGAGAATGATGGAGCCCTTGACCGAGATGATGTTGGTTTAAACAATGAAGGCGGTATAGCTGGTGCAGAATATATTCAAAAATGGTATGCAGAAGGTTTATTCCCTAAAGGAATTATAGGGGATAGCGGTGGCTCAGCGAAAGATGGTCTATTCAATGAAGGGAAAGTCGCATCTGTAATGGACGGTCCTTGGGCATTCCAAGGGATGAAAGACGCTGGGATTGATATTGGAGTAGCTGCAATGCCAACCTTACCAAATGGTGAGCATATGAAGACATTTATGGGAGTTAAAGGATGGCATGTATCCGCATTTACAGAACATCCATATTGGTCAACTAAATTAATAGAATGGTTAACAAATGAAGAGAATGCAAAAATTCGTTTTGAATTAACACAAGAGATTCCACCAGTTACAACATTGATTGAAGATCCGATTATTGCGGACAATGAAGGGGCAAAAGCAGTAGCACTTCAATCCCAATACGCAATACCTATGCCTAATATTCCAGAAATGGCGGAAGTATGGGGTCCTGCAGCATCAGCACTACAAACCCTTGCAACTGGTAAGGCAGAACCAAAAGCTGCAATGGACGATGCAGTTAAAACGATCAAAACAAATATAGAAACTAACCATCCACAATAACTTAGAACAGCATAAGCGCTCGAGCTAGTTCAGCGAGTATTAGCGCAAACTTACTAATTCTCAAACAAGGCAAAGGCATGTTTCCTTTAAGGGGTCATATGCCTTTGCTTCTCTATTATGTATGAGTGTCAATGTTGTAAGGAAATCCATGTGAAAATAGGAGAGTATTCTCTTTCATAGGAAAGAAGGAGGCGACAACTACAATGAACAGTAATGTCACAACCAAACATAGAAAAAATGCTGGGTTATTATCCATCATCCCAGGTTTTGGACAATTTTATAATAAACAGTTTGTCAAAGGAATTATCTTTTTAGTATTAACAGTCGCATTCTTTAGTAGTTTCTCTCAAACGCTAAACTGGGGATTCTGGGGTCTTATTACGCTTGGAGAAATTCCAAAGCTTGATCATTCGATATTCTTATTAATCGATGGAATTATCGCCTTGTTGGTAGCAATCATAGGTCTTGGAATTTATGCTTTCAATATATATGATGCTTACCACAATGGAAAAAAACGAGATGAGGGTTTCCTATTAAATAGCGTGAGGGAGCAGTATCACAATCTTTTGGATAACGGTTTTCCTTATCTAATGATTTCCCCAGGATTTTTATTATTAATCTTCGTAGTTATTTTCCCAATAATCTTTGTAATTCTTCTCTCATTTACAAACTATGATTTATACCATTCACCACCAGCAAAACTGGTAGATTGGGTAGGAATTCAAAACTATATTGATATATTCAAATTAGACCTTTGGAGGTCTACCTTCTTTGGTGTACTCGGTTGGACAATTGTTTGGACATTTGGAGCAACCACTTTGCAGGTTGTGATCGGGGTCTTTTTAGCCGTTGTCATCAATCAAAAGGATTTAAAAGGGAAAGCTTTTTTCCGCACAATATTAATCTTGCCGTGGGCAGTACCAGCATTTGTATCGATCCTAATTTTTTCAGGGATGTTCAACGAATCGTTCGGCGTTATTAATACGCAAATACTGAGTATGTTAGGAATTGATGCAATTCCATGGATGACCGAAGAATTATGGACTCGATTTGCACTGATTTTAATACAATCATGGCTTGGTTTCCCATTCATCTTCGCAATGACAACTGGGGTGCTGCAATCTATTCCAAATGAGTTATATGAGGCCGCAAATGTAGATGGAGCTTCTATCTTCCAGAAATTCAGAGGTATTACTTTACCAATGGTACTGTATGCAACCGCGCCAATTCTGATCACGCAATATACATTTAACTTTAATAATTTCAATGTTATCTTCCTATTTAACGGTGGTGGTCCGGCTTTACCAGGTCAAAATGCCGGTGGATCAGATATCTTAATCTCTTGGATTTATCAATTGACGATGACTTCTGGACAATATGGGAAAGCAGCTGCAATAACGATGCTACTATCACTTATTGTTATTACGGTAGCGTTATGGCAATTCAAACGAACTAATTCATTCAAAGAGGAGGATATGATGTAATGACTAATAAAACTGAGAAAATAATCAGATTGTCAGTTTCTTATCTTATTCTTCTAGTTGCTGTAGTCATTGTTGTTTACCCTTTATTATGGGTACTGGGATCTTCCTTTAACCCGGGACAAAGTCTATCAGGTTCAACAATGTTTCCAGAAAATCCTACACTTAAGCACTATAAGAGCTTATTTGACATAGAAAACTCTAATTACGTTTTATGGTATTTAAATTCGATGAAGATAAGTTTAATAACGATGGTATTTGCGGTATTAAGTGTCGCTTTTACTGGATATGCTTTCTCACGCTACAGATTTATCGGAAGAAAAAATGGACTTCTTACCTTTTTAGTCCTACAGATGATTCCAAACTTTGCGGCACTTATTGCCATCTTTGTACTTGCTCAACGAACTGGACTGCTAGATACGCATGTTGGTTTAATACTTATTTATGTTGGTGGTCAAATACCAATGAATACTTGGTTAATGAAAGGCTATTTGGATACGATTCCAAAAGAACTGGATGAATCTGCACGTATGGATGGAGCAGGTCATTTACGCATTTTTTGGCAAATTATCATGCCTTTATCTAAACCAATTTTAGCAGTAGTAGCATTATTTTCATTCATCGCTCCGTTTGGTGATTTCATACTTGCTCGTATTATGTTACGTAGTGAAGAGAAGTTCACAATGGGTGTAGGTCTATACGAACTAGTTTCCAAACAGTTTGGGAATGAGTTTACTACATTTGCAGCGGGGTCTGTTTTAATCGCAATCCCAATTACAATACTTTTCCTATCATTCCAAAAGTATTTTATCTCTGGTTTAACTGCTGGTGGTACGAAGGGTTAATGACTTCAAAGGAAAGAAGTTGCTTAAGATGACCATGACTAAAGGTAGAGTGCTATTCATTTTATTATTTCTTGTAATTGCCGTATCAAATCCGCAGCAATCTCTAGCAAGTGAGGAGAAACGGATGCAGGATGAGGTTATATACATGATTATGGTGGACCGATTTAACAATGGAAATACGAGTAATGACAAAGACGCTAACATTAACGATCCACTTGCTTATCATGGTGGGGATTTTCAAGGAATTACCGACAAGCTAGATTATATAAAAGAAATGGGTTATACAGCAATTTGGTTAACTCCCATATTTGAAAATATGAATAACGGTTATCATGGATACTGGATTAAGGATTTCTATCAAACGAATCCCTATTTTGGTTCCATGGAAGAGTTTAAAACACTTGTAACCGAAGCGCACAAACGCGATATAAAAGTCATTTTAGATTTTGTCGTTAACCATGTTGGACCAAATCATGAGTGGCTTAATGATTCTACTAAAAATGATTGGTTTCATGAAAAAAAGTCTATTTCTAATTGGAATGATCAAGAAGAAGTTGAAAACGGTTGGTTATATGATTTACCCGATTTAGATCAAGAAAATCCAGAGGTAAGTAAGTACCTAATAGATGCAGCAAAATGGTGGATTCAAGAAACAGATATCGATGGTTACAGACTCGACACAGTTAAACATGTTCCAAAGGAGTTTTGGAAGGACTTCTCTGCTGAACTTAAAACGGTGAAAGAATCATTCTTTCTTATAGGAGAGGTTTGGCATGATAACCCTAATATAGTAGCTGGATATGAGGAAACTGGGATTGATGGTTTCATGGATTTTTCGCAAAATGAAAGTCTCCGTGCAGCTTTTGAAAAACCAAATCAGTCTCTAGGATGGTTATTTTCAAATAATGAGCGAAATAACAAATTGTTTGATCGACCAGAATTGCTAGGACAATTTATAGATAATCATGATATGCAAAGGTTCGCTAATTTAGCAATCCAAAATAACCAAGACCCGGTTATTCAGTTAAAGCTAGCGCTAACTTATATGTATACTGCTCCTGGCATTCCTATCTTCTACTATGGGACAGAAATAGCATTAGACGGAGGAAACGATCCAGACAATCGTCGAATGATGAATTTTAGAGCAGATGAAGAATTGACAACGTTTGTAAAAAAACTCGGTGCTGTTAGACAGCAGCAGTTATCTCTTACAAGGGGAGAAATGAAACTTTTAGTGGATGATGCAGGACTTACTCTTTATAAGAGAACTTACGGGGATGAAACCGTAATAGTAGCCATCAATAATACGTCAGAAGCTAAAAAGATTGCTTTAGATGAGGGTATAGAAAAAGGGAAACAGCTAAAAGGGGTATTAGCTGGTGAATTAGTTAACTCAGGTAATAATGAGGATGGGTACACGTTCAAGTTGGAAAGTGGACAGTCCGAAATATATGAGTTCGTCAATGAAAAGTCAGATAATCGTTTAGTTTTGAGCATTGTGATAGGAATAATAGTAATATTATTAGTTTTTTTGGTCCTTCGCTTCAAACGGACAAAACAATAATTTGTTATTAAATTTATTCCAAAGGTAGTCATAACTTACGAAAGAATGTGCAGCACGAAAGGAGTACTATAGACATGAAAGAAAAATGGTGGAAAGAGGCAGTAAGTTATCAGGTGTATCCTAGAAGTTTCATGGATAGCAATGGTGACGGAATAGGTGATTTACGTGGAATCATTACCAAATTAGATTACTTGAAGGACTTAGGAGTAGACGTTATTTGGGTCAGTCCCTTCTATAAGTCACCTAATGCAGATAATGGATATGATATTAGCGATTATCAGGGTATTTCAAAGCAGTATGGCAATATGGATGATTTCGATGAGTTATTAGAAGAAATTCATGCAAGAGGGATGAAACTAATTCTTGATCTAGTAATCAATCATACAAGTGATGAACATCCTTGGTTTATTGAATCTCGTTCTTCTAAAGATAACCCTAAAAGGGATTGGTATATTTGGAAGGATGGTAGGGGTGATCAAGAACCGAATAACTGGGAAAGTATTTTCTCTGGAAGCGCATGGCAGCATGATGAACTTACGAACCAATATTATCTCCATCTGTTTGCCACGAAACAGCCTGACTTAAATTGGGAAAATACAGAGATGCGTCATGAGCTATTTAATATGGTGAATTGGTGGCTCGACAAAGGTATCGATGGTTACCGTGTAGATGCGATCAGTCATATTAAGAAACGTGATGAGTTACCAGATATGCCAAATCCCAATGCTGAAAAATATGTTTCCTCTTTTGATATGCATACGAATCAACCAGGTATTCAAGAGTATTTAAAAGAGTTAAAAGAAGAAACTTTTGCTAAATACGATATTATGACTGTTGGTGAAGCAAATGGAGTAGGAATCGATGAGGCAGACGAGTGGGTTGGAGAAGTAAATGGAAAGTTTAATATGATCTTTCAATTTGAACATCTCGGACTATGGAATAAGGACCTAAATAACTCAGTAGATGTTATTGCTTTAAAGCAAGTTCTAACTAAATGGCAAAAAGGATTACACTCAAAAGGATGGAATGCTCTATTCCTTGAAAATCACGATCAGACACGTAGTGTTTCGAGCTGGGGAAATGACAAAGAGTACTGGAATGAAAGTGCCAAAATGCTAGCTGCCTGCTACTTCTTGATGCAAGGAACTCCATTTATCTATCAAGGCCAGGAAATTGGCATGACAAACGTTCAGTTTCCATCTATTCATGACTATGATGATATTGGCATGAAGAATTTTTATGATTTAGAAATAGCGAACGGTAAGTCGCATGAAGAGGTAATGGAGGTTATTTGGCGAAATGGCCGTGATAACTCAAGAACTCCGATGCAGTGGGATAGTACTTTAAATAGCGGATTTTCAGTAGGTGAGCCGTGGATGAAAGTCAATCCGAATTATTTAACGATTAATGTTGCAAATCAATTAGGAGATGAGAATTCTATTTATCATTTCTATAAGAAAATGATTCAAGTAAGGAAAGAAAATCCTCTATTTGTGTATGGAGAATATGAGGTGATACAAGAAGAGCATCCCGATGTATACGTCTACTCACGAACAATAGGAGATCAGTTTGCGTTTGTGTTATGTAATTTTAGACAACAAATTACGGAACTTAAGTTAAAACATTTACCGAAACGTAACACAGATCTTATACTATATAATTATGAGAATGCACCGGAGCAGCTATCCGAGACTATAACTCTTAATCCATTTGAAGTAAGGGTATACTTATACAAGTAATATAACCGATGTAAGGTTAGCGAAAGAGAGAGAGAGGAATTTCTAATGGCGATTACAATTAAAGATGTGGCGAAGCTGGCTAAAGTTGCTCCTTCGACTGTTTCCCGGGTGATTGCTAATAGTCCCCGGATAAGCGAAGACACGAAGACACGAGTAAGGGACGCGATGGATGAACTTAAATATCATCCGAATTTTATTGCCCGTAGCCTAGCCAGTCAGTCGACTAAAGTGATAGGTCTTGTTTTACCTCACTCATCTGGCGTGTTTTTTCAAAATCCATTCTTTTCAGAGGTTATACAGGGATTAAGCGAAGGTGTACATGATAATCACTATGCATTGCAAATGACCAGTGGTAAAACAGAATTCGATTCTTATGAAGGGGTCGTACAAATGGTTCAAGGTGGCAGAGTAGATGGAATAATCCTTCTGTATTCGATGATTGACGATAAAATTATGGAGTATTTAACTAAAAGGAAATTTCCGTTTGTCGTCATTGGAAAACCTTACGACCTCGTTGATAAGATTACTCATGTGGATAACGACAATTATATGGCTGCAAAAGAGGCTACCGATTATATAATAGGGCTCGGTCATCATAAAATTGGCTTTATAGGTGGAAGTCCGAGTTTAACAGTTACATTAGATCGTCTAAATGGCTATAAAGAGGCACTTAGGGCATCTGACATAGATATAAATGAGGATTATATTATTCATGGGGACTTTCTTCGTGAAGGTGGGCAGGAAGCTGTAAAAGCACTGCTTAGAAGATCTATTCCACCAACAGCTTTACTTGTAACAGACGATTTAATGGCAGTAGGGGTAGTGAATACACTTACTGAAATGCAAATAGAAATCCCTACTGAAGTTTCTATTGTTAGCTTTAATAATGCGTTGTTTGCGGAGATGTCTAGGCCACCACTTACTTCTATTGATATTAATATAAAAGAACTTGGTTACCAGGCAGCAAGTAATTTAATCCAACTTTTAAAAAATGAAAATGACCCTGTAAAGCGAATTATAATTCCGCATACACTTGTTATCAGGCAGTCATGTGATGTTGCCCCGGATGTAGAATAATCCATTTATATACAGTACATATTCAAAAGACACTTTATAATAATATTATGTAAACTAATTATGACTAAAGGCAATATATGAAGGCTCTTCACATTTATTTGAATAACTTTTTGAAAGCCCCGAATATACTACACTATAAACATACGGACTTAGTGGTATAAAAGGGGGTATATACACCATGAAGATATCAGAAATTTATAAAAGGTATTTAAAGGGAGAAAAATTTAAGAGCATTAGTGAGTTAAATCTAAGAAGCTTGCCGATAAAACAAGCAGCGGATTTAGTAGGATCTTCGCCAATTATGCAAGAAATAGCAAAAAAACACTCGAAAAGTTTAAAACATAAAAAAAATTACCCGCTTTAAATAAAGTGGGTAATCATTAATTATTTCTTTGATAACATGTCATTCGTTTAACCAATGGCTCTGATTTACTAATGTGTATTGGTTTTACTATATCACCGGTTATAGCTTTAATATTTTTATTTTTTTGTCTTGCGCTAAATCGGTTTAAATTTCTTGTTGCACGTTTTTTAACTTCTTCGGTATTGATCGGAGTATTTACACTTACGATATTTATCAGTCCTTTCTCGATGATACATAATTTTGATCAAGAGTTTTCTACGCTCGTATCCTCAACATTATTTGTTAAGGCGACCATATACTCAATATTTTCTAGGTTTTTACTAATAGTTTTATGGAGCAGTTCAAATAAATATTTGTCTAAAATATCAAATGAATAGGAATAACTTTCTATTACAGTAATGTACTCAGTATGATTATAAGGGAAATACAAAACAAGATAGCTTTTCTTCCATAAATTATCCTCATCGATTTTGTTGTAAACCGCAGCTTCCCCAGATTCTTTCGATTCTTCTACTAACACATGCAATTTTTCAGGTGCTGTACCATTGTATATTTTATACGTAAAGACACCATTAATCGGATGATTTTTGTATCCTAGTTGAGTTTCAGCTAGGAAATATTCTAGTACTTCCTTAAAATCTATAGTAGATTGAGATAAAAAATCTAGGGTCCGTCCTGATGCATCATCTCCAGTGAAGTACGCCATAAGTCTAGCTTTAGTACCGCTGATTTCAACTGTTTCTATAGCAGCCTGTTCAATATTATCTACCTCAAATTCAAGATTTAAGAACTTAAATCTTTTTAAACGCTTAAAAGCAACGGGTATAGTGAGAAATAAAAGCAACCAAATGAAAAGAAGAAAGATTCCCCGAAAAATGATTTGATTAAAATTGGATTCCACAAAGGGCTGGACAATAATCGAAAACGCCGTTCCACTTGCATTTGTTGGGCTAGTATTTTCATTTTGAAGAAAAAAAGCTTTTGGATTTTCATTCAATATATTAAAACCAATCAGTATGGATGCAGTAACCATCCACGATATTATAAGCGTAATTCCCGCTGTATAAAAGTATGGAATCAAAAAGTTAAGCCATTGAAAAAATGTCCTCTTTTCCTTGTTTGTATTTAGATGATTTATTTTTCTCACCTCATTGTCTCTATTAATATTAAATTATATGCAATTACATACAAAATAATAATTATATTTCAATAATAATTTAATATGAGACAATTCAGCAAAACGAAAACAGAGATGTAGTTCAATAGGAAATCTTGTTTGAAAAAATCCTGTGGTTTTGTTTGAAGAGAATATGTTATATTACAAACTAGATCTATATTTAGACAGAATATTTAGGGACTTACAAAAAAAACACATGTAAATGTTTACATAATAATATTATGTAAACTAAAAGATGTGAAAAAGGAGGAAATTCATGTTTTCATACAAAATTAATGACCAAACTTGCTTAAAAATGCTCGATTTACGGGACACTGAACATTTGTTCGCATTAACTGTTCAATCGAAGGATACGTTAAGAGAATGGTTACCATTTATTGATTTTACTCGTACTTCTGAAGACACGAAGATGTTCATTCAATCGACTATGAAGCAGTTTAGTGAGAATAACGGCTTTCAAGCGGGTATTTGGTATGACGGCAATCTTGCTGGAGTAATTGGTTTCCATAAAATTGATTGGAATAACAAATCAACGAGTATTGGGTATTGGTTAGGAAATGATTATGTGGGATTAGGGTTAATGACAAAATCAGTAGAGGCTTTTGTGGATTATGCATTAGTAGAATTACAATTAAATCGTGTAGAAATTCGCGCAGCTGTAGAAAACAAAAAAAGTAGGGCTATTCCAGACAGATTAGGTTTTCAGGAAGAAGGCTGTGTAAGGCAGGCAGAGTGGCTATATGACCATTATGTGGATCATGTGGTTTATGGAATGCTCGCAAACGATTGGAAAAAGTAAAATATAACCCTGATGTAACTAAGTTAACGTTATATCAGGGTTTGTATTATTTGTATATGTAATAATCTTGTGCGTGGACTATTTGAAATCCAATAGATTCATATAAACTTAACGCATGCATATTTTCCGTTTCGACTTCTAAGTGGAGAGAATTACCTTGAGATGCATATTTCTTAACGATAGATTGTAATACTTTTCGTCCAATTCCTTTGCCACGGAAGTGGGGAAGTATACTAAAACCGTATATCCAAGCTTCCTCGTCTTCAACCTTAACTCTTATTTTACCTACAGATTGTTCATGTGTATCGATGATATACACGCTGTTATCCATTTCTAAGTCAACTCGGTTTTCTATTTCTAAGGAACTTTCGTCATCTAATCCAAATGATTCAATATTTAACTGAACACGTAAGGGAAGGTCCTTTTGCTCAGCTTTCCGTAAGGTGAATCCAGATACTTCTTCCAGTTCTCTTGGTTCCCATTTCATTTGATGTTCTGAAAAGGAATACACTGCTTTATAGTGTTTCAAAAATGCTTTTGCCTCGTCAGAACCAGCAGGAGCGTTCAACAATATTTTATGAAAGCCCTGTATTTTTGCAACAGCCATAGCTTCTTCAAATAAATTGGAGAAATGATGTTTTCTGCGGTCCGTCGGTTTAACCATTCCGCAAACCTCAACTGTCGTACCAAAAGGATATAAACCTAGAAAAGCTATCAGTACATCGTTGTCATATAGGAAGAAGTCATAATGATTATCCGTACGTGTTTTCAGCATATCCCAATTTAACTTCAGCTGAAGTTTATCATGTAGTTCACATTCTTTTTGCAGTGCCTCGATATCTTCTAATTGTTTAGTAGTTAGCATAAGTGCTCCTTTCTGTATCCATAGTGTGAAATTAACTCACTTTATTAATATATAACGAATCAGCTTAAAATAATATGTTTTTTCTGAAAAATAAGAACTGTTCATTAGAAAATTATTCTAATGAACGGTTCTTTTATCGATAAATCGTAGCGCATCACTGGGGCAATTTTGAACGACTCTTTTGCCATCTTCTCTAAGTGCTCCGTTTGGATAAATCCATGGCTTATTGTTTACATCAAAAACAGAAGGGAGGTATTTAATGCAGTTTGCAGCATGTGTACATTTTATGGGATGAAAGTATATATCTAATTCATCTCCGTAATATTTTTTATAACCTAGTTTGATTAAATCTTCTTCTGTATCTGCCATCGGGTTACCTCCATTTTGTTTACAATTCGATAATTATAGGAAGTATCATAGGTTTTCTTTTAGTTCGACTATATAATAGCTTTTCTAGAGATTTTTTAATGTTTTGTTTTAGAACACGTTGGTTTTTGTTTGTATCCCTTGTTTTCGAAATAGTAGATCGTACATTTTGGTTAACTTCTTTTATAAGCTCTTCAGACTCAGGACCATAGACAAATCCACGAGAAATTGTATCCGGTCCTGAAATAATCTTGTTATTTGCTTTGCTTAGAGTGGTAACAATAACTAACATCCCATCCTCTGAAAGCAATTTTCGATCTCGTAATATAATTTCCCCGACGTCTCCAATACCAAACCCATCGACAAATACATTTCCAGCTTCTATATTTCTCGTTTGAACAGCTTTTTCATCTACAATGTCCACGACATCCCCGTTTTGAACGATAAATATATTATTTCGTTCCACACCAACAGATTCTGCTAACAGCTGATGGTGATGGAGCATACGATATTCGCCATGAATAGGAATAAAGTATTTTGGTTTCATCAAAGTAAGCATCAGTTTGAGCTCTTCTTGGCAAGCATGACCTGATACATGCATGCCAGTAACATTACCGGAGCCGTATATAACATGAGCACCTAAAGTATATAAGTTGTCTATAATTCTTGTAATACTCTTTTCATTGCCAGGAATAGGTCCAGCTGCGAAAATAATCGTATCCTCCGGAAGCACCTCTACATTACGGTAGCTTGAACTTGCTAAGCGAGACAAGGCAGCCATCGGTTCTCCTTGGCTCCCTGTGCACAAGATCACAACATTCTCAGGATTCATCGTATTAATTTCGTTTTGATCGATTAGCATGTCTTCGGGAATAGTTAAATACCCTCGTTCCATCGCAACAGCTACTACATTAACCATACTTCTCCCTAATAATGCAATCTTCCTATTGGTCTTAATAGCAGCATTTACTATTGTCTGTACCCTATGCACATTGGAGGCAAAGGTAGAGATGAAAATCTTCCGTGGTGCATTTCGAAACGCTTCTTCGACTTGTGCAGCAATTTTTTGTTCGGAAGCAGTAAATCCTGGTCTTTCGGCATTCGTACTTTCTGATAGGAGCAGTAACACGCCTTTGTTGCCAAGCTCGGCCATCTTATGAATATCCGGATATTGTTCATCTACAGGTGTTAAATCAAATTTAAAATCTCCTGTATGTACAATTGTTCCTTGTGAAGTATGAAATGCTACACCTAGGCAATCAGGTATACTGTGACTAACTCGAAAGAAAGATGTCTTAATGGTTCCTAGTCTCAGTTTGGAGTCGGAGTCTATTAAAAATAGTTGTGTATTTCTTAATAACCCATGCTCCTTCAATTTAATTTCGATTAGGCCTACCGTTAAATTGGTTGCATAAATCGGTACATTAAGTTGTTTCAGAAAGTAGGGGATACCACCAATATGATCTTCATGACCATGTGTAATGATTAACCCTCTTACTTTATCCTCATTCTCCAATAAGTAGGAAATATCCTGAATGATTAAATCTATACCTAGCAGGGTTTCATCGGGAAACTTGGAACCACAGTCGATGACCACTATATCGTCATCTGATTGAATGACATACATATTTTTCCCTATTTCATTTACTCCACCTAATGCAAAAATAGATACTTTACTGTTAGTAGTATTCATCCTTATCCTCCTTCAAAAATGCTCTTCTAAGTATTGCCTCTTATCCCACTTTTATAAGGGGTTTTTAAATTTCCTTAAGGCAAAGGGAAGAAGAAGTACATAAATGGAACTGATAAACAAAAAGAATGGTTGGTCGTGAACTAAAGTCACGATCAACCATTCTTTTTTAGCTCTGAACTCCGGAGGTAGGACTCGAACCTACGACCAATCGGTTAACAGCCGATTGCTCTACCACTGAGCTACTACGGAATTATAATTATCTTACAAAACTTATTATGAACAAACTTTGTTTATTATATACAACTAATTTTTCAAAAAAATATAGTTAAATAATTATTATTTAACTATTAATGCAGGGCAGTGAACTCGCTTCATCACTTTATGGCTGACACTTCCTAACACCATTTCTTGTAAAGTGTTTAAACCTCGACTGCCAACAACTACAAGATCAACTTTTTGTTCCTTTGCATATCGAACAATTTCTGGACCAGGGGATCCTTTTAAAAAAGTAACTTTATAATTCACTTGTTCATCCTTTAGTAACTGTTCTACATTGGAAATTTTACGTTTGCGTTCTATCAGCAATGATTCGGCTGATTGGGCATGTAGAATGTCTTGCTTTGATTTGTCAAAATCTGTGACCATCACTACTTCGACTTTAGAATTGGATGAACACTTTGCCAGTTTAATCGCTTCTTTTGCGGCACGAACGGAGTTTTCAGAGCCATCTGTTGCTAAAAGAATGTGTGGATACATAACTAATCATCCTTAGTGTGAAGTTGTAATTCCTAATAGTTTTTGATATAGCAGTTCACTAGCTGGATTCATCCCAATTACTGATACCGATTTTCCTTGTTCTTCTAATTTTGAAACAACGTTAACAATTGCTCCAACGGATGATTCATCCCACAAATGGCTACTCGATAAATCTATTGTAATAGTGTTTGCTGTTGTTTTTTCAATTGTTTGAACAAAATGTTGAGTAGAAGCAAAGAAAAGGGGACCTTCAATAATATATATGCCATCATGTTCCGTTATTTTCACCCTAGAGATCGAAGCAACAAAGAATAAGGCACTTAATATAACACCTACTACCACACCGATAGCTAAGTTATCCGTGTAGACAACGATTGCAACAGTCGCAATCATCACAACTGCATCTGCACGTGGTGCTTTCACGATATATTTAAATGAAGACCAATCAAATGTACCAATACATACCATAATCATTATTCCAACTAACACGGGCATTGGAATATCAATTACTAAATCTCCTAAAACTATGATTAAAAAGATTAAGAAAACCCCAGCAACCAATGTAGATAGACGACCACGTCCGCCAGACTTCACATTAATCATCGATTGACCAATCATCGCACAACCAGCCATACCACCGAAAAATCCTGTGATAAAGTTAGCGATTCCTTGTCCACGTGCTTCCCGGTTTTTATCTGATTTTGTATCCGTCATATCATCAACTATTTGTGAAGTTAACAACGATTCAAGTAAACCAACAATAGCTAGTGCTAAAGAGTAAGGCAGTATTATTTGAAGAGTTTCTAAAGAGAATGGTACGTCCGGTAAGAAAAAGCTTGGTAGATTTTGCGTTATTGTACCTAAATCTCCAATCGTTTTTAATTCAATACCAAATATAAATGTTATTGCAGTTAAAATAACGATCGCAATTAGTGGGGCAGGGACCCCTTTTATAAAGCGTGGTACTGTATAAACAATTATTAATGTAACAGCGACAAATACATACGTTAATATGCCTTCCCCTAAAATATGAGGGACCTGTGCCATAAAGATTAAAATAGCCAATGCATTAACAAAGCCAATCATCACTGAATTAGGGATAAAACGCATTAGTTTTGCTATTTTGAAGACCCCTAAGAAAATTTGAATGACTCCAGTCAAAATAGTAGCAGCCAATAAATAATTCAACCCATGATCAGCAACCAAATTAACCATAACAAGTGCCATGGCACCAGTAGCAGCAGAAATCATACCCGGTCTGCCACCGACAAAAGCGATTATGACAGCTATACTAAAGGAAGCGTAAAGACCAACCATAGGGTCCACACCAGCGATAATTGAAAAAGCAATGGCTTCTGGAATAAGTGCAAGTGCGACGACAATCCCTGATAATATGTCGCCTCGAATATTTCCAAACCACTGTTGTTGAATAGTTTGCATATAGGTTCTCCTTCGGATATAGTCAATTTATAATGTCCCAAAAACCTGTGTTTTAGGACAATCTGTCATATCATAACATGTCTTTTCCTAAATAGGAATGCTTTTGGGAAATTGGAGGAGAAAAATGGAATTCGGATACAAAAGACCATTAATAAATGATGAAGATGTTAAGTTACAGCTAGTGGATAAAAAACATGCAGAAGTCTATATAGAGCAACATCCCTATATGAAAAAAAGACATGAACTAGAAGACTTAGTCATGCAGCTCTCAAAGGGGGATCAATTGTATGTACAAAATTTCGTAGTGCTTGCGGATTCTCTTACACAATTCCAAGATTTATTGAGAGTATTTGAAAGAGACGAAGTGACTGTCACATTTATCGATGAAAATCTAAGTAATACAGATATTTTATCAATGAGGCTCCTAGAGTTATTAGAGTTATTGACGAATTTACAAACGAAAATTAAACGTCACCAATCCATTTTTGGGGTCCGTGAAGCCCAAAAGCAAGGGAAAATCATTGGCCGACCGAAAAAGTCAGATGATAATTTAAATAGAGCTTTTGCTATGTATGACAGCAAAGCATATACACTGCAGCAAATAAAAGAGGAAACTGGCATAAGTAAATCTACTTTATATCGCTATTTAGATCAGTTTAAATAGAAGGATAGGGATAAACCTATTATTTAGTCTTAAAATAGTTTAAAAGGCCTTTATGAAAGAAATAGAGCATAATACGATACAAACTTTGAAGAGGTGTGAAAGATATGTGGAAAATAGTAAATGGAAAGTTAATACAAACTGTCGATGAAACGAGAACTGAATATAAAACGCGTATAAGTGCCAGTTTAATAAAAAAGCTCAAAGTGAAGGCAAAAGAGTCAAATTCGCATATTGGTTATTTATTAGAAAACGGTTTTGAAAATATATTAAACGAAAGTGCATTAATGTACGACAAGAAAAACAGACCGAAAGATCGCATAGAATTTCGTACAACCTGTGATAAGGAAACACTGGAGAGTTTGCGATTGTTTGCTAAGAGTAATAAGTTAAATTTAAATGATGTAATCGAGGCAAGCGAAAGCTACATAAATATAGAGGATGTAAAAAATGCAAATTGGCGATATAGAATAGAAAAAGAGTAAAGAAGAGACATAAATGAAATTATAAAATAGGGATGTGGTCATAATATATATTATACTAAGTTATGTTTCATTATTGAAGTATACTAGTAATAGTGAGATATAAGAGAAATTTTTACTAATTTTACAGACTAAAATTCTTTTTTGATATTTGATTACATTCGTATTTAAAATAAATGAATGTAAAATACCATGTTCCATGATTAATTAAAGATTAAAAGTATAATCTTTCTCCACATTTTAAAGAATTCTACATAGTAATATCATTGCCATCTTCAATAACTAAAATTTTATTTGCTTTTCCACTTCATCTCTCCCTTTGATATTTATTTACCTAAAATGCTTTTCTTCAGAATAGCATAAAAACTCATTCGCAATTATTATTGCAAATGAGTTTTTATATAGCTTTCATTTATATTGACAACTTAGTTCTTTTGTTCCAGATATTCATAAACTGCCATCATTTCTTCTTTGTTCAACTCCCGAATACGTTTGAACAGCAGAAGATCTGCTACAATTCCAAGAGTTAAACTATCATCCATAACATCTCTAACTTCCCCAGTAAGCCATATATCTGTTGATTTACCTTCGACTTTCACCTGAAGTCCCTCATTATTAATACCAGTGGCATGACAACTCACACAAGGTATCGTTAATTTGTGCACGCCATCATGAAGATTCTCTTCCGTTATTACTTTCTTTCCTTTACAGAATGGACATGGGTGACTTTTTCTTATTTTGTTAACCTGAGTAACAAGTTTTTTGTAACCAAATGCTTCATAAACATACGTTAGTTTTTTATATTTTCCATTCGTGAAATACTTATCAATGATGGTTTCTCTTGTTTCAATGATATTGTCAAAATCACAAATAGTTACCTTATTATTGTTGCTAATGGATTCAATATTGTTTTCGATACTATCCCAAAATGGCAATACATTTTGCAGTACCATTTCATAACCAGCAAAGCTTGCTAGTTCTAATTCGAGCATTTTAAGTGCAGCTTGAGTTTCTCTAGGTAATAATGATACATCTTCGGCCAAAGACATATCACCGCCTACAATAGCTTTCAATTTAAGAAGTTCAGGTAACTCCCCTACCGTTTTTAACACTTGTTCAAGTGGCTGTTGTATAATTTCTCGGATATCTGTCTCACCAAATTTAAGTTGTTTATGATGGTTTAACACAGATCCTTTGCACACCGGACATGAAATCATTTGTTTAGATTCTTTCATTTGCTCTTTAATAATCGATTTCGAAATGAACATATACATCCCAATTAGGTAATTAAAGCCTTGCCATGTTCTTTGTGTTTTGCCTGCTTTGTCATAAAAGGACTTATCCCAATACCCATATAAAAAAGTATGCTTTTCTTGTTCAGTCATGTCATTATAGCTTTTGCTAATATCATGACCTAGTTCATTTTTAATCTCTTCAAATAAAAATTCCAATTTTGGATATTGATAATATTTTAATACTTCCATGACATCTGGGTGCAGTAGACCATCCCAGAATGGTACGGTCTTGTCTTGAATAACCACATCCATATCAAATACTTCAATTACCCCACGTCCAGAACAACTCGGACAGTGATTGCCTTGATAATAAAAATCAAAGCTCCTCGTATCTTTATTGGTTGGTTGTGCAGCTACAATATGGTTAATTAGACCGCCTATTTCATAGAGAAAACTATATTGACTATACAAATGACGTTCCAAGTCTATTGCAATGACAGGAGCAATTTTGTCAGACTCGTATTCCCCGTATATCAATCGGGCCATAGATGATAAGCTTTTTAAAATTCCGCCCTTATAGATGTTTTCTGCATTTTTAAAATAATTAATCTGGTTTTCTTTCAAGTAATTAATGCCAGTTTGTTGACTGATAGTAGAAGAAATTCGCAATGGAGCAATCCTATTCGTAGTGTTTTGCCCACGATAATAATCATCATGGCTAATAACATCAAGATGCTCCACAGGCGCAAGTTGTCTTTTCCCAAAATCCACGATAAAATCAGAGTTCTCTAGCATATAAGCGTTATGCTCAATCATAATGATGGAAATTGATTCATCTTGCAGAATAATTCTAATACTATCAATGAATTGATTTAATATATTTTGTGACAAACCTTTAGATGGCTCATCAAAAATAAAAAGAGTATGTGGATTTCTAGAATTAGCAAACAGCTCAGAAACTAAATGAACACATTGAAACTCACCATTCGATAATGATTGTGTTTTTCTTTCCAACGTTAAATAACCAAGTCCCAGTTTGATCAGTAAACTCAAGCGTTTATGAGCGATATCCCCCTCTGGCAATTCATCGATAATATCCTCAATCGATCGCAGAAAAATACCATCAATATCGTCACTATATTTCGTGAGTTTCCTTTTAATATCAAGAAAAGTTGCCACTGTTGAACGGCTAGTAATTGATTGGTTGCGATTTTGCCCAACCATTACTAGTTTGTCTTTTGGATAGCGCTTTAGAAAATCTTTTGCTATACACTCATTTACTAGCGTAGATTTACCACATCCTGACTCTCCTGTAAAAGTGACTACTCTATTTTGAGGAATTTGAATTTCAGTCATTTGAATATTTCGACTGTAAAGTTCATGGAAGTGATAGTTTTCTGTTGGTGTTTCCTCATTTCGTTCACAACTGATTGGGTTTGGGCGTGGGGATTCCTCTACAATTTTACCGCCATATTTTCCACTTCCAGGTCCAAAGAACAATTGCTCTTCCGTTGTGTCTAGCACGGTGTCCGAGTGATCAATGAGCCAAATCTGATTTTTGTAACCCAATTTTTTAATTTGTTCTAGAATTTGCATTAATGTTTGATGATCAAGACCAACGGAGATTTCATCAATAATAATAATGGTATTTTCACTTGCTGCCATGAATTCAGCCAAGTAAAGTCTTGTTAATTCGCCACCTGATAATGTACCCATGATACGATTTATAGTTAAGTAACCTATGTTCATATTGATAATATTCTTAAGGATATGTTGTTTCGCTTCACTAATATGTAAAACTTCTGCCAATGAGTGAATCGATTCGATACTTAAGTTGTTAATATCGGAAATACTATGTGGCTGATCGAACAATTCCATTCGTTTTTGTAGGACTTCCGTTTTATAACGCTTCCCCCTGCATTTTTTACATTCGATATTTTTCGTTGTACCACGACCTTTACATGCAGGACACCATCCTAACTCATTATTAAATGAAAAAACTTCAGGTGAAAGACTAAATTTACTAGCAAGAGTATCGCGAATCTCTTTAAACACCCCAGTATGTGTGCCAATAGTTGAACGCGGATTGGAAGAAATGGCCGACTTTCCGAGAAAAAGTACTAAAGGCATCTCCTCCATTTTGATGGCACTGAAATTGGTCTCCATAATATTAGGGAATAAATACTGATATTCTGCCTTTGGCAAAAGTGAAACTAGACGTTTCTTCGATTCTTCGCCAATTGTTTGGCAAAATGTTGTTTTACCAGAACCGGAAAGACCGGCAATTCCAAACGATTTGTCTACAGGTATTTCTGTTTCTAAATTGTTAATATTATTTGCAATTAATTGATTTATTTTCATTTTGTAATATCCATTCCATTCTTTCTATTTAATATTGTCATGTTTGTAGAGCTTGAAACAAAACTGGCCTTTATCTGCATATGTGCCTATTTAATGTTTAAATGTGTCGTCAGGATTCGAATACCAAAGACCGTCAATACTAGATTCCTTAAATCTACCAGCCCCCCTGTTCCTTTTTCCAAGTGTCATCAAAGTCATGCTATATATACAAACCACTCCACATTTTCATCGTAAATACAATACTCTATATGTGATGTAGTATGTGAGAAGTCCAATTATCGGTAGTGCAGCAATAGTAAAAACAGAATATGGCAAAGGGTTATCCAAATATGGAATGACTAACGCAAAAAATGCTAGCACTATGAATGTGGCTATAATGATTACGGAGAATGCTGCTTTGGCCGATTTGGCTGTAATTTCAGCTTCTCTTTCATCGTCATTTAGGTTCATTTCGGGAATAACTATTTCCCTCATAAGAATTCGCCCATTATTCCGTTTCTTCGAAAGATAGTTAGTGTACCAGGAATTTATCAAGGCTAAAATGCCAAAAATTAAACCATACACACTAGTATTAATCTCATTTTCCTTATAATATTCGAAACTAATCTCATCATTTAAAAACATATCAGAAAGCTGAGTGTCTTTTACCTGCATAAAAGTGACCAGAGCGAATGAAATAATAAGTAATATACGTAAAACAATGGATATCGACAAGTTTCTCATTATATAACCCCTTTCTTTTTACAAGCATTAAAATACATAAATATACTAAAACAATTAGGACTTGTTCTCCTCTTTGTAGAAAATTTGTTCGATTGGTTCCTTAAATACCTCTGCAATATTCATAGCAAGCAGTAACGAAGGGGTATAACTTCCTTTTTCTAAAGAAACAATGGTTTGTCTAGTTACGCCAGTCTTTTCCGCCAGGTCTCCTTGCGTCAAATTAAATCTCGCCCTTAACTCTTTTACTCGATTTTTTAACAAATGGCTCCCTCTCCTAACATTCTAAAATTATTGTATAGTTGAATTGTCATTTTGTATAGTTTATTTTACTTTATGTTTAATTAACTTTACTTTTTTATTATTCAATACGTATGGTATAGTTGCACATCGCTATATGATTACCTCTAGCAAACAAATAAAAAAAGACACCAAGATTTTTCTCGATGCCTTTCGTTGGTACTATATTCTACCTGTTTAATGAACTATTATATTTGCGGATCTTCGTCAATGCTTCTGTATTCCAATAAATCTCCTGGCTGACATTCTAACGCTTTGCAAATAGCTTCTAATGTGGATAATCGCACTGCTTTTGCTTTCCCATTTTTCAATATTGAAAGGTTGGCCATTGTGATTCCAACTCTTTCTGAAAGTTCCGTTACACTCATTTTTCTTTTTGCGAGCATCACATCAATATTGATAATTATTGCCATATTATTCACCTCAGATTTAGACTATTAAATCATTTTCTTCTTTTATATCTATCGCTTCTTTCAAAAGTCTTTGAAGGACAGCAGCAAAAACGGCAATTACTAAGGATGCAAAAACAGGTACCATCCCGACTATTACTAAACCTGGTGCATCATCCACCTCTGCCATGATAAAAACAAATGGTAAAGCTACAACATATAAGCCACTTATAATAATCGCATAGGTTTTAATTTTCTTTAGGGCTCTAACAGAAAAGTCCGAAAAAGCTAAGTTTTTATCAATGTAATTTAATAGTTTAAAAGATTGGTACAAAGCGAAGTAAAAAGGGATTGCGGAAATATACATTACTGTTAAAAGTCCGTACACGACATACGCTAATTCCGATCCTTTTTCTATTGCCTCCTTGGCTTCCGCAGCTATTTGGGGCAATAAAAAAATACACATTGCGAGAACGGGGATTCCCATAAGAATAACAGCTAACTTTAGAAAAATTGTTGATCCTCGTTTCATAAAAGTACCTCCTACATTTAATATACTTTCATAATAGCATTAGATTTATCGTTTATCAATATATAATTATTAAAATACATTACAAAATTATTGTAAAATAGATTTTTAGTAATTAAATTCCACTAAGCTACTGGTTGTTTATTAAAAGTAATTGTAAAAAGTATAGTTTTGCCTGTTAAAGCCCATTCTATAAAGTAAGTTTAGAAATGGAAGGAGCCTTTGTTTCAACATGAAATTTACCCTACCTTTCAGTAAAAGCAAGCACAACAAAGAGAAAACACCCGTAGAAACAGCTGCTCCGAGAAAAGATATAGGCATGATGACACCGCTGAAGATGGATTTTGTTCAATTAATCAAAGATGCAACTCAGGATCCATCTGATTTAATCGTGAAAGACATTCCACCTAATATTACTCTTATATATATAGACAATTTAGTAAATGATCAAGTGTTAAACGATCATATTATCTCCAATCTCCAAAAAAAATCAGTTGATACGCCAGATACTATAAAGGCTGCACTTTCCATACCAGAGATAAATGCATCCACTCGTTTGGACGTGATCGTAAAATCAATTGTTACTGGTTCGGTGCTTATCCATATGGAAGGTCACTCTGAAGTAATAATGGCTAATATTCCGAAAAGGGAATCTCGTAGTTTGTCCGCACCTGAAAACGAATCACAAGTAATTGGGGCTCAGGTCGGATTCAATGAAAGTATTTCTACTAATATTTCCTTGATACGTCGCTATATTGTAAGTCCTGATCTTTGTAATGAAAAGTTCACAATAGGAAAAAGGACAAATATTTCCATTGCTCTTCTGTATATCAATGGAATTGCTAATGAACAGATGGTTAACACGTTACGCCAAAGGATTACTGATCTCGATATTGATGCAATACTCGATAGTGCGGTTTTAGCAGAAATGATTGACGATAATTCTATGTCCGCTTTCCCACAAATCCTTCTGACGGAAAGACCAGACCGATTTTGTGACGGACTACTAAACGGCAAAATAGGGATTGTGGTAGACGGTAGTTCTATGGCAATTATTAGCCCACAGTCATTTATAGAATTTTTTCAGAGTCGAGAAGATCAAAATCTTAGATGGCAGATTGCTACATTTTCACGACTTTTAAGATTTACGGCTATTCTTTTATCGGTATTTTTGACGCCTATCTATGTAGGGGCACTGACGTTTCATTATGAAGTAATTCCTCAGGCTTTTTTGGTTCCTCTTAGTGAATCGAGAGCATTGGTTCCTTTTCCACCTGTATTCGAGGCATTGTTACTTGAATTTATTATTGAATTGCTTAGAGAGGCTGGAGCGAGATTACCAACGAAAATTGGACAAACTATTGGTATTGTTGGTGGTATTGTAATTGGAACAGCAGCTGTCCAAGCAGGAATTACAAGTAATATTTTACTCATATTTGTTGCTTTAAGCGCTTTGGCTTCTTTTACTACTCCAAGTTATATGATGGGTAATGTTATTAGGCTAATCCGATTTCCTATTATTATACTTGCTGGCTTTTGGGGTTTTTATGGAATTATGCTAGCATTTTGTTTTATCCTCATACATCTTTTGCGCCAAACTAGTCTTGGTGCTCCTTATTTATCGCCATTTTATCCGCCTAGGCTGAAAGGAATGGCAGATAGTATTATCAGATTACCTTTCCCCTTAACGTCTAAGAGACCTGAGGTAGCAAGACCAGTTGATAAAGAAAAATATAAACCTGAACCTATTAAACCCGAAAACAGCTGAACTGAAGGTGAAAAGAATGGATAATACAATTCAACTTAGCCCAAAAGATATGTTTAATGCTTATTTGCTGTTTTTTGTCATTCATAGCGCTCAAATTGGGGTTGGTATACATGGTTTTCAACGGATTGTGTATTACGATGCCAAACATGATGCCTGGATTTCGGTTCTAATTGCAGGGCTTGCCACACATATAGTCGCTTTTTGTATGATTAAGACTTTAGAAGTGTATAGCTCTAATGACCTTTTTGGAATCCAACAAGATATTTATGGAAAATGGATTGGGAATTTTTTGAATTCCATTTATATCTTATATTGTTTTGTAGCTTTTTTTTCTGTCTTAAGAAATTATATTGAAGTAATTCAAGCATGGATATTTCCGGGAATTAGTACATGGTTTCTTTCGATTACCCTACTATTAATAATTATTTATGCATTTACCGGTGGACTTCGTGTAATAGTCGGTATTTCTTTTTTTAGTGTCGTGCTCGCTGTCTGGATTATTCCAATGTTAGTATTTCCCCTAAAATTCTCAACTGTAGAAAGTTTATTTCCTATTTTAGAAGCAAATATAAGCTCCTTACTTAAAGGAGCATATTCTATGACCTTTACGATTATAGGGTTCGAGATATTAAACGTAGTTTATCCTTTTATTAAAGATAAGGAAAAAACGAGCAAATATGCACACCTTGCTTTGTTGTCTACCACATTTATTTATCTTTCCGTCATGTTGGTATCAATTACGTACTACACTGAAGCAAAACTCCTTAAAACTGTTTGGGCAACATTAACATTGTTTAGTTTTATCAGTTTTCCTTTTATGGAGCGATTTGAGTTTGTGGCGGTTTGTTTCTGGATGTTAATCATATTGCCGAATCTTTGTTTATATCTCTGGACTGCATATCGCGGGATGATTCGAATAGTAAAAGTAAGTCACACTAAGTTCGCTTTTATCTTTTCTATGCTTGTTTTCCTTGGTACATTGATTGTCCAAACTCGACCACAGATAAATATGATGAACAATTACCTGAGTAAAGCCGCTTTTTATATCACTTTTGTTTATCCAATTGTGTTATACCTGATCACTATGTTAAAAAAGAAATTTACATCACAGAAGGAGGAATAAAATGAAGAACTATAGACTTTATTTCATTCTCCTTTTTCTTCCCATTCTCCTTATTGGGTGTGTGGAGACAAATATATTAGATAGAGTGGGGTTGGTAATCTTAGTTGGCTATGATGTCGGAAAAGAAGAAAGGATGGCCACTACCTCTGCTGTTCGTGAAGTGAATCCAGAATTTCATAGTAACGTAGAAGTGGTCACAACGGAGAATTCAACTAGCAAGGGCAATCGAGTAAAAACCAACCGAAAATTATCTAAAAAAGTAGTAGTAGGTCAAATGAGAGTTGTCTTATTTGGAGAAGAGTTAGCAAAGGATGGTATTCATCGCTATGTTGATGCACACCTGGAAAATCCAACTGTCAGTAATGGTCTTTATATGGCTGTAACGGAGGGTGAAGTGGCACCTTTGTTGGAATATGAATATCAAAACATTGAAGATATAGGACAACATATTTTTAGGCTATTGGAACAAAACATTGAACAAGAAAATATGATTTCCTCTACTCTCCATGAAGTGGGCCGAGATCTTTATTCGGAAGGAGTAGATTTATTTATGCCTATCATAAAAAAAGAGGAAGAATTAGTGGAATTATCGGGAATTGCTATTTTTAAGAACGACAAAATGGTAAGTTCAATACGGCCAGAAGATACTTTTTATGTGAAACTAATTGGAGGTAATTATAAATCTGGAACATTTGAAACAATTTTGACAAAAGAGGAAATTCCAGATGATTTGATGAAAAACAAACCTGATGAAATTCCTATAGCATTCGATGCTCTTACTTCTGAGAAAGAGCTGAAATTAATTAACAAAAATACGCCAGAATTTGATTTGAATATCACAATAAAAACGAGACTAACAGAAATTTATCCTGATGTAAATATTGGAGATCCCAAAACTGTCAAGAAACTCGAAGATGCGATTAGTAAAAACCTATCAAGTGAGATATCTAGGGTTATTGCATACTGTCAAAGTGTGGAATCAGACATTTTTGCTTTCGGAGATAAGTATCGAAGCTCGGTAAGAAACTCTAACCTGACAAAGGAAAAATGGCATGAATTATACAAAAATATGAAAGTAAATGTTAAAGTAGACCTTACAATACTGAGAAGTGGCGTTTTTGAATGAGTGAGGATTTAAAACCTCATCTTAGTAAAACTTATGAATTAGTATTCCGATTTGTTTGCTGACCTGTCATAACAGACAAGAAATGATAAAAGAATTTTTCGTAATCTATATCAATTGCTATACGATGAGTCTTTTCCCCATTATTGTTTGAATACGGCCGAGTATCAGCAATACTTTGACCTCTTGAAGGTCCACCCAGGTCATCTACAATAATAACCGGGTAAGATCCAAACATGAAAATCTCTGGATAGATCGTTGCTAATAGGGTGAGAGCATCATGGACGGGGCTCCCTTGTAGGGACGGGTCCCTTTCTTGATAGAAGCGTGTATAGTATTCCATTAATGGTTTGAAAATTTTAGTTTGCCCGAATTGTTCTATATAATCTACCATCTCAGGTGTGACAATTGCCTGTTGTGTGGCGTTTAATGGAATAATCGTTACATTATTTGCGTACGTTAGCACAATATTCACAGCCACAGGGTCTCCGTGAAAATTTGCTTCTGCAACAGTTGTGACATTTCCTGGAATCCAAAAAGCCCCACCCATAATATAAAATTCTTTCACATTTGTCATAAGGTCTCTGTAGAGTATGAACATCGTGGCAAGTGAAGTAAGTCGACCAATATTAACAATTATTAATTCATCCTTATAATTCTCTATTATTTGGACTATTTCAAGGAAGTTTTCGATAATTACAGTTTGTTTATCATCCGGAATGATTGGACCGAGTCCATGTTCTCCATGTATTTCTGGATAGAAAGTGGGCTCCTCCCCTGTTAAAGGTACCTCCGCCCCGCGGATAACTGGAATTCCTCCAGGAAAGTCAAATAATTTCATTAAATAATATATATTCGATACAGCATCTTCTCTAGACACATTGCCGTAATCTGCTACGATGCCTACAATTTCTATATCTTTGTTTAAACTTGCATAGATTAATGCAACCGTATCGTCGATGCCAATATCACCGAATAGAAGTACTTTTTTACTCAGGTATGGCCCTCCTTTATTTTTCTTATTTAAGTACCTTATGTTATGTCTAATGGTACTAATGAGTCCCTATTATTTACCAATATTTATGGAAGCTAAGCAAAGGGCTAACCTGTTCTTTTCAAATGAGTAACAAATGAAATGGGATACTAAAATTTGTAAACAATAAAAAAACCACTTAGATGCAATCACTTCTAAGTGGAAGAATAGACCAGTTCCTTTCAAGGGGGATGGCCCTTTTTTCGTATGCAATTCTAAGCTGCTATTTAACACCGACACCGACCATATTACTTCTACGCTCAAGTAATACGACATCGCGCCAGATTCCATTTAATCTTCCAATTTGTTTTCTCGTACCTACTTCTTCAAAACCAAACTTTTTATGTAAATTAAGGCTAGCAATATTTTCAGGGAAGATCATGGCTTGGATTGTCCAAATTTGCTGTTGCTCACTAGAGTCAATTATATGTTGAAGCAATTTACTACCAACCCCCATTCCAGCTGCAGTTGAAGCAATATATATACTTACTTCTACAACTCCTGAAAATGCACGCATCGTAGAAATAGAGGTAAATGCTACCCACCCCACTACTGCACCATTCTGTTTGGCAACAAATCGGCAATTCGTTAGGTGATCATCATTCCATTCGTCCCATGATGGTGCTTCTGTTCTAAAGGTGGCATTCGCAGTTCTAATCCCTTCTATAAATATCTCTCTGACCGAATTCCAATCAGCGAAGGACATTTCAGTTATCACTATATCTTGGTTCATCTGTATTCCCCATTCTCCTATAAATAAAAGCACTTCCAAGATGGATTATACACCGTTGGAAATGCTTTTAAAAGAACCCGATTATACAATTTGAATACTTAGTAATAAGCCCAAATAAGCCGCTATGACGACGAATAGACTCATGATAAAGGAAAATATGGCCGGCATCTTTTTAACGAATGAGAATAGGCTCATTACAAGAAAAAGGACCGCTATACATAGTAGGAGTACTCCGTCTATACTAAATACCAATTGAACAGCTATGTCCGAAAATACAACTTCATCATGAAAGAGTATAAATAACGAAGAAAAACCTTCATTACTTATTGTTTCGTACATATTATGTGGTGGTGATTGTTGACTCATAGCCCCCGTTGCTGCAAAAATTAGGAGAAGTATGAAGAATTCTACTCTTGCCCAAGGACGAGGATCGAAATTCTCCTTTTTTAGTAATCGTTTTTTCATGAGAATTCCATTTATACAAGCATACGCAATTAGTGGAATAATAAATAGATGCTTAATCAGTAGGCTTTGACCATAGGAAACCATCCAAGTATCAGGATATGCCTCTAATGGTGTAGAGAAGCTCATCAACGATAAACCAGTTATTATTATAATACCAAAACAGTACAACGCCATGATATGAAACCACTTTAAAAAGGAAAGCCAGTTCTTCGTATTTTTGGAGAACCAAGCTACTATAAGCAATATCCCTACCCAAATGACAACAGAGGCAAAGTGAAGGAAATGCGTGATGAATCCTTTTAAGCTTTCAATAGAGTTTGCATGACTTGACCAGCTTACACCCAAGATAAGTAGAAAAACGAGTATAATCCCTATAATTGAATAATATGGTGCTTTCTTTTCGTGAAAGAATTGGATATACACTCCTAAAAACACCGTTATAACGAACATGAATAACCAAGATTTCCCTACCTCGAAGGTCAATAAAATGGACTGTAAAGATTGAAATAATCCATAGTCTTCGGATAAGTAGATGACTAAGCTAATAAGCGGGACAAAAGAAAAGATCGCTATACCTAGTACAGCAAATAGTTTTACTTTTCTAGAAACAACAATAGTAGGTATTAAATCATCTGGGAATAAAGCAAGAATATAGCTCCCCATTAATATAGCGAAGCACACATATAGAAGTGCCTCGCTTATAGTGGTTAAAACAAACATCATTTTTTATTTCTCCGAGTCATCCACCAAGCAGCTAGTGCAACGATAATGATTAAGACGATAATAATTCCTACTGTTGAAATAGAGCTTTTCTCTTCTTGTTCTGTTTCCACTGTCGTATCTATTTCTTCCGTATTAGATTCTACTGGTTCTACTTCATCAAGGGGTTCAGTTGTTGGTTCAACTGCTTCAACCTCTTCAGGAGCATCTAAAACAAAATCAATAACCCCCTCTATCGGGTGACCATCTGCTCCAATTATTTTCCAATTGATTTGGTAAGTTCCGTTTGCCAAGCTTTCCGTAACATTCCCAGTTAGTAAATGGTCATTTACAGTAATGTCTTCTACTTCTATTTCTTCATCAGAGGAATTCGTTAGTGTAAAGGAGCTAGTTTCTTCAATTTTTGTTAAAAATGAAAGTGTAATGTCATTTAACTTTTCTGTAACAGTACTTCCTTGTGCCGGAGTGGAGCTTTCTAAGCCAGTGTGTGCTAGCGCGTTATTACTAAACAAAAGTACACAAGCAATTGTCATCCATAATATTTTTTTCATAATAAGCCTCCAAAATTTTGTGCATAAATATTAATGCCACTATACTTATACCATAAAGCCATGAAGAATGTGTGAAGTTTGTATTTTTCGTAATTTTGAGATATTCTATATGTGTCAAATATAATATATAGGAGAGATTTTAATGGCAAAATCCACTGCAAGACGTAAAAGAGACCACCTAATACGTAATATAGGCAAAGATGTATCATTAGCTAGAAATGAGGTTAACTTTAGTACCCATGTGCGAATGACTAAATCAAAAGAAGAAAAATTACAGCAACAATATACAAAATATAAAAAGCATTTCACAGAAGGTATAACACCTAATGGAAATGCTTTTTATTATAACTATTTTTAGTTTGAAAATTTAACGCTTAAGTTTTAGTTCTCTTCTTTTGGTTGCTTCCAAACGCGAACTAAATCGCCATCTTTTTCTGTATCAATTACAAACGAACCATTCGAATATCTATCGGATGGACGGTATGCATTTACTAGTATCGTTTCCTGACCTTTTTCTGTTTCTATAATCAGTTGGTCATTTTTTTCCACTAATAGTACGTCGAATACACGATGAGGATTCGTTTTTAACTCTCTTAATGTAAGTATTCCTCGCTTAGCTCTTACGCCAGCTTCGATTTCATTTAAAGCCATCTTTTTAATGGCACCTCTAGTGGTGATTAACAAGATATCTTCTTTGTTTTGTGTAGAAATCGGGTTGACACTAACAACATAATCTTCGTCTTTTAGATTAATCGCTTTAACTCCACCAGTTTTCACACCAGTGATGGGCACTTCGTCTAGAGAGAAGCGAACAGAATAACTAGCATACGTCGTGATTAACACATCGTCAGAAGGAGCAACTAGTTCTGCCATGATTAGTTCATCGTTTTTCTTTAAGTTGATCGTCTTGATCGGTCTTGCGTATCGTTGTACAACATAATCGGAAAGTAATGAACGTTTAATTTGTCCATCTTTCGTCGCTGTTAAAACGCTCAAATCCAGGTCGAATGAATCGATTCCCATTACTTTGATAATTCTTTCCTGTGAATCCAGTGGTACAATACTCGAAATATGCTGGCCTAGATCTTTCCAACGTATATCCGGTAATTCATGTACTGGTTGGTAAATATAATTCCCTTTAGAAGTAAATATTAGTAGATGATTTTGCATATTGATAGGCGCTTTATACAGTAAATAATCCGAATCCTTAATCGCAAAATCCTGCCCATTGGAGGCTGTGTAGGAACGTGTACTTGTCCGTTTAATATAGCCGTCCTTCGTTACAGTTACATATACTTCCTCGCTAGGAATAAGAACATCTAACGTTACCTTAATCTCTTCAATCTCATCTTCTAATACTGATTTGCGGGGCTCTGCAAATTGTTTTCTCACTGCTAAAAGTTCTTTTTTAATCACTTTTAATAGTGCAGTTTCCTTTGCCAAAATATTCTCTAACTCTTTTACTAATTTATTGAGTGTTTCTTCTTCATTTTGAAGCTCCGTAATATCTGTATTAGTTAAACGATATAGTTGCAACGAAACAATTGCTTCTGCTTGTGCTTCGGAAAATTCAAACAAAGAAATTAAATTGTTTTTCGCATCCCTTTTATCTTTTGAAGCTCTGATTGCTTTGATCACTTCATCAAGAATAGAGAGAGCTTTCATAAGGCCAGCTACTATATGTAATCGATCTTGTGCTTTTTTCAAATCAAAAATCGTTCTTCGAGTGACAACTTCCTTCTGATGGCCAATGTATGAATCTAAAAGTAATGGAAGAGTCATCATCGTCGGTCTACGATTATGAATAGCAATCATATTGAAATTATAAGCCACTTGTAGATCCGTGTTTTTTAATAAATATTGTAGAATACCATGTGCATCTACTTCTTTTTTCATTTCAATGACAATACGTAGACCTGTACGGTCAGATTCGTCTCGAACTTCTGCAATTCCTTCAAGACGTCGATCATGTCTTTGTTCATCAATTTTCTTGACTAGATTTGCTTTGTTCACTTCAAAAGGAATCTCGGTAATGACAATTTGTTGCTTTCCACCTTTTATCGTTTCAATTTCCGTCTTGGAACGAATGATAATTTTTCCTTTTCCGGTTTCATACGCTTTTTTTATACCCTCTACACCTTGAATAATCCCACCAGTCGGGAAATCAGGACCTTTGATAACGGTCATTAACTCGTCCACAGTGGCAGCTGGATTTTCCATTCTCATCAGTACGGCATCTAGTGCTTCATGGAGTGCATGAGGTGGGATATCAGTGGCATAGCCTGCTGAAATACCTGTAGATCCATTGACGATTAAATTTGGAAATCTAGCTGGTAATACTACTGGCTCTGAATCTGAATCATCAAAGTTTGGAATATAGTCTACTGTGTTTTTATTGATATCGCGTAGAAGTTCATGGGAAATAGCAGAAAGTCGAGCTTCTGTATAACGCATTGCAGCTGGCGGATCTCCGTCCACCGAACCGTTGTTACCATGCATTTCAACGGTCATATGGCGCAGCTTCCAATCTTGACTCATACGCACCATTGCCTCATAAACGGAACTATCACCATGCGGATGATAGTTACCAATTACATTACCAACAGTTTTAGCTGATTTTCGGAATGGTTTATCGTTTGTATTGCCTTCTTGGAACATGGCAAATAGGATACGGCGTTGAACTGGTTTAAGACCATCTCTAGCATCAGGTAGTGCACGATCTTGGATGATGTATTTGCTATAACGACCAAACCGATCACCGATCACCTCTTCTAATGGCAAATTTTGATAACGTTCGGTTTGTGTCATGCTAAGTCATCCTCCGTGTGTAATCTGTCGTTTTCTAATATATTTGAGTCCTCTTCTAAGCCGAAGTTTACGTTAGCTTCTATCCATTTACGACGTGGTTCTACTTTGTCTCCCATAAGTGTGGTCACATGTCTTTCTGCACGTGCACCATCTTCTATAGTCACTCTAATAAGTGTTCTAGTTTCGGGATTCATAGTAGTATCCCATAATTGGTCAGCATTCATTTCCCCAAGACCTTTATAGCGTTGGAGTATGTACCCTTTTCCAATTCGTCCGGAAGCAGCTTCTAATTCCTTTTCTGTCCATGCATATTCAGAAACTTCTTTTTTTCCTACACCTTTATAAATTTTATAAAGCGGAGGTAAAGCGATATATATATTACCATTTTCAATTAAAGGTTTCATATAGCGATAGAAGAATGTTAATAATAGTACTTGAATATGTGCACCGTCCGTATCAGCATCCGTCATGATAACGATTTTGTCGTATGCAATATCCGCTATTTGGAATTCTGCTCCTACCCCACCACCAATAGCATGAATAATCGTTGCAATTTCAACATTTTTCATAATATCCGCGAGGTTTGCTTTTTCTGTATTAATAACTTTACCACGTAGTGGAAGGATTGCTTGGAACGTGCGATCTCTACCTTGTTTAGCAGATCCTCCTGCTGAATCTCCTTCGACTAAATAGAGTTCATTTCTCGCAGCATTTCTCGATTGAGCTGGAGTTAACTTCCCAGATAACAATTCAGATGGTTTACGTTTTTTCCCGTTACGAGCATCTTCACGAGCTTTTCTCGCGGCTTCACGAGCTTGCTGCGCACGAAGTGCTTTTCTTATTAGAGAAGAAGCTAACTCTGAGTTTTCTTCTAAAGTATATTGCAATTTCTCAGAAATAACCGAATCTACAGCGCTTCTAGCCTCGCTTGTACCCAGTTTTCCTTTCGTTTGTCCTTCGAATTGTAATATATTCTCTGGAATTCGAATAGAAATAATGGCAGATATACCTTCTCTAATATCGGATCCTTCTAAGTTTTTGGCTTTTTCTTTTAAAAGATTGGTTTTACGAGCATATTCGTTAAAGACACGTGTTAAAGCGGCTTTAGCTCCGGTTTCATGCGTACCACCATCACGTGTACGAACGTTATTTACGAAAGACAGAATCGTTTCCGAATATCCGTCGTTAAACTGAAAAGCAAATTCAACTTCAATTTCATCTTGTATGCCTTCCATGTAAAACACAGGGTGCAAGACGTCTTTTTCCTCATTAAGATAAGAAACGAATGCTTCTATACCTGTTTCATAGAAGAATATGTCGTGTGCTTCTGTCCGCTCATCTTTTAATTCAATTTTTAATCCTTTCAACAGAAAGGCAGATTCTCTCAATCTCTCACATAAAGTTTCGTAATTGTATTTAACTACGGAGAAGATAGATTCATCCGGTAAAAAACGAACAGAAGTCCCGGTTTCTTTTGTTGTTCCAATTAGTTTTAACGATTGAACAACTTTTCCGCCATCTTCAAATCTCTGGTGGAATTTTTTACCGTCGCGATGAATTTCCACATCCACATAGCTAGATAGCGCATTTACAACAGATGCACCTACACCATGAAGACCACCACTTGTTTTATAACCACCTTGTCCAAATTTACCACCAGCATGTAAAACAGTAAAAATAACTTCGGCAGTTGGTATTCCTGTTTTATGTGTACCAGTAGGCATCCCCCGACCAAAATCACGGACAGTAATACTTTGATCCGCATGAATAGTCACAAGGATATGATTACCAAAACCGGCAAGGCTTTCATCTACTGCATTATCTACGATTTCATATACTAAATGATGCAAACCTCTTGCATCTGTTGAACCAATATACATACCCGGTCTTTTACGAACGGCTTCTAAGCCTTCTAAGACCTGAATATCATCATCACTATAACTATTTACTGCTCCAACTTTACTCAAATACTTTCCCTCCAAAACAAAACATCTGTTCTTTACTCTTCCTTTAGCCTACAAATGGATACTCATTATGTCAATTTTTTCAGTAGTTAATGCCAGAATTTAATTGTAAGGAAAGATGTATTAGATTGCAAACTCCCTTTTAAAGCATTCTAGATATTGTTACTGTATTCCTTCTTGACTTAAAGAAATGGAGAATAAAAAACTGGAGTTAGCACATCGGCTACTCCATTTGCTCCTCTTTTGACAAAGTGAAACTTCCATTGATTATAACCTAATAATACTAGTAAAACGGATTTTATGTAAGTTTAGTTCTTTTATCTTCTCAATTGTATCACGACTAAATAAAATATTTGAAAAACCTTTCTCTCAAGAGCATTGAATACTTATAAATATACATGGTACACTTAAAAAGATAAATATAATTATAGATTTATAACAAAGGAGTATACTATGATCATAATTCTTTTACTCTTACTCGCTTATCTAATAGGTTCACTTCCCTCTGGACTATGGGTTGGAAAACTATTCTATAATATCGATATACGAGAGCATGGTAGTGGAAATTTAGGCGGTACAAACACATTTAGAACACTGGGAAAAAAAGCGGGCTTAGTTGTTACGATTTTGGATATTCTAAAAGGGACTGCAGCAACTCTGCTAGGTTCTTTGGCTATATTCGAAACGGTAAATGTTCATCCGTTAATCCTAGGGGTTATAGCAGTAGTAGGTCATATGTTCCCGATCTTTGCAGGATTTAAAGGTGGAAAAGCAGTAGCAACTTCTGGTGGACTATTGCTAGGGTATAATTGGCCAATCTTTGTCATATTAGTAATAGGATTTTTTATCATTTTAAAAATGACAAAAATGGTATCTCTCACTTCCATGATTTTAGCGATAATTGCTGTATTGTACAGTGTCATTTATTACTTTACGGTAGATAAGGACTGGCCACTTGTAGTAATTGTCCTATTGTTGGCAACATTCATATTTTATCGTCACCGTACAAATATTAAACGCATTAAAGCTGGTACCGAACCAAAAGTGTCTTGGATCTAATCTGATGAAAGTATGGTGGTACGTATGAAAATACTTATTTCTTCCGATGCAATGCATTGGTTTCACAAGGAAATGGAAGCTGTAAAAGGCGATAACATTCGCTTTTTTGCACGTTACGGAGGATCAAGTCCTATTCATGAAGGCTTTTCTTTAGGGGTCACGAAGGACACACCATTCGAGCCTGCTGTAACCTATAAAAAAGAGGATATCTTGTTTTTTATAGAAGAAACGGATGAATGGTATTTTGATGGACATGATTTGCACGTAGAGCTAGATTCTACTAGGGATGAATTATCCTATGTATACAAAAAAGCGTAATCCACTTAGGATGCGCTTTTTTTATTTGGAGAATTATTTAGTATTTTGTATAATCTGCATTCTATCGGGGATGATAAGGTTGATATTTAAAGACTACTTAGGGAGTTGATATAAATGACAGACCAAAATAAAAGCGCTAAGTCAGACAAAAAAGATCCTTCTACCTTCACTGCTTATGGGGACCCTATCAATGATACGCATCCTTCTCTAAATGATCAGCATACTAAAGCCACTTCTCCTATTGCAAAGAGTACTCAAAATGTGAGCAGCGGAAGGATTAATCCGGACACCAAAAAAGATGATACTTCTGCATATGGTGATCCTATAATAGATAACTCCACTTCCCCTTTGGATGAGGAGAATCTAGCCAATTCCACAATTGCTAAATCGACTCAAACTAAAAACGGATTTACTTATTTAGAGTAATCCAATTATCTATATTTTTCTCTTCTTTCTAGCAACAAATAGTCCTTTGACTTGGTAATAGAGATATTGTTGTTAATAGCAAACTTTTCTAATTGGGCTGTTACATTATTGGGGGTAAACTGTACAATCCTTATATTAAATCCTTTATGCAGTTTAAGTGTTGCTCCTTTAGTCGCCCACCCATAGCGTTTAAAGACAACTTTATTTATATCGGTTGGAGACAAATTCCTTTGAAAAACTGTAAAACGAAAAATCATGGTCTGATAATTCAGGTTATCTTGGTTAATAATGAATTCAGTCTTTATAAAGAAGCTAATAACACCAAAAAGCAGGAGAAAAATAGACCAGAATATAGATACTCCAGATTCACCAATACTTAAGAAAAAAAAGAACATTCCATAGGCTAAAACCAGGAATATTGGGCTTTTTGCTGTTACTAACTTGTAAACCATTTATTACTCCTCCCCCTAATATCCAGACTTTTCATTTAATTATAACTGAATTACAAATAAAAACAGCTAGAGATTTCAATAATCTCTAGCTGTTTTTACGAATTCCTATTAAATCTCTCTAACTGCTCCAACAATCCCTCTTTTACCATGATATCCATCTCGTGTTTACCAAATAAATCAAAGTGAGGAAAAGCTTCTTTATAGTCGATCCATTCGGCCTTTAAGCCGTATTTCTTACCCCATTCAATTAGCCTGGGCACATCACTGCAGCCGACTTTGGTGACCGTGTTACAACCAGGAAATCGTTCATCAATCCAATAATGCGTTAAGAAAGCTATATTCCCCTCCAGGACATCTCGTTTCCATTCATTTAACTCATGACGTTTAATACCAAATGCCATTAAGCATTCTCCTTGGCTATTTCTACATATTTTGCATCCCATGCCGCATGAACTCGTTTCAGAGATACGGGTCGGAAGTTGTCTTTCTTCACTATTACATGCTCAGATGTTGCGTTTGAAGCAACTGTACCGTCTTCATGTATAATTTCATAACCATAGGTTGTTCGTAGCTTACTATGTTTTTCAATCCAGGTTCTAATCACTACAGTCTCCCCGTACTTCACAGGAGTTTTATAGTTTACATTCACATTTGTTACCGGCGAAAGGTATCCATCTTGCTCTAGTCCCGCATAGGAGAATCCTAAGTCTTTGATTAGTTGGGTTCTTCCTATTTCTAACCAAATAACATAATTCGCATGATATACTACACCCATTTGATCGGTTTCAGCATATCGTACTTCAATTTCTTTTTCACTTAAAAACATTTAAAGTCACCTCAGTGGTAATTATACTAAATAGCTGATAAAAATACTGTTACGCACTACTTTGTAGATAAAAATCATTACTTTCCTAATTTAATTGTATCTAATATTTTTGCTAAATCATTAATTGGCAAGAGGTTATCTGCTATATAAAACTTATTAAATTCGATTTCTGTAATTTCTGTACCAAGCACATATTCCCCTATGACTAACTCAAGCAAATCAAAAGTTACTTGGTAATAATCATCATTTTCTTCCTCAAACCCTTTAATATATAACTTTAAATAGAACGCTGTATATTCCTGATCATATGTATAGTTGAAAAAGACATCATCACGAGTGAGCATAATATCATTTACTGTTGTTCCATCTTCCCCATCATTTCGTTGCTCAAATGCGATGATTGTAAACTTTTCCATTGTGGGAGCAGCATCTACTAGCCGAATTACATCAGGAAAGTTTTTTCCAATAGATGAAGCTTTAATAGTAAATTCTCTTTTCCCATTGATCAATGCGACAGGGGTAGAAAAAGTTAGTTGATTGTTTACTTTATTTATTAATCTATATAAATCTCCGTATATTTTCTCTATGTCGTCCTCCCTTAAATTATAAAGTTTTTTCTCATGATCGATAAAGTACTGCCAAAACTTCTCAATTGGATCTTTCTTTTTAAACAAATTACCAAACATTCATAACCCCTCCTTCAGTTCTTTAAGTATAAACTAAATTTCTTACCTTGTTTAATGTGTAAAAGCACAATCGGTTGTAAGGTATTGCGTTAGATGTGAGATGAAGAATTCCCTATAAAAAGAAAAAGAGACTATATCCTAAGAAGGAATAGTCTCTTTTAAGGTAATTCTTATGCTTCTAACATTTTGTTACGTAATACCATTTGTAGGATACCACCATGACGGTAGTAGTCTACTTCTACTTCTGAATCGAAACGAGCAAGTACGTTGAATACTTTTTCAGTTCCGTCTTCAGCTTTAGCTGTAACTTGTAAAATATCACGAGGTTTAACACCTTCTGCAATATTAATACTGATTTCTTCTTTACCAGTTAAGCCTAATGACTCAACGTTTTCTCCTGGTAAGAAGTTAAGTGGTAATACACCCATCATAACTAGGTTAGAACGGTGAATACGCTCAAAGCTTTCTGTAATAACAGCTTTAATGCCTAATAGGTTTGTTCCTTTAGCAGCCCAGTCACGAGAAGATCCCATACCGTAATCTTTTCCACCAAGAACTACTAAACCAGTATTCGTTTCTTGATACTTCATAGCTGCATCATAGATAGGCATAATTTCGCCTGTTGGCCAGTAAGTTGTATATCCACCTTCTGTACCTGGAGCTACTTGGTTACGAATACGTATGTTTGCAAATGTACCACGCATCATTACTTCATGGTTACCACGACGTGAACCGTATGAGTTAAAGTCGCGTATTTCAACCCCATTTTCGCGCAAGTATTTACCTGCTGGAGTATCTTTACCAATTGCACCAGCTGGTGAAATATGGTCTGTTGTAATCGAATCCCCAAATTTAGCTACTACGCGCATTTTATCTAGTGATTGGATAGCACCAGGCTCTTTAGATAATCCTTGGAAGAATGGTGGGTTTTGAATGTATGTTGACTTGTCATTAAATGAATATAAAGATTCAGTTGACGTTTCAATAGCATTCCAAGCTTCGTTCTCATCAAATACACGTGCATATTCTTTTTGGAATAATTCACGAGTAACAACCGTTGAAAGTACTTCATTTACTTCTTCTGTTGACGGCCAGATATCAGCAAAGAATACTTCGTTGCCATCTTTGTCCGTACCGAATGAATCTTTTTCAAGGTCGATATCTACAGTTCCAGCAAGTGCATAAGCTACTACCAATGGTGGTGAAGCTAAATAGTTTGCTTTCACAAGTGGATGTACACGACCTTCAAAGTTACGGTTACCAGAAAGAACAGACGTTACGAAAAGATCTTCGTCAATAATTGCTTTTTCAATTTCAGGTAATAATGGTCCTGAGTTACCGATACAAGTTGTACAACCGTATCCAACTGTATTGAATCCGATTTTGTCAAGGAACACGTTTAGACCAGAATCCTCTAAATAACCAGTAACTACTTTAGATCCTGGAGCTAGAGAAGTTTTAACGTAAGCTGGAACTGTAAGTCCTTTTTCTACTGCTTTTTTAGCAACTAAACCAGCAGCTAACATTACATATGGGTTAGATGTATTTGTACAAGAAGTGATTGCAGCAATTGCTACAGCCCCTGTTGGAATTTCTACATCACCTTCTGCAAATTTAGCAGTAGCTGTTTTGTCAAATTCTTTTTCAGATAGACCGAAACCTTGTGTGCCTTGTGGAGCAACAACTGACTCACGGTAACGAACTTTCATATCTGTAAGTGGAATTAAATCTTGTGGACGTTTTGGTCCAGAAAGGTTTGCTACGATATCTCCAAGATCGATCTCTACAACGTCTGTATAAACAGGTTCTAGAGTTGGATCAAAGAACATATCATTTGCTTTTAAGTAAGCTTCTACTACAGCAATATGCTCTTCATCACGTCCCGTTAGACGTAAATAGTTGATAGATTCTTCATCAATTGCAAAGTAACCACATGTAGCACCATATTCAGGAGCCATGTTCGCAATTGTTGCACGGTCAGCTAAAGGTAATTTAGATACACCTGGTCCGAAGAACTCAACAAATTTACCTACAACACCTTTTTGACGTAATACTTGCGTCACTTTAAGTGCTAAATCAGTTGCAGTAGTTCCGTTTGGAAGGTCTCCAACTAATTTAACGCCGATTACTTCGGGAATTGGGAAGTATGAAGGTTGACCAAGCATTCCTGCTTCCGCTTCAATACCACCTACACCCCATCCAAGTACGCCAAGACCATTGATCATTGTTGTATGGGAGTCAGTACCTACTACTGAATCTGGGAAGGTTTCCAAAGTGCCATCAGTACCTTCGTTAACATGTACGATTGGTGCTAGGTACTCTAAGTTAACTTGGTGAACGATACCAGTTGCTGGAGGTACAGCACGGAAATTATCATATGAAGTTTGAGCCCATTTCAAGAAGTTGTAACGCTCTGCATTACGCTCAAATTCAAGATCCATATTAGCTTGTAAAGCTGATGCAGTACCGTATTTATCTACTTGTACCGAGTGATCGATTACAAGATCTACTGGAATAGCAGGGTTGATTTTGTCTGGATTTCCACCCATTTCATTCATCGCTGAACGAAGTGATGCTAAATCTACAACTACTGGTACTCCTGTGAAATCTTGAAGTACAACGCGTGAAGGTTTAAAAGGTACTTCTGCTTCTGTATTAGCATCTTTACCCCATTTTGCTAATTGGTTTACATGATCTTCTTTAATAACATAGCCATCATATTGACGTAAAACAGATTCTAATAATACTTTGATTGAATAAGGAAGGCGTGAAACTTTTGCGATGCCAGCTTCTTCTAGTGCTGCTAAACGATAGTAGTTATACTCTTTACCATTTAGAGAAAACGAAGTACGGCTATTGTGTAAATTACTTTTTGCCATTTGTATTCCTCCTAAGATCTATTGAAAAGTGTTTGTTAAGTGACTTTTCTCCACTACTAATCATACAAGAATATACTTGATAAGTAAATTAGATTAAAATTATTATAAGTCATAACTATTATTAATGACCTTTTATTTTTTCAATAGTCTTTTCTAATTGCTTTGCATGTCTTTTTTCATGTAAACCCGTAAATTCAAACCACTGTATGAGTGGAACTTGTCCAAAAATAGGGTGTTTTAATGATTTTTCTTCTAATACAGTAGAATTGTTCGATTTATAGAGAGCTAGTAGTTCCATTCTCACTTGATGTAGCTGCGATTTCATTTCTTCTGTCCTTTTATAGTCACTGGACGGAACTGTATAAGATGGAGCCTTCACTTTTACTATTCTTAATGTAGATAGCTTTATTGGTTTTTTCTTTGCTTTAGGGCTTGTCGGGTTTGCAAGCTCTTGTTGTATGCCTGTAATGATGGTTTGTTCCATTTTCACTAAATGATCGACGATTTCTTTAGGAGACCATGAGTCTTTATCCGGTTTTTCGTTAAATTGCTCGTTTGTTAGTGAATCGATTTGTTTGAATAAGTTCTTTCTAATTTCATTAATTTTTTCTATAAACATATAATTCCTCCACTCCCTGCGTTGTACTTTCTTTATACCCATTATAAGTGACAAACAAGCAACAATCGTCCGTTATTTTCTTTTTCCTTAAAATATGCGACAATACACTATTGAAAGGAAGTTTAAATAATGATTGAAATGAAAACCAAGAAAACAATGAATCCAATGAATGATCCATGGGAAGCATATCGAGACATGGAGCAGTTTGGAAAGCTAACTTTAAGTAATATTGAATTTACGACAACTACTTTATGTAATATGCGCTGTGCCCATTGCGCAGTAGGATATACATTACAAACGAAAGATCCCGAAGCAATTCCAATAGAACTAATCCTCCAACGTTTAGAAGAAATCCCCCACTTAAAAACGATAAGCATCACTGGTGGAGAACCTATGCTGTCTAAAAAGTCCATTAATAATTATGTCCTTCCTCTATTAAAGTATGCTCATAGTAGAGGTGTTCGTACGCAGATGAATTCAAATCTTACGCTGGAGCCTGAACGTTACTTAATGATTGCGCCTTTCTTAGATGTATTACATATTTCTCATAACTGGGGAACCGTAGATGAATTTGTCGAAACTGGATTTGCCATGATGGAGAGAAAACCTTCCTATGAACAGCGAGCTAAACTTTTTCAACGAATGATTGACAATAGTCGTATGCTTTCAGAAGCGGGAGTGATGGTTTCAGCAGAAACGATGTTGAACAAAAAAACTCTTCCCTATCTAGAGCATATACATAAACAAGTAGTAGAAGAGATGAAATGTGCACGGCACGAAATACATCCTATGTACCCATCCGACTTCGCCAGTGCGTTAACTACCTTAACTTTAGAAGAAACGCATGAAGCAATTGAACAGATTTTAGATTTCCGTGATGACAATGTGTGGATGTTATTTGGAACCTTACCATTTTATCCATGTAGCCAAAATGATAAAAGTATTCAGCTTTTAGAGAGACTGCGTCATTCAAAAAATGTTTCCACTAGAAATGATCCTGATGGTCGTTCCCGTTTGAATGTAAGCATATTTACTGGCGAGGTGATTGTCACTGATTTTGGAGACGCACCAGCTTTAGGGAATATTCAAACGGATACGCTTCCTGATATTTTTGAGAAATGGCTTGCTTCGCCTCTTTCTAAATCACTCAATTGCCATTGTCCAGCTGTAAAATGCTTAGGGCCAAATATTTTAGTGAAGAATATGTATTATAAAGATGAACAGTTTATGAGTGGATCTGTTAAATAAGAAAATGCCTTGCATGTTTTTCAACATGCAAGGCATTTTTTGATAAATTTAGTTCATACTACTATAGAGTACATTGTAAAGGGCAGCTGCAAACTGCCCTTTACATAAGTTTAATGGATGAAGAAAAAGTCAATGGTTAAGTTTAAAATTATGATTGTATGGAGAATTGCAATGACTACTCCTTGCTTGTTTAATCTTTTGTTTAATCGAATATCCATGATCTCCACTCCTTTTTTACATTATAATGCAAAATCCTTTAGAACGCAAAACATTTTGAAAATTTGAATTACTTTTTTTAAGGACTTAATTTGTAAAAATGTTGAATTTGTAAAAGCGTTACATGCATCTGGATATCTTGATATCACTGACTTTTAAGGCACTTCTAACATCCATATGCAGTATTATAAATAAAAATAATAAACTTAGGTTTATTAGTTGTGTAGGATGGATATATAAAGAGTGTGAAGCAATAATACATTCATAAGGAGATGGAAAAGATGGGATTCATTTTATACTTAATAATCGGTGGTATAATCGGTTGGTTAGCAGGACTTATTTTAGGTAAAGATATACCAGGAGGAATTATTGGTAACATCATCGCAGGTATCATTGGTGCATGGATCGGTGGATTAATATTCCCTGACATGGGTCCAGTTATCTGGGATATGGCAATTATTCCAGCATTAATCGGTGCAATTATTTTAGTACTGATCTTAAGCTTTATTTTAAAAGCTATGCGTAAAGCGTAATAATTAAAAAAAGGAAGTACTCAATTGAGTACTTCCTTTTTTACTGCGAAGAATATGCTGCTGCTTGTAGATCTTTTACTTGACTCTCGTACAAATGATAGAAGTGAAGTACGTCTTCCACATATTTCTCGCTGTGATTATAGTTGAAAACGGCTTTTTCTATCTCCCCATCCGCCGCCCCACTTGCTGCGAGATAATTGGCAGCACTAAATATAGCATCCTCTAGATCATATGGATCTGCTTTCCCATCGTTATTAGCATCTACCCCGTACCCACCGTATTGTTCGATAATCGCTGGACTAATTTTATCTTTTTCCGGGATATCCCCCTTGCCTAGTCCCCCACAGCTTGGATGTGACCAACCAACAAACGTACATGGCATAAATTGCAAATGCCCTTCAGCGCCGGCTGGAGAAAGTAACGGATCCATTGTAGAAAATCTAGTTTCAATCCGATGATGAGCGGCTAATAAAGTCCATGGCACCCCATAATTGTCTTCTGCTTTTTTATACAATTCAATATATTCGGTAGGCACATCCAATTTTGCAGTGCTACTATTAATAATTTCCGCCCATTCTTGTACCACAGGTATTTTCACCAATTGTTGCCAACCTATAATTGCTAGTATATAGATAGTTATCGTAATAGGAAGAAGTAATACGATCATCCAACCCTTTGTTTTATAAGATATTCCCTTTTGTTTCTTCATCTATTTATTCACCTATTCTACTTATATTGCTGTAAAAGACTACTCTAACCATTTTAAAATTAACATTACTATAAAGAGCACATTCATCCAGTATTCCCAACTAACTGATTATTATATAGATTATAACAATAGCACAATATCCCTACAAACAATAGTAAAAATGCGAAGTTTGTCGATATATACAAATAAGAGATTCTTTTGTAGTATGACAATACGGAGGTGAAAAATATGTGGAAAGACTTCAAAGAGTTTGCTTTTAAAGGAAATGTACTAGATTTAGCAATTGCTGTTGTTATTGGAGCAGCATTTGGTAAGATCGTAACATCATTAGTAGAACATATAATTATGCCTACTATTGGTTTATTACTTCCTAGTGGTAAGTTTTCTTCTTTACATTATAAAGAAATTTTATACGGGAATTTCATACAATCCGTTTTTGATTTTATCGTTATTGCTTTTGCTATTTTCATGTTTATTCGATTAATATCTAAATTTAAACGTAAAGAAGATGCTGTAGCTATTACAGAAGAAGCTCCTCCCGTTGACTCGAAAGAGGTATTGTTGGAAGAGATTAGAGATTTGTTAAAAAAGCAAAATAATGCCTAAATAAAAATCAGCCTCTCCATTTGGAAAGGCTGATTTTTATTTTCCATCTTCAATTAATGTTTCCACATCAATGACAATTTCTTCTTTTGGCACTTCTGTATTGCCACTATAATTTTTTACGACTATCCCGTTTTGGTCGACTAAATAGAAAGAAGTTCCATGAATAACTTGGTTTGTATTCGGATCATCTCGAACTAAGGTCTTAAAAGAATCTGCTGCAAAGCCACTAATATGCTCTTGCGTATAGCCAGTTAAAAGTTCCCATTTACTTTCATCTATTACATCATAATTTGCGATATATTCTTGGAGCTTTTCGGGTGTATCCACTTCTGGGTCCACACTAAATGCTACAATTTTGTAATCCTCAATACCCTTTTCACTCAACATCGCTTGAATATCGCTCATATTGTATGTCATTGGAGGACATACAGTTTCACAATCTGTGAAAATAAATGTGGATAACCAGACTGTGCCTTTTAAATCCTCTAAAGAAACAGTTTCCCCACGCTGATTATCATAATCGAACTCGGAAACTTCCCAGTTAGTCTGTGCTTCAAAATTGCCGCTGCTACCGCAGCCAACAAGAACAATTGCCGAAATACATAATAATATAAATAACTTCTTCATTCCTGAGACCTCGCTTTTCTCTTCATACCCTCATCTTAACGAAACAATTTTATACCTTCAACTACATTGTCTTATTTATTCCAACATTTCTGTGAATAAATGCACTAATTTAATGATAACAGGACGTTTTTAATCTCCTCTAGTTTTGTTTCTACTCTATGCATCAAATAAAATGATACAAAGATGGGAAAGCCAACATCTTGAATTACACTTAGCCACTGCTCCATATTATTCACACCCATCCATTTTATTCTTTTAAAAAGACTCTCCATTTCTGGAGAGTCTTCAAAAGTTAAATAATTTCGGTTACTGTTCGGTCCACAATCTTGGCACTTTTAATAACCGCCAAAGGAGAACCATCCGATTGAAAAGCATTACTTGAAATAATTGTTTCCATACCTGTTTGCATTTCTGCTTCTGTTAGATTACTTCTCGGTTCATCTACTGTTAATGTAACATTTTTTCCGCGCGCTGTTTCGAACTGTAGTTGTAGTGTTTTACTCATTTTCTCCAGTCTCCTCTCTCATTATTAGATTACCTGCATAGTTTCTACTTTCTCAGCTCCGATGTATGGTCTTTCGGAAAAGGAACTAAGTGTTAATGCAACAGTATCCAGTTGGTCTGCTGTTACATTTGCTCGAACATTACGATAGGTTTTTGACTTTAAAATCATCTTACCTTCTTCAGTTATTCCTCCTTCAAAAATGAGTCTTAATACTGCATGTTTATACTCTAGGTTTGCCATGTCTATCCCCTCCTTTCAATTAGTAGATAGAACTTTTTTAACAGAAAGGATACATGGAGGATGAAATATTTTACGGAACAACTTATACTGAGTATTAGAGAATGAGGTGAATAGTTTGCTAGAAGGTTGGTTTTTATGGTTTATTCTTTTTTGGGTTGTCCTATTAGTGGTACTTATGGGAATTGGCGGCTTCTTTATGTTCCGCAAGTTTGGTAAGTCACTGCCTAAGCAAGATGGGAAATCAGATTTGGATTGGGAAGAATATTATGTAGATCAAACAATCCATCTTTGGAATGATGAGCAAAAGCATCTGCTCAACGAATTAGTTACACCAGTTCCAGATCTATTCAGACCTGTTGCGAAACAAAAAATAGCAGGGAAAATAGGACAGTTGGCTTTAGAAGAAAAAGCTAAATCCATTACGCAAGAGTTATTAATACGCGGATATATCATTGCAACTCCAAAGAGAGATCATAAATTTCTACGTAAAAAGCTTGCCGAGATGGATATTGATGTAACTCCTTATAACAAGTACTTTGAATTGTCTAAAGACAAGCCTACGCAATCAATCCAGAGATAACAAACCTGTAAGTGTTCTTATTGTATAGATATTACTCATATCATTAAATTAGTAGAGAAGAATACGCTCTCAATTAAGGTAGTAATAACCTAGTAAAGTTAGAGCACAAGAAAAGAAACTATTTTGAACAGTATTGTTCAAGATAGTTTCTTTTTATTAACAATAGGTTAAGGACCATTTCTTTGAGCGCTATTTCCCCACCTCCTCCTGGAGGTTCAGTACGTGTTGTAGATTCAAGGAATTTTCCTGTGTCTGAATTGATTTCAGCAGCACTTGTAGAAATTTTGCCAGGAGCTATAAGGGAAATGCATTGGTACCCAAACTCTGACACAGTGGATGGCATTAACTCCTAAAAACATCGTGGAAAGTAATTTAAACATAGGGGAAGAGGTTATGAACTCTCTTCGAAAACAAAAGTGGGAAGTAGTAAGGTTTTCAGGCTATGAGTATAAAGATGATTAAGTAGTTCTTAACATCGAATCCTTCTTTGATATAGAGGGGACTCTAGCTTTATATTCTATATACTCAAAAAAGCGAGCATTCCTAAATTACAGGGTGCTCACTTTTTCGGTTTGATTTTGTATTTTTTTAAATTGCAGGTACATGGCAAGTCTCCATGGAACAATCATACCAAAAGCTAATATCCAAAACATACCACTAAGAGCGCCAATTTCAATAGTTGAGCTTAATAATACTTTACTAATGATGCGTACGATCAACAAGCCAAACAAAATGAATATAAATGCTTTGGATTGTTTTAAATATATTTCTCCGTCTCTACTTTCAAATTTCGATGTCCAAATTAGAAAAATGGAGAAAAGTAATCCTGCCGCAATTGCTTCCAAAAACTCCATTAAGTTAACACGGAAATAAGGAAACACGAACATCAATGCACCAGTGGACATGAACATTGGCGGTAATAATATCTTTTTCACGCTTGCTGGTTGTTTAGCAGATTTTGCACGAACAGTTGTAACAAGAATTCCCATGCCAATGGCTACTACGGTGGAAGCAATAAGCATCATATTTGGAGATATTTTATCTAACATTTGTAATTCCCCATATCTTTTAGTTGTTTAAAGTGATTCATCCATCAGGGGTACTTCGCTTAACAAGGACGGATGTGTAGACCATAAGGGTTTACACAGGCAGTTCTCCCCTGACTCTCGATATGTGTTCTCTTTTTGTCGGGGTATTACAGCCTGATAAACCGGCATGATGTTACTATATATCCGAAGTAACATTATGTAACACATTCACAATTCGATCTGGATCGAAAGGTTTCGTAATGAAGTCTTTTGCTCCAAGTTCCAAAGCATCAACGATTAGTTTTTGTTGCCCTAACGCGGTTACCATTACTATTTTGGCTGCAGGAAATTCCGCAATAATTTCTTTTACAGCTTCTATACCATTCATACCAGGCATTGTGACATCCATCGTTACGACATCTGGCAGAAGCTGCTTATACAGATTTACAGCTTCCTCTCCATTAGCTGCTTCGCCAACAACCTCAAACTGATGATTTTCTAGCATTCTCTTAATCGTTGTGCGCATAAATACCGCATCATCTACTACTAATACTGTTGGCATTGCATAATTCCTCCTGTTAAAATCCAGTGAAGTCTCCAAAAATTGGACTTAATATACGAATAATATACGTTAATCCATCAAAAAATAAAATCAATCCAAGTGCAATCATAATATAACCGCCAACTTTAACGATTAAATTACTATTTTTACGTATCCAGTTAAGTCGCGTTACAAAGAATGACAATACGAAAAATGGAATTGCGAACCCAAATACATAAGCAAGCATATACCACATACCAGCATCAGGATTGGATCCTGCCATTACGATAACGGCAGCTAATATGGGTCCAGTACATGGTGTCCATCCTGCAGCAAATGCCATTCCGATTAAAATAGTACCTATATAACCAGCCGGACGATTTTTAAATTGAACTTTTTTTTCTTTCATTAAAAACTCTGGCTTAAATACGCCTACAATGATTAATCCGAAGATAACAATGAATATTGCTCCAATTTGACGAAGTAAATCATCATATTGGATGAAAAATGTACCTACCAGAGATGTTGCAAACCCTATCGCAACAAAGATGATAGAAAAACCTAGTAAGAAGAATAACGTATGAAGCATTCCTCTTTTTTGCATTAATTTTTTATCTGTTTTTATTTCTTCTAATGACATTCCTGTAATGTATGATAAAAATGCAGGATACAATGGTAGCGTACAAGGAGAAATGAAGCTTAAAAACCCTGCACCAAATGCCAATAGAAGGTTTACGTCTGTACTCACGGCAGTCAACCTTTCCGATTTACTGTACCTATCGTATCAAATTTCCTCCTATTTGACCTCATAATTGCTTGTGACAGCTTTTTGACTCTTTTAAACAGAGAAGCTACAGTTCCTTCATAGTGATGAAAATCCATATATAAAATATGCTTTTAAAGATTAGATTATAAGACTTTTTAAGTTTAGCAAATATTCCACCTTTTCGAAAGGCAGGAAAAGTAAATAATTCATAATAAGGAAAAATGAGAAAAAAACTCAGTCATTAAAAGCCACCTCATTTCAATTTTTAAATGAGGTGGCTAATTTTTATATTTAAATGATGTATTCTATAGAGTTATTGTAATTGAATAATATGGTCATTAACAAATGCTTTTATGAAAAATAATTCATTATTATTAGGGTCCCTTTTATTTTCTGCCTTAAAACACTCTAAAGCATCTTCTAGTGAGGACGATTTTACAACTTGACTTGATCTTGTTAACTCTCTCCAATATATATCCATTTCAGTAGAATCACAGATCGATTCATGACCAAGTAAAAACATTTCAGCATTATATTTTTGAATATCTTTAATCATTGGTAATAACAATGATTGCTTGAAATGAAATAAAGAATTTGTCGTTGTACCATATGCACAATCACCTAAAAAAACAACTTTTTCATCAGGGATGTAAATGACCGTAGAGTCCTCCGAATGAGTACTTTTAATTTTTTCAAGTATGCAAACTTTATTACCCAAATCAATAGTTAATGTTCTTTCAAAGATTACATCTGGAGATTTTAGCTTAAAACTATTCCTGTTTGGCATATCAGTTTGTATAATATTCATACACATAGCACTCATTTGATTAGTATTCACATAGCTCTTGAGAGAACGATCGTCATAGGAAAAACTTTGCCATTCTTTTATGATTTCGTTTGTTTGACTATTAACAATAACAGTTGCATCAAATTCATTCATTCCTAGAAAGTGATCCCAATGTGCATGGGTAATAGCAACATATTTAACTGGTGGTACATTTAGCTTCTCGATTTCTAGTAAAAAGTCTTTAGCATGCTGAGGTGAATTACCTGAATCGATGATTAAACTATAACTATCACCACATACCAATCCTAATGTTGGTCTTTCGTTATTATCTTGATTAGATAAATAATAAATAGTATTACTTAATTTATTTAACATGTTATGTCTCCTCTATTCTAGATATTAATTCCATGAAAGAGAAAATCTACACGTTTATACTAAGGTTAATAAAACATTTTAAGATTTTCTCATTTTATTTTTTTACCATTGGACCTGTACCTCCTTTTACACTACGGAAAATTATAACACAATAAAAACTGTTCTTTATGAAAATTCTGAAATTATTAGTGTGAATTGTTTTTTAGTTCTATGTTCGACGGTAATTTACAATAAAATTGAAAATGTATTACCTGGAAAGATTGTGGAATCAAAAGTGCAAACACTTTTATTTTAATGAGTGGTCAACTAACCGTATCGAGCTTCTTTCAATTCTCTTAGCAATAATCCAAGCAATCAAAGCCCCACTTAGACTAGAGGCAAAAAATGCTGGAACAAAAAACAATGCGCCGAATTCTGTTCCCATAAAAACTTTTGCGTAGGGAACTGCAACTAAAGATGCTAACAATCCTGTGCCAATAATTTCACCAACTACCGCCATTCCTACTCTACCTGTGATTTTATACAGAACACCTGCAAGCAGGGCTCCAATGATTCCACCAGGAATAGCTAGAAGTGAACCTGTACCTGTGAAAATCCGTATGACTGCAGTCATCAGTGCAACACCAACGGCTCCTATAGGTCCAAAAAAAACCGCAGACAACACATTTATTGCGTGTTGAATAGGATACGCTTTTGCTATGCCAGCAGGAAACCAAATAAATGCAGACCCTAATACTCCTATGGACACAAACATCGCCATTAGTACCAACTTTTGTGATTTCATCGTGCCCGCCTCTCTATTTTAAGCGGAGGTGAAAGTTTTGATATCACTTCTCTTCGATCACTCGTTTTACAAATACAAGAAATAACCGCTACGCCTGTCGCACCTGCTTCCCAGACAACATGAACATTTGACGGTTCAATTCCGCCTATACCTATAACTGGAATGTTCGGAAAGTACTCATGGAGTTCCCGAATAAGGGAAGTGGAAGCACCCACCTCATGTTCAGCATCTGGCTTTGTAAGAGTAGGGAACACCGAGCCTACTCCTAAATAATCTGCACCTGAGCGAACAGCATCTTCCGCTTCGTGCATGGTTTGTACTGAGCGACCAAGAACCATCCCTTTGCTTGTGATGACTTTTTTCACCCCTTCCTTCCAATCTCCTTGCCCGAGGTGGATTCCGTCAGCTTGGACGGATAGTGCAAGTTCAACATCATCATTCACAATAAATGGTACACCATAGATTTTACATAGTCTTTTACATGCTTGAGCAAATGCAACTAATTCGCTACCAACTAGTGCACCTTTCCCTTTTTCGCGTAATTGGAAGTGCGTGATTCCTGCCTGTAATGCGTCCTCTAGAACCGTCAACGGTTCCTCATCCTTCACATTAGCTGTCCCCATTATGAAATAAATCGATGGTTTCTTGAACACTAATAATCCTCTCCTTTATGCCTTTTTTTCTATAGGCTCCGTGGTTAGTAGGACCATGCCCTTGTCCGAGTGAGATAACGTTTTCGATTGCAGATTGAATGTATCTTTTGGAGGTCATCAATGCTTCATCAATATTATTTCTCTTACCCAATTCAGCTGTGAGGACTGCACTGAAGGTACAGCCTGTTCCGTGCGTATTTTTTGTATCGATTCGCTTTGAACTGAAACGGATACATACGCCTTTTTCGTCAACATATACGTCTTCTGCATATTCGTCCTTTTTATGACCACCCTTGATAAGCACCGATTTGACACCCATCGATAAAATTCTTTCTGCAGCCTTTAAAATATCTATATCTTTTTCAATTTTTAATCCTGTTAGATGCTCAGCTTCTGGTATGTTTGGTGTGACGATACGTGCTAAAGGAAAGAGTTTTGTTTTCAAGGTATCAATCGCTTCCTCCTCTAACAAGATATGTCCACTTGTTGAAACCATCACGGGATCGACGACGATATTTTTCCACCTGTACTCTGATATTGCATTCGCAACAAGAGCGATTGTATCTGTGTTAAAGAGCATCCCGGTTTTAACTGCTGAAATGAAGAAATCCTCTCCAATAGATTGGAGCTGTTGTTGGACAGCTTTTGCTTCTACGGGATAGACACCTTGCACCCCACAAGTGTTTTGAGCAGTGATTGCTGTAATAACACTCGTTCCAAATACATCTCGTTCTTGAAAAGATTTTATATCTGCTTGTATCCCGGCTCCTCCACCTGAGTCAGAACCTGCAATCGTTAAAACACATGGCTTTGAATCAGACATCGTATTTCCATCCTCTTGCACTTAATCGATCAAGAAAAGCTTGTTGAAATGCCCCGGAAAATTCTGTTTTCTCTGCAGCCTCTTCTCCTGATGCTCCATATTCGTACAAAGCACTACTCAAAAGTTCTACATGGTTTTTAGATGTCAAGGCAAGGTGAGCTCCTAAGATACTACTCAGTAAGCAGCCTGTTCCAGTTACTGTTGTCATTCGAACGTGCCCTGCTCTTACTGTCTTCAAACAACTTCCATCCGTCACAATGTCTTCTTCTCCTGTCACAACGACTATGCACTCTTTTTGTCTAGCTAAAGCCATAGCCTCTTCTTTTCGATCAAGTTGTCCGTTCCCTGAATCTACTCCCTTGGAAGCCCATTCTTTTTTCATAAGTGACGCCAGTTCACCAGTATTACATCGTATTAAATTTATTTTGACTTCATCTAGAAGTCTATCCACCGCTTGAAGACGATATCGAGTAGCTCCCACTCCGACGGGGTCAAGCACTACAGGGATTCCTATTTGATTTGCAACTCTTCCAGCCACTAGCATACTGCTGTACGTTCGTTCATTTAAAGTGCCAATATTCAATGAGAGAACATTGGAGAGTGTGACTAGTTCTTCCACTTCTCTTTCTTCATCTCCCATAACCGGTGATGCTCCAATAGCAAGCAATCCATTGGCTTGAAAATTCGCCACGACTTTGTTTGTCATACAATGTACGATTGGTGATTTTTCACGTATAGATACATTCATCAACAACTTCCCCTTCCACATCCCAAGATTGTCTTTCTCAATCTTGATGCCGTAAATAGTGATTCCTGGGGGATCATGGACCAACTTATCTAATTCCTAATGGTAACCCCAAATGCTCACGGAGGGTATGCCCCTCATATTGCTTTCTGAAAATATCCCTTTTTTGCATTTCAGGAACAATGAGTTCAACAAAGTCCTCTAAACTACCTGGCAATGTAGGAGGCATAAGATTAAATCCGTCCGCTACACCCGCCTCAATCCAAACCTCCATCTGATCCACAATTTTCTCAGGAGTACCAATCAGCGTGAAATGTCCGCCACCTGCATTAAGGTATCCTAAGAGTTCCTTTACTGTAGGTTGAGTATCTTTAATAATTTCTAATATTGTTTCGTATCGTCCAACCGGACCCATAAATTCTTCTGCCGGAGGTAATGGAGGTACTTTTAGTTCAATGTCCCATTTAGAACAATCTTGCTGGAGAAAGAAGCTCAACTGTTTTAAAGCCGTTTCTATAGGTAATTTCTCATCTAACGCTGATTTTTTGGCAAGAGCTTCTTCATGAGTACGCCCTACATAAGTGACTAAGCCTGGGAATACTTTAATATGTCGATTACAGTCTTCGTATTGCTTAACCTGTTCATCCAACTTCTTGCGGTACTTTTTCGCTTGGTTTAAGTTCCATGACACTGAATAGACGGCATCTGCATATTTTGCAGCTAATGCAATCCCTTGTTTAGATGCCCCTGCTTGCATGGCTACTGGTTTGCCTTGAGGGCTTTTTGGCGTCGTGGATGGGCCCTTCACTTTAAAATAGGTCCCATTGTGGTCAACAGGTTGTATATTAACAGGATTGATTAACTGTTTTTCTGCTCGATTATATAGAATCTCCTTGCTGTCCCATGATAGAAATAGTTTATTCATTAAAGAAGCAAATTCTTCGGCCTTTTCATACCGTTTATCATGAGAAGGCAGTTCCGACATACTATGATTTAATGCTTCCTCGTCCCTCATTGAGGTAACGAGATTCCACCCGACACGTCCGTTTGTAATGTGATCTAGGCTTAACAGTTGTCGCGAAGCAGTGTAAGGATTCGAAAAGGTACTTGAGATTGTTGAAACTAATCCCACATAATTTGTCACTTGAGAAATAGCAGTTAAATTGACCACTGGATCTAACCAAAATGCTGGCATTTCATTTGGGGCGTTGGCAGGGAATGATTGATTGTCGGCAAAGAACACCGCATCAAAGCAACCCGTTTCAGCTAACTGTGCTAAGGATTGGTAATAAGAAATGTTCCCGATGCATTCAATGCTTGAATCAGGCATTAACCAAGCAGCCTGATGATGTCCACATCCATACAGCAATACGCCTAAGTGGATTTGTTTTCTTTGATTTCCTTTCATTAGCTACTCCTCTACCTATGTCATGAGTGACTGCTTAAATCGTCTATTTTTGTAAGACTATCTATTATAAATTAAGTTACTAGTTCATTGTCAAACCGCCATCTACTGTTAAATTCTGACCTGTAATACCATCAGCATTTTCTGAAGATAAATAAGCGACCATATTGGCTACATCTTCAGGGCTAGTTACTTTCTTCAAAGGCGTTGATTGAGCAATTAAATCGAATACTTCAGGAGTTGTAAAAGCACTGGCGTCAGTCGTTTTTAATAATCCACCTGAAACTACATTTGCTCTTATGCCGAATTGTCCCAGTTCAGCGGCGATATTTCGCGTAAAACCAATTAGTCCAGCCTTTGCTGTTGTATATTCATGATAAGGAACAACAGGGTTTTGATACAAATTGGTACCAATGCTTATAATACTTCCATTTAGTCGTTCAATAAATTGAGGTATAACACTTTGGACTACATTAAATGCGGCTTTTAAAGTGCCGTCTAGTTGTTTTTGATAATCCTCCCAAGTAAGTTCTGTAAAGGATTTCTGTTTGTTTGGATCAAATTTGAAACCTACCAATGCATTGTTGACTACAACATCTATTTGACCAAAATATTCGGTTGCTTTCTTTACCAAGGCATCGACTTCTGCCCGATTTGTGACATCTGCACAAATTGCAATTGCATTCTCTTTACCTAGTATAGAAACAAGCTCTTCAGCGGCATCTTTACTTTTATAGTAGTTAATAACCACTTTAAATCCTTGATGTGCCAATTCTTTTACAATAGCCGATCCCAAACCTCTACTACTGCCCGTTACCAATACTGTTCTTTTCATCATAACCACTCCCATACTGTTAGTTTTGCTGAAACTTAAATGATAAAGTGATAGATATAATAAAAAAACGCAACCTTCCTTTAGGAAAGTTGCGCAAATACAAATAATTGCATAGTAAAAATTAGGCATCATCAGCCTGCTATTATGTATTAGAATCTACACTTTCCTCCGCTAGTATTAACTAGTTCAGGTTCAAAGGGTTTGAGTAAATACTCATCTCAGTTAAATAACACCCCTAGTGATTATATTTAAGTTACTTTCAATGTATAGTTTTTAGAATTTTATGTCAAGTCTTGTTTGTTAGGTGTTAAGGCATCACTAAAATAATCAAGCCATTTTTCTCACAATAACTGGGCTTGAATCTGTATAGCATATATAAAATTACTTATGAAGCTTTCGCTATTTTATATATTTAAGTACAATCTCTTCTTCTCGACTAGTCAAAAAGAAAAAATAAATTATTAAATGTAAATTTTGTTGAAATTGGAACTCATTTTATTTTCAAACGTATTTAAGTAAATAGGCATTTTGTAAAAGAAGTGTTAAAGATGGCAATACAAAGTAGGTGAATATTTGATTACAATAAAGAATTTACAGCAGGTAATTACTTATATTCAGTATAAATTTAAATGAACGGAGGTGGGGAAAATGGTGAAGAAGATTGCGATGGGATTCTTGTTCATGCTACTCGCTGGTTGTGCTGTAATTGGTGTTAGCACGTTGCACTTTGAAGGAGAAAGTGACCATTGGTTAGTAAAATATAAGCAGTGGATGATGGGAAGTCACAAACAGCCAGCTACATTATTGACTTTATCGGTGAAGGGGATCCTCCGGAAACATTTGATTACATAGTTTCCACTAGTATAGCTAAGAGCGAGCAAAAAGTTACGGATGCGAGTTTTAAAGGAAAGGGCAGGCTCGAAGAAGGGAACATTCAACATGAAGTAAGGGTAGCGGAAGATGAAGTTATTGTGGCGGAATTTTCTTGGGATGGTAAAACGGAAAAAGTCGTATTAGAACTTAAATAAACGGATTACTCAATAAACGGTTGCTTTACTTCAACAAGGAGTAAAGCTTTTTTCTTATTGAGCTAAAGCAGCCGTTAGTTTAAGGAAACTCTTCACATTGTTATAATTCAACGGTCTCTTTGTTCTTGAAATTTCTTAAGCCCACGAACATTGCAACAGCTATACTAATTAGTCCACTTACTAAAGCAATCCAGAATAAAATCCTTCCGCCAATGGTTGGTGAATTAAAAATAAAACCACTAAGTAATAACATAATACAACTTAATAATCCCCAAAATCCTGTAGTCCATTTAGACTTACTTTTTATAAGAAGATAACCAACTACACTCAAAATATAGAATGCACTAACTATCATAATAGCGGGAAATAGTGGGTGAAATTTAGCTGCATAAACAAAATAATCAAGTTGACTAATATCACGACCATTCGTAATCTCAATGTTAAATAATTTAGTAAATGGTGTTGAATACCCCCATTCCAAAGAATTATTGGTTATTGTACTTCCTTCATACCAAGCTATAAATGTTGATACCACTAAAGTAAAGATTCCAACGATAAATTGCAACACATACTTAAACATTTTTCGTCCTCCTAGTAACCTCCATTTATTACCAAGATGCCTTACATTACTTTCTGCATTAGTTGCATAACAAATCAGACTGTTTCTCGTTAGTTTTATTTTGCTAAAGCACCTCGTTAGTTGAAGAAGGATTTTTAGATATAATTGAATCAATTGTTTTTCTAGGTTGATTTAACTGTTCATGAGGAATGAAGTACATCTTTCTTTTTCATATTAATTTGGGTCTTTTCCGATGTTTTGTGGCTTGTTCAAAGGCATAAGCAAGTTTGATTAATATACCTTCACTAAAAGCAGTACCAGCAAAAGTTATACCAAAAGGTCTTCCACTTTCCTTGTATCCAGCAGGTAGAGCAATAGATGGATATCCAGCTTTAGCAAAGATTGTCGACCCTATATATGAAGGGAAAAGAATTGCATCAAGGTCATACTTTTTCAAAGCAAAATCAATCCCAGACTGAGAAAAATATAAATCATCAAGTTTTGCATTCAAATATTCAGAATTTCTTAACGTATTAGGTAATCCCACAATTTCCTCCAACTTATTCTGTCCGTATTTCAATGCCCTATCTGCATTACTCTTGTTAAACTGAATCAGATCGGTTATAGAATGTACCGGTAAATACGAAGGGAGTTTGGAAAGATAATTTTCTAGGCTATGTTTCAACTCTGATACTAGTACCACCCTTTTCCACTCTCTATGAAAAGAAGGAATCTCGATATCTTCAGTGACCATAGCACCTTCTTGATTTAAGGTCTGTATGGCATCCTCAAATAATCCCGCATCATATTCTTCAGATCCATAAAACGCTTTAGAAGCACCTTTGAATACACCAATTTTCGCTCCCCTTAAGCCCATAGAATCCAAAAAAGTTGAATAATCCCGTTGAAGCCTTCCTATGTTTTTATGGGTAGCGGCATCAAGATTATCAACACCAACTAAAGCTCCCAATAAAATAGAAGCGTCCGTAACGGTTCTTGCCATTGGACCAGCCGTATCTTGAGAATATGTGAAAGGAATTATACCTGTTCGGCTTATCAAGCCAACCGTAGGTTTTATACCTACCACAGCGTTTGTAACCGCTGGACTTAGAATAGAAGCATCTGTTTCAGTGCCAACAGCCAATACTGTAAAATTTGCAGCAACTGCCACAGCTGAACCTGAACTGGATCCACCAACAAAAAGGTTAGCATCGCCATATGGATTTAATACTTGCCCACCTCTGGAACTATAGCCTGCCCACATTGTATTTGACATCCCATTAGCTAGTTCTGTCATATTAGCCTTTCCTAAGAGTACTGCACCTGAGTTACGGAGCTTTTCAACAATGAATGCATCATGACTACTAATATGATTCTCTAATGCAAGTGTTCCAGCACTGGTATGCATTGAATCATTTGTTTCAATACTGTCTTTCAGAACAACGGGAATACCGTGTAAAGGACCTCTAACACCAGTTGTTTTTCTTTCATAATCTAATGCTTCCGCAATGAAGATTGCGTCAGGATTTATTTCAAGAATAGAATTTATTTTAGGTCCATCTTGGTCATACTTTGCAATTCTGTAAAGATAATACATAACTAACTCTTTTGAAGTTATCTCTTCATTTTCCATAGCTACTTGAATTTCATTAACTGTTAATTCTTCTCTAAAAAAGTTATTAAACCTTATTTCCAATTTAATGCCCCTTTATTGCTCCATTTTTTATTCATAAGTAATTATTCTATATTAATTCAAATATCCCTTTTTTAACTAAACATCCTCTTCTGGTGATATAGAAAAAAGAGCTGCCTAGGCAGCTCAATGATCTTCAACTAAAGCACCCGTTAATGCAATAAGGAAATTGCTACTAGTAGCTGATGTAGTGAAATTTTATTTATATTTGTCTAATTTAATCTTCAAGTAAACAAATATTTAAACGCTGCTTGATTTATATGCTTCAACATATTCCTCTAAATCCAATACTTCAATAACCTTAGACCAATGTAAAGCTGTCCCTACGAAATCCCTTATATCCTATCCTTTCATTTCATATGTAGCTTCGTCATTAACAGTACCTGTAGCATCTTCAATAAAAGTGACCTGATAGCCCCTGTCATAGGCTGCTATTGCAGTAAACTGGCAACAAAACTCAGTGTTAAATCCTGTTATAAAAAGATGTTCTACACCCAGTTGCTCTAACTTTTCACTAAGTTCTGTATGAAAGAAAGCACTAGGTGTCTTCTTTTCAATTACAATGTCTGCATATTCCTTTAGAGAATGATGAAGTTCTGAGCTTGGTAATTTTTTATTGAAAGGGCTTTTTTCATCATCATCTAAATTTCTTATAAATATTACAGGTTCTTCATTTACTTTAAAGTCTTGAATAATACTTTCAATACTGTTCAGTTCTTGCTGAAAATCTTTAAATTCCACAATTACATTTTGTACATCAATTACTAATAGTGCTTTCATACTGCGGCGTTAGTTCTATAAGAAAGACTTATCAAAATAGAAATTGAACATAAAAGTCTCCTTCACTCAAACATACACTTCACTGTTTTAAGTGACGATGATTGGATATTGAGTTTTAACAATGTCTCTTTCTTTCAATTTCAGCATTTCAATTATGAAAATGATAAACCTATTTACAATCGTGAAATAGATGACTGGTTGTATGAAGAGTTTCTATCAATTAACGAATCAACATTATCATTTGAAGTCGTTTTGTCCTCAGGAGGAAATATACTTTTACACTTTCCAGAGAAGTCGGTATCGATGAAAAAGTTAAAAAAAGCCTCTCAAATATCAAGAGGCTATCTATTTTAGTTAAGATTATTCAATGCTGTTACAATTGAATGTTCCCCGTTTACTACATTAAAGGAACGATGATATGTTTGTTTATTCTCTAAGGCTGCAATAAGTGTATGTGCTACGTCTTCCCGAGTAATGGTGCTCGGCTTGGCTTCCGCCCCTACCGTAATTTTGCAAATTGCAGGTTCATGCACAAGTCCACCTGGTCGAACTATCGTGTAATTTAAACCGCTCGCTTCGAGCATTCGGTCAGCATAGTGTTTCGCTACATAATAAGGACGCATTCCTTCGTTCCAATTTTGACGTTTATCAGCATCATATGCACTTACCATAATATAACGCTCCACTCCTGCTTGTTTAGCAGCCTCCATCGTTTTTACTGCACCATCTAAATCGATTAATAATGTTTTATCTGGTCCTGTATGTCCACCCGAACCTGCAGTAAAGATGATGGCATCTGCTCCAGTAATTACTTTTTCAAGATCTTCCACAGAGCCTTCTAAGTCCGCTACTATTGCTTGGATATTGCGATCCATAAGCTTTTCCGCTTGCTCTTTTTTTCGGACCACTGCGGTCACCGTATGAGTGTTACTTTGATGCAATTCATTTACTACATGTTGCCCAATTTGTCCGTTTGCTCCAATAACTATTACGTTCATTAGAAACGTCTCCCTTCAAAATTGTTCTCCCTCTATCCTTTCACAAGTTAAAAGTCATTACAATTAATCAGCTTTTTCCCAAACAAGAAATAAACCAGCCAAGAGTTATTACTCTAGCTGGTTTATGTTGGGTAAGAATCAGGCGATATCCTCCACTACATTATTTTGTAGTAGATACATCTTATGATACAAACCTTTTTGGTTTAGGAGCTCCTGATGAGTCCCTCGTTCAACTATTTCCCCATGATGCAGTACAAGAATTAGTTCTGCATCCTGTATAGTACTTAAACGATGGGCAATCGCAATAGTCGTCCGTCCTTTTCTCATTTTTTCTAAACTACTTTGAATTGCAACTTCCGTTTCTGTATCAATGTTCGCAGTTGCTTCATCTAGCACTAAAATCTTAGGATTAGTAGCTATCGTACGAGCAAATGCTACGAGTTGTCTTTGTCCGCTTGAAAAAGTAGAGCCTCGTTCCGTTACTTTTTGTTTATAAGCATTCGGTAGTTTCTCTATAAAATTATTTGCCTGTACAAACTCCGCCGCTTCTTGTACTGCCGAATCCGTCATATCGGATGCATGAAGGCGAATATTACTTTCGATATCCCCATAAAACAGGAACGGATCCTGCAGAACGAGCCCAACCTTATCACGCATCTCTGCTGATTTGAAGTCTTTCACAGAATGTCCATCTATTTTAATATCACCTTGCTCGAATTCATAAAAACGCATCAGCAAGTTAATAATCGAACTTTTCCCACTACCGGTATGTCCGACTAAAGCAACTGTTTGACCAGGTTCAGCCGTAAACGAAATATCCTTTAGCACATCTGTTTTTCCATCATAGGAAAAAGTAATATTTTGGAATTCAATTTTCCCTTGTTCGATTTTCGCCGTTTCTACGTTTTGTTGTTTAGGTGCTAAGTCTGTCTCATCCAATAACTTGAAAACCCTGGATGCTGCGACAATTGCCTGTTGAAAAATAGAAAGCCGCTGCATTACTTGATTGATTGGCTCGAAGAACCGATCGATATAGGTAACAAAAGCATATATAACACCGACTTCTACGATATTACTCATAGAGGTAATCCCGAAGTAGCTAAGTACCATAATAATCGCTAAGGCATAGACCAAATCAATGGCTGGACGAAGTAATAAGCTATCCAGTTTAATATTTCGTCTACCAGCTTTCCAGTGTGAATCATTGATTTCGTTAAATTCATCCTGTAGACGATCTTCCTGTCTAAATGCTTGAATCATCGTCATTCCTTGTAAGGACTCAGCTAGCTTGGCATTTAACTGGCTTAATCGTTCTCTAAGATCTTGATAAACTACCGAACTATATTTTCGATAAGTTAGGATAATTATAGCTAATATTGGCAATAGAATCGTCGTAACTAGTGCTAGTTTCACATTTAATATAAACATGGCGATATATACACCAATTACTAAAAAACCACTTTGTACAAATCCAACCAACACACTAACGAACATATCCTTAATAGCTTCAGTATCATTAGTAACGCGGGATACAATACTACCCGCTGGTGTTTTGTCAAAATAGCGCATTCCTAATTTGTGAACTTTTGAAAATACATCAATTCGCATCTGCTGAATAATTTTCAGCGCTAGCTTTTGGAAAGTTAGTAGCTGAAAATAGCTGACAATTACGTTCCCAACTTGTATAAAAATATATCCAAGTGCAAGGCCTACGAGGGGTCCAGTTGGGAAATATCTAGGGGTCAAAAAGTCATCCATATACGTCTTGATCAAATAAGGCCCAAGAATATCACCTGTCACGGTTAGTATTAGTAATAGTAATGCGATGGCTATTACTTTTTTATGTGGTTTCAAGTAGCCCAGCAAACGTTTGAAAACTACCCACTGGTCTTTACCTGTTAGCTGTGGTTGTTTGTCATTCATTATGCTTCACCCCCCTGTTCCACTAATGACTCTAACTGCTGTAGTTGGTACATTTCATAATAGATTCCTTGCAGTTCCATTAACTCTTCATGCGATCCTTTTTCTACAATTGTCCCATCATTCATCACAATGATCTGATGTGCGTGTTGAATTGCACTCAGTCGATGAGAAGTAATAATAGTAGTTTCATCGCTGCGTTTAGCTTTTAATGCTTCTAGAATCGCTTCCTCGGTTTTAGCATCGACTGCCGATAAAGAGTCATCTAAAATGAGTAACTCAGGTTCCATCATCAGTGCGCGCGCAATAGATATACGTTGTTTTTGCCCGCCAGATAATGATACTCCGCGTTCACCAACAATTGTATTATAGCCATTTGTAAAATGTAAAATATCCTCATGAATATAAGCTAATCTTGCAGCTTCCTGCACTTCTTCTAACGTGGCATTTGCATTGGCAAAAGCTATATTACCAGCAACTGTAGTAGAGAATAAGAAATGATCCTGTGGTACATAACCAATCGCTTCACGTAAACTGCGTTTTTTGTATGTATCAATTGAAAAGTCACCATACAAAATATTCCCTGTATATCCTTCAAATTCTCGCATTAATAGCTTTAATATAGCTGTTTTCCCCGATCCCGTTTTACCGACAATACCGAGTGTCTCGCCTCGTTTAAGTGTAAAGTCTACATTATGTAATGCGCTGCGATTGTCACCTGGAAATTTGAAGTCCTCAATATGGAAATGTATATCTCCTTCGGGCTTTACATTCACTGCATCTGGAATATCATCTATTTCAATCTTTTCGTCCATTAGATTTTTAATACGGTCATAAGATGCGCGTCCTCGCTCCACAATATTGAACAGCCAACCGAACGCAAGCATTGGCCAAACGAGCAAACCAAGATAAGAAGTAAAAGCAAATAAATCCCCAATCGACATTTCATCGGCAAGTATGTATCTAGTACCAAATACTATAGATAAGAAGAAACACATCCCTACGACTAAAGAAATCGTCGGATCAAATAATGCGTCTACTTTTGCGACCCGTATATTTTTTTCTACTACTTCTTCTGATAATCGAACAAAATCCTTCGTATCTTCTTTCTCCTGCCCAAATGTTTTAATAACTTTTACACCAGAAATACTTTCCTGTGATTTGTCATTTAAGTTGGAAAAAGCTTCTTGTGCGTATCGAAACCGTTGATGTAATAGTTTACCATAATAGCTTGTTAGAATAGCCATTAGAGGTAGTGGTAACAATGCTATCAATGTTAGCTTCCAGTTTATCGTAATCGCCATTGCTGCTATTACGAACCCCCCTGTTGCTAGTGAATCTACAAGTGTCAGCACGCCTGCTCCAGCTGTCTGTTGAACTGCTGATAAGTCATTTGTAGCATGGGCCATTAAATCTCCAACACGCTTTTTCTGATAAAAGGATGGAGACATTTTCGTAAAATGACGAAACAAATTTTCTCTTAGCTGTCTTGCTAAATGTATGGACGAACCGAAAATCATAATTCGCCAATAATATCGCAAAACATACATCCCAATCGACGCGAGTGCTAAAACAACTAACCATTTCACCAAAAACTCCGTAGTTAGTGTTTTTTGACTGATTTCATCTACTACATACCCTATTATTTTCGGTGGCAGCAGCTGTAGAAATGCTACGAATAGTAACATTAGAATCCCAATCAAATACTGCTTTTTTCTCTGTTTAAAAAACCATCCTAAATCTAAGAATACTTTCACTTTTCTTCCCCCACTATATGTATTAAGACTTTACCATTTTAGCAAATATTTGAACATTCCGATAGATGAAATAAAGAAATAATTCGGTTTCTGAAATATTCTTATTAGGTAACAAAAATTGAACGTTAACAATTTATTCACTTTTCGAAATTTATCGCAAAATATTTAATGTTTTCGCTTAAAAACCGTATATAATAGATAAATATATTGAATTCACTAGAATAGGAGAGTTTATATTGAGCCAATCAAACCAACGTGCGTATAATTTCAATGCAGGGCCATCTGCACTTCCAGTAGAAGTGTTAGAAAAGGCACAACAAGAATTAGTCAATTTCCATGGGACAGGTATGTCTATTATGGAAATGAGTCACCGTAGTTCCACGTTTGAAGAAGTACATAATGAATCTATTTCTCGTTTACGTAAACTTTTTGCTATTCCTGACGATTATGAAGTTCTATTCCTACAAGGTGGAGCAAGCCTTCAATTCACTATGGTTCCGATGAACTTCCTACAGCTTGGAAAAAAGGCAAGCTATGTGATGACAGGAGTTTGGTCTGAAAAAGCTTATAAAGAAGCTACACTTTTTGGTGAACCTGTTCAAACTGCTAGTACTAAAGAAAATAAATATCGGAATATCCCTTCTTTAGAAGAAATCGATTTCGGGTCAGATGACGCATATGTTCATCTAACATCCAATAATACAATCTATGGAACACAATGGTCGGAATTCCCTGACACAGGCGAGGTTCCATTAATCGCAGATATGTCTAGTGATATCATGTCAAAACCTATAGACATTAGTAGATTTGATCTGATTTATGCAGGAGCACAAAAGAACTTAGGCCCCTCTGGAGTAACTGTTGTTATTGCGCGGAGGGATTTTCTTGCAAAAGCCAATAAAGAAATACCAACAATTCTAAAGTACAGCACACATGTAGAAAGTAATTCCTTATATAACACACCACCAACTTTCGGCATCTATATGCTTGGCGAAGTGTTAAAATGGATAGAAAAACAAGGCGGATTAGCTGCTATTGCTAAACAAAATGAGGAAAAAGCTAAACTGATTTATGATGTAATTGATAACAGTAATGGCTTCTATACAGGACATGCTTCAAAAGAAAGCCGTTCTCTCATGAACATTACATTCCGCGTAGCAGACGAGGAATTAGAAAAACAATTTTTAACTGAAGCAAAAGATGCAGGATTTGTCGGCTTAAATGGTCATCGTTCTGTAGGTGGTTGCCGTGCTTCCACTTATAACTCGGTTCCACTAGAAACATGTAAAGCTTTACGGGATTTCATGATTGCATTTCAAAATAAACATAAATAACTTTTTAAAACCCAAGGTGAATTTACCTTGGGTTTTATATGAATTACTCTTCTTTTCATTGATGACATTTAGGAGGAATATCTTTAACATAACTACTGAGGTTCTTCGAACGAATTTATAGACTTAAGAACGATAGCTTCATTTATATCCTTTATTTCACTTTGTTTACCGCTTAGGGTGTATTAATAATTTCTATTTATGTAAAAAAGAGCTGTATAAACAGCTCACAGTTTGACGACAAAGGTATTTTTATAATAGGTTATGAATAATAATAAATGGGTTTATTCATCCTATTAAAAGTAAGATATTGAATACTCTATTGGAACTGTTTATAAGGCAAGGTCCACCACGAAGACTCCAGTGGGAAAAGCTTGAGCTGAAGACCCCGCAGGAACGTAGTGACGAGGAGGCTAAAGCCAAGCCCACGGAAAGCGAAGTGGTGGGCCTTGCCGAGTTTAATATTCAACTCTATACACCTAAAATTGAGTTTGTCTACAGTCTGAGAGTTGTATAAACAGCTCATTATGTAAAGCACTATATTATTTTCATTTTTCGATCGCCATCCTCAAGTTCGAGATGACTCCTAGTAACAATATTAATGAACAAATCATTTTCTCAAAAGGTGTTCCTAGCAATTGTTGTACAAAACCAACTGACCAGAGTACTACAAAAAGCCAACATATAACGGTAATTCCTCTTCGGTACTTCTTTAATACATTTTTACTTATAAAAAGCGTAAATCCTATTCCAATAATAGAAATAAAAATATTGATTATAGATACTGGTAACTGAGTAGTGAAGGATTCAGAACGTCCGCCATTAATCCATGTTAACGGAATAATTCCGCTTAGAATAAGAAGATGTAGTAAGATAGTCAAAGAGTAAAAAACAATCCCTAGTATTACAGCAGTTTTCAGATTAATTTCTCTCAGTTTTTCTAACGTATAATCATCTCATTTCTTCCCATTTTATAATAGGTTCTAGTTATGTACTTATTCCTATCCTTTTTGAAGTATGACACTTAACGGCTAAAATATTTTCCTGTTAACTTTCCTGCTAAGTAGTGCATTGCTCTTCAAGTTAAACATCTTCGTACCCTTCTCCCACTTTAATCAGTAACTTTAAAATATATTCTAAACAGCTCTTGTCCCTAAAATAGCATATAAAAAAGGAAAGTATCCTGTAAAAGACAGAATACTTTCCTAAGATAGCTTACTTTATTTAATTATTAAAGTTAGTGCTCTATCATTTCGTGTGCAATATCATGTCCGTCCAATTCCGACGAGTAGTAAGTTGGCCAATTTGTAACTTCTTCTAGTAGAGCCGTACGGTCGTCACCCCAATATAAATGGAAGTGGTCAGATTCATTCGGACTAATGCTATGATCACTAAATTGAATAAATTGAGGCAGTCCATCACTCTCTCCTACTAATTTAAATATGTATCGGACCCCTCTGTTTCCAGCTTCATATGTTAATATTTCATATCCATCATTGATATATTGCCCGGAATATTCTGTTTCTCCTTTGTAGAAAGTAACTTTCTCCCCTTGAATTATAATTCGCTCCACATTCGTCTTATAACCTTTGTCATAATATCCCTTAATCTCTTCGGTTGTCTTAGAATCGTCCAGCTCAGCTTTATATTCGAATACTTCGTCAAGTGTACCGTCTTGAAGATAGGGATAAACGGACTGCCAATCGCCTTCCCAATCCGAAAGGGAACGATTACTTACCTGGCTATCATCGAAAAACCCATCGTAAATTTCTGTCTTTTCATCATGTCCATGACTATGTTCATGATCATGGTCATGCTCTTGCTCACTAAAATCTGTTTGACTTTCTGCACTGTTTACTTCTTTTTCAGTGGAGGCCCCATCTGGTTCTGAATTCTGACAACCTACCAATATTGAACTCATGACTACTACACTTAACCCTGTTGCTAATGAAATCTTCATCTTTAAATCTCCTTTTCTTAAATCGTAATGATTACTATTTAGAAGTATATACATGTCTTTTTTAAACGTCAAGTAAAAATTAACATATGGAGAATAGGACAAAATGGGTTGGGAGACTAATGTTATCTAACTAAAGCTCAAGTGGTTAAACAATATGTCATTATGTATAATTAGTTCATCAAGAAATGTCGAGAATTCATAAGGTATTTTCAACTGCTATTAATAACAGTCGAAGAGTCTGCGAAATACGAACACTTTCACCGATTTGGAGGAGCAAACGATGAAATCTAAAATTCAGTTCTTATTATCAATGATAATCTTTGGCACAATCGGTGTGTTTGTTCGATACATTGATTTGTCTTCTAGTGAAATAGCTTTACTACGCGGTTTAATCGGCAGTATGTTTTTAACAACTGTGATGTTCCTGATGAAAAAGAAAATTTCGTGGGCAATAGTTAGAGTAAATGCGCTTATTTTATTACTATCTAGTATTTCTTTGGGTGGAAATTGGATTTTCCTGTTCCAAGCATTCAAGCATACGACTCTTTCTAATGCGACTTTAAGTTATTATTTTGCACCAGTTATTGTTCTAATTGTTTCGCCATTTGTACTCAAGGAAAAATTATCAGTGAAGAAAATAATTTGTATTGCTGTAGCTATGCTCGGTATGTTATTCATTGTTGGTAATGGTGGTGTAAATACATCTGGATTGAATGACTTAATTGGCATTGGTTATGGTTTAATGGCAGCTGTGTTATATGCTTCTTTAATGTTGCTAAATAAGTTTATTAAAAACATGGATGGGTTAGAAACTACTGTCCTTCAACTGGGAACAGCCACAATACTTCTCATGCCATATGTTTTCTTTACGGAGGGATTTGGAATTTTAGAAGTATCTAGTTCTTCCATTCCTTTTATATTAATCTTAGGGGTTATACACACGGGTATTGGATTCTTGCTATTCTTCTCAGGTATGCAAAAACTAAAAGGACAAAGCATCGCTGCACTAAGCTATGCAGATCCAATCACCTCATTAGTAATATCTGCGCTTATCTTGCAAGAACAAATGACTTTTGTGCAAATACTTGGTGGTGCATTACTTTTAGGTGCAACATTTGTTAGTGAAAATAATTCTATTAATCTCCTAAAGAGATTAAAAACAACAACTAAATGACTTAACAAAACAGTAGGAATATGAGATTCCTACTGTTTTATCATTTAAAACTAAGATACTACGTATATAAATTGTATTTCTATTCGTATCTTAGCCATACTAATGTATCCTTAATAAAATGGAGAATAGATGTATGAATAAGTTACAATATGTTTTAGCCGTTTGTGCTTTCGTTGTATTTTGTGTTTTATGGATAACTTATGAAACACCATTCATCCAAGCTTTTGATGAGGTTGCTTTTAATACGTTATATGGCAACAGTTTTATTGCAATATTTCATTATTTAGGTGAAACCAAGTTTATTTTTGCGATTATGATACTTGTTCTAATCCTCCTTTGGATTCGAAAACAAGACTACAGGTTAATGGTTTTTGTCCTACTATCCATCGGGGTGGGATATGGTTTATATCAATTTTTAAAACGAATTATTGAACGTCCTCGACCTGAAATTGTAGATCAGTTTTCTACTTTTAGTTTTCCATCCGGACATGCTTTTCATGGGTTAGTTTATTTATTAACAATCTCCTATCTAATTACGCTACATATTAATTCGAAGAAAATATCGCTCATCGTTTGGATTTCAGCCATTATATTAGCAGTGCTCATTGGATTTTCTCGAATAACAGAAGGACGTCACTTTGCTTCGGATATTGTAGCCGGGTGGCTGCTTGGCTATAGTTGGTTCATCCTTTGCGTATGGTGGTTAAATAGAGAACATCGGAATTTAAGCGAACAAACAAACAAAAAGACTTAAGTCCACTAGAACTTAAGTCTTTTTGGTATTCCTATAAAATGTTCATTAGCTAGTCTTCTTCGGCGTAAACCAAGTAATGATAAACGCTATGATAGAAATTACAAACATATAGAAATACGTGTTACTTGCCGCATTAATATAAGCAGTATTAGACTCTAACGAGATATTCACTAATTGAATCGTATAGATTGTCATTATAACAGCTGTCCCTATTGCTCCCGCGAGCTGACGAACCGTGTTATTAATAGCTGATCCGTGAGAAGCTAATTCTTTTGGTAAGGCATTTAAAGCAGCGGTATTTAACGGCATTGTGATAAATGCTAAACCAATACGCAATAAAATTGTACGAACTAAAATATATATTGTGGTTGTTTCGGGTGATAAATCAATAACCGCAAGCATCGATATCGCGATTAATCCTGTTCCTAAGATAAACAAAGGTTTTGCCCCAAATTTATCGAATAACTTCCCAGTTACTGGAGAAAGTATGGCATTAATAATTGCCCCAGGTAATAATAACAAGCCTGCACCGAGTGCAGTAAACCCTCGCCCGTCCTGCAAATAAATCGGCAGCAATATTAAATCGGCATACATTAAAATGGTAATAACAATATTCACAACTGTCGTCATCGTAAACACTTTAAATTCAAAAACACTTAGATTCAATAGAGGCTCCGCAGATTTTATCTGTCGGTAACAGAACAAGATTGTTACGAGCAAACCTCCAACAATGGAAGTAAGGACGACTAAATCATCCCATCCTCGGCTACCTGCACTACTAAAGCCAAAAAGAACAAATCCAAACCCTAAAGTGGAATATATCACACTTACTATGTCGAGTTTTGCTTTGGACGTTTCCGCAACATTCACTAAATATTTACTTGCTAGAATGATGATTACTGCTACAAATGGAATCATCATGATAAATAACCATCGCCATGATAAATATTCTAAAATAACCCCTGCTAAAGTTGGTGCAATTGCTGGTGCAAAAATAATGGCAAAACCAATCTTGCCCATAACCGCGCCACGTTTTTCCGCTGGGTATAAGTATACAATTACCGTCATCATTAATGGAATGATAATTCCTGCACCTACTGCTTGAATCATTCTGCCTGTTAATAGTACGCCGAAATTATTGGCACATGCTGCAACAATCGAGCCAATCAGTAAGAATAACAAAGAACTAATAAATAACTGACGAGTTGAAAATCGTTTCATTAAGTATGCTGTAATGGGCACTAACACTCCGTTTACAAGCATAAAGCCAGTTGCTAGCCATTGAATCGTCGAGGTATTTACATTAAAAACAATCATTAAATCACTAAGTGCAACATTTAAGAGTGTTTGATTTAAGGTAGAAAAGAAGGTTCCTGTAATCATAATGATAAGTAGTATTTTTTTGGTAGTACTTGAGATCTCGTTTGGCATATAAAATTCCTTCCCATATAATAAATATTATCGACAAAGTGTCTATGAAATATATTAGCAAAAACAAATTAACATCCGTATACATTCAGATCATTTCTGTCGATTAGTAGATAATTTATACGAAAAAGGACCGATTCATATGACTTATAAAGAAGATCCTCGTGCTATACGTACACAGGAAATGCTCAAAGAAGCCCTCTTAACACTACTACAAGAAGGTCATTCTCTACACCAGATTTCTATTCAAAAATTGACACAGCGGGCAAACTTGAACCGGACCACCTTCTATTTACATTATCAGAATATTAATGAGCTAAAAGAACATTTAACGAACGACATTTTCCAAGTACTAACAGACAAAATTGAAAATTTAACTTCCACCTTTGACCGAAATCGACAACAGCATTTACTACAGTTATTAGATTATCTTCTGGAACAAAGAAATCATATATTGGCTTTAGTACAGTTTGAACAAATTGAGAAACACTTACTTTTACTGATGAAAGATTTAATAGTTGTTAGAAGGAGTAATTCTAAGAGTATAGGTAGAAAAGTCGTTGTAGATCCAGATGTCAAAACTGCTTCTATTGTAGGTATCATTATGTGGTGGTTAAAAGATGGCCTACATTTAGATTCAACCTATATTGCCGAGCAAATTAATCTTATGTATCGCTCCTAGTTCACTACAAAAATATGCCAACACATCAATTATTCAATGTGTTGGCATTAATTATTTTTCAATTATTGAACTGTCATATTATCAAATGGAATTGATTCTCCATTTACTAGAACATCTATCATTTCGTGTTCTGGACCTGTTGTTACATAATACGTATTTTGCTTTATGACTTCATCTTTTAGATTGGTTTCATTAAACATAATATTTAACTTATCTCCTTGTGTTTCTAAATATGCTTCTACCTCTCCAGTTGAATGAAATATAATATAATAACCTTTTTCCCCATCATTAATTGATTGAAGCCTTAAACTGGAATTCACATATTCTTGTAAATCTTTAGGAACATTTTCAATTTCTTTAATACTCATTGTGGAAGAATTACATGCTGATAAAATGAAAAGCATTAAAATTCCTAAAACAACTATTTTCTTTAACATTGCTACCTCTCCTTATTAATTGGTTCCTATTTAATGTAGTCAATTAAAGTCCAGTCATATGTATGGATAAACCCTTTGTCTTTTTATTTTTTACTGACATCTCTAACCGGATCTATATTTTAATACTTGATGCAATATAAAATTTCCTCTTTTTCCTCTTCCCATTAATCATCCGTGTTATTTATATTTGCATAACTACATAGTTCGATCAAAGTCCCATCAGTTGATGCTGGATTTATATATATGAGTCTTCTTCCACGGATGTTCGTACGTAGTGTGTCCTCTAAAAAACGGACTCCCTTTTTTCTAGCGTCGAGTATGGCTTTGTCCAAATCGTTCACTCGATAAGCGATATGATGTACCCCTTTTCCTCGTTGCTTTATAAATCGAGCCATTGGCGAGTTCTTGTTGGTCGGCGCAAGTAATTCAATCATTTTATCACTAGTTCTGACAACTGCGACATGGACTTCTACTCCATGGGCATCACTCGTATATTGGTCCTCTAGTGTTCCATTTAACACATTCAGGTAAAAGGGAAGTGCGTCATCAATACTTCTAACTGCAATTCCGACATGGTCTAAAACATGTTCCAATTTAGTTCCTCCTTGATTTTAGTTTTTAATGGCACGATAAATCCTTTTGATCGTTTCCATATGCATGGCCTCATGATAGAAACTGAATAGAAAAGTTTCTCCTAGTGTATGAAATGTAATTCCAGCTTTGTTAGTGAAAGGCTCAGGCAATCTATTCTGTAGTTTTCCGGGTAAGTAATCTTCTATTCGTTGTTTTTGTGCAATTAGTTCCTCCGAAATATGTGCTAGAGATGGTGGAGTTCCAATCCAATCAGCGGGTTTCGTACCCGCACTAAAAAATACTTCATATGCTTCCGGAAGATTCATCTTTTCGCTAGAAACACCAAATACAAGCTTTTCCTGTATGTATGCAATATGACCAAAGTTCCAACGAATATTATTCGTAAATCCTGGTGCAATAATATCTGCCAGTTCCTCGGGTATTTGTAGGATAGATTTTTCTGTTATTCCCCTTACTACTTGCATATGCTGAAAAATTGTTTGTTCCAATATTAATCCCCCTCTTTTCTCTTAACACTCCTGCTCTTAAATGTATTCTCTTTGACCACACTAAATCCCTTCCCTTTCTCCTTTTAAAAGAGATTCCTCAAGTTTTTTAGAACTCTTTATTGTATTATGTATTCTTTTTCCCTATTTTCTTCTATGTAATGGTTGTGAAGCGTTTGGCTAATCGCTAACTTACATCATTCTAGGGGGAAAATAAATGACGATTTATCTAAAGGAATATCAAACTTTTGAAAGTGTTACTGAAATGGATGGACATATTAGATCACATCTAACCGAGCATTATTACAAGTTGAATGATACGGATCGTACAGTGTTATCCTTCCTTGCACAATATGCTTGTAAGTATCCTGGTGCTGCTCATTTAAAAGTAAAAACAGTTACACAAGTGATTAATAAATCGGATTCAACGGTTCGAAGATCGTTACGTAAGTTAGAAAGTCTTCGTATTATTGAAAGAATCTCTACCATTCGACGTGTAGCAAAAGGTTATGGCGCTAATATTTTAGTCATTTTGCCTTACGTTGACCAATCGGAAATGATCAGTCGTGAGGTATCTCAAACTCTATTAATATCAAGCACTGAAGAGCATTTCACGGAGAAAGAAACCGATTATTCTTTAAGCCCTAAAAAAGAATTATTACATAATACGTATTTTAAAGATACTGCGGATAATTCTTTACATAAAAACTCAAATACATTCTACCAACAGTTTAAATCAACTATTTTCTCCATGCTTGGAAAAGACCAAAGGACAGTAAGTCAATTGTATGGTGTCTACAGAAGCTTAACTCACCGTGTCATTAATTGCTTCCCTCAGTACAAAGATTTCTATGAAAACGTTGGATACCAGGCACTATCAATCTCCTTACATGCTACTAAAGAGAAGAAAATTCATAATCTTGCAGGTTATTACGCAGGTATTTTTGAAAAGATTTGCCAACGAGACTTATTTGAATTCTATGAGGAATTGGAGGAATGATCTCTTGTGAAGCAAATGAAGTTACTGTTTACCACTTTAACATTGGTTATTAATAGACATTGTTTATTACCTGTCTTATTTCTGTTTTTTTCTCTAGGAAGTGTTGAATTTGAAATTAAAAACAGCGAGTTAGCAAACGATTTATCGTTCACTTACTCGCTGTGAAATAGATCCGTGGACTTTACAGTGCTCTTAAAATTACTCAAACAGATTTTATTCTATTTAAGAGGGCATTCCCATAATCGCTTTAGGCTCCAGGAATTCTTCAATTCCATAATCTCCCCATTCGCGACCAATGCCGGATTGCTTAAAGCCACCAAATGGCGCGGATATGTCTGATTTACTATTATTGATTCTTATTTGTCCTGCTCGAATATTTAAAGCCACTTTTTTCAGTTCTTCTTTATCATTTCCGAATACGTAACCAGCAAGGCCATATACGGTATCGTTGGCGATTTTAATAGCTTCGTCAATATTCTTATACGTAATAACGGACATAACGGGGCCAAAAATTTCCTCCTGCGCAATTGCCATATCATTTTGCACATTCGTGAAAACGGTTATTTTGGAAAAGAAACCTCTCTCCATTCCATCGGGTTTGCCAGGTCCCCCGATAGCGATAGTGGCTCCCTCTTCCTTTCCTTTTTGGATATAGGATTGAACGGTTTCCCATTGTTCTTTGGAAACCTGCGGCCCCATAAATGTACTTTCTTCCTGTGGATCGCCAACAGGAAACTCCGTTACTAATTCCTTCATTGCTTTTATAAAATCGTCATGCATTTCATCATGTACTATCACTCGTGTTGCTGCGGAGCATACCTGTCCTGTATTTGTAGCAATTTGAGTTAATGCGGTTTTTGCTGCTTCTTTTACATCAGCATCCTTTAAAATGACTAATGGAGATTTCCCTCCAAGTTCCAATGATACATTTTTAATGCCATCTGCAGCATTTTTCATCAAACTACTTCCGACTTCTCCCGAGCCAGTAAAAGATACCAAATCGACATCCGGATGAGAGGAAATTGCCTCCCCTACTATTGAACCGGAACCATTCACTAGGTTAAATACTCCTTTAGGAACACCAACTTTATCAAAAATCTCCGCTAGAATAATAGATGCAAAGGGAGTTTTAGATGCAGGCTTCACTACTAAGGTGCTCCCTGCTGCCAATGCACTAGCGAGTTTTGTAGAAATTTGATTGGTTGGGAAATTCCATGGGGTGATCAGTCCAGCTATACCAATCGCTTCCTTTTGAATATAAGAATTTTCTCTTTCCTCTATGAATTCGAAGGTTTTCAACTCTTCTGCAGCCTGCCTAAAATGTTGAAGGCCCATTTGATAATGGATTTTCTCTGATTTGGTGATTGGAGCACCAAGTTCTTCGGTTATTATTTTTATCAAATCATCTTTCCGATTTTCGTATTCGTTTGCAATATCCTCTAACAGTTTTATCCGGTCATCCACTGATGTTTTTGAAAAGGTTGGAAACGCGTCTTTTGCAGCCTCCACAGCTCGATCCACGTCATCTTTCGTGCCGCTGCTAATCTTACCAATTACTTTCTCTGTTGCAGGGTTTACTACTTCAATTGTTTCTGAACCAGTAGAGTCCACCCATTCCCCATTGATGTATTGTTTTGTATGATTAAGCATAATAAAACTCCTTTATAAAATTGACTTATTTTATTTGTTCCCTTTTTGGCTGTTCGTAAACAAGTGGATAACAAGGATGGGGGTGACTTCTTTGGTGGAGCAGTAATTCCTATAATAAAAAATGACTCCCGAGTTGAAGTCGGAAGTCATTTTAAAGGTTTACTTATTGTGCGGTATATCCGCCATCCACCGTTAGAACATTTCCAGTCATAAAGGAAGAATCATCTGAAGCCAAGAATAGTACTGCTTTAGCCATTTCTTCTGACTGCCCTAGACGTTGCATTGGGGTCATCGTTTTTAATACTTCTTTGCTTTCTTCCGGAATAATCGGTGTATCGATGAAACCTGGTGCCAGTGCATTTACACGAATATTTTTGGTTGCATATTCTAATGCCAGTGAGCGAGTTAAGTTAATAACTCCGCCTTTTGCCGCATTATAAGCAGCAGATCCAGGAGAACCTACCCACCCATACATAGATGCAGTGTTGACAATTGTGCCACCACCAGATTTAAGCATTTCACGAATTGCATCACGCGCAACTAAGAATACGCCGTCTAAATCGACATTCACTGTATTCCGCCATTCTGCATACTCTAACTCTTCTGTAGGAGTAACGCGACCAATTCCAGCATTATTGAAAACTATATCTACTTTACCAAAAGCGGCGATGGTTTCTTTATATATATTTTGAACTTCTTCTTCACTTGTAATATTTGCTTTAACAAATAGTGCATCGGCATTTTGAGCTTTTAGCTCTGCTTCAAACGCTTTGCCTTTTTCTACATTTAAATCTACTAACACAACTTTTGCGCCTTCTTCAACAAAAAGTCTTGCTGTTGCAGCACCAATTCCCGATGCACCACCTGTGATAATAGCTACTTTTCCTTGTAATTTCATTAGAAAATCTCTCCCTATCTAAATAAAATTTAAATATCTAAACTTTATATCTTGAATTGAAGATATTTATATTCTAAATATAGTCTTCTTACTTCCTAAAGTCAAAGTATTAAACTACCTAAGTTTCACTTTTTATGTCCACCGAGTAATCCTGCACGTTTTCTTGCAGTTCCTGCTTCTGTATATGAAACTGCACGTAAAACGGAAGTAGAACCGTATTTACTACGTAAGGCATCCATTGTTTTTCCAAGCTTCCGTTCCTTCCATTTACTTTCTTCGAACAAGCTTAGTTGCATGGAGTATTCTGGTTCTAAATTGGTAATCGAGATGGATAATTTTCGAACAGGACGGCGATCATAAAATTCATCAAAAATTTGCTCACATACTTTATAAATCGTCATGGTGGCGTTTGTCGGCTCATCAATAGAACGGGAACGATTAAATCCACCGCCAAATTCCTCTTTACTATACCCAACAGATAGATGTATGGTTCTTCCAACCATTTCCGCTTCACGTGCTCGTCTAGCTACGTCCTCGCACATTTCCAAAACGACTGCCATCACTTCTTTTTTACTACGATAATCTCTAAATAATATTTGTCCCTTACCATAACTAATCTGCCCTTCAGCAAGAGGTGCTCCGAGCTCGGATAGATCTACTCCCCAAGCATGGTAATACAGTTGGTTGCCCATTACACCAAACTTTTCCTCGAGTAAGGATAATGGGGTATTCGCCAATTGACCCACTTTAAAAATCCCCATATTGTTTAATGTTTTTTGAAGACGTGATCCTATCCCCCACATTTCAGTTAAAGGTGTTACCGGCCACAACTTTTCCTGAATATCTTCATATGCCCATTTAGCAAAGCCACTTTTTTTCGCCTCCAGGTCGAGTGCCAACTTAGCCATAAGCATGTTTGGCCCCATCCCCACTGCACATGGCAACTGAAATTGAGCATATAATTCGTCTTGTATACGTTTTATCGTGTTTTCAATAGGTCCCCAAAGCTTTTCTGTTCCGCCAAGATCTACAAAACACTCATCGACACTATACACATGAATGGACTCATGTGGGACGAACTGATGTAAATAGCGTGTAATTTCCATCGATACTCGAACGAAAAACTCCATTTTAGGTTCAATAAGATGTATGGAAGGGTGATCTGGTATTTCAAACAAGCGAGTTCCAGTCTTCACACCAAACTGTTTTTTCATAGGTGGAGATGCAGCAAGCACGATACTTCCTTTTTGCTCCAAATTTCCGATGACTGCAATCGGTGTAGTCGTAACATCCAGGCCAGCATCTGCTGCTGCACAGCTCGCAAAAAAACTTCGTATATCAATACATATAATTTTCCGGTTTTTTAGTCCTTCATACATAATATTCACCACTCTCTTTCGGAACGTATGTTCTTTATAGTATATTACAAACAAACGTTCTTATTCAATGGTAAAAAATTGGGTAGATAGGCAAAAAAACGTTGTACTATTCGCTTTCTCCTTTTATTTCTCCCCGTTTAGCTCATTGATTTTTTGAATGGCATCATTGACAGTCTGGACTCCGATAACTTCTATTGGAAGATTTAATGATTCCACTACTTCATTGGCTTCTTCCAAATTTCCAAGAGGGAGAATTATATACGGGAGATTTATTTTATTTGCACTTAGAACTTTTTCTTTTACTTTACCTATTTCTATTACTTCTCCAGTTTTACTGATAGCTCCTGTCACACCAATTGTTTTTAAATTTTTAACTTCCTCTTGTTCTATTAGACTGGATAATACGAGAGCCAAACCCGCACTGTTCCCATTTACATTATTTCTAGATAAAAATTCATCAATTGCTATATTACCTGTACTTAAATACGCATTTACATTCATGGACATCTGGTGAACATAATCTACTTCTAAATTGATACCAATCAATTGAATAAGTGCTATAGTTTTATTCGCATAGAGATGGATATTAGTAACTTGGTTTATATCAAAAATCATGGAGTGACTGTTAAGCTCTAAAAAATCTTGTTCTTCTAAGCCTTCCTCCAGTAGTACCTCGGTCGTATTTACACCCAACACGTAGATTCCAGAGCTTTTTACTAGTTCTTCTGGTGGATGATAAGATGATACGACATACCGGTTCCCTTCCATTGAAATCAGTGGTACTTCATATATCAATAAAAGAAACGAAGCGATAAAGGAAAACAGGAAGATCTGTTTTAACATGTTTGTTTTCCTAATTCCCAATAAATAAAATGGCCACAATATAACGAGCAATGCCAGGATGTTGCAAAAGAAAAAACTAGAAATATAATCGAGGAGAAACAAATAGAGCTCCGCATAGTAAACAAAAATTGTCATTACAAACGGAAGTATTTGATGCTTGTTTGTTGATTCAATTATCTTGATCACCGATCCTTCCGATACATACTCTTATACTAATTCGATTAGCTACTAAAAAAACCTTCCTATTGAATCCACAATTTCTAGGAGTCTTACCAAAGTTAAGTGTGATGCTTGCGAAACAATAGAAACCTGAAAGCTATTGCTGATTCGTTCATAGGAAATTTACATCAAATATCCAGATAACAAAGAAAAGCAAACGCTATTTAGTTCGTTTGCTTCTTTTTCGATCAAATGGAGTTTTCCATGCCTTCCCTTAAAAGCAGAAACTATCGTTCTATTGTTCGTGCTTGTCTTTGTAGAATACTGTATACAGTTGCTGAATATTATATCCGTACTTATTCCAACCTGGCATTACATCTTTTCAGGAGCTGGCATACCTAATAAACGTAGGCATTCCTTTAAAACTATAGATACCGAAAACGCTAATGTTAACTTAGAAGAAGTGGTTTCATCCTTAGCTAAAATTTTGGTATTCGCATAATATTTATTGAACTGGCGCGATAGTAGTAAACAATACTTTGCTATTTGAGATGGATCAGCATAAGCAAACGCTTTTTCTACAACTCCAGGAAAATCCTCGAGTAGTTGGATAATTGGCCATGTTTCATCTCCAAGTGGTGAAAAGTTGAATTCTACAGCCTTAAAGTTGCCTTTTTGGAGCAACGAACAGATTCTAGCATTAGTATATTGTACATAAGGTCCAGTTTCCCCTTCAAAGTTAAGCATCTGTTCTAACGAAAACTCAATATCATTCATGCGATCATTTTTTAAATCATTGAAAATAACTGCTCCTATACCAACTTGCTGAGCAATTTCCTCTTTATCCTCTAAGGTTGGATTTTTCTCATTAATATTTTGCTCTGCTGTGTGAATGGCATCCGCTATTACGTCAGCCAGCAAGATGATTTTACCTTTACGGGTAGACATTTTTTTGCCGTCTTTCAGCATCATTCCAAATGGAACATGCTCTAGCTGTTTAGCCCATTCATAGCCCATTTTCTCAAGTACCGAAAATAGTTGCTTAAAGTGAAGTTTTTGTTCATTTCCTACAACATAAAACGTCTTAGTCGCTTGATATGTTTGTTGACGATAGATAGCTGCTGCTAAATCACGGGTCGCATAAAGGGTAGCCCCATCTTTCTTTGTAATCAGACTAGGGGGCATATCTTCGAGTTCTACTACAAACGCCCCGTTAGATTCCATTAACAGTCCCTTTTCTTTTAAACCGTCTACTACACTAGTCATTTTATCGTTATAAAAAGCTTCTCCAGCATACGAATCAAAGCGAACACCCAAAAGTTCATAGATTTGTTGGAACTCCTTTAAAGATGCATCTTTGAACCAATTCCATAAGTTTAGAGCTTCTTCATCCCCTTCTTCGAGCGATTTAAAGGCTGCACGAGCTTGTTCGTTTAACGATTCATCTTTTTCTGCCATGTCATGAAAATGCACGTAAATCTTTAATAGCTCTGCAATTGGTGCTGCAAGAATATTGTCTTGGTTTCCCCATAATTTATAAGCGACAATAAGCTTGCCAAACTGCGTGCCCCAATCTCCTAGGTGGTTAATACGAACAGCTTCGTACCCATTTTTCTCTGTAATATTCGCTAATGAGTTGCCTATTACAGTTGAACGCAAGTGCCCCATTGAAAAAGGCTTTGCTATATTTGGTGAGGAAAAATCAATGATAATTTTTTCATGCTCTTTCTTTTTACTTCCGTACTGTTGTAAATCGGTCGTAATAGCTTGTAAAACTTGGTTAGTAACCAGTTCTTGATGGAGGAAAAGATTCACGTATCCACCAGCTACTTGTACGTTAGTGATTAAATAATCCTCTAACTTCTTACTTAACTCTAACGCTATTTGCTGCGGAGCTTTACGCATTTTAGGAGCTAATGTAAAACAAGGAAATGCCATATCCCCGTGTTTTGTTTGCTTTGGTTTTTCTAATAATTGTTCCACTTGCTCTACAGTCCATTCATTTTCTAAAGCATTCGAAATGATAGTTGCAATTTGATATGTCAGGCTCATATTTTCTCCTCCAATATAAAAAGCTCTCGTCTCTATATAAGAGACGAGAGCTATATTCCCGTGGTACCACTCTAGTTGCCACAAATGTGACCGCTTTTACGTTCGTAACGAGGTGTCTTCCCCGATTTTCCCTACTCGATTTCAGGACATTTCTCCGAAGTGCGCTTCATCGATCTTCTGTATTAGGCTCCCACCGTCCCTAACTCGCTTCCGCAGTTGTGCATCGATTACTCTCTTCATCACCGAATTTAACTTTATGATTTTACATATAGTACAGTATTTTCAAAATTGCGTCAACACCATCTTTCAAATTTTATAAATACTTATCATTGGTCCCGTTGATTGAATCATTGCACACACTTATCCAACTTATACAAGTAATCCAAAATTCCTCAGAAGCAACTAAAAAATTTTCACCAAAAACCACATTATGAATATAATGAACACAAAAAGGTAAGTGTAAATTATTGGAGGTTAACGACTTGGATAAAAATAAAAACTTTTTATTCCATGAAAATCAAAATAGTCAAAACCACCAAACAGATAGCCAAAGCGCTAAACTCGCTGTCATCGCAGGGGCAATAACTACACTTGGCGATGTTCTTGCTACGATGGCATCCGTATTAGCTATAGAAGAGGCACGGCAGGAACAAAGTGAAAATGGCAACAATGGAAATAGTAAAAATATGCAGAAACAACTTGATTATTTAACATCTGAAATGGAAAAAATAAAAAAACATCTAAATCTGCCTAGGAGATAAAATTTAACTTAGTATTTTTAACTAGCATCTCTGCGGGTATTTTTTTGAGGGAATGGTGATCAGCTAATACAATCTATATAGTTAAACTGATCATTTCCTTTTTATTGTAAGGGATTTAGCAAATACATAACCTGTCAGTCCTAAAGATGCACTAATAACGTAGCATTTATAACTGTTTTCTTGAAAATAGTGTTCGAGTTCATTGGTTTCCTCGTATTCCCAAATCGGCCAAGCATATAATTTATAAGTGTCAAATAGTTTTCTATTCTCTACAAAAAACGATTTCAATTCTACTTCTTCTATATCGAATATAATACTTCCTGCCATTACATAACTGAAATTATGTGCTAAATAATTCCGAAAAGTAACAGTTACAGTTTCATCTACAACCGTTTGTATATCTAAAAGTAATTCATTTTCTAGAAAACTAACTGAGTAAGCAATTAAAACACCATCGTGAATAGATACCGTCATTCAAATCCCCCTATAAATGGCAACAATATCGTAAATTGTAGTGAGAGAAATACCTGTTAGCTTATGATATTTTCTATTAATTTGTTTACTGTGAAGAATTCTGTTTTTTAAATTTAAAGGTATATTTAAATAAATATACTAGCAACCGAATTAGTAAGATATAGATAAAGGTCTCGCAAAAACTTATACATAACACAAATACATAGCGTCCAAAATCTTCGGCTTCATTTACACTGAAGTTCTGCAATTGCCAATCAAAAAAAATATTGTAGTAACTCACCCAAAGAAAAATGGGTATCCATAAGCACCAATAATTCTTAGGCATACTGATCATATGACCTTTCACTAACATTGATTCACATCCATTTCTTTAGTAAATTCCCCTTTAACTCAATATAGCTAAGCTTTAAATATAGATTATTTTAGGTCTAATGCACATTCAAGAATTTCTTGATAAAGTTCGTTCCAATCATGATAATATTCTATTACTTCTCTAGTATTAATCAGTATTCTTTCAGCAGACTCAAACTGTGCTTGAAAAGCATGCATTAGCTCAATGTCTATCCGGTAAAACACTTGATATCCTACCTTTGGATAGATACTACTTGTATCCCATTTTAGGTTTTCATGATGGTCCACAATAATATGACCTAAAAGGGTGGTACTTCCTGTTATATAAGCCTCTTCGTATGTCTCGCGCTTTAGACATTCTTCGGGACTCTCTTCAAGCTCAATATGGCCACCTGGAAAATCCCAGCCTCTATGATTTAACTTAACCAAAAGAAGCTTTTCTCCTTTAAAGCAGAAGCCATGAACGCTTGTTATCAAACTTCTTGGAGGAAGTTGTGAATCACGCTTCCAGGTTAATTTTACTTTTGAATCTCCCCAGCTCACATATTTAGATGTCAATTCTTCACTATCCTTTCAAAATAGTAGGGTAGCTAGCATCATTCTTTTTTATTTTTGGTATGTAACCTATCTAGGGCATGGAGTGAATGGGATTGTACTTAATACTTCCATAGCATGCGTATCGGTGGTATCGAATTCATATGTGATTCAGCTTCACACCACCTCAAAATGCCATTCCCTATCAAATGGGTTTGTTTGACCATTTCTCCAATACCTTTATAAATTCTCCTTGTCTCTTCTCCAAAACATACTATTCCACCTCTTCTGTCCCTAAAATATTCGTTACGGACTATCGTTTCACCTTCATTTTTGTTGTTAATATTTAGTAATCCGAATTACAATAAATAATTCTTTTTCTTAAAAATCCCCTTATATTATTACATTATCACTTTCTTTTTTTCATATTCTATATACATGGATGTCCTGGGGAGTGATGCATTTGATAAAAAAAGGCTTGGTTATATTAGTTGGAAGTGTTTTTATAGCATTGGGTATTAATCTTTTTTTAATCCCATATAAAGTGCTAGATGGTGGAATTATCGGGATCGCACTCATTTTAAATTATCTCTGGGGTTTAAAGCCTGGATTAATGATTATATTATTTAGTATTCCGGTTTTTATTATTGCGTGGTTTAATTATCGGGAATATTTCTATAATAGTTTGCATGGGATGATTATCTCTTCTTTTTTGATAGATATTCTACAACCATTGGTAGGGTTTATACATATCGAGGCGATTTATAGCTCCATATTAGGTGGAGTTTTTGTTGGAGCAGGAATAGGTTTAATGCTACGCTTTAAGACCAGCACGGGGGGCACCGATTTAGTAGCCCAACTACTCAGTGTGAAAACGGGTGTGAATGTAGGTATACTGATTTTTATTATCGATTCGATTGTGGTGTTATGCGGTGGGCTATTATTATCTGTTGATACATTGCTTTTATCGATAATTACGATATTTTTTGTTGGTGTAACAACGAGTTTTATTACGAGGAAAGTAACGATTTCATAATAAGAGCCGCTAAGGATATAATTCCTTTAGCGGCTTAATGTTATTTTATACGTAGTTCTGTTTCTTTATCAAAGAAATGTGCTTTACTCAGGTCAAATGCTAAGTCGATTGTGTCCCCTGCTGTAATATTGAAACGAGAGTCAATACGAGCGACAAAGCTTTGATTGTTCACTTGTGAATATAGAATGATTTCCGCACCCATTAGCTCCGCAACCTCTACAGATGCACTTACTTTTGTTTCCGGAGAGAAGTCTAGGAATACTTGCTCATCATTAATATCCTCTGGGCGAATACCAAGAATGATATCTTTACCGTCGTACCCTCGCTCTTTAAGGATCTTCAGTCTGCCGTCAGGAACTAATAACTTTACATCATCCATGATGAAATAATTACCGATCAATTTACCATTCAAGAAGTTCATCGCTGGCGAACCGATAAATCCACCGACAAATACATTGTCTGGCTCATCATACACTTCTTTTGGCGCTCCCACTTGTTGAATGATCCCGTCCTTCATAACTACTAATCTTGTAGCCATTGTCATTGCTTCTGTTTGGTCATGGGTTACATAGATCGTAGTCGTTTGTAGACGGCTATGTAGTTTTTGGATTTCTGCACGCATTTGCACACGAAGTTTTGCATCTAAGTTAGATAACGGCTCATCCATTAAGAAAACTTCCGCATCACGAACGATTGCTCTACCAAGTGCTACACGCTGACGCTGACCACCAGAAAGAGCTTTTGGCTTACGATTCAATAGATTTTCTAATCCTAAAATCTTTGCAGCATTATCCACACGTTTTTTAATTTCATCTTTTTTAAATTTGCGAAGCTTCAACCCAAAAGCCATATTATTGTATACATCCATATGAGGGTAAAGTGCGTAGTTTTGGAATACCATCGCAATATTACGATCTTTCGGTGGCACATCATTTACGCGTTTGTCTCCAATATATAAATCACCAGAAGAAATTTCCTCTAATCCAGCAATCATACGTAATGTCGTTGATTTCCCACAACCAGATGGGCCAACTAGTACTAAGAATTCTTTATCTCTTATTTCTAAGTTGAAGTCTTCTACAGAAACTACTTTATTGTCGTATACCTTTTTAACATTTACTAATTTAAGTTCAGCCATTCTATTTCCCCCTTGAAATTGTAAGTGCTTTCATTAGTAATAGAATACTATATTTCTAATTTTCAAGAAATGGGAATAGTGCACAAAGATGAACCAGATCTTTGTGTATATTTACTAACTATCATTTTCTTGCTAGCAATGCCAAGGATACAGTCATTGCATTATGAAATTGACGAATATCGATTCCCGTCTTATCAACGAAGCGATCTAATCGATATTGCAGGCTATTTCGGTGTAAATGGAGTACTTTTGCTGTTTCGGAAAGGTTCAAGTTACATTCGAAAAAAGTCTCGATCATTTTAATCGTTTCTTCATCGTATATGTACTCATGTAATATAGTTTTAGAAATATCCAGTCTTAATCCTTCATCGGTCTGCTTTGTTAAGATAAAAGGTATAGCATCGACATAAGTCACTACCGATTTGTTCGTATACTGGAATACTTGGTTGGCCACGTTGGTCAAGGATTTATAGTGAAGGGAAAGATCATTAACATCCTTTTTATATGGTCCCACAAAGAAGTTAATTTTCACATAAAGGTCACTCATTAAAATATCGATTATCTGATCGTATGAAATGCTATCCTCATCCACCATTTGCTGCTCGATGATAAAACCTTCGTGTTCATTGTGCCAAAGAATGGACACTTGCTTGTCAAAGAGCGCATCTATGGCATCTTTAAACAAGATAGGTTCTACCTGATCTTTATTAAACGAAAAATATACGAAACGAAAAGGATTACTAGGTTTCCATTCCTTCTCTCCCTCTATTGGTTCGGTAGAGAAAATAAGTTTCCTCCACTTTCCCTCTACATCCGTTGGATTAGGGAATTTCACATTATAGGGGGATAGAAAAGCAGTTAATAATGAGATATCTTTGGAGGTTAGTTCGTCGTTACGGATACCAATTACTTCATGGTTGTCTGTTGTAAACCATTTGTAATCTATGCCTAATTCGTCGGAACTGTCCTTATATACTTGTAGTGTAGAGTAAATTTTTCTTAATTGATCGATCATTATATAAACCTTCTTTCGAAAGAATTACCTTTTTGGCAATCTACAGAAAAGTTTTGACTATTCTACTATTATTGTAGCTTATCATAAACCAACACGCTTTTAATTTTTTTGGAAATACAATAAAACCTGTAGGCAACTCATTTTTAGAGTGTCTACAGGTTTTGTTTTTGTTATGCTAGGCGTTTCTTTGCCTCTTCAATTTGTACTTTCACTTGCTCGAAACCAGTACCGCCTAAAGAATTTCTTCTTCTAACAGCTGCTAGTGGTGATAGTACATCATAAATATCTGACTCTATCAAGCTACTTGCCTGCTGAAGATCTTCTAGTGGTAAATCGAGTAAGAAGTATCCACGTTGAATACATAGGAAAACTAGTTTTCCAGTTATTTCATGTGCTTCGCGGAATGGAAGTCCTTTTGCAGCTAAATAATCCGCTAGTTCCGTTGCATTGGAGAAATCCTTGTGAACAGTATCATGCAGTCGTTCTGTGTGAACTACCATTGTACGTACCATGCCTTCAAAAATTTTCAATGAACCAACGATTGTATGTACAGTATCGAACATGCCCTCTTTGTCTTCTTGCATATCTTTGTTGTATGCAAGTGGAAGACCCTTAATGACAGTTAATAATCCCATAAGATTGCCGTAAACTCTACCAGTTTTCCCACGGATTAACTCGGCCATATCTGGATTTTTCTTTTGAGGCATAATACTAGAGCCAGTTGAAAAAGAATCATCTAATTCGATAAAATTGAATTCAGCACTAGACCATAATATAATTTCTTCCGCAAAACGAGACAAATGAGCCATTAACATAGAAGAATTACTTAGAAATTCTAGGATAAAATCACGGTCACTCACAGCATCCATACTATTTTCATAAACATTTGCAAAACCAAGATATTCAGCAGCTACCTTACGATCAATTGGAAAAGTCGTCCCAGCAAGTGCACCTGCTCCAAGTGGTGAAATATCGATGCGCTTCACAGAATCTTTGAAACGATCCTTATCGCGTTCTAGCATCCAAAAATAAGCCATCAAATGGTGAGCAAATGAAATTGGTTGCGCACGCTGTAAATGCGTATATCCTGGTGCAAGTGTTTCTACATGTGTTTCTGCTTGTGCCACAAGTGTTTGTTGGAAAGTCTCGATTAACTCAATTATTTCAATTACTCTATTCTTCAAGAATAAATGCATATCTGTTGCCACTTGATCATTACGGCTACGCCCAGTATGCAGCTTTCCGCCTACTGGCCCGATTAAATCGATTAGCATTTTTTCTAAATTCAAGTGAATATCTTCATTGGCAATAGAAAACTCTAATTTGTTTTCAACTGCCAGTTTTTTGAGTTGGACGAGACCTCCTAAAATACTTTGGACATCATCACATGGTAGTATATTGCAGTCTCCTAACATTTGAACGTGTGCAATACTGCCATCTAAATCTTCATTCACTAATGTTTGATCGAATCCGATTGATGCTCCAAATTCATCGACCCATTGTTCGGCAGATTTTTGAAATCTGCCGCCCCATAGTTTAGTCATGCCTTCACCTTCTCTGCTCCCTTGTTCACCATAGCGTGAACTTTTGTTGGTAGTCCCCATAGCTCGATAAATCCTACAGCTGATGCATGATTAAACTCATCATCTTTTGTATATGTTGCTAACTTCTCATTGTATAGAGAATTTGGAGATTTACGTCCTTCTACAATTGCATGCCCTTTAAATAATTTAACACGCACTGTTCCGTTTACATATTGTTGCGTTTCTTTTAAGAATGCCTCTAAAGCAGTTCTAAGTGGTGAGAACCAAAGTCCTTCATAAATAAGTTCCGTCAACTTTTTCTCCATTACTGGTTTAAAATGAGCTAATTCTTTTACTAGAGTAATATCTTCTAATTCTTTATGCGCTAGAAGTAAGGTATGTGCGCCAGGAATTTCATACACTTCACGTGATTTTATACCAACTAAACGGTTTTCTACATGATCTATACGACCGACACCATGTTTTCCAGCAATGTCATTTAGTTTTAAGATGAGTTCGTGTAATGGATATGCTTTTCCATCTATGGAAGTAGGAACTCCTTGTAAAAATTCAATTTCAATGACATCCGCAGTATCCGGTGCATTTTCTAGAGAAACAGTTAAATCATAGGCCTCTTCTGGTGGAGCAGCCCACGGATCTTCCAAAATGCCACATTCGTTTGCGCGACCCCATAGGTTTTGATCGATAGAAAATGGGCTGTCTAGGTTAATAGGAATTGGAATATTCTTTTCTTTTGCGTATGCAATTTCTTCTTCACGGCTCCAGCTCCACTCACGTACTGGCGCAATTACTTCTAAATCTGGATTCAATGCTTTAATAGAAACCTCGAAACGCACTTGGTCGTTTCCTTTACCTGTGCAACCATGTGCCACTGCTGTTGCTCCCGTTTGTTCTGCAATTTCTACTAATTTTTTAGAAATCAGTGGACGTGATAAAGCGGAAACTAATGGATATTTGTTTTCATACCATGTATGTGCTTGTAATGAAATTAATGCATATTCATTAGCAAATTCTTCTTTTGCATCGATCATATAACTCTCAATTGCTCCAACTTCTAATGCTTTATTTTTCACGAATGTCAGGTCTTTCCCTTCGCCAACATCCAAACAAACCGCTATAACGTCGTATCCTTCATCTTTTAACCATGTAATTGCGACTGATGTATCTAACCCGCCTGAATATGCTAAAACTACTTTTTTGTTCATTTTTATATTCCTCCATTGCATTTATATACATTGTTTTAGTATTAATATACATAATGTAACATGGAATTTGTATGAATACAACTAATAATTAATAAATATAAGTAATTATTCTTATTTTTGTATATTTATCGATTCTTCCTTTTTTTGTTTTTCTAGTTCAGAAATGAGCGTATATTCAATCCCTCTTATAGCAAACTGGTTCTCTATCTCTCGAATAATATTATGTAGTACGGTTAAGCGAGCATATAATTTGTCATCACCATGGACTATAAACCAAGGTGTATCTGTACAATTCGACTTATCAAACATATCTTCAGCTGCTTCTATATACTGGTCAGATTTTTCCCGATTACGCCAATCCTCGTCTGTTAGCTTCCACATTTTATAAGGATCGGTCTTGCGTTCTGTAAAACGTTTCAATTGCTCTTCCTCAGAGACATGTATCCAATGCTTAATAATAATGTAGTTATCATGCGTTAAGGTTTTTTCAAAATGATTTATTTCATTATAAGCACGTTTCCATTCTTCTTTTGTTGCCAGTTCTTCTACTCGTTCTACTAATACTCTCCCATACCAGGAGCGATCGAAAATCCCTATTTGTCCATACTGTGGGAGTTTTCTCCAAAAGCGTTGCAAATAGTGATAACGGAGTTCATGTGGTTGGGGGGCGGAAATAGGATGAACGATGTATCCTCTAGGATCAAGGCGCTGTGTTAAACGTTTAATAGCTCCCCCTTTCCCGGCGGCATCCATTCCTTCAAAAACAAGTATGAGACCAATCTTTTTCTCGAGAAGTGTCTTCTGTAAACTTAGTAAATGATATTGTAGCTTCTTTAGTTTCTTTTTGTAGTCCTTTTTAGAATGCTCAAATTGTGTTGCTTCTAAATTACTTAATGATTTTGGCAATGATATCCCTCCTTATTTACTTTTTGTATACCCAACTTTCTATTACAACCCTAAAAACTTAACTTTGTGTTTTTCAAAAATATTCCCCCTCGGTCTATATACGAAAGTCAGCATGAATAGATTCCACATAAGTATTTCCTTCTTGAGGTAAAGCGCCCGTAGTCGAAGAAGAAAAGTGGCACTTCTTCAACAATAGCGTCCGATTGTTGTATAAAGGGTTTAAATTTTGTTATAAGCTGTAGCTATAAACAAAAATTTAATCACTATTATCGGATAGACAATAATAGTGATTAAAGCCAACCCCTTCCAACACCACTCTAGAGTATTTAGTAACTAATATACGAATTGAATTCCTTATTTTTTTCAATATTTATCCAATTACTATTCTCTGACTCGCGATTATTGAATAAGAGTTAAAGACGATTCTTCTACTAACCTGCCGCTTTAGTACAATAAGAAAAATGAGCACCTAAGCAGCTCGATGCTCTTCAAGTAAAGCACCCGTAGTTGAACAAGATGAAAAAGCCCTTGGGCTGATTAAAATGTACCCCATAGAATAGACACTTAAAAAAGTCTATCCTATGGGGTACTTTTGTTTATAATGAGAAAAAACATGTTAGGGCGGATCAAAATGACAATAAGTTTATTTAATGAAAATGAAATAGAACTGCTGAAATGCAATCCAAATGTACGTGCAGTTAGTGAAAAAGGAATTACCTATACCGACGAATTTAAACGTAGATTTATTTCTGAAAATGAAATGGGGAAATTACCTCGTGCTATTTTTGAGGAAGCTGGCTTTGATGTGGAGTTAATTGGTATGGAGCGTATTAAATCTGCAGCTAAGCGGTGGCGAGCTGCCTATCATGAAAAAGGGATATTCGGATTAGAAGATACGAGGAAAAAGAATAGTGGTAGACCTTTAGAGAGAGAACTAAGTTTAGAAGAAAAATACGCTCGATTAGAGGCGCAGAATCGATTATTACAAGCGGAAAATGAACTCCTAAAAAAGCTCGATTTACTCGAAAGGCAGATGATGAAAAAGAAACAAAACTCCTAAGCGAACAGAAATTCCAATTGATCCACGACACGATTGAAAAATATCAATTAAAGCGTATGGTTCGTTTTCTGTGTGTATTAATTGGCGTATCTCGATCGGGCTACTACAACTATTTCTCAGAAAAAGCCATGCAAAACCGCGAAGAACGCAAGTTAGCAGATGAAGAAGTAAAAGAAATTATTCTAAAAGCGTTTCTTTTCCGCCGTCGAAAAAAAGGCGCGCGTCAAATAAAAATGACGTTAGAAAATCAGTATCTCATTACATATAACTTAAAACGAATTCGTCGCATAATGAAAAAATTTGGGATCATTTGTCCATTTCGAAAAGCGAATCCTTATCGAAGAATGGCAAAGGCAACACAGGAACATCGCACATTACCAAATCTATTAAACCGCCGGTTTAAGCAAGGAGTCATTGGTAAAGTTCTATTAACAGACATTACATATTTAAGTTATGGAAAAGGAAAACGTGCCTATTTATCCACCATTAAAGATGCAGAAACGAATGAGATACTAGTATATGAAGTATCCGATAAAGTAACCTTAGATATCGCACTAAGTACCTTAAAAAAATTAAAAAAGAAAGAGATAAAACTATCTAAAGAGGCATTTATCCACTCAGATCAAGGCTTCCATTATACAAGTCCTCAATTTCAAAAACTGGTAAAGAAAATGGGATTAGGTCAATCCATGTCACGTCGTGGAAACTGTTGGGATAACGCACCTCAAGAATCGTTCTTTGGCCATTTTAAGGATGAAGTAGACTTGAAGTCTTGCAAAACTTTAGAGGATTTAATACGAGAGATTAAGAGTTATATGACGTATTATAATCATTATCGAGGTCAATGGAACTTAAAAAAGATGACGCCTGTACAATACAGACATCATCTTCTTCAAGTTGCTTAAGAGCTTTTTTTAAAATGTCCTTTACAAAGGGTACACTTTAGATTGGTCACATAGCAAAATAAACAAAACAATGCTATGAATCTTAAACAGCCCAAAAGCTTTTATTATTCGTCACCGTATAATCAATCCATTGTAATGAAGAGCCCTATTCGGGGTTCAATTCACTTAATAATAAATCGGTATTTTTTATTTGTCTTTAAATTTCAGCGTATACAAAATAGAAACTTTATTCTACGATAAAATTCTAGGTAATTTTATTTGAGAAATATTATTTCCTTTGTGTAGGGATTAAAAACTAACTGGATTTTTTTTGAATCTTTCATTGCAGTCATACGGTAGATTTCTTTACCAGTTTCTACTTGAGTAGAAGTTGTAGAATGACTGTCTATAACATCTACTTCCTCGTATCTTTGCTCTACTATTGCTTTTGCTTCTGCATAAGTATAACTCGGTTTGACAAATTCATATAACAAAGTGGTACTCCCGATTCCAATGATGAACCAAATGATCATTTTAAAGAGTATCTCTTTATCTTTTTTTTCACCAAAAGCTAAAAACAAAATATAGCCACACGTTACTAAAAATAATGTTAGTATTGTTGGTAAAAAGTAGGAAAGGGAATTAATATGTTCATATTCTTTCGTATCATAAAAAAAGTAGAACAGGCAGATACATGTCACTATGAAATAAATGATAAATGCGATTAAGCTTTTCTTCTCGATTACATTTTCCCCTTTCCTTATTTTATCTTACTGTCATGGTAATTCGGAACCATGGATTACCTCTTAATCCTTCAATATATCGATATTGTCGATAAGCTATATCCGCTACTGGAGAATCTCTACGACCATTATACAAATAAGCGTTTTGACAATAGAACTTAAATAACCTTTCCTTATTCAACTAAACTGTCGCGTTAGTTCAAAAAAAGCTTTACTCCTACTTGAAGTAAAGCAACCGTAAGTTTAATTGTTCAGATGTGCAGTGCCATATTCTACTAACCACTTATCAATAGCATCTTTTGAATAATAAACTTTATCAACAATTTTTATATAGGGAAGTACACTCGTGCTAGTAGGTGGTCCCCCAACAGGACCTAATTTTTTACTTTCCTCAACACTTAAACCTAAATACGATGCTAATTCTTCTTGTGTTAGTAATTTCTTTACCTCTTCTTTAACATCATTTTCTTCCTGAACAGTTTGACTTGGATAGACATTTTTGTTGGCATTAGCTACTAACCAACTGCCTATTACAATAGATATTGCTAAACTAAAAATAGAAATTGATATTAAATTATTTTTCACTTATATCCCCTCATACTTCCTTGAACATTCTGAATTCTATTTACACAAACCTACCACATTAGTTATAAAAAAGTACCACCTGAAAACTTGAAGTAAAGCACCCCTTGTGTTGAATAATTACAGATATTAACTTATTCAACACAAGCGCAAAAAAACCTTTTTATTGAACTAACCTACGTACGTTACTTCAATCAGAAAACAGCTTTACTCCTTCCTGAAGTAAAGCACCCGTTAGTTAAAGTGAAACACTTCACAATATTACAATTTAATAGGTGTTAACAGTCTTCGTGTGCTTGAAAATTATTAAGAACACGAAGACTGAGCGACATGTTTTGTTAGTATCTTCCTTGTTGATAATATTCGGCGCCTTGGTTATCCACTAAAATACGCTCGCCTTTTCTCGTAAAGACGATGTCAAATCCATCTGCCGATAACCATAAAACTTTTCCATTATCTTTGTAGATAAGTCGAGGTTGTTGGAAATGTTTAAACACATTTTCCTTGCCAATCTCTTTTAAGTATAACTCGACGGCTGACTCTACTTTATTACGTGAACGAGAGCCACTCACAAGCAATTCTCCATCATCTATTGCCACAAACTGATTGTTATTATGACTATATCCACCGAAACCAAAAATTGCTTGCGCCTGCGCTACTTCAATATCAAAACGCTCGTATATATAAAAGGGTTGATCATAAACTGATTCATATATTTTGCCATCAACAATTTGGTAATACGTAACAACTTCGTTCCATTTTTCTCCTTCTTTATTCATCACCATAAATTTCATCCAAATGATGCCGTCAAGCTCCAGTAGAAATTCTGCTGTCGAAAAATCCATACTTTCATACTTTTCAGATAACTCATCTACAGTACCTCCATATGCCGGGGATGCTACTAAATGTAGCTTTTCTGAATCCAGTGCATCAATTGCCTCGAAATACGTGTTAAAAAGTTCACCATGGTCCCCAAGTGCATTTTTTGTGGTAGCACTTAAAATCTCTGATTGGTTTGACCATAATGTAATTGCAAGAAGCAATGCAACGATTGAAACGATGCCTACCATTGCAAATATCGGAGTAGGCGTCCACTTTTTTCTCGGTTTAGCCATTTTCTGTGCAAGGTCCTTCGTCATCCAGGACTCTTCGCCAATCACTTCGTCAATACCCGTTTTCAATCGTTCCATCAAAGCCGTCCTCCTTAAGCACCAATTTAAGTTTTTTTCGCCCACGGGCAAGCCTTGTACGCACCGTAGCCGATGAACAATTTAGTAGCATACCAATTTCCTCTGACGAATAGTCTAAGTAATACGTAAGTACAATGACTTCACGATATTTCAGCGGTAATGAAAGAACGGCTTGTGCTAGTAAACGATTTTCTGATTTCGTCACGATATCTTGCTCAGGCGTTCGGCCAAATAAATGCTGAATTTTTTCGCCCATAGTCGTATTTTTATAATGCCAACTTCGCAAATAGTCGTAACTGCGATTGATCGTCATCCGATACAAATATGTACGATACGTGGCCTCTTCACGGAACAACGATTGCTTTTCAAATGCTTTTAGTAGCACATCTTGGACAATGTCTTCCGCAGCTTGCTTATTTTTCACATATGTATAAGCAAGTCTCAACAACTCATCACCATGATCATATATAAATTTTTCGAGTCGGGTCATATGGCAACTCCTTTTATTATTAAATGTTAGACGGAGCAAGAGGAAGTTCTGTTTCAAAAATGAGTGAAAAGATCAAATCGGGTATACATCGGAGATGTGGCGATATGTGAGTATTACTAAATGTGGAAGATGTATCGTAATATATGTAGTTTGATTCGAAATCTGCAATTCTACCTGTGATTCAATAACAGCTCATGTCATTTTAAATTATCTATTGGAGAATAACATTATTTTATCAATCCTTCTGACAAGTAATTATTTGAAATTCTCATAGAACTATTATTATTAGATATTTAATTTTTTTGCTCTTTCACTGATTTTTCCAATTGAACAAAAATTCCTCGTTAGTTTAAGTGAACACTTTCACAAGCCTTTAGTTTTAACATAAATATCCAATAAAAATTTATATAGGGAAACCTCTTCTTCGCAGTCATTAACGATTATCAACCTCTTTCTTTAACAGAGCCTAAAAATAAAGGGATAGCAACTGCAATCCCTTTCTCACTATTCACTATTCTTATTGAAGTAAAATATTTAAGGTATTTGTACGCGCTCAAAGTGTTCGACTATAGGAAATGGTTCATAGTAAGGATGAAGTAATTTTCGCCACACTTGATATTCGGTTGATCCTCTAAAGTCTACAGTATGACTTTCTAAGGTTTCCCACCTTACTAGCAACAGATATTTCCCTTTCACCTCCATACAACGCTGTAATTCATGATTTATATAACCCTGCATAGTAGATATAATTTGAGATGCTTTGCGAAAGTCATCCTCATAGTTTTCTTCTTGTCCTGGTTTAACGTGAATCATTACAGCTTCTAATATCATGTGATCCCCCCTTTTTTAATCTCATGTAGTGCGTTCTATTTTCTTTAATAAACTACTTAAAGAAATTTGTGACATCGATTCTATTCGCTCATCAAAGTCCTCAAATTTCAAATTTTTCGTAACTGCATTTGGAACAATGATACAACGAATTCCTGCTTGCTTAGCCGCACTTAATCCATTTAAGGAATCTTCAAATACAACTGCTTCCTTTGAAGTTAAATCTAAATCTCTAAGTGTTTTGATGTATAATTCTGGATCTGGTTTAATATTTTTTACATCATCTTTAGTATTGATCACTTCAAAGTAATCTATTATGTTAAGTTGTTCCAAGTAGCTTTGAACCCACTGCTTTGAGGAGCTTGAAGCTAATGCTATCTTCAAGTTATATTGTTTGGCCTCCTCTAAATATTCTTTTACACCTTCTCTGAGCACTGGAGCTCTCATCATGCTTGTGTATCTTGCTGCTGCAAGCTCTTCTAACAATTCACATTCAACTGCATCACCTGCAATTTTTCGAAAGTAACTGTATAAAACATCATTTCCAGTGCCTATACATTCGGAATATCCTGCTAAATCTAAGTCTACTTGATAGCGCTCATAAAAAACCTCTCTGAATGCTTCATACCATATAGTTTCCGTATCCACTAGTAACCCATCAAAATCAAATATAACTGCTTTAATCATTCCCAATACTCCTATTCAATCAATTATATTTTTAAAAAAACTCGTAAAGTCCCCCATCAAAATAATCAAATTCTTCTTTTGATAATCTCAATAATGTATAACCTTTATAGAATGCATTTAACAATGACTTATCATATATAAAGGAGCGAATGGCAAGTGCCACATCATATCTTGGGTCGCCATAAGCTACTCCGGACAAATCTATAAACGTTTCGACAGAATTGTCTACGACTAAAACATTATCTATTGTACAATCTCCATGAATAAGCGTTTGAGGTATAGCTCTAGGTTTTTGTTCTAGGAGACTATCTAATAATTGCGGGTTTCCATCCACCTCATAGTGTTGTAAATTGTATGCAGCCTTTTTCAGTTGTATATCTAACCAACTTATCTGATGCTCCCATTCAGGTGGTAGTGAAGTTTCATGCAATTTTTTTAACTTTTCACCAAAGCTTTGAATGAGTTTCACTTGTTCCTCATTTGTTTTAACAGCTAACAATGCCTCTCTTAAAGGAACCCCTTCTTCCATACTCATGAGCAGGTAACTATTATCCTCTTCTTCCATATAATCGTAAAAAGTTGGTATAGGTAAGGAAGTATTAGTATTCAGTTCTTTCATAGCTTTCGCTTCCTCTAATAACCATGTCTTATACTGTGGTAAAGAGGAGCGTTTACAAACATATTTCCCCTGATCGGTATGAAGAAAAACTACTTCAGAAGTTGCTCCCTGCCTTGCTGGATAAGAAACATTTTGAATATTGCCGATGATTGTCTCAAATTGCTTGGGCAATGCTTTATGTATATACTCTTTCAATTTTTGCACCTCTTTTAAACTATTTCTTTTATATGGATATTCTTCATCCGCACCACATAATCCTTTTATATACAAATATTATGTAATAATTAGTTGTACATACAACTTAAAATGTCTACCCAAAAAGTTGAATTGCGACAATAATCATGTTAAAAGTTATATAAATTGTGACATTATTGTGAAATGTATGTTACATTCCGTGTTCCGACAATATTTGCAAATTCTATATTATACAATAAGCAGGTTGCTACATTACCTACTAGATATACACTCATGAAATGAAGCTAAATATACATTACGGAGGAAGAATTATTGTGAACAGTCATTTGCAACAAAAATTATTATTGCTACGAATTGAACAAAAGAAACAGGATATGTATAGAAAGGCAAAGAGTCTTGGATTTACTCATCCTATTGTTGTTACTTGCAGTCAAGAACTTGATGAACTACTAAATAGATACCAACGTAAAGTTTCTTGAATTGTATTATTTAGGTACCTAACTTAGTTATTTTTGATGCGATGAAACACACCGCAGCACGAAATGAAAAACCGATTTCTCCTTTTTAAGTGGGAAATCGGTTTTTTTTTGTTATTTTTTGGTGAAATATTTTTTCCCTACTGTTTCGACAATGGACGGTGCTAAAGCGTACAGTTTACTGGTGAAACTCATGTAAGAGGGAAGATCCACCTCTCTTACAGGTTTTTCAATTACTCGTTCAATAGAAGATACTACCTTGTCCGGAGCTAAAAGGTGTTTTCTCATGCTATTTCTATAATTACCCGTTTTATCTGCTAAATCGAGAAAGGGCGTATCTATAGGTCCAGGATTAATAGTCGTAACTACCACACCAAATTCCTTCAGTTCCATGCGGATAGCATTTGCAAATCCGATTATAGCATGTTTAGATGCCGCATACACAGATGCTTTAGGAGTTGCTACTTTACCTGCTTGAGATGCAACAAATATAAAGTGTCCACTCCCTCGAAGTTTCATCTTTTCTGCAAAGTATTTTGTTAACTTCATAGGAGCCAATACATTTACCTGCAACATTTTTTCCATTTCTCGTTCATCCATATCCAATAAATATGAAAAAGTACCAATACCAGCACAGTGAATTATGGTGTCGGGGGTCCCCACATCTTGAAAGAGCGAGTCAAATGATTGGTCAACCGTTAAGTCCGCTTCAATTGTATGAATTCCATTTTCAGCTAGATTTTTTAACACGCTGGAATTTCTTCCAGTAGCCCATACTTCATGTCCAGCTTCGTGTAGATTATTAGCTAGCATTAGTCCAACTCCACTTGTAGCACCAGTTATTAAGATTTTTTTAGCTTTGTTCATATAGCAAAATTCCTTTATCGTTTCGGTTAACAGTTATAAGTTTTTCCTCGATTAAATAATCTATTTGTCCAATCGTCTCGGAAAGCGTTAAACCCAGTTCTTTTTCATATACCTTAGGAAAAAGTTGTTTCGTCAATTCAAAAATGGTTTTTTCACCAGCACTCATCATATCTAGTACTTTAAGTGCTCGTTCTTTTTGTTTTTCGAGTCTATATGCTACAAGCTCCTGAATATTATATACTTCGTTACCATGACCGCTATATACCTTTTCGATTGGTAGCTGTTGAATTTTTTTCAGCGAGGCATTATATTGTAACATCGATTTTGGACGCTCATCATTTGCATTTAATGGTGGCTCAATTAAAGGATTAGACGAAATTTTCTCGAGAATAAGATCTCCACCTATAAGCACTTTTGTACGTTCAGACCAAAATGCTAAATGACTCTGAGCATGGCCTAACGTTTCCAGCACTTCAATATCTGGATGTCCGGGCAAAATATCTCCCTCATACAAATATGTATCAATTGAACGGCTTCCTAAGAGATTTAATGGCCTCCTCATCTTCTCGACCCATTTAAAATATTCCTCTGGAACTCCTTCTTCTTTTAAGCATTGTAGATAAAAATGATCATGATATTGTAAAAATTCTTCATCTCTCGTCATCCATACTTGGTTGTATTCATGACCTAAAATAGTTGCTTTTTCAAAAGCATCTGTCCATCCCGCATGATCCGGGTGATGATGTGTTAAAACAACCTGTTCAATATCGGCCAGTTCATAGCCTGCCTCTTTAATCCCATGTGTTAATGCTATTAATGCTTCTTCTGTTTTTGGTCCAGCGTCAATTAGGGTTAAAACATCCCCTTTAACTAAATATGCGTTTACATCCCCTACCGCAAAAGGTGTAGGAATTATTATTTTATGTATCATCAGAATTCTCCTTAATGAATAGTCATTCATTACATTGTACCTTTATTTGTACAAGTCGTCACGAAAATATGGTTGACTTTGTAAGAGAAGATGCATATAATTTCATTAATTCAGAATATAAAAGCTAAGATGAAGATTAGTACATATATGATGGAGTTAAGAGAGTGAAATGTCTGCTGAAAATTTCACCTCCCGCTCGTATATAGAACCTACTTCGGAGCTACTATGTAAACATGGTCGTACCTTCTCGATACGAAGGATTAAGTTGTGCTGAGTATTTTACAGCAAATTTAGGTGGTACCGCGGAAAACAAGTGTTTTCGTCCTTATTATATATGGGACGAGAGCGCTTTTTTATTTTGCCTATTGCGTAACATTCAAAGGAAAACAGGTTCTACAAAAGGGAGGAAATTATATGACGAAGATTGTATTTGTTGGTGCGGGGGCAATGGCAGAAGCCATTATAAATGGTTTAACAAAAAGTAATAAAATTTCACCGACATCCATTCACGTCACGAATAAATCAGATGTAAACCAACTTAACTATTTAAAACAGACGTACAATGTACAGATCTTATGTGAACAGAAAGAAGCGTTAACTAAAGCTAATATTGTTTTTTTAGCGATGAAACCAAAGGATGCACAGGAGGCATTAACTAGTCTGGCGCCATATCTCAACAAAGATGCAACGATTATTTCAGTTATTGCTGGGATTAATATTCAAACCATTATAAATGCTTTAGGTAATAGACCAGTTGCACGAGTTATGCCTAATACTTCAGCAGCAGTTGGAATGAGTGCATCTGCTTTATGCTGGAACGAGCTTATAACGGATGAATCTAAATTACTAATAATCGATTTGTTAGAGTCTATTGGTTCGGTAAAAGTCGTAGAAGAGGACGATTTACATGTTGTCACTGCACTTTCTGGTAGTGGTCCAGCTTACTTCTATTACTTTGCTGAACAGTTTGAGTCTGCTGCTGTTAAGCATGGCTTAGATTCAGGCGATGCTCGTCAATTATTTATACAAACAATGGAAGGTGCTGCACAAATGCTCAAAAAAGGTGATGTAGAACCAAGTGAACTACGCAGAAGAGTGACAAGTCCAGGTGGAACGACAGAAGCTGGTCTGGAACAGCTAATGGAGCACAAAGTGAGTGAAGCTATATTTGCTTGTATCCATGCTGCAGAAAACAGATCTCGAGAGATCGGGAAAATATTCGAAACGTAATATACAGGTATAAAGGATGTCGATAACATGGATAATTCATATTTTGTTGGTTGGGGTACTTTAGCTTTTATCAATGCAGGTATTGCCCAAGGTAAAAATAGAAGTGGACTAAACTGGTTCATCTTGTCCTTAATAATTGGACCTATCGCTACAGTAAGTTTAGTTATAATAGAGAAAAAAAGAGATCCTAGTGAATAATTCACATTCGGATTCTCTTTTTTTATTTGCATTTAGTTAATAAACCATTTACGAAACTATATTCAGCAAGGTCTTCAGCAATATAGATTGGAAAAGGATAATGTTTCACTTGAGTAAGCATATTGCTTAAGTCAGAGGACAGGAATCTTGCACTAATATGATTTACGACTAAATTTTTAGCGTACGCATTCTGACAAACCTCTGCAGCATCAACTATCGTGGAATGACCATAAAGCCTTGCAAGCTCAGCGGTTTCAATGTCGAAAGTTCCTTCATGAACGACAATGTCTGCTTTCTCACTTAACTGTATCGAGTTTTCACAATACTTTGTGTCTCCTAATATTGTGACTTTAAAACCTTCTCTTACTTCTCCTGTTACTTCCTCACTTTTGACTATAGTCCCATTGGAAAGTACTACATCATTTCCCTCTTTTAATTGTCTTAACAATGGACCTCTTGGAACTCTCAAAGCATCTGTTTTCTCTATATAAAGCTCTGGAGCAAGCGCTTTTTGTTTAACAGAATACCCATAGCAAGGCATTACATGTTCGAGTAGTTTAGCTTCTACAATAAATTGCTCGTCTTCGAAAACAGTACCCTCTTCTATTTCAATTATGGTAAGCGGATACTTTACATGCGTTTTAGATACAGCAAGCGTTACGTCAATCCAATTCTTTAACCCTGTAGGTCCATAGATTGTAAGTGGCTCGTTTCCACCCAAAAAAGAACGAGATCCAAGCAAACCAGGAAGCCCATATATATGATCTCCATGTAAATGTGTAATAAATAATTTTTCGAGTTTACGAGGTTTTAGTGTCGTATGCAAAATTTGGTGCTGAGTGGCTTCTCCACAATCGAACATCCAAAAAGTACCTCTCTCCTCTAGTAGTTTCAAAACAGTAGATGTCGTATTACGCTGTTTTGACGGCATTCCTGCTCCAGTTCCTAAAAATAATAATTGCATATTTGCTCACTTCCTTAACTATTTTGGACATATTCTAAATTATAGATTATATATTTATTTTGTTGTGAAAACATCTTAAAATTGACCATTTTTAAGTTTTACTTGTCTACTATAAATGATTAGATTTACTTACGACTAATATTAGATGTACAGGATCATTAAGTAATTTATATAGTTAGTCTACCTCTAAATTGCATGTATGTAAAAAGCAAAACTGCAAACAATAACTAAACAACTAAAAGGGGCGTCCAAAGCTTATGAAATTAGAGACATTGATAAAGCCATTAGGCATTCACATAAGTCAAGAAGACGAGTCCATTGAAATACAAGGCTTGGCTTTTAATTCTTCTGAAGTAGAGAAAAATTTTATATTTGTTGCGATATCGGGAGCTCAGACAGATGGACATATGTATATCGAAGATGCAATTTTAAATGGGGCATGTGTAGTCATTGGCGAAGAAAATCTTACCTCAGTTGGAGTTCCCTATATTCGAGTGCCCAATGCACGGAAAACACTCGGATTAGTAGCTCAAATCTTTTATGGTAATCCAACTCAACATAAAATTATGATTGGAATTACTGGTACAAATGGAAAAACAACTACATCCTTTATGCTTAAACATATTTTGGAATCAGTAGGAATATCATGTGCATTATTCGGTAGTGTTTCGACAATTATAAATGGAGTTGAACAGGAGTCCTACCACACAACTACGGATGCAGTTACCCTAAACAAGCTATTAGCTACTTGTCATGATCGAGTTGTCATTATGGAAGTTTCCTCCCACGGTTTGGTCCAATCTCGCGTCGAGGGTCTTCGATTTGATGTTTGTATTTTTACGAATTTAGAACATGAGCATTTAGACTATCATAAAACAATGGAATCCTATTTCGAAGCGAAGCAATCTCTATTTGAATATTTAAAACCAAACGGAATTGCTGTTATTAATTCTAATACTTCCTGGGGTGAACGTCTTTGTGCTTTCGTAAACACTTTAAACAAAGAAGTTATCAAAATAAATGGGACAAATCCCACATACATGGTGAATGACGAAGAACTGATATCCCTTGACGCTCCAATACAGTCATATTCGCTTAAGAGTCGCATGAAAGGTAAACATAACTTAGAAAATGCTTCGCTTGCTTTTTCAACTGCAATCTCGCTAAATATAGACCCGTTAAATATTGAGCGTGCGTTAGAAAGTTTTGGTGGAGTACCAGGTAGATTTGAGCTATTTGAACATCCAGCTGGGGCAACATGCATTGTAGATTATGCCCACACAACAAATGCCTTTTCTCATATCTTAGAAGCTGCTCGTTTATATAACCCCCAAAGAATTATACATATTTTTGGGTTTAGGGGAGATAGAGACGTACAAAAAAGAAAAAGTATGGTAGAAGTCTCTTTGGAGAAATGTGAAACATGTATTTTAACTTTTGATGATTTGAATGGAGTACCTTCAGAACAGATGATTCGAGATTTGAACGAATTAGATCCGATGAATAGATGTATTATTATTCCCGATCGAACTTTAGCAATACAGTATGCTTGGGAAAAAGCTCAAAATAATGACCTTATCGTAATTACCGGGAAAGGCATTGAAAATTATCAGAATAGCTTCAGCTTACCTACTGCTTCAGACATTCACACCTTGCATTATTTGAACGATTCATTGGCTATTCAAAATGAGCATTATCAATCATTATGATCATCTAAGAAGTCTTTGCTGAAACTTGTTTTAGATTCCAGTGAAGGCTTCTTTTTTACTTTCATTCCACGCTTAATACTATCTTCCCCAAACTTACCTTGCAGTTGCTCCACAAGTTTTAAAATAGGCTCTTCTTTAGCATGTTCTTCAAAGTTAAAAATAGAAAGCTGCTCTACAGATTCTCCCTTATCGTATACATTATTTACAGTTACTCCTAGTAGACGAATAGGATCTCCATTCCAAGAAGCATTGAATAGTTCTAATGCCAATTGGTATATTTCTTGTTCCTTGTATAAGCGACTAGTTAATGTCTTACTTTTCGTTTTGTTTTTCCAATTAGCATCCCGTATATGTATTGTAATAGAACGTCCAGCTAGATTTTTGGCATCAAGTCTCGCAGCCACTTTTTTCGATAATCGTACAAATACCTTCTCCAGTTCTTCTATATTCGATTCATCATAAGGTAATGTTGTTGAATTCCCTACACTCTTCGTATCATATATAGATTCAGGATCTACTGCCCTGTTATCAATACCATTTGCACGATTTAGTAGTCGAACACCATTTTTTCCGAGTTTTTCTTTTAGTAAATTAGGATTTGCATTAGCTAAATCTCCGATCGATTTAATACCAATCGATTCTAATTTTCTAGCAGTACTCTCCCCTATTCCATGCATATCTATTACCGGTAGGGGCCATAGGATTTCATTTACCTGTCTTTTTCGCAAAACAGTTATACCCATCGGTTTTTTGATATTGGATGCAGTTTTAGCAAGAAATTTGTTAGGAGCAATTCCGATTGAACTAGGTAAATCCAGTTCACGTAATATGCGATCCTGAATAGATTTGGCAAAGCCGATTGCATCATTGTTCATATCCAATTCTGTTACATCCATATACCCTTCATCGATTGATACTGGTTCTACTAAGTGTGTATAGGATCTTAATATCTCGAACATGGCTTTTGAAGCGATTCGGTAAATTTCAAAATTAGGGGGCAACAAAATTAGTTCTGGGCATTTTCGTTTTGCCTCCCAAACGGACATTGTAGTATATACACCTTTTGCCCTTGCCTCATAGGAGCATGTAACAAGTATGCCACGTCTTTCTTTAGGATTACCGGCTATAGCAATAGCCTTTCCTTTTAAAGAGGGGTTATGTGCTTGCTCAACAGAAGCATAAAAGCTATTCATATCTAGGTGAAAGATAATTCTATGTTTTCCGGACAAGTTAGCCCCCCTCCTTCCTTTTTTCTTGCATTAATGAATAAATTTCATTGCTGAACTTTAAATAAATTCTTCATTTGCTCTACACACCAGATTTAAGTATAGAAACTAATATACTCTTTAAGGAATGAAGTGTAGAGCGCCGACTTCGGCGGGAAAGCGTCCGTCCGAAACGAAAATTAGAAGTTAGAGGACTCTTCAATCCTCAAAACCCTTAAAACACTGGATTAAATTTTACACTTATACTCTCAAAAAAGGTAGCTATATAAGCTACCTCCCCGAATACAGCATGAAATTATTTAGTAACTGTTACTTCTTTTTTTACTTCTTCTACATACGTTTGAATATCATTAAAACCTTCTAAGGAGCTTACCAAAATAGAAGCATCTACGATTGTAATCATTCGATTCTCTAAGTTAGCAACTGCTGTGAAATAACGTGTTTTCGTATAATTCACCAAACCAATTTGCTTTAGATTTTCTTGCTCAATATCTAAAATCTCTTTCGCTTCTTTCACAAGAAGTCCAACCGTCATATTTTCAGTATGCATCGTAACTACTCTTGCTAGTTCCTGATCGACACCACTGCGATTATACAAAATTTGTTCAAAGTCAATAATCGGCACTAGCTCTCCACGAATCTTCATCAAACCTATTAAATAATTTGGTAAGTGTGGAATCGGGTTTACCTGCTCTAATTTCTCAATGGAAACTACATGTTCAATGGATACTGCATAATCTTCATTTCCGCATTGAAATACTACTACCTTTTTATTGCTCAACGAAGTCACCTCCTATTTCATTCTGCCGCTACTAGAACGATCTCTACTATTAAATCGGCTAATTTCTCTAATTCTTCAATAGGCATGCGTTCATTTGTTGTATGAATTTCTTCATAACCCACAGACAAGATAACTGTAGGAATCCCAAATCCAGCAATTACATTAGCATCACTACCACCACCACTAGTTTTAATCTCTGCAGTTCTTCCAATTCGTTCTACTGCACGTTTAGCAACCTGTACAACTGCATGTTCTTCTTCAAAATGAAATCCTGGATACATTAATTGCGTTTCTGTCACTGCTTTACCACCAAACTTTTCAGCAGTTTCAACGAATGTTGCGACCATATGAGCAACTTGTGCATCTAGTTTTTCTTTATTGATCGAGCGAGCCTCAGAAAGTATATGAACTTCATCACAGACGATATTAGTTGCTTGTCCACCTTCAAATCGACCAATATTAGCCGTAGTTTCGGCATCTAATCTACCTAATTTCATCGCAGAAATCGCCTTAGCAGCTAAAGTAATCGCAGAAATACCTTTTTCGGGAGCGACTCCTGCATGCGCAGTTTTTCCAGTAATGGTTGTCCATAGCTTAGATTGGAATGGAGCAGCCGTTACAATTCCACCAACCGTTCCATCGCTATCTATCGCATAGCCATATTTTGCAGTTAGTAAGGACGCATCTAATTCTTTGGCTCCTACTAATCCACTTTCTTCTCCAGCCGTAATAACGACTTGAATATCGCCGTGTTTAATAGATTGTTCTTTCAAGCGGCGAATAGCTTCAAACAGAGCAGCGATTCCAGCTTTGTCATCAGCACCTAAAATTGTTGTGCCATCAGAATATATATAACCATCTTCTTTAATAACGGGTTTAATGCCTTTTCCAGGTACAACAGTATCCATATGGACTGTAAAGTATATTGGATCTACATTTGCATTTGAACCCTTTAATGTTGCGATTAAATTGCCAGCTCCGTGTCCTGTTTTAGAAGCAGAATCGTCTTCCACAACAGTAAATCCAAGCTGCTCTAATTTGTCTTTTAAAATTGGTGCAATTACTTCTTCATGCTTTGTTTCTGAATCTATTTGAACTAATTCTAAAAATTCCTCAACTAATCGACTCATTGAAAAGTCTCCTTTTTATAATGGAATATTACCATGTTTTTTGTTTGGTCTAGTTTCTTTTTTATTACGCATCATCTCTAAAGATTGAATAAGTTTAATACGAGTTTCTCTTGGATCAATTACGTCATCTACCATTCCCATTGAAGCGGCTACGTATGGATTCGCAAATTTCTCACGGTACTCTTCAATTTTTTCTGCACGAACTGCTTCTGGATCTTCACTTTGTGCAATTTCACGGGCGAAAATGATATTAGCAGCGCCGTTCGGTCCCATTACAGCTATCTCTGCATTTGGCCATGCGAATACCACATCTGCTCCAATTGACTTGGAATTCAACGCAACATAAGCGCCGCCGTATGCTTTTCGTAAAATAACGGTTATTTTAGGAACGGTTGCTTCAGAATAAGCAAATAGGATTTTGGCACCGTGGCGAATAATTCCACCATGTTCTTGTTTAATACCTGGGAAGAATCCAGTAACATCTTCAAATGTAATGATTGGAATATTGAAGGCATCACAAAAACGTATAAATCGAGCTGCTTTGTCCGAAGAATCTATATCTAAACCTCCAGCCATTACTTTTGGTTGGTTACAAACTAAACCAACTACCTCTCCTTTAATACGTGCAAGACCAATCACGATATTTTTCGCAAATTCTTTTTGTACTTCTAAGAAAGAACCTGTATCCACTACTTGATCAATAACTTTTCGGATATCGTATGGGCGAATAGCTTCATAAGGTACGACATCTGCTAAGTCAGGACGATTATCATCCTCTTCTGGTACATCAGCGATAGTAGGTTTTTCTTCAAAGCTTTGTGGTAAATAACTTAAAAGTAATCGAACGCTTTCTAATACTTCCTCTTCAGTTTTCCCACGGAAATGTGCATTTCCACTAATTGTGTTATGTACTTTCGAACCACCAAGATCTTCTGCAGAAATCTTCTCCCCGGTAACAGTTTCAATTACCTTCGGACCTGTGATAAACATTTGGCTCGTTTCATCCGTCATGAACACAAAGTCAGTTATAGCTGGCGAATACACTGCGCCACCAGCACATGGTCCTAAAATGACAGAGATTTGAGGAATAACTCCCGAGTAAATAGCATTACGATAAAAAATTTGACCATATCCATCCAGTGATACAACACCTTCTTGAATACGAGCACCACCAGAGTCATTTAGCCCTATGAAAGGTGCTCCGTTTTTAGCTGCTAAATCCATGACGTTTGCAATTTTGAGTGCATGCATTTCTCCTAAAGCTCCGCCAAAGACAGTGAAATCTTGTGAAAACAGATAAATGGGACGACCATTTACTTTCCCATACCCAGTAACTACTCCATCACCTGGGCCCTCTTGCTTATCCATACCAAAGTCTACTGTACGATGTTTGATAAAAGGACTTAACTCTACAAATGAACCTTTATCTACTAATAATTCAATTCGTTCCCGGGCAGTCAGCTTCCCTTTTTCATGCTGTTTCTCAATACGTTCATCTCCGCCACCAAGTTCGATTTTACGTTTGCGATCATATAAGTCATTGATTTTTTCATAAATATCCATATTATTTCTCTCCCCCGGTTTTATCGACTAATTCGTAAAGCACTCCACGAGATGCTTTTGGATGTATAAATGCTACCTGAGCACCATGAGCACCTGCTTTTGGAGTTTCCTGTATAAGTCGGACGCCCTTTTCTTTCAGCTCGTCCAAACGCTGTTGTATACTAGTAACTCCAAAAGCTATATGATGAATACCTTCACCCTTTTTTTCAATATACGAATGAATCGTACTTGTTTCATCGATTGGTTGAAGTAATTCTAAATGGACATTCCCGCTATCGATAAACGCTACACGAACTTTTTCTGATGGAACATCTTCAATATGTAATAGTTTTAATCCCAATGTATCTATGTAATAAGGAAGAGAGTCTTCAATACTTTTAACAGCAATCCCGATATGATCAATTTTCTCCATTTTTACACCCCTCTATTAAATAACTATAAAATAATACTATTGATATTCGTTGCAGTCCGAAGTCGAGCCCGTGTCATTATGACCCTTTTCTCGAATTGACTGCATACGGCAGAAAGTATTCCTACTTTTTAAAGTATACTCCTTTGGGGTCCCGACTTTCTCACTAGACCCACCGAAGTTGCCAACCTTCACTTCTATCAAAAAATGTGTAGTAATAAACTGATAGATTTTGCAAAATTATATTGTCACATTCCGCATGCAGATAATAACAACATTAGAACGTATTTCTATGCAAAGATTCTATCTATGAAAAAGGCTATCTACAATGAGCTGATGGAATCTCTCATGATAATGACTGTCCCTAATATTCCAATATCAAGTGATTACAGAAAATTTAAAATAACCCTTTTTCTATTGTACCTATTTCAAAAAAAAATCTCTACCTCTTGTGCATTTTTATGTTTTTGTTAAAATAAAGGTACAAGCTAAAGGAGAGAAATTATGCGCAACCAAACTTTTCGTAAAATTATTGTGTATTTAATGATTTTTGTAATGGTAATGTCTACATTACTATTCGGTCTAAGCTTCATCCTTTAATGTCAAAACCTGTTTCTATCGTGTCCAAAGGACTTTGAACAGGCGTTTGCCATTCTATTACCAAGTGAATTTTAGGGATGCTGGTTGGTTGTGACGATGTCATAACCAACCAGCATCTCTTTTTCTTGCAAAATCTTATGATGTTTACCTGTTCATCGCCATAATATATTAAAAAAGTTCAATTTATGGATCTTTGAGAAATGATAAAAACCAGCGAATGCATTTAGATGCTTCCGCTGGTTTTTATTATTTAAACTTCTTCGCAGTATTCTTCAAATAATTCTTGAAGATGTGTAATGACAGAAGTAGGTGCATGACCTTCTATTTCGTGACGACCGATTTCTGCTACAGGTTGTCCGTCTTTTAACAGAACAAATGATGGAGAAGAAGGCAAGTGATCATCTCCGAATAGATTACGCGCTTGTTGAGTAGCCAATTTGTCTTGACCAGCAAAAACAGTTACTAAATGGTCTGGACGTTTATCATAATGTACAGAGTTTGCCGCAGCAGGGCGTGCAATTCCTCCAGCACATCCACATACAGAGTTTACCATTACTAAAGTTGTTCCTTGACGAGCAAATGCTGCATCTACTGCCTCAGGTGTTTCAAGTTGCTCATAACCTGCTGCGTCCATTTCTCCACGAGCTTGTACTAGTATATCGTTCATATATAAATTGAAATCCATATTCATTTATGCCACTCTCCTTTTTTTACTATGTTAATCTTATCAGATTATCCGTTTGGATTCGAGGAAAATAGATCGTCAACCGCTTGGGAAACTGTTATTTTTTCATCTCGCACTAAATGTTCTAAAGTTGCCATAGCTTGCTTTTTAACAGTGGATGAAAAAAAGTCATCGTATAATCGATCCACAATCATCGTTTTAAACCATTCAATTGTTTGTTCTCTTCTTCTATGTTGCCAAACCGACTTTTCTTTCATCACTTGCTGGAAGTGTAGTATATTTTCCCATACTATATCTAATCCAATTTTATATAGCGAAGATACTGCAAGTGCTGGAGTTTGCCAATTAGGTGAAGACGGTGCTAAAAAATGGAGGATTTGTTTGTACTCCGCAACCGTTTTTTTAGCTAGCTTTTCATTGGATCCATCTGCTTTATGGACAATAATAGCATCCGCAAGCTCCATGATTCCTTTTTTCATCCCCTGCAATTCATCTCCGGCACCTGTAAGCGCTAATAACAAAAAGAAATCAACCATACCTCTTACTATTGTCTCACTTTGACCTACTCCAACCGTTTCCACTAAAATGACATCGTATCCAGCAGCCTCGCAGAGAAGCATTGTCTCTCGAGATTTTTTATGCACGCCACCAAGTGTTCCAGCAGTAGGCGAAGGTCTGATAAACGCATTCGGATGCTTAGCAAGCTCTTCCATTCTCGTTTTATCTCCGAGAATACTGCCTCCAGTCAAAGATGAACTAGGATCGATGGCTAATACCGCAACTTTATATCCTTGATCACAAAGCATTTTACCAAATGCCTCGATAAATGTACTTTTTCCTACTCCAGGCACCCCTGTTATTCCTATACGTATACTATTGCCAGTATACGGAAGTAAGTTTTTTAGTAATTGCTGTCCAATTTGCTGTTGATCATTTACTGTACTCTCAATATACGTTATAGCTTTAGCTAAATGCAGCCTGGAGCCACTTTGAATTTGTCGGATATATTCCTCTTCATTAATTTGAAGAGGCTTTCTTTTAGAAAACTTTTTAATAGAAGCTTTCCCCACCCCATCATGTTGCGATTTAATGCCATTCATCACATGCATAGAAGATTCGTTATTATTATCCGTTTTTGACATTAACCTTCCACTTCCTCGTAGCCAAGACGCTTGTATATCTCTTCGATCACTTTTTGTGCAGCAACCGGAATAACTGTTCCTGGACCGAAAATAGCGGAGGCACCATTTTCACGTAGAAAAGCATAATCCTGAGCTGGAATTACACCACCAACAACAATTAGTATATCCTCTCTACCAAGCTTAGCCAATTCCTCTTTCAATGAAGGAACTAATGTCATATGACCAGCAGCTAAAGAACTTACACCAACAACGTGGACATCATTTTCGACTGCTTGCAGTGCAGTTTCTGCAGGTGTTTGGAATAGCGGGCTAATATCTACGTCAAATCCTAAATCAGCAAATGCAGTTGCAATAACCTTAGCTCCACGATCATGTCCGTCTTGACCCATTTTGGCGATTAAAATACGTGGACGACGGCCTTCATTTTCACGGAAGTCTTCTGCCATTTGTTTTACTGCATTAATCTCTTCTGCATCATTAAAGTTAGCGCTATATATACCACTCACTGAACGGATCACCGCCTTATGTCTTCCAGCCACTACTTCAATAGCATCGGAGATTTCTCCAATAGTAGCACGTTCTCTAGCCGCTATAACAGCAGCTTCTAACAGATTGGTTTCCCCAGTTTTTGCGGCTTCTGTTAAATCTGCTAATGCTTTTAGAACTGCTTTTTCATTACGGTTTGCTTTGACTTTGTCTAAGCGCTCCATTTGTTTTTGACGAACGACTGTATTATCTATATTTAAAATATCTATTGCATCTTCTTGTTCCAAACGATATTTGTTAACCCCAATGATTATTTCTTTCGAAGAGTCGATTTGCGCTTGTTTTTTTGCTGCTGCTTCTTCTATTTTCATCTTAGGCAAGCCTGTTTCAATCGCTTTTGCCATACCGCCTAACTCTTCAATTTCTTCTATCAAAGTCCAAGCTTTTTCCATTAATTCATTTGTTAATGTTTCAACGTAATAGGACCCGCCCCATGGATCGATTACTTTCGTCATATTCGTTTCTTCCTGGAGGAATAATTGAGTATTTCGAGCAATTCGGGCAGAGAAATCTGTTGGCAATGCTATCGCTTCATCTAGAGCATTTGTATGAAGTGACTGCGTGTGACCCATTGCAGCAGCATTAGCTTCTACTAAAGTTCTTGTCACATTATTGAATGGATCTTGTTCTGTTAAGCTCCAACCAGATGTTTGTGAGTGCGTACGAAGAGCAAGAGATTTAGGGTTTTTTGGATCAAAGCTTTGCATCATTTGTGCCCATATTCTACGAGCTGCACGCATTTTCGCTATTTCCATGAAATAATTCATGCCGATTGCCCAGAAGAACGAAAGTCTAGGTGCAAAGGCATCAATATCTATTCCAGCTTCTAGACCTGTTCGCACATATTCTAAGCCATCGGCCAATGTATAGGCTAATTCTATATCCGCAGTAGCCCCAGCTTCTTGCATATGGTAGCCAGATATAGAGATAGAGTTAAACTTAGGCATTTTTTTAGCTGTATAAGCAAATATGTCCGCAATAATTTTCATCGACATTTCTGGAGTATATATATACGTATTACGCACCATATATTCTTTTAATATGTCATTTTGTATCGTCCCGGCTAACTGATCCGGAGTTACTCCTTGTTCTTCTGCAGTCACAATATAGAAAGCTAAAATTGGGAGAACTGCTCCGTTCATCGTCATCGACACAGACATTTTATCCAACGGAATCCCATCAAATAAAATCTTCATATCTTCCACCGAATCTATGGCTACTCCTGCTTTCCCAACATCCCCTGTAACACGTTCATGATCGGAGTCATAGCCGCGATGCGTTGCTAAATCGAATGCAACGGACAGGCCTTTTTGACCCATAGCCAAGTTTCTTCTATAGAAAGCGTTACTTTCTTCTGCTGTTGAAAATCCAGCATATTGGCGGACCGTCCAAGGCTTTGCCACATACATCGTCGGATAAGGTCCTCTAGTGTTTGGAGCAATCCCAGGTAAGTCATTTACATGCGGTAAGGTAGATGAATCTTCTCGATTGTATAAGGACTTTAAATGAATTCCTTCATTCGTTAAAAAGGATTCAGTTGCACTAGGTGTTGCGTTACTTTCTTTTTGTAACACCTGTTCAATAGATACTTTATCGTAATTAGGCATGGTCATTTGAATCCTCCTTTTTTGCAAGTGCTAACAGTTCAAAGCCTTTTTCAAAAAGAGATTGCCCTGCAAAAATTCTACCGTTTAATCCAGCTTCCAGCCAATCAGCATACTCTTCAAACTGACCTGCAACATCTAGTGGAATCGATATATTTTCATTTAGGATAGCTGGAACTAATCCAGCTGACTGCTCATCGTTTCCAACAAAGACCCCGTAGTCTATTTCATTTTCGTCAATCCATTTTTGCATCTCAAACGGCTTTAAGTTCTCGGGTGCAACTATTGATTTCAAACCAATAGAAGTTAAATACCCACTTACGAAATCCATACGAGCTTTGTACTCTTTTAAAAGGCCATATGGAAAAATAGCAGTTTTTAAGGGATTGCTCAAAAATGCTTGTCTCAATTGTTCAAATGGTTCTGCTAATCGTTTATAGCCTGTACCATTCAGCTTGAATATTAAAGAATCATCTGGGTTAGCGTACACATTAGTCCCGATTAAAGATTTTTTGCGAGTAGCAAGTGCTTCCAACTGTTCTTCCCATTTGGACTCTGCTCTTTCTTGCAGTTTAAAAATTGCTAATTCGAATGACTTTTCTTTTATCAACTCCAAGAATAATGCCCATGCTTTTTCAACTAATTGTTTCGTCAGTGTTTCAATATAATAAGAGCCACCTGAAGCGTCCATCACTCGTTGAATATGTGTCTCTTCCTTTAATACTAACTGCATATTCCGTGCAATTCTCTTAGATGTTGGATTTGCACTTGTTAATATGTCATGTGGAAAGCTTGTTACACTGTCCGCTCCTCCAAGTACTGCCGCAAGCGTACTATTTGCTGCTCGTAAAATATTCACAGTTGCATCAAGTGCTGAGAATGATCTCAAGGAAGTTTCAGCATGGACAGGAATAGCATTGATATTCTCCTGTCCATGTGCTTCTCCAAATGCTTTCCAAAGTACCCGAAATGCACGGATTTTCGCAATTTCCATAAAGAAATTAGTGTCCACAGAAAATTGAGCGAATGCTTTTTCTGCGATTCTCTCTATACTGCTTTTTTGAGTCATGTAATCTGCCTGTAGTAAGACACTCACTAACTCACTAACAGCGTCTCCTCCTGCTTGGTGAATAGCTGTCCCATCCAAGTACACTGTTCTTGTATGAGGCATATCCGTATCTCTAGATCCTTTAACAGCACCTTTGATTGTTTTGAAACTATGTATGAATGTTGGATCATGAGATATATCAAGCAGTACTGGATGTAGCTCAACCAAAGCAGATAATTCTTCCAATTGGGATTTAGTCCACTGATGATGAGCTTCTAGCTTGTAATGTATTATGTTATTTCCTTTTGCTAAGGCATCTTGTAAATCTATTAATATATTTTCACTGGTATTCCCCGTCGCCTGCTGTGCAATGAGCCAATCAGCAGTTTGTTTAGCGCTTCGTATAGAATTTGTTTGTTGTATAGACATATTTTCCAAATCGGCTAATGAATAAAGCGGTTTCAAAATAATTTCCTCTAAAGTCTTGGTAGAAAGAGATTCTAATGATTTACCCTTAAGTGATTTAACGGCAACTTGCTCCCACTCGGAAAGTGTTGCTTCTTTAAATTCCGTTTGTTTCATATCTTGTATAGTCATAAAATCGCTTTCGCTTCCCCCTCTGGTATTACTTTAACCTAATGATATTTTACCTCAGAAGAGTGTTGGATGAAAGAGCTATTGTATATCAACATTAAATACATTGTTTAATATGCGCTAATGCTTAAATTTTTTAGAATATATTCATTATTTCGTGAATTTCAATTTAAATCACTATTTTATATGGTAAAATGGAAAAATCTTAATAGAATTGGGGAATGAGAATGGTCACATTTGATAAGCCAGAAGTAGAACAATTTTTTCAGACTTTAACGGTGGAAAACTTCACTGTCAGTCCTGATGAAAAGCAATTAGTAATTAGTTCAAATCTGAATGGTCACTTTAATATTTGGGGAATGGATTTACCAAGCCAATTCCCGTATCCACTAACATTTAATAATCAAAGTGTAGATTTCTTAACATACGCTAAAACTGGTGAATTTATGGTGGCTGGTTTTGATACAGATGGAGATGAGAATACACAAATTTACGCACTTTCGCCTCAAGGTGGAAAACTTATTTCACTTCGTAGTAATGAAGGCGAACGACATTTCTTCAACTACTTGACGACAGATGGAAAACGTCTTTATTATTCAACAACAACAGGAAATGCATCCTTCCTTAATAGTCATCTATACGATATAGAAACCGGAGAAGATAAAGTTCTATTGGAAGGAACAATTGCTCCTACTTCTATAGAGGCTGTTTCTCCAGCTGAAAAAACTTTTGTTTCAAGTAAACAATTTGGAAATACATACTCTCTAGCCTATGTTCATATTGGTAATGAGACTTTCCTTATGACGCCTGAGACGAAAGAGCAGCACACAGTATCAGAAGCACTTTACACTTCAGAAACAGAAATCTACTTTTTAACAAATTATAATTCTGATTTAACCTATTTAGCGAAGTTCGACTTAGAAGCGAAGGAATTCAAGAAAGTCTTAGAAATAGAGAAAGAGGATTTTTCTAGTATCCATTTTTCTAAGAAAACAGCGAGCCTCTATCTAGTAGGATCTTATGGAGTAGAAGACCGGCTTTATGAATTCCATTTAACAAATGAGACACTTAAAGAAGTCAAAGCACCGACTAGTGTCGTAGAAAAAGTAGTCATTATGCCATCAGGTAATCTATATATCCAAGGAAGAACTTCCACAAGACCAAACAATGTCTTTGTATCGAAAGATAACAGCGAATCATGGGAAGAGTTAACTCGTTTTCGAATTCCAGGGGTTCCAGAGGAGATACTAGTAGAACCTACTATTTTAACTTACCCTTCTTTTGATGGTCTAGAAATCGAGGCCCTACTTTTCCAAGCAAAAGAAGAGTATTCCAATGGCCATGTTATTCTGTGGCCACATGGGGGTCCTCAATCCCTGGAGAGAAAATGGTTTCGTTCCATGTTCCAATTCCTTCTAAACAGAGGGTATTCCATTTTCGCACCAAACTTCCGTGGCTCTTCTAACTACGGCTTGAAGTTCATGAAAATGGTAGAAGGTGATTGGGGACATGGACCCCGCCTGGATAATTTGGAAGGATTAGAATGGTTAATAAAAGAAGGATATGTGGATAGAGATAAGATTCTCCTACTTGGTGGAAGTTATGGTGGTTATATGTCTCTTTTACTACACGGACGCCATGCCGAGTATTTCAAGGCAGTTGTAGATATATTCGGTCCTAGTAATCTATTCTCATTTGTAGATTCCGTACCTGAGTTTTGGAAATCATTTATGATTCAATGGGTAGGTGACCCAGTAAAAGACAAGGAGAAGTTCATAGAGGATTCTCCAATTACTTATTTAGATGGGATGACAAAACCTATGCTAGTTATCCAAGGAGCTAATGATCCTCGTGTTGTCCAAAAAGAATCCGACCAGATTGTCGCTGCATTGAAGGAAAAAGGCGGAGATGTGGAATATATTGTTCTACCGGATGAAGGTCATGGTTTCTCCAAAAAACAAAATGAAATATTTGTGTATAGTAAAATGTTGGAATTCTTAGATCGGTTTATTTAATCTAAATCTTCCTAAACTACGTAATACTAAAAAGCAGGATAACCATAATATTGGTTATCCTGTTTTTTTTTTGTATTCATTAACCTCGTTGTTGTTCTTTCGTTGGTCCCATAACACCCGGTACAGGAAGTCCTGCTTGACGTAGAAGGACCGTCATTTGACCACGATGATGTGTTTGATGATCAAGAAGTTTGTGTAGCAAAACTCCTCTAGTTGTTTCTCCTGCAAAGCTTTGAATCTTCTCGATCAATCTGTCATCTGTAAGATTAGTTTTCGCTTCCGTTTTAACAGCCTCGACGATTTTTTTATATGTTTCGACAATGTCTTTAACCGTTATTGCTTCTTTGTTTTTATCAACGGCTGCTTCCACATTTAATCCTACTAATCCTGCGAAAAATACGGGACTTGTCGCAAGATGCCACCCTAACCAACCAAGAGTACTATGTCCTTCAACAATCGCTTGATCTAATTTTTCATCAGTTAATGACTGGAGCACGCTTAATGTCCCCTCTGCTGCATCAGACCAATCCGTTATAAAATCATTTACCGTTCTATACAATTATATCGACTCCTATTCGTTCATACTTTCTTTTCCATTGTAAGTAGTCTTCAAGGTTTATTCAACTATAGTAATCCGCGACTATAGAAGTTATAGACATAACTTAGTTTCTAGTATGCATATGATACTTGACGGGTTCCTCAAGCGAAAGGAGTTTTACTTTGGCCGATACTACAAAAAAACATTTATACTGGTGGTTTATATTGATAATCTTCCTCTTAGGAATAGTAACTTTTGCAAATATAATAGACCATACAGAAAAGGAACAAACAGTTAAAGAAGATATTTCTGCCTTGCCATTTTATAAAAAAATGGCAAAAGAAGAGCTAAAAGAAAAAATAGTACAAAGTCATAAAACACCAGAAGTAATTGCAGCAGCATTAATTATGCAAGATTTCGGAATAACCCCGCAAGAAAAGGAAGATGCCGTACTTTCTTCTAGATTTGAAAGTGGTGTAGTCGAAACGATTGCATTAGAGCAAAACTTTAAATCTGCTGAATCCTTAAAGTTGTCCATATTAAACCGTACAGTAGACTTTATGAAGGCGATGAACGCACTTGATGATGTTAGCCAAGCCACATTAATAGTACAAGCGCCCCTAACAGATCGTTATGGCAATGTGGAAAATGGAGATGTAATGGTAGTTCTAATGAGCAAAGAAACGTTAAATAAAATTAACTTTGAAAACTTTAATCCAGGGAATCTCTCTTTCGTGGCAGATAGCTACTGGGAACACCCCGCTTTATCATTACCATAATAAAAATGCCCGTACTCTGACTCAAAAAACCCATTTCAAATAGAAATGGGTTTTTTGAGTAATATAGAGTTACCGGTCACTTTTCATCAATCGTATAGCCTGTATCGATAGTCTAACGAGTAATACCGCACATAAGAACAGTCCCACATATGCTGCTGTATTCAAGTAGACTGCAAATTCTGCCTCTATAAACTGACCAATTGCAAGGAGGGCAACGGATATAATACCGAAAGTAATGCCTACCATAAGCAAGATGAAGCGAGAAAATAATTGCGTAACAAACATAGAATTACTTTTATCTGAAAAGATATCATGATGTAACGTAATTTTGCCACTTTCCACTCGCTGAATGAGATGATCTACTCTTCTTGGTATTTTACGTAAGGTAGGTAATAGTAATGCGAATTCCTCTTCCAACCGCTCTATTGTCTGCTTTGGTTGTTTAAATGGCTTTTTCCATAACGAAGCCATATATTCAGTAGAATATTCTTTCGCTTCATTAAAAATGTCAAAGTCCCTTTTTATCATGTGTAATGTTCCGTCAAGTGTGATCAGTGCTCTAAGTGCAATTCCTACCGATGGGTAGAAAGATAATCCGAATTTATGGACTACTTCAAAGAAGGCTTGTATCAATTCCTCTGTTGGAATATGAGAAATATAGGAAATCCGCAACAATAATTGCGCCATTGCATGTTCTAACTTCTCTCGCTCAACATGATCTACATCTTCCACTAGTAGTGACAGTGCATCAAAGAGAATATCCGCATCATTGTGTTGAATGCCTAATAAGAATAACTTCATACCTTCCTGCTGAGGTTGTGCCAATCGACCCACAGCTCCAAAGTCTAAGAAAATAGGAGTTCCGTCTACATCATCTATAAAGATATTGCCTGGATGTGGATCTGCATGAAAGATTCCAGAATACAGTAATTGATCAAAAAATGAATATAAGACAGTCCTTGCAAACTGTTCTCTGTCCGCTCCAAGTGATCGAAATAACGTATCTCCATTTGCTACACTCTGTCCATGAATGTATTCAAAAACAATTAAATGATTATTGCTTAGTTCCGTGTATATATGAGGTATTCTCACTTTATACGAACTATCTTGCAAGGCAGTAGTGACTTGGATAGCATTTCGCATTTCAATCTCAAAATTAACTTCTTCTCTTAAATTTTCTGCAAATCCAATTGCAAGCTCGCGAAACCCAAGTTTTTCAGCCCATGTAGATTTGTCAGAGAACCATGAAGCAAAGTCTACTAATATATTTAAATCATCACGCATCATATCTTTTATATCAGGCCGTAAAATTTTCACTACTACTTCTTTATTGTTTTCACGAAGAATAGCTTTATGTACTTGCCCTATAGATGCTGATGCAAGAGGTGTCAAATCGAATTCAACAAACATATCCTCCATATTATATGGTAGATGAGCTGCTAAAATGGAATTGACCTGTTCATTGGTTAAAGGTTTTACATGCTGCTGAAGTAATTCGAGTTCCTTTATGAAAGCAACAGGCAATATATCTCCTCTTGTAGAAAGTACTTGCCCAAACTTCACAAAAATTCCACCAGATTGCTCCAATGTTTGTCTAAAAGCTTTTGCTAGTTCACGTTCGCTTTCTTTAAACTTCGAATATTTTATGGTCCGTGAAATACCATTTTTCATAGCAATTTGGACAACTTGTCTCATTCGCCTCTGACCACGCCACTGTTTTCGTAAACGAATCCAAATGGATTTATTGCCCGATACTCTTTGCCCTTTCTCTCCAATGGCCATTGGATCAAATAATTCAAAGAAAAGATAAAGTAACATAGAGATGAGCAACATACTTCCAATCCATATGATTGTGCTGACATCCATGTACGTATAAACAAAACTCTCAGACATGAAATCTGTTCCGCGTAAATAAGCATACCAATATACAAAGGAAGTAAAGAAAACGCTTATTACTACTGCCAAAATACGTTTGATGAAATTAATTTGTGAGCCCATTAAACGTCCACTTACAAAAAAGATGAAGCTTGAGATTACTAAAACTTGAAATAATATCTTCACATAAATCACGAACAGCACATCCTTTCATTCACTTATTATCTCTTCCCTTTCTTTCATTCTATTAATCTTCAATCGCTTTCACAAATAAATTCCATATTAAATTTAAATGTATAAAGACAATAATGCTTCTAATACTACATGAATAACACTGAAATAAGGATGAGGCATGTATTATTACAAAGAAGAATTGATAAACCAAATTGTTCCAGACCAGCCAGATTCAGCTGACGCAAAGGTTCTACAAGAAATATTAGGCGGTCATTATGGTGAAATGCGAATGATGATGCAGTACTTTTTCCAAAGTTCCAACTTTAGAGGGAAAGATACGCAATTCCGCGATTTATTGCGCGGCGTATTTCTAGAGGAAATTGCACATGTAGAACTTGTACAAAATACGATCAACCAATTATTAAATGATTCCGGTGAATCGGCTGTTCCTGGCAACGCGGGTGTAGATGGGGCACCACTAAATGATGCCGTCAAACACGCCAATCCACACCACTTTATCATTGGTGCTCAAGCTTCATTGCCAGTAGATGCAGCAGGGAATCCTTGGAACGGATCATGGGTTTACAGTCACGGGAATTTAATCGGAGATTTACTCAACAATCTTGTGCTAGAATCTACGGGTGTGCTACAAAAAACGAGGATATATGAAATGAGCTCTAACAAGGCATTCCGAGAAACGCTTGCGTTCCTTATAGTACGGATAATTCCCATCAGAATGCATTTGCAAAAGCATTAGAAACGTTAGGAGTACAATGGGGCAAACTCTTCCCTGTCCCGAATTATGATATTAACAAATACCCAGAATGTCGAAAGTATATAGATATGGGTTATCACAATTCCGCATTTAACTTCCGACTAGATCCAAATAGATTGGCTGAAATAATTCAGGGTACTACTCCTAGTCGTAATGGGGGTACTATGATGGTTACTGATCCACCCGCTGGTTTTCCAGTACCATTGATGCCCGAAATGCCAAATGAACATAGTCCGGGTCTAAGTGATATGCAAAATTAACGAACAATTAAACTCAAGTAGAATTTTCACTTGAGTTTTTCGTCGTTTATAAATGACTACTACACCTCTTGTATGAACTTTACTACATTATACTCACAAGTTGGACATACCATTAAATGTGGACATATTTGATCTTTGGCTGTGTTTGGATAGCCATCCCCCATTTTTACCGTCTCCTCGTCATTGTAATGACCATACGGATCTAAAAAATCAGATACTTTTCCTGAGTTCTCTAGCGGAGAATTGCATGTTGGGCAATCGATATTTAATACTTTTAATGAGTTACATAGAGGACAAACAGCCATTGTATCTCTCCTTTTTGTTTTCTTACTTAGTATCAATCTATACAAAGAGTTTATACAGATTCATCGAGTAATAATCGAAAGGCGTAAAAGTTTGGTGCTGCAGTAATTATGGGAAAAGATTTAATACCGGTGGTAATAACAGTAAAAACATTGCACTTAAAACAAGGTATTTTGATAGTTTCTTCGGGAGTTTTTGTCTCCCTTTCCCTTTATACCAACCACTAAATTGCCACTTATTTCTATAAAGAACAAAAAATAAAACAAAAGCGGCAATAAAACCGAAACCAGTATATTTTTCAGCAGTAATTCCTATTTTCAAGTAAATTGAATTTATTACAAAGGTGATTATGCCAACTACAATAAAAAACAGAAAAATAATTCGGATTAACTCCAGTAATGTTCTCATCTTTATCTCCTGTCGTTGCTGATGATTCTTATTACACGTTAAATCTCATATCCTATTTTTTTCGTCCAATTGGTAAAACCAATTTTCAATAACTTCTCAGCCGCTTCAGCTGGACTCATTTGAAAAGAATTTTTTACCCAAATTGTTAAATATCCAATCGTTCCATAACTGGCAAATATGGCATAATCCTGATCATCGAATACAAGTAGTAAATGAGCCGCCAATCTATTGGACAGTTTTTGAATAGCGTTCGTATCAGAGAATTCTAATTCATAAAACGAACGATATTCAAAAATATGTTCGCATAAGTGAAGAGTCATTGGTTTACCCCATTGGTTGAATTCCATTTCATAAAATGATAGAAAATGGCCATTCAAGGTGCGTCTTACATCCTCCATCAGCTCATATTTATCTGCAAAATGCAGATAAAAAGTAGAGCGAGAAAACCCAGCCTTTTGAATAATTTCTTTTACTGACAACTCTTCAAAGCTTTTTTTGTGTAACAACTGTAAAAATGCTTCAATGATCGTTTCTTTGCCTATTTTCAATTGTGACACCCCTCTGGACATTTTGAGTGAAACTGTCTTGTTACTTCATGGACGAATGCGTTTACAATAATGGTATAACAAGCATAGGAGGAAGTAAACATGACAAAAAACGTTTATGTAATTACAGGTGGTTCAGGTGGAATGGGTAAAGCAACTGCTGAACTAGTCGGTAATAAAGGAACTCTATTATTAGCAGATGTTTCGGAAGAACGATTGATCCTAACGAAAGAAGAACTGGCAGCTAAAGGTATTACTGATGTACACTATCAAACAGTTGATATCACTTCAAAAGAAAATGTTGCTCTCTTAGCCAAAAAAGCTTCCCAGTTAGGTACGTTGAAAGGTCTTGTTCACACTGCTGGTCTATCACCTACAATGGCAGATTCTAAACGCATTACAGAGGTGAATTTAGTAGGTACAGGAATTATATTAGATGCATTTCTTCCACTAGCAACTTTAGGTACTTCAGTTGTTTGTATCTCCTCTATGAGTGGACACATGGCTCCTCGACAAGGACCTTATACAGAAATCTTAAAAAATCCGTTGGCTGATAATGTAATTGAAACAATGGAACAGTTTTCCCAAGGCGACTCAGGTGCATCATATAGTCTTTCTAAATTAGGAGTGCTTCTAATTGTAGAAGACCAAGCCTGGGCTTGGGGGGAGAAAGGTGCTCGAATTACATCCATTTCACCTGGTACGATAAATACGCCTATGGGTCGCCAAGAAGCTTCCCAACAAGAGCAGATGAAAATGATGCTGGAGATTACGCCTTTACGACGTGAAGGTGAAGCATCTGAAATTGCTACAGCTGTTGAGTTCTTACTTAGCGATGCCGCTTCATACATTACAGGTATTGACTTACGCGTTGATGGTGGCACTATCGCTAATTTAAATCGCGTTCAAGGGTTAAAAAACCAAGATTAATCAAAAATTATATTTGAAAGTAGATAGAGACTGATTTATTCTATCTACTTTTTTTATTGTTAGAAAACTCATAAGTTTAAATCTAGTAAATTGAGGTACATATAAACTAAGCCTACAAATCTTAAATATATACTGGAGGAAGAAAACATGAAAAGAAAAATGATTGCTTTACCATTAGCTTTATCATCTTTATTAATACTTGGTGCTTGTGGAGATGACGAGGATACGGAAATACAAGATATTGAAGTAAATGACCCAATGTTAGAAGATGATGGAGAAAATGATACAGGCATTGAAAACGAAGCAAATAATGAGGAAGAAAAAATAGAGGACGTAGAAGAAAATGAAGAGCCAGAAACACAGGATGAAGGTTCTGTAAACGATTCAGTTGATGATGCGAACGACTAAACATTAGCTCAAACGCCTGATGTTGGCACCAATAAAAGCACTATTCACTTTTAGTGAATAGTGCTTTTTTTAATGCTTCCAGTACCCGCCATAGACAAAAAAGAGAAACGTTTGAGCAACGTTCCCCTTCGTATTTTTTAAATGAAGCTCATAGGAAAACTACGTAAAATCTCTTAAACTTTAAATGTATTCCCATATGGTTCAAAAATCCATGTTTACATACTTTCTAATTCATTGTTCCTTTTTCAGGAATCCAAATATTCTTCTTTTAAGATAGAATAATGTACACTATCTACTAGTTGCCCTTTGATCATTTGGTTTTTACGAAGGATACCCTCACATTTCATACCTAAACGATCCAATACTTTTCCAGAAGCACTATTCTTAACCTCATGTGCTGAAAATACACGCTCTAGCCCCATTACATTAAAAGCTAAACTTAGTATTAGTTTCCCCGCTTCTGTCATGTAGCCTTTACCCCAGTAATGCCTATTTAATGTAAAGCCTAGGTCTCCACTTTTGTTCCAATCATCCACCCTAAACTCGATAGCGCCTACCATTTTGTTGCTTTCTCTCAGTACAATAGCATATTTACCGATAGGCTCTTTCACAAAATAATTTGCAATTAAATTTTTAGTTTGCTCCAAATCTTTATGGTGTTCATAAATAAAACGTGTAGTTTCTTCATCAGATGTATATTCAAACATATCTTCAGCATCATTGAGCGTAATTGGACGTAATAAGAGACGTTCACTTTCCATCTGATTGTGCTTAACTAGTAATAGGTTTAAATTATTCATGTGCTCTCTCCACTTCATTTCTCTGTTTTTCTGCTGTTATTTCTACTGGCATTTTTAATTACTTACTTCCGATTAGTCCTCATAAAAGTGACTCCCTCGTTTTATAAAGTACGGATATAGTAATCAAAAGTTTCGTTATTGATAGGGACTTTTCACGTTACCTTTTCAGTTCCTAAATTTCTTTATCGCAGTTACTAAAATGGCAATAAGAAAAACAATAATACTGTTTACTATTAGATATTGACCTAGTTGGAAACCATAAAATATTGCAAAAGCATCACGAATAATAAATACTGCTAATGCCCCACCGATTGTCCCAAACAAAACTGCTAATAACAATATTATAAAGGCAGCAAAATATAGACTTTTCTTTTTTCTGTAATATATAAACCCAATAACATTTGCAATAATGATAAAAAAGTACATAAGTATTATAAGAAAGATATCCATAGAATGCCCCTTTGACAAACAAATTTTACCGATAAAAACTAGAAATCTCTAGGAGTAAAGCACTCGAAAGACAAAGAAATTTCAGTTAATTAATCTATTAGATAGTACATCAGTACATTCAAAAATGATAGCAGTTTCTAAGGAAACAATTTACTCTTTAAAATCAATTATGATGCCATTCTCACTTGTTATATGATCTTGAAATGCCTCTGCATTATAATATTCATCTAACTCGTGTAGAATCATATGCAAGTCATCTAAAATTGGATCTCCTTTTTCTACCTCATTGTCAATAGCTTGCTCAGCTAATTGAACAGCCATTTGAAATTCCTCTATTTTTTCTTCGCCAGGCACAATTTCATTTAAATAAAATAATATACTATCTAAATATCTCTTATAGGTAGAATAATCCATACGACCTGGTAGAAATATAGCATTATCTGTAATAAGTGCAGCTCTTAGGTGAGCGACATAGAGATTGTAGTTTGAGTCGGAATAATCATAATCCTCATGCGTATTAAGTTTCTCAGGATACCAAAAATAATCAAAGTATGCACCAACTTCTAATTCTTCTTTTTCCTTCTCGTCATCTTCAGTTGCTATAACCTCCGTTGGTTCTTCTCCATTTTGATTCAAAATTAATTCACTTTCTGTATTAGAATCAGCAGCATTTTCTTTTGTACCTTCTATATTATTAGAGACAAAATTAAATCCGAAGATTAATAGTCCAACCGAAAATGCTAATGTAAGACCGTTCGCAAAATAGCTGTTTTTCTTTTTGCGTTTCTTTTCTATTTCATCGATTTTTCCTAATACTCTTTTTTTATTTTCTTCTGTAAATGTAGTGTTTATTTTTTCTTCAAAATTAAATTCTTTTAAATGTTTATCCAAGAATGATACCCCCTTCATTTATTAATTCTCTTAATTTACTTCTTGATCGAGACAAACGTGATTGTAATGTCGGTTCCTTCTCGTTTAATATGAAGCTAATCTCTTTGATAGATAATTCTTTGAAGTAATAAAGAATAACGACTTCTCTATATTTAATAGGCAATTCCATTACTTTCTCAAAGAGTCCTTCCTTGATAGTGCTTTGTAGGTACTCTTCTGGTACTTCATTTAATTTTGAGGATATTGAATTCCTAGTAATTCTCTCGATTAATTTACTTTGACGTAAACGATGACCTCTCAAATGATCTTTACACTTATTCGCAGCAATTGAGTAAATCCAGCTTTTAAGTGATGATTTACCTTTATATGTACTTAGTTTCAAATATACAGTCACAAAGACTTCTTGCGTTACATCATCTGTATCCGCTTCATTATGTAAGTAGGTATAAACAAATTTTTTAACATCGTTACCGTATGTATTCATGATAATTTCTACAGCCTTAATCGGATTAGCCTTTAGCACATCTAGGCCATCTAGTCCGTAAGAATTGAAATGAATCGGTAATATTTCCTTACTATCCAACAAAATCTCCCCTTTCCATCTCTCTATATATAAGACGATAGTAATCATGAATATATTGCGTTTTTTCAATAAAATGTAAGGATACGCTAAAGATAAAGGTTGATTTTAATATAAATAAAAAAATGAGCTGAGTATGTTCAAAAAGCTCATTTATTTTACTAAAGCACCCATTAGTTATATAAAGACTACATCCTGAGTTCTATAATTATAAATCGAAGAAATGAAAAGAACCTATTAAACAGACAAAAGCTATTATCCATAAAGTCAAATACGTAGGTTTTTTTAGTTCTCTATCTAATGTTGGTATGGATTGAATAGCTTTGACAACAACCCCTGAAAAAATAGCTACCATAAATGCTCCTAACAACGTAGTAATGTCGATTACATATTCATCAATTAGTCTAAACAGAATAACCGCAAACGCTACTGAAGCACCAGAAAGAAAATGCTTTAAATTCATTTGAATCCCCTTTTCTCATTACAATTTACTCTTATTAATCTTCTTAAATAATTCCCCTTACAATAACTGCTTCTACAACCTTTTAAAAATACCTGCTTATTCAATTAACCTGCCGCTTTAGTTCAATAAGAAAAAGGCTTTACTCCTTCTTGAAGTAAAGCACCCGTTAGTTGTCTAATAACCCGTTCAGTTCAATGGTACAAACATTCAAAATAACATTAGAATTAGCAGTATATTTATATGTAAATTATCATCGAAATTAACATATCAATTAGCTTTATTTTTGACGCATAAAATGGCTTAGTTCTCCTTGAGTGAGAACTAAGCCATAACTATTTCGATATCCCAATCTTCCATTAACGCACCCGTTAGTTGAAAATAATTCAATGATATTTATACAAACCAATTATAGCAATTATTGCCGCCACACTAAAGAATGACCAATTAACAATTCGTCTTTCTTTTACTGTAAGAAATTTGGATTCCATAAATCTTAAACTACTTAGGATAAAAACAAGTCCAAACATTATGAGTCCACGTCCTGTGACATCATCTATGATTAAAATGTACCTAAGACCAGCAAGAAAAATTAATAAAGTACCTATATATCCAATGACAATATAAAAGTAATGGTTCTTTATACTATCCACCAACTTCCACTTCCTCTCAATTGCAAATCCTTCTTTAAGTATGCCTTCTTATTAAACTAACTGCTGCGTTAGTTGAATATTCGACAATGGAAATTTATTTATCACGTTATATAATCATACTTTTATTTTTAAAAAATTCGAGTATCCAAAAATTTAGGAATGTAATTATTGGAATGAAAAACATCAATACACCTATACCTAAACTACTAAATAATCCTTCTGTCTGTTTATGAAATGTTTGAACGTCTAACTTGTAAAGTAGGATTGTTGCTATTGACAGAATAAGTGTATTTATACTAAATGCAACTAACCTTGCTTGCCATTTCTTGTTCTTCATTTTCAATAACCAAATAGAAGTTAGCATAGAAGCGAGTAAAGAAAACACTAAAATAATGATAAACACTATATTCAAAACCATCCCCCTAATTTAAGTAATTGCGTACGTTAGTAGAATAAGACAAAATTTAACATCTACCTTATACTATACAGCCATTTTTAAAATATTCAAAATAGCATTAACATTATAACAAGCTATTTAGCATTGTTTTTCCAAATAACAATAACCATTGTTACTTGGATGATTTAGTTGCTATTAGTTGTGTTAAAAGGGTATTTAATTCAGTGAAAATCGCTATATATCAATGAAAAATGGACTGTTAATTATATGTCAATTAACAGCCCACTTATGTGTTTAATTTAAGTTTTGTACCACTCAACTGAACGGGTTAGTTGTCTAAGCACCGTCACCGTCTCTTTTATTACACATTATCTGCGTGATATAATTTTATAGGTAAGTTCCATACATACAGAAAGGAAGGTTAGATGTCCAAAAATAATAATGTATATATACGACCTCTTATACTCTCAGATGCTGTCGAATTACTAAGTTTAGAAAAGAGAAATCAAGCATTTTTTGAAAACTATTCTATAAATCACCCAGAAAATTACTGGACTTTAGCAACTCAGAAAGAATTAATCGAAAAATGGGAACAAAATACAAAAAAAGAAATAGAATATAGGTTCGGAATTTTTAAAATTAATGATGATATTCTTATAGGTACTATTGGTTTGTTTCAAGTTCTCCGTGGACCTCGTGAAAGTGCACTTTTAGGCTATTCTTTAGACCAAGAACATAATGGCAAAGGTTATACTACGGAAGCTACTAATTTAGTTGTTAATTATGCTTTCGAAATTCTAAAATTACATCGAATTGAAGCTGGAGTTATGCCAGTTAACATTGGTTCCATTCGAGTATTAGAAAAGGCTGGTTTCCATAAAGAAGGAATAGCTAAGAAAAATGTTAAGATTAATGGTTCTTGGGAAGATCATCAAATGCTAGCTATATTAAATCCGAATGACTAACCTTGTAATTCATTCTAATTATTAGACAATCTCTATCTCCACTCATTTAAATTATGAGTGGAAGTTTTATTATTTTTTACGTAAAGTCCTGCTTTAACACAGAATGTGGAAGAAAAATACGTTCTTCCATGGAAGTTGAATAAGACTAGATTTTCTTATTGAACTAACCTGCCGCGTTACTTCAATAAGAAAAAAGGCTTTCCTCCTTCTTGAAGTAATGCATCCGCTAGTGATAAGTACAACTCCGCAAAAAATCCTCTATATTACACAGTCCCAATTGTTTTATCATCATTTTTTATACAGGCAAAATTGAGAATTAGTATATAGAACGGATAAACTATCAATCCTCCTGTTGCTAAAAGACCAGTAACAGGATTGGGGGTATCTCCACCATTAGTTATTGGAAATAAAGATGCGATTACATAAATTAGAAGAACAAAATAGGGTACCCAAAGAATTACTGTGAAAAAGTTCGCCTTTCGTCCACGCAACCACTTTTTTGTTAAGATAAGGATTAGTATTGTACCACCTATAATCTTAATAATAAGCGTTATGCCCGCTAGAATATTTACCGTCCTAATTTCCCAATTTGTCAGTCTACTAATTCTATACACATTTAACATAAGTTCAAGAGGAACAAATACCATAAGAGCGTACAGAATACTAACAACATTTAACTTCAAGAAATATTTCATATAATAAGCCCCCAATAATAATTAGCTCTTATTCAACTAAACTAACCTGCCGCGTTACTTCAATAAGAAAAAAGGCTTTCCTCCTTCTTGAAGTAATGCATCCGCTAGTTTAAGTACATATGAAACCGACTGTTATCCAAAATAATTATTAAACCACCAAACAACAAGAAATATACCCCCTACTCCCCAAGCAGTGCTACTCCTTATCCACCAAATTACGGATTTAGCTTTTGAGGAATTTTCCTCCTTGTCCATATTTGCTTTTATAAAAGCGACCTTACTTTCCATACCTTTTTTCATAGTAACGAGAACAACTAATCCGATTAGCATGAAACCAGTAGTTATCCAGAGTAATAAGTCCACCTTCTCCCCCCCCTTTTTTTATGAATTACTTTCCTTTCAATCTTCTTTATTCAACTAACTTGCTGCTTTACTTTAATACGTTTGAAACCAATAGATGTTCCAATTTTATATAAATTTTCCATTTATAATCAGAAAAAAGCTTTATCCCTTGTTGAAGTAAAGCACTCGTTAGTTGAAGAAGCATTTTTTATCCTTCAAGTAAGACTACGTAAACAATTTCTTCCTCTTCCAATTCAATAATCAAATTATAGGTATCATCATCATTGGACTCATATATTTTCGTCCCTACTGGTAATTCAGTAGCTACGCCATCTTTAAATAACCACTTATTACTGGTTTGTCTAGTGATTTCGCCGAGTTCTTGGCCTTTTATAAGTTCTAATTCTTGAACCCTCTCTATGTTGGAAGCATTCAAATAAACTAAACCATTCCATTGAAAGATATCTGCATCTTCATTTTCTTTTATTATGTCGCTTGCTGTTGGATTACCTACACTTTGTGAACATCCAGAAAGAAAAAATAAAAATATTAGACTAATAGTGATAGTTCTCATAAATAACCCCTATCTGTTGTTCCGTCCGTTGATATCTTAATGAACTAAACTACTACTTTAGTTCATTAAGAACAAAGGCTTTACTCCTTCTTGAAGTAAAGCACTAGTTAGCCCCTCTATACAGTAAACAACGCAGAAATACAGAGGTTGAAAAGCGTTTTAGCAATTATGAGCTGATACATCTGTAATTAAAGCCTATTATAAACTCGACTATAATCACGTGGCAAAGTTGTTTTTTTGGTCAAATCTTCTGTTTTTTCATTGACCATTAATGACTTTCTTTTTTGTTTCTTTTTCAGAATTTTTCCCGTATCTTTGGTAGCGATGCCTTCTGCTATCTTATTAAAACAATAAATTAATAACATAAATACTAAAATAGGAGGAATAATCATCCAATATTGCTTTGTCGTAAATACTTCTCTTGAAATAGAAATCATTCCGGATAGCTCATATATTTCGGGAACTAAACGCCCAGGAGAGTCCGGATAACTTCTTGCACCCCCAACAAAAAGAGATAATATACCTAAATGAACAAACATTTGTAGAACTTGAACCACATGCTGCGTCCAGTACAGTAAAAGCTTATTCCATAATTGAGGGTTCAAATGCTTGTTGATAATCCAAATTAGGGAGCCTCCCATCACCACCGAGCTTTGTACATATTCTTTTTTCAGTGCATCATTCATTTCATTTCCAATGAGACTAGTTGTTACCGGTAATACAATAAGGGACATGATCATTATTTGAATAAACAATCTCTCCCCAAGAGTTGTTTCCCAAGCTCCTGTAGAAGTGGTCAAGACTGGTACAAGTAAAATAAACACTAACAATGTCAAAGGTAAAAAGTGCATACCATCAGCTATAGAGTTGATTATTTTTCTGCCTTTTCTGTTTAAAAAGAAAACATAAATAACCCCAAAGATATATCCAATTACTACACGAATGGTGGCAATAATCAATGTTACGAGAATTGTATACTTAATACCAACTAGTAGCTGTTGGAATATAGAATAGCCATATGGATCTGTACCGAATATCATGCTTGAAGATGGTGGGTGTGGAGCTCTACTCACAATTTTTCCGGCTTCATTATAGACAAAATTAATCTGTTCAATATGATCATCATAAAAAAAGAAATAGCCAAAGCTAATTGCTAACAAGGATAGTAAAATGAACAGCGGAATCTTAAAGATAAAATTATTAAAAGGATTAAGCTTTACCTTGAAACTCTTTATACTTTTCATCAGGAAGATAGATTTCCATTGTTCTTTATCAAATAAAGGCACATGCATTTTTTCAAAAAGAACATTTCGCTCCGTTTCTCCCTTATTTACCATTCTTTCTCCTATTTGATAAAAAATATAAAATGGCGTGAAAATGGAAATTAATATAAAGGTTATGCCCTGTGGACTAAAATCATGGCGTAAATAGTAGAGAATCCCTTGAATACCAAAAAGATATTCAATGATTAACAAGGAAGACAATGTAAGCCAGACAATTGATTTTGATTGATGGAAGACACTTTTTAAGACATTCGACGTACAATGTTTAATCAAAATTTGCATTTTCGATAACCCTTTAGATTTTGCAAGATCTACATAGTGCTGTTCCATCTCTAACGCGAACAGGACTACGAAAAGTTTAAAAAATAAGATAGTCGGCACGACAGCTAAGCAGAGAATAGGTGCTGCGTAAACCTTCTCCCCACCTAAACTATAAAAAGATAAAAAACGATAGCCAGTAATTAAATAAACTTGTACAACTGCAATTTGAAAAATATATATGTATGTGATATCAGGAATGGTCGTTAAAAGTTCAGAAACACGTGACATAAGCTTTTTAAAATTTCCTTTGCTACTTGCTGTCATTACAGCAAATAGAAAGGATACGAATAGAGAAAATAATAAAGCAAGAACAAGTATTGTCATAGAATAAAGATATGGCCCCTCAAAGTAACTACTTAGAGAAAATGGAATCGTTTCTATTGTTGTTAATGATAAGTTGAATGATTTGTAATTGAGATGCCATTCAGATGGGGTTATCAAAGCTGTACATACACTAATAAACTCTTTAAAAAACAGTTTAAAATTGAAAAGACTTCCTTGTGTAAAGAGAATAGGTACACAACTTAATAAAATAATCCCAAATACACCCAGGATATACTTTTGTATGGACAAACTTAAATTTTTCATAATTCCCCCTTAATTCTTTGTATAAATTTCTTTGTTTATTTTTTTACGTTAGATTTAGAGAGAAGTTTCATTTTAAATTGAATATTGTGTATTTTAATTAATTTTGAAGTTAATAAAAAGAAGCAATATTAGTCATTCAGTTGTCAGTCCCCATATATAGCTCCTGATTTTTATTTTTTCAATTATCGATAAGTTCCTTCTTGAACTAACTGTACCGTTAGTTCAATTAGAAAAAGCCACCCTTACAGGCAGCCGCATGTAACTAAGTACCCGTTAGATATTATAGTTTATGAAAATTAGTATCTTTTGGCATAACTGATTTAATGAATGAGATATCATTTTTATTAACAAAATGTGCAAAGAATTCTGTTCCCCAGTGTTCTGAGCTAAAAATGGATTGGCCGTCTTTACTTAAAAAAATGGAGAACCACTTTAGTCTTCCATTGGTGGTTACGTTGTTTCTCAAAATATAATCTATAATTTTAGGGGTTAAATTTCCTTTATAGCGAGTTAATTTTTGTTCCATTGGTATTTCCGTAAGATTGGATAAGTAAATGATTTCTTCTATTGCTTGTTTTTCATCGTACCATAAATGTATTTCTATGGTGTCTGAGCCTTTTAAGAAATATTCCATTAAAGGAATCCAATAATAATAGTTATCTGTCATTGGAAAGTAGTCGCTTTCATCTAACGAAAATGTAGGTACAGCAAAGTACAAACGATAATTCATAAATAAACACCCCAACCTTATTTTACATAAATTTCTTGTTCAACTAAACCGCTTCGTTAGTTCTATAAGAAAAATTCTATCTGGAAGGAAATTAATATAATGTTTTAATAAAAGCTCTGAGAACTTCACCTAATTCATTCTTTCTACCTAACCAAATATAATGTTCAGCCCCCTTGATTTCGATATATCTAGAATTACTAATAAGGCTTGAAACCTGCCTAATTGACCAAGATGGACGAATATCATTTTCTGCATAAATGAACAATGAGGGTAATTGAAGTTGTGAGATATCCTTTAATAATAATGGTTTTTTAATGAATGCTCTCCAAGAATTAATCAACGAACGATGAACCATCTTATTAACCTCAAACTCAAAATCTGGTTTCAATTCACCAATTTCTTCTTTCTTCCGATTATAGATATCCTTCCAGTCCCTATCATTTTGTACTCCAGTTCCCGATATAGAAACGTATCCTAAAATAGATTGAGGAAATAACAATGAATAGGCTAAACCTAAATCAGCTCCCCAAGAGTGACCAATTACCATCCACTTTTTAAACTCGTACTCTTCACGAATTCTTTCAATGTCTTTAAGACAAGTTTCTAAATCATAACCGTTTCCATCATAACCGGAACGACCACAGCCTTTAGGATCAAACATAATAACCTCACAAATATCATCAATAAGAGAAGACACTGGTTCTAAATAATTACTAGATCCAGGTCCACCACTTATTAAAATGATTGGAACCCCGCCTTGCCCTCTTTTTTCAGTCCATATCCTTCCATTTTCTACTGTAATGTATTTCTCAACCACCAATATCCCCCTTTATTATCTGCTTTAAGAACCTACTTAGATAATACAAACCTCTTCTTATACTATAACTGCACCGTTAGATTAATATTCGACGACCGAAATTTATTATTGTGCTTCGATTTTATGCCACTTCAAATCTTCAGTGTTAGATACATTTGTATCTTTTGGGTATCCGTAATAATAAAGCTTTTTTCCGTCTTTATTAAATGCAGTTGGGTAAAGAAAGTCTAATTGTTCACTAAATGGATACAAGAAAGAAATACGTTCTCCATTCTGTATCTCTTTTCTTTCTATATTAGGCTCAATACCAGCATCTATATATGCGACTTCTTCATCGTATGAGATTACACTCAATAAGGTAGCCGCATCATTACCAGTGGTTATGCTAATACCTCCAACTGTTTGAATTTTATCAGAACTATACGGAATGTTAGTTGATGCCCTACTGCGGAAAAGCACACCTGACTTTTCAGATACTACGGTTTGGTATATCTCTGCTTCATCGCTCTTAAATAAAAATATAACAGATGAATCTGTATCATATTGTTCTATCAACTCAGCATCTTTCGAAAGAAAATCATTACTTTTGGCAGCACTTAACGCCGTAAACCTACACCCACTTATAAAAAATATAAATGTGACTACAATTAACAATGGTATTACAAATTCCCATTTTTTCATCTGTAAACTCCCCCTAATAATTTAATCCCATAATTTAACTGAACTGCGGCGTTAGTTCAATAAGAAAAAGCTACCTTTACAAGCTAGCCACTTAACTAAAGCACCCGTTACTTTAAGATGATTTTAGTTACTCAAAGAAATTTTTTAGTGTTTTGGGTTTTAAACTCTTTTAAAAATAAAACTACGCCAATAATAATAGAAATAAGTCCAAATCCAAATGTAATATTCGTTATACTCCAAATATATGATGGTGTTAAATCAATAATAGCCTGCATTTGATGAACTCCACCTGTAAATGATGTAAAAATAAGCACCTTTTCTAAACCACTTAAACCCATAAGAATAGCACCTAAAAAGATTAAAATTATTCCCAAGTTCTTCATCGTATACCCTCTTTTTAATTTAGTGTAATATCCAACATCTTATTACACTAAACTGCGACTTTAGCACAGTAAGAACAGACTATGACAAACACAGCCTAATTTTCACTAAAGCACCTCTTAAATTTATGTACAATGCTCTAAATTTCGCATTACTATTACTCCTCTACTTTTCAATAAATTGAAACTACTAAGCTGCTTTTTTCTTTATTTGCCCATTCATAACTTAATTCTTTACCATTATTTAACTTCACAGTAATATTATAGTAGAACGGATAAACTCCCGCATCTTGACGAAAAACCTTTATTTCTTTGACATCTTCTTTAGAAATTGATTCAATTTCAACTAAATCAAATACGACAGCAGCTAGAAGTTCTTCTCTCTCTTCTCTCTCACCTAACCGATAGTTTTGATAATTAAAATATATTATTACTCCTAAAAAAATTATCAAAGCAAAAACATTTATAAGCCATTTTTTCTTCAATAGGATTTACCTCACTTTGTGTTGTATTTTCAAATAAACCAATGTAGGAATCCTAACACATTATTCAACTAAACTGTTGCGTTAGTCAAAACACGCCCTATGTCTATAATTCTATTAAGTTGCCAATAATCCTTTTAATATTAATATTTTAGGGGGAATGGAAGTTAACTATCAAAAGCATGGGCTTCGTTTGAAGCGGATAAGCGAATAGAGGGATTTTCGCCACAAACGTTGAAGGCCTACCGGTTACAGTCTTTGCTACTAATAGGTTATTTTAAGCATGTAGAAATGAAATTGCTAGATACAAATCAACTGAAGGAATATCTCGCTATATCCGGCAAGCATTTAAAAATGGCCAGTCTTGCACATCGTATCCGTTTTTTGAAGTGATTTTTTCGTTGGTCCCATGAGAAGGTTTCCAAGGGAGGAATCCAACTTCCAAGATTAAAGAACCTAGGGAAGTGGATACCAAGTACTTAACCGAAAGGGAGATTGAATACCTTCGTGAATCCTGTCATTCTGCTATGGAAAAAGAGATATTTGAATACATGTTTTCTACAGGTTGTCGAATTGGAGAAATAGTATCGTTAGAAAAGAACCATATTTACTGGTCCAATCAATCTGCGATCGTGAGAGGGAAGGGCAATAAGGAAAGGGAAGTTTATTTTAATACACGTTATGACATATGCCTTAAACGCTATTTAGAAAGCCGTAATAACCATAATACAGCCATCTTTGTAAGAGCAAGGCATGTTGCTTCTTTCTTTAGTTCAATAGGAAAAAGGGGTTTACTCTTTCTGAAGTAAAGCACCCGTTAGTGAAAGTTTACAATTTTTCCTACAACCACTGATATATTATCCATTTTCCTTTCAAGTAACTCTTCACGTAGTTTTAATCGAGGCACTACCATCTTTTCTAAATATATAGAAAAGTAGAGATAAAGTTAAAATAGTACTTATCACTGTCATTAATGAAACAAAAAAGTCATGGACCATTATTTCCGTGACATTATAGGATAAAATTACAGTAATTAGAAGAATTAAGACTGGGTTTAATACAGAGTTAATTTGTAATTTCTGAATAAGAAATTTATATGAAATATACCAACTAATGCAGAAACAAGCTAAAGGAATTATAGTGAAATAAAGCGAGAAAATTAAAGCATACATAATTGATGAAGAAATATCATCCACTTTATTAAATCTGTAAATGTACTGTAATTTTAAGAATAATGAAAATATTATGTTATAAGTAATAATAAAAAAAATTAGCTTTTTGAGTGTTTTCATTTTTCAACCTCCATTTTCGCAAATATTTACATTTCGATATAACATAAACTCTTCCATTACTAACCCACAAATTTAAATACTGAAAACAAGCAATAAGAGAGCTAAACTTCCATTAATTTACATCACCCTAAATTATAGGTGTATTTCCCCTAGTAATTCATAACTATCCTTATTCAACTAACCCGCACCGTTAGTACAATAAGAAAAAAGCTTTACCATCTTGAAGTAAACCACCCGTTAGTTGAATAACTATTGGTACCCTCCATTGGACTCTGGGAGTGATTTATATTCACCCTTGCTTTTAATTATATTAAAGACATAATTTCTCAACTCAATTAGTTGTTTTCCATCGTTCGTTGGTTCGCAGTGTTTCCCTGAAATTGAAAGTTTTAACGTTTCACCGTTGATAATAATTTTCCACTCATCTTCTTCGTAAGGTTCTTGCATACAAACCGTTCCGTTTATAGGTTCAGGTGTAAATTCCTTCGTTTCGGCTATATTAATTTCTTGCATTTCCTCATAAATATCTTTCATTTCTTCTTCTGTTAAGATTAACTCTGTGGTTGCAGTACCATCTGCTATTAAATCCTTAGTCACTGTTCCTTCGAAAGTATTAATTTCATTCTTTTTTTGTACACCGAACTGAATAGAAAAATCAAAATCACTTGGCATAACTTTTGGCATATTTTGATTAGTAGAATCGGTTACATTTTTAGTAATTTCGTTGTTGAGTTCCTCCTTTTTACCACTTTGTTGACAGCCCAATAACCCTATTGATAAAAATATTAAAGACAAAATTAGGCTAAGTTTTTTAATATCGTCACCCCTTTTATAATTAGACAGAATTTCGTAGTTTTCGTTTCAATAAATCTTGTGGTAATTTGTTCAACTGCCTCCTGCTTTAGTTCAATAAGAAAAAAGGCTTTACTCCTTCTTGAAGTAAAGCACCAGTTAATTGAAGTACAACCTAGTGTACATTTTATAAAATGTGAAGGACCTCCTTTTTATTTTGCGTGATTATTTCTATTATCTCTACTAAAAAACATGTCTGTCATCAGTAATAATATACAGCCTACTAGAATTACGCTGGCAATGATTGTTCCTCGCGTGTCCTCGCCCCATCTAGTCATGATTGTATAGACTTGAAAGATACTCAAGAGAACGAGTCCGACTTTTAACGGTAATGTTTTTGTTTTCATGTTTATCACCCATTTCTAGTTTTCTATCTCTATTGCAGGCTTTTGATATTCAACTAACCTGCGGCGTTTGTACAATAAGAAAAAATGCTTTACCTCCTTCTTGAAGTAAAGCACCTCGTTAGTTCAACAAGATAATATTATATATCCTCTAAAATATTCAAATAAATTTAACTGTTTCTGGATTTAATGCAACCAGGTGAGGCAACCAACAATCTGATATTTCAATGCCAATCTCATGATTATTTGAACAAATTCGGTTCATACCATTCGAACCATCAGAACCACAACATCCTTGTTGCCTTCTTAAATCAGGATGATAACCTGAGTTTTTTATATCTTTAAGGTTAATAATGATAAAATCTTTTGGTTTTATTGTATATTCCCCATCGCCAATCATAAAAAATCCTTCTGGAATATAATCTTGACGGTCATTTTCATTTAATAAACCGATATCTTCCAGCTCTTTTACTTCCTTAGTAATTTCTAATTTACAGGTTTGACAAATCAGTTTCACGCTAAAGTCCACTCCTTTAAATTCGTTAATCCTCATCTTAAACCAAAGCACCCGTTAGTTGAACAAACAAGTTGCAAATCGCAACTGTCATCCTGTATTATTTCACTTCTTTTTCACCAAAATACTTCCAAAGATGATATGTCGACCAGAATAAAGCTACACCTATAAGCATTGTAAATGGTGCAAAGTAAGGTTTTTCAAGGATATAATCCGGGGTAAAAACAGCGAACAGGACGAAGATAATTATAGCTGTAATCAAAAGAATCCAGTAACGCTTGTCTTTAAAAGTGCTAAAACTCCACATACAATCCTCCCTGTACCAACATGTGATTTTCAAACTAAAGATATCCATTTATTATACAACTGTTGAACTAAACTGCGGCGTTAGTTCAATAGAAAAAAGAGTTGCCTAAGCCAACCCATGCTTCAACTAAATTGACATTATTCTTGAGATAAATTTAACCAATTTTTTTCATCAATTGATTGGATTTTATACTTTGAACCAACTATATCTAACATTCTTTGATAAGTTTTAATATCCCAAGAATCATCCACATGTTCATATAAGTCTTTATGTATAAATTCTTGAGTAATATAGTTTGTAACAGAACTAATGTCTACTAATTCTCCAAAAAACTGTCTTAACATATTCGAATCTTCTTTTTCTAAAGGTTCATCTGAAAGGAGATAAATTCTAAATACATTAACAATTACATTTATATCTTCGTCATCTAAAAAACAGAGTGGTTCTAGCTTTTTATCTTCTTCTGTAAAGGGTCCTCTAGTATCTTCAATAATGACATAAGCCAGCATTTTATTGTCTTTAAAGAAACGAAAAACTTCTAAATCTCGTAATCTTAGTTTTCTATCGATTGAAATCATTTTTTTCACCTATTCAATTATGAATTTATGACCTGCAGCAATATATCTGTACATATTCTTCAGTTTAAACAAATTGCCCTTCTGAAACTATAAAAAACAAACATTTTCTTATTGAACTAACCTGCTTCTTTAGATCAATAAGGTTTTACTCCTTCTTGAAGTAAAGCAACCCTTAGTTTAGTAAGAAAACAGATAGATATAAGCAATTAGTACGGAAATCCCTATTAATATCATAGCAATACACTTAAAAGTATTTTCCTCTCCTTTTATCAGACCTACTACCCAAATTACAAACCAACCAAATAGTGCTAAAGCGATTCCCAAATCACGTAAGACTTTTATGTCAGATGCTGCAACAGATCCTGTAAGATATACGAGCAAACCAATAAAACTAGGTATAATACCTAAAATAGATAAAGGACTTCTCCACTCTTTTATAAGCTCTATCTGTTTCTCTTTCTCCATTTTTCTGAAGGAATTCCAAGAACCCAGACTAGGTATTGTCCATATAAGCACTATATATATAACTTGAATTAGACTCAATCCATCACCTTTCCTGTCGACTCGAATTTCATACACAAAATGCATATTGTTGAACACGTGGTAAATAACACTTTTCAACTAACCTGCTTCGCTAGTTCAATAAGAAAAAAGAGTTGCCTAAGCAACCCATGATTTTCACTAAAGCACCCGTTAGTAGATAAAAGTCGCACATTAATTTTCCATTTCTTTTTCGTCTCTCTCTTTTATATATCTTCCGTACGCCTCTTTCACCCTGTCATTGCTATTGGCTGGTACTACTTGTTTATGAATCTCATTAATTAAAATAAAGGACCTGAAAATGACTCCGACAATAATTGCACATATGATATAGATTCCAATATAACCGAAGAGAGCCAAGATACCTAAAAGACCAGCTAATAGAATGGATAACAATAATTTCACAAAACTCCCCCTTAATCTGCCTACCTATACTCCCCAAAGATCCATCAGCTCAACAATTTTTAACTAAAGCTATCTGTTACTTAAATAAGAAAACAAACTCAATTGACTCTTTCATTTTCTTTATTTTTAAAAGCTTTCATTATTCCTAATATAACTGTGCCAATTAGACCACCTATACCCAAACCAACAAAACGTCCCCATTCTACTTCTCCGTTTTTCCATAAACTCACAATAAATACAGCTATAAGTACACCAATAAGCCAATACATCAAAGATATTAATAAACTTTTAATAGCAATCCCTCCGAGGAACTAAACTGCTTCTTTACTTGAATACGTTTGAAATGAAATGTGGTTACATTTATATAAAGATTCCGTTTAAACTCATCATAAATCCATTGTGCTTATTAAACTAAACTGCTGCTTTAGGTCAATAAGAAAAAAGGCTTTACTCCTTTTTGAAGTAAAACACCCGTTAGCTTAATAAGAATATTACTTTTTCTTTTTTGTAATAGCCCAAATAGATAAAACCCATAGTATGATAACGCACACGATTAAAAATAATTTTAAAACAACAAGTTCAAATAAAATCATCAAAAATACAATAATACTAAATAAAATAGCTAGAAATACTGACGTTTTCACCTTATTTTGTCTAGCTAAGAAAAATTGCGATATACAAAAAACAATTCCTATTACAATCAATAAATTAGCCACAATCTTCACCTCAATTATTCCATCTTATTAAATTCTTCTATATCATTACTTTCAAGAAAAGTGCTAACCCCAGACTTGAAGTAAAGAACCTCTCTCATTCAAAAATTTACATATATAAACTTATTCAACACAATCGTAAAAAAACCTTCTTATTCAACTAAACTGCCGCGTTAGTTAAAGTATATTCTTTCACAAACTTTTAGAATTAGGTAAAATTCATTATGCTTTTTCTAAAAATCAACTTTTACCTTTAACATAGCCAAATGTAAAAAGCATGTTTGTAACATACAGATTATCCAACATTTTTAGGAATCTCCCCATTAGAAATAATAAAGACAAAAAAGAAGATAAACAGGATCGATTACCAATACCTCCTATTCTTATCTTCAATTCCTGAAATACATGTACTTTTAAGTTTCAATTTCCTCTCTCATTTTATCCAACCCTTAATTTAATAGGGAACGAGTAATTTAAATTCAAAAACAACTATTACTGCTATTAAAATTAGAAACATTTCCGATATAGTCAAAATAGATTGTTTCGGATGTTCTGTATATTTCCATTCAAAAAACGCTCTTACTATATAATCCAGTACGATAAAAACAATTAAGGGAATTAATAAAAGGGATATTAATTCTTCATAATAAAACAACAGCACATAAGAGAGAGTGATTAAAGTAACTGCAGAAAAAATTCTTAAACCTTTATCAATTTTTCGATGTGACTTGTTTATGTAATTAAATGAAAAAAACTCCTTTTTCACTTTCTCAATTTGGAGTAGGTTCCTCAGAAAAAGCTTAACTATTGAAATAAGGACAAAAACAATTATTAAAATTAAACATAATTTTATCCAGGACACTAAAATCCTCCTATTCTATTTATCTGAGGCTTTTTTGAGGAGAGAAAGTCTTTACTCCTGCTTGAAGAAAAGGCTCCCGTAGAAAAACACGACTCACTTAATATAGGAATGCTCGCCTCTCGAGGTTAACAAGGAATAGGTAGTACAATTCCAATTTTTTACACCAGTTGTTCTTGTGCCTTTCCAACCCATTTTCCGCAATTCCTTTGCGATTAAAATATTAAAAAAACCATGACCAACTAAAACTATTGATTCATGTTCATTGGCGTAATTTATTAGTTGTTGTGAAGCCATGGTTGCTCTCAATTTCGCCTTACTATAAGACTCGCATTCCTTAGAATAGCCACAAAACCATAATATCCTTAAAATTACCGCCCAGTTATTTGGCTTTAATTTCAGATTAAATAATATTGTTGGATGAGCAGGTAATTCTGTTTCTCGAAATAAAGGATCCGAAATTGTTTTGGATGCTGGATTTAATAAGCATGCCGAGTCAATAGACCTTTTTAAATCACTGGTAACTACAACCTTTGCAACTGCTACTTTTTCAATAGTGATTTGAGGGAATGTTGATTCTTCAATTACACCGTTAAAGTCATACTTTTCAACCCAATTCTTAAATTCTGCAAAAGTGATTCTATCATTTTCGGTCCATTGTGATTTACCATGCCTAATTAATGAAATCTCCATACAAACTCCTTTAATTAAACTCGTTTTCTAAACATAAACTTTTTAAAATTCTGTTCGATTACGCATTAAATATATTATGCAATCTCCATATATTCATTTGCTAAAAATTTTTGAATAGAACTAATCCGCTACTATTTCTTCTTCAATCAATTCTACTTCATACGTCCTCAATCTACTATAGAACCTCGATTGCGCTGTTGTATCTAGCAAGAAATTTTCAGCTAAACTCCATTTATCTCCATTTTTCGCGGTAAAATAATAAGTTCCATTAACCCCATATACATATACATACTCTACTTTCTCCATGTCTTCCCACGGATAGATACGTGTCTTGTTAAACTTCTGGAGCACCATTTGATCTTCTTGGATAGCTGTGTAACTGAGCGAAGAAGCATATAAAGAAATAAGAGATGCAACCAATAAGGACCCGAAAACCGCGTACATAATCTTGTTTCGTTTCCATGCGAGCAACAATAGACCCGTTAGGAGTAGTGCCAATCCAAATGCAGTGACCCAAAAATTTACCGCTGGTATGAATAAGGCAATGTTTTGCTCTTGCTCATACAAAACGGTAGATATCACTAGTGGCAAGAAAAATACCACAAACGGGGTGCAAAGTCCCACAAGCATTGCCCAAATAATAAAGATGGTGCGTAGGGATTGTTTTTCTGTCATACTATCGCCTCCTTCCGTCTTTATATCTATATTATTCGGTAGAAGGATGAAAAAACTAAGGGTGTTATTATTTGTCCCACGTCTCCCGACCACCCTATACAAGTAAACAATTAAACATATCAGTCAAAAGATGATTCCTTCATATCAAAGCCTTTTTGACTGCAAGGAAATGCGACATTAAAGGAATGCCCCTTCTATGAAAAAAACAACTTGATTATCCACTTACCCAACAAAACAAATGGATAAAATAGTATATCTGTTAAGTCAGCAAAGAAATCAACTCTATCCGCCTTCTTATGTCTCATTTCGTATCGGGTTGCTTCATCCTCATTTGTGAATTTCTTATCCCCTACAATAAATACTTCATTCGCTTTCTGCTCATTTTCCATTTGATTATCCCCTTATGAATGTGTATTAACTAATCTACAATAAAAGTAACTAATCTTGTTTTTGCTACATTAATTTATTCATCCCAAGTACATCCAATGTTTTCTGTTGCTGAATGTCCTTGATCAATACAGATAGCACAAATAGCATCCCAATAATTACCGAAAAAAAGACGCTGTAAACAATGAATAATTTGGTATCGAACGTTTTTTGTGCAATGGATTTTAAATTCATATAAAAGTGGCTTCCTAAATAACTGATGAAACCAATAAATAGAGCTAAACAAAATAATACATAAAGTGTTTCATCCCATGAACTCCTTACACCCGTTACGTTTTATACGAATCAGAAAATTTAAAGTTTCAATTTTCTGATTATTTTTAGTGTTCTTTATTGAAGTTAAGTACCGGTTTTGTTGAATTAGAAATTCAACCCATCATTATTTCGTTTTATAAAGTTCCACTAATTTTTTCCCATCGCTTGTTCCGATGATTGTAGTAAGAGGAACCAGATTAATAACCACGTTAAAATAAGAAACAAAAATAAAACTATCTAAGTAGTTTCGAAAAACCCCAAATTCATATCCCATAAACAAATCTAATACAAATGCAGATAGAAAATTAAAGATTACCCCACCCAAGAAAAAGAGTGCTTTCTGTGTTTTACTAAATTCCTCCATATTCTTAGCAACAACTCTTCCACCTACGAAATAAGCTTTCTTAATAACAAAGAACTTCTTCTTCCATAATACTTCCCCATTTCCAATCGCAAATTCACTAATTTCTCCACCAAATAACTTAATAAAAAAAGCGTGCCCTGATTCGTGTATTAGTGCAATAAAAGGAAAAATAAACAAAGCAATAATTACGAAATTTATTAAAAAGCCCATCTTTCATCCCCCTTAATAATATCTACGAAAATGGGGGTAGAACGTTTCATATTTATAACTAGCTTTCGTGAAATCATATTTAGACTTACAATTCAGTAGCATTCTTTAAAATCTCAAAGAATTCACTATCATTTTCGATTGCATAGTATTCGTATCCATCAATTAAATTAAATATTTTTTTATCCGAATCCACCCACATTGCATATCCTGTATTAAATGTAATATTTACTCTATAATCTATATCTAGTGAAATATCTGTTACTCTTTTAAATTTTGCGTTTTTAAAAGACTCTATTAGTTCCAGTTGCGTTTCTTCTGGAATTTCAATTGGTGTAAATAGATCCTCTTTTTCTAAATCGTAACTTTGAATATCTACAAATGGTTTTTCTACATTTAAATCAGCATAATCTCCTAATACGTCTGATGCAGAATAAGTCCTATATGCGTTAGCAAAGACGGTAACCCGCACCATCACGAGCAATAAAACTACAATTCCAATTCCAATGCTTTTGATATTGCGCGATATTAACTCCACATTGCAGCGTCCTATTTTTATTCTTGGACCAAAATTAACTTAGTCATCCAAACACAAAAATCTCTCTATTTATTCACCTAACCAAAATCCAGTAGAAAGGATATTAAAGGGTAAACGCTGGTTTACACGCTAAACTTTATAGAAGGAATTACAACAGCGTTACATGCTTTTTCATAAAACTCAATCGGACCTGCCTGTCCAATAATTGCATACTCATAACCAATATCACTCATGTCTTTTAAGCAGTGATGTAGTAAAGAATATCCTATCCCCTTAACTCTGTTTGATAATGCCACGCCCATCGGACCGAAATAACATTTTTTATTCTTATATATATCATAAGCAGCAAACCCTATAATATCTCCGTTATCATCGAAAGCAACATATACCGGTGGCTTATTTAACGAGAATGCTTCTCTTATAGTTTGAGACCACTCATTCGAAAAATTTTTTCCAATAAAATGAACAAGTTCGCTAACTTCATTTTTATTCACTTTCCGGATAAGATGGGTGTTAATGATTGGGACTGTATAATTTCCAATATGAGTAATCATATCTCTTGAGGTAGTACCGAGGGATAAAATTGTTTTTCGGTTATCATCTGATAAAAGATGGTCTACTACATTAGATGTTATTAACGCTTTAAGCAAATGACCTTCATTTACATAGATTTGGTTATACTTCTTCATATAAATAATAGCAACTTCCAATACATTTTTTACTTCTTCCGTAACTTGGACGTTGAGAAAAACACTAAATGCCTGACGCTGAATAGAAGTATCCTCCATCACATCTTTCAATAAGCTCTTATCTAAAGTGATTTTTAGAGATATCTCTCCAAGTACTCCAGTTTTCTCATCTAAACAAGCAGTAAGGAGATGAACAGGTTGTAACACCTTTACTCTTGATGACTGGGCATGGTTTTCTGCTTTCTTCCATATCCTTAGCACTCTATTCGTAAAATTTATATTAGAATTGCTCAGAAACACCCCTCCTATAAAAATTTTTGATAATAAAACCCTTAATAATAAGTACTTCTACCCCTTTGTAAAAAAACCTGCTGCACAACAAATCGAAAAATAAAATAAAATCTATTCTATTACAACTCTACTTTCACATGTATTATAAGAAACTGGAACAAGTCAGCAGCAACTTGCTAGTGTGAACTATAGAAATGTAAATCCTAAAGTTTCTGTTTCTGATAGTTGTGATTCAGCAAATTTATCTATTTCCTTATTGCTTCTGCTAAAATAGTAACTTTTCCATCAGATCTTAAGATATTCTATATTCTAAAACAGGAGATCCAGCTAATACATAAGCTGGATCCCCTGTTTCTTTTTATATTTATAACACCAATGTTATTACAACTGTATAAGGTTAATCCCTAAAATTGTTATTGTATTATATCCACCCAAATTTTAATCGCAGTCCCAGCAATCAGCAATGCTAATAACCATTGTAATATCTTAACATTCATCTTTTGACCAATTTTTGCGCCAAGTGGTGCAGCTATGATACTAGCAATAATCATAATTAATGCTGGCCAATAATCAATTTGACCCGTGATGATTTTGCCGACACTACCACCAATCGCCGAGATAAAAGTGATTGCTAAACTAGTTGCGATTGTCATTCGAGTTGGTATTTTTAAAACGGTTAACATAATCGGTACAAGTAAAAATCCACCGGCTGCACCAACAATACCTGAGCCAATACCGACAATAAGCGCCAGACTACTAGCCACTACCTTGTTAAACGAAATGACCGTTGTATCTTCAACTGTTTTACGCGGGATAAACATCATCACTGCTGCAATCACAGCAAGTATGCCATAAACGACATTGACGGCTTCTTCTGATAAAAATCCTGATCCATAACTACCAATAAAACTTCCGAGTAAAATTGTTCCACCCATGTAAATTATTATTTCTTTATGGAGCAACCCACTTTTTCGGTATGCCCAAACACCGGCAAGTGAAGCAAATAATACTTGAATAGCACTAATACCTGATACCTCATGTGCGGTGAATGCGACAAGTCCAAATAGTGGGGGGATGTAAAGTAGCATGGGGTATTTAATAATCGATCCCCCAACCCCTAACATTCCTGATATAAATGAACCTACAAATCCGAGTGCAAAAATAACGACGATAAATGTAATGGATAAATCCATAATGACCCTCCTTTTGGAAAATGAAAACGAGTAGAAATAGCTCTACTCGTTCTATATGCTCTTATGCTTTTTGAATGTAGAAGAAAAATACCCCATTTTCTTCTTTTTGTTCAACAATTTTATGTCCACCCGCTGCAGCCCATGCTGTAAAGTCATTTAAAGCGCCTTTATCTGTTACAAGTACTTCTAGCACTTCACCTGAGTTAATCGTATCTATTGTTTTTTTAGTTCGAACAATTGGCATTGGACAAGCTAAGCCTTTTGCATCTAAAGTTTTTGTAATATTCATGAGTATTTCCTCTTCTCGTAGTTTGTATTTTATAAGAATTTATTTAACTTAGCGTACTGCACAACGGTTAGGGCCAATTTCCATTTCTGTTTGTTCTTCGTTACTTGGCGTAACTTTCCCCATATTAACGTGGCGAATTTCTTCGTACGAATTTGGCTGAGGCGGTAAGTTATCTGTCACCATTGAGCGGAATACTTCCTCATCTTCTACATTTAAGCCATGATTTTCTACGAATAGATCTCCTAAACGCTTGCCCACTGTCCCGTCTTCATTTAGCTCTTCAATAATCATGAAGTGAGCAGGTAGTACGATTAAATCCTCTGCTAATGAGCGGTAACGACTATATAACGTCTGACGTAAATCTCTTACCCAGTCATCTGCAAGACCAGCTAAGTCAGGACGTCCGATGGAATCAATGAATAAAATATCGCCTGTTAATAGGTACTTTTTGTCGATTACAAAAGAAGTGGATCCAATGGTATGACCTGGAGAGTAAAGCGCACCTACTTCAATTTCCGAATTGCCAAGTTTTACTGTTAAGCCATCAGTTAAAGGTGTGAAATCGAATACCACCTCTTCTGCATCCTTTGACGGTAAGTAATACGCGGCACCCGTTTGACTAGCAATATGACGACCTCCTGAAATGTGGTCAGCGTGTAAATGCGTGTCAAATACGTGCTTAATTTGGACACCCTTTTCTTCTGCGAATTTTATAAAAACATCGGTAAAACGTACAGCATCAATAATTGCTGCTTCACCTTCGTTAACTGCCATGTAGGAAAGACAGCCTTTTCCTAAACGGACGAATTGATAAAGCTCACCGCCACCAGAAAGTTCGCCTACTTTAACTGGCTCTATATACATCGACCAAGACTTCATCCCGCCTTCTAAATAGGCCACTTCAAGACCAGCTTCTGCTAGCAGTTCTGCTACCATGATAGATGAGCCTTCCTTTGCACAAACAACCAATATCTCTTTGTCTGTTGGAATTTGTGGTAAGATTTCTTCTACCCCATCTAAAAGTTCGAAATATGGAATGTTTAAGTAATTAAATTTGTGGCCTTCAATTTTCCAATCAGCAAATGCATCTGCATTTCGCACATCTAAAATAAATAATTCTTTGTTATCAATGACTTTGCGTGCTACATCAGCCGCTGTCCAAATGTTTACTGTCATTATTTTACCCCCATAGGTATATTTTCGTTATTTTTTTTGGTTCTGGAAGCGAAGAGCTACCGGAACCAATAGTTAAGAATTAGATATATGGATAGCAGCAGCAACCCGTTAAAACGTTAATGTTGGTGCTGCATCTTTCGCAAATTCCAAGAAAGTAACTGCGCCACCCACTTCGATATCTTCTACTAAATCTGCTTTTGTTAAGCCCATCACGTCCATCGTCATTTGACAAGCGATGAATTTCACGCCCAACTCCTGCGACATTTCTACTAATTGTGGGATTGAGGGAACTCCAGAATTAGCGAATCCTACTGCAAAGTGTTCCTTGCCTGCTGGCATTTCAAGTCCGTGCATACCTTGCTTATGAATAAGGTTTAACCCTTCAAATGTGAAGAAGATCGCTACCTCTTTTTCAGAAGCTGCTGCCGCTGTTGCAATATTAAATACTTTATAGGCATCAAATAATCCACCATTTGATGCAATAATTGCTACTTTATTGGACATATTATTCTACCTCTTTCTGTAATTCGCCTTCGTACCCTGTCATCCCAGGTAAGACGTTATAAATATTGTTAAAACCTTCTTCAGCTAATTGCTTCGCTGCTAAATCGGAGCGAGTACCTGTCCGGCAAATCACATAGATTGTTTCATCTTTGTTCAATTCAGTTAAGCGTTCAGCTAATTCGCCCATTGGGATTGACTTTGCACCTGGAATATGACCAAATGTATATTCCGCAGCCTCGCGAACATCTAAGATTAAACCTTTACCATTTAACGCCTCTTCATTTGAAATTGTATGTTCAAATGTTTTTTCAACTGCTTCGCTTACTTCAGGATTGCATTTACGAATATAGTGATAGAACACTCCATTCTCTTCATGTGAACCAATATATTGATGACCAACTGTTTTTGACCAAGCCGCTAAGTCAGCCACTGAGCCTTTATCTGTCGCTTGAATTTCTAATACTTGGCCTTCAGCTACTTCGTTCATTGCCTTTTTAGTTTTTACTATTGGCATTGGACAAGCTAAGCCTTTTGCATCTAACTGTACATCCGATTTAACCATATGAACTCTCCATCCATACCTACTAGGGTATTAATATTTTTAAAAAAATTTATCTTTACTTTACTTCACCATTCCAAGCGAGCATTCCGCCATCCATGTTCGTTACATCAAAACCATGCGATTGTAAAAGAGCTGTTGCCTTACCACTACGTCCACCCGAACGACATACCATAATATAACCTTCTGATTTATCAAGCTCGTTCATTTTAAACTCCAACAATCCTAGCGGAATATGAATGACACCTGGAATATGTCCTGTTTCCACTTCATCCACTTCACGCACATCTATTAACTTCACCGCTTCTCCAGCCTCTATTTTCGCTTGTACTTCTTCTGGTTGAATTGTTTTCATATTTTTCTCCTCCTAATATGCACTCATGCCACCACGGATATTTGTTACTTTTGTATAGCCTAATTTTTTTAACTGTTTACAAGCCTGATTTGAACGCATACCACTTTGACAAATGACAAGAATTTCTTTATCCTTTGGTAGTTTCGAAAAGTCTGATCCAAGGGGGATATTTTTAAATTGGCGAATGTTGCGTGCTTTATATTCACCGGGTGTTCGTACATCAACAAATACTTTATCATTATCATTAATAATTGTTTTAAGCTCTGCAGTCGATATAGAGTTTACCCCTTTTGTTGGCATTATACGCCAAACAAAAAATGCGACCACAATTGCAATTAAAATAGCTATCTTCATATATGTCACCTCTTATATAAATAAATTCACGGTACCATCTTCTGCATCTGCTAAATATGCTGCAACACCTGCGTACTGAATACCATCTAATAACTCTTCTTTTTGAAGACCCAGTAAATCCATCGTCATTGTGCATGTCACAAGTTTAATATCTTGTTCTTGTGCCAATTCAACAAGCTGTGTAAGCGTTAGAGCATTATGTTTTTTCATTACATGCTTAATCACTTTTGGTCCCATGCCTAGCATCTGCATGTTTGATAAGCCTAACTTTTCCGCACCTCTTGGCATCATTTTTGCAAACATTTTTTCTAAAAATCCTTTTTGCACCGCTACAGATTCTTGTTTACGTAGTGCATTTATACCCCAGAATGTATGGAAGATTGTCACTTCATGATCATACGCAGCTGCTCCATTTGCAATAATGTACGCTGCCATTGCCTTGTCATAATCTCCACTAAATAAAACGATAGTTGTTCTTTTCTTTTCCATATTATCCCCTTACCTGTATAGGTATTTTTTATTTGAAAAATAAAAAGTCTTATCGACTTTTTACTAGTAGATCCACCGCTTGCTTAACTATTGCATTTTTGTCTAAAGTATCTGCATTCTCTTTTGATAAACATTCCACTAAATTATCCGTGACAATAACACCTATTGTACGATCCACTGCAGAACGGACTGCACTTAGTTGTGTAATCACATCTTTACAATCTTTCTCTTCTTCCATCATACGTAATATCCCTCTAAGCTGACCTTCCATCTTTTTCATTCTTGCTGTAACCTTTGCATCGTATTCCAATATCTCACCTCATTTTAATTTATTTCTTCATCTATCTCGCATTTTACTACCCCTTAGGGTATTTGTAAATATTTTAACTTAAGTGCTTTCAAACAATACTTTTAGTTACGAGCGAAATAGATGATTGAAGCAACTGAACTCAATACTACTACCCCTATGGGTATATGTCAACACATAAATTTTTTCAAATATTCTCTTTCAACTTCATCTTCCCTTACCATTTTATTTCTCAGGCAATAAATGGAGTTCCGGAAACTGCAACCAAATTTCATAAGAAAAGCTACCCATAAAGGTAGCCAATTGTTTCACTAAAGAACCCTCGTTACCAAGTTATTCTGAGTATAACTTATAGGCGATAGGGACCGTTTTTTAATTTTTTTAGAGGTGAACAAGATACCTCAATAAGTAAGTTTCTTTGACAGATAATACTGTTGATTTTCTTTATTAGGATGTTCTTCTATTACGCCAACTACTTCATAACCATATCTTTGATAGAAATTTGGGGCCTGAAAGCTAAATGTATCTAGTTGAATGAGGTTGCATCTGTTCTCTCTAGCGATTTCCTCTATATTATGTAATAACTGTCTACCATATCCTTTACCTCTAAGAGATTCATCTACCCATAAAAAATCAATATGTAAGTGATACCAAAAAATCGTTCCTGTAATGCCTCCCAAAATTTTCTCTCTTTCATCTCTAAGGATAAAGCTAATGTTTTTAACTGGGTGTTTTACTTCATCTGGCAGCTTAGAAAGATTGTGTTCAATTACCTTTTTACGAATATAATCACTGTCTTCCTGATTCCACTGCTGAGTTATTTTCATAATTTTTCCTCCATATAAGTTTGTGAATCATTATTTTACAAAAACAAATATTTTGTTTGTATCATTTCATTATAATTCTTTTGAATTGTTTTAAACGTTGACGGACTAACGTTTATTGTTTATTTGCCTATAAAGTAAATAATAAAAATAAACCCATTTATTACTAATGCTGATAAAGGAACTATGACAAAAATTACGGAGATAACTAATTCTCTTCTGATTCTATTTGAATTGGCTTTAACAATACTAAATAACGAAAATACTATTAAAGCGAATATAGTTAAAGTGCTAACTAACAAGATGCTTTGATTTATTTCATCAGTTAGCCTTGCCACCAAAAAAACTGCCAATAACGCAACAATCCCCAATATAAAGGATGCCATGAACCATTTAAGGAATGTATTTATATTGCCCACCTCTACAATAATTTTCATAGATTATCTTATTTAACACAATTGCAAAAATCTGCTGCATAAGTTGAATTAATATTAAAGGCACATCAATAGTCACACTCGATTACAATAGGCGTTGAAGAAGTGAATACAGTTAAACCACCCTAAATAATAGTGAGTTTTCATAAGTACCTCCGTAGCAAGTGTAAATAATGCATATTCATTGCGTCACTTACTGTATTTTCTTATTGATTCAAATCCCCTGATTATAAGAAGAAAAATTACTGGTAATTAGGTATGTCGTATCCCATAACTTAATAAGTTTCACTTATACTCCATTTTACTTTAAAGTTGCCTTTTACATCATCGCCTGTTACAACCATTCTATAAACTCCAGATTTTTGAACCTCCAATTTCAACACTTCCTCACTAATTTCAGTCAATCCTACTAACTTATTTTTTCCGTTTAGCATATAAAACCCATGCCCTCCATCGTTAGTCGCGTTGAAATCATAGGACAAGGTAATAGTTTGATCTGACTTTGCTAGAATAGGTATTTCATGTTTCCCATTAAAGTGGTCAAAAGTTGCTGTATATGAAGTTTCATTTTTCACTTCAATCCATTGTTCCTTTTCTGTAAAGTCCACATCCATTAGAATGATAATAATTAATGGCACAACGATAGAAAACACATATTTAAAGGACTGCAAACGGAAAGATAATAATGTTCCAACATAAAATATTAAAGAACATAACGCTCCGATTGTACCAGCAAAGAACATAAAAGAAACATCCATCGTTATGATAAAAAAACCATAACCTGCTAGAATATATAGTAGGATTTTCACTGTTAAACTGGAGTTTGGAACTTTAAGTACCCACAAGTCAATCAATAGCGAACACAAAATACCATAACCAAAAACGATTATCCAAAGGAACCCGCTAGAAATTCCTTCTACGAATTCGTACATATCTATTCCAAACGAAAGTAACAGATAAATAGATATAACAAACAATAAGAACCCTGCACCAGCTAATTTTGTAATTAAATAAGAAATTGCTTTAATTAAGTTTATTTTTAGCGTCATCCCAAAATACTCCTCTAAAAACACAAGTTAAAATGACCATGAGCCCATTAAATTAACCTGCCACGTTCGTTTAAGTGTAACTTCCCAAATTAACATAAAATAGATCACGTTACCTTCCCTTAAATGCGGACTGAATTGCCCCTATTCATTTTCTATTTTGACAACGTAGCAATTACGTTAGATTCTAACTTTTTTTAGTTTTGAAATATCTAACTATTATTAAGACTATCCCAGTTATGAAGAATATTAAAGCATTAGCCAAAAGGACCATTGCGATAAATGCAGCTGCGAATGCAGAACCTTCGTGTGTATCAGTGGGATCAACCACTCTGGAAATTTTTAAAAATATTGCCCCTACTGTAAACCCAATAATTGGAACAAGTAAGACCATAATGATCCCAGAAATCCATAAAGACAATTTATTGTTCTTGTGTAAATGGATAGCTGTTCCATCAAAAAGTAATATCAATAACAAAAGAATTAACCAAACTAAACCATCTCCACTCAACTTACCCCACCACTCTCCATACTACTTCAATAAAAGACTAAATTTACACCCCTTTTTGTTTTATGAATCTACCGGACTTGTTCTCCTAAACCACCATCGTCTCGTATTTCAAACTTCCCAATTTTTCCTGGTTCAGCTAGAATTGCGGTACCTTTTACTTCGTGTTGGGAAACTGCTCCAGTATTATTCGTATATTCTACCTGAGCGGTAAAGTCATAAAACTTAGGAGTGTTAATGTTCTCACTTTTTGTTACTTGTATATTTCTAACCTTCATCTTGTATCTAAGATTTTCGTCAAAGCCTAAATATCCATAATGATATTTAAAAGCTATAACATTCGAAATAAGGGAATCATAAGCATTATCCGTAAAGTAAGGTCCATAGGTTTTTTTCACTAAGTCCTCGTATGCACGCCATTCGTCTGATACCCCCGACTCTTCGACTCCATTTACTTCATTTGCTTCAGGTGTGTTGCTACCTATTTCGGTCATTTTTTTATCGATATTTTTGACAATAACCAAATATTCTTCGTTCGGAACTGTAAATTCCGATTCAAGAACAGCTTGGACTGCTATTATATTTTTGTCTTCTGAGGAAACAACCGCTTCTACTTGGGGTTCAGTATTTTCTTCCAGACAGCCCGTAAACAGAAAACACATGCTTATCAAGAATAAGATGCCTCCAATTTTTTTTATTTGTTTAATAGACATATAACTCCCACCACGTTTCTTCCAAAGTTAAATTTATATTCTGATGTTAAATGAAATACGTTATAGAATTAGAAAAGTTCCATTTTTCTGTCTTATTACATTTGGATAATCCAGAGGCTTTTCTTTTTTAAAACTAGCATTGTTACCTCAACCAATGATTTGAAATATAAAAACACCTCTTATTTCAAATCTATGCCAGATTATAAATAAAGAGGTGCTTAAGTTGTACATTTAATTAGTATTTCCCATTTTTATACTTCATTACAGATCCCATTATCAATTAATTTCCTTTTGCGTGTAGTTAAACGCTATAAAAAAACAAGAAAAAATGCTTACTCCTTCTCGAAGTAAAGCACTCATCAATGAAAATGTATTATAAAAATAACTTCACATTTTGAATAAACTCATAAATAAAATATGCTGCAAAACCAATTAATAAAGTCCCTGATACTATTGTTAACCATTTTATCATGTTTCGATTTAGTGCTTTTCGAGTGACGGATATAATGCTGAGTAATCCAATATCATGTAGCAAAATTCCACTTAAAATCCCTAACGCAACAATGAAAAAGTGACTTTCATCGGTTGCATAATTTTTTGCAAGTACTACTCCAAATACATTCACCCAAAAAACTAGATTACCTGGTGATATAGCCACAAGAAGACCATTCTTGTATGAGCTAAAAAAAGATTTTGTTACTCTCTCACCCGATAAAGTGATATCTTTATCTGCGTTTTTTATTGAATCATAACCCAAGTATAACAAAAACACAGCTCCAATAAGCCACATGGGAATTTGAATGATAGGTAGCGCCAAGATAGAAGCAAGACCTGTTGATAGGAAAATGATTAGTGTAATATCAATTGTCATACCGCCTAATCCTACTGCCCATCCGTGTATAAATCCATTTTTCAACCCTTGTTTAGTCATTTCGACAGTGATTGCACCTACAGGCATTGCGATGGCAAGCCCTACCATTACATAAGCAAAATACAAACTCAAATAACCACAACTCTCATAAGTAAATATAGCCTCTTCTGTCCGTTTATAAGGATTATTATATAGATGAATATATATCTAATTCAAGCCCTCATTCAACCAAACTGTAACGTTAGTGAAAAATTCTAAGTAAGCTATTCATATACATTTAAAATTATACTTTGAGAGATAATGCTTATGCTTACAATTTCAGATATCGATAAAGTCCCGTCAACAATAATATCGGAATTCGGTTTTATGGTATTAAGCATCTCAAGATAACCCTGTCTGCCTTGTGAAATATAGCTATTCATATCCAGTAAAATATTCTCAACTGAACTATTCTTAAAATCTCTTGTTACTCTACGTGCCATAGCAATATCCAAAGGAGTATCAATAAACACCGTAAAATCAATTAATTTACTTGTTTTAAAGTGTTTATAGGCAAACGAAAAGTCCATTATTATATAATCTAATGGTTCGGTAAGCAATGACTCTAAATCTGTAATTAGAGGAGCCAAGTTCCAATCATCATAATTAGATCCATTGGCCACCCATTCTATAATGCTATTAGGGCCTTCGAAATTGTAATCATCAAAATAAAGCGTTTTAGAGTTTTGCAAGATTTCGTTTAAATGTGTTGTTATTGTTGTTTTTCCACCACCAGAAACCGCAGCAACAGCAATGACAAGTGGATGCTTTGCTTTCTTCATAAACTCCCCCATTTTCTAAATTTTACTATTAAACTACCTTGCCGCTTTGAATAAGAAGAAAAAATGCTTTACTCTTTTTGGAAGTAAATCACCAGTTTGAGCAACAAGAAATCCTACTAATCTAAACATCCCCAACCCCATGTAGTCCACAACTCTCTAGTTTTGTTATCCGTTAGAATGGACTATATAATCCTTCTGAATTTAAAAATAACTTCTGTAATGAAAAAGCAATGCTGCAGTTGTTATAATGGTGTAAGTCACAGACGTAAGGAAAACAATATTCGGAGAAAACTCAAACTTTTTCTCTTCCATTCTTATACCTGTGGAACCTTGTATACTCATATCCAAACGTCTAGTACTAAAACCATCACCTTTAGAAGTAAAAAACCAAATTACAGCAGTAGCGGCTAAACCAATAAAACATGAATAGTCAATGAATTTTGTATGCGTAAAATATGTAATGCCAAAACTCAAAACTATTAAAAATAGAATAGTAATAGCACTAGTTAGTAGTTTTCGGATCAAAACGAATTATCTCCTCTCATAAAATTTTATATATCTAAATATTCTTATAATATATACGATTAAGTAATTACTTGGTTTCGTAAATTTTTAGACCATCTATACTCCTTCGTGAAGTTAAGCACCCATTAGTAAAGAATCATTTATATATTAACGAAAAATCTTCGCTATTTCCGTTCCATTCTACTTTTATTACTAACTCATCGTCTACACTTATAGATGGGCTATTCGATATCGGTAAATCTTTTTGATATATTCCTTCTTTACTTAGAGAAGAATTAATCTCACTAAAATTAAATACACTGTTATCTTTTGTTTTAACAGAGTAACTAAAAGCTTCTATATTCTGCATGCCATGCCCTTTATAGTTTATTTGAATATGATATGTTTCGTCACTAGCAGTCTGATTAACAGTTACTTTGGAGGACCAATTCCCATCTTCTCCAACAAAAATTATGTTATTCTTATTTGATTGGCACGCAAACAATAATAAGGTTACTAAAAATATAGCTACTAAAGTTAATTTTTTGACAAAAATCATCCCCCTCAATCACTAAGTTTTTAGCACAGTTCCCCTATTCCCCTTCCTAAATCTGCTCCTTTAAAAAGAAAGAAGGCTTTACTCCTTCTGTAAAGCACCCCTACATTACAGCTTTATTTCCTTTATTCTTCTTGAAGTAAAGCACCCATAGTTGAAGAAGGATTAAAGTTCGTAATTCAATGATCTCTCTTTTTCATTTCCTTATTATTTGTTTATTAATTCGATTTTTGTTCCATGACCAGACCCGGGTAAACTTGCATCCATGGCGTTATACCAAACTTTTACTTTGTCTCCTACTTCAATACCAGAAATTTCTGTATCAAAGCCAAAGTATGATGCTTGTAACGATTTTGAAATGACCTCTTCTTCAGATAGAATCATTGCATCTTCCTCTAGTTCTTCATAAATAAAGACTTCTCAATCGTCTACCTTAGCCACAATGCCTTCCATGACCAGTTCATTATCCTTGCTATCTTCTTCACAACCAGAAATAGTAACAACTCCGAAAACTATCAAAAGGAATAGATATAGTCTTTTCACATTTAGCCCCTCCCACTTTAGTTTGTAAGAAAAAAGGCTTTACTCCTTCTTGAAGTAAAGCCTCCCTTAGGTTATACAGAAATAACAACACAATAATTGGCATATAATTGAAGTGACAATAAGTAATTATTTCTTACCTTTTCCTTCTAAAAGTATAGGTGCTATATTTAGTAAGATAGAAACAATTGTCAAAAACCATAATGCCCTTTCCATACCAGGTACTACATCCAATAAAGTTGCCCAATCTTCCACCTTTACCCACTGGGATACAAGACTATATTCTGAACAAAGTGTTAAGGCTGTAAATGATAAGCCTATGGCCAAAGCAAGCTTATAATCCTTTCCTACTGTATACATATAAAGATTTATAAGAGTTGCTACTACTGCAATAGCCCCAAATATTATCCACATAGCTATGCTTCACCCTTTAATTCTTTTATTTTCTTCGATAAGTATTCCTTCTTTAACTAAACTGCTTCGTTGGTTCAATAAGAAAAAGCTCTCCAACAGACCGCTACTCGTTCAACTAACATACTTTTTAGTTGAACAAATGCTTACTTCATAGAAATTCTTACTTTTCACGATTCATCACTACGCCAGTTTGTAAATTTACAAGTAAAAAGGTAGACACAACTTCATGTTCTTCTCGATACATCCACCTTTACCAATAACACCTTTCTATTGTTAGGAATAATTAAAATAAAAGCTATAATTCTATCTCCCATTTTTACCGTCTCCATCAATAGACGGTTAAATTTTCTATTGGTTTCAGAACATTCCATTATTACTTAAAAATATTCCTACATAGCCCCTGCGGTATTCACTTGCTTATTCAACTAATCTGCCACTTTGATTCAATAAGAAGTTACGTAAAATACTATATAAATAACACCGTTCTAGTTATGAACGGTGTTATTTTTTACACTATTGATTTAATTAGCTGAGAACTCTATTACTTGATACTTCTATACCTTTAAAACATTAGTACCCGCTTCCCTAACCATTTTTGGTAGCAATTAAAATAATCTTTAGCTAAATTAGCACCGTTATTTACAGTCACTTAAATTCACCCTCTAACAATTGGATACCTCAGTTCCACAACATGATTGTGCAGAATTTTGTGGTACCAAACTAACACTACATACACCAGTTTCCGGTAAATCTAGTTCTACCTTTTTAGCCGATTCAAAATCTCCAGTCAAATGGGCCACAATAGATCTAACTTGTTCATAACCAGTTGCCATCAAGAATGTTGGAGCTCGACCATAACTTTTCATTCCTACTATATAGAAGTCTTTTTCGGGTTGTCTTAATATCTCTTCCCCATGAGGTCGAACAGTACCGCAACTGTGAAGGTTTGGATCAATTAATGAAGCAAGTGCTTCGACGCTTTCTGTAGCAGTATCTATGTTTAGTCTGATTTCTCTTTCAAATGAGAAGTCTGGGCGGCTGCCTGTGTTTGCAATGATTTCATCAAAGGTAGAAAGTGTTTGTTCAACACCTTCTAATTCTCCAGTGATTGCGATTCCATCTTTTGTTTTATTTAATTGATGAATAAAAAATGAGGTATAGATCTTTACTTGACCAGCATCAACTAATTGGTGAATACGACTTCCCAACTCCCCTCTTGCTTCCAGAGCATCTTTATCTTCTCCACCATAAGCATCTTCTACTGTTTTCTTTCGCATAATCCACGAAATTTCTACATCATCATCTAACTGTGATAATTCTAAAATCGTGTTTATGGCTGAATGACCTCCACCAACAACAGCAACTCTTTTACCTTTATATTTTCCCTTTTGCTCTCCTTTAATATCTGGAATACCATAATATATATGTTGTTTTAATTCTTTCTCTTCTTTAGTCCAAACATTATCAGCATTTATCGGATTTGGATGTGACCAAGTTCCCGTAGCATCTATAACTGCCCTTGCTTCCATTCTTTTTGATACTCCATTTTGTTCCAGGTATAAAACAAAGGACGATTTTTCACGATTAGCAGATTTCATTTTATCTAACCCTTTTTTACTGATGAAATCACCTTTTGTATTTAGTAATAGAAAAGGTTTTATTTCAGGTAAATTTGCTAAAGGTATCAAATAATTGTTAACTAATTCACTTCCCAATGGAAGGTCATCTAAAACAGGTGCTTTCCAAGCATGATCTTCTAGAACTTTTTTAGCTATCTTATCAATATTGTATTGCCATGGTGAGAATAACCGTACATGTCCCCAGTTCAGGATATTACTCCCAACACTATCACCTGACTCGATTAATATAAAACGTTCACCGATGTTAGCTAAATGAGCAGCCGCTGCTAAACCTACAGGACCAGCACCTATAATCGCTATTGGTAATTCCTTGTTTAAAGTTGATGCTACATCTAAATATTTTTTTGTAGCAGGTCCGCAGCATCCACCAGAGGTTACTTGTTTCAGTTCAATGTTTTTCATTCTCCATACCTCCATTAAGTTTTATTTACATGTTCTCATTAATTGTATTTTGCAAGTAATATATATTTTTTAAAAGCAATACTTAAATTGCTTATATTAAAGGTGTACAACAAACACTTGATTTGGACATGGCTTGATTAAGTAATTTAATAGAACGAATAACTGTTTCTTTCTCAAATTCATTCATATGCGAAAATACTTCCTCTAAGTATTCATTCATTGATACATCAATGGTTGTAGCGACAAATTTACCTTGTACTGTAAGGGATAAAAGATATACCCTTTTGTCTGCAGCAGATGGTGTTTTCTTTACTAAATCCATTTTAATAAGTGTCTGAATTTGCCGACTAAAAGTAGTTATATCCATTGCTATCGTTTCTGCAATTTGTTGCATCGATGGTGTAGTTTGCTTATCTATTTCATAAAGAATGTGACTTTGTACCAGTGATATATCCACGGTTCCAACTGAACAACAATTTTTATTAAGAAGTCCAAATCTGCGAGTAAGTACTTGAAATAGTTCACGTTTGTTTTCCATGTTTTCACCTCTATATAATATATACACCGTTTACTTGCAAAGTGCAAGAATTGACTTTAAGATTTATTAAATACTCAGCTGCTTCATCTTCTCTTGCATGGTTGGCTAGAATCCACCTAGCCAAAAAGAAAAAATGATTCCCATCATCAGTATGATCGGAACCATTTTTATTCGGATTATTTCTACTGTCTATTAGTAAATTCCGTTCCCTCAACGAAGCAGCATGACAAGAAGGAACACTTTTGCTTCCCGATTTAGCTGGTAAGAAATAGTATATTTCACTCGCGTATTCTTTTATCATGTGGCAATCACCGGATTCTGTTGTTTGATCTCTTTTATGGATAAATGTACAGTATAATTCCCATACTCGAGAATTGTATCCAGAAAAAGATTTAATTGCTCTTGTGAGTTAACTTTTATCTTTACATGATAACAGGCTTCTCCAGATACGCGGTGAACTTCAACTACCTCATTGCGATCATTCATTAATTGTATAAACGAATCATGGTTTGCTGTTTTCATATAAATAATGACAAACGCAGTATAAGTAAGTCCTAATTTCATCTCATCAACTATTAAAGAGTAAGCCTTAATTACACCACTTTCCTCTAGTTTTTTTATACGGTTCCCTACTGCTTGGCCCGTCATATGAATTTGTTCACCTAGGTCTTTCCATTGAATACGTGAATTTTCGGATAATACCCGAAGAATCTGATAATCAGTATTATCTAGTTCCATATTAAATTCCTTTCACCATGAAAATTTTTAAGATAAAAGCATTTCGTCAACATATCGATAAAAATCAATATACGTTCTATGATTATAGTGTAACAAAATACTTTAAATGAGGTGTAGAATTATGAGCATAGCTCTAATTATTGTAGATATTCAAAATGACTATTTTCCAAATGGGAATATGGAATTAAGCAACCCTGAAAAAGCAGCCACTAATGCGGCGAAAGTGCTTGAATGGTTTAGAAAGAATCACAAAGATAACATTTTCCATGTTCAACATATCGCAGGTGATCCAGCATTAGGATTCTTCCTCCCGGGTACTGTGGGAGCTGAAATACATGAAACTGTTCAACCATTAGAAACTGAAAGCATCATCACCAAACATTTCCCTAATAGCTTTTTAAAGACCGAATTAGAAAGTAAATTAAGTGAAAGTGGCGTAACCAAGGTAGTAGTATTAGGCATGATGACTCATATGTGTATTGATGCAACTGTCCGAGCGGCTGTGGATCTAGGCTTTGAGACGACACTTATTGAAGATGCGTGTGCAACACTAGAATTGTCTTATAATGGCAAGGTTGTTCCCGCTGAACAAGTTCATCATGCGTTTGTCGGTGCGCTTAACGGAATGTATTGCGCTGTAGAATCGACCGAAGATTTCCTGCAAAAAAACTAACAAATCATAAAGAACATTTAAATGTAAAACGCTTGTCCAGATGCTATTTTTTTCTGGACAGTTTTTAAACTTGAAAGATAAAATAGATGGATAGTAAGGAATGGATATGAATTTATATATGAAAGGCAAAAGGAAATGATGCTCAAGTAGGTTCCATATCTAAGTTTCTAGCTCTCTGAGAAATAGCATAGTAATAGTTTCAGGTTTTTTTCTTTACCGATATAAAAAATAGTATATGAAGGATTAGAGGCGGTTATCTCGTAACTAGCTCGCCAATTCTCCCTTCTCCTTGAGAGGTCAACACTTTCCCCTTCTCACTAAACGCTACTCAAGATATCAGCCCAAGTGAAATTAAAATTTTATTTATTACTTTCCTTAATGATATTGAACCAAATGTTTGTTCAACTAAATTGCATCATAAGTTAACAAGAAAAAAACTTTACCCATTCTTGAAGTAAAGCACCCGAGATTTCTAGACGGATAAAAAATCATTTATACACTTTCCATTCTTGATAACACTCAGCATAATAATTAATAATAAGAATGATAGAACATCTATGCAGCTTTTATATCTCTTTAACTAAAGCACTCCGTTTTCCTAATATGTGTTGTATAATAGTGGTAAATATACACCCGGAGGTTTTTATTTGAAAAAGTTATTAGTGTTATTATTATTTTTCGCAACAGTATTTATACTAGCTGGATGTGGTGACGTAAATCATGAACCTACCGCTATTGAATCTACTATTGGGTCAATTATCAAAGATGAATATAAGGTATATGAAGATAAAGGTATCTTCTTAGTTAAAATATACGACAAAGATATTAATGAGGGTTCAAAAAATGCTTTGTTAAAAAATACTAAGGAAATGTTAGCAGGCTTATCGAAATTAGATCAAGTGAAAACTGTGGAAATTAAATGGTATTCACCACCATTTACTGACCAATCCGATAAGGAACCTTTTGAAGAAATATTAGCAGTAAGGTTTGAGGCTGATACGTTTGCAAAGGTGAATTGGGGAAATTATAAGAAGTTAGATTTAGAATCAATTGCAAACAAATATAAACAGAATGATACATTAAAAGATTAATAAAAAGGCATTGGTAAAGATAAAGGTTGGTTTAAAAATGTTCATAAAAAATGAGCTGGGAATTGTCTTACAACCATAAATGAGAACCAAGATTTAAACTCTCCAACAATTACTAATTGGTGAAGTTCGACTGTTTCCCCTTCATTTAAAGTTGCAAGCTTTTACCATTATCTAGCGCCTTTGATTTTCCGTCGTTTTTGCGTTAATCCTTCTTTGGATCAATGCCTCGATAGATATAAAGAATTCTTTCATCTAAAACCAATAGCCTATCTTCCCAGGTAAGTTGAAGAGAAAAAGCACAGTAGACAAGCATTTAAAAGCATATCTACTGTTCATTCTAATTAATCAAACTAAATTGTTATTCCTAACTAACTTCCCAGCCATTTATTTAATATCTATAATTGTACAACCACTCTTAATCAAAGAAATTGACGATAATTAATGCTACCTTTTCAATCTTAAATTTCTAATTAAGTCTTGAATATTCTCAGCAATATACTCAAAAGTACCTCTTTCAAAATCTTCTAATTGAACTATTCCACTATCGTTCTCGACAACGACTAGTAACCCATTTCCCTCAATTCCAATAGGTATCTTCACTAAACTATCCCCGTGATTATTTTTATATCCTCTCAAAGACTCTCTAAAAGAACTTATTTCTTCATTCGGAAGGACCGGTTCTAATTTTATATAGTGCTCTTTAAAAAAACCATCTAAGTCAGCAAACCAATATGAGTTAAAATAATCAATTATTGATTTATTCAAATTTACTTCAAATTCATCTTCTAATCTTTTATAATCTTGTGAAACATTCATTTCTATAGGTTTCCATGAGATATATTCTTCCTCATCAACTTCACCTTCATAAATTATTAGATTTCCATCATCATTATTTACTCGTGTTTTAAATAAAAAATCTAAACCTTCAGATGCTAACTCTTTCCTCTTCTGAAAATATATATTCATTGCTTCTTTTGTTGACAAATTTATCATCCTTTACTTATTTATAAATTTTTCAAGTAAATCAACGTATTCACTATCATTCCCCCATACACCAGCAGTTTTTTCAACATTATGAATTCCACCTGTTCCTGGGTTAGGGTCTTAAAAATTGAAGGCTTTTTAACTTCGCAATATGTGTCAAATGCGACATAAAAACTCCCATTTTCTTCTTCAAGGGACACCCTACTAATAACTATTTCTCTGTTGACTCTGTGTACTTCTTATGTTCTTCCCTAACAAAGTTAATAGCCTTTTCAACAGTTAATATATTTTCCTTATGCCAATTTTCACCCATTTCTCTTACCAACGGGTGAACCATCCCAATGCTACTAAAAATTGCAACATAATCAAGTAATATATTTATTACGCCATCTTTTAATCCAAATAACTGCAAATCCTTAACAAGCTTTATATCATCCTCTGTAACAGTACCGTAGCGTTCATTAATAATATCAAAAGGGGTTGTAGTTTTAACCTGTTTTACATACCACTCATCTGGTGTCGTCCCATGTATTACTTTACCTAGTACTTTCCCCATTCGTTTTTTATCTTTCATCTTCCCCGTTTTAGCCTTATTTTTTTCTTCCAGTTTCGCATTCCATTCCTCTGTTGTCATTTCCTTTACTTCTTTATATCGTTCTTCGTCTGCTATTTGATGTATTTTTATATCTCTTTTTTATCTTTTTTCATTCCTTTACTCCTCAATCCAGTAGTTTTAAGTTGTATTTTTGCACGTATTTCCTTTCCCGATCTAATCTTCTTACTTTAGTTCAATAAGAAAAAAAGCTTTACTCCTAGTATCTTTAAGTGACACATTACTCATTTCTAGTCCTCCCTAAAACAAATCTTGAATTTTTTACGTTTGGCTCAGTGGAATATGACTCTCGCCCGACTTTCTGTTCTCTCACAGAGTTCACTTATTTGTTTAAAGGAAAGTTCTCCAAATACTCTTAACGTAAAAACTTTCTTATAAGGCTCTTCTAAGCGAAGTAACAATTAGGAAAATGGAAAGTCTCGCCCGTTAGAATGAGAAAATCTAATGAAAATTTATTTCCAAAAAAGGAAGTTTGTTAAGGAGTATAGAATATATATAATAATACCAAAAATGGGGGAACTAATTTGAAAAGTGAAGTTTGTGTTATAAGCATTTATGTGCCCAATTTAAACAAAGCAATCGACTTTTATACCAATATTTTAGGTTTGAATTAAGCAAACAATATAACCCTAAGCTTGCGTCACTTGTACACGGAGAGTTACCACTTATTTTAGAAGAGAACGATAATGCAACCTATACTCAAGATATATCAGGAGTTGTATTAGGATTGCTAACTGAAGATATTTATGAAAAAGTTCAATTCTTAAAAGAGAGAGAAGTGAATTTTGTTATAGACGAACCAACTAATTGTCCTCCAGGAAAATATATTAGTTTTAGAGACCCTTTCGGAAATGTTTTAGAATATCTCCAATTTGAAAATTTGTAACAAGTATGAAAGTGTTACGGTTGTCGGGGATTTTGTGAAATTATTTTCCCCGTTACTAATTGTGCATTATAGTTTGTATTGAAAATAACTCTTCTAAAAAACCTTTATATTTTTAATTGGAGGTAACTAATATACCAAGTTTAGATAGTTACAAAAAGGAGGCTATCCTAATGAGTAAAAAAGAAATCTTGCAAAATGGAGTCAACCAAGTTTTTTACGAAGAAGAATGGTACCCACCAATATCAGAAGCGTTAAAGAATCTTACCGCTGCACAAGCATGTTGGAAACCTGATGGAATGGCCACTAATACGATTTGGGAAAATGTAAACCATTTACTAATCTTTAAAGAGCGTTTACTTTCCCGCTTACTTCAAGATGACACATTTGTTGTTTCACAAAATAATGATGACACATTTGTCCAAGGTGGACCTAATGAGGAAGAGGCATGGCAAGAAACAGTGAGTCGAACGTTTCACGTGCATGATGCCTTACAATCTTCATTAACATCCCTTCAGGAAGCACAATTAGATCAACAATGTCCTTCTCTGCCAGTTTGGCAACAATATCTAAATATACTTTTGCATGATGCCTATCATACAGGACAAATTGTACAACTTCGTAAACTACAAGGTTCATGGCCAGCTAGGCGCTCATATTTATAAAAGATACTGCTAGAATTGCTTGAGTTCGCACGCAACAAAATGATTTAAAAGCAAAACTAACTGTACATCAAATAAAAGCCTGATTTCTCAGTATTAAATTGAGAAATTGGGCTTTTTATTAATCCATAATACCATCCTTTTATTCATTTCAGTCATTGCTTCCATCGTTCCTTAATAGATTATTTATGTTTTATAGATATCAATAGTTTCGATCGTCAGTATTATTGACTAACCAGCGACTTTCATTCAATAAGAAAAGATATCTTATTCCCTTACGATAACGTTCGTTAAACAAGATGATACAACCTCTCTAAATTCTCAAGTTCCCAATCTTTTTACATAACTCTTTAGCTCTTTCAGACAAAAAAAACTTCTGATACAAGTATTTGGCTAATTTTGACCTAAGAAATTCATCACTACAGTAGAACAGAAAAGAAGATAAAAGAGAAATAATGAAGTAAAAGTTGAATATTTCGCTACCAGAAAGTAAAGCTGGAGTTACAACAAACAAAGCAGCTAGGAATAAGTGCATAATTAATGCCAAAATTACTCTAGGAAAAGATTTTAGTTTTTTTGTAACAAAATCAGAGAAAACAGATGCTGGTACTCCATAAATTAAAAGAATTGGAAATAGATAAATACCAACTATGATTGCAAGACCTGTCTGTCCTGAGAATGAAAAACTTACCATAACCAAGACACAAGCCATTACCGCGGAGATAAGCTTTCGAATAATTATGTTACTCACCCCAATCAAAATAATTACCTTTTGAATATACTCATTAGTTATTTCACCAATCGTCCTCAGAATTCCTTCTTAAACTAAACTGATTACGTTAGCCCATTAAAAAACGGCTTTACCTCTTCTTGAAGTAAAGCCTGTTCGTTTAATAAGAAATATTTGCTTCAAGTGTAAAGTTTACACTTGCCCACTCCCCCTCACTTTTATACAAGTCATATACAGCGCTACGGTCCGAAGGCGGTTCATCTATCCAATTTAGCAGGGTTCGAATATTAGAGTATTTTGGTCATGATCAAGTCCACTTGCTCATCATCGCCCATATAAAAAGAGTGAGCACCCGTTTGCAAAAACCCTTTTTTCTTATAGAACGCAATGGCATTTTCATTTTCTTCCCATACGCCAAGCCAGATTTTCTCTTTCTTCTGTACTTTCGCGATTTCCACTGCTTTATTGAGTAGATGCTTCCCTAACCCATGTTTTTGGAATTTCTTCTTCACATAGATACGCTCAACTTCAAGTGAGTCATCACCCATTGCTTCCGATTGGGCATCACCAGTATTAGTTTTGAGGTATCCAGCGACTTCCTGATTATAATAAACAAAAAAGAATTGTGAAGACTGATTGGCCAATTCTTGTTTTAGTTGGTTCACGTTGTATGCCCTTTCCAAATAGGCATTTAGGTGTTCAGGGGAATTATGGTCCTTAAAAGTCTCGGTAAAGGTTTCCACACTGATGGCCTGGAGGTCTAGTGAATCTTCAAGAGTACATTTCTTTATCGTCATCAAATGAGGCAACTCCTTTAGTATATTAATAGTGTCTTTTGTTCCCCTTTTTAACTAATTCCCAGTCTTTTTCGATATTTTTTCTGATTCGGTGCAAAAAATCGAAAGTGGTTTCTGCATCTTTTTCAGAAAATCCTTCTAATGCAACATGGTTGGAGTATTCATTTTCTCTTTTAATGAATGGGTAGACCGTATTCCCTTTCTCCGTTGAATATAGTTTTTTGATCTTTTTATTGTTCGCGGCACCTTTTTTCTCAATAAAGCCGTTCAACTCTAGTTTTTGGATAGCACGAGTTGCCGTTGACCGGTCCACTTTAATCATCTCTACTAACTGTTCCTGGATAATTCCCGGGTTCTCACATATCCTCACCAGGTACAAGTACTGGCCTTTTGTTAGTTCAAACTCTTTGAATTCTATGTTGCTGATGGAATCCAATGCCCTAGCAATCATGCCAATTTCACGTAAAATTTCTTTCATAAATAGCTCCTTCGTAAATATCTTTGTTGTAAATGCAATAATAAGATCTACATTCATCTTAAACTAATATTGTTGCATTCGCAATAAAAATAATGATGTAGAGCTTGATTAATGTGAAGTATATTTATTATATAATAGGAATTTTAATGTTAACTTCCAATATCATTAACGATACTCTAAATACGGGACTTATATCTACCCCTTAGTGTAAGAAGATAGATTTTCATTCTAATATTGTGTATAATACAAGTTAATTACATACATTAAATGTTTTCTAGGGTTCCGCAACTATCTATGTTGGTCTGGTCCGAGAGAAAACTCACAGCTTTGCTGTGTCACGGAAGGATAAAAGCCTGGGAGAAACTGTTTTCATACAGTTATCTCTTGGGTTTTTTTTGTTTTTATAGAATAAAAAAGGAGTGGTTATTTAAATGAATACAAACTGGTTTAAAGTAGTACTCGCTGCTTTCTTCGAAGTTTTTTGGGTTATTGGATTAAAACATGCAGATGACTTTTGGACTGGGACTGGAACTGTTATTGCTATTATCGTTAGTTTTTATTTAATGATTATGGCTGGCAAAAAACTGCCTGTTGGGACTGTCTATGCGGTTTTTGTAGGACTAGGTACAGCCGGAACAGTTTTTTCGGACATCGTATTTTTTGGTGAACCATTTAAAATAGCAAAAGTTATTTTAATTTTAGTTTTATTGGGAGGGGTAATTGGTTTGAAATTAGTTACTAAAGACATCGATAAAGAAGGAGTTGAATCTTAATGGCGTGGGTTTCTTTGGTTGTTGCAGGCTTATTTGAAATGTTTGGTGTTGGTATGATAAATAAATTGCACAATGACCGTAATTGGCAATCATTAGTTCTATTAATTTTCGCGTTTGGGGCTAGTTTTATGTTTCTTGCTTATTCAATGAAAACACTTCCTATGGGAACAGCTTATGCAATTTGGACAGGAATTGGTGCTTCTGGTGGGGCAATTTTAGGTATGCTATTATATGGGGAATCAAAAGATTGGAGAAGACTAGTTTTTATAGGGATGGTCTTAGGTGCTGCAATTGGTCTAAAAATCGTCTCATAAATGAGCTTATAGATTGTCATATGAAGAAGATAATTTGTTTTAAAACAAGCAAATTATCTTCTTTATTTTTATTTTTATTGAACTAAACTACTGCTTTAGAATTGCTTTTTTCAACAATTCTGCTTCTTTAGTTCAATAAAAAATGCCACTCTTGCTGGCAACCACTTAAAGAATGGTCCTTTCATATGGAAATATTCTATCGACCTATCACTCGCTTACATTTTTTATAACTGCCATTTCCTTACCGAACCTATCACCATTATCAATAAATCCCAAACTCGAGTATAAATTATGTGCTCCTAAGTTTTCAGGGTGATAGCCTACAACAATTTTTTGGGGATTCGGTAATTTAGCCATTTCTGAAATCATTAATTTGGTTGCAGCTTTACCTATACCCTTGCCTTGGTATTCCTCATCCACCATTATTCTATAAACCCAATAGCCACCAAATTCTTCTTGAACTGAATTGTACATCAAAAAACCAACTATTTTATCTTCAACATAAATAGCATATGGCTTTAATGTAGGCTCAAACTTTGACTGAGCTATTGATATAGCATTGGGCTCCATGTATTCTTTTTGTTCTGTTGATACCTCTAATTCGCAACATTCGTACCAGTTTTCTGCATTTAATTCTACGATTTTCACATTTTCAATACTCATAATTTTCCCCTTTCAAAATTTGGGGAAACGCTAAACAACTTTGTTAAGAAGTCGTTATCCCCTTGTAATCATTAATAATATAAATTCTTTTATTCGTCATAATGAACGCCTCCTCTAAAATAATTTAACTTTCTTATTCAACTAACCTGCGGCTTTAGTTTAAATGTAACATTTCACAATGCATATCTGAGATCAATTTAATATTTTGTACATAGAAATAGACCATCGAAAGGATGGCCATATTTTGCTAAAGCACACGTTAGTTGAAGAAGGGATGCCAATATTGTTTAGCCAATAAATTGACTAATTTACTACTTTCCCTTTGGCATTCAATATTTTAATTTCATAAGAGTCAATATTAGATACAGAATTTAGTTCCTTAGAATGAAGGATTTCATTCACTGCCTCTTCAATTTCCATTGCTAACTTATGTGCATCTTTACCTGAACCTTTTATTGAAGTTTGAATGCTAATGGATTTTTGATCCTCATTTTGATACTCAGTATTTAAATTTTCGTATACGTCGTAATCTTTAAGACCTTCCATTAAAGTCAATGCTATATCTGAAAGTTCTTTGTTAATATTTTCAGTATCTACGGTAACGAAAGATAAATCCATTCTTTCTACAACAACTGTATAGTCCTTTAATGCGGAAGATTTAATTACATTTTTTGCAATGGACTCAATATCCTTTTTGACTGAATTAAAATATTCTTCATTCTCTTTAACTTGTATCTTGAATTCTTTCTTTGAAGTCGTTTTTACACCAAATTCCAACTTATCATATTTCTCATGGACATTTTCAGTTACCTCGTTCAATGTAGAAAAATGTAGTTCATTTTCTTTAGTAGAGAAAGGTACTGGTTCCTCCTTATTGGCAATAGCAGTATCAACTTCTGAAGGTTTATTTAACAGGCTAAATGAACCTATTCCCACTATGAGTATTCCAGTAATAATCAATAACCTTTTTAACATATAATCCCTCCTTTTAAGAAGGTATGTCATAAACACAGCAAAAAGTCCCAAAGAAAAACACAATGTCCTTCTTGAAGTAAAGCACCCATTAGTTGAAGAAGAAAAGTGAAGCTTATACAACAATTGCTCCCTATTCTTGAATACTCCTTCACTATTTATCCTTAGAAATTTATATACTCTTCTCTGCTACTTAATTTGATTAAAAACGGATATAAAAGAATAAAAATAACGGTTAAAATGGGAAATAAGCTCAATAAGAAAGCTCCTGACATATCAAAAAAAATTTGAAAAAGAAGTGGCAATAAGACAATGGTAGTAAGAAAACCAATTTTTGTTTTGGACTTTTGCGTTTGATATTGTTTTTCCCCACAATATGGGCAAGTCATTACAGGATTTAATGTCGTCGTTTTTTTAATCGTCTGCTTCCAGTTCCACTTGTTATGGCAATTATCGCAAGTTGGCATTTTAATCCCCTCCTTGTTCTGCTAAAGCACCCGTTAGTGAAAAACATTAAAAGTATTGATGAAAACAAAAAGGACTAAAGCAGATACAAAAAAAATATTACTGCATTTGTCTTTCGTTTCTCTTTTAGTTCAAAAATCCCTGCAACCAGTGCCAGTGCACCAAAGAAAAACATTATATAGGACATGACCTGATTTTTACCAGTTATGAATGAGTACACTGATAAACTGAATACAATCCCCCCACAAATAGCCATCAGTACCACCACATCTGGTTGTTACTTCTCCATGTATATTCGAAGTTCCTTCTTTCACTAACCTGCCGCGTAAGTTTAAGTGTAACATTTCACATTGTACATAAAAATAGACCATCATTTTTTGATGGTCCTGTTTAACTAAAGCACTCGTTAGTTGAATTATTACAAACTAATTTCTTCACCTATACTTATAGCATGAAAAGGATTTCTTTCCTTTGATTTTAACGATTCAATAAAGTCTGAAGTTAAGTCCTCTTTGTTAATAATTATTCTTGTAGAACCAGATACTCCACCGTTTAAAAAAATGGGTTCAATAGATTCTGGATTCTTAAGTCGTTGATAAAAAAAACTGTCTAAAACAATAGTTGCATAACTAAAATTTCCTGTATTGTTAGTGAATTGAAAGTTAGCTTCAAAAATAAGTTCGTCATTGTTTTCCTCTATCTCATAGGTAAAACTTTTTACTTCTGCACTTTTATTAGGAAATAAAATCCACACTAAGCACAATAAAAAAATCACAGATATAATGAAAATTATTACTTTGTTTCTTTTCAAAAATTCACCCCCATTTTATTTTATTAAACTGCTGCGTTAGTTCAATAAGAAAAAAGGCTTTACTGCTTTTTGAAGTCCATTAACTCTATTATTTTATCCATTTTCTTTTCTATTTCATTAAGTTGATGGTTTTTTGCCTGTTGATTCAAGAGTATGCTCCTTATAAATAAGGTGAACGATACTACAAATAAAACGATAAGCCCCAATACTATAACCTGATAAATCATGTCTCCCACATTAAACATTAAAAAATCCCCTTGTATAGAAATGGTCAAGCACAACTTTACATTACCTCTCACATTCCATATTTTCTTCATTTCACCATTTTTCATTGATAATTAAACTCTTTATTAGTCAATCCTTATTGAAGTAAAGCACGCGTTACTTGAACAAGCAAGTTACAAATCGCAACTGTCATCCGTATTATTCCTCTTCTTTTTATCACCAAAATACTTCCAAAGATGGTATGTCGACCAGAATAAAACTATAAATATAAGCATTGAAAATGGTACAAAGTAAGTTTTTTCAAGAATATAATCAGGGGTAAAAACAGCGAACAAGACCAAGATAATTATAGCTGTAATCAAAAGTATCCAGTAACGTTTGTCTTTATAAGTGCTAAAACTCCACATACAATCCTCCCTGTACAAAGATATCCATTTATTATACAACACACTTAAACTAAACTGCCGCTTTAGTTCAATAAGAAAAAGGCTGTACTCCTTCTTGAAGTAAAGCAAATATTAGTTGAAGAGTCCAAATTTAGTTTTGAACCAATTTCCTATTTTTAATAGTTTTCCCGCCAAAGAAAAATAAGAAACATAGGAACACGCAAATAGGTATTCCGATAAAAACAATCTCATCAGTGGATAGGTAGTCAGATACCCCATACAGAGGACTTATTAGAAATACTAATACCAACGGTATCAATTCTTTGGTAACTTCTAATGTATTTGTTATTGGGAAAAAGACAAGTGCAAGCATGCCCCAATAGATAAGAATAATTAAATTAAATCCTCTTTTTAATTTGTATCCCATCATCATACTCACAGCTAACCAAACAATTAAAAAAGCAATTGTATTTAGCAACCCAACGATTCCAGGAGGTCCCCCTGTTACAAACCCGAAATTAGAACTAATAATAAACGGAAGTGATATTACTATTACAAGCAATAAGTACAAAAATAAACTTTTCACCAAATTTATACCCCCTCCTTATTCTATGTACATAAATACTCCTCATATTATCTCAACTTCGACAACTTTTTATATACTCCTTCTTATTCAACTAACCTGCGGCTTTAGTTCAATAAGAAAAAAGGCTTTACTCCTTCTTGAAGTAAAGCACCCGTTAGCCACCCATGTAGCGCAAAAACAGCGCTACACCACAGAGAATGAAAATATGAAAACCTGGGTATAGGATACTACGGCTGGGAGAGGAAGGTCGATGAACTATGGTGCCATAGAGCCCATCCGTTAGTCTGACTCCAACGACCACGGTGCATCACAGACTGTCGCTCCCTTACGGGAAGCACTCATGGGAGATTAATCCTACTCTGGTTATTGCACCAGCCTCCAATACTATTTGCCGTAGAAAGGATGATTTCAATGGAAGTAATCATTGAACGTGCTTGTGGGATGGATGTCCATAAGGATTCCATTACTGCTTGTATTATTACGCCAAAAGGAAAGGAGATTCAAACGTTTTCCACTAAAACTGTATTTCTATTACAGTTAATTGACTGGATTAAGGAGCATGGTTGTACTCACGTAGCAATGGAAAGTACAGGTGTATTTTGGAAGCCTATTGTTAACTTGCTAGAAGCCGAGAGCATTGAGTTTTTAGTAGTGAACGCCCAACATATGAAAGCAGTACCAGGTCGCAAGACCGATGTAAAGGATGCCGAATGGATTGCCAAACTTCTTCGTCACGGTCTACTTAAAGCAAGTTTTATTCCAGACCGAAATCAGCGGGAATTACGGGAGTTGGTTCGATACCGTCGAAGTATTATTGAAGAGCGAGCGAAACAACATAATCGGATTCAAAAGGTTTTAGAAGGAGCCAATATCAAACTCGGTTCCGTTGTCTCCGACATCATGGGTGTTTCGTCACTTGATATGCTCCGTGCTATCGCCGATGGCGAAAATGATCCTGAGAAACTAGCTAGCTTTGCTCGCCGATCAATGAAGAAGAAAAAGAGTGAACTGGAGCTAGCTCTTCGAGGGTATATCAATCCACATCAACGTCTCATGTTAAAAACCATTCTGGTCCATATAGAATTTCTAACTGAGCAGATTGAGCTATTAAACGAAGAGGTAGCTACTAGGTTATCCTCCCATCAAGATGATATAGAACGATTGGATTCCATTCCCGGCATCGCCACTCGAATGGCCGAACAAATTTTAGCCGAAGTTGGTACAGATGTGGAGAAGCAATTTCCCAGTTCGGCGCACTTATGTTCCTGGGCAGGATTAGTACCTGGACATAATGAAAGTGCGGGCAAGAGGAAATCAACTACCATGAAAAAAGGAAACAAGTACTTGAAATCGGCATTAATTGAAGCAGCTCATTCTGTTAGAGGATCCAAAACCTACTTGGGAGCTCTGTATAGGCGCACTGCATCAAGAAAGGGTAAAAAGCGTGCAGGAATATCAGTGGCTCATGCCATTTTAAGAATCAGCTATTATCTCCTAACTCGCAAAGAAATGTACGTAGACCTAGGGGAAGATTACTTTGACAAGCAAAAAGAACAATCGATTGTACGATATTCAGTTCGAAGACTTGAAAACTTAGGTTACAACGTGACAATCACTGAACCAAATGCCTCCTAGTCCAACCCACAATTTAATTCTCTTTTAGGCGCTGCACTTTTTTAAAAAATTATTGGGCTGCGTCAAATTTCGTATTGTCTTTTTCTATAAATCGAAGTTTTTAATTTTCATGGGAGTTTAAGTACAACTCTTCACAAACTAACCTTCAAGAAGTACATAAAGCACAAATATTCCCCTTCAAATTCTACTATCAACATTCTGTTCAATAAGCAAAGCTTTACTACTTTTTATTTATATTTTTCGTTCAGGTAATTAATTTGTTCAACTGCTTCATCTACAAGGTTTACATCGAAAATACGGATATTTGTATTTAATTCTTTTTGAAAAGTCTCTGCTTCTTTGCTATTTTCACTTGGGATGAACATGAATTGAAAACCGGATTTTTCCGCGATTTGTATTTTTTCTTTGATGCCTCCAACAGCTGAAACTTCTCCTTTTCCATTTATGGCTCCAGTAACAGCTATTGGTAAGTGATTTTGAAAGGTTCCATTTATCATCAATTCAGTTAGTAATATGGCAAGCCCTGCACTATTTCCTATTGCTTGATCGTTCTTAAAGTAATCGGTAAGTCTTTGCTCTTCTTTTCCGAAGTATTCTCTTAAATCCTCTCTCATTTTTTCCTTTGGAGATTTTTGTCCAAACCAACTTAGCAGAGTTCTATTTTTGTTTTTATAACTCATTGGATTGGGAAGTTCGCTAATGGTTAGGACATCTTTGCCCTCTTTGGTTAATAGCTCCTGAACCGCCTGTTTACTTTCCATATTATTTAAAGTTTTAGTTCCAATTGTGATTATAAAAATTCCTGAGCGTTCTACTGTCTCCCTTGGTTCAAAGTATATGTCTGCTATATGTGATTGTGAAGCGAACCCTATAAGGGGCAGCTCATAGCAAAATAACAACAAGAGGATGGCTAGCGAGATAGTTATTTTTCGTTTTATCCTACGTTTCTTTCGGAATACCACGATAGAGAATGACAATATCAGTAAGCTAATCAGCAAGAAAGCTAAATATGAAATTTCGCTAATAACATTTTGAAGATATAAGAAAAGAAATAGAAGATAAAAAAGAAGTGTTAAAGAAATATGTAATATAGTAGATAAACGGTCTGCCTTTTGAATGTTAATCAACCCTCTCTTTTTTTATAACTCAAAAGTCTACAATATCTATGAATACTTTATGTAGTTCTACGTCTAAAATAAAAAGAGGTTTCAAGTTATTTACATTTCACAATTTCTATCTATACCTCAATATTAATCAGTAACAATAAAAGGCTCTGTGAAATTGAGGTTTTAGGCAGTAAAAAGGCTCAGTCCATCTGAACTAAGCCTTATCTTTTATTATCCTTCTTAAACTAAAGCACCCGTTAGCCACCCATGTAGCGCAAAAACAGCGCTACACCACAGAGAATGAAAATATGAAAACCTGGGTATAGGATACTACGGCTGGGAGAGGAAGGTCGATGAACTATGGTGCCATAGAGCCCATCCGTTAGTCTGACTCCAACGACCACGGTGCATCACAGACTGTCGCTCCCTTACGGGAAGCACTCATGGGAGATTAATCCTACTCTGGTTATTGCACCAGCCTCCAATACTATTTGCCGTAGAAAGGATGATTTCAATGGAAGTAATCATTGAACGTGCTTGTGGGATGGATGTCCATAAGGATTCCATTACTGCTTGTATTATTACGCCAAAAGGAAAGGAGATTCAAACGTTTTCCACTAAAACTGTATTTCTATTACAGTTAATTGACTGGATTAAGGAGCATGGTTGTACTCACGTAGCAATGGAAAGTACAGGTGTATTTTGGAAGCCTATTGTTAACTTGCTAGAAGCCGAGAGCATTGAGTTTTTAGTAGTGAACGCCCAACATATGAAAGCAGTACCAGGTCGCAAGACCGATGTAAAGGATGCCGAATGGATTGCCAAACTTCTTCGTCACGGTCTACTTAAAGCAAGTTTTATTCCAGACCGAAATCAGCGGGAATTACGGGAGTTGGTTCGATACCGTCGAAGTATTATTGAAGAGCGAGCGAAACAACATAATCGGATTCAAAAGGTTTTAGAAGGAGCCAATATCAAACTCGGTTCCGTTGTCTCCGACATCATGGGTGTTTCGTCACTTGATATGCTCCGTGCTATCGCCGATGGCGAAAATGATCCTGAGAAACTAGCTAGCTTTGCTCGCCGATCAATGAAGAAGAAAAAGAGTGAACTGGAGCTAGCTCTTCGAGGGTATATCAATCCACATCAACGTCTCATGTTAAAAACCATTCTGGTCCATATAGAATTTCTAACTGAGCAGATTGAGCTATTAAACGAAGAGGTAGCTACTAGGTTATCCTCCCATCAAGATGATATAGAACGATTGGATTCCATTCCCGGCATCGCCACTCGAATGGCCGAACAAATTTTAGCCGAAGTTGGTACAGATGTGGAGAAGCAATTTCCCAGTTCGGCGCACTTATGTTCCTGGGCAGGATTAGTACCTGGACATAATGAAAGTGCGGGCAAGAGGAAATCAACTACCATGAAAAAAGGAAACAAGTACTTGAAATCGGCATTAATTGAAGCAGCTCATTCTGTTAGAGGATCCAAAACCTACTTGGGAGCTCTGTATAGGCGCACTGCATCAAGAAAGGGTAAAAAGCGTGCAGGAATATCAGTGGCTCATGCCATTTTAAGAATCAGCTATTATCTCCTAACTCGCAAAGAAATGTACGTAGACCTAGGGGAAGATTACTTTGACAAGCAAAAAGAACAATCGATTGTACGATATTCAGTTCGAAGACTTGAAAACTTAGGTTACAACGTGACAATCACTGAACCAAATGCCTCCTAGTCCAACCCACAATTTAATTCTCTTTTAGGCGCTGCACTTTTTTAAAAAATTATTGGGCTGCGTCAAATTTCGTATTGTCTTTTTCTATAAATCGAAGATTTTAATTTTCATGGGAGTTTAATAACTTCTAGTCTTTACTGGAAATAACATTTAAAATAATCAAAAATACTTTTTCATTATTAAATTCACCAACGTTTACTAATTGGTGAAGTTCGACCGATTCCCCTTCATTTAAACTTGCGTGCTTTATGGCATTATCTAGTGCCTTTGAAAAAGAAAAATCCTCGTAAACTCTCGCAATGGTCCATTCAATAACTAATTGATTACCTATCCTCAATTAAATTCACCTCATTTAATATATTTTGTATAAGTAAGCGAAACATCATTAGGTAACTTATTCTACGATTCCCACTTAAATCCCTTCTTCAAGTAACCTGCTTACTTTAGTTCAATAATAAAAGGCTTTACTCCTTCTTGAAGTAAAGCACCCGTTAGTTGAAGAAGAAATATTTCATTTATGATACTCAATCAACCAACAATCTTGATATTCTCCCTCGTGAAGCTCACGACTTGGAAGTATTTTCACTTTTTTAAAACCACATTTCTCATAACATTTTATAGCCCTCGTATTTCTTGTTTGAGGATCCATAACTATTCGGTCTGCTTTTTTGTGTTCAATTAAATATCTAATCATTGATGTAACAAGTAATGTTCCAATGCCTTTGTTCCAATACTCTATTTCTCCAATAAATTGGTCTGTCCCATAAACATTTTCTTTTAGATACCCATATTCTTTTTTAGTTTCATCATCTAATTGATAGAATTGGATATACCCAATTCCGTTACCATCATACTCAACAATACATTTAACTTCTTCATCTTCAGTAGCATAAAAAACTTCATTCACTTTGTCTAAATCAAATGGATTATCCCTACCTTCATAGAACTCAAGAACCGATGGGTCTGAGAGCCATTTTGCTAACAGAACATTATCTTCATCTTCTAATATTCGAACTTTTAAATCCCCATTATTAAACAACATAATATTTCCCCTTTATAAATCAATGATGTTATCAAAAGATGTAAATTCTCCGTTAATTAAAACCTTAACTTTTACATTTCCAGGATTCATTTTAAATACATACTGTTTTAATTCAGTATTTTCTTGATTTTCACTATTAAATTTTATATTTAGTATATTATCAATTACTTCAAATTCAGTAAGTGTAAGCGTTTCTGTCGATTGAAAAATAATATAAGCATTCATGCCTCTTTAATGAGTTGTAATTGATGATCCGTATTAATCACGTTTTGAACTTTTTCAGGAATATCGAAAGTTTGATCAATACTTACACTTGATGAATTACACGCTGATAGTATTAATGTGAAGAATAGTATTAGATAAAATAATTTTTTTATAGTTATCACTCTCCATAAGAATTCTTGCATTTTTTTAGTTCTCTTCTTAAACTCCCCTGCTTCTTTAGTTCAATAAGAAAAAGGCTTTACTCCTTCTTGAAGTAACGCACCCGTTAGTTTAAGATGAAATATTGGCTTCATGTGTAAAGTTCACACTAGCCCACTCACCCTCGATCTTAAACAATTCATATACAGCTTCGCGGTCCGTCGGTGGTTCATCTATCCAATTTAGCAGGGTTCGAATAATAGATTCTTTATCCGGGAAGTGGTGGATAAAGACTTCAGATTGCTCGTGAAGTCGTGTCGACCAAATCTGAGAACGCACCATCACCATTGAATAGTATGTTCGAATGAGTTTGCGAGCGAAACCTTGTGAAAACTTTTTAAAATCTTCGTTAGAAGCTGTTTCTAACCTTTTTAACGTCCGAGTAAGAGCCTCACAAATATCACCATTGAAGCGAATGGCTATTTCGGATGTAAGTTTATACGGACCAAATCGGTCTCTTAAATCCTCTCCGTAGACACAAACACAGAGTTCTTTAAGAAAGGCATTTTCGTAATAATTTGAGGGGGAAACCGTATAGTCGTAATATGCAACAACTATTCCAACTTCACGAACCAGAGATCGATACTTTTGAGACAGTTCTCCAGCAAGTTTCTTTAAATTCGCTAGCTTAGCGGAACTCAGTTTTCCATCAAACATAGCAATGAGGTCTAAATCTGATTTTAAAACAACCGCTTCACCTCTGGCTACGCTGCCGTACAAATAAACACTGTGCAATTGATCTTAAAATGAATTTCTAAGACTTTCGACAGAATCTCGAATGCAAGGCACGTAATCATTATCAATATTATCTATGCTTACATCGCTTTCAATAAATCCAGTATGGTCTAGACCATACCCAGCTCTTAAAATCGCCGTATTAATCTCCTGCCTTTCCTGCATTCCTCTAATTATATAACTATGATAATGTGGACAAACAATATCTTATTGAACTAACCTGCTGCGTTAGTTCAATAAGAAAAAAGAGTTGCCTAAGCAACCCATGATTTTCACTAAAGCACCCGTTACTTTAAGTACATTAGAAACCGACAGTTATACATGAAACCACCAACCAACAAGAGATAAAGCCCCTACTCCCCAAGCAGTGACACCACATATCCACCAAATTACAGATTTAGCTTTTGATAAATTTTCCTCGTCTTCCACATTTGCTTTTATAAAAGCGACCTTTCTTTCCATACCTTTTTTCATAGAAACGAGAACAACTAATCCGATTAGCATGAAACCAGTAGTTATCCAGATTAATAAGTCCACCTTCTATACCTCCTTTTTTATGAATTACTTTCCTTTCAATCTTCTTTATTCATTTAACCTGCTGCTTTACTTTAATACGTTTGAAACAAATAGATGTTCCAATTTTATATAAATTTTCCATTTATAATAAGTAAAAATCTATATGGCTTATTGAACTAACCTGCTGCGTTAGTTTAAGTGAAATTCTTCACAAATTTATATTAGTTTTAACATAAATATCCAAGTATCCTAAAAAAACACTCTAAAATTCTATTTATTTGAAGCTTACCTCAACAATTCTATTTATTTGACCACTCTTTCATAGGTTAATTTTTGGGCAAATAAAAAAGCATATAATAGAAAGTAGATCTTCAAAAAGAGTAAGTGATCAAAGCAGAGGATTACACCTCCTTTTTTTCTACACTCTTACTTTTTATGTAAAACAAAACATATACGAGTAAATAGACAAAACCAAGCATATTAGCCCTCACAAATGTTGATTGTGAGGGCTTATCGTTTTATCTTTAAAACGATGTTATATTAGCAAATGTTAAAAGCTCGTTTAGGTTAATTAAATTTCCAATTATATTAGATACTCATTTATTTCAATTTTCATTTGCTCACACATTATCTATTGAGTTCGACTGTAATTGGCTCTAATAATTCTCGCATATCTGATGTTATTTCACCTGATTGTGAAACATAATAAATTTCAGCCGTTAATGTAATTGTAGTTACATCCTCTGATAAATTATATAACGCAAAGCTCCAATCAAAGCCATGTCCATCCTCAGAAATAGCACCACCATTGTCATGAATTTCATACTCATTGCCATGATTATCGATCGCTTTTACGAAATGAATTGATGATAGTGGTTGCTTTTTCATAATAGCTGGGTCGATGTTATATTCATAATGTATAACTGTTGATAAATCAGTATAGTTAACTTTATTAATTTGAATTTTCGCTTTATCATTAGTTGAAGTTATTTTTAAATGTTCTAATTTTCCAGGAAGTGTATCCATTGTAAAGGCAAATGACCAATCTCCTTCAAAAGTTTCATTTGTATCGGGATTTGTAATTTTTTCAGGCTGCCATTTAATTTTCAATACGTCCAAGTGTTTATTAAATGTAGGTGTCATTTTTATTATACCTGTGTAAAGACCGTCAGCAGATTTCTCTAATGATGAAGCCCCTGTTGCAGCAGTAGCCCCCTTTATATCGAACATTGTATCAGTTAAAGGCTGTTCCCCTAAATCTTTGTCAGAATGGATGGCATACGCCACCATTAAAGTAGTACCATCGTAAACAGCATTTTCAATCATGATATCGATACCATTACTCGATTCGACTTGGTTAATAATCGTCGCCAACGCCACATAGTTTTTTGGCATAAAATTAGGGTCGATTTTTTCTAAAATATTTTCAACAAAAGGTAACTGACTCGCAATTGTTGGCAATGCATACAAGCTTCCTGAAATCGCTACTAAACTAACAACTGCAGCTGCAACAAATTTTTTCCACTTACGATTGGGGGATTTTTTTGCACGTGCATTTTTACGTATTTTTTGCTTTTGTATGTCTGTTAGTGGCTTTTCCTCAATTGTATCAACATCTATTTCCACGAATCTTTTCATCTCTTCATTCATATGAATTGCTCCTTTAATTTTATTTTTTGAGCAAGCTTTTTTCGACCACGTGATAAACGATTATCGATAGCAGTTACAGACAAATGTAAAGTTTTTGCTATTTCGCTACTTGGTAAATTTAAAAAATATTTCATTATGAAAATGTCACGGTCTATTTCTGGCAATCTACTAATGACCGCTAGTAGCTCATCTCTTTGTTCCTTTTGTATATATGTCCTTTGCATATCAGGTGTTGATTGCTCCAAAAGTACTTGCTCGTCTGTTTGTTCACGTGTCTTTTGCTTTACTAACGCGCGATAATAGTCAATAGCCTTATATTTCGTTATCATGCCAACCCACTTTTTAAAAGCTATTGCGTCGCCATCAAATTGATGCGCACGCTGCCAAATGAGTAAAAAGGTATCATTTACGCATTCCTCGACGGCTTGATGGCTAACATGTCCCAAAATATGATGGGATATACCGTGGACTAAGCCTCCGTAATGTTCCATTATATATTCGAGTGCATCTTCTTTTTGTTTTTTTAGTCGACTAATATAATTTCTCTCTGTACATTTCATATGCTCGCTCCTTCACTTCATTCGAAAAGCTTTTCACTAACTATAACGAAGCCACCAACAATCTTCTCGCATAAAAAAATCGATGTAAACGAAAATTTACATCGATGAGGTAGTATATAATTTGGTTTTGATTTTGATTTCTCCTCAACCTTAAAAAACAGACTTTTCTTATTGTCAATTCTATAGGGTACTTACTACGTTTAATCTGAGCAGGCTCTTTATGTTGTCCAATTATAACATTGTTTTATTATGATACTAGGTACTAAAACTTATTTAAGTTTTAATGTTATTTGGCTATTTTTGAAAAAACCAAATTGATTATTTCGGAAAGCGAATATTTTACTAACTCACTCGTTAGTTGAATAGTAAAGTTCTATTCAAACAATGGAGTTTTTGGGTCTATCCCATAACAATGAACAAGCATAGAGTGTAATTGCCCTCTGTGATGATAAATATGAGCTACAATCTCTAACAACCATTCATATCGTGAATATGTAACGCCCCAATAAGAACTAATTTCCTCTTGAAGTTCGAATTCTGTAAAATTCATAAATTTATCTTCTAAAAATTGATGATTGTTTATCAATGCTTCTTTTATCTCATTTAGACTTTTATAAGAAATACTTAAATAAAATTTATTCATCTTTTCTTGGGATGCGCCGTCCGATATAAGTGAATCAGCTACACAAATAATAGCTATGTGTTCTAACAGTTCTCCTATGGAATGCTTACTGGGTGTAGGTCTTTTTTGCAAGTCATTTTCTTCTAACTTTTCTATCATCTCAACAATTGTAGTTACAGCGACTTTAATTTGATGTAATGCACTCTTACAATATTTATTCATCTAATCCTCCTCTACATCCTTCTATTAAAATAACCTGTGGCTTTAATTCAATAAGAATAAATCATTACTCCTTCTTGAGGTAAAGCAACCACTTGAAAAAAAATGTAGAAACTGGTTAGCTATTTAATTTACCGATCTATTAAGTGCTTCTTTATTTCTAAATTTCCTAATAAAGAAAAGTGTAAAAGTAAGAATTACACCCACAACTATTCCGATTACGCTTAAATTTATTCCTGTACCAGTTGTAATACCATCTGCACGAAAAGAACCATTAGCATATATAGAAACGATAATGATGACAAATCCAATCCATTCAAAAATCTTATTTTTCCCCATTTCAAATCTCCTTTTATATTCAAATTGTAAAATCATTCAAATTTTTCAAATAGTTATATTTATTAAACCCTTATTCAACTAACCAGCCACGTTGTTCAATAAGAAAAGTGCTTTTCCTTTATGAAGTACAGCCCCGTTAGTTGAATAAGCACCGTCTCTTTTATTACACATTATGGTCGAATAAAAATTTGGAAAATTATTAGTTTGGAATACGTAAATATGATAATTTATCTGAAAGTTGGTGTTTTGAGTGTTTAAATCAGAAGTAGTACGCTTTCTTCAAGTAATCGAATTTGATACTTTTACTTTTTTACTTTGTTCGTATATCTCATAAATACTAATAAGAATAACAATCCATAAGACTGGATTATTTAAAGATATTCCTACTTGTGAAATACCCCCGAGAACTGTAAATGCAACAACTAACAAAAACAAATACAACATTGAAACCAATTGCCAAAGTAGAATTAATCTTGAGTTATCTTTTTGAAACCTGTTAGATAAAATACTGAAAATAACTATGATTATCAACAGTGCAACAACAAGTGATTTTGGCAAGTAAATGAAGTCAATTAAATCAGGAAAGAAATCATAAGCTAACAAACTGGTCATTGAAAGTAGCATAAGTACAATAATAAATACATTAACTTTCTTCATTTGGTAACACTTCCTTTAGTCTATATACGTATGAATAGCGTTAGTAGTTTCGCATTATTCTGTTTTTTTATTAAACTAACCTGCGGCGATACTTCAATAAGAAAAGTGCTTTACCTCTTCTTGAAGTAAAGCACCTTTTAGCCATCCATGTAGCGCTAAAACAGCACTACACCACAGAGAATTAAAATGAGAAAAACGAGTATAGGATACTACGGCTGGCGAAGAAGTTCGATCAACTATGGTGTCATTGAACCCATCCGTTAGTCTGACTCCGACGCCCACGGTGCATCATAGACTGACGCACTCTATATGAGTAGGCACCCAATAAATTTTTTAGAGGTAACTAATTATTATTTCGTTTGTTAAATTCAATCGTAATGAACTCGGGCAAATAGCTGGGAGTACATCCTTTTGCTACTATTTCATCTTTGTAAAGACCCGTTCTCTCACCAAGTGTAATACAACGTGCACGATTCTTTTCATCATAAACGCCTATCCAGCCTGCGGTGAAATTCATAGCCCATTGAACTTCCGGTTCTTCCTGCGTAATATTAGCTTCTAAAGCAGATAGCAAGTCTGCGGTGTTATCAGGAGGTGTTTGTCCAGTCCATCTTAATCTCCCTTGATAATACCAGAAAGCTCGCCTTTGAAGAGCAGAAGGACTATTTTCCCATGACTCCATCAACACAATATTTTTCTTGTCTTTGGTGAGCTGATTAGCCATTAACCAATCCATTAAGTTATTTCGCTCAACAAAACTGTGAGTCTGCATATCCTTATCAAGCTTATTTAGCACATCTTGTGAAAGAAGTTTTTTGTCCATAATTAAGATTGCTAATAGTCTAGGCAAAAACTCTTCGGTTGACCAAAGTTCCATAGCTAGTTCGTGATCTTTTTTAATGTCCTTCGCAATTTTTCGTAAGTCTCCTAGCTTTGTTTTACTATTGATCTGAGGTAGAATGTTTTCTGCTTTTGAAGAGCGTTTTATTTCTGTATCTTTTTTTTCATCCATTTTATATAACTCCTTTATTTAAACACTGTATCCTAATATGATATCAAGAACTTAATTTCGTTAGTTGAACAATGCTTATTTGACTGTCATAGCAATATACATAATATGTTCTGCTAAACTCAGCATATCTAAATATCAATTGCCACTATCAAAATTAATAGTATTACCTTTTCAAAAATGAATGTCTTTTTATGTTTATTCATATACGCCCCTATAACCTGCTTCGTTAATTCAATAAGAAAAAAAGCTTTACTCCTTCTTGAAGTAAAGTACCCGTTATTAAGAAGGGAACTGTACTTTATTCTGCCAATCTACTAATATTCTGTATCTCTAGATTTATCTTCCGTATTTGCTTGTCAATTTCATCAATTTGAAGGTCATTGGTAACTTGTTTTCTTTTTTCCACTAGCTCAACTCGTAATCTTTGCAAAAAAACCACTCTCCCTAACAACCCCATCTCTTACCCACCTTGACATAGAATTTGTCCATATCTATGTATTCTAGAAGTCGAGATGATACTCCTTCTTGAAGAAAGCATCCGTTAGTTGATGAAGAGTTAATTCACTTCTAAATGAAGGCATAGAATCATCACCATAATCTCTGTTGCTAGCCTTATCGTGGAATTTTGACTGTAATTTGAGCTTCTTGATTTAGCGTTATTTTTGGAATATTAATTGTTTTAATAAGGCTTTACTCCTTCTTGAAGTAAAACACTTCGTTAATTGGAAGAAGTTACTATAGAATATTCCACTTTTCTTTGTATTCATCATAAGCCCCTGTCCAATGGTAAGGTTTAACTTCTGATAATGATTTAAAAGTTAGTTCTTGACCAGGCAGTGTAACTGCAACACTTACATTTGGCCCCAATAAAACAACCTTTCTTGACATATCCCGCAGGGAGAAAGGACTTTGAATTTAGATTTCTAGTCGTCGCGGACTACACAAAGTGAGTGTGTCACCTTTTTATTCAATTTATGAGCTTATAAGATAGCACCAGTTTCCATAATCGCTTGTACACCATACTCTTCTATAAGAAGAAAAAACCGCTAGGGCATCCCGAGTTGCTGTATCATATCGATGTGTGAGGTGCCAAGGTCTCTGACTCCAGAGAGGTTTTATCCTTCTTGCCTTTAAAGATGGATAAAATGTAGCTTTCTGCCGTGCTTAAAGCATCAGCCCTCTCGATTTACTAACATTATGGAACTCAATCCCTTCAACCAGTTGGCTTTCGGCCCGACAACTAACTGTCTACACTTAGAGGCTACTGTTTACCATTAGCCCTCCAAGACTCGCTACGAGTGAATGGCTAGTTCTTTCTCGACGGGAATCCCACCCGCTATATGATACGACCGCACAAGCACCTGTTAGTTGAATAAGAATAGTGTCATTTATTAAACTATAACGCCCGTTTGCATAATATTAAAGCGAATATAGTTCTATTATTTTGTCTATGGGTAATTTACTCGGATCACTCATATCTACAAAATAAGACAACTGCCATTTTTGAGTTTTTTTCGCTTGCTCACTAGTCGATTTATCCCAACTAGAATAAACTCTTATTGTCATTTCCCCCTTTGTTGAACTATGACGATATGTATCTTTTGATAAATCATCTTGATACTTACCTCTCCAAAATTCACTATAATGAAAATCGAAAGGGCATGGATGTGTCCAATTTTTCAGTTGTTCCATATTCACGAAGCTTATTTCTACGGGAAATGGCTTATTGGAGAAACTTAATAATAACTCAGCTAACTTTCTTTTAATTCCAACAGTCATTGTTTTATTCGTTATTATCAAAACATCAATATCACTACTTTTAGAATTAAATCCCCCCATCGCCAAAGAACCGTGTAAATAAAAACCAATAAAATCCTCTTTTAAAATTTCTTTAGTTTTATATAAGAGATTATTAACAAAACCTTTTATTTCTAATGAACTTGTTTCCCAACTGCTATCCATATATAAAAATCCTCCATTATTTTTTTGATTTCCTACTTGAGCTAATCAGTCGCTTTAGTTCAATAAGAAAAAAGGCTTTACTCCTTCTTGAAGTAAAGCACCCGTTAGCCATCCATGCAACACAAAAAAATGCTGCACCACAGAGAACGATTACACATTATGGTGGCACAGATACCTGATTTTTATTTTAACTGACAAAAAAGGCAGCTCCCTGATGATGGATAGCTACCCTCGTTTAAGATTATTATGAAAAGGTAGGTGCAGGTAATTCATCAATTCTAATACGAAGTAAACTGTATGGTTTTTCCCGCAAGTCTCTTCCATAATGAAATCTCGCCTGCCGATGTAATTGATTCACTATGACATATAAGTATTGATCGGGGCCAATCGAAAAAGTATCTGGCCATAAAATTCTCGGGTCATGTGCGATGGTTTCCATTACGCCATTCGTGAATATCTTCCGGATACTATTGTTTTCATAGTCTCCCGCATAAATGGTTCCTTTTGAACCGGTGATCATTCCATCAGACGCGCCTTTTTCCCCCCAATACTGAACATATTGGGATAAATTAATGTCCTGTATTCTTCTGTCTCTTAGGGTTTCTGTGGAGATCGAGAACAGCTGACGACTGGTTAGGGGAGCATAAAATAAAACCTTTCCATCAGGAGAAATTGCTAAACTATCGGAAGCCAATCTAAACGGGAAAGTCGAGCCGTCCTCGTTTCGATTCATCAAAATTTCACCTTCTACTTTTGGTAAAAAATAGAGGTCAGGTGAAGTTGATATTGCCCCATTTAATCGTCTAAACGCGTTCCCATTTTCTAAGTCTACGACGATAATCCCCCCTGGCCCTCTGGAAGAAGAATCCGTTATATATGCATAACCTGCGCTTCCCACCCGAAAGTCCACACGGACATCATTCAAATAAGTTGTTGGCAAGACAACATCATCTGTAAAGGTATATACTCTCCTTATTGTATTCGTGCTTAAATCAACAGCAACTAGTTTTGCTCCCCCTTGAATAGGTTCAGAAAAATTTGGTGCCCCTGTGTCTAGTACCCAAAGTGTTCCCCTTCCATCAGCAACGATACTTTGAACACTGACGAAAGACATTGTAATATTTCTAGGATTGACCAAATTAGCTTCTAAACTGGGATAAGGCTGCAATTCACCCTCAACAATTTCCGCCACAGTAAATTGAACGTTATCTCCCCATTTCGGAAAGCAAACAAAAATACGACCAGTTTCGGAGACGCTGACTCCTGTAGGCATAGCCCCATAAAAAGCGTGCACCAGTTCAAACTGCCCAAAATACTTTTCCATAGGTAATTTAGGTTGCATGTTATCCTCCTCATCAAAATCGAACCCAATATCACCTATATATGTTGAAAATTTTTTTTATTGCCTGGTACTTGATAATTTTTTCTACCGTGATTGGATGGGACAATCCATGTATGTGCATTTTTCTATATAAAGAATACAATTATTAGTCTCTCCAAAATTTAAAAAAGCACCTCATAAGAGATGCTCGAAAACTAACCCGGTATTTACGGTTTTAGTACAACTTTTATACAGTCTTCCATTTTGGTGTCAAATATTTCATAGCCATGCTTAGCTTGATCTAAAGGAAGTACATGAGTGACAATATCACTTGGATCAATCTTACCTTCCGCGATTAGATGATATATATGCGGCATATAGTGAATAACTGGAGCTTGACCTGTCCTAATATTCACATTTCGTTGAAAGATGTCACCTAATGGGAATGCATTATAACGTGCCCCGTATACTCCTGTAATTTGAATTGTTCCACCTTTACGAACTGCTTGACTTGCAATTACTAGAGCTCCCATTGCTCCTCCTTGTAATTTCAGGCCAGATGCAAGAAATTCCAGTGGAGTCATTTTTCCACTCATTCCTACGCAGTCAATGACTACATCTGCTCCACCCTTTGTTATTTCTTTTAAATATTCACCACAATTTTCGTGATCTTCAAAGTTAACAATCTCCACTTTATTCGTACGTTTTGCATGTTTTAAACGATAACCAACGTAATCCACTGCAATAACTCTTTTTGCACCTTTTAACCACGCAAATTTTTGTGCTAACAGACCAACCGGACCGCATCCTAAAATTACGACCGTATCCCCTGCTTTCACTCCCGCATTGTCTACACTCCAAAATGCTGTTGATGCAGCATCTGCAAGTAACACTAAACTTTCATCCGCAACTTCACTGTTTTCTGGAATCTTAAAAGGCGTAAAATTAGCATATGGAACTCGCATAAATTCTGCTTGGCCACCTGGGAACCCTCCCGTCGTGTCTGAGTAGCCAAAATATGCGCCCATTTCTCCATTTTCATTCGCATTGTCGCACTGACTTTCTAATTCATGATTACAGAACCAACATTGACCACACGCTATATTAAATGGGATGATAACGCGATCTCCTTTTTTAACTTTCGTTACATCCTTACCGACTTCTTCTACAATTCCCATAGGTTCATGCCCAATAACATAATCCTCTCCAAGGTTTGGGATCATCCCATGAATTAAGTGTAAGTCTGATCCGCAAATGGCAGTGGTAGTCAGTTTAACTATGATATCATCCGCTTTTTGAATGCTTGGGTCTTTCACATTTTTTACTTGAACATTCTTAACACCTTGAAAAGTCACAGCTTTCATTAGTTAAATCTCCTCTATATTCATTATTTCTTCGGTGGGCTTGGAAACATTCCTTTCCGATTTGTAACGCCCGGAAAGAGATTTAAATTAGCTATATCTACTGCATTTTGAGCGGATTTTATATCCAATTGTTTTTGAAGTTCCAAATCATATGGGTTTAACCATTGTTTTTTCATCATGAGATCTGCTATTTCGAAATATAAGGCAATGGTTACATCAAGTTGTTCCTGTAATAACTTTCTAATTGTAGGTGTTGCTGTTTCTGTCAATGCAATTGAAAGATTTCTAACCCCAGTTTTTGTTGATAACAAAAATTCAAGGGCAATACCTGAATCAGTAAGTTCAGGCATTCCAACAGAATTTATAGGATCTAAATAATCATTCATACAAACCGACCTCCGATTATTTTAACTCAGCATTTGAATATAGTTTTATCATTGCTGTTAAAGCTGGTATAGATTGTTTTACGTCCTTCTCCATTAATGCTTTTAGATCTTGGTCAAAAACGATACCTTGCATCATTTTAGATTTAAGTAAACATACTGTCTTAAAATTTATTACTTCATGAAATTCCAAAGTTTCATGAAGTGCTAATTTCTTTTCAAACATTGCTGCACCTCCAAATCTTTTCATCCAATGAAGATTACCCCAAAAACGAAGTTTATATTCAGAATAACTGAGACCATTTAGTGGTGTTTATGGATAAAAAGGTTATTAATCTTCATGAGAAATCTCCCATTTGATTTTACTATCATGAACAAAATGGGTTGAAAAAGAAAGGTATTTGACCTATGTTTTCATTTTTAAAACGAAAGAGTTTCGTATATTTTGAACTTAAAAAGCTAACAATGAAATTAATACGTAATTTTACTGTTCTTCCAAAAATGCTTTTTTTATAGAGGTGAGGGATGTACATGTTTTGGAAAATACAATCAAATGAAAATAAGCCTGTTTCTCAATCAAACACAGACTCAGAAATATCAATAGAGACACTAAAAAAAGCCCTCGTTCAAATGGATGATGCGGAATTTGTGGAGATCAACATTTCTGAAAATCAAAATGTTGATCTTATCTACATAAGAACCCTGATTGACCAAGAAAGATTAAATGAAAGCATTGTAAAACCTTTATCTAACTGTTCTAAACAATCCATTCAGGAATGTAATGTTCAGTCAACAATAAACTCCATTTCCACTTTTAATGAGGCAAAAAAGCAGCTGTTTAATGGGTCCGTCTTGTTATTTGACTCTTCGTCAGACCTTTGGTTCGCTATCCCTTTAAAAAATCCACTTGGACGTGCAATTGAACCATCCGATACTGAAACCATCCTTTTAGGAGCAAAAGATAGCTTCAGTGAACAGCTAGAACAAAATATTACGCTCATTCGTCGACGTCTTCCAACACATGATCTGAAAACAGAGAAGTTCACCGTTGGTTCTTTAAGTAAAACAAATGTGGTCTTATTGTACATAGAAGGGCTGACCAATCCAGAATTTGTTTCAACCGCCAAAAAGAAAATTACGGAAATTAATTATGATCTCTTCTTTGAGTCTTCTCAAGTAGCTGCATTCATGGAGGAAAATCCAGACAGTATTTTTCCTCAGTTTCAGCAAACTGACCGACCTGATGTTGTTGCTTATTCTCTGGGGTTAGGAAAAATTACCATTCTGGTAGATAATACACCTTTTGCTCTAGTTGCCCCAATTACTATTTTTCATTTGTTCCAATCACCAGAGGATTATATTAATCGATGGGTAGTTGCCAGTTTTTTGCGCATCATCCGATATGTAAGCTTTATTTTATCTATCACATTGATCCCATTCTACGTGGCATTAACAACTCATCACTATCAAATGATTCCTTTACAAACACTTTTCGTCTTGGTGGAGTCAAGGAGCAAGCTTCCGTTCACTCCTTTTTGGGAAGCGTTTATCATGTTGATTTTTATTGAAATTATAAAAGAAGCAAGTTTAAGGATGCCAACAAAGACTGGTCAAACGCTTGGGGTTATTGGGGGCATTGTAATTGGTCAAGCAGCAGTTGAGGCTGGTTTGGCAAGTAAGGTGTTAATTGTTATGGTAGGGATTTCAACTATCGGATCCTTTCTTGTTCCTAATTACCTTGTGACAAAGGCGAATTCATTGATTCAATTCATTCTTCTTGTATTTTCTTCGTTTCTTGGGATAGTAGGGATTGTTCTGGCAATGATTATCATTTTAGCCCACCTTAATGGCTTGTCTTCACTCAAGCAGCCATATTTATCCCCTGTTACCCCTTTCTATGGAAAAGATTGGCTCGACCTATTCATTCGAGGTCCTTTAGTCAAAATGAAGGAGCGTCCAGAACATCTTAAACCACTGAAGAAGAAGAGATATCAACCTAGGAGATGAACTGATGAAAGCCCTTCAATTATTTAATAAGAATGAAACCTATAACGGGTTCTATGTCATGTTGATGGTAAATCGCCTCCAAATGCTTTACTTTTTTTTGATTATGCCAAGATTTTTAATCCATCCATATATGATTTGGGTGATTATAGTGGTCGGCATATTGTCTCAACTAAACATTCTTCTTTTATCCAAATGGTTTATAACCCGGTTTTCTAGCGAGGGTTACAACGGATTTGTCCAATTATTCGGTAAAAAACTTGTACGTCTCCTCTCATTCATCGGTTTATTCTTTATCCTGCTTAAACTTTTCGTGATTATGTTAGGATTCTCGGAAATGATACAAATATTTATGTTTCCAGCTACAGATTCAAATTGGCTTATCTTTTTTATACTGTTGTCTTGTTTGTATGTGGCATGGAAGGGTGTTGAAAAAACTATACGTTTTGTTGTAATTTCATTTTTGTGTACATTTTGGATGTTCTTATTCTTTGCCTATTTCTTCTTTCCTCCAATAGCTCAACTCAGTGATTTGTATCCGATTATTCCAATGGAATTAAGTGGGGATTCCTGGAAAGGAATATTATTAATTTTATCTTCATTTTCAGGGCCTGAATTTCTGGTATTTTTGGGACCGTGGTTTAAAACAAATAATAAAACATTTCGTTATTTGTCTTATGGTAATGCTCTAACCGTTATAGAGTATGTATCCTTATATACGGCGTCCTTATTCTATTTCGGTTCCAGTTATTTAAGCAAAAATCCATTTCCAATTGTCACTATGGCCCGTTATTTTCAAAATCCAGTAATTGAACGTATTGATATGGTCATGCTTTCTTTGGAATTATTTAACATCGTCTTTGCAGGTTCAATTTTTCTTCTGTTGTTTTATGGAGCATCTAAAATAGCTAATGGGAAAGTGGATAAACCATCAAGTCGAATAGGCTTTTTATTCAGTGTATTCATTATTTTAATTGGAATGATTCTTGTGAATGAATGGATTTGGAAGTCAGATGAAAAGCAGGTTATTTTACTTAATCTTCAAATTTTAGCAGGAAGCTTAAGTTATTTAATGGTTCCTATTATTATTATCGTAGCGATGAAGATAAAGGGGGTTAATAAACATGCGACTACGAAAGAAAATGGCTGAAAGTTCTTCAATTATATTTATTGCATTATGGTTAACTGGATGTGCCCCTTTTACTGAAAACAATATTATTGAAGAGCTTGCTCCAGTCACATTTTTATCACTTAGTAAAGGGGATGAAGGTAAAATAAAAATCAGTACGATATTGCCTCCTCTAAGCAAAGAAAAAAAGAGTGTAATGACGCAAGAAGTAAGCTTAATAAAGGAGGGATTAATGGATTTTAATTTAAACTTCTACCAGGAAATGAAATCTGGGCAAATGCGAATGCTGATAATTAATGAAGACCTCGGAAAAGAGGGAATTATGTCCGTTATTAATGTGTTATTGAATGATCCGGATATTTCTTTGAGGATTTATTTAGTTATCGTAAAAGGAAATTTTGAAGAATACTTGGAAAATCAATTGGACAAACAAGAAAATCTTGATTACTCCTTTTATCGAATGCTAAAGCATTATGAGGAAAAAAATCAAGGCGAAATTAGTATTGTTAATCTACATGAATTTAAAAATTTATTCTATACTTCTTATTCAGATCCTTTCTTACCTGTATTCAAAATAGAAAATGACGCTATCAGCTATGAAGGTACAGCCCTGTTTCAAAATGATAAACTAGTTGAAATAATAACAACTTTTGATGATCGCATCTTCCAGCTGTTAAACAACGGTCACTACTTATCAGTTTTACCGATCCCAGAATTAAAAGTTGTTCTAGGTCATGTTAGGTCTAAAACGAAAGTGGATATTAATAAAAGCTTGTCTACAATGACCTATACCGTGAATATAGACTCAAGAATTGAAGAATACCGGGGAGAAAAGCAAATATTTGAACCAAAGGATTTAGAAGACTTGAAAAAAGAAATCAAATCCAATCTTGAAAAACAAACACAAGAACTAGTAAAAAAGATGCAAGAATTGACTGTGGATCCATTACAGCTAGGCATTCATACATTAAAACCATTTTCAAAACCAATGGATGAAAAAAAATGGATTGAACTATTCAAGAAGATGGACATTAAAATTGATTATCAGTTTAATATTGAGCCCTTGACGGATTCAAACGCAAAAAGTTAATTATAATAACAGAAAAAAACGCACTCAGTTGAATGGTAAAGTCTTTTTAAAAAACTACAGATTGCTTATTAGAGAATAAAATTTAAATCCCACAGTAAAATCCAATGAAAATACTATAAGTGAAAAATCATTCTAGGTAAAGATTTGAGAAGGACTTCAACAATAAGATTCCCTTTTACTGCACGTATTTTAAATTCGGCGGAGTTATAAGAAATAACGATCAAATAAGTCGCGTCAAATACCTATGTATACATCATAGCTGCTAGTTGTCCTGTCGAGCAAGCTAAGCGCAGTAGGAAAGAAGAACAATATGTAATCTAGGAAAGAGCAATATACGACAACTATCTTGACAAACACCGAGCTATAGTTCCACTATCTCGATTATCTCCGTATAAGTAACAGTGGTATAATTACTTAGTAGCTCACTTTATTCCTCTCCAAGATTTCTTTAAGAATGCAAAATTTCTCTTCTAAACTTTCATAATGAGGTTCTTCACTTTTACTATTTTCTACCGCCAAAATAATCTCCATATTTCCTCGATATAATTCTATTCTATTTCTGCGTATGAACTTCAACTTTTTCAAGCATTATCGTCAATCCATTTAAATAGGTTTGAATACCCATTTCCTCTACATGCTCTGAAAACCAATCTTGCCCTCCACTTTCAAGCTCACAAAAATAATTAAACAAAATTAAAAAATTTTTCCTTTTCTCATCGTCTGTCATAAAAATGTATTCTCCATTGGCTGATAAAACAGCTTTCCAAATGTCATCGTTAGTTTGCAATTCACTGCGATTTGCTTTTTCTCTTAAACTAAACTCCATCTTTAGTTGAATAAGAAAAAAGAGCTGTATTATCAGCTCTTTATTTCACTAAAGTACCCGTTACTTTAAGTACAATATTTCACAACCTAATTCGGTCTCTATTTCAATAAACGGTCAAAAGTTACTTTTACAGAGTTTATGAAATAATTACTTTAAATCCTCCCAATAATCCTCCATCAATGAGATTGACCAATCGGGTTGACTCACTTCATTTTTTGGTAGAAATTCTTTCATTACTGGCTTAATGTCAATAATCGGAGTTCCGTCTAATGCATCTAATCCCTTAACTATTAATATACGCTGTTTTTGTTCAACAAGTTCAACAATAGTTACACCTAATTTATTTGGTCTATTTTTTCCTCTTTGAGCAAATATTCCAACCTCGGGATAATCTTTATTGTTTCTTGGATGTCTTGCTTCATACTGAATTTTGTCATCTGATACCTTATCAAAGAAAAAAATGATTTCTAAGTGTGAGAATTCATTAATACCTTTCAATGAAGAATCATTTATATTTTCCGCAAGTTCAATTGTTGATACGATCGAACCCCAATTATCATCCAAAATATCTTTTCTAGTATTATTTACAAAGGCAATTGGTTTGATAGAATACTGCATTTGTTCCATCCCCTCCTACACATACTTCTCTAAGAAATAAGGTTTCGTTTTCATCTTTATCATAACAATCACAATTCTCAAAAGAAAATATATATTAATTATACATATCCATAATTTTATCTTATTAAAATCTCCTACATTGTAGAAAAAGCTGCCCTTTAAGGCTAGCCACTTGTTTACTAGTCGAGTAGAATGGAACCTCTCTACCTTACGGCAGATTGTGTTCCACCCCCCCTCACAGAACCGTGCTTGCGCTATTTTTGCACACGGCTCCTCCAAATCATCCTTCACAAAATGGTGATTCTGCTATCCTCAATAGTTTAGTTTACCTTTATTATTTCTACCGCTGTGTGTAGTAAATGTGTCCCTAGGGAGGGTGATCATTTGGTAGCAGCCTTTCCTCCATCGGCATTACCCAACTTCATTGATACTACGCTGCAATCCGACTCCATACAACGGCATTTGGTTTCCTCGCTTATTATCGCTTGTACACCATACTCTTCTATAAGAAGAAATGACCGGTAGGGCCTCCCGAGTTGCCGTATCATATCAATGTGTGACGTGCCAAGGTCTCTGACTCCAGAGAGGTTTTATCCTTCTTGCCTTTAACGATGGATAAAATATAGCTTTCTGCTGTGCTTAAGGCATCAGCCCTCTCGATTTACTAACATTGTGGAGCTCAATCCCTTCAACCAGTTGGCTTTCGGCCCGCCACCTAACTGTCTACGCTTAAAGGCTAATGTTACCATTAGCCCTCCAAGACTCGCTACGAGTGAATGGCTAGTTCTTTCTCGACGGGAATCCCACCCGCTATATGATACGACCTAGGCTCGGCCGCACAACTGCTTCGTTAGTTTGATAAGAAAAAAGGCTTTACTCCTTCTTGAAGTAAAGCTCAGTTAGTTGAATAAGGAGTAATAAGGGTAGTCAATACCATCTCTTCTTAGTATTTAATATCTAGCCAAATCTCCGAAGGCAGTAGCGAATTCTGATCTTACTTGGACGATGAATTCTATGGGTTCCCCGGTATTATCTTTTGTATGTAGATTCTCACGGGTCTTTCCTTCATACCAGGTTCTACCATCCGAGGTCTTATTAATCTCTTCGTCGCCTTCAAAGTAAATTTCGAAAGCTCTTTCTTGTTCTTTATAATAATCATACACTTCTTTTTCACTAAGTTCAGAAGATAACTTTTTATAGACAACTACAGTTGGTTGTCCTCCACTACCCCATGGTCCTCCACCGTAGCTAACTCCATAATCAAATCCTTGTTCAAGCACTTTTGTTTTTAGAGGAAGTGGATAAGAAAAGACTTTATTTGCAAACTCTTCAGCAGTCTTTTTATCTTGGCTAAAAAAAGATACAGCTAACCATGAAACTGCTAGAATGATTGATAAGATAATCAAAATCTTATATCTTTTATTCAAGAAACCTCTCCTATCTAGTGCCCTTTTAGGTTCTTTTTTTATCTGTAATAGTCATATTACATATAGACCAACCGCCATTTACCATCGAATACAAAAAATTTAATTCTGTTTTTCTGTCGAACCAAAGACTTCATTGCTCCGTGCTATCGCCGATGGCGAAAATGATCCTGAGAAACTAGCTAGCTTTGCTCGCCGATCAATGAAGAAGAAAAAGAGTGAACTGGAGCTAGCTCTTCGAGGGTATATCAATCCACATCAACGTCTCATGTTAAAAACCATTCTGGTCCATATAGAATTTCTAACTGAGCAGATTGAGCTATTAAACGAAGAGGTAGCTACTAGGTTATCCTCCCATCAAGATGATATAGAACGATTGGATTCCATTCCCGGCATCGCCACTCGAATGGCCGAACAAATTTTAGCCGAAGTTGGTACAGATGTGGAGAAGCAATTTCCCAGTTCGGCGCACTTATGTTCCTGGGCAGGATTAGTACCTGGACATAATGAAAGTGCGGGCAAGAGGAAATCAACTACCATGAAAAAAGGAAACAAGTACTTGAAATCGGCATTAATTGAAGCAGCTCATTCTGTTAGAGGATCCAAAACCTACTTGGGAGCTCTGTATAGGCGCACTGCATCAAGAAAGGGTAAAAAGCGTGCAGGAATATCAGTGGCTCATGCCATTTTAAGAATCAGCTATTATCTCCTAACTCGCAAAGAAATGTACGTAGACCTAGGGGAAGATTACTTTGACAAGCAAAAAGAACAATCGATTGTACGATATTCAGTTCGAAGACTTGAAAACTTAGGTTACAACGTGACAATCACTGAACCAAATGCCTCCTAGTCCAACCCACAATTTAATTCTCTTTTAGGCGCTGCACTTTTTTAAAAAATTATTGGGCTGCGTCAAATTTCGTATTGTCTTTTTCTATAAATCGAAGATTTTAATTTTCATGGGAGTTTAAGTGAAATAATTCACAAATTTCACCTATCATACTTCATTTGTAGCTTTTTTGTATGTTCCATAATTTACATTTGGGAACTTTATTTGTATAAGTAATTCAATGCTTATTTTTAAAATAGTCTTCTGCTAAAATAGCTAGATAATCCATATTTTCATATACTTCACCTTTTAAGAATTCTTGTTTGTGACGACCTTCCCAGACCATTCCAGACTTCTCCATTACTTTTCTTGAAGCTATATTTCTCACCATACAACGGCTATAAACCCTATTTGATTTATGTTCTTGGAAACCATAATCAATTATTTTTTTGCAAGCTTCCGTTGCATAACCCTTGCCCCATTCTGATACATCGATAAAATAGCCTACCTCTGCATTTTTGTGATTTTTTGAAATCGTAACTAACCCACAATTTCCTATATAACGACCATTCTCTTTTAAAAAGACAGCAAATTCATATGCTATTCCCTGTTCATAACTTTTTTGTAAATAGGAAATCCAACTATCAACAGTCTCACGTGGATATGGATGTGGAATCATCACCATTGTATCTGCAATTTCTTTATTTTTACTACCTCATAAATATCATTTGCAAATTCAAGTTCATAAGGCTTTAATGTCAATCTTTCTGTTTCTAAAATCATTTATATTCCTCCCTAAATTACCTCTGTATTCTCCACTAAAATTTCAAATCCTTGTTTTGCTATCCTACTTCGTTAGTTCAATAAGAAAAAGCTACCCTTTTATAGGCAGCCACTTGTTTAACTAAGCACCCGTTAGTTGAAAAGTATCCATAATAAAACTGTTAATCCTAATATAAATATTCCAAACAAAAAGGAGAGAATTTTAAAGATAACAACATGGTATTTTTCCTGAAAGAATTTTTCGGAAATTAATATTAGAATACCAAATAAGAATTCAATAAAAGTAAATGTATTTATTCCTCCAGTAAAATCGTCATCTTCTTCATATTTCTTAAAAGTGACATAAAAAGCATATCCAGCAACAAATAATAAAATTAGTGAAATTAATAACAAAATATATAAATTCATACTCAATTGTCTCTCCTAATGTAAACCTTATTGAAGTAAAGCACCCGTTAGTTGAAGAATATCTTTATGAATTTGTAGTAAATTTTAAATGTTTATCACCTAAGGTAATAATGTTTATATTCCATCTTGGGTGCATTACTAAATTATTGTTTTCATCTAATTCTAAAGCCATATGAATTTCATCATCTTCAGCTGTAAGAATAGCCATTCTGTTATTTTCAATATCTATATACGGTTTTAAACTTTCTACCATTTCAATTTTCCAATCAAAAAAGTTCATCATTACACCTCCATTTTTCATAACTATATCAATATTACCTATAAAAATATTTTAGCCAGGTCTTATTTTACTAACCTGCTGCGTTAGTTTAATTGTAACATTTACGGGGCAGTTCATTTTTGATGGTCTTGTTTAACTAAAGCACCCGTTAGTTGAAAAAGTTGATGACTATACTGCTTATTAGATAAAAGGAAAAACGTGTTCAGTCAGTAAAAATCCATACATTAAATTCCTCAATTTGTTCTTGTAAATACCATCCTGATTTATCATAATAATCATTTAAATAGGAATCAGACGGACATAATGAAACGATAGGTAAATCATTTATCGTTTTTAACATCTTTTTTAATAACCCTTGACCGCGATAAATTTCACTAATCGCAAATTGGTATAAAGATATTTTGTTTTGTGTTTTTTTTCGGTAAAACCGAAAAGCCCCAACTACTTGACCTTCTACTGTTGCCACTATCATTTGCTTTCTTCTTATGGATGCTTTAATTCCAAGAGGACATAAAAATTCTTTAGAATAAACCGCACTGTTATTGCTGTCTAAATTTTCGTTGAAGAAAGACACAACTTCAGGTATATGAGTTGAATTTGCTAAGGCTATCCGCATATTTCTCCCCCCTTAACGCTTTTTAAGACAAAAGAGACTTATATATTTCTCCTATAATACCTTCGAGTTGATGAACACCCAATTCTGCATTCGTCATTATGACTGCACCTTTCTCTAAATAGGGAAAAGCCGCCATCATACATTGAAAACCCACTCCCCAACCAAGTGATGTAATTTCTATTTCTTTTTCAGAGCCTTCAAGAAACACACCTAATCCAGCCCAGCTTTTACCTCTTTGTGGGGTTATCATTTCTTTTGCTAAACTTTCCGAAATGCCAACCTTGCTTTCACCTTTTACAGCATTCATTAACTCAAGAACTAATTCAGCTAAATCCAAAGAAGTTGTCCATAATCCTGAAGCCGCGGGATAAGGATATATAGGATATTTTCCATCTACTAATTCACCGCTTTTGTTGTGACCACAAGAAAAATTTTGTCTATCCACTTCCAACGTTGTTCTATTGAAATGGCTATTCTCCATTCCTAATGGTTCAAATATTTGCTCACTCAAAACTTGATCAAACGGTTTTTTCGTAACATCTTCTATAAGTTGTTGAATAATACAAAAACCCGCATCCGAATAATCGAATTCACTTTCTGGTTCAAACTTGACGTCAATAGGAGTTTTACAATAAAGAGTTTTCCCCTCTAATAATTCAACCATCGAAGGAACACCTATTTTCGAGTTCAGTTCAGGAAAACTACCTTCAGGGTCTTTAATTCCAGATTGATGACTTAGTAAGTTCCTCAATGTCACTTTTTTATTTTTAGTAAAATCATTTTCTGGTACTTTCCACGATTTAAGATTTTCATTCACATCATCATCTAAATCAAGAAGCCCTTCCTCTACTAGCTTCATTACAAGTATTCCCATTAAGAACTTACTAATTGAACACGCACTAAAAATAGAATCTTCATTTGCTTTTCTATTGCTCTCCACTTCTAATAAGCCGTAATTATCTGTTCCACTAATTTCACCGCCCTCAAGCAATGTAATACTTAAACCTTGCACATTGTAATGTTTCATTCGTTCTTGAATGTTAATGTTTTTTAATTTCACAATTATCCCCCTTGTTAGTATTATCAAATAAATCACAACACGAATGTATGTTCTTTTATGTTTGCTTTTAAAATAATTTTTTCTTTAACTATATATAAAAAACCTGTAGACAATTTTCAATTTCTACGTAAAAATAAACCTCGTATCTTGAGCGTATTTGCGCTCAGAATTCGAGGTTTTACCTGTTTACCGCTATTGATTTTCAAATTAAAGATTAATTATTCCGGAAAGCGAATCTTCAACCTTTAGTTTAAGTGTAACATTTCACAATGCATATCTGAGATCATCTTAATATATTGGACATAAAAATGGACCATCGAAATGATGGCCATATTTTGCTAAAGCACCCGTTAGTTGAATAAGGAGAACAACCAACTCATTATGGCCGTTTTTTATAATGCTTCAACTTTTTGGAACATCTCTGTATATAGTTCATTTATATTCTTTTGATTATCAAAGGAAACAAGTACTTGAAATCGGCGTTAATTGAAGCAGCTCATTCTGTTAGAGGATCCAAAACCTACTTGGGAGCCTTGTATAGGCGCACTGCATCAAGAAAGGGTAAAAAGCGTGCAGGGATATCAGTGGCTCATGCCATTTTAAGAATCAGCTATTATCTCCTAACTCGCAAAGAAATGTACGTAGACTTTAGGGGAAGATTAATTTGACAAACAAAAAGAACAATCGATTGTACGATATTCTGTTCGAACACTTGAAAACTTAGGTTACAACGTGACAATCACTGAACCAAATGCCTCCTAGTCCAACCCACAATTTAATTCACATTTAGGCGCTGCACTTTTTAAAAAATTATTGAGCTGCGTCAGATTTCGTATTGCTTTTTTCTCTAAATCGAAGATTTTAATTTTCATGGGAGTTTAAGAAGAACAGAGACGCTTATTAAACAATCGCACCCGATTGGGGCATAGCTGTATGCAATTAGTTTGTTCATATACCATTTGGACCCGATTCACTTCGTCAGTAGTTTTAGTATTACAATAATTACGTAGATAAATAAGCCAAGAAATAATAACATACGCTCGCCTACACTTTTGACAAACAAACCAATTGTATAAACAGTTATTAAAATTAATTTACTTTGACAAATTAATCTTGATGGTATCCTCTATATTTTAATTTCCACAACATCTGGTTCTTGTTCTTCGCCATATAATGTTATCGTTGCTTCATAGTCACTTTTCCAACTAACTGAAACGTTTGAGGAATTGAGATTTTTTCCATCATTATTAATACTTTTATCTAAACGTTTCCACCAACTGTATTTAATTCTAACGGAAGATGGACCGAAGGAAAAAGCCGAACCTTTTTGAACAACTCTAATCGTATTAATGTTGTTTGGAGAATGACTTTCCACAAGTGTAACTTCCTCGAAATACATACCGTAAGAAAACCAGCCTACAAATAAAATGATTGGACTTAATATAAGTGCTGCAGTAGCGAGACAGCCCCATTTCGTTTTTTTCTTTATACTTTCAATATTTTGTTCGAGGTCATTATCACTAGTCATTTATGCACTTCCTTTTTTATTAATTTAATCTGTAATTAAGTTTACCATATCCTTGTTTAACCAAATTTGACCCGATTGTTGAACACAAGTAAAACAACACTCTTCAACTAACCTACTGCTTTAGTTCAATAAGGTTTTACTCCATCTTGAAGTAAAGCACCCATTAGTGGGAGAAGTGCATTTTATCTCTTTCACTTAAACTAATTTAATGATTTTTTCAATAACTGTTTGAACATCAGTTTCATTACTAATAGTGAATAGATGGTCCACTTCATCTTTATTAGGAGAAATAAATCCCTCATTTTTTGTTTGCTTCAGCTGAATTTCTAATACTTCGTTATAGTTTGAAACATTTCTAAGGGTTGTTATATCACGATGACTATATATAATACGGTCTTTTAATATATCTATCGGTAAATAGAAATTTACAAGAAGGGTTTGAAAACCTTCTTTTTTAAATTTTTCTATCAAATTTAATCGAGGTTGTTTTTGTCGGTTAGAATTACATAAAATAATATGGTTATCGGTTTTGTGAATAGCAAATTCTACAATTGTTTGCGAAAGAGCAAATTTTAAAATTTTCGGTCCTTTTTCTGGTAATAAGGACGGATAATGTTTCTCTAAAAATTCTCCTTGTACATCTTGGTCAATAACAATTGAATTAATTAATCTTTTTTCTAAAAGCTTAGCGAAAGTAGTTTTTCCACTATGTGTTGTCCCTACTGTCATTATTAGAAATCTCACCCCATGAACCCCTTTGAAGTTTATTTTTTGTTTAGGTAAACAAACACTTACACCTTCAATGTATTTGAACAATTATGTAATTCTTCACTCTTCTGTAAAAACCTTTCTTCAACTAAACTGCCGCTTTAGTTCAATAAGAAAAAAGGCTTTACTCCTTCTTGAAGTAAAGCACCCGTTACTTTAAGTGTAATTCTTCACAATATCCCTTGCTTAAACTTTGGCATAAATACAAGTATCAGTCAGTTTACTTCCATCTGCTGATAAATCCTCATTCTTTAAAATCCCTTCTAACTCAAATCCTAATTTTTCGGGGATAGAACGACTCTTTAGGTTGGTGGATTCACATCTAATTTCAACTCTCTTAAAGTTAATATGATTTAAACCTAATTCACATAATCCTTTTACCGCTTCTAACATATATCCGTTACCTCTAAATCTTGTGTTAATCCAATAACCTATATGACTTTTTGGGATGTCCCAGTTTAAACCTTCGAAACTTGTTACTCCTATAAAATCATTAGTGTATTTATGGAAAATCAGGAAACGTAAACTATCTCTTTTGAAAAAGTTAATATATGCTTCTCTCAAATTCACTTCTGTTTCCTCCACAGTAGGGAGTGTCTGTGCGAAAGGCAACCAAGCCTTTAATTCATTAAAAGAATCTTGAATTGCATCATTAACAATAGTACCGTCCCCTGATTGCCTAGGTGCTCGTAATAATAACCTTTCTGTCTCTATTTGTAATGGTATATCTAATAATAATGGATTCACCAAAACTCCCCCTTACCACAGCTTATTTATTATATCCTTTTAAACTCTACTGCTCCCTAAACGAGGTTTTTACCTAACTTTTATTTGGCAACGTTAACAATGTTTTTAATATTTTTTTGCATAATAAACCATATTTAAAAAGACAGTAGAAATATATAATGCCATGAATAGTGATAATACTTGAAAGGCAGCAAGGTTAAGCGACGATGTAGGGTTGAAAATAATCATTAAAATAACGGCAAAACCAATACCCCAAAAATAACTAATATATACTGCACGTTCACGGATTTTTTGAGCCCGCTCATCTTTTGCAGAAAAGTGGGGTGCTAAATAAGCTAAACAGAACGCCATAATCGTTAAAGCAACTGCCATTAATCCTTCTGGAAACTTACCTGAAAAAATATAAACACCATTAATTAGAAGTGCATTTATTAGCATAATGAAACCTAAAATTAAAAAAATTGCTCTATTGTGTTTCATTGATGGTCCTCCTCATAAATAAAAATATCTTCAATATGACAATTAAATAAACGAGCTAACTTAAATGCTAATGTGATTGAAGGATTATTACGTCCTTTTTCCAAAGATATTATGGTTTGCCTAGAGACATTACGGCTTTAGTTGAACAAAAAAAGAGCTGTATTATCCAACTCTATATTTCACTAAAGCACCCGTTAGTTGAAGAAGAAAGCATACTAGCTTATTAGAATAGAAGTTATAAAATTATTTTCACTATTAACTGTTATCATCATTTCATTACAGACACTTGCAAAATTCTGAACAGCTACCCTATCTATAAAGGATTCATCAAAAGACCATCCACTTGGAATTATAGCCATCCCCCCATTTCCCTGTACAAAAGTATGTTCGAAAAAATCCCACATGGATAAAATATCATGATTAGCTGTTTTTCTTACAAGGTCGAGATTAACTTTAAATTCTTTTGGTGGGAATGTTTCTCCCCAGTTTGAAGTCCCTTCTGAATATATATCATTTACAATGGCATTAACTTTACGATTTTCTTTTAGATTGATAAAATGTATTTTTGAACTTTCTCTAACATTTTGCAACCTAATAAGTACTTGTTTTTCATTGGTTGTAATTCTTTCAACTTTGTTGAAGTGCGGGGCTATTTCTTTAATAGAAATATCGAGAATTTTGTCGTCCACTATTGGAATATCCAACATTCCATTCGAACTAACTAATATAAAGGGAGCTAAAAAAAACTGAGCTATTGATGAAATTTTCTTTCCAAAAGGTGCTTCAATGTCTAACCTCTCATATTCCACCTTTGGATGATCATTAATTCCCCTAATTTCAATTATTGGATTTTGTTCAATGCCTTTTATAACAATCTCTTCAAATAAATACAAAACAATTAGCTCCTTTTAAAATACTTCAGGAAGAACTTCTACTTCTATACACTCTACTTTTCCTGATTTTAACTCGATGAACAAAAAATCTCCCCCTAAAAGGCATCCTATTGTTAACTAAGCACCGGTTAGTTAAGAATCAAACAAAAAGTCCATTATCATACTAGACCAACGCACCAGCACAGTTAATTATGTAAAACTTCTTTATTTTTATAGGCTACATATTTACTACAATAATTTTGTTTCTAATATTTGTGTTAATTGTTCCTCTGCATAAAAAAATCCAAATAGTTTTTTGCCCTTATGAATTTCTTTCATTATTTCTGATAATTTTTGTATCGCTTGTTGTTCATCCCCTTTTAATTTTGCCAGAATGGCTTGACTTCTTTTAAAACTGATAGGCTCTATTGGATTCAAAAATTGATGCAGTTCGTTTATTCGCACCTCATCAAAGTTTCCTACAATAATCAAATCTATCTGCTGAATGTGATTGATAAATTGCAACGTAATTTGATTTTGCTTAGTTACAGGTAATTTCTTAAATGGTTCAAGTAGTGCAGAAGCATTTTTGTATCCTTCATTTATTAGTGTGTAGTAAAAAAGAAAATATCCAACCATAACATTGTCAACAGATGGTTGTAATGTTTTTGCTTTTTCAATTAATTCTATAGACCAGTCCGTTGGATGTATTGGGGAATTCATTTCTTTCATCAATAATAAAGATATTAAAAATTCTTCAGTTTGTTTACCTTGTTTTGATAGCTCAAGCAAGACCCTTCCATCTGATTTTATAGCTCCTCGGTATGGCAATATTGTAGTGAGAAAAATGATTAAATTAAATATTCCAAAGTATGAAAAGAAGTGTATGCCCATTGATGTGCCTACTATTAAACTGATAACCGCTGTAATGACAGAAAAAAATGGTCCACCAGAAACAAATCGTTTATGTTGTTTAGCGATACTTGTTAAATCGCTTGATAAAGGTGAACAGCTTGCTACACCCCCAACTAATAACCAATTGTCATTCACCTTAATATGTAAATTTTCAGTATTTTCAACTGTTAAAGGACCAACAGTTAAATAGTTAAATCTGTAACCTGACCATATGCCAAACAACACATGCCCTAACTCATGAATTAACAAGGTAATAAATAATAGGACGAAAGTTAAGCCCATAAAATTCGCCATTGTTGAGTAATTTGTAAAGTTAAATAAAAAAATCAGTATCGCTATAATAATAGTTATTCCCAAAGGTTTTGTAATAGTATTCATTTTTTTCCCCTCCTTCATTTAATACGGATAAAGTAATCGAAAGTTTCGATATTCAACTAACCTGCGGCGTTAGTTCAACAAGAAAAAGCTACCCTGACAGGTAGCCGCTTGTTTAATTAAAGCACTCGTTAGTTGAATAAGAACAGAGACCGCATATTAAACAATCCCGTCCGTTTGCTGAACTCTATAAATTAGCTTTTACAATAACTGTATAAGAGTAGAAATCACAAAATAAGTTAAGAGACCTGCTACAAAGTATAAAATATTCTTCTTCATAAGTTAGTTTCTCCTTTCTCAACTAAATGGTCCAATTGTTGAACACAAATTAAACAAATTCTTAAACTAAAGCACCCGTTAGTTAAGTTATTACAAACTAATTTCTTCACCTATACTTATAGCACGAAAAGGATTTTTTCCCTTTGATTTTAACGATTCAATAAAGTCTGAAGTTAAGTCCTCTTTGTTAATAATTATTCTTGTAGAACCAGATACTACACCGTTTTAAAAAATGGGTTCAATAGATTCTGGATTCTTAAGTCGTTCATAAAAAAACTGTCTAAAACAATAGTTGCATAACTAAAATTTCCTGTATTGTTAGTGAATTGATAGTTAACTTCAATAATAAGTTCGTCATTGTTTTCCTCTATCTCATAGGTGAAAATTTTTACCTCTGCACTTTTATTAGGAAATAAAATCCACACTAAGCACAATAAAAAATCACAGATATAATGAAAATTATTACTTTGTTTCTTTTCAAAAATTCACCCCCACTTTATTTTATTAAACTACCGCGTTAGTTTAAGTGAAATGTTTCACAATCTCCTCTAACAAATGTTTTTGATTACCTATTTATAGGTCTTACTAAAATCAATTTCATTGTATTTTGATCCATTAGTTTAATAAGTTCAACAAAAAGAACGTTAATCCCTTTAATCCAGAATCAACGCTCCTGTTTATTGTCCATTCTCTCTAAACTCTTTTTAGTTCCATTCGTTCAAAAACAGCTTTCTCTTCCTTTATCCCTTCTTTTTGCTCGATTCCCCTAGGTTTTTGCGTTAATCCTTCATGTAGTAACTCCACCGTAGTTTAAAAACCTCACTATTCTACATAAATAAAATTGCACTGACCTAAATGGAACAGAGCAACAATATCAATCACGTAATCAATGATTCAAATGAAACCAAAGAGCCAATCACAGGTTCAATACCGTAACATGGCTAAATATAGGGGTTTTTATTCCTGTCTCAAAAAGGGTAATCAGTGCCGGTGCCTAAATGATGCCATTCTAACTAAAACCACCACTACAAGGTGGGGGCACTACTTCGACACTAGTCGGGACCATCAAAAGAATAGTTAACAAATAAAAATCCCTGTCATATCAACTACTAAAGATGATACCGACAAGGATTTCCCTATTTTTAATGGCTGAGGTTTAGTGGGATTTAGACTTCAGCTGGTGGTGATGAAACACAAACATGCTTCATATCCACCTTTAAGTACATTAATTCAGAAGTCTATTATGTGCACTTAATACTAATTCATAAAAAAATCAAACACCTCATTCTCACTACCAGTTTCTTTAATTATATAGTGACCTCCACGTTCTTTTGTTTTATAAACTTTCCACATACCTTAATCAAATGCACATCCAATTTACAAGGGGAGCATTTGACATCTTATCAAGTATCATAATGTATTAACCTAATTTTAGTTTTTCAGATTTAAATTTATTTAGAAACTCTTGCTTGGTCTAGGCAATTTAATAGAACAACTTATACGATTCAACCTTGAAATCTACAGTTTTTTGATCAAATAAAAATCTTAGCATTTTTATGGCAATTCCGCAAATCAATGCTTCCTAAGTAGTACACAAAAAAAGAAACCTTGAAAGGTTGTATCCAATCAAGGTTGTAATATTATTTTAAGTATTCAAATATTAAATTACACTATCTAAGATATTATTCTCCATACTTTTAAAATGTTACATTACTCATAATTTGTAGAAGTAATATAGTCAAAAGCAGCAGTTGAAGTAATTTCATTATTATGCTCAAAGTTATATATCAGAATTACTGCATTATATGATTTTTTTAAATCTATACTTCCCTTAATTTTTGGGATGATAATTTCTTCATACGAACATCCATCTAATAATGTAGAAATATCACTACTACTATTCTTATAGACCACTTTTTCTATTGTATCTTCATCTGTTTCATCCATATCAATATTAAAATCAATAAAAAATTTGGAAGGTACAGACTCGCCCTTCTCATCATATGTTAAATCTACATACTCTTCTATAGAGTCCTCTTCTTTAATATTTCCTACCCAAATGGAAACCCATCCTTGTTTTTCCATATATTGTCCTCCTACTTTAATCTAATATTTTCTGGTAAAGATGAAACCCCACCCGCTAGTCTATAATTAGCCCAAGGATTGTATCGATCACGAACTAAACGGTAATGAAAAGGACTGTGTACGTCAATATATCTATTACATGACATTTAAGAAGGTAAAATGGGATGACCACGCGACAAACGTTTCAACTTACTATAGAAGTGTCTGCAAGGTCCGCAAATAACGCAATAAGATTTATACGAGTCTTTTATAACTGGGCCCTTATCAAAAAGTATATTAATCATAATCCAGCAAATGATGTTGGATTACAAAAGGAAGATAAAGAGACCTTTGAAATATTTACAGATTATGAGATAAAATCTCTACTAAATGCACCTAAAATAAGGACATATACGGGTCGTAGAGATTACATAATAATGGTATTAATGATTGATACAGGGCTTCGTGTAAGTGAGATGACGTCGCTAATCCGGGGGGACTTCGACTTACATTACAGACAATTAAACATACGTGCTGAAATATCCAAAAGTAAAAGAGCACGCATTGTCCCTATTAGTCGTACTACAGCGAATTTATTGCAAGATTTATTTGATTATATAGACGTCACAGAGGATGAACCAGAAGAGTTTGTGTTCTTAACTCAGTACGCAGAAAGATATTTATTTTCCCATCTAGTTTTTTGATCGCCAACATCGAATTATCCTGAATGATGCCTGTATCTACAAAACCAAATGAATCGTATAATCTTTTAGCTATGACATTATCTGTATGATAAAAGAGGTTTACATAATCTGCTTCCCCATATGGCATAGTTTCAATATCCATCAACATTTTTTCAAAAGCAAGCTTGCCATATCCTTTTCCTTGGTAACTTTTATCAATCATATTATGCCATATAAAATAACTCTTCTTACCATAAAAAACTTCATTTTCAAATGATTCATGATCCATCGTATCGTAAATATACATCAAGAATCCAACTATAGTTTCATCAGCATAAATGGCTAATGGAGTCGCTGGTATACCGTCTGCGTTCAACATATGAGCGTCTGCAAAGCATCTGAGGTTAGTAGTTTCTAATACAAATTCTTTCTGTTTTTCTCCAACTTCAAGTGCTATCACATCATCTATGTTATCCCCAGTTATCTTTCGTAATTCAATCATTTTTTTATCACCTCTCCTAAGACAAGCCACTTCCACAATTCTTTTAGCTTTCCGCGTTTAAGACCTCTTTCTCTTCAAAATTACTCATTTAATTAATCATTCGGCATCCTACTTAGGAATACCTGCTAGTTAAACTAATCTGCCCCTTTAATTCAATCAGAAAAAAGGCTTTACTCCTTCTTGAAATAAAGCACCCGTTAGTTGAAGAAGAAAGAGCAGTTTATTCCCTCATCGTGCCCGATTGGTGAACAATGACTATGACTTTAATTCTTATTTGAACACATCAAAAACTTTGTTTTCGCTATCTTCATACTGGCAAATAACGATTTGTAGGTTTTTCATATTCCAGTCTTTAGAGCGTAGATAGATAAACGTATTATCCAATTCTACAATTTTGTCAGCCGTAAGATAATTTAAATGGAAATATTTATCGTACTCCTCGTTGTAACCAGGTGTCTCGATAGTTATAGGACTAAATAAGCTTGAAGGCTGTTGTATTGTTTTTTTGATTACTCTCGTACTAATATTGTATTGATAAGTATAAATAAATTCATTGTACATATCATCATTCCCAATAAAGATGGTTGTACCATCATGTGATACAGATGCCAACATCATTGGAAGGTCATATGACTTAATTTGTTCATATGAAATTCGATTTGTAACTATAGAGTCTTGCATATTATATACGACTACTCCAAATGTACCTTGCATAACCGCAATGTTGTTATCGGCATATAAAAGTTTGGGCATTTCGGAACCTATATTCATTTGTTCAATGTCAGACGTGTCTACAGCTAATTCTTCACCCTCGGGTAAGGTGAGATTTTCATTATCAGAACCGAGTATAGGATGTTCGTTGTCTTGACCCACCAGTGTAATTGCATCGGAATCATTTGCTTGACAAGCCGCTAATAATAGGAACAGTGATATAAAAGTGAAAAGTAATTTCTTCAAAAAGTCGCCTCCTTAAATTGTTAGACGTGAAGATAATGGATATGTTTCAAATCATTTCTTGTTCAACTAAACTGCCGCGTTAGTTCAATAAGAAAAAAGGCTTTACTCCTTCTTGAAGTAAAGCACCTCGTTAGCTAGCTTAAAAAACTTTTTGACTTTAAGTCTATAATATCTACTAACTCATCTAAGGTTCCAAAGCACTTTTCGATTTCAGGTAAATGATAAAATGTACTGGTTGTTTCAATGTTATCTATTTCTTTGTTCAGTGAGTAAAGATAAATTTTTTTGTCATTTCCAATAGCAATACCTAGTTCAATATGGCTTCCTTTTCCCGCTGGTAATAAAACTACAACAAAATCAGCTTCTATTACAGCATTTTTCTCCTTTTGACCTATTGCCTTTAGTTCTTCCAATGTTGTTACGTTCTCATTTATATGTATGGATAAATCCTTTATTTTTTAACCTTTTACTAACATATCTAACCTGTTAAATAGTTTTTAAGCTAGATGCAATATAAAACTTCATAATCTCTCTCCTTTTTATTACAATTTTATCATATATCTTACTATTTCTTATTCAACTAACCTGCCGCGTTAGTTCAATATTGTTTCTTCACATCGTTCTATATTTCTATTGCTTGTTCATAAATATCATTATTGGACTCGATTTGATAATTTTCAGCACTATCACTTAGATGAAAAATCCCCTTATCATCTATCACTAAAGCACCTGAAATTTGGTCATTATAGATAAATGTTATTGTTATCGCCTTATCATAATTAATTTCTTCATTTGTTTGTCCACTATATTCTATTTGATTGTAAGCCTTCACAAGTGACTGAACAGTTTCTTTATCTACTTTGTTATACCCCTCGTACAAACTCTGCCCAAATTCAATATCAAAGTAATCTGCTTTAATTTGTTTAACAGAGTTATTATTACATCCGCTTACAATAAAAAATACAATTAGCATAATAGACATAAATAATAATTTCCTCACAATTTCACTTCCTCAATCTATAATGATGAAAATCTTGTTCAACTAAACTGCACCTTTAGTTTAACAAGAAAAAGGCTTTATTCCTTCTTGAAGTAAAAAATTCTTTACGTCCTTCTTAAAGAAAAGCACCCTTGAGTTCAAGAAGAGTAACTTATATTATTTCTTTTTGTTAGGATAAATTAAGTTATTTTCAACAAATATCCTACAGTTAATTTTAAAAAACCCACCCAAAGCTACTTTAATTACTTTTTCTATCGTCATTACTTTTTAGTTCACCATTTAATACAGTTCTAACAGCAAGTCCAAGATTTTCATCCTGTAATTGTCCGTTTACATATAGTTTTTCACCTGTAAACCAGCTGTTCACCACTTTAATATGATGACCATCGTGCATAACTTCAAATGTTTTTTTCATATTGAACTTAACCTCCTAAAAATATCTTCAAGTAAAAATACTAAATTTCCTTGTTAAACTTTCCTGCTGCGTTAGTAAAAACAAACCCTTTGTCTATAATTCTATTAAGTTGGCAATAATCCTTTTAATATTACTATTTTAGGGGGAATGGAATTATTACTTGAAGCGGAGAAGCGAATAGAGGGTTTTTCACCACAAACTTTAAAGGCCTACCAGGTACAGTCCTTGCTACTAATTGGTTATTTTAAAGATATAGAGATGAAATTGCTAGATACAAATCAACTGAAAGAATATCTCGCTATATCTGGCGTATCCGCTTTTTAAAGTCATTTTTTCGTTGGTCCCATGAAGAAGGTTTCCTAAGTAGGAATCCAACTTCCAAGATTAAAGAACCAAAAGTAGGTAAGCGGATACCTAAGTATTTAACTGAGCGGGAGATTGAACACCTTCGTGAATCCTGTCATTCTGCTATGGAAAAAGCGATATTTGAATTCATGTTTTCTACAGGTTGTCGAATTGGAGAAATAGTTTCGTTAGAAAAGAACCATATTAATTGGTCCAATCAATCTTCAATCGTGAGAGGAAAGGGAAGTTTATTTTAATACACGTTGTGACATATGGCTTAAACGCTATTTAGAAAGCCGTAATGACCAAAATCCAGCCATCTTTGTGATAACAAGGCAGCCACATAGAATGAGCGTCGCCCAAATGCGATATACCATAAAGCGGATCTCCAATCGTGCGGAAATTAATAATGGATTCACCCACACCAACTTAGGCACAGCTACGCAACTCATTTGATGAATAATGGAGCTCCTATTGAAGTCATACAAAGTCTTATGGGACATGAGAAAAGTGAAACAACTAGGATCTACGCTCAATTAAGCGGAAGACTAAGGAAGGAGTATTATCAGAAATACTTTTAAATATAAAGGAGCAACGTCATAATGACGTTGCTCAATTTGACTAACGCACCCGTTAGCCATCCATGTAGCGCAAAATCAGCGCTACACCACAGAGAATGAAAATGTGAAAACCTGGGTATAGGATACTACGGCTGGGAGAGGAAGGTCGATGAACTATGGTGCCATAGAGCCCATCCGTTAGTCTGACTCCAACGACCACGGTGCATCACAGACTGTCGCTCCCTTACGGGAAGCACTCATGGGAGATTAATCCTACTCTGGTTATTGCACCAGCCTCCAATACTATTTGCCGTAGAAAGGATGATTACAATGGAAGTAATCATTGAACGTGCTTGTGGGATGGATGTCCATAAGGATTCCATTACTGCTTGTATTATTACCCCAAAAGGAAAGGAGATTCAAACGTTTTCCACTAAAACTGTATTTCTATTAAAGTTAATTGACTGGATTAAGGGGCATGGTTGTACTCACGTAGCAATGGAGAGTACAGGTGTATTTTGGAAGCCTATTGTTAACTTGCTAGAAGCCGAGAGCATTGAATTTTTAGTAGTGAACGCTCAACATATGAAAGCAGTACCAGGTCGCAAGACCGATGTAAAGGATGCCGAATGGATTGCCAAACTTCTTCGTCATGGTCTACTTAAAGCAAGTTTTATTCCAGACCGAAATCAGCGGGAATTGCGAGAGTTAGTTCGATACCGTCGAAGTATTATTGAAGAGCGTGCGAGACAACATAATCGGATTCAAAAGGTTTTAGAAGGAGCGAATATCAAACTCGGTTCCGTTGTCTCCGACATCATGGGTGTTTCATCGCTTGATATGCTTCGTGCTATCGCCGATGGCGAAAATGATCCTGAGAAATTAGCTAGCTTTGCCCGCCGATCAATGAAGAAGAAAAAGAGTGAACTAGAACTAGCTCTTCGAGGATATATCAATCCACATCAACGTCTCATGTTGAAAACCATTCTGGTCCATATAGAATTTCTAACTGAGCAGATTGAGCTATTAAACGAAGAGGTGGCTACTAGGTTATCCTCCCATCAAGAAGATATAGAACGATTGGATTCCATTCCTGGCATCGCCACTCGAATGGCTGAACAAATTTTAGCCGAAGTCGGTACAGATGTGGAGAAGCAATTCCCCAGTTCGGCGCACTTATGTTCCTGGGCAGGATTAGTACCTGGACATAATGAAAGTGCGGGCAAGAGGAAATCAACCAACATGAAAAAAGGAAACAAGTACTTGAAATCGACATTAATTGAAGCAGCTCATTCTGTTAGAGGATCCAAAACCTACTTGGGATCCTTGTATAGGCGTACTGCATCAAGAAAGGGTAAAAAGCGGGCAGGGATATCGGTGGCTCATGCCATTTTAAGAATCAGCTATTATCTCCTAACACGCAAAGAAATGTACGTAGACTTAGGGGAAGATTACTTTGACAAACAAAAAGAACAATTGTACGATATTCTGTTCGAAGACTTGAAAACTTAGGTTACAACGTGACAATCAACGTGACAATCACTGAACCAAATGCCTCCTAATCCAACCCACAATTTAATTCTCTATTAGGCGCTGCACTTTTTTTAAAAATTATTGGGCTGCGTCAGATTTCGTATTGCCTTTTTCTCTAAATCGAAGATTTAATTTTCATGGGAGTTCAACAAAAAGACTTCATTCTGATGTCATGTATCTGAATAAGCTGATTCCTTTTTTGTTTCTTGGACTTTTTGGGTACTAAGGACAAAACTAAGAACTGCTGCAATGCTACAAACATACGGAAGGAAAGAGTATCCCCATTTAGAAATGACAAAACCACCAATCATTGAGCCAAGGGTAATACCAATATACAAAGCGGTATTATTCCACGCCATGACAATTCCTCGTTCGTTTGAATATTCAACCGCTAATCTTGCTTGGTATGAACTAAATCCTGCATACCCAACTAAAGCCCATAAGAACAAGAAGAAATAGATCCAATCACCTGATGTGAAGAATATACCTAAACAAACAAATATTAGTGTCAAGAACATGAGGGTAACTTTCGATATATTCCTTTCTCCAAATCTATCTGTTAATTGTCCACTTATAAGACTTCCTAAAACAGCTCCGATACCATAAAAAGTTATAGCTAATGTGATTTCTGTTGATGAGAATCTATTTTCAGAATATTGAGAAGCTCCTAAGTAAACATAAAGAGCATACATTGAAATCGCCCAAAAGGTTGTAACACTTACCGAACCAAGTATTCTTAGCAAATTTCCTTCTAATAGATTCCTTGTTAAATAGATTTTAGGAACATATTTCCAGGTGTTGAAATTTACTACTGCCAATATAGCTCCTATAACGGCCATTATAACAAATACTGAACGCCAACCGAGAAAATGCTCTAATAACATACCGAATGGAGCTCCTGCCCAAAGAGCTGTTAAGTGTCCTGAAACAACAATCGAAAGCCATGTCCCTGTCCGATTTGGTGGTGCAGTATCTACAATGATTGCGTAAATCAAAGGAGTAATTGAAGCAACGGATAAACCAGCTAAAATACGACTAACAATTAACCAAAAGAATGAAGGAGCAAAAGCAGTTAGTATGTTAGAAATGACGAACAACAATAAGCCAAATGTAATTAATAGTCTCCGTCCATTTTTATCTGAAAGCCATCCAAAGAAAGGAGCGAAAAAAGCATATGTGACTGCAAAAACTGTTACCATCCATCCAGTCATCGCTGAACTAACATTATAAGCTTCCGAAATGAACGGTAGTAAAGGAGATACTACAAATAAGTCAATACCCATTAAAAACAATGTTATCCAACCAACACTTAAACCTACCTTCCCACTAAACTCCATTGCATCCCCCATTTATAATTATTGTTACATGTATATTCTTTAAAGCTATAAAAAGGACCTCTTGTTCAACTAAACTGCGGCGTTAGTTCAATAAGAAAAAAAGGCTTACTCCTTCTTGAAGTAAAGCACCCGTTAGCACAATAAAAAGCAACAGGACATCCTGTTAATTTAATGGACCAGTCACTTCAAGGCATTTTCCATTATACGCATTAATTTTAACGGTTGATTCTTCTCCATTTTTTGTTTTCAGTGTTATATTCAAATCGCGTTTATTAGTGTGTTGATTATAAAAACCATTCTTTGTATCAATAGACAATTGCTTCAGTGTAATTTCATCAAAGTTAATATCAAGAGCTTTTATTCCCAATTCTTTTGGCGGAACGTTCAAACACAAAACTGCATAATTTGTAGCTTCCACAGTTGTCAATATAGGTTTTTGGTATTCATATGCAAAACAAATGATAAAGAAAACTAAAATTATGAATACAGTTTTCTTCAAGTTTGTAGCCTTTAACACGTTTCCATCACCCTATCCAATGTTTGAATTTTTCCAACCATTTAAATTCCCTATTCAGCTAACTTCCCATGTACTTTAATACGTTAAAAACAGATGAAAGTTCCAATTTATAGTAAATTTTTCACTGGAAATTAACGATAATACATCTCTGCTTCTTCAACTAAACTGCCGCTTTAGTTCAATAAGAAAAAGGCTTTACTCCTTCTTGAAGTAAAGCACCCTTTAGTTGAAGAAGCTTTCTCAAACTATAATCCTGGCTCTTCGTCTCAAAACTTTATAAGTTTCTACTGGAAGATAATAAATCATGATTGCAGTCATGTGGAGTTCAAAGCTAAGGAGAAGTATCCCTTTAAATAAGTTAAATTCAAGCTCACTGAAATTCATATAGAACAAAGTAAACAATAGAGAAGTAATTAATCCTGAAAACAAATAAGTGATTATTCGTTTCTTAAAACTTTTCTTATAGGAAATGAAAAGCAAGGGTAATTCCTTCATAAAGTAAAGAATAACGACGCTTATTGTACCGATTATAAAGAAAAACTCCGATTCTATTTGAAATACCTTTAGAATAACTAAACGAAATAATAAATATGCCATAGAAATTATTAATGTATAAGCAATCCTTTTCACTTTTCTCCTCCTTTCCTAATTTAAGTTGAGGGGTGCCTAATTCTAATAAAGCACCCGTTAGTGAAAAAGTAGGAACTCTATTCTTGATTAAAATGCCACAGTTTTTCTAAAGGAATATCGGAGTCTTTGAAACCGTATTTAGTTAACATAATTCGGTCTATCGCTTTTTCAGGGTTTTCTTGATACATCTTTATAATAACTTCACAATGTGCCAATGCTAAATGTTCTGTAAGCATTCGTGCAAATTCACCGAGTTTTTCTCTATGTTCATCTTTAACAGGTTCATCAGAGAAATATGTAGCTGATACAAAGTTTGCACGTTGTTCATTATCTTCATAAATTAGCTCTGGCATTTCAAAATCTTCAAATGTTGCAGGTCGAAATTCATCTAATATGACTAAAGCATATTGTTGGTCCCTAATTCGAACATCCCAAACTTCAAAGTCTCTTAATCTAATTTTACGTTCAAAATAATCAATCAAACTTATACGTCCCCTTTCAATTCAAATTATTCGACTGCTGATAATCTTTCAAAATTCATTTTCTTATTGAAGTAAAGCACCCGTTAGTTGAATAAGAAATTTCTTAAAATTTGTTACGTTTAAAGCTTATCTTCAGTTTGTTTTCTAATAATATATCCAATAACTATTCCTATGATAAGAATCGTAAGCCCTTGTTGGTCCCAGTCTTTCAAAATAAAGCTAAGTCCTATCCAACTTATGAATGCCCCTAAAATTGCCAAGAATAAATATTTCAAATATAGTCCTCCCTCTCTCTGTATACCGATATAATGTTTAAAAACATCGGTTTCTTATTTTAAATTCCTTAATAGCTTCTTCAACAAACCTGCTGCTTTAGTTCAAAAAGAAAAAGGCTTTACTCCTTCTGGAAGTAAAGCACCCATTAGTTGAAGAAGCTTATTTTATTGAACGCCTTCATTCTTTCTATGAACATAGGTAAGGTCCTTAAAGTAGTACAATGAATAATCTTTTCTAATGTCTACTTCAAACGAGAAAATTTCCTTTGTTGATACATCCTCAAGAAGAATTTCAAATAAACCCATCCCTATACGATAATTAATTTCCAAGGCTTGTATGTTCTCTCTACTTATTTCGTAATTTGTTTCAACATAGCTTGCTGCATAATTATAAGCAACAGCACTTCTCGATTTAGAGTCAAAATAAGTGTAACAAATAAAAATAACAAGTAGACAAAATATTATATTGAATATTATTACATTCTTCACTTTACACCCCTTTTCGCTTGTTCAATTAAACTGCCGCGTAAGTTCAATAAGAAAAAATGCTTTACTCCTTCTTGAAGTAAAGCACCCGTTAGTTGAATAAGCACATACTTTATTCAGATTAGGTAACAACACATCTAATTAGATAAAGTCATAAAGAGGTATATTGAAGGAAATAAACGCTTTACCCTTCTTGAAGTAAAGGACAAAAAAGAGTCGATTCTTATTCGTCCCAAAATTCATTATCTATTGCATTTTCTATCTCACCTAAGAAAAACTCATAAAAATTAGGGTTAGAAAGATAGATGGCAGATTCAAATGGACTCCAGTTCATAATAGGACATTCTCCATCTTTTAGCTTACTTGTATCCAAACAATAGCCATATTCATCACACCAATAAATCATCACAAAACCAACCGGCATTGAGGAAAAACGTTGTTTATAAGAGAGCATCATTTCACAGTCACTAAATTCAAAACCATTTCCTCCACCACCGTATTCAGCTAAAAACCATATATAACTTTCTGGAAATGTAACCCCTAATAATTTTTCCGTTTTCTCTATTTCATCATAATTTATGCTTCCAAAAAAGTTCTTCCTTTGGTCATATTGATTAATAAGTTTATCTATTTTTAATTTATACAATATTATTCAACCTTTCACGATTCCTTAATACTAATACATTCTTAAGATTCTTTAATTTATTTGTATTTCCTTCTTAAACTAAACTGCTTCTTTAGCTCAATAAGAAAAAAGGCTTTACTGCTTCTTGAAGTCCATTAACTCTATTATTTTATCCAATTTCTTTCCAAGTTCTTTAAGTTGATGCTTTTTTGCCTGTTGATTCAAGAGTAATCTTCTTATAAATAACGTGAACGATACTACAAATAAAACGATAAGCCCCAATACTATAACCTGATAAATCATGTCTCCCACATTAAACATTAAAACATCCCCTTGTATAGAAATGGTCAAGCACAACTTTACATTACCTCTCACATTCCATATTTCCTTCATTTCACCATTTTCCATTGGTAATTAGACTCTTTATAAGTCATTCCTTTTTGAACTAACCTGCCTCGTTAGTTCAATAAGAAAAAATGCTTTACCCTTCTTTAAGTAAAGCACCCGTTAGCTTTATAGATTTAACAAAAAAGCTGTAATCCTTCTTGAAGTGATATCAAAAATAGTTAATCTATATAGATGAACGTTTCTATTTCCTTAACTTTTTTCCCGTCTAATTGGTGCGTGAACCCGAATGTTTCGCCCTTTCCATCGTGATTTATTACAATTTCGATATCGTGAACTAGTTCTGTGAAATACCTAAAAGCTTTTTTTAATTCGTCATAGGTTTCCGCCGTTTCAATTCCTTGCTCTTCTGCTACTGCAATAGAATAATCAAGATTACCCATCAAAGTTTGAAGCACCTCCAAATTTTCAAAGTCTTTTTGAAGGTCGTCACCTTGGATCCGAAAATATCTCATTTCATTTCTGATGCGTTCTGCCTTCGGGTAATATTCTTTTACGACGGTAGTTTTGGCAATGTCTTCAGCGTGAAAGGCAATCCAAGCTTCCAACGTTGTTTCTATTCCATAACTGTTGAAGCCTTCAGGCGTTGAAACGTCCCTCCAGTTCTTCGGGTCATTGACTTCGGCTTCTGTTTTTACTTGTTCTACTTTCGTTTCATCTGTTTTAGGTTGTTCAACTTTCGTTTCTTCTTTCGTACACCCTGTTAATAATCCACTTACCAATAATCCTGTAAATGCTAATTTTATTAGTTTCATTATTCTGCCCCCTTGTGATTGAAAATCCTGATACTTGAAATCATCTATTAATTATCATATTTTACCATAAAAAACCAATTCTTTTCTTCAACTAAACTGCTGCTTTAGTTGAATAAGAAAAAAGGCTTTACTCCTTCTTGAAGTAAAGCACCCGTTAGTTGAATTAGAATACTAATCCAGAATTCATTTATTCTCTTACTAATTCCTCTAAAATACTAAAAAAACCTTTATCATCTTCAAATAAATATTCTTCGTATGAACCACCACTATTATCTCTAATTGCTATACTTTTACCGGTAATATCCATAAACATATAATAACCTCTGTTCAAAGTGATTTTCATCGAGTAATCGTTATCGGAAGATAATGATTCGTCTTTTTTAAATTTCGATTTTTCAAAAGCCTTTATCAATTTTTTCTGAGTTGTATCTGTTAACTCAATCGGAACGAGTTTTCCATCATCCACTTCAATAACAATCTTTGTCAACTCTACAGATTGTTCTTCTACACTAAAATCAACATCTTCTAAAACATCTGCCGCAGTATAAAACTTTTCAGAATTAAAAAAGTACAAACCTATTCCGAGAATAATAACTATAATAATACCAATAACAGTTTTCTTATTTTTCATTTCCTCACCCCAATACCAATATCCAATTCTATAATTCTATACCTATCCTCAACAAACCTGCCGCGTTAGTTTAATAAGAAAAAAGGCCTTACTCCTTCTTGAAGTAAAGCACCCGTTAGTTGAACAGCATGCATGTTAAAATTGATTCGTAGACAATTAGTTACTATCACTTAAAACAAGTGTAGCGAATGCAAAATTACTGTTATTAATTTTAGTTCTAATTAACAAACAATGTATAAGTTTTCCGTCTACTGCATAATCCATATATGTACCAAAATTATGATTTTGCTGGGATGGTAATTCAACGATTCCATTTTCTCCAACACTTAGGATGACTGGGTCGATATCATACTCGGAAATAATGTAACCTTTCTCATTTAAAATGTAATCATAAACCTCAAATTCATCTGCTTCAAAGTTTAGCGATTCAATTTGTATGATTTCGCTATTATTAATGGAAGGTAACTCACTAAACTTTTTACCTACCATATAATTCCTGATTCTCTCTTCAATTTCTTCTTTTTCTTCGTTATGCAAATCTCCATAAGAAATAGGGGTTAAATGGTCAGAAGCACTGGATATTCTAATTTCAGGTTCTTCTGTTCCTTTTTGACATGCAGTAAGAAGTATTATACTAAATATAAAAATAACCCATATTTTTGCTCGATTTTTCAATTTTTCACTCTCCTTTCTCATTGAATTAATTCATAATTTGATTTTAAAAAATCGGATGAAAAACTTGTAGAATTTTTCGTCCTATAACTACTTCTACGCAATTCCAATAAGAAAAAAGACTTTACTCCTTCTTGAAGTAAAGCACCCGTTAGTTGAAGAAGGGGTTAGCCATTGCAGAAACAACCTCTCCCCATAATACTAAACGAATATATTACTCGTGATTTAAAGGATAAAACTATTTCTTCCTCTGACGGATAGCAAATTTAGCACCTAAATAGGCAATTATTAAAAACAGCATATTTTTTATACCATAGTCCCCTGTAATAACCCCCAGTATCAACCATGAAGAAATTAAACCGAAAAGAAACAAAAATATTGATTTCAATATATTTCCCCTTCTTTCTTCTGTTTCCTGCGGTAAAAAAACCGCTATATATAAAAGATAGTCCATGTTATTACTAACACTGACAAAGGAATATACGGATAGTTTTGTCCACCATAAAATATAAGAATGCTTCCTATAATAAACGCTGGTACCGCCAAATAAAACCACATTCTTACTTCCTTGTTTTTAAAACTTAATTCAAATCGTTCACTCATATCGCACCCCTTTATAACTTTCTTCAATTTTACTTTCCCTTTAATACGGTTGATACGAATTGAGGTTCCGATTTTAAACAAAATACATTTCCTTATTCAACTAACCTGCCGCGTTAGTTCAATAAAAAAAGGCTTTATTCCTTCTTGAAATAAAGCACCCGTTAGTGAAAAACTTCTCTACATTCCTTTTATCCCATTAGACTCAAAAATCCTATTGTTAAAACCATTGACCCAATAGAAATTAGGCACACAATTACAAATTGATTAAAAGTAATCTTTTTTAATTTACCTTTTCTTTTCTGATTGTATAAAAACATAGTAAATACAATAACCCACGTTACCATTAGAATATAAAAAGAAACTAATATTTGATTTCACCACCACAACCTATTAATTTTTCCTGAATCTTAAGCCATCTATAACTTTATATAATTTACCATAGTGGTTTTACACAAGTCTGGTTGAGGATGCAATAGAAGGGTGCTTGTTTAACTAAAGCACCCGTTAGTGAAAAACTTCTCTACATTCCTTTTATCCCTTGAATGTAGAATAGATATATGGACACATCTTGGTTAAGTCAATAAAATTGAACTAACGAAAGGTCGTGTCTGTATTATGAGTCAAAAACGTTATAACCAAGAATTTAAACAAACAGTAGTGGAGCTTCACAGCTCAGGTACCCCGGTCAGCCAACTATCTAGCGAATATGGTGTTTCAGAAGTAACCATCTATAAATGGATTAAACAACTCTCTACAATCGAAGGGACAAAGGAATTAACTGTATCCGATGTAGAAATGATTCAAAAAGAAAACCTCCGGTTAAAACAGGAGCTTGAAATCCTAAAAAAGGCTATGACCATATTCGCGAGAAAATAGAGGACGAAGAACTGATCGACTACATTACAAATGAAAGCGGACATCATCCAGTACAAGTGATGTGTCGCATTTTAAAGATGCCTAAAAGTACTTATTATCAATCATTTCATAAGAAACTGAACAGCTACCACGTGGCCAATGAGGCAATATTGGATCGTATAATAGCGATTCATAAAGAAAGCAAAGGTATCTATGGCGCCCCAAAAATACATCGAGTACTTTTAAAAGAAGGCTATTCTTGCAGTATAAAAAGAGTCCAACGTCTGATGAAACGAGCAGGCATCCAGTCAAACATTGTAAAGAAATACCGTCCAGCAAGTACACAGACACCAGTGGAAGAACGAGAAAATGTGTTGAAGCAAGATTTTACAACAACCACAATCAATGAAAAATGGGTGGCAGATATCACGTATATCCATACGCTTCGAGATGGCTGGTGTTATCTAGCGTCTGTCCTCGATTTGCATTCAAAGAAAATAGTAGGCTACAAGTTTTCCCGTACGATGACCACAGAAATCGTGTTGGATGCTTTAAAAAGTGCCGTCAAAGCCCAAAATCCAGCGCCGGGACTAATCATCCATACGGATCTGGGTACTCAATATACAAGTGAGGCATTTCAAGAACAGTTAAAAAGATATGAAATGATTGCATCATTCAGTCGAAAAGGATGTCCTTATGACAATGCATGCATCGAGTCCTTTCATGCCACACTCAAAAAAGAAGAAGTTTATCAAAAAAGATATGAATACTTTGAGAATGCGAGAATCTCCTTATTTCAATATATAGAAGGTTGGTATAATCGCAAACGAATTCATGGAAGCATCGGCTTTGTAACGCCAGAGGCGTATGAAATAATGTGTCGCGCAGCAGCCTGAGTCTTAGGGGTATAAGCCAATCCCCCCACATTTTTCAGGCACAACATCCATGAATTATTCTCTCCACATCCCAAGTAAATTGTCAAAGGCTCTTTTCACTTTGACGATTTACTTGGGATGTGGAACACTCCATGAATGGTGGTTGTGCAGAAAAAAACTTAATCTTTTTGTGTCCAGAATCTTGACGTAGATCCACCTTTAGACTCAAAAATCCTATTGTTAAAACCATTGACCCAATAGAAATTAGGCACACAATTACAAATTGATTAAAAGTAATCTTTTTTAATTTACCTTTTCTTTTCTGACTGTATAAAACCATAGTAAATACAATAACCCACGTTACCATTAGAATATAAAAAGAAACTAATATTTGATTTCACCGCCACAACCTATTAATTTTCCCTGAATCTTTAGCCATCTATAACTTTATATAATTTACCATAGTGGTTTTACACAAGTCTGGTTGAGGATGCAATAGAAGGTGCTTGTTTAACTAAAGCACCCGTTAGTATAATAATTGACTGTTCTTATGAAACAATCACCCGTAAAATTTGCTCTATCCACTCTTTCACTTTCAATTTTCGTTCTTCGTAACTAAACCCAGTATCAATAGTTAACAACTGCATTTCTATTGGAAGTAAATGTAGTTTAGAGCGGATCATTTCATTATTTTCTGATTCTTCATCTATTAAAAAAATACGTGTTTTATTATCTTCGGTTCCAAGTATACCCGCAGAATATTCCAAATCATTTACAGTTACCTCAATGTGCCCCCTAATATTAGGATTACAACGAATATACATGCCCGTATTTAATTTAGAAAGCGAGTATTCAAAAGCGTTTAATTGGTGTTCATCAATTAAATATTTACTTAGCCACCTACCTGAACACTTTCGATTCTTTTCTAAGTTCACATCATAAACATCATACTGAAATAATACATCGCGTTTATCATTTAATTTACAAGGAGCATAGTCCCATTCTACCTCAAATCGACTCAATCGATCCTTCTCTAAAAAGCTAATATTGGAATGGTCTAAGTTGCAACCATATATTAAAAGTAGCACTCGTTTCATTCTGTTCCTATCCCCTTTGACATTTTTATTTGGTACTAACTATACTTTAAAAGAAAGTTTCACTTCTTCAACTAAACTGCTGCTTTAGTTCAATAAGAAAAAGCCACCTTAAGGCAGCCACTTGTTTAACTATAATTTAACACTAATAAATACAGCTATTTCTTTTTTAATAACTGAACGTTATAAATTAGAAGTAATACTCCAATAAATAAAATTCCAGAGTAAAACTGATTATTATAGCCAAAAAATAGTTTGTAAATAACTACTAAGATTAAAATAACCCCTATATAACCTAATAAGTTAGTTAATATATTTCTATATTTCTCTCCCATTTTTAACAACTCCTTTTAGTTCTTCACTTCAACTAAACTGCTGCGTTAGTTCAATAAGAAATAGAGTAACCTATGGCAACCCCATGATTTTTTACTAAAGCACCCATTACTTGAAGAAGCTAAAAGCTATTTTGCATTTTCTGCAATCTTTGTTAGTTCTTTTGCACGAGAAATTATAAACCTTGTCATATAATTTTCTAAAAATAATTTGTCAGCAACCCTACCAATAAGACCAAAAGGTGATTTATACTCAAATGTATCAATCATTAGAGTGCCACCTTTTTCTTCTATGAATTGATGTGTATGCGTAAAAGAAATAAATGCCCCTTTTACCATAATATCAACAAACACAGTAGACTTTTTCATATGAGTTACTTTTGCCGTTAGCCTTTGTTTAATACCAAAATGAGTAGCTTCCCAAGTAACAGTATCTCCCTCTTCTAATAACCCCTCCATAACCCCATCCACAGCTTTTTCCATAGTTTTAGCAGTAGTTATAGTGTGTATATCTACGTTTCTTGCAAGGTCAAAGCATACAACCACAGGTGCTTGTATAAATTGCTTGTGCTTAATAATAGGCATTTGCATTCTCCTTTGTAAGAACGTATTTTCATGTTCCTTATTCAACTAACCTGCTGCGTTAGTTCAATCAGAAAAAGAGTTACCTCTGGCAACTTCATGATTTTTTACTAAAGCACCCGTTAGTGAAACAAAATTACTTATTTATTTTTCTCCAAATCAATAAAATGAGTTGGAAAATGTATCTCCAAGTTCATTTTATATTGGTATCTTTTTTACTTGCCTGCTGCTGCTAATATTGCAATGCTCCACATAATCAGAGTAAACGATATTGTAAGCCATAAAGTATTGACTGTAGTTTTTTCTTCGTGTTTTACCTTTTTCAATATAGAAACCAAATTTAAACAAAATATAACACACAAGATAGGCATTAAAAACCCTCCTATGAGTAGAGAGGCAGTAATCATATATTTTAACTCCTTTGTAGTTGTTTATCATTGTTCAACTAAGCTGTCCATTTAGTTCAATAAGAAAAAAGGCTTTACTCCTTCTTGAAGTAAAGCACCCGTTAGTTGAAGAAAGTTATAAAAGTAAGCATTTATTACCTCTCCCAATTATGCATATATAAATTTGAAAGTTTAACTTCTATAATGGAATCCTTTTCAATATCAACTTCTACCTCTTTATCATGTGGAACCAAATAAAATGCAAATGAATCTCCATCCTTATAATTTAAACCAGATGAACCAGAAGAATAAATTTTAAAAGTACTCCCTTGATATGTTGCTGTTGCGTTAACCTGATTATCATATGTAAAACCATTTTCAACTCTTTCATGTTCATTACTCGATACTAATGTTGCACCTCTTAAACTATAAGTCCCACTAGACCTAAAGCTAACTTCGTAATCTGAATTACCATTGACTAATACTTTTTCTACGTAAATTTGGTTCTCCCCATCATCATAAAGCACTTTCCCCTCATTACTTTCAAAATCACTCAAATCAAGCTTTAGAGAATACTCTCCGTCTACAGGATATGAATGAAGTTGATAACCTTCAACATCGTCTGCAATAACATTAATTCCGTTTATCCAAAGGTTCAGCAATCCACTAATCCAAAGTGTAAATACAATTGTTCCTACACTAATTATTAACACTTTAATAAAATGTTTTTTTTTCATTAAACCCCCACTTTGTGCAATATTTACATATATTAACTTATTCAACACAATCAATAAAAAACCTTCTTATTCAACTAAACTGCTTCTTTAGTTCAATAAGAAAAAGGGCTTTACCCCTTCTTGAAATAAAGCACCCGTTAGTGGAATAAGACCTTCATAATTGGTATTAAACTCTATATTTATGGAATCGATATTTTAAAGGGCTCCAACTTATATTCCTTCCATTCTATATCTCCATCTCCTCTTTGAATATCAAATTTAGCATAAGGGGTGATTGTTAATTCAGTGACATCATTTTCGACCGGTTCAAATAATTGCTTACCGTACTTCCAACTAATCTCCTTTAATCGTTTGTTAGAAGAATCGACCACCTCAAATTCAAGTTTAACGTCTCTTCCATAATTTTCTTCCTTATACTGGGCATCATACGCAAAGAGAACGCCAGGAGTACCCCATTTAATATCATGTATCTCGTATTTCAAGTTATCTATTTGTTGAGATTTTGCAATATCAATCTTATTTTCATAATGTGCTTTAACTACTTCCTTCGTAAATTCAAATAACTCCTCTTGCTTACCTTCAAAAGTTATACCCAATTCAAGTGTATCAGGGTTAAAACTATAGTAATTAACATTTAGAATTCCAGTCCAATTTGTTGGTGAACTTTCATCCGTTGTAAGTCCATAATTCGATAAAGGCATTCCACCTTTATAATTATGTTTAATGTTAAAGTAATCCGTCGTTATAGGTTTTTCAGAATCGACGGAAAAGCTGGCTGTTACCCGGGCATCATCGTAATAGATTTCCCCGAGTGTTATCGTAATCCCGTTGATTGTTTTAGATTCTCCGGAAAACTCACTCAATCCTGCTTCCGAAACATTTTTCAATCCGATATCGCCTAAGTTCTTATATATTTGACCAATTAATGGTATAGAAGAGACGACCTGTGCCATTGTTGGAGACACCGTCGCAGAAGCGACTAACAATCCAAAAGCCATAACTGCTGCCCCAATGCCATAACCCCATTTTTTTCTAGCTGACTGTTTTCTCAACTGATGTGACTGGTTCCTTTCAATTGATAGCTTTAATTTTGCTTTTACTCGTGCCTTTTCGACTTCATTTACTTCCATTTCTTCAAAATCTTTATCATCCAGCTTTAGATTATTTAAATGCTCAAAGATATCTTTCATGCAAAAGTCCCCCCTAAGTTATTAATAGTCCGTTGTTGTTTTAGTCTTTTCTTTCCACGGTAAATGCGGTTATCGACTGCGGCTTTCGTTAAACCAATATTCTTTGCAATTTCCTCACTTGTCATGTCCAAGAAAAATTTCATCATAAAAATATCTCGGTCAATCTCTTCAAACCCACACATTAACTTTAATAGTTCATTTTTATGTTCAGTAACGAGAACTTCGTTTTCTACAGAAGGACTACTACCTACATCTAAATCATTCGTACCGACAATTTCAACTTCAACACGTTTGTTTGCTTTCCGATAGGTATCAATTGCTTTAAATTTTGTGACCACACAGAGCCATTTTCGGAAATCATCCGTGTCCCCTTCAAACTGATTTGCGTGATGCCAAATAGTTAAAAAAACATCATTTATACACTCATCAACTAGACCAGGGTTTCCTAATGGTGACAATACTTTATAGGTAATGCCCTTAACTAACGGTAAATATTTATCAACTGCATATTCTAGAGCATCTTCTTTTTGACGTTTAAGCCGCTTTATAAAATTATGGTCGGTAGATTTCATAAGATTTGTCTCCTTAAATTTTGTAAAATCCCTCACACTATATACAACGTAATAAATCCACCTTTTTCTCACATTTAATAAAATTTTATTTCTGTTTCTTAAACTACAACAAAAACCTAAATTATATTGCAGTTCATTTGAAAATTCTTATTCAACTAAACTGCTTCGTTAGTTTAACGTGTAACATTTCACATGTACATAAAAATAGACCATCATTATTTGATGGTCCTGTTTAACTAAAGCACCCATTAGTTAAAGAAGTTTATTTTATTGAACGCCTTCATTCTTTCTATGAACATAGGTTAGGTCCTTAAAGTAGTACAATGAATAATCTTTTCTAATGTCTACTTCAAACGAGAAAATTTCCTTTGTTGATACATCCTCAAGAAGAATTTCAAATAAACCCATCCCCATACGATAATTAATTTCCACGGCTTGTATGTTCTCTCTACTTATTTCGTAATTTGTTTCAACATAGCTTGCTGCATAATTATAAGCAACAGCACTTCTCGATTTAGAGTCAAAATAAGTGTAACAAATAAAAATAACAAGTAGACAAAATATTATATTGAATATTATTACTTTCTTCACTTTACACCCCTTTTCGCTTGTTCAACTAAACTGCTGCTTTAGTTCAATAAGTTTTTACTCCATCTTGAAGTAATGCACCCATTAGTGGAAGAAGTGCATTTTATCTCTTTCACTTAAACTAATTTAATGATTTTTTCAATAACTGTTTGAACATCAGTTTCATTACTAATAGTGAATAGATGGTCCACTTCATCTTTATTAGGAGAAATAAATCCCTCATTTTCTGTTTGCTTCAGCTGAATTTCTAATACTTCGTTATAGTTTGAAACATTTCTAAGGGGTGTTATATCACGATGACTATTTATAATACGGTCTTTTAATATATCTATCGGTAAATCGAAATTTACAAGAAGGGTTTGAAAACCTTCTTTTTTAAATTTTTCTATCAAATTTAATCGAGGTTGTTTTTGTCGGTTAGAATTACATAAAATAATATGGTTATCGGTTTTGTGAATAGCAAATTCTACAATTGTTTGCGAAAGAGCAAATTTTAAAATTTTCGGTCCTTTTTCTGGTAATAAGGACGGATAATGTTTCTCTAAAAATTCTCCTTGTACATCTTGGTCAATAACAATTGAATTAATAAATCTTTTTTCTAAAAACTTAGCGAAAGTAGTTTTTCCACTATGTGTTGTCCCTACTGTCATTATTAGAAATCTCACCCCATGAACCCCTTTGAAGTTTATTTTTTTGTTTAGGTAAACAAACACTTACACCTTCAATGTATTTGAACAATTATGTAATTCTTCACTCTTCTGTAAAAACCCTTCTTCAACTAAACTGCCGCGTTAGTTCAGTAAGAAAAATGCTTTACCACTTCTTGAAGTAAAGCACCCGTTAGCCATCCATGTAGCGCAAAATCAGCGCTACACCACAGAGAATGAAAATGTGAAAACCTGGGTATAGGATACTACGGCTGGGAGAGGAAGGTCAATGAACTATGGTGCCATAGAGCCCATCCGTTAGTCTGACTCCAACGACCACGGTGCATCACAGACTGTCGCTCCCTTACGGGAAGCACTCATGGGAGATTAATCCTACTCTGGTTATTGCACCAGCCTCCAATACTATTTGCCGTAGAAAGGTTGATTACAATGGAAGTAATCATTGAACGTGCTTGTGGGATGGATGTCCATAAGGATTCCATTACTGCTTGTATTATTACCCCAAAAGGAAAGGAGATTCAAACGTTTTCCACTAAAACTGTATTTCTATTACAGTTAATTGACTGGATTAAGGGGCATGGTTGTACTCACGTAGCAATGGAGAGTACAGGTGTATTTTGGAAGCCTATTGTTAACTTGCTAGAAGCCGAGAGCATTGAATTTTTAGTAGTGAACGCTCAACATATGAAAGCAGTACCAGGTCGCAAGACCGATGTAAAGGATGCCGAATGGATTGCCAAACTTCTTCGTCATGGTCTACTTAAAGCAAGTTTTATTCCAGACCGAAATCAGCGGAAATTGCGAGAGTTAGTTCGATACCGTCGAAGTATTATTGAAGAGCGTGCGAGACAACATAATCGGATTCAAAAGGTTTTAGAAGGAGCGAATATCAAACTCGGTTCCGTTGTCTCCGACATCATGGGTGTTTCATCGCTTGATATGCTTCGTGCTATCGCCGATGGCGAAAATGATCCTGAGAAATTAGCTAGCTTTGCCCGCCGATCAATGAAGAAGAAAAAGAGTGAACTAGAACTAGCTCTTCGAGGATATATCAATCCACATCAACGTCTCATGTTGAAAACCATTCTGGTCCATATAGAATTTCTAACTGAGCAAATTGATCTATTAAACGAAGAGGTGGCTACTAGGTTATCCTCCCATCAAGAAGATATAGAACGATTGGATTCCATTCCTGGCATCGCCACTCGAATGGCTGAACAAATTTTAGCCGAAGTCGGTACAGATGTGGAGAAGCAATTCCCCAGTTCGGCGCACTTATGTTCCTGGGCAGGATTAGTACCTGGACATAATGAAAGTGCGGGCAAGAGGAAATCAACCAACATGAAAAAAGGAAACAAGTACTTGAAATCGACATTAATTGAAGCAGCTCATTCTGTTAGAGGATCCAAAACCTACTTGGGATCCTTGTATAGGCGTACTGCATCAAGAAAGGGTAAAAAGCGGGCAGGGATATCGGTGGCTCATGCCATTTTAAGAATCAGCTATTATCTCCTAACACGCAAAGAAATGTACGTAGACTTAGGGGAAGATTACTTTGACAAACAAAAAGAACAATCAATTGTACGATATTCTGTTCGAAGACTTGAAAACTTAGGTTACAACGTGACAATCACTGAACCAAATGCCTCCTAATCCAACCCACAATTTAATTCTCTTGTAGGCGCTGCACTTTTTTAAAAAATTATTGGGCTGCGTCAGATTTCGTATTGCCTTTTTCTCTAAATCGAAGATTTTAATTTTCATGGGAGTTGAATAAAGAAAAATCTTATAAACTTCCCATTACTGAATAAATAAATAATAATGCCAAAGCAGTTCCCATCACATATTTGGAAACCTGTTTAAGTCTATCACTTTCATATATCTTGGTTAACAAGTAAAAAAATCCGACTACCCAGATACCATCTAAAAAAAAGTTTAGAAATTATATTTCTAAACATATTGAAATAGAAAAATGAGTCCATTAATATTCCTCCCATACCTAATAATAATTTATCGTATTTAACTGAACTACTTGTTTAACTAAAGCACCCGTTAGTGCAATAAAAAGTAAAACAAAGTTGCTACCACAAAACTTGGAATTGCAATCAAAGCTGAACGAAAACTAACATTATTTCTTTGATTTCTACCCTCTACTGATTCAGTTGCAAAGTTAGCTCTCATTCTATCTCCACTTGCTAATACACCCGAAAGTGCAAATGCTATAATAATAAAAAATAATCCAATTCCACCTGTAATAGTAGTAACCATTTCAATATCCCATATCACAATAGATACTAAGATACCTATTAGTGAAAGAAGGATTCCAAATAAAAAGTATTTCAAACTTTCTCCCCCTTAACAGTTGCTACGACTGTGTATGAAAAAGGTTTCAGTTATTGAACTAAACTGCGGCTTTGCTTCAATAAGAAAAATGGCTTTACTCCTCGAAGTAAAACACCCGTTAGCTTAATAGGAATTGCTGTTTAACTACTTATAATTCGTCTTTTTAACCATTGTCATAAATTCTGCAAAATCGGTGCTAAATTCGTCTTTCTTAACAAAACCAAGCTTTTCATATAGATGGATAGCTCTTTGATTGAACTTTGCCACAGTTAATCGAATTGGAGTATCTTCATAGTTTTTTTCAATATAACGAAGAATAAAAGAGCAAAATTCAAAACCGTTACCTTTTCCCACAAAATTAGGGTTCATACCTACTCCCATATCAATTGAGTCATCTGAATAAACACCACTTCTTTTCCCAACAGGAACTTGAGCATTCTCTCCAGTGCAAAAAAATCCAAATATTTCTTTGTTATCATTAACAAGTGCAAAGTATGAACCATCAAGTTTTTCCTTCATATCTTCATCAGTTAATTCATTATTGTAGAAATCATATGGTTTTTCATATTCCCAGCTAAGTATATCTTTTGCTATTTCTTCATTCATATTTTCTATAAATAATTTCACATTCTACACCCCTTCTCATATATCAATTCGATAATCTTGGAGGATAATCCTTCTTCAACTAAACTGCTGCTTTAGTTCAATAAGAAAAGGCTTTACTCCTTCTTGAAGTAAAGCACCCGTTAGTTGAATAAGAACTAATTACTTTTTTGCCATGGAAATAACAATTACCTTGATTTCTCAAAATTATTATACTCCTGTATGAACTCTATTTAATCAGCAATGTTAATATCAAATTTCTGAATTAAATCCTTAAAAGCCGGTCTTTCATTCCCATCTCGTCCAATCACAGCTTCTGCCGTCACTAGTGAATTCAATACTGCTTCTTCCGTCGCTTCTCCCACAGCTCTAAAAGCCAAATCCATATCTTCTTCATGGATTTGAGGGATTACCAGAAGATGTTCTTCTTTTTCATGCGGAATCTTGGTGGCTGTTGAGAATCCTATGATGACCTCACCACTACCATTTGTAATAATCGAACCCGTTCTAGATAAGCCTGTCACAGACCTTTTTATTATCCGGTTCAATTGCCTCTCAGACACTGGAAGATCGGTTGCAACGATAATCATGATGGACCCTTTATCCTCTTCTTTATAAGATTCGAGGATTGCTTCTTTCAATTCTTGACCAACCGCTTTGCCCTTAACTAACAAATCGCTTAAAATACCGAAATTCGACAACACCAAAACCCCGATAGTGTATTTTCCATGATTCATTTCCATCATACGAGAAGCAGAACCAATCCCTCCTTTTAATGAATAACAAAGCATTCCAGTCCCTGCACCAACTGTTCCTTCTTCGAATTCAGACGAAGTATTTTCAAGTGCTTGAAGAACATGTTCCGGCTTCACAAACTTTGCCCTTACATCATTTAAGAACATGTCATTGCATTCACCGATTATGGGATTTACCGTTCCAGTTGTGCGTCCAATTTCAGGATTTTTTTCCAACATATAATCAATTAATGTATCTGCAGTTAATCCGACACTCAATGTGTTCGTTAACAGAATAGGAGTCTCTAAAGTACCTAACTCCATCATTTGAATAGTACCCATCGTTTTTCCGAAACCGTTGATTACCTGGCTGGAAGCTATCAGTTTTTCTTTAAAGATATTGCCCTGATGCGGCAAAATGGCTGTAACTCCTGTTTGCATATTTTTTTCGCTAAGCGTCACATGCCCGACTGTTACTCCTTTTACATCTGTGATAGCGTTTTGCAAACCAGTTTCTAATCGACCAATCTCCACTCCGTAATCTCGTATTCTTTTTTGATTGAACATTTAATTTCCCCTTTTTATTAATTAAATGTAATGTTGTAGATGTTTCATCTAATATTAAAGATGGACCTTCGTTAATTTGCTGCGTTTGTTCAATAAGAAAAAAATGTTGCCTAAGCATCCCACTATCTCAACTAAAGTACCCGTTAGTTTAAGTGAAACGATCACAAACTTGCTCATTATAAATATTAATTGGGTACAGGTTTTTTTTTAATAAATTATTAATTATTTGCTTTAATACCCCTGGTTCCCGCAAGTCTTCATTCTCAATTTTTACAAGGTCACTTACCTTAATCCACTTACTGTCAGAAATCTCATCTTCTTCGAGGTTTACAGAACCACCAGTAACCTCACCAATAAAATGAAATAGAATAACTTGATTGTTTGTACTACTGATAAAATTATATACACCAGTAGTCCCAATCAGTTTTACGTCCAACCCTGTTTCCTCTTTTACTTCCCTCCGAGCCGAATAGAGAATGTCCTCACCATATTCAATACGTCCACTCGGGAAATTCCACTTTTCAACAGCAGTAGGTTTATTCTCTTTAATAATCAAAACTTCAGCTTCATTAAAGATTGATACGCTTGCTACTAAAACAATCCCATCTTGCGACATCCATTTCTCCTCAATTCTTTTTGAAAATCACCTTTTTATCTCTATTATATCTGATTACCTTCTTGTTCAACTAACCTGCTTCTTTAGTTTAAGTGGAACACTTCACAATGTATCGCTAAAAGTTCAGGATATAAAAATAGACCATCGAAATGATAGCCATATTTTGCTAAAGCACCCGTTAGTTTAGTAAGAAAACAGATAGATATAAGCAATTAGTACGAAAATCCCTATTAATATCATAGCAATACACTTAAAGGTATTTTCCTCTCCTTTAATCAGACCTACTACCCAAATTACAAACCAACCAAATAGTGCTAAAGCGATTCCCAAATCACGTAAGACTTTTATGTCAGATGCTGCAACAGAGCCTGTAAGATATACGAGCAAACCAATAAAACTAGGTATAATACCTAAAATAGATAAAGGATTTCTCCACTCTTTTATAAGTTCTATCTGTTTCTCTTTCTCCATTTTTCTGAAGGAATACCAAGAACCCAGACTAGGTATTGTCCATATAAGTACTATATATATAACTTGAATTAGACTCAATCCATCACCTTTCCTGTCGCCTCGAATTTCATACACAAAATGCAGCTTGTTGAACACGTGTTAAACAACAATTTTCAACTAACCTACTCCTTTACTTTAATACGTTTGAAGTAAATAGAAGTTCCAATATTAAACAAATTTACCATTAAGGTTTTTCAGAAATGCATTTGGCTTATTGAACTAAACTGCTTCGTTAGTTCAATAAGTAAAGTGAGCTGTATTATCAGCCCTCCATTTTACTAAAGCACCCGTTAGTGGAATATCAATTTATTTTTTATCTCTTATTTCTTCCAGTATTTCTATTAATTTTTTAGGATTGAATTATATTCCGATTCAAGAGGTAGGCTAATAAAAAAATGTTTTAAAGACAAAAGAGCTAGGTTTTTTTAAAGAATATGTGAACGTAAAATGCCTTTAAGAAAACTCTCAAATTGAATAATTGACCAAGTTCAGCTTATATAAAAGTTCATCATCAATTATCTCTCCAGTATTTACAAATCCGACCTTTTCGTATAACTTTTTAGCCCCTTCATTTTGAGGATCGAAACTTAAAAATACTTCTTTACAATCCTTATTACTTCTCATCTCATCAATTACAATTAACATTGCTTTAATACCATAACCTTTTCGTTGAAACTTATGGTCTATCATTAATCTACAAATCTCATAAAATTTGTTCTCTACAGAATATCCATACATCGTGAACCCTACCATTGTGTTTTCTTCATAAATCGCCTTAATTGTCCATCCTTCTTGTATTTTTGACTGGGCAATCGACAATGCATTTGAGGCAACAAACTTTTGAAATACAGTATTACTGTTATCCTCATTTGTTGTTAAACGAATACATTCAATCCAATTCTCATTTATAATTTCTTTTAATTTAATACTCATACATTTAGTAATTCCTTTCTTATAGGTCGAAATATAATAATAAGCAACACTGCTTTGATTTAAAGAATGTTCTTTAAATCGACGAACATATATTTTTTTCTTTGAAAAAGAAAAAAATCGTTAACTAGACTTATCACGATATTTCCATATGATTTATAGCAAAAAGCGAATCTCAAAATAAACCTAAAGTACTTTGAGAGTTATCATCACAAATAATTCTTCACCTTAATAAAATTCCTTCTTATTCAACTAAACTGCCGCGTTAGTTCAATAAGAAAAAGGCTTTACTCCTTCTTGAAGTAAAGCACCCGTTACTACAATAACTAAAATGAGAATCCCAGTTATAAAGGTTCAATTCTCCGTTTTTCAGCCTCTATATAGTCATAAACATTCAATATTTCTTTGTCATAGTCGTTTTCGATTTCAAAATACCTAACACCTACTTGTAAACATTTTGTTTTAAATTCTTTATGTTCCTTGATTAGTTCTTTTATCGTTCTTTCTTCGGACCAATTACGGAGTTCAACAGCATTCCTATGTTTCACTATTTTTGTTTCGAAGTTTTCTTGAATATAATTCGTCGAAAAACCTAAGAATACTGGAATGATTTTTTCTGTATAATTGATGTCAAAGCCCTTCATATAGTGAGGCAATATATAGCATCCTTCTATAATGATATGTTGTTCATTCTCGATATTTGTCATAATAATCCCTTTTAATATTGGCCAGAGCTTATCTCCAATGAATTCAGTACTATCTAGTGGTGTAAATCCACAATTCTTATCTCCTCTGTACAAGCCCATTTTTAAATGATCTATAGAGAGATAAGAAATATGATATTTTTCTAGTAACTTTTGAGCCATTAATGTTTTTCCAGTACCACTTACAGCACTTATTAAAATAATCATATATTACTCCTAGCTGATTTATTTGTTTATTACACTAAACTGCCGCGTTAGTTTAAGTGTAACATTTCACAAAGTAAATCTGGGATCAACTTAATGTTTTGGACATAAAAATAGACCATCGAAACGATGGCCAGATTTTGCTAAAGCACCCGGTTAGTTGAATAAAAAGTAGAAGAATAACCAACTCATTATGTCCGTTTTTTATAATGCTTCAACTTTTTGGAACATCTCTCTATATAGTTCATTTATATTTTTTTGATTATCTAAATAAAAGAACCAAGCATCATCTTTTTCTTCAATCATATTGTATAAATAAATTGTCGTATGAGAACCGTTATCTAATGCATCAAAATCTGCTGTTTCATAGGTAAGTCCATCCCTAACAAACGGAAGGTGTCTTTTGTTTGAATTGAAAAAGATGATTGGCATTTCAGAGGTCTGATATGAATTTACATATGTATCATCTGATGCAGGTTCAAACAATTCAGGTGTGACCATAATAGCATCAAATTTTTTAGCAACATTGAATGTGTCTTCTTTAAATTGTTCTAACGACAATTGTTTAAAATGAATCTTATCATTTTCCAATTCTGGAAGTTCACCAATAACAGCAATATTTAATAACTTCCCATCGTACTGAATTTCGTTATTGTCACAAGCAACTAAAAATAAAACTGCTAAGATTAGTATTACCTTTCTCATTCCCATCAACAATTCAAACTCCTTCTTTAACCAATTTTTAAACAAGTAACTAATTCAAAATATAATAATTATCCTTCTTGAACTAACCTGCTAACGTTAGTTCAAGAAGAAAAAAGGCTTTACCCCTTCTTGAAGTAAAGCACCCGTTACTTTAAGTTAGAAATTTCATGAACTTTCTTTTGTTTTATGTATTTTATAAGCATAAAAATAGCGTAAATAGCTATATAACCTATTACACCTCCAAGTGTGTTTAAAATTAAATCATCAACATCAAAACTTCCAAATTTAAATACAAATTGAAGAAGTTCAAATGTTAAACTTAAACAAAAGGATGCTATGGCAATATTTTTAAACAAGTGGAATCTTTTTGATATTAAAGGCAAAATAAAACCAAATGGTGCAAAACCAATGATATTTCCAACTAAGTTTTCTACTCTCATATTGAAATTTATATCTGCTAAGAATAAATAATAGATTATCGTTTTAAAAGGAATAAAGTTACTATTCCAGGAACGACCATCATAACTAAAAGTAAAATGATTAACTATGTCAGGAATTGTTAGATATTTAAATAAGATTAGTTTTGAAAGTACCAATAGATAAAAACACAATACAACTACTAATATTGCTTTTATAAAAAACCTCATATTTATTAAACCCCAATCTCAAATTCGTTTTCCATCTCACCCAAATTTTAACAGGAAAGGTTCTTTATTGATACTCTATTGTCAAAATTGACTATACTGCCTCGTTAGTTCAATAAGAATAAAGAGTTGCCTAAGCAACCCAATGATTTTTACTAAAGCACCCGTTAGTTGAAGAAGGAAAGTGAAGCTAGTTCCACAATCTCGTCCGATTGTTGATTTTTCATTTATTGACAAACAGCTCATCTATTGTGGTGTCCAATACAGAGGCTATATTAAAAGCTAATTGTAAAGTAGGATCATATTTATCATTTTCAATTGCATTTATCGTTTGTCTAGATACCTTACAAAGTTTAGCCAGTTCTTCTTGGGATAATTTAGCTGATTTTCTTAATTCTTTAATGTAATTTTTCATTTAACTACCATATTTTTTCCTGAAAAATAGTAATGAAATTAAATATATAATGGAAATCGTTATGAGAAAGGTAAAAGGGTTTATACCCTCATATGAACCATTATATATGTTTTTAAAAAGTTGAATTAACACGTATCCCATTGCAACTGCAAAGGTGTAAGACTGGGATTTCATTTTGATAAGGTTTTTTCTTTCGTCACCCACTTGTGGTAAAGATACAAGAGTACCGATAATCAAAATAGCACTAATCCCTAAGATAATAAAAAAAACAGTTAAAACAATCCAGTCCATAATTTATTTCCCCCTCGCAATAAATGTAAAAAGAATTTGACATTTATATTGTATCACTGATTGGTAAAATGTCTAATACTTTTTACATTTGGTCATAAATAAGGGAAGAATTCTCTATAAGAAAAAATGCTTTACCCTTCTTGAAGTAAAGCACCCGTTAGTTTAAGTACAATACTTCACATAATGATTAGGATTTCTAACTAATTCCACCATTTTCATTACAATGAAATTCCATCGCTATGGTATGTGAAGAAATAATACCGCTTTGGGAGTATTTGCCTCCTACCGCAATATTATATACAGTAGCACCATCAACTAATGACTCATCATAGCCTAGTTGAGTCCAACTTCCATTAGCATCCGCAGCTTCTGAAGAAATACTGTTAAATACTGAAAATAGTTGTCTTCCCTTTGATGTATTTTCGTTTAATTGTGTATCAAAAGAACCTTTAAAAATAATGTTTGCTTCTTTCGAACCTATTTTTAACGTTACTGTCTTCGGTACTGACATCGGATTATAACGTTCATTATTTTCTATAACAACAATTGACGCATTATCTCGCTCTTTTGCTAGCTTTTCAAAATCTTCTACTTCAATCCAATGTTCATCGAGAAGAGCTGTGATAGGCTCCAATTCTAATTCGAAGTCCTTATCGCTTACTGCATTTATATTTTCTATGACAGCTACATATTTTTGATAATATTCTTCTTTTTGCTCTTGCGTTAAGTTTAAAGGAATCGGTGCTGTTTCTTCTTTCTTTGTGGTATTTACATTGTTGTCAATTGTGATTGATTGCTCAGTAGGCGACGATTCTGCTTCCATTTCTTTCTTATCATCTTCATCATTAGTGCAACCTGATAAAGCAAATGCCCCTAGTAAAATACTTATGTAAAAATATTTTTTCAACATTTCCACCTCATTTAGCATTATTTTGAAATCAATTCAATAATACCATATATGGTATTTTTTACCTTTAGGTATTTAGTTCGAAAAGCGTCGTTTGGTAACATTTCTTTATTTAAAGTTGTAAATCTGACGATAATCCTTGCACTAGTCGAGTAGAAGAGAACCTCTCTACCTTGCGGTAGATTGTGTTCTTCCCCCCTCACAGAACCGTGCTTGCGCTATTCACGCACACGGCTCCTCCAAGTCTTCATTCACAAAATATAGCTAATCTCTTTTCTTAAGTCGTATATATTCACCTTTATTCTTGGTGAAGGTAACGGATATTTATGAAGAAAAAGATTGAATTTATCCCAAGTAAAGGATTTTCTTTGACTTCTTCTGTTGAGCCATTTAAACAGTAAGTATTGGATTTTGTCTTTAAATTGTTGAACACTTGGAGTGTTATCTGTGATGCAATAGTAGTTGTAATAACCTACAAGCGAGCGTTTAAATCTATTCATAATCATATGAATATCATTGTTTCGGTTCTTCTTTATCCATTCCTTCGATTCCTTAAGTTTACCTTGTAGCTTTTTCCTGCTTGATTTCCGTTTCACACGAAAGTATCCAGATTTACTCTTTCCACAGTAGTGTGTAAAACCTAGGAAATCAAAGGTGTCAGGTTTTCCATTTCCCTTTAGTTTTGCATCTTTCTCCGCAAATCTCCCGAAGGGAATAATTTTGGTTTTATCCTCCGCTATTTCTAAGTTAAACTTCTGTAATCTCAGCTTTAATGATTGAAAGAATTCCTGAGCTTCGCTCTTATATTGGAAGCAACAAACAAAGTCATCTGCATAACGAACTATGTATGCTTCTCCTTTACACTGTTTTCTAACTTCCTTCTCAAACCACAGGTCCAGGACATAATGGAGGTATAGATTGGCAAGTATCGGAGATATGACTCCACCTTGCGGTGTGCCTTTATCTGTCTTGTATTTCTTTCCTTCCTCCATGTATCCACCTTTAAGAAACCTACCAATTATTCTTAGTAAGTTAGGGTCAGCAATTCGCAGTTTTAAGAACTCCATCATCCATATGTGGTCAACGTTGTCAAAGAACCCTTTGATATCTACATCTACTATATAATTTACTGATTTCTTTTCCATGTAATAATTTAATATTTTCAAAGCATCGTGGCAGTTACGATTTGGGCGGAACCCAAAAGAGCAATCTAGAAAATTATTTTCATAGATGGCATTTAGTATTTTTGTAATGCCTTTCTGTACAATCTTATCTTCATGTTCCGGTATCCCCAATGGTCTTTTTTTTGTTGGAGTTAAGCTTCGGAATATACATTCTCCTTACGGGAACAGGATGATAACTTTTACTTTTAAGCCTACTTACTAAATCCTCTATATTTTCCTCTAGTGTTTCACTGTATTGCTCTTTAGTTGTGCCATTAATCCCAGTAGCCTTCTTATTAGGTAATTCAAGATGACACTGAACTAGAGATTGCTTATTTAGTAAATGGACAATAGATGTAAATTTCATTTTAGGATCAGATTTTGCTAATTCTGCTATCCTTAATAGTTTTGTTTCCATTTAATATTCCTACCTCCGAGTGTAGTAAATGTGTCCCTAGTAAGGGTGATAACTTGGTAGCAGCCTTTCCTCCATCGGCATTACCCAACTTCATTGGTACTACGCTGCTATCCGACTCCCTACAACGGCATTTGGTTTCCTTGCTTATTATCACTTGTACACCATACTCTTCTATTAGAAGAGACCGGTAGGGTCTCCCGAGTTGCCGTATCATATCCATGTGTGACGTGCCAAGGTCTCTGACCCCAGAGAGGTTTTATTCTTCTTGCCTTTATCGAAGAATAAAATGTAGCTTTCTACCGCAGTTAAGGCATCAGCCCTCTCGATTTACTAACATTATGGAGCTCAATCCCTTCAACCATTTGGCTTTCGGCCCGCCACCTAACTGTCTACGCTTAAAGGCTAATGTTACCATTAGCCCTCCAAGACTCGCTACGAGTGAATGGCTAGTTCTTTCTCGACGGGAATCCCACCCGCTATATGATACGACCTAGGCTCGGCCGCACAACTGCTTCGTTAGTTCAATAAGAAAAAGCTACCATTTCAGGCAGCCACTTGATTAACTAACGCACAAGTTAGTATTATAAGAGTCTATTCTCATATCCATATTCAACTTGTTTTAACTAACCGAGATTAAGCGAAGAAAAAAGAATATATAAACAAAGTAATAATTCCTATTATACCTCCAACAATAAATGGAGTTCCTGAAACTGGCCTCTTTTTAATTAGCATGAAACAACCTGTCAAGATAATCATAGAGCAAACCATTAATCCGATTATCAATAATATAGGTCTCATTACCTTGTCCTCATTTCTTTATTTCTATTTTCATGTACTAACTTATACATACATTCAACACAAAAGTAAAAATAACCTTCTTATTAAACTAAACTGCTGCGTTAGTTGAAATACACCCTATGTCTATAATTCTATTAAATTGGCAATAATCCTTTTAATATTACTATTTTAGGGGGAATAGAGTTGTTACTATCGAATGCATGGACTTCGTTTGAGGCTGATAAGCGAATAGAGGGATTTTCACCACAAACATTGAAGGCCTACCGGTTACAGTCTTTGCTACTAATTGATTATTTTAAGGATGTAGAGATAGAGGTACTGGATACAAATCAACTGAAAGAATATCTCGCTATATCCGGCAAGCATTTAAAATCAGCAAGTCTTGCACATCGCATTCGTTTTATGAAGTCATTTTTTCGTTGGTCCCACGAAGAAGGCTACCTGAGTAAGAATCCAACGTCCAAAATCAAAGAACCCAAAGTGGGTAAGCGGATACCAAAATATTTAACTGAGCGGGAAATCGAACACCTTCGTGAATCCTGTCATTCTCCAATTGAAAAAGCGATTTTTGAATTCATGTTTTCTACCGGTTGTCGAATTGGAGAAGTAGTTGCATTAGAAAAGAACCATATTAACTGGTCCAATCAATCTGCGATTGTTAGAGGAAAAGGTGACAAGGAAAGGGAGGTTTATTTTAATACACGTTGCGATATATGGCTTAAACGCTATATAGAAAGCCGTAATGATCATAACTCTGCTATTTTTGTAACCGCTAGACAGCCTCACAAAATGAGCGTCGCCCAAATGCGATACATCATCAAGCGAATCTCTAATCGTGCTGAAATTAATAAAGAAATTCATCCGCACCAACTTAGACATAGCTACGCAACTCATTTGTTGAATAATGGAGCTCCTCTTGAAGTCATACAAAGTCTTATGGGCCATGAGAAAAGTGAAACCACCAAGATCTATGCTCAGCTAAGTGGAAGGTTAAGAAAAGAGTATTATCAGAAGTACTACTTTTAAATGAAGAAGGAGCAACGCCTTAAAGGACGTTGCTCTATTTGACTAAAGCACCCGTTAGTCAAATAAGAAAGAGAGGCTTATTCAACAATCGCGCCCGATTGTGGGATACTGATCCATCCACCTGTAAATTCGCCTATAATGATTTATATAACCCTAGTATTTCAATATCTGCTGAAAACTTACCACTCAAACCGTCACACACTGGATTTCGCTTCATACATATACAGCTCATCCCCGTCCAAAAACAGCAGCTTGTTCTCACGGTTATTCACTAATTGCGGTTCGATAGGCTTTCCATCCGGCTTCATCAGCTCGATTTTACGGACAGTCTTATATTCATTATCTTCACGTTGTAACTCAAAGAGTGTACGTTCTCCTCTGCCGAGGTGTGCAACGATTGTCTCGCCGTTCACCGCAAACGCCCGAAAATAAATATCTTCGGGTGAATAATACGATGTGAGACCCTCTTTCCGTACGCCAATCTTCGAATCTAGGGTAAAGAAAAACCAAATTCCTCCATCTGCTACACCATTCAATGCCCAACATTCAAAAATGAAATATTCCTTATCTTCTTCAAGCGAATCCAATTTAGCACCAGATGCATCCCAGCCAACTAATCCGCTGCGACCAACCGGATCATTCCAGCCGTAATTGCCGCAAACACCTTCATCAAAGTACCCTGTCCAAATCTCTTGATTCTTTGTTACGTAAACATGCTCAATACCATCCCCTAAACAAAATGATCGGATAAAACGCCCATTTCCATCATAGACACGTGCGTTTTTTTCAATGTTTTGTGCATCATGGTAATATGACCGTGCGCATACAAGTAGAAATTTTCCGTCATCAATCGGTTGTATGTAATGATAATTCCATGTCTCTTTCGGCAAATCTAGCACTTTCTTTTTTCCATCTTTTAGATGAATGACTTGATATCTATAGTTTTTTTCCGTAACGGTTGCAGGAAAACAACCATCGATTAGTGGAATTTGCTCTTCCATTAGTAGGACAAATACATCATTTTCATGTCCAAGTGCAATGGAAAGAGGCGTCATTTGTTTCAACTCTTCGTTCAGATTAGCTATTGGATTCATGGGTATTTTGAGTATTGATATCATTTTCTTTCGGCAACCTTTCCTCTATAAAGAATCTCTGCACTGAATATACTTTTCTTTCCTCGACAGTTGAATACGCAATAAAAATTAAAGTAATAATGATTTTAATTCTTTTTCATACAATTGATTAATCGTATTTTTTATTTCATTAAACAATTAATTAACACCATCAAAAAATTTTACCATTTTATAAACCGCACGGAAAGCGTCGTTAGGTAACAGTCCTTAATTGATTATTACTCCACAATATGGCCCGATTGTTGAATAACATGACTGGAGTTTTATAAAAAAATTATTATCTTTGAATATGTATTTTGTACAAATTTCAATCAATATAGGAGGTTTAAGTGTTTATCGCTATTCATTTTATTAAAAAAGATTGATTATTTCGGAAATCGAATCTTCAACTAACCTGCCCCGTTAGCCACCCATGTAGCGCAAAAACAGCGCTACACCACAGAGAATGAAAATATGAAAACCTGGGTATAGGATACTACGGCTGGGAGAGGAAGGTCGATGAACTATGGTGCCATAGAGCCCATCCGTTAGTCTGACTCCAACGACCACGGTGCATCACAGACTGTCGCTCCCTTACGGGAAGCACTCATGGGAGATTAATCCTACTCTGGTTATTGCACCAGCCTCCAATACTATTTGCCGTAGAAAGGATGATTTCAATGGAAGTAATCATTGAACGTGCTTGTGGGATGGATGTCCATAAGGATTCCATTACTGCTTGTATTATTACGCCAAAAGGAAAGGAGATTCAAACGTTTTCCACTAAAACTGTATTTCTATTACAGTTAATTGACTGGATTAAGGAGCATGGTTGTACTCACGTAGCAATGGAAAGTACAGGTGTATTTTGGAAGCCTATTGTTAACTTGCTAGAAGCCGAGAGCATTGAGTTTTTAGTAGTGAACGCCCAACATATGAAAGCAGTACCAGGTCGCAAGACCGATGTAAAGGATGCCGAATGGATTGCCAAACTTCTTCGTCACGGTCTACTTAAAGCAAGTTTTATTCCAGACCGAAATCAGCGGGAATTACGGGAGTTGGTTCGATACCGTCGAAGTATTATTGAAGAGCGAGCGAAACAACATAATCGGATTCAAAAGGTTTTAGAAGGAGCCAATATCAAACTCGGTTCCGTTGTCTCCGACATCATGGGTGTTTCGTCACTTGATATGCTCCGTGCTATCGCCGATGGCGAAAATGATCCTGAGAAACTAGCTAGCTTTGCTCGCCGATCAATGAAGAAGAAAAAGAGTGAACTGGAGCTAGCTCTTCGAGGGTATATCAATCCACATCAACGTCTCATGTTAAAAACCATTCTGGTCCATATAGAATTTCTAACTGAGCAGATTGAGCTATTAAACGAAGAGGTAGCTACTAGGTTATCCTCCCATCAAGATGATATAGAACGATTGGATTCCATTCCCGGCATCGCCACTCGAATGGCCGAACAAATTTTAGCCGAAGTTGGTACAGATGTGGAGAAGCAATTTCCCAGTTCGGCGCACTTATGTTCCTGGGCAGGATTAGTACCTGGACATAATGAAAGTGCGGGCAAGAGGAAATCAACTACCATGAAAAAAGGAAACAAGTACTTGAAATCGGCATTAATTGAAGCAGCTCATTCTGTTAGAGGATCCAAAACCTACTTGGGAGCCCTGTATAGGCGCACTGCATCAAGAAAGGGTAAAAAGCGTGCAGGAATATCAGTGGCTCATGCCATTTTAAGAATCAGCTATTATCTCCTAACTCGCAAAGAAATGTACGTAGACCTAGGGGAAGATTACTTTGACAAGCAAAAAGAACAATCGATTGTACGATATTCAGTTCGAAGACTTGAAAACTTAGGTTACAACGTGACAATCACTGAACCAAATGCCTCCTAGTCCAACCCACAATTTAATTCTCTTTTAGGCTTGCACTTTTTTAAAAAATTATTGGGCTGCGTCAAATTTCGTATTGTCTTTTTCTATAAATCGAAGATTTTAATTTTTATGGGAGTTCAATAAGAAAAAGCTCTCCTAACAGGCAGCAACTTGTTCAACTAAAGGGCGAGTTAGTTGAACAAGTACTTACTTCATAGAAGCTCTTACTTTTTCAGGAATCATCACTACTTCAGTTTGTAAATTTACGGGTTTAAAGGTTTCATCAATACATTCATCCCAATATTCAATGTGTTTTATATCAATCCAATGTTCTGAATCATCTACATCAATCCCACCTGTCCCTTGAACAGCATACCAATACAAATATTCTTCTCCATTTAATACTTCTCGAAAAATCGTTTCTATGTACATTTTCTCGCCTTCAAGGGTAACTAGTACATCTTCTATATGTTCATTCAAAAAGGCTAACCACTCATTTACTTTTTCTGTTTTACCTTGTTTCACTCGATATCGCGTGCATTCAATATTCACGGTTAAACATTCCTTCCATATTTAATTAGAATTAACATTATCTCTTTCTTAAACTAACCTCCGGGGTTAGTAAAAATACGCCCTATGTCTATAATTCTATTAAATTGGCAATAATCCTTTTAATATTACTATTTTAGGGGGAATAGAATTGTTACTGTCAAAAGCATGGGCTTCATTTGAAGCTGACAAGCGAATAGAGGGCTTTTCGCCACAAACATTGAAGGCCTACCTGTTACAGTCTTTGCTACTAATTGATTATTTTAAGGATGTAGAGATGGAATTACTGGATACAAATAAACTGAAAGAATATCTCGCAATATCCGGTAAGCATTTAAAACCGGCCAGTCTTGCACACCGCATCCGCTTTATGAAATCATTTTTTCGTTGGTCCCATGAAGAAGGGTACTTGAGTAAGAATCCAACCTCCAAAATTAAAGAACCCAAAGTAGGGAAGCGAATACCCAAGTATTTAACCGAAAGGGAGATTGAACACCTTCGTGAATCCTGTCATTCTCCAATGGAAAAAGCTATTTTTGAATTCATGTTTTCTACTGGCTGTCGAATTGGAGAAGTAGTTGCTTTAGAAAAGAACCATATTAATTGGTCCAATCAATCTGCGATTGTTCGAGGAAAAGGCGACAAGGAAAGGGAGGTTTATTTTAATACACGTTGCGACATATGGCTTAAACGCTACATAGAAAGCCGTAATGATCATAACTCTGCTATTTTTGTAACAGCAAGACAGCCACACAAAATGAGTGTCGCCCAAATGCGATACATCATCAAACGTATTTCCAATCGTGCGGAAATTAATAAAGAGATTCACCCACACCAACTTCGACATAGCTACGCAACTCATTTGTTGAATAATGGAGCTCCTATTGAAGTCATACAAAGCCTTATGGGGCATGAAAAAAGTGAAACCACAAGGATCTATGCTCAATTAAGTGGGAGGCTAAGGAAAGAGTATTATCAGAAGTACTTTTAAATGTAAATAGAGCAACGTCTTAAAAACGTTGCTCTATTTGACTAACGCACCCGTTAGTTTAAGTGAAACTCTTCGCATTGTTATAATTCAACGGTCACCTTGTTCTTGAAATTTCTTAAGCCCGCGAACATTGCAACAGCTATACTAATAAGTCCACTTACTAAAGCAATCCAGAATAAAATCCTTCCTCCATTGGTTAGTGAATTAAAAATAAAACCACTAAGTAATAACATAATACAACTTAATAATCCCCAAAATCCTGTAGTCCATTTAGACTTACTTTTTATAAGAAGATAACCAACTACACTCAAAATATAGAATGCACTAACTACCATAATAGCGGGAAATAGTGGGTGAAATTTAGCTGCATAAACAAAATAATCAAGTTGACTAATATCACGACCATTCGTAATCTCAATGTTAAATAATTTGGTAAATGGTATTGAATACCCCCATTCCAAAGAATTATTGGTTATTGTACTACCTTCATACCAAGCTATAAATGTTGATACCACTAAAGTAAAGATTCCAACGATAAATTGCAACACATACTTAAACATTTGCCGTCCTCCTAGTAAACTCTATCTATTACAAAGACGCCTTACATTACTTTCTGCATTATTTGCATAACAAATCAGACTGTTTCTCGTTAGTTTTATTTTGCTAAAGCACCGGTTAGTTTAAGTACATTTATTCACATACTTATAAAACTACTTTATTTTTAAGGCCGTTTGTATCCTTTAAGAAATTCACTGTTAGTATTTCTCAATCTTTATTTTCATTTTTATTTTTTCTTCGCTATCTGTTACTGTTTCTGCTTCAGAAACATTCTTAATAGAATCTTCAACTATTTGTTGAATCAACGTATCATCAATTTTTGCACCCTTCGGGAAACCTACTGAAACTGTTAATTCATCAGTACCACCATCTATCATTATTGCTAGTGCATCACTTTCAAGTTCCGTTTGCTCTGTAATAGATACTATTATTTCATTTTGTAATTCAGAAATTAAATTTGATATTCCATCATTTCCCCCGTCTCTCTGAGAAACTACTACTTCGCTTTCTAATACCTCGTTTGTATTACATCCAACTAACAAGATTGAACAAAATACAATTCCTGAAATTATAGCTTTTTTCATCACTTCTAAATTCCCCTTTCAAAATAAATTGCACATTCCACAACAGTTTAATATTGGTCTGTTGTTGCTCCTAATGTAGCACCGCGAATCATAGATTCATCACTAAACTTTATTAAATCACTTGGTTTTCCTGTAACTATAACACCAATAATTTTTAAGTTCTGAGGTTCTAGTTTTATTTCGCCCTGATTAGTTATGTTAGTAATAATTTTCTCTGCATCTTCTTGATAATCACCACCATCTTCCTTTACCCTTTCTAAAATTGATATGAAGTTGTTTTCTGCATTTCGGTAATATGAAAAGCCGTATGCTTGAGAACCATAGATAGTAGCGTCTCGAAAATTCTCATCTTCGTTTGACTTATTATCATTTTCTATATCAACTTTACTAAACGTATCTACCCAATACCAAGCTAATTTTTCTTTAAATACTTCGTTTACTTCCTCAATGGAGTAGCCATCATCAAACGAAAAAGCCATCTCTACAACTGTGTTATCATCAATCACATTAAGTAACTTTCTATCATCAAATATTTGCTTATAATTTACTTGTGGATGAAAAAATTCAACGACTCTTTCTCCTTCATAATACATAGGAATTCGCTCACCATCGAAGTATCCTAAGCCAGAAGGACCATTATTAATAAGTCGAGACGAACCAAAAATAGTAAAGACTTTTTCCTGTTCACCCCATGAAATTGGTACTCCTCCAACGGTTTTTACTAACTTCGTTTTTGCTGTTGCTGAAATTGGAGAATAATTGTATATTGTGCCTCGCTCTTCGATGTTGGCACCCATAACTCCGTTCCAATCCGATTCTAAGTCGGTCTCCTTTTCCATCTTCATTATCATCACTCTATCTCCAATAATATATAGACCAGGAAAAACAATCAGACTAATAACTAATGAAATGAGCACCATTCTTATCATTGAACGTTTCTTTGCTTTTTTTACTAATTTCTCAAAATCAAGATCTTTAGGAAAAAACTCATTTTCCTTGTCCATTTTCATACCTCCTATATTGTTCTATAAATTCTTTTCTTGCCCTATGGAGAATAGTTTTAACAGATCCTTCTTTCATGCTATACAGTTCTGCTACCTCTTTTATTTTTAGTCCTGTACTATATTTCAGAAGAAGCAACTGCCTGTATTTTGGTTTTAATTTAGTTAAGATTTCATGAATATCCCTTTCTAATTCACTTTGCATGAGGGCTTTTTCAGGTGTTTCTTCCTCAAATATTTCTTGTAAGTTGAATTTCAATAATATATCTCTTCGCCTAGATTTCTTACGAGACATATCATAATATTGATTTACTGCTACTCTAAAAAGCCATGCTTTGGTATTATTAAACTGGACTGAGTCTATGTATTGTAAAAATTTATAAGCAGTATCTTGAATAATATCCTCTGCATCTTCCTTTGATGCACCCATCTTTATTAGGTAAGAGTAAACAATTTTTAGTATCTCATTTAGTTTTTTCCCCATCATGGAATCGTTCATTTCAAACCTCCCACCTTTAAAACGTTTCAATAATAAAAAGGTTAACAAAAGAATTATAAATTTAGATTACTTATTTCTCTTTAACGTATATTTCTATAGTTGAGAAATAAAAAAAGAACTTGGCAAGAAAGTTTTCGCTTCTCGCCAAATTCATTAGAAGATATTAATTAGGGAATTGATTGATTATTTAATTAATCTTCGTCAACCACTGGCTATTTATAGTTAGTTCTACTCTTTGTTCGTTTTACCACTATTCGTACGTTCAATTCAATTAAACTTATACAATCTTTATTTAAATTACTTACAAATCTCTTGAACTCTTCCTCCACAATCTAGACCAATTGCTGAACAACAGTTAAACAACACTCTTTAACTAAACTACCGCTTTAGTTCAATAAGAAAAAAGCTTTACTCCTTCTTGAAGTAAAGCACCTGTCAGTTGTATATGTTCTCCTTTAATTAAAACACATTGACTTTGAGTAGTGTTCTCACCTCTGAATTCAAGACCAACGCGAGAATACTTCGACTTCATAGTGTTCTAAGTCATCTTTAGACAATTTGGCTTTTAAATACTTTTCAACTTCAGGTATATCATTTTTATCGTATACATCTATCCATATAATCGGATCAGTAATCCCAATTTGACTACTTTGTACTTCATATTTATCAAACAAAGTATTTACAACCAGCTCTGTATTATATGGCTCCTGTTGCGAGTACCAAAATACTCCAGACATTACAATAATACTCGCCAAAATTAGTGTTCCAAGTTTTCTTTTAACATCCATTTTTTTCTCCTTCGTCATTTGTTTATTAGCAAATTCACTATAAAATAAAAAACTTCAATTAAGATAAATAGTTGATAAATCAATTATACAATATTACCCCTGAAATATATCGTAACATTCAAATAATATTGATTGTTTCGAAAATCGAATCTTCAACTAAACTGCGGCGTTAGTTGAACGAGAAATGCTTTACTCTTTCTTGAAGTAAAGCACCCGTTAGTGCAAAAATAAGGTATTTACTTAAAATAGTAGGCTCTTATAAAATAAAATTTATTATCAAAAGTTCTATCAACTAATAATTGCTATCTGATTTCTACCGTTTTCTTTTGCTTTATATAACGCATTATCCGACTTTTTAATAAATTCTTCTGCGGTGTCCCCATTGAAAAAAGATACTCCAACGCTGATGGTAAAATGAATACGTTCATTTTTATAAAAGAACTCTGATTTTTCAACAGCCTCACGTATACGTTCTGCTATTATTAGCCCTTCAGTAACATCGGTGTTTGGCAGAATAACTGCGAATTCTTCGCCGCCAAACCGAACGAAAACATCAGAGTTTCTTAGGTTATTTCCAATAATTCCTGAAGTATGCCTAAGAGCTTCATCCCCACCTTGATGACCATAATTATCATTAACTTTTTTGAAATTGTCTATGTCTAACATCATGAAAACTAAAGAACCGTTCATCTTTTTATAAATAGGAATAGATTTTTCCATAAAAAGTTCTAAATATCTTCGATTATAAATACCAGTTAATGAATCTGTAATGGTCAGCTCTTCTACTTTTAGAAGTAGTTTATAAGATTTGTTTATGAAGTATCCAATAGTTAGAATAATAGACCAATTAATGAGTGAACCTAAAATAAGTGCATTAATTTCGTTATTATCTGGGTTAATTTTCTGTCCAAACTCTGTTGTGTACTTCAAAAAGCTATAAAAGACTCCAGACCCTATGATTACTTTCCACTTAGGATACATGTTTGAAATCAAGATAATTGGAATCAGAGAGAGTGACCATATAAATGGATATTTTTCACTTGCTTCCTCAGTCAAAATCGTATCAATAAAAACAAGAACAACAGTAAATAAAAAAATTAAAATAAATGAGTATTTAAAGCGTTTTCTATTCAATTACTATCCTTACTCCTTTCGGTAACCCAGCCATCATAGCTTAATGCTTTAGACCTGTGGTTTTGCGTCATTATCTTTCGATAATTTTGCTTTTTTCAATAGAGTTGCTAAGTAAATAAGTATACAACAGTCGAAGTTAATAGATACCACTTTTTTACTTTTAAGGTCCAAAGAGCATAAATCGATCATAATTTGTAATAGAGGGTGATACTAATCCTTCTTAAACTAACCTGCTGCTTTAGTTCAATAAGAAAAAAAGGCTTTACTCCTTCTTGAAGTAAAGCACCCGTTAGTTGAAGATCGCTTAATGTTTCACTGGACCATAAAAGGGATTTTTATTAATATCCGTTATAAATTCAATTGCTTTTGCTTGATACATTTTATCACGGTATTCATAAGTAATGACAATATCTCCGACAAACACCGCAGGTGTTATTTGAACACTTACTCTGACCATAAGATTGTTATTAATTACGTCATAATCAATAACGCTGCCAAAACCTATAACCTCAAATAAATGCGTTGATTCTATTGACTTAGTATCTACAATGAATCCTTTGTCAACCAAGGTGATTTCGGCTTTTTCAGGAGTTAATTTTGTTTTTACGTTTTTATTGATAATTGCTAAAGGATTATCGACAACGACATCAATCAATCCATTTGTGTAGCTATAAACATAAACTTCTTCATCTCGTACACCAGAACCATAACCTTTTGTTAAAGTTATGATTAATTCCTTTTTTCCATCTTCGTTTATGTCTTGGTAAAAAATTTTGGGGGCATAGGTAGGATTTGTAACATTTATCCAAAAAGGTCTGAAGTAAGTCTCTCCTTTGAAATCAAGTTTAAAGTCCCGATATAAACCGTCATTCATTTTCTTAGCGTATAATACTATACTTTCTTTGGGTAGCTTCGAAACCACTTCATATCCTTCGTTTGTTCCACTAATACTTTTTGGAACTACAAAGAAGATAAACACTAACAATAAAATAACGTGTCTTTTCATAGGATACACCTCATTTTAGTGTTCCCAGAAATAATTTCTTATACCATTAAGATAAAAAAAGCCCCATCCACAATAGAGTGAACAGGGCTAATGATTATTTTGTTATTTTTCTTCATTTGGATAATCAATTGAATTAGCGATTTTAACTAAAACTTCAGGAGTCACTTTATCTGATACACGCTTATCAATACTCAAGGTGTACTGCCAGCCTTCTCTCTCGAATACAAGTAAATGAAAACCCGAAAATTTCATATAGGTTCCAACACTCCCATTTTTTAAGACGAATGTATTAATTACGTATTCTTCTTTTATAGGCAATTTATAATTCAATGGTCGAACATTTATTTTATAATGATTTTTTGATGATTTATCGCTTACATATTCTACTTCGAATGTATCATTCATATCTCCATCTAAATCATTAAATCTTCCGAAATGATGAGTAAAAATTATTGGGGGAACTCTCAGTGGTAGCTTTAATCTTTGTTCAAAATGTTCTTCAAAGTCATTCAATGCTTCTTCGACAGTCTTATACCCGATTTCAGGATATATTTCTTCATAAGGACTGGACTCATCGCTTGCAGTTGCATATACGGTCAATAAAAATAACAAACAAAATAAAAGCAGGAATAGGGAAATAGTTCTGGTCATTTTTCTTCACCTCAAAGTATCTTTAGGTGTAATATTCCCAGCTTAATTAAAATTATCAACTGCAATTCTTATTCACTAAACTGCCCCGAATACATAGAATTAGTAATCCGGTCCAAATCCAATAAGGGATTTTCACAGTATATTTTCCACCTACTTTTAATGAATTCGTTTGAGAGTACCCTTCTTAAATCATTTACTTAATTAGAAAAAAGAGTTGCCTAAGCAACCCTATGATCTTTACTAAAGCACCCGTATTTGAATAAGGAGTAATAAGGGTAGTCAGTGCCATTTCTTCTTAGTATTTAATATCTAGCCAAATCTCCGAAGGCAGTAGCGAATTCTGATCTTACCTGGACGATGAATTCTATGGGTTCCCCGGTATTATCTTTAGTATGTAGATTCTCACGAGTCTTTCCTTCATACCAAGTTCTACCATCCGGGGTCTTATTAACCTCTTCGTCCCCTTCAAAGTAAATTTCGAAAGCTTTTTCTTGTTCGTTATAATAATCATACAACTCTTTTTCACTAAGTTCAGAAGATAACTTTTTGTAGGCAACAACAATTGGTCGTCCCGAATTACCCGAAGGTCCTCCACCGTAACCAACTCCATAATCAAATCCTTGTTCAAGCATTTTTGTTTCTGGAGGAATTGGATAAGAAAAGAAATTATTTGCATACTCTTCAGCAGTCTTTTTATCTTGGCTAAAAAAAGATACAGCCAACCATGAAGCTGCTAAAATGATTGATAAGATAATCAAAATCTTATATTTTTTATTCAAAAAATCTCTCCTATCTCAATATTGAGTGTGACAGTCTGTGTTGCACCACGGTTGTTGGAGTTAAGCACATCGTTAGTTGAATAATATCCCTTTATTAACTATCTTCGTCAACTTCAGAGAGTAGTTTCCCTAACCTACATTTTTGAATATATTTCGTTCAACTTTGTCTTATATTCAGCAATAAAATCTTCATTTCGCTCCTCACCACCATTTCTATAGTTAAAATCGTTTTTTGTTATTTTATAAGCAATGATTTGAAGTTCTTTAAAGTCTTTAGTCAAACCCATTTTGTCAATATCTTCTTGAAAGTAATTAATATAGTGAAGAGCTGCATTTGCAAGGGTCCATTCAGCATCCTCAATACTCTGACCTGATTTATAATCTGAATCATCGTTCCAATTTTCAATAGAATTCTCAATGAAAAATATTAAATCTGTATATTCTGTTGCATGGATTTGATAAACAGATAGGTCAGGAATTTCGATTCCATCCACAATAAGCGGTTGTTGTTCTTCTACTGCCTTCGTTTCAACAATCAATTGTTCAGCATTCTTCACTTCTTTCAAATCATCTGACTCTATTTTTGTTCCACAGGCTGTTATTATTCCACCAGCGATTAACATGATAAATCCAATCTTAATAAACTTTTTCATTTTTTCCTCCCTTAGTTATGAAAAATAATTACCAATAGTTCTATACCATTATCTATAGAATAATTAACGAAAAATCTAGTCTCTACTCTTGAACTCCACTTGTATTTCTCCAGCATAAGGGGATTTCAAAATAACTTTCTCACCATTTATCCATACGGCATTTTCCACTCCTAAAATTTGTAGGTTGGTCGCACTTTCACCTCTAGTAATAATATGGATTGTCTCTTCATTGACTTTTTTCACTAATCCAGGAACAGAAGTATAAAGATAAAGTTCATAAAAATGATTAGTTTCTCCAAGAGTGATACCTCTATGACTAATCATGACCTTTATATTACCATTGGGAGATTCGATTGTTTCGTAGGAATTAATAGTTAAAGAAAACCATCCCAAAATGATGGCAACCATAATGGTTACAGAGATAACCCAAATTTTTTCTATCTTTCGAACCCAGCCTAGTATATAAAAAGAGACTAATGTAATCAGAATTGGTAAGGTGTCATTAGTTAATTTGACAAAGGTAAAGTGATATCCAAAAAGAGCTAATAAAATGACAAGTAAACCAAAAACTAAAGTAAATTGAAAGAAAACTATTGCAACATTATAATTACGGAATTTATTATAGACTTGATGCACCATTGTCCTATCCCCCCCTTATCAACTACCATTCAATTCTAGTTTATAAAAGTGGACGGAAATCATTGGAAAAAGTTGCAATTGTGAAAGTGTTCACTTAATCTAATCTGCCCTGTTAGTTCAAATAAGAAGTTACAATTTAATTGTTTTTGGCTTCTAGTTAGTGCATCCCATTGATAAATTCTTCAACTTCGGAAACCTTTTCGCCATTCATTAGATACGTAACACCATACATTTCTCCTTCTCCGTTATGGTTGACCGCAACGTCAATATCATTCACAATTTGCTTCATATATTCGAATGCTTGACGCGTGTATTCATCAGTCGGCGCCCATTGGTCAACGAGTTCTGTTGATTCCTTCGCTTCACCATTGGGACCTAAATGAACCGTACGGGTGAATTGCTTATGCAAGATATAACTTGTTAGAAGGAACAAATTCGAATGTTCCTTTTCCAATTCATTGCTTGCTTCAATCAATTGGTACGGAAATTCCCCATAGACTTCTTGTGCCTTCAAGTAATATTCGAAACCTTCATCGTTTTTCGCTTCTTTCAATTTTGGGTCGTCCATCGGTTCGGAAAGCATTGAGTTCATTTTCGAAGCCCATGCTCCTAATTTTGCGTCATAAACTTCGGGTTCGAATGCTTCACCATCGACTTCAATAACTTTATCGTTTAATGATTTATCGCCGTCGCTTACATGTGTAAAATCAGATGTGTTTAATGGGTCAGCTTGTAAAAAACCTGTTTGTTGTAAAATATAGAATGTTCCAAGACCCAAAAATCCACAAGCAGCCGCTATTGTTAGTAAATTCGGGAGAAGATATCTGTTTCTTTTTTTTATACGATTTCGGACTATTTCTTTACTTTCTTCAGTAAAACTATGTCCTTTAAAAGCTCCCTTTTCCATAATAGTGGGCAAGTCAGTTAATTTATTTTTCATATTGGTCACTTCCTTCCAAGATATTTCGCAACAATTCCCTCGCTCTTTTCAATCTGCTTTTTATCGTGTTTTTGTTTGTTTTCAACATCTTACTTATTTCTTCTATTGAAAGATTTCATAATAAAACAGTAGGATCGCTTCTCTATATTTTACTGGTAAAGATAGCACCATCTCAGTGATAAAAGCATTTTCATCACTTTGAATGAACAGATTTTCAGGAGAAGGGTCTTTTGTTTTATGCAATGTAAAAAAATCAGTACCCACAATTACCTTTTTTATTAATGCACTTCGCAAAAGATCTTTACATCGGTTTATTGTTATCCTGTAAATTAGTGCCTTGAAATTTGTCTGCATGGTAGTATTGTTCGTAGCGGTTATAACAGGTAATAAACACCTCTTGAACTGTTTCCTGTGCTGTTCCCCAATCTTTTAAATAACTGTAGGCTATCCTGATCATTCTATCTCCGTATTCCATCATTATCTTTTCTAGCCAAATTTCTTTTGAATCTAAATAAGCTTCACTTTTCATTGTAATAAACTCCATTTTCCCACCCCATTTAATTATCCCTAAAACGAGTGAAGAGCCATTTAGGTTTCATAATAATGAATTTTAATATTAAATAAAAGACGTCAATCCCTTTTTCGGATCAACGTCATCTAAATTTCTTCGTTCCTTTTTCAACTAAACTGCCGCGTTAGTTTAAGTGAAATGTTTCACAATCTCCTCTAACAAATGTTTTTGATTACCTATTTATAGGTCTTACTAAAATCAATTTCATTGTATTATGATCCATTAGTTTAATAAGTTCAACAAAAAGAGCGTAAATCCCTTCATTCCAGAATCAACGCTCCTATTTATCCAATACAATATTATATTCAGGTTAAACACGTCCGAAAACAGTTTTACCTTCCTCTATTCCTTCTTTTCCCCGATTTTCCGTCGTTTTTGCGTTAATCCTTCTTGTAGCAACCCCACCGTAGTTTATAAACTCATTATTTCTACATAAATAAAATTGCACTGACCGAATGGGGCAGTGCAACAATATCACTCACGTAATCCATGATTCAAATGAAACCAAAGGAGCCAATCACTGGTTCAATACCGTAAAATGGCTAAATATAGGGGTTTTTATTCCTGTCTCAAAAAGGGTAGTCAGTGCCGCCCGATAACGAAAGGTGTTTTACTTATCTCTTTATATTAGGTTAGTGTTTTTCTTCCTTATTCATCTATTACTTTTTATAAACTGAGATTCCTTTAACATATGTCTCTTCTACATTAATATGTTCAATTTCATCTGGCGAGATTTCCAAAATGTCATTATTGAGAATTATAAAATCTGCTTGATAACCTGATTTTAATTGGCCAATATTTGGAATGCGAGTGATTTGTTGTGCACCACGCGTATATAATTCAATAGCTGTTTCTACATCTATCTTTTCTGATTGGCCTGTATCAGTGCCATCATAGGCAACTCTTGTTACAGCAGATTTAATACCAATAAAAGGATTAACTGGGTCTGCCCATGCAGTAGCTGGTGCATCAGAAGAAAATGCAACAGGTATACCTGCTTCTAGCATTTTATTAATAGGATAGGTTGTTTTTGTACGCTCGATTCCTAAATTCTTCAAATAACTTTCAATTTCTGCATATAGGAATATAGGTTGTGGAACAAAAGCAATTCCCATTTCAGCAGCTCGTTCTATTGCTTGAGCGGTAGGCATGGCTGCATGTTCAATTCGAATGGATGGACCATCTTGTATCCAACTTTCCATTCCATAAAACGCATTTACGATTAAATCTATCGCCTGTTCGCCCATTGCATGCACTACCAATTGAACACCATGTTGTTTAGCATATTCCATAGCTTCCAATAGCTCATCTTCGGAAGTGGTTGCGATTCCGTAGTTACCTTCATCACCTAGAAATGACGGATTGATCCAAGCAGTTCTTCCTGATACACTTCCATCTGCAAATAGTTTCACACCTCCGATATGAATAGGTTTTTCACGATTAGTGTTTTCCTCACTCAATATAGGATTCACCTTTAAATCATGCCACATGTAGTAAAGAACCACGTTATGGGATAAACCTTTTTCTCTAGCTAGAGTATAGATATCTACATAGTCCATAGGTTTGTTGCTAGCCATCAGATCCGTGATTGCTGTAATACCATGTGCATATAAAGAATTTGTCAGTTCAGCAAGTCTAGTAGCGTTCTCGTCCATAGAAAGCTGAGGCATTTTATCTAGCACTAATAATCTAGCACTCTCTCGTAACACACCCGTTGGTTCGTCGTTCATGTCTCGATCGATTTTACCTCCTGCAGGATCAGATGTATGCTTATTTATTCCTGCGATTGCAAGTGCCTTACTATTCACAGAAATGATATGACCACATGTACGTGTAATAACAATTGGCTTGTCTATAGAAACCTGATCTAAATCATGTCGATTCGGTGTACGTCCCTCTTCCAATTTCCCTTCATCATAACCCCAACCTTCAATCCATTCTTCGTCAATCATTTTTGCTAATTCTTTTATCATATCCCCTATGGAGTATACTAATGGAGGAGTACATGCAATTTGTTTAGAAGAATTCGCTAGTAAAAGAGGATGCATATGTGCATCGATAATTCCCGGTATAACTCGACGATTTTGTAAATCAATTATCTCCCCTTGAAAATCTATGATTTCATCTTGATCACCTATCCACTCAATTATTCCATTATCAATAATCATTGCATTCGCATATTTTTGATTCATATCAGACGTGAAAATTTTACCATTCTTAAACATTACTTTTGTCATTTCCAAGGTGTAAGTCTCCTTTGTCATGTTAATATATATTATTTTGCCTCTACAGAATGAATCGGATTAGAGGTTTTGCTTTTGTGAACATATTTATATAGAACGCTTCCGAATATAAATCCAAAAATGGCTGGTATTAACCAACTAAAACCATTTGCACTCAACGGAAGTTTTGCGATCATGTTAGTTAAAAATGGAATAGTTAACCCTAAAGAGTTGACCGTTTCAAAAAGACTTACGATGAACGTTAATAAAATGGCTCCTTGATATGATCCTGGGTTTGGAACAAATTTGCGGAAAGTTCCTAAAAATACTAATACAATTGCTACCGGATAGAGTGCAGTAAAGATTGGCATTGTATAAGTGACAATAGCACCAACGCCAGTTGAACCTATTACAATACCAACAACACAAACTATCGCAACCCATAGACGATATCCAAGTTTCTTTTTGGTTAAATCATTCAAGAAATCAGCTATTACAACAATCACTCCTATGGCAGAAGTTAAGCAAGCTAGTGCAATTGCTACCGCCAGAGCAATGGAACCAAAACTACCAAGTGAAATATCTATTAAACTGGATACTAATGCAGTGTCTTCAATACCTGGTTGAAAAAAGCCACTTCCTGAAGCCCCAAGAAATAGTAATCCCCCATACACAACTAATAATCCTAAACCAGCGATTAGCGTTCCACTTAAAGCCATCGAACGGGCTTGCTTTCCTTTATAACCAAAAGCCGCTATTGCTGCTATAAAAATAGGTGCACAAAAAATTCCAGTTACTACATCGCCTGTTTGATAAGCACTAATAAACGCATTAGAGAAAGCATTTTGTATTTCTGTTTTCACCGGTACACCAATTGGATCCAAAATACCTTTTCCAACAATAAACAATAGTATAATTACTAGCAAAGGTGTGAGTATTTTGCCTATTTTATCAATAACATTCGATTTATCCATAGCAAAATAAAAGCTGATAACAAAAAACACAATAATCGTCACTAAGGAAGGAACCTTTGGAAATAACTGATGAACCCCAAGCTCATGTGTTGTTGCAGACATTCGTGGAATAGTCACGAGCATTCCAATGCCAACCATCAATAACAAGTTAAAGACTTTATAAAACCATGGACTAATGGGTCTCGTTAAATCCTCAAATTTCCCACCTGCATTTAATATGGCAACCACCGCTAAAAGAGGAAAAACAATACCAGTAATACAAAAACCTATTAATGCTAATACCCATTCAGTTCCCGAAACATTTCCAATGGAAGGTGGGAATATTAAATTTCCAGCACCAAAGAAAATGGCAAATAATGCAAACCCTACTATTAGACTGTGTTGAGTAGATTTTTTCATTTCTTTTCCCCTCTTTCTATCTACTATTTATCTTCTTTCGATTTGAAAGCCCTTACAAAAAATACTTTCCAATCATTTAGATAAAACATAAATAATATAATATTTTGTTTCTTTTATATTAATTAATATTTCTAAATAAAAAAAGGAGGTAAATTTTTCACCCCCTCGTAAAAATATTTTTACCTCAACTCGTATTTTTCCATTTTATATTTTAATAGTTGTTTCGAGAGACCTAACCTTCTAGCTGTTTCTGCAAGTTTATCTCCAGTATTTTTTAGTTCTCTCACTATTAAACTTTTTTCATATTCTTCTACTTTATCTTTTAGATTGATTTTATGATCCGAAAGAGTTATTTTCTCCATTACACCTGAATAATTCCTTATTTTGACTGGTATATCATCCAATTTAATATCTTTTGAACTTGCATTATTGTACGCAGTTTCTATCGCATTTTTAAGTTCTCTCACATTCCCTGGCCAGTTATATTGTTGAAAAGCATGTAGGACCTCATCATCTACCTTGTCAATTTTAATTTGCATGTGCCGATTATAAAATTCGATATAATAATCAATAAGTGCTTCGATATCCTCTTTCCGTTCAGACAATGGTGGTAAATCAAATTGAAAAACACTTAACCGATAATACAAGTCTTCACGTAATAATTTGTCTTTCATTAATTTATCTGTATTTTCATTTGTGGCCGCGATTACACGAATATTCAAATGAATATCCTGTTTACCGCCAACTCTTCGAATGAGTTTGTCTTCGATTACTCTCAATAATTTAGCTTGAAGTTTAATATCTAACGCACTAATTTCATCTAAAAAGATAGTTCCACCGTTTGCTTGCTCTAACATTCCAGTAATATTAGGCGTAGTAGATAGATGATCTTTTTCTGTTCCGAATAATATATGTTCCAAAAAAGTTGATGGAATTTCACTAGCATTTATAGAGATAAACGGTTGTGCATAGCGATTACTTAAATTGTGAATAGACTGCGCAACAATTTCCTTACCAGTCCCCGTATCCCCAGTTATCAATATCGTGGAATCAGTACTAGCAACTTTATTAATTTTTCTCTTTATTTCATCCATTACATTGCTTTGCGAAATAAGGTTATCGATTGTATATATGGTGTTGTTTTTTCGATATATTTTATGACTAGCAAATTGCTCAAGTAATTGTATATTTTCTTTCTGATAGTAGTGCTTCGAAAACTCTATAGCTCCTACGATCGAGACTCCATTATGAATAGGGAAGGTAGAACTTCTAGATGTATATGTAAATCCATTATTGGATGTTAGTTCTTGTTCGGTATTCCATATAGGTTCGCCCGTTTTTAAGACGGACATTAAAGTACTTTTTTCAATTGGTAAGTTTTTATAAAAGGACGTTACGCTTTTTCTTAAAAACTCTTCGGGTTTAAGCCCAAGTTGCTTCAAAATATGTAAATCTGCTAAATCGTAGAAAATTGTTATCCCATGTTCATCAACCACTAACACATTATCATACTCAGATAAATGTTCGAATTCTTTGAATTTCATGTATTCATCGACCCTTTCTTTCTAAAGCAACAAAATTTTAAAATCTAACCCAAGTTCCATTTTACTTCTTTCGTTTATAACCATTAAAAACCCCTATTCAAATAGTTCGTAATTGCTCAAATATATTGTTCCATTTCTTCTTGTTACTTGAAAATCCAATTCATCTTTAACATGAAACACAGAACCAGTAATCTCTATATTCTTTCTTTTTATAAAAGATATATCATATCCATTATTTTCGGGATACTGGATCAAATGTATATATAACATCCTATTCAGAAAGAGTAGCATCTAATAAATAACGAAAAATTTACTTATCGCTATTATCTTTAAACAGAAATGCTGCCCTTTTATATTAGTTAATGTTACTTTTCAATTATCATGTATTCTTTAATCCCAACAGTTGAAGATTACTTCACCGATTGAACGGGGTTGCCAATAAGCTGCCTGTCTCAACTCAACTTCTTCTAAATCATGTTCCTTTTTGAAGAATGGTAAATTTAATTCTTTTTTTGTAAGGACAGTATAATATTCATTGAAGCCTTTCGTGAATGCTGGCAAATCCGTAAATTCAATAACAATATGTTCACATTTATTAGCGAAGGCAATATAGGGGTAGTACTCATTTAAAAGGATATAAAATAACTCTCCCTTTAAACGAATATGAACTTTAAAGTAATTAAGTGGATAGAGAGGAACCTCAAATTTAAGAACTTCTCCTTTATCATCTCTCAATACTTCATAACAAATTTTTTTAAATTGTTGTCCGTCTATCATTTCCTCCATATTATCGATAAATCCTGTAATGCCTTTCGGGAGTATCAATAAAATCACCTCTTTAGCTATTTTTTCTTCCTCAATTATTGCCTAAGCTTATTAAACAATCACGCCCATTTGTGGAATATCAAGGTATAAAAATATCTTAACTAAATGTCATCATATCTCGTTCAACCAAGAAAGAAGGTCTTTATGTTTAAATGTATTATCCGCGTCTGAAATAGTCTGAGGAAGAAGAATATCAATGGAATCCGTTAATGAGTTTAGAGCCTGTTGTACAGCACCATTCTCAAAATGATCTAATGGCTCAGGTAACTCATCCTCGTCTAATATAAAGTAGTCCCCATTAGGAAGAACCATAATATCAATAACCAAATCCTCAAAGGATACAAACTTATCTGTTTTATAGGTATTTTTCACGATATTAAAATAGGAGCCTAAATAGTTACCTTCATTATCTCTCCATATATATAAATTATATGGACGATCTTCCCAGTAATATGCGATTGTATAACTCCCTTTAGGAATAGTTAATTTTGTTTGGTTTGCTATCATAGTAAAGGTATCTATTATTTTGTGAAAAAGCACGAAATATTGATTTTGTGCTTTTAACAGTGTACAGCTATGTTCTACAACTGTAGTGTCATAACATATTTTTCTTTCTATTATTTTATCCCGTCTTTGAATCATTGATTTACTTAAATTGTCCATCTTTTTATTTTCTCCTTTCTTTCAAACGTTTTCCACCATTTAATAAGTGTAACATCTATAAAAGCATAAAATGTTTCTTTATTATTGATTTTAGGGAATCTAAATTTCCAGAATATAAACCGATTGTTAAAAAAGTTAAAAGATACTTTTCTACTAACCTGCTTCTTTAATTGAAGAAGAAAAAGGCTTTACTCCTTCTTGAAGTAAAGCACCAGTTAGTGCAACAAGAACTCAAATTTATGAAAAGTTATACCAGCCGGAAATTTTCCGACTCAAGTATGTTTAACCAGTTATGAACTAATGCGTTAAATACATCCGTTTGTTCGATTTGTAGGTTGTGACCAGCCATATCAAGCACTGCAAAAGTTGCCCTTGGGTAATCTTCAATCAGTTTCCACGCATCGTGATATCCGACTACATTGTCTTGACGTCCTGTGATAATTAGCGTGGGATACTCAAGTTTAGATGAAATATCGAAGGTAAAGCCATATCCATTTTGACGTATTTGATTTAAGAATTCATTATTTGCTCGTTTAGAAGGAAGTAAAATTTCATTTCGAAACCTCTCCCATTCAGTTTGACCTTGCACTACCCCCATGGAGCAAAACTCATCAGCATCTTCTGGTGACAAATGCGATATCAAGTTGCTGTCTCTTTTTAGAACGGTCTGCTGTGATTACTAACCCACTACGTTAATCGAACATGAGATGCCCTTTTCCTATTTAAGTAAAGCCCAGTTAGCTTAATAAAAAAACATCTCAAGTTATTTAAAATTACTTGGAATTTTAACGAGAACATAATCTTTAGTCCACATTTGAGTAGTGGCAATTAATCTTTTTCCATCTTTTTCAAAGAACAGACCAGCACCATCTTTTTCTTTATATTCCCAACCATTTGAACCAATCATTTGTTTTATATTTTCATCTGACATCCTACTACTGTATAACATTATTCAATAGTTTATTTTATCTGGTCCATACTGATCCCAACCATTATAACCTCTATATTCATACTTTAAAAACCCATGGAGATTTACTTCATGGATATTTAAAACAATGACAGCTTTTGTAGGTTCTGCAGTATAGAAATAAGCTAAACTATCGGCTGCTTTTCCACCATTATCAATGTAATAATGCAAATATAAGCTTGTATCACTCGATTTTATCTCATTACTGCTACCAGTTATTTGGGTTGTTTCTCCAGCTTTTAGATTTTTTATCGTTCCTACCTCTATAAAATCCGTCTGATTGACGCTATATGAAAATAAAAGATCAGGTAGACTTTGATTACTCAAATTATTTACCTCAATAGTAACTCCTTTATCATATTTTCTATACTCTCCTTGAGCTTTCATTTCCCAAAAGTAAAAAAACAAATATACACATATTACATTCATAACTATAGCCAATATAATAAGAAGAGCTATATATCTTTTTTTCAAAATAACACCTCTTCCTTATTTAGATTACAACCAAAAACAGCCTAAGCCATTAAATTCAATTTGTTCTTATAAGTAATGCTTAAAATTCTTCTGTAAAGTGTATTGCTAAGTCTTTATGCCCATGCCCCATTATTTCCCAGTCTCTGAACGTCTTTATAATAGCTTCTTCAATCAACTCATGATAGTAGCCATATTCATTATATTTAAGGAAATTATTTACCTAGATTTGTTACTTCATCGTTAATTATTTCCTTTATTTCATCGTTCCCAATTGCTCCTATATGAAATGTATTGAAATCACCCCAGTAAAGTAGCCTAAATGAAACACCGTTATTAAGTTCAATCTCTAAAAATAGACGAGTACCTTCTAGCTTTCCTTCATCTATTAATGACTGTACATCCTCTAATTTCAAATCATCAAATGTGGCAAGGAACTTATCCTTAGAAGACTGTGAGAATGTATGCATTCTCTTGCCATCTTCGGTGCTTTGAATATAGATATTCTTCACCAACTTATCCATAGGGTAAAGTTCTCCTGCCGTTTTCGCTTTTTTATTTGTATTGGCTACATATACAACATCATTTGCAGCAACTACCAAGGAAGTCGGATATCCTTTTATTTCATAAATGATTGTTTCTTCTTTTAAAAACGCCGCATCACCATTTTGCATCTTGTGATTACTACATGCACTATCAGCCATCTCATATTTCACCTTACCAATTTCTCTGCCTTTTTCAATCGTTATAGGAAGATTTTCATTCGCTGGTTCTGGAAAATGATGCTCGTATTTTATATCATCAATCATCAGCATATCCACCCATTCAATTTCTGCATCAGGACAGCCTTTAAGAGATATGGAGTTACTACAAGCAGATAGAAACATAGCAAATACTGAAATAAATATCATTTTTTTAAAAATTTTCATCATAACACCTCCTAATTATTAGATCCTTATCTTTAATATAAGTTACAAATCTTAAAATATTTAGAAATCTTAAATTATACCTTCTTTAACCAACCTGCAGCGATTATAGAGAATTTCAGTTATTCTATAGTTTTCAATAGCTTCATCACCAGTTAGAAAGTGAGTCATATCTTGATAAATACCAATGGAAATAATTTATTACCTCGATTGAAACTAATTCACCCCTACAACTTTTCTTCTATATGATTTAATTGTTCCTTTTACTTTTGAATAAACCCCAAACGATTAATAGATTTATGATGAAAATCAAGGTAATTCCGAAAATCAGCATGGTCCAGATAATATCAATTATATTTTATCTTGAATGCAAATGAATATCCTCCTTCTACATGTCCTAATTTTAGAAAATACTAAAAAACTAAAATACTCAGCAGCCTGGTTCATTAAGAATATAAATAAAAAGTGTTCCAACATTAGCAATAGTTGGGACACTTTTATTTAGTAAGTTACTATTCAGTTGCCTCTTCATGAGAGCGTTTATTTCCTTTATAGATAAAATATAAGGCAATAATCATAAACAGTAAAGCTAACGAACGTTTCATATCAAGTGTAATGATCAAACTGTTAAACCAACCAAAATGGTCAATTACAACCCCAATCATTAGTTGTCCTGTGATAACAGTAATACTGGTTGCAATAACTCCTATTTTTTGAACTGCAAAGACGTTAAACAAAAGAAATAATACACCTAAAAATACCGCACTTAATTGCCAAACAGGTGCTTTGAAGATGGCAAATATATCTCCTTGTCCAAAGAAGAGAATAAGGATAGCTAAAAACATAGAACCAGTTAAAAAGGTTAGGAAAGTTGTTTCAATTGTTCCTGCTTTCCGGCTAAATGTACCATTTATAGCTGATTGTGCACTCAATGTGATCCCACCAAGTAAAGTAAAAAGAATCATAAATATACTCAATTTTTAAACCTCCTAGTTAACTAAAATAAGCGCGATAACCATTGATATCACAGCAAATATTTTTTCCTTATTAATTTTGGCTTTCTTACTTCCGAGCCAACCATAATGCTCAATAATCATACTCATTAATAATTGACCTAGAATAACGGCAACCATCGTTATTCCAACACCAACAAACGGAACACTAATGACAATAGCTGTTAAATATACCACTCCTAATGCACCACCCAGAAGAGTCCATTTTGGCGCTTCAACTACATGTGAAATTTTACCTTTACCAAAAAATATCCATAGTAAGCCAAGAATAATCGAACCCATAAAAAAATTATAAAAACTGGTTTCTAGCTTCCCTATGTTTTTACCTAGCTCAGCATAAATAGCACCTTCAAAGCTAAGGGCTACTCCTGCAAATAACGCAAATATATATGCAATATAACGCATATTTTAACTCCTCCGAACGTTTCGTTGTATTTAGATATCTAGAATTATCGATATTAAAAAGAAAAAAATAACGAAAATCAGATTAACTTAGATTTCCGTTCTAAAATATTCAGCTAACTGATGAATGCCTTCTTCGTCTCTTCTATAATAAGTCCACTGACCATAACGAACAGATTCCAGCAAACCTACTTTCTGCATTAAGTTTAAGTAGTGAGATACCGTAGATTGAGAAACTTTGGCTTTTTCTTGTATGTCCCCTACACATACTCCGCCTTTAAAGCTAACCTCCTTTGGTATGTGAGCGCCTTGTTTAGGGAAATGCTTCTCTGGTTCTTTTAACCACTGTAAAATATTAAGACGTGTTTCGTTAGATAATGCTTTAAATACATCAATATAATCCATAAGAAATAGTATATCGATTTTTCTCGATATGTCAAATCACTATGCAAAAATAAAAACAGGAAAATATAGCATGGAAATACTTATCCAAGCTAATTTTCCTATATAATAACTCTTATTGACTTTAACGTACTGTTTGTATTTCTAAGTTATTATAAATCTGTTTTTTCTACATTTCTAATGGATAGCCAACCTATAATTATTCCTAACAAAGCTAGTGAAATGGAAACTGTCATGACTGAAGAGAATGTGAAGTTATTACTTACCGAACTTGTCAATGTCACTAAAAATATGGAAGAGACTATTGTGGCTGATGAAGATTTTCGCAACATCCCAATTAGTAATGGGATAAGACTTAAGCCTGCAGCAGCGAAAGCAATGAAAAAGCTTTTCCACACGCTATTAATGAGCTCTTGTATACTAATATCTCCTGGCAAAATATCAAAAGTGACATCCATTATATAGACAAGTCCATTCAAAAATAGTGTCGAAAACAATACGGTCATAAAGGTAAACACCATTACAATTATTAGTTTTGCGGACATAATTTTCTTTCTACTGATAGGATACGTAAACATTAAGTCGATTGATTTATTTTTGTATTCATCAATTACTAACTTTGCAAGGATCACCGATGCGAAAATGATGAAAGTTGCACTTACAACTGCAGAAATAATAGTTGAAGCCATTTCAAAATTATCAAAAGGTATTTCTTCTTCGACCTTATTCAAAAAATAAACCATACCGATAAATATAATGAACCCCAGATTAGCTCCGAGCACACCTTTCCAATATTTCATCAATTTGAACTTCTTTATCTCCAAGTTAATAAGTTTAATCATGGATTACGCCTCCATTGATCAGCTTTAAAAAATAGTCTTCTAACGTATTGTCTTTTTTGTTAATAGATTCTACTAATACACCACTTAACACGAGTTTTTTGGCTATTTCACCTGGGTGTATTTCTAAGTTGTAAATACGTATTGTGGAATCATCTAGTACTTTGAAGTTAGAAATACTCAGATTTTCATTGATTACAAATGCAGCCTTTTTAACATCATTAGTTTTTAGCTCGATATACTCGGTATTTTGAAGTCTAATCTGATCCCTTGATACTTCCTCTATAAGCTTTCCATTTTTAATCACCCCTATTGTATTAGCAATCTGCTCAATCTCCCCTAGGATGTGACTGGATATTAACAATGTCATTCCATAATCCTTACTTAACATTTGAAAAAGGTTTCGAAATTCCTTAATACCTTCCGGATCTAGTCCATTTATAGGCTCATCTAAAATTAGAATTTCAGGTTTCGTTACAATAGCTCTAGCTACTCCAAGTCGCTGCTTCATACCTAACGAAAAATCCTTTACGGCCTTTCCTTCATATTCTTTCAGCTTCACTAAATCTAAAGCCGACTTAATGGCATTTTTGTTATAGTAGCCCATATATTCACAGTGTAGCTCTAAATTTTCAACGGCTGTTAACTGATCATAAAAAATAGGATACTCAATAATACTTCCCATTCGTTTTAGTATCTCATAAGATGATGATGTCAATTTTTCATCAAAAATGACTACCTCGCCACTAGTTGGTTTGATCAAATTCATAATCATTCGCATGATGGTCGTTTTACCAGCACCGTTGGGACCTAAGAAGCCATAAATTTCTCCCTTTTTTACATGCAGATTCACATTGGAAACGACTGCTTTGCCTTGAAAATCTTTTGTTAGATGATTTGTTTGAATAATATAGGTCATGTTTCCCCTCCTTCTCTTATTTTCTATTGTAAACATGGAAAATCTCTTTTTTCTTACTCGTTTCTTACAAAAATCTTAAGTTGCTATGTACGGATTCAAACAACCTATTAAAAAGACAATCGTTTTAATTGGATAGTAAAGGTTGTCTGTTGAAATGGGATACTTTTTACAGATATAGTTCCGTTCATTTGTTCCACTAATCTTTTTGTAATCGTCAATCCTATTCCACTACCCTGATAGAGTTTATTTCTAGAATCCTCCATTGTATAAAGCCTTTCAAATACACGATCTTTATCGTGCTCGCTAATCCCTTTACCTTTATCAGAGACTTCTATGTATGCACAATCACCTAAACTTGTAAGTTTAAGACCTATCATTTTACCTTCTGCTCCGTAATTAATCGAATTTGAAATTAAGTTATTAAGTATACGTTCAATTGCTTCTATATTTCCCCAGACATACGTTGACTCTTCAGGGATTTCAACAGACACTTCGAATTCTTTTGTGGTAAGTATTTCATAGTATTCTAGTATTACTTTCCGACAAACCTCATTTAAATCAATTTTGGAGTTTTCATAGTTACTGTCCTCAGATTCAATTTTAACAAGTTCAAAAAAACGAGAAATTAAATCGAGTACTTCCACTGTTTTCAAATTAATTGTTTGGAGTAATGAATTCATTTTTACAGGACTAATTGTTTTATCATTTAATATAATTTCTATATAACCAAGAATAACTGTTAGAGGAGTTTTTAAATCATGAGAAACGTTTGAGAGCATCTTTCTCATCGATCTTTCTACCCCATGAAAATCCGCGACTGTTTTCTGATTATGTTCTAATAGGCTATTTATTTGTATTAATAGAGATTGAATCTGTTTATCACTCGTGTATAGCATCAGTTTTTCATCGGTTTTGTCAGAAGTAATTTTTTGTAGCTTCTTTTCCATGTAAATGATGTCATTCTTCTTTTTTGAGCGACTTCGCAGGAAGTATATATTAAAAAATATAGAAATTACTAATAATATTAGTGTTAAATAAGTCATGTTACCTCCCCTAATTTATAACCAATCCCCCATAATGTCTTGATATATTTGGGCTTAGAAGGTTCATCTTCAATTTTTTCTCTAAGGCGTCTTATATGTACATTGATAATATTTTCATCACCGTAATAGTCATCTTGCCAAACTAGGCTATAAACTTGAGCTTTAGTAAAAACTTGGTTAGGTTTGCTTATAAACAGTTTTAAAATACTAAACTCTTTTAAAGTTAGCTTTAAATCGACATTATTTTTTTTTACAGAAAAGTTATTCATATCAACGGTCAAATCGCCAATTGTAATTATTTCATTGCTAGATTCACTATTTAGATCAGAAACTTTCGTATAGTGGGCTTGTCTTCTAATAATCGCATTGACCCTTGCAACTAACTCAATGATGGAAAACGGTTTTGATATATAATCATCTGCACCAAATCCAAGTCCGAGTGCTTTGTCTACATCCTCGCCCTTTGCAGACATGATTAGAATGGGAACCATACTCTTCATTCTAATGATTTTCAAACATTCCATTCCATCTATTTTAGGGAGCATCAGATCAAGTATAATTAGAACAAAGTTGTGCGAATCTGATACTTTTAATGCTTCTTCTCCATCAAAAACTGCAGTTACGTTGTAGCCTTGTTTTGTTAAAGTCTCATTAATCATATTGCTGATATAATGATCGTCCTCTACTATCAAAATATTATTATTCAAAATACCATCCCCATCGTATATATTTTTTACTATTTATCAGAATACCAAATATCGAGTAAATTACTTCCCTTATAGAACAAGAACTACATTAATTATTACATAAAATGCTGTTGCACTTAATAGTACAAATACCAGCTGCAAACGACTGAATGCTTTTATGGTACTTTCATTTTTCATCTCCCCAACTAAATGAGCAACTTTAAAATGGAATGGAATAAAATATAAGGAAAAAAATAAACCTACTGAAATCGATATACAAACAATATGAATGAAAACAGGAATATTAAACTTAGAAAGTATATTCCCAATTACAAAAACAGGAATTCCTACCCAAAATCCCAATGTGACCACCAACAAGGCAATAGATATGATTAGTAGCATAAAGTTTTTCTTTATAATAAGTCTGAATGCTTTATTATACGTTGTCATTATTAATCCCTCCCACCGTATACTTTCTAAGTCCAAAACTTAAGGGGAACTCATCCTCAATAAATAAGCGTATTAGAGTTGTCTTCTCTAATACGCACGATTACATTATTTAATCATTATAGATAATATTCTACAAATTATTTCATATTCCTTTAACCTCTTATAAATAACTAAAAACTGCCATTAAATTCAAAAAAATTATTCATTGTTTACCCTTATTCCAATTATAAGGTTTTTTCGACCACTCATAAATCATTAAAATCAGAAAAATAATAATACAAATCATAATATTATCTATCCATCTAATTTCACCATTTACAACTAATTGCCAAAGAGTAGATACTACAAAATACATTAAAGAGTATTCAATACTTTTCTTAAACATAAAGCCACCGCCTACTAGTCTTTTCTTGAATCTCCATCTTGAGTTGAAATATCAACAGCCCTTTTTAATTTGCCCTCACTGTTCTTTGCTAGCCCTTCTATATATCTACTTAGATTATCGATAATGAAAAAGATTGTTGCGTAAACAAATGAGATAAGTATAGCAATAAACAATACTCCTGTAGCTGTTAATGAAAAAAGGAATGCACAAAGTACGGCACATCCTAAATGTATTAAATAAGACAAACCAATATTTTTACTAAAGTTAAATGATTCATATACTAACGAAGAAAGTATACCCACCACGAAAAGTATCGGTACTGTAACAATGCTCACAGACAATCCTATAACAAAATAAGATTCAGAAGAATAATCGAAAAAGAGCGGCACAATGAAATAGCAAATTACCGAAGTAAAAAATGCAGCAAATAATTTTCGATCAAGCATATTCACACCACTCACTTTCTACTCTTTTCCTTTAAGAAAGATAATCCAAAGGGTTTTCGATCTTAAAAGCTTCACTTTCTTCCAGGAACTTTGTAATGATAGAGCTATGAGAACACCCAACAATCAATAATATCCTCTCTTCTCCTGAATGTACTAAACGAGTTAAATTAGAATAAATAATTAAATTTCGTTTGTACCACCAACTCAACCATTGCATACCAATATAATTTTCGAAGTCTCCAATACGTGACATATTTAAATACACCTTATGTAATTGATTTAACCAGGAAGGTTCATTGAGTTCTCTATAATAATCCATGACACTTTTATTAGTCGTAAATTCCGGAAAATATAACCCTTCAAATATTTCCTTGTAAAGTTCGGGTTGGTTTTCTTTTAACCACTTCTCCATTTCAACATAACTCAGATCAGCTTTACCCATCCAATCTACTGCATAGAGCTGTTCATGCGCAAATCTTGTAGCTATGCGAAAGCCCACTTGGTATATCTCGTTCATCTCTAGGTTATAATTCCCAAATCTGTACTGTTTATATTTAATATTTAAACTATCGTTCATATCGGCTACCATTTCAACTGCTATTTTAGTTGGTTTGAACTTCACTACTTGATTGATTAGTTCTTCCATTTCCTCTTGTCGTTTATGTGAATGTAGTTCTTCGTATTCACTCATATGAAAAGTTCCAAGTACTAAAACACTTGGCCTATTCTCTTTCACTAATACCACTCCTTTTTGGTTAGGATATTACTTATTAATGTATGTAAAGCAAACTAATCGCTTTTGGGTAAGTTATAAGGTACTGCCATCTCTATAATTTTTTTAATATGGTTTTCATTTTCTTCGATATTAACTTGATTACTTAGATATTTATTTAGTCGAAGGATTTCTGGAACCATACTAACCATTGTTTTCATAATTTGATCCGGATAACGTCCACAATCCCAGCTTTCTAAAATAGCTAACTGTTTTTCATTTAATTTACTTCTTTCCCCCTCTATTTTTGACCAAACACCGTATGCACTATCTAAATGTTCCTCCATCTCCAAATACCATCCATAAACAACTAGCCATCGTACTCTATCTAAATTAGATAAAGCGTAATATATTTCTCCCCTCATTACCGATCTGTATATTTCATGTATGAAAGCAAGAAGTTTTCCTCTCCAAAAAATAACTTCGTCAGATGACGGTTTATATACCTCGTATGATGATTCCTTGATGGTTTTGTTAATAATATTATTTGGATCATAGAGAACTTTATACCCTTTTAACCAGATGGAAGCTACAACTTCTGCAGGCGAATGATACCAGCTATCTACTTTTATAAAGGAATCATAATGAGTAACTACTACCGGCGAAGAAGGATTAAAGTCTTCATAAAACAGCACTTCCCCCCATTTTTTTGCTCTATGACGTTTATCCTTTATATAATCAGCTTTCCTCTCAGGGGTAACTATTATATGTATATCAATATCGGAATAATTATCATAGTTTCCCCTAGCCAAAGAACCCGCTAGATAAATAGCCAGCACATTAGAGTCTGATGTTAAATCTTTTAAAGCATTTGCCAGGAGGCTATCACGATGTCTTGGCAATGATAAATCTCTAGCTAAATGTCTACTTATAAATTCCATCCCTAATAAACAGCTCCTATTCCCCTATAAAATATTAAATATATTTAATATTATAAAAATTAGTAAAAACAAAAAAATATTATTCAAATAAGCAGCTACTTTGGTCGAACAGGGCATAGAAATGTATTAATAGCTCAATATGTAGACTATAAATCATTGCCTTTTAGGTTTTCACAATCTCATATCTAGCGAAATATGGTATTAATAATGAGCATGCAAAACTAATGCAAATACCTATTAAAACATTTATATATTCATTTTCAGAGGGCGACAAAATTAGACCGAAAATTGGTATTGGAAGTACCATAAAAGATGCTAGAAATCTTGAGGAAAAAGATATCGTATGAGCAGTCCCACATTGTTCACATTGAATTGGCTTGTAAAACCACATGATAGATTTGTAAATTTTGCCCCATTTAAACGGAAAGTTGCAGTTATTACACTTTTGCATAATATAATTCCTTTCTATTATTAACCTATTTTACTCTAGAGTTCCTTAATCAACTTCTTTCCTTTGGTTATCACGGTAAAATCACGCCTTATCCATCAAAAAATCAGAATTCAATTACATATTACTTATTTCAACACACTTTCAATAATACCTCTTTTAAATGAGCTAATTCATTAGTCCCTTAAGAGTTAGCCATATTCAAACAATATGGGTGTTATACAGTAAAATCATCTATGATTTCAACCACTTCTATTTCTCCGTCTATTAAGAGTTCTGGTAACTCATTGTTCATATTTCCCCTCCAATATTCTCTTGCTTGTTCTATTTTTCGTGAAAAAGGAACTCCATCCTCCTTTGGTAGGAGATTTCCATCACCTTCAAAAGAATTTCCAATAACTCGAAGCTTAACAATCTGCAAAACCTTTCGATCAAAGGAAATAAATAATTCTTTCCATTTCAATACGTCTTCATATTTTTTTGTAGCATATAAACAAGACATTCTAGAAGGGTATTCTGGATATTCTTGAAGTCTTACCATTTCTACTATCACTTCTCTAATAGCTCTTATCGTCTGGCCGGCATACTTAATAGCAACATTGGCATCTTCGGTATTCAAAGACATTCCTTCACTTGAATAATGTTCATGTAAGATATGAAAAAAGTCCTCTCCTTTAGAATTTAATTGCTCCTTTTCAAAAAAGAAACTATATAAGGTATTCCTTTGGTTCTTATCAAAGTTAATAATTTGTCCTAAACTCATTTTTTTCCTTGTGACAATGTGATAAACATACAGTTCATTCTCTATCATAATCGCACTCCTATCTCTCATCTAAATGTACTAGCCCTCAATCTATAAAAAAAGAGTTGCCTTAGCAACCCTTTTTCGTATCTTGAGTCACATTATCTAAAGTAAACTTCTCGAAAAACTACTTTGTATTATTAATGAAATATGTATCATACGATTCTTTCAATATGTACCCTAGCTTTTCTGCTAATTTAACTGACTCAGGGTTGGCTCCATCCCAACTAGCATACTTTCCTTTATCTAGACAATCCAATATCAAGGCAGAGGCTACAATAGTCGCTAAACCTTTCTTTCGATAATCAGAATTTGTAGCTATTTCAATCTCTATACCTTCGTCATATATACTAAAAGAAGTTGCTGCCGAAACAATTTTTCCATCATGTAAAATAGCATATCCGATCCCTCTGTCTATAAAATCATCAATAGAATTAAACTGACTCACAAAGTCCTCGGAAACTTCGTGGAAAGTAGGCGCATTTACTATTTTTTTGTCCACTTTCTTTATTTCGTAGCCTTCTGGTAATGTAGACAATAGATTCTGTAAATGTGTCCTATCTAAATGTACTGGGTTCTTTTCAAATCTATACCGATCAAACTTTTCAATTTTTCCTATGTGAACAGTTTCTATACGACTTTTCCACTCGTCCGTATCGACAATTACAAGACTGAAATCAGATAGATTATTTAGTAATTCTTCTGCTGCTTCTGTATTAGGGTCTCCTGCAAAGTATACAAAAATACCGACAGTTATCTGCGCAACCGTTGGATTCTCAAGATCATCAACCCAAGCAGTTCCCATATGTCCTTGGAGATATGAAAGAACAATAGTGCTATCCATATTATTAAACATAGGTAATAACTTTTCCCTTACATGAACATCGGCTTCATAAATCATTCAATTTCCCACTTTCTCAAATTATATTACTAAAATTTATGTGACTATATTATGGTGATGTCAGTTTAAGAATAGAGATGCTTAAATTGCTCGATTGTGTATTAGTGATTGAATCATATGAGATTACCAATTTTCACAGATTTTCAAATTCCACACAAAATGGATGTTTGCTACTATCAAGACAGTATTCTATTCTTTGTCTAAAATTTTCAATAGTTATCATTTTCAAAGCCTGCTCGATAGGGAAAAACCCCACTTCTAAACTTTCCGGAGAAGTAGTTAAGATGCCACCAGTTGGCTTGGCTAAAAAAAGAGTATTGCAAATGGACTTATTCACATTTTGAAAAACTCCGCAGAATTTTACAACTTCAATATCAATTCCTGACTCCTCTTTAGTTTCCCTTATTGCAGCATCTGTCAGAGACTCACCTTCTTCAACTATTCCACCAGGCATTTCCCAACCCCTCATAGGACCTTTAATAAGCAGAATTTCCTTGTGGTCGTTGAGCACAATGGTTGCTGCTGAAAGAAAATGTTTAGGTGGTGTGTAAACAGACGACGTGTTTTGTTCCAAAGTCATTGCCTCCTATTCTTTGTAAATCCTACATACCATATGAGTGTCGAACATAAGTTAAACACTACTCTTCACATCCATTTAAGGCACAGATTCAATAAATTTAACTGAGGAAATTCACTATCACACATCCAATAACCATTTTCGTAATTTCCCTTTCGGATAGTATACTTGGCTATTTATAACAAGATGTGGGATATCCGAATGCTCTTGGATTAATGACTTAGCATCTTCTTTCGATATACCCATAAAATAATGCACATCATTTTCTTTAATCAATTCATGTTCATCACCTTCATCTAAGGAATCAATAAAGTTTTTCGCATCTGGATTTTTAAAGTTCTTTAACCCATCTCCAATAAAATATCCCGCAACAGCAATTCCTGCGGCTAACCAAATAAAAGACCAAGTCATCGTTTCTCCTCCTAAATATATGTCTAACTTTTAGCTACCTAAATCTATTAATAATGCTTCTTTTTTTCTTACTCTTTTCCACACGTTATGTTCTAAGAACGCAGACTTGCTTTAAATATTGAACCTATATTTTTATGTAGTTTTAGTTATTTTCATAAAAATCTATGAACATTACAATTGAAAATTTTGTTTTATTAATTGAGCAACTTTTTCCGGACTCAAATCTGTATTATCTATTCTGATATAATTTTCTCTCTTGATTTCATTTGTTTTTGAATTCAGTCTACTACTTTCCATAGTCTCTAATAAATGTTGTTCCGATTGTTTAATATTTCTTTTAGTTGGCTTATGTTCAAGCCTATGAGTAGACTTATTTCGTATTAACCTTTCCTCTACTTTAGCTTCTAATTCTACAAAATAAATATCAGCTCCCTCTGATGCTACTATTTGACACATATTTTCTATTTCATCCCAATCTTCTTTTTTATCAAAATACCATATCTTAGTAAAAATCATTCCATAACTATCACTTTTTGAAAATGACTTAAATATTTCCCGCCTAAATAGATGTGTTAATTTCCACATTTCCGTACTAAATCCAAAGAGTGGCTCCAATAAGTCAATTGTCATATGGTTATGAAATAGCTTTAAACCTGTTTCCTTAGCTAATTCTTGACCTACCGACATTTTTCCAACTGCTTGGGGTCCAAATATAAAAACAAACTTTTTCATCGTATTTTCCTCCAAAAGTATTTATCCTTTTCGAATTTTAATCTCTATCGTTATATAAAAGTCATTTTCAATGCATACAAGGAACTGCCAATACTTAATTTTTGGTTAGTTATTTTATAGTTGGCACTGCACTTAATGTATTCAATAGATTTTTTATTAGTTTGCCTTTAAGTTTTCCTGGTCTGCTTCTTTTAATATCCTTATATATTATTGAAATAAAATAATATGCTAGCTATTAAACAAAAAACTCCTGTTCCTAACCCAATAGTTCCAGTTATCACATTATATTTATTTTTCTCTCTAAACTTGAACATCATAAGAAGTCCTATGGTTGTTGAGATAAGAAAGAGAATAAAAAAACCGATGATTAAAATGTACATTCACATCCTCCTGTTTTAGTTAAGTTCACATTGATTTTCATGACGGGATTAGGAGGATAATCAATGCGTTAATTTACTTTACACAAGAAAAAGCAAGGACGATGGGAATACGGTGTCTCCTCATAAATTCATCTTCACTACTAAAATCTTCACGCTTGGGTGTACCTTCACGTAAATCTAGAACTGAAAAGCCCGCTTGTTTAAGTGCCATAAAATAATGTTCGATTGTTCGATGATACTTAACTACTATTTGGTCGATCCACGGCTCTTTTCTTTCTCCCTCATGGAAGTAGTCATCGACAATCCAGTTACCGCGTTTATCACCAGATTCCTTACTAGCAAAAGATGAAGTTGTAAGTGGATGCTGGATACTAAAAACAAATTTTCCGTTTTCTTTAAGTGTTTTGTGAACTTCTTGAAAAAGACTATTTATGTCTGAAACGTAATGAATGGCAAATCGAGATGTTACAAGGTCGAATGCCTCTTGTGGATAATTATAAGATTCCATTGTTTCCAAGTGTATGGTCCCGTTTTGTTTCAGTATGTTAGAGCGTGCCACTTCCACCATTTGTTTCGAACCTTCTATTCCTGTGTAGTTTTTTGCTCCTAACTGTAAAAGTTCTTTACCAAAAGATGCATCACCACACCCTAAGTCTAAGATGCTACTTTCTTGAAAGCTCCCGATTAACTCATACATAATTGGTCCTTCAATGGCATTATTTGGGCTATCGCTTCTGTTTCTTCTAGTCATGTAATTTTTTAAAAAATCTGTTTGATCGTATACGCTAGATCCTTTATACTCCAAAAAACCTCACCCCTTCTTTTCCAACTTCCCAATAAAATTATTCTTTAGTTGAATTAGCTTTTGAATAAAAATTATATATACTCGTCAGATTATTCTTTATACCATTTACACCTTTCCACTCGGTCCATTCTTTTGGTGTAATAAAGCCTGAAACATATGTATCAATTGTATGATTATTTTCTAACGCACTTAGTGAGCTGTTAATTAAAAATAAAATATAACGTTCTAAGGATATCAATTGTTCTCTATTCCCTATATTTCCGTGTCCTGGAACGAAAGTTATGATATCCATTTCTTTCACCTGGTTTAGGATAGATATGTATTCATCCGGATTAAAAATCGGTAAGTGTAGATTCTCGGTAACTAAATCTCCCATAAATACAATCTTCTCTTCTGGCAAATACATAAACGTATCGCTTGGGGTATGACCTCCACCTAAACAATGCAATTCGACCTTCCTCTTAGAACCTTCAACAATGAGTCTTTCTTCAAAAATAACGGTAGGTAAAACTAATTTCAATCGAGGTAAGTCAACTAGTACCATTGACATTTCGTTAAACTGATTGGTCAAACTATCTTGTATTATTTGTTCTTGACTATTTTCTATTTGGAATTTAAGATTATTCAGATATTTTTTCGTCTCGTCAATCTCATTTTCTAAATTACCGATCACGTTTTTTTCCATAAACAACTTCTTGGTAAGTGAAGTAGAAATGATAGTAGTGTCTTCAAATGCTTGATTGCCAAAAACATGATCACCATGATAATGACTATTAATTAAATACTTTACCCTTTTTCCTGTAATATTTTCAGCATATCTTCTTAATTCAAATCCAGCTGATGGGGTTGAAAAAGAATCAAAAACTAACACTTCTTCACCTAAATCAACAAAACCTGCATTACTCCATGCCCCTTTTCCAGGTTTTGCGATAGCTGCATAAACTCCTTCGTTTAAACAATTCAATATAAAAAAATCAGTTTCTGCTACTTTAGTCAAATACTGTTTCCTCCTTAATCTATATTATTCATCTCCATTTGTTTACTGTTGGTTTACGACAAATGCAGACCACTATACTTTCACCCACCACTCCCTTCATTATTTTTCGTTTTGATAAATTGATCATACATAATCTCTTTATAATATTGCTCATAACCTACCATTCCTAGTTCTCTTGCAGCCATAAGCTCTGCTTCTCTGTCATAAGGAACTCGTACAAAATTAATCGAATTAGTTCCATGCGAACCATCCACAATAACATAAGTAGCATCAACTAAATCTAAACCCACACTTCCTACATTACAAAGGGTACCGATTTCATAACTTCTTAATAAAGTTAGATGAATATCTCCATAAAACACAATATCTGGAGTACGCTTCGAATGATGTGAGTTGGTTTCTTCACTATTTTCAAAAAGAGACAAACACTCTGCTAATGAATGATATTCGGGTGCAATTCGTTCAAAAACACTTCTTGGTGATGCATGAAAACAACGTATCATCTTGCCATTTAGCTCAAATTCAAGATGGAAAGGTAAGGAGGCCAAGTAGTTAAAATCCTCTTCTGTTAGCTGACTTTGTGACCATTTAATAATTTCATTATCCGTCTCTTCTTGGATAAACACATCCCAATTCCCATAAATGACTTCATCACAATGCTTTCTAACAAGTTCAATACATGCCGAACCACGCGGACCTTTACCGACCAAGTCTCCTAAACAAAATATTTGATTCACACCCCGGTTTTCAATATCCTTTAGCACCGATTCTAACGCAGTTAAATTACCATGAATATCTGAAATAATAGCTATTTTAGACAAACTAATTTCTCCCCTCCATTACAGTCTTATACCGCTGATTAATTTCCAGGTTGATACACAATCTTTTAGATTATTTATATTAACTGCCCTGTACATTTTATATTTTTCTACATATATAAATCATTTCATTACTCTCTCTAATTAGGGGGGAGCCTTCCCAATTTCCATAGGCATGCAATATATCTAATCCGTTTTCGATAAGCAGTCGTTCCATTTCCTTTGGATATGTATACCTCAAGCTAATATTTGTTTTTCTCTCTTCTGCCACATGGTTATCATCCATAAACTTTCTTATGGTTGTATAGTGCTGAATTTGTTCTAACGGGTCATAATTACTGATTGTATACGCATTTACTATTTTATTTGACAGGGTATCTGTGTAAGTTTTCCAATACTCTTCTGTAGTTGGTTGCAGTAATTCTTCCGCATTCGGAAATCTCGTTCCAAATATAAAAATGCCTTCTTGTTCTAAAAGATTATGTATAGATTTTAGGACAAGGTTTTGTTGTGCATTAGTATGGAAATGTTGAAATGAGTTCCCCACCATATATATTAATGGGCTTTTTTGATCTAATTGAAGCATTGTACAATCTTGCTCCAACCATTGAATTTGTATATTTGCTTGATCTGCTTTTTTCTTCGCAAGTTCAAGCATTCCTGCATGTATGTCTATACCAATCATGTTATGTCCCTTTTGCGCTAAAGGAATCGTTATTCTTCCCGTCCCGCATGCCAAATCTAGTACTGGTCCCCCCTGTTTGATGGCCCATTCCTCAAGCATTTTCAGTTCTCCCATATAGGCGTCATTTTCTATATCATATGAAATAGGATCATTGTATTCTTCTAGATTATTCGACATATATATCTTCTCCCTCTTGAGACAACCACTGTGCTATATTCACTTCAAATCCCGAATTCCTCCAAGCAGTAATAGTAGCTATTTCTCCATGTTTCCCCTTGTATTTTCGAACGAAAAGATCACCTAAAAAATAGGCCAATCTATTATATCCAAATTTTCGACCGCCATTAATAGAGAACCATTCATGAAATATTTCTTCTGTAGTCAATACTTTGTAATCTTCGTTAAATGCTTGTTTAATCTTTGTAGTGTTTGCTTGAGCAAAATCATACCAGTCTTTCCCTTCATCATTATAAGAAAAATAGATAGAAGGATGCATAAGATCTACTACCTGCCTTGATAAATCGGTTGCAATTCCCTCTCTGTAAAGCCAATTAAGCGGATTTGTCCATTGTACCTTGGACCAATCCATTCCCCGATTATCCGATATAATATTTTGAGCAAGATGCCCAAATTCATGAGCAACAATTACGCGTAAATGATCTGGATTGGGGGAAAGTTTTTCTAATGCAAACGTAATATTTGGTATTATCTGTTGATAGGTGTACGCATTCGACCCAAATCCTCCAATGATCAAATTAATATCAACGGGGAATGATATATTATATTTTTTGTTATACGCTTCTGCAATTTCTTGAATAATTGTTTGAATACTTTCATGTACTTCTTTGATCGCATTGAAATGCTGTGGATACTTTTCAATTGATTGCACATGTCTTTCCTCGGTATTTTTACAATGTCTAGTGAAATACTCCTCAAAGATTTCTGGAAATGCGGCAAAGTACTCACGTAAAGATTGGGTTGTAGCTTCATAGTTTGTGAAAAAATAAGGGACAGTATCTATTATTTTCAAACTACGTATCCTCCTCATTTATTAGCTAATAGTTGACTCAAATAATTCCATAAATGATTCTAAATTTTTCAAAACAGTTTCTCCATCTGGAACTTCTTCGAATAGCTCATTTTGTGTATATATTTTCCCTCCTTTTATCACTCTATTAATCTTTTGGGTATACTTTATATTTACTAATGGGTTTTCATCTAATATGACAATGTCTGCAATTGCTCCTTCTTTAATCACCCCGAGTTCTGGACGTTTTAAAGCTCTAGCTGCATTTATAGTTGCCGCACGAAGAGCATCTATTTCGGTCAGGCCAATCTCTACAAACAGTTCTAACTCACGGTGGAGCGCCATTCCGGGTATCGTGAAAATTCCCGCAGGGGTATCAGTTCCAGCAACAATCTGTCCACCCAAGTCAAAGTACACTTTTGCAATCGCTTTATTCATCGTTGCTTGTCTCCCCAGACTTTCCAATGAAGCTGTATGGCTTAAAAAGTATTTCCACTGATTAACCAACCCATCATTTTCTTCTAGCTTCGTCGTTACTTCATTATTGGGATACCAGTAGTTCTCTAGAAGTTTCGCTTGATCCAATAACACCATTGTTGGGCAAATAATAACCTTGTTTTCGATAAGTACTTTACATACCTGTTCTATTCTTTCCAGATCGGGTTGTTCCCATTTGATAGAATTCCACACATTGGCATCGGCTTGCATTGTCCATTCTGGATACATATCTTGTAAGATTCCAGAAGCATGTTCATTCCATTGGATGCCCATTTTTGCGGCATCTATTGCTGTAACATCCTTTGAATAGACTAAATCACAGCTCACTTCTTTGTTGTATATTTTGGCTTCCTCAACAACTGCTTCCATCACCCCTTTAGGTAACCAACCATATACTTTGATGAAATCTGCTCCTGCTTCCACTTGTCTTCTTACTTCTTTTTTTGCAGCTTCAGGGCTTTCCGCATTCATACTCCAAGGACTTGTTTCACCCCATAAACCAGGTGGCCCATCAATAATACGATCAGCTGAAATAACTCGGGGGACAGGCGCTTCCATTGAGGCATGAATTATATCCTTTAACTCATGAACATTACCTCCAGTATTCCGCACAGTTGTCACACCAGAAGCAATGAACAGCGGTGCATACCCTTCTTTTATATGTACATGCATGTCTATAAGTCCTGGTATAACCCATTTCCCTTGGAGATCTAGCACAACAACGTCCGTGTTTAACTTTTCTTCCTGTTCTTTTGTATTTTCTACACTCGCAATTCGGCCATTTTTTATCATGATGTTTTTCAACGTTATATGTCCAGTTTCCACGTCTATTACATTGGCATTTCTCAAAGCCATAGTCGTATTAGTCATTCTTCTATTTCTCCCCTTTTGTATTCTTACTAATTACTATACTAATAAATAGATAGAAAAGTTTCGTTATTCAGATAATTTTATAACCAATTAAATTTATACTCTTCACCGTGGCTATTCAATCCACAGTAGTTTTCTCATCTACTAAGTATTTATTAAAGGACATTACAAAAAAACTAATACCAGTTAAAACTAATATAATACTTATAAATATCGGAAAATAACCTATAGCTGACATAGCTGCTGAAAAATTCTCATATCCCCCTAATCTAGTGGAATAAATAGCCACTGCAATCCATGTCATCCCGAATAATATGATTCCAGAGAGTAACGTCGTTGCTCCCATTATTAAATATTTCAACAAGCCTCCCCCTTCCGGTTACACCATATTTATATATTCGCCTTAGCGAAGAGGTTTCCCTCTCTCATCAAAAAAGATGCCGTTCTGTATTTCCAAAACGGCATCTTTCATAAGTTATTTTAATTCTCCTACGTAGATAGATTGTGGTCGAAAAATTGTGTTGTCTTCCAGTTGTTCTATAGCATGTGCAGTCCATCCAACTATTCTTGCAACACTAAATGTTGGAGTGAACAATTCTGAAGGCATATTAATGGATCGCATGATGGCTGCTGCATAATATTCTACATTTGTGTATAATTTTCTACCCGGTTTATATTCGGCAAGTAACTCAATAATTTCTTTTTCGGCGATTGTTGCTATATCTAACCATGGATCTTTACCTTGAAGCTCGCTACATTTCTCTCGCAGTAAAATGGAACGAGGATCCTCTGTTTTATATATTCGATGTCCGAAGCCCATGATTTTTTCGCCATTTTCTATTTTATTTTTTACGATAGTACGGATTTGCGTGGGATCTTTGAATTCGTTTAACATAGTAATAACTCCGGACGGTGCTCCTCCATGGAGAGGTCCTTTCATCGTCCCAAGTGCTGAAGTTATTGCGGCTGTTAAATCTGACTCGGTTGAAATTGTTACACGAGCCGCAAAGGTCGATGCGTTTAAACCATGCTCCATCGTAAGTTTTAAGTACGTTTCTAACGCTTCCACTTGGACCTCACTTGGTACTTCTCCAGTTAACATCCATAAATAATTTGCTGTGTGTGAAAGATCGTTGTTTGCTTCAATAATCGGTAGCCCTAGTTGGTTTCGGTAATGTCTAGCTACTATCATCGGAAGTCCGGCTGTTAATATAACCGCCTGCTCCTCTATTGGCGTTGCTTTAAATGATGGATGTGCAAATGCAGATATAGCTGTTCTCATCGCATCCATTAAAGAAACTTCTTTAGGAAGCACGTCTATTACCGCTTTTATGTGGGAAGGTAGCTCTCTATAATGATTCATCTTAGAGTCTTTCGCAGCATCTATTTCTCCCGTCCATATAAAAGTTGCCAACTCTTCAAATGATTTAGTTGCTACTAATTTGTCTACTAGTATTCCTCTATATCTTAGCTCCCCAATGTCCCCATCCACTGAAGCAATTTTCGTATGAACTGCTACTACATCTTTTAGTCCCTTTTGATACATTTATAACTCCTCCTTTTCTTTAGTATATGAGAAAAACTTGATAATAAAAATTAAATATATATAATCGTATTAATTACTATTATTAATCAAAGAAGGTGTTTAGATGGAATACCAGTGGTTAAAAACATTCTGTACCGCTGCAGAAACACTGAACTTTCGAAAAGCCTCTGAGAGGTTATTGATGTCTCAACCAAGTGTGACTGTTCATATCAAGTTACTGGAGGAGCATTTAGGATCCGCTCTTTTTGATAGACAAAATAATCGAGTAACTCTCTCTGAGGCTGGGAAATATTTTCTACCTGAAGCACAAAAGTTAGTAAATAGTACGGAAAATACGATTCACAAGATGCACGCCTTTAAACAAGGTTATCGTCAGACTTGGACGATTGCGATTTCACCTCTCATGGCCGAAACCATCCTTCCCTATTTTTTACGGTCATTTATGAAGCTACAACCTAACTTAGAAATACATATTCGGGTGGAGGAATCCTATCTTATTGAAGAGCTTGTAGATGCTGGCGAAGTCAACATTGGCATTTCGGCACTCGATGCACAAAGAAAAGGAGTAGAATCCATCTCCATCTATGAGGATCCTATATTATTTGTTATGCCAGTAGATACTTATGATGAGGAAAGCGGTCCACCGATTGATATTAAGGAAGTTTTACAGAAAAACTATTTGTTTACACATCATCATCCTGTTTTCTGGGACGATCTTCTTGTGAAGTTACATAAACACATTAGTGGAGTCCGAACGATGAAAGTAACGCAGGCACATATTGCCAAACGTTTTGTACAAGATGATCTAGGTGTCTCCTTTTTACCTCACTCGATTGTTCGACGTGAGCTATTAGAAGGGAAAGTAATGCAGCCCCATTTTGATTTATTTGAATTACCTACTGTTTCCACCTTCATCATTGTTAAAAAGAAAGGAGACCTGGAAAAGTTATTTATTGACCAAATATCGAAATATTATTTTGGTGGAACATCTTAAGAAAAACACGATGGAATTCTTTACCTCGTCCCATTCAGTAGTACAAAATTTAATAGAACATTCTAATTAGGAATGGCTTAGTTCTTTCCCAAGGAGAACTAAGCCATAACTATTTCGATATTCGACTATTTAATAATAGTCCCCTTTACCTTCATTATATTTTTGTCCATTCAGTTCTTAACAATGAAAAAATGAAAGCATCGTGTGATTGATTATTCTGATAGAGGTATCCCCTCAACAAACCTTCCTTAGTAAAACCTAAACGCTTTAATAATTGTATAGATGGCTCATTTTGCGGATAAGTCACTGCACCAATCCTGATCAGCTCCAAATATTCAAACGAGTATCTTAAAACTTCTTTTACTGCTTCGGAGGTAATTCCATTATTCCAATGAGAAGGGTGCAATTCAAACCCAATCTCAGCTTTCTTACTATAAGTGCTCAGGTTGTTTAAACCTAATGTACCTACAAAATCACCTGTATCTTTTAATACAATGCCCCACCTTATACCTCTTTTACTTTCATATGTGCTTTGGAAGGACTCGACTATTTTTCTAGCATCTTCTATACTTCTCAAGCTATCCATACCGTAATATTTAGTCACTTCATCTTTTGACATAATTTCGAAAAAGCTTTCTGTATGTTCCTCTCTTACTTGTACTAAATTCAGTCGATTCGTTTCTAACTCAGGAAATCCCATAAAATCATCCCCTCGATTTATCGTCATTTATTTTAATTACTTTGAATCATAGCTAGCAAAGGTAAGAGAATTGCATTTGAATAACAAAATTTCCCTTTAAGAAAACATTAATGTCTGTAGCTACAGCTTGTGTGATTTGTTAAAACAGAAAATCATCGCCGTTTTTGTCTTGGATAATTAACTCATATTTCTGATTCTCTGTCTTTGTTTTTACTTCTTCGCTATTTAGGAACTCAGTAATTTCTTTTCGTATTTTGGTTACCGTCTCTTTAGTCTCTAGATCCGAGGATTTCATATTCGTCATGATGGTAATAGTTACTTTTTCAGGGTTGTAAGAATATCTAATGTCAGCTACCTCATATTCTTTTTTTAGAAAGAGTTCTTCTTCTATGCTACTCATAACGGGCATCCATCGACTCTCGATTTCCTCTTCTGAAAGGTCTCGAGTTATAACTTGTACCTGTTTTGGTGTTTCGTTTGCTTTTAATAGTTCAATCGCCGCCTTGTAGATTTCTACTTTCTTAGCTTCATCAGCTATTGGAATGTACACACTGACTACAGGGCCGTATGTGTTAACATTCATAATCGGATATCCTGCTCCCTCCAAGTCTGACATCAACTTCTCACCCAGTTCCTCCCTTTGTTTGTCTATCTCTTTTTGAACGGATGACACCTCATTCTCATTCTTGGCAGAAACCATTAACTCGTAGTTGTCATATCCCCTTTTATCCAAAATTTCATTCAAAATATTTATAACTTTGCCCTCTTCTTGCTTGACGTATTCTTCCGTTTCATTCAGCTCTATGTCAAAGTATGGCTTCTGTTCCCATTTCCCCATGCCAATACCTGATAGTTGATACCCTTCTTTCGCCAAATCTTCCCAGATTACTTCTTGAATAGGTTTATAAAATATTTGCCCTAAATACGGAATTTTCGATACTACTTCCGCCATGGTTGGACTAAGGAATGCGGAACCTGTTAGGACTACAAAACTGATAACCGCAGCTACTACAAAATGCAGTTTTCTCCTTCCTCTTTTTCTTCCTGTTGACTTTTCAACGTCTGTTCTATTTTTCGACTCTTTGCTAATATTTTTAGCAAATTCGTATAAGGAAGGTGGTGTCTGGATTTTATCCATTTCTTCTTGAATTTCTTTCTTCACGGATTCATCGATTTTCATTGTGTATTCACCCCTATAAACTGATTTTCGATCAACCTTTTTTTCAGAGCATTCCTTGCCCGGCGAAGATGGGATTTGACCGTAGAGCTTTTCAGTCCCAGCAATTCTGATATTTCTTGGATTGCTTGCTCTTGGTAATAGTAAAGGATGAGTACGATTTTGTAGTCACTGTTATCGAGGGATGATATGCCCTTTTTAATCTCGTTTTCGGTTTCCTCTTTTAGTAGACATTCCATCACGCTATACTTGTCCGTTACCACATCGACTTCAAGCGGGGATTCTTTCAAGCGTTCATTCTTTCTCCAAGCGTCGATGGATCGGTGAGAAACCAGTTTATAAAACCAAGTGTTGAAATAAGTAATTTCTTTTCCACTCATGATATTTCGATATGCCTCAACCAAAGCATTTTGGACAACTTCTTCTGCCTGTTCCTTCGACTTCAGGATACCGAAACTGGTCCTGTAACCCTTCTCAATCAAAGGAGTGACTAGTTCAGCAAAAGCTTCGTCCTCCCCTTTCTGAATCCGTGATATCAGTGTTTTCTGTTCCAAGCGTAAACCCCCTTTAATTGTTCCTACCTTTTAGGCGACGGTGAGGCTACTTAGGACGCACTAATATTTAAAAAAGGAAAAGAAATTGAATTTATTCTGTTTCTCCTGTATTTTGTTCGCAATAATACGTTGATATTAAATAAATAACCAAGTTCAATGAACTTGGTTATTTATGTACAATTTTTGTTTATATCATTCTATTTTATGATTTTTATAGTAAATCAAAAAGTCAGTCCACTGATCATTCTCTAGCGAAAACTCTTTTCTTTCACATTCAAAGATAAATCCAGCTTTTTCAGCGAGACGTATCGAGGGATAATTATCGATATTAATATGTAATTCAATTCGGTGAAAATTCAAAGTGGAAAAGAAAGCTTCAGTAGCGGCTAATACACTTTCCAAACCATACCCATTGTTCCAATACTGATTGTGAATGGAGTAACCCATCATGGCCCACTGGTAATCCATTCGTAAAATAGTTATAAGTTCAACTTTTCCAACGTTTACTCCATCTTCTTTACGGAATATCCCAAGAATGTACATTTCATCTTTTTTAGCTAATTCATTAAAGCCTTCAATCCATTCAACAAACCATTCTTCAGTAGAAGTAGGCATATTTAAAGGGCGACCATCATCATATGTATATTGTGAGGGCATTCTGTTGTCAAACTGCTCGTACCAATTACTATAATCCTCTTTTTGAAAAGGGCGTATAATGAACCTTTCCGTTTCTATAACTAACTGTGAAAACTCCATTTCTTCACCTACTCTTGTATTTCTACGTAATTCTTATTATCACTTTTCCTAGTGAAGAATCTTCAAGCAGTTCAACATTAAAATCATGTGTTAACTTGCGGATTATACTTATACAATCAGTCGTTATTATTTCTCTCTAACTTTCCATTCTTTCTAAATACTCGACTCCACATCCACCATAAAATTAATAAGCATATGATGTAAAGGATATATTGAACTATAGTTATTGGGTATCCTAGTATTTTATGTCTTACGATATCCAAACCTGCTAAAGCAAATATCCCCAAAATAATTAGTGATATGCCCTTTTGATGTTTTAGGGAAGTTCGCTTCATTAACCGGATTATCACATAATAAATGGGTAGCATTATAACAAGTGCAAGTAGAGCTACAGTTCTAGAAGTAAAAAGGTTAAACAGTAAACCAGAATGCGGGGATAGGAATACTACGAGATTTCCTTCAGGAAGTGTACCAAACGCCCCAACATACGTATTACCTTCTTTTTGTAATGGTAGATTCACATAGACACTAGCCCTTTTTGGAACTTTAACTTCTATGTCTAAGTTTTTAAATTCACTCCAATAGGACGCTGGATGAAGCAGGTAATCTAAGCGGTAAATAGGATGGAGATTGGCTCTCTCATCTATACCTAAATCTGCTTTGTATTCAATAGTTAACGTATGTCTGCTCTTTGCATTCAAAGTGATATTAAATGTTTTTGCTCCTAATTTACCGGATTCTCCTATTAGATCATACCCTCTAAAGGAATATGTTTGCCCTGTTCTTGGATCGATCCATTCCCTGTGTGGTTTATTCCCTATTAATTCTTCTGGGTAAAAAGGAGTATTACCGGTTATAGAGATATCCGTTCCATCTAAGTCTACACTCCATTCGCTTGACATACCTGGCTGAGGGAATGCTATAGGTACTAGAAGATCTTCTTCCGTTTTGTTTTCCATTTCATATATTACTCGAATATTTGCAAGCATCATTTGATAGGATGATACTTCTCCTTCTTGTTCAATTTCTATATATAATTTTTCACTCTCTATACTAATCACACTTTCCTCTAGTGGTAAGACATGTCCAGTAGGAGTGGTAGGCTCTTCAAAATAACTCGTGCCATTTGCAAAGATAGAGGTTGGTTTTATACAAATACTAGCTAATATGAGCAAGATTATTACTTGCTTTCTCATCTCCTTCCCTCCCTTAAACTTTATTTGACCTTTCCAGCTAAAGGCTTATCATTATACATCTTGGTATTATATGTAGATGGCAATCCCACCTGGCAGATGCAAATCATCAAGGTACTCTTTTGCCATTAAAAGCAGTTCATATGTATCGTTCCATTATTTCCTCAGTTCAAATACATTATTATGATGTGTTATCGGAACTATGACACCACAGCCCATTAATATATCTGGCTCGTTTTTCCACTGAAAAAATAGTTAGTTTCATTTCCAAATACATTATTCTGTTTTAACCTTTGTAAGGATTACAAAACGGACAATTTTCCGTTTTTACCTCCCACCAACTCTTCGATTATAGTTGGGATTTCCATTAGATTATCTACAACATACTCTGCTTGAACATCCACATCCTTCCATTGCATATCTTTCTTCCAAATACCCTTCATCCCTACATGTTTAGCCGCTCGCATATCATTATCTGGATGGTCACCGATAAATACGCATTCGTTTGGTTGGAGCCCAAGTTTGTCGGCAACCCGTAAAAATATTTGGGGATCTGGCTTTTTAACATCCTCCCATTCAGAAATTAAAATTGTTTGGAAATAATCTTCTATTCCTAAAGCCATTATATTGTCCATTTGAAACTGACCGAATCCATTCGTAATCATCCCTATTAACATCTTTCTCTCCTTCAATTTCTCTAGCATTAATAAAAGGTTATCAAAAGGTACACAGCAATACTTAAATTCACTCAAATAATCTTCCAGCAGTTCTTGCCAAGTAATTTTGGTAATTCCAAATTCCTCTGCTAATTGGCTATATACTTTGTCCTTCCAAACATATCCTCGACTGTCTAATTGTATAAGCCTTGCTGTGTACACATCTTTTGTAATAGGACCTATGAGGTGACTAAATCTATCGTATTGCTTATCTGCAAACAACTTTAATGACTCATCTCTATTGAGTAAAGTACCATCTAAATCGAACAGAACTGCTTTTATCATTTTATTCTCCTTTCACTTACTTTAAGTCTTTTGGATTACCTTCTACATCTCCTGGTTCAAATCCTTCTTTTATTTATTCATAAATAAAACATCATCCATGTATAAAGGATGATGCCGTTCGTAATTACTATTCCGATAGGGTGACGTCTACGATTTCGTCGATTGATAGTTCAAACGAGCGAAAAGGATCCTCTATTTCAATTGTTCGCTTTCTCAAATCAATCCATTGGATCGTACCGCGGTTATAGATAAACTCTCCCTCTTTCCACCGTTTTATTTTGATTTCGACGTTTCGTTGCATTGCGAGTGCGATTTGATCATGAATAACTTCATAGTCAAACTCATTTAAATCTGGGCGAGGCTCTTTTTTTATCTCTTCTCCATATTCTCGAAGCATCTTCACATGCTCTGGCAACATCATTGCTACCCACTTTTTCGACCCACGATCCTGCAATCGAGATATATCCAATTGGTTCCAATCTTCTTCAAAGTTAGCCATGTTATCACATCTCTCTTTTTTACTTATCATATCGAACGTTTGTTCTTATTTCAAGTGGGAATTAATGACCGCTGAAAAAATGATCTTCAAAAGTGTACATAACAATGATGGAGCGATTATGGAAGGTGATTGATCGATTATTGGTTTCTATTGATCGATTATCGGTATTCGTCGATCGATTATTTGATTCCATCAATCGATTATTAGACATCATCGATCGATTCTCACAGATTTCCTAATAAAAAGACACGCTCATAATGAACGTGTCTAATCTTTATAATCTACATCAATTCTTTTGCAAGTAACCGATAAACATTTAAACGTTTTTCTTGCGAATGCGGAATACTACAAATCATGACTTCATCGAAACCATAATTACCTTGTTCTTCCTGTAAAGTCTCTGCTACCTCTTTTGCAGAACCGACTAGATGAATTTTACGATTTTCTTGAATCATCATCCGATCCATTTCCGTCAGCGGATAATCTTGCGCTGCCTCCGGTGTCATTAATGAACGAATTTGCCCTTTCATAAGAGACAAACGTGCAATGTCCTGAGGTAATGCTTCAAATTCAGCCTCTTCCTTGGTTTCTGCAGCCGTTACAAGGTATGTAACATTAATCTCTGGCTTTTCCATTAAAGCAGACGGCGTGAAGTTATTACGATATGTGTCTAATATCGCTGGAGTCATACCACCTTGGAAAAATTGTGCAAACGAATAGCCAAGACCCATTCTTCCAGCCTGTACAGCACTATTACCAGTGGAGCCAAGTAACCAAGCTTCTGGTAATACGATTTTAGAAGGACTGGCAATCGTTCTGTTGTATAAGCTATCCTCTGGAACTTCATCATTGATCAGTTGCAGGGCAATTGCTAACTTTTCATACATATTGTTGACCAATGGAGGACGCCCTTCCGAAAGAGCATACATCGCATGATTATCTCCGCCTGGAGCTCTTCCTACACCGAAGTCAATACGACCTGGAGAAAGTGCACTTAAGGTTTTAAAAACCTCCGCTAACTTCAATGGTGAGTAGTGCATCATCATCACGCCACCTGTACCGATACGTAATTTTTTGGTTTTCGCAGCTAAGTGAGCCGCAATTACTTCCGGTGCAGAACTTGAAAATGCATCGGTTCCATGATGCTCGGCCATCCACATACGATGATAGCCTAGTTCATCTGCTAAAATAGCCAATTCTTCTGCTTTTTTTAATGCACCTGCTGCCGTATTGCCAAATGTGACTGGCGCTTGATCTAATACACTTAGTTTCATCTATATATCTCCCCTTCAACAAATGCTCGTTTAATACGTTTCTTTTCAAATGCTATCGAATTAAAATTAAAAAGTAAACGAAAGGGACTTGATAATAGAAATATTATTGAAGTAAATAGCTAACCTCCTTGGCACTTTAAAATTTCTACTTCTTTTAAATTCTATGAAGACATAAAATCTTAACAGTTCAATCTAAACGTGAGGAGATGATTTTTTGGTTAGCCTGTTGGAAAATATATTCCAAATATCGGCAATAATACTACTTCTATGTTCTCTCTATTACTATAGACATTTTAAAAAAACGAAAAGAGAAAGAAAGCTTACTTCCCTTGAATTTTCGATGTTTTTGTTAACAGAAGTAGCAATTTTTCTCTGTGCAGGTAGTTATCTACTTCTTCTCTTGGATAAAGGTTGGATTTAGCTATATAGGCTTAAGGGGAAAAATATGTTGGAAATATAAAAAACTAAGTGGAACTGGTTGTAAAGTCGTCACAATTAGCTCCTCTTTTTTCAGTAATCATATGGCATTTTCGTGTTACAAACCAAATGGAGATTTGTGTTAAAGTACAAATAAGTAAGACGTCAAAATGGTGAGTCGTTAAGTTAAGGACGAAACTTCTAGTCGCTGCACAACTAATATTTTGCTTTATTACATATGGAAGTACAGCCTTTTTTATTGAAATAAGTAATACAAGAATGGATGTGCTTTATGGAAGAAATAATATCACCATTTATTCAACCAAACTTGAGAAAACTTTTATCCTTCGCAACCTCGGAAAGGAATATCGATCGAGAATACGAATTATATATCCACTCACCAGTTAGAGTATTATATGGATATATCTTTGAAGATGAAGTCGTTGGTTGTATAGGAATAGAAATTTTAGATTTAAAGCGCTGTGAAATCAAACATATTGCAGTATTTCCCAACCATAGAGGAAAAGGTCTAGGAAGTAAAATGATTAGTTTTATTAAACATCCAGTACCTTTTGTTATTGCTGAAACCGATAAAGAAGCTGTAATTTTTTATGAAAATTACGGATTTAAAATAACGAGTTTGGGAGAAAAGTATCCAGGTGTGGAACGCTTCCAATGTATCCTGAAAAATAAGTAGACTATTATATTGAGCTAACATCATCGGTTTTATTTCTATCAGAATTAAAGCATTTCTTAATGAACTATAGTAAATAAAGTTGAGTTGCAAAGGGGTAGTATATGTCCAAGTATATTAGTATATTTTGCTTAACATTAGTCGCTAGTGTAATTTTATTTTTTCTATTTGCTGGAGTGTTTGATGGTGCTGATTATGCCGAAACAGCCATTTATACAATAGGAACAATAATCATTGTACTTCTATCATTTTTGATATCTCTTATGTACTATTTAATAAATTTATTGCAAAGGAAGATTTAGATCTACTTTTCAATAACGTTTTGCTTTAGTAAAAAGAGGAAATAATAAGATCGAAAGCAGTGCTAAAAAGCTAACGGGTTCGGATGATGGGGAGAAATTATTAAATAGCGTTCAAATTGGAGAAAAAATTCACATATGAGTTGGTGTCTCCTTTTTTGTTGTTACATCAATGCTCTAGCGGGGTTAACAAATGAAATAGCACATCAATTCACAAGCGAATTGAAACTAAATAAATTTATGTGATGTTCGCTAAAAATAGTGGAGTTTTTATGTTAATCTAAATAGAAATTGTGAGAGATTCCACTTAAACTAACGCCGCAAGTTAGCTAAATAAGGGTGTAACATAAATCACTAAAAATACATTTTGAAAGAGGGATATTTTGAACCACTACCAAATTGTAAAAGGAGTAATTAATGATTGGGACCCGATGAACTTTTTAAGTTTCTCATCTGAGGATGAATATGATCCAGAAATAAGTCGCATTGTATCGCGATTACCAACTGCATCTGTTGAAAAATTAGCTGTAGTGATACATGAGGTCTTTGATGAAATGTTTTCGAGGAGTAGAAGTAGAATACCTTCAATTAATAATTGTTATCCAAGTGCCTTAAAAATTTGGGACAAAATTTATAATAATAAATTTCCAAACTTAAAAAAACGATATTAATCAAAAGAATATATTATTAACTAACGGATGCTTTACTTCAAGAAGGAGTAAAGCCTTCTTGAAATGCAATTAGTTTTGACGTTAAGCATCCAATGGCATCTGAAGAAATTTCTCTACGTCTTGGAATTGCAGGAGTTTTATGGGCAGTTAGTATATTATTTTTACTAATTGGCATAATAAATTTTTCATCTATCAGGAAGAACACAGTAGAAACTTAATAAAGATGTAATCCTTCTTCAACTAACGAGGTGCTTTAGCTCACAAGTGGCTGCCTATAAGGGTAGCTTTTTCTTATTGAACTAACGGTGCAGTCTAGTTGTGTATTTATCAAAATATAAAGCGTGCAACAAAAATAAGCCACACAAATTTAGATGTAACTTTTATGTTAAAATTCTTTAGACCATGTTTCAGCATCATTATCATACATAATATTTACAGATGCATGTTCAATATTCAATTCATGCTGTAGAAAATCAATTAAAGATAGAAACATTTCTTCGTTTATTTCTTCTTTTTTGTTATATAAACTGACATTAAGTGAAGGTATGCCTCCTATATCATCCGTGGGTGTAAATGCTATACCTTGTGTTTCTCCGAATTTTTTATTTATATAACTTTTAACCTTCGGTGTTACCTCTTCAATGAATTCTGTTGCTTCTTGAATGGATATATCATCTTCTACTTTTTTGGTAAATCTGTTTTCATAAACCATGAATGACTTTTGTGTTTCTGTATTTAATATTACTGCAGCATAATCGAAATTACCGTAGTTCTCCCCAATATCATAGAGGACATATGAAATTTCGTATTCCATGTTTGGATATTTTGTTACTAGGTATTGTTCCGCTTGATCAATTATCTTTTCTTCTTCTTGTTCTTCGGGGATTAATGATTCCTTAAATTCACCGAAAGTCCAGAAACCTCCAACTACTAATCCAACTACTAGAAACAAAAATATTCCAGTAACTATCACAAAGGTTTTGGGCCAAGTTTTATTTCTTATATTCACCATTTTATCTCCTTATGAAGTAAAACGCTAATTGATTTATATTTTTCCAAAATTAGCATAAAAAAAATAAAAATGATTTGCCAATACAGTTATATATTTACTCACTATAGGTATATTTGTAATACGTTCAACAAACCGAAGAGTTTCATTTTTCGTGAGAGAGTTTTGTTTGTGAAATGTTACACTTACATTAACGGGTGCTTTAGTAATATGAGGATAGTAAATATACGTCAAAAAACGCTCAGATTTTTTTCTGAGCGTTTGTACTTGCCATTTATTCGTTAATAGCATTTTTCTCCCCATTAACTGAACCCATTACTAAAAAGCACTACCTTTTTTAACTATTTATTAATAAACCGATGTATTTTCTTTAGTGATATTTTCTAGAATTTCTTTCACACGTGCTAGGAAACGACCAGCAACTAAACCATCTAGTACACGGTGGTCTAATGAAAGACATAAGTTTACCATATCACGCGCAGCAATCATGCCACCATCCATAATAACTGGACGTTTTACGATAGATTCTACTTGTAAAATCGCTGCTTGTGGGAAGTTGATGATTCCCATTGACTGAACAGAACCGAATGATCCAGTATTGTTTACAGTGAATGTACCACCTTGCATTTCATCTGATTTTAACTTTCCTGAACGGACTTTTGCAGCAAGTTCGTTTACTTCACGACCAATACCTTTAATCGTTTTTTCGTCCGCATTTTTAATAACTGGAACGTATAGCGCGTCTTCTGTTGCTACTGCTATAGAAATATTGATGTCTTTTTTCTGAACGATTTTATCCCCAGCCCACATAGAATTCATCATTGGGAATTCTTTTAATGCTTGCGATACAGCTTTCACGAAGAAAGCAAAGTATGTAACATTAAATCCTTCTTTTTGTTTAAATTCATGCTTGATCGAGTCACGGTATTGAACCATGTTCGTAACGTCTACTTCAATCATTGTCCATGCATGAGGAGCTTCGTGTTTGCTACGTAGCATATTTGCCGCGATTGCTTTCCGAACACCTGTCACAGGAATTTCGATATCTCCCACTGCCACTGGAACATTAGGAACTGCTGTTTTCGGTGATGGAGCTGAAGTAGGTGCAGCTGCTGGTGATGGCGTAGAAACAGCTTGTTGCTCTACTTTTGCTACTGGAATTTCTCCACTTTCTACAATTTTCAGTAGATCCTTACGAGTGATTCGCCCTTCGTTACCTGTACCAGTAACTAAAGAAAGATCGATTCCATGTTCTTGTGAAATTTTCAGCACTGCAGGTGAGTAGCGTGCTTTGGCACCTTTTTCACGTTCTACAGGCGCAGCATGCTTTTGTACTTCCGCAGGTTTTACAGTTTCAGCAGTTGGCTCTTCAGGTGCAGCCTCTTTTACCTCTACTGTTTCTTCAGAAGCTCCACCTTCTGTTTCTATCGTACAAACGATTTCTCCGACAGCTAATGTGTCTCCTTCGTTTGCGATCAACTCTTTAATAATTCCTGTAAAAGAGGACGGTACTTCAGCTGTTACTTTATCTGTATTTACCTCAGCTAGTGCATCATATTTATTTACGTGATCGCCTGGTTTAACTAACCATTTCTCGATTGTTCCTTCTGTTACACTTTCGCCTAGTTGGGGCATTTTGATTTGTTCGATTGCCATTCGAGTTCCTCCTTATCAAATTCGCCTTGGCGTATTTGTGTCCAGATTTTTATCGAGCTTGCTCGATAGATTCCTTAAAAAAATCTGTGACATCCGCCGGAGGCAGTAACTTCATTCGGCAAAGTCTTTTCTTGCTTAATGAAGTTAGTATTCCGCTAGCTCACGCATCGCTTTTTCGACTTTATCTGGATTGATCATGAAGAATTTTTCCATTGTTGGTGCATAAGGCATAGCTGGAATATCAGGACCAGCAAGTCGCATAATCGGTGCATCTAGGTCGAATAAGCAGTTTTCTGCAATTATAGCCGCAACTTCCCCGATAATACTACCTTCTTTGTTATCTTCTGTTACTAGCAAAACTTTCCCTGTTTTAGAAGCGGCTTCTATAATTCCTTCTTTGTCTAAAGGATAAATAGTACGTAGATCTAAAACATGTGCAGAAATACCGTCTTTTTCTAAACGTTCGGCAGCTTGTAATGCAAAATGAACAGCAAGTCCATACGTTATAACCGTAATATCTTCCCCTTCACGCTTCACATCTGCTTTCCCAATTTCAATAGTGTAATCTTCTTCAGGAACTTCCCCTTTGATAAGGCGATACGCACGTTTATGCTCAAAGAACATGACAGGATCTTCATCGCGAATAGCTGCTTTTAACAAACCTTTAGCATCGTATGGAGTAGATGGAATAACAATTTTCAAGCCTGGTTGGTTAGCAAAAATTGCTTCTACCGATTGAGAATGATAAAGTGCTCCGTGAATTCCCCCACCAAATGGTGCACGGAAAACGATTGGACAAGTCCAGTCATTGTTAGAACGGTAACGAATACGTGACGCTTCGGAAATAATTTGGTTAACAGCAGGCATGATAAAGTCAGCGAACTGCATTTCTGCAATTGGACGTAGTCCGTACATTGCCGCTCCTATACCAACTCCAGCTATCGCAGATTCTGCAAGAGGCGTATCTAATACTCGGTATTCTCCAAACTCATCATAGAGACCGTTTGTCGCTTTGAATACTCCACCCTTACGACCAACGTCTTCCCCTAGAACGAAAACGCGTTCATCACGAGTCATCTCTTCTTTCATTGCAAGTGTGATTGCATCAATATAAGACATGATTGCCATTATGCGTTCCCCCCGTCTTTTTCAGCGTACACATGTAATAGCGCACTTTCTGGTGAAGCATATGGAGCACTTTCTGCGTAATCCGTTGCTTCATTTACTTCTTTCATAATGCGATCATTAATCTCTTTTTCTAATTCTGTTGGTAATATATCTAAATCACGCAAATATTTTGCGAATGTAATAAGTGGATCCAACGCTTTACCTTCTGCAATGTCTTCTGCAGTACGATATTGTCTGTCATCGTCATCTGAAGAGTGAGCTGTTAAGCGATAAGTTACTGCTTCTATTAAGCTCGGACCACCGCCATTACGCGCACGATCTGCAGCTTCCTTCACCACTCGGTAAACTTCGATTGGATCTTTGCCGTCGACCGTCACACCAGGCATTCCATAACTAGATGCTCGCTCTGCAACCGTTTTACTCGCAACTTGACGCTCAAATGGTACAGAAATAGCATAGTTATTGTTTTCAACCATTGTAATACATGGTAATTGATGAACTCCTGCAAAATTTAGACCTTCATGGAAATCCCCTTGGTTAGAAGAACCTTCTCCTAGTGTTACAAATGTAATGAAGTCTTTTTTCTCAATTTTCGCAGCTAATGCGACTCCCACAGCATGTGGTAATTGAGTAGTAACAGGTGAAGAACCAGTTAGAATTCTATTTTTCTTTTGACCAAAATGTCCTGGCATTTGACGACCACCCGAATTTGGATCTTCCGCTTTTGCAAAAGCGGAAAGCATTAGATCTTGGGCAGTCATTCCAAAGTGTAAAACAACTCCCATATCACGGTAGTAAGGTGCAATATAATCCTTTGTGTTATCTAGCGCAAAAGCAGCTCCTACTTGCGCTGCCTCTTGACCTTGACAAGAAATTACAAAAGGAATTTTTCCAGCACGGTTTAATAACCACATACGCTCATCAATACGGCGTGCCATTAGCATCGTTTCAAACATTGTTAACACATCTTCATTTGTTAAACCTAATTCAGCATGACGATTTGTCATTAGTTCTCCCCCTTTATTAATAGAAAAGCAGTTTTGTATTTACTTTAATCCTTGCATAATCTAATATTGGACATCTTAAGCACCTTAGGATAGCTAGGCTAGCATAGGACTTACACACTTTTCTAGTTGGCTAGCACTAGAAGCAGTAGCTCGATCGCTTCAGACTTGTAGAAAAGGCAAAAGACGCCTTTTGCTTCGAGTCTTCCAGCGCTTTTCTAGTTATGAATGGCTTTTCCGTCTACTGCTAGTGCTGCTTCTCCCATTACCTCACTTAGAGTTGGGTGTGGGTGAATGGTGTGGGCAATTTCCCATGGTGTTGCGTCAAGAACCATTGCTAAGCCAGCTTCTGAAATAAGGTCAGTAACGTGTGGACCGATCATATGAACGCCTAGAATGTCATTTGTCGCTTTGTCTGCAACGATTTTAACAAATCCATCTGATTCGCCGTATACTAGTGCTTTTCCAATCGCTTTAAATGAGAATTTACCAACCTTCACATCAAATCCTTGTTCCTTAGCTTGTTGTTCCGTAATACCTACGCTGGAAGCTTCCGGATTTGAATAGATACAACGTGAAACTAATGCATAGTCAATTGGAGTGATCTCTTTACCAGCAATATGTTCCATCGCCGTAATTCCTTCATGACTAGCTACATGTGCCAGTTGAAGTCCACCAATTACATCCCCAATTGCATATATATGAGATTCTTTTGTTTGGAATGTTTCTGATACTTGGATAAATCCTTTTTCTACAACGATATCTGTATTTTCAATGCCAATACCTTCTACATTAGCTTGTCTGCCAACAGAAACTAACATTTTTTGTGCTACAAAGGTTTTTGTTTCACCGTTTATTTCAGCAGAAATTTGCACTTCTTTTTCTTTTGTTTCTAATGTTTCTGGAAGTACTTTTGCGGACGTTACAAATGTTATCCCTTTTTTAGCAAGCAGCTTTTGCATTTCTTTCGAGACATCTTTATCCTCTGTCGGTATGATACGATCTGCATATTCAACGACTGTGACCTCTACCCCAAAATCATTAAGCATCGATGCCCATTCAATTCCAATTACGCCGCCACCTACTATTAGTATAGATTTCGGTAACTCTGTCATAGCAAGTGCTTCATCAGAACTCATCACAAATTCTCCGTCAATCGTTAATCCCGGTAAAGTTCGTGGTCTAGAGCCAGTAGCAATAACTACATTTTTAGGTATAAGCATTTCATTTTCGTCGCCACTGTTCATCTCTACCGATATAGTTCCACCTGGTGAAGGGGAGAAGATTGATGGCCCTAACATTCTTCCAGTACCTTCGTAGACATCTATTTTTCCTTTTTTCATCAAGCCTTGTACGCCTTGATGTAATTGGTTGACGATAGACTCCTTACGCGCCTGTACTCTACTAAAGTCGAGTGTGACCTCTCCCGTATTTACACCAAAATCTGCTGCATGATTTTTAGTAGTTGCATACACTTCGGCACTACGAAGTAATGCTTTACTCGGAATACACCCTTTATGTAAGCAAGTACCACCTAAATTTCCTTTTTCAATGATTGCTGTTGTTAATCCAAGTTGAGCTGAACGTATAGCAGCAACATATCCGCCCGTACCGCCACCGATAATTACTACATCATAATCTTTTGCCAACTGACCCATCTCCTTAAATTTTCATCTAAGAAGGCCGCTTACTTTAAAAGAAAGACGGCCTACTTTAGTTCATTAGATGAAATTAGTTGTTTTCTTAACGTCCGTTTAAGATATGTTTGCCATTTTGAAGGAATTGGCTACGTGATTTACTTACACGTGCAATTCTTTCTTCTGCTAAACGGTCAGCAGCGACATATGATGGAACACCATCGCGTTTGGAAATTTCAAAAATACGCTCAATTTTATCGTATATAGTAGCAACACGTTTCATCGCACGATCTGCGTTGTATCCATTTAATTCATCTGCTACATTAATAACGCCACCTGAGTTAATAACATAATCTGGTGCATAAACAATGCCCATTTCATGGATTAGATCTCCGTGTGTAGTATCACGTAACTGGTTGTTTGCTGAACCAGCAATTACTTTTGCTTTTAGTTGTGGGATTGTATTGTCATTAATAATTGCACCTAAAGCACATGGAGCAAAGATATCTGCTTCTACTGAGTAAATATCGTTTACATCTACTTGAACTGCACCGAACGCATTTACTGCACGGTCAACTGAAGTTTGGTTAATATCTGCAACGATTAGTTTCGCGCCTTCTTTGTGTAGGTATTCGCAAAGAGTATATGCAACGTTTCCTACACCTTGTACTGCAATCGTTTTACCTTCTAAAGAATCTGAACCAAATGCTTCTTTAGCCGCAGCCTTCATCCCTACATAAACTCCGTAAGCTGTTACTGGTGAAGGGTTACCCGATGAACCGAATGCTTCTGAAATACCTGTTACATAATTCGTTTCTTCATGGATTAAGTCCATATCTGCTACAGTTGTTCCAACATCTTCTGCTGTAATATAACGACCATTTAACCCTTGGATGAAGCGACCGAAAGCACGGAACATTTCTTCATTTTTGTCTTTTAATGGATCTCCGATTATTACGGTTTTACCGCCACCAAGATTTAAACCAGCAGCTGCATTTTTATAAGTCATCCCTTTTGCAAGACGCAATGCATCCTCAATAGCTTCTTCTTCCGTAGCATAGTTCCACATACGTGTCCCACCAAGTGCCGGCCCTAAAGTAGTATCGTGAATGGCAATAATTGCTTTTAACCCTGAAGTTTTGTCTTGGCAAAATACCAATTGTTCGTAATCGTAAGTTTCCATATATTTAAAGATTTCCATGTGTAGTTCCTCCTAGTAGTTAAATGGGTCTAACTTATATATTCAATACCCCTATTGTTTGAAGTGATCCCATTTATGCTAAATGATATTTTTCTAACTTGTAATATAATGTGCGGAGTGAAATATTAAGTTGTTTGGCAGTTTGTGACTTGTTTCCTCCACAAACTTTTAATGTTTGTGCCAATACTTTCTTTTCCATTTCATCCATTTGCTCCGCTAGCGTACCTAGTGAAGTCTCTCCCTTGTCCTCATTCGGTAAGACTAGCATTGATTTTGGTAAGTGATACTCTTCCACTATTCGATCGTTCGGCTGTAAAAAGATCATCGAACGACTTATAACATTTTCTAGCTCTCGTACATTCCCCGGCCAATCATATAATAGTAAACTTTCCATTGCTTCTTCTGAAAAGCCTTCTATATTGCGACCAAATTCTTGATTTAAACGGACAAGTAAATGTTCCGCGATTGCCGGAATATCCTGCTTACGATTGCGCAAGGAAGGAATATGAATGGGCATTCGATTCAATTGATAATAGAAATCTTCTCTAAAAGTACCTTCTAGCATGGCTTTTTCGAGATTCAAACTACTAGATGCTATAATTCGCACATCCACTGGTATCGATGTCGCCCCGTCCACTCGAATGATTGCATTTTCTCTAAGAACACGGAGCAGTTTGGCTTGTGTCTTTTTCGTAAGTTCCCCAACTTCATCCAAGAAAATGGTTCCATTTGTTGCTTGTTCAAAAAAACCATGTTGTATATATCCATCTTTTTCCGAACCAAATAGCTCAGTTTCTAACAAATACTCTTCCAAAGAGCTGCAATTAACACGAAGGAACGGATGATTTGCACGTTCACTTTCACTGTGTATCGAAAGGGCAAATAAATCTTTCCCGGACCCGACCTCTCCCCTTAAGAGAACGGTTATCGGAACATTTGCCGCTAGCTTAGCCTGCTCAATTGTAAAGTTTATCTCGTTGGATGTACCGACGATATCTTCAAAACTATAAGTTGCGCCTAACGTTCTGATGAGTGTCCGTGCATGGTCTAGTTCTTTCATTAAGCCACGCATTTCCGTCATATCGTGAATAACACCTACACTACCTTTTAGTTGTTGGTTAACAATAATAGGTGCGACATTGACGATTACATCTTTTTTCTGTTTTCCTACTCGTAGATTTACACCACGGATAGGTTTACGAGTTTGTAGCACTTTCAAGTGGATACTTTCCCCTTCAGAAATATCTGCCGTTGCGGGTTGACCAATTACTTCAGCTTCACTAAAGCCAGTTATTCTAGTATAGGCTGGGTTAATAAGAATCCCTTTACCTTCCTCATCCACAACAGAAATAGCGTCGTCACTTGAATAAATAATCGCTTCTAGCATTTTTTGAATTTCTGTTAAGTTAGTAATCTCTTCAGCTAGTCGAACTACTTCCGAAATATCCTTAAAAACTGCAATTGCACCAACCTGTTTTCCCGCTTCATCTATCATCGGATAACGCGAGGTAACAATTTTGGTACCGCTTTCAAGAATAAGTTCTTTGTTTAGCTCAACCCTACCTGAATCGAACACTCTTGGTAATTCACTTAATGAGATTACCTCATGCACATGTTTTCCAATGGCATTACCGACTGATATATGCGTCATTTTTTCAGCACTTTTGTTGAATAAATTCACGATACCTTGATCATCAATACCAATCATACCTTCTTCAATTGAATTGAAGATTAACTCTTGCATCATCTTTTTTTGATCAATAATGTTTATATATTTATTTTTTTCTTCTAAAAGTGAAACAATTAAGTTGGCGATTTCGCCTGGTATTAATACCGCAGTGGCAGGTCTATTTGCAAGAAGCTCATGAAATACCTCTTTGTTTCCAGTGACATCAATGATGATCTGAATATCTCCATTTAGGAGAGGTTTCCAATCTGTATATGTAGGAATATTATTCTCTTTTGCAAGTTTTAACCCGGGAGCATTTTCATCAATGTCTACAATAGCTTTTACTTGAAGGTACTCAGCTTGTTGTATTAATTTCAAAAGTGCATATCCTCCATTACCAGCGCCTACTATTATTATGTTTTGCAAGAATATGCACACCCCCATTAATCATCTGCAACTTATTGCACTTCTCATTTATCATAACGCAAGTTTCTTTCGTTGACAATCATATTGTTGATAGTAAAATTAAATTAGTAGGAACAGGAGTGAAAAAAATGGCTCGTTTAGCGGCTTTAATCGTGTTATTAATTCCTGGAATTTTAGCAGCATTTGGGATTAAATTAATGAGAGATACGTTTTTCGGATTGCAAATCCTCCCTATTGGTGGCTTGGCCATTCAATTTATAAGCGGATTAATATTTACAGTTCTTGGATTAGGCTTCTTTGCAGGCTTCCTATTGAACCGTGATCGTAAAAATGGGAAAGTAGCTCCACGATTTCAAAAGAAAAAGACGTAGACTATAATAGTCAGCGTCTTTTTTGTTGTTGCAACACTTTTTCAGGATAATCAGTAATCCATCCAATGACAGACTCATGGGGATGTTGAATATACTTCTCATTCCCCTTAATGTTATAAAAGCGCATCGGATAACCAGCATCCCACACTCTTCTCATCAAATCAGTATCATAAAATTTTTTATTGAAGTGAATAGCATCTATTTCTTTAATGGACAACACATAATCCCAATCAGAATTTTTTTTACCTATAAAAGCTGTTTGGACATCACTTTTCATCGCATGTATGGTTTGTAGTACACTAAATTCAAAAGAAGAAAAGTGAACATCTGCAATAGGTGATGCCATTTCTACAACTTCTCTAATCTTTTCATTTTTCCCTAGAAAGGATTCTTTCAATTCAACATTTAACTTAATTCCTAAGGGTGTCACAAAACGAATGAATTCATCAAATGTCACAACTCGGGAATAGAGAAATTTACGGTAAAACACTCGACCAAGCTTTAGTTGCAAAATTTCTTCTGCTAACATATCCGTAATTCTTCGCTTGTTGCCGGCAAGTCGAAAAAAGTCAATATCATGAGTGACAAAGGGTACGCCATCTGCTGAAAGCTGTAAATCTAGTTCAATCCCATCTACCTCTAGTTTCACAGCTCTTTTAAAAGCTTTCATAGAATTTTCTACTGTTTTGACTGCAGCTCCACGGTGAGCATACACAGGTATATTAGACATTTAACTCCCCATTTTCCAATTTGAATTTCCCTTTAGTTTGCTTCGTTAAATAGGAAGACTTGTTTCCAATTTGAATAACAGTTCCAGGATTTGCTTCTCTTTTAATATCGATGAAATAATCCGATGTTTGTCTTAACATCTTCAAGATCCGCTGTATCTCTTCATCTAACTCTTTTACTTTACGCTTGGTTTCATTGTATTTTTGCTTAGTTTGCTCGTATAAGGCTACTTGTTGAACAGACATAGAGCTTTTAAATTGGTTCAATTGACTTAAACTAAAGTTGAGCTTTGTTGTCTCTTCCTGTAGCTTCATCATTTCTTGTGCTTTAGTTTTAGCATTTTCCGTTAAAATTTTACGGTCAATTCCCTGTACAATCAACTCTGTTTTTCTTTCTGAGTTGTTACCAGAATATGCAGTACTAATTGAATTGATAGCAATCGCTTTACCACCAATAATTTTCCCTTTACGTTCATCTACAACAAGTTTATCACAAAAAATTGTAGCTCCTAGAGAATAAGATCCAATTTGTATAGTATCTTTTGCCTCTAATGTACATTCATTTGCATGCTTAACAAAAATATTTTGATGGGCTTCGATCGTTGTAATCCCTTTACCGAAAATCCCACCTTTAATGAACACATCTCCCTCAGTCGATTTTATCAGTTCAGCTGCATGTACACCTTCATTGGAATCAATGGAGATATCCCCTGAAGCTATTATGGAATAACCAGCCATTACCGTTCCTCTAACTTGGATAGATCCATCAAATTTTAAATTTCCTGTTTCCAATCCAACATCGCCATCTATAACTAGATGCTTTTGTACCGTAAGCACTCCGTTAAGTTCTCCTATTACACCTTTTGTTTTAGAACGAAGGACTGTCTTCCCTTCTTCTTCTACTTCATAAGCTGATTTAGTATCATATTTCAACAGCGAATCATCACCCATTATAGGAGGAACTATTTCTCCGAAAATATTCTTACCTGGCACACCTTGCTGAGCAGGGATTTTTTCGCCAAGCCAAGATCCTTCACTAATCTCTACGAGGAAGTTCATATCAAAGTAATCTGCTTTCCCGTCATCATTGATCACTGGTGTTTTTTCCGCTTGTTGTAAATAAGTAATTTTGGCATTGGCACCTTTTTCAGGTGGAAGTCCCTCTGCAATTATGTAGGATTTACCTGTTTTAATCGACATTAAATCTAAAGACCGTTGTCCGAATATAATGCGATTGTCTTGTAGAAGCTTATGTATATTTATTTGAAGATTTTCTAGATTATCTTGTATAAATTTTGGAGATTCATATATAGTGAGAAACGCTTGCATTTTATCACTGCTTATTTCTAATTCCATACTATCTATCCAAGCACCCAACTCTATTGGCTCATGAGAACCGCTTTCTACTGCTTTTTTTACAGCCATAAAATCTAATATTTTAAGTCTTGGATGATTTCTAGTTAATTCATCCACCTTTTTTAAATTATAGCGTTCCTTTTTTATAGTCATAAATACTCGTCCATTATCTGTAGAAAGTATTATTTCATCATTTTCTATAATTATCATAACTCGCAACACTTCCTCTCAATATTATTATACTCAGTATCGAAAGAGGTGGAATAAATATTTTGATTAAACTAAATATATCGCTATTAATACCTAACAGCTTTTGCTAAAAAAATTGGAACTATAAACTGATACAGATAAATAGTCACACTAATTTCTCGTATAAAGGGTATAAAGTCTTTAACAGTAGATATTTCTTCAACGTAAAAAGTACTTGTACCCACAGTAGGTTTGGACTTCAAAATTTAAAATATTAAAAAGCCAGCGAATAAAGAATCCGTTGGCTTTAGAAGGAGTATTTTTGAAGTTAAAAATTAAGCATCCAAAACAGTAAAATTTAACTAGCCATATTCTCCATACGAATCTTATCTGCAATCATCGCGATGAACTCGGAATTAGTAGGTTTGGATTTTAGGTGGTGGACGGTGTATCCAAATAATTTAGAAATAGTTTCATAGTTTCCACGGTTCCACGCAACCTCGATTGCATGTCTAATTGCTCGTTCTACACGGGATGGTGTCGTTTGAAACTTTTTAGCTATTTCTGGATATAAGACTTTCGTGATGGAACCTAATAATTCGATATCACTGTAGACCATTTGTATAGCCTCACGCAGATAGGAATATCCTTTAATATGCGCAGGTACGCCAATTTCTTTAATAACATTGGTAATGATATTGTCAATCATTCGCTTATTTTGTAGAGCTTCTTTTTCAGGGCTATTTTTAACAGGTGATTCTTGAACAAAGCCTTTTTTGCCTGCTACTTGTTTAATCTGTGTTACTAAGCGTTCGAACTCAAATGGCTTAAGCATAAAATAAGATGCACCCAGGTCAACTGCTTGTTTCATAACATCCTCTTGCCCAAAAGCTGTAAGCATAATTACATGGATATCTTTAAGTTTATTGTCTCTTTGTAGATTATCTAAAACGGCGATTCCGTCTAAATGAGGCATAATAATGTCGAGTAATAACACATCTGGTTGAGTAGACTCCAAAAGCTCTAAACAAAGTTTCCCATTCACAGCTGTCCCAATAATTTCAATTTCCGGATGTTGATCGAAATAAGATTCCATCGTACGAATTAAGTCTTTGTTGTCATCCACAATTGCAATTTTTATCTTTTCCATTTTCTCATCCACCTTTTGTAATTTTTCACTCAGGTATTATTCTCTTTAATACGCCCAAATCCTTTATTGTTGTTAAAAATAAGGCTTTTATAATACAGTTTCGTTACGTTGCGACAAAGTTTTGAATATTATAACATTTATGTCGAATTATCTTTATATCCATATTATACCTAAATGTGAAAAAAGGGTAGACCTAAATTTCGGTCTACCCCTTTATTTATTCATGGACTCTTTTTCATCATTTCCGTAATCGCTAACGCAGCACCATTTTCTGGTCTATCCACATACATATGAGTAATAACACCAATTAGTTTATCTTTTTGCATAATCGGACTCCCACTCATACCTTGTAAGATTCCACCTGTCTTTTCTATGAGCTTTTTGTCCGTTACAGTAAACTGAAATATATGACCTTCTACAGAAGAAATTTCTATTGCGAAATCCTGAACTTTTTTACCATCGATGGAGGTACGCATAACTGCTTTACCTGTCACTATTTCTTCTGGATCTACAATTTCTACCTCTTGCATAGATATATTTTCTAATGCACTATTGTCCAATTTTCCGAAAACACCGTATACATTATTTTCATTTACTCCACCTATCGGTAGCGTATTTGAAGTGTGGGAGGTTATTTTATAGCCAGGATTTCCTGGAGTACTTTTCTTTATCTGCTCTATTGATGATAAATATATTGAACCTTCCGAGAAATTCGGAGTAATTCCAGACTGTTGGTCCACTATTTGATGACCTAAGGCACCAAATTCTTTTGTATTTGGATCAAAATAAGTTAAAGTACCAATGCCTTCTGTTGCATCTCTCAAAAATGGAAGTAATTTCACCATTTGATTTGGAGTAATGCTTTTCGTATACTTTTCTTTTTTATGCTCATACTGGATAATAATTTGTGTACTATCTTTTAAATGACTTTTTACGTCAATTAGATTTGTCACTGGCTTGTTGTTGATCAGATGAATCGCGTCACCCGTGCGCAGCCATTCATCATCTGAAATTAAAACATCATTATTTACAAAAACGGTACCATAATGTAAATCAATTTGAATGGACTGTCCGAGTGGTACTACTGAAGTCTGTTCTGCAAAAGCTGAATTGTTTGCGAAGAATAAAGTAAAGAAGAGTAGTGGCATTAGCGACCATTTTCGATAGTTTTTCTGCATATTTCACCTCCCTATATTGATACTATGTCCTAGAAAATGTCCGCTATGAGAGGTAAATAATTGATAAAAAAAAGACCTTAGTTAAATAAGGTCTTTAGACGTTTCTAATAATTTTTTTTCGATCTTTTGCTAAAGTTAATAGTTCTTTCGAATGCTGTAATGTTGTGTTTGTGATTTCTGCCCCAGACATCATGCGACTAAGTTCTTCCGCTCGTTTATCGTTTTGCACTTCTTCTAAAACAGTAAACGTGCGATTTCCACTTACTTCTTTTTTAATCATTAAATGCTGATCTGCCATTGCAGCAACCTGTGGTAAATGAGATATACAAAGTACTTGAGAATTCGAAGCAATTCCTGCAATTTTTTCTGCAATCGATTGAGCAACTCGTCCACTTACTCCCGTATCAACCTCATCAAAAATGATGGATGTGATACCTTGATGTTTGGAAAAGATACTTTTGAGTGCCAACATCATTCGAGAAAGTTCTCCGCCTGAAGCAATTTTAGTTAATGCTTTCAAAGGTTCCCCTACGTTAGTTGAAATGTAAAATGATAAATCGTCTAATCCATTTTCATTGTAAACTGCCTTCACAGTCTCATGAAACATAACCGAAAAAGTGGCCTTTTCCATATACAATTCTTGTAACTGCTCCATAATAGCAACGCTTAATCGTTTTGCTGCGCTTTTACGTTTATCTGTTAAATCCGTTGCTTCTAGTTCCAAGTCAATTTCAATTTGATGTATTTTTTCAGCCATTTTTTGAATTTGCTCATCACGATTCACTAATTGGTCTAAACTATATTGAATCTGATCTTTGTATGTAAGTATCTCTTCAATAGAGGGACCATATTTTCGTTTTAACGTTTGGATAGTAGCTAAACGTTCATCTACAATTTGTAGCTGGTTATTATCAAATTCCATCTCATCCAACTCATTTTTCAGTTGATAAGCTGCATCCTGTAAAATGTAAAATGCTGACGATACATTTTCACTTAGCTCTTGCATATTCTTATCCATATCTGCGATATCTTGAAGATCTGCCATAGCAGTTCCTATATAATCCAACCCTTTAGATTCATCTAGTATGGCATCATAGGCGCTACTCATCTTATCAAATACTTTATGAAAATTTTGTAATTTCTTTTTCTGTTCCTGTAACTGTTCCTCTTCACCAATAACTAAGTTTGAGTCAACAATTTCCTCAACCTGAAATGTATACAGATCGATTTTGTGTGCAATCTGTTGTTCATTCTCTGATAGTTTGTCTAGCTCTTTTTTCCATTTTTTATATTGCTTATAAAGTTCTTGATAAGAATCTTTTACTTCTTTTAAGCTTTCTCCTGCAAATTGATCCAATAGATGAATATGTGCCTTATCATCCATCAATTCTTGGCTCTCATGTTGGCCGTGGATATCTATTAAAGAAGCACCAATTTCTCTTAAAATACCGATAGTTACAAGTTTCCCGTTTATTCGACAAACGCTTTTTCCTGAAAGATTGATATCTCTTCGTAAAATAATAGACTCGTCTTCAAAATCTATCCCAATATCCTCTAGTTTTTTAATCACTCCATGGCTGGGATTAGCTATTAAAAACAAACCCTCTAATTCTGCTTTTTTAGCGCCATGTCTGATAAATTCATGTGAGCCTCTACCACCGCATAACAAATGTACCGCATCAATAATTATAGACTTCCCTGCTCCAGTTTCTCCTGTAAGAACAGTAAGCCCTTCTTCAAAACTAACTGTCAATTCATCAATAATGGCAAAGTTTTTTATCGTTAGTTCTTTCAACAATAGTTTTCACCTCATTTTAGAGCATTTCGAGTAAGCGCTCTTTAATAACTAGACTGTCTTGTTCTTCTCTACATAGGATTAAACAAGTGTCATCTCCACAAATAGTTCCCAGAATTTCTGGCCAGTCTAAGTAATCTATTAAGGAGCCTATTGCATGAGCATTACCAGGTAACGTTTTCATCACTAAAAAATGACTTGCACCATCGATACTAACAAATGCATCAGACAGGGCTCTTCTCAATTTTTGAATAGGATTAAAGCGTTGGTCTGCAGGTAAACTATACTTATAATTACCGTTTGGCAACGGTACTTTTACTAAATGAAGTTCTTTAATATCTCTCGAAACAGTAGCTTGCGTGACATTATATCCCGCATTTTTTAGAGAGTCTACTAAATCATCCTGTGTTTCGATTTCGTGTTTTGCAATAATATCTCTTATGCGAATATGTCGTTGTCCCTTGTTCATATGGGGTTCACCTCATTGTATATTTATACTATTTAATTTATACAATAGCATTGGTTTAGAAAAGTAACAAGAAAAAAGCGACTCTTTTACAAGAGCCGCAAGATTATTTAAGGAGTTGATGTGCTTCGCCTACTAGTTTATCGAAATCGATCTGATGCGGAGAGAACTCCTCATCGACAATGTTCGTAAGATGAAATAAAAATTCGATATTTCCTTCTCCACCCGTAATAGGAGAGAAAGAAGCACTTTTTAGCTGAAAGTGCTGACTTTCTGCAAAATTAGCTATATCATTCAAAACATCGATATGCACTGCTTTGTCTCGAATTACACCTTTTTTCCCCACTCGATCTTTGCCTGCCTCAAACTGAGGTTTTACAAGGGCAATAACATCACCATTAGGTACTAAAATTGTTTTTAAAGTTGGAAAAATAAGCTTTAACGAAATAAATGATACATCAATCGATGCAAAGGATGGTAAGCCCTCTAAAAAATCTGCAGGTGTTGAATATCTAAAATTCGTTTTTTCCATAACAGTTACACGATCATCTTGTCTAATTTTCCAAGCTAACTGGTTGCTTCCTACATCTAAAGCATAAGCATGCTTGACTCCATTTTGTAAGCCACAATCTGTAAATCCACCTGTGGAAGAACCGATATCAAGCATGATTTTGTTTTCAATATTCAAGTCAAATTGTTCTAACGCTTTTTCTAGCTTTAATCCACCGCGGCTAACATACTTTAATACCTGACCCTTTATAGTTAAAACAGAGGTGTTTTCCACCTTTTCTCCAGGTTTGTCTATACGCTCTTCGTTTTTATAAATAAGCCCTGCCATAATCGCACGTTTAGCCTTTTCTCTCGTATCAAATAATCCTTGCTCTACTAATAGTACGTCCACGCGCTCTTTCGGAATTTTAGTCATGACGGAATATACCTAGATGGTTCATTCACTTTTTTAGTCACTACTTTGACAATTTCATCCGTAGTCACATGAATTTCTTCCAGTAATTGATTTACTTCGCCATGTTCGATAAAGATATCAGGAATTCCTATACGATGTACATTTACTTGTAGGTTGTTCTCATTATAAACTTCTAGCACCGCACTACCGAAACCACCTTGAAGCGCACTCTCTTCCACTGTAATAATTGGAATATTACGCGCTTGAAGGTCTAGTAGCATTTTTGTATCTAGTGGTTTTATAAAACGAGCATTGATCACTTCAACGGAAATATTATGTTCGGCAAGTACCTCTGCTGCTTTCATAGCCATAGGAATTGTTGTTCCAAATGTTAGGATAGCTGCCTGTGTACCTTCTTTTAGTACTTCCCAAGTACCAATTGGTATTGTTTTCAATTCTTCATCCATTGGTACACCAAGACCATTTCCTCTTGGGTAACGAAGTGCTATTGGTCCATCAGAATATTCGAAGGCAGTTTTAACCATATGCTGTCCTTCATTTTCATCTTTAGGCATCATAATAACCATATTAGGCATATGACGTAAGAAAGAAATATCAAATACCCCTTGATGAGTTTCTCCATCTGCTCCAACCAAACCAGCTCGGTCAATTGCGACTACAACATTTAAGTTTTGACGACAAATATCATGTAGCATCTGATCATAAGCACGTTGAAGGAATGTTGAATAAATAACAAGCATTGGCTTCATACCATCTGCAGCCATACCAGCAGCCATTGTAGTTGCATGCTGCTCTGCAATACCTACATCGAACATACGAGTTGGAAATTCAGATGCAAATCCTTCTAATTTAGATCCGACTGGCATTGCTGGAGTAATCGCTACAATACGTTTATCTGTTCTTGCAAGCTTCCTTGCTGTTTCTGCAACAAGTGCACTCCATGAAGGACCTTTTGATGCGGATTTGATCAAATCCCCAGTCTCCATTTTATAAGGTCCTGTTCCATGCCATGTGCCGATTTTATCCAGCTCCGCTGGTTTAAAGCCTTTACCTTTTTTCGTAATAACGTGTAAAAGTACCGGTCCTTTCATCTTCTTCGCATATTGTAAGTTTTCTTCTAATGCTTCAAAGTCGTGGCCATCGATTGGTCCAAGGTACGTAAATCCAAGTTCCTCAAAAAACACACCAGAAACTAGTAAATACTTCAGACTATCTTTTACTCGTTCTGCAGTTCCTGCAAGCTTTCCGCCTACCGCTGGAATTTTTTTCAGCAATGATTCTAGTTCATCTTTTGCTTTGTTATAAGTTCCATGAGTACGCAGTCTTCCTAATACATTGTGTAGAGCACCTACATTTGGAGCAATAGACATTTCGTTATCATTTAATATAACGGTAATATCCGTTTGCTCATGCCCGATATGATTTAATGCTTCTAGCGCCATACCACCTGTTAGTGCACCATCACCTATAATTGGCACTACATAGTTTTTCTTGTTTTGTAAATCTCTCGCTTTTGCCATACCCATTGCAGCTGAAAGGGACGTTGAGCTATGTCCTGCTTCCCAAACATCATGTTCACTTTCAATACGCTTTGGAAATCCACATAATCCTTTAAACTGACGTAACGTATCGAATTGATCCGCTCGGCCGGTTAAAATTTTATGGACATATGCTTGATGTCCTACATCCCAAAGAAATTTGTCTTCTGGGCTATTAAATGCTTTATGCAAAGCTATAGTCAGTTCTACAACACCTAAGTTTGGCCCAATATGCCCACCAGTTACGGATAAATTTCCTATTAAAAACGATCGAATATCTTCACTAAGTTCCTTTAATTGTTCATTATCTAAACTTTTTAAAAAGGATGGGCTAGAAATTGAAGTTAAATCCATTGCCATCACACACCTTCTATTAGATTTCCTTCTTTACAACTAGTTAATATCATAGCAATAAACGGCTAAAAAACAAAATTATTAGCTACTATTTGGTTCTTTTCGTAATATAATTGGCGAATTCTACTAGTAAACCATTTTGCATTTGTATACTTTCTAATGCTTGAAAAGCTAGATTATACCGATTTTGAAGCTCTTTTTTGGCACCTTCCATTGTCAAAATTGAAGGATATGTATTTTTTTCGCTTATTAAGTCTTTCCCCGCAGTTTTACCCAATTGCTCTGATGTACCTTCTACGTCAAGAATATCATCTTGAATTTGGAACGCCAGCCCAATATGAAAAGCGTATTCTTTTAATGCACTCATTACTTCCTCGGACACATTGGCAATAATAGCTCCAGCCAAAATACTGTAAGACAATAATGCACCTGTTTTGTTCAAGTGAATCTCTTCCAGTTGTTCTAAAGTTAAAGTTTGACCTTCCCCAAGCATATCTAATACTTGGCCTCCAACCATGCCTTCAGCACCAGCAGCGAAGCTAAACTTATCTATTAAAGCTATTTTTAGTTCTGGTGATATATTTGGAAGTCTCGCAATTATACCGAAAACAAGTGTAATAAGAGCATCTCCGGCTAATATAGCCAGTGCTTCTCCAAATACAATGTGATTGGTTGGCTTTCCGCGACGTAAATCATCATTGTCCATCGCAGGTAAATCATCATGGATTAACGAATATGTGTGAATCATTTCAATCGTACTTGCCACAATAATGGCATCCTCATTTTGAACATCCAATTCTTTTAAAACTGCAAGCGTATAAAGTGGTCGCACTCTTTTTCCACCTGCTTGAAGTGAATAGAGCATAGCATCTTTTAAAGGCTGAGGTGCCTTTAAATCTTTTATAAGATCATGTAATGTTTTATCAATAAGTGGCTGATTGGTTTCAATAAATGAAGTTAATAAATTACTCATGGACTCCACCAGCATCTTCTTTGTTTTCATCCATAAATGTCACTAATTGTTTCTCTGCCTTTTGTAATTTGTCACTACAAACTTTAGAAAGCTCCATACCTTTTTGATACAACTCTATAGCACTTTCTAAAGGTACGTCGCCTTGTTCTAACTGACGAACGATATTTTCTAATTGCAGCATTGCTTCGTCGAATAGAATATCCTTTTTAGTCATAAATATTAATCCTCACTTTCTTTCACTTCAACTCGCCTAACGATTGCTTCTAATTGACCATCTTGTAATGTAACAAATATAGAATCATCTTTTTTTACATTTTCCACGGATTTAACTAGTTGACCTTCTTTGTATATAATACTGTATCCACGATCCATAATCTTTAATGGATTTAACGCTTCTAATGTTCGAATAGAACTAACAAATTGCTGACGATGTTTTTCAAATGTGGATAGTGAAGCTTGGTTCAATTGATTCGTTACAGATTGTACAGATTTATGATGTTGATCGATTACTTTTTGTGGAGATAATTGAGAAAATCTATTTTGAACTTGTAAAAAATCACGTTGTTTGTCTTTAAAGAGAAAACTAGTTTCTCTTTGTAGCTGCTGTTCCGTACGAACGAACCTTTCTATAAAAGGACGATATAATTTCTCTGGGGTTGCCAGTACAGGTGATTCCATAGCCCGGTTATATCTATTTTTTTCATCTGTTATACGTTTCGTAATGAAGTGTAAGCTAGCCGATTGGAATGATAAAATATTTTGCATTAGATTTTCTTTGCTAGGTACTGCCATTTCAGCTGCAGCTGTTGGGGTTGGAGCTCTTAAATCAGAAACGAAATCAGCAATAGTTGTATCTGTTTCATGACCAATTGCGCTGATGATTGGAATCTTGCTGTTAGCAATAGCTCTAGCTACAACTTCCTCGTTAAAAGCCCAGAGATCCTCAATAGAACCTCCCCCTCGTCCTACGATTAAAACGTCTATATCGCCTGTTCGAGTGGCTTTTTCAATAGACTTCACAATAGAAGGTGCAGCTTGAGGTCCTTGAACGATACTAGGAAATACGATTACTTCAGAAATAGGATAACGGCGTTCCAATGTAGTGAGGATATCTCGAATAGCTGCTCCGGTTTTAGAAGTGACCACACCAATTTTTTTCGGAAATGTTGGTATGGCTTTTTTGCGACTTGGATGGAAGAGTCCTTCTTGTTGCAATTTCTTTTTTAATTGTTCAAATGCTAAAAAAAGCTCCCCTATACCGTCCGGCTGTATAGTAGCAGCATATAACTGGTATTGTCCAGCTACCTCGAATACATTTATATCTCCTCTTACGAGTACATTCATGCCACTTTCAGGAACAAACTTTAATGTTTTGGCATTCATGGCAAACATAACTGAAGTAATTCGGGCAGCATCGTCTTTAAGCGTAAAATAGATATGTCCGCTAGAATGAACTTTCACATTAGATAGTTCTCCTTTTACGTATACATCTCGTAAATGCGTGTCCGCATCGAATTTTCGCTTTATGTATTTGGTTAAGGCTTTTACAGTTAAGTATTTACTCGGTTCTGTAGTCACAAAAACAACTCCATTAGTATAAAAATAAATTTACTTGAGTCAATCTCATAAGACATATGAAACAGTGAAATCCGAACAATGTTGATTATCGCTTCAGGCGACGCTTTCCGTGGGCACGGCTTCAATCAACGAAATCCACTTTGTATAAAAGGATAATTAAATAAAATATCACATAAAAACTCGTATTTTATATTAAAATAAGTAATTACGAAACTTACTCACTTACTGAATCATTTATAAAATAACAGATAAAAATAGAGCATTCTCAAATTCAACAGTGATTACAAGATCGATTTATCTAGACCTAAATCTTAATCTAATTCTTCTTAGAATAGGCTTTGCAAAATCTTATTGATAGGTACTACTCCTTTAATTGATTGAAGTGAAATGTGGCGACTCCAGCGGGATGAGTGAGACAGATGAGCTATCACAACGACGCGTAGCGACGGTGATAGCTCATCGCTCACCCCGCGGAAAGCGTCCACATGTAACGGAAATCAGTAGCATTAACAGATTAGCAGCTCACTGTATTTGTCATTCAATTTAAAAGCTGTCTTTCATAGAAAAACAGCTCCACAATTATTTATTAGTTAATGTATTTTCAGCCGCTAAACAAGTATTTTCCATTAGCATTGCGATTGTCATCGGACCTACCCCACCAGGAACTGGAGTAATTTTAGAAGCTACTTTTTGAGCAGATTCGAAATCCACATCACCACAAAGCTTGTTGTTCTCGTCGCGGTTAATGCCTACGTCAATGACTACAGCACCTTCTTTTATATAACTTGCATCTATCATTTTAGTTCTACCAGTTGCTACAACTAAAATATCCGCTTGTTTCGTAAAAGAATGTAAATCCTTTGTTCTAGAATGACAGTATGTAACGGTAGCATCCTTTTGTAGCAATAATTGTCCCATTGGTTTACCAACAATGTTACTGCGACCAATAATAACAGCATGTTTACCTGCAATTTCTACATCACTATATTCAAGTAATTTCATTACGCCAAAAGGTGTACATGGAAGGAACGATTGTTGACCAATCATCATTTTTCCCACATTTTCCGGATGGAAACCATCTACATCTTTTTGTGGTGAGATAGCTGCGATTACTCTGTCCTCATTAATTTGAGGAGGCAAAGGCAATTGAACTAAAATACCATGAATTTTGTCATCAACGTTTAGTGCCTCTACATTTTTAAGAAGCTCCACTTCAGAAATATTTTCGTCCAACTCTATTTGTACGGAATACATACCTAAACGTTCACACGTTTTTGCTTTGTTGTTTACATATGTTTGTGAGGCCGGATTATTACCTACTAAAACTACTGCTAATCCTGGAACGACACCTTTAGATTTTAGGTTCTCCACACGTTCTTTCACTTTTTCTGTAACTAAACCTGCAATTTGTTTTCCATCAATCTTTGTAGTAGACACTTCATAAGCTCCTTAAGGCAATGTAGATTATTGCTCAGTATATTTAGATAAAACACCATTTACAAAACGACTTGACTTTTCGTCACCAAATATTTTAGAAATTTCTAGTGCTTCATTAATGACAACTTTAGCTGGAGTTTCTTTGTTATAAAGTAATTCAAATACTGCTATTCTTAGCACTGTACGTTCAATCTTCGGAAGTCTGGAAAGCGACCAGTTTTCTAATTTATCTGTTAATGTTGCATCTATTTCCTCTTTGTAATTCACGACTCCAGTTACTACTTGAGTTAGGAAAGGATCTGTCTCTTCCGTCACATGCCCAATAGCTTCTTCTATGGAAATTTCATGATTATCTAATTGAAATAGTGCTTGTAATGCTAATTCTCGAGCTTGTCTTCGTTTCATAATTTAGTTCTCCTTTAAATGTAACTATCTAGACAATCATAGCATATTTTTTTGTAGTATGCGCATTAGAAAGGCAAAAAAAGAAAGAGCTATCTAACTAATAGCTCTTTCTCTTTTATTCTACTGTATCGAATTGTACACCTGTAATATGTACATTCACTTCTTTAGGAGTTAAACTCGTCATATTTTCAATTGCTTGACGAATTTGAGATTGTACTTCTCTAGCAACTTTAGGAACGGAAGAGCCATATTTTACTAGGCAATATACGTCTATAAACAGGCCATCATTGTTTATCTCCGTTTTGATCCCTTTACCATGTACTTTTTTCCCTAGACGTTCCACTACACCTGCCGCAAAGTTGCCTCGTGTACCAGCAATTCCTTCTACTTCGGTTGTAGCAATACCAGCAATTACAGTAATTACTTCGGGAGCTATTTCAATTGTCCCTAGATCTTCTTTTCCTTCAGGAGTCATTTGAACAAACTTTTGTTCAGTAGTTTCTGTCATATCATTCACTCCTTATTATGAATTCATTACATCATATTTTTCTAAGAATTTCGTATCAAAATCTCCTGACTTAAATACTTCATGATTCATGAGCTTCGAATGGAATCCAATAGTAGTTTCGACTCCCTCAATCGCAAATTCACTTAGAGCACGTTTCATTTTAGCAATTGCTTCTTCTCTCGTTGCTGCATGAACAATAAGCTTTGCAACCATTGAATCATAAAATGGGGGAATCGTATAACCTGGGTATACAGCTGAATCTACCCGAACTCCTAATCCACCTGGAGGCAAGTAAAACTCAACTAATCCTGGTGAAGGCATAAAGTTTTTAGAAGGGTTTTCTGCATTGATACGACATTCAATTGCCCATCCATTAAGTTTAATATCTTTTTGTTCGAATGGCAACTTTTCGCCAGATGCCACTAAGAGCATTTGTTTGATCAGATCCACGCCTGTAATCATTTCTGTAACAGGATGCTCCACTTGAATACGTGTGTTCATCTCCATAAAGTAGAATTTTTGAGCTATATGATCAAAGATAAACTCTACAGTGCCTGCACTTTCATATCCAACAGCAAGTGCGGCTTTTACAGCTGCTTCACCCATCTCTGCACGAAGCGCTTCTGACAACGCAGGAGAAGGGGCTTCTTCCACTAGCTTTTGCATACGACGCTGCACGGTACAATCTCGCTCACCTAAGTGAACTGCATTTCCATGGCCATCTGCTAACACTTGTATTTCTACATGACGGAATATTTCAATGTATTTCTCTAAGTAAACACCAGGATTACCAAATGCCGCTGCTGCTTCTTTTTGAGTTATTTTAATGCCATTTAGAAGATCTTCCTCATCTTTTGCAACACGGATACCTTTACCGCCGCCTCCAGCTGTTGCTTTGATAATTACAGGAAAGCCTATTTCATTTGCAACTTTCAATGCATCTTCATCCGTTTCTACAATACCTTTAGATCCAGGTACTGTTGGAACTCCTGCTTTTTGCATTGTTTCTTTTGCAACGTCCTTAATCCCCATGCTTTTAATGGCAGAGGAAGTTGGTCCGATAAATTTAATATCACATTCTTCACAAAGCTCAGCAAACTCCGCATTTTCTGCTAGGAACCCATAACCAGGATGAATTCCATCACAACCGGTAAGTTTTGCTACAGTAATAATATTAGAGAAATTCAAATAAGAATCCTTCGAGAGTCTTGGTCCTATACAGTAAGCCTCATCAGCAATCTGAACATGAAGCGCTTCCCGATCCGCTTCTGAATATACAGCGACTGTTTCAATATCTAATTCTTTACATGCACGTATTATACGGACAGCTATTTCTCCGCGATTGGCAATTAGTACTTTTTTCATCATCCTAGCTCCCTTCTTAGTTTCCTTTAACGAGGAACAGAGGTTGACCATATTCAACTAATTGTCCATCTTTCACAAGAATTTCTACTACTTGCCCGTCAATTTCAGCTTCAATTTCATTAAACAGCTTCATTGCTTCCACGATACAAACAATCGAATCAGCAGATACTTTCGTACCAACCTCTACGTATGCAGCAGTATCAGGAGATGAAGATTGGTAGAATGTTCCTACCATTGGTGAAATAATCGTATGTAATGAACTATCCACAACACTTTCAGTAGTAGCTTCTTCTACAACTTGTTGCTTTGGTGCTTCTTGAGCTACTGGTGCTTTTACTTCTACTTGTTTTGGTTGTTCTATTATAGATGAGCTCTCAAACGTTTCACTCGTAGAATTTACAAAACCTTTTTCATTCTTTTTCAATTTAATCTTAGTGCCTTCTGATTCGTATAAAAATTCATCTAAAGAAGACTGATCTACTAGTTTAATAATTTCTCTAATTTCTTGTATCTTCATTTTGTTTAATCCCCTTTAATCTACATTATTTATAGCTCCATATTCTATTTTAGACTTTTTTACGCAAATTTGAAATAGATAGAGCTAATTATTCTGAAATAATAAATAAATGATGCCTTATCAATATATTGAAAGTCCTTTGTTAGAGGGTTTCAAAAACATTTTAGTCTTTGCTTATTTTATCAATAACAATAACTTCAAAAGCATATTTATACTATTTTTTCTTCCTTTTGGTTTATATCAAAAAAAAGCGCCTATTCAGGCACTCTTCAAAATTACTATTTAGCTTACTCGCCATCAAAGTTTACTTCAACATTATATGCTTTTGGCCACTCACGTTTCACTGCATAAATAATCTCAGATGCTTTTTTAGTTGATTGTTCGTTAGAAACAACGTCTATTAAAACATCACTCTCTTCGATTCGTACTAATGCATCATCGTAACCTAATGATTTGATGATTAACTCAAGCATCGCTTCTGTAGAATCTATTTTAACTAGCTCTTCAATTTTGTTATATGCCTCGTCTTTTTGTTCTGCTGTGAATTCATTGGAACCTACTTTTGTAGTTAGCTGATCGCGTAATTGACTACGTTTTTCTGTAACTTCCATTCTCATTTCTTCAAATGCATTGCTCTGTGAAACGAATGATTCCTCATTTGTTGATGACGTTTCTACTAGTCCTACCTCATCTATCGTGTCATCGGAAAATAAAGCAATTCCATCGAATGGTGATGGTTGATCCGATACATAAAAAACTGTTACTACTGCAACTAGACTAAATAATGTTAAAAACCATACAGATCTCTTTTTATTCATATTTTTTATCCTCCAATTCCATTTCTTCTATCACAATTCGATGTGGAGATATTTGCAATACAGATGATAGTGTTTTTATCAAACTATTTTGTATACGTTTGTCGTTCGCCCCTTCCGCAACTACTAGTATTCCAATCAAATTCTCCTTGTCCTTTTTAGTCTCACTTGTCCACTGGAAAAATGATAAATCACTTTCCGCATTCTTTTCAGAGCTCTCTTCGTAATGGAAATACACTGCAACTTTGCCCACTCCGTTTATCTTCTCTAAAATCGAAGTTAGGTTTTCTGTAGTTTGGTTGACAGTTTCTTCGGGTTTAACAACTTTCCCCTCATCACGAGTGAGTAAATCAGAAAAAAGAAGACTTATGAAAAGGACAGCTATACAAATAACAACAAAACGAAAAGTGGGTTTTTGTTTTAATGAAATTTGATTCACCCTTCTTTTCATGCTGGATACAATACTTTATGCAAGACAACCTGTTTATATGAAGAGAAAGCTCAGAATCCAATAGATAATTGCAATTTTTACAAGAAATCCATTTCGTTCCGTATCTGTATGCTCCAATAAGATAGAAAGAAACTCACCGACTAGAACAATTATTAAAATACCAAAGAGAAGTGTCGTAACGATGGTTACTATCCTTTCCCGCTTATTAATAGTTTTGCAAATAGCATGGTTAATATAATTGTGAAGAAAAATGTAAACGCGATTAATACCGAAATAATAGATAGTACAAATAACGTTTTTCCAATGTCATCTAACAATCCACTTATATTACCTTCTACAAACGGTTCCAATATAGCACTAAGTAAACGATATAGAAAAGCAATGAGAATTGTTTGGATCGTTGGAATAGACACTAACATTAGCACTGATAGAATTACTGCATTTCCGGTTATAACCGAAGCAGATGAGGAGAAGTTTTTCATCGTACTAATACTTTCTGTTAATAAAGATCCAACAAAAGGAATATTATTTTGTATAAGTCTTTTTACAGTCTCATTGACAGTTCCACTTACGGACCATGTTATGACACCATTGACGGACATGAAAATACTATATAACAGTAGAATAATAGAAGTAGATCCTATTAAAGTTAGCCGGATGAGATCAGCCATTTTGGCAAAAGAAGTTGGAGGATGAATTCTACTGATCAAATCAAATATAAACGCAGCCATTATAGCAGGTATTAATATTTTCCCGGCTAACACGGTAGTAAATGAGGCAAATAGCATAACTGCTGGATTCCAAGAGGTTATTAAAAATGCTCCACCAGAAGCTGCAATCCCTAGCGTTAAAATTGGATAAATCCCTAAAAAGAGAGTCACTAATTCTGTTGTCATCGCTTGAATCATCTCTAAAGAGCGGATAGCTGGCTCTAAACAATAGATACATATTATTAACATAAATAGCAATTTCAATAATTTCTTGCTCGACGGGATAAACCATTCCAGACAAATAAAGATAAATCCAAATAATAGCATGTACGAAAAAGTTTGTGCTACCTCTTTAACCGGTTGCACTAAAGACATAAGCATCTCTTCCATAGCTGTTCATTCCTTCAAGAGAGTAGTCCCAAAATTGATATAAACTTGTCGTAAAATTGTTGCATATGATTCAACCAGACAATGAGTAAAATAGCTTTGGTCGTAAAAGTAAATAACGATGCCAGGCTTGTATATTCATAGTCCAAAAGCAGGTCTTCAATTATTTGCGAAAGGAACAATAGTACGACTGAGAATGTCAGTAGTTTGAAGACCGGTAATAGATTAGTTGGTAAGACGTTGATATACTGGGAGACCAAAGGAATGATAAATACGGTTAAAATATAAGTTAAAAAGAGAAAAATGTAGATTGTATACACAATTGTATGAATGCGAGGGTAAATTTCTTTTATAAGCTGCAATAGCACAAATGCTAGAATGATTGTTATGTAAATGATCATAGGCTAACTCGTCATCATAAGCCATTCTAAAAATGTAGATATTTCGTAAAAGAAAAGTTTTAACAGTCGCAATAATTCAATTGTCATATAGATATAACCAACGAAAAATAAAAAAAACGCAAATTCCTTTTTGCCAGTAGATTCAAAAAACAAGTGAAGAATAGCTATTAAAATACCAATTCCCGCAACTCGAAGTACATCGTGAAGTTCCACAATGCCTCCCCCTTCCATACAAACAACATATGATAGCGTAGAGCGTAATATGAAAGAAAAGTGCATATGAGGATGAATACTTAGATCTATATTTTAGTAAAGAAAGGGTTTTTATTTTCTTAGTCGAATTATTTAAGAGGTATTGATGTTAACTTTACAAACAAATTCTTAAATTTGGTATGAAGGGGAGAATATATTAGTTGATCATTCGTGCATATAAAGATTCGGATGAAATAGGTTGGATTCGATGTAGAGTGCTATCATTTTTGCATACAGCTTATTTTGATAATGTTTTAAACAAAAAGGAAAGCTATGAAAATCCTGCAATCGAATTAGTTGCAGAATTAAACGGACAAATTGTTGGACTCATTGACGTTGAGTATGAAAAGGAAGAAAAGACCGTTTGTTCAAGAGGAGAAGGTTTAGGAGGAATGATTTGGCATATTGCTGTTCATCCAGATTATTATCGACAAGGAATTGGCGAGAAACTACTTCATGCAGCGGAAAAGCAAGCAATTAATATCGGTCTAAATCGTTTTGAAGCTTGGACTAGAGATGACCCTTGGGTACGGAATTGGTATGAAAAAATGTTGTTCCATAAAGTGCATTCATACTACCATATTTACTTGGAAGGAAAAGAAATGAAAAATAAAATTCAAAGTAGCATCCCTAAACTCCATTTAGTCAATGCATTTGCACACTATGTAGGAGACGAAATGGAACAGTTTAAAACATCTAGCCAACGAATTCATGAATGTGTTTGTTATGAAAAATATCTTAAAATTCAATAGTTCCTTGTGCAACTACCGTCCGTGCTTTACTTCAATAAGAAGTAAAGGTTCAGTTTGACGACAAAGGTATTTTTATAAACGTTTATGAATAGTAATAAATATTCATAAGGGTTTTATTCATCCTATTTAAAGTAAGATATTGCATACTCTTTTGGAACAGTATATAAGGCAAGGTCCACCACGAAGACTCCTGTGGGAATAGTGATATGAACCCCAAAAGTTGTACTCTTATTATGCCGCTTTTTCATAGTTTAAGCGATACTCAATGGGGCTCATCCCATTGAGTTTTTGTTTGATGCGTAGTGTATTGTAATATTCAATATAGGTTTCTATTTCTTGCGTCGCTTCTTCTAAAGAGCGAAATGAATTTCGATAGATACATTCATTTTTTAAAATACCAAAAAAACCTTCCATTAGGGCATTATCTAAACAGTTTCCTTTGCGTGACATACTTTGTGACATGTTATAAGGTTTTATCAACTGTTGAAAACGCGGGATTTGATACAGCCAGCCTTGATCCGAATGGATCAATACTTGATCTTGAAGAGATAAATTTGCCCGTTTGATCGCATTTCCAAAAGAATCTTGTATTAGTCCAAAGTTCGGGTTTTGTGTAATAGAATAACCGACAATCTCCCGGTTAAACACATCTAAAAAGGCGGATAAATAAAGTTTATTGCCGGCTACTTTAAATTCTGTTACATCTGTTAGCCATACTTGATTTGGTTTTTCTGTCTCAAAATGACGATTGATTTTATTATTCGCAATCTGACCAACCTCGCCACGGTACGAACGATATTTCTTTGCCTTTTGAACACCATGTAAACCAAGGTCATTCATTAAACGGCGTACCGTTTTATGATTAATAAAAAATCCTTCTTTGCGTAAGGCTAAAACAATTCGGCGATACCCGTACAACTCTTTGTGTTGGTAGAATATACGTTCAATCGCTTCTTTTATCGTTGCGTATTTATCTGCCTTCTCTAAGTTCTTCTTATGATAATAGTAAGTTGCTTTTTTTACTTCAGAAACATGTAATAAAATTTGTAGAGGAAATTCATGCCTTAATTCATCAATCACTCTTACTTTCTCTTTGGTTGGGACTTCTTTTTTTCTTGAACTAAGGCATCTAACTTTTTTAAATAAGCATTCTCTGCTCTTAAGTATTCAAGCTCTTCTTGTAATTTTCCGATGTCTGTCATACCTTGTTTCGGCTGCTTTTTCTTCATATCACGACGCTCCCTTTTCAAATAATAGAGCGTCCATTCCTCTTCTGACATGTATTGATGCATCCACTTCCAGATGGTTGCACGACTGGGAATGTTAAAACGACCAGCTACTTTTGAATAAGGTTCAGCTGTCTCTATCATATGTTGTATTACGTGTATTTTAAAAGATTCCTCATAACCTTTACAAGCAGGAGCCATTAATCCTTCCATTCCATGAAATCGATAGATTTCTATCCAACTACTAATAACCATTTTATCGACACCCAGGTCGCGTGCGATTTTTCTTAATGACATTCCTTTCTCAAAAAAGGCATCAATTACTTCTGCTTTTTTTATGTTCATAACGTGCACCCCCAAGTTAGTTTTAAGGTCCAACATTTTGGGTGCACATCATAGCTTGAGCTGAAGACCCCGCAGGAACGTAGTGACGAGGAGGCTGAAGCCAAGCCCACGGAAAGCGAAGTGGTGGGCCTTGCCGAGTTTAATATTCAAGTCTATACATATAAAATTAAGTTTATCTAAAGTCTGGGGCTTTACTTCAATAAGAAGTAAAGCCTTTTTCTTAGCTCATTTTTATCTATCTTTATTACTATTTTTTTGTAAAAAAAGAGCCTCACAAATGTGAGACCCTTCATCGAATATAGTTTTAAATTATTGTGCTCTTGATACGTATGAACCTTCATCTGTATTGATGATTAGCTTATCGCCAACATTGATAAACAATGGAACCGTTACTACTAAACCAGTTTCAAGACTAGCAGTTTTAGAACCGCCGCCTGACGTATCTCCTTTGATACCTGGCTCTGTTTCCGTTACTTCAAGAACAACTGATTTTGGTAATTCTACTCCTAGTGTTTCCCCTTGGAATTGAATTACATGTATTTCCATGTTTTCGCGTAAGAATTTTAATTCATACTCGATTTGGTTTTCATTTAACTCAATTTGTTCGTAAGACTCAGTATCCATAAATACATGCTGATCACCATTTGCATATAAATATTGCATTTTAAAGTTATCAATTTGTGCTTTTTCCACTTTTTCTCCAGCGCGGAAGGTTTTTTCGTTTACTGCACCGTTACGTAAATTTCTCAACTTAGAACGTACAAATGCTGCGCCTTTACCAGGTTTTACATGTTGGAAATCTAGCACTCGATATAATACACCATCCACTAAAATTGTTAAGCCTGTTTTAAAATCATTTACTGAAATCATTATTTTTCCTCCAAATTAAGATAAGATTAGTAATTCTTTTGTTGAATGCGTTAGCTTCTCTAAACCATTCTCTGTCACAAGAGCGTCATCTTCGATTCTAACTCCACCAATATTCGGCAGATAAATACCTGGTTCAATCGTGATAACCATACCTGGCTCCAAAACGATATCGGAACGGAATGACAATCCAGGACCCTCATGCACTTCTAAACCAATCCCATGACCCAACGAATGACCAAATGCTTCCCCGTAACCTTTTGAAGCAATATAATCTCGAGCGATAGCGTCTGCTTCTTTACCAGTCATTCCTGGTTTAACTTTTTCTAAAGCTAATAGTTGAGAATCAAGGACTACTTGATAGATTTCTTTTAATTGATCACTTGGTTCCCCAACTGCCAACGTACGTGTCGTATCCGAAATATACCCATTGTATAATGCACCGAAGTCTAATGTGACAAAATCTCCATTTTCAATGACTTTATCCGTAGCAACACCGTGCGGAAGTGCTGAACGTGTTCCAGAAGCTACTATTGTATCAAAGGAAGAAGAAGTTGCTCCTTTTTTGCGCATGAAAAATTCTAATTCATTCGATACTTCAAGCTCAGTCATACCTGGTTTTATGTAAGTAACGATATGCTCATATGCTTCATCAGCAATACGACAAGCTGCCTTTATTATACTAATCTCTTCGTCCGTCTTAATCAAGCGAATTTTTTCAACAAGGCCTGAAAGTGGCACTAAATCGACTTGTACAGCTTGCTTGTATAGTTCATAATCGCTATACGTCACATCATTTTTTTCAAATCCTAATGAGTTGATCCCCATATCTGTTACTTGTGTAGCAATTTCTTCCATCATTGTTTTCTTATGTTGTACTATACGAAAATCTTTAATCTGACTAGCGGCTTGCTCTGTGTAACGAAAATCTGTTATAAACACTGCATCTGTTTTAGAAATTATTGTGACACCAGCTGTTCCAGTGAATCCTGTCATGTAGCGGATGCTATGACCATTCGTAATTAACAGAGCGTCTACTCCATTTTCTTCAAGTGCTGCACGTAATTTACTAAGTTTCATTTTTAGCCCTCATCTCATTTTCTATATTACTTCTTTGTATATTTTATCATAGTAAGTGAGGGCGGTAAATTTTTCATTTTTCTAGAGGATTATCTTTGTAGTGAAATATCGCCGATTCCATGATGAAACGAACAGCTACTATAACAATACAGATAAAAGGGATCGATATTTTTTTTATCGTTTTCTCTATTGAATCTGCATCTAAAATAATCCATTCAAGTACAATCGCAATGATGAGGCCTATGGTAAAACTAGTGATGGAAACCGGAATTTTAATAAATAATAATCCTAAATAGTATAGAAGAAAACAAATTCCCCAGATGACTAAAAATAAAATAATCCATTTCAAATATACATTGGTCCCTTTTAAAAAGAGGAAAGTTTTCGTATATCCGATAGGATTCCACTTGATGAATTGAAAATAATCCAACATTTTAAATAGAATGGTCGTTCCCATTGCAGCGACCATACTAGTAATAATCGATAATCCTTTCATGTAAATCTCCTTTGTTTTTCCTATAGTTTAAGCGAAAGAACTAGTAATTAAACATTACAACAAAATAAAAGCACAAGTGATAAGAGAACTTATCAGCTTGTGCTTTAGAATTATTATAGAAAAATATGAGATCCATGGAACGATCATATCTTAGTACACGTGAAATTTGTTAAGGCTTTTGTACTTTACAGCCCACATTTTAGTTGAGCATTGCAATTGGTGCATGTGTTACATCCACCCATTTCTTCCACAGTACCTTTACGACAGACAGGACATGTATTTCCAACTTCTGAACCAATCGTTACATTGGTTGAGCGTAAATCTTGAATCGTATCTATTAAAACTACATGTCTTTTTTCTACTCTTTCTTCTTTTGGATGATCTTCTAATGTGTTTTCCTCTGCTTTTAACGTCAGAACTTGTGAGTCGCGACTTCCATCGACATACACAGTACCACCCTTAGCTCCACCACGATATAAACGCTCGTACACTCCTTCAACCTGTTCAACCGTATATCCACGTGGTGCGTTAACCGTTTTAGAAATAGAACTGTCAATCCAACGTTGAATGATACATTGCACATCTGCATGAGCTTCAGGAGCAAGTTCCATCGCAGTAACAAACCATTCTGGGAGATTTTCTTCTTCAGCAGATTCATTTTGACCTAAATATTCTTGCACAATGTCTGCTTTCACTTCTATAAATTTACCTAAACGACCACTTCTATAGTAAGTGAATGAATAATACGGCTCAAGTCCAGTAGAAACACCAACCATTGTTCCAGTTGAACCTGTAGGTGCGACTGTTAACAAATGAGAATTTCGAACACCATTCTCTAAAATAGAATTTCGAATGTCTTCTGGCATTGAACTCATAAATCCTGTTTCCGTAAATGCCTTACGCAAGCGATTAGTTTCCTCTTCTGTCTCACCAGTTAAGAATGGGAAGCTTCCGCGTTCTACAGCAAGTTCTGCTGATGTTTCATATGCTGCGATCGCAATTGTTTTAAAGATTTCATCTACTAAAACATTACCTTCATCTGAACCATACTCTTTTTCACAATAGATTAACAAGTCGGCAAGACCCATTACACCTAAGCCTATACGTCTTTCACCAAGTGCTTGTACTTTGTTTTCTTCTAAGAAGTATGGAGTTGCATCGATAACGTTATCTTGCATACGTACACCAACACTTACTGTTTCTTTTAACGCTTCATAGTCCACAGTCTTAGTTTCTTTGTTTGCAAATTGTGCTAAATTCACAGCAGCCAAGTTACACACAGAATATGGTGCAAGTGGTTGCTCTCCACAAGGATTAGTAGCGACAACTTTTTGTCCATATGCTGTAGCATTCGTTTTTTCATTTGCATTATCGATGAAGAAAACACCAGGTTCTGCAGAATAAGTAGCACAAATATTGATCAAATTCCAAAGATCTTTCGCTTTTACTGTGCGATAAGTTCGAACCTCATAGCCCATTCTTTCCCACTCACGAACATCGCCAATCTTATGCCAATTTTCGTTGTAGAAATCCATTTCTTCTGGAGAATAAGCTTCAGTTGCCGGGAAACGCAAGTCAAAGTCGCTGTCTTCTTCTACTGCTTTCATAAAGTCATCCGTCAGCGTCACGGAGATATTTGCACCAGTTAAAAACTCAGAATTATGAACGGAATAAGTTCCGCCATCACGTAATTTTGTTTCAGCATCACGAATGATTTCTGCATTAAATCCACCTAGACCTGGAATAGCTTTGTAATTGATAATCCCTTGATACATCGCTTCTTCCTGAACAGTAAGTGGTTTGAATTTAAGCTTGTCCTTCGCGAGTTGTTTGATCGTTTCATCATTTGTGTTTTCAATCAAGAAACGTAAAATACGAGGGTTTTGCATTTTAGAGATTATAAATTCCGCAATATCAGGGTGCCAATCTGCTAGCATGATCATTTGTGCACCTCTACGAGAACCACCTTGTTCGACAAGATGAGTTAGTTTAGCGATATCGTCTAACCATGAAACAGAACCAGATGATTTTCCGTTTACTCCTCGAGCTAACGTATTTCTTGGTCTTAGAGTAGAACCGTTTGTACCAACTCCACCACCACGGCTCATAATTTCCATAACTTGTTTGCGGTGGTCACTAATCCCTTCACGCGAATCTGCAACGAATGGCATCACATAACAGTTAAAATAAGTAACATCCGTTCCCGTTCCTGCACCATATAATACTCGTCCAGCTGGGATGAATTTTAAAGAAACTAGTTGTTGGTAGAATTTCTCAAACCATTCTTCCCGTTTTTCTTCTGTTTTTTCTACAGACGCAAGTCCTGTCGCGTTTCTTTTGGCAATTTGCTCGTAATATACTTCAAGAGGTTTTTCAATCACGCTTAAAGGACGAGTAATAATTCCAGATTCGATCTTGGCAGCATCGTCAATCGCACTTCGGTAATCTTCCTCGATTTGCACTTCAGCTGTTTTCGCTTGTTCGTTAATCGAAACGATATACCCTAGACCACGCGCTGGAAATTTAGGATCTTCTTTAACTGTTAGAACAACAAAGTCTCCTGCTTTTAACGTTTTCTTTTCCGTATCCTTAAAGGAATAACGATCGATCATGACAAGTCTCGACACACCTTTATGTGTAAGTGTCATATCTTCTGTGATCGAATGTACTTGTGGAAATAATTGGATATCTTTGTTTAATGCTTCAACATTTAAAGTAAGGTTCGTTTCATTTTTAGTTGTTACCATTTACTCTTCCTCCATTCTACAAATTGCAATTGACACAACATGTAGTAGTTTCATTTATAATACGACACAATATATTGAAGAGTAAAGCGAAACTAGTCAGGATTAATTAATATAATCCCTAACTCCTAGTTTTCGAATTTACTATAAGACATTGTTACTTTTATTTTTTATAATTCCATTTATCATTAGCATATCTTGTCACTTCTAGTTGTTTTACGTAATTCTTCTGTTCTTGCGTTAAGTTATATTCGACCAATTCTATCTCCAAGGCATCTGCAAATCCTTTTTTAAAAGCAGTTTTACATTCTTCCATTGTTACCGGTTTTGATATTATTTTGTTAATGGAGACAGCTTTTTGAGATAGGCCTTTTCTCACTTTCTCTCTTACCTCTTCTGAAGCGAATTTAAACGTTTGAATTAATTTATCTTCATCAAGATCAAGTAATATTGCACCATGTTGTAGAATAACACCTTTTTGTCTTGTTTGTGCACTACCAGCAACTTTCTTTCCTTCGACGACTAATTCGTACCAGCTCGGTGCATCAAAACAAACTGCTGATTTTGGGTTTTTTAAATTTTCTTTCTGTTCGTCTGTATTCGGAACAGAAAAATAAGCGTTTAAACCAAGATTTTGAAATCCTAGCAGTAAACCCTCACTGATAACACGATAAGCTTCGGTTACAGTTGCTGGCATACTTGGATAACTCTCTGTAACGATTACACTGTATGTAAGTTCATGTTCGTGAAGTACCCCTCTTCCCCCTGTAGGTCTACGCACAAAACCAAGTCCTAATCTTTTCACTGCTTCTATATCAATCTCTTTTTCCACAGTTTGAAAATAACCAATTGATAATGTTGCTGGATTCCATTCGTAAAATCTAATAACCGGGGGAATAAGACCCTCACTATGCCAATCCAGTAAGGCTTCGTCCAACGCCATATTGTATGATGGACTGCAGGGGCCAGAATTTATGAAGTACCATTTTGTCTTTTCCACCTTAATCTCTCCCTTCACAACGTGTATCATTTTATCAAATAGATTGAATTGTATCTAGCACTTCTTTTATAATGAATAGGAAACATAGAGAGGGGAAAGACCGTGTTAGAATTATTGTACTTCGTTATCGCTATACTTGTTGCCTTTTTAGTCTATGCTGGAATCTCGGCATATCGTTTAAAGAAAACTGTAACCAATCTCACGCAAGAACAATTTATTGAGGGTTACCGTAAAGCACAGCTTATTGATGTGCGTGAACCAAAAGAATTTGATGGTGGACATATTTTAGGAGCAAGAAATGTTCCTTCTACTCAATTTCGTCAGCGTTATAAAGAAATTCGTCCAGACAAGCCCGTGTACTTGTATGATCAAAGTGGTGCAAGAAGTGCGCGTGCAGCAATGTTTTTAAAGAAAAAAGGATATACACAGTTATTCCAGCTCCAAGGTGGGTTCAAAGCTTGGACAGGTAAAGTTAAATCTAAGTAATACATAAGGTTCTTCTAAACAGAGGAACCTTTTTTCTTTCATCCACACAATCTGGAGGGTTTAGATGCAAAAACACATTTTGTTTTCTCATTTAGAAGATTTTAGAATCACTCACCCAAATTATGATGATTTTGCTATTGTTTCAAGACGAATTATTGCTACTTTGAATGAACGGGCAACAGGAGATTGGCAAGTAATTGATATTGGCGACTCTATTCTTCAACTGGAGGGAAATTTGTTAGATATGATGGAAAAAGGCTTACTTCCATACGAAGTGCTATGTTCTATTTTCGAAGCAAAGGCTCAGCGTAAGATTTCTAGTAAGTCTCCATTAAGCTTTGAGAATAAATTAGAAGTTGTAGAAACATTTGAAAACAATCTTATTTTCTTTCCACAATATAATGTGGCCTTAACTCTTGCATTTAACTATTCTGGAGGAAATACCTGGCCAGAATATCAGTTTTTTTCAACTTCGGTAGATCAAGCCTTGAGTTTCTTACAAGAAATTAACGAAAAGCTAAGACAATTGTTAATGCAGTCTGTAACTTATCTGGTGGATACAGAAAATGGTGTCCAACGGAGAAATTATGGAGAGCAGGCAGCTGTGAGTAGAGACGATGTCCTTTTAGCAGAAAGTATTAAACAAGATATTTTTCGTTCCATTGATGAATTTTTTAAACAAGATGGGTATTTCTTTAAAGAATATGGACTTCCCTATAAGCGAGGTATTCTTCTTTATGGTTCCCCTGGTAATGGTAAAACAACTTTAGTAAAGTCAATTACTGGATCAACGAAAGCTCCGGTTGTCTATTGGCAGATTACAGAGTTTACGGGTAGTCATTCCATCCAAGAAGTATTTGGTATTGTGACAAGACTAGCACCTGCTATTTTAGTTATTGAAGATATAGATTCCATGCCAGAATATACTCGTTCAGTCTTTTTAAACACCCTAGACGGCGCCCAATCCAGAGAAGGACTATTTATCATAGGGACAACCAATTACCCTCAAAAAATTGATCCTGCACTTATTAACCGTGCTGGTCGTTTTGACCGAGCGTATGAAATTCCTTCTCCAACAGCAAAAGTACGACAAGATTATTTACGCAAACTAGATATCAAAGGAATACTCTCTGACGACCAAGTGAAAGAGATGGCCAAGCTTTCTAAAGGGCTGTCTATGTCCCAGTTAAACGAACTATATATGTCCGTTGCTCTAAACTGGCACTATGATGGGAACTTGGATTACGAGAAGAGAATAGAAGAACTAACAAAGCAAAATAATCGATCAAATAAAAACAACTGGGAAAATGATGAAAACTCTATTGGATTTAACTACTAATGAAGAACTGAGTGATAAATTTGCATTTTATCAATGAACCGAAAAGGATTTTTTACGTAATTGCGGTTATACTCACTATTGCCCTTGGGTTGAGTAGTAGATATTTTAATACGTTGCCTCCTTTCATCCAAAGTCATGCCGGTGATACAGTATGGGCAATGATGGTGTATTTTCTTTTTCGGTTTTTCTTTGTACACAGAAGTAAGTATGTAGCATTATATCTAAGTGTTATTTTTTGTTTTATAGTTGAATTTAGTCAGCTGTATCAAGCAAATTGGATTAATACAATACGTGATACTTTGCTGGGTGCTCTAATACTCGGTAAAGGTTTTCTTGGAAAAGATCTACTACGGTATTGTATTGGTATTGTTATAGCTTTTGTAGTGGATAAAAGGATTTATCCTATTATTGCTCAAAAACACTAGGTATACCCCGATTAAAGGTGCTGAAAAGTTTTTATGATAACCTAAAAAAAGCTTGCCAATTATTAATTGACAAGCCTTTTTATGATAAATAATATTACCCCTCCAATATAAGTTTGCTTTCGCTTTCCATTAATCCCCCCACGTCGTCTTGTTCTTTGCACATTTTTATCCAATTTACATATCCGTATATTGAGTTAACTAGAAATGCGGTCCACATCACTAACATCGACCAATCGTTTCCACCTGATTGCAATAATGTAATAGCCCATAATACAATGGATAATCCGTTGACGACAATCCATAGCACCCACTGTTCCGCATATCGTTTAATCATCAAAATTTGAGCAATAATGGATAACACGACAGCAACTGAATCAATTCTTACTTGTTGCCCTCCAATTAGATGCAGGAAGTATGCATAAAGAACCGAAGTTATAACAGCAATTACAATTAACTGAAACCACTGTATTTTGGTTAAAGTCTTTACTTTAACATCCTCTCCAGTTGTTGACTGATCAACTTTATTTTTATTCCACAAGTAAATTCCAACAAACTGCAACGGAAAGTAGAACAATCCATTTAACATCGCTTCTCCATATAATCCGTATGTATAGGATATGTATGCATATGTTCCAGTTTGGACAATCCCAAAGTAATAATTACTGATTTTCCCTTTCGCTACTAGAACAACGCATAGCATCCCTGTCAGAGAGCTAATCAAACCCAGCAACGAGTCACCCCATGCAAAAAATAAGTAAATATTTACTAAAGTAAAGACTCCTAGCCAAGCTAGCTCAAATTTCGTCCAGTTTTTCATCTTACCCTCCAAAAAGTTTAAATTTGCCTCTGATACCTACTGGTAAAAGTCGTAGAATACTCGGAAGCGAAACTAATCCTTTATAGGCTAAAAGCAAGCATACTCTTCTTTCTCTAACATTAACCCAATACTAGGACTTAAATAAAGAACAAGAGATACCGACGTCGATTAGGACCAACATGAATATAAACTGAACCCAACTACCCTCAGAAGTTGAGGCTTTCGTTTTTTCTTTCATTATTAATCTACCTCAGTTGTCTTTACACCTGTAAAGTTTTTAGTTTACAGTCATAGTATACGTATATGGATATAAAGTTACAATAAGAATTTTATATTTTAATAGAGTAGTATGTCCTTCAAAGGAATATGTTTACATGCTCGAAAAGAAAAGCCAGACTCAATATAGGTTGGGTGTGATAGTTAGAAACATATTAAGTGTTTTATCAGCACTGAAAGTACTAATACATACAACTAAAAGGGTGTGATCCCGGAAGAATCACACCCTTTTTCTGTTATGCTTTTATATATCTTAATACCGGCTTACGCGCAGCTTTTGTTTCATCTAAACGGTTAATAACTGTAGTATGAGGAGCATTTTGAACGATTTCTGGATTTTCTTCTACTTCTTTTGCAATTTGAATCATTGCATCACAGAATGCATCCAAAGTTTCTTTTGACTCCGTTTCTGTTGGCTCGATCATCATACCCTCTTCTACATTCAATGGGAAGTAGATTGTAGGTGGATGATAACCAAAGTCAAGCAAACGTTTGGCCATATCTAGCGTACGAACGCCCAATTTCTTTTGGCGACGACCACTTAGTACGAATTCATGCTTACAATGGCGGTTATAAGGAAGATCGAAATGTCCCTCTAATCGTCTCATCATATAGTTTGCATTCAATACAGCGTACTCTGTTACAGCTTTAAGACCATCAGGACCCATTGAACGAATATACGTATAGGCACGAACATTTATACCGAAGTTTCCGTAGAATGGTTTAACTCTTCCAATTGTTTGCGGACGGTTATAGTCAAATGTATATTTGTCATCCTCTTTTACGAGTACCGGGCTTGGTAAGAACGGTATTAAATCAGCCTTAACTCCAACTGGACCTGAACCAGGACCTCCGCCGCCATGTGGACCTGTGAAAGTTTTATGCAAGTTTAAGTGAACACAGTCAAAGCCCATATCTCCAGGACGTGCTTTTGACATAACGGCATTTAAGTTTGCACCGTCATAATACAATTTACCACCCACACCGTGGATAATCTCTGCTAATTCTAATATTGTTTCTTCGAATAAACCTAATGTATTAGGATTAGTTAACATCAACGCAGCAGTATCTGGACCTACTACACGACGTAAATCTTCCAAATCTACTAAGCCTTCCTCATTTGATTTGACGGTAATCGTTTCGAAACCTGCAACTGTTGCGGAAGCAGGATTCGTTCCATGCGCTGAGTCAGGTACAATTACTTTTGTACGCTGGGTATCCCCATTTGCTTCATGGAATGCACGAATCATCATGAGCGCAGTCCATTCTCCATGTGCACCTGCAGCTGGTTGAAGTGTCACTTCATCCATCCCAGTGATTTCGATCAAATGTTCCTGAAGATCGTACATTAACTCCATTGCGCCTTGAACAGAAGCCTCATCTTGTAATGGATGAATATTCGCAAACCCAGGGAAACGTGCAACTGATTCGTTAATTTTTGGATTATACTTCATCGTACAAGAACCAAGCGGATAGAATCCTGTATCCACCCCATGATTTCGGTTAGATAAAGCCGTATAATGACGCATAATATCTAGTTCGGATACTTCCGGCAATTCAGCTTCTTCCACGCGCTGCATACCTTCTGGTAATAGAGTTGATAAATCTACTTCAGGTACATCTAGTTCAGGTAGGTTATAACCTACACGACCCTCTTTCGTAATTTCAAAAATTAGTGGTTGATTATCTTTATGCATGAAGAGCCCCCATTTCTTGCACGAGTGCATCTATTTCTTCTTTCGTACGCTGCTCTGTAACAGCAATTAATACATGGTTTTTAAGATCTGTGTTCACTCGCCCTAGATCAAATCCACCGATCATTCCCTTTTCAAGAAGTACTTTATTTGCATCTGCCACGGAACCATTTACTTTTACAACAATTTCGTTAAAATGTGCACCTTGATACGGCACTTCGAATCCTGCTTTTTCAAAGGATTGTTTTGCATAATGTGTTTTTACAATATTTTGAGTTGCCATTTCTTTAACACCTTTTTTACCAAGTGCTGTCATCGCAACGGAAGCTGCAAGTGCGTTTAATGCCTGATTTGAACAAATATTGGATGTAGCTTTATCGCGGCGGATATGCTGTTCGCGTGCCTGTAAAGTTAGTACATAACCACGACGGCCTTCCTCATCTGTTGTTTCACCTACTAAACGACCTGGAACTTTACGCATAAGCTTAGTGCTTACTGCAAAGAACCCACAGTGTGGACCACCAAAAGCTTCGGAAATCCCGAATACTTGCGCATCTCCAACTGTAATATCTGCTCCAAATTTACCCGGGGGTGTTAAGACACCAAGTGCTAACGGATTGGCCGAAACAATGAACAAGGCATTTTGCGCATGAGTTAATTGCTCTACTTTTGCTAAATCCTCTATTTGTCCAAAGAAATTAGGATATTGAACCATTACTCCAGCAGTATCCTCATCTACTAATTCTTCTAATTTCATCAAATCAGTTACTCCATCTTTCATTGGCACTGTAACTACTTCGATATTTTGTCCTTTTGCATATACCTTCACCACATCTATATATTCTGGGTGTGTTGCTTCTGATACGAGTAGCTTTTTGCGACGCGTATGAGCTGCAGCAAGGTTGCCCGCTTCTGCTAGTGCAGTACCACCGTCATACATAGAAGAATTCGCAAGGTCCATTCCTGTTAGTTCACAAATCATCGTTTGAAATTCAAAAATTGCTTGAAGTTCACCTTGAGAGATTTCAGGTTGATACGGAGTATAGGCAGTATAAAACTCTGATCTAGAAATAACATGATCTACAATAATTGGCTTGAAATGATCATAAACACCAGCACCTAAAAAGGAAGCATATTGTTTACTGTCAGCATTTTTTGCAGCAAGCTGGCTCAATTCTTTCAATAGAGCAGATTCTGCTTTTGCAGGTTTAATATTGTACTCACCTTTAAAACGAACTTTTTCAGGAATGTCTGCAAACAATTCATCAATTGCGGAAATGCCAATTACATCTAACATTTCTTTTTGATCTTGCTCAGTCATTGGTAAATAACGATGCTTCATCAATGTACAACCTCTTTCTAAGTCTTATTTTTCTCTTTTATAAAACGGAGTTGCTATTGTAATTGCTTTTAATCGTTTATTTCTTATCTCAATTTCGACCTCTTGCCCAAGTTCAGCAAATGTTGCGTTAATTAAAGCTAAACCAATATTTTTCTTCAATGTAGGTGATTGTGTACCAGATGTTACATGACCAATTTGCTTATTATCTACAAATACTGGATATCCCGTACGAGGAATTCCTTTATCTATCATTTCGATTCCAATACTCTTCCTTTGTACACCGTTCTCTTTTTGTTCAAGCAATATAGATTTACCATTGAAGTCTTGTTCTTTTTTAAGTTTAACAACAAAACCGATATTAGCTTCAAGTGGTGAAATATCTTTTGTCAGTTCTTGACCGTACAGTGGTAAACAGGCTTCAAAACGTAAAGTATCACGCGCACCTAAACCACAGGGTAATATACCTTCTTCGGTTCCAGCATCTAAAATACTACTCCATAGGTCTGTTAAATCTTTTGCAGATGCATATAGTTCAAATCCATCTTCGCCTGTATAGCCAGTTCGAGACACAATTACATCTTTACCCGCGACATCGACATTATTTGCAAAACGGAAGAATCCTATTTCGTCTAAATTTTGAGTAGTCAGCTTTTGTAAAATGCCTTGCGCTGACGGACCCTGTAAAGCAAGTAAACCATAATCTTCTGATTTATTTACTAATGTTACATCACCTGAAGCATTTTCCTGCATCCAGTTAAAATCTTTTTCAATATTGCCAGCATTTACAACTAGAAGATAGTGATTGTCATCCATTTTGTAAATTAACAAATCGTCGACTATTCCGCCGTCCTTATAACACATAGCTGTGTATTGAGCCTGGCCTTTTACTAATTTGGAGACATCATTCGTCATAATCTTTTGAAGATATTCTTCACTATCTGTGCCCGTTAAGATAATTTCACCCATATGAGAAACATCAAACAATCCCGCTTTCGTTCTCACTGCCTCGTGCTCCGCCTTAATGCTAGAGAATTGTACTGGTAACTCCCAACCTCCAAAGTCAATCGTCTTTCCTCCGTAATTTGCATATACATCAAATAAAGGTGTTCGTTTCAACTGTTCTGCCAAAATTATCTCCTCCTTCACATTTCCATACAAAAAAGGACAGAAAAACCCCTTTGGAAAAACAAGGGTTCTCTGTCCTGGGACCTGAAAGTTTACCAAAAATGGCTTTCCTCTTTGGTGGCTTTACGTAGGATAAACGAAAGCGCTCTCCAGAGTTGCGTCCTATACGAGTTCTTTTGCCTGAGAGATTCATAATTTTCATTACTTGCTCCTTCGGCGACGCAGCTAGTACGTTCTCTCCCCATATAATCATCCGCGATATCTGTATAACTCACTCTTTGTCTATATCCTAACATTCAAGTAATTCAGAAGCAATACTTTTTGATAAAATTAGTAAAACACGAACATTACAAGGGTATTATTACACTTTCATTCGCCTTTAAGCCTATTCACTTGATATCCTGCATACTCTGTAATTTGTCTAAGAGGTCTATGTTCTGTTCGAATTGAAATATGTGCAGCCTTTTTATAGAACCATCTCCTCGTTCTATACAATCTTTCTAATTCTTCCTTTGTACTGTTTTGCACAATCGGTCTATTTTTGTCGTTTTTAATTCTCATCCAAATATCTTCAAAAGTGGCATCTAAATATAATACAAGCCCAGTTCTTCGCATCACTTCAATATTTTTTTCGCTCATGGCAACGCCACCACCTGTCGAAATGATACAAGATTCGTTTCGGAAATTCTCAAGAAAATCTGTCTCTACTTTTCGAAAGTACGCTTCGCCTTCTTGTTCAAAAATCTCAGGGATTGTTCTATTTTGTAATCTAACAATTTCCTTATCCATATCGTAATAAGGCATTTTTAAGAAAAAGCTCAATCTTCTACCGATTGCACTTTTACCACTTCCCATAAATCCTACTAAATATACCTTATACATGATTCACCAACTCACTAAATTCCAATTTTCTCGGCGCCGCAACACCATCAAGTTATTCTTTATTATAGTGAGTGGCTTTTTTTATTACAACTATAAAAATAGCCCTATGAACAACTATTGCGAATTTTGTCGATGGGACAGCTCTATTTTTTCGATGGCTGCACCTGTATAAAACATTTCTAAAGCAGTATACGTCTGATATTTGGATTGATAAGCAGCAGTAATAGACAGCAAGAAGATTGTCACAACCATTAAAAGAATAACTACAGCCGGAAAAAATACTCCTCTTTCATTACCTAGCATATGTGACATAAAAAACATGCTCCTTTTCTACATCATTTAAAAAAACCACTCGCATTCGTAGTGAGTTTCCTATCACTTCGACAAAAAAAGATTCTATATTAACTAACATATGCTCGTGACCATCCATATTTTTTGTTTTGCGAATAACGTTTTGATAGGATTCCAATTTGTATTTCATTTCATTTTTTTCAATCGTAATTCCTTTCGAATTATCATGAACAGCGATGGAGTCTACTTCGGTTAAATACGAATCTGCATATTGGATGAACAAAGCCCATTCTGTTTCTGTCGTATCTGTCACATTTGCTTCGGCGTTCGTCATCCACCACATAGTGCTAGCCACTACCTGAGCGAAAAGCATAAATACTGCTAAATGGAGAATACCCTCCAGTAAAGTGTATCCTGACTGATCTCTAAGTTTCATTTGATAAGGGACACACATTTATGTTTCTTTTCCTGCATCCCATCATAATCTATACAAATTGATTCGCTACTAATTTCATATGAATACATAATCTTATTCACTTGCATACCTCCAGTTTTCATATTTTCTACGGTATACATCTTTGAAACTTCATACATAACTAGCGATGAATGATAATCTCTTTTTTTATCTTCTAAATGCACAACCATATAATTTAGAAACGGTAAAATTGTCGTAGTAATGATAAATATGATACTCAAAGATAAAACTGTTTCTGGCCAAGAAAAGCCTTCACTATTTTTCATAATTTATAACACCTCTACCTATATATAGAGTTATTCGCTTCTCCCCTCTTTCTGTTTCAAATAATAAGTTTCCAAAATTGTTAAGATTACCATTTGGATGAAAGGAAATCGTTTTGATCGTACTCTCATCTGCTAAATGCATATTCCTCGGTAATTCTTTTTCAAACAATATGACATTAGCCGATCTTGCTTGGTAACTCCTTCGATTGTTAATAAAATAAATATAGGTATATTTGTTTTCTCCTATAGAGATTGCTTGAATTCTCTGGATATCTAAATGCAGTTGCTTATAAAATCTCTCTTCCTCCATTTCCTCCAGCTTAGATGCCGACAATAAAATGACTGAAGAAGAAACAACCATAACGATTGATAAAACAAGCAACATCTCGATTATTGTGAATCCCTTCTCGTCAGACTTAAACTTATACTGTACGAAGTTAGCCACTAGTCACTTTCCCTGTTGTGGAATTGATCGTAATGTTGTCCCCATTAGGACATTTTGTGTTTTTGTCTGGTAAATAATCTCCTTCTTCAAGTTCCACTAGTGTAGGTATTTTCTTATGATCCATTTTATATGCCGCAATTTGGCCCTCCAACATTTTGACAAAGGCTTGACAACTTTTTTCATCGATACTTGCAGAGTGCTTTGTTACATTTGGAATAGAAATAAGAATTAATACAGAAATAATCAGCAAAACTATCATCATTTCAACTAAAGTGAAGCCTCTGTTATTTTTCAGTAATTTTCTCATAATATCTCCTTTATACAATATTAATCATGTTATAAATAGGCAATAATATAGCCAAGTAAGCACCAATGATGAATATGGCTAATATTAAAAATAACGTTGGTTGAACTATACTTATATAGCGAGATAACTTACTTTCTATTTCTTGACTAAGAAACTCACTATAGAGAGATAGTTCTCTTCCTAAATAACCACTATTTTCACCATGTACAACAAAATAAAATAATTCGGTTGTGAATGAATCTAAAAGGAACACGGCCTGTGAGAATGATTCACCATGTACTACCTTGTCTTTCATCTGTTCCCCGATATAGCGAAGAACTTGATGCTCCTTTTGGTAGTTAAGTGCTTCAAATGATTGTTGTAACGACATGCCACTCTCCAATAGTCCACCCATTTCTCTTGCAAATACTCTTGTAAGAAGCAATCGGTACCAACTTCTCACTATTGGTAATTTCAAATAAATTTGGAGTTGCTTCTCTAATGAAAGTCTTTGTATGGCAAGATAGGATAAAACAATCAAACTGATTCCAATTATTGCTGCGAAGATAAATATATTTGGCATTTGTAGAAGATAACCTGTCCAAGCTAAAGAATTATCCGAAGACTCATTTCCCCTTGAACCAATCAACGATTCCATATTAGGCATGAAGTAAATTCTAAACATCGTAAACAATAAAAATAGGATCGAAAACAAAAAGATAGGATACATCAATAAGTTATTTAGACGTTTTTTGGCACCTTCAAAAAAGGCAGTATTTATGCTTAATACAGTAATCGTTTGTTGTAATTGACCATGTACAGAAGCAAGGTTCAATGGCAACAATAATCTATTTGGAAAACCTAATAATTTAAATACATCGACCACATTTAATCCATTACGTTGTACATCCGTAATTCTTTTACTAACAGTATCTGAGTCTTTCACATGAAAGGGCAACAACATAGTAATGGATTCATGAAAGGTATAACCTTCTTTTAAGAGATCACTTAATCTACTCAAAAAAGAGGAATGCATTTTTGGAGGAATTGTTTGTTGCTTCCTTTCCAAATAAGCTTTAACCTTTTTCAATAACACCTTCTCTAACCCCTCTCTCTATTTGGTAGGATAAAGAAAATTGATAGGGAATATGATAAGTTTTACCAATATACATAGATTGAAATGCTTCCTCTAACAAATCATCAGATAGAATCTCAAAAACTGCGGATAATTCAGATTCACTGCTTTTTGATGCAACGACTAATCTTTGCGTAACAATACCGGTAATTGTTTGCTTTAGCTCTTCTGAGGTTACCCCTAGATCGATAAGACGATAAAGAGATCCCACACCGTCCTTTGCATGAATAGTTGAAACAACAAGATGGCCTGTGAGCGCTGCTTGAATTGCTGCTTTAGCTGTGGACTCGTCTCTAATTTCTCCTATCATAATAACGTCTGGTGAGTGGCGTAATATAGCCTTTAGACCAGTCGAATAAGTCACTCCAGACCGTTCATTCACTTGAATTTGAAGTAAATGGGACTGGCTATTCTCGACTGGGTCTTCTAACGAAATGACATGTCGATTTAAATTTTCTGAACAATATTTGGTGAGTGAATACATAGTGGTGGATTTTCCAGAGCCTGTAGGACCTACAAATAAGATCAAACCTTGACGATTATTGGCAAGTTCTACAATTTTTTCTGTTGCATCTCTAAACAGAGAGAGGGAATGAATAATTTTAGCGTTGTCATGTTGTTGGAGACGTATTACCATACTTTCCTTGCTAAAAATGGAGGGAAGTGTAGACACACGAAATGAGAATTTATGAGAGTTAAATACTTGTTGAAAGGAACCGCTTTGTGGCTTTCTTTTTTCGCTGATATCAAGAGAGGAGAGAAACTTGAAGAATGAGATGATGCGTTCTCCAATGTTCAATGGTAGCTTACCCGCTTCAAACATTTGAGAATTCTTTTTAAAAAAATAAGTATAACTATCTTCGGAAGGAATCATGTGTAAATCGGAAGCACCGAATTTATGAGCTTTTCTAAGTAGTCGAAAGCATTTTTCTTCAATAACATTTTCTACTTGTTGCATAATTTTCCTTTCCCCAGATACAAGTTGTGACCGCAAAACAGCTTGTACCGATTATTATACTGGCTTACATCTAAAATTGGAAGTAGTTTTTTAAATTTTCTGTTATATTATAATTATTTTATTATTCTTATGTGATTGATTATAATAATAACTAATAGAAGAAAGAAGGTAATTGTGTGCCAAATACTTTACAGCTAACTAATGCTTTAGCGGACGAAACTAGGTATTCAATTTATTTGTATATTGTTAAGCAAGTACAATCAGTAAATGTGCAGCAAATTGCAGATCGATTCGGCATACACCCTAATGTTGCAAGATTACATTTAACCAAGCTAAATGAAACTAAATTAATTACCTCGGAGTTACTGTACAACAAAAAAGGCGGTAGACCTGCGCGTATATATACCGTTGCAGATCAACCTATTCAGTTAAGTTTTCCAAAACAAGAAAATCAGTTGTTACTAGGTTGGTTATTAGAGTTAGTGGAAACAATGGGTACAGAAGCGCTCGAAAAAGCCAAAAATATTAGTTATACTTCAGGATACGATTCTATGCAACTGGCCAAAATAAACGATCAAAGCTTCGACCAAAAAATAGAACTACTATCTGCTGCTGCTCTCGCTGTAGGATATATCCCAAATATCGAAAAAAAAGACGATAAACAAATTATTACATTCTCTATTTTTAATTGCCCTTTTAAAGGTCAACTAACTAATCATCCCCATATTATTTGCAGTATTCACGAATCATTTTTAAAAGGCCAGTTTGATGCTTTGTTCCCAAATAACGAATTTATTCAGCTTGAAAGTAAACAAAAACAATGTAGCAATTGCGTATATCAAATAGAAGTCCTATAATGAAAGCATAGATAATACATATTTGTGACAATAGAGAGTATAATGTGTAAAGAAAACTAATAATCAGTTTACATGTACGATCACTTTCATTTATAATAAATATGAGAATTATTTGTATGGTTGTAAAAGGAGGGACTACAAATGGGCAATATGTATAAAGTAATGGCTTTCTGGACAGGGATTTTTGCAGTTATGTTTTATTTAGGTGATATGACAGAAGCTTCTTTACTATTTTTAGCAAATACGGGATTATTCCTTCTTTTAGGGTTTTTAAACCTTTCGGAACGTATGTATATGTACATCTTCGGAGCTTACTTAATGTTCTTCTTCGCAGGTTTTACATATTACACGACATTCATGCACGTACCAGGTGCGGGACATTAATAATTGTTCACCAAAAAGCAGCTCACTTCAATGAGCTGCTTTTTGTGTATTTTCTCCAACTAAAAGGGTAAAACTAAGCGAACCTTTTAAAAACCATTTAAGAACGGATTCGATTCCATTTCTGCTTCAATAGTAGTGGATGAACCGTGTCCTGGATAAACTAGAGTGGTTTCAGGTAATGTAAGCAGTTTTGTATGAATAGCCTTCAAAAGTTCGGATTCATTACCCCCTGGAAGGTCTGTCCGACCGATACTATTTTGAAAAAGCGTATCCCCCACAATTGCAAAGTCATCTTCTTTAAAATAATACGTTAAACTACCTGGCGAATGCCCGGGAGTATGTATTAACTTCATATGAAAATCACCAATTTTTAACTCTGACTCCTTATTCAACAATACATCTGCCTCTTTACAAATAATAGATGGAATTTCTGCATATTTGGCTGAACCATTTTTAATCGGATCCACTAACCACTTTTTCTCAGAAGTATGGATATACACCGGGATGTTAAAACTGTCTCTCACTTGGTCTACGGCTCCAATATGATCAAAATGTGCATGGGTTAATATAATCGCCAACGGGTTCATCTTTAATCGATGAAGCTCACTAATTAACTTGTCTCCTTCTCCCCCCGGATCAAAAATTAAGCATTGTTTCGTAGCATTTGAAACAATATAACAATTTGTTTGAATATAACCTAACGGATAAGTTCGAACGTTTAACATAAAATCACCTCTTTCTAATCTTATACGATAATTCAACACTTTTCTACTCGACAAAACTTCAAATTAGAATTACAATAGAAGAGAAATATGCAAATGCGACATTCATTTTCTGATGTCGAAAGGAGTGTCTTTTATGAACTTATTAATGGTTATTTTTGGACTAGTTACACTTTTAGCTGTAGTTGGTACTTATCAAGCTTTTAAAGAAAAGAATGTTTTAGGTGTTCTATTTAACTTTGGTACATTGGCTGTATTTGGCTTCTTTACTGTCATGACAATTGTGCAACAAGGTTTCCCACCAAGCTTACACTAAAACGTAATTAAAAAAGCTGCTGTACATTTTTTATATGTACAGCAGCTTTTTTCTATTCATTTAAATAAATCCACTTCTCAACTTTTAGCGGCTCTATTTGAATCCAATTATCTTTTGTATAACCACCCAAACAAATATTAGCATTAGGTGAGCACGTAATAGATTGTTCCTCTACTTCACCTAAGATGTTTTGACCCCCTAAAGAAATCTTCGATAGTATACTTTTTTGACTTGGATCATCCTGATTACGAGATTCTTTAGCGTTTAATAACAGTAATTCTTGTGGAGAAACGATTGAAAAAGAAGGAATAACCCACTCAGAGTAATTAGAGACTGCTGGCGTTGCCCATTTAAATTCTCTTTTACCATTATTCTCTTCCAAACGATATTCAAATTGTTTGTTCTCTTCGTTTATTTGAACATATAGCAGAGCTTCCCCTATGTTCGTCACATCCAATATCTTTTCTTCACCAGTACTTTTCAGAGTCCCATCTATGTTCGAGTAAAGGAAAAGTTCACTTCCATCTAAGGCAGAATCCGACCATCTAAATACCATTAAATTCTCTTCATCATACCATTTTACAAACGGATTTTCTATTTCGATCGATGTTAAATCTTGAGTAGCGCCGTCATATACAAACGTATTATAAGTCCAGTCCTCATAAAATGTAGAGAACACAACTAAATTTGGATTAGTGGGATGCCAATCCATATAAATTTCTGCCGATTCAAACGAAAGGCTCTGAATAATATAACCATTTTTATGTAAAAATTGAATTTCTGCAGAGGATGAATCTTTAGAAGTATGTAATAAAATCATTTCTTTTGAAGGATGAATGGTAGCTTGAATAATGGGAGTAGTTGTAGAATAAACCGTTCTCCAACTAGCCGTTGATACAGTATAAGTTCTAATCATCCATTGTCCTTTTTCAACAATAACAAAAACTATTTCATCATTGGACATCCACCCTACCACACTATGGAAGGCATTATTATCCAACAAAATGGAAGGTTTAACTGGATTCGCTAATTTCCCTACTTCATCACTATCTGCTCGTATTTCACTATCAACATCTTGTTTTACTGTATCAATGCCAGATTCCTTCTCACTACAACCTTGCAGGAATCCTATACAAAGTAATAACATCAAAGCTTTTTTCAACCTACTCCCCCCTTCACAACGTATTAGACGAATTTAAATTCATTTTGTTTCAAAGAAAAAGCACAGACAAAAATATGTCTGTGCTTTAGCTTATTTGTCTTCTTTTATTGCTTCATCTAACAATAAGTTTCCTGTTTTCAAATCATAAAAGCGTAATAGATCACCATTAATAATTTGATCGGAATAGCCAAGTTCTTGCGTTGCTCTATCTATATATGGCTGACAGTTATCTATTTCAATCTGTAGCCCTGTCGCATTATCATAGCAAGCATTACCAGCATAAACAAACTTATCTGTTACAAATCCACCATCACGGAACACAACAAATTCTTCATGTTCTTCAGAGAACATATCTGCACCAAGTTGCATATCTTTTGAAGTTTCTACACCTAAAGCATGTAAAATCGTAGGTCGTAAATCAATTTGACCAGACGTTTCGGTCATTTCTTTACCATCGCCACTATTTGGTATGTGAACGAATAGTGGAACACGTTGAAGTTTCGCTGATTCGTATGGTGTAATTTCTTTTTCTAAATATTGCTCCATTGCTTTGTTATGATTTTCAGAAATACCATAATGATCCCCATACATAACAATAATAGAATTATCATATAAACCTTTTTCTTTTAGATCTTCAAAGAACACTTTCAAAGCTTCGTCCATATAACGAACCGATTGGAAATATCTATTAAGTGTATTTGAGTTGGAATCATATTCAGGTATCAACTTATCCTCTTCATCTAGTGTAAATGGATGATGATTTGTTAAGGTGATTAAACGAGAATAAAACGGCTGAGGCATATCTGCCATCAAATCAACTGATTGTTTTACGAAAGGTATATCCTTCATACCCCAGTTAACTGCATCCTCTTCATTCACAACATAACTTTGTTCATCATAATACTTTTGGATATCCAATGCTCTGTACATTATATCGCGATTCCAGAAACTTTTGTTATTAGGATGTAATACATTTGTATAATATCCTTCTTCGCCTAAGCTTTCCGCCATCGAATGGAATGTATTCCCACTATGAGTAAAGAATACCGCTCCTCCACCAAGTGGATATAGTGAATTTTCTAGTAAGAACTCAGAGTCAGACGTTTTCCCTAAGCCCGTTTGATGATAAAAGTTAGAGAAATAATATGTGTCTTTATCTTGCGTTAATGAATTTAAGAACGGTGTTACTTCATGACCATTCATATCATTATTAATAACGAAAGATTGTAAGGACTCCATCGAAACAACGATTAAATTACGATCTTTAGCTACTCCGTACATTTTTTCATTTGCATCTACTTGGTTAGAACGAACATAGTTATTTACTTCTACTAATTCACTACCATCAGCGAGCGCTCTTTGCGCATGTGATTTAGATTGGATATAAATATCATATAAATGATAATTATATGGACCAATATTCTTTACAAGCATTTCACGATCAAAACTTCTTGTTAGTAGTTGTGGTCGTTCAATTTCAGATAAACCTAAGTTTAAAAATAAAATTGCTGCAGTTATAACAAAATATGCTCTTCTAACAGCTGGTTTAACTAGCTTAACCTCTGCTCCGATTTTCAACCACTTCAATGCAATAATGATGATTGCAACATCTGTGAAATAGAAGATATCAGTCAAGAAGATACTTTCAGCTGCAGATGAACCTAAGTCACCAAAATTACTTGTTTGAAATAGTACCGGTATTGTAATGAAGTCCGTGAAAAAACGGTAAAACACCGCATTGGCATATACAATAGCGGAAAGTATTATGCTTGTAATTACTATATATCTATTTCTAGCTTTAGGACTCTTAAAGAACAATGAAATCCCATAGATAAATAGTAAAAAACTAAGCGGGTTTAAAAAGAGTATCACTTGTTGCATCGTATTTTCAATATCCATGTCAAAGCTGGTGTGGTAAACAATATATGTTTTTATCCAAGTTGCCACAATAGCAAGAATTAGAATAGAATGTGTTGGCCAATTTTTTTTCATCATGCCTACACCCTCCCCTTTTTCAATCTATATTTTATAATTATTTCAAAGTAACAGAACTTATCTTAATCCTTTCTTAACAATAAATCAATAAAAAAGAACAATGATTATGATAGAATTGTACAAGTCTTTTATACCATACCCTATATAAGACGGATTCAACCCGTAAAAAGTTTCACTTATTTATAAAAACATAAAACATCAGAGCTTAATCGCCTCTGATGTCCTTTAAATCTTGCTCCTACTTTGCTCTTGTTTCAATAATAATATAGCTATTTGAAAGTCTTTCGACTCAATCATTTGCATTTTATATAGTTCTCTTATTTCATCTTCCATCATTTCTAAATCGGCTAAACGATCTTTCGTGTATACATATATTCCAAATCGTTTTAAAAGTTGCATAACGTCGTATACTGAATTCATACTATTTCATCCTTCTCACGAATCTGTTTGCATTGAAAAATATTCGTTGGTGTAATTATCTTATTAACGGGTAGATCAAATACATCATATTCAACATCATTAACAACTTGTATATCAAATGCCAATGATAGAGTATCTCCCTTAAATTTCGTTAAGAAACGATCATAATAGCCTCCACCATATCCAATGCGGTAGCCTTGTTGACTATAAACTATTCCAGGTACGACGAGTAAATCGATGTTTTGGGATGCAACTGCTTTGGTTTTCAGCGGATTTGGTTCAAGTAAATGCATATAAACTCGTTCTAATTGGTCAAAACTTTGTATTTCATAAAATATCATGGATCTATCTATGGGTGTACATTTAGGTACTACTACTTTTTTTCCTATACTCCATAACTCTTTTATTATACTCCATGTATCCACTTCAGGGAAGCTAGATATTGTTAATCCGATTGTAGTAGTATCTGAATCTGCTATTTGTTGTAAAAACTTTTCTTCAATTTGTTTGGACTGATTATTATATGCTACTTGATCCAAAGAGGTTAATTTTTTTTTCATCGCATTTCTCATAATTTTCTTAGTCATCGATATTCCTCCAAGAAATAGAAAAAAACCAAAACCATAATCGGTTTTGGTTTAGGTTATTATTTAGTTTCTCTATGAGTAGTCATTTTTTTATCACGAGAGCAATATTTTTTAAGTTCAAGACGTTCTGGATTGTTACGCTTGTTTTTCTTAGAAATATAGTTGCGCTCTCCGCAATCTGTACAAGCTAGTGTAATATTAACGCGCATGGTTGTCCCTCCCACTCTTTGTCAGGATTAAATATAAAACTTGAGCATGATTTATACGACTAACCAATTATAGCATACATCAAAATAAAATCTACTATTAATGCAAGAATTTATTCAAAGTTTTTTCGAATATGTTAGTATAAGTGTAGAAATATAACTATAAGAGGTGAGTATTATGGACTTTTCCATCATTATAATGATTATAGGTATTGTACTAATCGCAGTTTCTTTTTTCTTCAAGGATTCCTCCAAAAAAGTGGAGTCGGAGTTAGAGGAATTATCATTCACAGTTTATCAGGAAACAAGTACTATTAAACGTAGACTTAAAGTAATAGAAGAAGAATTACTGATCGAATCTACAAAAGTCTCTACACCAATAAAAAAACAAACTAAGCCCGCTATCCATGATATTATAAAAAACCAAGTCTTAGAGCTACATAAACAAGGTTTTTCGTTAAATGAAATTAGCGTGCGCTCTTCATTAACCATTGATGAAGTTAAATATGTAATTGGTGGTGGTAAGTAATGAATAAAACCATTCGAAATATAGGAATTGGATTATTTCTTGCTGGTGCTGCATTTCAAATAAAAGAACTTGTCGAAAAAGAGAGTATTAGTTCCACTGCTACAACTACAGACGAAGCTTATAAGCAGGCACAACAGGAACTTACTGAAGTAAAAAAACAGTTAGCAGAGCTACAGCTTGATTTAAATGCGGCACAACAAGTTCAAACAGTTGCTCCCAATGAAACTGCTGAAACTGAAACACCTGAGGAACAAGCTCCTACAGCTGCATCGATGACTCTTTCTATCGAAGTAGGAATGACATCTTCTGAAATTAGTGAAAAACTAGCAGATGCTGGCATCATTTTAAATAAAGTCGATATGGATAATTATTTGTCTGATCAAGGATTAGCAGGACGCGTCCAAGTTGGAAACTACGAGCTTAATTCCTCCATGTCTTTAAAACAAATTGCTGAAACTATTACACGCTAAAAGGTCATAACGTATTTTTATTCGCCTTTGTTCTTCACCTGAAACGGAAATCAGTAATATTATTTTATAGATCTTTTTTAATACCTGGATATCTGAGTCAAATGCTCAAAATTTATTTTATACGTTAAATCTTTTAAAAAAACGGTAGACACCATTTAGGTATCTACCGTTTTTTAACAATCACTTATTTAATTATTTAACTCGTAATGTTTCCCTTTTAATAAATATAAAAGGCGTTCTGCAATATTAGTTGCATGGTCTGCTGATCGTTCTAAATAACGACATACAAATGATAATTGAGTAACTTGGCTTAGTTGAGCAGGATTATTAACTCCTGTGTTGAGCAAGGTTCTAATAATATGCCCATACATTTCATCTACCTCATCATCTAGTTTGGCTATAGTTTTAGCTTCTTCCATGTTCTCGTTTGTAAAGGCATCCAGAACTTGTTTAAGCATTTTAATCGTTTTATTGCGCATTTCATCAAGCAAAACAATCGGCTCAATATGCTCGTCTTTTCCTATACGAATTGTTTCCTTCGCAATATTACATGCATAATCACCAATCCGCTCCATATCAGCTGCAATTTTGACAAGTACCATTAGTCTACGTAAATCAGTAGCTACCGGTTGTTGTTTTGCTATCAATAAAATTACTCGATCATTTATTTCTTCTTCCATACGGTTAATATGCTCATCATTTTCGAGTATAGCTAGAGCACCTTCAATATTTTTCTGAAAAAGAAAATTCATTGAGCTGTCTAAATTATCAATAGCTGCATTACTTAAATCTAGTAACAAAGATTGAACAAAGTTTAAATCTGCATCAAACTTCTCTCTTCCAACCATTTTAAATTACCCCTTTCATCATCCAAAACGCCCAGATATATAATCTTCTGTACGGTTATCTTCAGGCGTTGAAAAAATAACATCTGTCTTATCGAATTCAACCACTTCCCCATTTAAGAAAAATGCTGTTTTATCCGATATACGTGCTGCTTGTTGCATATTATGCGTCACTATAATGATGGAATAGTCTTGCTTCAATTCTTGTATGAGTTCTTCTACTTTAAGTGTAGAAATTGGATCTAGTGCAGATGTTGGTTCATCCATTAGTATAACATCTGGCTCTATTGCAAGACATCTAGCGATACATATGCGTTGCTGCTGACCACCTGATAGGCTATAGGCATTTGTAGTTAATCGGTCTTTAACTTCCTCCCATATGGCAGCACCGCGTAAACTTTTCTCTACAATTTCATCCAAAACCTTTTTGTTTTTTATACCATGAATTCTAGGTCCATACGCAATATTGTCATAAATGGACTTAGGAAAAGGATTAGGCTTTTGAAATACCATTCCTACTTTTGTACGTAACTCTTCAACACCATAATTTGCATCAAAGATATTTCGTTCACGATATAGGATTGCTCCGGATGTTTTAACCGTTGGCACTAATTCTACCATACGATTCAACGTTTTAATATATGTTGACTTACCACAACCCGATGGCCCTATTATAGCAGTAACTTCATTTTCCTTAATTTGTAAATCTATATTTTTTAGCGCGTGATGATTCCCGTACCATAAGTTTAACTTTTGCGTATCGTAAACAATGCTAGAAGCTACCATTTGTTTTGCGGACCCTTTTTCCAACGTTTGTACCATCATTTAGTTCCTCCTAATATTCATCGTATTTAATAGCGTTTTTGGAATTTATTTCGAATAAATATAGCAACCGAGTTCATCAGAAGCAAGAATATCATAAGGACGAGAATACCTGCAGATGAAACGTATTGGAAAGCCTCTTGCGGCCTTTTTGCCCAATCATAAATTTGCATTGGCAAAGCTGTAAATTGGCTAAGTAAATTATCGGGTAGAAAGTGAACAATTACTGGGATACCAATTACTACCAAAGGAGCTGTTTCTCCAACTGCACGTGAAAGTGCTAAAATTGCCCCAGTTATTATTCCCGGTATAGCTGAAGGCAATACAATATTAATGATTGTTTGCCATTTTGTAGCTCCCATACCATAGGAAGCTTCACGCACATCTTGTGGAACTGCTCGAATTGCTTCTTGGGACCCTACAATTATTACTGGCAGTATTAATAAGCTCATTGTAAAGCCAGCAGCTAATACACTATTTCCCAGCGCTAATGCTCGAGCAAAAATTGTTAACCCTAGTAAACCGAATACAACAGATGGAACTCCTGCTAAGTTTGAGATATTCATTCGTATAAAATTATTCAACTTATTTTTTGTAGCGTATTCTTCCAGATAAATAGCTGTCCCAACTCCCAAAATAATAGATACTGGAGCAACTACACACATTAACCATATTGAGCCAACTAGCGCTGCTTTAATACCCGCTTTTTCGGGTACACGAGATCCAAAGTTTTGGAAGAATTCAGGAGTTAAATAACCTACCCCTTGGGAGATGATGCGGTAGAACAGTACTCCCAAAACTAATAATGCAAATAACGTTGCTGCTAAAAAGATAGTTTTGAATATACCATTTACTATTAATCGTTTATTCATTTTCTTTACTACTGCTTCATGATTCACATATCTCATATTAATATTCCTCCCGATACTTTTTGGAAATAACGTGAGCAAGATAGTTCATTAACAAAGTAAAGAGGAATAGCGTAAATCCAACTGCATAGATCGAATAATAAATAGTTGTACCATAACCTGCGTCACCTGAAGAAACTTGGACAATATACGCTGTCATTGTTTGAATTGATTCAGTAATATTTAAATCGAATTTTGGTGTAGAGCCACCAGCTAAAGATACAATCATTGTTTCACCAATTGCCCTTGAAACTGCTAAAACTACCGATGCTGTGATGCCTGAAAGTGCAGCTGGTAGAACTACCTTTAATGCTACTTCTAATTTAGTAGAACCTATGGCTAAAGCGCCTTCTCGTATCGAATTCGGTACAGAGGACATTGCATCTTCTGATAAGGATGCGATCATTGGTAAAATCATAACCCCTACAACTATACCGGGGCTTAGCGCATTAAAGATTTTTAAATCCGGTATAAATTGTTGAAGTAAAGGTGTAACAAATGTTAAAGCAAAGAATCCATATACAATAGTTGGAACTCCTGCTAACACTTCTAAAACAGGTTTAATAATTCTTCTACTTTTATCAGTTGCATACTCACTCAAAAATATTGCTGAAGCAATACCAAAGGGTACAGCAACTACAACCGCAATAGCAGTAACTTTTAAAGTTCCCACTATCAGTGGTAGTATTCCAAATAATTGTTCAGTATTTGCAAATGGATACCATTCGGTACCAAATAAGAAGTCAGATATATTTACTTCTTTAAAAAATATGACCGTTTCAACAATTAGTGTTCCAACAATACCAAATGTCGTTAGTACAGATACAGAAGCGATCAATAAAAGGATGATTGGAATCATCTTTTCTATTATTTTTCTCTGCTTTTTACCACTTGAATTTTGAATAAGCTCTTGTACTGAAAGCTTGTCAGCCCTATGCTTTTGACCCACGGTGAATCCCCCTTTTACCAAAACGCAAGAAATGAGTAGCAGAAGCTACCCATTCCACACCTTTTCCGTTTACCAATTTCCCCGGTATAACAGGCTGTAATAGCACATGCTTCAACCCTTATTAGTAAAGTACATCTCTCACAAATTGAAGTTACAATTTTTACTCGCTTATTTTAAAGCTTCTAGAGTAGATAGACCCTTTTCGTATTCAGTATCTGGAAGACGAACATAGCCAACCGCTTCAGCCATATCTCCAGCATTTTCAAGAGAATACTCTATAAAATCATATAACGCAGCATTTTCTGCTAATGCTTTGTTACTTACATACGTAAATAATGGGCGAGATAATGGAGAATATTCTCCAGATTCAATTGTTTCGTTATTTGGCTCAACACCCTCAATTTTCACTGCTTTTAATGTATCTTGGTTTGCTAAGTAGTAAGCGTAACCGAAGAAGCCGATTGCATTTTTATCCGCTTGTACACCTTGTACTAGAACATTATCATCTTCTGAAAGTGTTGCTGCTTTTACAAGGTCAGCTTCATCCAAAATTACTTCATCAAAATAGTCATATGTTCCTGAATCTGTTCCAGGGGAGTAGAAAATAATTTCTTCATCTGGCCATTCAGCATTAATATCCGACCACTTTTTTGTTGTTCCATCTTCAATCCACATTTTCTTTAAATCTTCCACTGTTACATCTTCAACCCAATCATTATCTTTACTTACAACAACTGTTAAACCGTCGTTTGCAAGTTTAAATTCTGTATAATCAATTCCTGCTGCTTCTAATTCTGCTTTCTCTTCATCTTTAATCGGACGAGATGCATTAGAGAAATCTGTTGTGCCTGCGATGAATTTTTCAAAACCTCCACCAGTTCCCGATACACCCACAGTTACTTTAACTTTTTCTTGTACTGCTGCGTATTCTTCAACAAGTGCTTCCATTATTGGTGCTACAGTACTTGATCCATCACCGGATACTTGTCCTTCTAGAGTTGCTTCATCTTGAGTATCACCTGTTGCTGCTTCTTCTGTACCAGTTTCATTTTCAACTTCATCTGCAGTTGAATCATCTCCACAAGCTCCTAGTGCCAGTGCCGAACCAACCATTGTTGTCATCATTAAATACTTCCAGCTTTTCATCAGGTAAATCCCCCTATGTGTTGTTTTGTTTTCTTTTACTTACAAGATTTACTTTATAGGTTCTATATTTAGACCGTATGAATGGAGTGTAAAGCTTTTGTAAATAGGGGTGAGAGTAATTTGAGAGTTCAAAGCAAATGCTTAAGGTAAAAAACTTTTATATAGAAGAAAAAAAGATGCTAGACATAAAAAAGCGCCAGAAGATAAATTTCCACCTTCTAGCGCCTAACTTTGTTGGATTAAAAGTTATTTTTTCTAACAATCACAAATCTTTTATGCTATAAAAAACCGAGCAAAAAGATGCCCGGTTTTAAATAACAGTAATGTAGATATGCCATTGATTTCCCACTTCAAGAAGAACGCTTTGCTTTTATATACTTTCTTATTCTTATTTAAAAAAGGAAGTGATCTCGTCACTTCCTTTTTTTGTTAAGTAAATTATATTAATCGTTTTCTTCTTCATCAATTTTAGCATTTGTAAATGCCGGTTTTATAAGAGAAGTAGAAGTGGAATCAATTTCCTCTGTCTCTTTATTTTTTTTCTTAATTTCAAAATATTTATCCACAAGTTCTCTTGCTATCCCTGTAGAGAAATTGGTTTTGTAAGATGATTCTAAAGAAGCATCTGGAATAACAAGTGCGTACGCAATTTCAGGATTATCATAGGGAGCGAAACCAATATGCGTTAAATTTACAGTTTTCAATGTTTGCCATAAATCTGCATCAAACTCGCCAGCTTGGGCAGTTCCTGTTTTTCCTCCACCTGTAAATGGAGCATTTGCAAATGCGCCTCTAGCTGTACCTTTATCACCAAAATACACACGTTGCATACCTTTACGAACTTGTTCAATTTCTGCACGTGAGTTATCTACAGTATTTAAAATGGTTGGAGTCATTTCTTTTACTACTGACCCTAATTGAACACCATCTTCAGAAGGTTCTCTAATCTCTTTGACTACATGAGGTTGAATTCTGTTTCCTCCGTTTGCTATGGTAGAAACAAATTGCGCAAGCTGCAATGTAGTGTACGTATCATACTGACCAATACTCAGATCAAGTAGCTTACCATCTGCAAATCCACCTGTCTCCCCGTTCACTTCTCCAGGCAGATCAATACCAGTTAATGAACCAAGTCCAAGCTGAGCATAACCACTTCTCATTTTAAGAAAGGCTTCCGTTCCAAAATTGATAGACTGATTAGGCACATAGTTTTTACCAGCTACTCCAAATGCAGTTTTAAACATAAACACATTGGAAGAACGTTCCAACGCTTGTAAATCACTCACTCGAATGCTACCAGATCTATTAAATACGGAACTCTTAGGTGCTGAGTCTTTTATACGGATAGGTTCATCAACTAACGTACCATTAATGGAATATATACCTTCGCGATAACCTGTAAGTACAGTAGCGGGCTTTACAGTGGATCCCATTTCATATGCATTGGTAAATGCACCAAATGCATAGTCTTGAATTTCTTTTGCTCCCGTTTTTTCATTACGCCCGACTTGTTTTCCTACAAGCGAAAGCACCTCACCTGTGTAAGGATCCATCATTATAAAATAAGCATGTTCTAAATACTTACCACCATAGCTATTGCTATATTTAAGTAGTTCTTTTGCAAGAATTTCTTCATGTGCTAATTGAACTTCACTATCCATTGTTAACACTAAATCTTTGCCTGGCTCTCCTTCAAAAACAGTTTGAATATCAATTACTCTTCCTTTTCCATCCGTAATATTTTTTACAACACTTTTTTGACCTTGAAGAACTTCTTCATACTGTTGTTCAATATAACTTGTACCAACCCGATCATTTCGAGAATAATCACGAGCTAGAAAATAATCTAAGCGGTCTTTTGGAATACCTATTTTCGGTAGTGTTGTGGTGCCTAGGATAGCCAGTGATGAATTTTTCACTCGGCGCCAATCTGTCGTGGTGTTTACTCCTTCTAAGTCTCCAAGTCTTTCAGAAACCCGCGCAAATTCTTCCACTGAAACTTCTTCCTTAACGTCATCTCCTTTAATAATTTGAGGAGATAATGCATAACCAGAAGCCATCACTCGATAAATAGCAATGATTTCTAATTGTTCGGGGGTAAATGAATTCAGTTGTTCTTCCGTAATTCTGCTTCTAGTTAAACGATTGATTTCTTTACTTTTCTCTTTTTTGTCTAAGTCTTCATTTGCTTCTATTTTTTTTCTCTCTTTATCACTCACTAACTCGAGAGCTTCCTCTGGATTTTCTTTTAACCAGAAGTCCTGCAAATCACTCTTTGTAATTCCTGCTGGTATTTTTTCTATTAATAGACTTAGTTCTTCTGCAATTTCATACATATCTTCGGATTTTGTTGTTTGCATTTTGGTATATGTAATAGCTCGCTGTGGAAGATTATCAACCATTATACGTCCTTCACTATCGAAAATACGACCACGGGGAACACTAGTGTTTACTGGTACTTCCTCGGTACGGGCTAATTCTCGGGTGTAATCTTCACCTTTAACAATTTGGAGATAGCCTAATCGGAGTATTAGCATAGTAAAGAGGATAAATATCGAGAAAAATAGTATGTTCATACGAAATGTAATATTTGCTCGTTGTTTAGCCTTCATATTTTGTGCACGTTTATTTGGAATTTTTCGCATGAGTTCACCTTCTTTATTAAATAATTTACATATGAACAGTGTAACATAAAAAGCACACACTTTTAGACGAAAAAGTGTGTGCAAAGTTTCAATTATTATAGATGTTACGTTACTTTAGCAAAATTCTTATTTTGCAGCAGTGAAACGTTTAGATACTTCATCCCAGTTTACTACATTCCAGAAAGAACCGATGTAGTCTGGACGACGGTTTTGATAGTTTAAGTAGTAAGCATGTTCCCAAACATCTAAACCTAATAATGGAGTTTTACCTTCCATAATCGGTGAATCTTGGTTTGCTGTAGAAGAAACTTCTAATTCTCCGTTAGCTACTGATAACCAAGCCCAACCTGAACCAAAACGTGTTGTAGCAGCTTTAGCGAATTCTTCTTTGAATGCGTTGAAGCTACCGAATTTAGCGTCGATTGCTGAAGCTAATTCTCCTGTTGGATTTCCGCCACCGTTTGGAGATAAGATTTGCCAGAATAATGAGTGGTTAGCATGTCCGCCACCATTGTTGCGAACTGCAGTACGGATTGCTTCTGGAACAGCGTCTAAATTAGCGATTAACTCTTCCACTGATTTGCCTTGTAGATCCGAATGATCTGCAAGTGCGTTATTTACGTTAGTCACGTAAGTATTGTGGTGTTTAGTGTGATGAATATTCATCGTTTCTTTGTCGATATGTGGTTCTAGTGCATCATATGCGTAAGGTAATTCTGGTAATTCATATGCCATTATTGTTTCCTCCTAAAGAATATTTTAGAAAATTCTTTCCATGTATTAGCGTATCAAACTATGAACAATCGTTCAATTAAAATCGACTAAAATAATTATAATCATACTTTTGACTGAAATTACACAAAGAATATAAACACAATAAGCATTATCACTAAAACAATAATCTTTACTAATGAAGAAGTTAAAAATCCTATTAAAGAACCTACTCCTGATTTAATCGCTTGTTTTAAACCAAGCCGTGTCACAATCAGTTCTGCCAAGACAGCACCAATAAAGGGTCCTATTAAAATACCCGCTACAGGGATAACAAATGGGCCAAAAAGGAGCCCAACAGTACTTCCCCACACTCCAGCTTTGGTCCCTCCGAACTTTTTCACTCCAAAAGCATTTGCCGCCATATCCGCTCCGAATAGTAATACAACAAAAAGAATTTGAATTACCCAAAACAACCAGGTCAGCTCTGCAAAAGAGAAAAATAATCCATATACAACATATCCCAGTAGCATAAACACAACCGATGGGATTATAGGATAAAACGTGCCGATAAAAGCAACGATAAAACATAAAATGATTAATATCCAACCAATTATATCTATCATATTCTTTTACCTAATACAGTTTCCGCAATATTGGAAGCGTGATCGCCTATACGTTCTAAATTACTTAAAATATCAACAAAAACAATTCCTGCTTGTCCAGAGCAAGTGCCTTGGTTCACACGTAGAATATGATTTTTTCTAAACTGACGTTCCATTTTGTCAATTACATTTTCTTGTTCTGACACTTTTTTCGCCAATTCGACATTGCTCGTATCTAATGCTTCCAATGATATAGAAACAGTTTCTATTGTAAGCTCGAACATTTCCGACACATCTTTTATAGCATCTTCCGTAAGGAATAAACGATTCACTTCTTTATAATCGACTAATTCTATGATATTTTCAAAATGATCTCCAATTCTTTCTACATCCCGAACTGTGTCCATTAATATATTATGTCTATTAGAATCTTGTACTGATAAAGGTTGTGATGAGATTTTCACTAAATAATCTGTAATTTTTTGATCTAAGTTATTTAATGCATCTTCTATTTGATAACCTAAATCTGCATCTTTTTTAAGGTTTGTTTTTAAATAAGCGTATGTCGTTTCTAGTCCTTGCACACTTAATGCACCCATTCGCAATATTTCTTCTTTTGCTTGACCAATAGCGATAGATGGTGATTGTTCAATAAAGTGAACATCTAAGTGTTTTGGTTTATATTCGATTGAAACATCCTCACCAGGGATAAGTTTAGTAACGAGATAAGCCCATGCTCCAATAAGCGGGAATTGAATAATTGTATTGGCTACATTAAATGATCCATGTGCGAATGCTATTTGCATTTTATTTTCCAGATCAAGTACACCGGAAATCCATTCAATGTACATTGTAAAAGGTGTCAACAATATTAAAAATATAATACTACCTACTACATTAAATAATACATGTGTAGCCGCAGCACGCTTAGCTGCAACTGATGTACCTAAAGAAGCAAGTATCGCTGTAATAGTTGTACCAATATTATCTCCAAATAAAACTGGAAGTGATCCTTGTAAAGAAAGAAGGTTTTCCGCATAAAGTCCTTGAAGAATCGCCACCGTTGCACTTGAGCTCTGTACGACCAACGTGAAAATAGTCCCACTTAATACTCCGAGAATAGGGCTATCACTCATACTAAGTGTAAAATCAGTAAAGGTAGTCAATTCTCTAAGCGGCTTCATCCCACCACTCATTAATTCGAGGCCAAGGAACAATCCACCAAATCCAAAAATAACTTCCCCTAAATTTTGGATTTTATTCTTCTTAAAGAAAAACAACAAAAATGCCCCAACTGCCATAATAGGTAAAGCATAAGCACCAACATCAATACCGATGATAAAGGCAGTTATAGTAGTTCCGATATTTGCACCCATGATTACACCGATTGCTTGTCTAAGCTTCATGAATCCGGCACTTACTAAACCAACAGTAATAACTGTTGTACCAGAACTAGACTGAATAAGCACAGTAACAATAATACCTACTAATACACCCATAAATGGGTTAGTCGTATACTTATCTAAAATATCACGAAGTTTATCGCCTGCAGCTTTTTGAAGTCCATCACCCATAAATTTAATTGCGAACAAGAAAATACCCAGCCCACCAAAAAATTGAAAGAGTATTTCCTGCCAATTTAATTCCACTCTATACTCAACTCCCATTTTCGACAATTTTCACATACTTCTCTATTATTCAGTAAGCAGCAACGTATTGTAAATAGTTTAAAACATTCTTTACAATTTCTTAACAAAGCAAATGCTACTTTATGTTTTTATTTGCTTAATGTTAGAATGAGATTGAAAGGGTGACAACATTTGAGTTTATTTCAATTATTTAAATCTAGCTTATATAGTCCTAAAAAAATGGCTGCTTTTAGACTTATACCGATTGGCAAAGTAATGCAATATATATTTAGTTATATATTTATCATGTCCATTATTTCTTTTATTTATTTCATCAACGGAATTTCTGACCAACAACAATCGATGGAAGGTTTACTAGAATATTTTGCCCAGATTCAATGGCTTTTATATCCATTCTCCTTTATATTTTTATTTGTATTAAACACTATGTTAATTTTTGTTCGTATAAGTATATTTGCATATATAGGTAGTATTATTCTTCTGCTTAGAAAGAGAAAAGGTGAATTTCGTCATATTTGGAGAACTACTCTCTTTGCAAGTACAATTCCAATGATAATCTCTATTATTTTGGCTATTTTACAAGTTTCAAACAACTATCTTCAATTAGTAATCTATACACTAACTTTGATAATTATCTTTTTAACGACTAAATACTATCCAGTGAAAAGATAATACATAGTACCCCCTTACCTCGCATAGATTAAGAGTAAGGGGGTTTTCTTATGAAAATATTTGTAGCAACTATTCTATTACTAGTTTCTTTCTATATTATTAAAGTAGATTTGATCGAAGGAACTATCCCACTAGCCTACTCCTCTCAACCAGTAACATGTGAGAAAGAGTTAGATTATATAACTGTGGAAGTTATGGCTGGAGATACACTACATTCATTATTTGCCCTATATCCTTCTAGTGAAACAATCACCTATACGGAGAGATTTACTGACTTCTACACGCTTAATCCACATTTTATAAATCAGGCGTTTAAAGCAGGCGAAAATGTTCTTTTACCTACCTATACTTCGTCAACTGAATGTAAATAATGTAAAATAGAGCGTTCTTTCTTGTCATTTCATTGGAAAGACTGATAAAATGGTGAATAGTGATGGCATATGCCTCAAGAAGGAGAGAATTTCATGAGCGGATTAATACATCGTTCCAAAACTCGTCCAGTACGAGTTGGAAACTTAACAATAGGTGGAAGCAACGAGCTATTTATACAAAGTATGACAACAACAAAAACACATGATGTAGAAGCAACAGTTGCTGAAATCTTACGTTTAGAAGAAGCAGGCTGTCAAATCGTACGTGTCGCATGTCCAGATGAACGTGCAGCTTACTCGATTGGCGAGATAAAAAAACGCATTAATATTCCTTTAGTAGTAGATATTCACTTTGACTATAAGTTAGCACTTATCGCAATAGAGCAGGGTGCTGATAAAATACGTATAAACCCAGGTAATATTGGCCGTAAAGAAAAAGTGGAAGCAGTTGTAAATGCAGCTAAAGCAAAAGGTATTCCAATTCGTATAGGAGTAAATGCTGGTTCCCTTGAAAGAAAAATTTTAGAAAAATATGGTTATCCAACTGCAGATGGAATGGTAGAAAGTGCGTTACATCATATTAAAATACTAGAAGATTTAGACTTTCATGATATCATCGTCTCCATGAAAGCATCGGATGTAACATTGGCTGTAGAGGCTTATCGTAAAGCATCCGAAGCATTTGACTACCCTCTTCACTTAGGAATTACAGAATCTGGTACCCTTTTCTCAGGATCAATCAAAAGTGCCGCTGGATTAGGTACACTTTTAAGCATGGGAATCGGTAACACAATGCGTGTATCCTTAAGTGCAGACCCAGTAGAAGAAATAAAAGTAGCACGCGAATTACTAAAAGTTTTCGGACTATCTTCTAATTCAGCTACGCTAATTTCTTGCCCTACTTGTGGACGTATTGAAATTGACTTAATAAAAATTGCAAATGAAGTAGAAGAATATATCTCGCACATTAAAGCCCCTCTTAAAGTTGCAGTACTTGGCTGTGCAGTTAATGGCCCAGGAGAAGCTCGTGAGGCAGATATAGGGATCGCAGGCGCACGTGGTGAAGGTCTGTTATTCATGAAAGGCAAAACAGTGCGTAAAGTACCTGAAGAAACAATGGTCGAAGAACTTAAAGTAGAAATAGACAAACTTGCTGCAGAATATTTTGCAAACAAAGAGCTAGAAGAGCAGCAAAAGCAAGAAAAAACACAAGTGTAAGGAATGGTGTAATTGACGAATATACGATTTGGTATCGATATAGACGGGACAGTAACATCCCCTACTTCTTTACTTCCTCATATTAACGAAGCATTTAAATGTAATTTACAGTTAGAAGATATTAAAGAATATGATTTAACGAAGGCATTTCCAGTAAGTCAAAAAGAATTTTACGAATGGTTTAAAAAAGCTGAAGCTACTATTTATGCCACATCCCCTATTCAACCAGATGCACACGCTGTATTATCTGCTTGGAAAGAAAAATACGAGTTATATTTTATCTCTGCTCGTGGTGATAATGTCATGGACATTACACTAGATTGGTTTAAACAACAAGAGTTGTTATACGATCATATTGAACTGATTGGCACACATAACAAAATAGAGACGGCTCGAAGACATGGTGTTCATGCATTTTTTGAAGACAAACACGATAATGCCGTTGAAATTAGTGAGGAACTTGATATTCCCGTAATATTATTTAATACACCATATAATCAGTTGCCAGTACCATCTCGTGTTATCCGAGTGAATAATTGGATTGAAGCGAATAACTGGATTGAAAAAGAATTTTCAATGGCTATAAAGTAAAACTTCAGAGTTTCATGTGAATAGTTAGGCTAGCTGAAATAGATAATAGAGTATAAAATCGCTGAGGTTTTATACTCTATTTTTATGGGTTAGAACTTGTTTACTTTTAACATTAAAATAACTAGAGCAATGCTATCTTAAATATGAAGGAGAATAGAGTATGAATATTATTGTATTTGGGGCAAACGGTGGTGTCGGAAAGCATTTTACTAAACTAGCTTTAGATAAAGGACATGAAGTTACCGCTTTTGTGAGGTCCCCTTCGAAATTAGAATTGGTGCATGAACGTTTAACTATTATCCAAGGTGATGCTTTTGATAAAGCGGCCGTTAAAGAAGCTATTGCAGGTAAGGAAGCTGTTATTTCTTGTCTAGGCTCTACAACTGGCATGAAAAAATCTACCCAGTTAGAAGAGATGACAAAGAATGTTGTTGACGGAATGGTCGCTAATAATGTCCAACGCATTGTCTATGTTGCCTCGGCAGGAATAGAAAATGAGATACCAGGTTTAATGGGCAAATTAATGATAAAAATGCTTAAAAATGTGCTAACTGATCATTCGAATGCAGTTAGTTATATAAGAAATAATCATTTAACCTTTACAATTGTACGCCCTATGGGTTTGAACGATAAAGAATTTACAGGTGTTTATAAAGAGGCTTTAACGGGTGTGCCAAGCACAGGTAGAACTATTACTAGAGCAAATGTAGCAGATTTTATATATAAGGCTCTTATGAACAAGGAATATGAAAATACATCCGTTGGATTGAGTGATTAAGCAATATACAAAAAAAGTAGCGTAGACCTTATACTGGTCTACGCTACTTTTTATTAATGACAGGATGGGCAATTGCCATAGATTTCGAATTTGTGGTTTTCTATTTCGTAGCCTGGTATAGCATTTTGCAATACTTCCATTGGACAAAATGGAATTTCTTTAATATTGCCACAGGACATACAGATGAAATGATGGTGATGATGATCAGCCTCACATTGCATTCTAAAATGTTTCTCTCCTGTTAACTCGGTTTCTTCTAATATTCCCAGATTTACAAAGGTACTTAAATTTCTATAAATTGTATCATAGCTCATCCCGGGATGTTCTTTTTTCATCACATTCAGAATATCTTTAGCAGTTATATACTTTTCCGTTTCGGTAAAAATGCTTAGTATTTGCTCGCGTTTATCTGTTTTTTTAAATCCTTCATTTTTTAAAATATCCCATGCTTTTTCTATATTCACCCTGAAACAGCTCCCTTGCTCCCTATCTTTTTAGAAAAAATAGTTAGAAGTAAAATGATAATTGAAGTAACAACAATTGTTCCACCTGGCGCTAAATCCAAATAAAATGCACTAACCAATCCAACAATAACAGACAACTCACCGAATATAACAGATAGCAAAATCGCCTGTTTAAAGCTTTTAGATATACGCATAGCAGCAGCAACAGGCAGTGTCATAAGTGAGGAAACAAGTAAGATACCTACAATTCGCATCGACCCTGCAATAACTAATGCCGTCACTATCATAAATAATACATGAATCCATTTAGCAGGAAGTCCTGATGCTTTCGCATATTCCTCATCGAAAGAAAGTACAAATAATTCTTTAAAAAATAAACTTAAAAATACTATGACAATTAATGCAATGCCTATAATAATCCACAAGTCCTGACGACTTACTGCAGATACGGAACCAAATAAATAGCTAAATAGGTCCGAACTAAATCCTTCTGCTAATGAGATGAAAATTGCTCCAAAACCGAGGCCAGCAGACATGATAATAGGTATAGCAAGTTCCTCATAGTGTTTATATAATCTTCTTAATCTCTCGATAAACAACGACCCAGTCACAGATGCGACTATTCCTAAATATAATGGGTTTAATAGGGCCAATGCCCCGACAGACTGACTCAAATATAAGCTACCAGCAATACCAGCCAATGTTACATGACTCAAAGCATCAGCTATTAACGAAAGTCTACGAACAACTATAAAAACCCCTAATAGTGGAGCGATAAAACCGATGATTAGACCTGAGGCAAAAGCATTTTGTAAAAATTCATAGTGAAAAATAGAGTCAATCATGATTTTACCTCACTTTGATGATCGACTTTACGAACTGCGTGTCCATACCAAGCCTCTAATTGTTCATCACTCATCTGGTCCATCTCATTTTTAAAACCATGAAAATGAATTCGCTGGTTCAAACAAGCAACGTGACTTATACTTTTGGATACTGCATCGACATCATGGGTAACTAACACAATGGTAATATTATGTTCCCGATTTAAATGACTTAACATATTATAAAAAGATTTTACATTTTTGCTATCTACTCCAACGGTTGGCTCGTCAAGTATCAATACATTTGGATTACTGATTAATGCTCTAGCGATAAAAACACGCTGTTGCTGTCCTCCAGAAAGATCGCCAATATTTTTCATAGAATATTCATCCATACCGACTGATTTTAACGCTTGTCTTACCTGTTTGTTAACATTTGCAGGATATCGATGAAATAACCCTGTCTTCTTTACTAAACCACTTCTAACTACCTCAGTCACCGTTGCCGGGAATCCGGTATTAAACGAATTGGACTTTTGTGAAACATACCCAATGCGTTCTTTCTCTTTAAACTGATTAACTGGCTTCCCAAAAAGAAGTACTTCACCGCTCGTTGGTTTTAATAATCCTAGTATTATTTTCAATAATGTAGACTTACCAGAACCATTAGGTCCAATAATCGCAAGAAAGTCACCTTCTGCAATAGTAAGATTAATATCGATTAATGCCTTAGTTTGTTCGTATTGGTACGAAATGTTATGTAAGTTGATCAATGGGCTTCCCATTATTTTTCCTCGATTCTAATTAAGAATGATTACGATTTACAAAGTATTAGTATAGTCCATATTGCACCATGTGTAAATAAAAATTACTTGGAAGGATGTTATTCTGGATATCCATAAATTTGTTCAACAGTTACAAACATGCTCTATTAAGGAGTTTAAGACAATCGTAAAGGGCTTTGATATAGAAATTTCCGACAAAGAATTAAAAAGTGTCTATCCATTACTAAAAGAAATTTCCCTTTCCTGGCTTTTATTTGGCGTTCCGCTTGCTATCCAACAAAAACTAATTCAAATACTTGGGGAACAACGTGCTATGGAACTTTATAAAGAAATTAAAGAAAAAGCACCAACTTCTTTTGGATGAAAGAAGTTAATACCTGAAAATTTCTATCTAAAATAGGTAATTGCAATACAATAATACTTACTGATTTCCGATACAAACGAACGCTGCACCGTCCTCGCCTCTTGTGGACCGAAGTTAGTGGGCGATGTATATAAAAAACACCATACACGATTATAGAAAAAAGAGATGTTGGTTGGTTGTAACATCTCGTTACAACCAACCAACACCCCTATAAATAAGCGCGGTAATCATCTAGAAAACAGCGTTTAATTTGAAAAGAACGTGCTCTTGCATGTTAGCGCAACGCATCTATTGCTTCTGCATTAAATTGTTTTGAGCGAAGCATTTCAATCTCATGCTTGTATGGAGCTTCCTTCGATTTAGCGTCTACACCAACAAAAGGCGTTTCTAAAATTTTAGGGATTTCCATCAATTGAGGATGGTGCACAATGTACTGCAAAGCATCAAATCCAATTTCACCAAAACCGATGTTCTCATGTCGATCCTTTGCTGCTCCACATACATTTTTACTATCATTGATATGAAGTACTTTTAAACGATCAATACCAATTATTTTATCGAATTCATTTAAGACTCCATCAAAATCTTCCACGATATTATAACCAGCATCATGAATATGACAAGTATCCATGCAAATGGACAATCGATGATTATTTACAACACCGTCGATAATTTGTGCAAGTTCATCAAAAGTGCGACCACATTCTGAGCCTTTTCCAGCCATCGTCTCTAAAGCTATTTGAACAGGCCAATCGGTTGTCAGCACTTCATTTAAACCTTCAACAATTCTAGCAATACCTGCTTCTACTCCTGCTCCTACGTGAGCTCCTGGATGCAATACAATTTGAGTAGCACCTAAATGAGCAGTTCTTTCAATTTCCTTTTGTAAAAACTCTACACCAAGAGCAAAAGTCTCAGGTTTTGTTGTATTACCTAAATTGATGATATAAGGAGCATGCACGACGATATTGGACATCCCATTTTCTTTCATATGAGCGATACCAGCGTCAATATTCAATTCTTCAATTGGTTTTCTTCTAGTATTTTGTGGTGCTCCTGTATATATCATAAAAGTATTTGCACCATATGATGCAGCCTCTTTACTTGAACCCAGTAGCATCTCTTTTCCACTCATCGAAACATGTGAACCTAATAACATGATGACAACTCCTTATTTCTTGCGGTTTTTAATACGTCTTTCTCTTTTTTTCACAATATCCATTTCCCATTTCATATTACGTTTGTAGCCTGGTTTAACCTTTTTAGGCTTACGAACTTGGGCTTTAGCGATTGCATCTATTTCATTTTCATTTTTTGTACGATTTTTACGTGCATGGCGTTCTTTAAGTTCAGACCATTCACCATTAACGACATCCTTATGCTCTAGTGGAATCCCCATTTTTTCAAGGCGCACTAAAGCATCTTCGTCTGATGGTTCATATAAAGAAATTGCGATCCCAGTCATGCCAGCACGAGCTGTTCTGCCTACGCGGTGAACGAAGAACTCTAAATCATCTGGAAGTTCATAGTTAATCACATGGCTTACTCCAGGAATATCAATACCACGAGCAGCTAAATCGGTTGCCACGATATATTGGAATTCTAGTTCATGTATTTGTTTCATCACACGTTTACGATCACGAGGTGAAATATCGCCATGAACAACACCAACTTTGACACCATTTCCTTCTAAATAATGCGCTACTTCGTCTGCATGTTGTTTCGTATTTGTAAATATAATGGCTAAGTATGGATTAATACCTTCCATTACATCCAACAAGCGTTTCTTTCTAGATTTGCTTCGAACCGGAGTTACAATAAATTCAATACCCTCTGCTACTCGACGTTTCTCGCCTATTTTTATATGGACTGGTGAATCCATATATTTTTTTAAGAAAGGTTGTAATTTTTCTGGAATTGTAGCAGAAAATACATACATTTCTAATTTATCAGGCATACGAGATGCAAATTGATCAATTTCATTGATAAAGCCAAGATCGAAAGCTAAGTCAGCTTCATCTACAACTAAAACTTTTGCTGTATGAACAAGTAGTGCTTGCTCTACAGTAAGATCACGAAGTCTACCTGGCGTTCCAACTACGATTTGTGGTTGAGTTTTTAATTTTTCGATTGAACGAGCTTTATCCGTTCCACCAATAAATAATTTTGTTTGAATATCTGTGCCTTCTACTAGCTTGTTCAACTCTTTATAAATTTGCGTTGCAAGCTCTCTTGTTGGTGATGTAATAACTGCTTGTACTTCTCTTTTACTAGCATCTATTTTTTCAACAATTGGGATTAAAAAACTATGTGTTTTTCCTGTTCCAGTATGTGCTTGACCAATCGCACTTTTCCCCTTTAATACAAGTGGAATCATTTCTTTTTGAATTGGCGTTGGTTCTTGGAAGCCTAATTTTTCTATTGCATCTAATAAAAAAGGCTGAAAACTATAATCTGTATATTTTGACATTGTACGTCACTCCCTCACATTTCTTTATTGTACCACGATTGTACATAAAACGTACAATTTGCATAGAATATAATAGTCTTTGCTGTTCGAAAGGAGATGAAAAAATGCGTTACCAATCTTTTTATCCGTTTGCCCAAAATCAGGGAAATGACTTTTTTGGCATGTCTAATTCAAGTCCTCAGAATGTTCCAAATAATTCTTTTGATTTTTGGGGAGGGAATCAGGCTGCTCCCCCTCCACCACCACCAACTGCACCTGCAGGTCCGGCTACTAACTTTTTTAGTCAATTTCAGTCTGCTGCTCCAACAGGAGGCTTTCAACAAGGTCAACCAGTATCGAAAACTATGGGTTACCTACAAACAGCCGACAAATTCTTAAATACTGCCCAGCAGCTTACACCAATGGTTAGACAATTTGCTCCTATGATACAAAATGTACCGGCACTGTTAAAATTATACCGTGGTTTTCAATCTGTACCAGCTGCTACTACTGCCGTTACTGGTAATTTAGGTGCTGCTGCAGCTGCTTCAACAGCTGCGAGAGCAACTAGTACTGCTGCTTCTCTAACAAACGGAGCATCAATACCTAGAATTTTCCAGCCTCCAATTTAAAGTTTTGTAATCGTCTAGCCGCTCCGTTATAATATGAGTATGCTCGTATTGAAGGGAGTTACGTAAATGTTAGTTCAAAAAATTTCGCCTAGAGGATACTGCTATGGTGTAGTGGATGCAATGGTAATTGCTCGAAATGCTGCATTAGATACTTCTCTGCCAAGGCCAATATATATTTTGGGAATGATCGTCCACAACAAACATGTAACAGATGCATTTGAGATGGATGGCATAATTACGTTAGACGGAGAAAATCGCTTAGATATATTATCAAAAGTCGATACAGGTACGGTTATTTTTACCGCACATGGTGTTTCACCAGAAGTGAAAGAGTTAGCTCGTAAAAAGGGCCTTGTTTCAATAGATGCTACATGTCCAGATGTTACAGTTACGCATGATCTCATAAGAGAAAAAACAGCTGAAGGCTATGACATTATTTATATTGGTAAAAAAGGTCATCCAGAGCCAGAAGGTGCAATAGGTGTAGCTCCAGACAAGGTACATCTAGTTCAATCGTTAGAGGACATTGAGAATTTAACTATTAAGACCGATAAATTACTCGTTACCAATCAAACTACAATGTCTCAATGGGATGTTGTGGATTTAATGAAGAAATTAGAAGAGAAGTTCTCTCATATTGAAGTCCATAAAGAAATTTGTTTGGCTACTCAGGTTCGTCAAGAAGCGGTTGCTGAACAAGCTGGAGATGCGGAACTTTTAATAGTAGTTGGTGATCCTATGAGTAACAATTCTAATAGATTGACACAAGTTTCAGAGGAAATCGCTGGAACACCTTCTTACCGAATTGGCGACATTTCCGAACTACAATTGGAATGGTTGGATAATATTTCTCATGTTGCAGTGACAGCAGGTGCTTCCACACCTACTCCAATAGTAAAAGAAGTTATTCAATTCTTAGAAAAGTATGATCCAAACGACCCGGAAACTCACGATACAACGAAAAAAACAATACCATCCAAAATTCTACCTAAAATTAAAGTACCAAAACCAGTAGATCGAATTGAACCTTATCCAGTTAAATAAAAAAAGCTGCTCACTAGAGAGCAGCTTTTTTGTTTATATTCTATTAAATCAATTGAAAGGGTTCCGTTGAAATGTTGGATGGGATGAATTCAACAGCAAGTTTGTGTTGCATACAAACCTTAGTCATATACTCCGCAACACCAATTTTCATAATTTGTTCCACATGATGACCCGGATCTATAACTGCTAAACCTATAGCTTCTGCATCTTGTGCCACATGGAAATATAAATCACCTGTTACAAACACATCCGCTCCAGCTCTTTTAGCGGTCTGTATATATTTATTGCCATCTCCACCAAGAACAGCAACTTTCTTAACTTCCTTCGTCAAATTTCCTACCACTCGAACAAAAGGTACATTCAGTTGTTTTTTAACTAATTCTGCGTAGTCAGCTAATGTTTGGCTTTGCATTAGTGTTCCAATTCTCCCAAGACCTTTTTCATTGAGCAATATTAAGTCATAAGCAGGTTCTTCATATGGATGACTTGTCAGTAATGCTTTTAACACCTTACTTTTCATAGAGATAGGAAAAACAACCTCTATTTTATCTTCTTCTACTACTGCTAATTCATTCGCTTGTCCAATAAAAGGAGTTGCTAAGCCAGAGGGTTTGAACCTTCCTTCTCCTTCTGAAGTAAAGCTACAATCCATGTAATCTCCAATTTGACCAGCACCAGCAATTGCTAATGCTGTTCTAACTAGCTCTGTTGATTGCTTAGGAGTAAAGACCGCCAGCTTCATTAGTTGTTCAGAGCTAGTCTGCTCTAGAATATTTATGTTTTCTAGTTGCAAAGCAGTAGCAAGTAAATCATTTACCCCACCTGCAGCAATATCTAAATTCGTATGCGCAGCATATACAGCAATATCATGCTTTATCAATTTCTCTATTAACATGCCCTGAGGTAAATCTGTTCGCATATTTTTCAATCCGCGAAAAATAGGAGGATGATGAGCAATAATTAGCTCACAACCATTTACAATAGCTTCTTCTACTGTCTTTAAATTTACATCTAAAGTAACCAACACTTTAGTTATAGTTTTGTTAAGAGTCCCAATTTGAAGACCTACTGGATCTCCTTCAACTGCCAAAGACTTTGGTGCCCATTGTTCGAAAAGGGAAATAATATGTTGCCCATTTGTTTCCTTCATCGCTTATAAAGTCTCCTTTACTAAGGCAATTTTGTTTTCGAGTAATTGTTTCTTTTGCTGTACTTCAGTTCCTTGTAATTTGTTAAGCTCATCTACAATCCGTTGCCATTCATTTACCTCATTGGTCCATTTCTTTAGATATACAGGCGATTTGTCTTTACTCAAAATTGGTCCAACTAATAATTCCTTTTCCGAAAGTTTCATTTGCCCTTTTACTAATACAAGAATTTCATAAATTTTATCGTGTTCTTCTAAAATTACTTCCTGGTCTATCTTCCATTGTTCTTGAATAGCCCACTCTCGTATAGCTTTCGCATGAACATTTGGTTGTAAGATTAATGTATCCACAGTGGTAAGTTTTTCTCTTCCGGTTTCTAGGATAGAAGCTATAAGTGGACCACCCATTCCAGCTATAGTAACCGTTTGGACATTGTCGTTAGCCGTGATGACCTCTAAACCATTCCCGAAACGAACATCAATATTATTTTGAAGTCCTTCACTTATTACTTGTTTTTGAGCAGATTCAAATGGACCTTTGACTACTTCTCCGGCAATAGCTTTAGAAATGACACCTTCATGTACCAAAAAACATGGTAAATAAGCATGATCACTACCGATATCCGCCAAAGTAGTATTTTCTTTTACAAAGGTAGCGACTGTTCTCAGTCTAGTCGACAAATTTTTTGCATTCATTGTTTCAACACCTCTTCATTAACTATTATAGCAAAAAAGAAAAAAGACCTCGATTCTTTTACAGAATCAAAGGTCTTTTAGTTACATACTATTCTAAAGATTTAACCCATGCCGCCATAGCGTCAATGTTTTCTTCAGGTACTAATCCAGCTGGCATTGCACCTTTACCATTTGCTAAAACGTCTTTTACTTCGTCTTCAGACAATGCAGTTCCAACTAAAGCTGGACCCATGCCGCCTTCATAACTATTACCATGACAACCGATACATTTCCCTTGAGCTAAAGCTTCTGGATCAAATTCTCCAGCTGAAGCTTCTCCGCCTTCAGTTCCTTCTGCATGCTCTTCAGTTGCAGCAATTTCTTCTTTGTTTCCTACACCATCCATAGACAAGAAGAAAATTAAACCAATACCAAAAGCCATAATTAAGATAAATGGAATTATTGGATTTTTTTGCATAATTAACCCTCCCTTTTAATACAATCTTTTCTAATATAGAATTAGTCAACATTAATATTGTACTGCATTCTTAAGAAAACTAAAAGTCTTAGGAGAGAAGTTTTCTTAGATTGTGACATTTTAGACATAATCTTAGCTCATTTTCTACTATCAACACCCAATATGTCGAGCAATTACCATTCTTTGTACTTCAGAAGTTCCTTCACCAATTTCTAGTAATTTTGCATCTCGCATATAGCGCTCTACTTCGTACTCTTTCATATAGCCATATCCACCATGTATTTGAATAGCTTGATCCGCTACTTCCATTGCTATTTCGGATGCATATAGTTTACACATAGAAGCTTCTTTCCCAAAAGCACGTCCTTGATCTTTCAACCATGCCGCTTTATGGACCATTGTACGTGCTAGCTCAATTTTCATCGCCATATCTGCCAATTTAAATTGCGTTACCTGAAACTCGGAAAGTGTTTTTCCAAATTGCTTACGCTCTTTAGAATAACGTAGCGCTCTGTCGAAAGCTGCTTGTGCAATTCCAACTGCCATTGCTCCAATACCAATTCGGCCACCATCAAGAGTTACAAGGAATTGCTTGAATCCTTGCCCTTTCTCCCCTAGTAGGTTTTCCTTTGGTACTCTTACATTTTCCAATACTAGCTCAGTTGTATTAGATGCATTTAGACCCATCTTCTCGTAATTATCAATTACAGAGAAGCCTTCTGCATCCGTAGGCACAATTATTGCAGAAATTTCTTTTTTACCATCTTTGATATCCGTAATTGCTGTTAATGCTAGGTGTTTTGCATAGCTAGCATTCGTTATAAAAGCTTTGTTTCCATTAATAACATAATCATCGCCATCTTCTTTAGCCGTTGTCTGTGTACCGCCTGCATCTGATCCTGCATTAGGTTCCGTTAAACCAAAAGCCCCAAAGGATTCGCCTGTACATACTGGAACCAAATATTTTTGTTTTTGCTCTTCTGTACCAAATAGATTAAGTGGAGCTCCACCAAGCGATATATGTGCAGAATAAGTGATTCCTGTAGAAGCACATGCTCTACTCAACTCTTCTGTCACGATTGCAAAACTAACTGTATCAGCACCTGCTCCGCCATACTCTTCTGAAAACGGTAAGCCCATCATCCCCATGTCGGCTAACTGTTTAAAGATTTCTTTTGGAAAAGCTTTCGTCTTATCGCGCTCAATCGCTCCTGGCGCTACAACCTCATCCGAAAACTCACGAATAGTTTTGCGGATCATTTTATGCTCCTGTGTTAAATCAAAATTCATTTCATTCATCCCCTTTGTAAATAAAAACGCTTACATTTCTATTATACTAAAAATATAAGAAATTCAAAGATATATTATAATAAGGGGACGACAGCTATTTTTGATCAACACTTTTTTCTTAATAATTCCATGGTGTTTGCAGTCCAACCCATATGGCATACAGGTTAGGATTATTTTATAAAAAAAGCGAGAGTCTATTTTTTAGGAGGAACACTTACTAGAAATTATAATTTCTTCACTCTCTATTTTCACTTTTGAGTAAATCTATTAGTTAAACTCTCAGAAAAATTATATAAGTTCTACTTTAGTTCATCAATGTAGAAAACAAAAGCATCTTCCTACACATTTGGATGTGTAGAAAGATGCTCTCTTATTTATACTGAACTGGTTACTGAACGAATTGATAAACCAAAGTCCATATCAGCTGACACATCTGGTAGGTTATAATAACTGCGTATCTTTTCTAAAACTTCAGCAGGTGGTTTTTCATTGAAAAATCCTGTACGGGCCATGGACATTCCACTGATTTTATATAGATCTACCATCGTTTCACACATTTTAATACCTGCCCCAAAGGAATCTATTATCGGCACATTGTCCACATGATGAATACCAAAGTTTGCCAAGAAAATATTCATCGGCCCCTCACCAGGAATAATTACATCCGCACCTTGCGCTATAGCTTGTTGAGCAGCTATTGTAAACTTTTCGATAATCGGTTGTGGATTGTCAAAGCCCTCTAAAATATCATAGAAGCCAATATCCGCCTGGATGATCGGACCTACTTTTTCCCCCAAGCCGTATTGTTGAGCATTGAAACGTAACTGGTCAACAAGTGGAACTAGAAAATTCACAATACCAATCTTTGTTCCAAGCATCGACGCAATATGCATCGATGCTTGCCCGTAACCTATCACAGGAATATCAACAATTGATCGTGCTTCGATTAACCCTACGTCAGGAATCGTACCAATAAAAACGGCATCATAGCCAGCTTTTTCAGCTATCATTGCATTTCTAATGAATTGTTCCTTATGCAAACTTTGTAAATAATTGTACGTTATAAAATGTCCCGGATATTGCTGGGGATAAGTCTCTTTCGACATACCATGTAACACAACATCTACATCTGGACGTGCGATTTTAGATAAATGATTTACAACGGCATCTCGATAAACTGGAATGTCTTCAATGGATGTTAAACTTTGGTGCCAAATTTTCACACCAACGCCTCCTCTACATTCGATTGTTGGATTGCTTGTTTAGCAGCTATGCGACCAAATATTGCTGCCTTTCCGAGTGAACTACCCGTCATATATCCTGCACCATGGAAGCCCCCTACAACTTCGCCTGCCGCAAAAAGACCTGGAATACTTTCATTAAAGGGATTTAACACTTCTGCCTTTTCATTCACTGTTACACCCGCATATGTAGCTAGCATGGCCGTTGAGGTATTCATCGCATAAAAAGGAGCTGTTCTAATTTTTGTTGGTTTTCCAAATGTATGCGTAAGTGTTGTTCTACCCAATACGTCATTTCCTGTATCGACCGCTTCGTTATAACTGCTGATCGTTTGTTGTAACGATGAGGGTGGAACTCCAATTATTGTTGCTAATGCTTCGATAGATTCAGAACGTTCCATTAAACCTAGTTCTTCAAGTGATGCAAAATCATACAATGCATCTCCTTTTACACCTTTATCCATTACTGTTTGATCCCAAATTTGAAAAGTACTTTGATCCGACTGTTGTAATGCTGCATCTCCTAGTAATTTATAGGATATAGATTCATTTACAAAACGTTCGCCCTGCTCATTCACAATAACGCCTCCTTTATAAAAAGTATGAGCTTGGCGTTTATTGTCATTCGTAGAGCTAGGATGGAATCCGTATGTGCCTTTTAAATATGGAGTATCTCGTAACCATGCACCTTGTTCACATGCAAGCCTGATGCCGTCCCCTGTGTTTCCTACTCCACCCAAACGTATTGTATTAGTTAGCCCGGGAGCAAAGTGTTCAAGTAAGTCTTCACTACGGGAAAAACCACCTGAGGCGATAATAATACCTTTACGTGCTTCCACAACATATGAATGACCTCTATATGTTACATGGACTTGCTCAACACGCTCATTTCTTTTTTCTAGACGAGTAACTACAGCATCCGTATATATTTTTGCGCCATGTTCGATTGCTCTACTTTTTAACATATCAATTGCCTGATTGGGGACAATCGTATGCCCACGTGGGTTTGTATGGCCACTCACTGCTTGACAATCTATAAATTGTACACCTTGATTAACAAGCCAATTGTATGTTTCTAACTGGTGCTGTCCATATGTTTCAACGAGAGTACGATCATTTTTATACTGCCCAACTTGCAACATATCTTCTATTAAACTGTCTGCTGAATCAGTAATTCCATGTTGTTTTTGAAATTCTGTTCCTGCAAATGCCATAAAACAACCACTTAATAATGAACTACCACCAATTTGAGGTTGTTTTTCTAAAACTATCACACTCGCTCCCGCAGCAGCGGCTTCCACTGATGCGCAAAGACCGGCCATACCAGCGCCGATAATTACAATATCTACAACTGCTTTCATAGGCTTAAGCTTCCTTTGTTAATACCGCTAGAATCTCCAAGCCCGCTTCGCATACTTGCATGTCATGTGAATAGTGTCCACCACTTACTCCAATTCCACCGACACATTCACCGTTAATTAGAATTGGATAACCTCCACCAAATATAACTAGACGATTTGTATGCACGAGACCTGTTAATAAAGGTGGATCATCTTTTAAGCGGTCATACCATTCATGTGTTGCACGATTGTATGCTGCGGCTGAGAATGCTTTATTTTGAGCAATTTCTAGCGCTAAGACAGGTGCTCCATCCATTGCGTAAAATGCTTTTAAATTCCCTGCTTTATCTACAATTGAAATGGCAAATTTCATACCAAGTTCAATTCCTTTTTTCTCTGCAGCTTCTAGCATTTGTTTTGCCAAATTTAAAGTAATTGTTTGTTGTGTGAAAGTATATGTTTGTTCCATAATTCTCTATCCCCTTTAATTTATTATTTTGTAAGACCTACTGGCATTCCAGTTCCGAACGCTTCAATGGAAGCAGCGGTTATCGCTTTACTATGCGGTAATGCGATATTGACAATAACATTTGCCATATCAATAGGCTGTAACCATCCTGTTTTATCTAAATCGGGACCTAATTCATCCGTCATTCTCGTATCTACTGGCCCCGGACATACTGCATTAACGCGGATCCCATATGGTTTTAATTCTTCTCCTATTGCCTTTGAAAAACCAATAACTGCATGTTTTGATGAAATATAAGCACTACGATTTGGTCCACCTTTTGTTCCCCAAATAGATGAAATATTAATAATGGTTCCTTCTTGTTTAGCAATCATATCTGGCACAATTTGAGAACAGAAGTAATAAGGACCATTCACGTTAATATCATGTACACGCAACCATTCCTCTGTCGTTGTATCTACAAAAGGTAACATGCTCATTGTGCCAGCATTATTTATTAATATATCTACTGCCCCTAGTTCTTCTTTTACGAAGGCGCATGCTTTTTTAACTTGGGCTTCGTTCGTTACATCGCAGGGTACTGCAATTGCTCGAACTTTGTATTGCTTATTAATGACATCGACAACCTCTTGACACTCTTCTTCAAAAAGAGAACAGACCGCAATATGTGCTCCATGAGAAGCAAGTAACAAACATGTTTCTCGTCCAATACCTCGACCACCACCTGTAACAAGGGCCACTTTTCCATTCAATAGCATATTAATTCCCCCATTATAAATACGCTTTTTGTTGTGAAGTGATCAGGTTGACGGCATGTTCTCCTGCACGTTTTCCAAATACTAAACAACGTAATACTGATGTGCCTCCTGGATATTTCCCATAATAAAGCCCAGATGTTTCTCCTGCTGCATATAACCCCGGAATTGGATGATTGTCTCCTGATAAGACGCGACCATTTGTATCCGTTGCTAGCCCTCCATTTGTAAATACATTGCAACAAATAATCGGATATGCAATAAATGGACCTTTATTTATAGGAATGGACCAGTTCGATTTTGGCGGTGAGATCTCTGTCGCTGCTAATCCATCTTTTTGGTTAAATAAAAATTCCCCTGTTGGGCAAGCTTCATTAAATCCCTCTACCGTTTTAGATAATTTTTCTATTGGAATGTCTAACGCTTTTGCTAGTTCCTCAATTGTGTCTGCCACAATTGGAGGGACTTCTGTTTGCAATGCTTCTTCATGGCCAGGTATATCGTACATTTTTTGATCCGAAATCATATAAGCAATGTGACCCTCACATTCGTAGAAAATCTTACGAGCAACGGCTTCATATTGTTCATCAATCGTCGTTTCTCCTTCATCGACAAAACGCTCGCCTTGTTGGTTTACTAAAATACCATATGGGTACATCATGACCCCTGCTTCTTCCCTTTTACTACGAGGATCAACAGTTTCCGCATGGAAAGCATCAAATTGTCCTTGCCCTTTTGCACCAATTCGTAATGCCATACGAATGGCCTCACCTTTATTAAATAATCCACCTTCAGCAACGGTAGGAATTTTATGTGCATGACGACCAATATATTGTGCCATCATCTCATGACTTCCTTGAAAGCCTCCTGCTGCTAATATCACTGCATTAGTCGACAAGGTGAGTGTTTCTCCTTCTGCAATACGTACTTTAAGACCTTTTACATTGCCTGAATCGTCGATTACTAAATCCCATGCAGTCGTTTCATAGATAATTTCTACACCGAGGGCACGAGCACGAAGGCTAAGTGTATCAACAATAGCACGACCACCACCAACAGGTAACAAACGTGGTTTAGAAGCCGTTAAAAACATTGTAGGTAAGAAATCGAAATCTACACCTTTCGACTCTACCCAGCGCAATGTCGAACCTGCATTTTCATGTAATATTCGTATGTACTGCTCATCTGCGAAATAATCCGAAAACTTCAACATATCTTCTATGAAGTTTGGTGCAGGATTATCGATATTTTCCATTCGCATATAAGCAGCAGTCCAACGTGTATTCCCTCCACGTTCCTCAAAAGATGCCCGTTCTAAAATTGCAATTTTAATATCTAGATTTTGTGCTTTTGCTTCTTCTGCGGCTGCTAATGCAGCGGATGTCCCTGCAGCACCGCAACCTACAACAATAATATCGTAATCTACTTTTGTCATACGCTTCCTCACTTTCTACTTACCAGAATATTGAACCTCTAATTGTTGAATTTCCTTTAACTTAAATAGTTGTTGACGTTGTTCCCATGAGCAGATTAAATCATTCATATTTTTGGGGGACTCTTCTTGGTGTAATAATTTCATAGCTTCCACCGCTCCTTTTATTGCCCCACGTAAAGCTGTATTAGCACATAACATAATTTGGAAGCCCATTTCTTGTGCCTCTAGACGAGAAACAAGTGGCGTTTTACCACCCTCAACCAAATTAATAATATGTGGAATACCAGGGACTTCTTTTGGAATCCGTAAAAGTTGTTCCATGTCTGTCGGCGCTTCTACAAAAATAGCATGAGCTCCAGCTTCTTTGTAGGCATTCGCTCGCTCTAATGCTTCTTCAATTCCATATACTCCTACCGCATCGGTTCTGGCGATAATCGCTAATTTATCATCTATTCGTGCATCTAAAGCTGCTTTAATCTTGCCAACCATTTCTTCTTTAGAAATAACCGATTTCCCATTAAAGTGTCCGCATTTTTTGGGCATCACTTGATCCTCAATTTGAATAGCTGCCGCTCCGGCCCGTTCCAACATTTTTACTGTTCGTTGCATATTAATCGCATTACCAAAACCTGTATCTGCATCTACAACAATTGGAATATTCGTCACATCTGCCATCCATGAAACTACTTGGGCGATTTCCGTTGCAGTAGTCAAACCAACATCCGCCCAACCAAGTTGCGCATTAGAAATGCCTGCACCTGTTGCATAGATTGCTGGAAATCCCGTTTCTTCGATAATACGTGCCGTCATGCCGTCAAAAGCTCCTGGTAGTATAAACGTACTTGGATTTTTCAATAATTGTTGAAATTGCTCTGTCTTTTTCAATTGCTTCCCACCCTTTAATTTACTAATTCCTTCATGTAATAAGGATCAGCTTCATAAAATACTATTTTGACTTTGTCACTACTTTGAATATTGACCCCTCTAATGAAATGCTCATCCATCACTTCAATAACGTTTGAATATATATGTTGTGTAGTATGAATTTCTACATTGTAATGTCCTCGTTTTGGAAGTGTAAAATAAGGCTCAATGCCCTCTTGTAAGTCGTATTGAATTGAATATGGTCGGCCACATAGTGCATAAATTTTTTCAACATGACCAGCTTTTAATAAGTTACGACAAAGAGTCGAACTAATTTTTTCACCAGCCATTTCGACTTTTGGAGCAATCACTACTTGGATTTGTTGCTGACTTTGTTCAGCAATCATATGCACTTGTCCTTCACCTTTAAAACCGTATTTATAATCAAAACCAGCGACAGCAACTTTAACACCAAGCTTCATAAGATATTGTTCAACAAATGTCTGAGGGGCTAAAGAGGCAAATTCTTTTGTAAAATGAACGATATAAAGTAAGTCGACGCCCAACTTCTTTAATTGATGGGTTTTTTCTTCTATGGGCATTAAATAATCCACATTGCTATTCGTTATAACCGTTTTTGGGTGAGGAAAAAAACTCATCACAGCCAGTGGCAACTGTTTTTTACATGCGTGTTGTTTGGCAATTTGAATAACGGTTTGATGGCCTTTATGGAGTCCATCAAAAAAACCGAGTGCCATCACGCTCTGTTCACTTTTCCGTTGTACAGCCTCTAAATTTTCTGCATCAATTAAAATGACTTTCATGATGAAGCCCCTCCTATTTTCATGTGCTACACACAAAATTGATAGCGTTTACATTTTCATGTTACTGATGGATCTTTTCCAGCTTCTTAATGCAATTCGTAAATGATGGTTTAAGCATATAAAATAAAGTAATGTTCAACTAGAATAGTTTTTTACGATAATCAATTTATTTTCCGTTATATTTTAACGGATTTTAGGTTTAGTGGGTTAGAGGTAGGGGGTTTTAAGTATGTATTTATAACTAATTGTGCCACCTTTTAACTTCATAAGAAAAACCGAGCAAAAAAACGCCCAGTCCTTTAAAAACAAACACGTTGGTATGCCGTTGATTTCCGCTCCGAGCGGAAAGCGTCCGACTGAAACCAAAATCAGTAGTATTATTCATTCTTTAAAGTTTTGTAAAACCAATGTTCATGGCACATTTTTATATACTTCTTATCTATTAAAAAGCTGTACAGATGAGTGTTCCTCTGCACAGCTTCTTGGTTTGTTATATTGTAGCTCTTATGGATTGTGCAACTTCATAAATCATATCTTCTTGCCCGCCTACCGTTTTTCGGCGACCAAGCTCTACTAAAATGTCTCGCTCATCTACTCCAAACTGCTTTGCGGCTTTTTCAGTATGAAGTAAGAAACTAGAATACACACCAGCATATCCCATCATTAAACTAGACCCACTAATTTCTTGAGGACGTAGCATCATAGGTGCCATGACATCATTAGCAACATCTATAATGTCATATAAATGAACGCCGGTGGCAATATTTAAACGATCTAATACAGCAATGATAGCTTCCGTTTGCGTGTTTCCACTCCCTGCTCCTAGTGCACGTAAAGAACCGTCAATATATGTAGCACCAGCTTCTATGGCCGCTAATGTATTAGCCATCGCTAGCGACAGATTATTATGGGCATGAAAACCAATCTCACAACTAACATGCTCTTTTAAAGCCCGAATCCGCTCTGTTACTTCATGAGGCAATAAATAGCCTGCTGAATCAGTTACATATACGATTTCAGCGCCGTAACTTTCAAATAATTTCGCTTGTTCTACAATCACTTTAGTATCTGCCATATGTGCCATCATTAAAAAGCCTGCTGTTTTCAGACCAAGCTCTCGACTTAGATTAATATGTTGAGCAGCTACATCAGCTTCTGTTACATGTGTCGCCACACGTGCCATTTTAGCACCTACACTTACAGCATTTTGCAAATCACCTTTAACACCAATACCTGGGATTAATAAAACAGCAACTTTTGAAACACTACATTCATCCACTGCTGCCTCAATTAGTTTTAATTCATCCACTGCTGATAGACCGTATTGTAAGCTGGAACCCCCTAAACCATCTCCATGAGAAACTTCAAAGTATTCTATACCCGCCTTATTCAAACCACGAGCAACTGATCGAACTTGCGCTTCTGTATACGAATGTTGCATCGAATGACTACCATCACGTAAAGTAACGTCTAATACATGCACATCTCTCATACACGAATCCCTCCATTTACATGGTTTTTAGCTATCTCATTTGCAACCCGCGCAGCCGCTGCAGTCATAATATCTAAGTTACCAGAGTACTTTGGAAAGAAGTCACCCGCTCCTTCAACTTCTACAAAAATGGATACTTTTTTTCCATCAAAAATGGGTTCGCCTCTTAAACGATAACCCGGAACATATGATTGGACCTCTTTAACCATTTCTTTAACGGACTCAATAATTTCTTGTTCCTTACCTTCTTCGGCTAATAACGCATGCACCGTATCACGCATAATAATAGGTGGTTCTGCTGGATTTAAAATAATGATGGCTTTCCCTTTTCTCGCTCCACCAACTACCTCGATTGCCCGTGCAGTTGTATGGGTAAACTCATCAATATTTGCACGTGTTCCAGGACCTGCACTTTTACTCGCTACAGTTGCTATAATTTCTGCATAGTCAACTTGGGTAATACGATTAATGGCATAAACCATCGGTATTGTAGCTTGTCCACCACATGTCACCATGTTGACATTATCTACTTCAATATGTTGCGTTAAATTTACTGATGGCACAGTAAATGGACCAATCGCAGCAGGGGTTAAATCAATCATCCTTTTTCCAGCTGCTTTGACTACTGCATAGTTTGCCTCATGTGCATATGCACTTGTCGCGTCAAATACAATATCAACTAATTCCATTTGATCACGCAAGCCTTCAATACCATTTTCAATAGTTGTATATCCGCGCTCTTTTGCTCTGCGCAACCCTTCAGAAGCTGAATCGATACCAATCATCACTGACATTTGTAAATAATCACAGCGCTCAACCTTATACATTAAATCCGTACCAATATTACCTGAACCGATAATTCCTACTTTTAATTTTGACATAATGTCACCTCTTTTATGAAAATGCGACACGGACAGTGCCGTACGTTCCGAAATCTGCTTCAAAAGTATCACCTGCTTCAAACGTTACCGCTGCCGTAATGGCTCCCGCTAAAATGAATTGTCCTGCTTTTAATGTAATATCATAATCGCTTAACATATTCGCAAGCCACGCAACAGCTTTTGCTGGATTCCCCATTACTGCACTACTTATACCTTTGTCAAATACTTCACCGTTACGCTTTGCAACCAATTCAATTGTCTCCAACCCTTGTAAATCCACTGCTGTACGCATTTTACCAATAACTGCTCCTGCAGAAGATCCATTATCAGCGACAGTATCTTGAAATTGAAATTGCCAATTTTCTATTCGACTATCAATAATCTCAATTGCGGGTGCAATAGCCTCTGTCGCAGCTATAACATCTTGTTCTGACACATTTGGTCCTTTTAAATCTGCTTTTAAGAAAAAGGCTAGTTCGAATTCAACTTTAGGTTGCAAAAATTGTTGAATATTAATCGGTTCTTCTTCGGTGTACACCATCGTATTTAAAATATGCCCAAAATCAGGCGTCGTCACCTTAAACATATCTTGCATTACTTTACTTGTTAACCCAATCTTCATGCCCACAACTTCGGCTCCTGCTTCTGTTTTATCTTGAATTTGAAGAAGCTGAATACGATAAGCATCGTCAACTGAAATATCAGTTGACGATGTAAATGGGGCAATCGGATGCTTATTCATTTCAGCTAATCTTAATAATTGTGCTCCTTGCTGAATATCCACCGATGTTTCCCCTCCTTATACTGGCACTGTCTCTAGTGAGCGATATTTCCCTGCATAGAACAATAATGGCTCTCCATCTTGTACACGAATATCGCGAACTTTACCAATAAATAAGGTATGGTCCCCTTCGATATATTCAGTAACTACATCACAACTTACTTGCGCTAGAGCATTTGGTATTACTGGAATATCTGCTAATGTTTCAAAAGTTACTTCACGATCTTCTTTTATTTGTCCTGCAAAAATCATCGACTGTTCCTGCTGATTTGCAGCTAAAATATTGACGGCGAAAATGCCACTTTCTTTGATCCTTGACAGACAACGTGCGTTTCCTCCGATTGAAATTACCACTAATTTCGGATCAAGCGATACGGACATAAATGCATTCGCTGTCATTCCATGTGGCTGTCCTTCATGTAGCGTTGTAATAACTGTCACACCTGTTGCAAATTTCCCCATCGCATCACGGAATAAACGATCTTCCATTTTCCATTCCCCCTACGCTTTAATTGTTGGATTATTTTCCGTTTTGGAATCCATTTGGTCGCCCCAATAAGTAAACCCAATATCCATTTCATCTAATGTCCAGCGAATCGGCTCCCAATCTGGTTCGAATATTAAGTAACCATTTGTAAAGATTTCAAGACGAACGCCACTACCTGGGTCAATGGCATAAATATACATAGCTTGAGAAATCCCATGTTTTCCAGGTCCTTTAAAGTAAATGCCGTTTTCTTTTAAAATATCTGCTGCGCGCAACAAATCTTGCGCATTATCTAACCAATATGCAATATGATGCACTTCATGTGTAGATGGTGCATTCGGGTCAAAGCTGACGGCAATATCATGTACAAGTGGAGTTACACTCATCCATGCTCCTAAGTAGCTACCATCTGGAGCTTCAATATATTCACGTAAATTAAAGCCCATTTGTTCTTGTAAAAAGTCGGCAAACTCTTTAGTAGGTAAGGAAGATAATAAATTTACGTGGTCAATACGTCTTGGTGATACCCCACGATTCCATGAGCGATGCGTTTGGTTTTTTAGTACCGACCGCGTTTCAGCTGATGCTAATGTTTTTTCCATTTCAAAGTAAATTTCGAACGTATGCAGACTCGGTGTTTTGAAGCGGAATGCTTTTCCTTGCCCAGCTTCTGTACCTGGTTCAACCCATTCAATTTCCGTACCGTTGGCTTTTAAAGATTCCGCAAATGCATCAACGTCTTCTTTACGCTTTGTACGCCAGGCAATATGATCTAAGCAAGATTCCTCTCCCGCACGAATTGATAATGTATGATGTTCAAAATCTCCCCATGCACGTAGGTAGTGAACCCCGTTTACTACTTCTGTTTCTTCTAAACCAATTACTTCTTTAAAGAACCATAATGATTTTACTAGGTCTGTACTCACTAATCCAAAATGTCCTAGTTTTGAAATTTCTGGTTTCATATGCTATACCTCTCCTTTTAACGTTAGTTATCTTGCTTCGATTGTAATATTATTTAACTCTTTATCTTGCACACTATCGCCCCAATATGTGTTTCCTACAGTTAACTGTTCGTCGCGTGTCCACTCAATTGGCTCCCAATCCGGTTCGAATATTAAATAGCCACCTGTGAACAGTTCTACACGACAACCACTTCCTGGATCCATTACATATAAATAAATTGCTTGCGATATCCCATGTTTACCTGGACCAATAAATGGAATACCTTGCTCTCTTAAAATGTCTGCTGCTCGTAAAATATCTTGTGAATTGTCTAACCAATAAGAAAGATGATGTAGACGTGCTTTTGATGGTAAAGCTGACTTTTGTACTAGTGCAACATCATGCACAAGAGATGTTACACTCATCCAGCCAGCTAAAATGCCTACATCCCCTTTTACATATTCACGCAAGTTAAAGCCTAGTGTATCTAGTAAGAAATCAAATGTATGATTAGCATTTGTAGATGTATGAATGTTCACATGGTCAATACGACGTGGCGATATACCTTTTCTATGTGCTTGATATACTTGGTTTTTTAAAATAGATTTGTATTCTGATGCAGCTTCAGGTTTATCTACATCATAATAAAACTCAAATGTATGACCGCTTGGCAATTGAAAACGAATCGTATTTCCAATACCAGGTGTTGAACCCATTGGAAATTCTTCCACTACTACGTTTGATTCTTGCAGAAGTTTCTTAAATCCTAAAACACAATCTTTAGTTTTCGTCCTCCACCCAATCCATTTTACATATGAGTCCTCACCTTGTTCGATGCTTAACGTATGGTGCTGGAAGTCACCCCATGCCCGCAAATAATGTACTCCGTCGATTTCTGTTGTTTCTTCTAAACCAATGACTTCTTTAAAAAACTTTAAGGACTGATCCAAGTCTGTACTAACTAATCCTACATGCCCTAATTTTGCAATTTCCGGTTTCCCCATTCTCAACCCTCCGCTAACTAGCTAATGTCTAACTCTCTGAACTTATATTTATCATATAAAAAGAAAGCGGTTTCAGTTAGAGCTCTTTTTATCTATAAATCCATTTTTTTTAAACAATTTTTATTGAATTTCTTTGCATGACAGGCACTACAAATTGTTCAATACCTACACTATGTATAGGAACTTCTAATAAATAGCCTGCCATAGGCTCATTAGTTGTAGCAGCCTGTGATATTGGATCCCTAGCTGTTGTAATATAAAGCATATCTAAATTCTCCCCACCGATGACGCAAGATGTAACATGCGTAACGGGCAATAGAATTTCATTTAAAATTTGCATCGTTGTTGGATTTAAACAAATTATGCGCGTTGGCTTTTTACTTTTTTTAGCGATAAGCCCTCCCTGATACAATGCTATCCATAAGTTACCTTGGGCATCAATCGTCATTCCACCTGGAAACCCTTCTAACATTTCAGATGTGTAGACTACGCGTTGAAATTCTAATATATCTTCCTCCAAAAACTTATATTCAAAAATAGATTGTTTAGCTGAATCGATATGAAAGAATGTATTTGTTTCTGGTTACCAAGCTAAACCATTTGATGATGCAATATTTTCAAGCAATATTTGTATTTCCCCATTTGGGCTAATACGATATAACTTTGAATTATGAAAGGGATAATCGGACATCGCAGTCGGTGCTGTTTCTCTAAACTTTTTAAAAAATCCATCTGATGAACCAACCCATATGTAACCGTCAGGACCACATTTCGCATCATTTAAATAATGCATTGTACTTAATCCAGTAGGGAAGGTGAAAGGCTTTTTGGTCCCCATTTTAAAGTTAATTTTGTATAAACCATCTTTATACACACCGATAAATTCTCCGTCTTCTATTGGCACGATTGCTGCAATAGGACCCATAGCATCATAAACATGTTCTTCTTCGGATGTAGGATAGTATGTAATAATTTTTTGTGCTCTAATATCTAACCATATGACACCGAACTGCTTATGCCAGATAGGATTAACTGCAAAATCAGCTTCATAATGACCACATCTTTTCATCTTTTTACCTCCTAAAAATGTTGATAAGAAAAACCGGGCAATAAACGCCCGGTCCTTCAATAAAAAAGGCGTAGATTGGCCATTGATTTCCGCTCCAAGCGGACGCTTTCCGTGGGCACGGCTTCAGCCGCTGCCCTCGCTTACGCTCAGTCCAGGGTCTTCAGCTCGCACTTTCCCCACTGGAGTCGCCGCTCTGCGCTCCAATCAATTAGATCCACTTTATATAATCGGATTATTGGATATAAAACCACCTAAATATACATGTTTTCACTCAAATTATATGCTTTCTTATCTTTTAAAAAAAAGAGAAAAGTCTTAAACCTTTTCTCTTCACGTTTAGCTATATATAATTTTTATGCAAAATACGTATTCGGCTCCAGATCGCAAAGAATTCGTCCATGTGTTTCTAGGAGTGAACTCGGTGTTATAAATGCGTGTAAGTGCATCGTTATGAAGTCTCGGTAGAATGCTTGGAATACATTGCTGTTGTATGCAAACACTGAACCCGCTCCAGCAAGCATCAAATCAAAGGATTCTTTACATAATTGATTGGCAAAACCGAATTCAGCTTTCATACGAATGCTTTCTTTTTGACTGAACACTTTTCCTTCACGAGAATATCCGTCGAGTTTATTAAGCACATCGATAAACATTAAACGGGCTGCCTCAATTTTCATTTCCGCTTCTGCAATTTGTAAATGCGTAATTGGTGCCTCGCTCATTTTCTGATAGAAGGTATTGCCAATACCCGCCTTCATGACGCGCTCCATGTGTAAATCGAACCCACCTAGAGCAAGCCCTAAAGTTGGTGCTACAATGGATAATGTTAGCGATGGAACAAATGGTGTCCGGTATAGCGGCTCATCTTTTAGTTCATCTATAATATAATGACCTTGGACCGCTAAACGATCTAGTGATACCCGATGGTCTGGGATAAATACATTTTCCATCACGATACTATTACTACCTGAACCTTTTAACCCCACTACATCCCAGTCATCTAAAACAGTGACATCTTGACGGGGAACGATGAAAATAGCCATTTCTTGTCCACCTTTACCATCATCAACAGGTGCACCCGAATAAAACCAGTCTGCGTAAGGAGATCCAGATACGAATGGCCACTGTGCTTTTTTGACTAAGTAGCCTCCCTCGACACGCTCTAAATCGATATGAACTGGTTTGAAGTTTCCAGCTAGAATCACATCTTTATCGCGATTTTCTCCAAAGATTTCAGTTAAGGCTTTTCGACCGAAAGCGTAAGAAACCATATAGTCTCGAATGTTACTTAAAGATACAAACCACCCAGCTGAACCATTCCCACGTGAAATTTCTGTTACCACTTCAAAATAAGTACGCATATCTGTTTGAAAACCACCGAACATTTTTGGTCGTAATACTTTTAATAATCCTTTATCACGAATCATTTGAACAATTTTATCAGGTATTTTACTCGTTTGATCGATTTCTAAAGTCGCATCTCGTAAAACTTTTTGCATTGATCGTGCGTTTTCAATCAGCATTTCGCGTACTTCAGTCTGTTGAACTGTTGTTTGTGTCATAAGTGCCACACTCCTTTTTATTGTGCATCATAGAAGTACAAGTAATCAGCCAAATATTTTTAACATGAATATATTAACTTACGCTTTCACAGGTTCTGATTTTAAGGGAACACTTTTTTGAAAGAAATGTTTTGTTGCATGTAAAAACTCTTCACGTTGTTCAATCATTGCCCAGTGACCACATTTTTTAAATACATGCAATTCACAATTTGGTAAGTGATCTAATGCATACAAACTACTTTGTAACGGAACAAAACGATCAAAATACCCATGAATTAAACAAAACTCATTTTGCATACGTTCGAAGGCTGTTTGAGGGATTAACATATCAGTTAAGCTAGATTTAGTGAAATTTTCCCGATATGAACGATAAATTTCTGGGCGTTGGAACATTTCAAAACGCTCTTCTACCACATCATCAACAAAGTCTTTCATACTCTCAATGTCATACACAAACCACGATAATAAGTTGCGTAAGTTTTCTTTTGTAGGATCTAAATGGAAGTTAGCTAACTTCATTAGCTCAACTGTTGGCTCTTTTAATAACACACCGGCACCCATTAATACATTTTTCGGGAATCGCTCTGGGGCTGCCATATTTAAATACATTGCAATTACGCCACCTAGAGAGTTTCCTACTAAATGAGCTTTTTCAATTTTTAATGTATCCATTAAGTCTAAAACTTGTTTTACACGTTTTGACATCCATTGGACGCCATTTTCTGGATATTCAGTTGGATGATCAGTATCTCCAAACCCTAGTAAATCTGGTGCTACAACATGATAATCTTTCGCGTAATCTTCAATCACATGTTGCCAATTCGCTTTTGCTCCAGCTCCTGGCCCTGACCCATGCAATAAAATCACCGTTTCTTTATTTCCTTTACCAGATTCATAGATAAATGTTCCAAAATCCCCTGTTTGTACTTTATGTGCTTCTATAGCCATACAAATTCCCCCTTATTTCACTTGATATTCTGCTTGAACATATTTCGCTGCTTGGCTGCCGGCAATTTTACCGAATACAGAACCTGATGTAAGACCAGCACCCCCTGGATAATTGTCATAATATATACCACCTACAATTTCACCAGCTGCATATAAGCCTTCGATTGGAGTTGTATCTTCATGTAATACTTGTGCTTTTTTCGTAATGTGTAGACCCCCGTAGGTAAACGTAATGCCGCAACCAATGGCGTATGCTACAAATGGTCCTTCATTAATCGGGAGGGCCCAGTTTGATTTTGGTACTCTTAAGCCTTCTGTACCTTTACCATCTAACATATTCGGATCAAATGGGACATCCATTACCGCTTTGTTGAAGTTTTCTACTTCTGCCAAAAAGCCCTCGTGGTCTACATCACCCATCAGTTCCACAAGTTCTTCTAATGTGTTGGCTACTACCTTTGAGACAGCGCGACCTTCATATTCTTCTCTTAAAAAGCGTTTGCCTTTTGTATCAAACACTTGCCATGCATATTGCCCAGGTTGCTTTAAAATTTCTTTTCCGGTTTTGGCATACGTATAATTCCGGAAATCCTCACCTTCATCGATAAAACGTTTACCTTCTTTATTTATAAGAATGCCAAAGGGGTAGCTTAATTTTTGAAAGCCTTCTTTGAAATTTGGCAAATACCGATCGCCACCAACTGCATGTGCACCAGACCAATTGCCAATCGTTCTTGCTCCCACATCGATGGCCATTTTTAAACCTGCTCCTGTATTAAACTTGCACCCGCGCGTATGAACGCTATCCCAACCAGGTCCTAAGTACTTTGTACGCATTTCTACATTCGCATGAAAGCCACCACTTGCAAGTACAACCGATTTACATTGAATATATGCATCTTGTTTTTGCTCACGAATATAAATTCCCTGAATTCGTTTATTCGCTATATCCAACTTAACGCCAGAGGTATTATATAAAATTCGAACACCCAATCGAATTGCCTCCTGATGAAGGGCATCTACTAGCCCTTTTCCTCCACCAACTGCTTCTAATACCACGCCTCCCCAAAATTTGAATATTCCATCTATTTTAAAGGCTTGACGTCCATAAATAGGAATCCATTTCACTTGGTGAGAGGTTAACCACTGCATTACTTTGTAGCTTTCTTTTGCCAAGATATTAGCTAAATCATAGTCTGTTCGATAATTGGAGAGGCGACTCACATCTTCAAAAAATTGCTCTTTTGTATAATCGCCAAAGTCTGTCATTGAAAATTCCTCATCGGTCATCTCTGGCAAAAGTGCTCTAACTTCTTCACCATTGTTATAAGCAAAACGCATTGAACCATGAGTGTATGTGGTGTTGCCACCTTTTTCCGCCTCTGAGGAAATTTCTAAAACTATGACCTCACTCCCTTGTTCCGCAGCAGCAATGGCTGCGCACATGGCTGCATTGCCTGCACCTACTACGACTACATCTGCTGCCCATGCTTGTGACATCAGGACATCTCCTTTTTGAAAGCGCTTTAAATTTTAAAGTCTTTATATTAACCTATTAAAAAATTGTTGAATTAAATAATTAAATTCATCTTTTTTCTCAATTTGAGTCCAGTGACCACATCGGCTAAAAACATGTAGCTGTGCATTTCCCAAATGTTCTAATAAATAGTAACTGGATTCAATCGAGCATACTTTGTCATCTCGACCATGTACCAGTAAAATTGGATGTTGCAGTCTATTTAATGCGACTGTTGGAATCGGTACCGCTGCCGTAGCAAAAATAGAATTATTCGAACGTTTCACTTCTTCTCTCATTGCATTTTCAAATCTTGGCTTCGTCACTTCATCAATGACTCGTTGCATTGCCTCTTTATCATATACAAACCATCCCATAATCTGCTGGAGGCGTTTTTCAGATGGGCTATCATAAAAGTTTTTAGCACGTGCCAGCTCTAAACTTAACTTTGTATTTGGCGTTCCTCCTGGTCCCATTAGTACAATGCGATCAAAGCGCTCTGGATATTCAACAGCTAATTCTAAAGCGATTGAGCACCCTAATGAGTTGCCAACAATATGAACTTTTTCTAATTTGTAATAATCCATAATTTCTATCACTTGTTCCATCCAACAGTCCATCCATGCTTGACGGTTTTTTAACGGTACGTCTGGATGATCGCTTTGGGCAAAACCATATAGGTCTGGAGCTAAACAATGAAACTGTGACCCACAATCATTTAACGCATATTTCCAGTTTGCAATGGAGGTTACTCCTGGTCCTGATCCATGTAAAAATAAAATTGTTTCTGGATGTTGTTGACCTGATTCATTCATCCATGTGGTGTATTTGCCTGTTGTTATTCTTTGTGATTTAACAGTTACTTCTGTCGTTACTTGCATATATATACCTCCCCTTTATGCTTCAATTGTTGGAAGAATGAGCTCATTCCCTGTAATGCTATCTCCCCAAAATGTATTGCCAAGTTTACGCTCTTCTGGTCTCCATACAACTGTTTCCCAGTCCGGCTCAAAGATTAAATAGCCACCTGTAAAGAGTTCTACACGACATCCACTGCCTGGATCAAAGACATATAAATAAGTAGATTGTGAAATACTATGTTTACCTGGCCCGATAAATTGTAGTTTAGATTCTTTTAGAATATCTGCTGCTCGAAAAATATCTCCTACATCATCTAACCAGTATGAAATATGGTGGAATCTTGCGGTCGTTTCTAACTTTTTATGTGTTACCAAAGCGATATCATGAACAAGTTCCGTTACACTCATCCATCCTGCTAGTAATGCACCATCTTCTTCTTGAATGCATTCATTAATGCGGAATCCTAGTTCATCTACAAAAAATGCATACACGCTTTTTGCATCAGCACTTGTATGAATATTGATGTGATCCAAACGTCTAGGTGAAATTCCCTTGGCCCAAGATTTATATGTTTGATTTTTAAGAACCGATTTGCGGGAATCCTCTACTTGAGGACGCTGGATATCATAATATAATTCAATACGATGACCAGATGGTGCAGTAAATCGAATTGCTTCTCCAATACCAGCTGTTGTCCAAGCAGGTACATTTTCTATTTCATAGCCTTTTGCAGATAACTGCTGTTCGAATAATTCCACGTCTTCTTTTCTTTTTGTGCGTAAACCAAAATGTGTCACCTTTCCAGTCTCACCAGGGCTAAGAACTAAACTGTGATGCTCAAAGTCACCCCAAGCGCGAAAATAATAACTATCGCCGATTTTGTTAGTACATTCCAGTCCTATTACTTCTTGAAAAAAGTTAACGGATGTCTCCATATCTGAGGTTTGCAATGACACATAACCTAACTTCGCAATTTTGGGATTCATTCACTAACTAACTCCTTTCTTTCTTAAATGCTATTTTAATAGAAGTAGATTCTTCAAAACTATGGAAAAAACAGTTGAAAAACAAATCATTCTTCATTGGTTTTTACTTAATAGCGAATTGCATTTGGCTCTAGCCCGACTAATAATCGACCATAATTTTCACGTGTTATAACAGGAGATAATGAACGGTGAGAATGCATCGTCATAAAATCACGAATTAACCGTTGCATTGGACTTTGGTCGTATACAAAACCTGAACCACTAGCAGCAAGTAACTCATCCATCGCTTCTTTTAATAATTCGTTCGCATAACCGATATCTGTTAGCGCTTTCAAACGAAGCTCTTTTGGCATAATTTCTTGCTTATCTGCCCACTCATCCATACTTTTAGCTAAATTCATTAAGTACATTTCAGCTGTTTCCACTTTTATTGTTGCTGTTGCAAATAATGTATGTGTGCTTGCTGCATCTTTAATCATCTTCACGCCCATATGCACAGCTGTACGATAAGGCAATCCCTTTTTAAAGTTCTCAAGCATTTCTTGCACAACCCCTAATGCCGGTAAGCCTAGCGAAAGAATTAATGCTGGGAATAAAGCGGTACTATATAAAGGAATATCGCGTAAATGTGATGATTTGAAATCTCCGTTTAATACATCGAGATAAGACGTCACACGATTTTCTGGTACAAAGACATTTTTCATACGAACAGCATTACTCCCGGTGCCTCTTAAGCCAAGTGTGTACCAATCATCTTCAATTTCGAGTTCGCTAAATGGGACGGTCATTAACAGTTGCTCCAAAATTTCTCCGTTTTCATCTTTTATATACATGCCAAAGTAACCCCATGTAGCATGCAATGATCCTGAACAAAACATCCAGTGACCTTCTTCGATTAAATAGCCCCCATCTACCTTTTGTACTTTGCATTCTCGAGGCTCGTATACCCCTGCAAAGAGAACATCTTCTGGGTCTTGACCGAAGATTTCTTCATGCGCTTCTTCATTAAATGATTCAGCTACCATTAATTCACGAATGGCACATAATGAAGCAATCCATCCCGTAGAAGCACATGCCTTTGAAATCTCAACAATTACCCTTGCATATGTTTCTACACTTAACTGCAAACCACCATATCGTTTGGGACGTAAGATTTTTATGATACCTGTATCTTTCAATTCTTGAATAGTTTCTTCTGGAATACGTCGTAACTCCTCCGTTATTTTTGCACGCCCACGTATTTTTTCTGCTAGTACTTTTGCTTCATCAATAATCGCAAGCTCATTTTTTGTCAGTACATCTGGCATCGTATTCACTCCTATCTTGTAAGATACGTTAAATGTAACGAAACAAAATTTTGAATTGTACAATGAAAATCGTTGAATTTTAAACTTCAATACCAACAAAAAATACTCAAAATACAGAAATAGTTAATTTTCACTCAATTCGCGCTACCCTTTTCTAAATTTTCTGATAAGATACCCTTAATAACACATTTTTCCCTGTAAAGAATTTACGAAAAGAGGCGAACAAATGACTTTACCAACGTTTGACAAAGAGCTGTATACAACATCAAATTCATTTGGCTTATTACGTAAAGAACTTATCGAGCATTTAGGATATGATCATGCAAAAACCTTCTTATTAAGGTATGGATGGAATTTGGGTGTAGCCCATGCAAAAGAAGTAGACCGCATGCAACTTGGGTTACGTGAAAAGTTAGATTCTGCTTCCTCTTATCACCTAAATACCGGACAAATTACGGATTTAGTAACCGAAAGAGTACTACACTTAGATGACCACGATAATATTAAAGAGATTTATGCAAAAGGAGTTTGGATTAATTCATATGAAGCTTCAGAACATTTACAGCATTTCGGAGTGAGTGAACAGGTTGCTTGTCACACATTGGCTGGATATGCAAGCGGTTTCACTTCTTATTTAACAAAAAAAGAGATATATATTATTGAAGTAACGTGTCGAGCACGGGGAGATGCGGAATGTGCGTTTGAAATGAAGGCACTAGAGGATTGGGATAAAGAAACACAATCATATGTAATTAAAATGAATCACTCTCGTATGATTGATGAATTAAATACAACTTATGAACAGCTTTATCAAGAAAAGCGCTTAACGGAACTAGTGTCCATATTTCATAACAATTTAACAAAAGGACTTACACAAGGAATGAAATTGGAGCAATTATTAGAAACCATTTATGAAACGCTTGATACTCCAGTTATCTTGCAAGATTTAAACTTAAATTCATACATGACCGCCGGCATTACTCTAGAAGAATTAGATAATTTATACGACGATTTCGCCAAGCAGGTTGGTCAAACCCGTTCAGGTAAGCTTTTGTTAAAACCAATTGAACCCGAACATCCTTTACAAATAGACGGACAAAAGCATACGAGACTCGTTTGTCCCATTACAGTCCATCATCAAGTGATTGGTTATATTGCATTTATTTATCCCACGCAGACAAAGCAATTAGAATTTGAGCGAGACTTTATCCAACGAGCAGCAACCGTATGCTCTCTTCATTATTTAAATGAGAAGTCTAGTTTAGAGGCTATTGAGAATATGAAAGCTTACTTCTTTGAACAGCTATTGCAAAAACAATATACATCAAAATCGAGTATGAATTATCGTAGCTACTTAATGGAAATAGATTTAAGCCAAGAATTTTTTATCGGAAATGTTAAAATCCTCAAAAATAGCATGCAGATTAAAGAGCAACAAATTCTTTCAAAAGTCATCCAAACATTTACAATCTATTTGGAAATGCATAAAATACCTATTTTCATCACCTCATTTCAAGATGAAATAATTTTTTTAATGCAAAAACAACCAAATACATTGGAAATTGCAGAAAGTATAATAAAGCACTTACAGCGTTCCTTCAAAATTTATGATTTTCGGATTGGAATTAGTCGTACCATTCAAGATATTGAAGATATTCCCGAAGCACATCAGCAATCGATTATTGCTTTAAATATAGATAAAAAGCAATCAATTGTCTTATTTGAAAATACTAGTATCATTAGCTCGATTATCAATTCACATAACAAAGCTTCGATTGTTCAATTAGCAAAGCATGAGTTAAAGGCAATTTTAGAGTTAAAAGAAGCAAAAAAAGTTGAATTTTTAAAAACACTCTATACATTTTTAAAAAATAATGGTAACTTACAGCAGACTATGTTTGATTTAAGTTTATCAATGAGTGGCTTAGTATATCGCATTCAAAAACTCGAAGATTTATTAAACAAAAATTTACGGAATTCTAAGGATTCTTTCGAATTAATGTTCTGTATTGAAGCTTTAGAGATACTGGGTGAGGTTGAAATTGAATAAACTTTTAAGCTTACGCTCTTTAAGGGCGTAGGTTTTTTTGAGGAAATAATGATATCTCAATAAACTCTTATGAAAGCAAACATTGTTTTTAAACAAAGTTTGTCTATTTATATCAAAATCAAAAATGCTACGATTTTAGTAACTTTAACGAGAGGAGATAAATAAAATGAAAACGCTTACTTACCTAGAGATTTCAGAGATATGTACCACTCTCTAAAGTAAGAAGTGACAATAAAAATAAGTAATCATTGTTCCATTCTATCCATTTCTGATGCTAGGCAGTTTTTAGGAAATTACTACTAATAAGAGGAGGTAACATTATTTTTCCAACAAAGAGTAAAGGCTTTTTAAAGTTTCTGATTGTCATTATCGCATTCCAAGATGTAGCAGCAGGTGTAGCAGGATCTATTATGGCGGATTTAATTGAAGCTTTCCCTGAGTATGCACCATCAACTGTTATGTTAATTGCAACTATTCCTGGACTATTTATAATTTTCCCTTCCTTATTTTACGGTAAACTCTCGACTAAGTTCACATCCCGTAGTTTACTATTTGCTGGTTTAATATTCTTTATGATTGGTGGTATTATGCCATTCTTCCTTGATAATTTATTTTTAATTATTCTTTTCCGAGGATTATTAGGACTTGGTGTAGGGATTACATTACCATTATCGATTGATATTATTACTAGGTTCTTCGAGGATCGTGAGCGTGACTTCTTAATTGGATTCGGTACATCCACGATCGCTTGTGTCGGAGCTATTTTCTTCCAACTTGGTGGTGGTATGTTAGCAGACAACTTTGGTTGGCAATATGGTTTCTTAGTTTATTTATTCCCTATTTGGATTTTAGCAATTACGTTTCTTTATTTACCAGAACCAGCAAAGAAAGTTGCAGTTCATGCTTCTTTGAAAGAGACATTATTCACTGCACCTAAAACGGTATATGGTTTTACTATTGGTCAAGTCTTTTACTCCATGCTAGTTTTTGGATATGTGACAAACATATCTATTCTTATCCAATCAGAAGGATTAGGAAGCGCCACGGAAGCAGGCCTAGCAATATCCTTATTCACTTTTGGGACATTAATTATTGGTATGTTCTTCTCAAGAATTCGTGCACTCATGCCTACCCAAAACGTACCTCTAGCTATTTTATTAACTGGCGGCGGAATACTTGGGTGTTATTTATCAAATGGCTTAACAATGATATTTGTTGCTAGTTTTATTGGTGGAATCGGCCTAGGATTAGCACTTCCAGGAGTTTTTGCACGAATATCCGAATTATCCAATGAGAAAAAAGGCATTTCATTTGTTGGTTTCATAGTAGCTGCACAAGGTCTTGGCGGTTTATTAAGCCCCCTTTTTTACCAGACCATTTTAAATATTACAGGCTTTGAAGGTGGGCGCACTACATTATTGTTTGCTTCACTCGGTTTGACAGGTTTAGCGATTGTATGGTCTATTATTTTAATAATGAGCAATTCAAAGTCACATGCAAAAGATCCCCATGCTCCTGCCCTATAAAAAAACAATACAACTAATGGGTGTACAAAAAACTAGGAGTCTTATGCTTCTAGTTTTTTTAATACCTTTTATTATTTACATCCTCTCTAAGATATCTCTTTTTAATTTTCAATTACTTTTAGCAGTTTTCCTTGGAAAATTCAGCAGGCTTTTATTGTATTTTTAGAGTCCACTTTCTTCCTATAATGAAACATACTAAATAAAAGGAGGATTCAAAATGGGGACACGTTTATTACGTTTTGAATATGATCGACAAGAACGTTGGGGAATTTATGAAGAAGATTTACGCCTTATAGAGGGAACGTTTCCAACGCTTCGGAGCATATTAACAGATGGACATTCGCAAATTACAAGGGCTAAAACAGAAGGTATTATTATCTCTATGGAAGAAATCACTCTTTTATCACCTATTACACATGATGGAAATATATATTGCCAGGGTACAAACTATGCTGAACATCGTGAAGAAGCTGGATTTACTCAACAAAAGCCTGCATATAATTTACTATTTATGAAGTCCCCAAGTACATTAAGTGCAGCTAATACAAATATAATATGTCCGCAAGATGTCCAATTGCTTGATTATGAGATTGAATTAGGACTTGTCCTCAAACAAGATATCACAGAAGAAACCAACATTACCACCCAAAATATTGGTGATTATATCGGTGGATTAGTAATTGCAAACGACGTTTCGGCACGCGATATACAAATTGTAGAACAACAATGGTTTAAAGGGAAAAGTTATCGTACATTTTGTCCTACTGGCCCCTACCTGTATTTATTAGAACAAGATGAAATTCACTATCTTAATGATTTAGAGCTAATATTAAGAGTAAATGACGAAGTTCGGCAACATTCCTTTAGCGATCATTTATTGTTTAAGCCAACTGATACATTAACGGAAATGTCGACTATTTTTGATTTACGTATTGGCGATTTAATATTAACCGGGACACCCGGTGGAGTCTGTTTACGATTAAATAAAGATATACTTGAAAAAATGATTGATATAAATACAACGTACGAAGAAAAAATTAACTACTTTGTAGATACCCAAAAAGAAAATGGTTATTTACAACCAGGAGATATAATCGAACTTGAAATTAAAAGCCGTGATCATTATATTGACCTCGGTAAACAAAGATCAACAGTTGTTCAAAGTATATCTGTAAATTCCTAAAAAGAATTACTCATTATGCCGATTTAGGAAATGGAAGTATCGGTTTACATATAAAAAATGCCTTGCTATACTACTAAAACAGTAGCATCGCAAAGCATTTTTACATGAATTATATAAACAAGCTAAGTAATAATACGACTCCTAATCCTACAATAGAGTTGGTGAATAGAAGAAGTCCCCAAGTTCTGAACGTGTCTTTAATAGATAAATTGAAATACTCCTTAAACAACCAGAAGGATGCATCATTTACATGTGTAATAGTGTTACTTCCAGCTGCAGTTGCTAATACCATTAGAACAGGATTAACATCAAAAGTATGAATAAGCGGTCCTACTATACCTGCTGCAGTAATGGCTGAAACAACGCCTGTCCCAGTCGCAATACGCAGAATAGCTGTAATTAACCATGCCATGATTAGTGGCGATACACTAGTATTTTGCATCATTCCAGCGATAAAGTCACCAATACCAGTATCTAGAATGATCTGTTTGAAGGCCCCACCTGCTCCTACTATAAAGACAATCATTGCAATTCCTTCAATAGCTCCAGAGAAGGAACCCATGACTTCTTTCATCGATCTCCCTCTACTTGTACCGAAGACATAAATCGCTACAAGAACAGCTAGAATCATACTAATCTCAGCACTACCAAAGAAATTAATAATTTGAGAGAAAGTGGTCTCTCTATCTACAAAAATATTGATGATGGTTGCGGCAGTAATAATAATTGCTGGTAGTAAAGGCACTAATAAGCTAACAGCAAATCCAGGCATTTCTTCTTCTGAGAATTGTTTTGATTTCTTCAAAAGAGGTGGAACAGGTAAGTCTAAATTACGTAACATTCTTGGTAAAATAATACCAGCACAAATAACGGATGGAACTACAACAACAATTCCTAAAATATAAACCATACCCATATCTGCACCATAAGCATCTACCAGTGCAGTTGGTCCTGGTTGTGGCGGAAAAATACTATGTGCCATCGTTGCTGCAGCTACCATTGTAATCCCTAATCTTAAATAAGGAATTTTCGCTTCAATAGCAATACTAATTACAAGAGGTGCAAGAATAATAAATGCTACTTCATAAAAAACAGAAATCCCAAATATTGTTCCGACAATTAGTATTGCCCATTCAATATTCTTTACACCGAATTTATTCAGTAAGGTGGAAGCTACACGTTGAGCAGCTCCAGAGTCTACCATTAATTTCCCTAGTACAGCACCCATACCAATTATGATTGCTAAACTTCCAAGTGTACTACCAAATCCAGTTTTTATAGAGATAACAACTGCATCTAATGTTAAACCATTTAAAATACCTACTAATGTAGCTACAATTAATAGAGCCAATACACTATTAAGTTTCACAACTATATTTAGAAATAATAAAAGTGCTACCCCTAATGCTACCCAAATTATTGGAGCGTATTCGATAAACCAATCCATATTCATTTCCCCTAACCCTTTTCAATTTTCATTGAGATGATTTTATAACATGTTTAGAATATCCTTACCTATAATTCTGTTTAACTTAATAGGATTCTCGTGAATTTAAAGTTGCTTTCAAACGATATACTCCCGTCTCCCCCAAATCTACCTCTTGGTTAATTTGATTTAATAATAGTTTCACTGCTTGATTTGCCATTTCTACGGTAGGTTGAGAAATGGTCGAAATAGTAGGAGTGAAAAAGCCTGCGAATGAAACTTCATCAATTCCAATAACTGCTATGTCATCTGGAATTTTCAAATCATGTTCTTTAATATAATTCAATACACCGATTAACACCCGATCATTCCCTGCAATAATCGCATCAGGCGGTGCATTTAATTGGAACAGTTCACCGATTGCTAAATTTAAATTTTTTACATCCGGAGATTTTATATAATCTGGTACTACTGGCATTTGGAAATCCTCTAATGCCTTCTTATAACCTTGTATCCTTTCCACACGAGGACTTATGTTTCGAATGATTGAAGTAGTTATAATAGAAATACGTTTATAGCCCTTATCCACAAGACTTTGTACTGCTAGCTTTGAAGCATCCATATTATCGAGCATTACAGTTGGTATATCCATTTCATCAATCGTTCTATCCATAAATACTAATGGGATATTTTGGTTAATCATTTCTTTGTATAAATCTACGTTACCGCCTGTTGGAAAGATGATAAAACCGTCGACTTGCTTAGCCATTAGCATTTCAATATAATTTCTTTCCTTTTCTGGTTCATCATCTGCGTTACAAACAATAATATGAAAACCCTTTTGGTGAAAATTATTTTCGATTGCGCGTATAATTTGAGTCGAAAATGTATGTAGAATGTTTGCCACAATGACTCCCACCGTAAAAGTCGATTTTTGCTTTAAGCTTCTAGCAACAACATTAGGTCTATAATTTAGCTCTTTAATTGTTTTCTCAATTTTCTTTCGTGTTGTCTCACTCATATACTCATATCGTTTGTTTAAATATTGGGAAACAGTACTTTTAGAAACTTCTGCATGTCTTGCTACATCGGCAATTGTAATGTTTTTCATCTCTTATACTCCTGAGTAAGCCATAAAACCACCATCAACAGCCATCGTTGTGCCAGTGACAAATGACGAATATGATTCATCTACTAAAAATAACAGCGCTCCTAATAGTTCTTCAGGCTTTCCAAATTTTTTCATCGGAGTGGCTGCCATTATTTTTTGTGAGCGAGCTGTATAGTTGCCATTTTCGTCCAGTAATAAATCTTTATTTTGTTCTGTTACAAAAAATCCAGGTGCAATGGAGTTTACACGTAATCCAGCTTCTGCAAAATGAACAGCCATCCACATTGTAAAATTATTTATAGATGCTTTTGCTGCACTATATGCTGGAATTTTCGTTAATGGTGCATATGCGCTCATCGATGAGATATTAATAATGGTCGGAGATTCCGCTTTTAGTAAATCTTTGCCGAAAACTTGGCTAGGTAGAAAAGTACCTGTGAAATTCAAAGAAAAAACATCTGAGAATCCACTTTCATCCAAATCAAAAAAGGATTTACTCGTCGCATCTTCTTCGTATTTTTCAGGGCCAGTAATCGCATCTGAATGGTTACCACCGGCTCCATTTATCAAAATATCAACTCGACCAAATTGCTCCAAGATAGCTTTTTTTGCACGAACAAGAGACTCACGATCTAAGACATCCGTTTCCATGGCAATTGCTACTCCACCTTTGGAAGTAATCTCGTCTACCACCTTTTGACCTTTTGCGGCAGTTCGATTCAAGATGGCAACTTTTACCCCATGACGTACAAGTTCCACTGCCATTCGGGAGCATAACACACCGCCACCACCTGTAATTACAGCAACCCGACCATCTATATTTTCATGAATAGGAATCATTGCGAATCCTCCTTATTTGTTTCAAAAGCATCCCATAACCCTAGTAAATACATGATGCCTAAAGCTCGGTCATATAAGCCATATCCAGGGCGACAGACCTCTCCCCAAATATGTCGACCGTGATCTGGTCTCACATACCCATCATAATTTTGTTTATTTAACTCTTCTACCACACCTTTTATATCGATAGATCCATCGCTCGTATAATGCGAAGTTTCAGTAAAGTTACCGCTTTCATAAATTTTTATATTTCTAATATGTGAAAATGGAGAGCGTGTTGCATATTTTCTAGCCACTTGGACCATATCATTTTCAGGATTTGCACCCATTGAGCCAGTACACATGGTAAATCCGTTGGAAGATGAATCCGAAATTGCAATTAGTTTCTCATAGCTTGCTTCGCCAGTAATAATACGTGGCAGACCAAAGATTGAATACGGCGGATCATCAGGATGAATAGCCATTTTAATGCCAGCTTCCTCAGCTACTGGTAAAATTTCTTTTAAGAAATAAGCAAGATTATCCCAAAGCTTAGCTTCATCAACTTTCTTGTATGCTTCGAATAATTCAGCAATATGAGCCATTCTTTCTGGTTCCCATCCTGGTAAGGACAAGTCAGAGGATTCACTTACTGTTTTAACTAATTCTTGTGGATCTATATTATCTACTTTTGACTTTTCGAAAAACAATGCAGTTGATCCATCTTCTAGTGGATGGAACATTTCCGTACGAGTCCAGTCGAATATTGGCATGAAATTATAACAAATTACTTTTACACCGTATTCTCCAAGATTTCGAATCGATTGCTTGTAGTTTTCAATATATTGGTCACGCTCTTCGTTCCCTAATTTAATAGATTCATGGACATTCACACTTTCCACTACATCGGTATGAAAACCGTATGAATGTATATAATCGATTTCCTCTTTAATCTCTTCTTTTCCCCATATTTCCCCTGCAGGCTTTTGATGGAGGGCCCATACGATTCCTTTAACACCTGGTATTTGTTTTATATTTTCGAGTGTTACTGTATCATTGCCTCTTCCGTACCAACGAAAAGTCATATTCATGATATACTCTCTCCTCTCAGTTTTTACTAGCATCTATATACTTTTTACTTGCTTCCACAACTGCGTCATATCCACCAACTTTATACGCTTTGTTCAAATCACTTCCAACACCTACTGCAACTGCGCCAGCTGCTAGCCATTCCTGCATATTATTCGCATTAATGCCACCTGTCGGCATTATTTGAACATGTGGAAGAGGACCTTTAACAGATTTAATAAAAGAAGGATCAAAATTGTTAGCCGGGAATAGTTTCAATATATCGCATCCTGACTCTAACGCTTTTACCATCTCACGAATTGTCATACACCCTGGTAAATATGGAATTGCATATCTATTACAAACGGTTGCCACTTCCTCACTAAAATGTGGACTAACGACAAACTTTGCACCATTTAGGATTGCATGTCGAGCAGTTTCCGCATCAAGTACTGTACCTGCACCTAAAACTGCATCTATTTCTTGAAGTTCTTCAAATGCTTTCTGGACTTGAGGAGTTGTATAAGTTAACTCAATAATTCGAATTCCACCTTCAACTGCTGCCTTTGTTAATTGAACAGCTTCCTCAGCGCTATTTCCTCTAATTACTGCAACGACCTTTGACTCTGTAACTTGTGTCAATGTAGAATACTTTGTCATTTTATATTTCCTCCTTATCGCTCAATAACTTTATCGTTTCGTATAAAAGCTAGTACTTCCGATAGTTCCGGAAGCCCTTCATTATCCCCGGAAACCGTAGTCACAAGTGCACCAACTCCATTAGCAAACTTCAGTCGCTCGTTTGGTTCATATTCATGAAGATATGAATAAATATAGCCGGCATCGAAGCCATCTCCCGCTCCAACTGTATCTATTGGCGTCACTTGAAATGCCTCTTGTTTATACCAATTATTATTGGTATAAACTCTTGCACCATTCCCACCATCTTTTATGACTAACTCTGAAATCTCGAAGCGCTTTGCACATTCAACTAAGGCCTGTTCTGTTGAATCACCTAAAATCATCTCGATTTCATCTAACCCAGTAAGCAGTATATCTACATAGGGGAAAATATTCATATATGCTGCGGTTGCTTCTTCAATTGTCCATAACTTCAAACGAATATTTGGATCAAATGATACTGGTATATTTTTTTGATTAGCAAGTATCAATAGTTTTTTCGTTATTTCTATATTTTTTTTATCTATTGCCATAAAAACACCAGTTAGATGAACTAAGTCAATCCCATCTAACATTTGTTCTGTAATATCACTAGGTTCCATCGTTAATATTGGGGACTGGTAACGATAATAAAACGTTTTTCCTGATCCATCTTCTCGAATTTCCTTGAAATTCAAGGATGTAGGGTAGCCCTCGACCAGCTTAACCTCAGAAACATCAATACCCTCACCACGTGCAAAGTTATATATTACTCGTCCAAATTCGTCCCCACCTAATCGACTCACCCATTTAGAGTTGAGTCCTAAACGGGCACAACCAATCGCAAAGTTTAACTCTGCTCCCCCTACTTTTCTTGAAAATGTCGGTACATATCTCATTGGTCCAGTTACAGATGGATTAAATGTTATTAAAGCATCTCCTAATGTTAGTACACCAAAATCTGTATCCATTGAACCTAACCCCCTATAACAATATATTCTTTTTCATAAATCGGTTTAGTAAATCGGTTTATAATGATTATATATTGAAAGGGTTTTCAATATCAAGTACTATTTACAATTGTTCGTCAATTAATGCTAGGAAATGCTTCAATAATACACGACTCCCTCGTCTATCTATTCGGTTTAGATACTCACTTTTCCAAATGAATATCATAATTTATCATCTAATAAAAAAATACCAACAATCATTCACATTTCTGAATGTTTGTTGGCATTTGTATTTTTTATTGATGCAAGTGATAAATTTACATGAATATATAATATCCAATTATTAATAAAACTCCTAAAACTCCGGAAATACTAAAATATACTAACTTCATCATTAAGCCGGAAAACAGCCATAATAGACAATTTCCGAAGATTAATCCGATTAACACTAAAGGTTCCTCAACAAAATATATGTCCCATACTTTAAAAGATAAACCTAACAGCAAAAGCGCGGAAAATACGAACAGCAGGGGTGCCATTAGAGATTTATTTTTTACTAGTTTAATAGCTATGTATAAAAAAGAAAGAATTGCAACTGCCACAAGAATAATAGGTATAAAAACAGCAGTTGTCATCACAAATAAGCTCGCTAACAAGATTGCAGTCAACAAACCAACTACTACATACAATATAACTTTATATTTTTGGTTTTTTGCTAATACTGCTTTCGACGCATTCTCCGTTTGCTCTTCTTCCTGATTTTCACCTTGAGCGTATAAAGTGAGCAGGAAATCACAATAATGCTCCGGCAGCAGCTTGTTTTTTTTCCAAAATGAAATTTCATTCATTATTATTTGTTTACGCTGAAGTGACATGTTAGTCCTCTTTTCATCTGGTAAACCAGTATTATCAGATTCATAGAATGTTGAAAAAGACATCCGCAGTGGATGTCTTCATTCTATTCTAAAAAGTCTTTCAGACGCTTGCTTCTAGAAGGGTGACGTAGTTTGCGTAATGCTTTTGCCTCAATTTGACGAATACGCTCACGAGTAACCCCAAAAACTTTACCAACTTCTTCAAGTGTTCTCGTACGTCCGTCATCAAGACCAAAACGTAAACGTAATACATTTTCTTCTCTGTCAGTCAACGTATCTAAAACGTCTTCCAATTGCTCTTTAAGCAGTTCATAAGCTGCATGATCAGATGGTGATTGTGCATCTGCATCTTCTATGAAGTCTCCTAAGTGAGAATCATCCTCTTCCCCAATAGGTGTTTCTAAGGAAACTGGTTCTTGGGCAATCTTCAGAATTTCACGAACTTTTTCTGCTGGTAAGTCCATTTCTTCCCCGATCTCTTCTGGAGATGGTTCACGACCTAAATCTTGCAATAATTGACGTTGAACACGTATTAATTTATTAATTGTTTCGACCATATGCACTGGAATACGAATTGTTCTTGCTTGGTCTGCAATTGCACGTGTGATCGCTTGACGAATCCACCAAGTTGCATACGTACTAAATTTGAATCCTTTTCGATGGTCAAACTTTTCAACAGCTTTAATAAGTCCCATATTACCTTCTTGAATAAGGTCTAGGAATAGCATGCCACGTCCAACATAACGTTTCGCGATACTTACTACTAGACGAAGGTTAGCTTCTGCTAAACGTTTTCTTGCTTCTTCATCACCTTGTTCGATACGCTCAGCTAAAGCGATCTCTTCAGAAGCTTTTAGTAGGTCTACTCGTCCAATTTCCTTCAGGTACATACGAACGGGGTCATTGATTTTGACACCTGGTGGAACACTCAAATCATTTAAGTCGAAAGTCTCTTCTTTCCCTTTCATTAAACGATCCAAATCTTCCTCATCGCCATCTTTACGGCTAAGTTCGATATTTCTACCTTCAAGATTATCGATAAATTCTTCAATTTGATCAGATTCAAGCTCAAAATGAGCTAATTTTTCTGCAATATCATGGTACGTTAGTTCACCATTTTTTTTACCTAATTCGATTAATTGTTTTTTTGCCTCTTCTAAAGATAATTCAATTTCTGTTTCTTTTGTGCGTTCGGACTTGTCCGCCATAAGAAATTCCTCCTTTTGCTACCGGATAGTTACTCTAAAGTTTTCAAAGACTTTTTCAACTGTATTGCTTCTTGAGCGAGTTCTAAAGCCTTTGAAATATCACTCATTTTTTCTGCTTCTTTCGCTTCATGTAACTTACGTTTAATACGCAGTTCAATCCGGTATTTTCGTATATGGCGCAAACAGTCCATGACTTCCTCTGTTTCATGCTCTGGATCACGTTCTGAGAGCGCTGCTTCCATTACTATTTTTCTTAACTCAGCATCGTTTAATACTTCTAAAAAACGTTGATAATCTCCATCTGGATACTCTTCATAAAACCCAGTTAAACGAACAAATACTACTTCATAGGCATCTCTGATAAAACATTGATCTTCTAAGTCTCTTCTTGCTATATCAATTACACTAGGATTATGAAGCATATGGGATAATAATATCCGCTCAGCTCTTTCATCTGCGGATATTGCTTTCTTTATCTTCGTCATTTCTGGTTTAATTGTTATAGGGATAGAAGATTCCTGTTTAGATTGTTTTGCTTTTTTTCCTTGGATTTTGCGTAGGTGTTGATAAATTGCTTCTTCTGATACATTCGTTTCTTGTGAAAGCTGACGTATATACAAATCACGTTCAACTGAAGAACTTCTATCACTCAGTATTTCCAATATCTCTTGGATATACTGTAAAGTATCATTTTCATTATTAAAATTTTTGTCCCTTTTTGAAACAATCATCATAAATGATAAATAAGAATGTGGTTTTTCAATAATCTTTGTTCTAAATGCTTCTTCCCCATAGTTTTTAATGTAATCATCCGGATCCATTGCATCCGGAATAATTGCAATCTCCGTTTGTATTTGTTGGGCCTGTAAAGCAGTAGAAGCTTTTTTAGCAGCTTCCATACCTGCTCGGTCTCCATCAAAACACAACGTAACATGAGAAGTGAGTCTATTTAGTTTTGTTATATGAGATGACGTCAAAGCGGTACCCATAGTTGCAATACCGTTCTCAATACCTGCTTTAGAGGCAGCAATTACATCGAGAAAACCTTCAAAAACAATTACATTACGTTGTTTTCGAATATCTAATCTTGCTTTGTCCAAGTTATAAAGCACATGGCTTTTTTGGAATATCGGAGATTCAGGACTATTCATATATTTAGCTTCATTCTCATGCTTTTCGAGTATTCTACCGGAAAAAGCGATAACATGCCCAGTTTCATCAAAAACTGGGAACATAATTCTTCCACGAAATCGATCGAAATACTTTAATTCATTTTCTTTTCGGATAATGAGCCCAGTTTTCTCAATTTCTTGTAAATCCATACCTTTACGTTCAAGTAACGTAGTTAAAGCATCCCATTTCGGTAGGGACCACCCTATTTTATACTTTTCGATAATCTCTTTAGAAAACCCTCTTTCCTCCAGGTAAAGTAATGCATTTTCTCCTTCCTCTGTATGAAGTAGTAAATGATGATAATAATCACTTGCAAACTCATGTGCTTTTTTCATCAGAGTAACCTCTTTAGAAACAGGCACTTTTGACTCTGTATCACCAGAAGAACGTTCTTCAATAGTCATACCAATTCGACTACCAAGTTTACTAACCGCATCGTGAAAGGAAAGATTTTCAATATCCATTAAAAATGTAATTACATTTCCACCAGCACCACAACCAAAGCAGTGAAAAATTTGCTTTTCCTGTGTTACTGAAAAAGATGGTGTCTGTTCACCATGAAAAGGGCATAAACCGAAATAATTTCGACCTCTTTTTGTAAGTTGAACATATTCACTTATGACGTCGACAATATCATTGTTATTCCTAACTTGTTCGATTACCTCTTCTTCTATACGACCCGACACTTTTTCACCATCTTTACTTGCTCCTTTAATAATTCGTGAAAGGAAAGAAAAATCCTGCAAGAATCGACAAAAAAATCATATAAAATATCTCTTAATAGCTATTTTTCCACAAACTACTATTATAAAACATTTTAGATTATTAATCTATTCTTTATTTATTCGATAAACAATAGAAAAAACCTTTTCACAAACGTGAATCGGTTTAAAAATTCCTAAATTATTTTTGTTGAATATGATTTATTACTAAATTAGCAGTCTCTTCAACAGCTCTATTCGTCACATCAATAACTTTACAGCCTATTTTTTTAGCTATTTTCTCGAAGTGAAGAATTTCCTCGTTGATTCTCTCTATTTTAGCATAACTTGCATCATCATTTAAACCAATTGCTTTCAGTCTTTCTTTTCTAATAGAATTTAATTTTTCTGGTGTGATTACCAAACCCACACATTTAGCTGGATCTACTTGGAAAAGTTGCTCTGGTGGCTCTACTTCTGGGACGAGTGGAACATTCGCCACTTTGAACCTTTTGTTTGCGAGGTATTGCGATAATGGTGTTTTAGAAGTTCTCGAAACCCCTATTAGAATGATATCAGCTTGGAGTAAGCCACGGGGATCTCTTCCATCATCATACTTAACTGCAAATTCAATGGCTTCAATTTTTTTGAAATAGTCTTCATCTAACTTTCTTACTAAACCAGGTTCTTCAAATGGTTTTTCATTTAATTCTTTTTCAAATAGATTAATAACCGGTCCTATTAAATCTACAGATTCCAAATTGTATAAGTTACAGTATTCTACTAAAGCTTGACGCATTTTAGTTTGTACCAGTGTATACAAGATTATAGCACCTTGCTCTTTAGCAAGTTCTGTAATTTCTTTAATATGGTCTAAAGAATCAATATGAGTAAATCGCTTAAATTTAGTGTGCTGTAGACCAGGTCTAAACTGACTTACTGCCGCTTTTGCTACTAGTTCGCCCGTTTCTCCAATTGAATCTGAGACTATAAACAGGTTTAGCATTTTCATCGTTTCACTCCTTATAGATCATGGTCATCGGCTAATGATAAAAAGGCACGAGTAATATTAGTTTTTGTAATTCTACCAATTACTTCTAACCCTTCTTTTCCTTCTTTTACAACAGGTAAAGAATCAATTTGACGATTCATTAACTTCTTGGCCACTTCGAAAAGTGTATCCTCTTTCAAACAATATGTTATATTAGGCATTCTTGTCATAATCATATGTACTGGGATTTTGTTTAAATCATGGTTACCAATACTTGTTCGTAAAAAGTCTTTTCTGGAAAGAACTCCTGAAAGCATTGAATTTTTATCTAGTACAAATAATGACCCTACATCCTCTAAAAACATATGGCATATAGCATCATACACCGTCATACTTTCATCAACAACTGCAGGAATTGATTGAAAATCTTTCACCATCATTTGAGCTATATTGTCTGAAATTGCTTGGCTCGTTTTTTTGCCAGAATAAAAGTATCCCACACGTGGTCGAGCATCTAGAAAGCCTGCCATCGTTAATATAGCTAAATCTGGACGTAAAGTGGATCTAGTTAAGCTAAGTCGCTCCGCTATTTGTTCGCCAGTGATAGGACCGTTTCCTTTTACTATGTCCAAAATCTCATTTTGCCGTTTGTTGAGTTCGATTGGATTCACCGCCTCAAAGTGTTATACTTAATACTAAAGTATTGTAGCATATTGAAACCCTACAATCAAAATTAAGAATCCTGGATATACCAATGTTTCAAGGAATTAAGTCATATTTGTGCTTTTCCTTTAACCCAACTAATATTAGTTATTTTTGAGAATTTTTTGGGGGAACAAATAACATAATCTTGACAGGCGTAAGTACAAAAACATGTACAATGGACCACCCTTTCATATATTTAAAATAAACCACCTTCCATTACCCTGGTTGGTGGTTTTCAGCTTTTATATTTCTAGTTTTCTACTACTAAGTCATATTTTCAGACCTGTAAAAATACGAAACTATTTACTCAAAAATTAGTATAAATACTAATAAACTTAAAAAGGATGGTTTCAATGGTAATTAATATAGCGTTACGGTTTATTCTAGAAGTATGTGCCCTCGCTTTTTTGGCGTACTGGGGATTTCAAAGTAGTCAAGACCATCTTATAAGGTTGCTATTGGGCATAGGATTACCGCTGTTTATTGCAATTTTATGGGGTGTTTTTGGATCCTCTGCAGCTCCAATACCATTTAAAGGATTTCATCGGCTATTGCTAGAACTATTAATATTTGGTTTAGCTGCATTAGCATTATTCTTTTCAGGTAAACCAACTTTAGCAATTATTTACGCAACGACGGTGTTAGTAAATTGTTTTCTAATATACTTATGGGATCAATGAAACTTATCACTTTGTTGTTTGTCTATTCTTTCTAAGTGATTGCGAAGTAAAGTGGCTCGTGATACAATAGCTACAAATAATAAAGCGTTGAAGAGCATTAATAAGTACTACACCAAAGCGAGTGGAGATAGTGAAAGACCACATTGTAGGAAAACGGCAGCTCGGAGCTTATGCTTTTAAAGTGGATTGTTTTTTAGCAATCAATCGGGGTGGAACCGCGGGTTATAAACTCGTCCCCGGGCATTTTTGCCCGGAGACGAGTTTTTTTGTATTCCGGGTTAAAAGAAAAAATTAATGGAGGTTTTTAAATGACAATTACAATGGAAAACGTAGTTAGTTTAGCAAAACAAAGAGGTTTTGTATTTCCTGGATCTGAAATTTATGGCGGTCTAGCAAATACATGGGATTATGGCCCCCTTGGAGTGGAACTAAAAAATAACATCAAAAAAGCTTGGTGGAAAAAATTTGTACAAGAATCACCTTATAACGTAGGTTTAGACGCAGCAATTTTGATGAATCCAAAAACTTGGGTAGCATCTGGTCATATTGGTAACTTCAATGATCCTATGATTGATTGCAAAAAGTGTAAGTCACGTCACCGCGTTGATAAAATTATTGAAGACGCTTTAGACAAAAAAGGTATTGAGATGGTAATTGACGGACTTTCATTCGAGAAAATGGAAGAAATCATGAAAGAGCACAATGTAGTTTGTCCATCTTGTGGTGCTTTTGATTACACAGAAATCCGCCAATTTAACTTGATGTTCAAAACGTTCCAAGGTGTAACAGAAGCTTCTACTAATGAAATCTTCTTACGTCCTGAAACTGCACAAGGTATATTTGTAAATTATAAAAACGTGCAACGCTCTATGCGTAAAAAAATGCCTTTCGGTATTGCACAAGTAGGTAAAAGTTTCCGTAACGAAATTACACCAGGTAACTTCACGTTCCGCACAAGAGAATTCGAACAAATGGAATTAGAATTCTTCTGTAAACCAGGCGAAGATATGGAATGGTTTGAATTTTGGCGTACCTATTGTAAGGACTGGTTGTTAAACCTTGGAGTGTCTGAGGATAGCATCCGTTTACGTGATCATTCAGAGGATGAACTTTCTCATTACTCAAACGCAACAACAGATATCGAGTATAAATTCCCATTCGGTTGGGGTGAACTATGGGGTATTGCAGATCGTACTGACTTTGATCTAAAACAACATATGGAGCATTCCGGGGAAGATTTCAATTATATTGACCCAATTACGAACGAACGCTATGTACCTTATTGCATCGAACCATCTTTAGGAGCTGACCGTGTAACATTGGCATTCCTATGTGAAGCATTTGATGAGGAAGAATTAGAAGGTGGAGATATTCGTACAGTATTACGCTTCCACCCTGCTTTAGCACCGATCAAAGCAGCAATTTTACCACTGTCTAAAAAACTGTCTGAAGGTGCAACTGCTCTATTCTCAGACTTAAGTAAACATTTCATGGTAGATTTTGATGAATCCCAATCTATCGGTAAACGTTACCGCCGTCAAGATGAAATTGGAACACCTTTCTGTATCACATATGACTTCGATTCAGAAACAGATGGCCAAGTAACTGTCCGCCACCGCGATTCGATGGAACAAACAAGAATGCCAATCGCCGATGTAAAAGCATATATCGAAGATCACTTACAGTTCTAAGTGAAACTTTATTAAAATTAATAACGCAAGAATGATGGTTATCAAGTTAAACCATTATTCTTGCGTTTTTATTAACAGAGAGATAAGAGCATGCTTCATGAATTTTTGCGAAAGTTCTATTTGTTCTTTGTTAATAGCAAAAGGGCCAATAACTGTAGATTCAGAGGATAAATTTAAAATTCTCTGATACTCATTTGATTATTTTTATTCAATTGATTGTAAGCATCAATAAGCTCTTCTACTGGAACATTATCTATTTTCATACCAGACAAATCACTATTTTGTATTTCTACATTTCTTAGATTACTGTTGCTAAATTTACTTCCTTCCAGATCACATCTTTCAAATGTGATTGGCATACTTGCATCTCCAAGGTTTGTATCAATAAAATTAACTCCACCTAAAGTGACGAATATCATTTCACTGTTAGAAAGATTTAAATCGGCATAGAGTGAATTTCTAAGATTTAAATTTTGGAACTTTGAGTGGCTGAGATTACAATTGCTTATATGACTATTCATTACATTGCTGTTACTGAATGAACTTCCTTCTAAATTTACACCATAAAACTCCGTTGTTGCCATATCGCAATTCTCGTATTGGGTACTTGAAATGTTTTTATTTTTAACTAAGTTTTCTATTTCCGATGAAGTTTCTATTTGCTTTAGATAACCATATTCCTCTTCGGTTTCAAAGGTTGTTCTATAGCCCATTTTTTCATAAAAGTAATGGTTGTTAATTTGTCTACCTGACGTTTCAAGGTCCCAAGTTCTAACATTAGGAAACTCATCCTCTATTAAATTTATTGCCCTTGAACCAATACCATTACCTTGGTAGTTAGGGTCAATGAAAATACGGTCAATTCTTCCGTAACTCGCACCAGAAATAGTTATTATTATTCCACCTACAATTTCTTTATCCCGCAAGATTTTAAAATACTCCAATTCTCTAATCATATACTTAGTCATCTCAATAGAAGTATATCCTGGTGGCTGAATATTGTAATCAACTACATTTTCTTGATTTGGAAGCCACTTTTTCAATTCTTCATCAAAAGTCCTTTTCTTAATTTCTGTTAGTTTTTCAGCATCCGTAATGGTAGCTTTTGCAATGGTTATAAGTGACATTTAAGTATCCCCCCTTTGTATTTATCCTTATATTACCATGAGGTAGTGGCATTTTTTTCTTCAACTAAACTGCCTCGTTGACCACTTGCAAGCTAAAGCACCCACTTGAAGAATATTTTTATTATATTACACTTTTTAAAACTTCCTTAAATTCGAATTCTTCTTCTAAAAATGGATAGTGGTTACTTTGTTCAAAGATATGGAGTGAAGCATTTGGAATTAGTTCACTCATTTCAATTGAAAAATCCACAGGACATTGAACATCATGTCTACCACAAAGAATGATAGTTTTTGCTCTAACTGCTGATAATTGACGAGTAACATCAAAAATCAGTTGTTCTCTACTAAAAAAGTTCAATCTATTTGCAGACAGTTTTTTAGAGATATTTTTCGAGAAGTATTGATCAAAATTTTCTGGTTCAAATAAAGATAGTTGAGTTCTTTCTTTAGACAATCTATTCCGTTCATCTCCCGTAAGGCTTTGCGGTTTTAGTAGTTCCATCAATTCTTGCATCCGTTTAAATTTAGGATGTCCTTCATTGTAAATACACCTACTTGATGTTGAACTATATTCTCTTGCAGAGGAGCCTACAATAATAAGGGATTTTAAAGAAGATGAAAAATGAATTCCATAAAGAACACCAATCATTCCACCAGTTGAATGTCCAGCGAATGTCCAGGATAGGTATCCATACACTTTTCGAATCTCTTCAAGGTCAAGTACTGCGTCCACCATGCTTAATTCATGTGCATTTCCTGCTTTATCGGAGTTCCCTGCGTCTTTTAAATTAACTAAAAAGACTTTATTATTTTCTATAAATGTTTCTGCAAAGTAGTCTCCAGACTCATTAAATTCCGAATAATGATGAGTTATACAAACAGGTTCACCCTCTCCCTTTACAAACACCTCAAAGCGTCCACGATTAGTTTCAATCAACTCTTTTTTCCACTCCGACATAACAAACTACCTCCTTTAAAATCATCTCTATATTTCTTCTTCAACTGAACTGCGGCGTAGGTTCAATTAGAAAAAAGGCTTTACTCCTCTTAGTAGAACAAGTCGCAGACTTATCTTACTTATTATTTAAACTAATTATGTTTTAACTGGAGCAACACTCCAGTTAATCTTATTAACACCTTTTACATTAATGTTTCCTAAACTCAAAATATGAGGAATATATGCGAACATCCCAAAGTTAACACCTTTTTTATGTTCAACTGTGAAGTAAGCTAATGTGTCCGATGGCAAAGACGAACATTCTCCATATGAAATTATATCAATGATTTGAACTTCCTCATCAGGTATATCTTTAGCTGGACCGTTATAATTTTCTTTATTATAGAAATATATAGCATTTTTATTTTCTACCAATTTATTCGTTGGTATTTCATAAAACACCAAATCTTTTTTAATACTTACTCCAAGAGAATGTAAAGCTTCATAGACATAGTAAGGATGAAGCGGTAGTAAAAAAATTACATCATTCCATAAACAATTTAATTTGGGAATGCTTTTCAATAATAAGCTCGCCCTTTCTGGATGGTTAAAATACTTTTTTGAGTAGGTTTCATAAAGCTCGGGATGCAACAATTTTATCTCATTAAGAGAAATAAGAAGTTCCCTCTTCATTTCTTTTGGCACCATATGATAAACATAATCCATCAAAATACCTCCCCAAATAAGTTTTATTCCTAAAATGACAATTCCCTATATATTCTTTAATTCCCTTTTCTTGACTCATACTACCTAGGAAACTTGAAGATAAACAGACTGATAATTTATGGAATAATATGCTATAATTGAATTAACTTAAAGACAGGAAACCGCTAGAGAAGAAGTACATTCTCTAGCGGTTTTATATTGTTCTGCCAACTCCCACCTAAAATAACCTACGGCTTTTATATCAATAAGAAAAAAAGCTGCCTTTGGCAACCCATGATTTTTAACTAAAGTACCTCATTAGTTCAAGAACTTGAACTTTCTTTTAAAGTTTCCAGTGAATCGGTCACTGACTTCCATGCCGATGACGGATCGATAACCATAAAATGTTCTACTTCTGGAAGTACTACCAAACGAACTTTATCGCCCTGTTCAATAGCCCTACGATGATACTCAATACTTAAATCAACTGGCACATGGAGGTCTAATTCACCATGAATCAAAATTTGCTCGACATTCAAAGGCAACAATTCTATCGGTGAAGCTAACCTAAAACGTTCAGATACTTCTTGGGGTGATCCTCCAATAAAAGACGCTACGGGACTATTCATCCCTTTTTCCTCATGGATTTCCCACATCTTCCTCAAATCCACGACCCCTGCCAAACTTATTACGCTCCGTATAGGTATCAGCAACGTTTTACCGATCTCGTTCGTTTGAAATTTGTTAAATCGGGATGCCAACCAGAGAGCCAAATGTCCCCCTGCTGAATGCCCAAGGATAACTACCCGAGAGAGATCGAGCTGAAAGCGTTCCTTAAGTTGGGTGAGGTGATTTACAGCATCTATAACATCAATAAATGTTCCCGGCCAACCTCCACCATCTTCTCCGACTCGACGATACTCAATATTCCAAGTAGCATAACCACGACGAGTCAAATCTTCATCAATTGGTGAATTTTCTTCAAGTCCGTATTTCGATTGCCAAAAACCACCATGAATCGTAATAACTACTGGACTTAGTCCAGATAAATCCGGCATACGCAATACACCGAATTGGGACGGGTGATCTCCATATGATATATGAAAAGTTTCTGTCAATATAAAAACCCCTTTCACTATAATAAGTAACTATCTATTTTCTAAACTACGCTACCTCTTTAATTCAACAAGAAAACCCATATCTCCTGTTTTATTGAACTAACCTGCACCTTTAGTTCAATAAAAAAGGCTTTACTCTTCTTAAAGTAAAACACCCGTTAGCTTAACAATATTTAATGTCGTTTTTATTTGTAATGTCGTTTTTTTACATTTGGAAATTCACTGCTGTTAATTTTGTTCCAAATTTTTAATTCACTTGGATAACAATTATTAATCGAATGTTTTTCACTCACCAAAAATATTTTATCGAAGACCTCATGTATCACTATAGCTAATTTTTCAAAAGAGAATTTAATCCTTCTTGAACTAAAACATCCATAAGTTGAATAAGACCTTCTCTTTTATTACCTTATGGCCGTACTGCTTATTAACCAACTTGCTAAGTGTTTTCAGTCATTCTGTGGTACTATCATTTAGTACATATTGAAAGGAATTTTGCCATGGATATTTTAAACAAGTTGATCAGCATACCGAGCTTGTAGGGAGTACCGCTACATTCCTTGATGCTCCTTGCAAGCTTGGGTTTCTCAAGGGAGCTGATTCACATGAAAAACCGTACCAAAGCCTATACTCATCACCAGCGAGAGCGAATCATTCAAAAAAAGTTGTCGATTTTACACACTGTCTTTCAATTGGAAGACGAGTACTTGCCTATACGCGGTACATTAAGCAAAGGAAAAGTTCACTGTTCTTGTAAGCTGTGCCGATTTGAGCAATATTACGCAATTCCTAAAGCTAAACATAAAGCAAAATTGAAAGCGATGCAAAAAGAAATAGACGATTAAGTCTATTTCCTTTTTTATGTCGTATTATAAGTAAAATGCGACATAGAACTCCCTTTCTCATCTTCAACTAAACAGCTGCATTACATTGAAGGTATTCCAGTTCCAATCTTTGCTACTAATTGATTATTTTAAGGATATAGTTAGTTTTTTCGTTTCTTATAGAACTTCCCAATAATTTTTATTATTTAAATTTTTAACACACCATTGATAATGACCGTCTTCGCAATTATGAGAATAAAGATTGGCAGATATATAGCTATATATTAGAACATAGAAATATAATCTCTTTCTAACATCTGCACCTAGTGTTGAAATAATTATGTTTAGATATCTCTCATATATATTTGCATTCAACTCATTATACATATCAAAACATACCCATCCTATTGCTATATCAAATAAGTTGTCCCCGTACATTGTCATTAATCCAAAATCTATTAATCCTGTAACCTTCCCACTCTCATTAATCATTACGTTCCCAGGATAAAAATCTCCGTGAATTAAAGAATATTCACCTTCATAACCTAATGACAATATTTCTACTAATTGTTTAACTTTAGCATCATAATTCACAACATCTCTTTTTAAATAAGACTCCAGTTCCTTTTGTTTTCGAAAAATTTCTTCTTTCAATAAATCAAACCAACTAATTATATTTAATGATGAAATCTGCTGATCATTGAATAGGATGTATCCTTCGAGATTAGGTTTTATTTTCACAGATTTCAATTCAATATTTGCATTAAGATAAGTTTCCATCATATTATTTTGTTCTATATAATTCATCTTTGAGAGCATACTTTGTAAATTATTACCTTCAATTCGTTTTTCAATAGTTACTAATATGCCGTTTTCCTCAAAGGTATCGTAAATAAAGGGAAGCTCATAGCTCAAAGAACTTGAATCAATCTTGGAGTAAAAACCTTTTAGAATTCTTTGCTTATTTGAATCGGACATATCATTATACAATTTCACAACTTTATTATCGTCATAAGCATAAACCTCGGATTCCATGCCTGAACCTAAAAAATTTGATTTAGAAATACCGAATTTATCCAATATTATTGATTTAGCATTAAATTTTGTCATCTAACACCTCTATATTTTCTTTTAAAAATGATTTTACTTCCTCTTGAAGTAAAACACTCGTTAGTTTAAGTACATCGTTTCACATTCTTAATTAAACCTCTTCTTTTGTATATGCATTAACTCCACAATTCAATATAAGTTCACAACTCTCCGTGTGAAGCATAGCATTAAAATAGCCAATAAAAAAACCAAGTCCAAAGAATTACTCTTCTTCGGGACTTGGTTTTTCTTTTTTAGGTGTGAAAAACTCTGGGGTTTTCTCCATTTGATCCAAGAAGTGTTGGGACTTTAATCGAATTCCGACCTGTTCACTATAAATAGTGCGCACAATCTTTTTGATAAAGCCCTTCGTTTCTTTTTTTAGTGTTAACTTCCCTACTTGATCAATAGGAACTGTATAGAAAGTTCGGATAAGCTTCACTTGGGATGGAGAAAGTCTAATTATATATGGGTCAATGGAAAAACAACGATGACAAAGAAATCCGATTTGAGAAAAAGAAAAAGCAAACTCCCCATCTGTTGCACCACAATTGGTACATTGATGAAGCGTTGGATAAATACCTGCTGTCGGGAGAAGCTTCCATTCCACAAACAAACTTATCGCCTCTGGATCATACTCTTCTGAAATTGCATGTAACGCTTGCTGCAAAATCTCAAATAGCTGTGGCTTTGGTGCCTCATCATCGATTAATTTATCTACTAACTCCATGATAAAACTTGCATACGCTGTAGTAAAAATATCTTCTCGAATAGACCGCATCGAGTCAATAATTTCACCTTGCTGCAAAGTCCCCATTCCTTTTCCTTGCTGAATCAAAAAATAGCCGTACGTAAAAGGCTGTGAGATCGAAGCTAAACGACTAGTTGGTTTTTTTGCCCCTCGAGCCATCGCTGCTCTCTTCCCTAATTCACGTGAAAAAATGGTAACGATTTTATTCGATTCGCCATAAGGAGAAGTTCGTAAGACAATACCCTCTACTTTTTGTAGCAATTGCCTTCCCTTCTTTCTTAGTACTCATCGTCTCTAAAACCATAATCTTTCAAATGCGCTGATTTATTGCGCCAATCTTTTTGTACTTTAACCCATAATTCTAAGTAAACATTTGTTCCTAACAACATTTCGATATCCTTACGTGCTCTTGTTCCAACTTCTTTCAGTAAAGCACCTTTTTTACCGATGACAATTCCTTTTTGGGAATCTCGTTCTACTATAATTGTTGCAGAAACACGAATCATATCTTTTTCGGTATCTTCTTCTTTTTTGATTTTATCAATTACAACCGCAATTGAATGTGGAATTTCTTCTCTCGTCAAATGCAAAACTTTTTCACGGATTAGTTCAGAAATAATAAACCTTTCTGGGTGATCTGTTACTTGGTCAGCCGGGTAGTATTGTGGTCCTTGTGGTAAATAGGATTGAATTGTTTCTAGTAATTTCTCCACATTATTACCTTGAAGGGCAGAAATTGGTAGAACCTCCGCGAAATTATATTTCTTTGTATAGGACTCAATTATATCTACTAATTTTTCAGGATGAACCTGGTCAATTTTATTGATCACAAGGAATACAGGGGTTTCGTTATTTTCTAACATTTCCATTATATACTCGTCAATTTTGCCTCTTGGTTCTACTGCGTTAACCATGAATATAATTACATCTACTTCACGAAGAGTATTTTTGGCAACTTTAAGCATAAAATCGCCAAGTTTGTGTTTCGGAATATGAATTCCTGGTGTGTCGATGAAAATCATTTGACTGTTTTCTAAGGTAAGCACACCTTGTACTTTGTTTCTAGTTGTTTGGGGTTTGTCACTCATTATCGCTATTTTTTGCCCAATTACTCGATTTAAAAATGTAGATTTCCCTACATTTGGTCTACCTATTATTGATATAAATCCTGATTTATAATTCTCATTATTTTGCAGCATAATCCATGTCCTCCGTTTTAAAGGCTCCAGGTAATAATTCTGCTACCGTCGTTTCCGATACATTTCCTTTTAAATTTGTTAAGTAAACAGGCATATCTGGATCACAAAATTCAGCTATAACTTGTCTGCATGCTCCACAAGGAGAAATAGGTCCTTCTGTATCGCCTGAAATAGCAATTGCAGAAAATTCTTTTTTTCCTTCTGACACGGCCTTAAAGATGGCAGTACGCTCTGCGCAATTTGTTAATCCAAACGATGCATTTTCAATATTACAACCAAGGAATACTTCTCCATCTCTTGTTAAAAGTGCTGCCCCTACTTGAAATTTTGAGTATGGAACATATGCTGTTTCTCTTGCTGTTATGGACGCTTTTAATAACATTTCTTTATTCAAAATAATTCACCTCTATAATATGATTCCCGACCATTTCGGGATAAATATGATTAAACCAACAATTACAGTACAAATAGCATATATTAAGCAGGCTCCAGCAGCTAAGTCTTTTGCTTGTTTAGCTAGTGGGTGTAATTCCGGCGTCACCAAATCGACGACACGTTCTATGGACGCATTTACTAATTCTATCATGAACATGCCAAAAATCGAAATCACAATGATTATCCACTCAAATGCAGATAGACCAGTTGCCGCTGCTGCTATTACAACAACTATTGCTGCTAGTAAATGAAAACGAAAGTTTTGTTCACTTTTAACTACGTGATAAATTCCATTAGCAGCATAGATAAACGACCGAAAAAATTTACGAGGGTTCATGGCCTTCACGTTTTAACCCAAAAGCTTGTAATATAGATTCTTGTAGTCCAAACATCTCTTTTTCTTGCTGTTCAGTCCCATGATCATAACCTAACAAATGTAAGAAGCCATGAACGGCCAAGAAACACAGCTCTCGCTCAAATGAGTGTTGATAAGTTTCTGCTTGTTCCGTTGCACGTTGGACAGATATGATAATATCCCCTAAAAGGGTTGGAATATCTGCATTTATAATTTCAACTTCCCCTTCTCCCATTTCTTCCATTGCAAAGGAGATTACATCTGTTGCCATATCTTTGTTGCGATATGTTTTATTAATTTCTTGAATTGCCTCATTCGTTACGAAGGTTACACTAACCTCACTGCCCTCTTTTACAGAAAGTTGTTCTCCAGCAGATTGTAATACTTTTCCTACAAGAGCTAATGTTTCTTCGGGTATAGAATTTGTTTCATCCATTAAATCTAGTTCTAGCATATTTTTGGCTCCTCATAAATTATTTTGGATATTCAATCCGAGAGTGAAATGTTCCATTCATCGTAGTACAAAAACTTTCTTCCATTTTCTTTATTTCCTTAAGTGATAGATCACATTCATCGAATTGCCCGTCTAGTATTTTTTCTTTAATAATAGACTGTATCAATTTTTTAATTTTATCAGCATTTGGCTCTTTCATCGAGCGAACAGCTGCTTCAACGCTATCTGCAACCGATATGATGGCAATTTCTTTTGTTTGCGGTTTTGGACCTGGATAACGGTATTCGTCTTCTTCCACTTTATCATTAATCTCTTTCTCTTTAAAATAAAAGAATTTCAATAGGCTTGTACCATGATGTTGCGCCGCTACATCTACAATTTCTTTCGGTAATTTATGTTTCCTCAAAATCTTCGCACCATCCACTGCATGTGCAATAATAATATCTCTACTCGCTTCTGGAGATAAAGAATCATGAGGATTATAACCATTGACTTGATTTTCGATGAAAAATCCTGGCCTGTTTGTTTTACCAATATCATGATAGTAACAGCCAACGCGTGCCAATAAACCGTTTGCCCCAACTACTTCACAAGCAGCTTCTGCTAAATTTGCCACCATTAAACTATGATGATATGTACCAGGTGTCTCGGTTAAAATTTTCTTTAACAAAGGATGGTTGGGATTTGATAATTCTATGAGTCTCATGGAAGATAAAATACCAAAGAAAGATTCAAAAAAAGGTAATATCCCAATAGTCATTGCCCCAGATAATATCCCTGAAGCAAGAGCTGCTCCGATGTAAAATAATATATCCGTAATTTCATATGAAGCCTTCGTCATTAACAAATAAAATATAATAAAGACAATATTCACAGAAGATACGATTAGACTAGAGCGCAATATTTGAGAATTAGTTTGCATCCTTTGCATGGCGAAAATTCCTGCAACGCCCCCAAATAATATGTATAAAGAAGCTTCCATTTGAAATACGAGTGTATAGCCTTCTTGAAAGATAATACCTGCATATGCAGCTGATACAAAATTGGAAATATACGCTGCACGTTCATCGACCAATAAATAAACTAGCATTGCAACCATTGCAGTAGGTATTAAAAACGCAATAATTACATCAAAATTAGATGCAACAGATTGAATTACCTTCATCATTAGTACAGATAAAATAACACTGAAGGCAACAACAATTAAATTTTTAGAATTGTTTATCGTTTTTTTCCTTTTACTGATTGTTTGTCCCAATAATACCCACATGGTGAGTGCAACAAATATAGCTACTCCAAGATATGGCTTATAGGATGCCTTATTCGTAAGCATGCCAAGCAATTCCAACTGTCGATAAACATCTCGATCAATAATTTCACCCTTTTGAACGAGAATTTGGCCTTGAAGTATACGAGTAGGTTCAACACTTGCTTTCGCCTGTTCTATTCGTTCTTGTGTTAAAATCTCATTTTCTACTTCCGTTGGCACAATAGAGGTTTTTGCAATATTAATGAGCACATTTCTATAATCCTGTGAATATAAAAAAATGTTATTTACTTGCTGACCAATTTTTTCTCTGGAAATAGATATATTCTCCAGTCTAATTGGTTCACTTAAGTTCTTCTCTACTAGTTCCGATAATTTCGTTTTTGAATCTTCTAAAATACTATTATTTTGGTTAATTAATGTAGCTAACATTTCATCGTTAAGTGGAACATAACTCGCATTCTCTGCCAGCTCTTCCATATCTTTTTTCAGTTTTCCTACTAAAGTTGCTGGGGTATCTTCTTCGGGCTTTGCATTTTCTTTTACGTGTAAAACACTATCAAAAATAGATTTAACTATAGCAGCCTGGTTAGCAGCCGTTTCATCTTGAAATTGATAAACAGCTGGGACTTCTAGCTCTGTTCTTTTACGTTCTTGCTCTGTTTTTTCCGAGTCTTCCATAGTTTTAACTGCTCTGATTGTATCAGGTGAAAGCTGGAATAATTCAAAATCATATTTACTTTCCTTTACATTTCCAATGAGTAAAAAGAACAAACAAATCGCTGTTATAAAAGTAACGATGAAAGGGAGATACCTACTATTTTTCCATTCTCTCCACTTTATAAGGATTTTTTTCATTTCTTCTCATCCCCCCACCAACTAGTTATTCCATTATACCTTATTTTTTTCACAATTCACTAATGTTTCCCAATTAACAAAGAAGCAACCGTCTAAACATAGACAATTGCTTCTTTTAAGAATTGGATATTATAGTTCTTCATATGCTTGTATAATTTTAGCAACTAACGGATGGCGTACTACATCCCCTTGCTCCAAATATTGGAAATGAATTCCCGCAACATTTTTCAATATTTTTTCTGTAACGATTAAACCAGATTCTGCACCTTTTGGTAAGTCAATTTGTGTTTTATCACCAGTGATTACCATTTTAGAACCAAATCCCAGACGTGTTAAGAACATCTTCATTTGAGCTTTTGTTGTATTCTGTGCTTCATCTAAAATAACAAATGCGTCATCTAATGTACGACCTCGCATATAGGCTAAAGGTGCAATTTCAATTGTACCTCGCTCCATAAGTCGATCCGTTTGTTCTGTTCCTAATACATCATGGAGCGCATCGTATAACGGCCGTAAATAAGGGTCTACCTTCTCTTTTAAGTCTCCGGGTAGGAATCCTAGACTTTCTCCTGCTTCGACTGCTGGGCGTGTTAAAATGATTTTTTTCACATGAGCATTTTTAAGTGCTTGTGTAGCCATTACTACCGCTAAATACGTTTTACCGGTACCTGCAGGCCCAATTCCGAAAGTAAGATCTGTATGTCTAATTCCTTGGATATATTCCCGTTGCCCTATTGTTTTTGCTCTAATCGCTTTACCTTTTGTATTTCGTGCTATTTCTTCGTCATATAAACTTGAAAAATACTCAATTGTACCGTTCAAGCTCATTTCTATTGCGGAAGATACATCACGCAAATTGATATTGATCCCTTTTCGAATGACTGCTAATAGTTGAATCATAAGCTGTCTAGCATCTTCTACATTCTTTTCTTCACCAATAATCTGAATTTGTTCACCTCTAGTAATAAGTTGAACTTTTAGCTCCGCTTCAATAAGTTTTACATTTTTATCCGAGATGCCAAGCAGCATTACCGCTTCTGCTGGATCTTGCAAATTAATATCTAATTGTTTAGTTTCGCTCATGATTCGTCTCCTTGGGGTATAACATGTGGTATTGCAATATTTTCATTTATCAGTAAAAGTATCTTCCCTTTTACTTTATCATCTTGTATTGATACCTGTAAAACTTTATCTTCTAATAATTGAGTTCCTGTAGGTAATTCTTTCATAATTTTTTGAAAAAGTAATGGTCTTATGAGATGTTCTATGGACTGTTCCGTTAGTGAATAAGTTATATGGTGATTCTTTTGTACATAACCTGCCTGAACGTATTTCTGGATGAAAGCGGGTAACTGTATTTCTTTCCAAAACTTCTGTTTATTATCCACCTTTTTCTGGATGATCAATTCTTTTGAGTTCGGATTAGTAACAGCAACTTGCGTTGGCAGTTCAAATGATAGCTCTACCCAATAGCTAGCGTATACCTTTCCTTCTGCACTTGTTAAAATCCTTTTGTTTCCTTGGGTGACAAAACCATTAACTAAGACATCTCCTTTTTTTACAGAGATGTTCTTTTCAACAGCTCTCACCCCTTTTGTTAAGATAAAATCTGTAATGACTCCACTTCTCTTGGCTACAAGATTTACAGCAGGTGCATCCTTTAGCTCTTTTGCTGTTTGAGGTGGCGCCAACATTGGAGCTACCGTAAATATAGACCCGGATTTTGAAAAGTGAACCCATGAATACTCTTTATGTTTTAATAAAATATTTTGGCGTATCTCTTGCTCTGACGGCAACTTTGAGGCAAACATTCTCTCTTTAATACCCATCTCTTTTAACTGCTCAGTTAGTAGAATATTACTTTCCGGTGAATCCGACTCAATATGAACGGTCCATATAAATTGGGCAAATATAATTGGAATTACGATAAAGAAGAAAACTCCCATTATGGACCATGAATAAAAAGAGATGGTACTTTCTTTTAGTTCATCTTCTAATTTAATCGGCATCTTCAGTTTTTTTCTTAATTTCCGAAACGCATTCAAATCTTTTGCTTGAATAGAAAAGTTTATATGAGTATCGTTTGTATGAAGCCGATAAACTTCAATATTTTGTTCCTTTAAAGCCTTATAAAGCGTAAACTGATCTGTAGAAATTGGTGCTTGAATTTTGATAAGACGCTTCATACCGTTTTTTCCTTCCTAGTTATATTAAAGAACTGAAGATTATGCACATGTAGATGCAACTTATCACTGGACATCGATTTTATGTGCAACTTTTCGGCATGAATTTCTAAAAGAAAATGGTCATAGGAACAGACTAAACTATTTTCTTTTAACCGTATTAAGGAAAATTCATAATCCAATACAATATCATCAAAATTATCTAACATAATACTCGCATGGAGTGGAAATAACTGCTTCACAAAAAACACCCCTTTACATGAATTTATGCATGTAAAGGGGTGTTCATGAGTTATCTTTTAGATTTTGGTGGAGCAAGTATTTCGGAAAAAATAATTGCTCTGATCAATTCGTCCTCACTGCTAGGCAGCATAGAGTTTACCGGAGTAGTTTCTGGACGTAGAGGGGCACTTTCCTGATGAGTACTCAATCTACCAGAAGTTCTTGCCACTCCTTGATTTCGCTTAACCTCTCGCTCCATTTTCTCCACTACAGGCACTTCTCTTACGACAGGAGGTTTTGTTTTTTTCTCCTGCTGTCGTTCATTCGTAAACTGTTTAGCAAAATCACCTAATTCTTTAAAAGGATTTTCTGAAACAGTTTTACGTGAAGGAGTACTATTTACAGGTTTTTCAACCGTCTTTTTGTCTGGTTCTTTCTTTTTATTAAAGAAAACACTAAAAAGTAATGCGATGATTATAGGAATAAAGGCTTCCAAGGAGATTGCCTCCTTTCTGCTATATTATTTTAGCTCGTCAGTAGAAGGTTTTTCTCCGCCAACTTTACTAATAGAATCTCTCATACCAGTATCAGCTTTAATATTATTGTAATTCATGTAATCCATCACACCAATATTACCTTCACGTAGCGCTTCAGCCATTGCTAATGGAACAGCAGCTTCCGCTTCTACTACTTTCGAACGCATCTCTACAACTTTTGCTTTCATCTCTTGTTCAGATGCTACAGCCATTGCACGACGTTCCTCAGCTTTTGCTTGGGCAATTTTCTTATCTGCCTCTGCTTGCTCTGTTTGTAGTTCTGCACCAATGTTCTTACCTATATCAACGTCCGCAATATCAATCGATAGAATTTCGAAGGCAGTACCAGAATCTAATCCTTTTGCTAAAACAGTTTGAGAGATTAAATCTGGATTTTCAAGTACGCGTTCATGACTTACACTAGAACCAATTGTTGAAATAATCCCTTCACCAACACGAGCTACGATTGTTTCTTCACCAGCACCACCGACTAAACGGTCAATATTGGCACGAACTGTAATACGCGCTTTTGCTTTAACTTCGATACCGTTCATTGCCACACCTGCGATAAATGGTGTTTCAATAACTTTTGGATTTACGGACATTTGCACCGCTTCCAATACGTCACGACCAGCTAAATCGATCGCTGCAGCTCTTTCAAATGTTAGTTCAATGTTTGCACGATGTGCCGCTATTAAAGCGTTAACCACACGGTCTACGTTACCTCCAGCAAGGTAATGACTTTCCAGCTGATTGATTGAAACTTCAAGACCCGCTTTATGAGCTTTGATCAATGGGTTAACAATACGTGAAGGAATAACACGACGTAACCTCATCCCTACTAATGTAAAGATACTAATTTTCACTCCTGCTGCTAGTGCAGAAATCCATAACGTAATTGGGAAAAATGTGAAAAATACTGATAGTACTACAAATGCTAATACTATAACGATGATTAAAGTAACTGTTGAGCCTGTAATCATTCTGTTACCTCCCCTTCTACTGCTTCTCGAACGACGATACGAGAGCCTTCCACTTTAATAATTTTAACATATTTATCTTTTCCGATAAAACTACCATCTGAAACTGCGTCAATTCTTTCATTATCGATACGTATAGTTCCCGAAGGTCTAAGTGGTGTCATTGTCACTGCAAATTTTCCGACAAGTTCCACTCGATTTTTATTGGAAACATATCCTTTTTCAGTTGTAGTCGCATCCGACAAGATTACTTTATTTAACACTTTTAATTCCCTACCAAAGAATTTCATAATAATCACCATTCCCACTATAGCTACTGTTAATGCAATTATAACGGCGATAATCATTTGCTCAATATCGCCACCAGCTAATACTATACTTATAATAATAGCTGCCGCCCCTAATATACCACTAATTCCTCCGGGCAGGAAGAACTCCGCGACAATAAGTAAAACACCAATCACAAAAATAATGATTGTTTCATAGCCAGCAAGACCTGCAACTAAATGTCCGAAAAAGAACAGAACTAACGAAATTAACCCCATTGTACCAGCGACACCAAAACCTGGCGAATACAATTCGACGATTAAACCTAAACTTGCAATTGATAACAGGATTGGAACGATAATTGGATTGGTTATAAAACGTGCAAGCGATTCCATAAAGGTCTCTTCTGTTTCAATTATTTTCGCTCCAGAAAGCTTAGTAACTTCAAGTAATTCATCAAATGAACTAACGGTTGCTTCTGAATAGCCTACTTCTAATGCTTCCGCTGAAGAAAGTGTCAATAACTTACCGACAGGGGCTCTATATTCAGGTAAGTCTACGGTATCATCTGCCATAGCTTGAGCATATATAGGTTCTTTACCCGTTAACTCAGCAGCGTTTTTCATCTTCGCTTTCCATGCACTATTTGCTTTTTCACCTGCAGTGTTTCCACTACCTTCAATGACTGCTGCTGCACCGATTGTTCCGCTAGGGGACATATAAATTTCATCTGTATGAAGTGCTAAATAAGCACCTGCTGATAATGCTTCAGAGTTAATATACGCAATTTTACGAATCGATGTGGAATCCAATAAATTAGCAATATCTTCTGCCGAATCTACAAAACCTCCAGGTGTATTAATCTCAAAAATAATTGCCTCTGCTCCAGCCTCTTCTGCTTCATGGATTGAACGTTTCAGAAAAGCATATAATCCTTTTTCCACTTCATCGTATACTGGTACTTTATAAACTTCTGTAGTTTGTGCTGTTATAATAGGAATCATCATTCCAAATGATAAGACTAATAAACAAAGAGAAACGACATAGCGAGTCAATTTCACCACTTAACCTCCTTTCTTCTATATGTATACTCCTATTTACGGATGAACTTTCAAAAAGTTTCATAAAATAAAAATAAACCGAGAAAATAAATTTTCTCGGTTTACATAATTGTAAATTTTAATCATAAAGTACGTGTTTTGAACGTAGGGATGGTTGGGAATAAATACCACTTACGTTAACGTGCAGCTTCTGATTTCTTTTTACGTTTCCGCTCAGGTTTTAGAAACCATAGCTTCGAAGCTTAGTAAATAAAGTAAATTAGAATTTACGTTTACGGGCAGCTTCAGATTTCTTTTTACGCTTTACGCTTGGTTTTTCATAAAACTCGCGCTTTCTAACCTCTTGAATTGTACCACTTTTAGATACAGTACGTTTGAAGCGGCGAAGAGCATCTTCAAGCGATTCGTTTTTACGAACGACAGTTTTTGACATCTCTTTTTCCCTCCCTCCGAACACACGTCAAGCACATAACCTAGTGCTATGTACTAAAAAATTATACCGTATTGTAAAGACTTGGTCAATACTTTGAGATATAATTTTTACTTTATTTAGTTAGAAATTTAATCTAACAACTAATTTAGAGCAATTATGCCAAGTAAAAATTAATAATCAGATTTACTTTCTAATCCTTTTACAATTTCTACTCCAGAACTTGCACCAATTCTTGTTGCTCCAACTTCAACCATTGCTTCAACGTCTGCTAAGTTTCTAACACCACCAGAAGCTTTCACGCCTAAGTCAGGTCCTACAGTTTCGCGCATTAGTTTTACAGCTTCGATTGTTGCTCCTCCAGTAGAAAAACCGGTAGAAGTTTTCACGAAGTCCGCACCTGCTGCTTTAGATAATTCACTTGCTTTCGCAATTTCTTCATTTGTTAATAAACAAGTTTCTAAAATAACTTTTACAATCGCTTTATCTTTTGCAGCATTTACTACAGCTTCGATATCTTTTTGTACTAAGTTATAATCTTGGTCTTTTAACGCACCAACATTTAGTACCATATCAATTTCATCTGCACCATTTTCAATAGCATTAGTAGTTTCGAATGCCTTCACTGCTGAAGTACTTGCGCCTAAAGGGAATCCGATAACGGTACAAACTTTTACTGGACTTTCTTTTAGAAGAGACGCGCTTAAATTTACCCATGTAGGATTAACACATACGGATGCAAAATTATATGTTTTAGCTTCCTCACATAATTTTTCAATTTGATTTTTAGTTGCGTCTTGTTTTAGTAAAGTATGATCTATTAATGCTGCAATATTTTCAGTCATTAGTTATTCCCCTTTCAAGATGTACGTACCTCTTTATAATACTCTTAATTACCGGTAAAGTGCAAGCATAGTGGTTACTTTGAGGGTCAATAGTATTTTTCTCTCTATATGGCTATTTATTCTGGAATTTTTATTTTCTCATGAATTTGTTTTAGTAGCTTTGTTTGGGCCTTGAGTTGCCCTACAATTGTAACCATAAACCAAATAACAAAAATTAAGGGAACGAAATAAAATATAAATAGCAAACCTGGTAGTAAAGCCGTCACTTCCAATACAGCACCTCCTAATTTCAAATAAAAAAGCCGGTGAAATATTAATCACCGGCTTTATATTTATACTAATTCTGCAACTTCATCTAGAACACGAACGAATTGTCCTTCATTGTAGGGATAACCAGCTTTTGTGATTTTCACACGAACTAATTTCCCTATTAAATCCTCAGATCCAGGAATGACAACCTTTAGGTAGTTATCTGTATAGCCTTCAACCATATTAGCAGCTGAATCTAGTTTATAAGCTTCCTCCGGTATAATTTCAAGTACTTCCCCTTCAAATCTAGAAGCATATTCTACCGCCAATTGATCATTTAATGTGATTAATCGGTGTACTCGTTCATTTTTCACATCTTCATCCACTTGGTTTTCCATTCTTGCGGCAGGCGTTCCTGTACGTTTTGAGTATGGGAAAACATGCAGTTCAGAGAATTTTTGGTCACGTATAAAGTTAAATGTCTCCATGAATTCTTCCTCTGTTTCACCTGGAAAACCAACAATAACATCCGATGTTATCGCAAGTTCTGGTAAAGCAACTCTTAAACGATCTAAGCGATTCGCAAAAAATTCCATTGTATATTTTCTACGCATTCTTTTCAATACAGTATCCGAACCAGATTGAATAGGGATATGCAAATGTCTTACCACAATCTTAGAATCTCTTAAAACATCAATTACTTCGTCTGACAATTGACTTGCTTCAATCGAGCTAATACGCAGTCGTTTTAAGCCTTTTACATTGTTTTCAATATCTCTTAAAAGTTGTGCTAAATTATAATCTTTTAGATCTTCCCCGTATCCACCTGTATGAATACCTGTCAGAACTATTTCCATATAACCAGCATCTACTAATTGTTGCGCTTGTCTCACTACTTCTTGTGGATCTCTTGAACGCATAAGTCCACGAGCCCAAGGGATGATACAAAAAGTACAGAAGTTATTGCAGCCTTCTTGAATTTTCAAGGATGCTCGAGTTCTGTCTGTGAATGATGGTACATCCAATTCTTCATATACTCGATTTTTCATAATGTTCCCTACAGCATTGATAGGTTTACGTTCTGTTTTATATTGTTGAATATAATCCAACATTTTGGTTCTTTCCTGTGTACCTACAACTATATCTACTCCTGGTATTGCCATAATTTCTGCAGGAGAAGTTTGAGCATAACAACCAGTCACACAAATAACAGCATCTGGGTTTTGACGAACAGCACGACGAATAACTTGACGACTTTTTTTGTCTCCCGTATTCGTGACAGTACAGGTATTAATAACATATACATCTGACTGTTTTTCAAATTCAGTCCGGCTATACCCATTTTCCTTAAATAATTGCCAAATGGCTTCAGTTTCATAGTGATTTACTTTACAACCTAACGTATGGAATGCAACGGATGACAAGTTCTCACACCTCTTTCATTCAAATTCATAAGAAATTGCTGACAGCGCATATAACGGTGCAGTTTCAGTTCGAAGAATCCTAGGTCCTAGCGCAATTGTCTGAAAATCATTATCTAATAATAGCTTTATTTCTGCTCGATCGAGCCCACCTTCTGGACCAAATACGATGAGTATCGATTGTTTATCATACACGTTTTTTAATTGTTCAGCAAACTTTTGTCGTTCATCAGTTTTGGCGTCTTCCTCATCCGCCACATACTTTACATCGTATGCTTTGGACAATTCAACTAACTCTTTTATAGAGACTGGATTATGTATTTGTGGAATGGTAGAACGATGTGATTGCTCAGCTGCTTCCTTAGCAATTTTTTGCAATCGAGCTACTTTCTTTTCGTTTTTAGACTTATCCCATTTCACGATAGATCTTTTTGCTTCAAATGGATAGAGTTCGTACATTCCCAGTTCTGTTGCTTTTTGCGTGATCAATTCCAGCTTGTCTCCTTTTGGTAGACCGCAAACAATTGACACTTGCTTTGGCATTTCATTGGTGTTGAGTAGAACCTCTTTAACCTTTAAATGGACAGCTTTTGAAGACCCATCTAAAATTTCCATCGTATATGTTTGGTTATTAGCCACAACAAAAACTAGATCACCTGGTGACATGCGCATCACTTGAATCATATGATGCGCATCATCTCCGGTAATTGTCACTGTATTATTCTCACTTATAGGTTCATTTGTAAAATAACGTTGCATGACAATCTCCTTTATTTAACAGGTTTTCTCGAAATAATTGTTACCCAATCTTCCATCATCATGACTTCCTCAATTTCAAATCCTGCATGTTGTAATGATTCTCTTACATCATCTTTTTTCGTAGCAATGATTCCGGAAGTGATGAATAATCCGCCCTCTTTTACAATAGTGAATGCATCATCCGTAAATGTCATGATGATTTCTGCTAATATATTCGCTACGACTATATCTGCTTGTTCGTCCACATTATCTAGAAGATTACCGTGTGTTACACGAACAATATGGTCTACTTTGTTTAAAGCAATATTTTCTATTGCAGATCTAACAGCTACTTCATCCAAATCTAGCGCATGAATTTTAGAAGCTCCTAGTTTTGCTGCTCCGATAGAAAGTACCCCAGATCCAGTCCCTACATCAATTACACTTGAATCTGTTTGAACCGTTTTCTCCAACGCTTGTAGACACATAACTGTTGTCGGATGCGTACCTGTTCCAAAAGCCATTCCAGGATCAAGTTCGATGATTAGTTCATCCGTGTTCACTCGCTCATAGTCTTCCCAAGTCGGTACGATAGTAAATCGATTAGATATTTTCACAGGATGGTAATACTTTTTCCATGCCGTAGCCCAATCCTCTTCGTCTACTTCCTGAACAGAAACAACATTATGTCCTAGATCTATGTCGAAGTTTGTTAAATTGTTGATAGCAAGTTTGATCTCTTCCACTGTTTCTAATAAGAAACTTGTTTCAGCTAAATAAGCCTTCACACGTACACCATCTACCGGAAAGTCATCTGGGTTTAAGCTATAAATTTCACCAAATAAATCTTCTCTTTCTCTTCCTAATTCATCTGAGTCTTCGATAACTACACCACTTGCACCAGCTTCATGCAAAATATTACTTACCGCTTCAACCGCTTCATTTGTAGTATGGATGGATAGTTCAGACCATTTCACTTGCGCCAACTCCTTTATTCGCCTTTTAATGTCTTCTTGATCTTATCAAATAATGAACTGCCTTGCTCTTCTGGAATATCTCCACTGATTTCTGCAAATTCACGTAATAATTGTTTTTGTTTTTCTGTTAACTTTTTCGGCGTAATTACTTTTACTATTACATGTTGATCCCCAACACCGTAGCCATGAACGTTTTTAACACCTTTTCCTTTTAAACGGAAATTGGCTTGTGATTGAGTTCCAGCTGGAATTTTAAGTTTTACTTTTCCTTGGACTGTTGGAACTTCAATTTCATCACCAAGAGCTGCTTGTGCATATGTCAAAGGTAGCTCGTAATAAATATCGTCGCCATCGCGTTCAAAACGTGGATCTGCTTTAACACGGAAAACGATATATAAATCGCCCGCTGGTCCACCATTTGCTCCAGGTTCACCTTGACCACTTACACGAAGCTGCTGCCCATCATCCACACCTGCTGGGATGGTAACTTTAATTTTTTTGCGTTTGTTAACTGCGCCTTTACCATGACATGTAGTACATTTATCTTTAATAATATTCCCTGTTCCTTGACAGTGATTACATGCGCGTTTAGTTTGAACGCGGCCAAATGGCGTATCTTGTGTGACATTTACTTGACCATGACCATTACAGTGTGAACATTTTTCTGGTTTTGTACCAGGTTTTGCACCTGAGCCAGAACATGTTTCACAGTTTTCTTCTTTAGATACTTCTATTTCTCTTTCTTTACCAAATACCGCTTCTTCAAACTCAATAGTCATGGAATATTGAAGATCATTCCCTTTTCTTGGAGCATTGGGATCACGTCTTCTTGAACCTCCGCCACCACCGAAGAATGAACTAAAAATATCTTCAAAACCAAATCCATCAGCACTACCGCCACCAAATCCACCAAATCCTTGGTTTGGACCTGCGTGACCAAATTGGTCGTAAGATGACCGTTTTTGTTCATCACTTAATACTTCGTATGCTTCGGAAATTTCTTTAAATTGGTCTTCCGCTCCAGCATCTTTGTTAATATCTGGGTGGAATTGTTTTGAAAGTTTACGATAAGCTTTTTTTATCTCGTCTTGAGTTGCGCTCTTAGATACACCAAGAACCTCATAATAATCACGTTTATTCATCTTTCACTCTCCTGCTCTGTTAACTTGCACATAGGAATAATTGTACCATGTACAAAATCCTAATAGCAAAACTTTGAAAATTTAATCATTCGGATCATGCCTGTTTCAACCTAAGAATATGACTTTAAAATCATATATGCTTGAATATCAATAATGAGAAATAAGACATTCCTGTTTTGCCTATACAGTAAGAAAAGCCAAAGCCGGAACCGGTCTTTGACTTTTTGCTTACCGACACTTCAACAATCTTACTTGTCTTTATCGTCGTTTACTTCTTCAAATTCAGCATCTACAACACCGTCATCAGTTGGACCAGCTTGTTCACCATTAGCTGCAGCATCTGCTTGTGCTTGTTCATACAATTTCATCGTAAGTTGTTGTACAATTTCATTTAATTTATCTTTTTTCGTTTTGATGTCTTCTAAGTTTCCAGCTTCTAAAGCAGCTTTTAACTCTTCTTTAGCATCTTCAGCAGATTTTTTCTCTTCTTCTGACACTTTATCTTCTAAATCTTTCAATGTTTTTTCAGTCATGAACACTAATTGATCCGCTTCGTTTTTCACTTCAGCTTCTTCTTTACGTACTTTATCAGCATCTGCATTTGCTTCAGCTTCTTTTACCATACGCTCGATTTCTTCGTCAGAAAGGGAAGAATTCGATTGAATTGTAATATTTTGTTCTTTTTGAGTACCTAAGTCTTTTGCTTTAACATTTACAATACCATTTTTGTCGATATCGAAAGTAACTTCGATTTGTGGAACTCCACGTGGTGCTGGTGGAATATCTGCTAATTGGAAACGTCCAAGTGTTTTGTTATCTGCAGACATTGGGCGTTCACCTTGAAGTACATGAATATCAACGGCAGGTTGGTTATCTGCTGCAGTCGAGAATGTTTGTGATTTTGAAGTAGGGATTGTTGTATTACGTTCGATTAACTTAGTAAATACTCCACCCATTGTTTCAATACCTAAAGAAAGTGGTGTTACGTCAAGTAGTACAACGTCTTTTACATCACCAGTTAAAACTCCACCTTGTACAGCAGCACCCATTGCTACTACTTCATCAGGATTTACGCCTTTATGCGGCTCTTTTCCAGTTTCTTTTTTAATAGCGTCTTGTACAGCAGGAATACGAGTAGATCCACCAACAAGAATGATTTTATCGATTTGAGAAGCAGATAATCCAGCATCTTTCATCGCTTGACGAGTTGGTACCATTGTACGTTCAACTAAATGAGCAGTTAAATCGTCAAATTTCGCACGTGTCATCGTTACTTCTAAGTGAAGCGGTCCAGCTTCTCCTGCAGTGATGAAAGGAAGAGAGATTTGAGTTGATGTTACACCCGATAAATCTTTTTTCGCTTTTTCAGCAGCATCTTTTAGACGTTGTACAGCCATTTTGTCTTTAGACAAGTCGATACCATTATCTTTTTTGAATTCTTGTACTAGGTAATCCATTAATACTTGGTCAAAGTCATCTCCACCAAGACGGTTATCCCCTGCTGTAGCAAGTACTTCGAATACGCCATCGCCAAGCTCAAGGATAGATACGTCAAATGTACCGCCACCTAGATCATATACTAGAATTTTTTCGTCATGATCCATTTTATCTAAACCGTATGCAAGTGCAGCAGCAGTAGGTTCGTTAATAATACGTTCTACTTCCAGTCCAGCAATACGACCAGCGTCTTTAGTTGCTTGACGCTCTGCATCATTAAAGTAAGCAGGAACTGTAATTACAGCTTTCGTTACTTTTTCACCTAAGTATTCTTCTGCAAATCCTTTTAAATATTGAAGAATCATTGCTGATACTTCTTGTGGAGTGTAATCTTTTCCTTCAGCTGAAACTTTTTCGTTCGTACCCATTAAACGCTTAACTGAAGCGATTGTATTAGGGTTAGTGATAGATTGGCGTTTTGCAACTTCCCCAACTTGTTTTTCACCATTTTTAAAAGCAACAACAGATGGAGTCGTACGGTTACCTTCTGGATTCGGAATTACTTTTGGTTCTCCACCTTCTAATACAGATACACATGAGTTTGTTGTTCCTAAGTCAATACCAATAATTTTAGACATTTAATTTTCCTCCTAATATATAACTAGCTATTCTTTTTTGGGTATTCCAATTAATTTCATAAAAATAAGTAATGATGAAAATGATTTATTCGTTTACTTTGACCATGGAAGGTCTTAATACTCGGTCTTTTAACTTGTACCCTTTTTGCAACTCTTGAAGCACTACTCCGGATTCTTTTGAATCATCTTGCTCTTGCATAACAGCTTGGTGGAAGTTCGGATCGAATGCTACACCTTCTGCTTCGATTGCTTCCAAACCTTCTTTTTTAACTGCTTCTAGAAGAGTACGGTAAACCATATCTACTCCTTTAACTAAAGAAGCTGCTTCTTCAGAAGTCGTTTCAACTGCAAGTGCACGTTCAAAATTATCAAGCACAGGCAGAATATCCGTTAAAACGGATTGAGCACGGTATTTATAATCCGCTGCTTTGTCTAATTGTACCCGACGCTTGTAATTCTCAAAGTCCGCTCTAAGACGAATAAGCTTATCTTGTTCTTCTTCGATTTGCTGTTTAGCCAGAGTTAGTTCATCTACTTCTTCCGCAACTTCTTTCGGCTGTTCAGACTCTGCTTGAATAGTTTCTTTTACTTCTTGCTCTTCTAAGTTTTCATCTTTGATTTCTGACATTGTTCGGAACTCTCCTTATCCTTGATGTCCATGTAATATTTTCGATAATTCTCTAGATAAATCACTACTCATGACATCTAGTAATGACACGACTCTCCTATAATCCATTCGAGTCGGACCAATAATCGCTATCGAACCCACTTGCTCTTCACCAATACCATATGAGGCAGTAATAACACTACATCCCTCCATGGCAAGATCATTGTTTTCTGATCCAATGCGAATTTGAATTCCCTTTTTATCCAAATGGAAAATACCTGGAATTTGGTTTACATGATCCATCCAATTCATAATACTCCGTGCTTTTTCTACATCATTAAATTCTGGTTGGTTCAATATTTGTAACTTCCCACCATAATACACCTTGTCTTCATGCTCAATAGTCATCGCTTGGTTAAGCGATCCAAAAAGATTATTCAGACGACCGTTATTTTGTTGCAGCACATTTAGCGTTACCGCCTCTAGCATTGCAGGGAGTTCATGCAAATATACCCCTACTAGACGTTCGTTGATCAGATTGATCATACGTTCGATATCAGATGCCTGAAAATTTTCAGGGATAGAAAATAGTCGATTCTCTACATGACCACTGTCTGTAACAATTATCGCTACAGCAGAATCACTGGAAAGTGGTACAATCGAAAATCGTTTAACACGATGTTTTCTCACATCTAAGCCTAACATAATAGAGGTATAATTCGTTAGTTCCGATATAATTTCAGCGGATTTGCGAATTATTTGCTCCGTCTCCACCTTTCGTTCCTCAAAGATAGAACGAATTTGTTTTATCTCACTTTGCGAAATTCTTTGTGGAGTTAACATATTATCGACATAATAACGGTATCCCTTTTGTGAAGGCACACGACCAGACGAAGTATGTGTTTTTTCTAAAAAGCCCATTTCTTCTAAATCTGCCATTTCATTTCGAATAGTAGCAGGACTAAATGGTACTTCCTCCTTTTTCGAAAGCTGACGAGATCCAACTGGTTGAGCGGTATCGATAAAATCATCTACCGTTACTTGCAATATTAATAATTGCCTGTTTGTTAGCATGATTATCACCTCTGTTAGCACTCGTTCAAAGAGAGTGCTAATACTCATATAAAACTTATCAAATCTACAGAAAACTGTCAACGATTTAGCTTTAATTATTTCAAGAAATATTGAAACACTTCATTTCCCATAAACCTTCCACGGGAAGTCAGTCTTACACAATTATTTTCCAGAACTAATAATTCCCTCTGAAGTAGCTCATCTAGTTCTTTTCCGTAAACATCACGAAGGGTTAGACCATATCTTTCCTCAAATTTTGCAAGTGATACACCCTCATTCTTACGTAAACCAAGAAACATTTCTTCTTCCATTTTTTCCACGTTTGTCACTTCTTTTAGCATCATAAGAGGTTGTTCCCCTGTATCGATTGTCTGCATGTATTTTTTTATTGGTCCATGATTGGAGTATCTCTTACCATTCACATATCCATGAGCACCAGCACCTAAACCGATATATTCATCATTATTCCAGTAAAGTAAATTATGTTTTGATTCTTTTCCTACATATGCGAAATTACTTATCTCATATTGAATATAACCATGACTTTGCATTTCCTCTAAAAGATAACCATACATCTCCGCTTCTAAGTCTTCTCCTGGAAGAGAGAGTTTCCCTTTGGATAGTAGATTATAAAATATTGTTTTTGGCTCAACTAACAATGAATAAGCCGAAATATGTGGAATTTTTAAGCGGAATGCTTCCTGCAAGGATGCTTTCCATTGATCCATCGTTTGGTTTGGAAGTCCATACATCAAATCTATACTTATCGAAGGGAAATCAGTTTGTTTGGCATGATTAATCACTTCATAGACATGATCATTCGAATGGGTTCTTCCTAATACTTTTAAAAGGTCCTGATCAAAGGTTTGGACTCCCATACTTAACCGGTTCACACCGAATTCGCGCATCTTTTGCATTTTATCAAGTGTCAGCTCATCTGGATTAGCTTCCGATGAGAATTCTGTGACATGCTCCATTGGTATATATGTGGTAATCAGCTCTAATAATCGATCTAATTGGTCTACTGATAAAGAAGTTGGAGTACCACCCCCAATAAATATCGTTTCAATTTCTGCTTTTTGTAAATCATTTGCCCACAATGCCATTTCTTTTCCAAGTGATTCAATATATTCATCTACCGGTTGGTTATGAAAGAAAAATTTATTGAAATCACAGTAATTACAAATTTGATGACAGAAAGGAATATGTATATATACGCCTCGTACCATAACTATCCCTACTTTCTTCTTCCATATAGGAAAAAGGAGGCTGCTAGTGCCTCCCCCTTCGTTTTATTATTTATTTGGCTCGTCCATTTTCAGAACAGCCATGAAAGCTTCTTGTGGAACTTCCACAGAACCTACTTGTTTCATCCGTTTTTTACCTTGTTTTTGTTTATCTAGAAGTTTTCGTTTACGAGAGATATCGCCACCGTAACATTTAGCTAAAACGTTTTTACCGATTGACTTAATAGTGGAACGAGCAACAATTTTTTGCCCGACAGCTGCTTGTACCGGAACTTCAAACTGTTGTCTCGGTATTAATGCCTTAAGTTTTTCGACTATTAGCTTACCGCGTTCATAGGAGAAGTCACTATGAACGATAAAACTAAGTGCATCCACTTTTTCGCTGTTTAGTAAAATGTCCATTTTAACTAATTTGGATTCTTTATAGCCTATTAAATCATAGTCAAAAGAAGCATATCCTTTTGTACTTGATTTTAATGCATCAAAGAAGTCATACACAATTTCTGATAGTGGAATTTCATAAATAATATTCACACGAGCTTTTGATAAAAAGTCCATAGTTACAAAGTTCCCACGTTTGCGTTGACACAGTTCCATAACGGAACCAACATATTCTTCTGGGACCATAATAGATGCTTTAACATATGGCTCTTCAATTTTATCTACTTTTTGTGATTCTGGCATCATGGAAGGATTGTCCACTTTTAGGATTTCTCCATTCGTAAGTTTCACATCATAGATAACACTTGGAGCAGTAGTTATTAGATCAATATTGAATTCTCGTTCAATACGTTCTTGAATGATTTCCATATGTAGGAGACCTAAGAAACCACAGCGATACCCAAAACCTAATGCTTGGGAAGTCTCTGGCTCAAATTCAAGTGCGGAGTCATTCAATTGTAATTTTTCTAAAGCATCACGTAAGTCAACATATTTTGTATTATCGATTGGATACAACCCACAGAATACCATTGGATTCATCTTTTTATATCCAGCCAAAGCTTCAGTAGCAGGGTTGTCAGCTAATGTAATCGTATCCCCAACACTCGAGTCCCCTACATTTTTCATAGAAGCTGTTAAGAAACCAACATCACCAACAGTCAGTTCAGAACGTTGTGTTGTTTTAGGGGTAAATACACCCGTTTCTACAACATCAAATTCTTTACCTGATGACATCATTTTAATCTTGTCACCTGGTTTTACTGTTCCATCTATGATACGGATATATACGATAACTCCACGATAAGGATCGAATAAGGAGTCAAATATTAATGCTTTTAATGGTGCATTTGGTTCTCCAGTTGGAGCAGGCACTTTTTCTACAATTTGTTCCAGAATTTCTTCAATACCAATTCCTGCTTTTGCGGAAGCTAATACCGCTTCGGAAGCATCCAGACCAATAACATCCTCCACTTCGCCTCTAACACGTTCGGGGTCAGCTGCTGGAAGGTCGATTTTGTTAATAACAGGAAGGATTTCCAGGTCGTTATCTAAAGCCAAATAAACATTTGCAAGTGTTTGCGCTTCAATCCCTTGTGCTGCATCTACAACTAAAATAGCTCCTTCACATGCTGCTAAGCTACGAGACACCTCATAAGTGAAATCGACATGTCCAGGGGTATCAATAAGATGGAAGATATACTCTTCGCCGTCTTTTGCATTATAAGTCAATTGAATAGCATTCAATTTAATGGTAATCCCGCGTTCTCGTTCTAGATCCATTGAATCGAGTAATTGATTTTGCATTTCTCGGGATGTTACAGTTTGTGTTTTTTCTAATATACGATCCGCAAGGGTAGATTTCCCATGATCGATATGCGCTATAATCGAAAAGTTACGTATTTTTTTCTGTCGTGCCAGTCTCTCATCATTATTCATGCTTGTTCACTCCTAATTAAACTATAATGAATTATAGCAGTGAACAAGCGATTCATCAATGTTAGGATGTAATTTGTTGATGAAAAAGATTTGAAACAGCTTTTGCCAAAATAGCAATCGTTCTATTTACTTCCACTTCTGTACTATCGATTCCGCCTAATTCTATTAAAATAGCATTCTTCGATAAATCCTGGTTATATACACCATTTACACCTTTTCCAGATTTCACTACTACACCTCTAGAAATCCCTGGGACTAATTTATTTAATTGGATAGAAAGATTATTAGCTAGCTGTTCATTCCATTTGTGGTTGGCATGTTCTCCACCAACTACAATATATATCTTGGCATAACTCTCATCCCCAACTTGAAGAGTAGCTATGTCTGCCTTAACTGCATCTCTATGAAGGTCTAAGACAATATCATACTCATCATGCGCCAATGCTTCCTGAACAAAAGGCCGTATCGAATTATACTGCCTCGCATCTCCTGTAGTCTCAGGCCCCAATATGTCCGTTTCTAATTGATGAAATGCAAATTGAGAAGTTATCTGCTCTTGAAAAGAAGTAATATTGTTTTCCGGATGATAAGTTGCAATTTTGTCACCTTTAGCAGCTAGCATGGGCTTAAAGGCTTCTTGAGAATGGGTAAAATAGACAAAAGCTTTTTTGGGTTCCAAAATTTCGGAAACAGCAGCAGTTTTTGTATCTAACTGTGCAGCATATACAACCGCTGTCTTACTTTCTTCTTTCGGGGGTGCTTCTTGTTCTGTAGCTGTCTGAAGCTTTTGTTGCGGAAAAAGAGGCGTTTGGACGGTTGCAATAATAATAGGTGCTAAAAATAAAAGTAATAAAATGCTAACTACATTCTTTAAGGACTTAGCCATAATTTCCACTCTCCTCACACAATCGTATGAAGAGAGCAGTAATTTTAGAACAGTTTATCTTGTTGTTATCCAACTTTCTATGCCATTTGAAAGTAAATATGCATAGTGTTCCACCCATGCATCCGTCTCTTTAGGGGTTACGAACAATGATGGATTCTTACCAACAAATACTTCCTCAAATAATTGTCTTTTTTCGTCTGTAGACCACGTAACCCATTCTCCAAAAATCGGCTGTAGTACAGATTTATCTATGGTTGGTTTTTTGCTAGACACCATTGGAGTAACTGCTAATGCAGCAGAGGGACTCCCTTTTTCCTCCACCTTTGAGGCAATATAGTGAATTACCTGCTCCATTGCATCTGCATATAAAACCGGTCCATCTACAACCATTGGAATCCCAATAGCTGTGACAGGAACACCATATACCTCTTCTGAAATCTCTTTTCGTTGGTTACCAACACCTGATCCTGGATGTATCCCTGTATTCGTCAGCTGAATCGTTTTGCATAAGCGTTCGCTATTCCTAGCTGCTAAAGCATCTAATACAATGATTAAATCTGGTTTATATGCTTTACTAATCGCTTCGACAAAATCACTCGTTTCAAATCCGGTTTGTCCTGTTACTCCTGGTGCATACATTACCACCTTTATCTTCTCTGTATTTTGAGTCAAAGAAGAACCTTGCAAATACTCTATTGCCTTCGGACCAATTGCGTCAGGCGTAATAGTTGCATTACCTAGTCCTATGATTAATATCTTGGAATCCTTCGAAAGATTTAAATCTTGATGTATTTCTTTAAGCTTTTGAATAAATATTTTTTCTATTGGCTTGAAGCTATCTTCCTCATCTGGACTCACCGTCAAATCTGTTAAAGTAATGTACTTACCCTTCTTCTTTCCTAGTTTCTTTTCTCCCTCTTCATTTACCTCAATGGATGTAATAAGTACTGCTCCCTCTCGATTTTCGTCGAATGAAATGCCCTCGGAGTTTTTTAATGTGTTTTTTTCGCCACCAGTTCGATGCTTTACCATTTCATCCGATTCGTCTAATAAATCAGTTCTTCCCCACATATAATCACCTCTTTTTTAGTGTGGTCGAAGTGTCAAGTAAATATTCTTTGCATTTATATATTGCAATTTGTTTTTGTGTTTGTTAAAATAATGCTTGTTGTATTAGAAAGAAATGTATCATCTCAGACCTATTTAGGAGGTGAAAGGTATGCCGAACATTAAATCCGCTATTAAACGTGTTAAGACAAATGAGAGATTAAACACTCAAAACGCAAAAGCAAAATCAGCAATGCGTACTGCTGTAAAAAAAGCTGATACTGCTGCTCTTAATAACGAAGAAAACGCACAAGATCTTATTAAAACTGCAATTCAACAACTTGAAAAAGCAGCTTCTAAAGGATTAATTCATAAAAACGTAGCTTCTCGTAAGAAGTCTCAATTAATGAAAAAAGCGTAATAAAAAAAAGACTATCCGATTTTTTTGGATAGTCTTTATTTTTTATTCCAAAGATTTTAATAGAATAAGATCTGATATTGAGAAGTGGGCGATGTTATTCTCCTCCACCGCCACCACAATCCCCTCCACTACCGCTATCTCCGTGAAAACTAGCGCTACTGCCGCTACTAATACCTACATTTCCACAATCCCCATTTCCTCCACCATAGTAACTCCATGCATAGGTGCTTGCTGATACGGTAACAGGTCTCTTATCTCCATAATGAGATTTTGGCTTCATCTTTGTAATTTCAAATAATGAGGGTAAAATACCGCCACCAATTAGTGACGAAATAAGGAAACTTGCTGTACTAAAATCTGTTGCTACTAATATAAATACTGCAAAGGTAGCCATGAGTCCAATGATGAGTATGAATTTAATCACTTCTAAGCTAAAACCGAGTTTAAATACTAAATAGATGAGATGGGCTATTTTATATACAACGGTAATAGCAATACCTGCAAAAATCACCATAAATACAATATTCATCTTTATCCCTCCCAATCGTAAATTTATAAATAATTGTACTAATTTACGTTAGAATATTCAAAAAGTTTCACAATTCCTTTACTATTATAAGTATTTTGCGGATGCTCGTTCTTTTTCATGCTAGAAGGGTGTGTGCTTCATTAATTTTTGACGTAAAAAAAGAAACCATTTTCAAATCCAAATGGTTTCTCATTCTCAAATACAGCTAAACCTACAAATTCATAAGAGGTAGCTTCACTAAAGTATACATATTTTATAGTTCACTTTAGCAACGGTTTGCTTAACAAAGACTTTTTCCAAATAATTGTTGCCATTAGAAGCAAAATACCAACCATTGCTCCAATAAGTTGATCTAATAAAAGTTCTCCAGCTCTAAAATAACGAATTGTAAAAGTGCCTCCAAAAATAACAATAATCGTGCTAGCTAATTGAATAAAATAAGTATTAATTTTCATATTTATTCCTCTTTGAATCCATAACAGGTTTTCTACTTAAACCAAATACGGTGGCAGAAAAGATAAAAATAGCAGTACATAACCACATTGTAATTCCATTCAGTTGTCCATCAAAAAGAGTGATATTCGTCAAAATTATTATTTGCATCAAACATACTGAAATGAATAATACTAAGGTATATTGCATTTATATCCCCTCCTTAACTTTTATACGATTGAAAAGAGAATAAGATACATTTTTATCTAATTCATCCATTACTTAAATAATTTCCAAACGTCTTCCATACTGTAACAAACTCTCATATGGGTCTCCATCTAAGTCAAAAATTTTACAAAAAGCAGGCTCAGTTTTCATACCTTCTTTTTTTAATCGTATTACTTCAGCTCTAATGTAGGGAAATTGTTCCAATAAAGCATTTTCAATTATCATATGTAGAAAAGCGTACTGTTTTTTTACGGGCTGCGATTGAGCGAATAATTCAAATTCAAACCCGCCAAATACAAATTTTGCTTTAACTACTGGGACCCCTCTGATTATTAGCCTTTTTAAAAAGAATTTTTCTTTACCTCCATACAATGTTTCAATCCTTTTCTCATACAGCAATAAATCAGAGACATCCATTATAATATCTAAATCAGAACTTACTATATCAATTCCAATGGGAAATGTACCACAAAGTGTTGGGTTATATTCCCTTAAGTCAGCCATTATTTCTAAATTACTAATAGCATTATAAGCATTAATTTGTTTTTCATTTCCTAATTGTAAGTAATCTATTGTATCGAACATTTTAGGTCCCCCAAAAATAATTTTAGAGTCTTTTTTTCCATTAATTCAATAAAAACCCCTGTATGGAAACAAAGAAAATAAATATAGAAACCGCCATGAACATGTACCCTTCAAATCTTTTTCTGTCTTTCTGAAATTCAGATAAACCTGAGAGCAGCATAAACGCACCTAAGAAGAACATCATAAAAGGCAGTGACTCGAAATTTTTACTTAAAAGACTGTAACTTGAAAAAATAATAATAATTAATGCTAATATAAATTTAGTTATTTTCATCAATTACTCCCCCTATTAACAGTTATCGAATCTCTTTCATCTACAAATTTCTCTATTTCAACAAAAACATCTCTAAGATGCGATCACGGTTTATATTGAGTGTCTTTAATTGCAAATCGACTGTTGCTAGATCATTCAGTGTTTGCAATAGTTTTTGTTCATTGTGAAGCATAGGGTGATCTATTAATAACTTAACTCGATATGGATGTACTTTCAACTGATTGGCAATCTGCTGTGCATGATAGCCTTTTTTCTTTAAATGACTAACTTGCACCATTAATCTAACTTGCGTTGCTATTAATGCATTTAGTTTCAATGGGTCTTCTTTTCGCTTTAATAAATCGTGATAAATTTCAATCGCAACACTCTTATTGCCCGAAAGATATGCATTTCCTAGTGTAAAAACATCCTGCTCTAATGTCCGAACTAAAAGCTTCTTGATAGTATCCACATCAATTTCTGGCTCTTCACCAACATATGTAGCTATTTTTGTTAGCTCCGTTTGCAGATGTACAAGATCGGTTCCTCCAAGTTCAATTAGGCAATCTATCGCCCCATCAGACATCGTTTTCCCATGGGAAGAAAGTTCATGTAAAATCCACCCTTTTAAGTCATGAACCTGTAAACTAGCTGACTCTATTACATTTGCCGCTTGCTTCATTGCCTTGGTGATTTTCTTGCGTTCATCTAGTTTCTCATATGGTGCTATAAAAACGGTTATTGCCGATGGTGAAGGTGATTTAAGCCACTCTTCTAGACTCAATGTGTCATGAGCTATTTTTTCTTTTCCTTTTTCCGTTGCTTTTAAGAAGAAAGCATTTTTGGCAATTACAAGTTTCTTATCTGAAAAGAAAGGAATAGTATCCGCCTCATACATCACCTCGTCGACTTTGCTTTCCTCCATATCAAAAGTGATCACTTCTAATTCGCCTTGGTCACTTAATTGTCTTTTAATTCTTTTTAAAGTTTCTTCGATAAAATACGCTTCTATCCCGTATAATAAATACACAGAAGAAATGTTATTATTGGATATTTGCATCCACTTTTCTGAAATCATATTAAGTGCTCCCTGCTATGTATAGTTAAATTTCATTATATCGTAAATACATGGATAAATTGTGACATTATGTGCCTAACTAGAAAAAGAAAAGTTTGTTTATAGATTTTTCATAGGCAATCCTTTATAATAAGGTGGAAATAGGAGGGGTAACAATGAATGAATTTGAACAAAATGTCCAGTCGAAACGTAACGACGCGATCGATTCTGGTGTAGGTTTTGTAGTCTCCTTTGGTTTTTTTGCAATCATGTTTGTTATTGCAACAGTTATTGAGTTCGTAGCTCGATAAAGTAAACTTCAATTAGTGAGATATTCTTCAATCATCCTGATTGAAAATGAAAAGGGTTTTGCCTTGTGAAGGTAAAACCCTTTTTTCGTTTACTTTATGGAATCATAACAGACATGTCTCCACTTTTATTAATTTTGACTTCGATTGTACCGTTCATTCCAGTCTGTAAATAGGGAATATCTAATTTTCTTAATCGCTCCACTACTTCCGGATGAGGGTGACCATATCGATTCTCAAATCCAGCTTGGATAATCGCTACATCTGGTTGTACTAATGTCAAAAACTGTTCAATACTAGATGTTTTACTGCCGTGATGCCCCACTTTTAAGACATCCATTTGGTGTAATATATGTGAATAATACTCCACCAAATCCAACTCACCTTGTTCCTCTAAATCACCAATGAATAATCCATGAAAGTAATTATTTCTCATAGAAAGCACAAGGGAGTCATTATTTCCTTCATATATTTCATCCATTGGATATAAATATTGAAAGTGAAAATAATCTGAAACGATAATATCTCCTGCTTTCTTTTCGTATACCGGGATTCCTCGTTTCTCAATTTCCATCCACAAATCATTCATCACTTCCTTCTCCCCAGATCCCGGTGTAATATGAATTTCTTTAACTACTACTCCCCTCAATACTTCTTCTGCACCTTCCATATGGTCAGCATCTGCATGCGTAATAATTAACGTATCGATAGTATTGATCCCTTTTCCTTTTAAAAAAGGTAATACAACCTGCCGACCAATTTCATATGGTTCATTTGTTTGCTTCCAACTTTCTTGATCAAACCTTAATAATCCCCCAGTATCAATCATAATTATTTGTTTTCGAAAAGGCATTTCAATGAGGATGCAGTCACCTTGTCCGACATTTACAAAAGAAATTCTTGTAGAGGAATCGAAATAAGGTGAAATCTGAATGAATCCTATAACGAATAAGAATAAGATGATGCTTATAAACCTACTCTTTTTTCTTTCTAAAGAAACAAGTAAAAAACATACGCTTAAATATGCTATTAATACTATTTCAACAGCAGGTTTAGCCGGATTCCACATCTGGTATGGTAGAGTACCTAACTTCAAAATGAAGATATCTAGCATCCCTCTAGCAGGTTCATAGAAAAGAAATAATACTTCTGAGATAGACGGTAAAATAAAGGTTAGCAATAGAATCAAAAGATTGAGGGGTAAAATGACAAAAGAAAATAACGGAACAAAAACTAAATTTGCGAGAAAAGAAGAAATAGAAACTTCATAAAAGTGATAAAGAAGAATGGGATATACGATGAGTTGGCAAACTGCAGTAATAATAAAGGATTGAAATAAATAATAATGACTTGATTTCAATAATATGGAGGAGAAAATAAGGGAAAAAGCGGCTAAATAGGAGAGTTGAAAACCAATTTGGAATATAATCCAAGGTGTTAAAAAAACAAATCCGATAATACTTAGCGAAAAAGCATCATCTATAGCTATTTTTCTTTGTAAAAGCATTGAAATCAGTACAATTTCTGTCACCGAAACGGATCTCCAAACGGAAGGAGCTCCACCTGCAAACAAAGCATATAAAGGTAAAGTAATTATAAGCAACCAGTTCGCTGTTTCTCTCGTTACACCCAAACGAATCATCATTTCATAGATTAACCAAACGATTAACGCAACATGGAGACCTGAAATAGCGAATAAATGGGTTATACCGAGCGTCTCATAGGCTTTTTGCATATCAGTGGACATCTGCTCCCTACTTCCTATTAGAAGCGCTTCAGCCTCTGCTTGGAGGGATATTGGGAAGTGTTCCTGGATATGCTGCTTCATTTTAAAACGTTGCCCTGCCATAAACGTTATAAAACCCGATTTCTGTTCAAGTAGTTCGTATTGAGATATCTGAAGTTGTCCAACAGAACCATTACTTTTTAAATAACTTTCCATATCAAATGCATATATATGTGCCTTAGGTCTATTAGGAGTTTCTTCTGTCACAACATTCATAGTCAAACCGGCAAGCGAATGTCTTTGGAAGGCTTCCTTATGTTGCTCACTTTCAAGTTTTAATTGAACATACCACTTATCCTTGTTCTCCGATATAGCAAAACCCCTCATAGTGCTCCCATTGATGCGATAAGTATCAGTCCATGTAATTTCAGTGACTCTTTGCTCAGATGGAAGAACAGGCATCCTCTCCTCCGTCCAAAAAAAGCAACCGACTCCAACGCTTAAAGCAATGACTATTAAAGATATCGGAAACTGTTTATATAAAAGCAGAAGTAGAATTATAATCAGGAAAAAAAGGATAAGGGTAGATTCATATGCAGCTATTACACCGATTATAGCTGTTATTGCAATATATATTAAATTCCCACGGAAGTTGTTAATCCAAATAGGTCAGCCACCTTCTTTTCATATGGTTCCATTTCTTCACTACTGGCTCCTTTTTCTCTTAGCTTTGAAATCAGCTCTGCGTAAAGCGCAACTTTTTCATCACTTAGAAAGTCTATCTTTCTTTCATCAAAAGGCACATAAATAACCTCGACTCCAGCTTTGTTTAATAATTCAATGGCATAGGTGTTGTTTTTATAATCTTGAGCATAGTAGAGACGACTAATACCAGATTGAATAATCGATTTTGTGCATGGAAGACACGGGAAATGAGTGACATATAAGTCTGCGCCACTTACTGTAATCCCATACTTAGCGCATTGTAAAAGAGCATTCATCTCTGCATGTATCGTTCGAACACAATGGTTATCTACAACATAACATCCATGATCAATACAATGGTCGCCACCAGAAATAGATCCATTGTATCCTCCAGCCATAATACGGCGGTCACGAACAATCGTTGCACCAACAGCAAGACGTGTACATGTGCTTCTTAGTGCAAGTAAATGGCTCTGAGCCATGAAAAATTGATCCCAAGTAATTCTCTCCATATAACTACCCCCAAAATAATATTTCTTTAAGTGTAGTAGTTTGTGTAAGAAACATCAATAATGCATTTATTATTTTACCGTTATTAATGGTTCGAGTTTCTCAAATGTCTTTTGTCCAATACCTGTCACTTTCGTCAAATCTTGTTTTTCCTTGAAGGCTCCAGACTGCTCCCGATGAGCAATAATAGCCTCCGCCTTAGCAACACCAATACCAGGTAAAGTAGTCAGAACTGTGGCATCTGCATTATTTATGTTCACTAATGATGACTGTGAACTGCCGTTAGTAGCTAAAGGTGATTCTTCTACTTCTTCGCCTTCTTTTGGAATATAAATAACCATTTCATCTTTTACACGCTCTGCATGATTGATATGTTTGGAATTACTAGACTCTATGTAACCTCCAGCCATTTCAATCGCCTTTAACACACGGTCTCCTTCAGAAAGCTCATAGACTCCTGGCTTCATCACAGCACCTTTTACTTCTACGAATACTATGGGGTCTTCTACATATTCAATTGTTTCTTCTACAGTAAGATTTTCTTTTAAAGGGATAGTTGGAATGAAATCGGCTTGGGGGGTTGCCGATTTTAAAAAGGATTGAATACTGATAAACAGTATTATTCCTATAACTACTACTGGGAGTAATAGCTTTTTCTTATATTTTTGGATGAATAGTTGGAGCAGATTTATCAGCCTCTTTCATAAGAGGTAATTATATGGAGTTAAGAAGACTATACTAAATTTACCTCTAGTTGAAAAGAGTTATTTTTATGGAAATAATCGAAATAAAACAATAAAAATAAATAGATATCGAGCGGGTAAGGTAGTTGTCCATCAATTATCCACTGCTTATTTCCGTTACAATACACTTTCATGTTTTGGAGGTAGAGCAACGACGCAGAAACAGGTGAATAAAAAAACTGGATAAAAAGACGCCCGAACTTCTAAAAATAGAAACGTAGATATGCCGTTGATTTCCGCTCCGAGTGGACGCTTTCCGTGGCCACGGGAGTCGCCGCTCTGCGCTCTAATCAACTAGATTCACTTTATATATTCGGATAATTGGATATAAAACCACGTAAATGTAGGTGCATTATATTAAAATAAATAATGATCCGTAGTGACGAGGAGGCTGAAGCCAAGCCCGCGGAAAGTGACCATCTGAGGCCGAAATCAGTAGTATTTCTCTTTCTTTCAAGCCCTATAAAACCAGTGTTTACAAGACGTTTTTATTTATTTCCTTTAAAAAAAGAGCCTGATAAAGGGCTCTTTTTCTTATTTCACAGCGTGGATAAACCATCTATCCACTTCTTCTGAAGGCTTTCCAAAAATATCATCACGCACATTCACGGAAGAAAATCCTACTTTTGCAAGGAGATTAGTAAAAGTTTCTATGGAATACGTACGTTGATAATGGGATTCTTCAAAGCGTTCATAATAACCTGATTCATCACGAACAAAAAAAGTAATATCATGATAAATAGAATGCTCCTCTACCCCTGGTTCCGTATGCCAAAGATAAGCAACTTCCTCATCTTCGTACGTAAAAGGACCATTTGGGTAAATTACATCCATTTTATAAAGTGAATGGACATCAAAAAACAATTGTCCATTTGGATTTAAAGAAGCAAACAAACGTTTAAATGTCTGTTCCACTTCTTCTAATGTCTCTAAATAATTTAGAGAATCTATAGCAATAACCGCTACATCTACCTCATCTACACCTTCAAGATCCGCCATTGACTGACAGATAAAAGTGATGTCCGTTCCATTTTCAAAGCTTCGATTTTGAGCAACTGTAAGCATAGAATCTGATAAATCTACACCTATAACCTCATATCCTGCTTTAGCAAATTGGATACTAAGAACCCCTGTTCCACAGCCAATATCGACTAATCTTTTGGGTGTATTCAGCGGAGCATTCGATTGTACCCATTCCGCATATTTATTGTACGGAATGTCGGACATTAATGAATCATAAATATAAGCAAATTGTTCATAGGTAGACATTAAGCATCTTGCCCAACTTCGATCATTGGTGCATCTCCCCAAAGTCTTTCTAAATTATAATAAGCACGTTCATCTTTGTGGAATACATGTGCTACAACGTCACCCATATCGACTAAAATCCATCTTGCTTCATCAAAACCTTCTAATCGTTTCACTCTAAATCCTGCTTTGAAAGCTTGGTCCTCTAGTTCTTTTGCTATAGCTTGAACTTGACGATCTGAGTTTGCATGACAGATTAAAAAGTAATCAGCAAGTAAAGAAACTCCTTGCATATTTAATACGACAATATCCTCTGCTCTTTTATCGTCCGCTGCTTTAAAAGCGATTTCTACTAATGAATTTGAAGATGTCATTCTTTCACTTTTCCTCTCTGTTGTATCAAATCATTGTAACAATGAAATGAATCCGGAAATACCGGTTGTTTTTTTTCTATTAAAAATGAAATACTATGCTTTATACAACTGGTCATCGCTTCTTCTAAATCGATCTTTGCTTTTTCCCGTAAAGGTTCGACTCCAGAAAATTTCCGACTAGGCTCTATCATATCTGAAACATAAATTATTCTTTCTAACTTGGACATACCAGCTCGACCTGTTGTGTGGAACTCAATAGCTTTCAATATATCCTCGTCCGCAATTTGAAATTCTGTTTTAGCAACATAACTTCCAACAGGAGCATGCCATAATTCATGATTAAAATCCAATAATACCGGATTCATATTTTGTGAAACAATGATAGACCTCAGCCATTCTTGTTCGGCGTACTTTACACTATCATGTAAAATTCCCGCAATCTCTGCTTTTTCAGGATCTTCCCCATACAACTCGGCTAATTGAATAGCTGTTTCAGCTACACCCCTTGTATGTATAAAACGCTTTTCAGGCATTCGACTTTTCATCTGCTCCAGTAAATATTCATGCTTCATATAACTTCTCCTCTCGGATGTATTCTCGAACAGCATCACTTATAAGAAACTTGGTAGTTTCGCCGTGTGTTATTCGATTTCGTACGGTCGTAGAAGATATATCGATTTGAGGTATCTCTATAGTTACTATAGGATATGCAGTTTCGAGCGATTTATTTGGTCTTGGCACTCCTACTAAATGCACATTTTGAATAAGATCTTCGATTCGATACCACTTAGGTAAATCCTCCACTTGATCTCCACCGATAATAAAATAGAATTCAGTTTCTGGTTCACGTCTTCTAAGAAGTTCCATCGTATCAAAAGTGTAAGATGTACCACCTTGATCGATTTCAATCGTTTCTATTTTTAACTTCGGCACGTCTTGTATTGATAATTCCACCATAGTTCGACGTTGCTCAGCTGTGACTCTATTTTGAATTTCTTTATGAGGAGGGTTAGCATTTGGCATTAAGCACACTTCATCTAGGTTCAACGCGTGGAGTACTTCATTTGCAATGATTAAATGTCCAATATGCGGCGGGTTAAAAGTCCCACCTAAAATCCCTACTTTTTTTCTCATGCACGACTCGCTTTTGGAAGCTCGATTCGTTTGTTATTTTTAGATGGTTTATAAAGCACTACCATTAAACCAATCAGTTGCACTAGCTCTGCTCTAGTACCCTTTGCAAGTGCTTCTGCCACTTCCTGCTTATCTTCTTCACAGTTTTGTAAAATACTAATTTTAACTAATTCACGAACTTCTAGTGCTTCTCCGATTTGTTTAATCATCGCATCGTTCACTCCACCTTTGCCGACTTGGAAAATCGGGGATAGATTGTGTGCTTGACTACGTAAAAATCTTTTTTGTTTACCTGTTAACATAATTTCCTCCTATTTGCTCTATCAATTGTTGGATCATCCCGTCAGTATCAGGCTTGGTTCCATTCCAATATGAGAAGGCCAGTGCTCCTTGATGTACAAGCATTCCTAGACCATTAATTGTTCGAACATTGTTTTTCTTCGCTTCCTCTAGAAAAGGGGTAACTAAAGGATTATATACGATATCTGCAACAATTGCATTCTCTTTTAACCGATTTAGTTGAATTGGTAAGGATGCTACACTAGTTTTCATGCCTAATGACGTCGTTTGAACAACGATATCAAACGTGTCTAATGTGTTTTCAGCTTCTTCCAGAGTCAACACTTGTCCGGTCTGTAGTTCTTCCACAAGTACTTTGGCCTTTTCTAACGTTCTATTCGCTATCGTTAGCTGTGTATAACCAAGACTTTTGAAAGCATGAGCTATTCCGCGTGCAGCTCCTCCAGCCCCAATCAACAATATATTTTGCTCAGGTAAAATGGCTCCGAGGGATTCAACAAAACCTAATCCATCGGTATTAAACCCAACATATTTATTGTCTAATGTTTTCACAACTGTATTTACTGCTCCTATTCCTCTTGCAGAATCATCTATTTCATCCAGAAACGGAATAATTTCTTCTTTAAAAGGAACAGTTACATTCCAACCACTACATCCTAAAAGCTTTAAAGACTTAACTGCTTGCTCTAAATTATTTTGTTCAACATGTATTGGAATATAACTTGCATCTATATCTAGCTGTTTTAACCATGTTTCGTGCATTGTAGGTGAAAAGGAATGTGATATCGGATTTCCTATTACAGCAAACCATCTTTTCAAATCTATCCCTCCTATATTAATGATGGACGAATAGACACTTCAACACCTGCTGGGGCATGTGCAGCTACAATTACTCCACCCCGTTGTACGGTAATCCACCCTAACCCTGAAAATACAATATCAGTTTTGTCGTCTTTAATCTTAAATTCATGACGAACTAATGGAGGTAATAGATCTGCAAACTCCTCACTCGGTGGAGATAATAATTTACCTTTATGCTCTTTATATAAATTATCGGCATTTTCTAATTTAGTACGGTGAATTGGAATATCATTCGCTATATGACAAGTAAATGCTGCACGTTCACCTTTGATAAAGTCAAAACGAGAAAGTCCGCCTAAATATAAGGTTTGTTCGCTATTCAGTTGGAATACTTTTGGTTTGATTTCTTTTTTAGGTGTTATATATTTTAACTCCGATGAGTCTAGGTAATGCGCCATTTGATGGTGATTAATAATACCAGGAGTGTCAAATAATGATTTTTTATCATCTAATGGAATTTCAATCATGTCTAATGTAGTTCCCGGGAAATGCGATGTCGTAATAATCGCATCCTCTCCAGTAGCTTGTTTTATAATGCGGTTAATAAAAGTCGACTTTCCAACATTTGTACAACCAACAACATAAACGTTTTCGCCTTTTCGATAGTGCTCGATAGCTTCCATAGCTTCTGGCATGCCTGTTCCTTTATGCGCACTCACAAATAAAACATCTATTGGAGACAAACCTAATTTTTTAGCTTCGTGTTTCATCCAATTGATGACTTTATTCTTTTTCACTGATTTAGGTAATAGGTCGGCCTTATTAGCGATTAGCAAAATAGGGTTATTTCCAACAAAACGATGCAATCCAGGTAACCAACTACCATTAAAATCAAAAATATCTACAATTTTAACGATTAACCCTTTTTGCGTTCCTAAACTGTTTAAAATTCGAAGAAAATCATCATCTGTTAAAGAAACTGGTTGTAATTCATTGTAATTCTTCAATCGGAAACAACGCTGACATATAATATCTTCTTTTTCTAAAGAAGATATTGGTGCATAACCAGGTTCTCCTAGTTTTTCTGTTTGAATAGTTGTACCGCAACCGATACATTTTGGTGCTTCTGTCACGCTTCTTCCTCCCATGTAACTTGTCCTTTTTTGTCCAAGTAACTAAAAATTCTTCGTTCTACTATGCGGTTAAACTTAGTCACAAATCCATCTGATTTCGCAACCGGAATGACTAATATCGTATGAAGCTTTAATCTGTTGCCACCAAATACATCGGTTAATAACTGATCTCCAATGACTACCACTTCTTCTCGTTTAACTGACATAATACTTAATGCTTTAAGAAATGCTTTTCCAAGTGGTTTACGTGCCTTAAATATGAATGGAATTCCAAGTGGGTCAGCAAAGGATTTAACTCGTAACTCATTGTTATTAGAAACAATCGTTACTTGAATTCCTGCAGCTTTAATACTTGCGAACCATTCGATTAATTTAGGGGTAGCATCAGGTCGATCCCATTCAACTAATGTGTTATCTAGATCTGTAATAATTGCCTTAATCCCTTTTTCTACTAACAATTCAGGGGTAATATGAAAGACACTTCTTACAAATTCACTAGGTATAAGATATGAATACAAAGACGAACACTCCAATTCGAGGCTTTTTCTATTATTTATTATAGCATATTTGCTACATTCTCACCCATCCGGACAAATTTACCTGGATGAACAGCACTTGAGAACTCCACACTACCTTCTTCATACAGCATAACAACGGTCGATCCAAAGGAAAAGTATCCAATTTCTTCTCCTTTTTTCCATGCATTTGATTTGTTTGTAAGCTCTATAGAATTGACAAACATGGCTCCTACCTTTATATGTATACATTTCTTTTCGTTAGGCATTTCTAACTCCGTTAACATTCGATAGTTACCACTTATCGTTTGTTTCCCAAACTGAAGCCCCCATTTATTGACCGGATACGATTTTTTACCAAGAATATATTGGTTAAGTATTTTACCATCTACTGGAGAATGTATACGGTGATATTCTGCTGGACTTAAATACAAAACAATATATTTTCCATTTTGAAAGGACGAAGCTATTTTTTCCGAACCTAGCATATCCTGTAAGGTGTAAGTTTTCTGTTTTACATAAAAGAGCCCTTTTTCTGTAATATCCCCAAATGTTTCAATAGTGGCATCGACTGGACTAATGATGCTATTCGGCGTTAAATCGATTGGACGACTTTCCTCTTTAACTTTACGAATAAAAAAGTCATGTAAAGTGGTGAAATCTTCCCTCTTTTGTATTGTATCTTGTATGGATATATTAAAAAATTTAATATATGAGGGAATTATACGTTTGCTTGCTTTCGATTGGGTAAACCCTCTGATTAGTGACGAGGACCATTTCCCATTTGTTAATTCAATCATGGTTTGATATAATTTTTCTCTCATTTTTTAACTCCCTTGAAAAAATTAAACTTACTATTTTTACTTAATCGAAGTATAATGAACAAATACGTTACTTGTAAAGGAGTGATTTGCAATGTTTTTACAAAACGCAATGTATCAAACAGTAAAAAAATTGAAATCACATGCGGCGAATATGGTCACCATTGGCAATCTTGCATTTGGTGGAGCAGCCATCATGGCAACGATGAATGAAAATTACACATTCAGTGTATTATTTATATTTATAGCTGGCCTTTTAGACAGATTTGATGGAATAGTAGCAAGAAGATTTCATCTTGAATCCGAATTAGGCAAACAACTAGATTCCATGAGCGATATTATTTCATTCGGGGTAGCTCCTGCATTACTGATTTATTCATTGGTTTTGCAAGAGTTTAGTGTGACCGGCATGATAATAACCGTAATCTATATAGCATGTGGTGCTTTCAGACTTGCACGATTTAATATTTCTGAACCAAATGGTTTTTTCACTGGATTACCAATTACTGTTGCGGGTGTAATTTTAACACTTTCTTATTTTGCGATAGAATATATACCATCTGTATCGTACATGTTCTTATTCATTATTCTCGCATTATTGATGATCAGTACATTTACGCTAAGAAAAGTTTAACGAGAAAAACAGTCCTTTAAGATTCTAACCCGAACAGACTTTTTCAATATATTATTATTGGTTGTTTTTTGAGCTGCTAGCCGTGACTGATGTCACGCTAGCAGCTCTTTTTCTCGATACATATAATTTTCCCTATCCTTCGACCTTCTACTACATTGTTTATACGCCTTTTATTTAAGAAAAGTTTCTGTGATTGCGGTCGCTATTTTCATATTTTGTCAGCTTTCGACATATACTGGTCTAACAACTAGATGGAGGTGAACCTCATTACAGGTTTAATGACTGCCTTTATAAGCATCTTTGTAGAATTCCCTCTCGTTCTTGGTTATTTGAAAGGCCAGGCTTTTCATCAACCCTTTACTCCCGAAGAAGAAAAAGTCATGCTTGATCGTTTTTTAGGTGGCGATTTATCTGCTCGTGACGAACTTATCGAAAGGAATATGCGATTGGTTGCCCATGTTGTAAAAAAATTCCACCCAAAACACGAACTACTGGATGACTATATCTCAATAGGGACAATCGGTCTGATGAAGGCTGTTAATAGCTATACTCCTACAAAGAAAACGAAGTTAGCAACATATGCTGCTAGATGTATCGAAAATGAAATATTAATGTATTTGCGATCACTAAAGAAAGTACAAAAGGATGTTTCTCTTCATGAGCCAATTGGTATGGATAAAGATGGACACTCCTTAGAAATTACAGACTTACTCCCAGGTATCGATAAAAGCACCGATGAACAGTTGGTAGAAGAGGAGGATACGAATAGCTTATATCGACATCTGTCTCAACTAGAGAGCAGAGAACTTGAAATTATCATTCGAAGATATGGATTGTTAGGTCATGAACCAATGACTCAAAAAGATATATCGAAACAGCTTAAAATATCGAGAAGTTACGTTTCACGTATTGAAAAACGCGCGCTAGTCAAACTGTATCAATCCTATATACATGAAAAAAACTCCTTTGATGTATCAAACACCAAAAGAGTTTAGTTAAGTTCAATCTTCACTTGTCTCTGCGATAATGATAAATGCTAAAACTGCGGTTATTAAAATTGCCGTCGCCATAAGAAACAACATTCGATTTCCCCCTATAATATTGAAAGCGTTTGATACTGTTATAATAGCACAAAACAGGGGTATTATTAATATGCTTTAAACTACTCTGTATGGCGATTTAATGACAAAGTTATAATTTCCCAATTACTTGCAATACTATTTGTGTCGAATGTTTTGCCGCAACTGGCAAAAATTCATCGAAACTCATGGAAGACTCTTTTCCGGCAATATCAGAAAGTGCACGAATTACAACAAAAGGCACTTCAAACTGATAGCAAACTTGTGCAACAGCAGCAGCTTCCATCTCACAAGCCTTCATTTGTGGAAAATGGATACGAACTTGTTCTACTTTTGCAGGATCATGCATAAAAATATCACCTGTAGCTATTAAGCCCGTTGCAACTTGGTGTTTACCAATTTCATATACAGCTTCTTCAGCTAATTTCATTAATCTTTCATCTGCTTTGAATGCTGCTGGTAGTTGAGGAACTTGCCCAATTTCATAGCCAAAAGCTGTGACATCCACGTCATGATGCCTTACCTCATCCGAAATTACAATAGCCCCTACCTCAAGAGTTGGATCATATCCACCTGCGGAACCTGTATTTATCACATAATCTGGTTTGTATTCATTTAATAAAATGGTGGTAGACATAGCTGCGTTCACTTTTCCAATTCCACTCTTCAATAAAACAACTTCATGATTTTTATATGTACCACTTGTAAATTCACTGTTTGCTATACTCTTTGTTTCAGGATTTTCAATTTCATTTCTCAGAAGCTCTACTTCTTCTTCCATTGCACCAATTACTGCTATCTTCAACTTAACTGCCCCTCTCTAAAATGCACTTCTTTAAAAATAAGGAAAAAAGCTTCTTAAGTCAAGAAGCTTTTCTTTTTATTCATATAAGACTCTATTTTTTTAATGCTTTAAGTATTTCTTTTTTAGTTGGTTTCCATCCTTCACCATCTACCCATTCGAGAGATATACGATAGATTTCGCTGCCATCCTTAGAAGTAACCGTTCCTATAGATTTTTGGGGGCTTCCACCGTTACCAAGATATTTAACATACATATTGGAAGGATCTAGATTAGCACCGTAGGCCAATGCTTTCACTTTTTCATCCCAGTCCACAGAAGAGCTATTGTAACTAGAAACATGTTCACCTGATTGCTCTGTCCCTATGGGCTGCCATCCTGAATCTATAACAACTGATTCGACATTTGAATCGTTAGAAGGTTCCGTAGTCACAGTACTATCCTCATTACCTTCTGTTTCAGTGTTTTCGTTCTCTTCTGTTTCTGTAGTTGTCTCTTCAGTTGACGAAGAAGAATCAGCAGATTCTGTACTACTTCCCACTACTTCTTCAGATTCCTTTTCTTTTTCTTCATTTTCCGATTCATTCTCCGTACTTTCTTCTACTTGTTCACTTTTTGTTTTAGATGTATTAGCACTATCTTCGTCGTTATCACCTGTAACAATGTTTACAGTTACGATGATAATGAGGAGAATTACTATTCCAATAAGAATATTTAAAATATTATTCTTTTTTCTCTTATGATTTCGTTGATCTAATCGCGAATCAAATTTCGTATTCTTTTCAGGCATGTTGTTTTTCCTCCTTCAATATAAGAGAATATACTACAAATAGACGATAATGATAGAGTTTTGTTTCACTAACCTCAAAAATAGTCCGATTGATAGTCAGGACGAAATGTAACTAGACCTTTTTTACACAACTGCTAGACATGTTATTTAGGTAAAAGATTCTACTTAGGAAAGTACCTTCTTTTAAGATTAAAAGATGTTTCTATCGTTTTCGAAGGCCTTTGGACAAAGTTTTCCTGTATGATTACCGAGTGATTTTTTAGAGATGCTGGTTGTGACGGTAGTCACAACCAGCATCTCTTTTTTCTGTAATCTTATGGCGTTTGTCTTTCCGTCACCCTCCTGTAACTCTTAGAAACAGGTAAGGTCGTTTGTGGATAACTTGAAAAAATTTCTTATTCTGGGAGAAAGCTCATGAAGATACAATTTCATGAGCTATTTTGCTTCTTTATTTAAAACTGAGTACTACTTCTCTTTATTTCCACTAGTAATATATAAAATCCATTTTCTTTATACTTACTAATCGAATAGCCTTCTTAATACTACAGATGGTTTTATCCTTTTTTTACTTTGTACTACTCTTATAATTTAAGCGAAAAGCTATGCTATATCTTAGAGTTAAGTACTACTCACTTAATTGATTGTAGTGTAAGGTGGCGACTCCAGCGGGATGAATGATATGAACCCCAAAAGTTGTACTCTTATTATGCCGCTTTTTCATAGTTTAAGCGATACTCAATGGGGCTCATCCCATTGAGTTTTTGTTTGATGCGTAGTGTATTGTAATATTCAATATAGGTTTCTATTTCTTGCGTCGCTTCTTCTAAAGAGCGAAATGAATTTCGATAGATACATTCATTTTTTAAAATACCAAAAAAACCTTCCATTAGGGCATTATCTAAACAGTTTCCTTTGCGTGACATACTTTGTGACATGTTATAAGGTTTTATCAACTGTTGAAAACGCGGGATTTGATACAGCCAGCCTTGATCCGAATGGATCAATACTTGATCTTGAAGAGATAAATTTGCCCGTTTGATCGCATTTCCAAAAGAATCTTGTATTAGTCCAAAGTTCGGGTTTTGTGTAATAGAATAACCGACAATCTCCCGGTTAAACACATCTAAAAAGGCGGATAAATAAAGTTTATTGCCGGCTACTTTAAATTCTGTTACATCTGTTAGCCATACTTGATTTGGTTTTTCTGTCTCAAAATGACGATTGATTTTATTATTCGCAATCTGACCAACCTCGCCACGGTACGAACGATATTTCTTTGCCTTTTGAACACCATGTAAACCAAGGTCATTCATTAAACGGCGTACCGTTTTATGATTAATAAAAAATCCTTCTTTGCGTAAGGCTAAAACAATTCGGCGATACCCGTACAACTCTTTGTGTTGGTAGAATATACGTTCAATCGCTTCTTTTATCGTTGCGTATTTATCTGCCTTCTCTAAGTTCTTCTTATGATAATAGTAAGTTGCTTTTTTTACTTCAGAAACATGTAATAAAATTTGTAGAGGAAATTCATGCCTTAATTCATCAATCACTCTTACTTTCTCTTTGGTTGGGACTTCTTTTTTTCTTGAACTAAGGCATCTAACTTTTTTAAATAAGCATTCTCTGCTCTTAAGTATTCAAGCTCTTCTTGTAATTTTCCGATGTCTGTCATACCTTGTTTCGGCTGCTTTTTCTTCATATCACGACGCTCCCTTTTCAAATAATAGAGCGTCCATTCCTCTTCTGACATGTATTGATGCATCCACTTCCAGATGGTTGCACGACTGGGAATGTTAAAACGACCAGCTACTTTTGAATAAGGTTCAGCTGTCTCTATCATATGTTGTATTACGTGTATTTTAAAAGATTCCTCATAACCTTTACAAGCAGGAGCCATTAATCCTTCCATTCCATGAAATCGATAGATTTCTATCCAACTACTAATAACCATTTTATCGACACCCAGGTCGCGTGCGATTTTTCTTAATGACATTCCTTTCTCAAAAAAGGCATCAATTACTTCTGCTTTTTTTATGTTCATAACGTGCACCCCCAAGTTAGTTTTAAGGTCCAACATTTTGGGTGCACATCAGAACGAGAAAGTCGAGACCCCACAGGGAGCGCAGCGAACGAGGAGGCTCGACCTCACAGGGAGCGCAGCGAACGAGCAGGCTCGACCTCGCCCGCGGAAAGCGTCCACCTGAAACGTAAATCAGTAGTTTCATTTATTTATTCTTTCATCCATGAACTCAGTGTACAGGGAGCATCTTCAATATTTTTTTATCAAAAAAGAGGTAAACGATTTCGTTTACCTCTTCATTTTAAGATATAGTTTTTATTTCTACGTCCATTTCTCCACCTGGAGTTAGGATTTTCACTCGATCTCCCGTAGTCTTGCCAATTAAACCTTTAGCAATTGGAGAGTCATTGGAAATTAGACCTTCGATTGGATCAGCTTCTGCAGAACCTACGATTGTGTAAGTCTCTTCATCACCATCAGGAATTTCCACAAATGTTACTGTTTTACCAAGCGTAACGATGTCGTTATTTCCTTCTCCTTCGATCATGACCGCATTACGGATCATTGACTCTAGAGTTGAAATTCTCCCCTCTACAAAGGCTTGGTCTTCTTTAGCTGAATCATACTCAGAGTTCTCTGATAGATCCCCAAAGCTTCTAGCAATTTTAATACGTTCTACTACCTCTTTACGTTTTACCGTTATTAAATGCGTTAATTCATCTTGTAATTTTTGTTTACCAGCAACGGTCATTGGATACTGTTTCTCTGTTGACACTCCCATACACTCCTTTAAATACACACTCAAAACTTTACCATGTATCATTCATATGCATCTAATCACAATGATATGAATTACATGAAATTATTGTCAATCTCAATCATCATATTATACAATAACATTCGTTTCAAGAATAGTTTTAATTTTTGTTACCATTAAATCGATCGCCACTTCATTTTGGCCACCTTCTGGAATAATTACATCTGCATATCTTTTAGTTGGCTCGATGAATTGGTTATGCATCGGACGAACTACATTTAAGTATTGATCTACCACAGAATCTACCGTACGTCCTCTTTCGTTAATATCACGTAAAATACGACGAATAATACGTAAGTCTGCATCTGTATCCACAAATAATTTGATATTCATCATATTCCGAAGTCGTTCATCTTCCAATACTAGAATACCTTCTAAAATAATTACGTCTTTAGGCTCTATTTTAATCGTTTCCGAAGAGCGAGTATGTTTTGCATAATCGTATACTGGCTTTTCAATTGCTTTATTGTCTAACAAATTGTGAATATGTTCAAGCAATAAGTCATTATCAAAAGCTAGAGGATGATCATAATTTGTATTAAGTCTCTCCTCAAACTTCAAGTGACTTTGATCTTTATAATAATAGTCTTGCTGTATTACTACAACTGAATGGTTCTTAAATACTTCACTTATAGCGTTTGTTACACTCGTTTTACCTGATCCTGATCCACCTGTGATCCCAATGATAAGAGGAGTTTTCTTCGTCATTATTTCATCCCTTTTCTCATCATATTATTTGGATATAATTTCTTTGTACATTTAAATCGAACAATCTGTAATGGATGTCTTGCTGCATCTAATAATTGTCCTTTTTCATCTGTAATTTCTTTTATAACCATTTCAACATTATCTATTTCTGGACCAAAAAACTCTACTTTGTCCCCAGGTTTAAAATAATTTCGTTGTTGCAATGTAACTATTTGTGTTTCTTCGTTATACTCTAACACAAGTCCCACAAAATCATAGCCTAATTTTTTGTCGTGTACCCCGTACATTTGTTGTTCAACTCCAGGTTCCGCCTCAAAAAACGCCGTATCAGCTTCCCGATTGGCACATTTTTCTAGTTCTGCGACCCAGCTAGATTCCATTTGGAAGTTTTCAGGATCAGCACAATATGCATCAATTACTTTGCGATAAACACTAACAACAGTAGCAATATAATGAATTGACTTCATACGGCCTTCAACTTTCAAAGAATCGATTCCTAATTCAATTAACCGAGGTATTGATTCCAATAACTTTAAATCTTTTGGACTCATCGCAAACGGGACTTCATCCTCCGTAAATAACGCTTGCTCTGCTCCGTCAGTTTGCTCATATAAATCATAATCCCAACGGCAGGATTGGCAACATCCGCCTCTATTTGAGTCACGGGCAGTCATATGATTGGAAAGTGTACACCTACCGCTGTATGCAATACACATTGCACCATGGACAAACGTTTCAATTTCGATATCTACTTTCTCTTTCATCAACTGAATTTCGTCTCCACTAGTTTCACGAGCGAGGACAACTCGATCAAGCCCTTCCTCTTTCCAATATTGCACAGCTTTCCAATTGGATAAGGATTGTTGCGTGCTTAAGTGAAGCTCTAGTTTGGGTGCTACATTTCTGCATGTCTCAATTATTAAAGGATCAGCAACAATAATACCTGTTACACCAGTCGATTCCACAGCTTGTAGATATTCTTCTAATCCATCCATATTTTCATTATGAGCAAAGATATTAGTAGTCACATACACTTTGGCATTATAGCGACTAGCAAATTCTACTCCTTCACGCATTTCTTCTATGGAAAAGTTCCCTGCATTTGAGCGAAGTCCAAATTCGCGCCCGCCTATAAACACAGCATCAGCACCATAGTGAACAGCAATTTTCAACTTTTCCAAGCTTCCCGCTGGTGCTAACAATTCAGGTTTTTTCGTAATGACACGTTTACCGTCAATTAGCTCACTTATTTTATCTAATTTTGTATTAAGCAAAGTAAAACCTACCCTTTCCTAACGGATTAATACACAGTTTCTTTAAAGAAAAAGCCAGTATCCAACGGTCTTAATGCTGGTTGGATTTCTTCTATTTTGTTATACAACTCTTTTTTACAAGCTTTATAGGCTGCTTTCGACTCATAATAGGCATCGATTGCTTGCCTGTAATAGCTCGTAACAGCCGTTACATAGGAAGGGTCTTGTAACACTCCATCAATTTTTAAGCTATCTATTTCAGCATCTAATAGCTCATCTAGTTCATCAATCATACACATATCGTTTGGACTGAAAATATGCGTCCCGTTGCTATCTTCATAAATCGGATATTTATTGGAACGTTCTTTGTCATGTAAGAACATATTTTTGTTTTTTGAGCGATTCTCTACTTCCAATGCTTTTTCTTGGAATAAGAAATAATTCCCTAAAAGTGAACGCTTCGATTGAAAAATACAAGTCATTCCATGTACTTGAACTTCTACTTGAACCGTCGCATTTTCTTTTACTTCCACTACCTCATCAAGACTTAGTTCTCTTGCAAGGACGGCTCTAGTAGAACCACGTTTTCCCCAGTAATTCGCTGTAAAATAGTTGGTTGCAGTTTGTTCCGTATTCCAATGTAGGGGAATAGTTACCTCTGCTTCACGTCTAGCGATAATGACAGCCGGATCTCCAAACACAATGCCGTCTACACCAATCTCTTGAAGTCTTTTCATGTAAGGAGCCAGTGCTTCCAGTTTGTCGTTATGGAACAGAGCGTTCATCGCAACATATAACTTTTTGTTTTGTTTGGATGTAAGAACTCTTGCTGTTGCAATTTCTTCTAATGTGAATTCTCCTGGAAGTCTAAGACCAAAAAACTGTTCACCAACTAAGAAAGCATCAGCTCCAGCTACCATTAATTCTTCTATATGACTAATACTTGCAGGTGTAACCAATAATTCTGTTTTGTTCATGTCTTTCACCTCTTAATACTTACTAACATACCATCTCCAACAGGTAGGAATGCTGTATCATAATCTGGATGATTCATTAGCCACTCCATAAATTGATGTTGGTTTCTGACCATTGTTCTTTTTCTTCTAGGCACTTCACTCATTGGTAACTCGGACAAGCCATTTAACAATAAATTATCACAATAAATAACGCCACCATCATTCAAAAATGGGGCATACTTTTCGAAGAAATTTTTGTATTGACCTTTCGCTGCATCAATAAAGATAGCATCAAAAGTTAAATCTCCCAGCTCTGTTGCTGAAATCTCTAACGCATCTCCTATAATTACTTGAATACGATGTTGTAAATCTGCCCGTTGCATATAATCTTTTGCTAGTTCTGCCTTAGCTACATCTCGCTCAATAGTCACAATTGATGCTTCTTCAAGTTTAGTTGCCATTCGCATGGAAGAATAACCGATAGCAGTTCCAAGTTCTAAAATAGACTTTGGCTGTTGTAAAGAAAGGAGCTGCAATAACGATTCCATACCCATTAGTTGCATGATAGGCACATGATTATCTTTTGCATATTGTTCCATTTCCAAAAAAATAGCGGATCGAGGTTTTATCAGATCCTTTAAAAAATCATCACTAATATTCATCTAGACTAACCCCTTTAGGTCAATAAAATAGTAATACCTATTATGTAAAAAAACAACTCTTATAATAACATAGCAGGAGAAGGAATGCGACACACTCCCTCTCCTGCACAATTTTTATTTTAAAAATTCGTCGATTTTTTGAAGATGTTCATCGTAGGTTTTAGAAAAGTGATTAGTTCCTTCTTTGTCTGCCAAGAAGTAAAAATAATCTGTATCGCTTGGATCAAGTGTAGCTTCTATAGATGATTTACCGGCATTTGCGATGGGTCCGGGCGGTAATCCTTGGTTTTGATACGTGTTATAAGGATTATCAAACTCTAAGTCTTCAAAAAGCACACGATCTTTATGTGTTCCTTTCGCGTATAGGACAGTTGGATCTGTTTGTAAAGGCATCCCATCTTCTATACGGTTATAAAAGACACTCGCAATTGTTGCTCGATCTGTTTGGGCTGTAGCCTCTTCCTCTAATAAAGACGCAAAAGTTAATAACCAGTGAACAGATTTTTCCTCTGCTTGTAATATATCTACGTAAGATGTTACTACTTTATCGGTATTAGAGAGCATCATATCTACTATTGTCTCAATAGAAGGGTTTTCCTCAAAAAACGGGTAGGTCGCAGGGAAAAGATATCCTTCTAATGCATAGCGTACATTTTCTCCTTTAATCTCTGGTCCTAGAACGTTTGGATATTTAACCATCATTCGATCCACAAATTCCTCACTTGTTACAAGTGAAAAGAAATCATCTGCAGAATGCTTAGTTTTCTTTTCAATAACTTGTCCAATTTGTTCAAGTGTCAATCCTTCTGGAATTGTCAACGCGAATACTGGTTCTCTATATACTTTACCAGTTTTTAAGCTTTCAATAATTTCGTCTAAAGTCATTGCTTTTGTTAAACTATACTCCCCAGCCTGAAACTGAGATTCATTGTTAAACTTTGCATAATACTTAAAGATCTTTGCATCTTTTATAATTCCGCTTTTTTCTAATGCACTGGAAATATTATCTAAGCCCGATCCAATTGGAATATCTACGGTTATAGTCTCTTCGGAATTAGGGTCTAAAGGTTGGAGCGCTGATTCTACATAATTATATATAACTAGACCAGCTATCCCTCCGATGATAATTACAAGGAAAGTTATAATTAGAACAATCTTTCTCACAAGTTTCACTTCTTTTTTCTTACTTTTCATTTTCTTAAACATAATATCTTTTTTTGTTTCATTTTCCACGGGTTCTCCCCCTTTATCCTATCTCATTATACAAGAAAATATATAAAAGAACAAAAGCGCACAAATCATCTACTATAATCTACCGTGTGTGATGAGCTTGACTCTTCTAGAGAATCTTGACATATAGTAGATTTTTTTCTCTTTTATGATTATGGTTACCACTATTCACCACAGGCTAGAATGTGTAAATAGCTAATTATGTACAGAACAATTAAACAAAGAAAAAGGTGAATGAGGCTTCCCTCATCCACCTGAATAGATAGTCTTATTCTTCGTCTTCTTCTTCGTCTTCTTGTTCATCTAAAAATGTACTTAACATTTCTTCTATCATATCCCATTCAGCATCGGACTCGACTGGAAGTAATTCTCCGTCTTCTCCATCTTCATTTGGAGTAAATGATGATGCATGAATTTCGATTTCTTCATTTTCATCTTCTTCTGCACCGATTGGATAATAAAGTACATATGATTTTTCAAATTCATCAGATTCAAATGTAAATAGCACGTTACAAAGTTGTTCATTTCCATTTTCATCTACAATTGTAATATTTTCTTGACCGTGGTCCATTTGTAGTCACCTCATCTATTTTTTCTATCAAGAAAGCCTTGTAAAATCATTACAGCGGCCATCTTGTCAATCACTAACTTACGCTTCTTACGGCTCACATCAGCATCTATTAACATACGTTCTGCAGCCATCGTTGTCAATCGTTCATCCCATAAAGTTACTGGGAAATGATATTTCTCGGTTAATAGCTTAGCATATTGTTCGGATGCCTCAGCACGTGGACCAATAGAATTATTCATGTTTTTTGGAAATCCAACAACAAATTCTGTTACATTATGCTCTTTTACGAGTTCATCAATTCGTTCCAGACCAAACTCTAAGCTTTCTTCATGTATTTTTATTGTTTCTATACCTTGTGCAGTCCAACCAAATGCATCACTGATTGCTACTCCCACAGTACGAGAACCAACATCTAACCCCATAATTCGCATCATTAAGCCTCATTATTTTTCTTAATATAGAACTTTACCAGTTCTTCTAATATTTCATCTCGTTCAAGTTTTCGAATCATATTTCGTGCATCTTGATGGCGAGGAATATAAGCTGGATCACCTGACAATAAATAGCCTACAATTTGATTGATAGAATTATACCCTTTTTCTTCTAGTGCAGAGTGAACTTGTACCATCACATGTTTTACTTCTTGTTCCATCGATTCTTCAGGGAAATTAAATTTCATCGTTTTATCAAATGAGCTCATGATCAGCACCTCGCTTTCTTTTTTAAGTGAGTAAACTAATGTACCTATTGTATTAGTATACCCTATTTTGGAAAAAGTTTAAACAGATTTAATATATTCTAATACAGAACTTAAAGCTGCTTCTAATTTACTTGTATCTTTAGCACCAGCCATTGCGAAGTCCGGACGACCTCCACCTTTACCTCCACATTGCTCTGCCACTAGTTTGACGATATTCCCTGCATGATAGTTACCACCAACTATATCTTTTGTTACGCCTGCTGTAATCATGACTTTATCCCCATCGATTGCACCTAAAACAATTACCGCTTTTTCTAGCTTTTGTTTTAAATCATCCATCATTTGGCGTAATTGATTGTTATCTTTAGCGTCTACTTTTACGGATAATACAGTTATATCATTTACTTTTTGTGCCGAGGACAGAACGGATGAAGCTTGGCTATTGGCAATTTTCGCTGAAAGAGACTCGTTGTCTTTTTGAACATTTTTTAGCTCTTGAAGTGTTTGAGTAACTTTATTCACTAAATCTTTAGGTTGTGCTTTTAGTAAATTTGCTGCTTCATTTAATATTTGCTCTTCTTCTTTTAATATTTCGAAAGCACCTTTACCAGTTACCGCTTCTATACGTCTAGTTCCTGCTCCAATCCCACTTTCAGAAAGGATTTTAAAAATTCCTATTTCAGAGGTGTTCTGGACGTGAATACCACCACATAGTTCTAATGAGAAATCTCCCATTTTCACCACTCTTACTATATCACCATATTTTTCACCGAATAATGCCATTGCACCCATTTGTTTTGCTTCATCAATATTATGGAATCCTGTAACTACCGGGATATTATCCCACACTTTTTCATTTACTATACGTTCTATTTGTTCAATTTCTTCTTTTGTAACTTGTCCAAAATGAGAGAAGTCAAAACGTAAACGATCTGGACCAACATATGAACCAGCTTGGTTTACATGCGTTCCTAATACGTCTTTTAGCGCCTGATGTAAAATATGTGTAGCAGAATGATTTTTAATCGTATGTCCACGAAGTGAATTATCTACAGTTGCCATTACTTCTGCATCTGTAATAATTTCTCCTGATTCAATAACTACTGTGTGGAGATTTTGTCCATTGGGAGCTTTTTGCACATCTTTTACGTATCCTTTAAATGTATCATTTTGAATAACTCCATGATCGGCAATTTGCCCGCCACTTTCAGCGTAGAAAGGTGTTTGCGTTAATACTACTTTAACTTCTTCGCCTTCATGAGCTGATTTGACTAATACTTGATCACGAACAATCGAAGTAACTTTAGTAGCAACACTCATCATATCGTATCCAACAAATTCACTTTCATCATGTAAATTGCTAAACACTTCCGACTGTACCTGCATAGAATCTACATTTTGACGTGCTGCACGAGCTCGAGAACGTTGTGCTTCCATTTCTGATTTGAAGCCTTCGTGGTCGACGGTCATATTCGCCTCTTCTGCATATTCTTCCGTTAATTCAATTGGGAAACCGTACGTGTCGTATAGAGTGAAAGTAGTGGTTCCTGGGATGTAAGATTCCCCTTTTGATTGCTGTTCCTCGATAACCTTTTCCAATATAGCTAGGCCATCATGAAGTGTTTCATGGAATCTTTCTTCTTCATTTTTCATAACACGCATGATGAAATCTTGTTTTTCTGTTACTTCTGGGTAGAAGTCTTGCATAATTTCTCCAACTACTGGAACGAGCTCATGTAGGAATGGTTTTTCAATCCCTAATTGTTTCGCGAAACGAACTGCTCTACGAAGTAATCTTCTAAGGACATAACCTCTACCTTCATTGGATGGTAATGCACCGTCACCAATAGCAAAAGCTACTGTACGAACATGGTCAGCAATTACTTTGAATGCCGTATCATCCACATCATTTGCACGATATGACTTCCCAGAAATGTGTTCAGTTTGACGGATAATTGGCATAAACAAATCAGTATCAAAATTTGTTGGCACATCTTGTACTACGCTTGTAATACGCTCTAGGCCCATACCAGTATCAATATTTTGTTTTGGTAAAGGAGTATACGTATTATCTGGATTGTGATTGAATTCAGAGAACACTAAATTCCAAATCTCTAAATACCGGTCGTTCTCTCCACCTGGATATAATTCAGGATCGTTTAGGTCATTACCATAGCTTTCTCCACGATCATAGAAAATCTCTGAGTTCGGACCACTTGGACCTTCCCCAATATCCCAGAAGTTCCCTTCCAAACGAATAAGTCTCTCTTCCGGAATTCCAATTTCATCCTTCCAAATATTATATGCTTCTTCGTCCTCGGGATGAATCGTAATAGATAATTTTTCTGGTTCAAATGCCATCCACTTTGCATCCGTTAAAAACTCCCATGCATACTGGATCGCTTCTTTTTTAAAGTAGTCTCCAATAGAAAAGTTGCCTAGCATTTCAAAGAAAGTATGATGTCTTGCTGTCTTCCCAACGTTTTCAATATCATTTGTACGAATAGACTTTTGCGCATTTGTAATACGTGGATTTTCAGGTACTACACGTCCATCAAAATACTTTTTAAGTGTTGCTACACCACTATTTATCCATAGTAATGACGGGTCATTGATTGGTACAAGTGGAGCTGATGGTTCCTGGGAATGTCCTTTTTCGATAAAAAAGTCTAAATACATTTGTCTAATTTGAGCACCTGTTAATTGTTTCATGTTTAGTTCCTCCTAATAATTTGTATTCTTCGACCGCGAGTAATCCCAATCACTTCACAAGTGATATCTAAAAACCAAAACAATAAAAAAAAGCCCTCATCCCTAAAAAAGGGACGAAAGCTATTGTTTCGCGGTACCACCCTAGTTACACAGTAGATAATTCTACTTATGTCTCTCAAGAAGCCTTAACGCGGCCATACGACAGGTTTTAACTGCACTCAGGAGTAGCTTTCCTATTTGTTAGGTCAGTGAATTCTTTCAGCCAAGGAATCCATTTCTAGTCAGATAACAATTAGTACTTTCTCCGTCAACATTTTACTATATGCAATTGATTATAAAAAACAAATGGGCTTGTGTCAATTGTCTGTGTCCATAAATTGATACGGAGTGACACCATTCATCCCTATTAGAGGGTCAACTACATGATAATTCTCTGCAGTTAAATAGGTCAAATCTGTTTGATTCGCTCTAGTTTCAGTATCACTTTTTAACTCTTTCTCTTCTGCGGGTTCTGCTTCTTCTGTATGCGTTAAACGATCTTTTAATGTAGTCAATCGCTGAAGATCATCCGTTCGCTCTACTCCAAACTTAAATACTTCGGGGTCCCCACAAAGAATGAGAAAGTTTTTAGCGCGCGTAATCCCTGTATACAGTAAATTTCGTCTTAACATTTTCATATAGCTTCTCGTGATAGGCATAATAACCGTTTGAAATTCACTACCTTGTGACTTATGAACGGAGCAGCAATAAGCAAGTGTCAGCTGATTTAAATCATTTTTTTCATAGGTTACTTCATTACCATCAAATGACACAATTAGCATCTCTTTTTTCTCGACTGTTTCTGCAGCTTTAAAAATACTAATAACTTCTCCCATATCGCCATTAAATACATGACTTTCTGGTTGATTGACGAGTTGAAGTACCTTATCCCCAATACGAAAAATAGTTTCCCCAAAAATCATTTCTTTTCGTTTTCCATCCGTATTTGGGTTGACCATTTCTTGAATCATTTTATTAAGCGCGTCAATACCAGCAGGACCTCTATACATAGGAGCTAATACTTGCATATCTCGAATGGAAAGTCCTTTGGATAATGCACTTTTCAGTACTTGCTCTACTACTTTTGGGATTTGCTCTGTAGAAGCCTTGATGAACGAACGATCCTTTGTTTTGTCTAATAAGGATGCGGGAACCGTTCCTTGTTTCATCTCATGAGCAAGTTCTATAATCGATGATCCTTCAGCCTGGCGATAAATATCCTTTAGCTCTACAGTAGGGATTCGTTTGGAGGCAAGTAAATCCTTTAATACCTGACCTGGTCCTACTGGCGGAAGTTGATCTTGGTCACCTACAAAAATAACTTGAGCATCTTTTGGAATTGCTTTTAAGAGCTGATGCCCTAACCATGTATCTAACATAGAAGTTTCATCAATAATAATTAGTTTGCCTTCGATTTCTTTTCCTTCCACATCCGAATCCTCTTGACCAGTAAAGCCTAATAGTCGGTGAATAGTCATGGCTGGCAAGTCTGTCGATTCACTTAGACGCTTGGCTGCTCTACCCGTAGGAGCGGCTAATACTACCGGAAATGGTTTCTTGTCTTTCAACCATTCTTTTGGATCCAGAGACAGTCCATGTAGTTCTGCATATAGTTCAACGATTCCTCGAACTACCGTAGTTTTACCCGTACCAGGACCTCCAGTAAGTAAGGTCATACTTGCATTTAATGCCGTTTCAATCGCATTGATCTGTGTTGGAGCATATTGGACACCTAGACGTTCTTCGATACCTCCAAGATGCTTTTTCATCTCTGCTAAAGGAAACTGATGATGTGTATCATTTTCGGCTAGTAGGGTTTCAATTTTGGATCCAATGCCAACTTCCGAATAATATAAAGACGGAATATAAAAACGATTCACTTCTCCGACAATCCTATTTTCTTCTGCAAGTTCAATGCAACATTTAGTAATTGCATCATAAGGAATTTCTTCATGTTGAGCATTTTCTAGTAGTTTTTTAACAGATTCCAATAATTGCTCCGCATAAAGAAATACATGACCTTCCCCTAAGGAAGCTGTTTGAAGCAAATGGTAGATTGCTGCTTTAATACGATCTGGATGGTTTCCTTTAATCCCTAATTTATAGCCGAGCTCATCTGCTCGAACAAAACCTACTCCCTCTACCTCTTCAATTAGACGGAATGGATTCTTCGTAAGCACAGCAAGTGTTTCTTCTCGATACGCTTGATATATTTTCATAGCAATCTGAGGACCAAATCCCCATTCATTGAGTTGAATCATTACTTTTTCCAAGCCTAAATTTTGTTCCAGAACTGCACGTAGCGTCACTTTTTTATCTTCTGAAAGGCGAGGCACTACATCTAAGGCCTGTGGGTCCTCTAATATTTTGTTAATGGCATTTGTGCCTAGCTTTTTCACAATTAGTTCAGCAGTTTTGCGTCCAATCCCTGTGAACATATCACTGGAAAGATAATGAATAATTCCTTGTTCTGTCGCTGGTACTTCTTTTTGGAATGTTTCCACTTGAAATTGCACGCCATATTTCGGATGATTTTTAATATAACCAATGAATTTGTATGGTTCTTCAAGTACTAACGGAGGGAAATAACCAGATACAATTACTTCTTTTTCTGTGTATGTAGTGTTAGTGGATTTTATTTTCAATTTGATGATAGAGAATAAGTTTTGAGGGTTATGAAAAATCGAAACGATAGGACGACCCGTAATAAATTGCTTTTCATTATTTATTTCGTTGGTCATACTACCGCCTCCAGAGTTTCATTAATTTCGTAGGGAAATCATGTCGTACACATAGCGTGCTTGATCATAATTGGGTTGTAAAGTAAAAGCTTCTTTTAAATGAGATAAAGCAGCTTCAGTGTCAGAAGTTGAAACTGCATATAATACACCCAGATTATAGTGAGCATCTGCGTTTTCGGCATCTAACTGCACTATTTCTTTAAAGACAGGTTCTGCTTGTTCGAACATCTCTAAACTAGCAAGGGCAATACCATAAGATAATTTAATTTGTATATCTTCAGGAGCTAGCTCCGAAGCTCTTTGTAAATATGGTAGCGAAAGCTTTGTTAGCCCTTCTTTTTCAAGACTTTTCCCAAGCATATAGTAGGCATCCGGTCCTTCAATTCCAGTCGCAATAGCTTTTTCATATAGCTTTGCAGCTTCCGTAAATCGCTCGGCATTGTAGTAAAGATTTGCAAGACTATAATAGGCTGTTGCTGCACCTTCATCTAAAGTAATTGCTTTTTGGAAAAACTTCTCTGCTCGTTCATCTTCATTCATAGACGATAAAAGATTTCCAAAGTTAATATAGCCAATTGCCTCATTTGGATTTTCTTCAATTGCTTTCGTAAAAAGCTCTACTGCTTTTTCATAATTTTCTTCTTGTATAGCTTGAATTCCTAATTCATTGTAATCCATAATATTACCTCCAGTTATCCGACATAATCCAGTTTAAGACCATCTTTGAATACTTCATCAATTGTAGCTCCACCTAGACATTCATCGCCTTGATAGAACACAACCGCTTGTCCTGGTGTTATTGCGCGAACTGGCTCATCAAATATAACGCTCACTCGGTTATTATCTATCAATTCTACAAACACACCTATATCCTCTTGACGATAACGGAATTTCGCAGTTGCTTTAAAAGATTGTGGCTTTTCTAATGTAGTCGTAAAAGATAAATCAGTTGCAGTTAGGCTAGTAGAAAACAATGCGTCATTGTTAATGTTTTGTCCAACTAACAGGACATTTCTGTCCAAATCTTTTCCAATTACAAACCAGGGATCACCCGAACCACCGATTCCAAGACCATGACGTTGTCCAATTGTGTAATACATTAAACCATCATGTTGTCCCATTACTTTCCCATCCATCGTTTCCATAGCACCTTGCTGAGCAGGAAGATATTGGCTCAAAAATTCTTTGAAATTTCTTTCCCCGATAAAACAAATACCAGTGGAATCTTTTTTAGTTGCAGTAGCAAGACCTTGCTCTAATGCGATTTCACGGACTTTTTTCTTTTCTAAGTGACCAATTGGGAACATCACTTTTTCTAATTGTTCTTGATTTAATTGATTTAAGAAATAAGTTTGATCTTTATTGTTGTCTCTTCCACGTAGCATACGAGTTTGTCCATCACGGACTTCGACTTGCGCATAGTGACCTGTTGCTAAATAATCTGCTCCTAGAGCTAATGCATGCTCCAAGAACGCTTTAAATTTAATTTCTTTATTACACATTACATCTGGGTTGGGAGTTCGACCTGCTTTATATTCTTCTAAGAAGTAAGTGAAAACTTTATCCCAATATTGTTTTTCAAAGTTTACTGCATAATAAGGAATACCTATTTGATTGCAAACTTTTATCACGTCTTCATAATCTTCGGTTGCTGTACACATCCCGAATTCGTCGGTATCATCCCAGTTTTTCATGAAAATGCCGATTACATCATAGCCTTGTTCTTTCAGTAAGTATGCTGCAACAGACGAGTCTACCCCGCCAGACATTCCAACTACTACTCGTGTATCTTCTATTTTTTTCATTGTATTCACTCATTTCGCTAAAATCTTTAACATCATGTAGTAATAGACAAACTCAAACTAAATGAAGTTAAACTTTTAGATGGGTTTGTTCTATAATACTATCTTGCTTATTTTGTTTGCCGCTTCCAACACTTGTTCTTCCGTATTATTCAATCCAAAGCTAAAACGAACCGAATTTCGTAACTCGGGTGTACTTTCCCCATACATCGCAACTAGTACATGGGATGGATCGATAGAACCTGCTGTACAAGCCGATCCACTTGAAGCATCAATACCAGCTAAATCTAATTGCACTAAAAAAGTTTCCACATCTGTATTAGGGATACTAATATTTAGCACATGAGGAAGCACTGATTCCTGAGAACCATTAACTTGAAAAGGAACTTTAAGTCTTTCCAATTCAGATAGAAAAACTTGTTTTAACCGATTATATTCTACGTTGCCATTTGTAAAAGTTGCTTGTTTCAATTGAACTGCCTTTGCAAATGCAACAATAGCCGGTACATTTTCGGTACCCGCCCGTTTTTTTCGTTCCTGCTGTCCTCCATAAAAAATAGGTTTTAACAAGATACCTTTTCTTTGATATAAGAAACCTATTCCTTTTGGTCCATTTATCTTATGGCTGGAAACACTCAATAAATCTATATGGGATGTAATCACGTCAATAGATAAACTACCATATGCTTGAACAGCATCTGTATGGAAATAGGCAGGATGATCTTTCAATAATTCACCAATTTCCACGATTGGTTGAATAACCCCTACCTCATTATTTGCATACATAACGGAAACTAAAATAGTATCTTCTCTTAGTGAATTTTTCAAGTCATTGATACTGATCAATCCATTTTTATCGACTGGAAGATAAGTTACTTCAAAACCATCTTTTTCAAGCTGCTCACAAGCGTGAAGAACCGCATGATGCTCAATTTGAGTTGTAATTATATGCTTACCTTCGTTTTTTCTAGCATAAGCAGTTCCAAAAACAGCGTAATTATCTGCTTCTGTGCCTCCACTAGTTATGGTAATTTCTGTTTCATGGGCTCCAATACTTTTAGCTAAAATTGTTCTTGCATCATCGACTTTTTTTCTGGCTTTTCTTCCAGTTTGATGAATACTAGATGGATTACCAAACACTTCTTTCATTTCAGCTGTATAGACTTCGATTACTTCCTCGGCCATTGGTGATGTGGCTGCATGATCCAAATATATTCTAGTCATTATAAACTCCTTATATATAAAACATATATCCAGGGTTCTCTGGATTTTCTTCCGTATATTTTGCTAAATCTTCTATTGTAGTTGTATCTAGCACATTTTTTACAGCGTCACGAATACGCATCCACAACTCACGCTGTGGTGGGGCTTCCTCTTCAATTCCCTCAACGATTTGAATTGGTCCTTCCAATACGCGAATAACATCTCCTGCAGTTATTTCACTAGGTGTTTTTGAAAGCATATAACCACCGTATGCCCCTCTTACACTCTTCACTATTCCTGCGTTTCTAAGAGGTGATACAATCTGCTCTAAATACGCTTCAGATAAATTATATTCAGCAGCAATTTGTCGAAGTGCAATCGGACCTTCTCCGTACTGCTTTCCTAGAGCTACTATAATTGTTAAACCGTATCTTCCTTTTGTTGAAAATTTCAATATAATTCACCTCATAAGATTAAAAAATTCTTTCCCTAGTATAGCATAATTACACACTATATCGACTTCAAAATGACTTTTTAGACAATCTTCTATATAATAAAAGAACAAACGTACGAAAAAGGAGAGATCATTTTGCAAAATGAACCTTTAGCATATCGGATGAGACCTCAAACTATTGATGAACTAGCTGGACAACAGCATGTTATTGGAGAAAACACAGCTTTATATAAAATGATAAAAAACGGACATGTTCCCTCTATGCTTTTATACGGCGATCCTGGAGTTGGCAAAACATCTCTTGCATTTGCTATTGCAGGTACGACAAAATTGCCCTTTGTTGCGTTGAATGCCACTAAAGCTGGAAAAAAAGACGTGGAAGATGTAGTGGCTGATGCACGTATAAGCGGAAAAGTTATTTTGTTCTTAGACGAAATTCATCGTTTTAACAAGTTACAACAGGATACATTGCTTCCCCACGTGGAAAATGGATCGATTATTTTAATCGGTGCAACAACAGAAAATCCCTATCATGATGTAAACCCAGCGATCAGATCACGTTGTGGAGAGATCAAACAACTCAAAAGACTAACAACCGATGATATAGATTTACTTTTAGTGAGAGCTTTGGAAGATAACATAAAAGGACTTGGTCAACAGAACATTCAAATAACAGAGCAACAAAGAAAACTAATAGCCGATTCAGCAAACGGAGATGCCAGAAAAGCTTTAACTCTTTTAGAATCTACTATTTTTGCAAGTTTTGAAGAAAATGGTGTAACCATTGTGGAGGATTCCACATTGAAAAGTCTTGTGGATCGTGTAGGAGTTTTTGGGGACAAAAAAGGTTCTCATTTTTACAACCTACTATCAGCTTTACAGAAATCTGTCCGTGGTAGTGATACTGATGCGGCTCTATACTACTTAGCCCATCTATTGGAAAATGGTGATTTAGTAGCTGTATCCAGACGTTTACTCGTGATGAGTTATGAAGACATCGGCCTAGCTAATCCATCAGTAGGACCACAAGTATTAGCCGCTATTCAATCCGCTGAACGTTTAGGGTTACCAGAAGCAAGAATACCATTAGCTAACGCAATAGTACTCATGTGTCTGTCGGAGAAATCCAATTCTGCATATTCTGCTTTAGATGCGGCAATAGCAAGCATTCATCAGGGGAAAACAGGTGATATTCCAAGTCATTTGAAAGATACACATTATGCAGGAGCTGCAGATTTAGGACATGGTGGATATATTTATCCGCATGATTATAAAATCGGGACGTTTGGAGGCTGGGTCAATCAGACCTATTTGCCAGACAATTTAGTAGGAAGTTCTTTCTATAAACCGATCGAGGCTGGTGAAGAAAAACGATTGGCTGCTATTTACAAAAGATTAGAGAATTTTAAATTAGAAAAAAAATGAGATAATCGGGCATAAAGGCGCCCAGTCCTTAAAAAATATAAGCGTAGATAGTCCATTGATTGGAGCGAAGAGCGGACGCTTTCCGTGGGCACGGCTTCAGCCGCTTCCCTCGCTCCGCTCAGTCCAGGGTCTTCAGCTCGCGCTGTTCCCACTGGAGTCGCCACACTGCGCTTCAATCAATTAGATCCACTCAATCTGATCGGATAATTGGATATAAAACCGCCTAAATATATATGTTTCATCTTAAAATAAGTAAGGCTGAAAGGGACTCATATCAAAGGAAATCCATTTTCTTCATTCTACGTTACGGAATAATAGCCCAATACTACGCAGACTGTTTAATCCCTAGATTAACTTTTGACTACTCTTTTTATCCAAACGATAAGCTATGCTCTATCTTGTTGTTGAGTACTACCTACATAATTGATTGAAGTGAAAGGTGGCGACTTCTGCGGGATGAGTGAGACAGATGAGATATCACAGCGACGCGCTAGCGACGGTGATAGCTCATCGCTCACCCCGCGAAACGCGCCCACCTGTAACGGAAATCACAGCATTCCCAATCTTTTAAGTCCAATTTTATATTCTTTCTTAATCTCTAAAAAATCCAGTCCCCTTAAGAAAGGGACTGGATTTTTTATGGATTAAACACCCATTTTGCGTCTTGTATTACTTACCTTTTTAGTTTGTTGGCTTTTCATTTTCTGATTTCCTGTAGAACCGTTAAGGGAAGTTTTACCACCTGCAGCTTGATTCTTTTTGTCTTCAAGTTTTTGCTTTACAGCTTCTTGAAGGGTCATTTTCTTTTTAGGTGTTTCTTGGTTATTAGTTTCAGTCATCGTATTTCCCTCCTTTATATATACATTAAGTATAAGTCATCAGGAAAAAACTTCAAGCAATTACTGTACGCGTGTAATATGAATATCTTTTGTAATGTCATTTATAACCCAGCTTGCACATATTAAACCTACTGTAGAAGGAACAAATGCATTGGAAGACGGTGGCATTTTTGCTTTTCTAATAGTTGCTTCTGGCTTACCAACCGTTTCTACTACGTCTTCTCTCACAACAATAGGACTCTCATCCGAAAACACAACTGGTATACCTTTTGTAATGCGGTCTTCTTTGCGTAACTTGGTACGTATCACTTTTGCAATAGGGTCTGTATGAGTTTTAGAAATATCGACAATTTTAAAACGAGTAGGATCTGTTTTGTTAGCAGCACCCATACTTGAAATAATTTTGATATTACGTTTTAAACATTCTTTCATTAAATGAATTTTATAAATAATTGTATCTGACGCATCAATAACATAATCTATATTCATCGCAAAAAATTGTTCAAATGTTTCCTCCGTATAAAACATATGCATATCGATTACTTCACATTCTGGATTAATGTCAGCAATACGTTCTTTCATCACTTCAGATTTTGATCGACCTATTGTCGATATGTAAGCTACTAATTGCCGGTTAATATTAGTAATGTCTACATTATCTTTATCTACTAAAATAATACGACCAACACCACTTCTGGCGCATGCTTCTGCCGCGAAGGATCCAACTCCCCCTACACCTAAGATGGCTACTGTTGTATCTTTCAGTAATTCCACACCTTGCTTCCCTACCGCAAGTTCATTTCTAGAAAATTGATGTAACATAAAAAACACTCCATATAAATCAGATTAGTAGGATTAAATCCCAAGAAAAAACCTCCAGCAGATGCGCCAGAGGATATTGAAAAAATGATACGAATCCCAATTGTGCCGACAAATAGAGCGTATCGTTTTGAACCCGCAAGATGCAGGTGGGTGTCCTCTTTATTAATCTTGGCGTCCCGATTAAGGGCATGTCATTCATAATAAAAGTTAGACTCCCAACGATAAAATTGTTCGGTCAAAACTGATTGGCAAATTGCGAACACATCAGGATTCGTGTTATTTAGATAATAGCATATGAATTATAAAACTTCAATCATTTTATCACCCTCTTTTCGGACTATTCTGAATAATAGGTAAATAGAATTATTAGTCTATCTTCTTCTCAAATTAAATTTTGCACCTTCAGTCGTAAGGTTAGTCCATCTCGAATATGATGCTTCATATAACAAAAATGGAGGACATGAATGAATTCCTTAAGTACATATTTCTTATTAGGGATATCCCTGGCAGCACCAATAGGACCTGTTAAAGCTACACTCTTAAATACTGGTATCAAAAACGGCTTTTTTCATGCATGGTTTTTTGGAATTGGTGCCATCGTAACCGACATAATTTATATGTTCATGGTTTATTTTGGTGTAGGTCAATTTATTGATTCCCCGTATATGCGAATATTTTTATGGAGCTTTGGTTTTTTTGTACTTATGTACACGGGCATCGAAAATTTGCTAACTATAAATAATATTTCTATGGATCCAAAATTCCGTAAAATTGTTCGTTTACGTCACTCACTACTGGCAGGAATACTAATGGCTTTTTTAAATCCGTTGACTATTTTATTTTGGTTAGGTATTTATGGATCTATTTTAGTTAGTGGCGGTGGTGAAATTTCTGGAATCGAAACGATTATAATTAGTATTGCTATTTTACTTGGTATCGCGCTAGTCGATTTCTTGATGGCCTTCTTTTCAAGTAGTTCACGAAACCTACTTTCCACTTCAGTATTAAAAGCTGTTTCATTCATTTCTTCTTTGTGTATGATAGGCTTCGGTATCTATTTTGGAATCCAAGCATTTCATGCACTATTTTAAAAAACTTTTGACGTATATTGTAACACGCAAAGGAAATCATACCTTAAAGATTATTAGTTGAGGTGTGGTGTGCAAATGATAAAGAATAACAATCAAACTGACAATGTAAGTATATGGTGTGTTATCAGTATGGCCTCTATTCCACTCGTCATGACTCTGGGAAATTCTATGCTCATACCGATTTTGCCTGTTTTAGAAAAGAAAGTAGGTATCAGTTCTTTTCAGTCAAGCATGATTATTACTAGTTATTCCATTGCAGCTATTTTTCTTATACCTGTAGCAGGTTATCTTTCCGATCGTTTTGGAAGAAAAATTGTCATCTTACCTAGCCTTATACTAGCTTTAATCGGGGGTCTTATCGCTGGTTTTGCTTCTTGGAAAATAGATGACCCGTTTTTTTGGATTATTATTGGAAGAATTCTTCAAGGTATAGGTGCGGCTGGTGCAATGCCAATCGTATTGCCACTCGTCGGAGATTTATATAAAGATGATGATGAAAAAACCAGTTCCTGTCTCGGCCTTATTGAAACCTCTAATACTTTCGGCAAAGTTTTAAGCCCAATTCTGGGATCTGTTTTAGCAGCAGTATTATGGTTTTTACCTTTCTTCTCCATTTCGGTCTTTAGTTTAATTTCTATTGTCATGATATTTTTCTTTGTAAAAGTACCAAAGGAAAAAGATGAGCCAGTAAAGTTTAAAGACTTTCTAAGTAATACTAAAAAGACATTCAAGAAGGAAAGTAAATGGCTTTTTACTGTATTTATAAATGGTGCTTTTGTTATGCTTCTATTATTCGCCGTTTTGTTTTTCTTATCCGAAATGCTTGAAAAAACGCATGATATAAAAGGAATAAAAAAAGGTTTTGTAATAGCTATTCCACTTCTGATGCTTTGTATTGCATCATATATAACTGGCAGGAACATCAAGGGTAATGTTTCTACTATGAAAAAAATGACAATGATTTGTTTAGTGGTTATGTCAATAAGTGTAGCATTTATAGGATTTACTAAAGACAAACTAATTCTATTATTGATCGTTACGAGTATAATGGGTATTGCGATCGGCGCTTTGCTACCAGTGTTAGATGCACTCATAACGGAAAATATAAAAAAAGAAGAGCGTGGTACCATCTCTTCCTTCTATAGCTCAGCAAGATTCATCGGAGTTGCAGCTGGTCCACCAATCATGTCACTAGTTATGAAAAATTATCTCAATATTAGTTATATTATTGCTGGCGTAATAGGAATTGTTCTTTTTTTTATAGCGCTGAAAATGATAAAAGTAGATGAAATTGAAGGACAAAATCATAAGGCATAAATATAATGGACTGGGAAGCATTAAGCTAACCAGTCCATTATTTAAGTTCAATTGGATTTTAAACTATAAAGAATGAGTAATATTCCCGCAAATAAGCAGACCATTCTAGTTAAGGAAATTTTTTCAGATAAGCCTGTTAAACCAATTCCAGTTGTTACGATTAAAACGATCGGTCCTACTAAAGCTAGTAAGGAGTTAATATAAAATGCTTTTTCTAAATCATTAAATTTAATCATAAGCATTGCTGCAGATAACTCAATGCTCCCAGAAAGTAACCTAAGTATAATAATAAATAATAACGCCTTCTCAATAATCAGTTCTTCTACTCCTCTTTACTAAAAGAATATGTACTATTGAGATTATATGTATACTGCTTAAATATTATATATATCAACTAAAATATATTCACAAGAAAATCCCAAGCCGCATTAATTTTAAACTTTTCCAGATCTATGATCACCCTCTCTTTTCTCGATAACCTAATGGTGTTTGGCTGTGCATCACTAGACCACAACTTTTAGATGCAGGTTTTAAATGCTCTGTTAAAGGAAAAGTGATTACTTAGACGAACGAGGCAATTTAGTTACATAATGAAAAGTTGGAAACATCGATGTAAAGATATCTTTACATCGATGTTTTTTTATTTTATACTAAAGGTAAAGATATCTTTACATTATTCCAGAGAGGAAGTTAGTTGGATTTGAAAGTAAAAAACAGAATTAAAGAGATACGTCTAGCAAAAGGGATTAGCCAAATTCAAATGGCAGAAGATTTACAAATTACTAGACAAACGATAAACGCGGTAGAGAATCATAAGTATAATCCAAGCTTGGAGCTGGCACTCAAGTTGATAAAATATTTTGATATAACCTTAGATGAAATATTTACTTTAGAGGAGGAATAACATGAAAAAATTGCAAATCATCATAGTCTGTACACTGATTTTTTCAATGAGTATCGGTTTTTACTTGGGTAGTTTGATGGTCCCAGATTTACCTGTTGGAACGATGAGTGCAGGGATTATTGGTTCGGTTGTAGGTGTAGGTATTGTTCTTGGAACGATCAAATTTCGTGAAAGCCGAAAGAAACATAACATACCTGATATTGATGAAAGAACATGGATAAATATTAAAAATTTCTATGCAATATCATTGTATATAGTTCTATTTGGAAGCATGTTAATTGTTTGTTTACTAATTGCTCTTGGAACAGAAACAATTGAATTGGGTGCTTTAAGTATATATTTATTAATCCTATTTTTTTTATTAGTCATTGGAACACTAGTTGTTAGAAGACAATAAATGAGACAAGACCTATACTATGCAGTTTGAGTTTGCTATAGTAAAGAAAATTTGATTTGTGTTGGTTGTGAGTAGAACTGATCTAGTAACTATATTAACGGGTGCCTTACTTCACAAAGGAGTACGCCTTTTTTTCTTATAGAAGTAACGAGCATTTTAGTAATAACAAGAAATGGGTGTTAAACATGAAAATAAAAACTTTGCCATTAAAAGTGGGACTCTTACTCTTGAGTATCTTTCAAGTCTATACAATTTTGACTAGATGGGGCGAGGACATCCAACAAATATTTTTTGCCAGCATGATTTTGGTAGGGTGTATATTATTGCTGATGACAGACAGGTTTTAAAAAGAGACAATCGAAATAACCATATAAAATAAAAGAATTTTTTTGAATGTATTTAAAGTCAACGTTAACGTTAAGTAAATTACTAAAATACAATTAGATGTAAATAGACTTAAAGAATTTAATTTTCCCAATGAAAAAGGTGAGTATTAAATCGAAGTAAATCTCATTTCAAGTATTGGGACGGCTCAATATGTTGGAAGTATTCTAGTAGACTAATGGGGTTTCAACAATTGAAGTAATTTTAAAAGGGTGCTTAGTTAAAAGAGACAAGTAAAAATGAACTTGGAAATAGATTTTCCAGTTCATTTTTTTATGAACATCTTTAAACATTCCTAAATTTTAACATAGCCAAGATAAAAAAGGATTCCTCATGACTAGTGTCACGAGAAATCCTTTTGAAATTTACTTATTTTTTAATTTTAAGCTCAAGCTTAACTCATCTAACTGAGCCGTTGCTACTGCGCTAGGTGCTGATGTTAACAAATCACTTGCACTTGCTGTTTTCGGGAATGCAATTGTATCACGTAGATTTGTACTACCAGAAAGAAGCATTACCAATCTATCTAATCCAAATGCAACTCCGCCGTGTGGAGGTGTTCCATATTCGAAAGCATCCATTAGGAAGCCAAATTGAGCTCTAGCTTCTTCTTCTGAAAATCCAAGTATTTCGAACATTTTTTCTTGAACTTCTCTCGAATAAATACGTAGAGAACCTCCACCCAATTCATAACCATTTAACACTAAGTCATAAGCTTGCGCACGTACCTTACTTGGATCTGTATCCATTAATGCAAGGTCTTCATCAAAAGGTCTTGTGAAAGGATGATGTGCTGCATAGTAACGACCTTCTTTTTCGTCATATTCAAATAATGGCCAGTTCACAACCCATAAGAATTCATAGCGTGACTCATCGATTAAATCAAGTTCTTTTCCGAGTTTTAAACGTAAAGCTCCTAATGCATCTGCCACCACAGATGTTTGGTCTGCGACAAATACTAATAAATCTCCAGTTGTTGCCTCTAATGCTTGGATAAGGCTCGTTGCTGCTTCTCCTTCGAAAAACTTAGCAATAGGACCTTTCAATCCTTCTTCGTCCACTTTTAACCAAGCAAGTCCTTTGGCGCCGTAAACACCAACAAATTCTCCAAGAGCATCTATATCTTTACGAGAATAATTTGCTGCAGCACCTTTAACATTTATCGCTTTTACTTGTCCTCCTGTTTCCACTGCGGATGAGAACACTTTGAACGAACTATCTTTCACTATTTCCGAAAGATCTACTAGTTCTAGACCAAAACGAACATCGGGTTTGTCTGATCCAAAGCGATTCATCGCCTCATCATAGTTCATCCGGTTGAACGGGATAGTAACATCAACGTTTTTAACGTCCTTCATAATTTTTTTCATCATACGTTCGTTCATTTCCAATATTTCATCCATTGATAGGAAACTCATCTCCATATCTATTTGTGTGAATTCTGGTTGACGATCCGCACGTAAATCCTCATCACGGAAACAGCGAGCAATTTGATAGTATTTTTCAAATCCACCAACCATTAATAGCTGTTTAAATAGCTGTGGTGATTGAGGAAGTGCGTAAAATTCTCCATCATGGACACGACTTGGCACTAAATAGTCGCGTGCTCCTTCAGGGGTAGATTTAGTTAAAATTGGTGTTTCTACTTCTAAAAATCCTTCTTCGTCTAAGAAGCGTCTTACTGTTTTAGTAATATCTGAGCGCATTTTGAATGTATCATACATTACTGGTCTTCTTAAGTCTAAGTAGCGATATTTTAAACGGATATCTTCACCGACGTCCGTTTGGTTCTCTATCGCAAAAGGAGGGTTTTTTGATTCATTAATGATGCGAGCTTCCGTTGCATGTACTTCAATTGCCCCGGAAGAAATATTTTTGTTTACTTGATTGGCTGCTCTAGCAACTACTGCACCTGTAATTTCTACGATAAATTCATTACGCAATTTATCTGCAATTTGAATAGCTGATTCGGAAATCTCAGGATTGAAGACCACTTGCACTAGCCCTGTACGATCACGTAGATCCACAAATATTAATCCACCTAAATCTCTTCGTTTTTGTACCCATCCGATTAGTTGGACTGTTTCACCGATTTGTTGTTCGTTTAATTGTCCACTTGTATGTGTTCTTTTCATTATTCCTCTGCCTCCAACTGTGTTGAACTAGTTTTGATTTGATCTATTAATGAACTCAAAGGAACTAAGTTTTGAGTGCCAGTTGCCAGATCCTTTAACATAACACTTTCTTTTTCTAATTCATCATCACCAATTACAATTACATATTTTGCTCCTAAGCGATCAGCAGACTTCATTTGTGTTTTCATTTTACGGTCTAAATAATCCATCTCAGCTGTGATTTTTTGCTGTCTTAGCTGATAAGTCAATTCGACTGCTTTTTTCTTAGCAGCTTCCCCTAATCCAATCACATATACGTCTAGAGTCGATTGTTCAGACCACTCATTGTTTTCTGCCTCAATAGCTAATAACAGTCTCTCAATACTCATAGCAAATCCGATGCCAGGAGCATTTGGTCCACCTAACTCTTCTACAAGTCCGTTGTATCTTCCGCCACCTGCTAGTGTAGTGATTGCCCCAAATCCTTCGGCCGCGCTCATAATTTCAAATGCCGTGTGGTTATAATAATCCAAACCACGTACCAAGTTAGGATCTATTTCAAATGGGATATTTAAGATTGATAAGTATTCCTTCACTTTATCGAAGTAAGCAGCAGATTCTTCATTTAGAAAATCTGCCAAAGAAGGGGCTGTTTCCATTAACGGATGATTTCGATCTACTTTACAATCCAATATTCGAAGTGGATTTTTTTGTAATCTATTTTGACAATCTGAACAAAACTCTGCTATATGTGGCTCGAAGTGACTAACTAGTGCAGTTTTATGTGACACTCTGCTATCTGTATCTCCAAGTGAATTAATCACTAACTTAAGCTTTTTTAAACCTGCATTTTGGTAGACAGACATTGCCAATGAAATAACTTCCGCATCAATTGCTGGATCTGCACTTCCTATTGCTTCTATTCCAAACTGTACAAATTGGCGATATCTTCCTGCCTGTTGTCGTTCATAACGGAACATTGGTCCCATATAGTAAAGTTTCACTGGCTGATCTGCGTAACCAAACATTTTATGTTCTACAAATGCTCTTACCGCAGACGCTGTGCCTTCTGGTCGCAATGTAAGTGATCGATTCCCTCTGTCTTGGAATGTATACATTTCTTTTTGAACGATATCCGTTGTATCTCCAACACTTCTAGTAAATAATTCAGTATGTTCAAAAACAGGGGTTCTAATCTCTTTATACTGATACATTTTACATTGCTCTCTAATTAGTTCTTCAACTGCTTGCCACTTGCCTGTTTCTGATGGCAAGATGTCTTGTGTTCCTCTTGGTACTTTAATATCCATGGTAACTGCCCCTTTCAATAACATATAAAAAAGCCCTCATCCCCTGCTAAAAATAGCAAGGGACGAGAGCTTATATAAGCTTCCGCGGTTCCACCCTAGTTGGTCAAAAATATTGACCCTCTCAATTCTGGATAACGACCAGTTCCGTTTCTGCCTACTAAAGAAAAATCTCTTTCGACAAAAATCCTCTCGAATGTTGTTCACTGAATGCGTATGTAGGAAAGATTTCAGCCACGTCTTTCCTTCTCTTGTCATCCGTTTTAGACAGCTACTTTTTCGGTCATCGGTTTGTTTTAGTTTTTGATTATACTTTATCTTAATGACGTACGACAAATAAGTCAACCCTTTTGAAGAAAAGGTAGAATTTTTAGCTAAGACTATTTACAATGGGTATAGAGGTGATCCAATGAACACTAAAATAATACATAGAATAACTGTTATTTTTTTATCTACATTACTACTTCTACCATACGTACAAGCTGATGCACAGGAGAACGAAGTGACTGTTAATGTCGCATCTTTAAAAGTACGAACAGGTCCAGGTCTTACATATGACACGATTGGTGCTGTTACAAAAAACGACAAGTTAGACATAGTAGGTAAAGAAAATGATTGGCTTCAAATTAATTTTGGAGGCACTACTGGATGGGTTGCTAGTTGGTACACAACGAAAGAATCGCTTAAATTAAGTAATAAGCAGATTGTGTCTAAAGTAAATCAATTGAATGTCCGTACCGAACCTACTACTTCTTCTGCAGTTATTGGTCAATTAAAAGAAGGTGATACTTCAACTGCACATCGATCTCAAGAGGATTGGGTAGAAATAGACTATCAGGGTCAAAAAGGCTGGGTCAATCAATCCTATATTACTGTTACGGAGCAAACGATAAAAGAAGATACGCCCTTGCCTTCTGGCAAAAACATATTTGAGGTTTCAGTCAATACCTTAAACGTTCGTTCAAAGGCAGATTTAACATCAAAAACAATTGGCCAGGTTAATAAAGGAGACCAATTTGCAGTTATTAACTCTGATCATAACTGGGTGCAAGTAGAACTGAAAAATGGCGATAAAGGTTGGTTGTATAGTTTTTATGGGACTTTCTCTAGTTCAGCAACAACTGGAAACGAGAAAGAAAATGGCACTATTACTATTCTCTATAACGGGACAAACCTTCGTTCTGATAGTACTACTAGTAGTGAGGTAGTCACTAGGGCCGATGCTGGCACGACATTTCCAGTAGCTGAAAAAACCAATGATTGGTATAAAGTTATGGTAGGTGATCAAACTGCGTATGTTGCAAGCTGGGTAGTTTCAGCGTCATCCACCACATCTAATGTGAAGAAGGATCCCGAAAACAAAGTCAAAACGGATAAAAAGAAAGCTGATCGTAAAAAAGGTACATTAAAAGGTCTGACTATTGTAGTCGATGCTGGCCATGGCGGGAATGACCGCGGGACAACCGGGGCACTTGGAACGGATGAAAAAGATATTACGTTGATGACTTCAGAGTTATTATCATCCAAATTACAAGCAGCCGGCGCTAATGTAATTTTAACAAGGGAATCAGACGAATATGTAGATCTTCGAAAACGAGTATCAATTGGTCATCAAGTAGATGCAGATGCATTTATTAGCTTACACTATGATGCTATCGATAATAGTTCCATTAGGGGCTTCACGACCTATTATATGCATAGTTATCAGAAAGAATTGGCTACGTATGTCCATAATGGACTTGGTAATATGATTTCCTTAAAGGATAGAGGGACCCAGCCGGGTGACTATTTAGTATTACGTGAAAACAAGCAAAAAGCTATATTAATAGAATTAGGTTATTTGAGTAACGCTTCTGAAGAACGGAATGTCACTACACAAAACTATAGAGAACAAGCGACACACGGCATTTATAATGGCATCATTAACTACTTTAATGCTCAGTTGGATTAACTCTTAGGTCATAAACTGTTTCTATCGTTTTAGATGAGCTTTGGACAGACGTTTTGCTATATGATTACCGAGTGATTTTAAAGTGCTATTGGTTGTGACGTTCTTTTGCCACAACCAATAGCACTTTTGTTCTGTAATCAGTTGAGCTATCACAACGACAAGTTAGTGACGGCGATAGCTGCTCACCCCAGGAAAGCGTCAACCTTTAACCAGTAATCACAATGTTATTCAATATATACTTTCTAATTCTTAAAAAAAGTTGTACAAATTACTCCTAGTTAGAGTAATTTATACAACTTTTTTGTTTTTTAAGCTTCTAACATAATCGTTACTGGACCATCATTCGTAAACGTGACGTCCATCATTGCGCCAAATACGCCCGTTTCTACTTTTAGCCCTTTTGCTAGTAGTTTGTTATTGAAAAGTTCCCATAATGGTTTTGCCATTTCAGGTCGAGCTGCATCGGTAAAGCTTGGTCTTCTGCCTTTTCTTGTGTCCGCATATAAAGTGAACTGGGAAACTGACAAAATACTTCCTTGTACTTGTTCTATAGAGTGATTCATTTTACCTTCGGCATCCTCAAATAAACGGAGACCTACCACTTTCTCCACTAAATAATTTATTTCTTTTTCAGTGTCTGTTGTAGTAATACCAACTAACAATAAATAACCGTTTTCTATCTTTCCAGTAACTTGTCCATCTACAGTCACACTTGCATTTTTGCAACGCTGCAACAATACCTTCATGAAAATAAACTCCCTTTAATTAATAATTCTTTGCACCGAATATATATCAGGCAATTGTTTTATACGATCGGCTACCCTATTTAAGTGGGCCGTATTGGAAATTAGGATGGTTAAATGAATAATTGCAATATCATTTTCTGATTTACCGTTCACTGCTGCAATATTCGTTTTAGATTCATTTACCACTTGTAATACCTCATTCAACAAGCCTGAGCGGTCGTATGCCGACACTTCTATGTCCACTTGATACTCTTTTTTCATTGGAGAGTCAGATTTTACCCATTCTACTTCAATGATACGGGAAACTGTGTCATCGTTGTGTACATTTGGACAATCCGCACGATGGACCGAAACCCCACGACCTTTCGTGATAAATCCGACGATATCATCACCTGGAACTGGGCTACAGCATCTGGATAAGCGAATGAGCATATTCTCAATTCCCTTAACAATCACACCTGATTCTGTTGTTTTGTTAACCGTTGGTGTTTGCATTTCAGTTGTTATTTTCTCTAAAGCTTCTTCTTGATCACGAATTTTCCGCATTTTTTCTGCTAGACGATTCACCACTTGCTGTGCAGTAATACCATTAAAGCCAACAGCTGCATATAAATCTTCTTCGCCAGCAAATGCGTATTTATCACATACACGCTTTATGTTTTCAGCTGTTAGTACTTCTTTTAGATCAAATTCTTGTGATTTAATCTCTTTCTCTACTTGTTCTTTTCCTTTAATAACATTCTCATCACGCAATTGTTTCTTAAAGAACTGCTTGATCTTATTTTTCGCTTGCGATGATTGAGCAATTTTAATCCAGTCTCTACTTGGACCGAAAGACTGTTTGGAAGTTAGAACTTCGATGATATCGCCTGTTTTTAGTTTCGTGTCTAGTGGCACCATTTTACCATTCACTTTTGCACCAATAGTTTTGTTTCCAACTTCTGAATGCACTCGATAAGCAAAATCTATTGGAACCGAACTAGCCGGAAGCTCTACTACGTCCCCTTTTGGTGTGAAAACATAGACCATATCAGAGAATAGGTCAAACTTTAAAGATTCCATAAATTCTTCTGCATTCGAAGATTCATGTTGATATTCTAAAATTTCTCTAAACCATGTTAATTGTGAATCAATTGTCTTTTTATCAGCTTCTACTTTTTTACCTTCTTTATAAGCCCAGTGAGCAGCCACACCGAATTCTGCAATATTATGCATTTCTTCTGTGCGGATTTGAACTTCTAAAGGCTCTCCGTTCGGGCCAATGACAGTCGTATGTAATGATTGATATAAATTTTGTTTAGGCATAGCAATATAGTCTTTAAAACGACCAGGCATTGGTTTCCACAGCGTATGAATAACTCCTAGAACAGCATAACAATCTTTAATACTATCTACGATAATACGCATAGCAAGTAAATCATATATTTCATTGAATTGTTTATTTTGAACGACCATTTTCCGATAAATACTATAAATATGCTTTGGACGACCAGAAATATCAGCTTCCACTTCCATTTCAGCTAACTGTTTACTAATATCTTCCATGACATTACTTAAATAGGATTCCCGCTCCGTACGTTTTTTCTTCATAAAATTAACAATACGATAATATTGTTGAGGATTTAAATACCGTAAAGAAGTATCTTCTAGCTCCCATTTCACAGCGGAAATTCCCAATCTGTGCGCTAAAGGTGCAAAAATTTCTAAAGTTTCGTTGGAGATTCTACGTTGTTTTTCTTCTGGGAGATGTTTCAAAGTACGCATATTATGTAAACGATCCGCAAGCTTAATAAGAATAATACGAATGTCCTGTGCCATCGCTATGAACATTTTTCGATGATTTTCAGCTTGTTGTTCTTCTTTAGACATGTACTTAATCTTACCTAATTTAGTAACGCCCTCTACTAACAAAGCGACTTCTTCGTTAAATTGCTCCACAATATCATCACGTGTATATTCTGTATCTTCTACGACATCATGTAAAAAACCAGCAGCAACGGTTTCTGGATCCATTTGAAGATCAGCAAGAATACCAGCTACTTGAATAGGATGCAGAATATATGGTTCACCCGAATTTCGGAATTGTTCTCTATGGGCATGCTCTGCTAATTCGTATGCTTTCTTTACAAAGTTCACATGCTCTTCATTCATATAAGTAAAGAGTGTTTCAAACACATCTTCTGCTGTCTTCACTTGATCTTTTGCCATGCCAATTCACCTGATTTCGTTTTATATTTCTAAAATAGTTTATAAGCTATATTGTATAAAAAAAAAGAGGGACTTGTAAAGTCCACCCTAAATAAGCTTGCCTGATGCAAACATATATTCACAAAATGATCAATATTGCATCAATGTGCAAATATCATAATTCTCTAATTTGTTGCGACCTTCTAAGTATGTAAGTTCTATTAAAAATGCACAACCTACAACTAAACCGCCTAATTCTTCTACTAATCGAATTGTAGCATCTATTGTACCGCCTGTCGCTAATAAATCATCAACGATTAACACACGTTGTCCTGGTTTTACAGCGTCCTTATGCATAGTTAGAACATCTTTTCCATACTCTAAGCCATATTCTGCACGGATTACTTCACGAGGAAGCTTCCCCTCTTTACGAACAGGTGCAAACCCAACGCCAAGTGCATAAGCAACTGGACAGCCAGTGATAAATCCACGTGCTTCAGGTCCTACGATAACTTCAGCATTCACTTTTTTTGCATATTCAACAATTTGATCCGTTGCGTATTTATATGCCTCTCCATTATCCATAATTGAAGTAATATCTTTAAAACTAATACCTGGCTTCGGCCAATCTTCAACTGTTGTTACATACTGCTTCAAATCCATACTTGCTCCTCCTCAGGAACGGTTTGTACTGCTATTCGCTCTTCAAACCATTGTTTCAGCTCCACATATGGCGCATATAATAATTTTTGTTCTAGATCCATCTGTTTCTCACGCTGTTTGTATGAAGGCGCCTCTGATAAATCCTTTTTCACTGGACTTTCATTGAGCACTATCATCCCATTGTCTATTCTAACAAAACTAAGTTCAAAAAACACCCTCGACATAAAATTAAATGTATTTTGACTCCATCCAGTATGTTTAGACAATTCATGAATATGCTGTTTCAATGCAAATGTTTTTCTTTTTGTAAGGAAAGAAAAATACCATTTAAATTGATCTCTCGTCGGTAAGCCTTCAAAGTAAGAAGACTCGTTCGTAAAGAAGTGTGCATATATTCTTTTCCACGAATGAGATTGGATTAGTTTGACCAGTGATTCTTCCTCTTCCGGTAAATCTAAGAGCACTACATATTTCGCTTGTACCGGCTGCTCCAGTAGTTCACTCATCAGATATAATCTATGATCAATGATTGTACTAAAGTGCTTAATCGTATCCTCATTAAAAGCAACATATACGGTATCCTCTAAAGGAATAAGGGGTTGCCATCGAGTCACCTGGCGAATACCTCTAATATCAAAAAGCTGCAACTCATCTGTTTTTATATCCTGTATCATCAATTGCGCTTTTTTACGTCCATTCCATTCATTGATCTGTAAATCCCCAATAAAAGAAAGTTTAGTCGTTGGAGCTATTTCGTCCGCTAATTGCCCTTTTCCAAATCCAATTGCATCTAAAAGGATAGCCCCTTGTTTTAACTCCATTTTCAAATGATTTAGTGCTGAGCCTATTTTCCGCACAGTTGAAACTTCTACATTTTCTATGCAGTAGACTGGTTTTGCAAAACCCATTCCAAATGGAGCTAGTTTTTTTAGAGACTCAATGGATTCTGTCGATATTTCATCCATTTCTAATGGAACATCAATGGAAATAGTTGGTATTAATTGTTCTTCCGATAAACTTCCTTTCGCTTGTTCGTTTAATCTTAAACGAAACTCTTCCACATTTTCTAAAGGTAATGTCATACCAGCCGCCATTGGATGTCCACCAAAATGAGAGACAATATCTTGGTTTTTAGCAAGCTCTTTATACATATGGAATCCTTCAATACTGCGTGCTGACCCTTTAGCAATCTTTTTATCTTCATCAAATCCTAGCACTATAGCAGGTCTATAATACTTCTCCACTAATTTGGAAGCAACAATACCTAGGACACCAGGATTCCATCCTATTTTCCCTACTACAATGACACTTGCCCCATCCAGAGGGGGAAATAGTTCGAGTTGCTCCATTGCTTCATCTGTAATTTGCTTGACGATTGCTTGACGTTCTTTATTTTTTTCATTGAGCATATTAGCCATCGCTAGTGCATGATTAGGATTTTCAGTTAAAAACATATCTACACCAGGCGCTGCTTCACCAAGTCGTCCTACTGCATTAATACGTGGCCCAAACATAAATCCAACTGTTTCTTCATCGATTGAACGAAGATCTACTCCACTTACATTTGCCAAAGCTTCAATGGCTACAGAGTCTGTATGTTGCATCTGTTTTAAGCCTTGTTGAACTAAATAACGATTTTCTCCTGTCAATGAAACAAGGTCGGCTATTGTGCCAATGGCTACTAGATAATAGAATTCCTTAGGAATTTCCCCTAGTAAAGCATGAGCTACTTTAAAGGCTACACCTACTCCTGCTAAATGTGGGAAAGGATAGGTTGTCTCCTTTAAACTCGGATGTATTATAATATCTGCTATTGGCAAAATCTCACCAGGTTCATGGTGGTCAGTAACAATAACATCCATCCCTAATCCTTTTGCAAACTCAATAGGTTGTATACCTGAAATACCATTATCGACAGTAATGATTAGTTTTACACCTTCATCATAAGCTTCTTGGAACAAACGCTCACTTGGTCCATAGCCATCTATAAATCTATTTGGAATCTTATAGATGACATCAGCACCTAGTGACTCTAGCGCTTTAACCATTATCGTTGTGCTAGTAATACCGTCCGCATCATAATCACCATAGACCATTATACGTTCTTCCGTTTCCACTGATTGATGAACACGTGCTACCAGCGCTTCCATGCCTGGAAACAAAAATGGATTGTGTAATTGGTTTTCCGATACTTGTAAAAATGATTTTGCATCTTCTATATTTTCAAACCCTCTAGAGGCTAATACTTTTGCACAAACACTCGGTATAGAAAGCTCTTTTTCTAACATTTCTACTACTTCTATATTAGGCCTTGAAACTTGCCATATTTTCTGAGATTCGATCATATTATTCACTTCCTTATAATCTATTATACCTCATCTGAGGTAGATACGTTGTGAAAAAGGTGTTTGCAAGGATCTAAAGAAAAACCTTCTGACAGATGTCAAAAGGTTTTAGAGTTATATAGTCGAATTTTCATCTTTCACTGTCACTGGCTCTTCAAAAAACTCAACTGGCTTTTCTTCGTAAGCTACTACCTCATTTTGTAAAACACCGATGGTAGCATCTTTCTTTTCAATATCCTTCTCCAAGTGCTTCACTTTCCGCGATAATATGAACGACCGATAAATGGCAACGGACCCACTGAGTAACGCTCCTAATAATGCTGAGCCTAAAATCACTAGGATAAGTGGCCATTGTGCTGTTCCAAAAACATAGTTGACTGGAACAGTGTCGACATTGTATATAGCAAATAAGGCAATAATAATAGCGAATATTAAACCGAATAATAATGACCATTGAAATTTCATATTGACCCTCCTTTATTTACTCATTTATAAAAAAATGGAACAGAGTATAGTAAAGTTATACCCTGCTCCATATTATACTAAAACTATTAAACGACAGGCTCATCAGAACCCCATTTTTTCTCTTCTTTTTTCACTTCTATGCCGCCATTTTTACGCATTTCTTTCACTTTCAAATCAAACCAAATTTGCGCTGCAATGTAGATAGAAGAATACGTTCCAGCTAGTAAGCCGATTAATAGAGCGATTGAGAAATTGCGAATTCCTTCCGCACCAAATATCAATAGAGCTACAACAACTAAAATTACAGTAAGTACTGTATTTACAGAACGTCCAAGAGTCTGTCGTAGTGATTTATTTACAATCGTTGCAAGTTCGTCTTCTGAAGTAATCTTTTTACTACGATGCAAGTTTTCTCTAATACGGTCAAATGTAACAATCGTATCATTTATTGAATAACCAACTATCGTTAATACTGCTGCGATAAATGTAATATCTACCTCTAATCGAAGGATACTAAATACAGCAACCATTAAGAATGCATCATGGAGCAACGAAACGATTGATGCTAGTCCCATTCTCCACTCGAAGCGGAAAGCAACATAAATAACTATTCCAAGAGCAGCAAACATTAATGCTTTTAATGCATTTTTGACAAGTTCTTGACCAACAGTAGGTGAAACCGTACTCACAGATGGGTCCTTACCAAACTGTTCATTCATCTCTACTTTTAGTGTTTTAATTTCTTCTTGTGTAAAGTCTTCTTTGTATCTTACTACTGCACTATCCCCTTTTTCCCCGGAGATGACAATATCATCTGATGGTAAACCAATGCTTTCAATTTTTTCTTCTACTAGCTCCTGAGTTAAAGGCTGAGTTGACTCAATTTGAACACGAGTACCAGAAGAAAAATCTATACCCAGATTTAACTTGAACACACTCAAAATGATAATACCAGCAATAGTCAATGTTATAGAAGCAAGATAGAAGATTTTACGACTATGAACAAAATCAAAACGATCAAATTTTGTTGTTAAGTCAAGTGTATCCACTTCTTCTTCTGGAGCATGTATTCTTTTCTTCGGAATACCAAACCAACCTGGTTTATTATCGAAGTAACCACTATGAACTAATAATCCAAGTAGAATACGGGAAGCCCATACTGCTGTGATAAAAATAACTAAAATACTAATTATTAACAGTGTCGCAAATCCTTTTACAGAACTTGTACCAAAGATGAATAATACCGACGCTGCTAATAATGTAGTAATATTGGCATCGAAAATCGCGGTAAAGGATTCTTTTGCACCCGCATCAAATGCTTTCTTCACTGATTTACCAACACGTAATTCTTCTCTTACCCGCTCATAGGTTAGGATATTGGCATCTACCGCCATACCTACCCCTAGTACAATTGCCGCGATTCCTGGAAGTGTTAATACACCATTAATCCAGTCAAAAATAACAAGGATTAAGAAAATGTATACTACTAAAGATATAACCGCAATAACACCAGGTAAACGATAATACCCAATCATGAAAATGAAGATTGCTGCAATACCAATAATACTAGCTAATATGGTACTTTTTAATGCTTCTTCTCCGAATTGTGCTCCTACTGAAGTAGAGTAGATTTCTTCCAATTCAACCGGAAGAGCACCAGCATTTAAAATTCCCGATAAATGTTTTGTTTCATCAACTGTAAAAGCACCTGAAATTTCTACGCTATCTGAGCTGATACGTTGCGATACTCGTGGAGCTGAAGTGAATTTTTGTTCTTCTTCAGGCTTCAATGCTTCCGCTTTGTACGAGTCCACACCTTCTTCAAAGTCTAACCAAATAACTAATACATTATCTGGTGCTGGCTTAGCAGCAATTTCCGAAGTAATTTCTGCAAATTTATTTGCATCTTTTAATTCTAGCGTAACAATAGGTTGTCCTTGCTGATCGAAAGCTGCCTTTGCTCCGCTTTCTTTCAAGTCCATCCCGTCTAGCATTATATTATCATCTGAATCTCGGAACGTTAAATTCGCTTGTGTAGAAAGTAAATCTCTGGCTGAGTTTTGATCATCCACCCCAGCAAGTTGGACACGAATTCTGTTGCCATCTTCAATTTGAATACTAGGTTCACTTACACCTAATACATCAATACGACTTGTAAGTGCTGAAGCTGTATCTGCCACAACATCTTCCGTTATTTCTGTCCCGTCTTTTAATTCGTTTACTTGATAAAGAACCTCAAAACCACCCTGAAGATCTAAACCGAGTTTAATATTGTTCAAGACCCCTGTAACTGTTGGACTGATTGTACCTGCAAAAATAACAAGTAGTAATAAAAACGCAACTATGCGTCCTCTAGTTTTCATATGTAAATTTCCTCCTCAAAAAAAGCAACAACTTTATTATGAAACACGTTGCGCTTACTGTCAAATACCCGTCCATTTACTTTTCTTCAAAATCTGAATTTAATAACATTCGTAATTCATCTTGATTAATCTCAGCAAACCAATTAGAAGTACGTTGATTATCAATTTGTTCAAATGTCATAAACTCTGCCGGAGAAATAGTTAGAATATCATTGATGATCTGATATAAAGGCAATAAAGATATATCCTTCTTCCTCCACTTCTTCGTCACACAATATTTCCAAATATCTTTTTCCGAAACTGTTTCGTATTGATACACGAAAAACTCATTTCTTTTACTTTCTATAGCTGGTAGTACGTGCGCAAATATTTCTTCATAATTATTTTCCATAATATCGCACCTCTTTTATAGAATAATGTACTAAGCAATAAGCATATTGTTATTGTATACGAAGTTCCTGTATTTGAGAAGGAAGTGTTTAATTGTCTACATTTTTAAAAGGTTCAATTTTGCTGATGATTTCCATTTTTTTGTCCAAGTTTTTAGGTTTTATTTATCGTATGCAGTTTGTTCGCTTAACTGGTGAAGAAACAGTTGGTATTTATATGACTGCATATCCAGCTTTTATTTTTTTCCTTTCTTTGGTACAACTTGGTATTCCGATTGCTATGGCTAAAATTATTGCAGAGCTCCGAGCAAGAAATGCCACAAAAGATTATTTCGCCGTTATGCGAACATCTGTTATTGTCACAGTAATTTCCATCTTAATATTCACACCATTATTTATTTTTGTCACTCCTTATATTTCGGGTAACTTATTAAAAAATGATGCAATTACTATGACATTATTCGTATCCATCGCAATAGTTCCGATTGCTGCCGCTGGCGGAATATTAAAAGGGTTTTTCCAAGGGATTGCTCGATTAGAAGAAACAGCTGTGGCCCAATTGATGGAGCAAATCGTTCGAATTATTTTAATCAGTTTTGCGCTTCCCTTCTTTTTAACTGCTGCTTCACCACAAGAAGCTTCTGCTTATGCAATGCTCTTAGCTCTAATCGCAGAACTTATCGCACTGCTCTATTTGAAATGGAAATATGACAGATGGAAATCTAAACAAAATACTACGAAATCTTCTAAAACGTATCCATTGTCTCCACTCTTTGCAATTGCCTTACCGTCTTCTGGTAGTCGACTATTCGGATCTTTCACATGGTTTTTAGAGCCAATTATTTTTATCAAAGCTTTAGCTATTACTGGAGTTACAGCAGTGGCCGCAACTACTCTTTACGGTGTCATTTCAGGTGTTTTAGTTCCTTTGCTATTGTTTCCTTCTTTCATCCCGTACGCACTTTCTATTGTTCTTATACCAGCTGTTAGTGATGCATTTGCTCGGGGTAATTTTAAACTATTAAAAGAAAGAATTCATCTGTCCTTAAAGTTTTCTACTTTAACTGGCTGTTATGCAGCTACACTATTTTATCTACATGGTGGTGAGCTGGTAGAGGCACTATTTCATGTTGAAAATGCTACTGTTTATATGAAAATTCTATCTCCAATTTTTTTCTTTTATTATATTCAAAGTCCTTTGTTTTCAATTTTGCAGGCATTAGACAATTCAAAGGCCGCATTTCTCAATTCTCTATATGGTGGTGTAGGGAAACTACTACTACTATTTTTTCTCGCTTCTCAAGTTGCTATTCAAGAAAAAGGCGCGATTGTTGCGATTGGATTTGGAGTATTAATTACTTCCTTTTTACATATCGCTTCTTTAAAAGAAAAAAAAGAAGCACAAATTGGCTTCTCATTTTTTGTCATTCCTTACGCTGTGTTTTTGTTAACGATCATTACCAGACCGTTAATATATTCTATTGGAAGTCGTCCTTTACTTATCGATTGCCTATTTACTATGCTATATTTAACAATCGCTTTAGTACTGTTTAGACAGATAAAACGCAAAGAGTTAAGTGTTATTTTCAAGATTGCCAAAAGTTCTAAAAATAGATTTTGATAAATCGCTATTTAAATGAAGTTTTAAGCTGAATATAGAGCTCTTCGTTTTCATAACTGCAGTAAAATATTTTTTTATAACTCATAATTTGCTTTTGTTCAAGTTGTTGGATTAGCCATTTTTCATTTTTCCCAATATGCTCTAAATGTCTCTGTTGTATTTCGCCATCGATGATGAGAGGAAATACATATTGTTCCCCTTCTTTTTTAAAGACGGATAAGTTCCCTGATGACTCCAGAAATGCATAGGAGACAGACTGAATAGATCCAATTTGTTGTTCTCGTAATTGTTGAAGGAGATCATCCAAATTATAGCGTTGTTTTCTCATTTCTTTTTCAACAATTATTCCCTCTCGTATAAGTATGGAAGGTTCACCTTCCATGACATCACGAAATTTTTTACTTTTTAATGAAAAGTAGGAAACGCCCATCTGAATGAAAAATAGCATAAGCACTGGGACAATTGCATTGATAAAACTACTTTGAGGATCATCCAATGAAAAGCCTGCAACCTCAGCTATTAAAAGAAAAACAACCAAGTCAAAAATACTTAACTCACCCACTTCTCGTTTTCCCATTAAACGAAAAATCAGTAAAATAAACCAGTACAAAACAAATGTCCGAATTATTATTATGAGTATGTCCTGCACATAATCACCTCATTATTACCTTGCCCAAAGAAAAAGAACTTACTCATAAAATGAGCAAGTTCTTTTTTTATGTATTTTAGTAAAGATAAGCAATTAAGTATCTAAGCCTAGAATACGGCGAATTTATGTGGTTTGTCCAGGCATTTGAAGCATTTGTTTAGTGCTTCAGGATTTTGAGTAAACAAGTTACTCTTTTACTCAAAATCCTTCCAGTGCCTATCATAGACCGATTCACTTTTTATTATACTTTCGACTCTGAAACTACTCGTCCTACTGCTACGCGCTCAAATTGTAAACGTGTTCCGTCTGCAACTGTAACGAAGATCGTTTGATCATCTACTGCATCAACTTTTGCGTGTAACCCACCTACTGTGATGATATCGTCTCCACGTTTAAGATTGTTTTGCATTTGTGAAGTTGTTTTTTGGCGCTTTTGTGCTGGACGAATGATGAAGAACCACATTACTGCGAACATAGCAATAATTGGCAACAAACCTACTAATGTATCCATGTATTTATTTCCCCCCTTTTAACTCTATCTTCTAGTATACAAGAATCAGAAGTTTTTTGCATTTGGTTTGTTATACCCATATTCTTCAAAAAATTCTTCTTTAAAATCTAGTAGACGATCCTCTCGTATTGCCTGTCTTACATTCTCCATTAATTTCATTAGGAAATGCAGGTTATGATACGATGCTAGACGCAATCCGAATGTTTCATCGGCTTTAAATAAGTGGCGAATATAAGCACGTGAATAATTTTTACATGTGTAGCAATCGCATTTTTCATCGATTGGTCCAAAGTCGCGAGCGAACTTAGCACCTTTAATAACTAAACGACCTTGATGAGTAAAGAATGTCCCATTACGTGCAATACGAGTTGGCAGTACACAATCAAACATATCGACACCACGAATTGCTCCATCTATTAATGAGTCAGGCGAACCAACTCCCATTAAATAACGAGGCTTATTTTCAGGCATCATCGGTGTTGTAAAATCAAGGACACGGTTCATCACATCTTTTGGTTCTCCAACCGATAATCCACCAATTGCATATCCAGGGAAATCAAGAGAAACTAAATCTTTTGCGGATTGACGACGTAATTCTTCAAATTCTCCACCTTGAATAATTCCAAATAGCCCTTGCTTATCTGTATTCGTATGCGCAGTTAAACAACGTTCTGCCCAACGTGATGTACGCTCCACAGATGCTTTCATGTATTCAAACGATGCAGGATACGGTGGACATTCATCAAAGGCCATCATAATATCAGAACCTAAATCATTTTGAATTTCCATGGATTTTTCAGGACTCAAGAACAATTTGTCGCCGTTCAGGTGATTGCGGAAATGAACGCCTTCCTCTTCAATTTTACGCATATCACTTAAACTAAATACCTGGAATCCACCGGAATCTGTAAGAATTGCACGGTCCCAGTTCATAAATTTATGAAGTCCGCCTGCCTCACGAATAATTTCGTTTCCTGGACGCAGCCATAGGTGATAGGTGTTACTTAGAATAATTCCAGCATTCATCTCTTTAATCTCTTCTGGAGCCATTGTTTTTACTGTTGCTTGTGTACCCACCGGCATAAATGCAGGAGTCTCAAATGATCCGTGAGGTGTGTGTACGACGCCTAATCTAGCACCTGTTTGTTTGTCTTTTTTTATGAGTTCATACGTAACTGCTGTCATTTAATAATTCCTTCCTTTTATAAACATTGCATCTCCAAAACTGAAAAAGCGATACTTTAAGTCAACGGCTTCTTTATAGGCACTTAACATAAACTCTCTAGAAGTAAGTGCACTAACAAGCATGACTAAAGTAGATTTAGGTAAGTGGAAATTCGTAATCATCCCATCTATACATTTAAAGTCATAACCAGGATAAATGAAAATCGACGTCCAGCCACTATCAGCTTGAAGTTGTCCTTCAAATTTAGTTGCTACTGTTTCCAATGTTCTCGTCGAGGTAGTTCCGACTGCTACAATCTTTCCACCTGCGGCTTTCACTTGGTTAATAGTATCTGCTGTTTCTTGAGTAATTCGATAAAATTCCGAATGCATTTCATGATCATCAATTGAATCTACGCTAACTGGTCGGAAAGTTCCGAGACCAACATGTAATGTCACAAAGGCTATTTTAACACCTTTTGAGCGAATGTCATCCAATAATGCATCGGTAAAATGTAAGCCCGCAGTTGGAGCTGCAGCAGAACCTTGCTCTTTTGCATAGACCGTTTGATATCGATCCTTGTTTTCCAACTTTTCATGAATATACGGGGGAAGCGGCATTTCTCCTAATTGATCTAATACCTCAAAAAACACACCTGTATATTCAAAACGGAAAATTCGGCCACCATGATCTTTGATATCTGTACAAACAGCTTTTAACAATCCGTCACCGAAAGTGATTTCTGTTCCGACTTTTACCCGTTTTGCAGGTTTCACAAGTGTTTCCCAGTGATCTCCTTCTATTTGTGTTAATAATAGAACTTCTATATTGGCACCTGTTTCTTTTTTCATCCCCATCAGACGAGCAGGCATTACCTTCGTGTCATTCAACACAAGGCAATCGCCTTCCTGTAATTCGTCTAATATGTCTTTAAAATGTGTATGTGTATATGACTGTTTTACGAAGTCTGCTATCAATAGCTTGCTACTTGTTCTGTCCAAAAGTGGTGTTTGGGCAATTAATTCTTCGGGCAATTCAAAATCAAAATCTTCTACTCTCATAATTAGGACATCCTTTTTTAGTCTTTTCTTTCTATTGGAAATGGAATTCCAAAATGTTCATAAGCAAGGGCTGTAACAATCCTTCCTCTTGGAGATCGTTGGATAAATCCAATTTGCAGTAGATATGGTTCATAGACATCTTCAATTGTCGTTGACTCTTCCCCAATACTTGCTGCAATAGTATCTAATCCAACAGGACCACCCCTAAAACGTTCGATCATGGACATAATTAGTTTATGGTCAATATGATCTAATCCACGAGGATCGACTTGTAGAAGCTCTAGAGCTTCTCTAGCAATTTCAAGTGAAATATAGCCATTCCCACGAACCTGCGCATAATCCCGTACTCTTTTTAACAATCGGTTCGCTATTCGCGGAGTTCCTCGAGATCTTCTAGCTATTTCTCCAGCAGACTCATGGTCAATAGAAGCATTAAATAAATCTGCACTGCGAACCACAATAGAGGTCAATGCATCTTCCTCATAATAATCCAGTCGCAATAACACTCCAAAACGATCACGTAATGGGGCTGATAATGCACCGGCTCTAGTAGTGGCGCCTATTAATGTAAATGGGGGCAAGTCTAGGCGCACACTCCTTGCAGCGGGCCCTTTTCCTACTACGATATCCAAACAAAAGTCTTCCATTGCCGGATAAAGGACTTCCTCAATCGAACGATTCAACCGATGAATTTCATCTATAAATAATACATCTCCAGGTTCAAGTGAACTAACAATTGCCGCTAAGTCTCCCGGACGCTCGATAGCTGGTCCACTTGTCATTCGAATTTGTACATCCATTTCATTTGCAATTACAGCAGCAAGTGTTGTTTTACCAAGTCCAGGAGGTCCATATAATAGACAGTGATCTAAACTTTCACTTCTCATTTTGGCTGCTTCTATAAATATTTCTAAATTATGCTTAATCTTATCTTGCCCAATATATTGTTTAAGAAACTGAGGACGAAGTGATTGCTCGAAAGGTTCATCAAAATTTGAAATTTCGCTGGAAATAACACGTTCATCCATAGCAAGAACCTCCTTTCTTTTGTTTATTTACCTGAAAATAATAGCTGTAAGGCTTTTTTCATAAATTGATCGGTTGTTTGAAGTTCCGCTTTCGCTTTAAGGAGTGGGCGAATTTTAGCTAACTCTCTTTCGGAATATCCTAATGCTGTTAATGCTAGCATCGCTTCTTCTAGTTCATGAGCAGCTTCTCCATTATCGAATAAGTTTGGCCCTTCATCCTCGTATTCTAGTAGTTCAAAATCTATTAAATCATTTAGTTTTCCTTTTAAATCTAATATCATTTGACGAGCAGTTTTCTTTCCTACACCAGGAAATTTCACTAAGAAGGTTTCATCTTCTCGCTCGATTGCTTGAATAACATGAGTTGGCTCCCCACTAGCTAATATAGCCAAGGCACCCTTTGGTCCAATGCCCGAAACTAAAATAAGCTTACGAAATAATTCCCTCTGCGCTAGGCTAGGAAACCCCATTAGCTGTTGTGCATCTTCCCGAACATGAAAATGCGTATATACTTGGACCATTTCCTCACTTTTTCTGAAGGCAAACGGATTGGGAGTAAAGAGTTGGTAACCTATTCCCTGCTGTTCCACTACTACGTATTCTGGAGTAACTCGAGTTACTTGTCCTTTTATGTAATCATACATCCTTAAATCCCTCACAATTCATACTGTCCATTATAGCATAACAAACAAAGATGGCCGCTCAAATCTCGAGCGACCAACTCCTAAAAAGAACGATTAAAGTTTACTTAAAGTATAGCATAAATTGGGCCATTCTGTTAACGCTTTGTTCGTATAAGGTATTAACTGCTCGATAAATTTCTGTTTTCGCTCTTTCGGCAATGAGTACGCATATAACCACTCACGGTATAGTTCATTTGGATACATCATTGCTTCTTTATAGCGTCGAACTACTTTTTCAAGATGCGGAAATTCATGGATGAGCAACCGAATGTCATAATTTATCTCCGGGAGGACCCGGTGCATCCATAGTATGTTTTCCATTTCCCTTGGACCAATCACTGCGAGATCAAAATCAATTATTTTGTAATCTGAGCTGTCTGATAAAAAATTATGATGAACAACATCCCCGTGTAACAAGGTGCGCTTTTCCATATTAAATGGTTTCATATTACGTAAAGCGATATCACCACAAAGCAAAAGAAATTTTGTCTGCTCCCAACCTATATGTGACTCGATGAAAAAGGAGATTTCGTTCATCTTCCATTTCCGATTCTGCCATTTAGAAATAAGGTTAAAAGAATAAAATAGATTACTATCTTCCCAGTCAACCATTTTATTTGTCTCATGAATTTGACTTAGGAGTAAATGGACTGCTTTTCTGTCTTCCTTGAACCGATAGGAAACCGTATGATCCCCTTTATACCAGGGTTGAATAATAAAGTCTTCTTGGGTCGATTCTATAATAGGAAGTATAAAAGGTTTTTCCATGTATTCTAGTTCTTTATGAATTAGGCGAATTTTTTCTGCCTGCTCAACAGTCGGATATTTTTTTACAGAGAATATGCCGTTTTCATTTTTCCATTTCCATACATTTTTCTTGATTTGCCGTATATACGTACTCACGTTTTAATAATGTGGGTAGGGATATGGAGGACATGGATATACAGGGACGTAACATATCTGTACACAAGGATGCCCTCCGTACTCTGCTTGGTGGTGCATGTATGGATATGGCTGTACTGGCGGGCATGGATACATTACCGGGTATGATGGTGATGGTTCGAATGTTGGTGAAGCTTCTTGTGCTATTGGGCTTGTTAGCTGCGGTGTTGGTTGAATAGGTATTGGCTGGACAGGCTGCGGTGTATGTTCAGCTTTTGGTTGTGCTTGCGGTGCTGTTTCCATCTCTATATCAAAATTTTGGATATGGTTGTGTATATGAATAGATGTAGACTCCATTAATCTCCAGCCTTGTGGAGACGGTGTCATATCAATATCTGGGACAGGCATCATATGGAATGGGAATGTATAAGCAGGTGGTTGCTGTGGCTGTTGTGGAAGCGGTTGTGGCATTTGTTGCTGCTTTGGTTGTTGTTTGGGTTGCTGCGGCATCTGATACGTAGGTGCAACAGGTTGAGTAGGCATTCTCGGTGGTGCAGGTTGCATTTTCGTTTTGTCCATAGGTTGCTGGATTTTCACTTCCTCCTTTTTCATCATTTCTTTATTCACCATTTCTTGCTTTACTGGTCGATTATCACTGTACGGATGAGTAGTCGATTCCATTTTTTTCGTGTTTGGTATAAATATTTTCATGCCAGGCACTATATATTCGGGATTGGCCAAATGCGCATTTACTTTCTTTAATTCCTCAAAAGAAACACCGTAATTTCTGGAGATTTTCCATAGAGTGTCCCCTTTTACAACAATATGAGTTTGCACAGTCTTCCTCCTTCCTTCTCCTTTAAATTATGTCTACCATCTTAAAATGGTCACAGATTTTAAACAAACAACCACCCCTTCATGATAAACTTATGAATAGCAACCAAGTCATTATGCAAGTTTGGAGGAGTTAATCGTGAAAAAGTTAAAAGGCGAGGAACGTAGGAATTGGATTTTCTCCTATTTAAAGGAACAACATGTACCCGTGACTGGCAATCAGTTAGCAAAGCTCGCTAATGTCAGCAGACAGGTTATTGTGAATGATATAACCTTATTAAAGGCAACGAATGCTGCTATTGTCTCTACTAGTCAAGGCTATATAGCTCTTCCGGATAAAGAAAGTACCCCTTATGTTCAGCAACGGGTTGCTTGCAATCATCAATCTACTCATTCCGAGGATGAGCTCTTAGCTTTAGTAGATGCAGGAGTCACTGTAGAGAATGTTACGATTGAACATCCTGTATACGGAGAAATTACGTCTTCCATTATGGTGTCCAATCGTCACGACGTTGAAATGTTTTTGAAGAAAGTGCGAGATACAGACGCTCCGTTTTTACTGGAGCTCACTGCGGGAATTCATTTGCATTTGTTATCCGCTCCAACCGAAGAAATTTTAAATAGAGGTATTCATGCAATTAGGGAAAAAGGTTATTTATTAGAAGGATAATTTCAAATATGGGGTTGGGGAAATGATGACATTCCGGTGATTTATCATTACTTTCTGGTGATTCCGGAGCTCATTCAGGTGATTCTTTGAAACATTCGGGTGTTTCTACACTTTTAAACAGTAGACATAAAAAACGAAGCGAATCCATTTATGAACGGATCGCTTCGTTTTTTGTTTCGTATGTATAATACGAGCCTAATGATTTTACACCACAGCCTAGTGACTTTAACTCTTCTATAGCACCAATCATCATTGGCTTCTTTTCATCCTCAAGCACATCTATGATAAAGAAATATTGCCCTAAACCTGTTTTTAATGGTCGTGACTCAATTTTACTTAAATTGAGTTGTCTCCATGCAAAGACCGATAACACTTGATGCAATGCACCAGAGCGATCATCTTTAGGTAATGTAATCATAACAGTAGTTTTCACTTGATCGGTATGACCATCTCGGACAATACAATCATTCTTTTTAGAAATCACAAAAAATCTAGTGTGATTAAAATGAAAATCATGTATATTATGCTCCACAATCTTTAATCCATATTCCGTTGCAGCTGAAGTATTTCCAATCGCAGCAATACATAAATCTTCGTTTTCCGAAACGTATTTAGCTGCTGCTGCAGTTGATGAAGATTGTTCTAATGGAACTTTCCCAAATCGATAATACAAATATTTATGGCATTGTGCTAAAGCATGTGGATGGGAGTACACTGTTGTCATTTCTTCCCATCGTTCCACATTACTTGGGTGAACCATTAAATGTTGCTCAATCGGAGATATTAGCTCAGCAGTCACGAACAGCTCTGCTTCATGGAACAAATAGTCGATCGTTAATGGAACTGTTCCCTCTAGTGCATTTTCTAGTGGAACGACCGCTATATCCACTTCTCCATTTGCAACTGCTTCAATACACTCGGGTATAGTCCGTATCGGTACTAATACATCCTCTTGAAATAATGATTTAGTTGCTAAATGTGTAAAAGAAGCTTCTGGTCCTAAAAAAGCAATTTGTTTGGTTGTCATTAGAAAAACCTCCTTATAGAGCACCAGAGCTAATCACTTCTGCAGATTCTACAAAATCAAGTCGTTTCATTTCATTCAAAAAATCTTCTAATTCCTTGTTCATCGCTGTTACATCAAGTGATAATGTTACACTTGCTCTTCCTTGAATCGGTATTGTTTGATGGATGGTCAACACATTACATGCGTAATTAGCCACCAATTGCAATAACCTAGCAAGTGTACCTTCTCTATCTTCTAATTGAAGAAAGACCGTTAAAATCCGTTCTTGAACAATCGAATGGAATGGAAAAACCGCATCACGATATTTATAAAAAGCACTGCGAGATAAATCTACTTCTTTTACGGCATCCCAAATCGAAGATGCCTTTCCAGATTGAAGGAGATGTTTTGCATCCAAGGTTTTTTGCATCGCCTCTGTCAGCACGTCCTCCCGTACTAAAAAAAATCTCTGGCTTGTTACATCTTTCATGCGGTTCCCTACTTTCCTCTATTCGATAAATTCAAACTCAAATCTTAGTAATCGTACTATGTCGCCATCTTTAGCTCCGCGCTGACGAAGTGCATCATCAATACCCATCCCACGAAGTTGTCTAGAGAATCTACGAATAGAGTCTTCTCTACTGAAATCAGTCATTTTAAATAATCTTTCCACTGATCCGCCAGCAAGTACAAACGCTCCATCATCATCTCTAGTAACAGTAAAGTCGTCTTCTTTGGCTTGATATTTGTACATTACAGACGTTTCTGTTTCTTCTTCCACCAATTCTTCTAATGGGAATTCTGGTGCAACCTCTAACATGTCTGCTACTGCAAATAATAATTCTTGTAAACCTTGACGAGAAATAGCAGAAACAGGGAATACTTTCATATCTGCTCCAACTTTTTCTTTAAAGACTTTTAAATTATCTTCCGAGTCTGGCATGTCCATTTTATTGGCTACAATAATTTGTGGTCTTTCTGTTAAACGAAGATTGTATTGTTTTAATTCATCATTAATAGTCAAATAATCTTCGTAAGGATCGCGACCTTCCATTCCAGACATATCGATTACATGTACAATTACACGCGTACGTTCGATATGACGTAGGAACTGATGCCCTAGACCTATTCCTTCATGAGCACCTTCAATTAGGCCCGGTAAATCGGCCATTGCAAAGCTGCGGTGATCTTCTGTTTCTACCATTCCTAGGTTCGGTACAATTGTTGTAAAGTGGTATGGAGCAATTTTAGGCTTAGCTGCTGATACAACCGATAATAGTGTAGATTTCCCGACACTTGGGAACCCAACTAAACCAACGTCTGCTAAAACTTTCAACTCTAACTCTACATTTAACTCAAAACCTGGCTCTCCTTTTTCAGAAAGCTCTGGAGCTGGATTTGCAGGTGTTGCAAAGCGAGAGTTACCTCTACCACCACGTCCACCTCTTGCAATTACAGCTTGTTGCCCATGCTCTACTAAATCAGCAATTACTTCGCCAGTTTCTTCGTTTTTAACAACAGTACCAGGTGGTACTTTAATGATTAAATCATCTGCATTGGCACCATGCATATTCTTACTACCACCATGAACTCCTCTAGTCGCTTTAAAAATACGCTTATAGCGGAAATCCATTAATGTACGAAGACCCTCTTCTACTTCGAAGATAACGTCTCCACCATTTCCTCCGTCCCCACCTGCAGGACCTCCTAAAGGAACATACTTCTCACGACGGAATCCAACCATACCATCTCCGCCGTCACCACCCTTGACATAAACTTTCACGTGATCTACAAACATTTACTTCACTCCAATCTTCCACTTGCAATTAGTTTTACTGTTATCGAATTGTTGGTTGCTTCTAATATTTCCAGCTGAAATAAATCTTCAATTAGTTCATCTCGCCATTTATTATTAGACCAATCTCCCCGAATATCTATTAGTATTTCCAAAAATTCATCTGAAATGATATGAAGTTTCAGGAACTGCTCTTGATATCCTCTAAAATGTGGGTATATAGCTTGTACGAATCTACTTAAATAATCTTTTAAGGCTTCATCGTACATACTTGCTTTTCTATTTAGAAGAGATGTTTGAACATCTAAAGTTAATTGATTATATTTAATACTAAATGTTTGTAGCCATTCATTTGTTTTATATAAACCAATATTATTTATATCAAAAAATTGGTTGCATTTTTGGGAATATTTTTTTATTAAAGCCTTAGCTTCCTCTGTTTTACCCATATCTAAGTTCATTTGCAATAGATGCATATTATTTAAATAATCATGCATTGTATGACGAAGTATTTCATTTAAAGTAATCTCGTTATGATCCATGTAAGTTACACATCCCAACATTTACTATCCTCTACTAGTATAACAGGAATAGTTCTTTTATGCTCCCGGAGTACAGCTTACTTACACGAAATTTTTGAAATCAAAAAGGACTGCATAAATGCAGTCCTTTTATTATTCATTAAGCTTCTTGAGCTACAGGATATACACTTACTTTTTTCTTGTCGCGGCCGAAACGCTCAAAGCGCACTACACCGTCAACTTTCGCAAAAAGTGTGTCATCTCCACCACGTCCAACGTTTTCACCTGGATGAATTTTAGTCCCGCGTTGACGGTATAAAATTGATCCACCTGATACGAATTGTCCGTCAGCACGTTTAGCGCCTAGACGTTTCGATTGAGAGTCACGACCGTTACGAGTCGAACCTACTCCCTTTTTGGATGCGAAAAACTGAAGATTTAATTTTAACATATGTTCCACCTCCTACTTTTTGAAGGTTATTTTTATATACTTGGCATAATCTTGCTCAATCGTTTGTAAAGAGACAATCATCGCTTCCAAAATAAGCTGTATTTGAGCAGCTTTTTCTAGATTAGATATGCTTGGAACCTCGACGTATAAATAGCCTCCGTCCCCTTTTTGCGTAATTATAGGTGTGATTCCTGTAAGTGCGATCACCGCATTCACTGCACCAAATGATACAGCAGAAGCTCCTGCACACACTAAATCTTTTCCATGTTCCGCAAAATCAGCATGGCCTTTCATCTCGAAAGAATGTATATGACCGGATTGATCTTTTGTTATAATCACTTTAATCATCTTATAAACTAATAGATTCTACTACTAATTTAGTGTATGGCTGTCTGTGACCTTGTTTTTTGTGATAGTTCTTTTTCGCTTTGTATTTGAAGACTGTAATTTTTTTAGCTTTGCCATTTTTTACAACTTTCGCTGTAACTGTAGCACCTTCCACGAATGGAGCGCCAACTTTTACATCTTCTCCACCTACGAATAAAACTTTTTCAAAAGTTACAACTTCATCAGCATTAGCATCTAATTTTTCAATGTAGATTTCTTGCCCTTGTTCAACTTTGATTTGTTTACCACCAGTTTCAATAATTGCGTACATACTTGCACCTCCTCTTAGACTAAGACTCGCCTTCCAAAAGGTGATTCAAAACTCGAATACTTATAACCTTTTCAGAGCGGTTGTAGCAACGGGTGCTGCTACAAATCATAACATTAAAATATTATCACATATATTATTCTTAGTCAAGCGCTTTTCGTTATCCAATCAAATGCATGCTTATACTTACGAAATCTCCAATAAGAAAGATTTTGAAAAGCAAGAAATAAAAATATAATGGAGATAACCAAAGCCACAGGAAAATAAAACAAACTAACCGCAAAAATAATAACACAAATACATCCCGAAAAGCCGATCAGCTCCTCATACAACTTCGGAAAAATAGAATGTATGATTCGCCCACCGTCTAACGGGAATATTGGTAATAGATTTAAGCCGAAAATTGATAATTGAATCATTATAAATATATTTGCTTGAGGAAAGTCTATAAGCATGCCAAATAAGAGCAAGAGAAGCGTACATAATGGTCCACCTAAGATTATACACACCTGTATCCTCTTAGGTTGCTTCGAGAATTGTTCCATCTTTATCTCTCCACCATAGGGCAAAATAGTACAAGATTGAACTTTAGCACCCATCCAAATCGCGACTAATAGATGACCTAACTCATGAACCAATAGCGATCCAAACACAAGTGCATACATAGCTATTTCTCCTGATAAATAAAAGAATAGAAAAAAAGGAATCATTATGGGGTGTACACGAAACAGTCGTTTATTCATAGAAGACGGCAAGCCACTCAATGAGCTCTTCGGTATCTAACATCTCTCCATCTTTTTCCACCTGGACATATAGCATGTCATTTTCAACAGAGGCAAATATATCTCCCGCGTTTACAGTCGTATATGGCAATTGATGAAAATCATCTACAAAACCGTATGTAGCAGTTTCTCCCGTATCATATAAAATAGATAACGTTTTACCAGTTTTCTTTCGATGACCAGTATAAATAATAAGACCATCTTCAGATGCATACAGGTCTTGGGATTTATCAATGGACAAAATTGCACCATCTTCTAAAGGCTGAATCGATTTATATTCGATTAAAGGAGGACTAGATACAGGCGCACTTACACTGATTAAGTCATCTGTTCGAGTAATCCAAGCAACTACATCCTCATAAATTTCTGTTGGTTTTTGTGGCTCTAATAGTAGACTGGCATAATTGGTTGAGAGAGTACTATTACCCTCTAACTTTGCTAATAAAATAAATGAAAGTACAAATAGAAATGAAAGAACCCATTTTCTTTTTGAAAGCATAACATTCCCCCTAAGAAGAATATATGAAGGATGAGGTTGTTTAATGAATTAGTTTTTGAAGTGTTGTAAGGAGTATAGCTTGCTATCACGGAACCTATTAAGCTTTTTTTAAGTGAAACAAAAATAAACCGACTACCTCAAATCTGGGCAGTCGGTCTTCATTCTTATTTAGAAAAAATAGATTTGATTTTAGAAAAAACGCCAACTTTAGGAAGGTCCATGGACATTAATGGTACCGATTCTCCTAAAATACGTCTCGCAATGTTACGGTATCCAAGGGCCGCTCTGTTAGAAGGATCCATAACAACCGGTTCACCTTTATTAGATGAAGTTATAACACTTTCATCATCCGCGATAATTCCCAATAGATCAATAGATAAGTGAGTGGTAATCTCATTTATATCCAGTGCATCACCTTGGTTCATCAGATGCTGACGAATTCGGTTGATGATTAACTTAGGAGGATCTATTGTGCCTTCTTGCTCTAATAAGCCAATAATACGATCCGCATCACGTACAGCGGAAATTTCCGGTGTAGTAACTACGATTGCTTTATCTGCACCTGCAATGGCATTTTTATAGCCTTGTTCAATTCCAGCAGGGCAATCAATTAAGACATAATCATATTCGCGTTTTAACTCTAAAACAAGTTCTTTCATTTGTTCAGGATTAACAGCATTTTTGTCTACAGTTTGAGCTGCAGGAAGTAAATACAGTCTATCCTCAAAGCGTTTATCTTTCACAAGCGCTTGATGTATTTTACAACGTCCTTCGATAACATCTACTAAATCGTAGATAATTCTATTTTCCAGACCTAGCACTACATCCAAGTTACGTAAACCAATATCCGTATCCATTAAACAAACTTTTTTCCCTTGCAGGGCCAATGCAGTTCCAAGGTTAGCTGTTGTAGTCGTTTTACCGACCCCACCTTTACCTGAAGTTATAACGATTGCTTCTCCCACATTAGCTTCCTCCTTTAAATGTTGATAAATTTGGTCTTAACAGACGAAGATCTTGTAAACGATCAATTGCGATAGAACCATTTGTATGTAAATAAGCACATTCCATTTCAGGTTGCTCAGAAAGAACGGTCAACTCATCTGTCATCGTTTCAACCACACTATCGATGATTAAATGCGTTGCCTCTAGCCAAGATGCTGCGATAACTGCATCCTTGTTTCCAGATGAACCTGCATGAGCAATACCTTTAAGTCTTCCAAGGACAAAAATATTCCCACCTGCAACTACTCTACCATTGGGATTCACATCGCCAACAACTACTAAATCTCCCAAAGCAGTAATAACTTGTCCTGACCGAACAATACCTACATAAGTCTCTGACTGGTTTTCTAGTAATCTTCTATTACAATCTTCCACCGTCATAACTTCACTTTGAATTTTAGTCACACGCAGATGTTCTGTTTGCTGAACGCAAGAAATAATCTCTTTCGTCTGCTCATCGTTACAGTAACGATAACCTAAATGTAATAATACCTCCGCTTGACCTTCAAAACCTTCATCAGAAACCTTCTTCGCTAATTCATCTAAAAGCTCTGTATATGAACACTGATCGTCTAGGCGTAATACAAGGCCCTCTTTCGTTCCTTTGATAAATATTAACTGCTTCTTTGTCAATCAAGTCACCTCAGATTTACTGTTAAATCAACAAGCTATTTTTGAAGCAATAAAGCTTTTTGATTAAACCGATTTAGAAGAATATATTTAAATGCCCATCCGAACATCAATAAAAATACAGCATTTGCAATCATTGTAGGAATGAGATTATGTTGATAAAAATAAGTAAATGTCATCGTTTTAATACCGATGGACGTATAAAATAAGAATAATAACAACTCTACCCCTGCTACTAGAAGCAAGGTAAGAATAGTAGAAACCAACAGATGTTGGTGAATGTATTTAACCGTAAAGCTTGCGACTAAACACATAAGAGGATAAATAAAAGAATATAATCCAATAATATCAATGAAAAAGACATCATACAAGAGCCCAAAAAACAAACCATAAAGCATCGCTCGTTTTCTGTCATAATAAACGGCTACAAAAATCAGATATATAATGAGAAAACGTGGTACTAGCACATAAAAATCACTATTTAATTCAATTGGCGAAAAAAGACCAAAAATCGGTTCTAAATAGAATAATAGAACCGAAATGGCAATCACTAGAATACGAGTCATGAGCCGTCCCCTGCACCTTCTGTAAGATCAGCATCCGTATTTCCTCCGTCTGTACCATCTACATTAGTAATGGTGCGCTTAGAAACAATTACGTGATCTAAAATAGAGAAACTTGCAGCAGGTTTAACATACGCCAACTTAGTTAAGCCGTAGTCATCCGTTGTGACTTCCGTAACTTCACCGATTAATATACCTTTCGGGAAAATTCCGCCTAAACCAGAAGTTGTTACTTTTTGACCTTTTTTCACTTCATACTCAGAATCAATTCTTTTTAGTATTAGTTCTTTACGTTTTTCATCATATCCTTCAATTAATCCAAAAACTTCTTTCCCTTCAGCAATTACAGCCGAAACTCGATAATTTGGATTTTGAGTAGACAAAAGTTCCACAGTAGATGTATAAGGTGTGGTCAAGGTTACTTTTCCAATTAACCCTTGAGCAGTCATCACAGCCATATTTACCTCTATCCCGTGAATCTCCCCTTTATCAATAATAATTTTTTCTTCCCATTGGTCGGGATTTCTAGCAATAACGGTTGCTTGGATAGGATTATACGCGCGAAGATCCTCTTCCTTATCAACAATTTTGCGTAGCTCATCATTTTCAAGACGTAGATCATTTACAGAAGCTTGAAGTGCTACATAATCTTCTAATCTTACTTTTAGTCGTTTATTTTCATCATATGTATTAAGTAAGGATTCTACATTATCAAATACACCCGTTATATATTGGGTCGGTTTGGAAAATATAGATTGTCCAAACCCGACCACATCTTTAATAACCTGTTCAGGTAAGGATGCATGATTTCGATCTCGCAAAGAAAAGCTGATGAGCGCCACAAGAAAAATCATCCCTACAAGCAGCAATATTAATCGCTTATTCGAAAAAAATTGTGGCATATCACACTTCTCCTTAGTGTTTTGTTTGTTGGCGTTTCAGTACATTCATATGATCTAACGCTTTCCCAGTACCAATTGCAACACAATCCAGTGGATTTTCTGCAATAAATACAGGTATATTCGTTTGATCGCTAATAACTTTGTCTAGATTTTTCAGTAATGCTCCACCGCCAGTTAACATGATTCCGCGCTCCATTACATCTGCAGATAATTCAGGTGGAGTTTGTTCTAATGTCTTCTTCACACCATCAATAATAGCGGAAATCGACTCACGTAATGCATTTGAAATTTCTTTAGAAGTAATTTCAATCGTTTTTGGCAGTCCAGTTACTAAATCACGTCCTCGAATATCCATTTTTTCTTCTTCATCGGATACTCTTGCAGAGCCAATCTCAATTTTAATTGCTTCTGCCGTACGTTCACCAATCGTTAAGTTATACGTTTTACGGATATATGCAGTAATGGCATGATCCATAGAATCTCCAGCAACGCGGACTGATTCACTTGTTACAATTCCACCAAGTGATATAACGGCAACCTCTGTCGTACCCCCACCTATATCAACGACCATACTACCAGTAGGTTCCCACACAGGTAAATTTGCTCCAATTGCAGCTGCAAAAGGCTCTTCTATTGTTAAAGCTTCTCGTGCACCAGCCTGCTTCGCAGCATCAATTACAGCACGTTGCTCCACAGAAGTGATACCAAATGGGACACAAATCATGACATTTGGTTTGCTCCATGACATTCCAGAAGCTTTCATCGCATTTTTCAAATAATACTCTATCATTGCAGAAGTTGTATCAAAATCCGCGATAACTCCATCCTTCATAGGACGAATTGCAACGATTGAACCAGGCGTACGACCGATCATATTTTTTGCATCGTTTCCTACTGCCACAATAGCTCCATTTTGTACATTTTTCGCTACAACCGATGGCTCTCTAAGTACAATACCTTTTCCTTTGATGAAAACTAGCGTATTTGCTGTTCCTAAATCTATTCCCAAATCTCTTGATCCAAATCCAAACACTATTATTTACTCCCTTTCTATCTCAAACAAGTTTTACTTCGTTGTCATAAAGTCATAACTCTCATTATAACTGATAGAACGGAAATTGCACAGTGTCACATATACCCTTTTTCTTTTAAGCTTATAAACTGGTGATCACCGATGATCACATGATCCAGGAGTTCTATGCCCATAAGTTGTCCTGCCTCAAATAGTCTTTTCGTCACATCAATATCTTCTGTGGACGGTGCTATTTGATATCAATAGTAAAGTGGGAGAAATATTATGAAAGCAATCTCTTGGCTTTGACTACATGTCTTCAGAGTTAGCATAACTAAATTATAAAATTACCTTTTTTATGAAAGAATTAGTCAAAAAAGATAAGAAAAACTGTTTAACTTTATGGGGGCACTTCAAATGAGTGGTCGCCTTTTTATTTCGTTTACCCCTGTAAATTTAGTTTTCGGTGGGGATCATGTCGTTTTGCCTTTATTAGAACAGGAACTTGTACCAACTGGATGGATAAACGAAGTCTGGTCGTTCGCTGTAAAGATACTTCGCACTAGGAATTGTTGATTAACTAATTAATTTAGGTATTAACGATAGAAAACTACATTTCTGTATTTTTAACTTAAAATGATTTGTAAATCAAAAGAACTGGAGGTATAATTCGATTATACATATTCAAACATTTGAATATGTATAATCGAATTTGTCAAAGGAGGAAAATTGATTGTGGACAGATATACAACAATTTAAAGCTGATTTTTTTAAAGCCTTGGCACATCCACTAAGAATACGGATTCTTGAATTACTGTCAGAAGGAGAAAAGAGCGTTACAGAAATTCAAAGCACTCTTAATAGTGAAGGTTCCGCAGTTTCCCAACAACTAAGTGTATTACGCTCTAAAAATATTGTAGTTGGTATCAAAAATGGTAAACGAGTTGTTTATTCACTTCGCGACCCATCCATTATAAAACTTTTAATAGTTACACGAGAAATCTTCAATAATCATTTAATTGATACCCTTTCTATGTTAGAAGAATTAGATGAAGAAGATACACTTTCTAAATCATAGAATCGGAGTAATCAATGGAAATTTAAATAGATATAACTCCCTAAACAATCAATAATATACAATCAATTTACTATTTTAATCATTCATAGAAAAAGAAGGGGTATAATGAAAAGCTTTTTTACAGGAAGATTTGATGACTATTCAATACGGCATTTCCAAAAAGATCTTCTTTCAGGCGTTATTGTAGGGGTAATTGCTATACCATTAGCTATGGCATTTGCTATTGCATCAGGTGTGAAACCAGAATACGGGATTTACACAGCATGTATTGCTGGTATCTTAATTTCTTTATTTGGTGGATCGAAATATCAAATTGGAGGACCTACTGGTGCTTTCGTACCTATTCTTTTTGGGATTGTCATAGCTTATGGATATACAGATTTATTACTTGCTGGTTTTTTAGCCGGTATTATCTTGTGTTTAATGGCGATTTTTAAAATAGGTTCTTTGATTAAATTCATCCCTCGTCCTGTCACAATTGGTTTTACTTCAGGGATTGCCATTATTATTTTCACAGGGCAAATTGAAAATTTCTTTGGACTGACAGGGCTTGAAAAACATGAGAAGTTCATTGACAACATGAAGGAAATTATCTTTCATATTGATACAATGAATTTTTATAGTATAGGAATTGCCATATTGTGTCTTTTCGTCATTTTACTCACACCGAAATTATTGCCGAAAGTTCCTGGATCACTAATTGGTTTAATCGTAACAACAATAATAGCAACAGTATTCTTTTCAGGCAATATTTCAACTATAGGCTCCACCTTTGGAGAAATTCCAAGCCAACTCCCTCATTTTCGCTTTCCCGATATAACATGGGAAAGAATACAGCGTTTAATAGTACCTGCATTTGTAATTGCTATATTGGGAGGAATTGAATCTCTCTTATCCGCTGTAGTAGCAGATGGGATGACGAATAGTAAACACAATAGTAATCGTGAATTAATGGGCCAAGGAATTGCAAATATCATTACTCCTTTATTTGGAGGAATTCCAGCTACAGGTGCAATTGCACGAACAGCGACAAATATTAAATCTGGTGCTACTTCTCCTATGTCAGGGATTATTCATGGGATTTTTGTTTTATTAACCCTCTTAATATTAGCACCCTATGCTTCACTTATTCCGTTAGCTAGTATGGCGCCTGTTTTAATGATAGTGGCTTGGAATATGAGTGAAAGAAAACAGTTTCTTCATGTGTTGAAAATGAAAAGTGGCGATTCTCTTATTTTATTGGTTACATTTCTTTTAACTGTCTTCACCAGTATTACGATAGCAGTTATGGTTGGTCTCATCTTAGCTGTCGTTTTATTCGCAAAACGCATGAGTAATATGTTGGTTGTTTCCAAAGTGTTACCAGACCACACTCATAAGAATGAAATTGTTCAATCCCATGTAGTTAACGAAGCTCATAACTGCCCACAAATTAGCATTTATACAATTGAAGGGCCACTTTTTTTTGGTGCTGCACAAGTGTTTGAACAACGCATAATGGATACAATTCATTATGAACCTACTGTCTTGATTTTACGTATGGGGAAAGTACCGTTCATCGATTCGACAGGTGAAGCGAATTTGAAGAATATTGTCAATTATTATAAAAAACAAGGTGGAATTCTTGTGCTTTCAGGTATAGTTGATGATTTGAAAAAGTCATTGAAAAAGTCTGGTCTTTATGATGAAATTGGTGAAAAGTATATATTTAGTCGTACAGGCGAAGCCATTGACTATTCCATCTCAGAAATTAACCATAATAAATGTTTAGGATGTAAGCATTTCGCTTTTCATGAATGCAATCAACTTTCACATACAGGAAATCTCGATAAAAAGGAGTCTAAATTACTAGAAATATAAAAAATAAAAGATAACTAAAAAGGATGGATATAAAATGGGACTAAACAACGCACTCAAATTACATTTTAATATAACACCTAGTCAACTAATAAAAATCGCTATCAAGCGTAAAGAGGTTCAACTTTCTTCTGGTGGCGCGATAGTAGCGAAAACAGGTAAATATACAGGCCGTTCACCTAAAGATAAATTTATTGTTAAAGAACTTGCCTCTGAACTTGCAATTGATTGGAAAACAAATCAACAAATGACGTCAGCAAATTTTGATCTTCTTTTAAAGGATGTTTCTAATTATCTAGAAGAAAAAGAACTATTTGTATTTGATGGGTTCGCTGGAGCCGATCAAGCATATCGTCTACCTATTCGAATCATTAACGAGTATGCTTGGCATAATTTATTTGCTCATCAATTATTTATTCGTCCAACAAAAGAAGAGTTAGCTGTACACAAAGAAGATTTCACTGTAATCTGCGTTCCTAATTTTGAAGCTACACCTTCCATTCATGGAACAAATTCCGAAACTTTTATTGTGATTAATTTCGATAAAAAAATCGTATTGATTGGAGGAACACAGTACGCAGGAGAGATTAAAAAATCGATTTTTACTATAATGAATTATCTTTTACCAATTAATGATGTTCTTTCTATGCATTGTTCTGCAAATAAAGGATTAAATGAAGATGTTGCTTTATTTTTTGGTTTATCAGGTACGGGAAAGACCACTCTCTCAGCAGATGCTAATCGTATGTTAATTGGTGATGATGAACATGGTTGGTCAGACAAAGGTGTATTTAATATTGAAGGTGGTTGTTACGCAAAATGCATCAACTTATCAGAGGAAAAAGAACCAGAAATATTTCGCGCGATTACTTATGGATCTGTTTTAGAAAATGTCATAATCGATCCTCATACACATTTGGCAGATTATAATGATTGTAGTTTAACAGAAAACACACGAGCAGCTTATCCGATCCATAACATTCCGCATGCTCTTAATCCGAGTACGGCAGGACATCCAAATGTTATTTTCTTTTTAACAGCAGATGCGTTCGGTGTTTTACCACCCATTTCTAAATTATCAAAAGAACATGCCATGTATTATTTTCTTTCAGGTTATACCAGTAAATTAGCTGGAACTGAAAGGGGCATAACAGAACCAGAAGCAACATTTTCAACCTGTTTTGGTGCACCATTCTTGCCATTATCACCTAGAGTTTATGCTGAAATGCTTCGAGAGAAAATTCGGAAACATGACGTGGATGTTTATTTAATTAATACAGGTTGGTCAGGAGGCCCTTATGGAATAGGCGAACGTATTTCCCTTTCCCATACTCGAGCGATGGTTACAGCAGCTATTGAAGGTCAATTAGCACATACAGAATTTGAAATGGAACGGAGTTTTGGTCTTAACATACCTAAAAGTTGTCCTAATGTACCATCTGAAATTCTTAACCCCCGCAATACATGGAAAGATAAAGAGGCTTATGATATCCAAGCAACAAAATTAACAAATCTATTTCGGGAAAATTTCGAGAAGTTTTTATAAAAATCATAAAATAAAGGGTAAGTGGAGAAAAACGAGTCGTTTTTCTCCACTTACTTTTGTATATTTTGATTTTTCCCCAAGGGAATGTTATCTATCCAGTAACATTAGCTGTAGTCTAACCATAGAAGATCTTCGGGAATGCCTTGCTCCATATTTAACAGAGTGCTTTTCTTGTTTTAATTTGCAATGTACTATTTTATCTTATTCAACAAGACCTCTAAAACAACTTGCCATGTAATTTTTGAACTTGATCCCTTAATTGTTTGTTTTCTTCTTCTAGTGCCTTTATTCGGATTTTTAATGTCTTAATTAAACTATCTTCTGAACGAAGGTTTTTACTCTGTTTACGGGGAACTAATTCACTTATTTGCATCCCTCTTAATGTCTCTATTCTAGTTCTAATGTCTTTTTGTTTGTACAGCCATGACTTTGAAACACTTGCTTTTTGTGCAACGGAATTAAAATTAATCTTCTCTTTTTTCAGTGCCATCTCTGAAATTGTCTTTTCAACCCTAATTCTTGTCTTCTCCGACTTTTCTTTGGATAGTTGAATTATGGCAGTTGTGTTACTCTTTCTAGTCATCTTAATTCGTCTCCTTTAACGAATGAATAATTTGCTCTAATCTATTTTTAACACGTTCGTTAGTTTCAACCTGACGCTGCCATTGGTTCTGTTTAGCCCTATTTAATATTTCTTTAGTTCGGTCTAAGTGCTCTTCATGTTCATTTAGAAATTGTTTACTTGTACAGAAGTTCGTACAATCTAAACAAGCATTTGCGTGAGGACACGGTCCCGCAATTACTGGTAAACGACAATAGCCATTAGGAAGTGCTTGTGCATTGATATTTTTTTTAAACCATTGAAGATCTGTATTGTCAGCTTCAGTATTTTCTTCGGTTAAATCCAGAATGCTACCGCTATTCGTCACCAAAGTTTCCTTAAACTTTATGAACTCTTTCTTTAGAGTTTCATCAAAAATATGGGCATATCTTGCAGTCATTTCTGGTGATTCATGCCCTAAGAATTTTTGAACAATATGCTGTGGCACTCCGTTGTTTATCATTCTAGTGCCAACTGTATGCCGAAAGGCATGAGCATGAAATCGGAAAATCTCTCCTTTATTATCCGTTATCTTTTCTTCATAAGCTAATTTATTTAATTTAACTCTAAAGGTATCTTGCTTCAATGGAGAACCATCTTTCCGTGGAAATACATATACACATCCATCGTCAAGTTCATAAGCCACTCTTTGCTCTTGAACCAATATCAATGCAGCAATTTCTTTAGAAATAGGAATGGTATGTTCTTTCTTCATTTTCCACTGATAATACTTTAAAAAGCAATCCCCTTCTTTATCTGTTATGACACTCCCTTTTTTCAATGTACAAAGTTCACCGATACGCATTCCGCATTCTTGAAGTACCATAACCATTGCAGCCATATAAGGTTCCAATTTATCCAATTTAACATTTAATTGTTCAAGGACATGTTCATCTATATAACGTGGTTGTGCCTTCGGCACTTTAGGATAATCTTCTCGAAAGATAAGGATTTGGGAAGGCGAATCCTTCCAATCAAACCTTTGAAGTGTAGAGAAAAAAACTTCTAAAGTAGATATTCGTCCAGTCGCAGTACTAGGTTTTAAACCTTTTAAATTAATTTCATTTAAATATTGCTCAACTTCATTCCTAGTTAATTGATGAATCCTTCGTATGCCTTCACAATTTGTATTTATAAAATTAAAAAACTCTCTTAATTTTGACGCCATATCAACTACATGGGAAAAGCTACGTGTATTTAACATTAACTTACAATATCGCTTGACGATTTCTTTAAAATAATCATTTTCAAAACCCTTGAAATTGATTGTATATTCGTAGGACGTTGGATTTATCTTATCTTCCGGCAATGAAAGTTTTCTTAGATCCCAAACATCTTTATCCCATTCTTCACCATCAAAATAGAAATCCTCATAGAACTCCATAAACTGTTTTAAATTAGTAACGTAGTAGGAGTTCGCTTGCACAGAAATTTTATTTTGATTTATATCAAGCTTGTAATTTTTAGTCGTAGATTTTATTCCTTGTTCTACTAAGTAAGTTCGGTATTCCGTCAAAGCTTTTACTATAGGTACTTCAGTTATAGAGGTAATATCGGGATATTTTAAATTTAAAAACCCCAACATTCGACTTATCACTGTTCCTTTTCTAATCCAAACAGTTTTTGCACTCCAAGTTCCATTATTTAAGAGAACATAATAAAAGTATTTTAATTCTGTTTTTAACCAGATGTTTTCTACTTTATCAAAATTTACCCAACGATTTCTTAACGAAGGATTCTTACTTAACTCTATCGCACTAGGATGTGGGCAAATTCTTATATCCCATCTATCTGCTGCCCAAAACCCTTGTAAGACACTAGTCATATCCGCTATTTTTTTATTAATCTCTGTGTTAGTGACGAGCTTTCGATTTGTTGCAACGCTTGGAAATTTCATTTTTTATGTTTCTCTCCCTTGGAGATACGCTTTATATTCATTTTTCATATCTTGATCAGAAAGATGAACGTATGTATCAAGTGTTGTTTGTACATGTGCATGACCTAACCTTTTTTGTACGTAAGCAGCATCCCATCCACTTCTAATGAGTTCTGTGGCATGCGTATGACGCAACATATGGGCAGTGAAGGTAATCCCTGTCCGTTTCACCAATCGCCTTATAAGATCTAATACACTTTGATATTTTAGAGGTTTCCCAAAATAAGATTCTTTGAGATTTATAAATATATAATCATGCTCCAAATCTTCCCCATATTCATGAACTAAATAATCGGTGTATAAAGCCATTAATTCCTTGCTAACATCGATTGTTCGTTCTTTTCTAAGCTTAATATAAGCCCCATTTTCGTTGTGATCTCTTGGCATGATATTAATCTGATTATCCCAAGTAGAAATATCTTCGATACGAAGGGATAATACCTCTCCTACCCGAAGTCCTCCTTCATACATAAGCATAATAAGTAACTTATCCCTTTTTGTATGACACGCATCGATTATTGCTTTAACTTGTTCGTGTTCTAATACTTGTACAAGTTTCTTTTTGACCCTAAGCTTTAAAATATTTTTTTGATAAGATTTACCTTTAGAAATATGGTGAAGAAACCCCTTGAAATTTCTTCCCCTCGCTTCTTTAGTCATATCTATAGCTTTAAAATCTCCTGTACGATTTAAATACTCTAAGAAACTAGTTACAGCATTAAGTATGGCATTAACAGATGTTTCTTCTCTTTTAGCCTTCTTTGGTTGTAAATCTATTACCTTTACCTCCCCCGTTGGATTTCTTAACCATCCCACAAAGTTTGACATTTCCTCGAATTTCAAATCTTCTAATCTAATTCCTCTTTGGCTCATAAATTCATAAAACAGCTTGAGATGATAACAATATGTTTTAATCGTATTTGGCGCTTTCCCCGTATTATCCAAGTACTTTATATATCTCTTAACCGGTTCTACCACTTCAAAATTTTTGTCTAATAGTATGTATAATGGATATGATTTTTCCTCAACAACTACTTTTTGAACTTTCATTTCTCCACCACCTTTAAATACCTTAACTCCTATAAATAATACCTATATTTATTCATTAGTTAAAGTATTGAATTAAAAAAATCCTAAACTTTAAGTACTTAGAGTACTCTAGTTTAGGATACTATGTTTATGGGATTACCAGAGGGATGATTATGTGCGCAAATTATCGAGGCAGCTGAACGTTTTACAGCTTCGCGGAAGATTTCCCTCGGGTGCACAATAGAGGCATTAAGAGAGCCGATAAATATTGTTTGTTTATGAAGGATTTGATTTTTGACATTAAGGAAAAGTGTTACGAAATGCTCTTGGTTTAATGAGGTCATATCTGCCATTAAGTAGGTAGCAGCGTCTTTCGGGGATCGTATAGTAAACTTGTCGTCTGTCTTTTGCTGAGATAGACGTTTACCAAGTTCGACTGCCGCAAGTAGTTGGACAGCTTTAGCTTGGCCAATACCTTTAACAGCAGTTATTTCTTCGATGGAAGCATTTTTTAATTCTTGGATTTGTTCAAAATAATTGAGGACACGATTGGCGAGGTGAAGAACCGATTCCTGCTTCGTTCCGGTACGAAGCAGGATTGCGATCAATTCTTGGTTAGATAAACTGGAAGCGCCTTGTCTAACTAGTCTTTCTCTAGGACGATCAGATACATGAACATCGCGTATCATCAAAGAAGGTGGTAATTTAGTATTCATGTATTCACCACACGCTCCACTTCTATCAAACGTAGTGACAATAACGCTCTAAACAAGCGACTGATCGGAAGTCCAATGACATTATTATAATCTCCCTGGATACTTTCAACGAACAATCCACCCATCGTTTGAATTCCATACCCCCCTGCTTTATCTAAAGAATCTCCCGTTGCCACATAAGCATCTATTTGATCTTCAGAGAGTTCAAAAAACTTTACAGAAGTAGTTTCAGCAAAGCTTACAGAAATATTTCCCCCATAAATAGCAACTCCTGTTGTCACTTGATGGGTATTTCCAGATAGTTTTTGAAGAAAGGTTTTTGCTTCCGCATTATCTTTCGGTTTCATCAAAAACTCATTTTCAAAGCTTACAATTGTATCCGCAGCTATGACAATTGCGCTGGGATTCTCCTTTAGGATTGCAGTTGTTTTGCTAATGGCGATATTCCTAGCCACTTCTTCTACCGAAAGATTTTTTTCCACTATTTCCGCCGTCCCTGAAGCTATTACTTCAAATGGAATGCCGAATTTAGCAAAAAGCTCCTTTCTCCTAGGTGACTCACTAGCTAAAATAAAATGGTGATCAGATGTTAGTTTCATTTTATATTCCCCCTTTTCAATAGCATACAAAACTATTGAAAAAATGGAAATTGTGTATAAAAAACAGCAATTCAATTCTTCCCCCTAAAAAGGCATTAAAAATTCAATTTTATGCAATTGTTCGTCGAAGCATAATGGGAAAAAACATGCATTCTCAGAATAGATGGAGAGTCCGAAAACGCTGATATAGCTTGCACTATCTCCATTAAATCAGCTGGATAATCTTCTTTTTTAGCAATAGACTCAAAGAAATTTTTAGTCAAATTCTCTTGTTGTATTAAATCTATCACTTTTTTCACTTTAGGATCATCACACGTATTCGTGGAAACATACAAACTTTTCACAAAGGTAGGCAGCACCTCTGCTTCTTGGGTCGGTATAGTCGTAACATACAAATCACTCCACACAAAAAACTCATTCCCTACCTGAAAAACACTTGCTTTAGCAAGAGAGGGCTGAGAACCGATGAAGGACATCGCGCTATCTTTGGAAGTGAACATGCCATATTGTTTCGCTTGAAACGGAAGAGATTTCCCCTCTACTTCACTTGTGGCCTCCACCTTATCTTTCTCATCGGTTGGAGTCGTAATTTTGACTTCTTCACTTTTTACTTTCTTATCATTCGCTAAGTTTAATATTAATCCGAACAATAGTACTCCAACAACGCCAATGATCAACCCTTGCACCCCTGCTAGTATTACTTTTTTTCGCGTATTACTGCGTCTACCAATTGGCATAGAATCACCTCTTTTTCATAACCTTATCACGAAGATTATAAAAAAAGACGAGACCCATGTCGGCTCGTCCAAAAAAGTTATCGAGTTAAAAAAACAAATTCACATACCAATCGACAAGCGACTCACCATAAAAATACGCAATAATAGCGGCTATCGCTATCGATGGTCCAAATGGAATCGGTGTTTTTCTACCTTGTTTCGTTCGTCTCAAAGAAATAACACCAATAACCGTACCGATAATAGAAGCAAGGAATAGAGTTAGTAAAGTCGGAACCCATCCTAACACCAAGCCAATAACAAAGAATAACTTAATATCGCCTCCGCCCATGCCACCTTTAGACACAATCGCAATGAGGAATAAAACCCCAAACCCAACAACCGCACCAACAATACTATCCCACCAAGGACTAAGTGGTTCAAATACCCGCAACACAATTAAAGGAATTAAGAAGAATAATAGAATTTTATCCGGTATAAGCATATACGCAATATCCGACACGGTAATAATAACTAAAAGAGAAATAAACAATAACGCAACTACTAACTCCAATGTGAAGCCTAGTTGATAATAAGCAAAAGCAAATAATAGTCCGGTGGCTAGTTCCATTACCGGATACATCCAATGAATCTTCGTCCCACACCCACGGCACTTTCCTTTTAAAAATACATAGGAAAAAACAGGCACCAAGTCTTTAACCGTCAGATTACGATCACAAACCGTACAATGAGAAGGTGGCCGAACAATCGATTCTCCTTTCGGAACGCGTAAACCTACCACGTTAAAGAAAGAACCGAAAACTAGTCCGTATATGAAAAATAAACACAAAATTACAAACTCCATCTAAACACCTAATTTCTTGCTTTTTGAACAATTTTATTCATCATAATAGAACGTAGTTACTTGAATCCTAGCTGATATTGCTTCTTCAAATTCCTCATCATAACCCTGTTCCTCACCTGGCATTGAAAATTCAACTTGGTCAATACGATTGATACGTTCAATAGACTCTAGTTCTTTTATAAATGTATTAAAGTGATTATAATCCTTAGTTAAAACAGAAATATTAAAGGTAATTAACTTTAACTGAGACGGTAACGGAGTATTTGCAACTGGAGAAACTGGGGTCTCTGCGGCTTGCTCTCCTTCTCCATCTTCCACAGCGACACCTTCTGTTTCAGTAGCTGTTTCTTCAGTACTAACTAAGGACGAATCTGCAACAATTTCATCATAATTATTAAAATCTATAGATTCTATTTTGGCTTGACTAACAAGTTCAACCTCTTCAACAGATTGAAGGAGTTTATCTAATTCACGAGTGAGAGGAACTTTTTTCTCAAGAAACATAGAATTTCCAGCTTCTTCGACCGGAACTACTGATTGAGCATCTAGCAGTGCAATTTCATTTTCTACAGTAGTAATAGAAGTTTCTTTTGAGTTCTTTTCTTCATTCAATGGGTAAATTAGAAAATAATAGATTGCACCAAACACAACTGCCGCCAATGCTATGATTAGTAGATATCCCGTTCGTTTATTACTTATTAAATCATTCATCACGGGTACCCCCTTCACTCAAATAGGACGCATTGATATCCAATTGTATAGTAGCTGAATAGCGCCCTTGCACATCAAAGTTAACCTCATCAGTCTCTGCATCCAGTCCTTCAACAGGCTCAAAGGTTGAAACTGCTTCAACTTTTACATCACTAAAGTAAGCACTATTTAATAATCTTTCAATATAAAAAGATATATCATTCATCGTTTCAAAGTCAGCTGATAAAAAAATCCCAGCTTCATTAAACTGATAGGACCGTAAGTAGGTGTTCACTTCAATTAATGAATATAATTCGTCTATTAAAGGACTTACTGGGTAGGAAACTGTTTCCACAAAGACTACCGCTGTAGAATGAGTTCCTTGTTCTTCTGGGTTTACTGCAGAAATCTCAGCACTTAATAAGTCTCTTTCGACGACTCGTTGCGTTTCCTCTACCTCTAATCCCTTAATTTCTTTCTTTAAAGTAAAGAATTGAACACAAAGAAAGACTACTATCAATCCAATAACAATTGCACTAAAGATTAATAATATATTACTAGATTTACGTCTTTCGAGTTGAGGCAATAAATTTATTTCTGGAACCACTATAATGCCTCCTTCAAAACTAGTCCAATAAGCGCTATGTATTTTGCATTTAAATTAGGATAGGTCCTTTGGACTATCCCGTCATCTATAAATTGTATGGGCGTATCGTAAGTTGAACGCACTTCATTCACAATATAATCTATTTCAGGAGAATCTCCTAAAATAATTATTTCATCCACCGCTTTTTCTCCTTTATATAGTGAAAAACGATAAAAGTTTAGAATGCGGTCAATTTCTGCAATTTGATCAATCAACAGCATACGATATTCTTCTATATCTCCTTCATATACAAAAGCCACTTCTTGCTCATCAACAATACGACTTTCCCATTGCTTAATAGGCGTTTCGATCGTCTGACAGCGAAGAAACTCTAACTTTCCAGGAGTATATATACTGATAGAGAGACCAGCAATAGACCAATCTGTGATTAGATAACTTTTTTGATGAGTAAATAAATTTAATTTTTCTAACAATCGAATCGTTGACAATGAGCGAACATCAGCAACTGTAGGAGTTAATGAAACATCGTCCAATAAGCCAGCCAACTTATTTACCTCTTCAGATGGAGCAGCAAAAAGAGTCGCTTCACCGTCATTCAGCTTAGCGTCATAAACATCAATTAATGGATTCGTAAAAGGCAGATGAATAGTTTGTCCTAGCTCCATCTCTACATAAGCCTTCAGCTTATTACCAACTACATCAGAGGGATGCTCAAAAGTCTTCATCATAACCGAACTATCCGGCACAAAAAAACGAACATCATGACGTTTGATGCCCCATACATCTACTAAATTTTTAAATGTATCATACAAAGCCATCTCATCTCGAATAGAATCGCCTTCAATGATCCCAGCACTTAGCGGCTGTTCATAAACAACCGTTTGGTTCACATCTTGGTTAGTCATAACGATTGCACGGATTATGTATTCATTTAGTTCTATTGCTACTAGTCGTTTTCTTTTGATTTTGAACATAGCCAATTACCTCCTTTATATTTATATATATGTATACTTAGTTTCACGTTTGAGCAAACGAATGGTGTTCGTTTGCTCAAACGTGAAAATAAGAGACTACAGCAGACAAGGTCTGCTGTATAATATAATAATTATTGATTCATTGCCTTATTAAGCGCATTTTCGGTAATTACTTTTGCAGGTGGTAAATATCCAGTAACAACATTACCTGTTGCAACTACTGTAAATTTAGTAGTATTTTTTATACCCGCTAATTTCGAATAAGTAACTGACCAAATACCACTATTTTTTTCTACTTTATCAGGTGAAGCCACCGTTGAATCAAGTGTAATACCTTCAATATAAGGTTGTAGTTGAGCTACATTACAAATATAATCACCTTTAGTTGTTGAACTTTCTGTACAAGAACCGTCTGTTACGGCTAGTTTTCCAGCAGAAAGAATTGTTGATGCATCTGCCAAAATTGCTTTATCTTTTGAATTGTTAATAATATTCCCAATCGATGGAACAGCAATAGCAGCAACAATAGCTAGAATAACTATGACCGCTAGAAGTTCGATAAGTGTTAAACCTTTTTGATTTTTTAGTATTTTTATGAATTTTTTCATTTTTATTCTCCTCCTAAAATTTTATATATAATTTCGTATACTTTTTCATTTACTCAACCTTACACACCACCACCTTTAATAAAACACTGATTACAGATTACATTTGATCATACATGCTAAACATCGGAACCATAATAGCCATTACTATCGTTCCTACTACCGCTGCTAAAATTACAATCATAAGAGGCTCTATAAGTGATTTTAACGTATCAACTGTACGGTCAACATCGTCTTCGTAAAACACTGCGATTTTTTCTAACATATAATCGAGTGAGCCAGTTGACTCACCAATTGCCGTCATTTGTGTTACTAAAGGTGGGAAAATCCAACTTTTTTCAAGTGGCGCTGTTAATGTACTACCTTGCTCTAAGCTGGTCCGAGATTCTCTTACTACTTTTGCAATAACTGGATTACCTACTACCTTTTCTACAATATTTAGTGCTTGTAAGATGGGAACGGAACTACTAAATAAAGAAGAAAGAGTTCTTGTCATTTGAGCAATTGCTGACTTCTGAAGTACTTTTCCAAAAACAGGAACTTTCAGTAGTAAAACATTAACAGAATAGTTGAATTTTTTATTGTTCTTATAGAAATAATTGAATATGAAAACAAAAATCAATATAAGGATTATGAATATATACCAAGAAGACTGTAGTAATTCACTAAAGCTCATAACCACTTTTGTAATCGTAGGAAGCTCTGCCCCCATTTCGTCAAACATCGTAACAAACTGAGGTACAATAGTTAGCATCAAAAAGCCTGCTACAAATACGGTCATTACAAGTAAAATTACAGGATAAGCCATTGTAGATTGCACTTTCTTTTTCAAGTTAAACTGCTTTTCATATGAAAATGCCAGTCTCTCTAATGATTCATCTAAATTCCCTGTCGCTTCACCAGCTCGAATCATATTGACAAACAACTGCGGGAACACTTTTGGGTATCGTTCCGTAGCATCTGAAAAAGATAACCCCGAGCGCACATCCTCTTCCACCGAAAGCAATGCTTTTTTCAGTAGTTTACTAGTTGTTTGTTCCGCTAATATTCTAGTGGATTCTAAAATAGAAACTCCTGCTCTTATTAATGTTGCAAATTGTCTGCTATAAATTACAAAGTCTTCATTTTTCACCTTTGCACCTATAGAAATTTCTTTATGAAGTATACTATTAGATTCCTCTAATTCCCTTGGGTTTATCCCTTGCGAACGAAGCTTCGTAATAGCCGCTTGTTTGTTTAACGCATCAATGGTGCCTTTTTTCAAGCTTCCCTGGGAAGTTCTACCGTTGTATTTAAATACAACCATTAATACTCACCTACATTCAAATAGGGTTTAGCAGATTCAATTGATATTTTCCCTGTTGTAACTAATTGCGTAATGGAAGACTCGAATGTATGCATCCCTAGTGCTCGACTTGTTTGCATAACGTTTTGAATTTGATGTACTTTTTCATTGCGTATTAAGTTTGCAACTGATGGCGTTTGCATTAAAACCTCCGTGGCCGCAATACGTCCCTTTGAGTCTTTCCGGACAAACAATCTTTGGGAAACAATCCCCTGCAGAACATTCGCAAGCTGAATCCGAACTTGACCTTGCTGATGCGGAGGAAAGACGTCAATTATACGATCAATAGTAGTAGGTGCACTACTTGTATGCAGTGTAGCCATTACTAAATGACCTGTTTCTGCTGCAGTTATAGCGGTAGAAATGGTTTCTAAATCACGCATTTCTCCAACTAAAATAACATCTGGATCCTGACGGAGTGCAGCTCTTAAGCCATTCGCAAAGCTTTGCGTATCTTCTCCTACTTCACGTTGGTTAATGATAGATTTCTTATGATGATGCACATACTCAATTGGATCCTCAAGTGTAATAATATGCTTGGATTTTGTCGAGTTAATATAGTCAATCATTGATGCTAGTGTAGTAGATTTCCCCGAACCAGTGGGACCGGTAACTAAAATTAGCCCTTGCGGCTTGTCCGCTAGTGTATAAAGTACATTTGGCATACCTAGTGATTCAATCGCTGGTATTTGCGCATCAATCATACGGGCTGCAATCGACACATGTCCTTGTTGATGATAAGCATTAATACGGTATCGACAACGGCCCATTAGTTCGTAGCTAAAATCAATCTCTCCTTTTTCTTCAAACACCTGTTGTTGAGCATCAGGAATTATTTCAAATAGCATATCTTTTGTATCTGATTCTTCCAGATTTGAATCTCCAAAAAATTGAAGCGCTCCATGTATTCTAAATACAGGAGGTATCCCAACAGAAATATGAAGATCAGAGGCTCTGTCCTGAAACGACTTTTCTAATAAGTCAATAATGGAAATCTTCATCTCATCACCCCTTAATCCGTTGTTGCAACACGCAGAACTTCTTCTGTAGTAGTTAATCCTTCTTGTACTTTTAATAGTCCATCTTCTAGTAAACTAAAATACCCGGTTTCTTTCATATAATCTCGCAGGACCAACGTGCTCTTGCCTGTCAAAATAACATTTTTAACAAATTCATCCACTGCTAGAATTTCATGTATAGCTATTCGCCCACGATAACCTGTGTTATTACATGATGGGCATCCTCTGCCTCTAACTACTTCTTTAATTTCCATTCCATGTTCTGTAAAAATTACTTTTTCACGATCATTTGGTATATGTACTTCTTTACAATCACGACAAACCTTTCGAACTAGACGTTGCGCCACAACACCAACTAGAGAGGAGGAAAGTAGAAAGGGTTCTATACCCATGTCCTTCATACGAGAAACCGACTCTACAGCGCTATTTGTATGAAGCGTACTTAAAACAAGATGACCTGTTAACGAAGCACGTACCGCAATCTGCGCAGTGTCTAAGTCACGAATTTCTCCGACCATTACGATATCGGGATCTTGGCGCAAAATGGATCTTAAACCTGCAGAAAAGGTTAATCCAACTTCTTCTCGAACCTGAATTTGATTTATACCATGCAACTGGTATTCAACTGGATCCTCAACAGTAATAATGTTAACATCTTCCCCGTTAAGCTGATTAAGTGCAGCATATAAAGTAGAAGATTTACCTGATCCTGTTGGACCTGTTATTAGTACAATACCATTAGGTTTTTCAATCATTTTGTTAAAAATTTCATAGTTTTTCTTATTAAAACCTAGCTTTTCTATGTTATTCATAGCACCACTAATATCTAAAATACGCATTACTACCTTTTCTCCGTATATCGTAGGTAAAGTAGAAACTCGTATATCTACTGGATTCATATTTACTGAGACCTTAATACGACCATCTTGAGGTAACCTATTTTCCGTAATATTTAAATTACCCATAATTTTAATACGAGCTAATATAACATTTTGCATATGCTTTGGAAGTGCTCTTTCCAACTTTAATACACCATCAACCCTGTATCGTACTCTTAGTTCAGTTTCCTGTGGATCAAAGTGAACATCGCTTGCTCTCTGTGCAACACCATTAGCAATTATTTGATTCACTAAACGGACGATTGGTGAATCCTCATCTGTTATTTGCGTATCATTTTCAAGCTCAGTTGGTGTCATATCTAGTAAAGCCTGATCCATTGATTCTTGTAAGTCATAATACTTTGTTATAGTACGGAATACATCATCTTTAGCAGCGATACTCGTTTCAATTTGACAGCCGGTCGCCATTCGAACTTCTTCAATAGCAAAATAGTCCATTGGATCAGCCATAGCGATTAACAACTTATTTTTATCTTTACGGATAGGCATAATATTTGTTCGCTTGACTAACTCTTTTGGTACTAACTGAATCAGTTCAGGATCAATCGAAAATTGATTTAAACTAACATGAGGAATTCCTAACTGAAACTCAAGTACTTCTATTAACTGTTGCTCTGTAAGCAAGTTTTCTCTAATGAGAAAATCCCCTAGCTTTTCGTCTCGACTTTTATTTGTCAAAGCATAGTCTAGTTGCTCATTTGTAATTACATATGATTCTACTAATAAATCCCCTAGACGTTTACGCGTGTTACTCTTCATCCCTAATCACACCCCAGTAAAATCTTATTTTGATCCGTCTATGATGTTACCAGCTTTGTCATAATAGCTGCCTTCTGGCAATCCAACGGAATCCTCTTCGCTTGTTGGTGATATAGAATTTGATTGATCCTTTTCACTATCCGCAGCAGGAGTGGTATTAGTCGAATTTGAAGGTGCATCAGTTATATCATTCAACCCATCGCCATCCATGTCAACTCCAAGATCAGGATCTTGCGTAGATGAAGTCTCAGATACTACAGATGATTTAAGGACAATTCTGTTTACTGGCGGATAATAATCTTGACTGACTAAATCTTCTTTTTCGTATGGACCTGCTTTATCCGAGATAATCCGATAAACTGAAACTCTCAAACCAGGCTTTCCTTTTTGAATTAGCTCTTCTTCATTTTGTTTTAGTTCCGAAGAATACCTATAAATAGTTCTCGGTGTAATTTGTTTTTCACTCACCTGATATTTAGCGACTGTCTCCATTGGAATTGAGTAGATTTCTACTAAAAGCTCAGAACCTTTTAGACCAATTTTTATACTTGCAGGGGCATTGTTTGTATTTATAAATTTCAAGTCTTTCGTTTTGCTGATTTCAGCTTCGATACCTGGTTCTAAATAATTTGGTATTCTTCCTTGTGAATGGCGTTCTACTATGTCGAAATTAGTCTGTAGTACAGCGCTATACATTACAGAAGCTACAAAATTTATCGTTTCATCCGATGACCCTAGATTTATAGCTTCTAGATGTTCATATAAAGAAAACATTTCGCCACTACCAATTACCTGTTCATTCAATGCGGAAATAATGTCATTTAAACTATTTGTATTAACCGTAATTTTTTCTATATCAAAAGCAATTCGGTCCGTTTGAAATAAAGACATATCCAATGCAACTGTCTCTATTGGTTCAGAAGATAATTTTTCTACTTGATTCTTAATAACTTCAAGCGTAGCTTCCGTGTCCAAATGTCCATTTGCTTCAATTGAAGCAACTAATTGCGAGCTTATTAAAACTTTCAATGGAAGATGAACGGTAGGTTCAGACTCCCAAAAAGCGTACCAGGCTGTACCAACTTGATCTTCGAAGTGGTCAACTGTAGACTCTACATCGAAAGTGAAGCCTTCTGGATCTAATGTAATTTCTGTATTATTCCCTGTTAATAGAATAGGATTTTGCTTCCATTCCAATACTTTTGAATTTAATAGAGAAATAATTTCTTCTCTATTAAGAGATTCGACTTGTTGACCTCCTATACTAGAACCAGAATCTTCACTTTCTGCACTTACTTGTTGTTGCAAAGGGGTGAAATTACTAGTCCACAGATAAAATAGAAATGATGTTAAAATAACCAAAACAACTGTTTTCCAAACGATTTTCACTATTTAATACCCCTTTTCTCTATATTGAGTTCATTTTCGTCCTACATATAGGCATTATTACCCTAATCAATATTAATCTTACATACTTTTGATATAATAAAATTAAAATAAGATTATATTAATGTAATATATATTGATTCTTTATACTTATTTATATATTATTAAGCTACCAAATACAAGTATATATTGCAAAATTTTAGAAATAGATACGAGTTTATGTAATATTTTGTTGACACACATTATTAAAAGAACACCACTATATTATTTCTACCATTTGGGAGGGATGAAACTAATGAAAAAATGTCAAAATGAAAAAGCTTTTACCCTAGTCGAAGTAGTAGCATCTTTAACTCTAATTTCCATTATCTTACTTAGTTTTTTTCAAATCTTTATCCAAACAAGTAAAGTAGCAGATACTAATACAGAAAAATTAGTCACAATTAACTTAGCAGATGCCCAATTGGAGAGATTACAAATTGATTCTTCAGAGCTCAAGTCAATCGGTATTACAGGAATGTCAGCGGAAAGGGGGGTTTCATTGATTTCCATTTCCCTAAATAATAAATATTATGATGTCAATGTTAAAATCTACCCTAACTCAAATGATCAAAATCTTAAACTTTATAATTTAGTCGTCACTGTAACTTCTCAAAATGGTAAAACAAAAAGTTCAGTTGAAGGATACGTTTCTTTATGAAAAATCTAAAGAATTATCTTACTAACCAAAAAGGATTAACATTGATAGAAATCTTGGCTGCTTTTGTAATTACTGTATTTATCTCCTTACTAGCAATAAATATATTGGCAAATGGACTAGATAATTATAAGAAAATCTCACGAGATACTTTTATAAGAGATGAAGCAGATTATTTAATGATCCAATTAATTCAGGAGATCTACACAACTAAAACTTCCAATGTTGTAGGAATGGTAAATCCAACTGTAAATTCATCAGATAGTTATATTGAGGTTAAGACTCATGATACCCAGACTAAAAAAACTGGTTTTATAAAAAATGTGAATACAAATAATGTAGAACTCGTTTTAAAAAATCAAATATTTCCCATTAGCAACGAAAAAATATTAATTGATTCTTCTTCAAAAATTGAACTCCAAAGTGATGGTGGATACTTAATTATTCTGAAATTGGTGATGAAAAATAAATCAACTGAATTCCAGAATAGCGTTTATCCAATACAAGATTCTATTCGAAATGAGTCAGGAGGATAATATGAATAGTTTAAAAAACTCACAAGGATATTCTTTACTACTCTCTCTATCTCTAATTATTTTATTTTCAGCGCTTGCACTAAGTCTAATAACTTTAACTACATCAGGTATCTCTAAAAATGAAATTCGCCAAGACAATACCAGAGCTATCGATCAAGCTGACAAAGGTATAGATTATATAATCGCTGATATTCAAAAAAAATTAGACACTATAATAAAATCTGAACCTAGTGGAATTCCTCAATCCGATTTTAAAAGAGATTTAATAAGTACGATTGAATCTTATTATTGCGTTAACAATAAATCTAAATTAAAAATCAATTCTAATACAGGATTAGGTCACGTTGAGGTATGCATCGAGGATGATCCCAACTTAAATTTAGATGGAAACAATCCTTTAAAAAAGATAGTAACTATACAAAGTACTGGGTTTTCAGGGAATAAAAATATATCAAAAGTGGTGCGTTCTCAAGTTGAATTAGGCGCAGATGCCGTACCCGAACAATTAAAGTTTGCAGTTTCGACAAACAATGACGGAAATCTTTATCTCCATGGTGGTGTAGATATTACTGGTGATTTAAAGGTGGACGGAAATGTAATTATTACACAAAAAGCAAAATGGTCAGATGACACAAGTCCTAAGTGGGTAAATAGTACTTATTCTAACTTTATATCACTACCTAACCAGATAGGCCCATCTAAACTTTATATTAGAAATGACAAAAATATTTATCAAACTAATAATTGTATTTATAAAACTGATTGTGGAGGCGGTAACGATTATTACAAAAGCATTAATAATAAATTTTCAGATTCCTCTACAACAAATAAGTATTTCACACAATTTTCAAAGACACTTAATAAGGTAGAGAATAAAGAACCTTATAATTTATTATTTCACACTAATAAACCTTCTATTGTAGAAGGAAAAAAACTAGATGATAATATAGATATTCTAAATAAAATCACTGAAATAAAAACCAAATCAACTAAAGGAAGTTCTAAATATAGAAAAATATCTTCTTTAAATGATATTGAAAAAGATAATGTATTTGATGCTTCAAAATTTGATAGTGTTTTTATAGAAGGAAATGTTAATATCAGTAGTTGTTCGATCTGCTCTCGACAAACAAAAGAATTAAAAGGTAATTTTTATATTCAAGGTAATTTAACAATAAATGATATAAACCTAATTACAGAAAATACGATCATATATGTAAGTGGAGAAGTAGATATAAAATTATCAACTATTTCTGGAAAAAAAATTAATGGCACTAAAACTAATGGAAAACTAATAATATTTTCCAATGGAAATATAGACATTTCTAATATTTCTGAGTTTGCACCTGAATCAAGTACAATTCAAGGCTTCTTTTTTACTAAACAAGATCTAGTCATGTATGGAGTGGGATCAAATATTAAGATTATCGGTGGGATCTCTGCTAAAAGAACAATCTTAACAGCCCTTAGGGGTAACCCTTCTCCCGAATATAGAGGGCTCATATTCAAATATTTACATGATATCATTCCAGATCCATATGCTTCATCCAAGGCTTCCAGACTTCAGATTATATATGATCCAGGCATTACAGAAGCATATGAACAATTAAACAGAAGTGTTGAAGAAAAAGTACAAATTTTATCTGACCCTGTGGTTAAAAGTAAAAATTATTAGGTTTGACTCTTGACAAACACTATATCACCGCTTTGGACAATCTAAAAAGGTGAGTTGTTATCTATCGATAACAATTCACCTTTTTCATTTCTGTACTGGAATTTTTGTTTATTTCACATACTCCGCAACCCGATTCCTACCAGCCTGTTTCGCTCCAATATACAATGCCCTATCAGCATTACGAAGTAGAGACATTCCTTCGTCGCTGTCTTCTGGTGCTGTAGAGACTCCAATACTTGCAGTAATGAATATTATTTCATCTCTTGTTATTTCACCTAAATCGAGTGGTACGATAAATGGCGTTTGTTCGATTTTCCGACGTAGTTGCTCGGCAACATTCATCGCCTGTAATTTCGAATAATTTGGTAAGAGAATGACGAATTCTTCTCCACCATACCTTCCTACCGTTCCGTTTGAACCTATTTCCTGTTTAATAATATTTGCAAATTCCTGTAGGATAATATTTCCGCTATGATGACCATATGTATCATTAACACCTTTAAACTTATCAATATCCATCATGATTAACGACACGGTCCTATATGCTCCACTATTTAACTTCGATATATCCGATTTTAGTTGTTTATCTAAGTATCTATAATTATAAATCTTCGTTAATTCACAGATTTCACTTTTTTCAACTGCTTCTCTTACATATCTGGCTTTCTCTAAGGAAACGGCAAAATATGAGCACAGCAGGTGAATAATTTTAAGTTGATATGGCTCAAATGCAAACTTGTCCCTAGCAGCTAATATTAGAACTCCCTCAATTTTCTGATTTCTGTAGATAGGTACACACATTACGCTCTCCATATCATCAGCTAAAAAAGGAGGTCGCATATGATTCCACTCAGTCTGTTTGTTATAAAGAATTGGTTCACCCTTTTCATATACTTTACCAGCTAAGCTATATTTTATATCTTCATGCCCATATTCCAATTCTTTGTTTTGTCCATCTTCTCTAGCTCGTAGTATAAAAAAGTTATCTTCTATATTATCTACAATATATCCAGCGTTTAAAGGGAACATATTAGATAATCTTTTCAAGAACATATCTAAAATTTCATTCGTCGTCATGCGATCCGCAAGTTGATGGCCAAACTCACTTGCCTCATTTAAATCGGCATTTACTTTTTCGGAATCACTATACATCCTTATCAACAATGTAATCGATAACAAAGGTAATCCTAATAACCACAAGGCAGTTGTGCCTGTTGTGTTTTCAAACAGATATAAACCTAAACCAAAAGGTAATGTTATAAACAGACATGCAAATTCCCAGTATAAATCCTTCGAGAAAAATACAGGATTCATATCACATAAATATTCTCTCATAAAGAGGAAAAGATGATTAATAATTAAATAAGAGATAGCAAAAATAGATCCATATACAATTACATCTTTTAACATAATACTACCAGTTTCATAGCCTAAATAAATAACTAAAGAACCACTTAAAATAGAAAGAGAAAAGAACATAAACGAATTAAAAAAATACTTAAATAAGGTATCTCTTGAAATCTTCAAATGATAAACTAACGGAATCATACATATCTGCATAGAAATTAGCTCTGCTAAAATCCCATATTTTAAAAAGATGGCTATTTGAACCCAAATTACTAAAATAAATGTAGTTCCTGCTATGAAAAACGGAAAAATACTCGACAATAACGCTAACAGTAAAAAAGCCCCGTAACCTTCCCAATCACCAGGCTTAGTGGGGGAATATAAATACACTAAGAGAGTTCCAGCTGGAACAAATAATAGCCACAAAGCAAACATAATTCTTTGTGCTTTTTTCGAAAAATTCATCTGACTATTAATCTCCTTTCCTACTAAATAACCACTACTAAGTTCTCATTATACTTAAATTATTATATCACTAATTACTCTGAATGTTTCAATTACTAAATTCCTGTTTTTTCTTTTAACTCAGCGATGAAATAAAAAGAACCAGTGACAATTGTAATAGAATCTTCAGAATTCTCGTTAAAGTCCACTTCGTTCGTATCTTTTTTTAATACTTTAGAACTATTATTACATAATTTATATAAAACGATTGCATCTAAAGCTCTCTCATGTTGGAAGTTAACGAATTCAAAAGAACTACCAATTTCCTCTAACTTCCTTAACATAACACTATATTCCTTATCTTTCAATATACCTACGATAAAATGGATTTGCTTATCTGGAAATCTCTCTTTTAACGTTTCTACTAGAGCATCCACACTTGCCCTATTATGAGCCCCATCCATATAAAGATTATCTCTAACTTTCTCCATTCTGCCTGCCAATCTTGCATTTTTCACAGCTAATTGGACTTGTGATTCTACTAAATCAAAACCACTTATAAGCAATGATGTTATAGCCAATGCCATATTTGATTGTTGGTGCTCCCCTATCATTTGGGGATTTAAATTTGCAAATGAATATTCTTTATATGTATACCGTTCTTTCACTACTCGAAAATCTTTGTCGTACTCTATTACAGTCGCATTTTTCTCTTCTGCTTCTTTGTACATGATTTTTTTCGCTGGTTCTAATAAGGACCCTATTATTAATTGGCTATTGGCCTTTAATATCCCTGCTTTATGCCAACTAATTTTTTCAATTGTATCTCCCAAGAAATTTGTATGGTCAATGGAAATGCTAGGTATAACAGCTACTGAATTTTTCATGACGTTCGTACTATCGAGACGTCCTCCCATGCCTGCTTCAATGAATAAAACATCTAATTCCACCGTCTCAAAAATTAAAAAGGCTGCCACTGTTAGTAATTCAAAATCCGTTAACATACCACTTATCCCTCTTTTTTGCATAAGGGCAAAAGCGTTATCCATTTGTTTTTCTGTAACAGGTATACTGTTTATCTGAATTTGATCATGTACATCGATTATACTTGGGCTTGTAAAGGATCCATAACTCAAGCCATGTTCACTTGCTAAAGCTGTCAAGAAAGCGATCGTAGAGCCTTTTCCATTTGTCCCAGCTACATGAATAACTTTATGCTTATCCTGGGGATTGCCCAGTTTCTGCAGTGCTGACTGAATCATCTCAAGTCCTGGTTTAATAATTGTTTCACTCTCTATATGCCATTTTATTTTATATTTATTAAAATTTTTTATTTCCACGTAGTTCACCCTATTCCGTCTGATTAAATTTCGTGCTAAACTTCTTGTGAACACATTATAACACGTACTAGTGGAGGTCATTCATTATGCAAACATGTTGGATCGTATACAACGGTAGTCTTACACATGATAAATTTATCGATCAAGCTCTTCTGTTAAAGGAAGCGGCGGATAGACATGATATTCATGCCATTTTAGTGAAAAATTATGAAGTGCTGATGAATGTCCAGCAAAGGTTACATGCTAAACCAGATTTTGTCGTGTTTTTAGACAAAGATATTTTGCTTGCCCAGTATTTAAAAAATGAGGGTATTCCAGTATTTAATGATCCAAATGTTATTGAAATTTGTGATAATAAAGCAAGGCAATACATGATGTTGGCAAATGCCGGAGTGCCAATGCCAGTTACCATCGTAGCACCTAAAGTATATCTAGGATTTTCTATACAAGAATCAGGTTACTTCGAACAAGTATTGCAAGTAATTCCATTACCTATGATTATTAAAGAAGCACATGGATCATTTGGTATGAAGGTGTATTTAATAGAAAATAGAGAACAATTCTTTGCGAAAATAGAAGAACTTGCAGGAATCGAATACGTCTTTCAACAATTTATCGCAAATAGTAGAGGTAGAGACATCCGTGTAAATGTAGTAGGCGGCCAAGTCGTTGCCTGTATGTTTCGCGAATCTCAAACAGATTTCCGTGCCAATATAACAAACGGCGGCTCCGCCTCCCCTATTATTCTTACGTCCCGACAAATGGAAGTAGCAATCCAAGCTGCTGAAGCTTTAGGTGCAGAGTTCGCAGGTGTAGATTTGTTATTTGGGGATAATGAAGAACCACTCGTTTGTGAAGTAAATGGCGTTGCACATATTCGTAACATCTTTAATGTGACTGGTATAAATGTTGGGGATGCTATGATCGAATATATTCAATCTAAAATAGGAGCTGCTGTTGTATGAATGGATTGCTCATTTACGAAAAAGCCGAAATAGAACGTAACCGAAGCTTCATTGATCGATTAATAAATGCTTCGAGTCAATATTCGTTAACGTTAACAGTAGTAGATGATCAAAGTCCCATCCCAGAAGCAGACTTTATATTCTTTCGTTCCAGAAACCCGCAACTTGCAAAACAATTAGAACAACGCAATATACCAATGTTCAATCGGGCAGAGGTAAATGTTATTGCCAATGACAAATTAAAAGCAATACAGTTTGTACAGCTTCTTGGTATTGCAACTGTTCCAACTAAAAAAATAGTAAATGATACTGAGATAAACGAATACCCAATTATACTAAAAACAATCGACGGGCACGGCGGGAAGCAAGTGGAATTAGTTAAAACCCAAAAAGAAGCCACTTCCTTCCTAAATACGTTTTCCGAAAACACAATTATCGTCCAGCAGTATATTGAAACAAATTCTACTGATGTACGTGTGTTTATGATTGGTGAAGAAGTAGTGGGTGCTGTAAAAAGAATTGGATCAACAGATAGTTTTAAATCTAATTTCACACTAGGTGGTACAGTTGAAAAATACATGCTAGACTCACAACAACGTGCAGAAGTAGAGAAAATAGCTAAAGCGCTTAATAGTGATTATATTGGTATTGATTTTCTTCTATTGCCGGATGAAACCTGGCTTTTCAATGAAATCGAAGATCCCGTTGGTGCAAGATCCTATTACGAAACAACTAAAGAAGATATTGCAGAGCCTATAATGGAATACATTCATAAGAAACTCACAAAAAAAGAGAGAGACGAGATTTAATCGTCCTCTCTCTTTTTTGGCGTTTGAATGGAAACACCAGAAAGTAGCGGAGAATCACCTGAATATGATGAAAAATCATTAGAATATTCCCGAGAATCACCCGAATGTCACGAAAAATCCCTGGAATCTGGAGAACTCTTCTCCGCAAAAAAGCGTGCACCCAAATCATTGGGTGCACGCTCAAATTTTTATAGATTATTTAATTCTTCCATACGCTTCAATACAGATGCGTGCTTCTCTAGATAGTCAGCTTCTTTTGCACGTTCTTCTGCAACTACTGCCTCTGGTGCTTTGGAAACAAAGCGTTCATTAGATAGTTTCCCTTGAACTAACTTCACTTCTTTAGCCCATTTTTCTAGCTCTTTTGTTAAACGAGCTTTCTCGGCATCAATATCGATTAACCCTTGTAGCGGAAGATATAAAACAGCTCCGGTAACTACAGCAGACATCGATTGACTAGGTGCTTCTAATTCTAATCCTATTACAAGCGGTTCTGGATTACAGAAACGCTCCAAATACTTAGCATTTGCTTCTAATACGGCTAATGTATTTGCATCCTTCGCGGAAACATATAAAGGAACTTTTTTGCTCATTGGCGTTTGTACTTCTGAACGAATATTACGAACCGAGCGGATAATTTCAGAAAGTAACTTCATATTGTCCGCTTCTTCTTTGTTTGAAAGTGCTTCGTTTACAGTCGGCCAAGCAGCAACTGTAATCGACTCGCCTTCATGCGGAAGGTTTTGCCAAATTTCTTCTGTAATGAATGGCATAAATGGATGTAATAGACGCATAGTATTGTCTAAAACATAAGCTAGTACGGACCGTGTCATTTTTTTCGCTTCTTCATCTTCCCCGTTAAGTGGAAGTTTTGCCATTTCAATATACCAGTCACAGAAATCATCCCAGATGAAGTTATAAAGCGCACGACCAACTTCACCAAATTCATAACGATCTGAAAGTCTTGTTACTTGCTCAATCGTTTCATTTAAACGTGTAAGAATCCATGCATCCGCAACCGATTTTTTACCATCTAAATTTATCTCTTCAAATTTCAAGCCATCCATATTCATTAATGCAAAACGAGATGCATTCCAAATTTTGTTGGCAAAGTTCCAAACTGCTTCTACTTTTTCTGTTGAGAAACGTAAATCTTGCCCAGGTGATGATCCAGTACTTAGGAAGTAACGTAGCGAATCTGCTCCGTATTGATCAATAATATCCATTGGATCAATACCATTTCCTAGCGATTTAGACATCTTACGACCGTCTTCCGCACGTACCAGACCGTGTATTAGAACATCATCAAAAGGACGAGTACCAGTAAATTCTATCCCTTGGAAAATCATACGAGAAACCCAGAAGAATATAATGTCATAACCAGTTACGAGCGCATTTGTAGGATAATACTTTTTGAACTCTTCGTTTTCTGCATCTGGCCAACCTAATGTAGAAAACGGCCATAATGCCGAGGAGAACCAAGTATCTAAGACATCGTTATCCTGATTCCAGTTTTCTGGATCAGCTGGTGCTTCGTTCCCAACATAAATTTCTCCAGTTTCTTTATGATACCAAGCTGGAATACGATGTCCCCACCATAATTGACGTGATATACACCAGTCATGAATATTTTCCATCCAACGCAAATACGTTTTTTCAAAACGATCTGGTACAAAATTCACTTTTCCTTCTGCTTCTTGAAGTTTTATAGCTTCTTTCGCAAGTGGTTGCATTTTAACAAACCATTGAGTAGATAGATATGGTTCAACTACTGCTCCACTTCGTTCAGAATGTCCTACTGAATGCGCATGTTCTTCAATTTTGAATAGAACTCCTGCATCTTGTAAATCTTTAACGATTTGTTTACGACATTCAAAACGGTCCATTCCATTATAAGTAGCTGCATTCCCATTCATCGTACCGTCTTCATTCATTACTAAAATACGCTGTAAGTTGTGACGGTTACCGATTTCAAAGTCATTTGGATCATGTGCAGGTGTAATTTTCACTGCGCCACTTCCAAACTCCATATCAACGTAATCATCTCCAACAATCGGTATTTCGCGACCAATAATCGGAAGTTTTACTGTTTTTCCGATTAAATGCTTATAACGATCATCTTCTGGATGTACTGCTACTGCGGTATCCCCAAGCATTGTTTCTGGTCTAGTAGTAGCAACATCGATTGATCCAGTACCATCTGCAAGTGGGTAATGCATATGATAGAATGCACCCTGTACATCTTTGTGGATTACTTCAATATCGGAAAGTGCCGTTTTAGTTGCTGGATCCCAGTTGATAATGTATTCGCCGCGGTAGATTAAGCCTTTGTTATACAACTTTACGAATACTTCTTTCACTGCATTTGATAATCCTTCGTCTAAAGTAAAGCGCTCACGAGAATAATCTAAACCAAGTCCAAGTTTCGACCATTGTGCACGGATATGGCCAGCGTATTCTTCTTTCCACTTCCATGTTTCTTCGACAAACTTTTCGCGGCCTAAATCATATCTTGTAATATTATCAGCACGCAGTTTTTCTTCTACTTTCGCTTGTGTTGCGATACCTGCATGGTCCATACCCGGAAGCCATAAAGCATCATATCCTTGCATACGTTTCATACGAACAATAATATCTTGTAATGTAGTATCCCATGCGTGACCTAAATGTAGTTTACCGGTAACATTCGGTGGTGGAATTACGATAGTATAAGGTTCTTTATCGCTTTCTGGATGAGCTTCGAAGTATTTTCCTTCTAACCACCATTCATACCGTCCTTTTTCAATCGACTGCGGATCATACTTTGTGGACATCGTTGTTTCGTTTGTCATTGTCAGTTCCTCCTAAAAAAGAATATAAAAAAACTCCTATCGTCATTAAAGGACGAAGGAGTTTGTTCGCGGTACCACCTTTATTCGCGAATGCTAAAAAACGCATCACGCTCTCAATTCGATAACGGCTTCAAACCGGCATTTGCTACTTACGTTCACAAATACTGCTCGTGGGCTACCTTCAAATGGCGGTTAACAGAAACATTTCAGCAAATTGTTTCCTTTCTTTTGAGAACCAAATCATTCTACTCTTCCCATTCATTGCATCTCTATTCATTTGTTCCATTGTAAAGGATATTATTATATGCCGTCAAGTCTAGTATGGTGAAAGGAGAATTACAATGAGAAAAGGATATAACCCATATTTATTGCCCGATTGGTTACGTAAAACACGTTTCTATTGTAAGCATGTAAGTATTCCCATTTGTACTTTCCAATTAATACGAGTACTAATCGTGCCTACCACATGGGATTTCCTCTTATTGGTACTATTACTACTCATCTGTTTTTTGTTTTATAAGAACATTATTTGATGGGAATGTTAGCTTTGAATATCCATCATCCAAATCTAAAATGAATTGAAGCTCGAACTCCTCGCCTTGCGGTATTTTCACTTCCACTGGTTCAGCAGGGTTTGGTGCTTCTACTTCTGCAACTGGTTTAACTGGAACGGGTACAGGAGCTTCCTCGTATTCACAGTGTACAGTCCACCCAACTTCAATTGCCGCATGCTCTGTTGGTTTCGAGTTAATATGGTTCACTTGAACTGTTGGCTTGGAACCTTCTTTTAATTTGTCTTTACCGAACTCGATACTCATTGGTACTGCATATTCAAAATAGCCGACCTCACCTTGCAGATCTAAGTCTTCAATCTCGGTGAATTCGCTCGTAGCATGATGCTCCTCTTCACCTTCCTCAAACTTAACGTGGCAGGTGATGTGGTATATACCTACTATTTGAATAATATTCTCCTTCTCAGTGACTTCGCATTGAGGAGTTACTGCAACATTTTTAATTTCTTTCGGAACCCCAAAGCTTGGTGGAAAACGAAATTGTTCTTTTACATCCCAGGTTTTTGTCGTCATAAGTCATCCTCCTTCTATAGGACAACTTATGAATAGAACAAAAGGGATAGAACATATTTCACTTAGAATTACTTTTTGTCGTTGTTTTTATCCATAATCTGCTTTAGTTCTAACCAATTTGTTAACCTTGGAATTGTAAGATGTTGGTTATACGATTGCGTTTTCACATAAACTTGTAATGTATCATCTGTTAATGTGTTTAATACGTCTGGCTTATCGTCGAAATAATAATCCAACTGTAAGTCCCGAATAATATTTACCTTCGCTTGATCCTTCATGCCACAAAAAAATTTTTCTTCTGTGACTGGGAATCCTTGTTCCATTAACCAATTCATCGTTCTTTCACGATGTTCTGCTGGTCTAGCCGTAATATAGTATACCTCATGTCCCTGTTGTTGTAGATTTACTAACGTTTCTACAGCATCTGGGTATGCCGGACAATTAGTATAATATATTTGTTCCAATGTATCATTCCACATTTTAGAGCCCGCTTCATCGGACATTCCGAATAATTCATGTATTTCAACTCTATCTAGCGCATGAAATTTATCTAACTCCACTTGTTGTCCTAACTTTTCGTTATAAATATGAAAAGCATGTTCTCTTAAATTGATCAATGTATCATCAATATCAAATCCAAATTTCATCTAATGTGCCACATCCATTACATCTTATTTGTAAGTTGGATAACCAACAAACTTAAAGTCTTTCCCTATTTTTTGAATTTCCGTATCGATTAGCTCAACTGCATCACTCATTAAGTCAATACCGCTACCCTCCATAAAGGTCGGAGCATTTTTACCACCTATTAACTTAGGTGCAATATAAATAACCGCTTTATCAATTAATTTATTTTCCAAAAATGCTGCATTGATCGTCCCTCCACCTTCAATTAACAAAGAGGAGATAGAATTTTCACCTAATATTTGAACGACTTCTTGTACATCTACATGGGTAGTTCCGGTTGTATGGAACACTTGAACGCCTTGATTGATTAGCTTCTCTTTTTTATCATGGTCATAATTTGCACTTGTAAAAATCCACGTCTGCGCTAATTGATCGGTTACTAGCTTGGCATCTAAAGGAATTTTCAATGTTGAGTCTAAAACGATACGAATCGGATTACGACCATTTTCAATACGAGTAGTTAGTTCTGGATTATCTTCCATAACAGTATTAACCCCGACTAAAATGGCCAAATGCTCATTCCTAAGATGATGAACATCCTCTCGTGCATCTGCAGACGTAATCCATTTACTATGAGCAGAGTGTGTGGCAATTTTACCGTCTAACGTTATCCCCGATTTTAATGTCACAAAAGGCTTCTCTGTTACGATAAACTTGTTGAATACTTCATTCATCCTTTTAGAGGCTTCCTCTTGAATACCGGTAATCACATTTATCCCAGCATCCTCTAGAATTTTGACTCCTCGCCCTGATACGATTGGATTTGGGTCGAGCGTTGCAATGACAACGGTTTTAATACCAGCTGCAACAATTGCTTCAGCACAAGGGCCAGTTCTTCCGTGATGGGAACATGGTTCCAGTGTGACATAAATCGTAGCACCTTTTGCATGCTCCCCTGCCATTCTAATAGCATGAATTTCTGCATGAGGCTCTCCAGGTTTCATATGCGCACCAATACCAACGATACGATTATTATTTACAATCACTGCTCCTACTAATGGATTCGGATCTGTTTGTCCTTTCATTGCTCTCGCATTTTGCAGGGCAAGATCCATATAAAATGCGTGATTAGTCATTTTGAAAAGTACCTTCTTCCTCCATATGACCTGAACGATTTATTTTCGTGTGTAAGTATTTTTCATTGTATTCGGAAACGTCCCCCCATAATGGAGTACGCCCCGCTACAGCCAAACCTGCGTCCTTTAATGCTTTTACTTTCTTTGGATTGTTCGTTATCAACGTAACAGGTTTTGAACGCAATACTTTTAAGACTTCGATCGCATCTCCATAATTTCTAGAATCGTCTACAAAGCCTAGTTTTTCATTAGCCTCTACTGTATCCGAACCATTTTCTTGTAGAATATAGGCCATTGCTTTACTAAATAGACCAATGCCTCTACCTTCATGATTTGCTAGATAAAATAATGCACCAGCTCCGTTGTTGACGATCATTTGCATAGACTGTTTTAATTGGAAACCACAATCACAACGCTTACTCCCAAAAATATCCCCCGTATGGCAGATGGAGTGCATGCGGATTAGTGACTCCTCGGTCTCTTTAAAGTCTCCGTATACTAACACGCTCGACTGTTGGTATTCAGCTAAGTTAGAGGAGGATAAATTACTTATTATTTGATTGATATCTTCTGTGTATTCATCACTATTTAACCAGCTATACCACTGGAATATAACTGTATTACCATTTAAATTTACCGGCAGTCGAATAGGTCCAACTAGATAAATCGAACTTTCATCAGTCTTAATAACTTTAATTTTATCTTTTAATACATTTACTACATCATTAGATATTTCTTTCACATTTGGCATTCTATATCCTCATTTCTCCAAAACATAATAGTATCTCTATAGTATTCTTAGTAGATTACTTTTCGTAAGTAATTATATTTTAGTAATCAATATTTGTCAATTACATTAGACTAAAAGAGCCTTGCAACTAATGCAAGGCTCCAATTGCTATTTAGTTCATCGAAAGTTTTTCAAATACTGTATGGAATGCTTGAATTGTTTTTTCTATATGCTCTACAGTATGTGCACTCGAGAGGAATAATCCTTCAAACTGAGAAGGTGGTAAATAAATTCCTTCTTCTGCCATAAGACGGAAATACTTAGCGAATAATTCTAAATCAGACGTTTTCGCTGTATCAAAGTTTACCACATCTTCATTTGTTAAGAAGAAACCGATCATTGAACCTGCACGATTCACTGTATGCGGAATATTATATTTTGTCGCTGCTTCTCGGAACCCTTTTTCAAGTATATCCCCTAGCTCGATAAAATAATCATATGTTTGTTCATTTAAACGTGTTAATGTCTCGTAACCAGCTGTCATAGCTAAAGGATTACCTGATAATGTACCTGCTTGATAAACAGGTCCAGCTGGTGCAATCATTTCCATGATTTCACGTTTACCGCCAAATGCCCCTACAGGAAGTCCTCCACCTATTACCTTGCCTAAACAAGTTAAATCAGGTGTAATACCATAATAGCCTTGTGCACAGTTATATCCTACACGGAAACCCGTCATCACTTCATCAAAGATTAATACCGTTCCGTTTTTCTCCGTTAGTTCGCGTAATCCTTCTAAGAATCCTTCTACTGGAGGAACAACACCCATATTACCTGCTACAGGCTCTACGATTACAGCTGCCAAGTCGTCTCCAAAGTTTTCAAAGACATGACGAACGCTTTCTAAATCGTTAAAAGGTACAGCTATTGTATTTTTAGCCACTGACTCCGGAACACCAGGACTATCAGGTAAACCTAGTGTTGCAACACCAGATCCCGCTTTTATCAGTAAGCTATCTCCATGACCATGATAACTACCTTCAAATTTCAAAATTTTGTTGCGACCAGTAAAACCACGTGCTAAACGAAGTGCACTCATCGTTGCTTCCGTACCAGAAGAAACCATTCGAACCATCTCGATGGATGGAACACGATCCATTACTAGTTTAGCTAATTTATTTTCGATTAAGGTAGAAGCACCAAAGCTTGTTCCCGTTTCTGCAACCTGTTGAATTGCTTTCACAACATTTGGTTCCGTATGCCCTAAAATAAGTGGTCCCCATGATAAAACGTAGTCTATATATTCATTGCCATCGATATCTTTAATAATTGCACCTTTTCCACTCTCCATGAAAATAGGATCCATATCGACGGATTTAAACGCACGTACGGGGCTATTTACGCCACCGGGCATTAGTTCTTTTGCTTCTGTAAATGCCTGTTTAGACTGCTCATATGATTTTGTCATTATTTCCCCTCCAACCAACGGGCAACATCTTTAGCATGATAGGTTAAGATCATATCTGCTCCTGCACGTTTCATTCCTGTTAGTGTTTCAAGCACTGTTTCTTTTTCGTTGATCCAGCCATTAATTGCCGCTGCTTTTACCATTGCATATTCTCCAGATACATTGTAAGCAACAATCGGTGTAGCAAATGTATTTTTTACATCACGAATAATATCTAAGTATGCTAATGCTGGTTTTACAATTAGGAAATCTGCTCCCTCTTGTACGTCGGATGAAGCTTCACGTATTGCTTCCATACGATTAGAATAATCCATTTGATACGTTTTGCGGTCACCGAATTTTGGTGCTCCGTCTGCTGCTTCACGGAAGGGTCCGTAATATGCCGATGCATATTTTACCGCATAAGACATGATTGGTATATCCTTATACCCAGCTTCATCTAAACCAAGGCGAATTGCAGCTACAAAGCCGTCCATCATATTGGATGGAGCAATAATATCTGCGCCAGCTTCTGCTTGGCTTATAGCAGTTTTTGCTAACAAATCAAGCGAAGGATCATTTAAAATACGTTCGTTTTCATCTACTACTCCACAATGTCCGTGGTCTGTAAATTCACATAGACAAGTATCTGCTATTACTATTAATTGCGGATGACGCGCTTTAATTTGACGAATTGCTTCTTGTACAATTCCGTGATTATGATAAGCCCCAGATCCAACTGCATCTTTTTCCGCAGGTAGCCCAAATAAAATAACAGATGGAATTCCTAAGTCTACTACTTCATCTACTTCCTCATTTAAACGGTCAAGAGAGAATTGGAAAACGCCTGGCATTGAAGATACTTCGTTTTTAATATTCTCGCCTTCCATTACGAATATAGGATAGATTAAATCTTCCTTATGTAAATAAGTTTCCTTAACCATTGCTCGAATTCCAGCTGATTGTCTTAAACGACGATGACGTTGAAAAAATAATTCAGTCATTGCACTCTTCCTTTCCATTCCGCTAATTTAACAATTACATCTTTTAAGGTGTAAATTTCTGGCATAACCTGCACAGTTACATTCATAGATTCTAAATAATTCTTGGTAATATGGCCAATTGCACATACAGTTGTATGATTATACCCAAAGGAAGCCCCAATGCTGCGATGATACACTTCGGCGGTAGAAGGACTTGTGAAGATAATAGAACATTTTTCACTGTTCTTTAATAGATTCTCCACTTTTTCTTTGTTTTCCTCTAACTCAACTGTTTCATAAATAGTCCATTCCTGTACATGATTGGACAGACCATTCTTTATTGTATCTTTTGTAAGATTTCCTTTAACAAATAAGCATCGTGCAGTGGAGGATACAACTTCCGGAAACTCCTGTACAAAAACATCAGCACTAAATATAGTAGGAGTAAAATTGACTGAAAGTCCTAAGCTTTCAATGGCACTTGCAGTTTTTGTACCAACTACTGCTATTTTAGCTGTAAAAAAACTGGCATCTAGTTGGTATTTTACCATTTTCGAATGAAATGCCTTTACACTACTTTGACTAGTAAAGATAAGCCAATCATATAAGTTACAACTCTCTAAAAGGCTCAAATCATGAGAACTAACTATCTCCTTTGTAGCAATCATCGGAGCAATAACTGCATTTCCACCAAATCTTTCCACAAGATCTGATGCTTCCGTTGATCTAAGAATGCCCGTAAAAATCACATTCTCGCCTAACAAAGGAGTTTTATTAGACATTCAAATCGGCCTTCACTTGTTGGATTAAATCGTATGCTCCTTGTTCGGTCATAATACTTGCAAGTTCTTTCCCAAGTCTAGCTGCATCCATTCCAGTTAATACTTCTTTGAATACGACGGATGCATCCGGCGCTGCAATTAGTCCAGTCATCGTAATTTTACCATCATTAATTGTTGCATGGCCTGCGATTGGCACTTGACATCCACCGTCCATTGCAGATAAAAATGCACGCTCTGCTTCTATTGCAACCCATGTGTCATGGTCAGATAGTTTACCAAGCTCATCGATTAACTCTTGATCATCCGCGCGACATTCAATACCTAGAGCCCCTTGTCCAACTGCTGGGATGCAATCCTCCGTAGTTAAGTATTCTGTAACGACCTCATCGCTCCAGCCTAAACGTTTTAAACCTGCTGCAGCTAAAATAATCGCATCATACTCACCATCTTGCAATTTTTTCAAACGTGTCTCTACATTACCACGAATCCATTTAATCTCGATATCCGGTCTTAACAACAATAGCTGAGCACTTCTTCTCAAACTACTTGTTCCTACTACCGCTCCTGTTGGAAGGTCAGCGAATTTCACATGTCCTGTAGATATAAATGCATCTCGTTCATCCACACGTTTTGGAATACATCCCATTACTAAACCTTCAGGTAATTCAGATGGCATATCTTTCATACTATGCACTGCAAAATCGATCTCTTTGTCGTAAAGAGCTTGTTCTATTTCTTTTACAAAAAGTCCCTTACCTCCAACTTTAGAAAGCGTAACATTTAAAATTTGGTCACCCTTTGTCACAATCTCTTTCACTTCAAACTCAAAAGGTGCCCCCATATCTTTCATCTGTTGAATGAACCAATTTGTTTGAGTTAATGCTAACTTACTTCGTCTAGATCCTACAATAATTTTACGCAAAAATGCCGCTTCCCTTCTTTAATACCAAATATGGAATTGTGATAATCGACTACCTAATAAGAAATTTATCAAAACAAATAGAAAGGCATAAATATGTATCCAAGCATAATTTGTCCCTATAATCTTTGCTGACTTTCTTATCAATAAAACAAGAATATAAATCACTAACACTATAAAAGAATTGACTATCTTTATATCATAAAGTGGAAAACCCTCTAATGATATATATGCCCATTCTAACCCAAGAACTAAACTTACAAACAATAATGGAATTCCTGTTAAAATGGACAGACTCATTCCGTTTGCAGCTTGTTGCAGTGAAGGCAATCGTGTGAATTGTTTTGTCCATTTCTTCTGTTTTAGCACTTTATATAAGATTAAGTATAATGTCGAAAAAACAAATGATAAAGCAAAAGCTGTATAAGCTAATAATCCAAACATAATATGGATGAATAATAATTCCGATTTAAGGTTATCTCCTACTAACGATTGAGACATCGGATTTGGTGCAAACGTATGTATCGTCATAAAAATAAACCCAATCAAATTCATAAAGAATGCTGGAAGGTCCAATCTAAATACTAACTGTAAAACAAGCGAAAGCATAATGATGAGCCAAGCATAAAAGTATATCCCTTCAAACAACGAAAGAATTGGAAAACGCTTCATCTCCAACATATACATAACTAAAAATATTGTTTGTAATGTACCAACCGCAAAAAGCAACCATACAGCTAACCGATGTGCTCGTTGATCCTTTTGTAAGTAATCTATAAAGTAAAAGACAAGGCTTATAGCTTGAAGAATGACCATAATCTCATGAAGCCTTGTCATCGTCAGATCAGTCATGTTATTCTCCTTTTACATAGTAAAAAGGCGTTTGTAATATCTATTTGTCTCCATACAGATATTAAAACGCCTCCTTTACTTAGTTATATAATAAATTCTCTTTTAAATTTTGCGAATCCATTAAAGTTTGCTTTAAATTGATTTTTGCTTTTTCTGCTTGCATAGCAACTTCCTTTTGTACATCTTCTTCTATACCAAAGATTTGTTGGAATAGTTGAAGCTGTGCAGCAGGATCTTTTGCTACTGATAATTCTTTTACTTGTAAAATTGGTTCTTTTAATAGCTGATTGACAATTGATTTAGTATGCTTATTTAATATTTTACGTTCACGATCCGTTAAATTAGGCATTTTGTTTTCAATTGACGCCATAGTTTCAGACTGAATCGTATTCGCTTTTTGACGTAAAGCCGAAATAATAGGTACTACTCCAAGCGTCGTTACCCAGTCATTAAACTGTTCAATTTCCGTTTCGATCATGAGATTAATCTGCTGAGCAGCACGTTCTCTTTCAGCTAAGTTAGCTTCCACGATTCCTTGTAAATCATCAATATCATACAAGAACACATTAGCAAGATCGCCTATACGTGGATCTAAATCACGTGGTACAGCTATATCTACCATGAACAAAGGCTTCCCTTTACGAAGACGCTCTACAAATTGCATTAGTTCAAGATCAATTACAAATTCAGTTGAACCAGTTGAACTGATAAGGATATCAGCTTCTAATAATGCACATTGAAGCTCGTCCATCGGTTTAGCATTGCCGTCAAACTTAGAAGCAAGCTCCTTCGCTTTCTCAAAAGTACGATTAATCACCGTTACCTTTTCAGCTCCGCTACCATGAAGATTTTGGATCGCAAGCTCGCCCATTTTCCCAGCACCTAAAATTACGACGTGCTTATGATTTAGTGAACCAAATATTTTCTTCCCTAGTTCTACTGCTGCATAAGAAACGGAAACAGCGTTTTCTCCAATTGCAGTCTCTGCATGTGCACGTTTGGCAAACGTGACTGCCTGTTTAAATAATTGGTTGAAAACAGTTCCTGTAGTTCCGTTTTCTTGTCCATTTAGGAAGCTTTTCTTCACTTGTCCTAATATTTGTGTTTCCCCAAGTACCATCGAATCGATGCCCGCTGTAACGCGGAACAAATGATTATTCGCTTGGTCATCCTCGTGAACAAATAAATAGGTAGATAAACTTTCTAACGGAATATCAAACCAATTCGCTAAAAATTGCTTTACATAGTATTTACCCGTATGAAGTTGATCTACAGTAGCGTAGATTTCCGTACGGTTACAAGTAGATACGATGACATTTTCTAATATACTTTTTTGGTCTTGTAGTGCCTGCATCGCATTAGGTAACTCCGCTTCTACAAACGACAGTTTCTCCCGAATTTCGACAGGAGCAGTACGATAATTGACACCAACCACGATTGTATGCATGGAATAGGTCTCCCCTTCACGTTCAATTCATTAATCCAATTATATCATAGCTTCACGCTAGTTCCTTGCTTATTTGTGAACAACGTATGAAATCTTATTTAGAATTATTATAAATTAATAATAACAAACAATATTCGTCAATTCAAACATTCTGATTCAAATAATAAAAGTAGGACAATTCAAACAATATAAACGAATGTAAGCTTGGTATTCCCTGAATGGATAGTTTTTAATCTTTCTTCTATGTACTTTCATAAAGAACTTAATAAGGTAGAAATTCCAATTAGGTCGATCTATGCCATTTAAGTTCTCTATCTTAATGTTAGGTGAAACAACCAAGGTATCTTTTGGTTGCTTTTAATGTCCTTAAAAAAGCAAGTCCTTGATCGACATATATCGCTCAAGAACTCACTCACTAAAATTCAATACTATTATTTATAAAGATAGTTACTATACTATCCATTAACCGGAAGTAGTCTTAGTCTAAAATTCTACTTTCAATCTCAGCCCAAGCTGCATCGAAACCTAAACCAGTGTCAGAAGAAAAAACAATTAATGGATCTGTTTTATCCATTTGCAGTTCATCTTTCACTATCTTTTTATGCTTATCCCATTTCCCTTTAGGAATTTTGTCAGCCTTTGTAGCAATAACAATACAAGGAATATTATAGTGCTTTAGGAAATCATACATCATACAGTCATCACCTGTAGGTGGATGTCTTAAATCCACTATTAAAACAACTGCTTTTAAAATGTTGCGAGAGGTAAAATAAGTTTCAATCATTTTACCCCAAGCAGCACGTTCTGTTTTCGATACTTTAGCATAACCGTAACCAGGTACATCGACAAATATTAAAGACTCTTCCAATTTGTAAAAGTTCAATGTTTGTGTTTTACCTGGTTTAGATGAAATTCGGGCCATACTTTTTCGACCAATCATCTTATTGATAAAAGATGATTTTCCTACATTCGACCGTCCAGCTAAAGCTATTTCAGGTAAATCACCCTCTGGATATTGCGCTGGTCTTACTGCACTGATTAATAATTCTACATTATGAATTTTCATAATTATGCCTCCTCTAGAGCCAGTTGAAGCACCTCTTCAGCATCGGAAACAAAATGGAACGTCAATACTTCGCGAACACTTTCTGGTATATCTTCAATATCGCGCTCGTTGTCTGCCGGACAAATAATAGTCGTCAAACCTGCACGATGTGCACTTAGTGTCTTTTCTTTTAAACCGCCAATCGGTAATACTCTACCTCTAAGCGTTACTTCTCCTGTCATACCTACTTCACGTTTAATAGGTCGCTTAGACAATGCAGAAACAAGAGCTGTAACTATAGTAATTCCAGCTGAAGGTCCATCCTTCGGAACAGCACCCTCCGGAACGTGAATATGGATATCCTTGTTTTTATAAAATGTTGGATCAATTCCAAACTCTTCTGCTTTTGAACGTACATAAGATAATGCAGTCTGCGCAGATTCCTTCATCACATCACCTAGCTTACCAGTCAATTGGAGCTTGCCAGTTCCCGCAGATAACGAAACCTCAATTTGAAGAGTATCACCACCAACAGTAGTGTAAGCTAGCCCTGTTGCTACCCCTATTTGGTTCTCTGTTTCCGCTTGACCATACCTAAATTTGCGTTTGCCGATAATGTTTTCAAGATTTTTCGTTGTAATGGAGACTCTCTTTTTATCACCCGAAACAATTTGAAGAGCAGCTTTACGACAGAGATTTGCAAGTACTCGCTCTAAACTACGGACTCCCGCTTCTCTTGTATAATGTCGGACTACATCTAGTAAAGCATCGTCTTTCAGTTGTAGTTGACCTTTTGTTAGACCATGCTCTTTTAACTGTTTAGGCAATAAATGATTCTTTGCGATAGAGAGCTTTTCTAACTCCGTGTAACCAGCAATGGAGATAATCTCCATACGATCACGTAAAGGCCCAGGAATAGTACTTAAATCATTTGCAGTAGCGATGAAAAGAACATTTGAAAGATCGTATGTCTCTTCGATATAATGATCACTAAATGAATTATTTTGCTCAGGATCTAATACTTCTAGCATCGCAGCGGAAGGATCTCCTCGGAAATCATTCGACATTTTATCGATTTCATCCAGTAAAAACAGCGGGTTAATCGTTCCTGCTTTTTTCATCCCTTGAATAATGCGACCTGGCATTGAGCCTACATAGGTTCTTCGATGTCCACGAATTTCCGATTCATCTCGAACACCACCAAGTGAGATACGTACAAAGTTACGCCCTAAAGACTCCGCAATAGATTTTGCCAAGGAAGTTTTACCAACACCTGGAGGACCTGCTAAACAAAGAATTGGACCTCTTAAAGATTTAGTTAACTGTCTAACAGCCAAATACTCTAACACGCGCTCTTTGACAGATTCTAATCCATCGTGATCTCTATCCAATATTTTTTCAGAACGCTTTATATCTAACTGATCTTCCGTTGATTTAGACCAAGGAATAGAAACGATCCAATCGATATAGTTACGTATAACCCCACTTTCTGGAGCCTGCGTAGGAAGTTTTTCATAGCGATCTAATTCTTTTAACACATTCTTTTTCGTATCTTCAGGTAAACCTGCTGCTTCAATACGCTTTTTGAGTTCCGCTACTTCCCCGGTTTTACCTTCTTTATCGCCAAGTTCGGTTTGAATCGCTTTCATCTGTTCACGAAGATAGAACTCTTTTTGTGTTCTTTCCATCGCATTTTTGACTCGTGTATTAATCTTCTTTTCCAAGTCTAATATTTCTTGTTCATTGTATAAACGACTTATTAACCATTCTAAACGTTCTTTTACATCCATTATTTCTAATATTTCTTGTTTACCAGAAATTTTCAATGGCAGATGTGAAGCTACCATATCCGCCAAACGACCTGGTTCTTCAATATCAGTTACTGAATTGAACGTTTCTTCGGAGACACTCTTAGATGATTTTGAATACTTTTCAAAATTATGTACTAGCGTACGCATAAGTGCCTCGTCTTCTTGATCCACTTTTTCTGGCTCAATAAATGCAGTAACTGCAACTTCGTCGAATGTATCAAGATGATTAAAATCATCCCAAATACCACGTTGTAATCCTTCTACTAAAACCCGCATTGTACCGTTTGGCAATTTCACCATTTGTTTTACTTTTGCAATGATACCTACATCATACAGATCTTCCATATCAGGTTTTTCGATGGTCATATCTCTTTGAACAGATAGAAATAACTTTTCCTCTCGAATCATCGCCTCGTTGAGTGCAGCTATAGAACGTTCACGCCCTACGTCTATATGTAAAATCATCGTAGGATAAACAAGTAAGCCTCTAAGAGGCAACACTGGATAAAATACTTTATTTTCTTTAGTCATTTGGGTAGTCACCTCCAACTTATTCTGTCCGTAGTTTCATCAATAATGCTTGTTATAAAAAAAGTTCCTTTGAAGTTGAAAAAGCTGACATCCTTGCATGCGCTAAGCACGCGCAGATGGAAGCCAGCTTTTTCAATGGCTAATTAAGCCGATGTTTTTTCATTATCTTTATCTAATTCTGTACCATCCTCTAATAATAACTTAGGTTTGGCCTTATCTGTAATAGATTCTTTCGTTATGATACATTCGACAATGTCATCTCTAGATGGCAATTCAAACATTACATCTAGCATGATGTTTTCAATGATTGAACGTAGACCACGAGCACCAGTTTTACGTTCAATTGCCTCTTTAGCAATAGCTATCAATGCATCATCTTCAAATGTTAACTTCACATTATCCAACTCAATCATTTTTTGATATTGCTTAGCAAGAGCATTTTTTGGCTCTGTTAGAATTTGAACTAATGCACTCACGTCTAACTGCTCTAAGCTTGCAAGTACTGGCAGACGTCCGATGAATTCTGGTATTAAACCAAATTTCAATAGATCCTCTGGTATTAATTGCGAAAGTACTGAACCTTCAACAACTTCTACTTTGTTCGGATCAGCTCCGAAACCAATAACTTTTTCACCTAAACGACGTTTGATGATTTGTTCGATGCCGTCAAAAGCTCCACCCACAACGAAAAGAATATTCGTTGTATCAATTTGTAAGAACTCTTGGTGCGGATGCTTACGGCCGCCTTGTGGTGGTACGCTTGCAACAGTACCCTCTAATATTTTAAGAAGTGCTTGTTGTACACCTTCACCAGAAACGTCTCGTGTAATAGAAGGATTCTCTGATTTACGAGCTACTTTATCAATTTCATCTATATATATAATTCCTTTTTCAGCACGTTCGATATCATAATCAGCTGATTGAATTAGTTTTAAAAGGATATTCTCAACATCTTCCCCTACATATCCTGCTTCTGTTAACGAAGTTGCATCTGCAATTGCAAATGGTACGTTAAGAATTCTTGCAAGTGTTTGGGCTAGCAATGTTTTACCACTACCAGTTGGACCTATTAATACTATATTTGATTTAGCTAATTCTACTTCGTCAATGACACTATTGGAATTAATGCGTTTGTAATGGTTATAAACTGCAACTGCAAGTGATTTTTTTGCTCGTTCTTGTCCAATTACATATTCATCTAATATAGCTAAAATTTCTTTTGGTTTTGGAACTTCTTTAAACTCTACTTCTTCTTCAATTCCTAGCTCTTCTTCTACAATTTCAGAACAAAGGTCGATACATTCATCACAAATATATACGCCTGGTCCTGCTACTAGCTTACGAACTTGTTCTTGTGGTTTACCACAAAAAGAACATTTTAAGTTCCCTTTTTCATCATTGAATTTGAACAAAATATTCACCCCTATTCAAGCAATTATGTTACAAGATTCTCATCAAGTAATCAAATAATACGTTTAAGTATGTTTTTAATATTGAAAAATCTATGTATATGATAGAACAAGGCACAGTTCTGAATGCTGTACCTTGTTCTATTAGTATTAACAACGTATGAATTTAAAATTAAGAAATTTTAGCGTTTTCCACTAAGAATTCAACTGTTTTTTGGAAACGTAAGTCGTTTGCAAGAACGTCTGTACCACCAAGTGCACGTTTGATATCTTCAAGCTTCATATTGAACTGTGCGCTCATTTTTTCTAGTTCTGCATCGATATCTTCTTCAGTTGCTTCAATTTTCTCTTCTTTAGCAATTGCTTCAAGTGTCAATGAAACTTTTACGCGACTTTTAGCATCTTCTGTCATTTGAGTACGTAATGCTTCTTCGTCTTGACCAGAGAATTGATAGTAAAGATCTAAGTTCATACCTTGTTGCTCTAAACGTTGACCAAATTCTTGTAACATGCGGTCCGTTTCAGATTTGATCATTGCTTCAGGAATATCAATTGTTGCATTTTCTGCAGCTGCTTCTACTAATGTATCACGTAGTGTTTGAGCAGCTAATTGTTTTTTCTCTTCAGCAGTTGCTTCTTTTAGTTTAGTACGTAAAGCGTCGATACCTTCTACTTCAGCATCTACTTCTTTAGCAAAGTCATCATTAAGTTCAGGTAATTCTTTACCTTTAACTTCTTTAACAGTTACTTTAAATGTAGCAGACTTCCCTGCTAACTCAGCAGCATGGTATTCTTCTGGGAATGTTACTTCAACATCTTTTGCATCTCCAGTTTTAGCACCAACTAATTGTTCTTCGAAACCAGGAATGAAAGAATTAGAACCGATTTCTAGTGGATAATCTGTTCCTGCTCCACCTTCAAAAGCTTCTCCATCAACGAATCCTTCGAAGTCGATTACTGCAGTATCGCCATCAACGATTGCATCTTCTTTTACTACTAATTCAGCTAAACGAGTTTGATTACTTTTTAATTGCTCGTCGATTTCTTCATCAGTAACAGTTTCTTCTAGTTTAGTTACTTCAAGACCTTTATAGTCTCCTAGAGTTACTTCTGGTTTTACAACAACTTTAGCAGTGAATACTAAAGGTTGTCCTTTTTCCATTGTTACGATATCGATTTCTGGTTGGTCTACTGGATCAATTCCAGCATCTTCAACAGCATGGCCATATGCATGTGGCAAGATAATATCTAAAGCTTCTTGGAATAATGATTCCACACCATACATTTTTTCGAACATTTGACGAGGCATTTTCCCTTTACGGAAACCTGGTACGTTAATTTGTTTAACTACTTTTTTAAAGGCTTGATCCAATCCTTTTGATACTTCTTGTGCAGTAACTTCTACAGTTAATAAACCATTATTACCTTCTTGTTTTTCCCATTTTACAGTCTGATCCATTGACATATATTCTACCTCCAAATAATAATTTACAATAATTTAGCACCCTGCATATACTTATACAGCGCAGTTTTTCACTAATTATATTGACAACTTGTATATTATAGCATAGATGAATAGAGTTTCAACATTATTCCTAACTCAAAACTTCTACTGATTTTTCCAGTTCAATGAGTAACTGAAAGAACTCATCAGGCTCCAATTCACTATTCCCAAATAATGCATCTACATATTCCATGTATTTATTAGCTACTGTTTCATTAGTATATCCTACCCAGTCAAACGGAAACAAGGTATATGCATGGCGATGAACCATTTCCAAGGTCATTTCAAGCTTAGTAGGATCTTTGGATAAGGAGTTCTCTATATATTGTTTGATAGATTCTACTCGATCAACCGCTGTGCTTTCTGGAGGTGCTGTAGGAATTACCGTTTCCTTAAACCCGAACTTTTCTACGGTAACCTCATTTTGTACTCCCGCTGCTCCAAGAAGTAAAAGAGCTAGTGATTTAATAGTAGGAATGATATCAGAGCTTTCGATGATTGTAATGATATCCTTCGATATGACCATTACATCTGTTTGGAATGCCATTTGTAATAATTGTTCTTGTTGTCCATAAGGTAGTTTTTTAAAGTTCACTAATTTAAACTGGTCATTGTCCATTTGAGTGTGGACCTCTTCATCTACTGAGAAGGTTGTGTCTGATAACATCTTGATGCTTAGTTCTTTAAGCTGTTTAAAGTTTTTCTTCTGTTGAAAAGTATAGGTGGAATCCTTCATTAATCCATCTAATACTTCGTTTAACTGATTGTATTCTTTTAGGTCAAGTAATATTGTCAAATATAATTCTATAACCTGTTCAAAAAAAGGAGACTTTTTTTCATAAAGAGTTTCACATATTTTCTTGGCGTCTGTAGCTCTTCCTGTTTCTAGCAAAGATAAAATGTAGACACTTTGGACCATGTCACTCAGTTCCTTATATTTGTTAGCCTCGTCAAAACAAGAGACCGCTTCCATAAAGTTATTCTCTTCCGCAAATTTAAGTCCCTTTTCAACATAGTTTTCTATCATTCCAGGGAATAAAATGACGTTTTCATCCTTCATAATGGGATGATTCTTTTTTTTCATTATAATTCGCCACCTTCACTAGCTTATGTATGTACTCAATTATATACACTATATCATTTATTCTAGATACACCGATACAAATCTTATTGAAATTTTGAATAGAACAAAGAAAAGCGCCTAGTCGGGAAAGGATCTAGGGAATTCAATTTCCTTTTTGACTTCATCATTTTGACTTGCTTGCTCTTATGTAGTGATGAATCTTCAGCCTATCGTTTCTCTTCATTTTTGGTTAGTCATTTGTTTACTCTCCTTTTGTTCGTATTTAATAACTTGCCTTACTTAATAGATTCCCGATACTTATAGTTATAAACAATCTAAAAGTTTTGACCTTGCACGAGAGTATATTTAAGTCTCTCCATTTAATTCATATTCAAAAGGACAAACCGCATTTCCACGATTTGTCCTTTGTATTAAGCTATTTATAACTTTCTTTTTTTACCTTATCCTCATAAAACACATTAAAGTCAGGATCAACAATCCCTATATTTAAGTACCTTGCTTTATAATCACGAAGCAGTTCAAAGAATTTTTTACTTAAGAAGAGTATAACTATTAAGTTAACAAACGTAGGGATGGCTGTCGTAATATCAGCAAAATACCAAACAGCTTTCCCAGGCATATCATTCATTACTGCATAAATTACCATTAATGACCCTGGAATTGGATATAACCATTTAAATAAGGTTAAAATTTTGTACTTTAATGCAAGCTTCTTTTCATTATTAAATACATGCCTTAATATTATTTCATAATACGTATACCAACCTGTAGAGGTAGTTAGCCCGAATAAGAAAATGGAGATAGTTATTATATATCTACCAATTTCCCCAATTCCAATCTCAAATGCAGATAATGTTAGAGCTGCTCCATCCAAACCTGAAGACCAAACACCTGTTATGATTATCGTAAACGCAGTGATAGAACATACAATCATCGTATCTGCGAATACCTCCATAGCACCCCACATTCCTTGTTTTATCGGATGGGAAGTTTTAGCGGTTGAGTGAATCATTGGTGAAGTACCCCAACCAGCCTCATTACTATACACGGCACGAGCAACCCCCATGCGAATTACCTGAGCAATGGCTGCTCCTGTAAATCCTCCTACTGCAGCCATACCAGAAAATGCACTATCGAATATTAAAGAAAAGACCGGAATAATTTCTGTATAATTTTTAAAAATAATATAAAGTCCTGCAATTACATAGAACATGCACATAAACGGGACTAGCAAAGAAGCAATCTCACCTATCCGTTTAATGCCTCCATAAATAATAATATATATAATAGTCAAATAGATAAAGGAGGCAGGAATCATCCCAATATTGAACGTGGAGCTAACTGCTTCTGAAATCGTATAATTTTGAAGGGTTATAAAGAAAGTTGTGAAAATACCTACACCAAATAGAATGGCAGGAACCTTCCAAAATTTAAAGTTCTTTTCCTCTCCAAGCCCTTTTTCCATATAATAAGTTGGTCCGCCATAAGGATTGCCTTTTTCGTCCGTATTTCGGTAGTATACAGATAAAGTTACTTCCACTGTTTTTGTTATCATACCTAGCAGTGCAGTAATCCACATCCAGAAAACAGCTCCAGGTCCACCAATTGCAATCGCAGTAGCAACACCACCGATATTCCCTACCCCAACACTTCCACCAATGGCTGTAGCAACAGCTTGAAATGGTGTTAATATCCCTTTGGAGTCCTCAGATTTTTCTTTCTTACCAAAAAGCTTACCAAATGTTTCTTTAAAAATATGTGGTAAATAACTAAATTGAAACAATTTACTTCCAATTGTAAAATAAAGCCCTACAAAAAGAACAGTAAATATGAGCGGTAATCCCCATAACCAGCCAACAATGGTCTCCAGTAATGCATCCAACAGTACAACCCCTCTCTAATTTTTAGTACTTATCTTTGATACTTTATTTCTCCACCAATAACGGTCATTTCAATTTCGGTTGTTAATAATTGATCAGGATTTTCCATTCGAAATGGATCATGGGATAAAACGGTCATATCACCTAACTTTCCCCGTTCCAATGTTCCTTTCACTAATTCTTCATTGGTTGCATAGGCACCTCCAACCGTGAACAGTTTAATAGCTTCGTATATAGTCAGCTTTTCTTTCACATTATAGCCGTCATGACTTTCTCCAGACTTCCTTCTAGTTAAAGCAGCATGAATACCCAATAGAGGATTTAAAGGTTCAATTGGAGCATCTGAACTACCTGCACATATTACACCTGAATCTAATAAACTTTTAAAAGGATACGCAAATTTTGCTCTTTGTTTTCCAATTCTATCTTCAATCCAAGGATAATCACTAGATACAAATTTAGGTTGCACATCGACTATTCGATGACTATTGCTTAACCTTTGTATTAATTGTTCATTTAATAGGGAAACATGTATCAGCCTATCGCGGTATTTGGTCGTTTTAAATTGATCTAATATATTAAGGACATCCACTAATGCTTGATCTCCTATCGTATGTATTGCTACTGGCATTTCTTGCAGTCTAATGTTCCGTATAAGTTGGAATAAGACGTCATTATCATACATTGCGTTTCCAACGTTATCGGGATCATCTATATAAGGCTCCGATAGATGTGCAGTCCTTCCACCTAATGCACCATCTGCAAATAATTTTATAGCACCTATCATCACCTTGTTATTTCCAAATCCGGTGGACAATCCGATGTTTTTCATTTCCTCCAAATAATCATAGTCTATTAAAAGATTACTACGAGGTCCGATTCCATCATGATTTATAAGTTCATCAAATAATTTGTAGGTTTGTTGGGCTCCTCCAAGATAATTTGGATCATTCGTATGAATACTCGTTAACCCGAAACTTATGGCCTTTTGTAAGCCGCATTTTAAGGCAATTTTTAACTGCTCATAGCTTTTCTTTGGAATATGGTTGGAAACAATGGTTGACGCAGTTTCTAGCAATAATCCGTTAGGCTTTTTCGTAGTAGAATTTAGAACGACCGTCCCCCCATAAGGAATAGTCATATGTGGGTGATAACCACTTATTTTGAAAGCAGTACTATTAACCAATGATGCATGTCCACAAATACGAGGCAAATAAAGTGGAATATTTAACGAAACATAATCGAGCTCTTCAATAGTTGGTATTCTTTTATCTAGAAAGGTATTTTCATCCCAGCCTCTTCCTAAGATCCACTCACCAGGTTTCATTTTAGTTGCCCAATTCTTGATGGAATCCAATAATTCATCTGCAGATCTTACATGAGTAAGATCTAGTTCTTGAGAATTGATACCAACACTAGAAATATGCAAATGACTATCTATTAAGCCAGGCAAAACTGTCCGCCCTTCCAAATCGATAATCTTAGCTCCATTACTTCCCCATAGTAGTAATATCTCTTCATTGGATCCCATATCAATTATTCGTTCATTATTCATTAGGATTGATTGCACAATAGGTTCTTTATATCTGACCATTGATAAAAATAGTTTTCACTTTCATCTCCTCCTTCTTTTACTATAAATTATAAAAACATTTTAATAAATCAAAATATTCAATCTTATATAAAGGGATTATATGAAGTATTTGAAGAATGTAGAACCACTCTAATTAAGCCAGATAACAGGTTGTCCATTTGAGCATGAACGTCTTTAAAACGTAGTGGTAGCATCTTAACAGTAAAGATTTTCACATATTTTCTTGCGACACTGCTACAATCTTCAGAGAAACTTTGAATTGAACAAAGAAAATGCTCCTAATCGACAAATGATTAGAAGCATCTCTTATAACATCTCTATATTATCTACGTAAGTTACTATCTTCTTGTGTACTAATTGTATCTTCTTTGTAGTTTCCTTCTTCTTGCTTTTCATGTTCTTTTTCTTTTCTTTTATCTATTTCTTCAATTTTGCTTGGCTGCTCTTGAGTAGTGTTTGGATCTTCATCGTTTCGTATTTCGCGGTCTTGGTTAGTCATTTTTTATTCTCTCCTTTTTACAAAATTATTAAATGATTATATCTAGTAGATTCCCTGTATTTATAGTTATAAACAAAATTAGAGCATTTTTTAGTAATGCAATTTTCATTAAATAATTTTGATTGCGTTGCCTTTCACTAATTGCATCAGAGGAATTACCCACACCACATTTATTAATCACTGACTTAGAGACAGCTATTTATACATCTGATTGCATAAAATAAAAAAGGCAATCCCAAAACGATACTTAGGATTGCCTTTTAACTATGCAGTTTTTACGTCTGGGTTTTCTGACAGAATCTCGTATCGTTTTAAATCCGCTAAATATAACCTCTGATAAGACGTTAAACTATGTTTTCTTACGTTGCTTAAAGTAGAATGATCTACAAAATTAAATTCTGCGTTAAGTCGTTCAGCATTCATCCAAGCTGTCTCTTCAAATATAATATTCATCTCATGTTCTTCCATTAACATACTAAGTAATTCTCTATCGTTATAGATTTCACTCACTAAATTACTATTTTTAGTTCGAAAGATTTCAATTGTCCGCTCCAATGATTCAAGTAGTGCAGCTCGATCCACTGCATGGCCTAATTCATGAATTGTTAATGTTTTTATATATGAATCCAAGGAAAGAGGCGCATCCATTTCTTCCCAGGCACTTATTAAGCGAGTAAAATCGACACCTATATAGTGTCCAATGAAATTGTAACTCATATTTATACCAGATTCGTCCGGTCTAATTTCCAGATCAATATTAGCCGTTGTCATAATGTATTGGATAATCTCTTTTATATAATCATTAGTGTATCTATTTAACATTTATCTTATTAACTGCTCCTTGCTATGTTTGGTTTTACTCTTTCAACAAGATACACTATAGAACAATAGGATTCTAATTTCAATTGAAAAGTTTAAGGAAATATAAAAATGCACAAAGCCAAATGGACTTTGTGCATCGCCTAAATTGTATTTTCAATTTCAGTAATTATGATTATTAAAGATTATATTTGTCTGCATCTCTTTGTTTGTTTTCTCTTTCTGCTTCTTCAAAAACACTATCATCAATCTCCATTGGTCTTTTCCGAGCTTCTCCGCCCTTACGACCTAATTCTTCATAAAACTTATAGTCTTGATTATTGGAGGTTGCTTCCCCGCCGTTATGTCCCGCATCATTAACTGACCAATTTGGATTACTGTTTTTGTTGCGATTGTCCTGGTTGTTTGGCATTTTTATAATTCCTCCTTTAATATTTTCGAGTTTTTTAGGCTCACTCTTTACATTCCCATATAGAAATGAATTAAACCTATTATTTATTTTATTGTACATAACTTATGAAAGATAAGGTTCTATCAATAGAGGTCTTTTCTCGGAGGCATTGTAGTCCCATTTTTTCCTCCATCCAATAATAATGAGGTAATGGACTACTTTTTTAAAAAATTACTTCCCTCAAATTGGTTTTGGTGATAAGATACGAAGGTAGGTAATTTCGGTGCGTAAATTAGTATGATCGAATCTTAAATACATAAGTACAATAATCATGCACCCTATTTGGGTAATACAGGTCTCAGTAGCTCAGCTGGATAGAGCAACGCCCTTCTAAGGCGTCGGTCGGGGGTTCGAATCCCTCCTGGGACATACAATAACAAAAAAGAAGTCCAATATTGGACTTCTTTTTTTCTAACTAAATATATTCTTTAGATGCCACTTGAAATATGGCTTGTTCTCTTCATATCGAGCAATTTTCTTTTTAGGTGAGATACTGTATATTAAATAATCTTCTTCTGGAATGGAGGAGGATATATGTAATCTGCCTTGTCCATCGAACGCAATATATCCTTTACTATATAAAGCATCATGATTACAACAAAGGAGTATACCATTAAAAGGATTTATCCTTTCAATATGAGTACTATCTTTCCATGGTTTAGAGTGACTTGCTTGAAGTAAAATAGGTAATTCAATATCGCACAAAGCACATTTATTCGCCCATAATGGTAATAAGTCTTTCCTAAACTTTTCATGACCTTTTCGAATCATTAATTTAACTTCAGATTCCATTTCCGCAATCATAGGAATAAAGTTGTTATGCTCGGTTCGACGTACAGTTCCAATGGCTAATTCCAGTTGCTCCACATCTACACGGTATATGTTTAGATCACTAATAAGTTCTAGTAATTTTATTACAAGTTGCTCATTACATGGATATAAATAGCCTGGGTTTCCATTACCATCTTGTTGAAAAGGTGAATACTTAATCGGAAGAAGTGGTGATATCTCATGAAAGTTTGATAGTACATTTAGAGGCTCTTCTAATTCATAGTAATCCAGCTCTACTAGATAGTCGTTATCAGACGTGTTATTTTGACTTTCTATATCTAACGTTTTAGATATTACATGACAATCCGTTTTAGCCACACTAATTGCCACAATATTTCCTTTGACATAATGGAAGATTCTGTCCCCGACGTTTATCTCCTTCATCCTTAGCCAAGAATGAGGTTCTTGGCCTCCACTATCTTTTTGTGGAGATGTGATAATACCTAGTTCTCTTTCCACTTGATATGTTTCTCCTTGCATGACAACAAAGCTTTGCATTTATAGAACACTCCCTAAATTCAAATCTCCAAAAATCCTATTCCTTTTCGTTTCCATAGTGACTCAATTATAACATTTCATATCTGATTGGGTTATATATTTATATATGTTGAAAAATAGTATTGTGCCATAATTGTATAAAATAATTAGAACAAAAAAGGGATTAAGTCTCTTGAACCGCAGTCCCGACTTAATCCCAAATTCTATTTACTATGTATTTCTACTCTAAACTAATTATGTCCCAGGAGGGATTCGAACCCCCGACCGACGCCTTAGAAGGGCGTTGCTCTATCCAGCTGAGCTACTGAGACAAGTACTCCCCCACCTAAACTGATAGGAAAGACAAGATTTATTATATAATGATAATGAAGTTAAGTCAACACTATTTCAAAAAAATTATAAAATAACTTTTTCAAGCAATTTATGTTCATCCGAATAAAACAAAACGGTCCAAATTTCCTCATTTCTCTCAGCAATTGCGTAGCTCTTTTCTTTCCGTCCACGGGGTTGCTGAAGACTACCTGGATTGATAAATAGAATACCTTGCTGCATTTCTGCTCCTAATAAATGCGAATGTCCAAAGCACACGACCGATGCTTGTACCTCTTGCGCTCGATAAAATAGTGGCATTAAAGTCGATTTCACATTGTATTTATGACCATGAACGACTAATACTTTAGCATCCTCAATCGGAAATAATTCCTCTAAAGGAAAACGATCGTCTATATCACAATTACCACGAACAATATGCACTGGGTTGTCAGCAAAATAATTCGCATTTAACTCGCTGTCTCCACAGTGGATAATTGCATCTACCTCGCCTTGATGGAGCTCAATTACCTGTTCCATTATTTTGGTAGCACTATGGGTATCGCTCATAATCAACAATTTCATTTTACTCACCTATCCTTCAGAAATTATATCTTCCAAAACGAAAGAAAGTTTTTTTATAGCATTGCCTCGATGAGAAATAGCTCCTTTTTGTTCTGCTGTAAGTTCCGCCATCATTTTTTGTTCAGAAGGCACATAAAAAATTGGGTCGTAGCCAAATCCATTTGTTCCTTTTCTTTCAGTCCCTATAAATCCTTCACACGTCCCTCTGACAGTGAAAGGTTCTTTGTTTGGGGAAGCAACAGCGATTGCACATACAAATCGGGCTGTTCTTTCTGATTCTTTGGTGCCTTCTAGCTCTTTTAGTGCTTTATCTATATTTGCTTCATCACTTTTCTCTTCACCAGCATAGCGAGCCGAATAGATCCCTGGGCGTCCATCTAGTGCATCAATTTCTAATCCACTATCATCTGCGATAACCATTGACTGCAAATGGTTTGCTAGCGAAGTAGCTTTTAGTAGTGCATTTTCTTCAAAAGTCGTACCTGTTTCTTCTATCTCCATTTCTTCCGCCACATCATGGAGTGTCTTAACTTCGTATCCAAGCGGGTTAAACAATGCTTCAAAGTCTTTGGCTTTTCCTTTGTTTTTTGTAGCTATAATAATCTGTTTCATTTGATATCTCGTCCTTTTTCTATAAATTTGTATGCAGCTTCCATTCTTGTAGCACGATATTAGCTTCTTTTGTATAACGCCCAATAAGCAAAAGAAGACCCCGCTATTCGAGGATTCTCAAGCTAACAGGGTCATTTAAATGAAATTGTTCGAATATCTACATTCGGTATTTCTAACCATTTTTCTACAATCGTCTTAAAAATAGGTACAGAACCAGTTGTGTAGAAAATTGGTGTTTCCTCTTGTTGATCCGGATTATTCAATTTATGATATTGTAAATACTCTTGAACATCATGCGCAGTTTCTTCTGCAGATGAAAGTACCTTCACATGTTCTCCAACTGCCTCTTCAATATGCTTTTGCAACAGCGGATAATGTGTACAACCTAAAATGACAGTATCAAACTGCTCTTTTTTTAATGGTGATAATGTTTCCATCACCATATTCCGAGCAAAATCACCTTCGTATTCATTACTTTCCACAAGCGGGACAAAAGTGGGACATGCGAGTGGAATCACTCTACTAGAGGAATTTAAATGCGCAATTGCCTCCTCATATGCACCACTTTTAATCGTACCGCTTGTACCTAGCACTACTATTTCATTACTTTTTGATGCTTTAATCGCCGCTCTAGCTCCTGGGAAAATTACACCTATTACAGGAAAAGGCATCTTCTTACTTAACGAATTAAGAGCGACTGCAGTTGCGGTATTGCATGCAATTACAAGCATTTTAATATTCATCTTCGCAAGAGCATTTGCCAATTGCCACGTAAATTTACGAACTTCTTCACTTGTTCTAGGTCCATACGGGCATCTAGCAGTATCACCAATATAAATTATTTTTTCATTTGGTAGTAGTTGCATAATTTCTTTTGCAACCGTTAATCCACCAACTCCAGAGTCTATAACACCAATTGGGGCTTTCACGTTAATTCCTCAGTTCTTCATCTCTTGATGTAATTTTTCTAATAATATTGCTAAATTTGCAACTTCAGCCTGATCGAATTGTTGAAGTACATCCTCTAAATACTGTTGTCGTTTATCTATAACCTCTTCTATGATTCGAGCGCCCTCTTCTAATAAATGTATACGAACAACACGACGGTCTTGTTCATCTCTTATACGCTTTACAAGTTCACTTTTTTCCATACGATCGATTAAATCCGTTGTTGTACTAAAAGCTAAATACATTTTATTGGATAAATCACCGATAGTCATATCACCCAACTCTAGTAACCATTGAAGCGCTACAAACTGTGGAGGCGTAATAGTATAAGTACTTAGTATTTCTCTACCCTTTTGTTTAATGATTCCAGATATATGTCGAAGCTCTTTTTCTAAAAAAGCAACTTGATCCTGGTCTAACATTGTCTTATTTATATCTTCTGCCATCTATTCCTTCACTCCTCAAAACAATAACCCTATTTCTATTATTGTGACGTGTTATGAGGAAAATGGCAAGGAATCATATCAATTTAACGATAGTTCACCTAATCGTAATAATTCTACAATCGCCTGTGACCTACCTGAAACGCCCAGTTTTTGTATTGTATTTGAAATATGGTTCCTTACTGTTTTTTCGCTTATCGTTAACAAAGTTGAAATTTCTTTCGTAGAATTATCTTCTACTAATAATTGAAAAATTTGACGTTCTCTACTTGTTAAAATCGAACGATGCTGTTTATTGTCGTACAATGCCATAGCCCCCTATCCACTCTCCTACTAACGTATGTAGCATGGGGATGGTAGGTGACGGCTAGTTAATACTCTTTTTAAAAACTTCTCGTTCCTCTTCAGACCACTTTGCTGCACGACCAGTTTTCTTCTCAATTTGAACAATAGAACCACGACCAATAAAGACAATTTCATCCTTATCGTTCTTGGCCATATAATGGATATCCACTGAAGAAGAGCCTATAGAATTTGCCTTCACATAAATGCGGAGCTTTTCGTCAAAGAATACTTGTTTTACATAATCACATTGCAAGTCAGCGACGACTGGTATTTTTTCTCCCTTTGGATTTAACCAATCATTCATAAGCTGTATATGCTTGAAGTATTCAATACGAGCATATTCAAAATAAGCAAAAGTCACCGTATTATTTAAATGACCATACATATCTGTTTCTGAAAAACGCACACTTACTTCCGAATAAAAATGGAAATCAGATTCCCATAACTCCATATCTTCTATGTATTTAGCTCTCATATAAATTACCTCTCCTTTTAAATGAATGAATATTCATTTATTGTAACAGAGATAGAAAAAATCTGCATAGAATAAAAATATTCTACACAGATTTCCTTATTTTATCTATTGTCTAGCTTCAGAGCCTTTCCCCTCGAGGTTAAATGGGAATCTTTTCCGTCCAAATAAGTTGGACTACAAATCTTCCCATTTACATGTCGGAGGTCCGCAGGAAGCGGGTCATACAGTCGTTGCGACAGGATGTCGAGTACTTAGACTGTATACCTCTCAAAGGCGCTTACGCATTTCTATTAATCAACCATACGGTCGCTTCCGAAGAAGTCTTTGAACATTTGAACAGTTGTATCACGGTTCAAAGCAGCGATGGAAGTTGTTAGTGGAATACCTTTTGGACAAGCAACTACACAGTTTTGTGCGTTACCACAGTTTGCAAGACCACCGTCTCCCATAATTGTATTTAGACGCTCATCCTTGTTCATAGAACCAGTTGGATGTGCGTTAAATAAACGTACTTGTGAAAGTGGTGCTGGTCCCATAAAGTTAGAACCACTGTTTACGTTCGGACAAGCTTCTAGACATACACCACAAGTCATACATTTAGACAATTCATATGCCCATTGACGTTTGCGTTCTGGCATACGAGGTCCTTCTCCAAGATCGTATGAACCATCTATTGGAACCCATGCTTTTACTTTTTTCAAAGAATCAAACATGCGCGAACGGTCTACTTGTAAATCACGTATTACTGGGAATGTTTTCATTGGTGCCAATTGAATCGGTTGTGTCAGTTGATCGATTAAAGCCGAACAAGATTGACGTGGACGACCGTTTATAACCATTGAACATGCTCCACATACTTCTTCTAAACAGTTCATATCCCAAGTTACAGGACTAGTAGCTTTCCCATCTACATTTACCGGATTTTGACGTATTTCCATTAATGCAGAAATAACATTCATATTTGGACGGTAATTTACTTCAAATTTTTCAAAGTAAGGTGTAGATTCAGGTGTATCTTGACGTAAAATTTCAAATTTTACTTTTTTTGTTTCCGTTGCTGTAACCATTATTAATTATCCCCTTTCGCAGAATAATCGCGTTTACGAGGTGTAATAAGTGATACATCTACTTCTTCATAATGGAATACTGGAGCTCCTGTAGCTGGATCAAATTTAGCCATTGTTGTTTTCAAGAACTCTTCATCATTACGTTCCGGAAAATCAGGTTTGTAATGTGCTCCACGGCTTTCATTACGATTAAGCGCACCTAATGTAATAACGCGTGCTAAATATAACATATTTTTTAACTGACGTGTAAATGATGCGCCTTGGTTAGACCATTGTTGTGTATCATCCATATTAATATTTTCAAAACGTTCAAGAAGTTCTTGGATTTTCTTGTCTGTTGCTTCAAGTTTGTCGTTATAACGAACAACCGTTACGTTATCTGTCATCCACTCACCAAGCTCTTTATGAAGTAAGTACGCATTTTCCGTACCTTTCATAGACATAACCTTGTCCCACTTCTTTTGTTCTAATTTAAGTTCAGCTTCAAAGATAGAATCATCCATGTCAATAGCATGAGTTTTTAAATGACTCATATATTTAACTGCATTCGGTCCTGCAACACTTCCGCCGAATACTGCAGAAAGTAAAGAGTTAGCTCCTAAACGATTAGCTCCATGCTGTGAAAAATCACATTCACCTGCAGCAAATAATCCAGGAATATTAGTCATTTGATTATCATCTACCCACAGTCCACCCATAGAATAATGAACTGCTGGGAAGATTTTCATAGGTACTTTACGAGGGTCATCACCTGTGAATTTCTCGTAAATTTCAATGATACCACCAAGTTTAACATCTAGTTCATGTGGATCTTTATGTGAAAGATCTAGATAAACCATGTTTTCTCCGTTGATACCAAGTTTTTGGTTAACGCATACATCAAAGATTTCGCGTGTTGCAATATCACGAGGAACCAAGTTACCGTATGCAGGGTATTTTTCTTCTAAGAAGTACCAAGGTTTGCCGTCTTTATAAGTCCAAATACGACCACCTTCACCACGAGCAGATTCAGACATTAATCGTAATTTATCGTCACCAGGAATGGCAGTTGGATGAATTTGAATAAATTCTCCGTTCGCATAATATGCTCCTTGTTGATATACGATTGATGCAGCAGAACCAGTGTTGATAATAGAGTTAGTAGTTTTCCCGAAAATAATCCCAGGGCCACCAGTGGCCATAATTACAGCATCCCCACGGAATGCTCGAATTTCCATAGTTAGAAGGTTTTGCGCTTTAATACCACGACATACGCCTTCGCTGTCTTTAATTATTCCAAGGAATTCCCATCCTTCGAATTTAGTTACTAAACCATCCACTTCAAAACGACGAACTTGTTCGTCCAGCGCATAAAGAAGTTGTTGACCAGTTGTTGCACCAGCAAATGCTGTACGGTGCATCATTGTCCCACCAAAACGGCGGAAATCTAATAATCCTTCAGGTGTACGGTTAAACATAACACCCATTCTATCAAACAAACTAATAATTCCAGGTGCTGCATCTGTCATCGCTTTAACTGGTTTTTGATTTGCTAAGAAATCTCCACCATATATAGTGTCATCTAAATGTACTGCAGGAGAATCACCTTCACCTTTAGTATTTACAGCTCCGTTAATACCACCTTGTGCACAAACAGAGTGTGAACGTTTTACTGGAACGATAGAAAATAGGTCTACGTGCGTGCCATCTTCGGCAGCTTTCATTGTTGCCATTAAGCCAGCTAATCCACCGCCGACAACAATCAGTTTACTTTTTGCCATGCTATTCTCACTCCTCAATTTAATAGTAGTTGAACGACTTTAAAGTTTCTTAAACGAATGCTAGAAGAGCTTGTACGCCAACTACAGATAACGCTAAGAAGATAATTAATGTTACATAAGTAACAATTTGTTGTGATCTTGCAGATTGTGTAATACCCCAGCTAACTAAGAATGACCAAATACCATTAGCTAAATGGAAAGTGGCTGAAACAACACCTACAATATAGAAACCTAACATCCATGGGTTAGATAAAATCTCTGCCATCATGTTAAAATTAACTTCTTTTGCTCCAATAGCAGCTTGGAAACGTGTTTCAAAAACATGCCAAGCGATAAATACAACTAAGAAAATGCCAGTAAATCTTTGTAATATAAATAAATAGTTTCTCAACGTTCCAAATTGCTTCGGATTATTTTTTGCAGTAAATGCAATGTAAATTCCGTAAAATGCATGGAACATTAATGGAATATAAATTACGAAGATTTCTAACATTAATCGAAATGGTAGACTCTCCATGAAGTGAGATGCACTATTAAATGCTTCTGCTCCTCTTGTAGCAAAGTGATTTACTACTAAATGCTGCGCTAAAAACAGACCTACCGGTATAATACCAAGTAAGGAATGCAGTCGACGCCAATAAAATTCGCGATCGTTCGACAAAACAATTACCCCCTCAAATTTCTGACTGAAAAGAATGAAAACTATCTCAAAAAAGCAAAAGTTCTCAAAAATTTCACATCATCAAGTTACGTATTTATGACATATCCATTGTACTCTCATCATTTTGGAGCGTCAAGGTATCTTTCCGTATTTTAAAATGGATTCCTTTACCTTTTTCGGATAATAAATTGTTAAATTAATCACAATCTAATCAAGTCCCCATTTGTAATTTTTTTATGATAAAATAAATAGGCAATATTGATTTTTGGAAAGAAGGGTTGCTACTTGAATGAAAAGGAACATTCACATGTAACTTCCTTTGGATATGAGTTACTAAGAGACCATGTGCTTACTTCTATTCTCGGAAAACATGAAAAAGATATATTATATTGGGCAGGGAAAGATTTAGCCCGCAAATTTCCCCTATATTCATTGGACGAAGCTATCACTTTTTTCAACGAAGCTGGCTGGGGCACTTTACATTTAGAAAAAACTACAAAAGACTCCGCTTTCTATACGCTAAGTACATATAATCTACCTCAGAGTGGTCAAAGTAGAAGTCATCGATTAGAAGCAGGCTTTTTAGCTGAACAACAACAAAAGATTACTGGTTTTTTAACCGAATGTTATGACGAAGAAGTAAAAAAGAATGGCCTTGTCTCTTTGCAAATAAAATGGGATTCTAAAACAAAAGGGTAACGGGATAGTCGCATACGACTTTTCCTGTTACCCCTCTTTAATAGTGAAACTATTGTGAAAACCTTTTTAACAGATTCAAATAGTTAATAGAAAATGAATTTTAACATAAAAATATTATACGGATTGATGAGTTAGTGCAAGTTCAAATTCATCATGTAAGGCATTTGCTGCTTCGATCATATTTTGTTGGGGTACAACGACTGACACTTTTATCTCTGAAGTACTTACCATTTTCACAGGAATATTTTCTTTTCTTAATCGATCAAACATTTGAGCTGCTACCCCGGGATTCGATACCATTCCCGAACCGACAATAGAAACCTTTGAAAGACCAACTTCAAAATCTGCGAAAGTAAAGCCTAGTGCTTGTTTGTGTGTCTCTAAAACTGTTATCGCTTCAGACAAGGATTCCTTTTTAATAGAAAAGGATACTGCAGGTTTCACTCCTTCTACGATTGACTGTACAATAATATCTACGTTTATATGATTTGCTGCTAAAGTCGTAAAAATAGAAGCGAGGGAACCATTAAAAGGTACTTCATATTCTATAGTCAATCGGACGATATCTGATTCAAATGCCACTCCACGAACCACTAAATTATTTTCCACATCTACTTCCTCCTTCAAAATCGTTCCTTCTCCATCTTTAAAGCTCGGGCGCACTCTTAATGGAACCTTATAATTTTTAGCAAATTCAACTGCACGTGGATGTAATACTCCCGCACCTAAATTAGCGAGTTCTAACATTTCGTCATATTCAAGCTGTTCCAGTTTACGCGCACTTTCAATATAGCGAGGATCAGACGTGTAAATACCGTCTACATCTGTATAAATATCGCAAATTTCCGCTTCAATAGAAGCAGCAATAGCTACAGCAGTTGTATCAGATCCTCCTCTGCCAAGTGTAGTAATCTCTCCTGCTTCAGATATTCCTTGGAAACCAGCTACAATAACTACTTTATTTGCTGCAAGTAATCCATCAACTTTTGAAGGATCCATTTTCATTACTTTTGCATTTCTATGTACACTATCTGTTATCAGACCTGCCTGGGCACCTGTGAGAGAAATGGCTTCTACTCCAATTGCGTTTAACTTGAGAGAAAGCAATGCCATTGTAACTTGCTCCCCAGAAGATAAAAGCATGTCCATTTCACGTTTGGACGGTGAATCTGCTAATTCGAAAGCCAATTTTGATAATTCATCTGTCGCTTTACCCATTGCGGATACAACAACCACAATATCATGACCATTTTCTTTTTCACCTTTTACCCGATTAGCAACATCTGTAATCTTTTCAGTTGATTCAACCGAAGTACCGCCAAATTTCATTACAATTTTAGTCATGATCATCCGCTCCCTTATTAACTGAAAGGATTAAAAAATGCTTTTCACATATTGTGAAAAGCATTGTCTCATACACGGTCCAAAAAATCTGTCCATGTGAGATAGCCCTCCAGAATATCAAATTCTGACAATCCTACATCTATTAAATGCAGAACCAACAACAGAATAGGAAAAGCTATTCTATGTTTCGGCGAAAAACCCTTTCTTCAGCTATTCTAGGAACTTTCCTTCCTCCTGCTGAGTACTGATGTCTAATCGCACCTCTATCTTCACTTATAATAGTGAATATTAAATTGTTACAACCATAACATATGATTATTCAGAAGACAATACATTTTTCTGATAATGGTCAATCACTAAATCTGCTTGCTTACTCGGTAATCCTGCAGCCATTAACTCTTCTTTGCTAGCAGCTTGTATTTTCTTTAAAGAACCAAATTGTTTTAGTAATAATTTTTTCCTTTGAGGACCAATCCCTTCAATACCATCTAGAGAAGATGCAATTGTATGCTTTCCACGCTGTTGTCTATGGAATGATATAGCAAAACGATGGACTTCATCCTGAATTCGTTGGAGCAAATAAAAACCTTCGCTCGTACGCTTCATTGGAATTATCTCCAAAGGGTCACCATAAATAAGTTGAGAAGTCTGATGCTTGCCGTCCTTTGCAAGCCCTGCAATCGGTATATCAAGTCCTAATTCATCCTCAATAATTTCACGCGCTGCCTCTATTTGCCCTTTTCCACCATCAATGATTACTAAATCGGGTAGTGGTAAATTCTCCTTCAAGACTCTTGTATATCTTCGCCGTACAACTTCACGCATAGCACCATAATCATCATGTTTGGCAGCCGTTTTTGTCTTGTATTTACGATAATCTTTTTTGCTTGATCTACCATCAATAAATACAACCATTGCAGATACAGCATCTGTACCATGAATATGCGAGTTATCGAAAGCTTCTATACGCATTGGAGGTGCAATCCCCATGGAATCACCAAGCTGTTCAACTGCCCCAATCGTTCTCTCTTCTTGTCTTTCGATTAAATGAAATTTCTCCGTTAGAGCTATTTTTGCATTTTTTTCTGCTAACTCGACTAGATTTTTCTTTGTGCCTCGTTGTGGAACGAAAACTTTCATTTCTAGAAGATTTGAAGCTAAGTCAAGATCCGTAGTTAATGGAACATAAATTTCTTTTGGTTTAATATGCTCTGGCTTCGCATAGAACTGACCTAAAAATGTGATGAATTCCTCTTCTGGATCCCGGAAGATCGGAAATAATGACACATCTCTTTCGATAAGCTTTCCTTGTCGGATAAAAAATACTTGAACACACATCCAACCTTTATCAACATGGAAACCAAATATGTCTCTGCTCGTGAAATCATTCATCGTCATTTTTTGTTTTTCCATCACTTGTTCGATATGTGAAATCTGATCACGATACTCTTTTGCTCGTTCGAATTCAAGAGTCTCAGCAGCTGAATTCATCTTTTGAACCAATTCTTTTTTCACTTGCGTATGCCCACCATTTAAAAAGCTGGCTATTTCTTGAATAATTGTCTCATAAGTATTCTCTTCTACTTTTTTCACACAGGGCGCTAAACATTGTCCCATATGGTAGTATAGACAAACTCTATTCGGCATTTTTTGACATTTTCGAAGTGGATATAGACGATCTAGAAGTTTTTTTGTTTCATGTGCCGCATGAGAGTTGGGATATGGACCAAAGTATTTACCCTTATCTTTTTTCACCTGTCTTGTAATAATCAGACGAGGATCTTTTTCAGCAGTAATTTTAATGTATGGATACGTTTTATCATCTTTTAACATAATATTGTATTTTGGATCATGCTTTTTAATAAGGTGGAGCTCCAGTATTAAAGCTTCCAACTCAGATGATGTGACGATATATTCGAAGTCAACAATTTCTTGCACTAATCGGAGTGTTTTACCATCGTGTGCTCCTTTAAAATATGAGCGTACACGATTTTTTAATATTTTAGCTTTGCCGACGTATATAATAGTTCCTTGTCGGTCTTTCATCAAGTAACATCCTGGTTCATCCGGTAGGATGGAACATTTTTGTTCGATCAAATTATTCATATTATCACCTGTTTAAAAAAACCGGGTACTATGTAGCACCCGGTTTTAGATTATGCGTTTTTTTCTACAAGTTGTACTAATGCTTCTTTTGGTTGGAAACCTACTGCTTTATCAACAGGTTTTCCATCTTTAAATAATACTAATGTTGGAATTGACATAATACCGAATTGACTAGCAGTAGCTTGGTTTTCATCCACATCTACTTTTACGATTTTAACTTTATCGCTCATTTCAGCATCCATTTCTTCTAGTACAGGAGCAATCATTTTACAAGGTCCGCACCATGTTGCCCAAAAATCTACTAATACTAAACCTTCTTCTATATCTGTGTTAAATGTTTGATCTGTTCCATGAACAATTGCCATATTAAAATTCCTCCTTTATCTACTATGTAATGATTATAACAGACAGAAATACCAACATCTACATATTAGCTTGAAAGTAAATCTTAGCATACCAGAAACATTCAAAGCATTGGAACAAAACTGAAACGACTATAGGTCCAGCGAATTGTGGAAGAGTTTTACACAAGAGAAAACAAAATAAAAAAATAAACAATGTATAAAGAAATTTCAAGAAATATAAACTTTGATCAATTACATGAACAAGCACAATATTTTAATCAGTCTTACACAAAAAGGCTGCCCAAAAGTTTTTCTTTTGGACAGCCTCATCTATTATTATGCGTTTACTTTAAGTTTTTTGAACTCTTCAGTAAGCATTGGAATAACTTCGAATAAATCTCCTACGATCCCGTAGTCTGCAACTTTGAAAATGTTTGCCTCTGGATCTTTGTTGATCGCTACAATAATTTTCGAGTTAGACATACCAGCTAAATGTTGTATCGCTCCAGAAATACCTGCTGCAATATAAAGGTCCGGAGTAACTACTTTTCCAGTTTGACCGATTTGTAATGAATAATCACAATAATCGGCGTCACAAGCTCCACGAGAAGCTCCAACTGCTCCACCTAATACATCTGCAAGCTCTTTTAAAGGTGCAAAACCTTCTTCACTCTTTACACCACGACCACCAGCAATAACAACTTTTGCCTCAGATAAATCTACACCTTCAGTAGATTTACGAACTACTTCTTTAATAATCGTACGTAGGTTTGTAATGTCTACAGACATAGATGAAACGTCCGCTGACTTACTGTCATCTTTTGCAAGTGGAGCAATATTGTTAGGACGGATAGTGATAAATTCAATACCATCCTTCACTTTAACTTTTTCAAAGGCTTTACCAGAATAGATCGGGCGGATATATACAGCAGCATCGCCTTCACCCTCGATAGAAGTTACGTCTGATACCAAACCAATTTGAAGCTTGCTTGCAATTTTAGGAGATAAATCTTTCCCAAGTGCTGTATGACCAAAAACAATTGCTTCTGGATTTTCTTGCTCAATCACCGCTAACAATGCTTGACCATAGCCATCTGAAGTATATTGTTTTAAATGTGGATGTTCCACAGTAATTACACGATCAGCGCCATATTTACCAAGCTCAGTAGCTAGTTCTCCCACTGAATCTCCTAATAGAACACTAACAACTTCTCCGCCGCTTGAAATTTGTTTAGCAGCAGCGATTGCTTCATATGATACATTACGAAGAGCACCTTCACGTGCTTCTCCTAATACTAATACTTTTTTAGACATGCTATTTTCCTCCTAATATTAAAATTAATTCGATTCAAATATGCCATGGCATATCTTTTGTGTACAAAATAATCTCTTCTGAATAAGTTAAACGACTTTCGCTTCCGAGTGTAGTAAATGAACTAACTCTTTTACTTGATCAGCTAGCTCGCCTTCTAATACTTTTCCAGCTTCCTTTTTAGGAGGTAGGTAAATTTCGATTGTTTCTGTTTTTGCTTCTACATCATCTTCATCTATATCTAAGTCATCTAATTCCACTTCTTCTAAAGGCTTTTTCTTTGCCTTCATAATTCCTGGAAGAGATGGGTAACGAGGTTCATTTAGACCTTGTTGAGCAGTAACTAATAATGGTAAAGAAGTTTCTAATACTTCTGTATCTCCTTCAACATCACGTTTAATCGTAACAGTAGTACCATTAATCTCTAAGTTTGTGATAGTAGTTACATAGTTAATACCTAAACTTTCAGCAACACGTGGTCCTACTTGTCCAGACCCTCCATCAATCGCTACATTACCTGCTAATATTAAATCTGCATTTTTATCTTTTAAGTATTCTGAGATAATATGTGCAGCTGTAAATTGATCTAACTCTTCTACATCATCTTCAATATTTATAAGAACCGCTTTATCTGCGCCCATTGCTAATGCTGTACGAAGTTGCTTCTCAGCATCCTCTCCACCCATCGTAAGAACTGTTACTTCTCCACCTTGAGCGTCACGAACTTGAATTGCTTCTTCAATTGCATACTCATCGTATGGATTAATGATGAACTCGGCACCATCTTCTTGAATTTTCCCCCCGCTAACAACGATTTTCTCCTCAGTATCAAACGTACGCTTTACTAATACATAAATGTTCATTTAGATATCCTCCCAATGTAAAATATTATTTACCTTTAAATACAGGTTCTCTTTTTTCAATAAATGCAGAAATACCTTCTTTTGCATCTTCTGAAACAAATACAGTTCCAAAAGCATTTGCTTCTGCTTTCACACCTTCATAATAAGAAGCTGGTTTAGCAAACTGGAGCATTTCTAATGCGTTTTTGACAGCAATAGGGCTCTTCTTCGCAATTTTCACTGCAAGCTTGTTTGCCTGCTCGAATAATTCTTCTTCTGGGTAAGCATGATTAGCAAGTCCTAACTGAGCTGCCTCTTTACCACTAATCGGATCACTTGTTAGCAACATTTCTGCTGCTTTCGCAAACCCAACATAGCGAGGTAGTCGTTGCGTTCCTGCAAAGCCTGGTATTAAGCCTAACTGTAACTCAGGTAATCCGAGCTTCGCATTATCAGCTACAAGTCGAATATGACAACTCATCGCAAGCTCCAGTCCTCCACCAAGTGCAGCACCATGAATTGCTGCGATTACAGGTTTCGAGAAAGTTTCCACTCTTTCGAAAATTGTTTGCCCACTTGCAGCAAGCTCAGAGAATGCAGCTCCTGATGTAATAGAAGTGAATTCTTTAATATCAGCACCTGCAGAGAAAAATCTACCTTCCCCTTTGAGCAAGATTGCTCGAACGGCATCATCATTTTCTACTGCATCTAGCAGCTCATTTACTTCTAAAATAACCCCTCTTGCTAAAGCGTTTGCTGGCGGACGATTCAGAATGACGGTAGCTACGCCGTCTTCTATAGTCCATGATAGAAATTCCATCTTCCCACTCCCCTTCGTTAACCTTTCACACCATTTAACAATAGACGATGTACTTTACCGGTCAGATCAACTAAGTTGTATTTATGCTCGTTCATGACCCAAGTAGTAGTCGTCTCATCAATTGTACCAAAAACCATTTGTCTTGCTAAGCGAATATCAATCGTACGATCAAATTCTCCTTGCTCTATTCCTTCTTTTAAAATGGTATCTAACAATACTAAGTAATTTCTTAAAACTGCATTTATTCGTAATCTCAACGCTAAATTGGCTTGTCTCAATTCCAACTGGGTGACCGTCGCTAAATGATGATCACTTGATAACACTACGAAATGATTTTCAATCATTTTATATAGCTTTTCGGAGGAACTAATTTCCTGTTGAATAATTTCTTTTAAATTGTGTGCAAATATCTCCATTTTTTCTTCAAAAACCGAGACTAAAATTTCTTCTTTGTTTTTAAAATACAAGTAAATTGTCCCATCAGCTACTCCAGCTTGTTTAGCTATTTTAGAAACCTGTGACTGGTGATATCCATTTTCAGCGATAACAATAATTGCCGCGTCAATAATTTGCTTATACTTTGGTTTGTCCTTCTTCATTATGAATTCACCACCAATTGTTCAATTACCTCAAAGAATTATTCGTCTAGATTTTGAAATGTAAAAGGTCTGCATATCTAGTTAAGTAGCCGTTGTCGTATGAATACGGTTCCTCGTCCTTTTCCAATGACTCCAAAATCTCTGACATTCTTCAGAGGCTTTTACTTTATTTAGATAGTTTAAACCTTTATTTAAATAAAATAAAAATATGAATGATGATTCATTCATATTTTTATATTATATTCAATTTTGTCGATTGTCAATAATCAATTAACTTTGTACTGTTACTTTTTGTTTCGCTTTCTCTTCTTCTATTAAAGTTCTTCTCAAAATCTTACCTACTGCAGTTTTCGGAAGTTCCGCTCTGAACTCGTAAATTCTTGGTACTTTAAACGCTGCCAAGTTTTCACGACAAAAAGTATTTAACTCCTCTTCTGTCACAGAAGCTCCCTCTTTAAGTACGATAAATGCTTTTACCGTTTCACCTCTATATGGATCTGGCACTCCAGCAACAACACATTCTTGAATTGCAGAATGTTCATATAGAACTTCTTCAACATCCCTCGGATAGATATTATAACCACCCGCAATGATTAAATCTTTTTTGCGATCAACTACATAAAAGTAACCGCTTTCATCCATATACCCCAAATCACCTGTTAAGAACCAACCATCACGCAGAGTCATTGCAGTATCCTCTGGACGATTCCAGTATCCCTTCATCACTTGAGGCCCTTTAACTGCTATTTCTCCAATTTCCCCAAATGGTAATGGTGTTGTTGAATCGACTGCGAAAATCGCTGCTTCCGTATCTGGCCAAGGAATTCCTACTGAGCCTTTAATACGATCTTCTGCATAAATTAGGTTCGCATGTGTCACTGGAGAGGTTTCTGTTAAGCCATATCCCTCTACCAATCTACCACCAGTAACTTTTTCAAATTTTTCTTGTACCTCTAATGGTAAAGGAGCAGAGCCACTTAAACAAGCTACAATTGAAGATAAATCATATTTTTGTATATCTGGATGATTCAATAATCCAATATAAATCGTTGGAGCTCCTGGGAATATCGTTGGTTTTTGCTTATCAATTGTTTTTAGGGCAGTTTCTACATCAAATTTAGGTAACAATACCATTCTATTACCTAGCATAACAGAAAAGATTAATACAGTAGTCATTCCATATACATGGAAGAATGGAAGAACTCCTAATATACTTTCTTCGCCTTCTATTGCCTTGTAATTCCACGCCGTACACATAGTAGTATTTGTTACTAAGTTTTTATGCGTAAGCATAACTCCTTTTGGAAATCCTGTTGTACCACCAGTATATTGTAAAAGTGCTATATCCTCGTCAAAATCAAAAGACATACTAATCGGTTCAGCTTTTCCAGCTTTCATAATTTCAGTGAATAGATGATTGATGCCTCGATGCTCTACCTTTACACTAAACCCATATTGTTTCTTCTGGATAAAAGGATAAACAAGATTTTTAGGAAATGGTAGGTAATCTTTAATACCAGTAACAATAATATTCTCTAGGCTCGTATCTTTTAAAACTTTTGTAACCCGTGGATATAATATATCCATAGCTAAAATAACTTTTGCACCAGAGTCCTTCATTTGATAAGCTATTTCTCTTTCCGTATAAAGAGGATTTGTTTGAACAACTATTGCCCCCGCATATAGTGCTCCGTAATATCCGATTACCCCTTGTGGACAGTTCGGTAGCATAATTGCTACTCTATCTCCTTTTTGAATACCAATGGATTGTAAATAGTTAGCAAATTTTAAAGAAGACTCATATAGCTCTTTGTACGATAAATCTCTCCCCATGAAATGTATCGCAATTTTTGTCGGAAATTTCTTATACGCTCTCGTCAGATATTCTTGAACAGGAATGTGTTCATAGTCAAGCGTATGTGGAATTTCTGGTGGATATTGTGCTAACCACGGCTTTTCAGTCATATTAATGCCCCCTTTGTTTTTAATAGCGTGAATATTCCTATTTTTAATTATAGAGAAAAATGAATGACAATTCAATTCTTTATTGAAAAGAGTTTTCAAAGTTTTCTAGTCTAATAGTTTTATCTGCTTTTTAAAAAACTAATCCTTCCTTACTACAATATAAATACCTTACCTCAACGCACTTTTGACCGTCTTTTTCTCGTTTAAAAAAGATATTTCTTTCTCACGCTTAACATAAAATATAAAAAGACTGCAAAGTTCACTTCTTTATCATTAAGATGAAAAGTGTTACATCACAGTCTTTAAATACGTTATTAAGTTATTATATTAATTTGTTACGACATATATTATACCTACTAAGACAAAAAGTAAGCCAACAGCCAATAAAATTTTCGACAATTTTTCCATTTCAACCGCTCCTAAGAAATACTTGCACCAATAACAAATGATAGCCCAACAGAAATAACTAGTGAAATAAATCCAATTGAACGATTATCGTTTTCGATTTCCTTATCAACATTAAAGGTTGGCGTTAAAAATTCAAACAATAAGTAAGCAATTATTAATAGTGTAAAACCAAATAAACCCCAACCAACCATTTCGAATAATGAGTTATGTTGTTCAATGGAATACCTAAATATATTACATACACCAAAAATTTTCCCACCGGTAGCAAGTGCAACTGCTACATTACCTTTTCTTATTTCTTCCCAATTTTTATACTTCGTGACTATTTCAAAAATAACCATCGAAACGAGTAAGCATAAAATTACCACACTAAAATAACCTGCAGACTCTACGAGTGGGTTTGACCAAAAACTGGATAGAAGCATGTTTAAAACCCCTTTTACACTTTTCCTTCTATACGGAGAGCCCGCAAAAAAGTTTCATTTTTTCTACTTTATTTTAGTTCAACAACCGTTACACCATGCCCACCTTCACCAGCTTCACCGAAACGATAACTTTTCACGCGAGAATGGTTTTTCAAAAACTGTTGTATTGCTTGTCTTAACACACCTGTGCCTTTTCCATGAATAATAGAGATTCTTGGGTAGTTTGAAAGAAGTGCATCGTCTAAATATTTTTCTGTACGCATGATGGCATCCTCATAGCGTTCTCCTCGAAGATCTAACTCTAATTTTACATTAGTGTCTCTTCCACGGATTGAATTCACTGAGACAGTTTGCTTTTGTTTTTCAGGTTTTACAAACTCAAGGTCAGATTCGTCTAATTTCATTTTTAGCATACCAATCTGAACAGACCACTCTGTCTTAGACAATTTCTCTAGTAGAGTCCCTTTTTGTCCGAAGCTCAATACTTTCACTTCATCTCCAGATTTCAACTCTTTTGCCATTTCGTTTAATTTCTTTTGCTTCTTCAATACTGGATTATCTGGTAAAGCAGCATCTAAACGCTTTTTAGCATCGATTAGTTCATGCTCTTTAACGAAGTTATGTGTATTAGACTGCATTTTCCGCAGTTCACTTATGATATCTTCTGCTTCTCGTCTAGCTTCATCTACAATTTTCTTCGCTTTATCTTTTGCTTTTTGTTCTAGTTTTTCTTTGCTCTGTTCTAGTTCTGCTAATCTCAGTTCAACATCCGCTTTAACTTTACGTGCTTCTACTAAGTGGGCTTCCGTTTCTTCTGCATCCTTTTCTGCTTGTCGACGACTGTTCTCCAAAGATGCAATCATAGAGTTCACTTCACCACGATCTGTCCCTGTAAAAGTTTGTGCTTGGTTAATAATATACGCTGGTAACCCAAGTCGCTCGGAAATTTCAAAAGCATTACTTCTACCAGGTACTCCTATTAACAGTTTATAAGTTGGACTTAACGTTTCAATATCGAACTCAACGCTTGCATTGGCAACGCCCGGTCTATTGTATCCATAAGCCTTTAGTTCAGGATAATGTGTTGTAGCCATTACTCGAGCTCCGGTCCCATGTACTGCATCCAATATAGAAATAGCAAGTGCAGCACCTTCTTGAGGATCGGTTCCTGCTCCAAGTTCATCAAATATGATTAATGATTTATCGTCATACTTTTTTAAAATATCCACAATATTAACCATATGAGAAGAAAAAGTACTTAAACTCTGTTCAATAGATTGCTCATCTCCGATATCTGCAAAGACCGATTCAAATAATGCCACTTCTGAGCCATCCAATGCAGGAATAGGTAGTCCACTTTGCGCCATTAATGTACAAAGTCCAACTGTTTTCAGTGTAACTGTTTTACCCCCAGTATTCGGCCCAGTGATGACAATAGTGGTAATGTCTTTGCCGAATTCAATCGTATTTGGCACAGCTGTTTCCAGTGGAATAAGTGGGTGTCTAGCCTTTACTAAACGAATATATCCCTCGTTATTAATGATTGGCATGGTACATTTTTGGGCTTGACCATATTTTGCTTTAGCTAAAATAACATCAATTTCTCCTAGTACACTTACTAATACAAAAATATCATGACCAACTATTTCTACTTCAGCTGTCAATTTGATAAGGATACGATTAATCTCTTCCTGTTCTTTCACTCTTAAACTTCTGATATCATTATTTATTTGCACTACTGCTGAAGGTTCCACAAACAATGTTTGTCCTGAAGAGGATTGGTCATGGATAATTCCACCGTAATGACTACGATACTCGGATTTTACAGGAATCACATATCGATCATTTCGGATAGTAATAATCGAATCTGATAACATTTTCGCAGCATTTGCCCCTCTAGTATAACTTTCTAGCTTTTCACGCACACGACTTACTTGAATGCGTAATTGTTGGCGAATAGAACGCAAAGTACTACTTGCGCTATCTAACACTGCGCCGTTTTCATCAATACAATCATTAATCTCATGTTCAAGGGCTGTTAAAATCGGAATAGCCTCTTTTTTCTCTATAAAGTGGGGGATCTTCACATCTTCAGATTCCGCTACATTTTCTAAAAATTGACGTAAGATTTTACTAGCTCTAATAGTACTTGCGATCTCCATTAATTCTGTTGGACTAAGCATACCCCCAATTTGGGCACGTTTAGCATGAGGTCGAATATCTGTCATCCCACCCATTGGAACATTGCCACGTAACCGAAGTATTGTCATTCCTTCATCCATTTCCTCTAACAACTTTCTCACTACTGTAAACTCAACGGAAGGAATTAGATTATCTATATGGCTTCTCCCAATAGATGAAGTACAATAATTGGAAACTTCATCTCTAATTTTAAAATACTCTAATGTCCTTAATGCTCTTTCAGCTATCAACTGAGTCACCTCCTAATTATTTCTGTATATATTCTTTAAACTTCTCCAACGACAAAGTGTTCACTATATTTTCTTTGTGCAACCAAGCTTTTTGTGCATAACGTACACCAATATCCATATATTTTAGCTGATCGATATGATGTGCATCTGTGTTTATCGCTATTGGTACGCCTTTTTCTTGGGCTAACTTTAAGTATTCCGTATTCAAATCGAGACGATAAGGACTAGCATTTAACTCTAAAATCTTACCGTTTTCCTTAGCCCATTTTATCAGAGTAGGAACATCTGGATTATAACCATCTCTTTGTTCGATTATTCTTCCCGTTGGATGTGCAATCATGTGTACATATGGGTTTTTCAACGCATTTAAGAGTCTTTCCATAATCTTTTCTTGCGGCTGGCTAAAACTTGAATGGATAGAAGCTATAACAAAATCTAGTTGTGAAAGCACATCATCTTCAAAATCGAGTGAACCATCTGGTAGTATGTCCATTTCGGTCCCCGTAAATATTTCAATATCAGTGTACTTTTCGTTTAGAGAGTGAATAATATCTATTTGGTTTAATAATCTTTCCTTCGAAAGTCCGTTAGCAACTTTGAGATAATTAGAGTGATCAGTAATCACCATATGTGAGTAGCCTTTTACTCGGCAAGCTTCCACCATTTCTTCTATAGAATGAGCCCCGTCTGACCAAGTGCTATGCATATGAAAATCGCCTTTTATATCATTTAATTTCACTAATGAAGGCAGCTGATCTAATTTGGAAAATTCCGATCCATCTTCTCGAACTGTTGGAGGTATGAAAGGCAAATCAAAGTAAGCATAAAAGTCTTCTTCCGATTCAAAATGCTCTACACTTCCATCCGCTAATTCCACACCATATTCACTAATTTTCTTTCCTTGGTCTTTAGCAATTTGACGCATTTTTATATTATGGTCCTTTGAGCCAGTGAAATGATTTAATGCAGAAGCAAATTGTTTTAGTTCCACTAGTCGGAAATCGACATCTATTTCGACTTCTACATCTAGCGTGACAGAAACTTTCGTATCTCCAGCTGCAATTATTTTCTGTACAGGAAGTATTTTTAACAATTCTTCTCTAACTTCTTGAGGAGAACTTGTAGCGATGATAAAGTCAATGTCCTTACTGGCTTCCTTAACTCTTCTATAAGACCCGGCAACAGAAAACTTATCAATTAAAGCTATAGAAGCCAATTTGTGTTCGATAAGATCTACGATAGGTTCAATTTGCCATACAGCAGTTCTTTCTGGTTTAGACTGAAGGTTCACTATTTCTAGTAATATTTTTTCTTCTGTCTTCTTAGCAAATCCAGGAAGACTTTGGACTTTACCTTCTTCACATGCAAGCTTTAACGCATCAATGGAATCGATATGTAATTCCTGGTATAGCTTGGCAATTTTTTTACCACCAAGTCCAGGTATTTTAAGCATCGGAAGTAATCCACTAGGAACTGTTTGTTGTAATTCTACAAGCAAAGAAGATTCTCCTTTAGTGATTAAATCCTCTATTACAGCTCCTGTTGCTGCTCCAATCCCTTTTAAGGAGGAGATATTATCCATTTCAGAAAGGCTTCGGTCATCTAATTCCAACACCTGTGCAGCCTTTCGAAAGGCAGATACTTTAAAAGGATTTTCACCTTGCAATTCCATATATAAAGCTATTCTTTCTAATGTTTTAATAATCGTCTTCTTATCCAACGAAAACACCTCTTTCTTCTCAATTAACCAATATAGCTAACTTCAAAAAAACTTCCCTCTATTGAGAGAAGTTACTTTTCAATATAAATATACCACCAATTTTTAACCATCTCCGACAGGATAGGCGTGTGTTCTAACATCCATCCAGTTAAAACTGAACCTGATATTAAATTTTGAATCATATCGATTGGTAAAAGAGCAAGTACATACAATAAGACAAACATAATAAAATAAAATTCGATAAGTCCTAAAACTGCACCCACCATATTGCTTATAAACCCTAAAATCGGTAAATACTTCAAAAAATCAAACATAGATGCAATCATTTGCAAGGCGAACTTCACCACGATAAAAATGAGTGCAAAAGCAATAATCCGATAAAAAGTTTGTGCTAAATCTAAACTCTCCACGGCGATTGTCAATTTAGCACCAGCCGTTACAGCAGGAAACGGAATCCATAAAACAAATTTATCTGCAAGTGGTTTATAATAAGAATAAGCCACTACTAATGCAATGATAAAGCCAGTCATGTGGATTAGTTGAACGATTAACCCTCGTTTTGCGCCAGTGATTAAACCACCGACAAGTAATATTAATATAATTATATCTAACATGTTTTCAGTCCTTTAATCTTTTCAATTCTTCTTCTAAGAGTTCTAATTGTTCTTTTACTTTTATGTAATCATTTACAGCATTTACAGCTGTGAGTACAGCAAGTTTTGCAATATCTAGTTGACTATTATGTGAATTTATTTCTCTCATTTTATCATCAACCATTGATGCTACTAGTCTCATATGGCCCGACGATTCAGAACCTACCATTTTATAATTCTGTCCATATATATCAACCGAAATTCGTGTTTTTTCTTGTTCTGACAAAGCCATAACCCTCCTCAGAAAATCCTAATACTAATAATAACACGAAATAGATTGCTATGTGAAGAAAGGAACGAACGAATGTCAAATACAGTCTTATTATTGAAACCAAACGAAATCGAAAAAGTTAAATCGCATTATATGAAATTTAAGGTAGAGAGGTCTGCTCCTGGGGTTATTTTTGCAGCAAAGCTTGCAGATACAGCCATTACTATTTATAAATCAGGCAAGGTGATGTTTCAAGGAAACGGTTCTACGCGCGAAGCTTCCCTTTGGGGTACAAGTTCGACTAAAACTACAACAACTGGTGCGAAGGGAGATCTTTTACCTCCCAACTTTGGAACCTTATCGGTTCTAGGTTCAGATGAAACTGGTACTGGAGATTATTTTGGTCCAATTACAGTTGCAGCATGTTTTGTCAGTTCAGAACAAGTCGAGCTAGTTAAAGCTTTAGGAGTGAAGGATTCCAAAATGCTTACAGATGACATAATGCGTAAAATGGCGCCTGATTTAATGGCGACTTTAACACATAGTGTCCTCGTATTGAAAAACGAAAAATACAATGACATACAGTCTCGTGGGTCGTCTCAAGGTAAGATAAAAGCACTTATGCATAACCAAGCATTAAAGCATGTACTGAAAAAAATGGACTCAGAAAAACCGGCATATATATTAATCGATCAGTTTGCGGAGCGCGGAATTTATTATAATCATATTAAAACGGAGAAAGAAATCGTCCGAGAAAATGTTTTGTTTTCTACAAAAGCAGAGCAACTTCACGTATCTGTTGCAGCAGCATCTATCATAGCGAGATATGCTTTCTTGAAGGAAATGGATCGTCTGACCGAAATAGCGGGTACGACGATACCTAAAGGAGCAGGTGCTAAGGTTGATGAAATAGCAGCGAAAATTTATTTGAAGCATGGAGAAGAGTTTCTCAAGTCTATTACAAAGTGGCATTTTGCTAATACTGGGAAAGCGATTAATATTGTGAACAAGAAACGATTTTAGCTTGGGAGTTGTACAACATGAAAGTTATTGGGGAAACAGAGCGATTATTTTTATGTGTATTTGAACAATCACATGTGGAAGCCGCTCAGCAATTTTGGGGGGACGAAGAAGTCATGTCACTATGTGATGGACCTTCTGCACATGAATTACTTCCCAAAGTTATAGAGGGATATCGTAAATTACATGAAGATAGAGGTTTATCCGTTTATGCAGTAATAGAAAAAGAATCGGATCTAGTAATAGGAGCAGCTGGTTTTAATCCAACTGATTCGACGGGAGTAATAGAGTTAATTTATCATTTTAGCAAGAAATCTTGGGGAAAAGGTTTTGCAACAGAAGCAGCTGCAGCTTGCCTTAAGCTAGCTAAAAACAAAGGAAATATTAGAATAATCACTGCATCAGCAGATCCACAAAACATAGGTTCATTAAAGATTTTAGAAAAAATCGGGTTCACCTATGTGAGTATGAAGTGGTTTGAGGATACAAAACAAGAAGAGCCTTATTATGAATATTTAATGTAATCTACAATTTATACAAAGTAAATTTGGGTAATTTTAAATAATAAATTTAGATAACACAAAACCATTCAAATGCATAACATGTATAAGTGCGTGTTTAAATAGCGATGGAGGTTTGAGTATGGTAAATTTTCAAGCTTTTCAGGGTACCGTTACCAGGATTAGTGATTTTATGATAGGGGCTAATGGTGAAGGCGATGGTTGTTATACATTAATGTCGGTTGATAATGGCAACGGAAATTCAGTAAATTTCGTGGTGTCCCCCACTACTTATTTTGTAGACCATGCGGTGGTAGCAGTGGGTGATAGGGTAACTGGATACTATGATGGAGATGCCCCTGCTCCTCTGATTTACCCACCACAGTACCAGGCACTTATTATAGTAGAAGAAAATACAAATCGAAATGTTAAAGTGGACTTCTTTAATAGCCAATTGGAAAGCAGTGATGGACAGTTAAGACTAAATGTAACACCATATACTCCAATATTATTGACTAATGGTCAGCCTTTTACGAAAAGTCCTGCGAATCGAAATTTAATTGTTATTTATGGTCCAACTACAAGAAGTATACCTGCCCAGACCACACCATATGAAATTATCGTTTGGTGTTAAACTTTCTAAGGAAAATCTAGATCCAAATTTTTTTGCGCGAAATGTTAATTACATTTCGTGCTTTTCCTTTTCACAAAGAAACTAACGAGTTTATACGATTTTCATAAAAAAACCTATCTCACTTTAGGAATACTTTTATACCAGTGGAGTGCTTGTTTTTCAATCTCTTTGGCTAATTTATCTTTCCCATTAATATAAGCGTCAATGTCATATGGAAATTGCTCTGCTAGTGCTTCTTTTAAATCTCCGTACTGCCTTGCATCAATAGAATGTACTCTTAAAAAGTCCCGAAACGCAAGATGTCTTTCAATTTCAGGATTACCCAATTCATACATATGGACATGATGCGTTCGATTATCTCCACCTTTTTGGAAGTATCTACGACCAGGAAGTCCATTTTCACCTTTAGGTTCATAACCAATCGCAATCATTGCGCTGTTATAAGCGTCAATTTTTCTTATATCTCGGACTATAGGCATCATATCGATAATTGGTTTTGAACTCAATCTTTCTACTGAAGTGCTTCCAATATGATGGATAATTTGAATCTCCAAGCCGAAAATATGTTGAAGAAGAATTGTTTCCTCATCAAACTTTTTCTTCCAATCCTCTGAATATGCCACTACCACCACTTTACGCATTTAAATCTCCCCCTTTTAAAGAAGTTTCGTTAATAGTTCTTTATGAACTGTGGAATAATTAAGTAAGCCAAAATTATTTCCCACAGTACTAGTAGTAATTTCATTTGCTTGATGCCATGCCAAGTTGTACATGCTTTGATCAACCCAACCGTTTATTAATGCCTCTTCCAGTTCATCTGCATCCTGTTGAATAATCTCTCCCGTAGGAAATACGATAATATCTAAAAACAAGTCATCCCACCATGGAATATTATGCTCTATTCCTATTTCGTTGCAAATATCGATATACCACTGAATCACTTTCCCATTAGCATCAAACATAGTAGTTACAGAATAATGTTTTCCTTTAGGAAAGTGTTGTAACCACATAAATCCATCATCTACAATGCACACACTTTTTTCATCATACTTTACCCATAAGGGCTCCACCACCTGAACCATGTTAAGAAGTGTTATATATCCAGTGAATTCTTCTTTATCCACATAAGATTGCGCATACTCTCTCTTCTTAATCCGCTGCCAATCTGAACGATCCCCATATCTTCTTTTTAACATACCTACCCCCTAATTAATTCAGACAATTAAGTACTTAACTTCTTTTTTAATAGAAATTATAGCAGATTTATTATTCTAACTTATTGGTTAATTTAAATTCCATTGTTTATTCTATTAAAAACGGCTATTTTCCATTCAAATCAGTTACAATAATTAAGTTAATAATTGAAATCATATTATATTTGTTTTTAGAAAAGGAGAATTCTTCTTGAAGGTACATGTTTTATTAAAAGGATATAATTTTTTGTTTTTTGGTTTGCTTGCAGTTTTTATACCGTTCTTGCCTGTGTATTTAGGGGAACAAGGATTATCTACAAGTGAAATAGGGATTATCGTAGGTACTGGGGGTTTTGTAACTTTAATAGCCCAACCGTTGTGGGGGTTCATCAGCGATAAAACAAAAACAATTCGCAAAGTGATGTTATTACTTGTTGGATTGACTGCTATTTCGGGTTATTTTTTATTTAACTTCGATAACTTTGTGTTACTAATCATTTTCGCGTTGTTAGTTTATTTTTTCCTTATGCCACTCGATCCATTAACGGAGAGTTTAAATTTTACTGTTTCAGAGATGGCCCGTATTAGCTATGGATCTATCCGTACATATGGTGCACTTGGCTATGCCATTTTGTCTTTAATTGCTGGGTTTACAATGGATTATTTTGGAGTGAGTAGTCTATCTATTTTATTTGTTCTCTTGGGGCTTCTCTCATTTGGAATAGTATGGTTTATGCCGGATGTGCAAGCTTCCCCAAAACCTGTGACGATAAAAGGATTGAAACAAGTATTACGTAACAAAGAGATGCTTCTATTCTTAGCATTAGTATTCATAAGCTCTGTCCCTGCACGTATGAACGATACATTTCTAGGAATACATATCAAAGCACTGGGAGGAGACACATCCTTAGTAGGGATTGCTTTTTTCTTAGCAGGTGGTAGTGAAATCATCATTTTTGCACTCAGCTTTTGGTGGCTTCGAAAAGGTAAAGAGTTGGAGATTATTACGATTGCTACCTTCTTTTACTTCTTACGTTTTTTTATATCAGGCTATGTCACAAACCCTGTTACTCTAACTGTCTTACAAGTATTACAAATGTTAACATTCCCTATTTTCTACACCGCCGCTATTCAATATTTATATAATATTATGCCTAAGGAATGGCGAGCTACTGGACAAACTGTTTTAGCATTATTATTCTTTGGCTTATCTAGTATTATTGCGTCATATGCAGGTGGTTTCCTCTATAAAGAATTTGGTGGGCAGACTTTTTACTTTATCATTTCAGCAATGTCCTTCATCGGAGTCTTATTTGGAATACTACTGACTATACGGAAACATAAAATAAACGGATGATTATTTTATGTGAAAATGGGTATTAAACATATATAGAGTTGAAATTAGTACCTTTTACTAAACTTTCTTTATGGAAAGAGATTTTGGTGGGAGGTGATTAATTGAGAAGAGCCTATGGAGTTAAAAAGCTATCTTTATATTTAGATACCGTAGGATATCCACTTACTGAAGAGGAAATCGACATACTAATTATAAAAAGAGAGATTCCTCATTTAAAACCAATGGCAAATATGATCGTTTTCAATTTAGATCATGTGGATTGGTGGATTAGTCATAATCTACCTCCATCCAAATGATAAGCCCTGCGAAAGCAGGGTTTTTCATTTGGATGGAGGTTTTTTCCACCTAACTAATCATTGTTTCTTTCGAAGGTAAAAATTTCGAGAAAACTATTGTCATAATAACTGATGCAAGGACACCCCATAATATTCCTATTGTTAAAGAAACAACTGCTCCAGCCAAAATACCAGTACGTGCTCCCCAAACAGAAACACGACTATTTCTTGTTCCCATCTCAAAGGCGGAGGTTTTCTTATTCTTCCATATTAACCCTACTATTAATACCGGAACAACTCCACCACCGGCCATCGAATATGCAAGAGAAAATAAGTCAATAATAGAATCTGCCCAAATAGCAGTAACTATCGTGAACATACCAAACACAACCACACTAACTCTTGTTAACTTAAGATAAAATGCATCTTCCTTTTCTTTCATATTTGGAATAACCAAATCATTGATGATTACAACAGCAGCAGAATGAAGAAGAGATGAAGCGCTAGAAATGGCAGCCATGAAAATCATGATAAAGAAAGCCAACGCTGCAAATTGCGTCATTTCTTCTAATATCAACCACGATATAGCATTTTTTGCATCTAGCGTGGGATTTTGAATCTTAACTATCAACCCACTAATAGTTGCTAGAATCGTAAAGATAATTGCAACAACCCCACTGATAAGCATGGCACGACTTGCTGACTTAGAACTTTTTGAAGCAAAGCAGCGTTGCCAATACACTTGTGCAGCTAAGACACCCAACGTTCCTGTCACAAACAGCGTTAACACTTCCATTACAGATAAATTCATTTGAATTAGTTCACCCGATCCAACATCTGCTAAACCCGATTTAAGAGTTGAATAGCTAAAATCAATTCGATTAAATACTTGAAAGTAAAACCACACTGCTATTGCGATAAGAATTGCTCCTTGAATAAGGTCTGTCCATACCACTGAATACATACCACCTACAGCTGTGTAAATGATAAACACTGCCGAGAATACTAATATCATTAGAATAGGATCAGCCCCTGTAAAAGTCGAGAACAAGGCACCCATACCCATAGCCTGGCCACTGACCCAAGCAATCATAATAGATGAAGTCAAAATGGCAACTAGACTTCGAGTGATACGATCGCGTACGATTAAATCATTCATCATTTCTGCTAATGTTTTGTATGTAAATTTTGCAGCAAATCCCGCAAATACGAGAGCAAATATGATTTTGGCTCCTTGCTCACCAATAACAAAAGGTATATTAGCTATCCCAATCTCATATCCCTTAGATGAATGACCAACAAAATTTCCAACGCCCATAATAGTAGCAATATCAGTAAATAATAATAAGAAAAAAGGCAGCGTCCCTCCAGCTATCGCATAATGAGCAAAACTTGCGTCCGCCTTCTTTTTAAAGAAAAACGACATACCAATAAAGAACAAAGATAATATAATGGTTATCGTCCATGTCCAAAAACCTAATCCCATAAAACCCCTCCCCTTCTTTTCTATTCCCTATGCACCGCACAATTCAAACACTATTCTGAATTATTTTTAATTGATAAAAAAAAGAGCAGCACCATTTGGCACTGCTCTAAATGTATTCATTATCCTCTTAACTCTGCTCCTGCTTTTTCAGCAAGTGCTTTTAATACTTTGTTATGCGCATTTACTACTTCTTCATCTGTAAGTGTACGCTCTGGATCGAAATATGTTAGGGAGAATGCAACCGACTTCTTGCCTGGTTCCATTTTTTCTCCTTCATATAAATCGAATAGATGTACATTTTTAAGTAATCTACCACCAGATAAATGGATAATTGCTTGCAGTTCTCCAGTAGCTTTTTCACTATCTACAACTAATGCAATATCACGTGAAATGGACGGGAATTTAGAAACTGGTGCATAATACAATGCTTCAACTTCTTTGTTTAGCACTTTGGCTAAGTTCAATTCCAATACATAGGTTTCTTTTAAATCACGAGTCTTTTGCTCTGATGGATGTAATTGAGCGATTAACCCAATTTCCTCTCCAGCTAATTTGATAGAAGCAGTACGTCCAGGATGTAACCCGTCTACTTCAGTACGTTCAAATACAACTTCTTTTGAAAGACCAAGAAGTTCCATTAATCCTTCTACAATTCCTTTTAACACAAAGAAATCAACTGCTTTTTTCTCACCCTGCCAGCTATGATCTAACCATTTACCAGAAATTACTGCTGCTAGATGCTCTTGCTCATGAGGTAAACCTGATTCTGTTTCACCTAAGAAAACAGATCCTACTTCATAAAGCGCAACTGTATCTGTTTGGCGCGCGGTATTATATGTTACTGCTTCTAGTAGATGTGGTATTAAGCTTTGACGAAGGATACTACGATCTTCACTCATTGGCATTAATAACTCTGTTACAGGAGCAGTTTCTAAAGCAAATTTTTGAGACATTTCTTTAGAAGTTAAAGAATACGTTATCGCTTGGTAAAGACCCGCACCTTCTAGATATGCACGTACTTGACGACGTTTTGCTTGGTAAGATGATAATCCGCCTGGTTTAGATTCCTCAACTGGTAAAGTCATTGGGATTTCATCATAGCCATACATACGAGCAATTTCTTCTATTATATCTTCTTCAATTTTAATATCTTGACGACGAGTTGGCGCTTTAATGTACAAAAGACCATTCGCTGCTTGGTAGTCAAATTTCAATCTAGTTAAAATTGATGTCATATCCTCTAAGGATATTTTCATCCCTAAACGGTTATTGATGAAGTCCGGAGATACAACCACTTCAGCTGGAGTTTTGTCTAGCTCATCAACCATTACTGAACCAGCTAACACTTCTCCTCCTGCTAACTCTGCAAGAAGACTTGCTGCACGTTCTGCCGCAAGAATTACACGGTTAGGATCGACACCTTTTTCAAAACGCGCACTCGCATCACTGCGTAGGTTGTGGTCTTTTGAAGTTTGGCGAACTGATCCGCTAGCAAAGTATGCTGACTCGATAACTACCGTTGTCGTACCATTATGAACTTCCGAATTAGCCCCACCCATTACACCGGCAATGGCAATTGGCTCTTTACCGTTTGTAATAACTAAATGATTCGATTTTAATGTACGTTCTTGATCATCAAGGGTAACAATTTTTTCTCCTTCACTTGCAAGACGAACAACAATTTCTTTCGTTTCTAGACGATCATAGTCAAATGCATGTAGAGGCTGACCATATTCCATCAATACATAGTTCGTAATATCTACTACATTATTATGTGGACGAACACCTGCAGCCATTAAACGATGTTGTAACCAAAGTGGTGATTCTTTCACTTGAATATTCTTCACAACTTTTGCAATATACATTGGATTTTCTTCCATTGCCTCTACTTTTAAGTTCAAATAATCAGAGGCTTTTTCATTGCTTTCCGAATAAGATGCTTCAGGATACTGCATATCCTCAGATAAAATTGCACCAACTTCATAAGCAACTCCGAGCATACTTAATGCGTCCGAACGGTTAGGCGTTAACCCAAGTTCTAAAACTACATCATCCAAGCCTAGTAATGGGAGTACACTTTCCCCTGGAACTGCTGTTTCCGGAAGAACATAAATTCCATCCGCATACGTTTTAGAAACAAGGCGTCCTTCAATCCCTAATTCTTGAAGCGAACAAATCATACCGTTTGATTCTTCTCCGCGAAGCTTGGCTTTTTTAATCTTCATGCCGCCTGGAAGTACTGCTCCTGGACGAGCAACGATTACTTTTTGTCCTGCTTCTACATTAGGTGCTCCACAGATAATTTGAGTAGTCTCTTCGCCAACATCTACCTGACAAATATTCAGCTTATCCGCTTCCGGATGTTTCACTTTTTCTTTTACATACCCAACGACAACATTTGTCATTCCATGAGAACGATCAATCACAGCATCCACTTCAATACCTGCACGTGTGATTTTCTCTCCTAAATCTTTTGGATCTAACCCTTGTGTATTTACATATTCTGATAACCATTTCGTCGAAACTAACATGTCAAATTCCTCCTTACACTTCTGTTCGGTGGAATTGCGATAAGAAACGCACATCATTCGTATAGAAATGACGAATATCTTCCACTCCATATTTCAACATTGCAATACGTTCTGGACCCATACCAAATGCAAATCCAGAAAGTTTTTTAGAATCATATCCAGCCATCTCTAAGACGTTTGGATGAACCATACCTGCACCTAAAATTTCAATCCACCCTGTTTTCTTACAAACGTTACAACCATCGCCGCCACATTTAAAACAGGAAATATCCATTTCAACCGAAGGCTCTGTGAATGGGAAAAAGCTTGGGCGCAGACGAATTTCACGATCGTCCCCGAACATTTTCTTCGCAAATATAGAAAGAGTACCTTTCAGGTCGCTCATTCGAATATTTTCACCGATTACAAGCCCTTCAATTTGTGTGAATTGATGTGAGTGCGTTGCATCATCATTATCACGACGATACACTTTACCAGGGCATATAATTTTGATCGGTTGCCCTTCTTTTACTTCCATCGTTCTTGCTTGAACTGGAGAAGTATGTGTTCGCAGTAGAATATCCTCTGAAATATAGAAAGAATCCTGCATATCACGAGCTGGATGACCTTTTGGTAAGTTCAACGCTTCGAAATTATAATAGTCTTTCTCTACTTCTGGACCTTCCGCAATTTCATACCCCATGCTGATAAATAAATCTTCAATCTCTTCTACTACACGAGTAAGTGGATGATGATTTCCAGTCTTAATAGGGCGACCTGGTAATGTTACATCAATAGATTCTTTTTCTAGCTGTTCATTAATAGCTTGTTCTTGAAGTAAAGTCATACGAGCTTCTAATACAGTAGTTACTTCTTCACGTACTACATTTACTAGTGCCCCCATTTTTGGACGCTCTTCTGCTGGAAGTTTACCCATTCCTTTTAGAAGGTCCGTAATCGGTCCTTTTTTTCCTAAGTAGGCAACACGCACGTCATTTAGTTCTTTGACGCTCGCTGAAGCTTCAATTTTTTGTAGTACTTCTTCTTTTAACTGTTGAAGTTGTGCTTCCATGTTAATGATCTCTCCTTAATCAAATTCGCCTTGTCTGATTGGACAACAAATTTTGTACCTTATCTCGCTAAGAAGTATCCCTTCTCAAAATATGTACAAAATAAAAAATCCCCGCCCCTATAAAAGGGACGAGGACTAATTTCGCGGTACCACCCTGATTATTGCACTAAAACAGTGTGCAATCACTCAATTCGACTAACGGCTCTACACCGGCACACCTTTACAGCAATTGCTGGTCCCGGTGGCAGCTAACGGGGTGAACTTCTATATGCATTCTCTAGTTACACTTTCAGTCAAGGTGTAAAATCCCTTATGTCGAATTGGCATATATACTTTTCCCGATGACAGCTTTTATATATCATATTACATCTATTATACGGACTTTAGTATTTTTGTTCAAGTCTGATTTATTTTAAAGTAAGGCCATATAACAGAATTCCAGTAGCTACTGCAACGTTTAGTGATTCTGCTTGTCCCAATAGAGGAACGATAATATTTTGATCGGTTTGCTCGAGAAGCTCTTTGTTCATACCACTACCTTCATTTCCAACGATTAACGCAAACGCATCCACTTTTTTCACTTCATGAAAAGGAGTAGAATTTTCAAAAGCTGTGCCAAATACGGTTACATTTCGTTCTTTCAACTTCTCAACCCATTCAGGAAGATTTCCTTTAATAATTGGCAAATGAAAATGTGATCCTTGTGCTGACCGTAACGTTTTTGAATTGTAGGCATCTGCAGATCCTTTTCCAAGAATAACAGCATCAATCCCAGCAGCATCTGCAGTCCGAATCATTGTACCGATGTTCCCTGGATCCTGCACAGCATCTATTAACAATAGACGACTCCAGTTATCATGCTCTTCTTCCTTCACAGTTTGTTGTTTACAATGTGCAAATATACCTTGTGTATGCTCTGTTTCCGCAAGTTCTTTCTTAATCACATCATTTATTTCGACAATTTCTAAATTGTCTACATCCCAACTGTTAGGAATTTCACTATTATCACTGATCATGATTGTTAACACATTTTCTTTTTGTTTTATCGCTTCTTCAATTAGGTGATAACCTTCTATTAGAAATTCGCCACTTTTATCTCGCTCTTTGCGTACGCTTAATAATTTTTTCCAATGCTTTACTAGCGTATTTTGGGGTGATTCAATTCGTTTCATCTATATGTAACCGCCTTTTTTATATAAGTGTAACAAAATCATGTATAACTGGCGAGAGTTTGGGGAAGATAATTGCGAGGAGTGATGAAAATTGGATTTTCAAATTAGAGAAGCGATAACTGCTAATATGAAAGGTCACACTGCATCAGACATTCGCGGTGTAGTAGAAGATGCTATCCAAAAAGGCGAAGAACATTTACTACCTGGACTTGGTGTATTTTTTGAGAAATGGTGGAACATGACAGACGAATCTAACAAACAATCTGTATTAAACGAATTGGCAACTGCATTTGCAAAATGAATGAAATTCCGTGGAGATAAAAAATCTTCGCGGAATTTTTGTTTAGTCAAAATATTTTTAAAATTAAATAAAACGCTTACAACACTATTACACTAGTTTTTAAAGCCAATATGCAATATATTAATTTACTTTTATATCCATATAATACAATTTCCTTAGTTTACCTTTTCATTATTAATGATTATAATCATTTTATTGGAATCCTTCTAAATATTCTAATAAATATATCATTCTATTAAAGAGGCGAATAAAGTGAGTACATCTATTGAAAATATTTTACCTGAACTAAAAAAAGTTTTAAAAGAAGACCAGGTTTCAATCAATCTAACCGTAAGAGAATTACATAGCAAAGATGAGTCGTATCATGAGATATGTCTTCCTGACATAGTTGTATTTCCGAAAAACACGAATGAAGTTAGTGAAATTATGAAACTAGCCAATCATTATCAGATTCCCGTCGTCCCTTTTGGACGTGGTTCCAGTTTAGAAGGTCATATAATTCCGTATGATAACGGAATTACAATTGACTTCTCTTTAATGGATAAAATATTAGAGGTGCGAGAAAATGATTTACTAGTAAAGGTACAACCTGGGGTGACACGTTCACAATTAAACAAAGAACTAAAAAAGTATGGACTGTTCTTCTCCGTAGACCCAGGAGCAGATGCAACACTCGGTGGAATGGCTGCTACTAATGCAAGTGGGACTACAACTGTTAAATATGGTGTCATGCGTGATCAAGTTCGTGATTTAGAAGTTGTCCTTGCAGATGGAACTGTTATACACACGGGAAGTTTAGCGGCAAAATCAGCATCTGGGTTCCACTTAAACGGACTATTTGTTGGCTCGGAAGGGACACTTGGTTGTTTTACTGAGTTAACACTAAGAGTATACGGGATACCTGAATTTACTACTGCAGCTCGAGCAGTATTCCCTTCTGTTCAAAGCGCGGTAGAAGCCGTCACTTCTATTTTACAGACTGGAATTCCAATAGCACGCGTAGAATTAGTCGACGAAGAATCGATTCGCCAAGTAAATAGTTTTAGCGAAACGAATTATGTAGAAAGCCCAACCTTATTTTTAGAATTTGACGGAAATGAGGCAGGACTAAAACAAGATGTCGAGTTTACAAAAGAAATAATGGAAGACCATGGCTGCGTGGATATTCAATTCGAAACGGATAATACAGCACGGACAAAGCTTTGGGATGCTAGACATAACCTAGCTTATGCTTATATTCACGGGAATGTCGGAAAAAAGATGATGGTTACCGATGTGTGTGTTCCTATTTCGGAACTAGCTGATGCAGTCGTATATGCACGTAATGAATTAAGCTCGATTGGACTCATAGGCGGACTTACTGGGCATGTCGGAGATGGAAATTTCCACGCGATTCTGATGATTGACATGACTGATGCAGCGGAAGTTGCGAAGGCAGAATCTTTCAATGAAAAAATTGTTCATTATGCTTTGGAGCGTAACGGCACTTGTACAGGAGAACACGGGGTTGGTATTGGCAAACAAAAATACCAAGCTTTAGAGCACGGAGCAGCTCTACAGGTGATGGAAAAAATTAAAATAGCTCTCGATCCAAATAATATATTAAATCCCAAAAAAATCGTAAATATAGAAAGTTAGGTGTATAACATGAAATTGTTAGAGTCCATTAGTAATTTTGCAGGTAAGTATTTTGCTTTTCTCGTAATTATTGTTGCTGTTGTAGCATTTTTAATACCGGAAACATTTTTACCATTTGGAAAGTATATTACGATTTTACTAGGTATTGTTATGTTTGGGATGGGTTTGACTTTAAAGGCTGTCGATTTCAAATTAATCGCAACACACCCTAAACCAGTAATATTCGGCGTAATTGCACAGTTTCTAATAATGCCAATTACCGCTTTTGCCATTGCATATTTGTTGAATTTGCCTAGTGAATTAGCAGCTGGACTAGTATTACTTGGTTCTGTACCCGGAGGGACTGCATCTAATGTAATGGTTTATTTGGCTAAAGGTAATGTTCCACTTTCTATAACGATGACATCCTTCTCCACACTGCTAGCTCCTTTACTAACACCAGCATTATTGCTTTTATTTGCAGGACAGTGGATGCCAGTAAATGCAGTTGATATGTTTAGGTCCATAATACAAGTAATTATTGTTCCAATCATCCTTGGATTATTAGTGAAGAAGTTGTTCCCTACTGTTGTAGAGAAAAGTATAAACGTAGTACCCTTAATTTCAGTATTAGCAATTATCACGATTGTTTCTGCTGTTGTTGCGGGAAATGTAGATAATATTGCTTCTGCTGGGTTGCTAGTATTTTTAGGAGTATTCTTGCATAATGGAGCAGGCTTACTGTTAGGATATTATGCCGCAAAAATCATGGGATTATCGGAGTTAGATCGACGAGCAATTTCTATTGAGGTAGGCATGCAAAACTCTGGATTAGGAGTAGCACTTGCAACCGCCCATCTAGGACCACTTGCAGCACTACCGAGTGCATTAGGTGCTGTATGGCATAATATTTCTGGACCGATCTTAGCCACTTATTGGTCTAAACGTCCTGTGAAGGAAGAAGCAAAAGAGAACACTGTAAATTCTAGTGACAGCACAACAACAAAAGCCCAATTTGAATAAACTTCATTATTTTGAGTAGAGTGCAGGCCACTCTACTTTTTTATTGGACTGGCCGACTTGTATTGCCTAAACAAGATAATTCGATAGTGAAATGAAGCATAAAAAAATTGTCTTAATCGTCGACATAATCGACAACTAAGACATTTTTTATGTAATAAAGAGTGATTCAGCGTCTCCCGAATCACTCTTCCTATGTAGTGATGAAGCTATCCATCTTGATAAGCAGCATCACGGAAATATTTATACTTACAAATGAATAGACATACCCTGCCTTCTCCATTTGGTGAAACCTTTTTAAGCCATAACCGATGCAAGTACTGCTTTTTGTGCATGCAAGCGATTTTCTGCTTGTTGGAAAATATAAGAATTAGGACCATCAATTACAGAGCTCGCAACCTCTTCCTCACGATGAGCAGGTAAGCAATGCAAAAACATATAATCGTCTTTTGCATTTGACACTAATGCATCATTAATCTGGAAGTCTTTAAAATCAGCCAGTCTTTTTACCGTTTCATCTTCTTGGCCCATCGAAGTCCAGACATCTGTATATACAACATCCGCATTAACTGCTGCTTCAATTGGATCATTCGATACGAACAGTGACCCACCATTTTCTAAAGCAATTGCCTTAGCTTTTTCTAGTATTTGCTCATTAGCTTCATAGCCAACTGGTGTTGCTACCGCAATATGCATTCCCATATTGGCAGCTGCTATCACAAGTGAATGTGCGACATTGTTTCCATCCCCTATATATGCAAGCTTCAAGCCAGCGGTATATCCTTTCACTTCATGAATCGTTAAGATATCTGCAAGCGCCTGGCACGGGTGAAAAATATCTGTTAATCCATTAATTACAGGAATACTAGCATGCTCGGCAAGTTCTTTAACCATCTCATGTGAATTTGCACGGATCATGATTCCATCTAAATAACCAGATAATACGTGCCCTGTATCATATACAGATTCGCCACGCCCAATCTGTAAATCGCGTGCATTCATGAACATACCATTACCACCTAGCTGCTTCATGCCTACTTCAAAGGAGATTCTTGTACGGGTTGAATGTTTTTCAAAAATCATCCCTAAAGTTTTACCTTCCAATAAAGGAGGACATTTACCAGCCTTCGTCAACATCTTCAAGTCAACTGCTAACTGGATTAGGTCCGTTATTTCCTCCTTAGAGTAATCTAAAAGTGTTAATAGGTCTTTCCCCTTTAAACTATCCACTACTTTTAAATTCACCCACTCAAGTAACTTCATTTATAAAAACTCCTTTTCCCGTATATTTATGTAATTTTTATTATATGTATGAATAAATATAAAGTCAAGTGTATTTATATACATTAATAAAATTTAAATTCCTTCCTATTCTTTTCGCCTCTTTATGCTTCCCACTTCATGGTTTTACTTCATTTTCTGTTTTTGGAAAATCTAATGAATACCTAAAAATATGTGGCAAGAGAAGAAGCGCATAACAATAACAATAAAATAAAAAAGGGAATCGCGTGAGCGGTTTCCCTTTTTTATTTAAACCCATAGTTAATAAAAACCCTAAAATATCTCTTTACAAAATAGAATGGAATTTTATTATTTCTATTCTTTCACACTTGTCGGTGTAGCTTCTTTTACAATAATGATACCATCATATGCCTCATTCGGCGTCATTTCTATTGTGTAAAACATCTTTAAAAATTTATACCACATGCGGAAATCATCGCCGATGTTTGCCATCTTTTGCTCCTTCGAAACTATCTCCTCTAAATCACCAGACTCACTCGCCTTTTCAAAATCCACGTAAAAAATATTTGATTCCACCTCTTTGAAAGCATCTACTAAATCATTGTGATTTTTCACTTTATAATTTTTACGATCTCCAGAGCTGCTATTTTTTGACTGAAAATTGCTCTCTATAAAATCCGTACCAATTGCAAAATACTCATCCCCGTATAACTCATCTAAATAATTGCCCATCGATTTGTAGCCAGCTAATGACGCAGAAGTTTTTTCTATATGTCCATTATGACCGTTAAAAAATACTTTCTCGTTACCTCTGGTTGCTTCAAATTGCATAATCCATTGCATATTGTCCGTCAAATACTCATCTCGCAGCTGCATATAATCTTTATCATTTAAGAACAATTGCGTACGCTGCTTCATGATTTGTGTGTATTGTAGGGCAAAAGTGTACATTTCCTTTGTTGATTTTCCCACATAAGATGCTTCATTCGATTGTAAATCTAGAATTATCTCATCTATTGTTTGCTTGGTCTCGTTTAACTGTTCCGTAGTTAACTCACGCATTTTCTCATTCGAGACATGTTCAAGTTTTAATTCATAATTTTTAAATGCATCTTGGTTTACTGTTTTGTAGTATTTAAGCACTCCTTCTTTACTGTAGTTATAGCGCTGCATGTCATTTCCATAAAAGTAAACCTTCTCTTGCTCGTTAACTGAAGCGTTGTAATCATGCAGCCATTGAACAAGTTCGACCATTTGCTCTGTTTGATAAATACCATAGTCTAGCGTATTTACTGCCTCTTCGGCGGTACCATTTCCATGTAAAATGAATTCGTTTATTTGCTGCCCACCTCCAAAGTCGCCTTCTATAACAAATACGCGGACGTTTTCATGTTTAATTAGCGTTTTAAATACTTCTTTTTTCAGTTCTTGAAATTCCACATTCCCATGTGTTGCCTCTCCTAAACCGATCAGCTTAACATGATCCGGGATATCCATAGCATCCACTGTTGAAATATATGATTCTGCATTATCAACCGCTTTGCCACCGCTACATCCTGCCAAAAAAATAGAAAGCAAGATAGCTGCACATACTATATAGCTCTTTTTCAACATTATTATCATCCCCTTAAACTGCTTTCCTTTGAAAATATAAATACCCTCCGACAAAAAATAAGATAAAACTTCCGCCTACAACGGTTAATAATTGTACCCAAGGAACGAAAAAGGTATCGCCCGTGTCTTCCCCGATATACATCATTAAAAATGGCTGTGCCCACGGATAGAAAGAACTAAAACGCTCAGAGTTTACGACAAGTATAGTAGGCAATGTAAGAATCACATTAATGGCAAATGGCGCTGCAAAGCTCTTGAACAGTATGGACATCCATAACTGTAAAGCAATTAATGGTAAAGTCGCTACCCATCCTCCAACTAAGCTTTTCCAAACAATCACCATTGGGAAAGGATCAGTGAATCCCTTTACCATTCCGACTATGTATACAGCGACAAAAAATAATACTTGCATAACTAGGACTAGCACTATTAACAATACATACTTCGCGATGAATACCCTTCCTCTTGTCACAGGTAATGCCAGTAGCTGTTTCCACCCACCTGCCTGATGTTCATATCTACAAATAGCACTTGCTAAAACCCCTGTTATCAAAGGTAAAAATAGTAAAGCATAGGTTAAATTCATAGATAACAAGGACAAATACCACTCATTGATTTCAAAATCCTCATTAGAAAATCTGCTTGTGAATCCAAGGAATATACCTATAATCGGTACAGTCAAGATGATGAACATAATCTTTGAATGTCGAAACTTAAACCATTCCGATTGTAAAATCGATACCATTTATTTCACATCCCTTCTCGTAAAGTCGAGCATTCCAACAATATACAATAGTGTGCCTACTCCGATTCCAAGCATGACATTGATCAATGGTTCATCCCACTCGTTCATTAAAGAAGGCCACTTCCAAATCATCCAATCAGGTAATATAAAAGCAGAGTACGCAAATATGACACCTAATACCCCTGTCGTAATCGGAATTCCCTGATTTTGGCTCACAGAGGAAATCCAGAGCTGTAATGCAAGTACAGGCAACGCTGCTAAGTATGGATAGAAGCTGTACTTTAATAACTCCAAGTAAGGTATTTGATCACCTAAGTTTAATAGAGTGCCATAGCCTAAAGAAAATACTCCTAACAGAAGCGAAGATACAAATAACAAGCTACCAAGTACCATGAATTTCGATAAATACACACTCATTTTGGAGACAGGCAATGAAATCAGCTGCTTCCATGCATTCGTTTCATTTTCTATACTTGCCATAAATGAAGTTAAAATCGCAATTCCCAAAACCAGTGCTAGTGGGGTAAAGGAATGTACATATTCTAAAAAATATCCCCAATCATCATCACTCTGGTTTAGCAAATAATCCTTTCGAACTCCGTAGTTGACCATCTGCAGCGCAATAACTCCGAAGGGACCTAAAAATGATAGGAACCATAGTCCTTTTCGTTTAATTTTTAAAAAATCTGCCCGTAAAAGTTTACCGATCATATGACCTTCTCCCTTGTGGTCATTTGAAGGAAAGTATCTTCCAATGATCTTTTTTCCTCTTCTACACGGTAAATAGAGTAGCCTTCATGTACAAGAGTATGGATCACCTTAGCAACTTTTTCATCGGAATGCTCAGACAATAAAATAATACCGTCCTCCCAATCTGCTTTTATACCGTTGCCTAATAGTGAACGCCACGCTTGCTCGCTGTCACTAACCTTTAATAAAACCTTCTGTTGGGCATACATGCGCAAACTTTCGATAGAATCCTGATAAATCATTTTCCCTTTCGTAACGATTCCAACTGTCGTCGCCATTTGGTCGATTTCTGATAATAAATGACTGGAGATTAAAATGGTCATTCCAGTTTCCGCAGGCAGCTGTTTGATTAGATTACGAATTTCTATAATGCCTGATGGATCTAGTCCGTTAGTTGGCTCATCTAGGATTAGTAACTCTGGACTGTTTAATAGGGAAGCGGCAATCCCTAATCGCTGCTTCATTCCTAGGGAAAATCCTTTTACCTTTTTATTTGCAACCTCAGTCAATCGAACTATTTCTAATACCTCATGGATTCTCGTTTTAGGAACGCCTAGTATTTTTCTTAATGCCTCTAAATTTTCATATGCAGTTAAATGCGGATAATAGGACGGGTTCTCTACTAGGGAGCCCACTCTTTTTAAAATATTTATTTTTTCTTTATTTAAATCCTTTTCAAAGATTTGAATCGTTCCAGACGAAGCTTTCATCAGGCCTAAGAGCATACGAATGGTTGTTGTCTTCCCCGCTCCATTAGGCCCTAAAAATCCGTATATTTCTCCTTTACGTATTTTCATATCCAGCCCTATCACGGCACTTTCCTTCCCAAAATGTTTGGATAGATTGGTTGTCTGTACTACATATTCCATTTCCCTCACCTCATTATCTATGTTAGAGATAGAATGTTAAAACTAGGTAAGGGGTAAGTTTAAATTTTGTTTAAAAAAACCGGGTAAAAAAACGCCCGGCCATTTAAGATCTAAACCTGTTTCTATTGTTTCCGAAGCGCTTTGGACAGACTTATTGCTTATATGATTACCGTTTGATTTTTTAAAAAGGCTTTCTTAGTCGTAGAGGAAGCTCTCGAAGATACAATTTCGTTCGCTCTTTCGCTTCTATTTTCAGGGAGCACTTACTATTTCTCTTTAATTCCACTAGATAAGGGAAAATCCGCTTTCTTCCTCCCTCCTTGCAGAATAGTATCCCTAATTAAAAAGACGATTTTATCCTTACATAATTCGGACTACTCTTATCATCTAAGCGAGAGGCTATGATCAATTTTGGTGCAGTACTACTCACTTAATTGATTGGAGGGAAATGTGAGGACTCCAGTGGGAACAGCGCGAGCTGAAAGCCCCACAGGAGCATATGTTTTCGTAGTGACGAGGAGTTCGAAGCCGTTCCCACGGAAAGCGTCCACATGTAACGGAAATCATTAGTATTATTCATTTATAATTCAGTGTTCATGCTGTATTTTTATATAATTTCTTATCTTTAAAAAAAGGTGTACTTGAAAGGCCCCCCTTTCAAATACACCTTCACTTGTATTTCTTTATTTTGATAGTTGTTCCCTTTTCACCGGATTCAATATCCCAATCCAGCTTCATGCCCTTGACCATCATATCAACAATGGACAAGCCGATACCTGCTCCCGCTTCGTTGGATGCATTTTTCATTCCATTTCCTCTGTCTAAAATGACGATCGCATCATAGAGATTGGTAGATTCTGTTTTGACACAAATATATCCGCCTTTTTTTGCATGGCGAAGCACATTTTGCAATAAGTTATCTACTATGCTTCCTAACCAAATCGGGTCAACCTCCCATTTGTTTTGCTCAAATGGAACCAGATGGACTTCCACTTCAAATCCTTCCTTTTCGAAGACGGGGTACCATAAAGCTAAACTTTCTCGGATGTAGCGAATAACGTCCATTCCCTGTGATTCAAATTTATATTTACTAGCCATGAGCAATGTATACGACATCAAGTTTTCCATTAGCCTGTCAATATTCACAACAGAAGCTTCCAATGACTTAATCGCTTTTTGACCATCCTCTGATAAAGTCTCTTTAGCAATAGAATAGGTTTGCGCCCTCACCTTCGTTAAAGGGGTACGCAAATCATGAGAAAGATTAGCAATCAGCTCTCGACGTAGCTGTTCCTCCTGCTGTTCTCGCTGTTTACTTTCCCTCAGCTCACATACCATTTGATTGAACGTTTTTTCAAGCTGTCCAATTTCGTCCTTCTTTTTCACCGCAATCTCGATCGGTAGCCCATCCACGTCGCGTATTTCCATGGCCTCCTGCAAGTGTAATAAACGCTTTCTAATACTACGAAAGAATAAAAAGGAAACGAATATAAATAGGAAAATGATAAAAACAATACCAAACACGAAAATGATACCATATCGATCATAAATATGTGCTAGCGGCGGATCAAACTCGGACCTCGGCATCTCCAGTACAATGAAACCATTGCTTTCCTCTTGCCCGATAAACGCAATAACCGTAAATGGGTCTCCCCCATAATGCTCTTTTATAAATTTAGCTGTATATGCAGACGACCACTTGGCCGGCAGCTGCTCCATCACGTCTTCTTGGTTAGCGAGCATCCCTTGACCGTCCACCCAGAACATCGATGCTTTTGGATGCTGCTGTTTCCAATTGTCAAAATGCTTTTGAATAGAATCACTTGTAACGTTTTGCAAAGCGTTTGCTTCCTGATGCCATTTCCCCTCAATTTCACTTTCAACTAGCATATCTTGCATTTGGATTGGATCCTCTCCATTTTTGGAAATACCAAACACAAATAACGCGATAATTAAGTAGGAAATTTGAACAATGAATAGAGCTAATAAAATCAGGAACATATACTTTGCTAATAATGATTGGAAAAAACGCTTCATATTTTTACCCTATACCCGATTCCACGAATCGTTTCAATGATAGTTGGTTTTGCTGGGTTCCTTTCAATTCTCTCTCGTAAATAACGAATATGCACCATCAACGTCTTATCTCCCTCGATATAACGCTCTCCCCATATTCCCTCATACAACTGCTCTTTCGTTAGTATTTGATTTAAATGACGAACGAAAAACTGCAAAAGTTGATACTGCTTACCCGTTAATTGAATTTCCTCATTCGTCTCTTGATCAGCAATTCTCATATCTTTTGTATAAACCATCAAATGCTGAAGCTTTAATACATCATCATTCTTTTGGTATCTCCGTAATAATACCTCTACACGTGCTGCAAGTTCATCCGGATGAAACGGTTTTGTTAAATAATCGTCTGCAAAGTTTAGACCCTCTATTTTATCTTCCACCGCAGTCCGCGCAGAAAGCATTAAAATAGGCAGGTCTCCCTTTTCTTTTTTCATACGTCTTCCAATAGAGAAGCCATCTAACCCAGGAATCATTACATCTAAAATAGCCATATCCACTTGTGAAATATACTTTTCCGCATCCTCCCCAGATTTCAGCCATGTCACCTCATACCCTCTCTCCGTTAAATCCTTTCTCACCCAGCTCCCTATATCAATTTCGTCTTCTATGTAAAGAATATGTACCATTTTCATCCTCCTTAGTTTTGACTGTGATTGGCTCGTCGGTTATTTATCACCGTAGCGTGCGCAAAATTTATAAAATTGGACTTACGATACACTCAATTAAAAGGCATTCTCAAATTAGAGAATGCCTTTTATAAAATATAGTCATAATTCTCTAACCCCTATTCTAGGATTAATATCATTTACTATAATAGCTATATCCCACTCCTCCTCGCTAGATATGTAGGTTATCTCTTTTACATGCGCTCCAGTATTGGTTTAAATTACCATAACTATAACATATATTTTATTTGAATTGAAAGTTTATTTTCATTACTATTTCCTTTATACGCTATCAATTACGTGTCATTCGATATACACCAAGATTTTCTGTAATAATTCACCAATTTAACAGTTGAATAAATGTCTTATTTTAATTCACATCTAATAATTCAGTTCTTTTAGACACGCAAAAAACCTTCCGACATTATGTCAGAAGGTTTTCTCCATTTTGTCCTAAAATTTTGCGAATCAGCCTTACCCTATAAACACCTACATTTAATCGAAAGTTATTTTGTTTACTGCATCGCGATCTAATTTTTTTATAACTTCAACGATTAGTTTTACTGTATTTTCATAATCATCTCTATGCAAGATTCCTGCATGAGAGTGTATATAGCGAGTAGCAACTCCAATCGCTAGAGAAGGAACACCATTTACAGAAATATGCATAGAACCTGCATCAGTTCCTCCACCTGGTATCGTTTCAAATTGATAAGGTATATTATGCTCATCTGCAGTATCCGTTACGAAATCACGTAACCCTTTGTGGGAAACCATGGATGCATCAAACAATACGATTTGAGGACCCTCTCCCATTTTGCTTGTCGATTCTTTTGCCGTAATTCCAGGAGTGTCTCCAGCTACACCTACATCTACTGCAAAGCCGATATCTGGTTTAATTTTGTTTGTAGTTGTTTTCGCTCCTCGAAGGCCAACCTCTTCTTGGACATTTCCTACTCCATAAACGATGTTTGGATGTTTTTCATCTTTCAGTGCTTTTAATACATCGATTGCAATTGCACAGCCAATACGATTATCCCAAGCTTTTGCTAAAAGAAGTTTTTCGTTGTTCATGACTGAAAACTCAAAATAAGGAACTACCATATCTCCTGGTAATACACCCCATTCCATTGCTTCTTCTTTAGAAGATGCACCTATATCAATGAACATATCTTTTACGTCAGCTGCTTTTTTACGAGCTTCTGGAGATAGTATATGAGGAGGTTTTGAGCCAATAATACCAGTGATTGTATCCCCTTTACGCGTTACAATTGTTACTCGTTGCGCTAGCATAACTTGAGACCACCAACCGCCTACTGTTTGGAAACTCAAGAATCCTTTGTCATCAATCTTGGAGATCATAAATCCTACTTCATCTAAATGTCCTGCTACCATTATCTTAGGACCATTCGGATCTCCAACTTTTTCTGCAATAAGACTGCCTAAATTATCGTATTCAATTTTATCTGCGAAAGGCGCGATATATCTTTCCATCACTTCTCTTGGTTCACGCTCATTACCAGGAATTCCTTTTGCATCTGTTAAATCTTTTAACATCGTTAATGTTTCATCTAGCTTCGGCATTATTTCGACCTCCTAAATATATGTACCATTTAATTATATTCTAAATTAATGGCATTTTCAAAATTTAAAACACCTCAGTCAGCTCCTGCTCCACCACCGCCACCACTATCTCCTCCCCCTCCGGACGAATCTCCTCCAGAAAATCCTCCATCAGAAGAGGACGTCGAATCTTTGGTCCACCACCAAGACTTTCTAACATAGTCTATAGGATCTGTACTTACGAGTAACACTGTAGCAAGGGGAATAGTGAGTTTCTCAACTGGAATAGCAATATTCTTTCTGCCTAGTAAATAAGCTCTAACTAGCCATTTTTCTTGTTCGATTTCATTCAAATTAGTTGGTATGCCATTCTTTAACTCTTTTCTATAGGATCGTACTGCATCTTTTGCTCGCACAGCATTCATCGAAAGAATATACTTTGGTAATGCCAGGTATAACATGATAAACAATAGCAGTAACCCAATGATTGAATTGACTGCATCTTCATTGCCAATGGATAGGGAAAAGAAAAACAACAGTACAATATATATACTGAAAAATAATGTGGAACGTTTCTTTATACATAGTATGACTAAGAAAATAATCGTAAATATTCCAATACAAGCAATGGCTAAATTGCTTTGTACATTAGCGTAATATGCCAACATAGTAATTATTGAAACTATTAGTGTAGCTAAAGTGATAATTAGCAATGGAATTCTACTATTAATAGCTCCCGCCTCTTCTAGCTCTTTTTCTACTAAATGATGCCACTCTGCTTGTTTCTTTTTAAAGTTCTTTACTTTAGTATGAAAGTATTTTGAGTTCTTATTATCCCTCGCGGCCCCTGCAGCATCATGTAAATGAAATGCCCACTTCCTAGATCCACTTCTAGTGACAAAAAGCCAACTAATCATTTGTTTTTCAAATATAGCAGTTGCTGTTTCCCCTTTTGTAAGCCTGAAATCTAGCGTTTCTTCAGGAGCTTTTGGATCATCTTTAAAACGAAGAGCAGACTTTGCTAGTTTTACCTTAACTGCCCCTTTTTCTACTAATGAAAAAAGACCTGCAAGGAAAGCTTTTGGATGGGTTTTCCCACATTTATCTATAAAAAATAAATATAATACATCTGTACTTAAAACTTCATCGCTACTTCCTTTTCTCCAAAAATGTCTTTGTGGTAAGAATAAGAGAAAGCTCACAATAATGATTAGAATTCCAAAGGTCACTTTCGGTATGAAGGAGAAAATTTTATCCATGTAGGAGATTCTTTTATTCCACTTTTTTTGTTCATCTATTTCATATGTCAATGCGTCTTTGTAAGATATCGATGCTTTAGATTTTTCGGTTAGCGAAATCAGGTCGGCTGGAAATATTAAACTAGTTTTCGTTTCAGTATAGGCTCTTGACATATGACTATAAAACCGAATCCCAAAAGTGTTTTTTTCCGTTAACCCTTTTACTTTATTATACAAAACACCTTCAAACTTATTCGTTTCAACTGTTTCTGGTAAAATATAATCAATCGTTACATTAAAGTAATCCTGATCGTGTGCCTCTCCATCTTCAAAGTAAACAATATCCAGCTCATTATAATTGTCGTAAGCAGTGACAGCGTTTTTAAGTGTATAGGCATACAAAAATGATACTTGTTGATCACGAAGATCTATTCCCGAATAGAATGTTCCCTTTTCTTGAGTCACTTCCAAGGGTGTCATCAAAGACTGTTCTATAAACCCAGGTTCCAAGTTTACTTGACCAAGCTTATACGCATAAAATTCTTCTACGTTTTTTCCGTGATCTTCAGGGAAAGAACGACGTAAATTAAAAAATGCCCCTTTAAAATTGTATGTAAACACTTCATTTACTAAAAGATCTCCGTTTGGTTGAATCCAAGATTTTATATGTACTCTTTCAATGGAATAGGACTTTGCTTCCGCTACTAATCCAAAAGAGAGCGAGATTAATACTAATATAATTGAAACAAGAAACCTTTTCATCAATTACACCACCATTCCATGACATGTTGCTATTTTACGGTTTGTCTGTGAAAAGGTTTCAACTAATATTAATAACCGTTTTTTTGTCGTTCATAATTCATTTCATTTTTTGCAATATAAGCCTGTAATACATCCTCACTACTAAAACCTAATTTTCCAGCAATTGCTCCGTACATCATCCACACTTTTTCGTAGTGAATTTTCGTTGGTTCTTCCAAAAATATCAGAATAGATTTATTGGTACCTATGAAAAGGGCAGTTAAATCACCCTCAATATCCTCAAGTGGCCACTCCTCTAAATCTTCTAGCTCTTTCTCTATACCAAGAGACAATATAAAGTGAATCGAATCGACATATTCCTCTAATATAACACTACGTTCAGAAGGTCCTTTTTCACTCCAAAATTTAAAACATCTCGTTTCATTTGCTAATTCGGCAAGTTCCACAATTAGTGCCAGACCTTTTTTTATAAAAACATTCTCTTTCACTTGCTTGTTCGATTGAATATATTGATCTAAAGCACGCTGCATCGTAAAAAGTTTATGTAAATTCATCATTTCCTCCAAATATTTTAATTTATTTTGAAACCAAACTACCTCTTCTATCGTATAGCAAGTACAATGTATTTTACAAGGAGGACATTTGAGATGTTCTATATCTTAAGATTGTTTATATTGGCACTGATTATATACGTTTTTTATAAAATCCTTCGCTATCTATTTGACCCTATGCGTAAACTAGATGAAGCATATGAGAAGGAACAATATTATTTTTATGATGAGGTAAAAAATGTTCGTAAAAACTTCTTTATCACATATAAAGGTGCCCTATTTGAAGGTGAAAAATATTTAGGTACGACTGACCAAGCATTCGAAGTCGTTTCTATTTTCATATGGACTAAGGATCCCGCTAAACTCCAAGGTTTGACGAAAGATGACTTACGTTTTTTACAAAATGAAATTAAGATGAATTATCCAGATGCCAAGATCAACTGGAAAAGCCCTATCGAGCAATTAATGCAAGATGAATAGAAATATAAAAAAGTCGGTTGAGAAATTTCAACTGACTTTTTTTGTTTAAGCGATAATCGGTAGATTAATAATAATTGTTCCTACACGGATGTGTGCTTGCCCCTACGCAAGTGCCTTCAGGGTATGACTTGTATGACTTACCTCTGTGGAAATTCTATAACTCCTTCGCGGAATTATCAATTACTTATTTAAATGACTGATGATTCCGAAAACTAATTGACGTATGTTTCCATGAATATTACTATAAAGAAGAACCTAGTGTTCATTCCTGATCTCTAAGGAGGATTAAAAGATAATGATACTGTTTTTACAAAATTACTTTCAAAATTAATAAATTCCCCGAGAGTATTGTGTTTACAATGTTACTTTGCCATTTGCAATACTACATTTGAGGGAGTTTTAAAAATGAATGATAAAATAATGAATAATACGGATAAAACAAATCTGCAATTGCTTTTAGACAAAGCAATTGAATTGCGTGAAGAAGGACGCGCTAAGCAAGACCAAGACATTCTGAAAGAAGCCCGTACTCTACTTTTAGAAATGGTCGCTACCTATCCAGATCACGCTGAAGTCAACTATCAGACGGGTATTGTTCATGATAACACTGGATATTCGAAGGAAGCTATCCCCTATTATGTAAGGGCTCTCGAGCTAGGTCTCACAAAACAAGATCTTCAAAGATGTTTACTAGGTCTTGGCAGTACCTACCGAGCTTTGGGGTACTATCCAGAAGCAATTGAAACTTTACGACGAGGTGTGACAGAGTTTCCCGAACATCGCGGACTACAAATTTTTTACTCAATGGCTCTATACAATTCCAAAAACTATAAACAAGCAATGGAAATTGCTTTGACTAACTTGATGGAAACAACGTCTGATGAAAATCTTCAGTACTTCAAAAGAGGAATTTCCTACTATGCTCAACACCTTGATGAAACCTGGTGATAATTGAAAATTATTAAGCCAGAGGTTCTAATTCGTTCTCTTTTAAGATTGTTAAATAACCTATTTTAATGCAATTAAAACGCAGTAATTCGTGAATGAATTCCTGCGTTTATTTATTTATTTATTTATTTATTTATTTATTTATAAAAAGTTTTTTATAAGAAGTGTTCTCGATTTTGTAATAGTTAATGCTCGTGGTCCTCTACTTGTTCCTTCATGACGCTTAAGATTGTGAAGCTTTCAACGGGGGGATCTTGCTGACACCCTTCCAGTGTATAGGTGAATAATTGCTGTCCCTCCTCTGATACTAGCTCCGCACAGGTTATGTTCACTTTAGCAGGGTTGTCTCCCCGATCCTTATTTTTTGAACGATCAATTTCCAAATCGAATAAAGATCCGTCGAAAGTTAAATTGTACAATGTTGGGTCTCCTTCCAGCGTATAATTGGTAATCCTTACGGAGGCCCCTTCTTTCGCTTCGATGTTGTCCAAGAATTGTTCAAAGCGCGGGAAATTGTAAACAGGTCCATGCATATTAATGACATCGCCGTTTTTAACCGCTGTTTCGCTATCATAGGAACAAGCGGATAGTATACATGTTCCGAGAAACAGTAGTAGATACAAAAGTTTTCGCATTTTAATCCTCCCATGGTATCCATGATATATCACCTTCAATGTATGCGCTAAACCATGAATCTATCCCGTAGCAATGCATAAAAAACATTTCAGAAGACTTTTTTATGTTACCTTCCGCAAAATGTCATATACTGATCACAGACAAAATAGCATCATTCTATGCTTCTTTAGTACTATTGGCATCATTGTCGGCTTATTCACACCATAAAAAACCGCCATGAACCCTGGCCATCCTTCATTTTCAATAAGCTCTTAAAGGTCATTTAATTAGTGGTGTTCAACACAGTTCTGTCTGCTCTGCGGAAACCAGTGCAAAAAAAAGACAGCCTCTATGCAATGATAGAGCTGTCTGTTGTGAATATGTAAAATATTAAAAATGCATATAAAATCAGTAGCATCAAAAAGCCTACTCGAAAATTTGTATGCTTCGTTTTATGCCGAAATAATTGCATTCCAACATACGCACCGATTCCTCCACCCATAATTGCAAGTGTCCAAAGGGTTTTTTCTGATATACGTTGGCCATGTTTTTTTGCCTGTGATTTGTCGTAACCCATTACAAAAAAAGCAATAATGGACATGATTAATATGAAAATAAGAATAACATTTGTCATATTTTCTGCTCCCTGTACAAAAAAAGCTGATAGAATCTCTATCAGCTTTTTTAACTTAAATTATTTTGCGATTGCTTTTTTAGCTAAATCTGCAAGTTGTGTAAATGCTTGAGTATCAGTTACTGCAAGATCCGCTAACATTTTACGGTTAACTTCGATTTCAGCTAACTTCAATCCGTGCATTAAACGGCTATACGAAAGACCGTTCATACGTGCTGCCGCATTGATACGTGTAATCCATAATCTACGGAAATCACGTTTTTTGTTACGACGATCACGGTATGCATACATGAATGATTTCATTACTGCTTGGTTAGCAACTTTGTATAATGTATGTTTAGAACCGTAATAACCTTTTGCTAATTTTATAATTTTTTTACGACGATTTTTAGTTACTGGTGTGCTTTTTACGCGTGGCATGATTCATTACCTCCTGCTATCTGTTATTATTTCATGTAAGTTAATAAAGTTTTGATACGTTTGTAATCGCCTGAAGATGCTACTTTAGATTTACGTAGTTTACGTTTAGCTTTAGTAGACTTGTTAGCGAATAAGTGGCTTCCAAAAGCACGGTCATGTACTAATTTTCCAGTTCCGGTTTTTTTGAAACGCTTTGCAGCTCCACGGTGAGTTTTCATTTTCGGCATGTCGAATTCCTCCTAAACAATTGTACTCTTTATTGTTTCTCGTTTTTTGGTGCAAGCACTAAAAACATACTACGGCCATCCATTTTCGGTTTTGACTCGACAGTGGATACTTCCGTACAAGCTTCTGCAAATCTATCTAAAACTCGTTGTCCAATCTCTTTATGAGTGATGGCACGGCCTTTAAAGCGGATAGAAGCTTTCACTTTATCTCCTTTTTCAAGGAACTTTATCGCGTTTTTCAATTTCGTTTGGAAATCATGTTCATCTATTGTTGGGCTCAAACGAACCTCTTTCATTATGATGATTTTTTGATTTTTACGAACTTCACGATCTTTCTTTTGCTGCTCAAATTTGAATTTACCATAGTCCATGATACGAGCGACCGGCGGCTTGGCTTGAGGAGCCACAAGGACAAGATCCAAATTTACACGACCTGCAATTTCAAGTGCTTCGTTACGTGTTTTTAATCCTAATTGATCGCCGTTCTGATCAATAACTCGTATTTCGCGTGCTCGAATGCCATCGTTTACATACATGTCTTTGCTAATAATGATCCACCTCCAAATAGTGTCGCGAATACATGGTTTGGGCATAAAGTTCGTAAAAACGAACTAGTTACACCGTTTTGATCCATAAAAAAAGCAGACAGACATATGTTGTATGTCTGCCCGCCGATATGAGTACATGTAGAAAACTACATGTTACAGTCGATCACATGCTTACCAGTCAACAACACTTGTAGGTGTCAAACAGGTGAGAAGCGGGCAGCCTCTTCTTATACCGCAAACTTGTATTCAATAACCTTAATAACTATAGCATGTTGATACATTCATGTCAACACTAAATCTATTAATGTGCTACTTCTTCTTTCAAACGTTCTAAGAACTCCGCAAATGGAATACTTTCTGACTGTTGTTCTCCGTATTTACGAACGTTAACATTACCAGCTTCTAGCTCTTTATCTCCTAGTACAAGCATATACGGTATTTTTTGCATTTGAGCCTCGCGAATCTTGTAGCCTAGCTTTTCTTCACGGTCATCCATCTCAACACGGAGACCTGCAGCTACTAGTTGCTCTTCGATTTGTTTGGCAAATTCAAAATGCACTTCATTGGAAACAGGTATGATTTCTACTTGAACAGGAGCCAACCAAGTTGGGAATGCACCTTTATACTCTTCAATTAGGAATGCCACAAAGCGTTCCATTGTCGAAACTACTCCGCGGTGAATAACAACTGGACGGTGATGCTTGCCATCTTCTCCAATGTAATTTAAGTCAAAGCGCTCTGGTAATAAGAAATCTAGTTGAACAGTTGATAAAGTTTCCTCTTTACCAATAGCAGTTTTTACTTGAACATCTAATTTGGGACCGTAGAATGCTGCTTCATCTTCAGCTTCAAAATAATCTAAACCAAGCTCGTCCATTGCTTCTTTTAACATATTTTGTGCTTTTTCCCACATCTCATCATTATCAAAGTATTTCTCTTTGTTTTGAGGATCACGATAAGAAAGGCGGAAGGAATAGTCTTCTAAGTTAAAGTCTTTATAAACTGAAATAATTAATTCCACGACTTTTTGGAATTCTGATTTAATTTGGTCTGGACGTACAAATAAATGTGCATCATTCAAAGTCATACCACGAACACGTTGTAGGCCTGATACGGCACCTGACATTTCATACCGATGCATAGTTCCTAATTCGGCAATACGCAACGGAAGGTTTCTGTAAGAATGCATTCCGCTTTTGAACACCATCATATGATGTGGACAGTTCATCGGACGTAGCACTAATGTTTCATTATCCATTTCCATCGGTGGGAACATAGAATCTTGGTAATGATCCCAGTGACCAGAAGTTTCATAAAGCTCTTTCGAACCTAATACCGGTGTATATACATGTTTATAGCCAAGTTTTAACTCTTTGTCTACAATATAACGCTCAATAACCCGACGGATAGTAGCTCCGTTTGGTAACCAAAGTGGAAGACCTTGACCAACTTTTTGTGAAGTTGTAAATAATTCTAGTTCTTTCCCAATTTTACGGTGATCACGTTCTTTTGCTTCTTCTAGCATATTTAAATGATGTGTAAGCTCTTCTTTTTTAAAGAATGCTGTACCATAAATACGTTGAAGCATTTTGTTATCACTATTTCCACGCCAGTATGCACCAGCAATACTTAATAGCTTGAATTCCTTAAGCTTACCTGTTGACGGGACGTGAACACCACGGCAAAGGTCAAAGAAATCTCCTTGCTCATAAATAGAAACTTGTTCTCCCTCGGGGATTGCTTCTAAAAGTTCTACTTTGTATTCATCTTCTTTAAATTTGTCAAAAGCAACCTGACGAGATACATCATGACGAATGATTTCAATATTTTCATTAATAATTTTTTTCATTTCTTTTTCGATTAACGGTAGGTCTTCTGCAGTAATCGGTACTGGTGAATCAATATCATAGTAAAAACCATTTTCAATAACTGGCCCAATACCTAGTTTAACATCTTTGAAAAGGCGTTTAACTGCTTGCGCAAGTAAATGTGCCGAGCTATGGCGTAAGATTTCTAGCGCTTCGTCAGATTCAGGAGTAATAATTGAGATATCTCCATCCTCCATTATTGGTGATTTAAGATCGATTAGTACTCCACTAAGTTTTCCGGCAAGTGCTTTTTTACGCAATCCAGGACTGATCGATTGTGCTATTTCTTCTGTAGTTGTTGAAACAGGAAATTCCTTCACCGCTCCATCTGGAAACTTCAATTTAATAATTTCTGCCATTTTGAACACTCCTTTTATAATTAGAAAAGCGCAAGCGCCCGTTTTTAGCCCCGACAAGCACTGGAGCTAGACATTGTGAAAACAACAAAAAAACCCCATCCCTAGAAAGGGACGAGGTTAAAGTCGTGGTTCCACCCTTCTTCTGTCTATCCATTACTTAAGAAGTAATGATGAATGAAATAGACGAAGCTCTGCATCGGCTAACGGGCCGGTGACCGGTAATTGCTATATAAATTCACAATCACTGCTCGGAGGTGGTAAATCGATTGCCGATACTTAAGAAGCTTACAGCCAAGGCTTCTCTCTCTTAAAAGTCGTACAAACTGATTGTTGTCCTCTTCTTTGCATTTTAACTATTCTTATGAAAATAATTATACGCCACAGAAAAATCAATTGCAAGATAGAATCAATTTTCGCCCTGCCGTCTCACTCTTTTTCATTAACTTTCTCTCCAATTTTTACCTTGAAGTGAGATTGGTGTCGTAAGTGCTTTAATCCGTTCCATAATTCGACCAGCTTTTACTACTTCCTTTTCCCCACGCTGTGTGAAAGATAAATGATGTTGTAATTCATCATAATTGAAGTTAGAAGACATAAAAGTTGGCAGTTGTTCCGACATTCGGTAATGCAGGATTGTCCCTAGTATTTCATCACGGGTCCAACTCGACATAATCTCCGCTCCAATGTCATCTAACATCAAAACAGGAGCACGTTTCACAAATTCAATCTTCTCAGCAAGTGAATGATCTTGAATCGCTTGTTTCATTTCTCTTAGAAATTCAGGTACATATACAACAACCGAATGAATATGTCTAGCGGCTAACTCATTTGCCAAAGCACCAAGTAAATAAGATTTCCCTACACCAAACTTCCCGTAAATATATAAACCTTTAGTTGGAAGTACGTTTGTACGCTCCCATTCATTCAAAAAGTCTTTAGCTGCACGAACAGCAACTACCCTACTGCCATCCTCTAAATCTACTCCGGCAAGCGTTGCTTCCATAACCTCTTTAGGCATATGAATACTGTCAATCATGGAAATAACTTTCTTACGCTCGTCTTCAATAATGCCTCGTTTACAACGAACAAAATTATTATCTATCAAATTTCGATCAAGGACTAGTTTAGGTTCATACCCCTTCATGTAATTCTGACACTGATCTAGCGATGGACAAGAACCACAATCATGGGATTGAGAAATAAATTCATATAACTTACTCAAACTACGATCGACTATCTCTTTATTAATATCTGAGGCGTTCTCCTCTAGAAACTTTTGCACTCTCGTGTCTTCCAAAACTTCTTTTTTCATATCGTTAAGTCGTGTAGTAAATTCAGGAGATATAACTCTTTTTAAGGTTTCATTTATACGTTCCACTTTTGCCACCTACCTTTTCAGCATGCCTAGCTCTGCTAATAATTTTTGCCGTTCTTCATCAATATTTTGTATTCCATTTGTATTTTTACCAGTTGATTTTTTCGTTTCCCCATCTTTTTTATAAAACCAATCAGGCACTTTTTCCTCGCGAGTCGGTTTTTTAGTATATGTTTTTTGTGGAGAACCTTCATTTTTCCATTTTACATATTGTTCATGTTCGTTTCGAGCAAGCTCCATTGCTTCTTTGGCTGTTTTGACATTCTTCCTCATCCAATGAGAAGCAATTTTCTCTGCATAATTTTTCGTGAGTTTCATGTCTGTACGTAGTAATACATATTGCAACAATACATTTACAACTCCAACTGGCATTTTAAAATGAGTAACAAAATGATTCGCCAACTGAACGTCTGCAAGAATTGGTTCTTTCCCATTCGCAATATCTTTTAATACAGATATCGGAGGCGTTGTTTCTAAATAATGTATTAACTCACCTTCTTTTGTTAAAGGCTCCGTAGGTTCAGAAGGTACAGTTTTTTTCTGAATCTTTTCAATAATAGGGGCTACTTTCGAAACAGTCAGCTTGTAATAATCTGCACACGCTTTCTTTAATCTCGCTTCGGATAAATGCAGATCATCATCTAACGCTAGTATAACAACTTTTTGCATTTCCACAGGACTTAAATTATATAAAAAAGAGAGTTTTGCAATTACTTCTTTCGCTTCTATTGTCATCGCTGATTTAGGCACTAATTGTTCTGAAAGACCTTCTTGAAGTAACGAAAAGTCAAAGTCATTATAATAAAAAGGAACAGAAGACTTTCTTTCCTTCGATTCGAAATCTTCATCGTAAGATACAGTATTATTCATTTTAGTAGACGGTTTAAATACATCAACAAAAGTTCTAGAGACGTCCGTGAAACCGTCATTCCAATTAGAACTTAGTATAAATCGATTACGTAGTTGTTTAAAGGCATTTTCTCCTACTTTATTGAGCAAAAACATAGAAAGTAATGGATCCTTTAAAAATGACTCAGCATCTAATGGTGCTGCAAGTTCATAATGGAATACACTTCCATCCTCCATTGTTTTTTTCCAAGTACGGAGAAGACCAATTGCTTCCAGAGCAAGACGGGCCTGAAAAATTTTCCCTATTGGCATTCCAAGGACATTCATCAGTTGATAATGTGACCATCGCTCTTTATCATTATGGTCTCCGTCTGCCCAAAGTGTTAAATACAAACTTATGCTTTCTGCTCCAACTAACGGTTGATAAAACAAAGTTAACAATTGCCGATCATAATCTGATAAAGAATATGGTAAGCGAATCATATACAAATCTGCTGGCTGTAGTTCTTTATATAACATCGACAATTGTATCTACTCCTTTATATTGATAAGTATTAAAATAATGCTATTTATAAGGAAGGGTTTTTCTTTAAAATTTCCTTTAATTCATCGATAAATACATTTATATCTTTAAATTGGCGATAGACGGAAGCAAAACGAACATAAGCTACTTCATCTACTTCTGCTAGCTGGTCCATGACAATCTCTCCGACGTCCTCTGACCTAACTTCTGCATTTCCCATTCTTCGCAATTCTTTTTCTATAGAGAAAACAATATTTTCTAGTCGTTCTAACTCCACTGGTCTCTTTTCACATGCACGAATTAGCCCACGCAATACTTTTTCTCGACTGAACTCTTCTCGAGAACCATCTTTTTTAATAACGATTAATGGTGTCTCTTCTACTTTTTCGAATGTGGTAAAACGAAATCCACATTCTTCGCACTCTCTTCTTCTTCGGATTGCCTTATTGTCATCCACAGGACGAGAATCGACAACTTTTGTGCCATTGTATTGACAAGTTGGGCATCTCATATAGATCTCTCCTAATTCTTCACGGTATTTTTATGTATGTATCTATTATAACAATATTCTTCTATAAAATCGAAAAAGCAGAGGAATCACTCCTCTGCTCACTCAGTCAGGTATAAATTTATTACGCTTGAACTGTCAAACGTGATGCAGGCTTTTTAACTGGTCCCATACCACGTGGCATTTCTAACGTTTCGCGAATTCCAGCATTAAGAGCATCTGCAATATAGTTAGCTGCGATTGATGGATCCAAATCACCACATGTATACACATCAATGCTCGCATAACCATGCTCTGGAAAGCTGTGAATCGTTAAATGCGATTCGGAAATAATAACGACTCCACTTACACCTTGTGGCGCAAATTTGTGAAATGCAACTTCTCTAACTTCTGCACCAGATTTTAGTGCAGCATCAACAAATGTTTGTTCGATAAATTGCATATCGTTAAGTTTGTCGAAATCGCACTCCCATAGTTCTGCAATAATGTGACGTCCCATTGTTTCCAATGTCCGTTTCCCCCTTTGATAAGTTTATTTTTAACCTCAAAGTTGACTACCACGGGGGAAAGTTAGTCCAAAGAGGTCCTAACCCTTTAAGTAGTCGGTGTTCTAATAAAGTAACACGATTCTCATTATATGTTGTTTTACAGAATTATGCAAGAACTAATAAATCCTCTTTCTATCATCTAGAAAGAGGATAAGATAATTACAGTGATAAAGCTACTTTTTTAGTAAGGTCCACTACTCTAGCAGAGTAACCCCACTCGTTATCATACCATGCAAGAACCTTCACTTTACGGTTACCAATTACCATAGTAGTTAACCCATCTACTGTAGTAGATAATGTAGAAGTATTAAAGTCGATTGATACTAGCGGCTCCATCGTAATTCCTAAAATCCCTTGCATTGCCCCTTCAGATGCTTTTACAAAAGCATCATTTACTTCTTCAACAGTAACATCCTTCTGTAAATCTACTACTAAATCTACTAAAGAGACATTCGGAGTCGGCACACGTAACGCCATACCATGAATTTTCCCTTGAAGCTCAGGTAACACAAGTGAAAGTGCTTTCGCAGCGCCAGTGGAAGTTGGAATGATTGATTGGCCACAAGCACGTGCACGTCTTAAATCTTTATGAGGATTATCGAGATTGTTCTGATCGTTTGTATATGCATGAACAGTCGTCATTAACCCATTTTCAATACCAAATGTATCATTTAATACTTTAACTACAGGTGCTAAGCAATTTGTAGTACAGCTAGCGTTTGAAATAATATGGTGAATCGATGAATCTAATTTATCATCGTTAACTCCCATAACAATTGTGGCATCTTCGTTTTTTGCAGGAGCTGTGATTATTACCTTTTTCGCACCAGCTTCGATATGTGCTTTAGCTTTTTCTCCATCATTAAATTTTCCAGTAGATTCAATTACAATATCCACGTTTAACTCTTTCCAAGGTAAATTTGCTGGATCTCGATCATCCACAATTTGAACACGCTGACCATCAATGATTAGTGCGTTTTCTGCTAATGAAATATCTCCAGTGAAAGTACCATGTGTAGAATCATATTTAATAAGATGTGCCAACGTCTCTAATGGGTATCTCGCATTTATCGCTACCACATTTAAATCCTCTTGTGCTATTGCTTGACGAAAAACCATACGTCCGATACGTCCAAAACCATTAATCGCTACTGAAACTGTCATGTGAAAAGTCCTCCTGTAACTGTGTGATACTTAATTGTTTATAACCTTGAATTAGTATAACACATTTTCTTTATTGTGTAGCCCCTAAAGTATACATTATAAATGTTAGTATTTTCAAATAACTTTGCAGTTGGTTACAGAACAGCTGAAGTTAGGAAAGTAAAAACCTGTTACTATAGTTTCTTATTGGCTATGAATCGAATTATTTCTCTACTATTACCGAGTATTTTTAAAAGGCTGTTTATGACTAACGTCACAAACAACCTTTCTTTTTTCGAAAATATGATGGCATTTACCTGTACGCAAATCCTCTTCAACAATACTATTTAGGAATAATAGAAGGAAATTTTTCCTTATACTTAGAAAAAGCATCTGAAGATACAAATTCAGACGCTTCTCTTATTCTTTATTTCCACTTGCGAAAAAATAATATCACTTTTCGAATTCTAATGCTTAAAATGTTATTAACTAACCTTTAGTTTGTTTGCTCCCAAATCTCCAATATTTTTTGCAATTGTTGTTTTGTTTCCTCAATGGTTTCATTATTATAAATAACCGCATCCGCACCTTCTTCTTTAACAGACAAAGGTAATTGTGATTGAATACGTAATCTGGCTTCTTCATGTGTAAAACCATTTCGAGCCATCAATCTTTCTAATTGTTTTTGTTCAGTTACAGTCACAACAAGGATTTTATCGACAAAAGATTGTAATCTACTTTCAAAAAGCAATGGTATATCCATAATAATTACTGGATTCCCTTGTTGCACAAGCTGTTGCCTTTGCACTAACATTTCTTCCCGGATAGCAGGATGCATAATATCATTTAACTGCTTACGTTTGGAAGGATCTGAAAAAATTAATGCCCCTAATTCTTCCCTATTTAACGTTCCATCCTCATGGATAACTTGTGTACCAAAAACTTCTTTAATTGTCTCTAGAGTCGCAGTTCCTTTTTCAACTACTACACGCGCGACAAGATCTGCATCAATAATGGGAAAGCCCATTTCCGATAACATATTCGCAACGGTGCTTTTCCCACTAGCAATACTTCCCGTTAATCCAATAATCATCTGGTTGCTCCCTTATTTTTGACATGCTGGGCAATAGGTAGATGTCCGACCACCGATTGTCTTCTGTTTCGTTTTCGTGCCACAGAATCCACATTCCTTTTTGCCATACATTTGAAGTCTATTTTGCATATTTCCTGCTCCGCCATTAATAGTACGATAATCAGAGATCGTACTACCCCCATTTTCTATACTATCAAGTAAGACAATTACAATTTCTTGAAACAAATGAATTTTCCGCTCTCTACTAATTCTTTTTACTGCCCGAGCCGGATGTATTTTCATACGAAATAATGCTTCTGTTGCATAAATATTGCCACAACCAGATACAACATGACCATCCATGATAAATTCTTTTATGGCCTTATTTTCGTATTTTGGCAATGCACTCATATGCAGAAAATGATCTAATGCATGCTGATCAAAAGGCTCAGGTGCCATTAATAGTAGAGGTGGGTAGTCCGCTTCTGTTTCTAAGAATCGCAGTTCGCCAAACCGTCGGATATCCGAATAGACTAACAGATCCCCTTCTTCAAAATAGATGGTAACATGCGCATGCTTTCTAAACTTAGCTTCTGTAATTTCATGCAAGTTTTTCACAGAAAACCATGCCCCTGACATGCCCAAATGCGATACAAGCATATAAGGGAGTCCATCCTTTAGAAGATGAAAATAAATATATTTGGACCTTCTTTCTAGATGGTCGATCTTTGTGCCAGGTAAAACTAGACAAAACTGCTCTACATCTAACCCTTTAATAATTGCTTCTTTACCAATTGCTTTGGAATTATAAATGGTTTCAGAAACTTCTACTGACTTAATAGTCTTTCCAGTTACAATTGGTTGAAGGGCGCGTAATACGCCCTCTACTTCTGGTAATTCCGGCATACAAGTTACCCCCTACTTCGTGTCATACCAAGATGAACCAAAGGCATAATCCACTTTCAAAGGTACAATCAGTTTAATAGCGTTTTCCATCACCTCTGGCACTATTTTTTCTAGCATTGCAATTTCCTCTGGTGGAGCCTCAAAAATTAATTCATCATGTACTTGTAGTAGCATTTTGGTCTGCATATTTTCTGATATTAATCTTTCCGCCATATCGATCATTGCTTTTTTAATAATATCGGCTGCACTCCCTTGAATTGGTGTATTCATAGCAGTACGTTCTGCAAAACTGCGGAGATTAAAGTTAGAACTTGTTATTTCAGGCAAATATCTTCGTCTATTCAAAATTGTTGTAACGTAGCCTGTTTGTTTCGCATCATGAACGATATCATCCATATATCCTTTTACACCTGGGAAGCTATTTAAATAATTCTCGATAAATGTCGCCGCTTCTTTTCTAGTAATATCTAGGTTTTGTGATAAACCATAATCACTAATACCATACACAATCCCAAAGTTAACTGCCTTAGCAGCACGGCGCATATCGGACGTTACTGCTTCCTGCTCCACATGGAATACATCCATAGCCGTTTTAGTATGAATATCCAGATCATTATTAAAAGCTTCTACCAGGTTTTCATCCTTAGACATATGGGCAAGAACACGCAATTCAATTTGAGAGTAATCCGCCGCAAACATTACCCATCCCGGTTGTGAAGGAACAAAGGCTTTACGTATTTTTCTACCTTCTTCTAAACGAACTGGTATATTTTGAAGGTTTGGATTGATCGAACTCAAACGCCCAGTTGAAGTTAAGGCTTGCTGATATCGGGTATGGATCTTCCCATCATCTTCATGAATCTCTTTTAATAATCCTTCGATATATGTGGAATTGAGTTTACCTAATTGACGATATAGTAAAATTTGCTCAATTATTTCATGTTCACTTGCTAGTTTTTCCAAAACATCTGCTGCAGTTGAATAGCCCGTTTTTGTCTTTTTAATAGGGGTAAGACCAATTTTTTCAAATAGTATTACACCTAATTGTTTAGGTGAATTAATATTAAACGTTTCACCAGCTAACGCATAAATGTCTTGTTCAATCGCTCGTAACTTAATATTAAGCTCATGACCCATTTCTACAAGAATTTGTTTATCCACCAGCACCCCATCTGATTCCATCGTACCAAGGATAGATGCAAGCGGTAGCTCTATTTCTTTATACAACGCATATTGTTCATTTTCTTCCAGTTTTACTTCTAACTTTTCTTTCAAGTCCCAAATAGCCCTTGCTTTTCTTACGGCATGTTCTGCAATTTTCTCGATTTCAGGTGCGGTTTTTTTGGCACCTTTCCCATAAACACTATCGTTTGTCAGCAAGTTAAAATATCCAAATTCTTTAGCAATAGCCGCAACATCCTCTGAAGAGATAGCAGGATTTACTATATACGCTGCTAAAAGAAGGTCGAATTCCACTCCATGTACATTCACATTATGTTTTCTACTCACTGCTTGTGTTGCTTTGGAGTCTGCTAAATACTTTTTATTCGTAGCATTTTCTAACCAAGAACAAAAATCCTTCGATTGAAAAGCTATATCAGCAGGAGCAAAATAACCCTTTTCTCCATCTGATAAAGCAATACCTAATAATTCGCTTGTATGATATTGCCCATCATACATTTCTAAATGGACTGACATTACTTTATCTAATATTGTAGAGTCAATTTTTTCAACAATCTCGAATGCTACTTCTGTAGTTTCGGATTCCTCAGAAATATAGTCAGATTTCTCAAGAAGAGTTTTAAAAGCTAGTTCCTTCCAAACTTCAATTACCTCTTCCATATTAGGACCAGTATATGAAAGATCGTCTATAGAAATCTGTATCGGTGCAGCTGTTTCAATCGTAGCTAATGCCTTACTCATAATTGCCTGCTCTTCGTTGGCGATGAGTTTTTCCTTTAGTTTAACGCCACTAACTGTATCAAGTGCTTTATATAAATCCTCTACCGAACCATGTTCTTTTAAAAGCTTAATAGCTGTTTTTTCTCCGACACCAGGAACTCCTGGAATATTATCAGAAGCATCTCCCATTAAACCTTTCATGTCTATAATCTGTAATGGAGTTAAGCCGTACTTTTCTTGTACATGTTCAGGTGTATATTTTTCAATATCGGTAATGCCTTTTCTTGTGATATACACAGTTGTTTTATCGGTAGCTAGTTGCGTTAAATCTTTATCACCTGAAACAATTACAACTTGCTGCCCTTTTTCGTCTGCTTGCTTACTTAAAGTACCGATAATATCGTCTGCCTCATACATTTCCAGTTCGTACCGCTTAATACCATAAGCGTCGATTAACTTGCGTATATAAGGGAATTGTTCCGATAGTTCTGGTGGTGTTTTTTGTCTTCCACCTTTATAATCCCCAAAAGTAGAGTGACGGAAGGTCGTTTTCCCGGCATCAAATGCCACAAGCATATGAGTAGGATTTTCTTCATCCATAATTTTTTGTAGCATCATTGTAAAGCCATATACTGCGTTTGTATGTATTCCATGTTCATTTGTTAATAAAGGTAGGGCAAAAAAAGCTCGGTATGCCAAACTATTGCCGTCTAATAATAGGATTTTCTCGGTTGACAAATACATTCACTCCTTAATAATAAAAACCGTCATTCCCTATATCTTACCATGACAGTAAGGAGAATGACGATTCATATACTATTCTAGATAACCTGATAGGATGTTTGCATATGGTGAATCAGAAGGGATAATGATCATCGTTTCACTTCCAATTGTTTTCTTATAAGATTCTAAAGTTCTGTACAGCGAATAGAACTCGGGATCCTTTGAAAAACTTTGGTTATAGATTTTTGCTGCCTCTGCATCCCCTTCAGCCGCTATGACAGATGCTTCTTTATTGGCAGATGCCAACATTTCACGAACCTCGCGATCAGTTTCCGCTTCAATTCTACGTTTATCTGCATCCCCGGTAGAAAGGAATTTTTGAGCAATACTTTGTCTTTCTGAAATCATTTCATTGTATACAGATTGCTCATTTTCCAAAGGAAGATCTGTTCGTTTAATACGAACATCTATTACTTCAATTCCATAGTTATCTTTTTTCAATAACTCATTAACATGGTTTGTTATTTGATCATTCAAACTACCACGAGATGAATTTTCATCATTAATAATTTCACTATATTCTAATTGACCTAGCTCCGAGCGAACAACTGAGTAGATGAATTCCTCCATACGGGAGCCAGCTCCAACTAATGTACCCGCACTAGAGATCATCTCTTTTGGATTTACCACTCTCCACACTGCGTAATTATCAATAATGATTCGACGTTTGTCTTTCGTATTTATTTCTGCCTCAGATATATTATAATTCATTTGATATTTAGGTACTGTAGTGACAGATTGAACGAATGGTATTTTCATATGAATTCCGGGATTTTGTTTAATGTCTTTGATCTCCCCGAACTGACGAATAACTTTAAATTCTCCCTCTTTGACCACATAGATATTCGCAAGGGCGATAATGAACAAGACAAAAATTAAGAAGATGGCGATAAATGACTTCGTATATTTTTTGTAATCTATCGGTTTTTTCTCTTTAGGAGCTTTACTTGCTTTGTTATCTACAGTCTTAAACTTTGCTTCTAGATTGGAGAATGGATTTTTGTTTTCAGTCATTACTTTCCGCTCCCTTCTTCTGTTTCTGTCTCTGTTTCAGTTGTAGTACTAGCTGGTGGAGTTGCTTGTTTAGTAGCTTCTAGTGATTGAAGAGGAAGATATTTCATCGTCCCACCATCATCATTCATAATATACAGATTAGCATTTGGTAGTACTGCATCTAATGTCTCCATAACTAAACGCTGTTTTGTAATCTCTTTGTTATTTTGATATTCTACATAGAGTTTATCAAATAGTGCTATATCCCCTTTTGCTTGTTCTATACGAGCGGTTTTATACCCATTCGCATTAGATATAATCGCATCTTTTTCACCTATTGCTTCACTTAACTTTTGGTTCTTGTATTTATCGGCCTGATTTACTTTTGTATTTTTCGTTTCTTCAGCGTCTGTTACCGCTGTAAATGCTGAACGAACTTCTGCATTGGGAAGCTCCACATCTTGTAGCTTCACTGTTAATACAGAGATACCAATATCGTACTTTTCTATTAACGAGCGTAGCAAATCATTTGTATCACTCTCAATTTGAGCTTTCCCAGATGTTAAAGCATCATCTATTTTAGAGTTCCCAATAATGGAACGTATCGAAGCTGAAGTTGCATCATGAAGTAGTTCTCTTGGATTTTCCGCGTTAAATAAATATGATTTAGGATCTGTTATTTTCCATTGAACGACTAAATCCGTTAATACAATATTGTCATCCCCTGTAATCATTTTTGTATCCTTATCAAATGATTCGATTTCTCCATCTGCAGATTGGCTATAACCAAATTTCAGACTAAACGTTTCTTTAGACAGTTTTTCTACTGTTTGAATTGGCCATGGCATTTTAAACTTCAATCCCGGATCCACTATTGGCTCACTCGCTTCACCAAATGTGATGACGATTGCTTGTTCCGACTCATCTACCGTATACCATGAAGTAAAAACAGCAGAAATTAACATAATGCCCATTAAGCTCAAAGCGATAATAGTTAATAATCTTTTAGTACTCATATTATTTCCTCCTTTTTATGTATACTTCCTTTTACGGTTTAAGTTGGTAATTAGTTTCAAAATTAATAGAATACTTGTTTCCTTTACTTTTCTTGGGTTTTGTTTTTTAGTTGGAATTTTGAAGGGTTTAGTTGGAATAGGATATTATTTGAGCCAAATAAAAAAAGCTAGCAAAAATGCTAGCTTTTTAGGTACATCGTTTGGAAAAGGGGTCTTTTTAAATATAGCAAACAATTGTAAACCCCTTGTGAATAAATTGTAAATATTTCCTTACCAATTATTATTTTTATACTTCTTATAATAATTGAACTGACGAGCAACTAAAAATAATTTACGCGTAAAATGCTTGTCCTTCTTGTAGAAAAGTGGATTTCCCCATTTACCAGACCTCAATAGCATTCTAACCTCTTGTTGAATCTCTTCATTTTCAACAAATTTCTTTAATACTATTTTAGGTACTACCGTAAACAAATAATGCTCATTCAACAAAGTAAGGGCTTTTTCCTTTTGATAAATAACATCATCCACAAAATATCTAGCCATATTATGTCCAAGAGCAGTTGTATAATAACTAGAACGACCTTGTCTAATATTTACTTCAAATACTTTGAACTTGCCATCTCGCTCATCAAATTTTAAATCGAAATTAGCAAAACCTACATAACCGACTGCTTCTAAAAAGTGCTGTAGCTTTTTCATTAGTTCCTCATTATATCGAGTAATAAGCGCTGTATAGTTACCAATAGCAGTTACAGTATGCTCTTGTAGCACCACTTGTGCAAGAGTGCTAAGTTCAGCTTTACCTTTAGAATTCATATAAAATACGGAATCCCACATATATGTATCATCGCCTGGGATGTAATCTTGAATGATCAAGTCTTCCGTATAACCACTTGCATTTACTTTTTCTAAAATATCATCTAGTTCCGCTTTAGACTCTACTCGATAAACTTTTTGCTGGCCAGGGAACTTGTTTTTATAATACATCACACCATTACTTGGTTTTATAATTAGCGGATAGAGAACTTCCTCTGTAAATGCCGCTTTTTTTGCACATGAATAATAATAAGTTTTCGGTGCATCAATTCCATGCTCTTCACAAAGCTTATAGAAATTTGATTTCACCAATAGATTGTTCATTAATTCTTCCGACATATAGTTAAAAACATACATTTTCTTTAAAGCATCGGCATTTTCAATTATTAATCGCACATAAAAATCATTTGTTCCTATTAATAGCAATTGCTTATCGTTTGTTTTATATTTTTGTGCGACTTCAGAAAGTACTTGAACAAATGCAGATTTATCCCATAAGTTTGGCTGAATCTCAATATGTTCAATCACACTGCTCCATTTAGTAAAAGACATTTCTTCTTTACCTACTAATATTGGCTTAATATTGTATTCCTCATGAAAAGAAATTGCCATATTATAAGCATTCATATCTGTCCCAATAATTATTGGGATAAAGGGTTGGTTATTCATAAATACCTCCGTTATCTTTTAACAAGCGGAATAGATACCGTAAAGACAGTACCTTTTCCTACTTCACTATCTACTTCTAGTAAGCCATGATGCGCTTCCACTAGATGCTTAACAATTGCTAAGCCTAGCCCAGTTCCTCCCGAGTTTCTGCTCCTAGCTCTATCTACGCGATAAAAACGCTCGAATACTCGGTTAATCTCTTCTTTTGCAATTCCAATTCCTTCATCCTGAATACGTATTACTCCACACTTTTTAGTCTGACTAATGGTTATAGTAACAGTTTTATCTTCAGGGGAATAAGTCAGTGCATTCATCAATAAGTTCATCGTTATTTGGATTAAACGATTTAAATCACCTAATACAAAGACTGGCTCATCAGATATTATCTCCAGGCGCATATTCTTTTCCTCAACAATATGACTAGTCATTTCTTTACTTCGCGCAACGACATCCAATAAGTTGACCTTTTGTAAGTCTACTTCATATCCTACTTGTTCCACTTTGGAAAGATCTAACAAATCATTAATGAGCATTTGAAGTCTATTGCTTTCTTTATGGATTATCTCTAGGAAAGAAAGTAAAGTTTCTTCATTTTTATACGCTCCATACAATAATGTTTCGGAAAAACCTTTAATACTAGTAACAGGTGTCTTCAATTCATGCGAAACATTTGCTACAAAGTCTTTTCTAACTTGCTCCAGTTTCACAAGCTCCGTCACCTCATGCATGACTATCACTATCCCAAGCCATTTTCCATGTTCACCGATGACAGGAGCTCCGTAAGCATCCATATAATAAGTATGTATGTTTTTCTTAATGGATATTTGTTCCCGGCTAGAAGCCTCAGTTAAAAATAGTTGATCAATGAAATCTTCAATTTTTTTAGGAAGCCCGATTTTATTAAATAGCTTTCCATCCACATCTTTAAACGAAATATCAAGCTGCTTAAGAAACGAACGATTTACGATCGTAATATAACCATTCCGATCAATCATTATGAGCGCACTACCCATATTCTCGATTAACGTTTTTAACCGCTCTTTTTCCGTTTCCCTCATGACCGATATATCATGTAGACTGCGTGCGAGTATATTAATAGAGTTGCTTAGCTTCGACATTCCAGAAAATTCATCTTCAAATGCACGAATTCGATAATTACCTCTAGCTAATTCCATAGCGGTTTCTGTCAGATGCTCGATTGGCTGAGCATACTTTTTGAAAATACTAGATCCTAAAAAGAGTGCAATGAGAAATGTAATAGATAAAATGATAAACAAAAAAATCCATAAGGAATGAGGTTCAAGCATCTCCGCTTGGTAAAAAGAATTACCTATCGTCTCATTAATATCTCTCTGTTCATCAATTGTTAGTCCTGTAGTTGCTAAGTCTTTAGATAATTCTTCTAATTTAATATTAATGACCTTTTCGGAAGCGTTTTTTGCATAAATAGGAAAAAGCTGCCCAAGTACTAGTCCTAGACAAGCTAATATTAACCCTATCATAATAGAATAAGTTCTAAAAAGTTTGGAATGAAATGATTTCATTAGCTCTTAGGCTCCTCAAACTTATACCCTAATCCTCTAATTGTTTTAATGAAATGAGGTTTTCTACTATTAACTTCAATTTTGTCTCGTAAATGGCTAATATGTACATCTACTATGCGAGTGTCGCCTGCAAAATCATAATTCCAAACGGCACTTAGTAGCTGATCTCTTGTTAAAACCCGATTTTTGTTTTCGATTAGATAGACAAGTAATTCGAATTCTTTTGGCGTAAATTCAATGACCTCATTGTTTAAAAGTACTTCGAAACGTTCTGGAAATACTTGTAGTGGACCGAAAGTATACATTTCTTCTTTTGTTTTCTCTTGTTTTTTCTCATTAGAAATGCCAGAACGACGAATCATAGCTTTAACTCGTGCTGTTACTTCTCTAGGACTGAATGGCTTGGTCATATAATCATCTGCACCTAGTTCAAGACCTAGTACTTTATCGAATTCTTCATCTTTAGCTGTTAACATGATTATTGGAATTTGCACCTTCTTAATACGAAGCTCTTTACAGACCTCCATGCCATCCATATGAGGCAACATCCAATCCAGTAAAATCACATCGGGCTTTTCTTCCAAGGCTTTATTAAGCCCCTCTAAGCCATCATTTGCTGTTATGACTTCAAAGCCTGCTTCTTCAAGATTATATTTTAAAAGAGTTACGATTGAACTTTCATCATCCACAACTAATACTTTTCTCATTTTATCGGCCTCCAAGGTTGATTTGAAACCCCCATTCCAAATCGATGTTAGCTACAATATTTGTTACTTTTCTTTAATCGGATGCAGTACAGGAAATTCGCCATCCATAACACTTTCATTTTGAGCTAGCATTGTACCTTATACTAATTCTATATTAACAATAAACCAACGCAAAGCGCAAGGTGATGATAGGACCTGTTAAGTGTTGGAGAACTTATGGCTAAAGACACTTTATCAAGCAGTAAGCTATTCTTTTTTCCTCAATAAAAAATCGAGTAGGTTTCCCCACTCGATTCATGACAATTATCATTATGCTAAGACTTTCATAACTGCTTGAACGGCTTCTGCTGATTTGTTTAATAATGCTTTTTCTTCTTCTGTTAACTCAAGTTCGATAATTTTCTCGATACCACCAGCACCCAATACTGTTGGAACACCAAGGTAAATTCCATTCATACCGTATTCACCTTCTAAATATGCAATAGATGGTAATACTCGTTTTTGGTCTTTCAGAATTGCTTCAGCCATTTCTACTAAAGATGCAGCTGGAGCATAATAAGCAGAACCATTACCAAGAAGATTTACAATCTCCGCTCCACCCTTACGAGTACGATCTACAATTTCCTCTAAGCGAGTAGCATCAATTAAAGTTTCTAATGGAATTCCACCAGCGAATGAATATCTAACTAACGGTACCATATCGTCCCCATGCCCACCAAGTACAAACCCAGTTACATCCTTTACCGAGAGGTTTAATTCTTTCGCAACGAATGTTCGGAAACGAGCAGTGTCAAGTACTCCCGATTGGCCAATTACACGTTCTTTTGGAAGGCCAGATTCCTTATAAACTGTATAGGTCATTGCATCCACAGGGTTCGTTAAAACTAAGATTGTCGTATTCGGAGAATATTTTACGATTTCAGATGTAACAGATTTCATCACTTTTTGATTTGTCTGCACTAAATCATCGCGGCTCATTCCTGGTTTACGAGCGATGCCAGCCGTAATAATTACTAAATCCGAGTCTTTCGCATCTTCATAACTAGAAGTGCCAATGATATCAGCATCAAAGCCTTGGACGGGTCCAGCTTGTGCCATATCCAAAGCTTTACCTTTAGTAGCATTTTCGGATTGTGGAATATCTACTAAAACAATATCACCAAGTTCCTTTTGAGCAAGTAGAAAAGCAGTTGTTGCACCTGTAAATCCGCCACCAATTACTGAGATTTTACTTCTTTTCAATGTCATAAGAAAACACTCCTTTAGTTCATTATTATTAGAATCGGGCAATAAGATGCCTGTTCTATATGGTCAAATCCTAATTCGACATATGATTTTACCATTATATTTACTATGACTACTCTTACCATCTAAGCGAAAGGCTATGCCCTTTCTTATACGCCTTTGTGACCAACATCCTGTTGGCCTGAGGAGGCTCGGCCTCGCTCGCGGAAAGCGGCCGCCTGAAGCGTTCTATTCTGAAACATCTTGAACCCAGTGTTCAATGCACATTTTTAAATATTTTCTGTCTATTAAAGAAAAGGAAGGGAATATTCCCTTCCTTTCAACCAAGATTCAATTGATATTACATGTTTTTAATAAGTTCATCAGCGAACTCAGAACATTTAACTTCTTTAGCGCCATCCATTAAACGAGCAAAATCATAAGTTACCACTTTAGCAGCAATAGATTTCTCCATTGAATCCATGATAAGTTTAGCAGCTTCGTTCCATCCTAAATGCTCAAGCATTAAGACACCTGAAAGAATAACAGAAGATGGGTTAACTTTGTCTAAACCAGCATATTTAGGAGCTGTACCATGAGTAGCTTCAAAAATAGCATGTCCAGTTACATAGTTAATGTTCGCTCCAGGAGCAATACCGATACCACCAACTTGTGCAGCAAGTGCATCAGAAATATAATCTCCATTTAAGTTCATTGTAGCAACTACATCAAACTCTTTTGGACGAGTTAAAATTTGTTGTAAGAAGATATCAGCAATAGAATCTTTTACTAAGATTTTACCAGACGCAAGTGCATCAGCTTGTGCTTTATCAGCAGCTTCAGTTCCTTGCTCTTCTTTAATTTGATCGTATTGGTTCCATGTAAATACTTTATCACCAAATTCTTGTTCTGCTACTTCGTAACCCCAAGTTTTGAAAGCACCTTCAGTGAACTTCATGATATTCCCTTTATGAACTAAAGTTAAAGAAGTACGACCTTCTTTAATAATATAGTTAAGAGCAGCACGAACTAAACGTTTTGTACCCTCTTCAGAAATAGGTTTGATACCAAGACCTGAAGTTTCTGGGAAACGAATATTTTTAACTCCAAACTCAGTTTGTAAGAAGTTGATAAGTTTTTTTGCTTCGTCTGTACCTTGTGCATACTCAATACCAGCGTAGATATCTTCAGTGTTTTCACGGAAAATAACCATATCAGTATCTTCAGGACGTTTAACCGGAGATGGAACACCAGTGAAATAACGAACTGGACGTAGGCAAGTGTATAGATCAAGTTCTTGACGTAATGCTACGTTTAATGAACGAATTCCTCCACCGATTGGTGTAGTTAAAGGTCCTTTAATAGCGATTAAATATTCATTAATAACATCTAAAGTTTCTTGAGGAAGCCATTCGCCAGTTTTATCGAATGCTTTTTGACCAGCAAGAACCTCTTTCCATTCAATTTTCTTTTCGCCATTATAAGCTTTTTCTACTGAAGCTTCTAATACACGTGACGCTGCAGCCCAGATATCTGGACCTGTTCCGTCTCCTTCTATAAAAGGAATTACTGCTGTGTTTGGTACGTTAAGTACACCGTTTTCTACTGTAATTTTACCTGTTGTCATTTGTTATTTCCTCCTACCATCATAATCATAGGGCAGTAAACACAAAAGTGTTTAAGCCCTATCTTACTAAGATAATACTACTATTATCTTTCTTCAATTGGAATATACTTTTGCATTCCAGGTCCAACATATTCTGCACGTGGACGGATTAAACGATTGTTTGCATATTGCTCAAGAATATGAGCACTCCAACCAGATACACGTGATACTGCAAAAATAGGTGTAAATAGATCATGATCAATTTTCAACGAATGATAAACAGATGCAGAATAGAAATCTACGTTTGGTGGTAAATTCTTTTGTCCTGTAACTATTTCTTCGATACGAATAGACATATCATAAAGTTTAGATTCACCATTTAGTGTAGTTAGTTTCTGAGACATTTCACGTAAATGTTTTGCACGTGGGTCTCCTTTTCTATATACACGGTGACCGAATCCCATAATCTTAACTTTGTTATCTAATTTATCTTTGATATAAGCGTCCACATTATCAAGTGTACCAATTTCTGTTAACATTTTCATTACTTGTTCGTTTGCTCCACCATGCAATGGTCCTTTTAAAGCTCCAATAGCTGCTACTACACCAGAATAGATATCTGAAAGTGTAGCTACACATACGCGAGCAGTGAATGTAGAAGCATTTAACTCATGATCTGCGTGTAAAACAAGTGCTTTATCAAACGCTTCAACTTCTATATCCTGTGGTAATTCTCCGTGTAACATGTATAAGAAGTTAGCTGCATATCCCAAATCTGCTTTAGGTGCTACAGGCTCTAAACCTTGACGAACACGTGAGAAAGCTGTCACTAATGTCGGCATTTTTGCTTGTAATTTAATAGCTTTTAAGTAATTTGCTTCGTCGGACATATCTTCTGCTGCATCATCATATAATGCAAGCATAGAAACTGTTGTTCTAAGAGCTGTCATTGGATGTACGTCATTGATAGGGAATGTTTTGAAATGATTCAAAACTTCTTGTGGTACAGCCATATTGTCAGCTAATTGCTGTTTCAATTCAGCTAATTCTGTCGCATTTGGAAGACGTTTATGCCAAAGCAAGTAAACTACCTCTTCAAAGCCCGCATTATTTGCTAAATCATCAATATCGTATCCAACATATGTAAGTGTATCATCGATGATTGAACTGATTGACGTCTCTGCCGCTACAATTCCTTCTAAACCTTTAGTTGTTGTCATATCATAGTCTCCCCTTTACAACATAAATCTACTGATTAAATCTTTATAAATCAGAAGAATTATATGTATATATTAATGTTCCTAGCATTGCTTACTTAATCAGTATAATCAATTTTGGCGTTTTTGTGAATGAAAACGCTTAAGTTTGTTGAAATTTATCTTTAAATCTCCTAATTAATTGAAAAGATTGGATGAAAATGATTACTCTACAAGAAAATAAAAAAGATTTCTTATTACAATGGCTACCATTTGGAATAATTATACTAATATCATTTGTTGCTTACCCTCTCACTTTGGCAATTATTGGAGGTTATTTTCTTTTTCCCTTAACTAATTTATTACATAAAAAATTTAAACTCCCAGTTTTCTTAAGTGTTTTACTCACAGTTATTTTAATATTAGGTAGTTTTTTAGTCGTATTATTTTTTCTCATTCAGACATTTATTGATTTAATACCATTTTTACACGAGCATGTTGTTTTGTTGCCAGTGATGGAATTACAGAGTCACCCTGTATTTACGATGTTTGAAGGTAAATTTCAAACAATACTAAATAAGCTATTGAATGATTTATTATTAAACGTAACCCATTTACCATCTTATTTTTTTGAAATCTTTTTGTTTAGTATTGGATTGTTTTTTTCCTTGTTCGAATCTATAAAAGACCGCGAATGGTTTCTAGTTTACTTTCCAAAAAAAATGAGAACTCTTTGCCACAGAGCCTTGCTTAAATCTTCCACTGTAGTAAATCAGTTCATTCACGTGGAGCTTAAACTATTTGTTTTAACGTTCATTTTAATTGCTATTGGATTCTCGGTACTAGGATTGCATAACCCAATTAAATATGCTTTTCTAATCTCTTTAGTCGATAGTATTCCTTTTTTAGGTACAGGCTTGATATTGATTCCGTTAAGTATTTACTTCTTTTTAATGGAGATGCAAATGGTAGGCACAATTGTCTTGCTTTTATACCTTTTTGTTCAGTTAACCAGACATATCGTCGAATCAGTACTCTGGTCCTCCACCACACAAATAAAGGCTGTCCACGTCTTTTATTTGAGCGCAGCAGCCATTTTAATCTTTGGTTTTATAGGAATTTTGTTTAGTCCATTTATTTATCTATTCGCCCACAAATGGGAGAACTTTACGAAGACTTCATCACAATAACTTGACCGTTTTTCATCTTCTTGCGAATCCATCTATAAACAAGCGGTTTAAATAAATTACGGGTTGGAGCAAACAAAAGCATGAACCCAATAATATCGGATATAAATCCTGGAAGTACAACTAAAATAGCTCCGATAAATATACTTATACCATTTATGGCAGCTTCACCGGGCGCTTGATAGTTTTTAACGCTTTCTGATACTTCACGAAATGCTTTTAGGCCCTGTCTTTTTGCAAAATATCCGCCAATTACACCACTTGCAATGATCAATAAAAATGTGTATCCCGCTCCAATAGTTTTCCCTGATAACATGAGGAGATACAATTCAATCGCCGGGATTAAGATAAACAAACCAATAATCCATTTCATCATTTCACCTTCCTTTAATAAATGCGCAGGGCATCTTCTATGTTCATAACCTGTTTCCAGCGTTTCCGAAATACTCTGTACAGATTGGTTGCTATAATATTATCGATTAATTTTTGAAAGGCTGGTCGTGACTGATGTCACAACCAGCCTTTCTTTGCTCGGTAATCTTATGCCATCTATCTGTCCGTCACCATTCAAAAACTTTGGCAAACAGGCAAGAGCGCTGTAAAGAAAATCAGCAGTATTCTTGGATAAATACCTTATATACTAAAAGCTATTTTTCATTCAATAAAAGCCCCACCTTTTATGGTGAGGCATCTTCTTAAATTATGCTTGCACGACCATGATAGATAAAACCACTTTCGGCATCTATCGTTAACTCTTGGCCATTTCTAATAAGTGTCGTAGCATCTTTCACTCCAACGATTACTGGTACCCCTAAGCTAAGTCCAACCACTGCGGCATGGCTAGTTAAACCACCCTCTTCAGTGATTAAACCTCTGCACTTTTCGATACTCGGAACCATATCACGATCAGATCCTAATGTCACAATAATGCTATCTGTTGTATCTTGTCCTGCTAATTCTTCTGCACTATTCACAACTATTGCTTTTCCGAATGCAGTATTCTTACCAATACCTTGCCCTCTTGCAACTAAGTCTCCAATAACATGAACCTTCATCAAGTTAGTTGTGCCTGCTTCTCCTACAGGTACTCCGGCAGTTATCACTACTAGATCGCCATGAGTAACATATTGATGTAAAATACTTTCCTCCACAGCATCCTCTAAAACCTCATCTGTAGAGTGAGCTTTTTTCCCTACAATCGGATATACTCCCCAAACTAATGTAAGTTTTCTAGAAGGAGTTTCTGATGAAGTTACCGCGATTATTGGAACTCCCGGTCTAAATTTAGCAATCATTTTAGCAGTATATCCACTTTCAGTTGGTGCAATAACTGCTTTTACTTTCAAGTTAATCGCTGTGTGCGCAACCGCTTGACCAATAGCATCAGTTAAGTTTACATCGCGTGCTTTACTAATCTTGGTAACATTTTCACGATAATCTACTGCATTTTCAGTACGACGAGCAATTTTATCCATTGTTTGCACAGACTCTACTGGATAAAGTCCCGCAGCTGTTTCTCCAGAAAGCATAATTGCATCCGTTCCATCAAAAATAGCATTTGCGACGTCACTTGCTTCTGCACGAGTAGGTCTCGGATTACGTTGCATAGAATCGAGCATTTGAGTAGCTGTGATAACAGGTTTTCCTGCCTCATTACATTTTGCAATTAGTTTCTTTTGTACTAAAGGAACTTCTTCTGCTGGAATTTCTACTCCTAGATCTCCCCTTGCAACCATTAAACCATCAGATACTTGAATAATTTCATCAATATTATCCACGCCTTCTTGGTTTTCGATCTTCGGAATAATTTGAATATGTGCTCCATTATTTCCTTCTAGCAGTTTGCGAATTTCTAACACATCTTTTGCACGGCGAACGAAAGAGGCAGCAACAAAATCTACATCCTGCTCAATACCAAAAAGGATATCCTGCGCATCTTTTTCTGTCATGCCAGGTAATTGTACGGATACACCAGGTACATTTACACCTTTGTTGTTCTTTAACGTTCCTGCATTTTGAATAAAAGTGGAGATAATTCCATTCTCTTTATCAATTTTTTGAACGATTAATTCAATAAGGCCATCATCTAAAAGAATGACCGAGCCTTCGTTAACATCCTCGATTAATTTATCATAAGAAATAGAGAAACGTTCAAGTGTACCTAACACTTCTGTCATCGAAATCTCGATGGTTTCTCCAGACTGAAGTTCAAGCGCACCATTTTCCATTTTATGTGTACGGATTTCTGGTCCTTTTGTATCCAATAATATCCCAACAACTTTACCTATTCTTTTAGAAACTTTACGAATCGTTTCAATTCTTGCTGCATGTTCTTCATGATTACCATGCGAGAAATTTAATCTGGCAACGTTCATTCCAGCATTTATTAATTTCTCTAACATTTCTTCTGATTCACTTGCGGGTCCAATTGTACATACAATTTTAGTTTTTCTCATAGTACATTCCTTTCTTTAAGGGCAATATATTTCCTAATTAAATGGATAATTCTTTAGATAATTGATACATAGACATATCAAATTCTTCATGATTATCAAAAGCTTCATTCATATCATAGTCTACCACTTGATGATTCTGGATGCCAATCGCACGCCCACCATTTCCTGCTATTAAAACCTCAACCGCTTTAGCGCCAAATAAACTTGCTAACACTCGATCACGGCCCGTTGGGGAACCTCCACGCTGGATATGTCCAAGCACGGAAACTCGTGTTTCAATATCTGCTAGGTCTTTAAGCTTACTAGCAAATTCTGCACCACTCATCACACCTTCAGCGACAATAATTATACTATGCTTTTTCCCACGTTCCGAACCGCTTTTTAGACGTTCGACAATCTCATCCATATTTATCTCTACTTCAGGAATAATAATAGTTTCGGCTCCACCAGCAAGGCCAGCCCATAATGCCAAGTCACCAGCGTCTCTTCCCATTACCTCTACGATAAATGTTCGTTCATGCGATGTAGCAGTATCTCTAATTTTATCAATACTCTCAATCACTGTGTTTAAAGCTGTATCAAAACCTAAAGTATAATCCGTACCTGGAATATCATTATCGATTGTTCCAGGAATTCCTACGCACGGAAAACCACTTTCTGTAAGCTTCATAGAACCTCTATAAGAACCGTCCCCGCCGATAACTACTAATCCTTCAATACCATGTGCCTTTAGCTGCTCTATTGCTTTTTGTTGCCCCTCCTCCGTACGGAATTCGGGACATCTAGCAGAAAACAGTTTTGTTCCACCTCTTTGAATAATATCCCCTACAGAACCTAAGTCTAAAACTTCCATCTTACCATCGATCAGTCCTTGGTAACCATGGAATATACCGACTACTTCAAGCCCTTCATAAATAGCTTTTCTTACAACCGCTCGAACAGCAGCATTCATACCGGGAGCGTCTCCTCCACTTGTTAACACACCAATTCTCTTCATCTTTTTTCCCTCCAAACAACGAATTTCATATTATAAGCTTATCACGAAATGAATTAAAAAAAAATGCGTCGTTCTTGACGCATTTTATTCATTAAATTCTCCAATATTTTTGAACTTAATATATCTATTTTCGATTAGCTCATCGGGAGTTAATTTCTCTAATTCTTTCAACGAGTTAATAAGGGTTTCCTTCATATATTCCGCCTGTGCTTCTATATTTTTATGAGCTCCCCCATGGACTTCTTGGATGACAGTATCAATAATCTCCATCTTCTTTAAGTCTGGAGCTGTAATTTTCATCGCTTCTGCAGCTTGTTTCGCCAAAGATGCATCCTTCCAAAGAATAGATGCTGCTCCTTCAGGAGAAATAACCGAATACGTAGAGTTTTCTAGCATATGAATATGATTAGCCACACCTAATGCTAAAGCTCCTCCACTACCACCTTCTCCAATAACAATACTTATTACTGGTACTTTTAAACCAGCCATCTCCACTAAGTTTCTAGCTATTGCTTCACTTTGTCCACGTTCTTCCGCAGCTTTCCCAGGATAAGCACCTTTCGTATCAATCATACATATAATGGGGCGCTTAAACTTTTCTGCTTGTTTCATTAATCGTAATGCTTTACGATACCCCTCTGGATGAGGCATACCAAAATTACGTTTAATGTTCTCTTTTGTATCTATCCCTCTTTGATGTCCAATAATTGTTATTGGTCTTCCTTCAAATAAGGCAATTCCCCCAATAATCGCTGCATCGTCTCCGTAAAGTCGATCTCCATGGAGTTCCATAAAGTCTGTACATAATAATTGAATATAATCTCTTGTAGTAGGACGACTCGGATGACGAGCGACCTGAACACGGTCCCAAGGCTCCATATTTTCATAGATTTCATGTTCTAACTTCTTAAGTCTAGCTTCTAGATGAATGATTTCAGCTGACATATCTACATCAGCACTAGCTGTATATTCTTTTAACTCTTCTATTTTTGTTTTTAATTGGACTATTGGTTCTTCAAAAGGTAGTACTTTTAGCATTTTGTGACCTCCTTAGTCGTATGAAGATGGACGATGGAAGCTACTTTTTCTCGCATCTCTTTACGATGAATGATGGCATCTAGCTGACCATGATTCATTAAAAACTCAGCTGTTTGAAAATCCTCTGGCAGTTTTTCTCGAACTGTTTGTTCAATCACCCGTCTACCAGCAAACCCGATTAAAGCTTTAGGTTCAGCGATGTTAATATCACCTACCGAAGCAAAGCTCGCAGAAACTCCACCCGTTGTAGGATGGGTAAGAATAGAAATATAAAGTAGTCCATGATCACTGTGTCTTCTCAAGGCAACAGAAGTTTTCGCCATTTGCATTAAGGACAGAACGCCTTCTTGCATTCTCGCTCCTCCACTTGCAGTGTAAATAATAAAAGGAATTCCTAGCTCTGTCGCTTTCTCCACAGCTCTTGTAATTTTTTCTCCTACTACTGAGCCCATTGATCCCATTCGAAAATGTGAATCCATAATCGCTACGGCGACCTGTTGACCATCTAACTTTCCAATTCCAGTAAGAACAGCTTCATTTAATCCCGTCTTTTGTCCATCTGCTTTTATCTTTTCCGTATAACTTGGGAAATTCAATGGATTAACTGTTTCTAAATGATCATCCATTGATACAAATGAATCTTCATCTAAAAATATGTCTACTCTCTCCCATGCAGTCATTTTCATATGGTGATCACAAGTAGGACAAACCTTTAAATTCTTCATCAAGTCTTTTGTAAATACATTTTTTCTACACTCAGGGCATTTCATCATTATGCCTTCTGGTACATCGTTTTTTGCTTTTTCAGTCGGTATAGTTGCATATCTTTTCTTTTGATTTTTTCTAAATATATCTCGAATACTCATTTATACATCTCCCCTATTAAGCAACAAGAGCCATTCATTATAAAGAGATAACGCTTGTTGTTGTTCTCCATTTTGCAAAGCCATCAAAAGCTGAATCCAAATAGTTTTCTCTTCTAAACTCATATTTTCTTGGTAAGGCTCTCCTGCAAACTGTTTTAATAAAAACCATATTTTTAAACCTAATCGATTATCGGAAATGATAATAATCTCTCGAATAATATCTTCACGAACTACGTCTTCTTCTATCAGTTTTTCTTTAAAGGCATCCCATATATGTAGCGCGTAAAGCCTCTTGGACATACAAATTGTATGAATTGCATCCTTCTCTAATGCTTCTCGCGTTGTATGCACATCTTCCTTCGATTTAGATTCTTGAAGGATAAATGTAGATAACAGCTCGACTAGCCGATGCTTTCGATAATCCGATAAAAAGGTACCTTCTCCTCGGCGTGTTTCTATTAAACCGAGTAATTCTAAGCTCCTCAGCGCTTCCCTAACGGTTGACCTACCTACTTGAAGTCGCTCAGCTAGTTCCCTTTCAGATGGCAATTTACCACCAACGGAAACATTTTCATCTGCAATGAGCTGTCTCAACTGCTTTACAATTTCTAAAAACATTTTTTTAGGATTATTCGTTTGGTCCATTACGCCTCACTCTTCCATAAATTACAAAGTGGTCAGACCACTCATAATTATTAGCATACAAAAGATTTGTTCAAACGTAAAGAAAAAACTGCATAATAATCTATGCAGCTTAGTTCTCTATATATTTAGTAATGATTTGTGAACGACCATTTCTACGTTCTGACTTCCCTGAAATAACGAGCATCTCTTGCTCTTTTAATAATGCGTTGAACTTTGCATATTCCTCTGGAAATAACGTTACCGATAGACTACCCGTATCATCCTGTACTGTTAGAAAAGCCATTGCTTCTCCTTTTTTTGTCCGAATACGTTTTATGTCTTGAATAATTCCAACTATTTTCACTTGGATATCTTTTGTTGCCTGCAAAACATCCCAAATATCAACGAGTTTATCATTTAACATTTTCTTTTTAGATACAGTAGGATGCTCCGAAAAGTATTGACCCAAAACTTCTTTCTCAAATTGCAATTTCTCCATTATTGGAAGTGGTTCGGATTTAATATGTTTAGACTTTCCAAAATGAGAAGCATCGCCACCAAACAAATCAGATTCTTCTGTAGGACTTATCAATTCAGCATATTTAACAGCTGCATCTAAAGTCGATAATAGAGTGGCTCTATCGTAACCAAATTCATCTAATGCCCCAGCTTTGATCAATGGTTCAACATTTTTTCTAGTGAAATAAACTGCAGATAAATCGGAGGCAAGTTCAAAAATATCTTCCCACTGTGATTCTCTCTCCTTGCGTTGTTGTAATAATTTTTGAATAAAATTATGGGAAACGCCTTTTATAGCTTGTAAACCGAAACGAATACCTCCGCTTTCCACTGTGAAAAAGCGTTGACTACTAAATATAGATGGAGCGAGAATAACCATGTCTTTTTGTCTCATTTCCATCATTAGTTCATTAATTTTCACTTGGTTTCCTGTAGCAATGCTTAATAGTGCACTATAAAATGCTACAGGGAAATGGGCTTTTAAATACGCCATTTGAAAAGAAATTACACTATAGGCGACAGCATGGCTTTTTGGAAAACCATAGTCAGCAAATCGGACGATTAAATCATAAACTGCTGTCGCAGACTGATCTGAATGCCCTTCTTGAATTGCTTTTTGAACAAAGTGTACACGTTCACTTTGTAAGACTTCTCGATTTTTTTTGCTCACAGCTCTGCGTAACAAATCAGCTTCCCCGAATGTAAAGCCAGCCATTTTCGAAGCAATTTGCATTATTTGCTCCTGGTAAACAATAATGCCATATGTTTCTTTTAAGATTGGCTCTAATATGGGATGTTCATACGTTACTGGTGCTTGGCCAGCTTTTCGCTTGGCGTATAAAGGAATGCTTTCCATTGGCCCTGGTCGGAATAGTGCATTCACTGCAACAACATCTTCAAACTTAGTTGGATTGATTTGTTTAAGAGATTGACGCATTCCAACCGATTCTAATTGAAATACCCCTGTAGTATCCCCTTGCTGCAATAACTGAAAGGTCAGTTCATCATGGAGCGGTATTTCCGCTAACTTGAATGGGTCAGATTGTCTATAATTAATGATCTTTAAAATTCTTTCAATAATCGTCAAATTTCGCAACCCTAAAAAATCCATTTTAAGTAATCCGACTTGTTCTACTTCTTTCATTGGCCATTGGGTCAAATAGATATCCTCATGCCCACTTTGAATAGGGATAACATCTACTAGAGACACTGGTGATAATACTATACCCGCTGCGTGTGTGGAGGCATTTCTAGGTAACCCCTCTAAAGCTAGTGCCACCTGAAACCATTTTTTTCGGATTTCCTCTGTTTGTATAAATTCACGTAATTTCTCAGACATATCATATGCTTCTTTTAACGTGATCCCAGGCTTTGCGGGTATGAAAGAAGAAATAGCTTCTAAAGTGGTAGATTCAAATCCAAACACTCTAGCAACCTCTCTTGCTGCTGCTTTTGCAGACAATGTACCAAATGTAATTATTTGAGAAACATAGTTCTGGCCATATTTCTTTACGACATATTGAATAACTTCCATCCTTCTAGAATCTGCAAAATCGATGTCAATATCCGGCATTGTGATACGTTCAGGATTTAAGAATCGTTCAAATAGTAAACCATATCGCAGGGGATCTATATCTGTTATATTCAAAGAAAATGCTACTAGTGAACTGGCAGAAGACCCACGGCCAGGTCCAGTTAATATATTTTGTTGTTTTGAAAATTTCATGAAGTCCTGAACGATTAAAAAGTAATCCTCATAATGCATTTGGTTAATAATGGACAGTTCGTAATTTAAACGTTCAACATATGGCTTCGTAATTTCTTTTATCCGTTGATTCAATCCCTCTTCACAAAGTTCTCTTAAGTAATCCTTAGAATTTTTCGTTTCGGGTAATGGGTACTTAGGCATAATAGAAGCAGACTTTTCAATAGAGACATTACAACTATTTAGCATTCTCTCCGTGTTTTCAATCCATGATGGGGCATCAAAAAACCATTCACTCCATTCCTCACTAGAAAGTATGTGAAGGGAGTCTGTAGATGGTTTTAGGCGAGTGTGATCATTCATTTTAAGTGATTGATCCATTGCATTTAACACTTCATATGCAAAAGCATCTTCTTTTTCTATGTATCGACTCATATGGAAAGCAGTAATAGGTATAGATAACTGTTCACTGTACTGGATGATGGTTTCTTCATGCTCCATTTTTTCCCCATTTGGGCGTTCTATTGCTAGATAAAATTGACCATTCGCAAAAATCATCTGTAATTCGCTAAGCAACTCAAGCTCTGTGGAAGACTCTCCTTTGTAGACAGCAACTAATCCATTCTTATATGCTTCTAACCATCTTTTGGGGAGCACTGTAATTTCTCTTGTCTCGATACTGCTCGATATTTTCAGCAAATTTTCATATCCATTATTATCTTTTGCATAGAGCACCAAACTTACAATACCAGTTTCAAGTTGTACATTAACAGTGAGACCAAGTACTGCTTTAATCTGTTGTGCATGTAATGCATGCCAAAAAGGCAGTAAACCATACAATCTACTATTTGTAATGGCTGCTGCCCCTGCATTATTTTGTTTTAACTTTTGTATAAGTTGTTCCAACTGAATTGTGCTTTTCAGCATATCCGCCGATGTCACAATTTGTGGATATACTGTTTTCATATTAACACCTCAATTTACAGCTTTTTTAAATCTTCTATTACTAGAGCAGCTTCTTCCCATGTCTTTACAGCAGCTCCCGAGGCAAGTGGATGTCCTCCGCCACCATACTTTTTGGCTATTCCATTAATAACCGGACCTTTTGAACGCAGTCGAACTCGAATTTCTGAAGAATCTTCTATAAAGAAAACCCAGCATTTCATGCCCTTTACATCAGCTAATGCACTAACCAGTAAGGATGCTTCTGATTGGTCGACTTGATACTTTTGTAGAATTTCTTTCGTAAGTTTAATATGACCTACACCAGTTTCATCCATTTCAAAATTAGCATATACATAGCCTTTTAGCTGAAGAAGATTCCGTTCGACTTCATACATGCCATTAAATAAATTCGTACTATCAAAACCATATGTAAGTAATTCTCCTGCAAAATCCATTGTCTGTTTAGTTGTACTTTGGAACATGAATCTACCTGTGTCTCCTACTATTCCTGCAAATAATAATCGTGCAATGGACGCATCCATTTTCCACTGTTTATAGTTTTTTGCTTCTTCGAATAGTTCACAGATCATTTCACTTACCGAACTTGCCTCTGTATTTACCCATAGTAAATCGCCATAAGCATCATCATTAGGATGATGATCTATCTTCACAATATAACTTCCTAATTTATATCGGTCATCATCAATTCTTTCAGTATTTGCTGTATCTGTGACAATGATTAAAGCATCCTGAAAGTCCTCATCAGAAACCTCGTCAGGGTGAGCTAGGAAATTTAGCGTTTCATCATGGGTTCCAGTGGCAAAGACTTTTTTCGATGGATAATTTAGCTGAATGAGTTCTTTTAATCCTATTTGGGAACCATAGGCATCAGGATCGGGCCTAACATGCCGATGCAATATAATTTTTTCGTACTTCTCGATTGTGTCTATGATTTGTCTTTTCATCCCATATAACCTCGCTTGTCTGTTTTTTCTATTCGCATTTTTCCACTTTTCCCTTTACAATAGATAACAGCTTAACTTTTAGATGGAGGGTCATTATGCTTAATATACTATTAGTAGCAGTTATAGTAGTTACATTTGTTTGGTATTTTTATTTTAAAACGAAGCAATTCCGTACACCACTGCCAATACGCAAAAAATGGCTTGGCGCAAAAGCTTCCGTATGTCTAGGTGCATTTTTATTGTTTTTTGGTATTAACTTTCTAATCGTTTATCAATCTTCTATAACATATGTCGTTGCCGGTCTGTTTATTTTACTTGGAGCTTATTTCACATATCACAATGTAAAAGTAGCCAAACACTACGGGCAATTTGTAAAAGAAGAATTATCTATAAATCAATGATGCAGCTAAATTAGCTGCATCATTTTTTTGTCCTATGACTAGAAACAATTACAAAAAAAGATTGAAATGCTTATCTTTCTAATAACTGATAAGTGACCATAGCTTTTCCAACTAGTAATTTATCATTGAAGATTTCGATATCCATCTTCGCAACTTTTCTGCTCAGTTCTAATACTTTCGCTTGAATGCGTAGAATACTTTCAAGCTGAATTGGTTTCGTATAGAAGATGGTCATATTCTCAACGACACTTTCCCCACGTTTACGAATTTTCAATGTTTGTGCCCCTGTTTCCGTTACTAATATCGTAAAAGCTCCATTGGACATAGCACCGTAATGATCCGTCATTTGAGGTGTAACGACAAATTCAAATATAAAATCCTCTGTAGAAATAATTTTTATTTGCTGTTTAACAATATCATCTATCGTTTCGCCATTTTGTGGTTGACGAGCTGCAGCTTGTAATGCTTTTAAGACATCTTGTCTACTGATGACACCCTCCAAATAATTGGTATCTCGCACAACAGGTAAAAGGTCTACACCTTCCCAAATCATTCGATGACTTGCTGACGATACACTTGTTTTCATCGTGACGGAAATAGGATTTTTCGTCATAACTTTTTCAATCGGTTCATTGTTAGATTTACCAATGACATCTCTAGCTGTTATTATTCCTACTAATTTCTTCGACGCATCTACTACCGGGAAAACACCGTGCGTTGTACTATTATTTAGTACTCGGTATTGTTTCACTTGATCAGTAGCGTATAAATACGACGTTTCTTGTAGCGGAACATATATATCTTCGATTAATAACACATCTTTTTTTATGAGTTGATCATCAATTGCACGATTGATCATTGTCGCCACAGTGAATGTATCATAACTGGTAGAAATGACGGGAAGCTCTAGTTCGTCCGCTAATCTTTTGGTGTTCTCAGTTACATCAAATCCACCTGTAACAAGAACTGCAGCACCAGCTTGTAACGCAGTCTCATGAACCTTTAATCGATTCCCTGCTATTAACAGATTGCTCGGCTCTACATACCGCATCATGTCTTCTAGTTGCATTGCCCCAATCACAAACTTGTTTAACGTTTTGTGCAATCCGGTTTTTCCACCCAATACTTGACCATCCACAATATTTACTACTTCTGCATAGGTTAAACGCTCGAAATTTTCTTTTTTCTTTAGCTCGATGCGAATTGTCCCTACTCGTTCAATAGTGCTGACTATTCTTCTCGTTTCTGCCTCTTTAATCGCACGATAGGCTGTCCCTTCACTGACAGTTAAATCCTTTGCAATTTGTCTAACGGATATTTTATCGCCTACTGGAAGTTTTTCTATATATGCTAGTATCTGTTCATGTTTTGTTGTCATGTAGTCACATCCAAACGATTATTATACGTTTATTGTACCACATAAGCCTTATTTTCTAGTCACGAATCCATTGAACGTAATCACCAGCACTCAACACTTGTACTTCTGCAGTTTCTACAAGGTTCTTAAATATTTGAGGATCCTGTTTTATAGGTGGAAACGTATTATAATGTACCGGTACAACAATTTGAGGTTTTAGTAGCTGTACCGCGTATGCTGCATCATCTGGACCCATTGTAAAATTATCTCCAATTGGAAGGAATGCAACATCTATATTATTGCGTTCACCGATTAGTTTCATATCTCCAAACAAAGCCGTATCGCCTGCGTGATAGATAGTTTTGCCCTCCGATGTGAAAAGTACTCCAGCAGGCATTCCGCCATAAATAATTTCTCCATCTTCTGTTGTAAACGAGCTACTATGAAATGCTTGCGTGAATTTTACTGTTCCAAATTCAAAATCATAAGATCCACCTATTCCCATGGCATGCACATTAATGCCGAATGATTCTACATAATTGGCAAGTTCAAATGTTGCGATTACCGTGGCATTATTTCTTTTTGCCAGGTCTACTGTATCTCCTAAATGATCATTGTGACCATGCGTCACTAAAATTACATCTACTTTCTCTTTGGCCGCATCTAAATCAGTTTGTCCATTTCCAGTGATAAAAGGATCTATTAAGATTGTGTGTGTATCGGTCATAATTTTAACTACCGAATGTCCGTGATAGCTGATTTCCATATTGTATTCTCTCCTTTTGAATCATTATTTAAAAGTAGTACTCCTTATAATTCATTCAACGTAGATGTCAGAAATCCTTTATTCTGATATGCTTATAGTATTAAATTTAAAAGAGGTGCCCATATGAATCAAACAGAAAAAATACAATCCTATCTACAAACACATCAAATTGATGCAGCATTTATCACTACTCCAGATAACGTTTTTTATTTTACTGGATTTAAAAGCAATCCCCATGAGCGTCTTTTAGGTGTAGCCATCTTCAAGGAAGCTGCACCGTTTATCATTTGTCCTAAAATGGAAATTCCAGATGCAAAAGCAGCAGGTTGGAATGGAGAAATAATTGGACATCAAGACACGGACAATGCATGGGATATCTTAGTACAAAAAATGAATGAAACGGCTAGTAATATTCAAAGCCTAGCGGTTGAGAAATCACATATGACAGTTGAAAGATTAGAAGCACTAGAAGAACGACTTTCAAATCTGCAAGTTTCTAGAATCGACGAAAAAATCAATGACCTACGTGTTATTAAGTCTGAAGCAGAATTAGTCAATATGCGTAAAGCGGCCGAGCTTGCGGACTATGCAATTGAAGTTGGTTGCAAGGAAATTGCAGAAGGTAAAACGGAGATTGAAATTTTAAATGCCATTGAATTGGCCGTAAAAGAAAAAGGAGCTGCACAGATGTCATTTGACACAATGGTGTTGAGTGGTCCTAAAACAGCTTCACCTCACGGAACTCCTGGTGACCGTAAAATCCAAAAAGGAGATTTCATTCTTTTTGACTTAGGCGTAGTGTATAACGGCTATTGCTCAGATATTACGCGTACAGTAGCATTTGGAGAACCTTCTCCAGACAAACGCAAAATTTATGAAACAGTACGTCGTGCAGAAGAAGCTGCGGTGGCGGCAGTAAAACCAGGCGTTACTGCTATGGCGCTTGATAAAACTGCAAGAGATATTATTACAGAAGCTGGTTACGGAGAATACTTTACCCATCGTCTAGGACATGGACTTGGAATTTCTGTCCATGAATTCCCTTCGATAACTGGTGTGAATGACATGAAGCTAGAAAAAGGAATGGTATTTACAATCGAACCTGGAATATATCATCCTGATATTACCGGCGTACGTATTGAAGATGATGTAGTAGTGACAGAAAGTGGCGTTGAAGTGTTAACGAAGTTTCCGAAAGAATTACAAATTTTATAAGATATCTATCAAAGCACTGCGAACATGCAGTGCTTTGTTTTTGGCTATGTTAGAGGTAAAGGTTGATTTTAAATACACATAAAAAATGAGCTAGGATAGTTTCTCCTGGCTCATTTTACTTTGATATATTTTTTTTACTAAAGCACCCGTTAGTTGAAGAAGAAAAGAGAAGCTTATTCAAAGATCCTTAACTTCAATCCCTAAACATTTTCCTTAAGAATAGGGCAATAAAACCACCTGATAATGCAAAACCCAATAATTGCTCAACAATGACAAAGACTTTCGTAATCTCATTTTCTGGGCTGATGTTTCCATATGTATTAGAAACCATTGTTGTAAAATTGAAATAAACCAAGTTGATGATACTTGTCAGCCAAAAATCTTCTTTACTAATGTCTTTAAATTCAAAAAATGAAAAAGAGTACGGATAGTAGATGAAAGTGAAGAGGAAAATAAATGCCAAGAAATAATAAATAAGCAAATGCGGTTTTTCTCCATATCTTGTTGTATAGTCTAAAAGGTAATCCCAAAATAACCTGGATCCCTTTTTAGTCTTTCTAGTAACTCTCCTATATCTAATTAATACTTCGCTATAATAATCACTGTTATCTTCGTTTTTAAATATTACCATAGTCCACACTGAAACTTCTCTATATAATAATCTAAATCTAGAATTCATATCGTCCGAAAACCTATCAAAATAATTGCTAATTACAAAGTAAAAGTTCTTTGAACATGATGGAGATTCATTTCTAAGTTTCATAAAATCAGTCTCAAAATTACTCCATAACTGTTTGAAATTTTCTACTTCTCGAATAGAAACACCCAACCTCATTATATCTAGGTATCCTTTAAATAATCTAAAATTAGCCCATCCTATCAAATACTCAAATTTTTCATTGAAGCCAATACCTGATCCTTGAGGATAATTACGATCAATAAAATTCAATAATTGAGTATCCAAATTATCTCTTTCTTTTTCGCTAATGTTACTTAAGCGTGTTAATTTAGCGAGAAATAGCAATTCAATTCTATAGCTATCATAACTAGATAACTTTTTATCCATTAAAATAAAAAATTCATCCCAAAGCTTTATAATATTAGTTTGGTATTGTTCCAAGTTTTTTTTGCAATCCCAGTAATACTCCGCTTTTAATCCGAAGCTCTCTTTCTCTAAATCATTACTGTACATATCCGATATTTCAAATGCTAAAGTTGCAATTTCGCTAAAATGATATTTTCTATACTCAATATAATCATCTAGGGTCATAGTTAATAATTTTTCATCAAATTCTTCCCTGAAAAGATTATGTTGCTTGTGAAAAGACAATTTTTCTTGAAAACTTCTTTGTCTACGGTTCTCATAATAAAATGAAATTACAAGTGAAGTTACAAGGACAACAACTATAATTAAAGAAAATAAAATAAATAAATTAATTATTAGCATTATATCTTCCCCTCAACAATACATTTCTAATTATTTGTGTTACTTAATTCTTTAAAGTGAGGTGAAAAGTCATCCCATGATTAACACAGACATATATAACTCTTTAGTTACTGCATACCAATGCATTTCAAATACTCCCTGTTACACAAAATGGATTGATGAACACAAGTTAAACAACACTCTTAAACTAACCTGCTTACGTTAGTTCAATAAGAAAAAAAGGTTCTACTTCTTCTTGAAGTAAAGCACCCGTTACTTTAAGTGCAATCCTTTACAATTTTTATTACATCTCAAAAAACTCACTCAAGAGCATATCCCCTCATGAATAACTTTGTTGCGATTGGGATTATGATTGTCTTGTCTTTTGATTTAATTGTTCTATCTTTGGATCCAGACGCTCAATACTCGAATTTTCTAATCCTAACTCCGCATATGCTCCCATTGCTTGTAGCATATAGTATCTTATTAACCTATTAAGCTACGTGTTAAAGATATTTATCTCATTTTGATAGAAACTGGTTCGAGTAGAAAAAGACCAGGATCTTCATCATATTCCACAACCTTAGCAATGATACGAATATTATGACCTGATCCAAAAGGGTCAGGAATATTATCTCCTGTAAGATGTAATTCATAGTAATTAACATTTCTAAATTGGAATTCAGGTCCCGAAAAATTGGTTGTACTATAGTCTCCAACAAAAATTAAATAATTAAATCTTGTTTTATAATCTCTGTATGGACTCACATAAGCGGTATTCCCATCAAACTCAATAGTTCTTCCAACATACTTCTCAGCAAATTCTTTAAAAAGAGGACTAGACTCGTCTTTTATGCTAAGTATTTCTGCTAATTCTTTGTTGTTATCTACTGTTAGGATTTCTTCTTTCGGCTTTTCCGCATTTGAATTATCCTTTACCTTAGATTCTGCTGCACTCTCAATATCTTCTTTCGGCTTTTCCGTATTTGATTTATCCTTTACCTTAGATTCTGTTGCACTTTCAGTATCTTCTTTTTTGAATGTATGGTACTTAATAATGACTTCTGTATCCACAGATACCCATTCATCTGGAGAATAATCGACATCGTCGCCAACAGATACTTCTTCAACCTCTCCATCTTTTGTTATCCAACCTGTAATTAAATCCTCCAGTTTTTCTGTTTTAATATTCTTGAAACCTTGTTCTTCAAAATCATCAATAACATCTTGATAATTTCTACCCTCTTGGACACTTGAACCTGACGGCGTTTTTGCTTCACCTTCATGTTCATTCGATTCTCCGCCACATCCCACTAATGTCATAACCATAATACATGCCAAAAGAACACTAATCATTTTCTTCATTATTTGATTATCCTCCAATTAACAGATTTAATAGTTTATTTAAGATAGTATTAATTAACCAAACTAATAAACCTGTCAGTTTGCTTAACACCAATTATTACAAAACTCATACAATTGAGGCAATTCTTTTCATTCCAGATAATTGCCCGATTGCTGAGCAAAGATTAATCAAGACTCTTTCACTAACCTGCTGCGGTAGTTTAAGTGTAACATTTCACAAACAAAACCAACCCTAGCCTTTAACATAGCCTTGTTTTTTTAAAATGCTTTAACAAGCGGCCACATTCTTACCTCGATCTGTTTTGAATAATGCAGGACTACATTGTCATTCTCTACAACAATACCTCGACTACTAAGCATTGTATTTTCTTTAATATTTGCTTCTGCCTGTTGAAGTTCCCATGGGTGATGTAAAATGTCACATCGCAATGGAACTCCTTTGGGGTTTAGTGTATATAAGCAGTAACGTTCCACGAGCCACTCTTCGAAAGAACCTTTTTCTGCAAAATATTTCTCAGATACTGGACGATAATCTGCCACAAACCGAGCATCCTCAGATTTTCTTACACTCTCATATTCAACCATATCCCCTTGCTTTTCGACCTTCATATTTGCACGAACATATGGTAAGTGATAAAACCTTCTAGCAACTTTTATCGCAAGTAGATTTGTCGCGTCCAAACTAAAAAAATATACTCCCGGTTTACCATCGATTGTTATATATGTTCGAACATTCAACTCTGGAAATTTATCAGTTCCTGGAATAGGAGGTAATCCGCGTAAACGAATATCTGTCATATGGAAGGGCACTACTCCGACCCAACACACGCCATCATAAGTGTCCAATGGGAATATGTTAGGAACTAGTTTTCGTAAGACATTAAAATTGACTGGAAAATGAGCAAAAAGCAAATCATTCCAAGTTTGTTTCATTGTCCAAGGCATATTTGGCAATGGCCATAATCTGTGTCCATCATCCCAGTTCGTTTCTTTAGATTGTTTATAATCTGTCATTATTAATAGCTCCTATTCCGAAATGATATTTTCACAAAAATAGTAAGTATCCAACATATGCAAAAACTAAGCCCCCTACATAAGTAATAAGAAAATACATAAGCCAAGTTTTAGGATATTTTTGCAGGGAATATAGTTCTTTATTTAATGTAGAGAAAGTCGTCAGAGAACCTAGTAATCCTGATCCAATAAAAATCATATAAATTTCTCCCGCTTGACTACCGACCAATAAACCAAGCAAAAATGCCCCTACTAAATTAACTAATAGTGTACCAAATGGGAAGGAACCACTTGTGCTTTTGTTTAGTTTTTTGGAAAGGATATATCGTAGATTAGCACCGATAAATCCCGCAATACCAATTAAGATGAAATTCATGGTCCCACCTCTTTTTTCCATCCAAGATTGCTCAACATAATTCCACCTACAATACTTACTGTCATATAAAGAATGGCAATACCAATTTGGTTAGCTTTTATCATTGTGATTGTTTCCACACTGAATGCAGAAAAAGTTGTAAAAGATCCGAGAAAACCTGTACCAATGGCAGACTTTAGCTTACTCGAAAATCGGAGCCTTCTAGACATTAGGTATGCCAATGCATAACATCCAATCAAGTTTACCAGTAAAGTTGAAAATGGAAAACCTGAATCATGTACCATAATAATACTAATGGCATACCTTGCAACCGCCCCTAACGAACCTGCAAGTCCTATGTATAAATATATCAATAATATCGCCCCATTAACTAGAAATCACTCAAAGCATAATTGCTTTGAGTGATGATTTTATCATATTATTTTAAAAGTGTAGCTACATCTACATAAGGTAAATCTTGTGCTTCTGCAACCGCTTTAAAAGTAACATGTCCCGCTAAAGTGTTAAGTCCTTTTTGAAGCGACAGGTTATCTAGACATGCTTGTTTATAGCCTTTGTTGGCAATTTGTAACGCATACGGAATTGTAGCATTTAAAAGCGCCATTGTAGAAGTTCTTGGAACCGCTCCAGGCATATTTGCTACAGCATAATGTACTACCCCATGTTTTTCATATGTTGGATTATCATGTGTTGTGATGCGATCAGAAGTTTCGAAAATTCCACCTTGATCGATAGCAATATCAATTACGACAGAACCAGGAGACATCGTTTTAATCATTTCTTCTGTTACTAATTTCGGAGCTTTTGCACCGGGGATTAATACACAGCCAATTACTAAATCTGCTTCCTTAACTGCCTCTGCAATATTATATGGGCTAGAAATTAATGTTTGGATGCTTGACCCAAAGATATCCTCTAATTGACGAAGACGATCCGGATTTAAATCGATGATCGTTACTTGTGCTCCCATCCCAATAGCTACACGCGCTGCGTTGGCCCCAGCAATCCCTCCACCGATGATTGCTACTTTTGCGCGAGGAACTCCTGGAACTCCACCAAGTAATATTCCTTTTCCACCATGTATTTGCTCTAAGTACTGTGCACCAATTTGAGTTGCCATACGGCCAGCAACCTCACTCATCGGAGACAACAACGGTAATGTATTATTAGGTAATTGTACTGTTTCATATGCTATAGCTGTAACTTTTTTATCTATTAGTACTCTTGTTAAATCCGCTTCAGGAGCTAGATGTAAATAGGTGAAAAGAATTGACTCTTCACGGATTAACTCATATTCAGCATGAGTAGGTTCTTTTACTTTCATGACCATCTCCTGATCCCATGCTTCTTTTGCAGTGGATACAATTTTAGCACCTGCAGTAATATAGTCCTCATCTGTAAAGCTTGACCCAAGCCCAGCTCCGGTTTCGATAAAAACTTCATGTTGGTAATGAGTAAGACTCACTACTCCAGCTGGTGTCATTGCTACGCGATTTTCATTGTTTTTTGTTTCCTTTGGAATCCCAATACGCATTTCTTGCATCCTCCTATGTAAATCATGTTGGTATGAAGATGACACAATATTTCATACAAATTCATTTTATCATTTATATATTTAAAATACTGCAACTATTTAATTTTCAATTTTAAGTATTCACAAATATGACTTAATATACAGAATTAAAATGAATAAAAAGAAGGAATATGTCTAACAATCTCGAATACTATATATATAACCAACAAGGAGGTTTTTAAAATGACATTAAAATATAATCAAATTTTAGTTGCAGTCGATGGTTCCAAAGAAGCGGAATATGCATTCAAAAAATCTGTTTCTATTGCAGCACGTAACAATGCAACATTAAATCTTATTAATATTATCGATACTCGTTCATTCGCTGCAATTGAAGCTTATGACCGCTCTATCGCTGAAAGAGCTCAAACATTTGCAGAAGATTTACTAGGTGGATATAAAAAAGAAGCTCTTGCTGCTGGAGTACAAAATGTAAATGTTGTTGTGGATTACGGTTCACCAAAAACAATGATTTCTAAAGACATTGCTAAAAAAGTAGAAGCAGATCTTATCATCTGTGGAGCGACTGGTTTAAATGCAATGGAAAGATTCTTGATCGGTAGTGTATCCGAATATATCGTACGTTCCGCTACATGCGACGTATTAGTAGTACGTACAGAAGAACGTCCAGAAGTATAAACTCATAGATTAACAAAATGGCTAGACGTGAAACTTCTCACGTTTAGCCATTTTTTATTTAAGCTTTGTTTTCCTTCTAACATGCTCTGATTGGAGCGGAAGGCGGCGACTCCAGCGGGACAGCGCGAGCTGAAAGCCCCGCAGGAAAGACATTGGGCAAACTTTATTTTGACCAATGTCTTTGCGACGAGTAACCGCAGGAGCATATGTTTTCGCAGTTACGAGGAGATTGAAACCGTGCCCGCGGAAAGCGACTGCCTGAAGAGGAAATCAATATTAGGAAGATTACACTTTTTTACATTGACTTATATAGATTATTTTCTATAAATGTCTATTAAATTAATCAAATATTACTTAGGGATAAAACAAATATAAAAAGGAGTAGTTCATCAAATATAGTTGATGAGGTCTACTCTCATTTTTAAAAATTCACTTTTGTATTTTGCATAACTATTAGAACTATTACCTTCTATATCCTTTATTTATCCAGATTTAAACTTTATACAATTTGAAATCACTCATTCTAGCTACAATCCCGCTATTCTCACCGTATCTCTAGCAATCATAATCTCTTCATTTGTCGGGATAACTATCACTTTAACCGGTGAATGCGGGTAGTTGATGAAATTTTCTTTTCCGTTTATTTTATTTAGATCGGGATCCATATACACGCCCATAAACTGCAGTCCTTTTAAGACTTTTTCACGAATAACCTCACTATTTTCACCGATTCCTGCAGTGAAAATAATGGCATCCACACCATTCATACGTGCAGCATAGGAGCCGATGTACTTATGAATTCTATTAGCAAATACATCTAAAGCTAACTGTGCCCGGTCGTTCCCTTTTGTAGCTTCCGTAACGATATCACGCAAATCACTAGAGAATCCGGAAACACCTAGCATTCCTGATTTCTTATTTAAAATATCTAAAATACCTTCTGCATCTTTCCCTGTTTTCTCCATCAAATAAGGGATTAGAGCAGGATCTATATTACCTGACCTGGTTCCCATTGTTACCCCTGCAAGCGGAGTAAACCCCATAGATGTGTCGATAGATTTACCATGGTGAATAGCCGCAATACTTGCCCCATTGCCAAGATGACAGGATATAAATCGAGTTGTTTCCAAAGGTCTGTTTAATAAAATTGCAGCTCTCTCTGAAACATACTTATGGGAAGTCCCATGAAAACCATATTTTCGAATACCATACTTTTCATAATAATTATATGGGATGGAATATAGATAAGAACTTTCTGGCATCGTTTGATGAAAAGCAGTATCAAAAACAGCAACCGCTGGCACATTAGGAAGTTCTTTTTTAAATACTTTTATACCAGTAACGTTCGCTGGATTATGAAGCGGCGCTAACTCCGATAGTTCTTCTAGCTTCTCTAATACTTCAGTTGTTATTAAAACAGAGTCACTGTAAACCTCTCCTCCATGTACAACTCGGTGTCCAATTCCATCAATATCATCTAACGATTCTATTACATTCTTTTCAATTAACATATACATCAATAGTTTTACCGCTTGTTCGTGATTGTCCACCTGTTCAATAATATTTATACGTTCCTCATTTGTCGTCATTGTAAAAATTGGATTTCCTAGACCAATTCTTTCTATTAATCCTTTAGCAATTACTTGTTCGTCTACCATTTCAAAAACTTGGAATTTTAATGAAGAGCTTCCTGCATTTATAGCTAATATTATTGGCATAAAAAACGCTCCTTCGTTGAACTAGTACTTTAATTGTACCGTTCAACGAAGGAGCTAGCAACTCACTTAGTATTCTCTTCTTGCCAAATTTCGACCTTTTTCAAAAACAGTTCCATAGATTCTTTGTTCATCATGTTTGGAACTTTTGCTAAAAGAACCTCTCTTGGCGCTTTTAAGTCACTGCTTTTCTTTTGTAATATTAGCAAGCTTTTTTCTTGTCCCTTTGTTTTAAAAATAGAAGTTGGAAATTGAATGACTGCTTGAATCCAACCATTTTCCTTGATGAATTCATGAAGCTTCGGTGCTTGTTTCGATTCAAATATAGTATCTGGTACTAGGAAGAAAAGATAGCCACCTGGTTTAACGTGTTTCATCGACTGCTCCATAAACAAGTGATGGGCATACGACATTTCCTCTGTACTATGAAGGAAATAATCTTGAGAAGTTTCCGAATCTGGATAATATCCAACCGGTAAATCACTTACTACAATATCCACAGGATCAATTAAAAGAGGCTTTAATGCATCTTGCCTAAATAACTGTACGTCGTGTGTAAGGAGCTCACCAGTTTGCGCAGCCAATTGAATTAACAACTCATCAATTTCTACACCAAATGCGTAGTTTTCCGTTGGTAGTGCATTCATAATCGTAAATAACAAATTCCCTGTTCCTAGGGCAGGATCTAAAATCGATAGTTCTTTTCTATCCTTAGTCATTTCTTTCACAAAGTAACTTACTAATAATCCTATCGCATCCGGTGTCATTTGATGATTAACCTGAACGGACTTCTTCATTCCTTTTAAGATTGCTAATTGAATTGCTTTGCGTACTTCTTCTTTATCTGCGTCCCGAACAGATGGCACTTTTTTTTCATTAAGCCATAGCTCTAACGCATAAACAACACCTTCTAAATAAGTAGCAGAAGCTTCATTTTCAATATAATTACTCTCTTGATCAATAAACGTAAAAATTTGTTCTACATGTGTATGCATAGTATCCCTCATAGTAAAACCCACTCCTTCTTCAGAGTGGGTTTGCATTTTTTTAAAGATAAGAAAGTATATACTTTTTTACCCTTTATCTGTCTAGCTCCTGCGCCTAACCCTTCAAGTCGCTTCAGACTTGCAACGCTAGGCGCTTGCGCTTTTCTTAGTTCGTTAGTGCTTTTACTGCTTCTAATGCTTTTTCATAATTTGGATGATCTGTACCTTCTCCAACATATTCAACATAAGTTACAACATCGTTTTTATCTACTACAAATACAGAACGAGCTAATAAGCGTAATTCCTGCATAAGTACCCCGTAAGCTTCTCCGAAAGCTGCATCACGGTGATCTGATAAAGTTTGAATTGCATCAGCAGCATTAGCCCCGCACCAACGTTTTTGAGCGAAAGGTAAATCCATCGATACTGTTAAAATTGCTACATCTTCACCTAAACTAGCAGCCTCTTCGTTAAATTTGTTTGTTTGTGTAGAACAAACTCCTGTATCTAGGGAAGGAACTACACTGATTAAACGAATTTTACCAGCAGAATCTTGTAGAGTCACAGGTGATAAATCATTTGCTAGCACAGAAAAGTCAGGTGCCTTACTACCAACTACCACTTCTTTTCCAACTAATGTGACCGGACTATTTTTAAATGTTACTTTTGCCATAATATGTAGCCTCCTTTTTCATTATCTTTATCTTACTAGAATACGTTCGGCTCATGCAACTCTTTTGCAGGAGCGTTCTCATATGTGACTTTCTCTTTTAGATCAAATACGGTCTCATGGACAACAAGCGTATCCGCGATAAAATCATGTACCCCTTGTTTTTTAGGAGTAAAAGCTACCACTAAATAAGGTATATTCAATGGAACAATAGAGATTAAGCGACCAATCCATTCTCTAAATATAACAGTACTCCATTTTAGTTTTCCACCGTCTTTGGATATAACTTTAATACCAAAAATCATCTTTCCTACTGTCTGGCTACAAAGCTTTGTCATCAACACAAAGTATGCGTAAAAAATAGCTGCTGTGATTAATGTAAAAGGCGCATACCATACAGGATTATTTAAGTCTAATGAAAACAACCGAAATATAGGTTTGATCAATAACATACCAACAGATGCCAAAATGAGAATATCTACTGTATATGCCCAAAAACGAATCCAAAAGCCCGCAGCCTTCTGTTCATATTGTGCCGTTCGATGAACAATTACTTGCTGGGTTGCAGAGGTGTTCGCTTGCACATGCTGCTCTTCTGATTGTACAAATTCACTCATCTTAAACCCTCCTTATTCATTCCCGTATAAATACATCATTTTTGGTGAGCTATTTTCTGTGATTAACTTCGCAATAAGCTTGGATTCCAAATCTAAACCTAAGAATGACTGTGCTTTCACAGCAAATAGGGAAGCAAAACTTTGTGAATAGCCATATTCAAATACTTCTGCATCTTGTAAGTCATAATCTGTTTTAATAGATTGAATTACATCCTCTACAAAGCCATATTCATCAGCTAAGCCAGCTTCAATTGCTTGTCGACCATTTAAAATTCGTCCATCCGCAACTTTTTTCACTTCTGCTTCGGTCATATTTCTACCTTTTTCGATAATATCAACGAAGTCCTCATACGAGTCATTTAACATTTCTTGAAGCATTGTTCTTTCAGCTTCTGTCATTTCTCTAGTAGGGCTCATAATATCTTTGTATGGACCAGATTTAATTGTTACAAATTCTACGCCATATTTTTCTGCTAGTTTACCATAGTTAACACTTTGCATAATGACACCAATAGAACCTGTCATCGTCTCTTTGTTCACAAATATTTTATCAGCAGGTGCAGATATATAGTATCCACCTGAAGCAGCCATACTTCCCATAGAAACATAGATCGGTTTCTCAGTTTCTTCTTGAAGTTCAATAATTTCTTTATAAATTTGTGCCGATTCGACAACTCCGCCACCTGGTGAATTTACTTGTAACACAATCCCTTTTACAGTGTCATCGACTTTTGCTTGTTCTAATTGTTGCATGAAGAATTGATGATTATATCCTTCCGCTGCAAAAAGCGAGCTTGCACTTCCAGTATCTTGAATAGTCCCATCTACCGTAAGTACTACGATTCGTTCGTTCATACTACCTTCTTCCAAAACAGTTTCAAAAAACTCTGAGCTAGAAGCAGATGCAAAGTCCTCTAAATACGATGTCCAATCTGTTGAAAAAGCAGTGGAAACAGTATTGACGAAAATAGAAATAAGCAGTAACAGTGATGCTCCTAAAATAGCAAACCAGCGTTTCATATTCATATGTACAATTCCTCCTTTAATACTCCTCTTTACATACGTAAAGAATATCTAAATGTTTCACGAAATGTTAAAATAAATATATACAATAGTAAAGGAGAATGTTTATGCCCTCCAAAAACGCAATATATTTATATACTAAGAATGACACAAAATCTTTGCAAAGAAAAGAAAGTATCGCTGAAGCCATACATACTCATGGTTTTACAGTCGTGGAAGACCCTCAGCTTGCTTCCATAATTGTTAGCATCGGGACGGATGGTTCTTTTTTACAAGCAGTCCGTAAAACAGGATTTAGGCAGGATTGCTTATATGCTGGAATTTCTACAACAGATACGCTAAGCATGTACTGTGACTTTTTAGCGGATGATATAGAAGCAATGGCTGAAGCAGTTCTTACAAAAAATATCCAAGTTCGGAAATATCCTTTACTAGAAATCTCGGTAAATAATGACCCTAAATTTTTATGTTTAAATGAATTTACGATTCGTTCAAATATTATCAAAGCATTTGTACTAGATATAATTATTGACCACAAGCATTTTGAGTCCTTTAGAGGAGATGGTATGGTGATTTCCACTCCGACCGGAAGTTCAGGTTATAACAAGTCACTAAATGGGGCAGTGGTTGATCCTCTTCTACCTTGTATTCAAGTTGCGGAAATAGCTTCTGTGAATAGCAATGATTATAGAACGCTAGGTTCCTCTTTTATATTAAGCGGAGAAAGAACACTAGAACTTCGACTGCATAAAGACTGGAATGATTACCCTTCTATGAGCACAGACAACGAGGCTCTTAGTATTCAGCATGTTGAAAATGTATCTATTTGTTTGAGTGATAAAATCATTAAAACGGTTAAAATGAAAGATAATAGTTACTGGGAAAAAGTGAAAAGATCGTTTTTATAATTTGAGCTAGATAGTCCATTTGCTAATTACTTGTGTCATAATTTTATAGCGGATGCTGGTTGGATGTGACGGGCGTCACATCCAACCAGCATCCTTTTTTATAAAGTTTGTCATTCCGTCACCTGAAGTGTAAATAAATGTTGTCGGTATTTCACTTATGAACTTGTACTTTTCTCACTTGCATTATTTTGGAAACCGTAAATAGTATTAACGCAAGCCAGATACATGAAAATGATAAAAACTCTATTTTACTAAATGCCTCGTCGTATAAAAATATTCCAACTAGCAGCATTAACGTTGGTGCAATATATTGAAAAAATCCTGACATATACAGTGGCATTGTCTTAGTTCCCTTAGCAAACAAGATCAAAGGCACGGCAGTTGCAACACCCGTGAAAATGAGTAGGATGACAGTAGGAGCATCGGTATTAAAAAATACCGCCTTGTCTGATACTACTAAATAGATAAAGTATACGAGAGCAACAGGTAAAACAAAAAAAGTTTCAATCGTTAATCCTCTTAATGCATCGATTTTAATACTTTTCTTAATCAGACCATATAAAGCAAACGTTATGGCAAGCGTAAAAGCTATCCACGGAATTCCACCGTAAGAAACAGTTAGAATAATCACTCCTACAGCAGCTAGTAGTACAGAAAACTGTTGTGCTCTGGATAGTCTTTCTTTTAAAAATACAATCCCCAACAATATAGAAAGAAGTGGGTTTATATAATACCCCAAACTTGTTTGTACGATATAACCTGCGTTTACTGCATATATGTATGTAAACCAATTTCCTGATACAAGATAAGAAGCTAGAAATAGCCCCCAAAAAGATTTTTGATTAGCCCATAAATCCTTCAAATCTAATCTCAGCTGATTTAAATTTCTACCTACAATTACTAACATGAAGGTAAAAATGAATGACCAAATTACTCTACCTGAAAGTATTTCATCACTAGAAACATGCTCTAATAACTTCCAGTAAATTGGCATGAAACCCCAAAATACATATGCCAGTACTACAAATATGATTCCTTGTTTTTCTTCTGAACCCAATAAAAGCACCTCTTTACTTTGTAACTCGAAATATTAAATCATTATATTGCTTTAGAGCATTAAAGTAAATAAGAAAACACGAAGAGGTATGATCTCTTCGTGTTTGATAAACCATTTTAATTTTTATGATCGACTTTTACTCTGTTCTTTTTGTCGCAAATCTAATCTTCTAATTTTCCCAGATGTTGTTTTTGGTAATTCGTCGATAAATTCAATTTCTCTTGGGTATTTATAGGGTGCGGTTATTTGTTTCACATGATTTTGTAGTTCTTTTATTAAATCCTCAGATCCTGCTAAGGATGCATCACGTAACACAACAAATGCTTTAACAATGCTGCCTCTTTCCGGATGCGGCGCCCCAATTACTGCACATTCTTGAACAGCTGGGTGTTTTGTCAATGCGTCTTCTACTTCAAAAGGTCCAATTGTATAGCCTGAGCTAATAATAATATCGTCTCCGCGCCCTTCAAACCAGAAGTATCCATCTTCATCTTTTTTCGCTCGGTCACCTGTAATATAATAATCTCCTCTAAATTGCATAGAGGTTCGTTCAGGATCTTTTAAGTACTCTTTAAATAGTGCTGGCGTTTCAATATGAACAGCTATATCTCCAACTTCTCCAGTAGCACAAATCTTCCCGAAATCATTGATAATTTCCACTGTATTACCCGGTGTTGGTTTGCCCATGGAACCTGGTCTTGCCTCCATGCCCTTCATCGTTCCAACAAGCAATGTATTTTCAGTTTGGCCATAGCCATCTCGGACCTCTAGACCAAATACTTTTTCAAACGTTTCAATTACTTCTCTGTTCAATGGTTCTCCTGCAGAAACAGCACTCTGAAGCGAAGAAAGATTATACTCGTTTAATGTATCTACTTTAGCCATAATCCGGTACTCAGTAGGTGTACAACAAAGAATATTTACTTTTTGCTCTTGAATAATTGTTAAGTATTTTTTGGGTTCAAATTTACCGTTATATACATAACCAATTGCTCCGCTACCCAGTGTCGCTAAGAATGGACTCCAAATCCATTTTTGCCAGCCCGGACTTGCTGTAGCCCACACTACATCTCCTTCTTGTATTGCCAACCAGTTCGGCCCAGAAGTGCGTAAATGGGCAAACGCCCATCCATGGGTATGGACTACACCTTTAGGATTTCCGGTAGTACCACTCGTATACGATAGGAATGCCATGTCATCCCTTAGCGTATCAATTGTTTGAAATTCATCTGATTCGGCTTGTATTTCTTCCGTTAAAGATATCCAATTGTCTTTCTTATTACCGATTACTAATAATAGTTGCTCGTCTAAATTCCGAACATCTTCAAATTGATCTAAAAATGGTTCGTATGCAATAATTGCCTTCGCTTCACTATGTGTCAAGCGATATTCAATATCCTTTGCGCGAAGCATTTCGGAACTTGGGATAACAACTAGCCCGGCTTTTAGTGCACCTATATAAATTTCATAAGCCTCGATTAACCGTGGTACCATTATTAATACCACATCTCCTTTTTGGAGACCTTTACGGGTAAAAAGATTAGCTATCTTATTAGCTCTCTGTATTAAATTTTTATATGTACTTTTTTTCTGCTGACCATCTTCAGATTCCCATATTATAGCTAACTTTTCATCGTCTACTGCATACTTTTCGAACTCAGTAATGAGATTATAATGTTCTGGAGCAATTAAATTTTGATTATTCATTTGATTTCCTCCTTTGTACTATTTTAATTATAGAGGAAAATTAGCCACATTGGTTAATAAAATTTAAATTTTCAGATAGTATACAGCTATTATTGATGACTTTGGTAGAGGTAGGTTGGAATACGCCTATCAATAAAAAAACCGGCAGCTTAGGCTACCGGTTTTCTTAATTCACTTATTTTTGGAATCCGTTCATTTGTTGTTGGGCTTGTGCAACTAATCGCTTAGTAATTTCTCCGCCTACGGATCCGTTGGCACGCGATGATGCTTCACCACCAAGTTGTACTCCAAACTCTTGAGCGATCTCATATTTCATTTGATCAAGTGCTTGTTTTACTCCAGGTACTAGAAGTTGATTTGAGTTGTTGTTGTTTGGCATGTTCCTCACCTCCTTGTGAAATTAGATTGTTCATTTTCATCTAATTCATACATGGAGGATAAAAGGTATATTTTGTCATTTACTAAAGGAGGTTTGAAAAATCATTAGCCTTCTTCATAGGGAATGAAAGAACTTCTCTATTTTGCACTGCTTCTGTTATTAATTCATCAAAATCCTTAAAGCTCTCGTAGTATTCCACTTTCTCGAGTTTAGGTTTAGTTTTTGGACAAGATGGTGTAAAGATAGTACAACAATCCTCGTATGGCAAGATGGAAGTTTCGTAAGTCCCTATTTCCCGGGCAATATCAATAATATCAAGCTTATCCATAGAGATTAGTGGTCTGAAAATTGGCGTAGACGTAACTGCATTTATTGCAGTTAAGCTTTCCAAAGTTTGACTTGCTACCTGACCTAAGCTTTCCCCAGTAACAATTCCTAATGCTCCTATTTCTTCTCGAACAAGATCAGCAATTTTCATCATTAACCGTCTAGTCGTAGTCATCGATACATTTTCAGGTATTTGAGCTTGTATACTTTGTTGTATATCTGTAAAAGGTATGACATGTAGTCTTACAGTTGCACCAAAATGACTTAACTGATTGGCTAGATCCATTACTTTTTCCTTCGATCTTTCACTTGTGAACGGTGGACTATGAAAATGTATTGCATCGAGCCGAACGCCACGTTTTAATAACATGTATCCAGCTACAGGACTATCAATCCCTCCTGATAACATAAGTAACGAACGACCATTTGAACCTAAAGGCATACCACCTGCTCCAGGAATAACCTGTGCCATCATATATACTGCATCATTTAATACTTCAATACGTAAATCTATTTCTGGTTTCTTCATTTGAACTTTTAAACTTGGGTATTGTCTTAATACATTACTTGCTACGACACTTTGTAACTCGTATGTATCCAGTGGAAAAAACTTATCTGAACGTTTTACAGTAACACGAAACGTTTTATCTTGACTGTCTAAACTATCCATAATTTGAAGTGCAGTTGCTTGAATATCATCCATTTCTTTAGAACAAGAAGCTACTGGACTAAACGATTGAATCCCAAAGATTTTAGGTAATCGTGTTATTAGTGCCTCAATTTCCGAATCATCAGTTGATGTTAAAAACATGCGATCTCTTTCCGCTTGTATTTTAATATTTGGCAAATCAACAAATGAAAACCTAATATTATTTCGTAAATGTGAAATAAACTGCTTTCTATTTTTCCCTTTCGTTGATAGTTCACCATAACGTACTAATATTTTTTCCCATTTCATCCTATTTTAATCTCCTTTAATTACATTCATGACACGCTTGAATACAATTTTAAATTGGTCTATTTCTTGTTGGTTATTAAGGGTACTAAGGCTTACTCTTAATACGCCTTTTATATAATCATCCGAAATATGCATAGCCTTTAGTACATGACTTGTTTTTGTTTGTCTGGAGGAGCATGCACTACTAGTGGATACAATGATATCCTGTTCCTGCAATGCATTAATCATTACTTCACCTTTAACTTTTTGCACCGAAAATGTAACAATATGTGGTGCTTTTTTTGCTGGAGATATTACTTTAACAGAAGGAAAAGTATTTAAATATACCATCAAATCGTCCGAGAGTGTTTGTAATTTTAAAATGTTGTTTTGTAAGTCTGTTACAGCTAATCTTATCGCTTTCGCTGTAGCAACTGCCAAAGGTACGGAGGTTGTACCACTGCGAATACCCGATTCCTGTCCTCCACCGTATAATATCGGTTCTATTTCGATGAATTTTTTTAATGCAAGTAATCCCGAGCCTTTTAATCCGTGTATTTTATGAGAAGAGATCGTAATAGCATCAATATCCAAGATTTTAAAGTCAACTGGAATTTTCCCGAAGCTCTGAACAGCGTCCATGTGAATAAGCGCTCTGCTTTGTGCTCTAACAATTTTAGAAAGTTCTTCTATTGGTTGTATAGCACCTGTTTCATTGTTCACGTGCATAACACTAACCAATATAGTATCTTTTCGAACCAGTTTTTCTAGTGTATCCAATATAATGATGCCCTCTGAGTTGACGGGAATCCACTCAACGTCAAACCCTATTTCGCTCAATTTTTTAGCTGTTTCTATAATAGAAGGATGTTCAATCTCAGAAATTAATACATGTTTCCCTCGTTGCTTATATTTATGAGCTAAACCGAATATCGCTAAGTTATTGGACTCTGTTCCCCCAGATGTAAAAAATATTTTTTCATTTGACGTTTTCAATATGTCTGCAATTTGTTCTCTAGCAGATTGTAACAATTCATTTGTCTGATGTCCAAATGTATGAATTGATGCAGGATTTGCCCAAAATTTTTCGTTCACAGCGACGAACGTATTTAATACCTCTGGATGTACTTTGGTCGTCGCACTATTATCTAAATAAATCATTTCAATAACTCTCCTTTTCGGAAAAAAACCACCGTCACATAGTGAGGTGGTTCACGTTTGTATACAAAATATGATTTTCAAACATCTCAATTTCATACTGTTCTTTAAATCGTATGATTATGTACGCCAAGCGTCTTCCTTCACTAATGTATCAATTTTCTTTAAAGCTCCCGGTTCTACCTCTTCGACAGCTGTCGCTGCATCTTCAAGAGCCTTAGAATATCGCAGTTGCCTAAACGCTTCCTCTGCTTCTAACAGTTTTGCATGAACTTGCGGGTGACTTGCACGATAGCGGTTACCATATTGAATGATTTTTTCTGTTAGTAAAACATTTTCAAGCATTTCTTTTGCTCTGCTATGTACTTCTTCCATACAAGCCTCTGCTTTTTCTAAGTAATTATCTACTAGAGACATATTTAAAGGTACTTCTTGCAGACTTTGCATTGCTACATAAATGTGCTCTTCTGCTTCTTCTAAACGAACATCCATATCTTCTGGGATTCCAGGTATATTGGCTTTTTGTAACATACGATCGGTATCATGTAATAAATCCTTTAGTTCATCCAGCTTTTCACGTGCATTATTTTCATCTATTCGAAGATTTTTCAATCGATTTGCAAATCGGTCTTGTTCTTCATATAGTCGATCAATTTCTTCAGCAATTTCATTTAACTCTTCTTGTAGGCTTGAGTACGCAGATTGCTCTTCTTCTACGCGACTGGAAAGCAATTCATACTTTTTCTCTAATTCCTCTAGCTCTTTTAAACAACTTTGGGGAATTTCCGCCTCTTTTTCTGGCAGACGATAGCTCTGTTGAACATACGCAGCTTCTTCACTAACAGCTCGTGTAACAGTAGTAACTTCTCGTAAGCGAGAGCCTGTTTGCTCTTTATATTGATCCACATATTTTTTCGCAAGCACTTCTTTTTCCAGTAAATCATAAAATGTATCTAATTCATCTTTTAACTCTTCCACTCTGCTCATTGTTTTCCCGACATGCAATTCAATAATTGCTTGTTTTAATTCCACAAGTTCGGCTTCTATGGAGTCTAATTTTTGATTCATTTCGAGATGCTGTAAGTAGTAAGAACTCTCTTCCATCTCTTTTTGTCCATTACGTAACTCATGAATAATGGCTGGTATTTTATGTTGTATATCAGATAATACTGTAGGAATATCATGTAATTTAGGGAAGAATTTTTGGCCATCTTCTTGGACAGTAATAACTAGTTCACGGGCACTTAAATAGTTACCTGTATCCGTTAGTCGATCGAACTCATCAAACAGTGGAATGAAAGACTCCAGCTTTTGTTCCAACGCCTTCACTGCTTCTCCAAATGAGTACTGATGTGCAAGAAGTGTTTTTCTAGCTGCACGATGTTGATCTTTTAACTGTTCCATCTCGATACGGTTTTTTTCTTCACTACCTATTAAATCTTCGAGTTCGATTAAAATTTCGGACATTTTCTTATCACAAAGTGTTATCAATATTTGAATTTCTTTTTCAATTTTAGTCGCTTTCGGAAATATAAATCTATCTATACTTTCTTCTGCGTCAAATAATAGAACATCGATTTTTGGCATATGCACATCCATTACTTCTGTCCATGCATTTCTCCATCTTTCAAACATTTCCTCGGTTTGCCCATTCATATTCAGCTGTTTTACTTTTGTCATTTCTTCTAAAATCGGTTTATTTTGAATTTGATGTTTCTCATGTTCTAATCTTTCTATTTCTACGTTATGTTTTCGTCTTATGATAAATGCAAAAATTGCAATTCCTAAAAGTATAATAACTGCTGGGATGATATACTTCATCGTAAGCCCCCTGTTCCAAATTCAAAAAGTTCTATTTCCAATACTACTCTATATCTTACCATGCTTTTTATGTTATTGTTTCATAAACAAGAGAAAAACTGTTAATTCTTTTTAAAAATTATATTTCTATAGTTTGGAGGCTGATTTTTATTGAAAAAGGATGGGCATATCCACACACCTTATTGTCCACATGGAACAGAAGATTCCTTTCATCTGTATATTGAAAAAGCCATACAAAGTGGTTTTGACACCATCACATTTACAGAACATGCTCCTCTACCTTTAGGTTTTATAGATCCCACCCCTGATAAGGATAGTGGAATGAGCATGACCCATTTAGAGTCTTATATTACCAAGTTACAAAAGTTGAAAAAAGAATACAAGAAAGATATTGTTATTTCTACAGGCTTAGAAGTCGATTTTATATCTGGGTTTGAACAAAATATTACTTCTTTTTTAAATACATATGGAAAATATTTAGATGACTCTATTTTATCTGTTCATTTTTTAAAATTTGAAAATGACTATACTTGTATTGACTTCTCTAAATCTACGTTCACAGAATTTGTCGAACGGCTTGGAAGCCCAATGGCTGTGTATAAATTGTATTATAAAACATTGATAGATTCAATAACGAGTAATCTAGGCGACTATAAACCACGGAGAATAGGTCATATTACGTTAGTGCATAAATTTCAACATACACTTACGGAAGTAGTACAAGACCATGAAGATATAGTAAATATTTTAAAAGAAATCAAACATCAACAGCTAGAACTGGATGTTAATACCGCCGGATTAGCTAAGCCATATTGTTTAGAAGTGTATCCTCCGCTTCCTTATATAAAGCTTGCGAAGGAACTAGAAATTCCTCTTGTTTTTGGGTCTGACGCACATCAAGCAAAAGATCTACATCAGTTTTACAATAATATAAGTAACTTACTATAGAATGGAGAATGAAAATATGTTCACGAAATCAGCATACTCTGAAGATGTAACTGCAAATTATAATATGCTTTCTAAACAACTGGACGCTCTTTTAACGGGAGAAACTAATGCAATTGCTAATTTTAGTAATGCTTCGGCATTATTAAATCAATTTTTTGATCAGATTAATTGGGTTGGTTTTTATCTAATGGAAGATGGAGAGCTTGTCTTAGGTCCATTCCAAGGATTACCTGCTTGTGTTAGAATTCCACTGAGTAGAGGTGTTTGTGGAGCTGCCGCTACAAAACAAGAGACAGTTATCGTACCAGACGTACACGCTTATCCAGGTCATATCGCCTGCGATGCTGCATCACAATCTGAGATTGTGGTTCCCATTACTAAAGACGGTAAGCTAGTAGGTGTTTTGGATATCGACAGTCCTATTAAGGATCGATTCTCGGAGCAAGATGCAGAAGGACTGGAACAGTTTATCGATGTATTAGTGAAGCACATTTAAATTTGAAATTGTTATACGATTAATAATAAGGCACTTTCTGTTCATGTTGAATAGAGGGCGCCTTATTTTTTTCGTAAAGCTCTAACATGTCGCCTGGACGGCTTTTCACTCATAAGCTGTGTAAATATTTTACTTTTGGAAAAAAAAGGTGTATAATAGGTCTTGTATACTAAATAATTTGAATCAAATGCTTGATAATTGTCATAATAAAACTAAATCTATTTCTTATTGAACATCTATTTCCCCTTTTATTAGGGTGTACCAGATGTTCTTTTTTTATCTAGAAAACAGATTTACTTGGAGGTAAGGTCAATGAAGAAAAATGCAATTATTTATTGTGAGGGCCAATTTAGTTCGATGGATGGAAAGACGGCCAATGGATTAATACGTGAACCTGGCAATTATTCTATAACTGCCGTTATCGATAGCACAAAAAACGGCCTAGACTCAGGTCAATTTTTAGATAACAAAAAGAATGGCATTCCATTGTGTAAAAACTTAGAAGATGCTATCGAATGCTCACCTCAAAAACCTACTTATTTCATATTTGGAATCGCCCCCTCAGATGCTTTCTTAAAAGACAATGAACGAGAAGTTATTATATCCGCAATGCAAGCTGGTCTTCATATTATCAATCCACTTCAAGAATTTCTTACAGAAGATGAAGAAATGATGAGCATTGCTACTCGTTATGGGGTAGAAATACAAGATATTCGAAAGCCTAAACCAAAAGATTCATGGAAGTTATTTACCGGTGATATCCTTAAAGTAACCACTCCTATTATTACAGTTTTAGGAACTGATGGGGCTTGTGGGAAGCGAACATCTGCAGTGATTATTGAAAAAGCATTGAAGGCAAGAGGATATAAAACTGCTTTTATAGCAACCGGACAAACTGGGCTTATACAAGGGGCTGCTTATGGTTTTGCAATGGATGCTTTTCCATTACAATACGTTATTGGTGAACTTGAAAGTGAAGTAGTACGTGCAAATAATACAGATAATCCTGATATTATTATTGTTGAAGGACAAGGCGCTCTAAGTCATCCTGCTTATGCAAGTTCATGTGGTATTTTAAGAGGATCTAGACCAAAAGCTGTTATTCTACAACATCCCCCAAAAAGAAAAGTGTTAGGAGATTTCCCTTTTGTGAACATGCCAAGTGTCCAAAGTGAGATAGACCTTATTGAGCATTTCAGTGAGACAAAAGTAATCGGTATTACCCTTAATCATGAAGGTATGGACCATCAGGAAGTTAATACTACTATTCGTGAATATGAGCAAACCTTCCAATTACCAGTAACAGATTTATTAACTACAGGTTCTGATAATATAATTGACTCTATTATTGAATTTTTCCCATCTCTACAAAACAGCGCGAAACTGGTTGTATCTTAAATGGTATCTAACCCTAGAATTGAAATTAACTTAGATAAAATTAAGCATAATGCGACAACATTAAGAGAGTTGTATGAAGCAAAAGGCGTTCATATTACAGGAGTCGTCAAAGGGGTATTTGCCAAACCAGAAGTAGTAAAAGTGCTGATAGATAGCGGGATTAAGAGTATTGCAGATTCCAAAATTTCTAATATAGAAAAAATGAAGATGGCAAATTTACAAGCAACATTCATATTATTACGTACTCCTGCAATGAGTGAAATTCAAAAAGTTATAGAGTTTGCAGATATTAGTATGAATACAGAAATCGAAGTTGTTCGTGCCCTCTCAGCTGAAGCGAAGAAACAGAAGAAAATACATCAAATTATTATAATGGTTGAAATGGGAGATTTACGAGAAGGCATATTGCTAAATGAAGTTGCTGCCTTTATTGAAGAAGTGATTATATTCCCTAATATTCAAATTGCGGGTATTGGTGCAAACTTTGCTTGCTTTGGTGGAGTCATCCCTACAGAGCACAAAATGCAATTGTTTTCTTCACTCGTAAAAAGAATGAAACGAAAGTTCAATTTACCCTTCCCTTATGTTTCAGGGGGTAACTCCGCAAACCATAATTGGCTTATGAATACGACGGATGTAAGAGAAGTCAATAATATGCGTCTTGGTGAATCTATATTTTTAGGCTGTGAGACGGTAAAAGGCGAACCTATTCCCAATTTATTCACAGATGCATTTTCCTTTTTTGCGGAAGTAATTGAGTCGAAACTAAAACCTTCTGTACCGACCGGCATGAGGGGTAGAAATGCTTTTGGAGAATTTATATCATTTCCGGACAACGGAATAATTAGAAGAATAATTGTGGGTGTTGGGCGACAAGATGTCCTCGTCTCTGGATTAACACCCCTCCTCCCACTTGAGATAATTGGTTCGAGTAGTGATCATATTATTTTGGATGCTAATAATAATTATTTAAAATCGGGTGATGAAGTTGCATTCTCCCTTAATTACGGAGCTCTGCTAACTGCTATGACTTCGCCTTCGATATATAAACACACCACATTTAGTGCTTTAGTTAGCAGAGGGTCTGCGAGAAAATAAGAAGCTAAGATCTCTTTACAAATGGTTACCGGGAGTATTCTTACTTCCGACACCGTTTTCTTTTTCCACAATGGTTGAGTATGTTTCATTCGGATTATTCAAAATTAAAATTACCATTTACCTCCATAATTATTCAGACGCGCATATCCCTTCCCTTAGACACAAAGAGATATTCCCTCACAAAAGCTCCACGTCTTTTAAAAAGACTCTTATTATGCAGCAAAAAGTGGAAGGAGATATCTCCTTCCACTTTTTACATATTAGATAAAGCTTGCTGTAAATCTTCTATAATATCACTAGAGTTCTCAAGCCCTACAGAAAGTCTTAACAGGCCGCCTGTTATCCCCATCTCTAATCTTTCTTTTTCCGGTACAACAGAATGAGTCATTGTGTAAGGATGCTGGATCAAAGTCTCAGCATCTCCTAAACTAACTGCAATTTTTATCAGTTTTAGTTCATTCATCAATTTTTGTGCCTCTTTCACTCCTCCTTTTATAGTGAAAGAAATAAGACCACCCCCGGCTTTCATCTGTTTCTTCGCTACATGATATTGTGGATTATCTACATCAAACGGATAATAGATATGCTCAACAGATGCATGTGCCTTCAAAAAGTCGAATACTTTACTAGCATTTTCCGAATGTCTGTCCATGCGAACATGCAATGTTTTTAATCCGCGTATTAATAGCCAAGCATCGAATGGCGAAATAATGCCGCCAAAGTCTTTTTGTACAGTGCCGCGAATTGTCTCCATTTCCCCTTTATCTCTTCCTACTAGGATTCCAGCAATAACATCACCGTGCCCATTAATGTATTTTGTCGCACTATGCAGTACGAAATCTGCTCCTAGTTCTATCGGATTTTGTAAGTACGGGGAGGAAAATGTATTATCTACAACTACCGGAATACCATGTTTCTTAGCAACTTTTGTTATTTGCTCGATATCCACGATTTCCATCGTTGGATTAATTGGTGTTTCTATATATATACAAGTTGTATTTGGTTTAATAGCATTTTCTATCTCTTCTTCAGTCATTAAAGTCTTTAAGTCATGTGAAATATCATATTTTTCTTTCAAAATTTTCAGCAATCCAAATGTACAACCATAAATCCCTCTCGTACATAGGATATGATCACCTGATTTAGTAAGGTGAACTAATATAGTACTCACCGCTGCCATTCCAGAACCAAAAGCTAGTGCACCTTCCCCTAGCTCCATTGCGGCAATCCGTTCCTCTAATACTTGTACGGTCGGGTTCCCTAACCTTGAATAAATTCCCCCTGGTTCTTCCCCTGCGAACCTTCTTTCACCCTGTTCCGCAGTGTCAAATGCAAATGTCGACGTCTGATAAAGTGGAACAGCTAGGCTATCTTGATGATCTCCCGTTTTATACCCTTTATGGATATACATTGTCTCTTTTGAAAAATTTGAATTACTCATAAAAACACCCCTTATTGTAAACGCTTACATCTAGTGTACATGGAATTCTATAAAAAGAAAAGACACCTCATCAAGAAGAGTGAGATGCCTTATAAATACATAGCTGATTTTTCCCATTATTTTTTGCTTCGTACAATACTGTATCCGCATTGTGAAAGAGATTATTAAAACTCAAATTATCACTTCCAGACCAGTGCGATATACCAATAGACACTGTTACAGAAGGGTTGGTCTTTTGAGGAATGGCCGCCAGTAATTGTCTGCTCATTTCCACTCCTTGCTCTAGGGACATATGAGATAAATAGAGGGCTAACTCTTCTCCACCCCATCTCGCACTAACTCCTTTGTTTTTAATCATTCCTTGTATGACTCTTGCTATTTGTTTTAGAATCTCATCCCCAATTTGATGCCCATGTGTATCATTAATACGTTTAAAGTTATCGATATCAATAAGGACGAAGACACCTTGGTCATCTGATTCCATCGCATCTTCAACGAACCTATCTAAATAATTTCGTGCAAAAAGATTCGTTAAATGATCTCGATCCACCATTTTTTGTAGCTTGTATCTTAATGTAGAATTACTTATAGCTAAAGATGAATGTTGTATCAAAGACTGCATTAATTTGTAGTTGTCAAAAGAGAAAAAATAGGGTTCCTTATGCAAGATTATACTAAACCCGGTTATATTATTTTGTTCTTTTAAAGGAATTGCCACTAATGAGCGGTACTCATATTTTGACTCTATTAGACGATTGAAATCGGCGATAAATAAAGAATCCTTCTCACTTTTAAAGTGATTCGTGACATATTGAATATAAAGATGCCCTTCCATCGTATGAAATACATCCGTACTTGCTGGTGATATTTTATATTCGTCATTTTCTATAAACACAAAACCTACATGCTCTGGGTGGAAAAACTTCATTAATTGATTGCGTAAAAAAACAACCATCTCATCTAATGATAAATTCATATTCAATTTATGCGAAGTTTCGTTGATTAATTGTAGATCGGAAACTAACCGATGTGATTGGATGTATAGTTTAGCATTTTCTAATGCATTGCCGGCTGCTCTAGCAAGTAAAACTGCAAATTCTTTTTGTCTAATTGAAAATAAATAGTCTAAAGGTGTGGACATTTGTAAAATTCCATAGATACCTTGCTTTCCGACAATAGGAATATTCAGTAATCTTACACCTAAATCTTGCGCTAATTCTGTCGTTATTTCACCAGATACATATGCCTCCACGGTAGTATTTCTTTCTGTTGTATAATCGAATAATTTATATGGAGCAGACGTTTTACGATCCTGATCATTTGATAAAATAAGTATAGATTTAAATTTTGGAAATGCATTTTCAATAGAGTTTAATGTACCCTCTAATATTTGACCGATATCTAATGTCGAATTAAACATTTTCGTTACATTGAACAAATTTCTAAACTGGCTCTCCTGCTGTGTTAAATAAACAGATTTTCTAATCGTTTTAACTAATTTAGTAATAGTAGTCAAGAATATATCTAGTTGAGTTGTTTTTGAAAATTCTATCCACTTTTCTGAGGATTCCATTATGATTAATCCTAATGGATGCAATTCTTTATCTCTTAACAATAAAGCTACATCATTTTCAGTACAGTCTTTTAGTTGTAGTTTGTGAGCATCTATTATGTCTTTATCATAGAACAATGGCTCTATCTCTACCCATTTAATAGCATTGAGCTTTTTCGCAAAAGAGTGATTCCATGAAAGTTGTAAAAAAGTTTCCGCATCATATATGTAATACTTCGCTTCTTTTATATCAAAAAATTCAAATAAGATATTTTTCAAGTCATCAAACCATTTAATACTGGATTCATGAGTGAATACATTTTCATTCCAAATGTCAAGTATTCTACTTTTAAGACCAATAATTGTATTTTCGCTTTCCATTAGTTCACCTCTCAGCTTTCCAAGAGTAAATTATGATACTTTTAGCATAGTTACTAATAATTCAATATAACTATATTTTATCCTATTTATCCTTTCTATGTCTACGCTATTTTTGTAATTATTTTTGACTTTGATTATCGTTTGACTTTCGATAGATATAGAGATACAATGAAATTTGTGTAAAATAAATGCAGCAGTTGTATGGCCTAGATTGCTCATTTTGTTCCTCTATACTATAGATGGTGTATCCCGTAACCCTCGGCTGCTAGGGCGATGATACATGAAAACAAAATGTCTGCTAGTCTGAATACATCTGGTCTTATTTTACAACAAAATAAAACCAACATAGAGGAGGAGACATATATGTCTCGTTATACAGGTCCATCATGGAAATTATCACGTCGTCTTGGTATTTCACTAAGCGGTACTGGTAAAGAATTAGAAAAACGCCCTTACGCACCAGGACAACACGGTCCTAACCAACGCAAAAAATTAACTGAGTACGGTATGCAATTACAAGAAAAACAAAAACTTCGTCACACTTATGGTGTAAACGAACGTCAATTCCGTACATTATTTGATAGAGCTGGTAAAATGCCAGGTAAACATGGTGAAAACTTCATGATTCTTCTTGAAACTCGCCTTGATAACATTGTTTACCGTTTAGGTCTTGCTCGCACACGTCGTGGAGCACGTCAATTAGTAAACCACGGTCACGTTATGGTTGATGGTAAACGCGTTGATATTCCTTCATTCCGTTTAAAAGCAGGTCAAGAAATTTCTCTTCGTGAAAAATCTCAAAACCTTGATGTTGTAAACGAATCAATGGAAATTAACAACTTCGTACCAGAATACTTAACTTTTGATGCAGACAACAAAGTTGGTACTTTCGTTCGTAACCCAGAACGCGGAGAATTAGCTGCTGAAATCAACGAAGCTCTTATCGTTGAGTACTACTCTCGTTAATATTATTGCTCTGCAAAGAGTGATATTAAAAGCCTTCGAAACCTTGTTAATACAGGGTTTCGAAGGCTTTTTCTTATCATTCGAAAATGCAAGATAAAACATCAAAAAGAAGTTTATTGGGGCTAATTATGTAATTAAGAAAGGTAGATTTTCAACAAACGGATCAGGTTATGGAACAACAAAATGTTAATAAAGGAATGAGCCTATGGAGATCCTTATGAATTTAGACCACGCAACTTTCCATGTAGAAAAAACGAAATCACTGAAACTAAAAGAAGTAAATTTTAAGATTAAACCTAACATTAAAGAACAAAAAAGGTTGTTTAGAACACCATTATATAAATTAACAATTATCGTAGAAGTAAATAATCAAGTTTATGAATTTGTAGGTTATAATCTCAACCATGAGCTGATTTCACAGCTAGAAAAAGATCCTTCAAGATTTTTAGTTGGAGCAGAGCCCCCATTTTTAAGTGGAACTAACTGGCCGGATAGTGGAATATCTGAAGTCGTAGTGGCAAACAATGTCCCTTTGGATTCCCTGATTATAACAGATGGAACTAATGTCATTGCTACAATTTATAATGATGAGATCCCTATACTGATTAACTGGTTTAAAAATTTAATCAATTAAATAAAAAGAAGAGAAAAGGAGATTTACTAAAGATATTTAAGCGATATTCACGATAATGTTTTAAACTATGTTGAATAACGTTTTAGAAAAGAGTAGCTCTAGCTACTCTTTATTTGTTTTTTCCTTCCCCTTATTTAAGGTTGAGGTGATGTCGGTTTTAATAGCAAGAATTTTTATGAAGTAAGTGAGATCAAACGAGATTTTTTGCCCGGAAATGAGAACAGTATTGACATTCCTCTATTGTCATTACCTATTTAGCTAAAAATATATACCGGGAGTACAATGCTCTCGGTAATATGATTGCGCAAAGAGTGATATTAAAAGCCTATGGAACCTTGATAAAACAAGGTTCCATAGGCTTTTTTCTTTATTGATATAGTATCTGTATATAAAAAAACACCTCTAGGATGAAGAGGAACTTTCTCCTCTTTCCATCCAACAGAAAGGTGTATAGACTGAATGAGATTAGTTTTAAAATCGGGAGTTATTTCTTTTTCATACTCTCAATTAAGTCTAATAATCTTTTTTTCGTATTATCTGTTTCTTCTTCTAGCATTTTAAAATTATAACCTGATTTATCTTGATTTATCTCTACCTCTAATAAATCTCCCTCTTTTGCATTCACTGTAAATTTGTCTTTTAAGATAACTAATTTATTTGCTTTGTTATCCTTTTCGAATAGAACAACAAAAAAGTCATCGAAATGATGTAACAGGTATCTCTTTGCACTCACTAATAACGTCCCCTCAATCTAATAATAAAAAAATGTGTTTATATTTCCAAACCTTTATCCTATTTATCATTTTATACTATTTCATGTACTTTTTTAACTAGTAATGCTTTCTTTTTGAATCTTCTTGTTAAATTTGTGACTAATTACACAAAACTGGTCAATACTAACGAAGAACTTTTAAGAAACAGGAGGATTTTCTATGAAAACAGGTAAATCAGTAAATACATCTAATAAGAAGGAAAAAGACAATGTTACAGGCGAAAGTTATTTGGAATACCAAAAGTTAAACGAGCACGAAAAGAAACAGTTACAAGTTAAAGATGGACAAAATAATCATCACGTAGATGAACGTGGTGGTTTTTAACTAATCATCTAGCTCTATAAAAAGCTACTTCCCTTATAGTATTGGGAAGTAGCTTTTATCTTATACAAACTTAATCATTTTATAGTTCTTTTTACCACGACGAATAATCATAAACTCATCTTCTAACCGGTCTGCCCCACTTACTACATATGCAACATCCGTAACTTTTTCTCCATTAATAGAAATAGCACCATTTGTTACATCTTCTCGTCCCTGGCGCTTAGATGGTGACACCGTAGCCTCAACTATGAAGTCAACAATAGATTTTTCATCTTTTGTCATCTCGACAGAAGGTACATCTTTAAATGCATCTTTCATTTCTGATGCAGTTAAGGCTTTCAAATTGCCACTAAATAATGCTTGTGAAATTCGAATTGCTTGATCCAATGCTTCTTGTCCGTGGATCAGACGAGTCATTTCCTCTGCTAAAGTTGCTTGTGCTTTTCTTAAATGGGCTTCGTTTTCAACGGTAACTTCTAAAGCTTCAATTTCTTCACGTTCCAAGAAGGTGAAGATTTTCAAGTATTTAATAACATCTGAATCTGCTGTATTAATCCAGAACTGATAAAACTCGTATGGGGATGTTTTCTTCGCATCCAACCAAACAGAACCTGATGCAGACTTACCAAATTTGGTCCCATCAGCTTTCGTTACTAATGGTATAGTAATACCGAAAGCCTTTGTATTGTCATCATGTGTTTTACGAATTACCTCTAAACCAGTAGTAATATTTCCCCATTGGTCAGAACCCCCTACTTGAACTCGGCACCCAAAATGATCGTATAGATGATTAAAATCAATTCCCTGAATTAGTGTATAGGCAAACTCAGTAAAAGAAAGTCCTGTGTCTAAACGTGAAGAGATAGAGTCTTTTCCCAGCATATAGTTAATGTTAATTAGTTTTCCAAAATCTCTCAGGAATTCAATAACATCCATAGAGCCGATCCAATCTCTGTTATTCACCATTTGTGCACCATTATCGGTATTGAAATCAAAAATTTGCTCCATTTGTTTTTTAATACCTTGAACATTCAAATCAATCTGCTCTGTTGTTTGTAATTGGCGTTCTTCTGAACGACCAGAGGGATCCCCTATCATTCCAGTTGCACCACCAACTAAAAGAATTGGTCTATGTCCATGCATTTGGAAACGTCTTAAAGTAAGAAGCGGCACAATATGTCCTATATGCATGCTATCAGCTGTAGGATCTACTCCACAGTATAATGATACTTTTTCCTTACTAAGAAGCTGTTCCATGCCCTCAGCATCGGTTTGTTGGTATAGAAGACCTCTCCAAGCTAAATCATCCAATAAATTCGTCATTAATATTGCCTCCTTAAAATAAAAAAGTCCCCACATGATAAAAAATCATGCAGGGACGCTTAATCAATTAGCGCGGTACCACCCAGCTTGAAGGAATTATTCCCTCCGCTTCAATCACCGTATCGTTGTGAGTACGTTTAACTCCAAGCCTGTAATTCGCATAATACACTGACTAGCTCTCACCAACCGCTAGCTCTCTTCACAGTATGTATAATTACTACTTCGGACTTTTCTTCGTTAAAATATATATCTATTTTACCTAATCTACATTGTATGTCAATAACTATCGTCTAACAATTAGGCTTATGGTATAATAATTCAAGATTTAGGGGGCGAGAACTGAATGAAGAAATGGCAAGAAAATATACAGAGATACAAAGAAAAAATTGATATGTGGGAGTCTACTAAATGGGCTAAGGGATTAAGAGTTTCTTCTAGTGTCATCTGGAATTTAAGTTTACTTCTTATGGTGGGTATTCTGACACTCGGAGTATTCGGTTTATCTGTAGGCGCAGGATATTTTGCTTCATTGGTAAAAGAAGAACCACTTCGTGGTAAAGATGAAATGCGCAGTGCTGTCTTTAACTATGAAGAAACATCGGAAGTTTACTTTGCCGGAGACGTGTATTTAGGTAAACTACGCACTGATTTAGAAAGAACGGAAACAAATCTATCAGAGGTTTCTCCTTATGTAATAGATGCAGTTTTAGCGACGGAAGATGAATACTTTGAAGTACATAAGGGAATTGTTCCTAAAGCAATTTTCCGCGGATTGCTTCAAGATGTATCTAACTCTGATACACAAACTGGTGGTTCTACATTAACTCAACAATTAATCAAAAACCAAATTTTAACCAATGAGGTTTCTTATGAACGTAAAGCAAAAGAAATACTATTAGCTATGCGCTTAGAACACTTCATGAACAAAGAAGAAATATTAGAAGCATATTTGAATATAATCCCCTACGGCCGAAATTCAAATGGACGAAACATCGCTGGAATTGAAACAGCGGCAAATGGAATATTCAATGTAAAAGCAAAAGATCTGACTTTACCACAAGCAGCCTACATAGCTGGTATTCCCCAAGCTCCATTTGCTTATACTCCTTTTAGACAAGGTGGAGAGATAAAAGAAGGAGAAGCTCTCCGACTTGGGATTGAACGGATGAAAATTGTTTTATTCCGAATGAATGAAACTGGTTATATTACGGATGAGGAATATAAGAATGCTGTTAGCTACGATATTACGAAAGATTTTAGAGAGCCAGAAACACTTCCTGAAGACAAGTATCCTTGGTTAACAGCTGAAGTGGAAAATAGAGTGAAAGAAATTTTAAGAGATCAGTTTGCAGAAGCTGATTCAATTGATCCTGCTCGATTAGATAATGAAAAAAAGCTTTATCAAAAGTATGATATTTTAGCACAACGTTCCATTAGTACAGATGGTTACCGTATTCATACCACTATTAATAAAGACATGTATGAAGCTATGTTAAAAGTAAGAGATGAATTCGAATTTTACGGACATACCTTCCAGAAGGAAGTAAAGGATGAAGATTCAGGAGAGATAGTGGTAAAAGACTTCCCTGTTCAAGTTGGTGGGATGATGATTGAAAATGGTACGGGTAAAATACTTTCCTTTTTAGGTGGACGAGATCATAAAATTGAAGCCCAAAATAGTGCTACACAAGGTATCCGGCCAATCGGTTCTACCATCAAACCACTGCTCGTCTATGCTCCTGCGATTGAATATGGTGTAATTGGAGCTGGTAGTCCCGTAGTCGATTTGAAGCTAGAAAAATTAGGTAGTACTACGTGGTCAAAATCACCATCAAACTATACAACTGAACAAGAGCTAGGTATTATCTCTGCTCGAGATGCTTTGACAACCTCACAAAACTTGTCAACGATACGATTATACGATTTAATCATGGATCGCAAGCCAACTCAATTCCTAACAAAAATGGGATTTGAGCATATAGATGAAGCAGAGTATGCTAATCATGCTCTCTCTATTGGTGGAATGACAAATGGTGCAACACTCGAGGAAAATACAAATGCCTTTGGAACATTTGCAAATAACGGACAGTTTATTGATGCTTATATGATCGAAAAAATTGAAGATGTTGACGGTAATGTTATTTATCAACACGAAGTGGAACCTGTGCCAGTATTCAGTGCTGCTACTTCCTATATTATTACCGATATGTTAAGAGATGTTATGTCTGATGGGACTGCAAAACTAGCAAAAGCTAGGTTGAAATTCCAATCAGATTTTGGTGCAAAAACAGGTACAACACAGAATCATAATGATTCATGGCTAGTTGGCTATAACCCTAATATTTCTTTAGGAGTTTGGTTAGGTTACGGTGATGATACCCAAACCTTATATTATATGAATAATCGTTACAATCATCCGAGCGTGCGTATCAATATGCTCTGGTCTAATATGATGAACGCAATGTATGATGTAAATTCTGAATTAGTAGATGCACCAAATAACTTTACTGCTCCTGAAGGTGTCGTTACTAGATCCTTCTGTGGAATTTCAGGATTAGCAGTGTCAGATGCATGTTCACAAGCTGGTTTAGTGAAGTCAGATTTATTTAATGCAGCTGTTTTATTACCAACTGCAAAGGATGATAGTTTAATCTCTTCTTCCTATGTACAAATAAACGGAAACAGATATCGCGCACTCGATTCCACTCCTGGGGAATTTGTAGTAAGTGGTGGGTATGGAGTAAACCAAGATTTTATCAATCGGATGCTTGGTAAATTTGGAGGCAATGCTTCTAAGTTATTCCCTGCCAAATCAGCCTTTGGAGGAAATGTAGTGTCTGAGGAAGTATTTAATGCTGACGGCAGTGCACCAGCCGCAGTGTCTGCTGCAATGTCTAATGGGACGATTACTTGGTCTAAGTCGACTTCTGGAGATGTTGTAGGTTATCGAGTTTATGAAGTTATAAACGGGCAAAGAACTCTACTCTCATCCACCAAAGAAGCTGCCGGAAACAGTCTATCTATTAATAGAGCTGGCCAATTTATCGCTGTTGCAGTCGATATCACAGGATTAGAATCTGCCGCATCTAATATAGTATCTATAGAAGCTGTAGTACCTACAGAACCAATAGTGCCTCCAACAGCACCGGAAGAGAATGAAGAGCCTACAACGCCTCCTATTGTTGTAGAACCCGTTACTCCCCCACCTGTTGTAGAACCTGTAACTCCTCCTGTAGAGGAAGAACCACCACCGACTAGTGGTGGCGAAGAATAATAGAACAAATACCGTATCGAAAGAGCCCAAATTTCATAATTGGGCTCTTTTTTGTTTGTTAAATTGACCATCTTTCGCTCATATAATTTCGAAATACACATAAAACAGAGCATAATGTGCAAATTAATGTTACAGTTAGATAGAATATTTAATAGTGAGAAGGAGAACAAACATGATTGAGGTAAAAGTATCTCCACTAAGTGATGGAGAGTTTAATAGAGGGGTATTTGCTAAATGTGATATCAAAAAAGGACAGCTTTTTCATGAAGCACCTGTCATTTCATACCCAAACGACCAGCATGAACATATTGAAAAAACCTTACTAGCTGATTACGCTTTTGAGTACGGGATAAATCACACTGCCATCCTGCTTGGATATGGTATGTTATTTAATCATTCATATGAACCTAATGCAGACTATGAGATTAATTTTGATAATCACACATTCGATTTCTTTGCTTACGTCGATATTAAAGCTGGCGATGAAATTCTGATTAATTATAATGGTGAAATTGATAACAAAGATGAGCTTTGGTTCAATAAGGAATAGAAAAAACTTGTAACTTACACATTCGTTTATATCATAAAAGAGTCATTCAAAAGTAAATTTTGAATGACTCTTTTTGTTTTATTCTTGCATGCTACAAACAACTTGTCCGACAGCTTTTGCTGCCACTAACAGTGCATCTTCGTCGATGTCAAATTTAGGGTTATGGTTGAAATATGGTTCTTCAACGCCCTTTGGAGTACACCCGATATAAAAGAAACAAGCTGGAAACCTTTCCGCATAATACGCAAAATCTTCAGAAGGAGCCATTGGTGGGACCTCTATTACTTCTGTAATTTCCTTCACATTCGCATTTAATAATGTTACCGCTACTTTCTCTGTAAGTTCAGGATTATTGTATAAAGGTGGATAGTCGGGTGTATATGTAAGTTCACAACTTACATCAAACTCCTCCTGAAGTCCTCTGACAAGACGTTTTACTTCCCGTTCTATCGTTTCTTTCGTTGCATCTGTCATGTATCGAATATCACCCTCTAGTACTACGCTATCTTTAATAACATTAAAGGTACCAGCCCCATCAAACGACCCAATGGTGATCACACCAATATCAAATGGACTTAATCTTCGGCTTATAATAGTTTGAACAGCAGTTACAAAATGTGCCCCTGCCACAATTGCATCATTTGCTAAGTGAGGCGATGAACCATGCCCGCCTCGCCCTTGTATTTTCAATTTCATGTATGCCCTACCATTGAAAGCATAGCCCTTATTGTACCCAACCATTCCAACAGGAGCAATTGGAAGTAAGTGAATCCCATATACTTCATCTAAATCATCCAACAGACCAGATTCTACAATACTTCTCGCACCACCTGGTGGTACTTCTTCCGCATGCTGATGAATTATTTTTATCGTTCCAGCTAGCTCTGACTTCAGTTGTATTAAACAATCTGCCAGAACTAACAAATAAGCCGTATGACCATCATGCCCACATGCGTGCATGACACCCTCATTTTTCGATTTGAAAGGTACAGGTGTTTCTTCCACAATCGGAAGCGCATCAAAATCTGCGCGTAACCCTATTGTCTTTCCTCGTTTTGCCCCCACTATTGTTACAATAATTCCATAACCATTTCCTATGTTTGTTTGTATTTCCACGCCTTTTCCTTTGTAAAATTCTGCAATATATCGAGAGGTCTTTTCTTCTTTAAATGATAATTCAGGATGTTCATGTAAATAGCGACGAATCTGAATCATTTCATCTTTACGTGCATCTAGCATTTCCATAAGTTTTTCTCTCATATACCATAAGCTCCTTTGTCAGAAATTACTGTTCCTGCATTGATTGGAATTGAATAAATTCTTTCAACATAGAAATAAGCATACACCTTTATGGACTTATTAGTAATTTTACTGATTCATTCACAGCCCTATGAAAAAAATTCTCATCATTTATCGTTCACTCTGTAATATCGATTTTAAAATTACTAAATTTTCATCAAAAAACTGTTGATGCTTTTCGATTCCACGGCGTTTACACCATCCAAGTGAATTAAATGCATCTGTAAAACGATAAAACGGCAAGATAACCTCTAAATCTATTAATGGACGAATAGATTGATACCCCTTTTTGTACGCTTCTAATGTTCCGGAGTTTTTAGTAAAAATATCACGATTGATTTTGGTGAAATCCATTTCCGTCGAACCAAAGCGAGCACTTTCAAAATCTATAATTCCAGAAACTTTGTTGTCTTGAATAATAATGTTTGCTGGACGGAAATCCATATGTATAAAGCTTGGTCCATCTGAATGAGGCAGACATTTACGTTGCTCTTCAAAAAGCTCTATAGATTTTTTTAACAAGTCCTCTTGTATCACCTCTTTTACATCTTCCGCAAATCCATAAAAATGCGATTTCATAAAAGTCGACCATTGTTCATACACATTTGAAATCCCTTTAAATGAATTACCTTCTTGTGGAGTCACATTATGCATTTTTGCATGATGGACCCCAATATCATAGGCTAATACTTCACTTACATTTCCTGTGATTGGCTGCCCTTTCAGCTCTGACAGCAACATAGCACCTGGAATATTATCGTCCCCTTCCCAATATTCTAATAATTTAGGAACAGGTAGCACTTCACTTAAGATTTCTATCGCTTCATATTCACGTATTAGTTTCAATTTGGAATAGGGGATTTTCAAATATACTATTTCTTTATTAATCTGTTCCACTCTATATACAGTCGAGCTAAATGAATTAGGCACATCTTCTATGGAAAGAACATTTATTTTTAGCTTTTTAATAATTTGACCTAATTGTTCCAATTAATTTCACCCATCTCTGTTTAAACTTTACACCATGTACTATTCCAACAAATCCCCTAGGACATTGTGTTTAAATCAATCCCCAAAAATTAGTCTGAATCACTGTTAGTATTAATAGAACTCCAAATATTAACTGGCTGATTGTAAATATATAATCTGTTTTGTTTACTGCATACTTCCACTCCATCACAGCTCTAACGGTTTCAGACACAACTATAAAAACAATCAATAAAAACCATGTTTCGAAAAACCAAAACCACTCCATTGGCTCCGTCGTAACATTTATGAAATTCCCTAGCAGCAGTACCACTAGAAAAACGACCCTTATAGTCCAATCCATTTTTTTGTGTTTCTCATTAATATGATTATATGAAAACAGTTTCTTCTTCTCGACTTGTAGCCATTTTCTCATAACAGCATTAAACAATAGGAATAGTAACATAACAATTGCTAGTAGGAGAAGTAAGGTAAGCCAATCAGTTCCATACATAATTTTCACCTCCTCAGCATCCTTTTGTTAGCTAATATAAATACAAAAAGCACCGCTATGTGCAGTGCCATTTTGTATTTATATATTCTAGTAATAGATTGACTTAGATTACTAGTCTTCCATAGTAGACAAATCGCCGGTTGGCAGTTTTAACTCCCAAGCTTTTAATACACGGCGCATAATTTTACCACTTCTTGTTTTTGGTAGCTTATCTTTGAATTCGATTTCTCTAGGTGCTGCATGTGCAGCAAGTCCTTTTTTCACAAATTGTTGAATATCTGTTATTAGTTCTTCTGATGGTTCGTACCCTTCGTTTAACGCAACAAACGCTTTAATAATTTCGCCACGGACAGGATCGGGTTTTCCAATAACACCAGCTTCTAAAATAGCTGGGTGCTCTAATAATTTACTTTCTACTTCGAACGGCCCAACGCGTTCGCCAGAAGTCATAATAACATCATCTACTCGACCTTGGAACCAAAAGTATCCATCATCATCCATATAAGCAGAGTCCCCAGAGAAATACCACTCATCGTTAATGAAGTATGACTCATACTTTTCTTTATTATTCCACACCTGACGCATCATGGCTGGCCAACCCTTTTTAAGAGCCAGATTCCCCATTGTATAAGGTGGGACAATGTTCCCCTGATTATCTATAATAGCTGCTTCAGTCCCAGGAAGTGGTTTCCCCATTGAACCTGGTTTAATAGGCATGCAACCATAATTACAGATCATCAGTGCACCAGTCTCTGTCATCCACCAAGTATCATGGATTCGTTTATTGAAAACTTGCATACCCCATTTGATAACCTCCGGATTTAACGGTTCGCCAACTGACAACACATGACGTAATGAAGATAAATCATGCTTTTTAACGATGGCATCTCCTGCTCCCATCAGCATGCGAAACGCTGTAGGTGCACTGTACCATACCGTTACTCCATAATCATCTATCGCTTTATACCAAGCATCTGGTGAAAATCTGCCACCAAGAATAAGGGAGGTAGTTCCCGTGAGCCATGGACCAAAGATGCCATATGCCGTTCCCGTCACCCAACCTGGATCTGCGGTACACCAATAGATATCGTCATCTCTTATATCCATCACCCATTTCATCGATTGGTATTGCTGTACCATCGCATTATGGGCATGTAAAATCCCTTTTGGTTTTCCTGTGGAGCCAGATGTATAGTGTAAAATCAGGCCATCTTCTCTATCGACCCATCTAATTTCAAAGTCTTCTGATGCATTATGTAATGCTTTTTTGAAATCGATGAACTTATCGGATTCCTCTATATTTTCACCAACTATAAATACCGTCTCTAATTTAGGTAATTTATCCATTGGAATTCTATCTAATAATTCCGGTGTTGTAACAATTGCTTTTGCTTCACTATCTTGTAAACGATCATAAACAGCGCCTTCCATAAACGCTTCAAAAAGTGGACCAACAATTAACCCCATTTTTGTAGCACCAAGAAGTGCAAAATACAATTCTGGTGATCTCGGCATGAATATAAACAGACGATCCCCTTTTGACAAATTTGAATGGGTTACGTATACATTTGCAGCTTTATCCGTCCATTTTTTCATATCGCCAAATGTATAAGATTCCTTACGATCTACATCTTGATAATGAAGTGCGACTTTATCCTTTTTATCGGATTCTGCATGACGATCAATTGCTTCATACGCCATATTCACTTTGCCAGTCTTATACCATGAGAACTCTTTTTCTGCATCTTCCCATTTAAAGTTTTTTGCAGTTTCCTCATAATTTTTTAACTGAAAGTCCCCTTGAACTACTTGTAATGTTTCCATCTTCATCCTAATCACCCTTTCTATAACTATACTATTTCATTCTACAACACTTTTTATCCTTTTTGCTAATCTTTCTACTTTTTAGAATCTTTTATCAAATAATTATGGTAATCGCTTTCTCTGTTTAAAATCATGTATAATAAATACAATTACAATACTATTAATGGGTGGTGAATCCTTGATACATACCAAAACATATAACTCCATGCAGAAAGAGACGGTACATGGCACTGTCATTATAGAGGGTCCTGTTCCTTCTGAGGAAATTGCCAGGCTTCAGTTCCATGAGGATTTGGTAGCTTTTCGTGCACCTAAACAACAGCATCAAGCAATTATTGAAATTGCCAAGTTACCTGAAGGAAGAATAATTATTGTGCGTGATCAAGAAACAATTGTAGGTTATTGCACATATTTACATCCAGACCCCTTAGAAAGGTGGTCACAAGGTAATATGGAAAATTTGATAGAATTAGGAGCAATCGAAGTAATTCCAAAATTCCGTGGCACCGGAGTTGGGAAAACACTCCTTCGTGTCTCCATGATGGATGATGCGATGGAAGATTATATTACGATTACGACAGAGTATTATTGGCACTGGGATTTGAAAGGCACTGGTTTAAATGTTTGGGAGTATAGAAAAGTAATGGAGAAAATGATGCAAGCAGGTGGACTTGAATATTTTGCAACGGATGATCCTGAGATCAGTTCCCATCCAGCTAATTGTCTAATGGCGAAGATTGGTAACAGGGTGGACAATGAATCTATCCAACAATTTGACCAATTACGATTTATGAATAGATTTATGTATTAATCTTTGAATACTATCTGACAAAAGGAGTTCATGCCAATGCTAGTTGAACAAATCATGAATACTTCCGTACCGAGTCTAACTCCGGATCACACGATAAATGATGCATTAAAACTACTGAAAGAGAAGAAAATACGTCATTTACCAATTATTAATGACAAGCGTCAAGTATTAGGAGTTGTGACCGATCGAGATTTAAAAGATGCAACTCCGTCCACCTTACAAAATGTATCAGACCCTGAAATATATAATCGTACATTAGAAGAAATTATGACTAAAAATCCAATCACAGGCCATCCTCTAGATTTCGTAGAGGAAACTGCAAGTATATTTTATGATAATCGAATTGGTTGTTTACCAATCGTATCGCACGGAAAACTGGTAGGAATGATCACCGAGTCCGACTTACTTTACAAATTTATTGAACTTACAGGTGTACATCAACCAGGTTCCCAAATTGAAATTCGAGTTCCAAATAAGCCAGGTGTTCTGTTCGACGTTTCAAAAGTTTTCCACGACCAAAAAGTCAATGTATTAAGTGTATTAGTTTATCCCGATAAGGATCACAGCGACTATAAAATCTTAGTGCTTCGCGTAAAAACGATCAATCCACTAGAACTTATCAAATCTATTCGTGCTGAAGGCTATGAGGTATTATGGCCGAATCATCCAGGACTGGGACTATGAAAAATGCTGTATTCGTCTTTTCCGAAAACCAATTAGGCTATAAGTTTTCGGATACTCATCCATTTAACCAAAAACGCCTAACATTGACGGTGGATCTATTAAAAGAAGTAAATGCTTTATCCTTATCAGAAATTGTTTCTCCTAGAATAGCAACGGACGAGGAATTACTTCTCGTCCATGATGCAAACTATATTGAAATGGTAAAAGAAGCTAGCAAGATAGACGCCGATAGCACTAAATATGAGAGTTACGGCATCGGTACGGAAGATACACCTATCTTCCCAGATATGCATGAAGCAAGCGCAAGCCTTGTAGGTGGAACGTTGACTGCTGTGGACTATGTAATGGAAGGTAAATCTACTCATGCGGTAAACTTAGGTGGAGGTCTTCATCACGGTTTTAAAGGTCGTGCATCTGGTTTTTGTATTTATAATGATAGTTCTGTTGCTATTAAATATATGCAAGAAAAGTATAATGCTCGTGTTCTTTACATAGATACAGATGCTCACCACGGAGATGGTGTCCAATGGAGCTTTTATGATGATCCAAATGTATGCACGATTTCAATTCATGAAACAGGAAGATATCTATTCCCCGGCACAGGGAATATTACCGAGCGAGGGACAGGAGAAGGGTACGGAACGTCTTTTAATTTCCCTATTGATGCATTTACAGAGGACGAGTCCTTTTTAGATATTTACCGGACAAGTTTTCGTGAAATTGTAGAAGCATTCAAACCGGATGTCATTCTAAGCCAAAATGGTGCAGATGCTCATTATTTTGATCCACTTACACATTTATATGGAACAATGAATATCTATCGAGAGATTCCTAAGTTGGCGCATGCGCTCGCACATGAATTTTGTGATGGCAAATGGATTGCAGTTGGTGGTGGTGGCTACGATATTTGGAGAGTAGTACCTCGTGCATGGTCCTACGTATGGATGGAGATGAATGATATTCCATTGCCAGAAGGCGAATTACCAAAAAGTTGGTTGGATCGATGGTCGAAAGAAGCACCAGTCCCACTCATCCCTACTTGGCAAGATCCAAATCCGCTATACGAACCTATTCCACGTAAAGAAGAAATTACCGAAAAAAATAAACATATGCTCGATAAAGCACTTTACCAGTTGCGAAATCAGCAAGCATTTAAAAAACACCAGTAACTGTTTAGTTTACTGGTGTTTTTTTTATTTAACTGATTTTCGTTCCTCAATCCAATACGGAAGAATTACGTTATTCTCTTCAATATTTTCTTTGTTCATATGCTTCGTCAGCAATCGCATTGAGACTGCCCCAATATCATACAATGGTAATACGACACTCGTTAGTTGAGGTCTAACCATTCTTGTTAGTTTCGAGTTTTCAAAACTCATTACTTCTATATCCTCGGGTACGCGTAATCCGTTATCTTGTGCACCATGGATTAGACCAATAGCAATTTCATCGTTACCAGCAAAAAATGCTGTTGGCGGATCCTTTAACTCTCGTAACTGATCCCATGCAACAAGACCATCGTCGTATGTATTATTAACACCTACTATAAGATCTGTGTCAATTTCGATACTAGCCTCATTTAATGCTCTTTCATAACCTGATACCTTGTATAGTTTAGTAATGGTGCTATCAATAGATCCAGATACAAAAGCAATGCGTTTATGTCCATTTTTAATCAGACGATTCACTGCGTCCACTGCTGCATCATGGTATTCAATATTTACAGATGGAAACGAGTTTGATGTTTCCACTGTTCCTGCTAAAACAATTGGAACGGTTGCTCTGTTCATTTCATGCAACATTTCAGGGGAAATTTCATCACTCATCATAACTACCCCATCTACTTGCTTACTAAGTAGTGTAGATAGTAATTGAACTTCTTTATCTTCTTGCTGATCGGAGTTTGTTAAGATGATGTTATAACGGTACATCGTTGCAATATCCTCAATACCACGTACTAGCTCTGCATAAAATACATTTGAAATATCGGGAATGATAACGCCGACCGTTTTTGTTTTTTTACTCGCTAGTCCTCGTGCAACAGCATTTGGTCGATAATCCAGTCGTTCAATTACTGCCAATACTTTTTGACGGGTAGCTGGCTTCACATTCTGATTTCCATTAACAACGCGTGAAACAGTTGCCATTGATACATTTGCCTCTCTGGCAACATCGTAAATTGTAATAGTCAACATATATCCCTCCTTCACCTTTTTTACATACAAAAATTTATATATATATTAATAATACTTGATAACCTTCCTAACTTTCAATCAAATAGTAAAACCGACTCTAAAATTAGAGTCGGTTTTGTGAATTTTTTCACTATCTATGCGTGGATCTCATGATTTTTCAAGAATTTCTGTACAGAATCATAAAACTCATCAAATTGTTGTAAGTTCATTTGTTGAGCCGCGTCCGATAAAGCAACAGCTGGATCTGGATGAACTTCTGCCATTACCCCGTCAGCACCAATAGCAATTGCGGCTTTAGCAGCAGGTAGAAGTATATCACGACGACCCGTTGAATGTGTTACATCTACAAATACTGGTAAATGTGTTTCCTGTTTCAATATTGGCACCGCAGATATATCTAACGTGTTTCTTGTCGCACGTTCATACGTTCGAATACCACGTTCACATAAAATAATCTGGTCATTACCTTGAGACATTATATATTCAGCTGCATGGATGAATTCATCCAATGTAGCAGCCATTCCTCGTTTTAATAGGACTGGTTTATTGATAGAGCCTACTGCTTTTAATAATTCAAAGTTTTGCATATTACGAGCACCGATTTGAACTACATCAATATAGTCTAATGCTTCGTCTAAATGACTTGGCGTTACAATCTCAGAAACTGTAGACAAGCCAAATTCTTTTGAAATTTGTTTTAAGATTTTTAGTCCTTCTAATCCTAGACCTTGGAAATCATACGGAGAAGTACGTGGCTTATATGCTCCACCACGGATTAGCTTCAATCCTTTAGATTGGATAGCTGCTGCTACCTCTGCCACTTGTGTATAGGACTCAACTGAACATGGTCCAAATACAAACGATGGTGTACCTGTTCCAATAAGTTCTCCATTAATATTAACGATCGTACTCTCAGGTTTTCTTTTACGAGACACAAGAAGTGCTTTCTTTTGATCATCTACTTGTATTTCCAATGCAGTTTTGAAAATTTCTTTGAAAATATGCTCAACAGTTGATTGTGGAAGTGGTCCAGCGTTATTTTCTTTCAAGTGATCTAGCATATGTCTTTCACGAAGAGGATCATATCTATTAACACCCTGTTTTTCTTTTACTTTACCAATCTCTTGAATAACACCAGTTCTTTCGTTTATTAACTGTAAGATCTCTACGTTAATTTCATCAACACGTGCGCGTAAAGCGTCTAAATCTACATGACTCATAGATAATTCTCCTCTCTTCTCTCCATCGGTACTTTATAACGACTGAAAATTGTGATACATTTTTAGATATAAGACATATTATAATCAATGCATGAGAAAATGTCACGCATTTTATTTTAGCGATTCAACTCGTTAAAGTATTTGTCTAAAAAAGGACGTGGGAATTTGGCATCTAAATTATTTGCATTAGATATTGGGACAAGGTCAGTAGTGGGAATCATTTTAGAAGAGCATGGGGAGTCTTTCCATGTTGTTGATATATTAGTAGAAGAACATAAGGAAAGAGCAATGGTTGACGGTCAAATACATAATGTCTTAAAAGTGGCTGAGATAATTCAGTCTGTCAAAGAAAAGTTAGAAAAAAAGCATGGCAAGCTAGAAAAGGTTAGTGTAGCTGCTGCTGGTAGAGCACTAAAAACAGAGCAAGCTGAAGTCATAATGGATATTAAAAATAGACCTATCTTCTCAGAAGACGATATGAGTCGACTTGAGTTATCAGCAGTACAAAAAGCACAAAGTAACCTACTTCAAAATAGTACGGACAAAAACACCAATCATTATTATTGTGTAGGCTACAGTGTTGTCTATTATCGATTAGATGGAGAAGAAATAGGCAGTCTAGTTGATCAACAAGGAAACGAAGCATCTATAGAGGTTATTGCTACATTTCTACCTCGGGTTGTTGTAGAATCTCTTATTTCTGCATTAAAACGAGCTAACTTAGAAATGGAAGCATTGACACTGGAACCAATTGCCGCGATTAATGTGTTGATCCCTCCTTCTATGAGAAGATTAAATGTAGCATTAGTCGATATTGGAGCAGGAACATCCGATATTGCTATAACAGATTTGGGAACTGTAGTTGCCTACGGAATGGTTGCAACGGCTGGTGATGAAATTACTGAGGCTTTAAGTGACATTTACCTATTAGACTTCCCATTAGCCGAAGAAGCAAAAAGAACCCTCAATACCGAAGAATTCATTCAAATACAGGATATTTTAGGCTTCGAACAAGACATTCCAAAAGAAGAAGTTGTCGACTCACTAAAGCCAGCTATAGAGGTTTTAGCTAGTTCCATTTCAAACGAAATCCTTCGACTGAATAATAATAAACCTACGAAAGCGGTAATGCTTGTTGGTGGAGGAAGTTTGACTCCAACGTTGCCTCGTATTTTAGCTGAAAAACTAAATTTACCTGCCAATCGAGTAGCTGTTCGTGGCATTGATGCCATTCAGAACTTAACGAAAGCAGATCATATCCCAATTACACCTGAATTGGTGACTCCTATTGGTATTGCTATCGCTGCAAAGCGTGCACCAATCCAATATATGTCTGTACAAGTAAACAATCAAATTGTTCGGTTATTTGAACTCAAAGAAATGACTATAGCCGATGCCTTACTAGCCGCTAATATCTCTGCACGTAAACTCTATGGAAGGCCTGGTGAGGCCCTATCAGTACATGTGAATGGACAAGTTATTCATATTCCCGGAGAGCATGGAAAACCTGCCGTTATTCAACTGAATGGTATAGAAGCCAATACAAAATCATCTATTCAAAATAACGATAAGATTGAACTATTGGAGGGCATCGATGGAAAAGAAGGAATGGCCACAGTTCGAGATCTTTTAGATGATGCTACTATTAAATCTATAACATTCCAAGGAGTTATGTATATAGTAGAACCTTCCGTACAAATAAATGGCAAGAAAGTATCTTTAGACACTATGTTGCAAGAAAATGACAAAATTACTGTGGAGACTCCACAGACTGTTGAACAAGTTTTGTATGCAATTCATAAAGAAAATTATTTGACTCAGCTCCATCCATACACCGTCACGATAAATAATAAAAATCATTTTATCCCGCCATTTTCAACCAAATTATCACTAAATGGCAGTCCAGTAAAACTTTCCTATTCTGTACAAGAGAATGATATTATACAAATGGAAACACATAATTCACCTACACTGGAACAACTGGCAAATCAACTCGATAAAAAACTGGTAGATCAGATAAAAATTACGTTCCAAAATAACACGCTAGAGCTTTCCAGAGATTGCGCCGTTGTTCATAAAAATAACGTCCAATTGTCCTCAAAGGATATTATTGCGAACGAATCGAAAATTCAGTGGCAAGATATAAATAGTTCCCCTTGGATCTTTCAAGACGTTTTTCGCTTTACAGAATGGACTATGCCTGAACAAGCTGGCTCCTTCCAAATCTTAAAAAATGGAAATCCTTCCCGTTTCGATGAAGAAATATTCGGTGGGGATCAACTGGAGATTGTCTTTGAATAAGAGCTCCCTTCGATATTGGCTACAATTTTAAATTGCATAAAAGCATGAAAAAACGAGCATCTGACATAGTCAGTCCTCGTTTTTATTTTGTATAAAATTACCTATTCCAACTTGAGCCTCAAGAATTCCAACTACAGTCCCGTTTATTCCAACTAAGCCCTTCAAAATTCCAACTAGAATAATCACCACTTTAAAAGTTCATCAAAATTACCCTTTTCTAGAAAATAATCCTCATTGGAATTTTTTAAAACGACATCAAAATTCCGATGATAAGGATGCATGAATAATTCATATTGAATTCTACGCATTTCATGAGATTTTCTTAAATAATTTATATCTGTTCCTCTTTCAGAAATATCACGGATACCCCTTCTTGTTAACTCAGTTTCTCCATCAGTATACAAATACACTTTTAGGTCATATAGAGCAGGATCTGTAAATGCAACACTCATCCCTTGGACTATATTAATATTATTTTGCGAAGAAAGTAACTTGCTCGTTGAATAATTCGTACCTATTGTATAAAAATCTAAACCATCTCTCATCATATGAATATCTCTCTCTAAAGCCAATATATTATGAGCAAAAGGGTGACAGGCTGTCATTTTATCATGATGAGTTTCGTTATGATATTCATAATCTATCAACGCATATTTTCTAAGTTGTGATCCAATAATATAAGGGTCCGTATTAATATAATTTACACAGTCCTGTCCTAAAACCTTTATAAGATTATTTGCAAGTGTTGTCTTTCCAGATGCACCATGTCCTGAAATTCCAATAGTAATTCTTTTATCCGTCGCGCTTATCCAATTGGCTATTTTATGTATTACATTCTCCATGCGTCACCTCTTCTGCTCTGAAATATTAATATCAATCCAGCTTTACCTTAATCTAATATCGTTTCTTTTTGTGGATTCCTCAGAAACTCGAAGAGCGTTTTAATCTGTGACTCCGTATTTCTATTCGTAGAAAGCTCCGGTAAATTATGTTCCGAAAAAAAGTTAATACTATTCGTTTCAATTCCTAAAGTAGGTTTTCCCCCAATAATTTCACACAATATAAATATCTTATAATAATGATAAGCTTCAGGAGGATGTGGATGTTTATTTTTATCCATTAAAGCAATTAGTCTTATTGGTAGTACATCAAAGCCTGATTCCTCTTTTATTTCCTTCATCACATTCTCAGATGGGGATAGTCCTATATCACAAAAGCCTCCTGGTAAAGCCCATTTATCATCTATATTTTCTCTTACCATTAAAATTTGATTGTTTTTAAAAACCACACCACGTACATCTACTTTAGGAGTTTGATAGCCAGTTTCATTTGTAAATAAATCTCTAATTTTATCCATTTCTAATTCTGTATGTTCTCTCATAATTTCTATACTAATCTCACGTAATTCTTCATAACGTTCGATATCATATATATCTTCAGAAAATGCCAGCCCTGACTGAGACAAAGCTTGTATTCTTTTTGCCCACTCTAACCATTGTTTGCTCATAAGATACCTAACTTAAAGGAACTTTTAAATTCTTTTATACTTTTAATTATCAAGTTGGGTTGTTCGGTAAATATAGATGTTTGATACTCTGACAACCACTGTACCCCAATGGTGTACACATTAGCTTGTACCCCAGCAAATATATCAGCATCACTGTCACCTATGTAAATTGTATCCGAATTATTTACTTCTAATATAGATAATACTTTTATCAGCCCCTCTGAATCTGGCTTCGGATTTATCACATCATCCCCCGTTATGATAACATCGAATAATTCATCCATATTCAATTCTTTTAAAGAAATATCTAAACTTCTTTTTGCCTTTCCAGTAAAAATCCCTATTTTAATATCTAGCTTTTTCAAGTAATTCAGCAATTCTAGAATTTCAAGATTAGTCTCTACTAATCTATTATGATGCTCAGAATACGTTTCGTAGTAATATTCAATAGCCTCTTCCTTATTTGCATTAGACAAATTATTTCTTATAATACCTGTTTCAGAAGGACCAAACATATCCTTTATACCATCGGAAGAAATATCCTTATTATCAAACTTTTTAAACACATTTTGAAAAGCATAAAAACAAATAGGTAAAGTATTAGCCAATGTTCCATCAAAATCAAATATAATTGCCTTCATAATAGTCCTCCTCATGTTCTACAAAAATCACAAAATATTTCTCCCTTTTTTCTATATGCAATCAATGACGTTTTTAAAGCAGCGTAATTGCCTATCTCTTACTTAAATTCTATAGGAACAGGAAATTCCCTCTTATTTTTTTAAAAAGAAGGCTCTGTTAAAGAAAGAGGTTGATAATCGTTAATGACTGCGAAGAATAGGTTTCCGATTCGTATTGGAAATTTATGACAAAATAAATAAATATAAGCTTGTGAAAGTGTTCACTTAAACTAACGCAGCAGTTTAGTTGAAGAAGGGATTCACATTAGGAGGTAGAAAAATGATAAGGATAAACAAGTTAATTGCCATCAACAAAACGTTTTTTATTATTTTGCTTACAATACTATCTCTAATGTCAATTGCAGGTTGTGGGATGGCTGACGGTGGTAAAGTTACAGCAAGAGAAGTATTAAAACAAAACTCAGATGCTGACATATTGATGTATAAAGGTCGTATTTATAGCAATATGACCGAAGTAGAGTGGTTTGAACAAAAAAAAGAGGAATATATCAAATACAATTTGATAGGCGAAATTGATAAACAGTCAACGAATAGCATTGGCTTTAATGATATGACAGCTACAAAATTACCTGTCGGGACAAAAGTACACTCTTCAAGAGAAGTTGATAATGATAAGGAGTTAGGAATCTTGATAGTAGAATTTGAAGGGGAATATTTGTACTATATGCAACTCCTTGAAGGTTAGTTTGTGAAGAGTTGTACTTAAACTAATGGGTGCGTTAGTCAAAATAGAGCAACGTCATTATGACGTTGCTCCTTTATATTTAAAAGTATTTCTGATAATACTCTTTCCTTAACCTTCCGCTTAATTGAGCGTAGATCCTAGTTGTTTCACTTTTCTCATGCCCCATAAGACTTTGTATGACTTCAATAGGAGCTCCATTATTCATCAAATGAGTTGCGTAACTGTGTCTAAGTTGGTGTGGGTGAATCTCTTTATTAATTTCCGCACGATTGGAAATCCGCTTGATGATGTATCTCATTTGGGCGACGCTCATTTTATGTGGCTGTCTGGCAGTTACAAAGATTGCTGGATTATGGTCATTACGGCTTTCCATATAGCGTTTAAGCCATATATCACAACGTGTATTAAAATAAACTTCCCTTTCCTTATCGCCCTTACCTCTCACGATCGCGGATTGATTGGACCAATTAATATGATTCTTTTCTAAGGAAACTATTTCGCCAATTCGACAACCGGTAGAAAACATGAATTCAAAAATTGCTTTTTCTATTGGGGAATGACAGGATTCACGAAGGTGTTCAATCTCTCGTTCGGTTAAATACTTAGGTATCCGCTTCCCTACTTTGGGTTCTTTAATCTTGGAAGTTGGATTCTTACTAAGAAGGCCTTCTTCATGAGACCAACGAAAAAATGATTTCATAAAGCGAATACGATGTGCAAGACTGGCTGGTTTTAAATGCTTACAGGATATAGCAAGATATTCCTTTAGTTGATTTGTATCCAGCAATGCCATCTCTACATCTTTAAAATAACCAATTAGTAACGAAGACTGTAACTGGTAGGCTTTCAATGTTTGTGGCGAAAAGCCCTCTATTCGCTTATCAGCTTCAAACGAAGCCCATGCTTTTGATAGTAACAATTCTATTCCCCCTAAAATAGTAATATTAAAAGGATTATTGCCAATTTAATAGAATTATAGACATAGGGTGTTTTTTTACTAACGCGGCAGTTTAGTTGAAGAGTGTTGTGTTGTTTTACTTGTGTTTAATACGCTCGACATTATTGATTAATAATCAATAAAAAAACTTAGTATATAAGGTGGAATTGGATGGAGAATAATTTTTTTATCTACATTAATCTAACTGAAAAAAATGTTGATTTCCAAAGTTATAAATACTGGTTTCTTTTAATTGATTATTATATAAAAACTGCAAATTTTATAGAATTTCATGTATGGAATGACGAAGTTGAAACGATTGAAGAATTAAGTTTGAAAACGAATCTTGAAAAAATTGATTTGTATCCTATGAAAATGGTCTGTTTTCAAGGGGATATAAACAAAAACTTAATTAATTTCATTTCACAAGAGAGTTTAAATCAGAATGGAGATATAAAATGGTTTTCACTTTTTTTGAAATGTAATGGTAATTGCTTCTTTGAATCATCACATTGGGGCTCTGAAATTAATGTAGAAAATCCTGATAAAAACGAAATTAAAATGTTAAAAGATATGATGCCAAAGAATGCAGTCTTTAATCATTTCAAGTAAATAAATATTTAATGATATTTCAGAATAGACTTTGATTGGGCATAAGCCTCATTTTTCTTGTTCAACTAACGAGGTGCTTTACTTCAAGAAGGAGTAAAGCCTTTTTTTCTTATTGAACTAACGCAGCAGTTTAGTTTAATAAGCCAAATGGATTTTTACTTATTATAAATGGAGAATTTATATAAAGTTGGAACATCTATTTGTTTCAGGCGTATTAAAGTAAAGCAACAGGTTAGTTCAAGAGTGTTGTTTAACTTATGTTCATGATTCGGACAGCTTGTGATAAGGTTGCGGTAAAAACAAACAAAGGAGTTGTATAAATTTGAAGCAATTTTTATTACTAATTTTAATTGTTTGCGGTATTCTGACAGGATGCGGAGGAAATAAAGTAACTATTTCAGAAATTAATTTAGAAAAGGCAAATGACATTGTGAAAAATTTTATTATGGATGTAGAAAATGATGAAAAAGGTACAGGAACTGGCATTTATATGTACAACGATTCCAAAAAACGCTATTTGTATCTTAATCAAGATTTTTTGGATGATGGAAAAGAATTTGGAGATATAGATATCAAAACAGATGAAAATTCGATTAACATTTATCTGAACGACATTTCTAATTCTGAGGGGGAAGCAGACACATATAAGTTGTACAAAATCAATGTCAAAGGGGACTATGAGTACCTGAAAGTTTTTAAGAATGGTGAAGAAACCCATTTTGAAGGGATAGGGGCTTAGTGGATGATGCCACAAAGGGGCACGATTTAATAGGTTCTCATTGTACTTCTTCGACTAAACCAGCCAATAGTTTGTCTCATTTTGATAGTGAGTTGAAAGTTTCATTTGAAAGTATGCCATAGTCAGTGTTTGTGAGTCTTCTACTTCAACTAACGGGTGCTTTAGTAAAAAAGGACATCAAAATAAAATGAGCTGGGAGAACATAGCCCAGCTCATTTTTTATGTGCTTTTAAATCAACCTTTAACTTTAACATAGCCAAAAACAAAAAAAGCACTGCTAGATGCAGTGCTTCCAGTTTGACGACAAAGGTATTTTTATAAACGGTTATGAATAGTTATAAATGTTCCTAAGGATGTTTATTCTTCTTATTAAAAGTAAGATATTGATTACTCTATTGGAACTGTTTTATAAGGCAAGGTACACCACGAAGACTCCAGTGGGAATAGCTTGAGCTGAAGACCCCGCAGGAACGTAGTGACGAGGAGGCTGAAGCCAAGCCCACGGAAAGCGAAGTGGTGGGCCTTGCCGAGTTTAATATTCAACTCTATACACCTAAATTTGAGTTTGTCTACAGTCTGAAAGCACTGCTAGATGCAGTGCTTCCTTTGATATTTATTTTATTCGATTACTTTTTATCTGATTCGGCAACAGCTTCTTTGATAGCCTCTGCTACTGCAGTTGCATTTTCTTCTTGTTCTGTTAACTCCTCAGTTGTATGAGAGATCGTTTCCATAAATTCCATTGGCTCTTCTCCCTCAGAAGAAGCAGTACCATCATCAAGAGGTGAAGAAGCACTTGGTTTAATAGCTTTTACTTTATCAACCAATTGTCCAGATTGTTCTTGAATTTGCTTAGAAAGTTGTGTTGTTTTTTCTTTTGCAGTTGATGAAAGATCGATGGTTTTATCTTTAAGCTGATTAGCTTGAGTGGAAAGATTTCCACGAAGCTCTGTTCCCGTTTTAGGTGCTAATAATAATGCAGTTGTTGCACCGATAATACCACCGATTAAAACACCGATGATAAAGTCCTTACCATTTACTTCTTCGTCACGATAAATATCATCGCTATTATAGTAAGGTACTGGCGGATAATTTGAATTTCCTTGCTGATTATAAGAAGGTTGGTTTGCATAGTATTCATGATTATAAGTTGCTTCATTGTAGTTAGGTTTAGTCTGTTTTTGATTTGTCATGTAAATTCCTCCGATTATTGTGGTTTATTTTGATCGTTTTCATAGGTATAATACCCAGCACGTTCTAATGCTTTGCGTTCTTTCCATTTGTCGCGAACACCTAAGAAAACGTTACTCCATTGCACTACTTGCGCTATCTTTTCTTCATTCTTCTCCACTTCAGTTGTTACGGAAGTTGTTAAGCGTTGGATAGAATGATTAAATCCATTAACTGAACTACCTACATTTTTTACTGCATCTACTACTGTGTTCAGCTTCTCAGATTTAACTTGAATGTCTTCTGCTAAGTTATTTGTTTTATGAAGTAGTTCCGCTGTTTCTTTCGTCATATTCTGCAGATTTGTTTCTAATCCATCTAACGTGTCTGCTACATTATTTAGCGTCTTTTTAACTGAAAATAATGTCATTGCCAAACTAATACATAAGATTAGAAATGCAACAGCGGCTATAATAGCTGCTATGTATAAAAGATTTTCCATTGTCCATCCTCCTAGAAACTTGTATGTCTTATTACATTTTTACCCTATTCAAATCAAATTAAACTTCCTACCTATACTATACTACGTTTCTTTTAAATATCCTTCAAAAAAAAGCTTAATCCTCATCGGATTAAGCTTTTTCTTATTTATTTAACTTTTTTTCAAAAGCTTGTTGATACTTCTGTACGTCGCCTGCTCCCATAAATAAGAAAACAGAATGTTCATTTGTCTTTAATTCTTCTACATTTTCTTCTGTCAGGATATGACTTCCTTCAATAATATCTCCAAGCGTTTCGATGGTTAAATTCCCTGCGTTCTCTCTTGCAGAACCAAAAATATCACATAGATAAACCCGATCTGCCAAGCTCAAACTCTCACTGAATTCTTGTAAAAACTTTTGTGTTCTTGTGAAAGTATGTGGTTGGAAAATCGCAATAACTTGATGATTTGGATACTTTTGTCTAGCAGATTGAATTGTTGCTCTTATTTCTGTCGGGTGATGAGCATAATCATCAATGATAATATCATTACCTACGACTGTCTCCGTAAACCTTCTTTTAACCCCTTCAAACGACTCTAAGCCTTTTTGTATAGTATCTGCAGGGACACCTTCATATTGGCAGAGAGAGATAACTGCAAGGGCATTTAGAATAGTATGATCTCCAAACAAGGGAATTGCGAAGCGATCATAATATTCGTTACGAACAAATACATCAAAAGATGTACCTTCCGGAGTTATTTCAATATTGCGAGCTGCAAAATCATTATGTTCTCCAAAACCGTAGTAGACTACAGGAACTTCTGATTTTATTTGTTGCAAGTATTTATCATCTCCACATGCAAAGATGCCTTTTTTCACTTGCATCGCCATAGATTGAAATGCCTGGAATACATCATCAATATCTTGGAAATAATCAGGATGATCAAAATCAACATTTGTCATTATTGCATAATCCGGATTATAGGCTAAAAAATGACGTCGATATTCACAAGCTTCAAACACAAAGTTAGATGCATTTAGCATACCTTTTCCTGTACCATCACCTATTAGATAAGATGTCGGTTCGTGTCCGCTCAATACATGCGATAACAATCCTGTAGTCGACGTTTTTCCATGAGCGCCGGTAATTGCTATAGATGTAAACTGACTCATATAATTGCCTAAGAAGTCATGGTAACGAATGATTTCCAAGCCAAGTTCTCTAGCTTTGACTAACTCTGGATGACTGTCAGGAAATGCATTTCCTGCAATAACAGTCATGCCCTCCTGAATATTGGATTCATCAAACAATAAAATCTCTATATTCCGCTCGTGTAATGGTTTTTCAGTAAAGAAGTATTTTTCAATATCAGAACCTTGAACTTCATAGCCAGTATCATGCAAAATTTGCGCTAATGGACTCATTCCAGACCCTTTAATGCCTGTAAAATGGTACTTTGTCATACGTATAAACCTCCTGGGATTAGCCCCACTCATATACATTATATAATTCATGCGTCTTTTTAGACGTATTTATAATTATATCACTATTTCTTATAATACTTAAAAAATAAATTTAACCAAATATTCCCTCTAATGTTTCACTTGTTAATAATACGTCTCTTGCTTTACTTCCTTTTTGTTCTGTAATATATCCATTTTCATACATTGCATCTATTAATCGGGCTGCACGGTTATATCCTAGATGAAACTTACGTTGTAGCAACGACGTAGATGCTGTGCCCTGTTCTACGATAAAACGGCAAGCCTCTTCAAATAATTCATCCTGCTCAGAAGTAATTTCTTTTTGTAGAAGTTCCTCTTGCTCAAACAAATAATCAGGATTCCCTTGACTCCTCGCATATTCAATAACACTTTCAATCTCATCATCAGAGACATACGTACCTTGGATTCGTACAGGGCTAGACATACCATTTCCTTGATAAAGCATATCTCCCTTACCTAGTAAACGTTCTGCCCCTTGCTGATCCAAAATAGTACGAGAATCGATTTGTGATGAAACAGAAAACGCAATTCGTGTAGGGATATTAGCTTTAATCAGGCCAGTAATAACGTCAACAGAAGGACGCTGTGTTGCTAATACTAAGTGTATTCCACATGCCCTTGCTTTTTGTGCAATTCGACAAATAGCATCCTCTACTTCCGTTGGCGCCATCATCATTAAATCTGCAAGCTCATCGATGACAATAACAATATAAGGAAGTTTTTGCGCAAACTGTCTCTTCTCCGTAGCCAGCGTATTATACCTAGATATATCGCGAACGCCGATATGAGCAAACAGCTGATAACGTCTTTCCATTTCCTCCACTGCCCATTTCAATGCAGCTGTTGCAGCTTTTACATCCGTAATAACTGGGCTTACAAGATGAGGTATATGATTGAAAGGTGCAAGTTCTACCATTTTAGGATCGATTAATAGTAATTTTACTTCATCAGGCGTCGCTTTATACAATAGACTTACTAATAATGAATTAATAAATACAGATTTCCCAGATCCGGTTGCTCCAGCTATGAGTCCATGGGGCATTTTCCGAAGATCCAATGTCACTGGCTTACCTGTTAGATCCAATCCCAATGCCGCTTCTAGAGGTGAATCCGATTTTAAAAATGTATCTGTATTTATCACTTCTGATAAGCGCACTGCTCGAGACTTTCTATTCGGGATTTCTATTCCTATGGAACTCTTTCCTGGAATGGGTGCTTGAATACGAATATCTTTCGCTGCTAACGCAAGTTTTAGATCATCTGCTAAATTGCGTATTTTACTTACCTTTGTTCCTTGACCAACCGTTATTTCAAATTGAGTAACCGCTGGTCCCTGTACCATTTGAACAATCTCACCTGTTACTTGGAAATGGGACAAAGCATCTATTAATGTAAAAGCTTGCTCCTCCATCCATTCTCTATCCTCTACATTCATTTCGGGAGGTAGTAAATGACTAATAGATGGTCTCACATAATTTGATTGTTTCGCTTTTTGCTCCTGTTTCTTTAAGGTTTCAACTTCTTGCTCACCTATGGGAACATTTTCTTTTATTTCTTTTTGCTCCTGCTGAATAATTGGCTTTGTTACAGGAACCGCTTTCTGTGCTATCGGAGATAATTTGTTCATAGTATCTATTCTATTCATTTTACTTTTATCTGATTTCAGCATTAATACATTAAATGGTCTAATCTTTTCTTTGACAGGTTTTTCTGGTGCTAAAATATCCGTAGTTTGCATTGGAGCATGTGTTATTTCAGGTATTTCAGTCACTGCTACCTCTGCTTGTACAGCTTCAACAAGCTCATTCACTTGCTCCAACTCGTCTACTACTTCAGCTATTTGTATATCTTCGTTTACTACCTCTATTATTTGCAAATCCTGTTCTAAAACATCCACTTGGGGGTTTTCGCCTAGTTCTGTAACAGGCGATAATTCTTCAAATGGTTTCACTGCTGCTTCTTCAATAATATTTTCTACTAACTCTATTACTTGTACATCCTCGTTTACTGCATCAGTTACTTGCATATTTTGTCTGTTTACATCTGCTACAAGGACTTGCTCTTTTACTTCGCTCAGTTCTGGACCAGGCGTAATAGCTTGAGCATTATTTAATACGTTCGGATTTATCGTTTCCGTTCTTTGTTCTTTTTCTTCCACTTTTTTATTTAGGTTTGTTCTTGAAAATCCATAAACTGGTGATGGTACTTCTGTAGGCGTGAATGCTCTTTTCTTTCGAATTACAGGAGGAGTATCAGCTACTACTTTTTCCTCCACTATCTTCTTCTCTGCTCGGTGAACGATAGTAGGTTTCTGTGCTCGTTGTTTCCAAAGATCTTGTGTATATAGAGGTTTATATATTTGCTCTTCAACTGGAGCCTCTTCTTTATAAATTTCACCTATTTGCTCTTCCTTTGGATATCCATATACAGTTTCATTTTTTTCTTCGTCTGATATCAATGGGAAACGAAAAGGAGTTTTTTTCTTTGTAGGATCTAACGTTTGTTGCTTCTCTTTGTATTCCTCTTCATATTCTTTCTCATCTGAGGCAAATAATTTTTTTAACCAATTCAAATTCATCACTCTTTCTAAAAGATACCTCTTATTCTACCAATAATAATAGGTTTCGTCTGTATTTATAAGGTAGAATGGTAAAAAAATCATGTGTTTTAGGATTTTATCCGAGGGGAATATGCCACTTATGTATTGGAATAGCAAAATATATGGTTAAATATTCCACTCACATGTTTCTTTTTAGGAACAAAAGCGTAAGTACTATATCCTCCTGGACAACACTGGAGTCTGGAAAAGATTCCATTACAGATAGTTTCGGGTCCAGAGTTTTATAATTTTCTTTTCATCAAAAAAAGCACACCTTAAAGGCATGCTTGTCATTTCTTTATACTATAAATTCGCTTCCAACTTCTTTTTGCTCATCTAGGATTAAAATCCCTTTTACTTCAGGTGCATTCGGAATAGCCAATTCTCTTGCAGAACATAGCATTCCACTTGAAGCTACACCTCTAAGTTCAGCATCCTTAATAACCATACCTGAAGGCATAATTGCTCCAACTTTAGCTACTACTACTTTTTGACCTGCTTCTACATTCGGAGCACCACATACAATTTGTAAAGTCGATTCACCAACATTTACTTGGCATACTTTTAACTTGTCCGCATTTGGATGTTGTTCCAATGAATCTACAAGGCCTACCACAAACTTAGGAGATAGATCTGCTTTTAATGTATAAGAAACACCGTTTTTCTCTAATGTTTTTTGCACGGTTTCGATTAATTCAGCAGTTAAAGATATATTACCTTGAACATCTAGCTCTTTGTATTTGCTAAATTCAAAAATGTTTATAGCCAGTACTTCGTTTGTTGTTGCATCTTTTACTTGTGTAACATCACCATTAGTTTCCGTAATAACTTTTTCTGTTTTTTCAGGTGTTAGTTGGATTAATAGTACATCTCCAACTCCAGGTTTGTTGTAAAAAATATTCATTTTTCCTCGTTCTCCTTTGATACTCGATTTTTCGCCATGATGAATATAGGTTCTAAATCTCCGTTTTCGTAGATGAAAGATAATGAAGTAATAGGCACTGTTCCAACCGTGAAGAAATGCATCGTCATTTGCGCTAGAACATCGTAACCTGTTTCATTTCTTATATCACCAATTATCATAACATCTTGATGGGGTACAGAAATAGTCATATCTCCAGTAATTTGTTTTTTCATATCTTTTAATAGCGATTCGTTCAATATACGACTTGCATCATATCCATCGTTATTATTAAAGAAATAAAAAGTATTACCTGCTACCTCATCTATTTTATAATGATTTTCTAATTTTCTCACTTGGAAGAGTGCTCGTTCCCTTACTTCCGTTTCTCTGACTTTCCACTCCAACAACATTTTTTCATCTAGTAAACGGTAAGTCTTACCAAGATCGACTGCATAGTATACGCGTGTTTCTGCTGTATGATCTTTCGTTATAAAACGGTTACCTTCATTCGATTTAAGTGGAAAGGAAGTGGAGCGGATAACGGGATACACGGACAATGATGGATCTATTTCACCGGCCATCTCTTTTTCCATCGCTTGGAATGTTTCGTTTATTGTATATACAACCTCGTTAATCGCCACTTCTTTTTTCATTTCATACTTAGCTAAAATCGGAGGGATTGAAATCTCAATTCCCTTTCCTATTTCTTTATGAGTCAAGCGTAGCTTGTTTGTTTCTCTATTATAATCATACGTGTATATATCTTCGGAAAGCTTTGTTTTTAAATGCCTTACAAGTTCAAGTGCTTTCATTTATTATCTAGTCCTTTCAAAGTGAAACTTCAAGCCGTCGGGTTACTTATCCTGTTGAAAAACGGAACCATACAGGTTTCCCCCAGAAGTTGAACTGCCACTAGGGCATGTTTGGCTATCCTTTGGGGTGGCAGTCCTACTACTTCAGAATAAACAAAACGGTCCACTAGGTGAACCGTTTGGATGGGGTTAAATCGATTGAAGAAATGATTCAATTTCTTCTCTAGTTTTACGGTCTTTACTAACAAACCGACCTTTTTCTTCGCCATTTTCATATGCTAGAAAACTAGGGATACCAAATATATCTAGCTCGATACATAAGTCTATGAACTGATCACGATCTACAGAAATAAATGTAATATCTGCAAATTTTTCTTCTATCTCACCCATAAATGGATCGATGAAATGACAATCTGGACACCAATCAGCTGTGAATTTAAATACAACTTTTCCTTGCTGTTTTATCTCTTTGAATTGTTCTACTGAAGCTAGATTTTCCATATGTACCACTCCTCTAGTTTGTTGAAATGGAACGAACGATAAGCATCATTTTTTCTAAATTTTTCGCAACATCTTGTTGGTCAGAAATAGTTGTTAGTTTGATGCCACCAATGCTCGTTATAAGTTCATACTTTTCTTCACTATTTTCAATAATTGCAGCAAATCCAAATCGTCCATTTTGCTCAAATGTTTTTTCTTCTAATACTTTTAAATTTTTATCAGATGTCATCAAATCATAGTATAGTTGACTACTAGGTAATTCATTTGGATTAATAAAGAGTATAAATGATTCTTTTCCTTTAGAAAGAATAATATTTGTTTCATTAGATTCTTCTTCTATCGAAAAACCACTAGGTATAAAAATATTAATATCATTTACTTTTTCATTTGGTTTTTCTGCGTCGCCTTGAAAAGCTACTTTTGCGTTCTCAAGTCCATCTGAAGTTTGTTCTTCCAAAGAAGAGCATCCTGCTAATAAAATGACAGCTAATGACGCGATCAATAATCGCATCCAAATTCGGGTCATTCTCTTTCCTCCATTCAGTGATAACTGCTATATATTTTATCGATGATTCCCTACAGTTGCAACTACTTGGGCTTATTAGCAAATTCAAATTGCCCAATCAATAATAACATTATATGCTCGAACATTGCACTTCTATTAACAAGTCCATTGGAGAAGACACCAATGGCACCTTCATCGTGACGTATACCTTTCTTATTAGTATAGACGTCCATTACAGGTCCAAGTTCGGCACCGCCTCGTAATTGTTCAGCTATTTCCCCTGGTAGGGGTACACCAGCTCCTGTAGCAGTAAATACGTCACCGGCAGGCGTCGCCAATGCCCCCCAATTACAAATATACAATTGACCATCTATTTCTTGTACGCCGCCTTCTAAACCTATACCAAATAGTGTGTCTGAATCTTCCATTAGCTCATCTATTAACTGCTTTGCTCGGTTAATAGCACCTTGCCTAGTCTCTTCCTGACCCATCGGTTGATCGGACACTAGTGATGGAACTTCTTTGTTTTCATAATTTGCCTCTGGATAATATATACTAGAAATAGTTTGAACTGCTTTTGTTTTAGCTCTATTATGCGTACCTATTAATATTCTCATGCAATAATATTCCTTTCTAGTTAAAAAGATGCCCCGGAAGGCATCTTTTTAAAAGTATAGAGTAACATAGTCACTCCACTACTTATACATTCGATTTAATAGTCTCTATAGTAGTACGGTCACATGATTTAACTAGTTTCACAATAAGCTCTTTGGCTGCAGCATAGTCATCTGTGTGGATGATAGATGCAGAGGTATGAATATATCGTGAACAAATACCAATTACTGCACTAGGAATACCTTCATTCGAAGTATGAACGCGTCCCGCATCAGTACCCCCTTGTGAGATGAAATATTGATATGGAATATTATGTGTTTCTGCAGTATCTAATACGAACTCACGCATTCCACGGTGTGTCACCATTGTACGATCGAAAATTCGTAAAAGTGTTCCTTTTCCTAGTTGTCCAAACTCATTTTTGTTTCCAGATGCATCATTTGCAGGACTCGCATCCAAAGCAAAAAATAAATCTGGATTAATCATATTCGCAGATGCTTGTGCACCACGAAGACCTACTTCTTCCATTACATTTGCACCGGAATATAGCATGTTCGGAAGTTTCTCGTTTTGCACTTCTTTCAAAAGTTCAATAGCCAATCCACAACCATAACGATTGTCCCAGGCTTTAGCCATTATTTTTTTATCATTCGCCATAGGTGTAAACGAACAAACAGGTAAGATTTGATCACCAGGTTTTATACCCATTCGTAGAGCATCCTCTTTATCGTCTGCTCCAACATCTATTAGCATATTTTTTATATCCATCGGTTTGCTACGAAGTTCATCACTTAACAAATGGGGAGGAATAGAACCGATTACTCCTGGAACTGTTTGAGTCTTAGTAACAACTTCCACTCGTTGTGCAAGTAAAACCTGGCTCCACCAACCACCTAGAGGTTGAAAACGAATCATTCCATTATCTGTGATCCCAGACACCATAAATCCTACTTCATCCATATGGCCCGCAACTAAAATTTTCGGTCCATTTTCATCACCTTTTTTAAGACCAAATATACCGCCTAAATTATCTTGAACAATTTCATCTGAATATTTAGTCAGTTCATTTCGCATAAAGGCACGTACAGCATATTCATTCCCAGGTGCTCCTGGTAGTTCTGTCAATGTTTTAAAGAGCGAGCGCGTTTCTGCATTCATTAAAAAAGCCTCCTAAAGCTGTGTAGAAAATTATCTTCCCCTCTATTGTAATAAAAGTTGGGTTCGTTTACTACAATAAAACTTCGTAAACCGAAAAATTTAATCGGAACGAGGATGTATGATACACTAAAAAAAATACGATGAGGAGGAATACTGATGAAATTAAAGGATTACATGATGGGACTTGGAACTGGAATTGTAATTGGTGTTATAGCCAGCCAAGCCACGAAACAAATGGATTTCAATCGTTCAGCAGAATTAGTATTAAATGAAATTAAAAGCTCATTCAAAAAAGAGGGTCCAATCGATGGATCCTGGATATATATGACCCCTGAGAAGTTTCAAAAAGAAGCAATAAGTATGAATGTATATAAAGGTGGAATTTCTCGAGTGAAAGAAGGGGAAATTGAGCAATTCGAGTTCGCAGCAGATGCAAAAACAGGATCCGTCGTGGAATTGGTGAAAATTTAAAAGTGGATGGTTGGTCATGATTTTCTCATGATCAGCCATTTTTTTGTCATCTAATAAAGTTTAGTTGGAATTTTTGGGGAGTTAGTTGGAAAAGAGTAAATTTTCTACAAAAATAACGAGGGCTGACACCGTCACTGCCCTCGCTTTTTTTCTATCCAACTCTAGAACAGTTCCTGAGTCACTCAAGATTTCAGTAAAGTCAAAGGACTCCTTAACTTAAAATCCTACCAAGTGCTTATCGGTGCTGAAATAGGTAATTGAACTTTTCTTTTTATCTACTTCTCTCAACTAAATCCACTATTTCTTTTCCATCTTCGGACCATTTGATCATTCGATAGAAAGCATCGTGATAAAAGCTGAACCAATAATTTTGTTGAAGTGCTTGTTTGACCCATTTTTCTTTTGCAAACACTGAAGTCATCGGAAAATCATCATATGCAAGCACCCACAGTGGGTTTTGGTGAGCATGGGTAGGCATTAGATCTGCCATATGTATGACAGTATCTTCTTGCTGCTTGAATACAACAATACTATGGCCGTCACTATGGCCTCCCGTGTGAATCATCTCTATTCCCTCTACTATTTTAAGAGAATTTGTAAATGGTATCACTTGGTCTTCTATTGGCTCCCAATTTTCTTTCCAATATGTGTTTTTGGAGCGAATGTTAGGATTTTTCATTTCATTCCATTCCACATCGGACACATAAATTTTAGCATTTGGAAAAGTGGAAACAATTCGGTTTTCATCCCATTTTGTTAAACCACAGGCGTGATCGAAGTGAAGATGAGTCATCATAACAATATGAATGTCTTCTGGCAATAATCCTAATTCTACAAGATTATCTTCCACTTGAGATTGATCGGTAACACCGTAGTTTCGCAATTGCTTCTCCGTCATTTTCTGGTAGCCAAGACCTGATTCCATTAAAATGTTTTGCCCCTTATATTGGATGAGTAATGGATCCGATGGCAGTTCAATTTGATTTTTCTCATTGACAGGATATTTTTTTTCCCATAATGGTTTTGGAACAACTCCAAACATGGCACCCCCGTCCATAAAAGTTGTTCCTCCCTTTAACCATGTAAATGACATTTCGTGAAATTGAAACTTGTCCATTCTCCCACGCCCCTTTTCAAATATTCCTCTGTGTATACATTTATCGACCTAGCTAGCATTTCCGCTCAATAAAGTTACACGTATTTTGCTTCAACTCGGTATATTGGTTGACCTTTTGCAGAAAACTTTTCTTCATATTCCGTCATAATATTATCTTCCGGCATATTAACATGCAAATCGAGAGAGACCTCTTTGATAAGCATTCCAAAAGCTGACATACTCGTTAATGAATACTCAAATAAACCTCGATTATCCGTTTTGAAATGGATTTCAGCATGATCTACTAGAATCGATTTGTATAGTTCTAAAAACTCTGCATGTGTTAAACGTCGTTTCGCATGCCTAGTTTTTGGCCATGGATCTGAGAAATTTAGGTATACACGGTCTACGTCATTTTTTTCAAAATACTTTGCAAGATCAGATCCGTTTACTTTCAATAATCGTAGATTAGGTAATGGCTGAGCGGCAATCGCATTTTCTAGCGCTGACACTATCACACTGTCATATAACTCTATGCCAATATAATTGATATCGGGATTTTGCTTTGCCATTCCTGTTACAAACTGCCCTTTTCCTGAACCTACTTCAATATGCAATGGATTGTCATTCTTAAATACTTCTTCCCATTTCCCTTTAACTTCTTCTGGATTTGGGATAACTATTTCCGGATGAGCATTGATAAAATCCTCTGCCCATGGTTTATGTCTTAACCTCATTATTCAAACTCCTCTTTCTTTAACGGTTTGCTAAATTCCATGCATGTGCTTCTATTGAACATGAATAAGCTATATCTTTTTCTGTTATACATGAAAACTCACCATCCACATGGCCATACACTTTATCATGAATAACCATATTAAAATCTGATGATTGATACTGTTTTACCTCTTTAAATTTAGTATGTTTTCCAAAGAATACTGTACCAAAAATAAATAACAATTTCCATCTTGATAATTTGTTTACTACTGTCATCTCAAGTAATTGATCATTAGGAATGGAATCAGGAGAGATTTTCATTCCACCTCCAAAAAAAGGCTGATTACAAATTACAAAAAACCAAACATCATCATATCGAGTGACTTCATCTTTATTATGTAAGGTAAAAGAAAACGTTTTAAACGTTAGTAACTCTTTTATAAGAAATAATATGTATGCAAGTTTGCCTAGCCTAAAAAGGTTCAGCCTGCTTTTCCAAACAGAATAATTTGCAAGGTAAACAACTTTTGCATCAAAACCAAATCCGGCATTATTAACAAATTTGTATTCCGAATTTGGAGTGTTTACTGTTCCAATATCCATCTTGGTGTGGGAATTACTGTGTGCGACTTCCTTGAGGTCTTTCAATGTATGAAAAACATAAAAGGTTCGTCCAAAGTCGTTTCCACTCCCAGCCGAGATTATTCCAACTCGAACATGCTCAAAACCAACTATACCCAAAATAATTTTGTGAATAGTACCATCACCACCAACTCCAACTAAAAGCAAATCATCCGTTGATTCGGCGCATTTTTTGGCTATTTCGGTGGCATGATCTTCTCTTTCCGTCATATAAACTGTGTGAGGAAAATCGATTGTTTCTCTCCATTTCCTCCACACCTTCTTGCCTAAACCATTCCCTGCGTGCTCATTTACGATAAAGACAATATTATTCATTGGTTTCCTCATTACCTATATCCCAACTAGATCTAGAATAAGAAGTGGTTTGTACTAGATCTAATATCGCCTGGGCTGCTTTAAATTGCATATGCTTCATCGGAGAATGTGAAGATTTCAATGAAAGAAACCATTCAGGAAACTTTCTCGTATCGACAAATTCTGTATTGAACGAATTTCCCGGATAATCAATATAACCATTTCTTGAAAGAATTACTTTTTTTATCGGCAATTCTACGTCCTGCTGTTGGAAAATTTGTCCTAATATCGATTCCATTCGATTTAGATTAATCGTAGGATTTAATATTTTCTTTTCATCTTTCCCACTTTTCTTAAGCCAGAATCGTTCCCCACTCCCTATAAAAGCATCGGAATTTTTGCCCTCAAGTACTACAATACAAACAACTTCAGTAGGAAGTACAAGTATAATATCTAGCTCTATTGGAGCCTTTTTTAGCTTTAAGATTGGATAATAAAAGACAAAATAATTATCTGGTAGTTTCAGTGTAAAATCCCTCAGTAGTGTGTCACGCATATATTTTGGATCTACATATGACTTTTCACGTAAAGTGGAACTTGCCCATTTTAATTGAAAGTGAAACAGCTGATCTAGATACATACGTTTTAACTCTTCTTTTGTTTGAGGTTTATAAACTAGTTTAGGTTCAAATAGCAACGTAGTAGATTCTTCTGATACTGGAATCTCTTCCGTCAACTCTTTATTTCCCCAGTCTAAGTCTTCTACTATTTCTTTCTTGCTTTTTGGAAACAGAATGGAGAAAAGTGATTTTTTCTTGTATTCTACAACTACTTCATCTTCCTTTTCAATCCACTCAGAAGTAAAAGAACCTCTTTCCCACTCTTCCTTTGTCCGATCCCACTGTTGTTTTTTTAAACGTACAAACTGCGTTGGGTATCTTTTTAAATCTACTTGATAACGGGAAACATAATCTTGTAATTTAACTAGTTGGGCCATTATTTTCACCCCTCCTCCACTTAACTGTGCATATTTCTTCATAACGCGGAGACCGATTCACATTAACGGTAAAAATGGAGAAACTTAATACGTCAAAGACTACATCAGATAAGTTGAACGCTTTTAAATTTAGCGACTCTAAAGAAGCCCATTTTTTTGCCATTGTAATATGAGCAGTGAAATCGTTTGTTTTCTGTACCTCTATAAAGTTACTTAACAGTTGTACAATTTTTTGCTGCAATAATTGTAAAGAATCGCTTTTTTCTAATGATGTATATACAACACGCGGGGTAGCTTCATTACCAAAATGAGCTACTCCACTTGTTTTCAATTCGAACGATTCCCACTCTAAACGGTTTAGCGAATGAATTATTTGCTGTAATATACCATCTGCTACATGCCCTAAATAATAGAGCGTGATATGAAGATCTTCTGCAACTGGTAAGATTTTATGAGTCCTGTGTAAATTGGTTTTATCACGTTCCTGAATAATTGCAGCAGCTAACTCCTTAGGGATTTTTATAGCGATAAAATAATGCTTGTTCATGCTTCAACGGATGTAGGAATTCTTTTTTCAAAAGCTAATTGTAGCTTTTCAGCCCATTCGCCACGTTTTCCAGTACCAATTATTTTATCGTCAATCGAGATTATTGGCATTACTTCCGCATTCGTAGAAGACATAATCATTTCATCCATTTCTAATGCTTGCGCTTTTGTAAATGCTTCTTCCACTACCGGCAGTCCTACTTCTTCACAACAATTCAAAATAACTTGGCGTGTAATTCCGTTTAGTATTAAATTACTAACAGGATGTGTATACAAAACTCCATCTTTAATACCATACATATTAGAAGATGAACCTTCTGTAATTGTTTCTCCACGATGTAGTACAGCCTCATAGCAGTCTTTACTAACAGCTTCTTGTTTTGCTAGAACATTTCCTAACAAATTTAACGATTTGATATCACATCTAAGCCAACGAACGTCCTCTACAAAGCAAGCTTTTACTCCATTTTCTAACTGTGTATGTGGGCGTGTTGTTTCTTTTGTATAGGCTGTTAGAACAGAATCCACTGCTGGAACTGGAAAATTATGCTGACGCATGCTTGTTCCTCGGGTAACTTGAAGATACACTTGACCATCTTGAAGTTCATTCATTTCAATAAGTTCGTGTAACATTTTATGCATCACGTCTTTTGTATATGGAATAACTAGTTGAATCTTGTCTGCACTCGCATATAGTCGATCAATATGCTCTTTAGCTGTGAACATATCGCCGTTGTATATTTTGATCACTTCATAAATTCCATCTCCAAATTGATAACCACGATCTTCGAATCCAATTTTCACGTCTTCTTCTTGTACAAATTGATCATTCCATAATACTTTTACCATGTTCATTCTCCCTCCGAATTTGAGCTTCCAGCAAGTTCAACTATTGCATCTGCATAAATAGCAGTTGCTTTTATTAGATCTTCGATATCTACATATTCATCCACTTGATGTGCTACATCTTTTCTGCCAGGGAACACCATACCAAATGCTACCCCTTTTTCTAATACTCTTGCATACGTGCCGCCACCGATAGATAATAACTCTGCTTTTTCACCGGTATGTCTTTCATATACTTTTTGTAAAGATTTAATAAGTATATCTTCTTTATCGACATAATGAGGCTTAGAATTAGTACTTAAATCCAAAGTAATGCCTGAACCACTAAGTACTTCTCTGCAGGCACTTAATTGTTCGTCAAAAGGATAGCTTACAGAATAACGCAAACTTACTTGCGTACAAGATCCTTGTGCAGGGGCATAGTGAATAACACCAGGATTTAAGGTCGTATCTCCTGAAAGCTCATCTGTGAAATTGAGTGCCAGGCCATGCCCTCTGCTATCTTCTCCAAATGCATTTACTAAAAAGTTAACGAACGCTTTGGAATGTGGAGTAAGATTAATATCTTGTAAAAATTTAGCCAATAGTATACCTGCATTAATCCCATCATCTGGCTCCATTGCATGTGCAGATTTACCAAAAACAAGCACTTTAACCATAGGGCCTTCTTGTGTGACTTCTCCCTCAACTTTAAATTCAGCTGCAAATGTTTGGAACTTTTCTTTAATCATATGGAGACCACCGTAGATAACTGCGAATGCTTCATCTGGCACCATATTTGTACGGTTACCTGCTTGGAAAAACTGAATCGTTTCTGTATCAGCAGAACCAGTTTGTGTAAAGATCAAACTCGCGATTCCTTTTTCTGCATTAATAATTGGGAAATCAGCATCCGGTGCAAATCCCATCTGAGGCATTGCTTCCTTTGCAAAATATCTATCCATACAACGGAATCCACTTTCTTCGTCTGTCCCAATAATGAGACGGACTTTTTTGGATAGCTTAATCCCTGCTTCTTTTACTAATTTCATGGCCATCCATGCAGCAATAGTTGGACCTTTATCATCTATAGCACCACGGCCATACACTCTATCGTCAGCTACAACACCTTCAAACGGTGGATACGTCCAATTTTTACCTTCTGGCACGACGTCAACATGACAAAGGATTCCTAATATATCTTCGCCTTCACCCATTTCAATATGTCCAGCCATATTATCTACATTTTTTGTGATAAATCCTTCTTGCTCACCTTCGTTCAACATGTGGAGAAGAGCCTCCAACGGTTTAGGTCCAAAAGGCATTTCATCACTACCTGCTTTTTCATCCATGACACTTGGAATTTGTATTAATCTTTGCAATTCTGCTATGATATCTGCCTTTTTGGATTCTGCTAGTTCTAACCAATTCATATTAATATCCTCCTAAGTAATGCTTATATTCCATTTTACACTTTTTATAGTAAAAGGCACAAAAAAAGAAGGCATTTTATAACCTTCAGGCAGTGTTTTGCCAACAAAATAACATTCTTTTCTGACTTGGTATTCACTGGAAAGAATTGTGAATGTTTTGTAAATATGATTATATCTATAGAAATTTTAATAGAAATCTATTATAATGGAATTGTCAGAAAGTAAATACTTTGACTATCATTTTTTAAAGGGGCTGTAAATTGCAATTACTCAGTTGCTTTTCACCCAAGTCGTCCGCTAGTCTAGCCAAGGGATATCATGATGAAGGAGTGGTTACTTATGAAACCAACTACTGATCGGATGCTAACTCGAATAAAAGACATGTATATGTTCATCCGTGATCACGGGACAGTTACAACACAAGATTTAGTCGATGAATTTGGCATCACTCCTCGCACAATTCAACGAGATTTGAATGTGCTTGCTTTTAATGACTTAATCATTAGCCCAACAAGAGGTAAATGGACCACGACGAACAAACGCGTTAAAATGACATCTTAGATATGAACAATATGAAAAGAATGACCAAGCTAAAACTTAAGCCTGGTCATTCTTTTGCTGTATTTGTGTTAGCTCTTCTTCTGTTAGTTCTCGATATGTACTTTCTGCTAATGTAGCATCCAACTCAAGTAACCCCATCGAAAGCCTTTTTAAGTAAACTACGTTTTTTCCAACTGCTTCAAACATTCTTTTCACTTGATGAAATTTACCTTCTGTAATGGCCAATTCGATTTCAGAAATAGAATCACTTTTTAAAACTTTTAGTATGCCTGGCTTTGTATGATAGCCATCATCTAATATTACTCCATTGGAAAAGGCTGTAATATCCGATTCATCTACTACACCTTCTACTTTCGCGTAATACACTTTGGGTACGTCTTTGTTTGGTGATAGAAGTCGGTGTGTCAAAGCCCCGTCATTCGTTAATAGAAGAAGACCTACAGTATCCTTATCTAATCTTCCTACTGGATATGGTTCAAAATGACGTACGTCTTCATCTAATAGATCTATGACTGTTTGCTCCCTAGAGTCCTCTGTCGCAGAAATTACTCCAGGTGGTTTGTTCATCATTAAATAGATGAACTCTTTATATACTACTACGTCTCCGTAAACTGTCACTTTATCCTTCAGCTCGTTCACGTGCATGGAGCTGTCTTTTACAACAGCTTCATTTACTTGAATAGCTTTGGATTTGACCAATATTTTTACTTCTTTTCTTGTACCATATCCCATATGAGATAGAAATTTATCTAATCGCATTTTATTCTCCTAAAAACCAATTTTTTTGGTAAAGCGTGTAAGTCTCTCTCCGAAGAGTTTTTGAGCAAGACCCAAGCGTAATGTAACAAAAGCATAAAATACAGCTCCAATACCAGCACAAACGATAATCGCAAGTAATCCTTCTAGTTTAGTATCAATCGTCATGAATTGTCCAAATCCTAATTTGACTAGGAACACAAGCACTAACATGATTACATTGACGATAATAATAAGCATTACTCTTCGAACGACCATATTCGATTTATAATGTAATGTCTTGCGAATAGCAAATAAGTTTAACCCGATTGCCACTAGATAACCACATGCTGTAGCGATAATAGCACCATCAGTTTCAAAAGCTTTAATAAGTGGCGTATTTAGGATTAGCTTCGTTAGTATTCCAAGCAATAAGTTTAAAATTATTAACTTCTGACGATCAATTCCTTGTAATATCGCAGTCGTTACTGGATATAAAGCAAACAATATAGCAACTGGAGCGTAATGGGCAAGTACGGTTGCCCCTGTTTCACTAGCTTCATAAAACACTAAGTAAAATTCATCTGCTAACACAGAAATCCCCATTGCTGCAGGTACAGTTAAAAACAATAAAATTTGGAATGATTGGTCCAACGCTTTACGAACCTGTACAAAATCTTGTTTTGCATAATAACTAGTGATCAACGGGATTAGCGTCATACTAAAACCAGTTGCGAGCATGACAGGAATCATTACAAGCTTGTGGGTAGTGTAATTTAACATGCCTAATAATGTGTTAGATATATCCCCACCTATTCCAATGACAGACATCGCATTATTAAACGTAATCATATCGATAAATTGGAATAAAGGATTAATAACTCCTACAAGCGCAAAAGGAACAGTATAAATTAACATTTCTCTATAAATATTTGTTAATGATACATCTGAACTAATCTTCCCTGATGTAGTTAACAAATTGTTAAACTCCGGCTTCAATTTTTTCCAATACCATACGAGAACGACTAATCCTGCAATTGCACCTAAAAACGCGGCAAATACAGCAAAGGATACTGCAGTCTTTTCTGTACCATTGAATACATAAACAACAAAGAAACCACCAACTAACACAAATAGGATTCGAACAATTTGTTCCCATAATTGAGAAATTGCTGTAGGTGTCATATGTTGATATCCTTGGAAAAATCCTCTTACTAAGCTCATAACCGGAACTACAATAACTGCAAAACTGACAAATCTAATCACAGAAGCTACATCATTTACGGAAAATACTGCTTCATCATCTTTAATAATAAGATGAGCTATTGGATCTGCAAGGAAGTAGAGGATTAAAAACCCTAAAAACCCGGTCACTCCCATAAGCAACATGCTCGACTTCACGAGCTTTCTTCCAGTAGCATAATCTCCTTGGGAATTATATTTAGATACGAACTTTGATACAGCAATTGGTACTCCAGATACTGCAATTGCTAGCATGATGGAATATGGAGTATAAGCGTATTGATAAAGTGCAATATACTCCTCCCCCACTATTTGATAGAAAGGTATTACATATAGAACACCTAGTATTCTCGATAATAAGAGACCAATTGTTAAAATCATTGTCCCTTTCAGTAAATTTGATGCCATCTAACCCTTCCATTCTTATCAAATTCGCCTCGGCGAATGTGCTCCTGCGTAATCTCGTCGCAGAAAACAGTGCCCCCAGATTTTTCTCAAGCTCGCCTGAGAAATTCATCTAAAAATCTGTGGCATCCGCCGGAGGCTTTAACTTTATTAAGCAGAGGTTTGTGGATACCATTTAGTTGAATACATATTTTGCATTCACCACATCACTTATAGAAGTGGGATACTTCTGCTCCTGAGCAAGCTCATCGCAAAAAATATTTGCTTAATAAAGTTAAAATGTCTATCTTACAGTTTACAACTGTCTAAACAAAACCACAATCATGTATAATAAAGAAAAAACCGAAAGTGTGAATATATTATGTATGACGTTATTGTAATTGGTGGGGGTCCCTCAGGACTGATGGCTGCTGCGGCGGCTGGGGCAGAAAACAAAAAGGTACTACTAATCGAAAAAGGAAATAAGCTTGGGAAAAAGCTTGCTATATCTGGTGGTGGTCGTTGTAACGTTACAAATAGACTACCTCAAGAAGAGATTGTAAAAAATATCCCTGGAAATGGCCGCTTTTTATTTAGCCCTTTTTCTGTATTTAATAATGAGGATATCATCGAGTTTTTTGAAAATCTAGGAGTTGCTTTAAAAGAAGAAGATCACGGAAGAATGTTCCCAGTTTCTAACAAGGCGATGGATGTTGTAAATGCTCTATTAGATGAATTGAAAAGACTACAAGTAGAAATCAAGTTAAATTCAGTAGTTTCCAAGTTGTTAATGAATGATGAAAAAGTAATTGGTGTAAGACTAGCTTCAGGTGAAGAAATCACTTCCGGTGCTATTGTCGTAGCGGTTGGGGGCAAAGCAGTTCCTCAAACCGGATCTACTGGAGACGGATATCCTTGGGCAGAAAAAGCGGGTCATACTGTCACGGATTTATATCCGACAGAGGTACCTCTTTTATCCAATGAGACATTCATCAAATCGAAAGAACTTCAAGGCCTTGCACTTCGAGGCGCTGGTGTTTCTGTGTTAAATAAAAAAGGAAAACCAATAATTACGCATGAGATGGATATGTTGTTTACTCACTTCGGCTTAAGTGGACCAGCCATCTTAAGATGCAGTCAATTTGTTGTAAAAGAACAAAAGAAAAATGGCGGACAACCTGTCTCTGTTCGAATTGATAGCCTTCCAGAACAAAATGAAGAAGAAACTTTTCAAATGCTTCTATCTGCTTTGAAAGAAGATCCCAAAAAAGCAGTAAAAAATGTGTGGAAAGGTATTGTTCCTGAAAGATGGCTATTGTTTTTACTTCAACGTACTGCTATTCAAGAAAGTGAAGATGGCCAAAACCTTCCGCATGAAAAGATTCGTGCACTCGCACATGAGTTAAAACAATTCAATGTCTTTGTTTATGGGACACAACCATTAGAAAAAGCCTTTGTTACTGGTGGAGGTGTATCCATCAAGGAGATAGAACCAAAAACAATGGCGTCGAAGAAGAAGCCTGGACTCTATTTTTGTGGGGAAATATTAGATATCCACGGATACACAGGCGGCTACAATATCACCTCTGCTCTTGTTACAGGTAAAATTGCTGGAATGAGTGCCGCAAAATCGATTGAATTATAAGATAATTTATATTACAATATACGTTAATAAGCGATTAGGAAGAATAGTAACTTTATGAAATGCTCTAGAGAGCTGACGGTAGCTGCGAGTCAGTGCAAGCAATAAAGTGAATGGGCTTCTTAGCTCCAAAGCTGAACGTATATATAATCAGTAGGTTTTGGCGTTCGTCTACGTTATAGGACTCGCAACTGTCAGGTTGCAATAAGTGGATTACAATAGTAATCAATAAAGGTGGCACCACGGCTCTCCGTCCTTTGCGATGGAGGGCCTTTTTGTGTTTAGTTGAGTTGAGCTGAGATTAGTTAAGAATAGGAGAGCTGAGAAATGACAGTTGAGACAAAAAGTTATCAAATGAAAGAAATCCAAGGAGATATGATGACTCCTATATCCATTTACCATTCTTTGCACGGAAGGAAAAAAGTGTTATTTGAATCCTCCGCTAAGCATGAGGAAAGTGGAAGATACTCCTTTATTGCAGTTGACCCTATCGGGGAACTAACCGGAGACCAGCATGGATATTCACTATCCGTCGAAAATCGTGCAACCGAAAGTGAACACAGGTCAGTGATAGAAAAGCTTAAACAGATGATGCCAATTCATCAAGACTGCTATCCATTTTCTTTTTTTGGTGGTGCTATTGGCTATTTCGGATATGAAACTGCTTTTTATAATGAAAAAATAGGAGATTTATTAAACGACGAATTAGATATGCCAGATGTACATGTTATGTTTTACGATACGTTTATTATTTTTGATCATCTAAAACAGACGGTTTCCATAGCTGCGATCGATTTATTCCAAAATGGGCGTTCTTCAGATTCGATGACTGATGCTATAGAAAAGATATTGTCTGAACTAGAGCAAGGACCGATAAATCCTGAACGAACGGAACCCTCTCTCTCCTTTAAACCACATATTCAGGAGAAAGATTTTACGAATATGGTGGAAACAGCAAAGGAACATATTTTAAAAGGCGACATATTCCAGGTTGTCCTATCTCAACGTTTTACCTCTCCATTTGACGGAGACCCTTTTTCGTTGTATCGACAGCTTCGTACTTCCAATCCATCTCCTTATATGTTCTATATGGACTTTGAAACTTACACTATCTTGGGGACATCTCCCGAAAGCTTAGTAAAAGTAAAAAATGGAATAGTAACAACGAACCCTATAGCAGGGACAAAGCCTCGCGGGAAAACTCCTGAGGAAGATGCTCGCATAGCTCATAATTTATTGCATGATGAAAAAGAAGTTGCAGAACATCGAATGCTCGTAGATCTTGGACGTAATGATATTGGTAAAATAGCTGAAATAGGAACTGTTCAAATTGAGAAATATATGAAAGTTGAATACTATAAATACGTCATGCATATTGTGTCTGAGGTGACTGGTCAACTAATTGAAAATGCACATATTTTAGATGTGTTAACTACCTGCTTACCTGCTGGAACTGTTTCAGGTGCACCGAAAATTAGAGCTATGCAGATTATAAATAATTTAGAACCAATGAAACGTGGGATCTACGCGGGGGCTGTCGGCTATGTATCTGTTACAGGTAATATGGATTTGGCACTTGCCATTCGAACAATGGTTGTAAAGGATCATTATGCCCATGTTCAAGCTGGAGCTGGTATTGTCCACGATTCTATTCCAAAGAGTGAGTATGAAGAAACGATTAATAAAGCTAAGGCTCTCTTGGAGGTGCAACGATGATTTTGTTAATCGATAACTATGATTCTTTTACGTATAATTTATATCAACAAGTCAGTATGTTAGGCAAAGACGTTAAAGTCGTTCGGAATGATGCTATTACTATTGAAGAACTCGAAGAGCTAGACCCTGAGGCTATTATTATCTCTCCTGGCCCTGGTACTCCTGTAGATGCAGGTGTATCGATCGACATTATTCAGAAGCTATACAAAAAGTATCCCATTTTAGGCATCTGTCTTGGCCATCAATCGATTGGCGCAGCTTTTGGAGCAAAAATTGTGCAGGCAAAAACCATTAGGCATGGTAAAATGTCCACCATATCTTATAGCCCTCAAGCTTTGTTCAAAAATTTCGAGGAGCCAATTTCAGTCATGCGATATCATTCACTTGTGATAGATGGAGAGTCATTAGTAGACGAACTAGAAATTCTAGCAAGGTCAGAAGACGACAATGAAATAATGGCTATCAAACATGTCGACTACCCCTTGTATGGCCTTCAATTCCACCCGGAATCTATTGGGACAGAACAAGGAAGCCGAATAATGCAGTCATTCATCGAAAGCTTCGGAGAAAATTATGTAAAATAAGGTAAGTTGGAGTTCCTAGGATCGTTCTAGGAGCTTTTTTGATCCGAAAAATCTCTTACAGGTGTTTTAGTTGGAATTTTGGAGGGTTTAGTTGGAAAAATGAGAGGTTTAGTTGGAATTTTGAGCACGCTAGTTGGAATAAACAAAAAATAGCAAAAAGCAGCTTATCCCTATTAAGGACAAGCTGCTCTATAAGATATTAACATCTAACATGCTTGCGTTTAAAACCAATTCTTCCTTTATCTACTGCAGTTTGAATACTGTCGTAAGCATTTAAGAAACTGCTTTTTTTGTTGTCTCTTTTGACTTCAACTATGCCTATCTCCTTTGCAGTCTCCAGTGCTTTTTCATGCAGAGGTACATAAGACGTTCCCACAGTTAATATAAAGTTATTCATCGAAGATTTTGTTCGTTCAGGTGATTCATGAATCTTATTTTTCACCATATCAAGCATATTAGACATTTTGCTTTGGGAAAACTCAACGTCTTTTCGATTCCCCAAAAGCCAGCAGTAGCAACTCCACCCTGCTGACATTTTCAACTCATCGTCGCTTGTAATCCATTTGTCCGCAACTTCTTGAGCGATATCGGACTCTGACAAAGTTACAGCTACTACAAAATCAGAAAGCATATAAAAATATGCTGAATCCATCCAGCGATCATAATCCGCTTCAGTCATGCCGTTTGGATCTGCAATAATACCGGCAAAATACATGGCATCATAGTTCCCTGTTGCGTATAGCTCATCTGCTAACTGTTGATTTATTTTTATTTTCTTTGAAATTGGTTTCATCACACCAGTAGCCACGCCGAAAAGTGGCTCATGTGCTCCATTGGATATGTATATTTTTTTAGTTCTTTCTTTACCAAGAGCTTCGAGTTCCTGCATAACTTCTTCAAAATTCATCTATTCGCACTTCCTTTATTTTTGATTTTCACAGATATAACGCTCGTTCAAATATCACTAAATCATTTTAATCCAATCTATCCTTGAAAGTAGGACTCAATTCACTCCATACATCAAACATATTCCCGTCTAAATCATAGAATACAAAATTGGTGCCGGGATGCCCCCGATTTTCAATTTCCCCAACACGTACTCCCTTTTCCTGAAGAAAGCTGTTAAATTCTATTAGTCGATCAATTCCATTCACTTCAAAAGTCATTGTAAAATGTTCCTGTTCATAAATATCCAAAAAACAAGACCGTTCTCCTTTTTTGGCCTTAACAAGAAAAAAACTTTGATCTGCAAATTCTAAAATCGCTTTGTCCATATTTCTAAAATTTTCAACAGCTCCTAGCATTTCTTGATACCATAATGATGATTTCTCTGGATTAACAACTGGTATGTATGTAGTTCCCACTCTTTTAATAAATGAACTCATTGCACACATCCCTCCCATATTCTTATAACCTTCATCATATCATTTTTTAGAACTTTCAAGGCATAGCAGGAAAATAATTCAGAAAAATCCAAACTTTAAAGTGCTAGGAATCGTTTATGTATGGAAAGGAGTTGTGGTTTTGATAAATATTAATGACCTAAAAACGTTAATGCTGCAATTTACAGAACCCCTAATACGTTTGGCTTATTACTACGTAAAGGATCTCCAAGCGGCAGAGGATATTGTACAAGAAGTATTCATAAAATTTTATCATAATCAGAACAGTTATGAAGAGCGCGGTGAGTTAAAGGGATTTCTGACAACAATGACTGTTAATAAAAGCAAAGATTATTTAAAAAGCTGGACCTATAGAAAAGTACAACTGCAAAACAAACTCTCCACGCCAACTAGCAAACGAAATACAGATGAACTGGTTAGAAATGACGAGCAAGCAATTATTGGAGAAGCTATCCTTGAATTGCCTTTAAAACACCGAGAAGTTCTTATTTATTTCTATTTTAACGAGATGACCATTGGTGAGGTTGCCCATATTCTTTCTATTCCAGAAGGCACTGTAAAAACTCGATTGAGGCGTAGCAAGGAATTATTAAAAAATCAACTGAAGGGAATAGAATGGGAGGCGCTTTTAAATGAATAACTATATACCTTCTAAAGTAAAAGATTTAACAGCGAGTCGACAACGAGTTATGCGAAACGTATTGAAAGAAATAGAACTAAACGAGGAAAGACCAAAATATAAATGGCGATATGTCGTGATTAGCGCACTACTAACAATGAGTGCTGTGCTTTTTGTCTTAAACGAATCTATTATGGAAAATGAACAACAGTCTGCAACTGAACTACCATTGGATTTAACCAAACCCACATTTTCAGAAGAACAAGGTTTACTTTATCTTAATGGGGTGACATTAGGTGACTCACAATCGAAAGTAATAGAAAGCTTAGGTGGAAATTACTCCGTAGAATATCAGGAGGATGGCAGTATTGCTGACTTAATATTTGATTATGATGGTAAAGCGAGATTTTATTTTTATAATGATAAATTAGATTTAATAATATTCCAAAAGACAGATGAAAAAAACTTCGATAAATTTTTTAATGATTTTGATGGGATTAAAGTTATCTCTTCAACCGATGCTGATCGCTTTATTTACTCTAAAGAGACTTCTCATATTTTAAAGGCTACGTTCGTTCCAAACGGGAACCTTTACTTGTATCTATCATATGCCGGCCCGGACCTCTTAGAAAATCGTGATTTTTTAAATTTAGTGCAAGATGAGATTCTTGAATCACATGATAGTTACGATTTAAATATCGATAGTCCTAATTATTATCCTCTTGAAGAATTAGTTAAGATGACACCAGAGGAATTAATAAAAATAGGTTATCCTAACCCTTATGAATTCCAATAGTTATTGCAAATAAAAAAGCTGCTTATTTCTACTAACCATTCAACAAAAAAATCATCTCAACTCTAAGAAAAGCATAGAGTTGAGATGATTTTAAATACTCTTATTTATAGTCACAGCTTCATTAAATTACGATATTGACCATTTTACCTGGAATTGCAATAATTTTCTTCACTTCTTGACCATCCAACCATTGTTGAACTTGTTCTGAAGCAAGAGCTAATGCTTCCAACTCTTCTTTTGTTGCATCTTTAGCAACGTTCAATTTTGCACGTACTTTCCCTTTAATTTGAACTGGGATTTCTACTTCATTGTCTACTAGTTTCGATTCATCAAATGTTGGCCAAGATTCGTAAACGATTGTATCGTCATGTCCAAGAATACCCCATAATTCTTCTGCAATATGTGGAACGATTGGAGAAATAAGCTTCACAAATCCTTCAACATATTCTTTTGAAATTTGCTCCGCTTTATATCCTTCATTGATAAATACCATCATTTGTGAAATAGCGGTATTGTAATGCATTGCTTCAAAGTCTTCCGTTACTTTTTTAACTGTTTGATGATATGCTTTTTCCATATTATCAGAAGAAGTATCCGTAACTTTAGCACTCAACTTACCGTCTTCATCGACCAATAGACGCCATATACGATCTAGGAATCTTCTTGATCCATCTAAACCATTTGTAGACCATGGTTTCGAGGAGTCTAGTGGCCCCATGAACATTTCATAAAGACGAAGTGAATCGGCTCCATGACTTTTCACGATATCATCAGGGTTAACTACATTCCCTTTAGATTTAGACATTTTCTCGTTACCTTCTCCAAGAATCATCCCTTGGTTAAATAACTTTTGGAATGGCTCTTTCGTAGTAACTACACCAATATCATAAAGGAATTTATGCCAGAAACGTGCGTACAATAAATGAAGTACTGCATGCTCTGCTCCACCTACATAAATGTCCACTGGAAGCCAGCGTTTCACTAGTTCTGGATCGACAAGTGCCTCGTCATTGTTTGGATCGATATAACGTAGGTAATACCAGCAGCTACCTGCCCACTGAGGCATAGTATTCGTTTCACGACGGCCTTTTTTACCGGTTACTGGATCCACAACATTAACCCATTCCGTAATATTAGCTAGTGGCGACTCACCTGTACCACTTGGTTTAATATCTGTAGTAACTGGAAGCATTAACGGTAATTCAGACTCTTCTACTGGTGTAGAAGTGCCATCTTCCCAATGAATAATTGGAATCGGCTCGCCCCAATAACGTTGACGACTGAATAACCAATCACGTAGACGATACGTAATTTTCTTCTCACCTTTACCATTTGTTTCAAACCATTCAATCGCTTTGGCAATTGCTTCTTGTTTGTTTAAGCCATTTAAAAACTCAGAGTTAATAAGTGTGCCATCAGCAGTGTAAGCTTCTTGTGAGATGTCCCCACCAGCAACTACTTCCACGATTGGCAAATCAAATTGTTTTGCGAACTCGTAGTCACGCTCATCATGTGCAGGAACTGCCATAATAGCACCAGTACCGTATGTCGCTAATACATAATCAGCAATCCATATTGGCATCTTCTCTCCACTTACTGGGTTAACGGCATAAGCACCTGTAAATACACCTGTTTTATGTTTTGCAAGATCTGTACGTTCAAGGTCACTTTTTAATTTCACTTGATCTTTATAAGCTAGCACTGCTTCTGCTTGTTCCTCAGTAGTTATAGCATCCACAAGCTTATGCTCAGGCGCTAATACTGCATAGGTTGCACCAAAAATTGTATCCGGACGTGTTGTAAATGCACGGAAGGATTCTTTCGTGCCTGCCACTTCAAAAGTAAGCTCCGCACCCTCTGAACGTCCTATCCAATTACGTTGCATTTCTTTTAAGCTGTCTGGCCAGTCAAGATCATCTAAATCTTCTAAAAGTCTGTCTGCATAAGCAGTTATACGAAGTACCCATTGTCGCATCGGACGACGTTCTACTGGATGCCCTCCACGCTCTGACACACCGTCAATTACTTCTTCATTAGCTAAAACAGTTCCTAATGCTGGACACCAGTTTACCGGCACTTCATCTACATATGCTAGGCCTTTTTTGTACAGCTGGATGAAAATCCATTGAGTCCATTTGTAATACGAAGGATCTGTCGTATTTACCTCTCTGTCCCAGTCAAAAGAAAATCCTAAATCCGTCATTTGACGTTTAAAAGTAGCAATATTTTTTGCCGTGAACTCTGCAGGATCGTTCCCAGTATCAATTGCATATTGCTCCGCTGGAAGTCCAAAAGCATCCCACCCCATTGGATGAAGAACGTTATAACCTTGTTTACGTTTAAACGAACTTAGAATATCCGTTGCGATATATCCAAGTGGATGACCTACATGTAGACCTACTCCTGAAGGATAAGGGAACATATCCAATGCATAGAATTTTGGTTTAGACGGATCATCTGTCATCTTATACGTTTTGTTTTCTTGCCAATACTTTTGCCATTTTTTTTCGATTGCTTCATGATTAAAGCTCATAAATTTTTCCTCCTCCAATGTATGAAAAGCGGAAGCGCCTATTTCTGCCTCGACAGGCAAATGTGTTTAGGATAGATCTGTAAAGTGCGCCACATCCTGTGGCATAGCAGACATAACCCGCATCGTGCGGACCTAGGAAGAAGCACCTCAGCCACATCAGCTATTTCACATTTGCCCCAAGAGGTTAGACTCTAAAGCTAGACATAAAAAAACTCGCCCCTTAAAAAACTAAGGGACGAGAGATATACTCACGCGGTACCACCCAAATTAGTGAAAACTTCACTCAACTTGATTCCTTAACGCGGAAAACGGTACAAGCTACTATCAGTTCACTTATACAGACTCAAAGGCGAGTTCAATAATTCGTAACGCTAACTTACACCATCCGTTAGCTCTCTAAAGATACGAGATTTATTTACTAATCCTTTTCACAGTCGACTTCTATTAGTTTTAATAATAATGGATTCCACTTTAAAATACAAGCTGATGTTAAATAGAGACATTTTCCCTTACGTTATTAATTATAAGTTCCGCTTTTGTAGCATCTATAATATCCTGAACAGAGTAACCCTCGAATACCTCTTTCAATTCAAGTCCATTTTCTGTTACTTCTATCATTGCCCGTTCTGTTATTATTTTATTCACAACTGCCTTGCCTGTTAAAGGTAATTCACATTGTTTTTTAATTTTAGCAGAACCGTCTTTAGCACAATGATCCATAATGACGATAATTTTCTTTGCACCGTGCACGAGATCCATTGCCCCTCCCATGCCTTTAATCATCTTGCCTGGGATCATCCAGTTAGCGAGGTCACCTTTTTCGGATACTTCCATCGCACCTAAAATAGCCACGTCGACATGTCCTCCGCGAATCATCGCGAATGACTCTGCACTATTGAAAAAAGCCGAGCCTGGAATAGTCGTTACTGTTTCCTTACCTGCATTGATAAGGTCAGGGTTAACTTCTTGCTCGGTTGGGTACGGTCCAATACCAAGTAAGCCATTTTCCGATTGTAAAACGACCGTTTTATCGGGAGAGATGAAATTCGCAACTAAAGTCGGAATTCCAATTCCTAAGTTTACGTAGTTTCCATTTTCAATTTCTTTTTCTGCTCTTCTTGCAATTTTTTCACGTGAATTCAATCGAAACTCCTCCTTAAGAACGTGTCGTTAAACGTTCGATTCTTTTTTCTTGTTCCGCTTGGAATAGACCTTGAACATAAATGCTTGGTGTATGTATTTGAGCAGGATTTAAATCTCCTGTTTCTACAATTTCTTCTACCTCTGCAATGGTAATTTTGCCAGCAGCAGCCATCATTGGATTAAAGTTTTGCGCTGTCATATTATAGATAAGATTTCCGAATTTATCTGCTTGAGCTGCACGTATGAAAGAATAATCCGCTCGAAGTGCCTCTTCTAGTACATATTCTTTTCCATCATAAACTCGCACTTCTTTACCTTCCGCGACTGTAGTACCTACACCAGCAGGAGTAAAGAAAGCGGGAATTCCAGCCCCACCAGCACGAATTTTCTCCGCTAGAGTTCCTTGTGGAGTCAATTCCACTTCTATTTCACCTGAGATTACTTGTCTTTCAAACTCTTTGTTTTCTCCAACATATGAACCTATCATTTTCTTTATTTGCTTATTTTTAAGTAGCAGACCTAGACCCCAGTCATCCACGCCACAATTGTTCGAAATAACCGTTAAGTCCTTCACACCTTTATCGACTAAAGCCAGTATTAGCTGTTCTGGAATTCCAACTAGTCCAAAACCTCCAACCATCAGCGTCATTCCATCTTGCACCCCTGCAACAGCCTCTTTAGCTGAATTGTAAATAGGTTTCATGCTCCAATCCCCTTTCATCTAAGCTTGATACATTATTATTTTCTCAAATATTCGACAACTTAGCAAACTAAATTCTTGTACCTAGATTCTAAGCATTATTATTCTGAATCGCACCTAGAATTGAATCCAAATTTTTTATATAAATAGAATACCTATTGACTAGTATAGCCACCATCCAAAACAACTGCTTGCCCAGTCATTCCTTTTGCGGAATCACTCGCTAAAAAAAGAGTAAGATCTGCAACTTCCTTCACTTCTAACAATCGTTTTTGTGGAACTAGAGGATATAACACTTCTTCCAATACAGATTCCACTGGAACATTTCGTACTTTCGCTAAATCTTTGAATTGGTTTCGAACGAGTGGCGTATCCACGTACCCTGGGCAAACTGCATTGACAGTTATTCCATCCGCTGCTGTTTCCAGAGCTGCAACTTTCGTAAGTCCAATTAAACCATGTTTAGCTGAGTTATACGCTGCTTTCCCAGCAAAACCGACTAAACCATTTATAGATGCCATATTGATAATTCTCCCGAATCCGTTCTTCCGCATATGCGGAAGAACGTGTTTAGTTGCTATAAACGGAGCAGTCAGCATTATTTTTATCAATAGTTCAAAGCGTTCTGTTGGAAAATCTTCCAACATTGCAACGTGCTGCATACCGGCGTTATTAATAAGAATATCCACACTTCCATACTTCTCTATAGTGACATTAATTGAGTCAATAATATCTTCTTCCTTTGTCACATCGCATTTAAGACCTAATACATCATCCCCTAAAAGTTTTGCGGCTTCTTTTACTTTTTCTTCATTTACATCTGTTAGTACTACAATCGCCCCAGCCTTATAAAATTCATGAGCAATCTCCAACCCAATGCCCCCTGCTGCTCCCGTAATAAGGAGCACTCTATCTTTTACCATTTTATAACCTCCAGAAATATGTCGTATAGTAATTTTCAGTAATTTTAAATCCCTAATCCAAACGAGAAGAGAATAATCGCAATTATTACACCAAGTGTTGGTACAACTACAGTGGTCGCAGCAACTGGCCAATAAGCTGCACTATGTTTTTCACCACAGATTGATTGAATAGTAGTGACGACATAGCCATTATGCGGCAATGAATCAAGGGCACCCGAAGAAATGGCTACGACCCTGTGTAATGCCTCAGCATTTACTCCCATATCTAGATAATGCGGGGCTAACAATGGCAATGCAATTGTCTGACCACCCGATGAAGAACCCGTCATACCAGCAATTACCGATACCGCAATAGCAGCACCAATTAGAGGTGAACCAGGAATATTTGTCATTGCCTCTACTGCCGTTGTAAATGCAGGTACGTTTTTAGCAACTCCGCCGAAACCCACTACTGCGGCAGTATTTCCGATTGCTATAATCGCACCGACTGTACCTGCTGAAAATGCTTCCCAGAAATTTTTAGAATATTTTCGTCCAACAATATAAGTGGCAATTACACCACCAAGTAATGCAATTATTAAAGCCGACTGCGCAAGTTTATCATGGAAAATATATGAGATTATTAGTACTACTAGTAATGGAATCATTGCTAAAAACGGATTTGGCAGATTTCTATTAGTATCAAATGTTGGATCTGTTTCACGATCTATAAAACGTTCTCCTTTATTAACAGCCTTTTGAATAATACGTTTCAACCACCAGTATCCAAAAGTGGCCATAAACAAAGCGACAATTATACTTACTTCCCAACCCGCATATGCATCAGTCCCTAAATATTGAATTGGGATCCAGTTTTGAATTTCAGGTGAAGCCGCAGATGTCATCGTAAACGTGACAGATCCTAAGGCTAATGTTGCTGGTATAAAACGACGCGGTAAATCTGCTTGTTTAAACAAAGAAATAGCCATTGGATAGACAGAAAAAGCAACTACGAAAAGACTTACTCCTCCAAATGTTAATACCGCACAAGCTAGGACAATAGCTAGTACTGCATACTTCATCCCCAACTTACCAACAATCCACTTGGATACGGAATCTGCCGCACCACTATCCTCCATGACCTTTCCGAAAACCGCTCCAAGTAAGAACATCAAATACCACGAAGCGATAAAACCAGTAAAACCTGACATATAACTCGTAACATAATCAGCCTCATCTTTACCAGCAAGCTGGGAAAATAAAGGCATTCCACTTGTCACAGCTACCAATAGTGCAGAAATAGGACCAGCTATTAAAATATTAACGCCTTTCATAGTCAACACTATCAGTAAGGCTAAACCTCCTATAAGACCGACCATACTCAATATTTCCATTTACATTTCCCCCAATTATTTAAGAATAATAAGTTGTATTTGTAGCATCCGTGTATAAAAGTGATTGAAATAAATAACAAACTCAAGTAAGAAAAAATTAAGTGCGCGATCATCCTAATCGTAAATTCATTTACAACCAATTTTCTTTGCTAATATCCAAAATCTAAACTCTGCAGTGAATAGATTTCTTCCTTGGTTAACTTTTGAATACAAAATTTTAAAAGCGCTTTCATAAGTCATTAAAGCACAACCATAATTTTCTATCAATACAAAATGTGACAGAAATGTTAACTGTAAATATCCTCAAAATCCGAATTTTCGGATATAAATTTAATCAAACTTGGTATCAAGAGGTATATAGAAATAAAATAAAAATCCGTTTTTCTGGATACGTGTCCAGAAAAACGGATTTAGGTCATAAGTTGTGTTTTTTTATCTTCTCGTAAAGTGTTGATCTACTGAGTCCAAGTTGTTTGGCAATTTGTCTTTTATCAGATTCTTCCTCTAAGTAAGATTGAAGTACTTTCTTTTCTACTTCTGCTAATATATCCTCAAGCGTCCCCGTAGTTTGAAAAGAAGGTACATTACTTAACTTAATCTGGGAAGGCAGAGCGGAAGGCATAATAGTATCTTTTTCTGCTAAGTAAACAGCAGCCTGTAAAATATTTTGTAATTCCCTTACATTACCTGGCCAATGATAGGATTGAAGTAATTCCCGAGTTTTTGTTGCGAGTGTGATATGTCTTCGCCCTGCGTGAAGCATGAACTTTTGTAAAAAGAAATTCAGTAAATCAACAAAATCTTCCATTCTTTCTCTTAAAGGTGGAATTTTCAATGTAATTGCTTGCAAACGATAATATAAATCCTCCCTAAATTTCTTTTCCTCAATTAGTTGAGAAAGGGAAATGTTGGACGAAGCAACTATTCGAATATTTACTTTTTCACTCTGCTCCGAATTCAGTGGAGTAATTTCCTCTTCTTGCATTGCTCTTAATAACTTTGCTTGAAGTGTCAGCGGAAGTGCACTAATTTCATCTATATATAGAGTCCCTTTATCTGCTTGTTTAACTCTTCCATTTTGGACAGTTTCAGTAAGTGGATTATATACACCAAATAGTTCCCTTTCCAATAACTCAACCGGAACTTCTGCACAATTCACTTTAACAAAAGGAAAGTCCGAGCGTTCAGAAAGCTGATGTATGCTATGTGCAAACATATCTTTTCCAGTTCCACTCTCCCCTTCAATTAAGACTGGAAGATCACTAGGTGCTATTATTCCAGTCGTTTCTTTAATCTTCCGGATAGCTGGTGAACTTCCTTTTATGTCTTCCAATCTGTACTCGGTATAACTATTGTCTTCTATATTTAACTGCATTCTTTCCATTGTGGTACGAACATGAGAACTTAGTCTTTTCCAATCGGACATATCTCTGAAAATTACACTTCCAAAAGCCCCAACAATCTTTCCGTCTACAAAAAGAGGAACTCGATTCGCTAGCATATACGTTCCTTTAATATAATGTGGAGATGCATTGTCTGGAACACCAGACTTTATAACTTCATGCATTTTCGTATTTTCAATAATATCAGCTACTGGTTTACCTATCGCTTCCTCTCTCGTTACTTCAAGAAAGCGGCAATAATCTTCGTTGATATATAGAATTTTCGAATCTGCATCTACTACAACAAACCATTGAAATGCATTTTCTAAAATTTCGGCAAGTACAGAAGTTGGTAAATGTTGTTGAAAATTATCCAAACTAAATCACTTCCTTCTCCAGCTCTGCTTTCTTCAGTGGTCGATCATATAAAAGCGTAGGAATTATTGCTAACCCTATTAGCAAAGTGAAAACAAAGAACATGGCTTGAATACCATATACATCTACTAAAATACCTCCAGCTAACGGACCAATCATTCTTCCAATAGTAGCCATGCTATTCACTATACCTTGATAAAATCCTTCTCTCCCTTTCGGTGCTAACTGTCCAGCCAATGTTGGTACAGCTGGCCAGATAAATACCTCCCCGAGTGTCAGGATCACCATTGCAACGATAAACATTGTATAATCTTCCGCATAAGAAACAACAACAAATGACGCCATAAATATAGCTATGCCAAGAATCATTTGTGTTTTTATCTTATGCTCCAATCTATTTATGATTGGCTTTATAAGTGGCTGAGCTGCCAATATGAGTCCGCCATTTATAGTCCATAGTAAACTATATTGTTTTAATGTTATACCTAAATCCAACACATGAGTAGAAATGGTAGAAGTCCATTGTACATAAGCTACCCATGTAAACATATAACCGATAGTGACAATTAACAACGCATAAAACGGTGCTTTTTGTTTGATTTTTTTAGAACTTTTCAGTACAGAAGCATTAATATTTGGTGCAAGTCCCATTTTGCGGTAATAGACGCCTGCAACCACTAAAAATAATACATAAGTCAATAAATTTGCTAGAAAAATATTATTAATATTATGATCTGCAACCAATCCTGCCACGGCTGGACCAAGAGCCACTCCTAAATTTTGGGACAAGTATATAGCATTAAACGCCTTACGACCACCTTCGGGCCAGACACTACCTACTAACGCATACATGCTAGGGAAAATAATACCACCACTAAAACCTAAAATTGCCACAAACCATATATATTCTGGCCATCCATGCCAAAAAGTTAAAAGCACAAGAGAAATCATTGACAATATAATTCCGAACATAATAGATTTATATCCACCTATTCTGTCAAATAAGTAACCACCAAGTAAGTTACCAATAACTCCAGTTCCAGCATTAATCATTAGCACGATTCCTGCCATCGTTAGTGTTTGTCCTAAATGCTCATGCATATATATTGTATGTAATGGCCATAAAAAAGAATTTCCCATTGTATTGATAAACATTCCAATTATTAAAAACCATACTGCTTTTGGCAATTGTAACACCCCATTTCTATTGCACTCAGAATATTGTATTCCTTTTCAAATAGCACTTCAAGAAGATTAGAACAAACTTCTCAAAGTCATGTTAAAATAATCCTGTTAAGGAGTGAAGAATATGAATGAAAATAACTTTCCATTCCCTTCAGATGGGAAACGGTATTATACATGGAATCGACATTTAAGAGATAGATTTGGCATGAAGATTTTCAAAATAGCTTTAGATGCGGGGTTTGATTGTCCAAATAGAGATGGTACTGTCGCTTTTGGCGGCTGTACTTTTTGTAGTGTCGCAGGTAGTGGAGATTTCGCTGGCGATAAAGTAGATTCTATACCAGTGCAATTCGAAAAGATTAAAACAAACATGCATGAGAAATGGAAAAACGGAAAATATATAGCTTATTTCCAAGCTTATACGAATACACATGCCCCCCTCCCTGTTTTAAAAGAAAAATTTGAAGCTGCATTGGCCTTAGAAGGTGTGATAGGGATTTCTATTGCGACAAGACCTGATTGTCTACCCGATGATGTAGTTGAATACCTAGCTGAGCTCAACAAACGAACATTTTTATGGATAGAGCTTGGACTACAGACAGTTCACGAGCGAACTGCTAATTTAGTAAACCGTGCCCACGACTTCCCTACTTATATAGAAGGAGTTAATAAATTAAGAAAACATGGAATTTCTATATGTACGCATATTATAAACGGGCTACCCTTAGAAAACCGAGACATGATGATGGAAACCGCTAGAGAAGTTGCCAAACTCGATGTTCAAGGGATAAAAATACATTTACTTCATCTGTTAAAAGGAACACCAATGGTTAAACAGTATGAAAAAGGAATGTTAGAGTTCATGGAGCGTGACCCCTATTTTCAGCTAGTAGCTGATCAGCTAGAAGTTTTGCCTCCTGAGATGGTCGTACAGCGTATAACTGGAGATGGTCCCATTGACTTAATGATTGGACCAATGTGGAGTGTAAATAAATGGGATGTATTAAACGGGATAGATGCGGAACTTGCTTCACGAGAAAGTTATCAAGGAAAACATTATGAAAAAAGTGGTGTAGTAAAATGAAACTAAAAAGAGTACTACCTTTTGCGAAACAATTGCTCATGTCTACGGTTGAACCAGGAGATACTGTAGTAGATGCAACTGCAGGGAATGGACACGACACCTTGTTTTTAACCGAGCTTGTTGGTGAAAATGGACATGTTTATGCTTTTGATGTCCAGGCCGAAGCTATTCAAGCAACTAGCGACAGATTAGAAGAAGCAAATAAATTAGAGCTAGCGACATTAATTCAAGATGGGCATGAAAACCTACACCTTTATATCCAGCAAGAAGTTTCAGCAGCCATATTCAATCTAGGTTATTTACCTGGAAGTGACCATGAAATTATTACTACGGGTAATTCTACATTACAGGCAATTGAATCGTTACTTCAACTTCTCAAAGTTGGTGGAATGATCGTACTAGTCGTTTATCACGGTCACCCCGGAGGTAAAGAAGAAAAAGAGGCTTTACTGAGCTATGTTCAACAATTACCTCAATCATTTGCTCATGTATTAAGCTATCAATTCTTAAACCAACAAAACAATCCACCATTTATCATTGCAATTGAAAAGATGAAAAAGTCTATATAGACTAATACAACCATAAAAAGAGCTCAAATTCAGTTATGAAATGAGCTCTTTTTATCATTAGTGCCATGTATAGTTTTTGAGTAATTTTCCACACAACACATAAAATACACGGTTTGGATAGTAAGAATTTTTCTTATTCAATAGTTCAGTAGCATTTTCCACAGCTTCCTCGAGTGTGCTAAAACTAATTAGTTTTTCAAATGAAGAATAAAGAATAAACGGTGAATCTGCATCCATCTTTAAAAATAAAAATGTATAATAATTATGCTTTTCTTCTTGATTATGCCCGGGGTTTTCAATTACTTCTAAGTCATTTTCAGGAAAGTAAGTCCATTTTTGTTCTTTTAAAATACCGATACGTTTCATCACCCAAAGATTTGTGTAACCCATATCAATTTCTTCGTACATCCGATTCTCTATATTCTTTAACTGCTCCTCGAACATTGGAAAATGTGGACTTCGATTTGTCATATATACAAAATACTTACGATTGTCTTTTTCATCGAGCAATTCTTTTTCTAACATGTATCATGCCCTCCGTTTTCAAAAATGCTGATTTTAAGCTATGCCCTTTTCTTCCCAACTGCTAAAAGAGATGCCAGATGAACCGCATACTACCCCTTATGAATATATATTCTTTTTTCCCATGTAATAATCCTTTTTAAAAAAACTATATGTAAAACTAAATCCTAATCTTGTTCCTACATAAGATATTACAGTTTATTATTAGAATATTTAGGGAAACATAATGATATTAATAATATGAGAGCTTACATAATCCTTTCCAAGCGATTCAAAATATACTTTTCTTTAGCGACCCTCTATAGCACATAGTTGCATATATAGAAGTAACAAGGGCAAGTTATTAAGAAAAGAAAATGTAATATGACATAGCTTGTGAAGTCCCTAAAGCTTAATGAGAATAAATTTAAAGGAGACACTTCATGCCGAAAATTGCTTCGATTAGTACATATAACCCTCCATATTCCTTGGAACAATCAAACATAGAGAATCTAACAAAAGAACTATTTCATGATAAGATACCCCAATTGAACAGACTATTAAAGGTGTTTGAAAATGGAGATATTCAAACTCGCCATTTTTGCGTGCCCTTAGAATGGCACCAAAGTGAACATAGCTTTGAAGAACGTAATAATTTGTATATTGAGTTAGCCACACAATATAGTGTGGAAGTAATACAGCGTTGTTTAAATAGTAATGAGTTTTTAGAAACTCCCTTGCATCCTAGTGAAATTGATGCCATATTTTTTGTTAGTAGTACTGGTATATCTACCCCGAGTATCGATGCCAGAGTCATGAATCATCTTCCCTTTTCAGATCGTATGAAACGGATTCCACTATGGGGATTAGGCTGTGCCGGTGGTGCCTCAGGGATAAGTAGAGCATTCGATTATTGTAAGGCGCATCCCACCTCAAAAGTATTAGTAGTTTGCATAGAACTTTGTAGTTTAACCTTTCAACCAAATGACTTTTCAAAGAGTAACCTAATTGGAGCTTCGCTGTTTGCAGATGGAGCCGCTTGTGCATTAGTTTGTGGAGATGAGGCAAAGCTGGCAACAACAAAATCAGTTCCTCATATTACCGCAACTGCTTCTAAATGGATGCCAGATTCTGAAGATGTAATGGGTTGGGATATAAAAAATAATGGATTGCATGTTGTATTTTCTAAAAGTATCCCTTCTATCATTTCTACATGGTTAGGACCCTTTATAGATGAATTTTTAAGTGAGCAACATATTAAGAAGGAGCAACTAGCGAACTTTGTGGCCCATCCAGGTGGAAAAAAAGTATTACAAGCATATGAGCAAACATTACAATTAACAGAAGAACATACGAATATTTCACGTGATGTATTAAAGAAGCATGGGAATATGTCGTCTCCTACGGTTCTTTATGTGCTAGAGCAGTTTATGAAGAAACAACGCTCAAATGATGAATTAGGTTTACTAGTAGCATTAGGACCTGGTTTTTGTGGGGAAGCTATTTTATTAAATTGGAGGGATTAGTTTGTTATTCTTCATCCTTATCTCACTAGTGATTATTCAGAGACTTATTGAAGTGGCTGTTGCAAAACGCAATGAAAAAAGAATGCTTGCACAAGGGGCTTATGAAGTGGGAGCATCTCATTATCCATTTATGGTTGCAATGCATGTTTGTTTTTTTATAAGTTTGATAGCAGAAGTTTTAGTATTTGAACGAGGTCTTTCTCCTTTGTTCCCAGTATTTCTGCTACTCTTTATATTTGTTCAATTGCTCCGTGTATGGTGTTTGACCTCTTTAGGATCTTTTTGGAATACAAAAATAATCATCTTACCAGATGCAAATGTTGTTAAAAGTGGTCCTTATACATTCATGCGACATCCAAACTATGTAGTTGTTTGTGTGGAGATTGTTTTATTGCCACTCATGTTCCAAGCATATTTTACGGCTATAGCTTTTACCCTTTTAAATCTGGCGATGCTCTCTGTCCGGATTCCTACAGAAGAAAAAGCTTTGCGGGAAGTCACTAACTATGAAGACAAATTTAAAAAGAAGATTTCGGCATCATAGCCGAAATCTTCTTTTCTTATTTAGTCATTTCTTTATTGGCAGCTTCTTCTACTGCTCTGGCAACTAAATGATGCAATGTTGGATCCAACGGGTTTGGAATCAGTTCACCTGGTTTAGTATGCTTAACAATTGCTAATGACGCAGCGATTAACATTGGATAAGTAATCTCTTTTGCGCCAGCATCTAAAGCTCCCTTGAAGATACCTGGGAATCCGATAACATTATTTACCGAGCGTCCGTCCGCTGCAAATGCTGCTCCTGCCGCAATTGCATCAGATGGTAAAATCTCTGGATTTGGGTTTGATAATGCTAGTATTATTTGCCCTTCTCGAACCATCTCAGCTTTAATAAGGCCAGAAACTCCAGTTGTAGCAACAATAATATCACATTTTTCCATTATCGCTTCTAATGATTCTGAAGTTTTTCCGCCGTAATTAGTTAAACGCTCTTGTGCAGCTTCTTGTCTATCTAAACCGTAAACTTCCTCTACTCCATATGCCATTAACATACGACAAATTGCTAAGCCTGCGGCACCAAGTCCAATTTGTCCGATTTTTGCATGTTTAATATCCACGTTAGTAGCTTTACAAGCAGACAATATTGCAGCAAGTGCTACTACGGCTGTACCATGTTGGTCATCATGCATAACCGGTATGGATAGTTCTGCTTTTAATCTTTCTTCAATCTCGAAGCAATGTGGAGAGCCAATATCCTCCAGTAAAATTGCTCCAAAACCTTTGTGAATATGTTTGACTGTTTCCACAATCTCATCTGGATCGCTAGTATTTAATAATATTGGTATTCCACTTAGTCCAACAAATTGGTCTAACAGTACCGCTTTTCCTTCCATAACTGGCATCCCTGCAACAGGTCCTATATTCCCTAGACCTAAAATAGCAGTTCCATCCGTTACAATAGCAACAGAGCTACCAATGGAAGTAAAATAGTTCGCTTTTTCTGGATTGTGTAAAATCTCCATACAAACCGATGCAACACCCGGTGTGTAAATACGTTGAAGATCGCGTAGAGAACGAACATCTAGTCTGCTCTTCATCGCAATTTTACCGCCTTCATGCGCCTTTAGTACATCATCAGTTACAGCATGAATTTTCACGCCGTTATCAATCGATTCTATATTGGAAATCACTTGATCTAATTGGGTTTTTGATTTACAAGTAATAGTAATATCTCGAATAGTTGTTAACGCACCACTTTTAAGAGTAGTAATGTCCCCGATATCTCCCTCTGCCAGACCGATTGCAGTTGCGACTTTAGCAAAATTACCAGGTTTTGAAGGTGTTTCTACAATAATGTTACGAATAATATGTTGGCTTTGCATGTTAAATCTCCTAACTCTATTCTCTTTTTCAACCAACAAATTATAACATAAATAACATACCTATGCCTTGACATCTCTTTTAATAAATGTCATGAAGCTTAATGCTATAAATATTATTGCGTAAACTCCAAGGACAGCTAGTGACATAAAGAGAGTAGTTTCTTCTATAAAAAATTCTTTTCTCAGATGTTGTGTTAAGTCTGAATGTGTTAACCAGATATATTCCACTGGTATATACTTTTGCAAAAGCATAATAATCATAGGTCCCATCATTAAAAATAACATAGACAAAGCTATTGCAATAGAAGGTGAACTAAATACCGTTCCGATAAAGAATGCAAAAAGGATAGACATAGTGAAATCCCCTAGAGAATACACGTACGTTAAGAATATATCTTTCATCGTATTTGTCTGTTGCACTACCCCATCAACAATAGTCAAATCAACCCCAGTAGCTGTTCCAAATAAGATAAATCCAATTACAGTTGTAAGAACAATTGTCACTAATATTAAAGTAAATCCAAATAAGAATATCGTTATTAGTTTAGATGTTAATACTTTAAAACGACTAACCGGTCTTGTTAAAAGCATCTTAATCGTACCATCTGTAAATTCCTGCGATACAATCGACGCGCCTGGAATCACAGTCAATAATGTTATTAGCACCATTATAGATGCCCCAAATGCCATATTCCCCTCCATACTTTGGTTCACTTGAGGTGCTGCGTTGTTGTCTAAGCGATACTGCGCCATTTCTTTTTGTTCCTCATACATTTGAATGGACCATTCATCTAAATCTGGAGTTTGAAGCTGTGTATTAGCGTCTGTAATCATAGCTTGTTGTTCCTGTTTCCAATCTGAGTCATTCACTTCTTCCATAAATACCTTATCTAACACACCAACACCGATAATAACTAATAGTAAAATAACTAAAATTGCCCATGTGCCTTTTTTATGCCATAACTTCATCCATTCATTCTGTATCAAATTAAACAATTTGACCGCCTCCTGTCATTTGAAGAAACTGCTCTTCAAGTGTTTCATGCACGGCTGAAACAGCAAATATTTGAACCTGTTGTGCAACTAATTCATTGATAAGATCAGGTACCTTATCCTCTTTTAACTCAAGTAAAAATACCCCTTCTTGCGTTGTAAATACATAGTCATTTGAACTTAGATAGTTTTCTACCAGTTCGAATGGCTCAGCCTTAAGCTTCATACGTGCCTTTTCATCGCTTTGAATCATCCGTTCATCTATCAGCTTACCATTTTGAATAACAGCAACCCTATCACACATTAACTCTATTTCTGATAAAAGATGACTAGAGACAAATATAGAAACGTTATTTTCCACGGCTATTTTTCGAAGATACGTCCGGAACTCTCGAATTCCTGCAGGATCTAAACCGTTTGTTGGCTCGTCTAGTATTAAGAATTTAGGATCATGCAGTAGTGCTTGGGCTAATCCTAATCGCTGCCGCATCCCCAATGAATACGTCGATACTTTCTCATTAATACGCTTTGTTAAACCTACTTGTTTAACTACTTCATCAATTCGTTCTTTTGAGACATCTTTGTGCATTCGAGAGAAATGAATTAGGTTCTTGTATCCCGACATATATTTGTACATTTCCGGATTTTCTACAATTACCCCTACATTCGAAATTGCCTTTTCGTAATCATCTGCTATAGATGCACCCTCAATTGTAATTGTTCCACTAGTTAGACGCATAAGACCTGTCATTAAACGAACAGTTGTTGTTTTACCAGCCCCATTCGGTCCTAAAAACCCAGTAATTTGTCCTGGAAATAACTCTAGTGACAGATTATCAATAAGTGTTTTTCCTTTAATAATCTTCGTAACATTTTTTAATTCAACAATTGGTTTTGACACTTCAATTCACCTTCTCTTTCGTTACATATTTCATCCAGCTCACTGCATCCTGATTGGTTTCAAAACGGATTGTTTCTAAATCATCCTGGGCAATTACTTTTCCTTGCTTTAAGACGATTAGTTGATCGAGTATAGGCTCGACTTCATGTAATTCATGCGTTGATAAAATGATGGATTGCTCCTCCATATTTGTATAGCGAATGAGTCCCTTTATCAATGATTCCCGTACAATTGGATCCAACCCAGAAAATGGTTCATCCATTACGTAGTAGGCAGTATTTCTACCAAGTGTGGCTGCCATTTTTGCCCTACCACGATTTCCTTTTGACAGCTTTTTCAATTTCACATCTACATCTACTTCTAAAAAATTGGCTACTTCTAATGCCTTATGAATAGAAAAATCCGAAAACTGAGATGCATAGAATGTGAAAAGCTCCTTAGTTGTATAAAAGCTATAAAACAAATCCATATCAGGTAAATATGCTATGTCAGCTGCATGTCTCCTAGATAAGGACTCATCGTAAAGAGAAATAGTTCCTTTTCTTGGTCTTTGTATACCAGCAATTATTTTCAGTAGAGTAGATTTCCCACTGCCATTCTCCCCAGCTATACCTATTATCTGCCCGATTGGAAAAGAAAGTGATATATCCTTTAGTACTTCCTGTCTTTGGTAGTTATACGAGACATGTTGAAGTTGAATCATTTACTCTCTTCCTTTCTTTGCAAAATTTGAATGATTTCTTCTTTTGAAAAACCAAACGCTGCAATAGACTGAATAAATTGAGTGACCAATTCAACTTTCATATCCTCTCGCAAATGCTGAATTCGCCCTTCCTCTGTTGTAATGAAGGTACCTTGACCGCGCTTAGTATCTGTTAGCCCCATCATCTCAAGCTCCTTATATACACGTTGTACAGTGTTGACATTAACACCAACCTCCAATGAGTATTCTCGAACAGATAGCATTTTGTCACCAGGCTGTAAATTTCCTTTTAAAATATCCCCACAGATTATATCTACGAGTTGGCTATAAATAGGTTTGTCACGAGTGAAATTCTGTGTCATCTCGTTACCACCTTCTCCAACCATTTACAAATGAACCAAAATAACAGAATAAAGATAATCCACATAAAAATTTCTTCTACTATATAAATTGAACCTATATCCAGGGTAAAATCACTTGTAGCAGACTCTGGTAAGTAAGTACCTAAAAATTTTAAAGATACTTCACCTTGCATTAATAACTTATCAATAGAAAGAAAACTAAGTACTTTTGGTAAAAAAATAACAACTAACAAGAAAACCACTAAAGACAGAATTACAGAAAATTTACCAATCCAGTATTTACCTTCTACATACAATGTCCAAAATAATAGCCAAATAATAGTTAAAATAATACCCGCTATTAGCAATACAACTAGCAATAAAATTTGAAGATAAAGCATCTGAGCAAAGCTACCAATTATCATATCGGACAAGAAATAGATGCCAGCTGTCGTAATGAATATATTTCCAATAAAATATATTCCTAGGCTAAACAAAATTTTCGCACCAATCAACGTGTGCATTGAATTTGGATTATGTAACCACGTATCTTTTTTTCCATTGTCCGTATTTAGCGAGTTATTAAACTGGACTAGGAGATTTACAATACTAAAACCAAGCATTATAAACATTAATCCCATTCTAATTTCCTGTACGCTTGGAACAGATGCTAGATATTTCTCCAATAATATTGGAAGAATGAAAACAACACCCAAACTCATTACAGCTGAACCAAGTAGCCACGACTTGTACAGAGCCAATTCCTTTAATAATAATCCCTTCAATTTTCCAACTCCTTTATTAACAGTATATTAGTGTATTAGTTATATAGTACACTAATACTATATAATGGAATATTCTTATTTTCAAGTGTTTTAATTAAATTATCAGAAAGAGCACAAAAAGTATGTTGCTTATATACAATGAAACCCCGTCAGTATAATTGACGGGGTTGTTTTTTCTGTTATTTATCTTCGTCTTCATTTTCAACTAAGAACTTTAATTTAGAAAGTTTGTTATGCCAGAATTGTTCATAGTAGTCCAACCACTGCTTAACTTCCGTCAATGGCTCCAGCTTTAAATGATACACTTTTTCTCTGCCTAACTTTTGACCTGTGACTAGACCGGCTTCCGTTAGAACTTTTAGATGTTTAACAATTGCTGTTCTGCTCATATCATAATTAGAAGTAATTTCAGCAATGGATCTCTCTTTACTTGCTAATAGTCGAAGGACGTCTCTCCTCGTTGGATCAGCAATAGCTTGAAAAACATCTACTTTTTTGAGCGATTCACTCATTAAGATTCAACTACTTGTTTAAATTTATTTTGTACAATTCCATTCCAACCTTGCGCCATTGTATCACGAACATCAGCATTCGACTTTTTAGCTTTCGGTACAATAGAGTCTGCTTCCTTCCATCCACCATGAATCAATGTGAATTCAGTTTGAGAACCAATTTCTTTCAAAAGAAAAGTTATAAACCAACCATCTGTATCCCATTGAAAAGAAAGTTTATGTGGTTCGTCTATTTCAACTACCTTACAAGGAGATGGGCCAAATGGTGATTGGATAGTAAATTCAAATCCAACTCGAGCTTGAAAATCATTGGACATAAACCAAGCTGAAATTCCTTCCGCAGTGGAGACATAGTTCCATACTTTTTGAATTGGCGCTTCTACTAAAACTGTTTGCGTTATATCAGGTAAATTTTTTTTCACTTTTAAATTTCTCCTTTACTACATAAATGCGAAACCCTTAGGTGTCATATTATATAGAACCAAAAGGTGTTATGTCAATCCGCACAAAACTCCCCTCTACAATTTAGTAGAAGAGAGTTTTAGTTTTAAACAATATAGCCTATATCCGTTAACACATTATTAATAAATGACTGAGAGTAAGTAAAGATTTCTTCTCGTTCTGGTTCGTGATAGAGGTCGTGAAAACAATTTTTCCATTCTTTATATTGATATTCAGAAAGTTCCTGCCTCTTCAACCATCTTGCCACAGCATTTGTCTCCGTAATCTTATCTCGTTCACCAGTCATAACGAGAATTGGTTTATTTGGAATAGAGATTTCCGATTGATTTACTGTTTTTAGGAGTGTTTGAAGCTCCTTGTACCATTCTGTTGAAATAAAGGTACTATAAGTAGGATCAGATACAAATTGTTGAATTACCTCATAATTTCTCGTTAACTCATTTAATTGAATATCATGATTGATTTTCTGCGGTATGGACAACTTGGCTAGTGTATTGGTCCATTTGGATGGGAGTTTTTGAAGTTGGAGCCATGGAGATGTCAATATTACTCCCGCATATTCAATATCTAGTTTTCGTAAAACTTTAATAAGTAAGGTTGCTCCAAGGCCATGCCCCATTAAAAATATAGGTAGGTCGTATGTAACTGCCACTTGCATCGCTTGTTTAATGTAGTTCTTATATAGTTCGAAGGATTCGTCATGAATATTTTTTGATTTTTTTAATTCTCCATGACCGGGCAAGTCACCCATAACGATATGATAGTTGGAGCTTCTCAACTTTTCGATTAACCAAGCATATCTTCTATGATGTTCATATGCACTATGAACAATAACTATTACGGCTTTAGGCTTTACTTCTGTTTCCCATTTCCACATATAAACAAACCTCTTTTCTTCCTTGCATTTCCACGGTATATATTTTCATTCAAACTGTATGTCTGTTACCATTAATTATAATCTATTTTCAAAAGGAGCGTATGTTAAATGATTTATCCATATAAAGGGAAAACACCAATTATAGACGACTCTGCTTTTATAGCTGATTATGTCACAATAACAGGTGATGTGACAATCGGTCCAGAGACTACAATTTGGTTTAATACGGTAATTAGAGGGGATGTTGCTCCTACTATTATTGGAAGTAAAGTTAGTATACAAGATTTAAGTTGTCTGCATCAAAGTCCAAATAATCCACTCATCATAGAAGACGAAGTAACTATTGGACATCAAGTCACTTTACATAGTTGCACAATACGTAAAGGTGCATTAATAGGGATGGGATCCATTATTTTAGATGGAGCTGAAATTGGAGAGGGTGCATTCATCGGAGCAGGTAGTTTAGTACCTCCTGGCAAAAAGATACCTCCCAATTCTTTGGCACTAGGAAGCCCTGCAAAAGTCGTTCGTGAGCTAAACGATGAAGATAAGGCCGATGTCCAAAGAATTATCCGAGAATATGTAGAAAAAGGACAATACTATAAATCCCTTCAAAAATAACATTTGTTAGTGATTATTTGTCTTGATTGATCGATTAATAACTTTCATTGATCGATTTTATGACTCAATCGATCGATTATCAGCACCCATTGATCGATTCTTATTATATTCCCCATGAAAAAAGGCTTTCCCTTATAGGAAAGCCTTTTTTGTTCATACTATTATAATCCAGCCATTTGTTTTAATTGTGCAGCTTTATCTGTTTTTTCCCATGGCACATCAATGTCTGTACGACCAAAGTGACCATAAGCAGCAGTTTGTTTGTATATTGGACGGCGTAGATCTAGCATTTTAATAATTCCTGCTGGACGAAGGTCGAATAGTTCACGAATATATGAAACTAATTTCACTTCTTCTACTTTTCCAGTACCAAAAGTTTCTACAGCAATGGAAACAGGTTTAGCTACACCAATTGCATAAGCAAGTTGTACTTCACAACGATCAGCAAGACCAGCGGCAACAATATTTTTAGCAACATAGCGTGCAGCGTATGCAGCAGAACGGTCTACTTTTGTTGGATCTTTACCAGAGAATGCTCCCCCACCATGACGAGCGTATCCACCGTAAGTATCTACGATAATTTTACGTCCTGTTAAACCAGCATCTCCTTGTGGTCCACCAATTACAAAGCGTCCAGTTGGATTGATAAAGTATTTTGTATTTTCATCTATTAAATTTGTAGGAACAATCGGATTGATCACTACTTCTTTAATATCTTTTTGAATTTGTTCTAACGTAATTTCCGGATGGTGTTGAGTAGATATAACTATTGTATCGATATGAACCGGATTATTGTTCTCATCATACTCTACAGTTACTTGTGTTTTCCCATCTGGACGAAGATAATCTAAAGTTTCATCTTTACGGACTTGTGCCAATCGATGAGCTAGTTTATGCGCTAAACTAATTGGTAAAGGCATAAGCTCTGGAGTTTCATTACAAGCATAACCAAACATTAAGCCTTGATCTCCTGCTCCAATTGCATCTATATCAGAATCGCTCATAGATCCTTCTCTTGCTTCTAACGCTTGATCTACACCCTGCGCAATGTCAGGTGATTGTTCATCAATAGAAGTTAGCACAGCAGAAGTTTCTGAGTCAAAACCATACTTCGCACGTGTATAACCAATTTCTTTAATAGTAGAACGAACTACTTTTGGAATATCTACATAAGTAGATGTAGTAATTTCTCCAGCAACTAATACTAACCCTGTTGTTACACTCGTTTCACAAGCTACACGAGCATTTGGGTCTTCTGCTAGAATTGCATCTAGAATTGCATCAGAGATTTGATCACAAATTTTATCTGGATGTCCCTCTGTCACTGATTCTGACGTAAATAATCGACGTTGTGTCATAGATTGTTCCTCCTATATCCCGCGAGATTTCTCTCAAGAATTGATACGGTACTCATTCCCATGTCAAGCCATTCAAAATGTTTCATGCATTTTCTTCACATAATAGTACATGTAAGTTAAATGCATTGAAGTTAACTTGAAGCCGTTTCGGACTTGGCACACAAGGATAAAGGGCGATGTTCAATAAAAAAACCTCTCACTCACGTAAATATACATGAGGAAAGGTATTAGTATCATAAGCACCTTTCACTCTTATCAATCAAGGAATTTCACCTTGTCTCAGGTTTGGCACCTTTGTAATAATGAAAATACTACAGGTTGCCGGGTTTCATAGGGCCTGACCCCTCCACCAGCTCGGGATAAGAGTATCCGTTCAATTTATCATCATACGTAAGTATGTATAAGATGTCAACTATTTTTGTTTGTATTTTATACACAAAAGAAAAAATTAAAAGTGAATAGTATAGACTAATGAACCTAATGTGTTATACTAATTCACATATCTAGAAAACTTCCTCTTTTGAAGAGGAAATATAAAAAAAGGATGGTATATTCAAAATGAATTCAATCGAAACAGTGAGTGAACTGAAAGCATTGTTAGCAGGAAATAACGTTAGCAGCCAATTGTCAGTGCCACAACTTGTGGAAAAAGCTACAACAAGAGGAGAAGCAGTACTAACTTCTACTGGTGCAGTTAAAGCTGAAACAGGAAAATATACTGGCCGTTCTCCCCAAGATAAGTATATAGTAGATGAAGCTATTTCTAAAGACAAAATCGATTGGGGCTCAGTAAACCAACCAATTTCTTCTGACATTTTCGATGCATTATATAAAAAAATGATTAACTTCCTAAACAAACAAGATGAAATATTCGAGTTTAAAGGATATGCAGGAGCAGACAAAGAATCACGTTTAGGTATTCAAATTATTAACGAATACGCTTGGCATAACCTTTTCGCTCATCAGCTATTCATACGACCAACACAAGAAGAACTTGCTACTCATACGACTGATTTCACTATTCTATCTGCTCCTAACTTTAAAGCAGATCCAGCGGTAGACGGTACTCACTCAGAGACTTTTATCATCGTATCTATGGAAAAACGCACAGTGCTAATCGGTGGAACTGAGTATGCTGGCGAGATGAAGAAATCTATTTTCTCTATTATGAACTACTTACTACCAGAACAAGACATTTTACCAATGCACTGCTCTGCAAACGTTGGGGATGATGGAGACGTTACATTATTCTTCGGATTGTCAGGAACAGGGAAAACTACCCTTTCAGCAGATGCTGGTCGCAAATTAATCGGAGACGATGAGCACGGTTGGTCGGATAACGGTGTGTTCAATATCGAAGGTGGCTGTTACGCAAAATGTATCGACCTAACTCGTGAAAACGAACCACAAATTTGGGACGCGATCTCATTCGGCACGGTCCTAGAAAACGTAGTAGTAGATGCAGAAACTCGCGTAGCTGACTATGCAGATAACTCATTAACCGAAAATACACGTGCTGCATACCCAATTCAATATATCGATAATATTGTAGATCCTTCTGTAGCAGGTCACCCAAATACAATTATTTTCTTAACTGCGGACGCTTTTGGCGTATTGCCTCCGATTAGTAAACTAACGAAAGAACAAGCAATGTACCATTTCTTAAGTGGCTTTACTTCTAAACTTGCTGGAACTGAACGTGGAGTTACATCGCCACAACCGGTATTCTCGACTTGCTTCGGTTCTCCTTTCTTACCATTACATGCAACAGTGTATGCAGAAATGCTAGGCAAGAAGATTGACGAGCACGGTGCACAAGTGTTCTTAGTAAACACTGGTTGGACTGGCGGAGAATACGGTGTTGGTAACCGTATGAAGCTTTCATACACACGTACAATGGTTCGTGCTGCTATTGATGGTAAACTAAACAATACTGATACGGAAACAGATACAGTATTCGGATTAGCTATTCCTAAAGTAGTAGAAGGCGTACCTTCTGAAGTACTTATCCCTCGTAATGCATGGGCAGACAAAGCAGCATATGACCAAAAAGCCGCTGATTTAGCTCAATCATTCCGTGATAACTTTAAAAAGTTTGGTACAGTTTCTGAAGACATTTCCTTTAAAGGCGGACCATTAGCTTAATAGAGTAAACATCAAAAAGAGTCCAAATTCGAATGAATTTGGACTCTTTTTTAATATTTGTGCTTTTATTTGCTAAAAAGAATAATAAGTATATTTTATTGCAAAGGATGGTTTAGTCAAATAAGCATTATTCTAGTCACCATTAGTCTCATGATATTCACTATCCGTAATTTTAGGAAATATTTCTACAAACTTTTCGGCTTCCTCTTCATTAACTTTATATAGAATAATTTCAGAACCATAATGACCTATTTCCATCTGTTCAACCCCATCTTCTTGAAAGAACATTGTATACCACTTTAAACCACCTTTTGGATCAACAGAATAATTTCTAAAATAGAGTCTATTTTCATCCGTTAGATTAATAGTAACCACTTTCATCAATCCCTCTGTCTGAACGGAAACAGCTCGAGAGTTTAACTCTTCTAACACTTCTAGTTCTTCCAACCAACAATGGATCACTACTTCTTGGAACTCGTTTGTATATTGATCCCACAAATCCTCCCAAAAACTCGTATCTATGGGAAACGAAGATTTCCCCTCTACACTCATTGCCTCAGTTGTTACTACAACATTACCCACTATAAAACCCCTCTCTGATTTTTCATCCAATGACATGCATCTTTTACTACACGTCTATTTATTTTGCTCGGAAAAAAATGTGTGAATTCTGGATAGTACCAGGTTTCAACTGGTATACTATTCCCTACTAATGCATGCTCTAAAACCTTTGCATGCTCAAAAGAGACATTTTTATCTTGCTCACCGTGAATTATTAGCGTGGATGTCTTCATTTCCTTTATAAGAGGTAATACATCTCGCTCTTCGTATCCCACTGGATATTTGCTAGGAGTACCACCAATGACTCGTTTCATCATCTTTCTCATATCTAATCTTTCTTCATATGTTAGATATATATCGGACACACCCGCCCACGTAACTAAAGAGGTAATATCATTACGTAGAATAGCAATCCATAATGTCATGATTCCACCACGAGAAAATGCAAATAGGTGAATCCGTTCTGCAAGGCAATATTGCTTAAGTATATCTACTCCGTAGATAGCATCCCAACGATCTTCTCCAGCGAATTCATCTTTTCCTTCACCACCACGATTGCCACGATAATATGGCGCAAATACGATAAAACCTTCAGAAGCAATTTGTGCGATTCGGGCGGGTCGAACCATACCAATACTTTGCATACCACCACGACAATATAAAATACCTTCATAGTCTCCTACTTCTTTTGGTGACGCTAGCATCCCTTTGACACGTAGTCCACAGGACCAATATGTAATTTCTCTTAATACAATATGAGGATTGGGCGATGGATAAACTCGAACTTTTTCAATCGTTCCATTTGCTTTCAATTTCTTTCACCTTCTTTAAAATGGCTTTCATTCCATCATCTTTCATATGGAAGCTCAAATAATTACTTTGTGTAAGTTCTTCTGAAGATAACCAAAAGGCTCCTTCTGTTTCAAAGTTTGTCTTCTCTTTATTAATATACCCAACTTCCGCTACATAAACAGTTTTACAAAAAGGGATATTATCTATTACCATATATTCTGCAAGCCATGCTAACTCCACTATATCCACATTTGTTTCTTCTTTTGTTTCTCTAATTGCTGCTTCAACTAAAGTCTCTCCCTGCTCTAACTTACCACCAGGAAACTCTAAACCCCTTTTAGGATGCTTCGTCACCAACCATTTGCCTTTATATTTTGCTAAGACTAGTACATGTTCAGATGGGATTACAAAGCTACCTTGCTCAAAAGATAACAATACATCATAACCATTTAAATCTTGGAAAGAAATCATATCCTGACTCCCTTTGTTTTCTTTCAATTTTAGCATATGTATATAAAAAACTTAGCCCATGGAGGGCTAAGTCTAAAAGTAACTATTATTTTGGGGGTCCCATTTTATAATCTTCATTTCCTTCTTCTCTATTTTGTGCAATATTCTGCTTGGATTTGTCTTGAGGGGATAGGTTGAGTAAGGAACTAACATTTCGATAAGTTACTGGATTTTCATTACCTTTTCTATTTAAATTTTTACTCATAATTGAATCTCCTTTCGTCTTTGAAAATAAGGTAGCTGTTCGATAAATTGTTTAGAGTCATCTGAAGTGAATTCATGAATCCATGCATACACTTTCTTAAGTCTTCTATCATATTGATCATTTTCCCCATCCACATGATATGGCTTTACTAATTGTGGTTCATGAGCCCGTAGAAAGTTTCTGCTTTGCACTGACTTCAGCTGATAGAAAAGCTTTTCAAATACTTTTATTTCATTTCTGGTAGCTGTTACTTCATATTCCCACTGAGATTCTTCAGGATAAGCATATACTTGCTGACTTTTAACGGAGATATACACTTTGTACAAGGTCATTTTCACACATCCTTTTATAGAAGTTTGTGCAAAAATCAAAAAAACATGCACCACTAGGGCACATGTTTTTTAAGCAAGAGGATATACTTTTTAATCAACATCTGTCTAGGCTACAGCACCTAGCCCCTCGAGTCGTTTCAGATTGTCAGATAAAGGCAAAAAACGCCTTTAATGTCATTCCTCCAACACTTTTCGAGGCTAACATAGGCGCTTTCGCTTTTCTTATTAAGCTTGAATATCTACAACGGTTCCTTTATGAGGATGTGTTGCAGCTGATTGAGACATGCCTTCCAACATTCCTATTGCTGCTACAGTTTCCATGTTCATAGCATTTCGCAAAACACTCATTTGCACGGTCTGTTGCAATTGTAGTAAGTTAGATGACATTATGGAGTTTATATCCAAAGAAATCCCTCCCTAACAAGCTTTATATCGGTAAATTCAAATTATTATTAAATGTATATTATTTTTTAGCAGTGTTAGCGTTAGTATCTCCTAAAAATGCATTTAACATCCACTGATGTTTTTCAGTTTTTTGGTAAATTGCATTTAATACATCTTCTGTCATATCATCTTCATCTTTGGCTGCTTCTTCCATCCCTTTTTTAAGAGATTTCATAATTTTATCAAAATCATCTACAACCGTTTGTACCATATCGTCAGCCGACTCTTTACTCGAAGCTTCTTTTACTTCTGAAAGCTCCAAATGTTCTTTTAAAGTTGCTGTAGGTTTACCACCAAGTGTTAATAAACGTTCAGCAATTTCATCCATATTAAGTGTAGCTTCGTTATATAATTCTTCAAATTTAGCATGTAAAGTAAAAAATGACGGACCCTTTACATACCAATGAAAATTATGTAATTTAGTGTACATAACTGACCATGTTGCTACTTGTTTGTTTAGTTCTTTGTTTAATGCTGCTGACATAAAATTGTCACTCTCCCTTTAATAATAGTTGCTTTCTCTTTTAATATACCTCTAACTCTCATACAATAAACATAACGATAAGTTTAATTGGAGTGAATAAAAATGGTATTTTGGATATTAGGTGCAGCAATAATATTAAGTATTTTCGGCTTTACCTTTTTGTACAAATTAGCTATGAATGAGAAACCATCGAAAATTGATCCTCAACCAAAGGATGCTGATTAATACATGAAGCATATTATAATATCTATTTTTCGTTTTTATCAAAAGTTTATTTCCCCACTGTCTCCACCTAGTTGTCGCTTTTATCCAACCTGCTCTCATTATGGAGTTGAAGCACTTCAAAAACACGGAGCAATTAAAGGGAGTATTTTAACTGTAAAGAGAATATCGAAGTGCCATCCTTTTCATGAAGGTGGCATTGATCCCGTTCCTGATGAATGGCCTTTGAAGAAAAAATAAACAAAGGCTATTTTTTCTTGCATTTTTTCCGAAAGTCCTGTAATCTAATGAAGTTATCATTTTTCAAAACGTAATCATTACTATTTAGGGAGTGAATTTATTGAAACGAATTTTAATATGGAGTAGTCTTTGTCTTGTATTATTCCTTGCAGCTTGTGGAAAAAGTGAAGAGAAAGCTCAAAATACGGATGAGAAAGTTCAAATATATACAACCGTGTACCCATTACAATACTTTGCTGAACGTATCGGTGGAGAATCTGTACATGTCTCTTCTATCTACCCTGCTGGCGCAAATGAACATACTTTTGAGCCAACACAAAAAGATATGATGGCACTTGCAGATGCTGATTTGTTTTTTTACATAGGACTTGGCTTAGAGGGTTTTGTAGAAAATGCTAAAAAGACATTGGCAGATGAAGAAGTGAATATGATAGCCACTGCGGATGCAATTTCAGACGAGCAATTAGAGGAAGCCGCTCACGAAGAGGAAGAAGCGACTTCAACGGATTCTCACGATCATGAACACGAAAGTGAATCATCAGAAGATCACAGCCATGAGGGACATGATCACGGGGATATCGATCCGCATGTTTGGATGTCACCTAAAATCAGTCAAAGTCTTGCGCTTTCTATTAAAGACTCTTTAGTAGAGATCTCACCTGGGCAACAAGAGACTTTTGAAAAAAATTATGATGAATTAGTTAGTGATCTTCAACAACTGGATGCAGACTTTGAAGAAATGGCGCATAATGCACCTAACAAAACATTTTTTGTTTCTCACTCAGCATTTGGTTATATTGCTAACACATACGGGTTAGAACAACTGGCAGTAGCTGGACTAAATTCACAAGATGAACCTTCTCAAAAAGAACTGACTAAATTAATCGATTTGGCAGAAGAGAAAAATATTGAATATATTTTATTTGAGCAAAATGTATCTTCTAAATTGACTGAAGTGATTCAAAAAGAAATTGGTGCAGAAAGCTTGGTTTTGCATAATTTAGGTGTGCTATCGAAAGAAGATATCCAAAACAAAGAAACTTATTTTACATTGATGAACAAAAACCTCGAGACATTAAGAACGGTTTTGAAATAAAATTGTAAAGCTTCAAAATCATAAGAAAAATCGGGCAAAGACGGCTAACTCTTTACGTTCAAACCTGTCCCTATCGTTTTCAAAGGACTATGGACAGATATTACTATAATGATTACCGAATTAACTTTTTAGGGATGCTGGTTATTTGTGACGAACGTCACAAACAACCAGCATCCCTTTTTTGGATAATCTTATGGCAATTGTCTTATCCATCGACCTCTTCAACTCTCAGAAACAGGTAAGTGCACTTTTGGATAATTAGAGATAAGATAATTTCCTATTGATAGAGCAGAGATGATGACAGTCTAAGTACGCGACATCGTGTAGCAACGACTGCCTGACCCGCATCGTGCGGGCCCGATGATATAATTTCGTGAGCTATTTCACTTCTTTATAGGGCAAACACTTACTACTTCTATTATTTCTACTAGTATAAAAGGTAATTTATTTTCTTCGTCCTTCTGACAGAATAGTACCCCTTAATTTAGCAGAAAGTGATATGCTCTGCAATATCCTATTATTAAGTACCACACATTAAATAGATTGTAGTGAAAGCTGGCACCTCCAGTGGGAAAAGCGAGAAAGTCGAGACCCCGCAGGGAGCGTAGCGACCGAGGAGGCTCGGCCTCGCCCTCGGAAAGCGTCCACCAGAAACGGAAATCAGTAGCATTATTTATTCATTGATATCCCAACAAAATGATACAATCCATTCTTTATACTTTCTTATCTTTTAAAGCTATTCATATCAAATTTAATAACTCTCTTCTCACTAACTTATTTGCCCCGTTACGAGGTAATTCTTCTATAAAGTAATATTCTTTTGGCAATTTATAAGAGGCAATCTGTGTCTTCATGAAAGCCGCTAACTCTTCAATAGAAACTAATTCTTTTACTACAACAAAAGCTATTGGAATTTGTCCCCATTTATCATCTTGTCGACCTGTAACTCCTGCTTCAACAACTGCTGGGTGTTTAACTAATGCTTGCTCTAACTCTGCAGGATAAATATTCTCCCCGCCCGAAATGATTAGATCTGAGCGACGATCTACAACAAACAAATAACCTTCCTCATCTAAATAACCTATATCTCCAGTATGTAACCAACCATTCAATAATGGTTTCTTAGACTCGGCTGCTCCAATATATCCTTTCGTCACATGTGGCCCTTTAATACATATTTCTCCCATTTTTTCTTCCCCATCTATCCGAACATCTGCAAAGAAAAGAGGTTTCCCAGAAGATCCAAGCTTACGGATAGCATCCTCACTTGATAAGGTAGTGGTCTGAGAAGCTGTTTCTGTCATGCCATACGTTTGTAATACTGGTATATTCCGTTCGATTGCCCTCTCTAAATAAGACAAAGGAACGGGACCGCCACCAACTAAAATCGATTGAAACGAATCAGGGAAATACTGATTTCGATTTTCTAAAACGGATACGATGCGTTGAAGCATCACCGCTACTAATGACATTCTTGTGGCAGCACCCTCTAATATTTCATCAACTACTTTTTCCGGATCAAATTTAGTATGAAGGCTAACAGTCATTCCATATAATACAGAACGCATTAGAATAGAAAATCCACTTATATGAAACAAGGGTACTACACATAGCCAGCAATCATCGGGATGAATACCTAGATGTAGTGCGGAACCAGTTGCGTTCATCACATGATTTTCTAATGATTGACGTACTCCTTTAGGGCTTCCCGTAGTTCCAGAAGTATACATAATAGAAATAGTACGACTTTTTGGCCAATCTCTTTCCATAGCATATACTTTTCTTTTGTTGTTATGAATATCATGAAAAGAAAATCTTTGGTTATAATTTATTTCTCTTTCATAGTTATCTACAAGTAAAATATTTGGCTTACTATCATGAAGCTGATAGTTTAGCTCTACTTCACTTAAACGTTCGTTTAACATAACTAATTCACAACCAAGTTGAAGACAACCATGTATGGCAATCACTAGCTCTGCATTGGAGCTTGATAAAATAGCAATCCTCATACCGGGCTGAATTCCTTTAGCGTGTAATTTCTCTGCAAATTCATTGGCTTCATTATAAAGTTGTTGAAATGTCCATGCCTCTTCCCCAAACCGTAAAGCAGTGCGTTCCGGAGTCAAATAGGCACGTTTTAATAGTAAATTAGGAAACATGTTAAACTCCTTTCTTTAAACTATATACTTAATATACCTTGATATTCTATGTAAAAAAACCAGACAAAAAGAAGCCCGATACTTTATAAACAAAACTTAGAGATGTGTTGATTTCCGATCCGAGCGGACGCTTTCCGTGGGCACGGCTTCAGCCACTAGAGTCGCCGCTCTGCGCTTCAATCAAAGAAAATCCATTTTCATCTTTCCTAATAAAATAGTATTCCTTAGTAAGCGGACGATTTTATCCATCTCTTCACTTGGACAACTCTTGTCATCTAAGCGAAAGACTATGGTCAATATTATCGTGGAGTACTAGTCACTTAATTGATTTTAGTGAAATCTAGCCGGGATAAGCGAGAAAGTTGAGACCCCGTAGGGAAGAAGCGGAGCGCCTGACTGAGGAGGCTCGACCTCGCCCGCGGAAAGCGTCCACATATAACGGAAATCAGTAGTATTACTCTTTCTTAATAGTTCTGTAAAACCATTGTTTATGCTGTATATATATATACTTGCTTATCTAGTAAAAAAGCTATCCCATAAAGGATAGCTTTTTTGTACTCGTCATTCACTAATCACGGAAAACGTGGGAATTGACCAAAATCTGGTTTGCGTTTTTCTTTAAATGCATCTCGGCCTTCTTTGGCCTCATCCGTTGTATAGTAAAGCAGTGTTGCGTCACCTGCTAATTGTTGAAGTCCTGCTAAACCATCCGTATCTGCATTCATCGCAGCTTTTAAGAAGCGAAGTGCTGTTGGACTCATTTCTAGCATTTCTGAACACCACTGAACAGTTTCATCCTCTAACTGTTCATATGGAACTACTGTATTGACTAAGCCCATATCAAGAGCTTGCTGTGCATCGTATTGACGACATAAATACCAAATTTCACGCGCTTTTTTATGTCCAATAATACGTGCCAAATAGCCAGAACCATAACCAGCATCAAATGATCCAACCTTAGGACCAGTTTGTCCAAATCTAGCATTGTCCGCTGCAATTGTTAAATCACAAACAACATGTAAAACATGTCCGCCACCAATTGCATAACCAGCTACCATTGCGACAACCGGTTTAGGTATTACACGGATTAGGCGTTGTAAGTCTAGTACGTTTAAGCGTGGAATCTCGTCTTCTCCAACGTATCCACCATGTCCACGTACTTTTTGGTCTCCACCTGAACAGAATGCATGCTCACCTTCACCAGTTAAAATAATGACACCTACATTTTTATCGTCACGAGCACGAGAAAATGCGTCAATCATTTCCATTACTGTTTTAGGGCGAAATGCATTACGCACCTCAGGACGGTTAATAGTTACTTTAGCAATTCCGTTAAAAAACTCATACTTAATATCTTCATATGTATGTAATGTTGTCCATTCACGAGTCATCTTACATCCTCCTTTAAAATAATATCCTTTACTATTGTAGCAAACAATTCAGGATTTTCCACATGAATTGCATGGCCTACATTCCTAACTTCTGTATGGGCAGCGTTTGGAAAGTAGTTTTTCATCTTTTTCGCAAGATTACTAAATTTTTCATCTAACTCGCCTGTTATTAAAAATGTAGGTGTAACAACCTCATCAAGCTTTTCCCAATAAGAAGGTTGCACTCCAGTGCCAAATCCACGTAAACTATTTGCCAAACCAATTTCAGTCCCTGCTAGTCGCTCTTGTCGTATAAGCTGCTGTTTCTCCAAGGATAACTTTCTTTGGGATTGAAACAAAGGTATTCTTTCCCAAAAATCTACAAAAGATACAAGCCCTTCTTCCAATATTCGATTGGCAAGCTGCTCATCGGATTGTTTTCTATTGGTGCGTTCTTCTATATCTATAAGTCCGGGAGAACTACTTTCTAAAATTAGTCTTTTTACATTGTACTGACTTGCATAGGCTAGAGCTAACCTACCACCCATTGAATAACCAACAAGCGTAAAATTATTCCACTGAAGCTGTTGAAATAATGCATGCAAATCTTTTATCTGCTCCTCTGCTGAATAACGACCTGAATCCATAGGTTTAGAAGTCTCCCCATGTCCTATAAGATCAATTGCAAGGAGATCAAATGTACTGGGTAGATGTGAAATTACTTCATCCCAACTATGTGTAGACCCCGTAAATCCATGCAAAAAAACAATTTTTTCATTTGCACCCTTATTATATCTGTTGATATGAATATCAATTCCTCGGATATTGACTGTTATACTTTCCAAACCGAATCCAGCTCCTTCGAAATCGCAGCCCATAATTTTCGATGTGTCTCTGTATTTACTTGTCTATTCGTGAATACTTCGATAATACGAATATCCTTCGTCTTTTCCTCGGCTAAAGCTTCTTTAAAATCTTCCTTCGAGTGAACTGCATTGTACTGAGCATTATACATAGTTGCTATATTGGAAAACTCTAAACCTGTCGGAGTACCAAATAAATGCTCAAAATAATTGGTTTCTGTAGATTGAGGGAGATAAGAGAAAATTCCTCCGCCGTCATTATTCATAACAATAATCGTCATATCAGAATGGTGGAAACGACTAACTATCAAACCATTCAGATCATGTAAAAACGCTAAATCTCCAATCAATAAATAACCAGGACGATTTAGTGCTGCTTGAACTCCAAGTGCAGAAGAAACTACCCCGTCTATTCCATTCGTTCCTCTGTTTGCGTAGAGTTGAATATCCTTTGTGGTTTTATTGAAAAAGGTATCAAGGTCTCGTATTGGCATACTACTACTAGCAAATAAATATGACTTATCTGGTAATGCTTCAAACAACAAACCTGCTAATGCACCTTCATCTGTTTCATGTTCCATATAGCTGTTCACATGAGCAGTCGCTATATTATTTGCTTGAGTCCAGCAATCCGTGTATGTAGAAGAAGACTTTGTATCTGTTTTTAGCCATAGTGATTCAGAATCCACTTGTACATGATGCGTAGCAATATGAAGTGAATCACGGAAAAGTGGACTTTCGTCGACAACCATAAATACCGTAGGCTTACACTCTTTTAAATAAAGCATAAGTGGTTTAGAAACTGGTTGTGCTCCAAAACGAATTACGACATTTGGAACAGCCATCTCTTGAAAGGACTTGTTTTTCAGAATGGCATCGTATTGATCAATACATAAATCCATGCAATCCGCAGGTATAGATGTGCGTAAATTCGATAACGGATCAACAAGAACTGGCCATTGTACCATTTTTGCAAATTCCCAAAAACCATCAGTAGTTTGAAGAGAATCTCCTACGATAAATATTCCTCTTACTTCATTTTGAAGCAAATCTTTATACCACACTAAAAATTCTTCACTTGGTGCTAACTTTCCAATCTCGGGTACATGTATGTTCATTGTTGGTAATGGCTGTTCCATATCAAGTAATAACGGCTCACGGAATGGTACGTTAATATGAACAGGTCCCATAGGAGCAGTTTTGGAAGTAGACACTGCACGCTGAATATGACGCTCTACAAACGCTAAATTTGCTTCTGATTCTGGTAGAGGAAAGTCTACTGCCCATTTAATATGCTTTCCATATAGATGAACCTGGTCTATTGCTTGAGGTGCTCCCACTTCTCTAAGTTCATGTGGACGATCAGCTGTAACAACTAATAGCGGTACACGAGCATAATACGCTTCTACAATAGCCGGAAAAAAGTTTGCAGCAGCGGTTCCAGAAGTACATAAAAGCACAACTGGAGTTTTCTTAGCTTTCGCAATGCCAAGAGCAAAGTAACCGGCGGAACGTTCATCTATTTGTCTATAAAATTGAAAATCCTCACTTTTGGCAAATGCATATGCCAGAGGAGTTGACCTTGAACCAGGACACATCACTATGTCCTGAACACCTGCCTGTCTAATTGTTTCTACAAAGTGATTTACATAAGATGTTAAATACTCGATGTTAGTCATTCATATTTCCTCCAAGTGTTCGAAGCATTGGACGGAACTTCACTCGTGTTTCTTCAAATTCCTCTATGGAGGATGATTCGGCAACGATTCCGCCACCTGCATATAAATAGGCGTGTTCATTTTCTACTAAAGCAGAACGTATTCCAACAGCGAACTCCCCGTCTCCTTCAGCGTTTATCCAGCCAATTGGAGCAGCATAATACCCACGATTCATCTGTTCCGATTCGCGAATAATCTTAATCGCATCCTGGCGTGGCTCCCCACCTAGTGCTGGAGTAGGATGTAAAGCCTGTACTAGCTCAAAAAGCGATGAATTCTTTTTCAGACTTCCTTCAATCGGAGAATATAAATGCTGAATATCTCTAATTTTCATAAGCTTTGGTCTAGTGGGTACTTTGACGTCTTCACAATATTGCATGAATACTTTTTTAATCATTTCCACTACATATTTATGCTCACCTAAATTTTTGGGATCTGATAATAATGCCTCTCCAAGCTCCTTATCCTCAAGAGAATGCTTTCCTCTTCTCGTAGAACCGGCAAGTCCAGCAGATTGGGCTTTGTCATTTTCTACTTTAACAAGTCGCTCTGGTGTTGCACCAAAAAAGATTTTCTCTCCATTTTCTAATCCAAATAGATAACTTTCAGGTTGCTCCATGGAAGCATTATATATTGCTGTTGCTGGTGAGAAAGTATCAGCAAATGTCAGTTTAAGTGATCTAGCTATAACTACTTTTTGGACTTCATCTTTTCGAATTCTCTTCGTTACATCCTCTACAGCATGTAAATACTCGTTCTTCAAGCGGTCTTCTCGTTTGATCAAGGACGGTTTTTCATGTACCCTTAACTCTTTTACTTGAGCAGTGTGTATTAACGCATCTCTTTCTATACGTAACAGTTCAAACGTTTCCGTACTCTTTGCTTCGTCCGTAATATAGTGAATGTTCACGAATGCCTGATCATGTTGGATAACTAGCTGAAACGTAGACACGACAAAGAATGCAGAAGGAAATGTATCCCATTCCGAAGAAATCTTGTTTTTTGGATCGAAAGCAAACCCTCCAAATAGGATAGGAGATACATCCGCTTTTTCCTTTAATGATGACTGGCAAAGTTCCTTCCATTTTGTATCAATATCCTTATATCTATTATCTTCTAAGTTATTTGTAATAGTATGAGCATGTCCCAATCCTACTAAGGTCAATGTCTTCTCTTTGTTTTGCCAAAAATAACGTTTCCCTTTATATAATTCATCCCCTGCTTCAAAAAAAGCTTGTGCAGATAATCTCGATACTTCTATTGTTTCCGTATAAAAACGGTATTTTGTATTAATGGTACCGGTGGTTTTCGGCATAAATATGACCTCCGTTTAGTAACTACTCTTTTATCTAGGTTAACTAATTTACTCTACCTTTAATCATACATCTTTCTACACATTTCAGCACACATTTAGCTATAAATTTATGTTAAAATTGATATTGGATTCTTTTAAAGGAGAGAAAAAATATGTCACACGAATTTCAAGCTGACAAGGGCTGGCGCGTATGGTGGAAACTGACAAGACCACATACCCTAACTGCCTCATTTGCACCAGTTTTTCTTGGTACAATGATTGCCCTATACGAGGCAAATATTGATTGGCTATTGTTTATTGCTATGTTATTAGCTTGTCTTCTGATACAAGCTGCTACAAATATGTTTAATGAGTATTATGATTTTGTACGAGGTCTCGATAGCGAGGAATCGGTCGGTATTGGTGGGGCAATTGTTAGAAATGGTGTAAAACCCAAAACGGTAATGCAACTAGCTCTATCGCTATATGTAATAGCTGCTATATTAGGTATCTATATTTGTTATGAAAGCTCTTGGCTATTATTAATAGTCGGGGCAATTTCTATGGCAGTGGGATATTTCTATACTGGGGGACCTTACCCCATTTCTAGTACTCCCTTTGGTGAGCTTTTCAGTGGGTTATTTATGGGGATGCTTATTGTTTTAATTGCAGTTTATATTCAAGTAGGTTCAGTGCCTTTATTCGCTGTATTGTTATCTGTACCAAGTGCCCTGTTAGTAGCTGCTATCATGCTATCTAATAATATTCGCGATTTAGTAGAAGACACCATAGGCGGACGAAAGACAATGGCTATATTAGTTGGTCGGAAAACAGCAATTACAATTCTAGCTTCCTATTTTGTTTTGTCTTACCTATGGGTTATAGGTTTAGTAGTTTTGCAAATAATCACTCCATGGAGTTTATTAGTTTTATTGAGCTTGAAAAAACCTATACATGCCATAAAATTATTTAAACAAACCGAAAATCCAGTTCAGGTTGCCCCTGCTATGAAAGACACCGCACTTACGAATACGATTTTTGTATTCCTTTTAGGCTTAGGTCTATTGATTGGCTATTATTTATAAGGATAAAATAAAAACAGATGAGCAGATTATTTAGCTGCTCATCTGTTTTTATTATCCCGTACAAATTTTATATTCTTTCAGTGCTACAAAATCTATATAATGTGAACATATTTCTGTATCGAAAGTTAGTCTCTATAAAGGCATGGTGTCTTTTGAAGAAAGTATTACCAGGAATACATCGTATAGCTTCCATAACTTTTATTGTTCTAAACAGTTCTTACCTGACCTTCAACTCAGACAGCTACAGTTTTGCTTTCCGTGTATAAACCACTCTCTATTTTCACAGAAGATCAATACTCTAACCAATCAAATACTTAAGCCTGCACAGGATCTTTTTTAGTAATATCTTTTTCTAGTACAATAAAAAAAGGTAACCAATGATTGGTTACCTTTTTTTGAGTATGACCCCTACGGGATTCGAACCCGTGTTACCGCCGTGAAAGGGCGGTGTCTTAACCGCTTGACCAAGGGGCCTATATATGGCGGAGAAGGAGGGATTTGAACCCTCGCACCGGTTGCCCGATCTACACCCTTAGCAGGGGCGCCTCTTCAGCCACTTGAGTACTTCCCCATATATGGCTCCGAAGGTAGGACTCGAACCTACGACCAATCGATTAACAGTCGATTGCTCTACCACTGAGCTACTTCGGAATAATGGTGGGCCTAAATGGACTCGAACCATCGACCTCACGCTTATCAGGCGTGCGCTCTAACCAGCTGAGCTATAGGCCCATTATTTTGGAGCGGGTGAAGAGAATCGAACTCTCATCATCAGCTTGGAAGGCTGAGGTTTTACCACTAAACTACACCCGCATTAAATGGTGGCTCAGGACGGAATCGAACCGCCGACACAAGGATTTTCAGTCCTTTGCTCTACCGACTGAGCTACTGAGCCTCTTCAATCTTAAAATAAAAGCTAATTGTTTAGGCTATATTTACAATTGATATGTATTAATATTATTAAATAAATGGCGGTCCCGACCGGGATCGAACCGGCGATCTCCTGCGTGACAGGCAGGCATGTTAACCGCTACACCACGGGACCATTTGGTTGCGGGGACAGGATTTGAACCTGCGACCTTCGGGTTATGAGCCCGACGAGCTACCACTGCTCCACCCCGCGACAATAAAATACTTAAGGATTATTATTACTTCCACAAACAATAAGATAAAAATGGAGGAGGAAGAGGGATTCGAACCCCCGCGCGGTATGACCCGCCTGTCGGTTTTCAAGACCGATCCCTTCAGCCGAACTTGGGTATTCCTCCAAGACATTGTTGGTGGACCTTGCAGGACTCGAACCTGCGACCGGACGGTTATGAGCCGTCTGCTCTAACCAACTGAGCTAAAGGTCCTTAAGATGGCGGCAGAGGGAGTCGAACCCACGACCTTTCGGGTATGAACCGAGTGCTCTAGCCAACTGAGCTACACCGCCATGATTTTCAAACTAATTTATAAATGGTGGAGCCTAGCGGGATCGAACCGCTGACCTCCTGCGTGCAAGGCAGGCGCTCTCCCAGCTGAGCTAAGGCCCCATAAATAATAACTGGTCGGGAAGACAGGATTCGAACCTGCGACCCCTTGGTCCCAAACCAAGTGCTCTACCAAGCTGAGCTACTTCCCGTTATATGGTGCGCTCGGCAGGACTCGAACCTGCAACCTCTTGATTCGTAGTCAAGTGCTCTATCCAATTGAGCTACGAGCGCAATGTTTCAAAAAAGTGGTGCCGAGGACCGGAATCGAACCGGTACGGTAGTCACCTACCGCAGGATTTTAAGTCCTGTGCGTCTGCCAGTTCCGCCACCCCGGCACTTTAGTGAATCTTTGGAGCGGAAGACGAGGTTCGAACTCGCGACCCCCACCTTGGCAAGGTGGTGTTCTACCACTGAACTACTTCCGCTCGGTTATTAAATTAAATGGTGCGGGTGAAGGGAGTCGAACCCCCACGCCTTGCGGCGCTAGATCCTAAGTCTAGTGCGTCTGCCAGTTCCGCCACACCCGCATACATAATTCACTGAAAAAGTGATGAGCCATGTAGGATTCGAACCTACGACCCTCTGATTAAAAGTCAGATGCTCTACCAACTGAGCTAATGGCTCGGAAAATGGTGCCGGAGAAAGGACTTGAACCCTCAACCTACTGATTACAAGTCAGTTGCTCTACCAGTTGAGCTACTCCGGCAGGAGTAAATATATGGTGGAGGATGACGGGCTCGAACCGCCGACCCTCTGCTTGTAAGGCAGATGCTCTCCCAGCTGAGCTAATCCTCCTGGGTAAGTTATGTATTTATTGCAAGCCCAGCGACGTCCTACTCTCACAGGGGGAAACCCCCAACTACCATCGGCGCTGAAGAGCTTAACTTCCGTGTTCGGTATGGGAACGGGTGTGACCTCTTCGCCATCATCACTAGACTTGAATAATTATTGAAAGACAAGTTTTATTATACCAACTCTGTAGAATATTACAAGAGTTATTTTAAAAAAATTTTATTCTTTCAAAACTGGATAAACGACATTGTTACGTTAAACAAATTTGGTTAAGTCCTCGATCGATTAGTATTCGTCAGCTGCACGTGTCGCCACGCTTCCACCCCGAACCTATCTACCTCATCGTCTTTGAGGGATCTTACTTACTTGCGTAATGGGAAATCTCATCTTGAGGGGGGCTTCGTGCTTAGATGCTTTCAGCACTTATCCCGTCCACACATAGCTACCCAGCGATGCTCTTGGCAGAACAACTGGTACACCAGCGGTGTGTCCATCCCGGTCCTCTCGTACTAAGGACAGCTCCTCTCAAATTTCCTACGCCCACGACGGATAGGGACCGAACTGTCTCACGACGTTCTGAACCCAGCTCGCGTACCGCTTTAATGGGCGAACAGCCCAACCCTTGGGACCGACTACAGCCCCAGGATGCGATGAGCCGACATCGAGGTGCCAAACCTCCCCGTCGATGTGGACTCTTGGGGGAGATAAGCCTGTTATCCCCGGGGTAGCTTTTATCCGTTGAGCGATGGCCCTTCCATGCGGAACCACCGGATCACTAAGCCCGTCTTTCGACCCTGCTCGACTTGTAGGTCTCGCAGTCAAGCTCCCTTCTGCCTTTACACTCTTCGAATGATTTCCAACCATTCTGAGGGAACCTTTGGGCGCCTCCGTTACACTTTAGGAGGCGACCGCCCCAGTCAAACTACCCGCCTGACACTGTCTCCTACCCGGGTTACGGGTATGGGTTAGAATTTCAATACAACCAGGGCAGTATCCCACCGACGCCTCCTCCGAAGCTGGCGCTCCGGGCTCTAAGGCTCCTGCCTATCCTGTACAAGTTGCACCAAAATTCAATATCAAGCTATAGTAAAGCTCCACGGGGTCTTTCCGTCCTGTCGCGGGTAACCTGCATCTTCACAGGTACTATAATTTCACCGAGTCTCTCGTTGAGACAGTGCCCAGATCGTTACGCCTTTCGTGCGGGTCGGAACTTACCCGACAAGGAATTTCGCTACCTTAGGACCGTTATAGTTACGGCCGCCGTTTACTGGGGCTTCAATTCGCACCTTCGCTTGCGCTAAGCACTCCTCTTAACCTTCCAGCACCGGGCAGGCGTCAGCCCATATACTTCACCTTACGGTTTTGCATAGACCTGTGTTTTTGCTAAACAGTCGCCTGGGCCTATTCACTGCGGCTCTTCTAGGCTATGAACCCAAAAGAGCACCCCTTCTCCCGAAGTTACGGGGTCATTTTGCCGAGTTCCTTAACGAGAGTTCTCTCGCTCACCTTAGGATTCTCTCCTCGACTACCTGTGTCGGTTTGCGGTACGGGCACCTTTCACCTCGCTAGAGGCTTTTCTTGGCAGTGTGAAATCAGGAACTCTAGACATACGTCCTCGCCATCACAGCTCAATGTTAAAGAATGCGGATTTGCCTACATTCACACCTTACTGCTTGGACATGCATAACCAACAGCATGCTTACCCTATCCTTCTGCGTCCCCCCATTACTCAAACGGTGGTTTGGTGGTACAGGAATATCAACCTGTTATCCATCGCCTACGCCTATCGGCCTCGGCTTAGGTCCCGACTAACCCTGAGCGGACGAGCCTTCCTCAGGAAACCTTAGTCATACGGTGGACGGGATTCTCACCCGTCTTTCGCTACTCATACCGGCATTCTCACTTCTAAGCGCTCCACCAGTCCTTCCGGTCTGACTTCAACGCCCTTAGAACGCTCTCCTACCACTGATACCAAAGGTATCAATCCACAGCTTCGGTGATTTGTTTAGCCCCGATACATTTTCGGCGCAGCGTCACTCGACCAGTGAGCTATTACGCACTCTTTAAATGATGGCTGCTTCTAAGCCAACATCCTGGTTGTCTAAGCAACGCCACATCCTTTTCCACTTAACAAATACTTTGGGACCTTAGCTGGTGGTCTGGGCTGTTTCCCTCTTGACTACGGATCTTATCACTCGCAGTCTGACTCCCAAACATAAATCATTGGCATTCGGAGTTTGTCTGAATTCGGTAACCCGGGATGGGCCCCTAGTCCAAACAGTGCTCTACCTCCAAGATTCTAACGTTTGAGGCTAGCCCTAAAGCTATTTCGGAGAGAACCAGCTATCTCCAGGTTCGATTGGAATTTCTCCGCTACCCACACCTCATCCCCGCACTTTTCAACGTGCGTGGGTTCGGACCTCCAGTAAGTGTTACCTTACCTTCATCCTGGACATGGGTAGATCACCTGGTTTCGGGTCTACGACCACATACTCATTCGCCCTATTCAGACTCGCTTTCGCTGCGGCTCCGTCTTCTCGACTTAACCTTGCATGGGATCGTAACTCGCCGGTTCATTCTACAAAAGGCACGCTATCACCCATTAACGGGCTCTAACTACTTGTAGGCACACGGTTTCAGGATCTATTTCACTCCCCTTCCGGGGTGCTTTTCACCTTTCCCTCACGGTACTGGTTCACTATCGGTCACTAGGTAGTATTTAGCCTTGGGAGATGGTCCTCCCAGATTCCGACGGAATTTCACGTGTTCCGCCGTACTCAGGATACACTCAAGAGAGAATGAATTTTAGACTACGGGGCTTTTACCCTATCCTGCGGACCTTTCCAGATCGCTTCGTCTAACTCATTCCTTTGTAACTCTATGTAGAGTGTCCTACAACCCCAAAAGGCAAGCCTTTTGGTTTGGGCTATTCCCGTTTCGCTCGCCGCTACTCAGGGAATCGAATTTTCTTTCTCTTCCTCCAGGTACTTAGATGTTTCAGTTCCCTGGGTGTGTCTCAGATGCGCTATGTATTCACGCAAATGTACTGCTCCATTACGAACAGTGGGTTTCCCCATTCGGAAATCTCCGGATCAAAGCTCACTTACAGCTCCCCGAAGCATATCGGTGTTAGTGCCGTCCTTCGTCGACTCCTAGTGCCAAGGCATTCACCGTGCGCCCTTATTAACTTAACCTAAAAGTTAAAAAGTCTTACACGTCGTGATTACGTAAATAATCACAACAGAATTTCTTGTTGTTTATTGTTTCAATGTCGTTTTATCCAGTTTTCAAAGAACAAGCGTTGAATCTTCATATAAAATGAACATTCAAAACTGAACTGCAAAACGTTAAGATACGAATAAAAATCCGTATTCCGATATTATCCTTAGAAAGGAGGTGATCCAGCCGCACCTTCCGATACGGCTACCTTGTTACGACTTCACCCCAATCATCTGTCCCACCTTCGGCGGCTGGCTCCCGTAAGGGTTACCCCACCGACTTCGGGTGTTACAAACTCTCGTGGTGTGACGGGCGGTGTGTACAAGGCCCGGGAACGTATTCACCGTGGCATGCTGATCCACGATTACTAGCGATTCCGGCTTCATGTAGGCGAGTTGCAGCCTACAATCCGAACTGAGAACGGTTTTATGGGATTTGCTCACCCTCGCGGGGTTGCGACCCTCTGTACCGTCCATTGTAGCACGTGTGTAGCCCAGGTCATAAGGGGCATGATGATTTGACGTCATCCCCACCTTCCTCCGGTTTATCACCGGCAGTCACCTTAGAGTGCCCAACTGAATGCTGGCAACTAAGATCAAGGGTTGCGCTCGTTGCGGGACTTAACCCAACATCTCACGACACGAGCTGACGACAACCATGCACCACCTGTCACCGCTGTCCCCGAAGGGAAAAGCCTATCTCTAGGCCGGTCAGCGGGATGTCAAGACCTGGTAAGGTTCTTCGCGTTGCTTCGAATTAAACCACATGCTCCACCGCTTGTGCGGGCCCCCGTCAATTCCTTTGAGTTTCAGTCTTGCGACCGTACTCCCCAGGCGGAGTGCTTAATGCGTTAGCTGCAGCACTAAGGGGCGGAAACCCCCTAACACTTAGCACTCATCGTTTACGGCGTGGACTACCAGGGTATCTAATCCTGTTTGCTCCCCACGCTTTCGCGCCTCAGCGTCAGTTACAGACCAGAAAGCCGCCTTCGCCACTGGTGTTCCTCCAAATCTCTACGCATTTCACCGCTACACTTGGAATTCCGCTTTCCTCTTCTGTACTCAAGTCCCCCAGTTTCCAATGACCTTCCACGGTTGAGCCGTGGGATTTCACATCAGACTTAAAGGACCGCCTGCGCGCGCTTTACGCCCAATAATTCCGGACAACGCTTGCCACCTACGTATTACCGCGGCTGCTGGCACGTAGTTAGCCGTGGCTTTCTAATGAGGTACCGTCAAGGTACGAGCAGTTACTCTCGTACTTGTTCTTCCCTCACAACAGAGTTTTACGATCCGAAAACCTTCTTCACTCACGCGGCATTGCTCCATCAGACTTTCGTCCATTGTGGAAGATTCCCTACTGCTGCCTCCCGTAGGAGTCTGGGCCGTGTCTCAGTCCCAGTGTGGCCGATCACCCTCTCAGGTCGGCTACGCATCGTCGCCTTGGTGAGCCGTTACCTCACCAACTAGCTAATGCGCCGCGGGCCCATCCTGTAGTGACAGCGAGATGCCGTCTTTTAACATCTCCCCATGTGAGGAAATGGATTATTCGGTATTAGCCCCGGTTTCCCGGAGTTATCCCAATCTACAGGGCAGGTTGCCCACGTGTTACTCACCCGTCCGCCGCTAAATCAGAAGAAGCAAGCTTCTTCGTCATTCGCTCGACTTGCATGTATTAGGCATGCCGCCAGCGTTCGTCCTGAGCCAGGATCAAACTCTCCATAATAGTTCACTTCCAGTATGCAGAGCACATTGAAAGCGAACAAATTAGAACTAGTTTAAAAGCTCATTTTGTTTTGCTATCATCCTAACGAGTTAGTTGAAAGCTATATTTCTTAACGTTTTGCATGTTCAGTTTTCAATGTTCATGTTGTTCGCGTCGTTTTGACGACTTTATTAGTATAACTTATTTCAGATTTGATGTCAAACACTTTTTTTAACTTTTTTTAAGTTGTTTGTATCTCGTTCCGAAGGACAAGTATTAATATACATCGTCTAGAAAGAAAAAGCAACCCTTTTTGTGAAAAAAACTTTAATATCTATTAAACTCTTGAATTGTTGAGCTCTTACAATCACTTAATAAGTTCTTCCAGAATAACTCATGAGAAATCTAGCCTTCTTATTCCGTTCATAAAAGACTACCAACCCTCTACAGCAAATTCAATCAGCGTGATTTCAAATATTAGTTTGACTAATAGAGCTCACCCTAAAGCAATAATGAAATAAGTTAGAAATTGATACATACGTCAGAACTTTATTTTAACATCTTCTATACTTATAATAGGAGATAATAAGAAATCTCCCAATCTACTACTATGCTTTTAGTTTCAAGTGCATCCACCTTAAGTATAAATTATCACTCTACAGATCTCCATATTTAATGTCCTTCTTAGATTAAATCGATTTGTAAAATATCTTCAACCCCTATAAAGAATAAAGGAGGAGTTATCGATGGAATGGGTAAACTACTTGGATGATTATACTGAAATTACATTTAAATTAATCTTTGCTGCATTATTAAGTTTAATAATAGGTATAGAAAGGGAACTAAAAAAGAAACCTATTGGATTAAAGACAAGTATAGTGATTGCAACATTTAGTTGTCTCCTTACTTATATATCAATAGAAGCAGCTTACACCGCCATTCCGAATGATGCTATAAATATTACAATGGATCCTTTGCGTTTGGCAGCACAAATAGTAAGCGGTATAGGTTTTCTCGGTGCAGGAGTTATACTCCGTAAAGGTAATGATACTATAACTGGTTTAACAACCGCAGCTATGATTTGGGGAGCTGGCGGAATTGGTATAGCTGTAGGTGCTGGATTTTATATGGAATCCGCTCTTAGTGTAATTATCGTAATAATAGGAATTGAGTTAATCCCTCCCCTTCTCACAAAAGTAGGTCCAAAACGGCTGAGATCCAAGGAGCTATCTCTAACAGTTGTGGTAAGAAATCCAGAAAGCATTCCCAAAGTATATGACTATTTACAAGGAAGCGGTGTTTATATAGAAAGTATTCGCATTAAAGACGTCACTTTAGACAATAATACAATTAAACATGAAATGAATATGAGGTTATCAATAATCACTAAGAAAAATACTGCAGAATTTTACGCTACCATTAAAAAACAAAAATTTATCGAATCGGTAGATGTAGAATCTATTTAAAAAGGAGTAATCATATGGGAGAATTATTTAGGTTGTTAAAAGGTGGTAATAAGCCTTCATTATTAGCAGCAGTTGTAAATACTATTATTGCAATTTTAAAAGGTGGTGCGTTTTTCTTTACAGGAAATGTAGCTATGTTTGCAGAGATGATGCACTCCATTGGCGATGCAGCAAACCAATTCTTTGTTTATATTGGGTCATCCTTATCTAAGAAAGCCCCTACGCCAAGATTTCCAAATGGTTTTGGACGCTTAGTAAACCTCGTTTGCTTAGGCGCTGTAATTATTGTCGGAATTTTATCTTATGAAACAATTATAGAAGGTTGGCACCATATTCAACACCCGACTGAATCTACAGGTGTTGCCATTACCCTAAGCGTACTTGCTATTGCCATAATTTTGGAATTTGCCGTCTTATATAAAGCTGGAAAAGAAATTTTGCATGAAGTCGGGATTAAAGGAACCGCCTTTTCTCCATTAACAACAAGCTTTACTCACTTAAAGAGAGCTAAACCTGCAACAAAGCTTGTTTTTATGGAGGACTTAGTAGCAACAGCAGGAGGAATATTAGCGTTTGTGGCAGTTTTAATTTCCCACTTTACTGGTTTTTTACAAGCAGAAGGTATAGCTTCTATTATGATCGGTATTATGATGTTCTATGTAGTAGGGAAAGTATTCTTAGACAACGCTCGAGGCGCACTAGGGGAAACAGACGAACAAATGCTCACTCATATTGCTCATATTGTATCTGAGAACCCGCATGTAAAGGATATTCAAAAGCTTGAAGTTATAAAAGAAGGTGAATATCTCCATGTGGAAATAATTATTGAGATAGATCCTCAATATTCTTTCGCCGAGGTGGACGATATTCAGGATAAAATTAAAGAACTTATTTTAAATCAACAAGGAGTAACAGATATTACAATCTCCTTTGATGAAGATGACGGAATCAGAACGTGGACTGAACATCGAGATCAACGTACCGTGTTAAAAACACGTGATTAGTGTTATCGAAAACAATATTAATAAGAAAACCACATGACGAATTCTGCCATGTGGTTTTCTTATTTCTTACTATTATAGACAAGCTGTTAAAATTGTTTTTGTATCTTCTGCATTTAACTTATGGAAATTACCATATTCTCCATAAACCATTGCTTTTTCTACCATCAAATCGATCTTGCTTTCATCTATATTGTAATCACCTAATGTAGAAGGTGCATTCAATGACTTCCAAAACGCTTCTAAGCGATCAATTCCTTCATACGCTACTTCTTCTACTGATTTACCTTCAGAATTCACGTTAAAGACATTAATTGCTAGCTTAGCAAAACGCTGAGGATTTACTTTTACATTATGACGCATCCATCTAGGGAAAACGATAGCTAATCCTCCACCGTGTGGAATGTCATAAACTGCTGAAATCGCATGTTCTAAATTATGACTTGCCCAGTCCCCGTTGTACCCCATTTGTAGGAAGCCATTTAACCCTAATGTACCTGCAAATAGAATAGTTTCACGGTGCTCATAATTTGTAAGGTCTTCTATGAGTTTTGGTCCTACTTCTATTACTGTACGAAGAGTACCTTCTATCATTTCATCTTGAACCGGTGTATTTGTCGCATTGTTATAATATTGTTCGAACATATGAGACATCATATCCACTATTCCATAAACCGTTTGATCAAGAGGAACAGTGAACGTGTTTACTGGATCCAAAATAGAGAATTTAGGATAAACTAAAGGACTTCCCCATCCATACTTCTCTAGAGTTTCTTCATTAGTAATAACAGATCCAGAATTCATCTCTGAACCGGTTGCTGCAAGAGTTAAAATAGTTCCAAAAGGTAAAGCTTCTTGTGGAACCGCTTTACGTGAAACAAAGTCCCAAGCATCTCCGTCGTATTTAGCTGCAACTGCGATAAGTTTCGTACAATCAATTACGGAACCTCCACCAACTGCTAGCAAAACATCAATGCCTTCTTTTTTACAGATCTCTGCTCCCTTTCTAGCTGTGGATAGTCTAGGGTTTGGTTCCACCCCTGCAAGTTCAAAAACTTCCATTCCTGTTTCTTTTAATTCAGTCATAACGCTATCATATAAACCATTTTTCTTGATACTACCCCCGCCGTAAACAACAAGGACTTTCTTTCCGTATAATGATAATTCCCCTTTTAACTTTGATAGTTGATCTTTACCAAATATCAATTTTACAGGGTTATAAAATGAAAAAGCATTCATTTGACATCCTCCTCTTTCCATACTTTCTTAATAATAAAAAAACCGCTTGTAAAAAACAAGCGGTTCACCTTACTAGTACTTCAATTATATTATACCCATCCACGGAAACGTGACGCTTCCGCAGTTTTACGTACACCTACCATGTAAGCAGCTAAACGCATATCGATATTACGAGTGGATGCCACTTCATAGATATTTGCGAATGCATCTACCATTTTCTTCACTAGTTTCTCATCTACTTCTTCTTCAGTCCAGTAATAACCTTGGTTATTTTGAACCCATTCAAAGTAAGAAACTGTTACACCACCAGCACTTGCTAAAACATCAGGAACTAATAGAATTCCTCTGTCATAAAGAATTTTTGTACCTTCTGTTGTAGTTGGTCCATTGGCAGCCTCTACTACGATCTTCGCTTTAATATTATGAGCATTTTCAGCAGTAATTTGGTTCTCAATAGCAGCTGGAACTAAAATATCACAATCTAATTCTAATAACTCTTGGTTAGAAATCGTATTTTCAAATAGAGTTGTTACAGTACCAAAGCTATCACGACGATCTAATAGATAGTCAATATCTAAACCATTAGGATCATGTAAAGCTCCGTAAGCATCGGAAATAGCAATAACTTTTGCACCTTGATCACTCAAAAACTTAGCTAAGAAGCTTCCTGCATTACCAAAACCTTGGATAACAACGCGCGCTCCTTGCATATCAATATCACGTTTTTTTGCAGCTTCATTGATAATAATAGTAACACCTTGAGCAGTCGCACGGTCGCGTCCTTGTGAACCACCAAGTACAAGTGGTTTACCAGTGATGAAACCTGGTGAATTGAATTGGTCCATACGACTATATTCATCCATCATCCATGCCATGATTTGAGCATTTGTAAATACGTCTGGAGCAGGAATGTCTTTTGTCGGTCCAACGATTTGTCCTACCGCACGTACATATCCACGGCTTAGACGTTCAATTTCTCCCATTGACATTTCGCGCGGATCACAAATAACTCCACCTTTACCTCCACCATAAGGAAGGTCCACAATACCAGCTTTTAATGTCATCCACATAGATAAAGCTTTCATTTCATCTGGTGTTACACCTGGATGAAAACGTACTCCACCTTTTGTAGGTCCAACAGCATCATTATGCTGTGAACGGTATCCAGTGAATACCTTTACTGTATTGTCATCCATGCGTACTGGAATTCGAACTTCTAGCATCCTTAGTGGTTCTTTCAAAAGGTCATACATTGCTTCGTCATAACCAAGTTTGTTCAGAGCCTCTTTAATTACAGCCTGAGTTGATGTAAACAGGTTTAAATTTTCAGCCATTTTATATTTTCGCCTCTTTAATATTTAATAATTTCTTCGGAACCATTGTAACATAGAATTGTTGATATTTGTCTAAAAATTATTATTTATTGAATACTTTCTGGATTCTTTCAATTGCCCAATCTAACTCTTCTTTTGAAATGATTAGAGGTGGAGCAAAACGAATTACTGTATCATGTGTTTCCTTACATAATAAGCCTAATTCTTTAAGTTCTTCACAGAATGGACGTGCGTCTTCTGTTAATTCCATTCCAATAAACAATCCACGACCGCGTACTTCTTTAATAGAAGAATGTTTAATTTCTTTCAATGCATCCATAAAGTAATTTCCTAGTTCTAGGGAGCGAGCCGCTAATTTTTCATCTATCAACACGTCTAACGCTGCGATTGAAACCGCACATGCCATAGGGTTACCACCAAAAGTAGACCCATGAGATCCCGGATTAAATACACTTAGAATTTCTTTGTTTGCAACGATACATGAGATTGGGAAAACTCCACCGCCTAATGCTTTTCCTAGTATATACATATCTGGATCTATATCTTCCCATTCAGATGCGAACATTTTACCAGTACGGCAAAGACCAGCTTGGATTTCATCCGCGATAAATAAAACATTATTCTCGCGACATAATTCAAGCGCTGCCTTCATGAATCCAGCAGGTGGAATGATAATTCCAGCTTCCCCTTGAATTGGTTCAATTATAAATGCTGCCGTGTTAGGAGTAATTGCAGCTTTCAACGCTTCTAAATCACCATAAGGTATTAACTTAATACCTGGAAGCATTGGGCCAAATCCTCTTTTGTATTCAGGATCAGATGAAAGTGAAACCGCTCCCATAGTACGACCGTGGAAGTTTCCATTACAAGCAATTACCTCTGCTTGGTCAGCTGCTACATCTTTTACATCATATGCCCATCTACGAGCTGCTTTAAATGCTGTTTCAACTGCTTCTGCTCCAGTATTCATTGGTAAGACCATGTCTTTACCTGTTAACTCACTAACTTTTTCATACCATGGACCTAATTGGTCATTGTGGAAAGCACGAGAAGTTAGAGTTACACGATCCGCTTGATCTTTTAACGCTTGAATAATCTTTGGATGACGATGTCCTTGGTTTACTGCCGAATAAGCAGAAAGCATATCCATATATTTGTTACCTTCAGGATCTTTTACCCAAACACCCTCTGCTTCAGATACTACTATTGGAAGCGGGTTATAGTTGTTTGCACCAAATTTATTCGTTTGTTCAATCATTTGCGATGAAATAGTCATGCTTTCATTACCCCTTTTTTTTAAAATGAAGGCAGACTTCAAACAAAGTCTGCCTTGGAAATTTTAAAGCATTTCAGATGTTGTTTTCGCTTGCATATGAAGTTGGACATAATCTGGTCCACCAGCTTTTGAATCTGTACCAGACATGTTAAATCCACCAAATGGTTGGTAACCAACAATAGCACCTGTACATCCACGGTTGAAGTATAGGTTCCCTACATGGAACTCTTCACGCGCTTTTTCTTGATTCAAACGATTATTTGTAATAACAGCACCTGTTAAACCGTACTCTGTATTGTTTGCAATTTCTAATGCCTCATCGAAATCTTTAGCTTTAGAAATACCAACAACTGGTCCAAAGATCTCTTCTTGCATAATACGTGCAGTTGGAGATAGGTCAGCAATGACAGTTGGTTGGATAAAGAATCCTTTAGAATCATCTCCTGTACCACCAGTAACCAAACGACCTTCTTCTTTACCAATTTCGATATAACTCATAATTTTTTTGAATGAAGCACCATCGATAACTGGACCAACAAAGTGCTCATCACCGTCAGGAATACCAACCGTTAAAGCGTTTGTTAATTCTTCTACTCTGTTCAACACTGTGTCGTAAACGTCTTCTACGATTACTGCACGTGAACATGCAGAACATTTTTGACCACTGAAACCGAATGCAGACTTCACAATAGACTGAGCTGCTAATTCTAAATCAGCCTCTTTATCCACTACGATTGTGTCTTTCCCACCCATTTCAAGAATAGAACGTTTAATCCAAATTTGCCCTGGAGCTAATTTAGAAGATTTTTCTACTATTCCTAATCCAACATCACGAGAACCTGTGAAGCTGATTAGACGAGTACGTGGATGTTCTACCATGAAATCACCAATTTCAGCACCAGAACCTGGGATGAAGTTTACTACTCCAGGAAGCATACCCGCCTCTTCTAATACTTCTACAAATTTATAAGAAACGACTGGAGTTGTGGAAGCTGGTTTTAATAGTACAGTATTACCTGCTACCATTGCCGCAACAGTAGTACCAGCCATGATTGCAAATGGGAAGTTCCAAGGTGAGATTACAACCGCAACACCTAGTGGAATATAGTTATATTGGTTATATTCACCTGGACGACTTTCAACTGGTGCACCATTTTTTAAACGTAACATTTCACGTCCGTAGTATTCTAAGAAGTCAATTCCTTCGGCAACTTCTACATCAGCTTCAACCCAAGTTTTACCCGCTTCTCTTGATAATAGAGCAGAGAACTCAAATTTACGACGACGAATGATAGCTGCTGCTTTGAAAAGAACGTCTGCACGTATTTCAGGCTTAACTTTTTTCCAAGTTTGGAATGTTTCATCAGCAATATCCATAGCCTTAGAAGCAATTTCTTGTGTAGCTTTAGAAACAGCACCAACTAATTCTTCTTTTTTTGCTGGATTATAAGATTTAATTTTTGCTTCTGTAGTAATACGTTCTCCACCAACGATTAATGGGAAATCATTTCCTAGGTATGCATCAACTACTTTGTATCCTTCTTGCATCGCTTTTTTATTTTCTTCTTTTGAAAAATCCGTGAATGGTTCGTGTTTGTAAGGTATCAATTTAATATCCTCCTTCGATTTGGGTGCAAAAAAAATTTGCAGTTCTAATTAGTTTACATATATAATAATGCAAAAGATTGTTGCGTAATTCAAGTAAAAAATTCTAAAATGTGAAATATTTTTTTGAGGTGAGCCTTTTGGACGAACAAATAAAAGATTTTCTACCGTTTTATAAATTTGCTACCGAACAGGTAGCAGTTGGTATTCATGCCATTGACTTAACAGGCAAAACCATTATATACAATGAAAAAATGAAAGAGATTGAAGGGCTAAATTTAACTGATGTTGTAGACCGTTCCATCTTCGAACTTTTCCAATTTGAACAACAAGAAAGTACATTGTTAAAAGTTTTGCATAGTGGCGAACCAGTATTACGAGCTAAACAGACCTACTGGAATCGTAATGGCCAAGAAATAACCACTATTAATGATACATACCCTATATGTCTTGAGGAAAAACTTATAGGAGCAGTGGAGTTTTCTCGCGATATTACTGCTCTAGAGCGACTAATTTATCAGCCTTTAAAAAGGTACAATGAATCGATTACCCTTTCTAGCATTACAGCAGTTTCATCAGAAATGCAAGATATATTAGAACGTTCTATAAAGGCGGCACATGTACGAATGCCTGTCCTTTTAGTTGGAGAAGCTGGAACGGGCAAGGAATTGATCGCTGAAGGAATTCACCACCAACTCTCCCCAGTAAACAAACAGTTTATCTCTCTATACTGTCATAGTTCAGATAGTTTTTTAATAAAAAAATTTCAAAAAGAGCTTTCTGATATGTCACACTGTACAATATTTTGTGAAAGAATTGATTTATTATCCCTCGAATTACAAAATGAACTTTTGCAAATTCTATCTGCAAATGAAGCAGGACAAAACCTTTATATAGCAAGTATTGGCGAGGACCCAGTAGATCTTATTTCTTCGAATAAGTTAAGCAAGGAACTATATTATTATTTTGCCCAGGTAACAATCAGTATTCCACCTTTGCGCAAACGTACAGAAGATATCCTTCCTTTTATGTATGATTATTTTAATCGCTATTTAAACCGTTATGGTTCCACTATAAAGGATATTGAAGAAGAAGTTGTTCAAGCTTTTTTAAAGTATGAATGGCCGGGTAATCTGAAGGAATTGGAACTGCTCCTAGATGAAATAAGTTCAATGGTAACTACAGAACAAGTATTAAAATTTGATATGTTACCTCTACACTTTAAGTTAAAGGTCCAGGATTTTAATGTGACTTCAGGAAAAGCAGAGGATTTTGTGATAACTTCGGATAAAGAATTGGTTCCTTTAGATGAATATTTAAGATCCGCAGAAATGTATTACTTACAAAAAGCTTTAGATAAATTTGATGGCAATATAACTAAAGCTGCGGAAGCATTAGGCATGAGCCGTCAAAATTTACAATATCGAATACGGAAGATGAAGCGATAAGAGATTCTGCTTATACAAAATATTAAAAAAAACAAGAATGAGTTCATATTGTTGAACAACATTCTTGCTTTTTTTATACATAAGGATAATCTCTGCGAGAGCTAACCCTTTTTACAGTGCTGATTTTTTGATCCAGTCCCCTAATTTTTCCTTTAACGAATTAAACCCTTCTTCATCATGTTCATCTATACGATCTTGAAGTGATTTCCGAGGTCTATCGTCACGTTTTGGTAGTGTCGGTTTTTCCTGGAGTTCTCTCATGGACAAGCTTATTTTACCAGCCTCATCGTCAATCTCTAGAATTTTCACCTCTACGCCTTGCCCTACAGTTAAAAATTCTTCCACTTCTTTTACATACCCGTATGTTATTTCTGAAATATGCACTAGACCCTGTGTTTGCTCATCTAAGCTTACAAAAGCTCCGTATGGTTGAATCCCTGTAACTTTACCCGTGACAACATCTCCTACCTTATAATTTTGAGTCATAATCCGTTCCTACTTTCTTATATACGATATAGTCATGTTAAATTATAACATAGTAGGAAGTATGACGGCAAAAATCACTGTGTCGGCATAAAAGCTGGTCTCCATCCATTTTCAGTTTGGATTAGCTGAAAGCCAATTACTTTATTATCCGCAAATTTACGGGTATCGAGATGTTTAGTTAAGGTAACAACACCCTCTCCTTTGCCATGAGTATTAAATTCCATCGTTTTAAAATTAAGCCTAATATCTACTATAATCTGATGCTCCCCGTTCATGTATTCCTCTTTAGGTATTTGCACCCAATTTTCATCTTTTATATACAATTCATACTGTGTTTCATAGTCGTTTAACTGAGCAGAATAATAATACAGCCCCACAATTTCCTCTGGTGACGTCTCTGTTAAGACAGATTGATCATATGTTCCTGCAAATAACTTATATAAAGCATGCACACGTTGGACAAATTTATCGTCCACTGGAGTTGCATTACTTGTTAAATAATCCTCTTCTCCTTGAATTCTCCATATATCATCATTTTCCAGACGGAGAAGTATATCGTAGCTGACTTGACTTCCTTTTTCCTGTCCAATATAGGTTTTCAAATTATTATTGTCCGGGATTAAATACTCTTTGTTAAAGTATAGATTTTTTGCACTATCTCCAATGATATTTTGAAAAGTTGGGTTCTCTAAAAATGCTTCTTTTTTATATTCATTTTTAAAATCACTAGTCATCAATTCCCACATCATTTCATGGTTATCTTGCCCATCAGCATAATGATACAAGAGCGTGATATCCATAGGTCCAGTTCCATGTAATACTAGTGGATTAAAGTTCTCATTGAACTTTTTATACAATTCATGAATTCCATACATTGTATAAGGAGTCTCTAAACTATTCTCCACTCCATCAGGCAGTATAGAAATCCAGTCTAATTTGTTCGTTTCTAGTTTGTTATCCAAGGCTAAGAGATAATAATCTCTTAGCTGCTCTATGTCCAATAGTTTATAGGTCTCATTGTATGTCCATTCACTTGATTTCATTGAAGCAACGATAGGCTTCATCATTGTAGCTAATGGTGACACACCCGGAATATTTACTAGTGACTCCCATGCCATCTGGGTTTCAATATTTATTTTATTGTCATCATTTAATATTTCACCAATGTCTGATGGAAAAATAATTTTTTCTGCTAACTCAAAGTAATAATTTTCCCAGCGAGAATGTATTGCCGAACCTTCGCTTGAATTTAGTAATGTAAATTCTATGCTAGCTAAATAATATCCTAATTGAGATAGTTCTTGTTCCTCTAACAAAGTGGCTATCCCGTGACCTGGAATTAACTCATACATTCCTAAATAGCGCGCCTCATTTTCATCTAAAATGGAGAAAAGGTCTCTTGTGAATAAGGCCCAATCAGGTATAATTCGAAATTCCGTTCCTTCCAAATTTACATCTAGTTTCAATCCTTCTTTAGGCAAAACTTCGATCATGCTTTGTATTTCTTTTGAGAGATTATATCGATTGGCAATGAGTACATGCTCACTTAGTCTTCCCTCATGTTTGGCAACTTTAAGAGCATCTTCATTATCTCGTAGAATTTGCTCATAGTAGAAAATTAAATTCTCCGTTTTAGTAACAAAATCATCTACAAAATAGGAGCTTTCTTTACTATTTATTTTACCTCTTTGTTTAGCAACTTCTATCATTTCAGAAGGAAGATTTAATCCTTCAATAGCCAAATCATATGCCTCTTGAATAGAAATATCATCATTTTTCCCTTCTAAAGTCCCTGGGGCAATTTGGGAGGAAAAAATATTATCAGCGTACTGAACAAAATTTAATGTAGTAAACTCCGCATCATTCATCTGAAGAATTTTTTGACGTTTTAATCGTTCGTCTTTATAACGGCTTTTAAATTTTTCTATATCTTTATCGCTGTATTTTTCATCACTAGTTGTTGTATTATCTGAATCGGTTAGATATGTTGTTCCTAAAAGTCCAATCACTAACACACTTGCTACGCTCACTGCCCATACGGTAATTCGTTGCCGCTTTGATCCTCTGATTTTCTTTTCTATCGGAGGAACATTATTCTCATTTTCTATTTTTTTTAAAATTTCACCGGGATCAATAGATGAAGGCAATCGATCATAGGATGATTTTAAAAGATTTAAGCGTTCTTCTAATTGTTTATCGTCCATGCTTGACTCCTCCATTCACTTGTATAGCAGATTTTAATAATGCTTTTGCTCGCATTAACCGTATTTTTATCGTAGATAAGGGTACATTTAATACTTCTGCAATTTGTTCATATGATAATTCATGAAAGTAAAACATAATAATAGGATGACGATATTTTTCATCCAGGGCTTGAATAGCATTATGGAGATGCCGGTCTTCCTCAAACACTAAAACTCGTTCCTCCGCTGATTTCGTTGTATAATTTAATCCGACTTCTACGTGCAATTTCTGTTCCTTTTCCTTTTCTTTCGTTTCTTTTCTGTAGTAATCCCTTGCAGTATTTAAGGTGATTTTATATAACCACGTCGTAAACCGATCACGCTGAAATTGATGTAAGAACCTATATAGCTTCACAAATACCTCTTGAGTAACATCTGGAATGTCATGAACTTGAACACCACACTGAAATGCAAATTTTTCAACGGTTCTATGATGTATATGTATAAGTTCTGTATATGCGGTTTTGTCCCCTTTTTGCGCTCTTTCTATTAACTCGACCTCTAACATATTCCTCCCTCTCTCTCTAGTGCTCTAATGATGATACGAAAGATTATTGCAGTTTGTTTCGTAAAATAAATTAACATTTTCTATAAATCCTCATGTACAATAAAACAGTCCTATTAAAGGAGGAATTTTCGTGACAAATCGGGATCATTTTGGATCTAAAATAGGATTTATATTAGCGGCAGCCGGAAGTGCAATTGGACTAGGTGCTATTTGGAAATTTCCTTATATGGCAGGGACAAACGGGGGTAGTGTGTTTGTTATCTTGTTTATCTTATGTACTTTACTAATAGGTCTTCCTATCTTGCTTGCTGAGTTTGTAATTGGGAGAAAAGGTCAAGCAGATGCTGTCACAGGCTTCAAAAAACTTGCTCCGGGCAAACCTTGGTTTCTAATCGGGTGGGCAGGTTTTGCCTTTTCATTTATCATATTATCATTCTATAGTGTTGTTGGTGGGTGGATTATATCTTATTTGTTCCGCGCCATTACATTTAGCTTAAATGGTAGTAGTGAATCATTCTTTAATGATCTGTTCGATACCGTGATTTCAAATCCATGGGAGGTGTTAATTGCTCAGGCAACTTTTATCCTGTTAACAATTTGGATTGTATCTGGGGGTATTAAAGGAGGAATTGAGAAAGCTAGTAAATGGATGATGCCCATCTTGCTAATTTTCTTTGTAGTACTAGCTATTCGATCCCTCACACTAGACGGTGCTATCGAAGGGATTAGGTTTTTATTTGTACCGGATTGGTCCTACTTTACATGGGAGACTGCATTACTTGCATTAGGCCAAGCGTTCTTCTCTTTAAGTGTTGGTATTTCTGGAATGATTACTTATGCATCTTATTTACCGAAGGAGACTAATATTAGCTCATCTGCACTTAGCGTCTCTCTTTTGAACATCGGTATATCCATTATGGCAGGTCTTGTTATTTTCCCAGCAGTCTTTGCATTAGGCTTCTCACCGGACGCAGGACCAGGGTTAGCGTTCATCATTATTCCAGCAGTATTTGATCAAATTATTTTCGGTCAATTTTTCTTAATTTTATTCTTTGTTCTCCTATTGTTTGCAACACTTACTTCTTCCATCAGTATGTTAGAAATAGTTGTATCAATTGGCATTAAGTCTAAATATGATAGAAGGAAACGGGCTGCTTGGAGTTATGGCTTCCTCATTTTCTTATTAGGTATTCCAAGTGCCTTATCTTTTGGTATATTAGCAAATGTTCGCATCTTAGGTATGTCGATTTTCGACTTCGCCGACTTTTTAACGAGTAGTATCGGATTACCGCTGGGAGCATTATTTATATCATTATTTGCTGGTTTCCATTTTTCTAAGTCCACACTAATCCAAGAACTTAGATTGAATGATTTTCTACTGAATTCTTGGCATATTATTGTGCGTTTTGCAGCTCCAATCGCTATACTTGTGGTATTCGTCCAAGGTGCTATGAAATTATTAATGTAAAAATTGTACTTTTTCTGACATTAATATCAAAAGTTTTAAGAGGAATTATGTTATAATATAATCATTAAGATAGGGGTGGGTTTAACATGAAAAAAGGTTTACATGAGCAATTACGTCAACTTAGAGAAGAGCGTAACATTACGCTAGAAACTCTTGCATTAAAAACAAGAATTGGTACTGGTAAGCTAGAAGCCTACGAATCAGGCGTTGAACAACCATCAGTTCAAACAATTCTAAGATTGTCCAATGCACTTGAAGTTCCAGCTTCTAACTTATTAGACGGTATTAAAGAAGCTTAATCAATAAAAAAAGCTTTCGGTTTAATAAAACCGAAAGCTTTTTGTTTTTAAATAATACATTTCATTTCATACTTTAAAGCGATTAGCTTATAAGATATCTCTACGCATTTTTCTAATGGAATCCATTCTTCAAAAGAATGTTCATAAATTTCTTGAATTCGTTTCGCTAAATCAGATGGATGGTCAATATTTTGTAGATAGGCAACAACATCTGCCGTTTCTGTTTCATATGCATTCTCTCCAATGTGGAAAGGATCCCATTTTTGTAATGTCCATACCGCTCTTCTATTCATTTCAATTGTGTCCATTTAGTTTCACCTTACTAGTTTTATTAGATAGGGTTATAATAACATAATAAATATAAATTGAAAGGGGAAATCACTTTGTCCATTTTTTCTACTGTTTTTAATCGTCGAAACACATATTCTGCAAAATGGGATATGTTAGAGCAAGTATATTCTATCAATAACGCTTCGGAAGTACTCCCTATGTGGGTTGCGGATATGGATTTCGCCATCCCTTCTGTTATCATTGAGGCATTACAAACACGTATGGAGCACCCAGTATTTGGTTACTCAATGGCACCTGAAGAAACAAAATCATCGCTTACTAAATGGGTTGCAGATAAGCATCAAGTAACTATACAAAATGAGTGGATTATGTTTCGCCAAGGAGTTATACCAGGAATAGCGGAAGTAATCGAAGCCTTCACAGAAGTTGGCGATAAGGTGCTTATTCATACTCCAGTCTATCCACCATTTACGACCATCCCTACAAATTTAGGGAGAGAAGTGGTTACAAGTCAGTTAATAGAAATGGATAATTCCTATGAGATGGACTGGCATTCATTTGAAAACTGTTTAAAGAATGATGTAAAAGCTTTTATATTATGTAATCCACATAATCCAGGTGGAAAAGTTTGGAGCAAAGGCGACTTAACGAAAATGGCTGCACTTTGTCAGCAATATAATGTATTAGTATTATCTGATGAAATTCATTCGGATCTCATTTTTGAACCAAATAAGCACACTCCATTACTTAATGTAGCGGAAGATCCAAATAATATTATTACTTTTTTTGCTCCAACTAAAACGTTTAATCTTGCAGGTATTCAAGCTGCTGCTATGGTGGTTCCTGATGAACAAAAACGTAAAGTATTAGAGAACCTTGCAATGAGTCGTGGATATATGGGCTTAAATATATTTTCACTTACTGCCCTTCAAACTGCATACGAACAAGGTGGTCCATGGTTGGAAGAACTATTAGAGGTATTAACTGTAAACATGGATTACGTGATAGAACATCTTTCCAAATTAGAGGGCATTAAAGTTTCTAAGCCTGAAGGCACCTATTTGGTTTGGATTGATTACCGTGGGACAGGCCTTTCTGAAAAAGAAATGATGGATCGTCTATTAACTGTTGGTAAGCTTGCTCTAGAACCAGGATCCAAGTATGGAAAAGCAGGTGAGGGATTCTTACGAATGAATCTAGCTTGTCCCCTATCCACCGTTCAAGATGGCGTCGAACGTTTTAAAAAATCACTTGAATAGAAGTATTTTAAAGCACAATCTTTTCATAGTACTAAAAGACTTTTATGAATTAAAAAACAAGGCACTTTCTGTCCATTTTGGTCAGCAAGTGCCTTATTTCATTTTCTATTAATTACTCTTATTCATCTAATATCTTCACTATTGGCTTGAAATTCACAGTGTATATTATTGTGACCCTGAAGTGAAGTTCTATGCCAAAATTGACCAAGCTTATTGTCTTTCGGCACGACGATATCGACTCTCCAATTTAAAATAGCGAGCAAGAGAACATAAAATGCTCCCTTGCTCGCTATAAAATACCTTTTAGGACTTTTTCAGAGCCCTCTGTAAATGGAGGGTCTCTTTGTATATGCACCTATAGTAATTGTCATACTATTTTAGAGACTATTTGTGAAGTTCATCTTTTTTTGCTTGCTTAATTTTTTCTTCTAAAACTCTTGCTTTCTCAGCGTCTTTTCTAGATTTTTTCAATAACCATCTAAAAACAATTACACAAAGCGCTACTAAAACAACTAATTCGATTACAACAGGTATATATTCCGATTTATCTTCTGGGAAATACAAAAAAGCTAGATGTAAAAACGAAAACATATAGACACTCCTCTAATTATTTCTGCGTGATTTCGATTGAATCTATTGTGATATCGACTAGTGGCTTGTCCTGAGCGCCTTTCTTAACTGCTGCCATTTGGTCCACTATTTCCATACCTTCAATGACCTGACCAAATACAGTGTGTTTTTGGTCAAGATGCGGAGTTCCGCCCATATCTTCGTAAGCTTCAGCTATTTCCTTTGGCCATCCACCATCGATCATTTGCTTAGCTGTTGCAGGTGGTTCAGAAGCTTGAACGATGAAAAATTGACTACCATTTGTATTTGGTCCTGCATTTGCCATCGAAAGAGCTCCCCTTAGGTTGAAGAGATTCATCGAAAACTCATCTTCAAATTCTGCTCCGTAAATACTTTCTCCCCCCATGCCAGTACCAGTTGGATCTCCACCTTGGATCATGAAATCTTGAATAACACGGTGGAATATTAAGCCATCATAATAACCGTTTTCTGCATGTGTTAAGAAATTCTCCACTGTTTTTGGAGCTAGTTCCGGGAATAATTTAATCTTAATCGATCCCATTGATGTATTCATAGTTACTAGTGCTTCATTTGAAGCAACCTCTTTAGATAGTTGTGGATACATGATTATCTCTCCTTCTTGTTGGGTATCAGAATTAATAGTAGAATCTTCTTTTTTTAACTCTACTTTCGATGCTTTGGAATCATCTGTTCCACAAGCACTTAAAAAGCAAATAGTTGTTGCTATCCCTATAATTACTAATAGTTTTTTCATGAATCATTCACCCCAAATTAGTTTACCATAACAATACACCAAAATTCAGTGACAAAGTATCTAACTTTCTTCGACACACTAAATGTTCTATACTAGTAATAGTACAAGCTAAGAAAACAATAGAGGGAAGGGATTTCAGTGAGCGTACAAAAGCGCAATTTTACGATCATGTGGTTTTCAATCTTTCTAGTTTCTGCCACGATGACAATGATTATGCCGTTCTTATCCTTATATATAAATACAATGGGTGATTTCTCGGAAGCGTATGTACAAAAATGGTCGGGACTCGTATTCGGCGCTACATTTGTTTCTGCATTTTTAATGTCACCTATCTGGGGAAGAATAGCTGATAAATATGGATATAAACCAATCTTAATCATTAATGGATTTGGGATTGCAATTAGTGTTTTGTTAATGGGGTTTGTTAATTCTGTAGAAGCCTTCTTTGTCCTACGTTTGTTTATGGGGATTGTCACTGGATTCATCCCTACCTCTTTAGCCTTTATAAGCTCTCAAACTCCAAAGAAAATTGCCGGAAAAACAATGGGTACTTTACAGATGGGTAGTGTTTCTGGTACATTATTCGGTCCCATTATTGGTGGGTTACTAGCAGATACATTCGGTTTTCAATATACATTTATGATTACTGCAACAGCTGTCTCTATTGCGGCTTTAATCGTTCTTTTTGGAATACATGAAATTCGCAAAGAGAAAAAAGAAGGAGATCATGAATATTCCAGAAAAACTGTTATCTCCAGTATATTTCACCACCGTCTCGTGTTAAATGTTCTAATGATAACTTCCTTAATACAAATTGGACTTTTTAGTATTCAACCACTTTTATCTTTATATGTTTCCCAATTAACGAACTCGAAAGAAGTTGCCCTTCTTGCAGGTATTACCTTTAGTGCTACCGGAGTAGGAAGTCTACTGTTTGCAAGAACTTGGGGAAAACTAGGAGATTCTATTGGATATGAAAAGATATTATCCTTTCTTCTAATTATAGCCTTTGTTTTTATCGTTCCTCAGGCATTCGTCACCGAATTATGGCAACTGATAATACTGCGTTTCTTGTTCGGTATTGCATCTGGTGGATTAATACCAATTACTACCGCTTTAATACGAAGAGAAGCCCCTATCGAGGTTCAAGGTGAACTAATGGGATATAATACAAGTTTCCGTTTTTTAGGTAATATAATTGGACCAATGTTTGGAGGATTTATCAGTGGTTACATCGGTATTTCATCAGTCTTTTTTGTTACTGGTGCGTTGTTCTTAATAGCATTCGTTATTATATACTACGCTAGAAAAAAACCTCGAATAGATTTTGAGGATGTGTTAATAGAGGAAGAAATGCATGCAAAATTAACTTAAAGATAGCACACTTTCCATATCGAAAGTGTGCTATTCTTTTTATTAGAAAAGAGAATATATGCTTTGACATATTATCTGTCCAGATCCAGCGCCTTACCCATCGAGTCGTTACAAAATGTTTTTTATTTTGCGATGCCCTTCTCGCAGAAGAACCACGATGTCGTAAATTTAAATTGACATACCTTAGCTCTTTCCATGGGAGACATGGGTGTTTGCGCTTTAGTTATTAGATTATTAGAATTGGAGTGCAAGTTTATGCGACAAGCATTTGGATATATTATTGTTCTTCTTTGCTTTCCTCTCATTTGGATTTTATACTCGTTTATCCATAGCGAAATTTTAACTGCATCAGAGTTTAAAGAAAGTTTAAAAGAGGCAATTCCACTGAATACACCCGTTATTACATCTCCTATAGTACTGTTGGATAAAGATAAGGAAATTTTCTCAGAAGATTATGTTGAGTGGCGAGATCCCCTGCCATTAGAATCTATTCCTCTCTTCGTACAAGAGGTGCTTATACAAAGTGAGGATGCAGAGTTTTATAATCATATTGGCTTTAATTTCAGTGCGATTTTCCGTGCAGTTTTTGCCAATGCTGCCGCAAATTCCAGCGACCAGGGGGCAAGTACGATTACTCAGCAATTAGTGAGGCTACGTTACTTATCTACAGAGAAAACGTATGAACGAAAAGTTACGGAACTCGTCTATGCCTATGAGATGGAAAAACAAACAGAAAAAGATGAGATACTTGAGAATTATCTAAACGAAATATACTTTAGTAACCAAGTGTATGGAATTGGGGCAGCTGCAACCTACTACTTTGGTAAACCGTTAGATGAATTAACGGAAGCACAACAAGTATTCATAACCGCTATACCTAACAACCCGTCTCTATATAATCCTTTAGAAAACTTCGAAGCTACAAAAAAACGACAAGAGTTGTTGATAGAGGTATTAGTGAAAAACAACAAAATTTCTGCAGAGCAAGGAAATAGCTTAAAAAACGAGCCTATTGTTCTTCAGACTAAGACAAAAAAACAATTGTATCCAGTTTATAGCACCTATGTGTTAGACGAGCTAAAGTCCCTGATCAGTAGTAACGAGGGGTTTCAACAGAAAATTGATTCTGCCTCCAATGAGCAGCAGGCGGTGTTTCTAAAAAACGAATTACAAACTCGCGTAAACGAAGTAATCTCGCAAGGACTAATCGTGCATACCGCATTAGATCCTCATAAGCAAAAAGAAGATGTAACATATATCGATAATCTCCTAGACAGAACAAATGATTTACAAGCTGCTTCTATCGTTATTAATAATGAGACAAGAGAAATAGTCAGTATGTTCGGCGGCAAAGATTATAAAAAGTTTGATTTCAACCGGGCCAATCAAGCAGTGCGACAACCCGGTTCAGCTTTAAAACCTTTACTCGTATATGGTCCCGTTTTTGAAACGACTTCATTAACTCCAAACAATGAGATTAGTGGGGGGAAACTATGTATTATGAGTTATTGTCCGCAAAATTATGGTGGGGCCATATACGGCAATGTATCGCTAAAACAAGCATTTCGATTTAGTCACAATACACCCGCTGTGCGTCTATTACAAACTGTAGGGATTGAAGAGGCATTTGCGAAATTAGAGCAATTTCAATTTAATCACTTAGTTCCGGGAGATCATACCTACCCTGCTGCTCTAGGGGGGTTAACGAATGGGGTTACAGTCCTGGAGATGGCTGATGCTTACACAGGCTTTATCAATGGAATGTATAAACCGGCTCACGCTATTCAAAAAGTAACGAACAAGAATGGCGATTCTCTATATGAATGGCAAGAAGAAAAGATCGAAGTCTGGTCTCCTACAACTGTGCATACAATGAGAGATTTACTAGCAGACGTGGTCGCTAATGGGACCGGCAAGGGCATAAGTGTGCAGTCCTCTTATATTGGGGCTAAAACAGGAACAACCAATGATTTTTATGATTACTGGATTACAGGGCTTACAGATACTTATACAGCTGCAGTGTGGATTGGTTATGATATGCCGAAAAATATGAAACCGATAGAATCGAAAAAGATTCACCATAAAATTTTTAATCAAATAATGAATTGAGAAAGTCTGTTTCTATCGTTTTCGAACGGCTCTGAATAGTTACTATGCTAATTGATTATTACCGAGTCATTTTTAAGGGATGCTAGTTTGTTGTGACGTCCTTCACAACCTACCAGCATCCCTTTTTCTCGTTTTATAATTGTGTCAGTCTTCTTTGTACCACTCGGAGACACGTTAGCATGGATTACTAGAGAAAGGATACCTTCCTATTTAGTAAGCAAGTTCTCGAAGATGAAATTTCGTTCGCTATTTTGCTTCTTTATATAATAATTTTTTCTAATCTCTACATACCTCAAAAAGCAGTATCTACAATTTTTCGAATGACGGACTCAACATCCTCCTGCTTTTTAATAACAAATAAATGCTCGGCTTCATCTCCAGTGGGAGCTAGTATATCGCCTTTTTTTGTTTCTGCCTGTTGGCGAAGAAGTACTTCATCAAAAGTGGCAGCCACTCTTAAAATCGATGTACTACGCTCACTTTTTGTAATTCTCTCTTTTAAAACATGATCAGGGATCTCAAAGTTTACGAGGATACAAGTAAACCCTTTGCTTTGATAATAATTGATTAGTTTCAAACGACCATTCCGATTGAGATTTGAGTTACAAAGAATCATATGACAATTTGTCTCATGAACAGCATGATGAACAATAGCTTGTGTAATTGCATATTTTATCGTATTACTACCCTGCTTGGGCAATAGGGATTGGTAATGCTCATGAAGAAACTCCGCATGATTATCTTGATCTATCACAACTGAGTTGAGAAGCTCTTTTTCTAAAGCATTGGCAAATGTAGTTTTGCCACTATGTGTTTTACCAACTGTCATAATTACTAACCTTTTCATTAGACAACTCCATCGTCATATTTTAGAAATACTTAGATAGAAGGAAGGTATACTCGCCATTCCTTCCATACTTCAAGGTAGGCAACCAAATCCTGAGGATGCACTTTTTTACAAATACCAATACGTGTATACAACTGAAATAGAACCTCTTCCAAAAGTTCCACCTTAGTAATGCGCTGTTCTTGATGCAACAATGAAAACGAAGAATATAAGGTTTCTAGATTTAAATCGTCAGGAGAGGAACAAAATGCATATGTAAAATCATAAATCTTAGGACCAATTAATGGTGATGGGTCGATAATTCCATTTAATTTGTGGCTCTTAAATACGAAATTATGCACACCTGCATCTCCGTGAAGATAATATTTCTCTTGTTGGTACTCATAAGTACTTAGTTTATTTACTAAAAGCCTTACTCTCCTGTGTTCTTCGTTCGAAAATAAATCCCCGATATTAGCTTTAGCATATTCCAAGCTTTCCAGATTAAAGTCAGCCCATAAGCTTCTATTTATACCTGTTACTCTCCCACGGCTAAAATTCTCCTCTGCTTTTTCATAATGATTTATCAATTCTCCAACTATAATCTTCATCCATTCTAATTTAGATCCGCGATTTATATGAGTGTCTCCTGAAATATACGAGTAAACAATAAACTCATTAAATTCATCCGTGTAAAGTACATTTGGCAATAACTTAATGTTTTTATAAGTTTCAAGAAATCCATTAGTCGCGGCAACAACTTCAGGTTCATCTTTTTTTAACACATATAACGGCTTTTTTTCAGAAGATAATCTATATATAGTTCCATCAGTTGTGCCACTTTTTATCTCTGTCCATTCTATAACCTGTTCTTGAATGATGTGTTTGTTCTTTAGAGTGTTTATGATTTTGTCTATAGTTTCCATATCTCTACCCCACTAAGTCATAATTCATTTTAGCCTTATACTGCTTACTCCTTTAAATGTCCGTTCTATAGTATATCTAGTAAATCCTAAAGAAACGGTAGGCTGGCAATTATCCCATTGTATAGTTTGATAATTATATATATGACCAGAGCCATAAATAGACTCCAGATAATAATTTCAAACATAACTAAACCAAGTGTACCGATAAGACTCATTGAACCACTCAATTTATATACTACATACACAAAATATATAAAAGTAGTTAACAAGAATATAATTAGTAGTAACTGAATCGATTGAAATCCTACTAGAGAAATTATTGCCCCTATAAAAAAGATTACAAAGCCACCACGGGCCTGCGCCATTGTTTTTCCTTCATAGTCCTTCGAGAAAAATAACATTCCTATTTCATGAATGGTTTCAGCAATAAGTTTTAATGCCGAAAAAACCATAAAATAGATTAATGCCAAAATAATCAGTAGAAATAGTTTTAGTTCTATATCAGAAAGAAATTCTCTCATCCCACTGTACACTCCGATTACCTTAAAAAGGTCTATAACTTTATTCATCGAGAATGTTGCAAAGGATAAACTGAATAATACTATTGTAATTAATGGTAAAAAGCCAAACACATAAGGGTTTTTCATAAGTACTCCTTTAATTGATAAATGCTATTTTTGCGTAGATTATTAAAACAAGTGAATACTTTATGACATTTCCAAAACGTAGTTCTACTTATTTAACTAATCCTAATTATCATATCGAATGAAATAGACTATACGCAATAGTCCATGCAAATAATAATTATTTGCGTTATAATTTGAGGTGCATATAAATACATACTTATCTGAAAGGAGGATTCCCCTTGTCCCTTATTTTTGCTATTTTCTTACCCATAATAGTGGCCTTCGTGATTCCTTTTCTGTTCAAGAAAGTTTCTAATATTCATACCGGCTGGTTTGTACTACTTGTTCCACTTGGATTGGTTGCCTTTTATGGTACCTATATCCCTGACATCATGGCCGGTAATACTTACATGGAGGATTTTGCATGGATTCCATCCTTGGATATTTCCTTAGTTTCATATCTGGACGGGTTAAGTTTACTATTTTCTTTACTAATTACTGGAATCGGAATGTTAGTCGTTCTCTATTCTATTTTTTACTTGGATAAAGAAAAAGAGAAACTAGGAAACTTCTACGTTTATCTATTGCTATTCATGAGTGCAATGTTAGGCGTTGTCCAATCGGATCATCTCATTAGTTTATATTTCTTCTGGGAGTTAACTTCCATTTCGTCTTTCTTACTTATTGGATATTGGTATACAAAGGATCGCTCTCGCTTTGGCGCTCTAAAATCGATGATGATTACTGTATTCGGTGGGTTGATGATGCTTGGAGGCTTCGTAATACTAGGTATAATGGGAGACACGTTCTCTATTCGTGAACTAATCGACCAAGCTTCTTCACTCGTCAATCATGATTTATTTGTTTGGGCACTTGTCCTAGTACTAATTGGAGCTTTTACAAAGTCAGCTCAGTTTCCTTTTTACATATGGTTACCGGATGCGATGGAAGCCCCAACTCCGGTAAGTGCTTACTTACATTCAGCTACAATGGTTAAAGCAGGCTTATATTTAGTTGCCAGATTCACTCCAATATTCGCTTTATCTGAAGTTTGGGTTTGGCTTGTGACTGGAGTAGGATTGTTAACATTATTCTGGGGTTCTATCTTTGCTGTGAAACAAACAGATTTAAAGGCTATACTTGCTTTCTCTACAGTGAGCCAACTCGGGCTGATCATGTCCTTACTTGGAATTGGGTCAATCTCCTATCATGTTACAGGAGACTTAGTAACCACCTTTACATTCGCTTCTTTTGCAGCAATATTCCACTTAATGAATCATGCTACATTTAAAGGTAGCTTGTTCATGATTGCAGGTATTGTTGATCATGAGACAGGTACACGAGATATTCGTAAACTTGGCGGCCTAATGAGCTTGATGCCTATTAGTTTTACAATCGCTATGATCGGTAGTTTCTCCATGGCTGGTATTCCATTATTTAATGGTTTCTTAAGTAAAGAAATGTTTTTAGATGCTACGCTTTCCTTGCAGCAATTTAATGTACACTCTTTAGATTCCTGGTGGATTTTGTTTCCAGTAATTGCTTGGGTTGCTAGTGTTTTCACCTTTGTGTACAGTCTGTATTTCGTATTCCATACATTCCGTGGAAAATATAAACCTGAACTATTGCCAAAAAAAGCACATGAAGCTCCTCTAGGAATGCTAGTGTCTCCTGCAATTTTAGCAATACTTGTAATAGTAATATTCTTTGTTCCCAACTTTTTTGGTAATACGTTTATAAAACCTGCAGTAGCTGCCATTCAGCCGCTTGCATATCAAGTACCAGCAGATGTTGGATTTAAGATTAAAGCATGGCATGGTTTTGAATCTACAGCATTGTATATGACATTAGGCATCTTTTTAATAGGGTTCCTCTTATATAAAACAATTGCTAAATGGGTTCCACTATACGAAAATATGCCTGCTAAGATTTCACTGAATAGATTTTATGATGGGCTGATGAATCTCTCAGACAAAGGTGCAAACCGATTATCTTCTAGTTATATGACTGGATCTATTCGTTCCTATTTAATCTATATGTTTGCAGCATTGATAATTCTGTTAGCTTTTACAATGTGGATAAAAGATGCATTTGTTATGGACCTCACTAATCTAGCTCCAATTCAATTTTTTGAGGTATTGATTTCAGTTGTGTTAATCATCAGTACAATCACTATTTTAGTTACCAAATCTAGACTAACAGCTATCATTGCTCTTGGTGCTGTTGGATATACTGTAGCGTTATTTTATATCATCTTTAAAGCTCCAGATTTAGCATTAACACAGTTAGTCATTGAAACTGTATCGGTTGCACTTTTCTTAGGTGCCTTCTATCATCTTCCGAAATTGAACAAGTATGAGAAAGGGAAAGAAGATCGTCGTTTCCGATTGAATAACTTTCTAATTGCTTTAGGTGTTGGTGTCATGGTGACGTTGATTGCTATAGCTTCACACTCTCAAAAGCTCGTTTCCTCCATCTCTGAGTATTATAAGGAAACTGTTTACTCAGAAGCAGGTGGAGGTAATATCGTAAACGTTATTTTAGTCGATTATCGTGGCTTTGATACATTATTTGAAATTAGTGTACTTACTATTGCTTCACTTGGAATAATAGGTATGATTACTGTTCGCCTAGCAAAAAAGAAAGGAGATAGAAAAGTTGAAAACAAATGATTTAATAATCCAGACTACTACGAAATTAGTATTTTTCATCATCTTTCTATTTTCCATTCATATCTTTTTTGCAGGTCACTATACACCTGGTGGAGGTTTTGTAGGCGGATTAGTCATGTCTAGTGGAATTGTTTTGCTGATGTTAGCCTTTGATTTGAAAACTGTACAAGACATGCTACCTATTAATTACACCTTAATTACTGCTATAGGATTATTAATAGCCCTATTTACTGCAGCAGGATCCATTTTCTTTAATGTTCCTTTCTTCACTCATGTCTATGATTACTTTAACTTACCATTACTTGGTGAAACCTCTATTCATACAGCTATGTTTTTTGATACAGGCGTATACTTAGTAGTGGTAGGCGTTACGATGAACATCATTCAAATGATAGGAGGAGATGAATAATGGAGATCCTCATGTCCATTTTAATCGGCTTTCTATTTATGGCTGCCGTCTATTTAATACTTTCTAGAAGCTTGTTACGTATAACAATTGGCACAGGTTTACTAAGTCACGGAACTCATTTACTGTTGCTGACTATGGGTGGATTAGGTGGGAAATCTGCTCCAGTATTAGCAGATGGCATCACTGATTATGCCGATCCTTTGCCACAGGCGCTTATCTTAACCGCGATTGTGATTAGCTTTGGAGTGACTGCGTTTTCTCTCGTTTTAGCTTATCGTGCATATAAAGTTGTTGGTACCGACAATATGGATTTGATGAAAGGAAATGAAGACAATGATTAACTTATTATTATTTCCTATCCTAATTCCTTTCCTGTTTGCTGCTGTTCTATTACTATTCCCGAAAAAAGTGAAAGCGCAACGAATTGTAACGATGATTGGTTTGTTATTTGCTTTAGCTTCTTCCTTTGTCCTACTTTACAAAGTAAAAGTAGATGGTGTACAAGCACTTACTTTAGGCAGTTGGGCACCACCATTCGGAATTACAATGGTCTCGGATATGTTCTCTGCAATGTTGGTTACATCTTCACTACTTATTGCTTTCTTTGTAGTGTGGTATAGCTTTAGCTCTATAGGAGAGGAACGAGAAAAGGCATTCTACTACCCCGCCATACTATTCATGCTCACAGGTGTAAACGGTGCCTTTACAACAGGCGATATTTTCAATCTGTTTGTATTCTTTGAAGTGTTGTTAATGTCCTCGTATGTTCTAATTGTTTTAGGAGGAGAAAAGGTTCAATTAAAAGAATCTATCAAATACATAATCGTAAATATTGTATCTTCCTCGTTGTTTGTTATTACTGTAGGTTATTTGTATTCCGTAGTCGGCACACTGAATATGGCAGACATCTCTGTCAAACTTGCAGAAATAGGTCCGTCAGGAATTGTGACAGTGATAGCTGTATTGTTCCTCATCGTATTTGGGATTAAAGGTGGTATATTCCCATTATTTTTCTGGCTACCAGGATCATATGCAGCACCACCTATCCCAGTGATTGCACTGTTCGGTGCATTGCTCACAAAAGTAGGAGTATACGCAATTATGCGAACTTATACTCTGTTTTTCACCACCGATGTTGGGTATACACATACTTTGTTAATGATACTGTCCATCCTTACTATTGTTGTAGGTTGCATTGGGGCATTAGCCTATTTCGATGTCAAACAGATTATTATATACAATATCGTGATAGCAGTAGGTGTTATATTGTTTGGAGCCTCCGTGATGAATGAAAGTGGAATGATGGGATCTGTGTTTTATTTGATCCATGATATTCTCATAAAAGGCGCTCTGTTCTTATTAATAGGAATTATTATTAAGATAACTGGAACGTCAGATTTACGGAAAATGGGAGGACTTATGAAACGTTACCCGATGTTAGGCTGGGTTTACTTAGTTGTTGCATTCGGACTGGCTGGTATCCCCCCTCTCAGTGGTTTTATAGGGAAACTTTTAATCGTACAAGGTGGTTTTGAAGGAGATCTATTATGGCAAAGTATTTTCATACTAGCTTCCAGTCTTATAGTTCTACTTTCAGTTATTCGTATTTTCATTTACGCATTCTGGGGGGAAGAAAAAGGAGAACATCTTATTAGTGATAAAAAGTACCGTCATTTATTAGCTCCTGCTATAACATTGGCTACTATTACTGTTCTGTATGGTGTTGGTGCAGAATACTTGGTACCATTTATGGGAGATGCCACAAATGTGCTCCTTGATCCTTCTCTATATATTGACGCTGTATTTGAAGGGGTGAAATAATATGGCTTTTCAAATTTTATTGAATGTATTAATAGCACTTACTTGGATGTTCCTATCCGTGTCATTTAAGCCTACGACATTTATAGTCGGTTATATATTAGGATTGCTAATGCTGTTCATGCTTCGTAAATCCTTTAGCTCTCGATTTTATATGGATCGTCTGTGGGCTGTTGTGAAGTTAAGCAGCCTTTTCCTAAAGGAACTTGTCATGTCCAATTTCTCTGTTTTAAAGTTAATCATCCAACCAACTATGCCTATTCGTCCGGCGATCTTTGCAATGCCGACAGTACTCGAACAGGATTGGGAGATTACCCTTTTGTCTAGTTTGATCACATTAACACCAGGCACCGTAGTTATCGACATTTCAGACGACAATAAAACACTATACATCCACTCGCTAGACTTTGAAGATATTGATGAAGCTATAGATTCAATTCGAAATACGTTTGAAAAAGCCATTTTGGAGGTGAGCAGATCATGATAACCTTTCTCTGGGTAATAGTAGTGTTAATCAGTTTGTCTATCCTAGCCTTTGTTTATCGTCTAGTAAAAGGTCCGTCTACACCTGACCGTGTTATTGCGTTAGATGCAATAGGAGTAGGACTTATAACGCTGATCGGGCTTATATCCATACTCTTTGATACTGTCTTTTTCTTAGAAGTTATATTATTACTAGCTGTTCTATCCTTTATAGGAACAGTGGCATTTTCTAAATTCACGGAGAAGGGAGAAATCATTCAACGTGACCGTAATAGCTAATATACTTATCATTGCTACAATTTCCTTTGGAACCATTTTCATCTTAGTAACTGCAATTGGTTTAATACGTCTACCCGATGCATTCTCCAGAGCTCATGCCGCGTCAAAAAGCGCCACTTTAGGGGTTATGAGTATTCTGCTAGGGGTCTTCCTTCATTTTTGGCTAATCGAAGGTCATTTCAATTCTAGAATATTATTAGGGATTGCCTTTCTCTTCATCACCGGACCAGTAGGAGGTCATATGATGGGTCGTGCAGCTTATCTATCAGGTGTAAAACTTTCCGATCAAACAGTCAGAGATGATCTAGCTGATGTGATTAAAAAGAAAAGAGAAAAGCTTCAATAAGAGCTGTTTAATATTAAATCTAACGAGCATGTTTTGAAAAAAATCAAAACATGCTTTTTTTTATGAATTAATAGTTTGAAATCGCGCTCTCTCGTGCTTTATTCGTAATATTTATCATAAAGAATATAAATTTCCTAGAAATTATTATTTTAGCAAACTTTTTTACCTGATCACCCGTCTAAATAGTAGTATATTAATTTATAATGTGAAGTTGAAAAATAATAAAGGAGAATACCACCTATGAACAAATTCCCTAACAAAAAACGGCGCCTTTGGATTGAGGTTGCTTGTATTGGTTTAATTGCACTTCTGAGCATGTGCTTTATCCTACTCAGTTCCTCAACAAAGGGCAATGCAAACCAAACTAGCAGCAATGGAAAAAATACAAAAATAACAAAAGAAGATTCTACTAAAGAATCAGCTTTTCCTGGAATACTTATTAAAACGGAGGTGTCAAATGACGAGTATTCGCCTTATTCAATACAATACCCACATAGCAAAGTAGAAGCATTCAATGTACATATCAAAAAATACATAGATGAACAACTTGACACTTATTTAAGCACCATGCAAGAAAATAAACGGATCGGTAGTAAGATCCCTGGTGAATTGAACATCGCATTTGAAATATTTCCACATACCTCAGGCTCTTTTTCATTTGTTATGATTACCGGAATGTATACTGGAGGAGCAAATGGATATACAGAATTTAATACGGTTAATTTTCACCCCGAATCAGAAAAAATTATAGGGATAAATGATCTATTTGGAGATGATGAATCTAATCTGGTAAAGCTTTCATCACTTGTACGAGATAATATTAAGAAAGACCCCAGCCTGAAAGATCAGGTGCAAGAAGAGGAAATGTTGCTAGCTACAGAACCTAGGTGGGGTAACTTTGAACAGTTTGCAATAATAGACGATACACTTGTTATCTATTTTGATGAGTATGAGATTGCTAGTGGGGTGGCAGGTGCACCGATTATCGCTGTCCCCCTTTCCGAGTTAAACGGACAACTGCTTGCACCTTATAAGCTTGATAATTCAGTGGATAGATTGCCGAAACCTCCTGTAGAAGATAGTTCTGTGGATGTTCAAGTGGAAGAAAACAGTAAAGATGAGACTTCAACTCAAGTTGACCTACAAATTGATGATACTAAAACGAAGCGAGTTGCTTTAACTTTTGATGATGGACCAGATCCAAAAGTTACACCTAGTATTCTTACAACTTTAGAAAAGTATGATGCAAAAGCGACATTCTTTATGCTTGGGAGCAGAGTAGAATTTTACCCGGAGATTGCAAGCGATGTGTTGAAAGCCGGACATGAGCTTGGCAATCACACATGGACTCATGCAAAATTGACTAATATGACCACTGATGCAATCTTGGAAGAGGTTTCCAAAACAAATAACATCATCGAACAATCCACTGGACAGGAACCTACTGTTTTTCGTCCTCCCTACGGTGCTTTTAATGATGATCTGGTGAACATTTTGAACTTACCAGTTGTATTATGGGACGTAGATACACTTGATTGGAAACACCGTGATGCCTCTCAGTTATTAGTATCTGTGAAGAGCAGTGTTCATGATGGAAGCACCATTTTAATGCATGATATACATTTATCCACTGCTCAAGGACTAGAAGATGTACTTGTATATTTGATCAGCGAAGGATATACATTTGTAACTGTATCGGAACTTGAATGATTGATAGAATGAATTACTGGAAAATTAGTATTTGCTTTTTAAATAGGACTTGGTCATGAATAAATTCAAACGAACCTTTCCTCTCCTTTTTCGGTCCCCATTCGACATATCCCCCCTTCATTGGGAGAAATAATCGATTCTAGATCTCTTATTTTTACTAAAGCTCAATCTACACTATAAATAAAATAAAGCTTCTGTACCCAAGGATTAACCGAGGATACAGAAGCTTTTTTACCAGTATTAATTTTATTAGTAATAACCACCATAAAAAGGATATGGTGAATATGGATAGTAATTAGGATAAGGATAATATGGATATGGTTGCCTATATCCACCAACACCTCCGTATAATGCAGAACCTACAAAACTTCCGAGTAAGCCCCCTACAAACGGGCCCCCAAAGCCTCCGAAGCCTCCTATGCCTCCAAATCCTGGACCTCTGTAACCACCAAAGCCGGGTCCTCTATAACCTCCGCGCAATCTTACCATGTTACTCCTCCTTTCCCCTCAGTGTATGCCACTAGGGAAAGCGAGGCTGTGTGTTTGCCCTACGCCCTACTCTTCTTCTGCCATTCTTTCTACTAATGTTGCTAGTGTACGTACCATTACCCCCGTACCACCTTTTGGTCCAAAGTCATGAGCTGATTTTGTATCAGATGTACCCGCAATATCCAAATGAATCCACGGAGTTTCCTCCACAAATTCCCCAACAAATCCACCACCGAATATCATATGGCCATCTCCACCAGGTGAATTATTTAGATCTGCTACATCACTTTTACGAATACGTTTTTTATCGTTTTCAGTTAGAGGCAGTCTCCAAACGAATTCTCCTGTTTCTAATGAAGATTCCATGAATGTCTCGAAGAACTCTTCATTGTTCGTTAATGCACCGGTTTTATCGTATCCTAATGCTGTTATAACGCCACCAGTTAATGTCGCAACATCTACAATATAGTTCGCACCTTGTTGCTTAGCATATGTAACAGCATCTGCTAGAACTAAACGACCTTCTGCATCTGTATTTAAAATTTCAATCGTTTTACCACTCATGGATGTAATAACATCATCTGGTTTGAAGGCATTGCCTGAAATCATATTGTCTGTAGAAGCAATAATAGCAATAACATTTTTGTTTGGACGAAGCTCACCAATGATTTGCATTGCACCTAAAACAGCCGCAGCTCCTCCCATATCTCCTTTCATCCCAACGATGCCAGTTTTCGTTTTAATAGAGTATCCACCTGTATCAAAAGTGATACCTTTCCCTACTAATCCTACAACATCTGTCCAGTCGTCTGTCGCTTGATATTTTAATGCGATAAGTCTCGGTTCTTCAACTGATCCTTGGTTTACAGCAAGAAGTGCGCCCATTCCAAGCTCCTCAATTTCTTTCTTGCCCAGTATTTCAGTTTCGAATCCGTATGTTTCGCCCAATTCTCTTGCATATTCACCCAACTGAGTAGAAGTCAGAACATTACCAGGCGTGTTCACAAGAATTCTTGCTTCATTTACCGCATCTGCATAAATAGTTCCCACTTCAAAATACGAGACGATCTCTTCATCCTCTTCGTCCATCAAAAGTTCAATAGATGGCAGATAGTAGTCCGGAACATTAGAAGATGTTTTATACCCTTCATATGTAAATGAACCCATGCCAATACCTTCAGCTGCTAAATAAGCTACATCTGCTACAGTTATAGCATCCGTTGTAAATGAAGGAAGCCAGATTCCTAGTGATTCAGGTTTACTAACTAGTAATTCTTTCCCAACAAGGCCAAATGCTTCGCGAAGTCGTTCTTGTGTTAATTGTTTACGATCACCTATACCTACAAACAGTACTCTTTTTACAGATTCATGGTTAGAAACAGGAATTTTAACGATTTTCTTTAAATCGGTGGAGATATCCCCACTTTTTACCCAATCTCCAATATGCTCGCCAAAGCTCTTTAAGAAAGTATCCCATTTCGGTGTGTTTTCTACATGCTTTGAAACTGCCACTACAAGAGTTTCAGATTGTACTTCTTCAAACAATACTTCATTTGTATGGATGATCATTATTTTTCCCCCTACTATTTTCGGATATAATCTTATTATATAGGAACCTTACTTATTTTTCGACTAGTAGGAGTGTGTTATACTATCAATAATATAAGTTCAAAATGAAAGGCGGTGTCTACTTTGGCAATCCTCCAAAACACTCCACTACTAGCTGCACTTTTTTCTATTTTCTTTGCACAATTTGTCAAAATTCCAATTCACTTTTTAATGACGAGAAAATTAGATTGGTCGCTATTCACTTCTACTGGTGGGATGCCTAGTTCTCACTCAGCTGCTGTTACATCTTTATGTACGGCAATAGCTTTTGAAACAGGACTCGATTCAACATTATTTGCAGTTGCTACGGTATTTGCAGTAATTGTTATGTTCGATGCAACGGGTGTCCGTTTTCAAGCAGGTCAACAAGCAATTATGATCAATCAAATGCGTCTTGACTTTCAACTATTCGTTGAACAAACCAAAGAATGGTCACATAAAAAAAATGATGAAAAGTTAGAAGAGCTTAAAACGTTACTTGGACATAAACCAATTGAAGTTTTTATGGGTGCTATAACTGGAATACTAATTTCCGTAATCATTTATAACTTTCTACTATAGGAAAAACCAAACAAAGAAAAGGATGGCTCCATTATGGAGCCATCCTTTTCTATTAAAACATCTGATATCCATTTTTTCTTAAAAATTTTATGACAAAGCCTGCTGCAATAGTACCAACGAGTCCGCCAGCTAATATTATAATATCAGCCGCATGAAGAGAAATAATTTTTTCCCCTAGAGCGGAGAAAGCTGAACCTGGTTTTGTAAAGTAATCAAAAAATCTAACTTCATCGATGATTAATACCACAACAATCGGATAAAGAATGGCCATGAACCATGTCATACGAAGTAACATATTCAATAAGAAAGCGATCCCAAAAAACATGACAAAAAATATAACAACTGAAAGTATCATTTGAACTAACATAAACTCCATATTATATAACCTCCGTAACATCTGTAAATAGTTTACCTTAACGGAGGTTAGTATTCAATGAACATATTTGTTTTCACTTTTTTGTCATACTTTCTTCACTTTCTTCCAGATCCATTACAGCAATTACAAGTCTCAGATCCACCTAAGCGAAGTTGGAAATATCCCTCCCCTTTGCAATATGGGCAATGCGTATTCTTTGTCTCTTTTTTTATCAATGTAATCGACTCCTCTCTATATTTCTTAATATTCAGATAATATATCACATACAAAATAATTTGTAAAGGGGTAATATAATTAGGAACAAAATGCAGTTTTCTACTTAGTAAATGGTTAAAACTAGCTCTAATACTAGTAGAAACTTAATAAAATACTTTTTATTTCAATTTACTGATGATCAAAAAAGAAGCTCCCACTAAATTTTAGTGGGAGCTTCTATAGTTAACGGATATTATAAGCTGAATTTACCTTTTTTCACTACTAGTGGAAGTCCACCGATCATGTAAAGGGCACGATTATCGATTACTTTTTTCATAATTGATGCTTTTGTACCTGTCAGTTTTCTTCCCATTACATCCCCAATTGCGTCATGCTCTCCAAGAGAACATACAGCTCCTTTTAGGTTGGGTACAAATTCTTCTGTTGGGTTACCATTAATAAGAGCTACAATATTTTTAGCAACAGTTACTGCTTGTTGCATCGCAATTTGAGCAGTTGGTGGATATGGGCGATTAATAGCTTCATTAATTAGTAAAGCACAGTCACCAACGATGAATACGTCTGGGAACCCAGGAGCTCTCATATCTTTTTCAACTTTAACGCGCGCACGCATATTTTCAATACCTGATGTTTCGATTAAGCGACTTCCACGAACTCCCGCAGCCCATACAACTGTACCAGCTTTGATAAATTCGAATTCTTCTTCGCCTTTTTTAATTTTTACGCCTTCTGGAGTTGCTTCAACTACTGGAGTTCCAATAGAGAATTCAATTCCTTTAGACTCTAATTGTCTTACTGCATATTCAACTAGCTCTGGATCAAATCCTGGTAAAACCATTGGAGCAGCTTCTACGCAAACTACACGTACTTTTTCTTGTGGTACATCATATTCTTTACAAAGTTTTGGAATACGATTTCCTAATTCACCTAAAAATTCAATACCTGAGAACCCTGCTCCACCTACTACGATAGTTAAGCGAGTATCATCATGTACTTCCTCAGTAGACCAAGTAGCAAATTGATATTCAATATGATCACGAATTTGACGAGCAGCATTTACGTTAGCAATTGAAAGTGCATATTTATCTAAGCCAGGAATACCAAATGTTTCTCCTTCAAAGCCTAAACCAATAACTAAGTAGTCATATGTATACTCACCAGCACTCGTTGTAACTTTCTTAGTATTAACGTCAATAGCATCAACTGTAGCTTTTACAAAGTTAACTTTACTAGATTGGATTACGCTTTTCACATCATAGCGAACTTGATCGGGACTTAATGTACCAGCAGAAGCTTCATGTAACCAAGTGGATTCATAATGATAATCATTTTTATTGATCAATGTAATATCTGCTTCATTTGCACCTACTAATTTTTGAAGGTTTACTACTGTAGATAGTCCACCGTATCCTGCACCTAATACTAGAATTGTTGGTCTTTTCACGAAGATCGCAACCACCTTTTTATATTTTTTAAGAAAAGTTATTACACAAAAATAACTTCTAAACGCTTCATCTTTGTCTATTTTCCGACAAAAACTCTTACTTCCTATATTAGACCTTTTCTCACATGATTTCAATACATTGTTATTTAATTGTAAAGGTCTGAAAATACTGAGATTGAGGCTCCTATCTTTCCAAAAAGCGCCTTAGGCTAAAGCTGAAAAATCTACTACAAAAAAAGAACATTTCCTTCTACAGAAAATGTTCTTTCCTCTATTAGCAGCTTTCCGGAGTTCCTTCTTTCTTAGCTGTTCTAAATGACGTTCCACAACCACAAGAAGCAATGGCATTAGGGTTTTCTATCGTAAAACCGCCCCCCATTAATGATTCTTTATAGTCAATGGTTGTTCCAGTTAGGATAGAAGCATCTTCTGTCGACACTACTATATCTATTCCATGCTGATGAAGTTCTATATCTTCTTGCTGTTTTTCTTTTTCAAATCCCATTCCGTAAGTAAGACCGCTGCATCCACCACCATTAACTGAAACACGAAGAGCAGAGCCTTCTTCTCCATTATGTGTCATCATTTCTTTTACACGGTAAGCTGCCGCTTCAGATAAAATAACTATTTGTGACATCTGAATCACCTTCCTTTTCTTATTTATATCATATCAATGTTATTACTATGTAGACAAGGAAAACCACTTGAATATTTACTTAGCTTTCATCACACACATTAGGTATAATGGAACTATATAACGTCACGTGAAAAGAGGACTAAAGATGGAACTTACACCCTATTATCAAAAAGACATTGAATGTTTACATTGTAAACAAAAATTCAAAACAACAAAGGTCCGCTCCAAATTTATCAAAGTTGAATCACACCATACAGATTTTCAACCAATATATGAAAATAAAGAAATAAATCCTTTGCTATATAACATATTCGTATGTGAACATTGTGGATTTTCATTTACAGATGACTTCACAAAGTATTTTGCACCAGGAGTGAAAGAAATAATCCAAGAACAAATTTCCAGTAAATGGGTACCTCGAACATACGGTAATGAAAGGTCGATTGAAGAGGGAATTATGACCTATAAACTCGGAATTCTATCCGGCACTCTTAAGAAAGAAAAATTTGTAAATATGGCCGGTTTAGCGTTACGTACTGCATGGTTATACCGTTTACAAGACAAACAAGAAGAGGAAATCCGGTTCTTAGAAATGGCACGTAATCGGTATGCCGAGTCCTATTCAAACGATGACTACAATGGCACACAAATGTCTGAGTCCCGTATGCTCTACTTAATAGCGGAACTATCTAGAAAAATCGGTGATATTGAATATGCTACGCGATACTTTTCTAAAGTAATTGAAAAACAAAATAGTTCTCTAGAACCGACTATTGTTGAAATGGCAAAAGATCGTTGGCAGGAAATTCGTGCGCAAAAAGAAAAAGAAGCCATAGGTTAGGCTCCTTTTTCTACTTTAAGATAAAATCTATTTTGCAGGAACTCTTTCTACAAGAGATTCTCTGCAAAGACTCCAGTACCATACCTGTCGAGGCAGACATAGGTGCTTGCTTATAATTATTATTAGAATACTTGTTCTACTTCTACTACTCCCGGAACTTCTTCTAGAAGTGCACGTTCAATACCAGCTTTAAGTGTAATCGTTGAACTTGGGCAGCTGCCACAAGCTCCTAGAAGACGTAGTTTTACAATACCATCTTCAATGTCTACAAGCTCGCAGTCTCCTCCATCTCGAAGTAAAAATGGACGCAATTTATCTAAAACCTCTTGAACTTGTTCATTCATTGTATCAGTCATTTCTATCGACTCCTTTCGCTATAATCATTATAATGTGAAGGAAGGAAAAAATCCAATAAAGAATTCCAAGGAGGTCATTATTATGACGTTTCAATCTATACATATAGAAATTTATGGGGCTGATGTTGTTTGCGCAAGTTGTGTAAACGCACCATCTTCTAAGGATACATACGAATGGTTACAAGCTGCAATCGACCGCAAATTTCCAAATCACAAAGTTATTTTCAACTATATCGATATTGAAAAGCCAATTGAGAATGAAAAACAACAGAGTATCGCCGACCGAATTGCGGAAGATGAATTCTTTTATCCACTTGTCATGATTAATGATGAGATGATTGGAGAAGGGTATATCCAATTAAAACCAATCTATGCTGCCCTTGAAAAATATGGCTACACAGATTGATCAAAAAAAAGCTTCCAAGTGCTCTCTAAGGAGCCTTCGAAGCTTTTTCTATTACCCATTATGACGTTTATACATCCACAGCAGACCAGACTTCATCAAACGTGCAATACGTCCAGTGACTGAGATATCCGCTAAATAGGCAAATCCTTGTTTTTTCCCAAGAGAGCCCATGAATCCTTTAAGCTTAATTTCTGGCATCTTTTCAGGAAGTGGTGCATCTTTCCAACGCGCTTGAAGCACTTTAACAATTTGCTCAGCTTGCTCTTCTGCTAACTGGGCACTTGGTGCTAATGGCAGTGATGCTGCGTCACCAACAACATATACATTTGGATAGCTTGGTAAGTCATGATACTGTGTTAATATAACACGACCGGTTTTATCTTTTTCACCAGGTAATGCTCTTACCGGTGCTGCGGGTTGTATACCTGCAGTCCATACAACTACATCTACAGGAATTACTTCTTCGTGATTGTATAATTTGTTTGGCTCTACTTTTGTAATATTTGAATTACTAACTACATCTACATTGTTATTATCAAACCACTTTTGTACATAATTACTTAATCGTTCTGGAAAATCTCTCAAAACACGTGGACTGCGGTCAAATAATTTAATCGATAAATCTGGGCGACTTTCACGAAGTTCACTCGCAAGTTCTATTCCACTAAGTCCCGCTCCAACAATACCTACAACAGAACCAGATGGTAGACCACCAATTTTATTGTACGTATCTCTTGAACTACCAATCGTTTGAATGCTATAAGTAAATTCATCAGCACCAGGTACATTATGGTATTTATCCTCACAACCTAGTCCAATTACTAATTCATCATAAGAAACTGCTTGTCCATCAGCTAATAACACTTGCTTGCTATCTACATCTATTTCTAAAATTTCTCCGTATGTTACCTTTAATTTTTCGTTTTCTGGGAAAGCTACTCTAATGCCACTATCTGGAGATGTTCCAGCAGCTAGTGCATAAAATTCTGTTTTTAAACTATGAAACGGTGTTCTGTCTATTAAAGTAATTTCTACATCATCAGGAATATTATTTGGCAATAAGCGAAGTAATATTCGCATATTTCCATATCCCCCACCTAACAATACTAATTTTCGCATAATATTCTCCCTTAAATTTAATGTCATCTCAAATTATAATAGATTGTGATACATTTCACAATAGAACTTCTTAATTGACGTTTTCTTTAAAAAAGAGTAGCATGACCATGTAGTGAGGTGAACAGCTGTGAATCCTATGGTTGAATTTTGTATAAGCAACCTTGCAAACGGGTCCCAAGAAGCATTTGAAATATTAGAACAAGACTCCAATTTAGACGTTTTAGAGTATGGTTGCCTGAGTTATTGCTCCCTCTGTTCTGAAACTTTATTTGCTATTGTGAATGGTGAAGTTGTAGAAGCAAATACCCCAAGCGAACTTGTCGCAAACATATATCAATTTATAGAGGACAACCCTCTATTTTAAAAGACTGTACTTTGAGCACAGTCTTTTTATTTTGTCCATTCGCTTAAAGATTCTAGAAAATAGGTAGGTTGCTCTGCCTGAAGCTTAACTTCTGCAGTAGAATTTACCCCACTGTTCACATGTACTGTGTCAATCCCCATATGAATTCCGGTCAAGATGTCTGTTTGATAATTATCGCCAATCATGACCATCTCTTCTTTACTAAATCCATATTTTTTTTGTATAAACTCTAACATAAAAGGTTGAGGTTTCCCCATATAGATTGGTTCTACTCCAGTAGAATGTTCCACTAACTTTGTAAAGGCTCCATTTCCAGGTAAAAATCCAATCTCAGAAGGAAAAGCATGATCACTATTAGTAGAAAGAAATGTAGCGCCCGCTCTTACGGAAAGACAGGCAGTTGCCAGCTTCTCATAATTAATGTGACGATCAATTCCAAGTACGACAACATCTGCCATACCAGTTGTAATCGAAATATCTCGTGATTTAAGTGCATCTTCCAAGCCAAGTTCACCAATCATAAATACTTCTTTACCTGGCATAAAAACATTAATATAATTTGCAGCTGCAATAGACGATGAAATAATATGTTCCGTATCTACTTGAATATCCATTATGGCCAGCTTTTCCTGTAGTTGTTGTTGAGTCATAGAAGAATTATTCGTCACAAAAAATGGTTGGTTACCATTGCTTTGTAAATAATGAATGAATTTCACAGCTTCAGGAATTGGTGTTTTACCTCTATAGACAGTGCCATCTAAATCGATAAAGTATGCTTTATAATTTAACATTAGAATCCTCAGGTAAAAAGGCAGAAACTGGCCCTAATTCATTTACTAAATAAGTTTCTACAGCTTTCGGGAATGCCTTTAAGAATGGTAAATTATTCGTCAGAACTTCCTCTAATTTTTTGTGGTCCACCGCATAAAATTGGCGAACAAGCACTTTTCTAAACTCAATTACTTCTTTTAATGGTCCATCCATCTCAGCAGAAATAACTTTCTCATCCGTTAAAATATCGATAATATCATCGTATCCACCAGGATCACGCATGATAAACCCATCGATCATTGAATTGCCTACGTCGATAATAGATTCAATAATATTATGACCAATTCGCTCAAACGCTAAGTTAGATAATTCATCTACTTGCCAATCTTGTTTTGTTTCAATAAGGTTCAACAATTGGTTCATATGAGCCAATGTTAAAGCAATTTTTTTTCTATCTACAAAATACATGGAAAGGCCTCCTAATTGTTGTTCAGTTGATATATACTCCTATTCTATAGTACCATAATTCTAAGGTAGGAAGGAGTGTCACATAGTGGAGCGATTTTATTTGTACGATGATGTAGAGGATACTAAAACGAGATTTGTTGGCTTTACAGGAGAATCCCAAAGATATGATTTAGCTATTTCTCAAAGCTCTCGCTTTTTTGGAAAAGTACTTGTAATGGATATACAATATGGACGAGCTGCCATTATCGGAGCTGATGATGTGGAAGAACCAGGCTATCTCGAACATGTATTTAATAGATCAGAAGAAGAAGCAGTAGAATTACGAGATTATCTTCGAGAATTATTGAGTTAATATAATATAAATAGCTAGTTGTGGTTTCATATCACGACTAGCTTTTTTATTACAGTAGAGTTAGAAATAATATCAGTTTACACAAATAGTTAATCCTTAAACCAGACTAGTGTAGAGAATTTTTGAGGGATAGTCCATATCTGGTTGCAAAAGAAAAAACCTAGAGCAGATCATAGTTGATCTTGCTCTAGATTTTCATTTACTTCTATTATAGCTTCGTCAGGAACAATTTTTGGAGCAACCCCTATTTTTTTTACGACAAAGTAGGCGCATCCAAAATTACAATATTCATATAAATAGTCTTTCATCGTTCCTATTTTCGTATCAAATGTAGCTTTATGACTACGATCCTCAAAAAAACCTTTAAGACGCAGCTGACCGTAACCCCAGTCACCCATAATATAATCGTATTTAGTTAAAATTTCACTATAACGATCTAAAAATGCTTCTTCTTTAAACGCCTCGCGATAATCCTCTATAATTTCATATGTAAAGCCTTCTGCAATTATCATTCAATCACCATCCATTAACTATTTGGAGTAGCTAGAAGTTGTTCACCTTGCAGTTGTCTTTGCTTAGCCGCAGCGTTTACCTGTTCATCTGCATGGTAGCTACTTCTAACTAGTGGACCAGCTTCACAATGGGAGAATCCTTTGCTCATCGCAATTTTTCGTAATTCTCCAAATTCTGCTGGGGAGTAATATTTTAGTACCGGTAAATGTTTTTTCGAAGGTTGCAAGTATTGACCAATCGTCATGATATCTACATTGTTCGCACGAAGGTCGTCCATTACTTCCAGAATCTCTTCATGAGTTTCCCCTAAACCTAACATTAGTGATGATTTCGTTGGAATACTTGGTTGCATTTCTTTTGCACGACGCAATAATTCGAGTGAACGATCGTATTTAGCTCTCGCTCTAACTCTTGGAGTGAGTCGACGAACCGTTTCAATATTGTGATTTAGAATATCCGGTTTTGCATCCATAATATTACGGATATTTTGTTCAATACCGCCCATATCAGAAGGTAAAACTTCTATTGATGTAAAAGGATTTTTCCGTCGAATCGCACGAATGGTTTCAGCAAAAACTTCAGAACCACCATCTTTTAAATCATCTCGAGCAACTGCTGTTACGACAGCATGTTTTAAATTCATAACTACAACCGAATCTGCAACTCTTTCTGGTTCTGCCAAATCTAACTCATTAGGTAGGCCAGTTTTTACAGCACAAAAACGGCAAGCACGTGTGCAAATAGCTCCTAAAATCATAAATGTAGCTGTTCTACGTGAACCCCAGCACTCATGTATATTTGGACATTTTGCTTCCTCACATACTGTATTTAAATTATTTTCACGCATCAGCTTTTTAAGACCCTTGTATTCATCATTCGTATTTAACTTAATTTTTAGCCATTCTGGTTTTCTTTGGTACTCTGTTTTCGTTGGTTTACACGATGTCATTTCATCCCGACCCCATTCTAAATAAACTAACTACACTGTTGTCAATGTAACATATTATTTAATTGCAAACAACCATACAAATACCAAAGACAACCAATTTTAAAACAACTAATATACCCTCTTACTCTTAAAATTCCAAATCGTGAAAAATAGGATAAGGATGATCACTACTGTTATAAAGCCAAACATAACAGAACCTGTAAGACCTAATACTAAATAGCCAATTGCAGCAATGACTGCACTAATAATGGCATATGGTAACTGAGTCATTACGTGATCGATTACATTAACTCCTGCACCAGTCGCTGACATAATTGTAGTGTCTGAAATAGGCGAACAATGGTCTCCAAAAACAGCTCCCGCTAAAACGGCCGCTAAAACAGGGAGTAATAACTCTGGCTCTACTACCATGATGATACTTGCACCAATTGGTAATAGTATCCCAAATGATCCCCATGAAGATCCAGTTGCGAAAGCCATAAAAGCTGTTAAAACAAACAGTAAGACTGGAATAACCCCTGCCGGAATATTATTATCTGTAACGAGATGAGCTAAATACTCACCAGTTCCTAAAGCTGTTATTAAAAATGAAAGGGACCAAGCAAATATTAAAATGCAAATAGCAGGTAACATTGAATTTATACCAGAAATAATTCCTTTCCCCAGTAAGCCCAAATTAGCATCTTTGTTTTTCTTGAATTGACGCGTATACAATAGTACAGCTAAAATACTCGATACCATCCCACCTATAAATAGAGAGAGCGGAACATCTGTATTTTCAAAAATAACAAATATGTCCATTACTTTTCCTGAAGCCTGATAGCCTGTCCAAAACATTGCAAAAAGAGTTACTACTATTAATGATACAATTGGAAGGATTAGATCCTTTACTTTACCAAAATTATTTTCCGGGAAATTACCTTGTAAATCACCTGGATTTGATTTATTTGGATCAAAAAGGACACCAGTTTCTCTTGCAAGTGTTTCATGTTTTTTCATCTCACCTAAATCATTGTCTGTCCATGCTGTAAAAAATACCATTGCAAGCGCAGCAATGACATAGAAATTCATCGGTGCCATTAACATAAACGCTTGCAGTGGAGTATAGTCTGTTACAGCATGGGTAGCAAAGATAACACCAAGCTGACTTATTAGAAACGCACCCCAACTAGAAACGGGAGAAACTACACAAACAGGTGCAGATGTAGAATCGATAAAATAAGCTAGCTTTGCACGAGAAACACGATGAGTGTCAGTAATTGGACGAGCAATCTGTCCTACAGCAAGTGCATTAAAATAATCGTCTACGAAAATAATAATACCTAAAAAAGCTGTAAGGAGTTTAGATCCGCGATTTGTTTTAATACGTTTAACTGCCCATGCAGCAAATGCAGTACTTCCTCCTGACAGACTAACAATCGCAGTAACCACCCCAAGCAACAATATAAACAATAATATATAAATATTATACATATTCAATCCATTATCCCAAAATGACGTGATAAAGGAATCCCAAAGAATGATCAATGAATCAATCGGCGAAAAGCTTTCTACTAACAAAGCCGCTGAAACAATCCCGACTCCTAGTGATAGTAAAACTCTTTTCGTCACAAGTACCATTACAATCGCTAGTAATGGCGGTAAAATTGAAAAAATCGTATTTTCCATCATAATTTCCTCCTAATAATGAAATGCATAAGCGCCTATGTAAGCCCCGACTAGCGTTGGAAGACTGACGGTAAAGGCGTACTTTGCCTTAACCATCAGGCTGAAACGACTCGAGGGGCTAGGCGCTGAAGCTAGACAATATGAAATGCATAAGTGCCTACTTCAATGTAGGCAGTCTGAATTCGCGACATCCTATCGCAACGACTGCATGACCTACACCTTATATATCCCAAGACTCGATGGGATATGAGCTGACACTAACGAAAATGAACAAGTGCATTATGCCTTAGAATATAAAAAAGCCAACCTAATATAAATATAGGTTGGCTTTTAGATAAAATTTCAAGCAAAAATTTTATACTTTGTAGCTCTCCATTTATACATATGTATAAATGACAGTGTTATTTTTGTTCAAAATAACCCCAACTAGATTTGACTTGACGGTCAACATCTAATTTCGGCATAACTTCCTTTCGTTTACAATCACAGTTGTCATTCTCCTGTAAACTACTCTTTTGCTATGCGGCCTCTACCTATTCTTATTCATTTCCACTAGTATAGCAGTAAAAACAATATTCTTAAGGATTTTTATTTTTCAGGTAATGGCAATGGTACTTCTATTGATGGAGCAGCGTCCCCGTCTCCTCCTGTGTAAATGTAAGGAACCTGGCCTTGCACGATTCCCATTGCCACAGGTATACTCTGTTCCACCGTACTCATCTTACTTGCCAGAGGAACTATTATTTGTACATTTACCGTAATGTGGATATTAACCTCCACATAAGCATTGTTTATTCCAAACTTAGTAATAGAAGGAACTACATTCGATTGAACATTTCCGATAACGTGAAAGCGTATGGGAATTTTAGGGCCTAAGTTACCTATGATGGGGATATTCGTCGCTTGCCCTATCGGAACGAAGAATACAACTCCCCCCTGATCCTCCATCGTTTGTTTATCGTACTCGATGTCATCTAAATACGGTAGGCTAGAAAAGTTCCCCTGCTCAGCCTGCTCCAAATGAGACTGAACTAACTGATTTGTATCAGATAGTATACGATTTATAATTTCTGTATTAAATCGAGTTGTTACCATTGTAGTACTGTCTGATGGCACCTCTTCGATTATGTCATTTACATCGAGCGTATTTGAAATTCTTGAGTTAATTGCTTTATTTATTACCATGGATGCTATTTTTGTTGTTTGTACTTCTGCATATTCCAAATAGGTAGCTGTCAATTGTTTATTAATATAATAGATGAGGCCTCCCACTGACAACATAAAACAAACTAAAAAAATGGCTAATTTCCGCTGATTAGTAAAGAAAGTCAATCGTTTTTTCTTCTTTCTATAGAACAAAAACAATCCCCCTAATTACTACTTATGTAAGAAAGAGGATTTTCATGACTCATATTCACTTTTTTCAAGCTGTCCATACCATTTCACAATATCTCGAATCATTTCTGGCATAAAATACTGTTTGGGAGCAAATTTTAAAGACGGATAAAAGTAACCAAATGTAAACATATCTAAAGTTGCCAATGTATATACTTTTTCTAGTTCAATAGGAGATTCATTTACTAGAACTATACCACTTTCTAACTCTATTAGCTGTTCATATAATATGACCCCAAGGTATTTACCTCTGAACCCTAACCCTTTTACTTCAAGCGTTGGCCATTTTTCATTTTTCCCTGTTCGGATAACTTCTAGTAGTTCTGCACCGGTTAATGTAATAACACAAGGATTTATCGGATGAGGCAAACATTGATGTAGATCTCTTGCAGTAATCGGCCCCTGTTGAAGATCCTTTAAGAATATCCCCGCTGGAAACATGGCACAATCCGCTTTTGTAAAAGCTAGAAGTGCTTTTCCGAAAAAGCGGGATAGATCCGATTCCTTAAACCAATCCTTCTTCAATAAAAAAGAATTATAAAAAGCAATATTAGACATCTCCGCTATTCCTTCATTTTCCCAAGCAGTCTGTAAATCGTTTGAATATAGTGGAACTGGTAGTGCTTCCGTAGGAAATAAAACTGCCTTCTTCGATTGGATAACTTTTGCTACATGATCAAATTCCAACGTGACAAGTCCGACATTCATACCGAATTTACCGGTAGCAGCTTGCAACGTGTTCCCAATTACTTTACCTTTTTCAAACGTGTGATGTGTATGTGAACCCAATATCACATCAATTTGTGGTATTTCCAAAGATAGTATTTCATCAAGTGATTTCCCTAAATGTGACATACAAATAAGAACATCTACTTGCGGACGAAGTGTATTACATACCTCTTTCAGTCGGGTAATCGGCTCTTGAATTTGCCATCCCAATTTTTCATAGTAAATACCATAGTCAGCAGTTGCCGCAACAATGCCAATCCGTATACCAGTTGGTGTTACATGTATTTTGTGGGGTAATACCCAAGAAGGAATATTTCCTCCTAACTCCGTGAAATTGGAGACAATCACTTCAAAATTAGCATCTATGTACAACGTTTCTAATTCTTCATGACTTAGGGTAATGCCTTCGTTATTTCCTATCGTTACATAATCATACTTGGCATCATTTAGAAGATGCACATTTCCCTTTCCAAGTGTACCCTCTGTATATATATTCGAACGATCTAGATGATCTCCAATATCTAATGTTAAATAGGAAGCCTTGTCACCAAGGTTCTTCCGAGTATCTGAGAGAAATTGCTGAATAGCGGGCCAGTTTTCTAGATGACTATGCAAATCATTTGTGTGGAATATATAAATCGTCTCTCTCATTCTTTGCCCACCCTATCCATTACATATTTTACGTTAAAATAGTCCTTCTATAATCGATCGTATACCTAATAATAAAAGTACAATTCGTAAAGCCAAAACTAGTGTATCTGAGTTCAACTTTTTATTTAACTTTGCTCCTATCTTAGCTCCGATATAGGCAGCAGGTATAACCGGAATCGTATACAACCACGGTACATTTCCTAATGAAATATGTGTGACAGAGTTCACTATAGACGACAGAAATACCATGAACATAGACGTACCGACAGCCACATGAGGCGGAAACAGGAATAGTAATATCATCGCTGGTACGAGTATAGATCCTCCACCAATACCAAATAGACCCGATGCGAATCCAACACCAAAAGTTAATAATAATGCGAACCAAATTGGATATCCATATACAAATGTTTTATCGCCATCATTAAAGGTTTTCTTTTTCCCATTTTCCACAAACCATCGAACAGGACTTAAACGATCTCTTACCAACAATAAAGTAGATAAAATAACAAGTAAGATACCAAAGTATAAATTAAAAGAAGGTAAGTCCAGTCCTTTGTTTACAAATGCTCCGAGTATAGTACCAGGAATACTACCAATGAAAAAAATAAATCCACTTTTAAAGTCGACCGTTTTGGTTTTCATATAGGATAGAGTAGAAGAAAGTCCTGTAAATATCATCATAACCACAGAAAGACCAACAACGCTTTGCGGAGTAATATTTGGTATTAAACTAAGAGAAGCTCCAAAAAACAAAATAGCCGGTACTAAAATAACGCCTCCACCGAGGCCAACCAATGCTCCTACAATTCCAGAGAAAAGCCCACTAATTGCTAGTATAATCCATTCCATTTAAAAATCTCCTTCAAAAAAATCTAATTGTTTTGGAGCAAGTCCTTCAAAATCTATTCCTAACATACTTTGAAATGTTTTGGCATTACTGGCTGCATGACCTCCAGAGTTATTATTAAACAACACAACAACCTCTTTTGCCTGCTTCTCTAAATACTCACAAATACCTTTAATAGAAGAAAGCTCTTCTTTATTATAATCGTATAGGTATCTTACTTCTCTCCACTTCACATTATTGCCCGGATTAACCCACCCATAAGTATTTCTACCATGTAACCTTACGAGTACCTTGTTCGTAGTTGCAATTGGAACTAAAGGAATACTACCATCCCCAGCCTGCGGTTCATCACAAACACTATGATGAAGACCATTCTCTTTTAAAAAATGAAGTGTAGAATCTTTATATTCAGAAGAATACCAAGATTGGTGACGAAACTCAATAACCACTTCAAAGTCCTTTAGTTCTTCTCTCACTTTACGTATATATTGTACATTTTCTTTTGTGCATTGGAACCAAGGAGGAAATTGTGCAAGTATCATTGATAGCTTTCCCGAATTTTTAAATGGCATAACCGATTGTCGATATAATTCAAACATTTCTTCGATCGAATTAAAAGGAAAATCACCACGTAAATGACCCGTGATACCTTGATAAGCTTTTACAACAAATTGAAAATTATCTGGCGTTTCTTTAATCCACTTTAAGCTATTTTTTATTGGTTGAATTGCATAGAATGCTGCATCTAATTCCACCACTGGAAAATGTGCACTGTAATCTTGTAACCTTTCTCTTGCCGAGGATACATACAAGTCAGGATGATCCCCCCACCCTGTTAGGCCAATTTGAATCATTTACAACACCTCACTATTATTACTATAATAGCATAATCACTCATTTCGGTATATTCAACTAGCATGCACTCCAAGTATTAGCGTATTGACCCCCAAAGGATGAAAAGATGGATAATAATTTTTTATTTAGCTAAAATATATAAGTGTCGTTACATATAGCCCATTACGCTTTTTTGAAGCAAAGGGAGGAAATAACATGATGAAAGTAGATGTATGTATAGTCGGTGCAGGTCCTGGTGGTGCCCTTCTAGCGTACTTATTGGCAAAGAAAAATATATCTGTTGTATTAATAGAGCGAACAAATCAAATCGGAAAAACGTTTCGTGGAGAACATTTAAATGAAGAAGGCGAAGCGATTCTAAAAAAATATAACTTATTTGACGAAATAGAAAAGCTCGGGCTATTACGAATGAAAAAACTTGAATATTGGCAGCATGGGGAAGTATTTAAAACTATTTTACCTCATCCCGAGATCGGACATCTTGGTATTCATGTTCCTCAAGCACATTTACTACAAGTATTGATAGATGCTGCAAAGAAATATACAAACTTCCATTTAATGCTGAATACAAAAGTTGATGAACTTTTACAAGATGAACATGGCTCCTACACTGGAGTAAAAGCATCCGAAAATGGAGAAGAAATTATTATTGAAAGTGAATTGGTTATTGGTGCAGATGGTCGTTATTCGACCGTACGTAAGAAAGCTGATCTGGATGTAACCATTCGAAAACACGGATATGATTTACTCTGGGCTAGAATACCAGCACCTGTAAATTGGGAACCGTCTATTAGGATGACTTTAATCGGAGGGAAGCAAATTTCCCTATTTACACAGGCGAAGGGTTATATACAAATTGGTTGGAATATCGAAGAGGGTTCTTTTGCAACACTTAGAAAACAGCCTTTTACTCCATTTATCGAGCAACTCATAATGGCTTTTCCAGAACTTGAACAAACCGTTCGAGAAAACATTCAATCTTGGAAGGATTTTGTTCTATTAGATGTGTATAGTAGCACTAGTGAGACTTGGGGGAAAAAAGGGTTGGCTTTAATCGGAGATGCAGTTCACACGATGACCCCTACTGGAGCATTTGGGTTAAACAGTGCTCTAAAAGATGCGGATTACTTCTCTTCTTTAATCGACAAAAATACAATTACCTCTCTTAATACTGCTGATTGTGCTTCAGTAAGGAAAAAAGAAGTTGCTAAAATTCAAGCTATCCAAATAGAGAAAGAACAATCTTTTGCTTCTCAGTTTGTTGTGATGGTTTAAAAAGAGGAAGAACCAGTCAAATTACTTTGACTGGTTTTTGCATACTATTATTTAAACGTAACTTTTCTATGCGCAAAAGGAGTATCCTTAAATGCCTGCAATAGTCCATCCTTCTCAATCTGTTCTTTCCATACTTCTTTATACGTAAGCTTTACATTTAGTTCGCTCTTCAAGGGGGAGAAGGATAAAGTAACGACTTCATCGCTTTCCCAGCTAGCTATAATTGGCTCCTGCGTGACGAATAGGAATAATTGTGGAAATCCATTTTTAAAAAATGGATGCAATTTATCGTTGTCTCCTGGCTCGTGTAAACAAATAAACAAAGATAGAAAATCTGAAAACTTCAGCAGATCTAAATGATACATTAACGTTTCTTTCTTTTTCTCATTGCCGACAATTCCTAATTCATCATAAAGTCGATCCTGTCTTTGCTTTTCTATATCCCAAAATTTTTGAACTGCAGTTTCATCAGCATCTTGGACAAAAGAGGAGTAATGTAAACTACACAATAAACAAGCATACTTACTCATTTCCTCCACTTCATCTAATCCTTTTCCATAAAAAGAAATCTTCAGATCTGTAGGATAATCTATAAACGAGAAAGGCTGTTCTAATTGATCATTCCATACTGGGGACTTATCCGGATCTATCCAACCACGGTCATGCTCTTGAATGGCGAGAACGACTTCCTGCACATCTTTAGAATCGTAATAAAAATCATCTTTACAATGTTCTGCTATTTGCTTGGAAACTTGGGCATGATCATCTTGAGTAACCATGACATAGCTTTTTTCTCTTTCAAATACAATCATTGTCGATACCTCTCTTTACAAAAAACTTCTACTACTTTCTGAGTACCACTTAATAGTTATAACCAAACCTAACAGTTTTTAGCAATTTGCCTATTTACAGTATAAAAAAATGCAGCAAGGTGAAATACACCCTGCTGCATTTATATAAATGGATTAACCGATAGAGCCTTCCATCTCGAACTTGATAAGACGGTTCATTTCTACAGCATATTCCATTGGAAGTTCTTTTGTAAATGGTTCGATGAAGCCCATTACGATCATTTCAGTTGCTTCTTCTTCACTAAGTCCACGACTCATCAAGTAGAATAATTGTTCTTCAGATACTTTTGAAACTTTTGCTTCATGCTCTAAAGAAATATTATCATTCAAGATTTCGTTGTAGGGAATTGTATCAGAAGTAGACTGATTATCCATGATTAATGTATCACATTCGATATTCGCACGTGCACCAGTAGCTTTACGGCCAAAATGAACGATACCACGGTATGTTACTTTACCACCTTGTTTAGAAATTGATTTCGAAACAATAGTAGAAGAAGTATTTGGAGCTAAATGCATCATTTTCGCACCAGCATCTTGGTGTTGACCTTTACCAGCAATTGCAATAGAAAGAGTCATACCACGAGCGCCTTCACCTTTTAAGATAACGGCTGGATATTTCATCGTTAATTTAGATCCAATATTTCCGTCAATCCATTCCATTGTTGCATTTGCATCACAAACTGCACGTTTTGTAACTAAGTTATAAACGTTGTTTGCCCAGTTTTGGATTGTTGTATAACGGCAATAAGCATCTTTTTTAATAATGATCTCAACAACTGCACTATGAAGTGAATTTGTTGTGTAAACAGGAGCTGTACATCCTTCTACATAATGTACAGAAGCACCTTCGTCTACAATAATTAGCGTACGTTCGAATTGACCCATGTTTTCAGAGTTAATACGGAAGTATGCTTGTAATGGTGTTTCCACTTTAATGCCTGGTGGTACATAGATAAACGATCCACCCGACCATACTGCAGAGTTAAGTGCAGAGAACTTATTATCGGAAGAAGGAATTACTGTACCCCAATGCTTTTTGAAAATATCTTCATTTTCACGAAGAGCAGAATCAGTATCCTTAAATATAATACCCAAGTCTTGAAGCTCTTGCTTCATGTTATGATATACAACTTCTGATTCATATTGTGCAGAAACACCTGCAAGGTATTTTTGTTCTGCTTCTGGAATACCTAATTTATCAAAAGTAGCTTTGATTTCTTCTGGTACTTCATCCCATGAAGTTTCTGTTTGTTCAGAAGGCTTCACGTAATACGTAATTTCATCGAAGTTTAATGACCCTAAATCTCCACCCCATTGAGGCATTGGTTTTGAGTAAAAAATTTCTAACGCTTTTAAGCGATAATCTAACATCCATTGTGGTTCTGATTTCATACGTGATATTTCTTCTACGATTTCTTTCGTTAATCCACGTTTAGAACGGAAAATGGATACGTCTTTATCGTGGAAACCATATTTGTAATCACCAATTTCAGGCATTTTTTTAGCCATCGTATTTCCTCCGTTCGACTGTTATTCTTTTTCTTCTGAAACGCCTTTTTCCATTGCCTTCCAAGCTAAAGTTGCACACTTGATACGTGCTGGAAACTGAGAAACACCACTTAATGATTCTATATCTTCAAGATCTAAAGAGTCATCATAATCTTTCCCAAGCATCATTTCAGAAAAAGTACTAGAAAGTTGTAAAGCTTCCTCTACAGACTTTCCTTTAACTGCTTGTGTCATCATAGAAGCAGATGCCATAGAAATCGAGCATCCTTCTCCATCAAATTTCGCATTTTGAATTTTACCATCTTCCACTTGAAGTGTTAAATGGATGCGATCTCCACAAGTAGGGTTATTCATATCAATTGTCAAAGCGCCATCCTCGATACTACCTTTGTTACGAGGATTTTTATAATGATCCATAATGACACGGCGATAAAGTTGATCTAAATTAGAAGACATCGTTAAAATACTCCTTTGCTGAAAGCAATCCAGTAACTAGACGATCTAAATCCTCTTCTGAATTGTATATATAGAAACTAGCACGAGCAGTTGCCACACATTGCAACCATTTCATCAATGGTTGTGCACAGTGATGTCCTGCACGAACTGCAATTCCACTCATATCTAAAACTGTTGCAACATCATGTGGATGTACATCATCTAAATTGAATGTAACAATTCCTGCACGTTTCGCAGGATCGACAGGTCCATAAATGGTTAACCCTTCAATTGTAGACATTCTGTCCATGGCGTAAGCAGCTAACTCATGTTCATGTTTTTCAATTTCATCTAAGCCAATTTCCTCTAAGAAATCAATTGCAGCTCCAAGACCAATGGCACCAGCAATTATTGGTGTTCCCCCTTCGAATTTCCAAGGAAGTTCTTTCCACGTAGAATCATACAAACCTACGAAGTCGATCATTTCCCCACCAAATTCGACTGGTTCCATTTTATCCAATAAAGCTTCTTTCCCGTATAGTACCCCTATTCCAGTAGGCCCACACATTTTGTGTCCAGAGAATGCAAGGAAGTCACAATCAAGTGCTTGAACATCTAATTTTAGATGTGGTGCAGCTTGAGCACCATCAACTACCATTACAGCTCCATGTTCATGTGCAATTTGCGTAATTTCTTTAATCGGATTCATGGTTCCTAAGACGTTCGATACATAAACGATTGACACAATTTTAGTTCGGTTAGTAATAGTTTCTCTAACCTTCTCTAAAGAAAGTGTACCATCAGCTTCTAAATCAATATATTTTAATACGGCACCTGTTCTCTTAGCTAGTTGCTGCCAAGGAATAATATTGGAATGGTGCTCCATATGCGTAATAACAATTTCATCGCCCTCTTTTAGGTTAGCTTGGCCGTAGCTCTGTGCCACCATATTGATAGCGGTTGTTGTACCACGAGTAAAAATAACTTCTTTAGTAGACTTAGCATTAATAAATTTTCGAACCTTTTCACGTGCTCCTTCGTAACTATCCGTCGCTCGGTTACCCAGCGTATGAACACCACGATGCACATTTGCGTTTTCAAATTCATAATACTTTTTGATCGCTTCTATTACTTGAATTGGTTTTTGAGAAGTAGCCCCATTGTCTAAATAGACTAATGGATGACCGTTAATCTCTTGGTTTAAAATCGGAAAATAGCTTCGAATCTCTTTAGTATTGAGCATTAGCGAACTTTCCTTTCAATAACCTCCGTCAGTTGCTTCTTCACGCCTTCTATCGGTAATTCGTTTACGACAGGAGCAAGGAATCCATGAATTACTAGACGCTCTGCTTCATGTTGAGAAATACCACGGCTCATTAAATAGTACAACTGAAGTGGATCTACTCGGCCAACTGATGCTGCGTGACCTGCTGTTACATCATCTTCATCGATTAAAAGAATAGGATTTGCATCTCCACGTGCTTTTTCGCTAAGCATTAATACACGAGATTCTTGCTCTGCGTTAGATTTAGTAGCACCATACTCAATTTTACCAATACCATTGAATATAGATGATGCTTCGTCTTTCATAACGCCGTGCTTAAGAATTTGACCTTCCGTATGTTTGCCCCAGTGGATTACTTTTGTTGTAAAGTTTTGCTTTTGTTTCCCGCGACCTACAACAACCATTTTCACATGACCTTCTGAATTATCTCCAACTAAATGTGTTGTATTTTCAGAAATAGTATCACCATCATTCATCATACCAAGTGCCCACTCAAGAACTGCATCACGACTTGTTACACCACGACGATTAACGTATGTTGTAAATCCTTCTGCTAGAACATCAACTGTTCCAAATGTAACTCTTGAATTGTCTTTGGCAATGACTTCCGTCACGATATTAGCTAATCCTTCTGCATGATCCACAGTAGATAAGTAGTTCTCTACATATGTTACAGAACTATTTTCATCAGCTACTAGTAAAGTGTGATTGAAAAGAGAAGCTGTTTTATCATCATGTAAGTAAATAACTTGAATTGGTTCTTCGATTACTACATTTTTAGGTACGTATAAGAATACACCACCGTTTAATAATGCAGCATGAAGTGCAGTTAGTTTATGTTCTGTTACTTTGACGCCATCGGTCATGAAGTATTGTTGAACAAGTGCTGAATGCTCACGAATTGCAGTGTATATATCTGTTAAAATTACACCTTTTGCTTTTAGCTCTTCTGATAATGAAAGAAAAGCAGGTGTATTATTATGTTGAATGTAAATGTTTTGTTGCTCTGCATTTACGACAGCCTTCACTTCTTCAGGTAATTCTGCTAAAGATGTAAATTTGCTGCTCTCTACAGTATGAACTGGAAATTCAGTGAAATTCCAATTAGTAATTTTTGTTTTATCTGGTGTTGGCATCGGAAGTGTTTCAAGTTGACCAAATGCTTTTAGACGAAGTTCTGTCATCCAGCTTGGTTCTTGCTTACCTTCTGAAAAGGAGCGGATATCTTGCTCGGTTAATGCCAATTTTGTTTCAACCGTCATGCTTATTCGACTCCTTTCTTATGCTTCTTGTCCAACTGTTTCGTCTTCAATTCCTAATTCTTCTTTAATCCATTCATAGCCTTCTGCTTCTAGTCTTTGAGCAAGCTCAGGTCCACCAGATTTAACTACGCGACCTTGCATCATTACATGAACATGATCAGGTGTGATGTAGTTAAGAAGACGTTGATAGTGAGTGATTACTAAGCTTCCGAATCCTTCACCGCGCATTTGGTTGATCCCTTTAGAAACAACTTTTAAAGCATCGATATCAAGACCAGAGTCAATTTCATCTAAAATAGCGAATTTTGGTTGTAACATCATTAATTGAAGAATTTCGTTACGTTTTTTCTCTCCGCCTGAGAATCCTTCATTTAAATAACGTTGTGCCATATCTAAATCCATTTCTAAAAATTCCATTTTGCTATCAAGCTCACGGATGAATTTCATTAGTGAGATTTCATCGCCTTCTTCGCGGCGTGAATTGATTGCTGAACGTAAGAAATCTGCATTTGTTACTCCAGTAATTTCACTTGGATATTGCATTGCTAGGAATAGACCTGCTTGCGCACGTTCGTCTACTTCCATTGCTAATACATCTTCGCCGTCCAATTCAATTGAACCAGATGTAACTTCATATTTTGGATGACCCATAATAGCAGAAGCTAAAGTAGATTTACCTGTACCATTTGGCCCCATTACTGCGTGAATTTCGTTCGTATTAATTGTTAAATTAACACCTTTTAAAATTTCTTTACCGTCTATTGCAACGTGTAAATCTTTAATAGCTAAAGTCGACATTTAATAACCTCCATTAAGTAAATACGAATGTATAATCATTCTAATTTATTATCATTCTAATCTTAACCCAAACGAAGGTACCTTGCAAATCTTTTGAAGCATATTCTATTTAATATTGTAGAATATACAGATTTACTGTTTTCTATTGACTTTTCACTAAACTATTAGGTAAATAGTAATCTTCCTTTATTTTCATTAAGAACTTTCTAATTGAGAATGGATTTCACTATGAAGCTAGTGTAAACAAAAAAGAATCCATGGATAAATTCTCCATGGATTCTTGTATATTATCCCCTAAATGCTTGGGCATCAAGTTTAGCCGCTAATTGCATACATTTTTCATGATCCTGCTGTCGCTTGTTTTCGACCTGCAATCGTAATTCCTGACTTTGTCTCAATTCATCGTATCCAAAACCATGTACTCCTCTAAATGCGTGGTCCATCTGTTCTGTATAAGGTAAATCTTCCGAACTGATAATGAATCATCCTCTCTATTTTTGAGTTCATGATTTATATACCCAACTAATTCGGACTTAAACATTTATTTATAAAAAAACTTAATTTGTCTTAGAAAACTTATCTACGATAATCGCAAGTGCTCCGTCACCAGTTACATTTGTCGCTGTTCCAAAGCTATCCTGTGCAATATAAAGAGCAATCATTAAACCTATCATAGCCCCGTTGAAGCCGAGCATTGTTTCCAGTAAACCTAATGCTGCCATAACGGCTCCACCTGGAACTCCAGGAGCTGCGATCATTGTTACACCAAGCATAAATATAAATGGTATAAACGTAGATAACAGAATATCTTGCCCATTTATAAGCAATACTCCAATGGAACATGAGACAAGCGTAATCGTACTCCCTGATAAGTGAATAGTTGCAAAAAGAGGAATCGTAAAGTTTGTTACTTTATCGGAAGCACCCGTTTTCTGCGCCTGTTTTAACGTCACCGGAATAGTTGCCGCTGAAGACTGTGTACCTAAAGCTGTAAAGTAAGCTGGCGACATTGTTTTTAACAGCTTCAAAGGATTTTTTCCAGTTACAGTACCAGCAGCAGTATATTGTAATAGAAGCATTACAATATGCAGTGCGATAATCATGACAAACACAACTCCGAAAACAGATAATACTTTTGCCACCTGACCACCGTACGCCATATTCATAAATATCCCAAATATATGTATCGGTAACAACGGAATAATAACAAACGAAATTACCTTTTCAATAATCTCACTAAACTCTTCAAATGCATTTTGTAACGTATTTCCTTTTAATTTAGAAATTCCAATTCCCATAATAAAGGAGAAAACCAATGCTGTCATAATATCCATCATTGGAGGGATGGGCATTTCAAATAACCCACCAATTAAAAACTCCTCTGGATTTTCTAACTTCACGCTCTCTTTCCCACCTATAAGCTTCGGCAGTAAATTGGAAGCGATAAAGAATGCAATAAAACCTGCTACTAGAGTAGATAAATAAGCAATACCCGTAGAAATCCCTAGTAATCTACCAGAACCTTTTCCGAGTTTAGCTATCCCCGGAACGATAAAACCAATAATGATGAAAGGAACAATAAATCCTAAAAATGAACTAAAAATACTATTAAAAGTAGCCATAATCTCCACTACTATTTTAGGGACAACTAGTCCCAATAAAACACCAGCTACTATCGCTACCACTATTCGTGGCAATAACCCAAACCTCTTCATGAAGTGTCCTCCTCAAATGTACAAATGTGTTATTTATAACTTTCATACACTTTAGCACACTCATTTATTAAAGTGAATAGGATGAGTAATATACGTAATATTCTATTAATATAACCTTTGTTTATAGTACGTAGCAGAGCTTTTTCCACATTTCAATAAGTCAGAGTTTGAAAGTATTCTTTTTGCCTCATTTCTATTGTTTAGCAAAAGAAAATCTCTGCATTCTTTATTAGTAATCGTTTCTTTGCAAAGTGAAAAATAAGTAGAAATTGCTTTATTATGTGCATAGGAATTGGTCTTGCTACATTTAGGGCAATACCACGTACGTATTATTTTTTGCATCCCAATAAAACTACAACTTTCACATTTTACTCCTAGTTTTAAATCTTCAAATGGAATAGAGAAATGATTAATAAGAGGAATAGTAGAAGGGGATGGGCACTTTAGGAGAATTCCTTTTATTTGCTCCATGTCACCCTCACTTAGGGTTGAATTAATTGTGGAAAAATTTCGTAGATAAGACGGTATTTCATTCTTATATATCACTGTAACGGCATTGGTAGATTTTCTAATCTAGCTCGGGCGCATGGCTTTGCGACTCGAGCCGATACAGCATCTTCTCGGGCGTTCGCCGGATTCTCGAGCGGATACCTCTCTAGTTCGGGCGCATGGCTCTAGTGCTCGGACCGATACGACTACTTCTCGGGCGTTTGCCAAATCCTCGTGTGCAAATCGTAACCACAAAAAAACAGACATCCCAGGATGCCTGTTTTCTCTACAATACTATTATTTTACCGGTACTACTGATCCGCCCCACTCGCTTAGGATGAAGTCTTGGATTTCTTTAGATTTTAATGCTTCTACTAAAGCTTTAATCTCTTTATTGTCTTCATCACCAGAGTTTACTGCGATGATATTTACGTATGGAGATTCATCTGATTCTTCAATAGCGATTGAGTCTTCTAATGGATTAAGGTCAGCGTCAATTGCATAGTTAGAGTTGATCAGTACTGCGTCGCCTTCTTCATTTTCATATAACTGAACCATTAAAGCAGATTCATAGTTAGCATCAAATTCAAGGTTTTTCTCATTTTCCACAATATCTTTTACTTCCGCTTTTGTTTTATCAATGCCGTCGGCTAATTTAATAAGGCCTTTCGCTTCTAACATTGCAAGGATACGTCCATGATCCGCAACAGAGTTGCTCATTAAAATAGTTGCGCCCTCTGGAAGCTCTTCAATAGAACCGTATTTTTTAGAGTATAAACCGATTGGCTCGATGTGAATACCGCCAGCGTTGGCGAAGTCATATCCAAAATCAGCTTTTTGCGATTCAAAGTAAGGAATGTGTTGGAAAAAGTTTGCGTCCAAGTCTCCTGAATCTAAATCTTTGTTTGGTAATACATAATCTTGATATGATTCTACAACAAGTTCAATTCCTTGTTCTTCTAGAATTGGTTTAACTTCTTCTAATATAACTGCATGAGGTACGTTAGATGCACCTACTACTAGTTGACTACTTTTTTCATCTCCACATGCTGCAAGGGTTAATGCGCTTACCGATAGTAATGCTCCAGCTAAAAATTTCTTCATTCAATATCTCTCCCTTTTTATCCTATTATTTCTATGTGATCGAGTATCTCGTTAACACCTATTATCGTTTGTCTATCTTCGTAGTAATTACATCGCCAATCCACTGGATGATAAATACCATAATTAATATTAATACCGTGGCAACAAGCGTTACGTCTGTCCTACCTCTTTGGAAACCATCTAAAAAGGCTAATGTTCCTAGTCCCCCAGCTCCGATAATACCAGCCATCGCTGTATATCCAACTAGTGAAATCGCTGTAACCGTTATGCCTGATACTAAAGCAGGCATAGATTCTGGCATTAATACTTTCCATATAATAGTAGAAGTTTTAGCACCCATCGATTTTGCAGCTTCTAGCACACCTTTATCAATTTCTCGAAGCGCTATTAACACCATACGGGCGTAGAATGGAGCAGCCCCGATTACTAAAGCCGGGAAGGCCGCATTTGGACCACGCATTGTTCCGACCAAAAACTTCGTTAAAGGTATTAGCAAAATGATCAGAATAATAAATGGAATGGAGCGGAATATATTGACGAAAGCTCCTGTTAACCAGTTTGCTAATTTGTTCGCCCACGCTTGATGAGGGCTAGTTAAGAAAAGTAGAAGACCAAGAACTAGTCCAATAATAGCTGTTAAAATTGTTGATACTGCAGTCATATATAATGTTTCAACTGTGGCTTCCCACATTTTTGGCCAATCAACATTAGGAAACAAATTATTAATCATTGTTGATCACCTCTGTATTTACTTTTTGTTCGTGTATATATCGAATTGCATCATCTATTAGTAGTGCATCTCCTTCTAACTGAAGGATGAGCGTACCAAATGCACCAGTTTGTGTATGCGAAATATTTCCTTGTACAATATTCACTTCCAAATCAAACTGTTTGATAAGTCTAGACAGTATTGGTTGTACTGTCTGCTCCCCGACAAATACGAGCTTAATCAGCTTGCCATTTGGATAAAGTTCTTTTAATTGTTGTATTGTTTGCAACGCCTTATTGGAATCACTGACCTGCGAAACAAAACGCTTCGTAATCGTTTGTTGCGGATTTTGAAATACATCTAGCACATTTCCTTCTTCTACTACATGACCTTTTTCCATAACTGCAACGCGACCACATATCTTCTGAATAACCTGCATCTCGTGGGTTATTAATACAATTGTCAGACCTAGTTTTGCATTGATACTAACTAATAAATCTAAAATAGAATCTGTAGTTTCTGGATCTAATGCAGAAGTTGCTTCATCACAAAGAAGTACTTCTGGACGGTTGGCTAATGCGCGTGCAATCCCAACCCGTTGCTTTTGTCCACCTGATAGTTGTGAAGGATAATAATGCCCTCGCCCTTCCAGACCAACCAAATCAATAAGTTCCTTTACTCTTTGAGAACGTTGAGCTGGTGGTATACCTCCGATCTCTAATGGGAAAGCAATATTCTCTTCAACCGTTCTTGACCATAACAAATTAAAATGTTGAAAAATCATACTTACCTTTTGTCTTACTTGGCGAAGCTTCACTTCATTTATCTTTGTAATGTCTTCATTATTTACGATGATTTCACCTGAAGTTGGTTTTTCTAATCCATTTAATAAGCGAATGAGTGTACTTTTGCCAGCACCACTATAACCAATAATGCCAAAGATCTCACCCTTTTTTATGTCAAGATTCACCTCTTCCACTGCTACAATCGTACCTTGTTTCGTACTAAATTTTTTGGAAATATTTTTTAAACTAATCATGGGAACCTTGCCCCCTTTCTTTAAACTATTCTATACCTATCTATTATTAACAGGTTGTTGAAATTTACTTTGTATTAAACCTTATTCTTCCCACTTTCAACTAAAAAAACCCTCCTGCAAAAGAGCAGAAGGGTTTAAAGTTATCCAATTTAATAACATTTATCCATTCTCTCATTTCCCAAAGCATTTGCTTTGCGTGACTTGGCACCATTTCATTTACATGACGGTTGCCGGGCTTCAAAGGGCACTTCCCTCCACCTCTCTTAATAAGAGTAAAACTATTAATTTGTCGGTATATCGAATGTTATCATACGACAACTTGGTCGTCAATACTTTTTATCGCATCCAAGATAAATGGAACTGACTGAAAGGCATATATTTTTTTATATACCGTCCCACCTTTAGAGATTAGCAGACATGGCACACTTTCAATTTGATGATCCATAGCAAAATCTCCAAGATAGTTAATATTTGCTTGACCAATTAAAAAAGGCTTTATCTCTTTTATAACTTGGATCATTTTACTAGCAACTTGGCAAGTACCACACATGGGTGTATAAATATAAAATATGGTAAGCTGCCCACTGTTCTTATGGCTGTTCCATTGTTCTAAGGTCCATTCATTCATATTACATCATCCTAAAGTAAATATTGTCTTTTCACTTTTATATTAACACTTTTTAATATAGAAGCCAAAACTTTGAATGGTGTGGTCGCTACTTCGCAGAACATCGGATTGGTATATAGATGAATCGCTTCAGGGTATTCTTTTCTCACGACAGAGCGAATTTGCTCACCAGACTTATCTGCATCCAGAAACGCATAAATAGGAATGCCTTCATAAGGACTTAAAATTTCTTCTAGCCTGACATTCGATATCGTTCCATTGGTGCAAATAATTTCTGTTGATTCATCCAGCAGTTTTAAAAGCTTTAATTTATCAGATCTACCCTCAACAAGAATTATCTTTTCACTAAAGACAATAGCCATTCAGCCTCTCTCCCAACTATGCCCTTTCCAATATTATATGAAAAAAACGCCGATATTAAGCGGCGTTTTCGAAATTATTCTGAAATTAATTCTTCGTATTTTTCTGGAGAAAGTAAAGCATCCACTTCAGCTGCATCAGATGGTTCAATAACAATCATCCATGCATTTTCATAAGGGGATTCGTTAACATACTCAGGGCTATCTTCTAGTTCTGTATTTACCTCTACTACTTTACCGCTAATTGGTGCATACAGTTCAGAAACAGTTTTAACCGATTCAACACTTCCAAAAGGATCTCCTGCTTTAATCTCATCTCCAACTTGTGGAAGTTCGACAAAAACGATATCTCCAAGTTCAGATTGTGCAAATTCAGTAATACCGATACGGACATTGCCGCCTTCAGTTTTTACCCATTCATGCTCTGCTGAGTATTTTAAATCTTTAGGTGCGTTCATATATATACCCCTCTCCATTAATAATACATTCATCTACTATATTCACATATTTTAATAGTAAAAACAAGTGACTTTAAGAAGTCTTCCATACATCCTCAAACTGTTGCTCCTTGAAGCCTAGCGTTAATTTATTCCCGTCAAAAACAATTGGTCGTTTAATAAGCATTCCATCCGAAGCAAGCAAGGATAGTTGTTCGTCTTCTGACATTGTTGGAAGCTTGTCTTTTAGTCCAAGCTCGCGATATTTCATACCGGAAGTGTTAAAGAATTTTTTTAGTTCTAGTCCACTTACCTCAAACATTTTTTGAAGAGTTTCTTTCGTTGGGGGACTTTCAGCTATATGATTGTCTATGTATTCTATTCCGTTATCTTTTAACCATTTACTTGCTTTTCTGCACGTTGTACATTTTGGATAGCCATAATATTGAATAGACATGTTGTACCACCTTTTTCTCTTAATCATACATAAAAGTGGAAAGGATAGGCAATTATTTTGAATAAATTAATATATGATTGAGCCTCCAATCAAGAAAAACCGAGCAAAATGCGCCCGGTCCTTTAAAAATAAGAATATAGAAATGCCATTAAATTCCGCTTCAAGCGGAAGCTTTCCGTGAGCCCGGCTTCAGCCGCTTCCCTCGCGATGCTCAGTCCAGGGTCTTCAGCTCGTGCTGTTCCCACTGGTGTCACCGCTCTGCGCTCCAAACAACTAGATCCGCTTTAAATGATTATAAAACCACCTAAATATACAAATTTCTTTTAAAATAAGTAAGGCTGAAAGGGAATCCTATCAAAGATAATGTTCCTAACCAAGCAGACATTTTTATCCCTATATTAACTTTGACTACTCTTAATATCTAAGCGAGAAGCTATGCAATATTTTAAAGTTGAGTACTACTAACTTAATTGATTGAAGTGAAAGGTGGCGACTTCTGCGGGATGAGTGAGACAGATGAGATATCACAGCGACGCGCTAGCTTATCGCTACCCCGCGAAACGCGCCCACCTGAAACGCAAATCAGTATTAGTAATTATTCATTCTTTCACCCTTAAAACACAGTGTTCACGGTACAATTTTATATACTCCTAATCTTCAAAAAAGCCGATCCACAAGGGATCGGCTTTTTCATGAATTGATTAAAGAACGTATTTTTCTGCTTCGATCAGTTTAACCGATGCTTCACGTTTTTTCTCAATTACGTTGTATGGAGTGTAGCGAGTCAATTTGCGTAAAGCAGAAATCATCATACGTTGGTTATCTCCATCTACAGCTGCAATAAGAGTTTCTTTTGCCGCTTGTTCGATTTCGATAAACGCTTCTTGTGTAAAGATTTGTGTATAAAGAAGTTTTTGTGCTGCTTTTTCTTCTCCATCACGACCGATAGCTTTTTCTGTACGAAGGACTGCGGATTCCATAGCAAATAAGTTATTAGCGATATTCGCAATGTTCACTAGTACTTCTTGCTCTGCCTCTAGTTTTGTACCAAAACGTTGAGCAGCAAGTCCAGCTACTAAAATACCAATTTTCTTCGCATTAGCTACTAATACTTTTTCTTGTGCAAGTGCTTCTGTTCCAACCTCTTCAGGCATCATCATTAATAGCTCTTCTTGTAAGCCCGCAGCTTTTTGAAGAAGTGGCAATTCACCCTTCATTGCTTTTTTCAGGAATGTTCCTGGAACGATTAAGCGGTTGATCTCGTTTGTTCCTTCGAAGATGCGGTTAATACGAGAGTCACGGTAAAGGCGCTCTACTTCATACTCTTGCATGAAGCCATATCCACCATGTAATTGAACAGCTTCGTCAACAATGTAATCTAGAACCTCAGATCCTACTACTTTGTTAATAGAACATTCAATTGCATATTCAGCGATAGAAGCAGCAATTGCTTTTCCGTCTTTTTGCTCTTCTGGACTTAACTGACTCATACGCTCTTCAAAGTATCCTACAGTACGGTAGATTAAGCTTTCTGTCGCATATAATTTTGAAGCCATTGTAGCTAGTTTGTTCTTCGTTAAATTAAAGGAAGAGATTGGTGTTTTAAATTGTTGACGTTGGTTTGTATAAGCGATTGCTAACTCTAATGCACGTTTAGATCCACCAATTGTACCTACCCCTAATTTATAACGACCAATATTTAATATGTTGAAAGCGATAACGTGACCGCGTCCGATTTCACCTAAAAGATTATCAACAGGAACTTGAGCATCTTGTAAGATTAATGTACGAGTTGAAGATGATTTGATACCCATTTTCTTCTCTTCTGCTCCTACAGACACGCCTGGGAATGTTTTTTCTACGATAAATGCAGAGAATTTGTCTCCATCCACTTTAGCGTAAACAACGAATACATCTGCAAATCCAGCATTAGTAATCCATTGTTTTTCCCCATTTAATACATAATGTGTACCTTCAGCATTTAACTTCGCCGTAGTTTTTGCGCCTAGTGCATCAGATCCTGAACCTGGTTCTGTAAGTGCATAAGCAAATATCTTCTCACCTGATGCAGATGACGGAAGGTATTTTTGTTTTTGTTCTTCATTACCAAATAGAACGATTGGCAGTGTACCAATTCCAACATGTGCTCCGTGAGTAATGGAATATCCACCGGCTACAGACATTTTTTCTGAAATTAGTGCAGAAGAAATTTTGTCTAAGCCAATTCCACCATATTCTTCTGGAATATCAGCTGCAAGTAGACCTAGGTCACCCGCTTCTTTTAATAAACGAACAGAGTGTTCAAATTCATGATGCTCCAAGTTTTCTACCACTGGAAGTACTGAGTTTTTAACATACTCCTCTGTCGTTTTCGCAATCATCTTTTGCTCGTCGTTAAAATCCTCTGGTGTAAATATACGACTAGCGTCTAAATCTTCTACTAAAAACGCTCCGCCTTTAATTGCCTCTTTTAATTCGTTCATATATATTCCTCCTATTTGTTTAAAAGATTCTTATAGTAATTCGAAAACTCCAGCAGCTCCCATACCGCCACCGATACACATTGTAACAACTCCAAATTGCTTCCCTTGACGTCTTAACTCACTCATCATTTTCAATGTTAATATTGTTCCCGTCGCTCCAAGTGGATGACCAAGTGCAATTGCTCCACCATTTACATTCACCTTATCCATATCTAAGCCTAAATGACGAACAACTTGAATTGATTGAGAAGCAAATGCTTCGTTGATCTCCCAAAGATCGATGTCCTCAATGGATAATCCAGCAAGTTTTAATGCTTTTGGTACTGCTACAATCGGTCCAATCCCCATTACTTCAGGAGGTACTCCACCAACTGCAAAAGAACGGAATTTTGCAAGTGGTTTTAAACCTTGTGCTTCAGCTACTTCACGGTCCATGATTAGAACAGCACCTGCTCCATCAGAAGTTTGCGATGCATTTCCTGCCGTTACGGATCCACGAACATTGAATGCAGGACGTAATTTTGCAAGTGTTTCCAGTGAAGTTCCAACACGTACGCCTTCGTCCATTTCGAACATGAATTTTTTCTGTTGTGCTTTATTGTTTTCGTCTACAAAATGCTTGATAACTTCAACAGGTACAATATCATCATTGAACTTTCCTGCAGCAATTGCAGCTGCTGCTAGTTCATGTGATCTTACTGCAAATGCATCTTGGTCCTCACGACTAATACCATATTTCGTGGCCACTTGTTCTGCTGTGTGACCCATTCCCATATAGTATTGCGGAGCTGTTTGTGCTAGATGTGCGTTCGGGCGAATGGTATTACCCATCATTGGAACCATACTCATAGACTCTACGCCACCAGCGATAATCGCCTCGGCGTGACCTAACATAATACGCTCTGCACCATATGCAATGGACTGTAAGCCAGATGAACAGAAACGATTCACTGTAATTGCTGGAGTTGTATCCGGCAGTCCTGCTAATGCTCCGATATTACGAGCAACGTTCATCCCTTGCTCTGCTTCTGGCATTGCACAACCTAATATAAAATCATCTATCGGGCCATCGTATCCACCCGCTCTTAGTAATGTTTCTTTAACTACTAGCGCTCCAAAATCATCTGGACGAACCGTCGCTAAAGAACCTTTTTTCGCTTTACCTACTGGTGTTCTTGCCCCAGCTACTAATACTGCTTCACGCATGAGCTCTCCTCCTTTACCTTTATACAACTCTAGTTGCGTAGTGGTTTACCCTTCACTAGCATGTGTTGCATTCTTGCTTGAGATTTTGGATCTGCAACTAAACTTAAGAAAGCTTCTCGCTCTAAGTTAAGTAAATATTGCTCATCTACAAATGTACCGTATGGAACTTCTCCACCCGCAACAACATATGCAAGCTTTTTCGCAATTTTAAGATCATGCTCACTGATAAATCCTGAAAGGAACATTCCTTCAGCACCTAAAACAAGTGCCGCAAATCCTGGAGATCCTGATACAGGAACTTTTTCACGAATCGGTGCTTTATATCCTGCTTCTGCAAGAGATAGTACTGCTTGCTTCGCATCATAAATTAAGTGGTCTGGGTTAACGCTAATTCCATCTGCAAAATTCAAGAAGTTGTTTTCACGAGCTTCTTCAGCTGATGTAGAAACTTTTGCCATTGCTATCGTTTCAAATACTTTGCTTGCCACCGATAGATAATCTATCTCGACACCGTTTGGAAGTCCTTTTAAGTGCTTAATATAAAGCTCTTTGTTACCTCCACCACCAGGGATAAGGCCAACTCCAGCTTCTACTAAGCCCATATAAGTCTCAGAAGATGCTTGGATATGAGCAGCCGGTAAGCATGTTTCTGCTCCCCCACCTAAAGTCATTCCAAATGGAGCAACTACAACTGGTTTAGCCGAGTATTTAATCTTCATCATTGCATTTTGGAATTGACGAACAACAAAATCCAATTCGAAGATATTATCGTCCTGCGCTTCCATTAAAATCATTCCAAGATTCGCTCCAACACTGAAGTTTTTCCCTTGGTTACCTATAACAAGGCCTTTGAAGTTCTTCTCAACTTCCTCCACCGCAAAGCTAATCATTTGAAGGATATCTAGACCTATCGAGTTCGATTTAGAATGGAACTCAAGCAAAGCAACTCCATCTCCTAAATCTATTAAACTAGCACCCGAATTAGATTTAATCACGCCATGTTTTTTCTTATATCTTTTTAGGTCAATTACTTTATCACTTACGGCAACTAATGAATAATCAGTACCGTTAAAATAATATTGATCTCCATCTTCTTCTTTATAGAAGGATTCGAATCCTTTATCAAGTAAAGACTGAGCGAATACTGGAATTTCAAGTCCTTCAGCAGACATTTTTTCAACGGATTCCTTTACTCCGATGGCATCCCATATTTCAAATGGACCTTGCTGCCAACCGAAGCCCCACTTCATTCCTTGGTCAATTGCAACGATATTATCTGCAATTTCTCCGTGTAATTTAGCCGAATAAATTAGTGTAGGACTTAAAATGCTCCAAAGTAATTCTCCAGTTCTATCTTTTGCATAAGTTAATGTTTTCACTTTTGCAGCAAGACCTTTTTGTTGCTTAGCCATTTCCATTGAAGGCGTTTTCAATTTCTTCATTGTTTCATATTCAAGCGTTTCAGGATTTAGTTCTTTAATTTCTTTTCCTTCTTTTAAGAAGAACCCTTGCCCCGTTTTAGCACCAAGCCATTTGTTGTCCAACATTTTTTGCATAAATGCAGGTACTTCAAATACTTTTTGTTCCTCACCAGTTGTTTGGTCAAATACGTTTTTCGCAACATGTGCAAATGTATCTAAACCAACTACGTCTAATGTACGGAATGTCGCAGACTTAGGACGACCAATTAGTGGTCCTGTCACCGAATCTACCTCTCCAACTGAATATCCTCTAGCTTGCATTTCACGAAGTGTTACAAGCAAGCCATAAGTACCAATGCGGTTGGCAATGAAGTTCGGTGTATCCTTTGCTAGTACTACGCCTTTCCCTAATACATTTTCACCAAACTGCTTCATGAAATCCACAACTTCAGGAGCTGTTGTATTAGCTGGAATAACTTCTAAAAGTTTCAAATAACGAGGAGGATTAAAGAAATGTGTTCCTAAGAAATGCTTTCCAAAATCTTCCGAACGACCCTCCACCATAGCATTAATACTAATGCCTGATGTATTTGAACTAATGATTGTGCCTGACTTACGAATTGCATCTATTCTTTCATATAAACTCTTTTTAATTTCTAAGTTTTCAACTACTACTTCAATAATCCAGTCGACGTCTTTTAGTTTTTCAAGATCGTCCTCTAAGTTGCCTGCCGTTATTAACTGTAAGTTTTTCTTAGCACTTAGTGGTGCAGGTTTTTGCTTCAACAACTTTTGAATAGCTGTCCCCGCGAATTTATTTCTTACTGATGGATGCTCTATAGTTAGTCCCTTTGCTTCCTCATCTTTGCTTACCTCTTTTGGTACGATATCTAATAGTAATGTAGGAATACCGATATTCGCTAAGTGAGCAGCAATTCCTGACCCCATAACTCCTGAACCTAATACAGCGGCCTTTTTAATTTGATATGTCATATGCAAAGCCTCCCCTTCATCTTGAATGAACGCTCATTCATTTTATTCACAAAAAAAATAGAAGCAATCTCTATGTCTATTAGTTTAGACCAAAATTTAAATTTTCGCAATAATAAAATGAATAAATAATTCTTTTTTCTTTCTCCAACATAAGAAACAGTGTACACTGTAAACAAAGTCATAGGAGGTAAATAAACATGCAAAAAATTACAACTACTGAACAATTTAATGAGATCATTTCTGGTGATAAAGAGGTTTTAGTAAAATTTGAAGCTGGCTGGTGTCCTGATTGCCGTCGTATGGAAATGTTCATCGATCCAATCGTTGAAAGATACAACCAATACACTTGGTACGAAGTAAATCGTGATGAACTTCCGGACGTAGCTGAAAAATATGAAGTAATGGGAATTCCAAGCCTTCTTATTTACCAAAATGGCGAGAAAAAAGCACATCTTCATAGCGCAAATGCAAAATCCCCTGAGCAGGTTACAGAATTTTTAGATGCACAAAGTAAGTAAGAAAGTATCTATAGTAAAATACATCTAACCTTTATACTCGACGAGCTTTGGCAAAAGCATGGTAACAGAATCATAGCTACCAAGAAGTATATGGATAGAAAGGCTGTTTCTATTAGAAGCAGCCTTTTCTTTTAGACGAAAGAACAGAAAATAATAGAGGTGCTTACTTATATGTCTCACGAACAAGAAATAATGGAACTTAAAGAAAAAATCACTTACTACGAAAAAATTATCAAAACAATCTCTACACCTATTATTCCATCAATCGTTCCAAAGACGATTTTAATCCCTATCGCTGGCTATATGTTTAGAGAACGCTTTGAAAATATTCAAACTAAAACGCTTCAATATATTGGAGAACACAAAGAAATTGAACAAGCTGTATTTGATTTTACTGGTGTTAATGTAGAAGATGTGGAGGCCTTTGACTATAACGAACTTGCACTGGCTATTTCCAGTTTGAATAGCTCACTTCGTTTAATGGGTATTCGTCCTATATATGTTGGATTCAATCCTCGTTTTATCCGTGAAATTGTGCATGCTAGTATCCAAGTTGATATTGAGACGTATAAAAGTTTCCGTGAAGCATTGAAAAAACTTTTAGGTGAATCCGATAATACCATTAACATTAAAAAATAATGATCAGGAGAATTGCTTATTGTATAGCGATTCTCCTTTTGTTTTACTTTCGCTCTATTAATTTAAAAAGCCGTAAAACAAATGGGCCCATTTTTTGGTTTAAACCATTCATCTAGTATTTTAGGATCTATCTGATGTATCGCTGCTTCTCCGATATTATATAGTGATTCTACTGTTACACATCCCATCCACCACGAACTTAAATCATGGATTCCAATAGTAATATTCGCTTGTATATTATCTTCAACTTTCTGAATCGCCCACTGCCCACTACTATAAGATAATTCATATAATCCATGTTGATCTGTAATAAATGTATCCTCAATTGCCAATAAAACTTTTGTCTTATCTTGAGGTTTTCCTAGACCATGAAAATTAGTGCCATTAACAAATGACTCTATACTTGTAATTCGATACATAATACCAGAACCTGTAGTAGCCACCTCATGATATACACTTGGAATTACATGATTGGAATCGTTCGATGGATTAGAAAGACTATATACAAATGATTGATCATTCGTGCGGAAAACAACTCGATCTACTTGATCCTGTTGTGAACTTACCCATGAAGCGAGTTGCTTATAGGCATTTGGGTTACTCCAGATCCATTCATGAATAATCATATGATGATGTAGAAAATGACTATCTTTTACTGGTTCCAACGTGAAACCTAGAGCCCCGACTAAACGATTTTCCTCCTCTACACCAACATAATATGTTTTTCTCGCTTTAATATACTCTCTTTCCTTCCAAGTTCTTTTCAACATACCATGGTTGTTTTGTGCGTATTCATTGTAGAGAGTTACAATCGCCTCTTCATCCGAAGCTGTTAAAAATTTCACTTGGCTTTTATTGCCATCAGCTAACATTTCTCCTGGTTTAAATTTAAATTCATATCGTAGTGGGCCATAACCATAACCCATTTTCCGATAAAAACTTGGATTAAAAGGATACAGTGATACAAGAGCGACCTTTTCCTGTCTAGCATAGTTATGAAAATAAGATAGAAGTTGATAAGCTACTTTTTCTTTTTTATGTAATAAATGCACTGCGACCATACCAATACCAAATATACGTTGAAACTTTCCATTTATATTGCACTCGAAATCATTCACACGAAAAATCCCAAGAAGTTCATCTTGTTCATCAAAACAACCAAAGAATTGAATTCCATTAGCTTCCCTTTGTTCTGTTTCCAATCGCTCTATTAATTCTTTTTTCTTTTCATCGGTTTGAATTAGCATTCCAGGATAAGCTAATGAAGCTATATCGGCAGCCTTTTTTAAATCCTTGCTTTGCAGTAACCTAATCATTCTATTTCCTCCAGTATTATCGATTGTGTTAAATTGTATTATAGAATAGACGAACAATTTAGAGAATAATAATTTGCTTCAGATATAAAAAAAGAGTTTTCCCATGAAAAAGGAAAACTCTATTATTAGGAGGTCGAACATGAAGATACAATTACCGGTTCAAGGTTACTCCCAATATGATACTACAATTCAAGCTAACTACCGCGCTTCTGCGTGTGGTCCAGTCACTGCTTACGTGTTATTAAATTATTTGTTCCCAAATACTAGTTACCATCAGCCAAATGATTTGTATGAAAAATTGGGAGGTACACGTATTGGGTTATTTACCTATCGATTTATACGAAATATGCGTAAGTTGCTCGGACCGAATTGGATAGTAGACAAATGTACGTTACGAGATGCACTGGTCGAACTAAAAAGTGGCAGAGCAGTTGCCTTAAAATTTGATAAGTACTTTTCACTAAAGTGGAATAAAAAATTTACGTTTTCCTATCACTGGGTTCCACTTATTGGCTATGAAATAGTTGATAGTGAAGTAGTATTAATAATCCACGACAATGGAGGTAGAAATCGTCCAAGTCAAATTAGAAGAGTTCGCTATTCAGATAATGCACCGATTTTGACATTTGTCCAAATTACTCCGATAGGAAAATAACTATTTTTGAAGCTGTCTTGCCAAAATAGTATAACCATGCTCATATAAGAAATCGTGTTTTGCTGAAGGAATTTCTTTTAATACTAAATGTTCTAGTTCCGCTCCAATCGGGACATCTCTTCGAATGGTAGCTAACTCTTTAGAAAGCTTTAGCATTTCCAAATCCGTTTCAATTTTAGTTCGTTGACCAGCTTTCAAAAGCGGTAAAGCCTCTAAGACTTTATCAACTGTTCCATAGGTTTGAACAAGTTGTAAAGCTGTTTTCGGACCAATTCCCTTTACGCCCGCATAGCCATCACTAGAATCTCCCATAAATGCCTTCACATCAGGGAAAAGCAATGGAGAAATGCCGTATTCTTCATAGAAGCGAGATTCATTATACATATCATAAATAGAAAAACCTTTTTTCGTGAACGCAATTTCTGTAGATGGCTCCAGTAATTGAAGCAGGTCCTTATCTCCACTCACTATCGTAAACCTTGCGTCATCCTTCCATTTATGTGTAATTGAAGCAATGGTATCATCTGCTTCCATTCCAGCTATTCCAAAGTTCATCCATCCTAAATGCTCAGACAACTCCTGAGCCATATCAAACTGTGGAATAAGCTCTTCAGCTGGCTTTGGACGGTTTGCTTTATAACCGTCGTATAACTCATTCCTAAATGTAAGCATCCCTTTGTCCCAACAAACAGCCATATGAGTAGGCTGCATCAAATTTTGTGCTGCTAATACATGCCGAGCAAAACCTTGCACCGCATTTGTCGGAATTCCTTTATCATTCTTGAAATAATTACCAGACATTGCTGTGGCAAAAAACGATCTAAATAATAATGCCATTCCATCTATTACTAATACATGTGGTTTTTCCTGAGTCATTTCAAACACCCTTTTTTTGAAGTTTACTTATTATAACATGGGGAGGTTCATTCTATTAAACAATGGGTATATACTAGGAAACTAATAGAATGGAGTATGAAAGATGAAAATACATAATGGATCTCTTTATTGGCCTACTACTACAACACCATTTACACCAAAAACTACTTATGAAAAACTAGACATATATGATGTAGTCATAGTTGGTTCTGGAATGTCAGGTGCACTTACAGCACTTGCTTTAGCTGAAAGTGGTCTCAAAATAGCGATACTAGATAAACGTGAAATGGCTACAGGCAGTTCTAGTGCAAATACCGGCCTGTTACAGTACTCCAATGATATTATGCTACACGAACTAATTGGACAAATCGGAGAAAAAGATGCTGTTCGTTTTTACCAACTTTGTTATGAGGCAATGGATGATCTTGAACGTGTTGCGAAAAAACTTCCAAACGAAGTAGACTTCATACGCAGACCAAGTATATGCTATGCGAGCGATGAAAACGATGTAGAAAAGATAAAAGCTGAATATGACACATTAACAAAATACGGGTTCCCTTGTGACTACTGGGGAAGAAATGAAATGGCAGAAAAAATGCCTTTTACCAAACATGGCGCCTTAGTTACTCATGGGGATGCAGAGATTAACCCACTTAAGTTTGTGCATGGAGTTCTTACAAGAATTGAGGAACTGGGTGGACATTTATTCCCTTATACGGAGGTAATGGATGTATTTGAGGACAATGACTATTTAGATATCCGAACATCTAATAACACCTTTAAAGCTAAACAAATCATCTATACAACTGGCTATGAAACTCCACCAGTTGGCAAAAGAATTGGGGCAGATATTAACCGCTCTTTTGCCTTCGTTAGTAACCCAATCTCGAAACTGAGTGATTGGTATGAACAAGCGTTAATTTGGGAAACACAGCGACCTTATTTATATATTCGCTCAACAGTTGATGGAAGATTAATAGTTGGGGGATTAGATGAGGATAAACCAGTGGCACCAGACTCCGAGGAAGTCATTCAACAACGAGCAGAAAATTTGTTACAACAAGCAAGAGAGCTCTTCCCTGACTATGATATTCAAATAGAATACGCATATGCAGCAAGCTTTGGAGAATCTATTGATAATATTCCATTTATAGGGGAACACCCAACGAAGTCCAATCACTATTACCTACTTGGATATGGTGGAAATGGTACTGTCTATAGCATGCTAGGCTCTTATATTTTAAGAGATTTAATACTAGGAAATAGAAACGAAGATTCCGAGCTATTTCATCTTGAGCGGAGATATGGTGTGAGATAAATATATAAGCTGATAGAGGATCATGGTTAATGCATGATCCTCTATTTCTTTTCGTTTTGAAATTCCTTAAACAATTCAAAAGCATTTTTTAGCTAAGTAGAATTTCTTTTAACCTTCGAAATAATCATTTCTTTAGTCCATAAGAAGTTCCGATACGATTTAGCTCTTAAAGTATTAGTTGAAAATATAGTTTTCGTGGTGTATGGGGAAAAGTCTTTGGAAATACTCTTTGATTTTAATTGGGTGTTACCTATAAGTAAGTATTCTTTCATACTTCTAGCTTGTAAATATTTAGATAAATTACGGACAGTATTACCACTTTCAAATAATCCATTTAACGAGAATACGACACTCTTTTTCATGTTAATTAGTTCATCAAAAACAAACATAATCACACGGTCTCTATCTCTTTCTTTTGCAATAATATCCATAGCATTAACTTCATTCTGTGAAACAAAACAAAGTATATAACCAAACCAGGTTTCTTTAGAATGGAATGGAAAAAATGCAATAATACGATTATGCTCTTTTACAGCATAGATTTCTATACCTTCTTTTTGTCTTAAGTTCACCCATAATTTATATAGAAATTCATACTCTAAAAAAGGGTTTCTATTTTCATTTGCTTCTAAAATTGATAACCAATCTTTCTCGTATAGACTCAATTGTTTATACGATTTTATGAGAACAAGCTCCAACTAATCCTCCGTTCATGTTAAGTTTGGTGTAAAAATACTTTTTAAATTATTTTTCATAAAAACTCGTGGTACCCAATCTTAAATAAGCTCAAAATCATTTAACATTAAATTTGTTTGAATCGGACCATTGAACATCATGACATCTAATATGGATAAATTGGGTACAAATTCATTATGAATTAATTGAGGATATCTGATATCTAGGGTTTTCAAGAACTTCAACTCAATACCACTTAGACCAAAATCCTGATTTGAGTATAGAGAACGTCCACCAATTGCATTAATGTACTGATCAGTAGAAAGTAATTTACAAATATCTAAAATCCTATCTTGCCCTTTTAGTTCGTTACATTTACTTATTTCAGAGGATATTATTATTTCTGTATCAATACATAAATATTTACATACCTCTTTTATTGAAAACACTAGGTACTTTGCTAGGTTTTTTTCATGTTGGTTTATCACAAGCTCCACAATTGGAAAAACACTTTCAAAAAATGGAGCTTTAATATATGACTCTTTGATTGTTTTAAGCAAATCATTATTATAATTGAGATCGTGGGAAACCTCTATTTCATTTAATAACTTATTTTGACTGACTTTCTTCAATCGGACATTCATTAACTTAGGATGGCCATTCACTAATATATTGTTTCTATTTATCCATCCACGTTTGATATAGCTTACATCATCATATATTACGAATTTATCAACAGCATTTATTAATTGCCAATAACCTATATAGGGGAAAAAGTATGGCTGCATAATGGCTAGTTTCAAATTCACACTCCTTATTTTTGCTCCTTAGTATTTTAGATATAACCATCTATAAAATAACTTCTCATATTTCTAAGCCTCGAGTATTCGTTTGTATATCTCAGTTAATCTTGTTGTATTTTGTAATCTATCATGAGTTTTTAATGCTTGTTCCCTCGCTTTTATTGACATACTCACAGCTAATTTTTCACTTTCAAATATTTCGCAAACATAATGGGCTAGCATATAAGGAGCATCTGCTTGATAGACAAAGCCTTCCTCTTTATGTTTCAACATATCAGGCACTCCACCAACATTAGAAGCTACACAAGGAACGCCTAAAATCATCGCCTCCCCTAATGAATTGGGGCTGTTTTCAATAGATGATGGGCAAACGAATACATTTGATTTTAAGTATCTATTACATATTTGTTTTTCATCTAATGGTCCAGTAAATACTATGTTATGCTGCAAATTATTCTTACTAATCATTTTTTTAATGTAATATCCATAGTAGGTCATGAGTAATTTGTCTTTCAATGAACCTGACTTTGTAATATCCTTTCCACTTATATATATTTTAGCTTGTGGATATTTTTGTAGAATTAAAGGCATTGCTTCTAACATATAGTGAAGGCCTTTAATTGGATATTGACCTTGACTTAGAAAAATCGAATGCTTTTCACATTTTTCTATATTCCATTCATGATTGTAAAACTCTTCTCTCAATGTTTCATTACAAAAATGGTATTCTGCTTTTGGGTTAATTTGTGATGTACATGCTCTATCCCAAGTAGTTCGACCAATAATATGATCTACTTTTTGGATAGCTTCTATCTCGGCTCTACCTCTTTTGATAAATAGTTTCTTCAATCCTATAACATTATCCATTTTAAGTAGATTTCTAAGAGTAAATCCATATATTATTCTATAAGGTAAATTCGCATAAACATGCTTTTCTATAATAGAGACTATGCCTTGAATAGAAATCAATGACCTTATATTTTCATTATTACAAACATTAACCATTGCGAGTGAATGGACAAGTTCTGTTCCATAAATATGTACAAGATCTGGATTAACTTCATTGATAATTTCTTTAAATATCGTATTTTCACTTATTTTTTTTTTGTCGTGATCTCTAAGTATTTTAGAAGCATAATAAGTAATTTTATCACCTTTAAGTCTTATTGATTGAGTAACACCTTTTTTAGGAAATATAACTGTTAATTCAACATCTTCTTGAGCTACTAAATGACTTGAAGCATTGAAAAGCCATCCTCCATATGGAGAAGATTTTTCATCCATTAATAAACTTGCTTCTGGTAGTGGAATATTTACTAACCATAAAATTTTCATAGTGATCCTCCAAAATTATTAAGTTTATTTAAAAGACCAAATAAAGTAGAAAGGATTAAAACCTGTTCCATTTAAACCAAAATAATTATAAGCAATAGACACAGTAACTATCGCAAAAATAAATACTATACGAATATATGGATTCCTATGTTTAGAAATAATATACGGAATTAATAATAGTACATATGGGGCGAAAAAATGAGAAATCCTCTCTATCACTTCAACTTTCATGCCCATAATTGAAAAAAAAACATAAAATATAACTGAATTAGTCCAAATATTTACTTTCCTATTATTTTTATAGTCTATGTTCGATAAGTTGAGTAACATAATAAATAACATTGTTAATGGTAGAACTATATTTTTATAACTAAATCCCACCATGCCGTATGAACCTTCTATATAGTGAGTATAAAAATAATTTTGTATAATCGATAATAGTTTATCAATGTATATAGTTGATAATAAAAGAAAAGATAAAGTGAGAAGTACTTTCTTAAAACTAAACTTATAATTTAATATAAAGAAGAAAGGAACCATTATGAACGATGTCTTGTGAAATAGTGAAGCAATCAAAATTACCATTAAATATTTCATAATTTTCTTTTCATATAAATACTTTGATCCTGCAAATATAATTGATACTGCTAATATCTGCCTTATTAAATTAAATGAAATATAGTACTGACCTATTGCTACGAATAGTAGTACACTTAACCAAACATAAACTGAATCTTTTTTTATTTCTTTTAAAAACAGGTAAATTATAACAAAAGAAGTAATTAACATAATAAAAACACTATTATCAGTGAAGATTCCAATGACCCTATTGAATATAACAAAACCTATTTCTTGTCCAAACTGGTTAATGAATAGTTGATTAAAACTGAATTGATTATATAGATCGAAAAGGAATACATAATTCTTATAGTCAGAAGTAAAATCCCCCCGGAATCCAGAAAATAATAACAACACTATACCTGTTATCCACAAATAGAAATTGCTTAAAATATTATATGAAATTTTCCTTTTGTCTAATAAAAATATCAAGGCTGGCATTAATAAAAGAATATAAAGAGTTAAATAAAGTAGCATAAATTACACCTCTGTAAATTCACAATTATTTACATGTTAATAAGATCAACTCTAGTTTATAAAATCAATAATTTTCTTACCTTGAATTTTATAATTACGACTAAGAGCAAATTTTTGCGCCTTGATTCCGAAATTATTTCTTTCCTTATCACTCTTAATACGCAATGATTGAATCATATTAAAAATAGTAATTGGTTCGTTGTTCTCTAGCATATAAACATAATCTTTATATTCTTTAGGCATTCCAGGTAACATAGTAGTAATTAGTGGAGTACCAGAAAGCATATATTCGAGTGTTTTAGAAGGAAAAGAGTATTTTACATATTCATCATCTGCAGATCGAGCATTGATTAAGAAATCAGATTTTTTTTGAATTTTTAAAATTTCTTCATTTGGGACAAATCCCTTATACCTTATATTTTTATTTGCAATACAAATTTCTTTCAATTCTTCTTCATAGTCACCATGACCGTATATTTCAAGTATAATTTTATTTTCTTTAATTAATTTAAAACCTTCTACTATATTTTTAATTCCGTATCTTTTTTCCAATGAACCCGTATAAACAATCTTCAACACATCTGTATTTTCTACACTATTTATTTTTTCACCTGAACTTATATCAGCTTCATCAATTATTCCTTCTATAACCAAATAAGGCTTCTTAGGAGCAAAGTCCTCTGCTAAATACTTAGTAAGTGTTATAACTTTAGATGTTTTTTTCATTAAAAACCTAGAAACAAATAATTCTATTTTTCGTAATTTAGATTTTATAATGCTTTCCCGTTCATTTTTAATAGAAGGTGGATCGGTCCATATTCCAATAAAGTCTATTTTATATATCTTTGAAATGATATAGCCGATCATCATAAAGGGAACATGTACTGAATAAACAATTACGGCACCTTTATTTTTTTCCTTATGAAAATTTTTAATACTGTAGTAAAGACCTGAAAAAAATCTTGTTACAACTTTGAAAATACTAGTATTAATAAAGCTAATTTCTAGAATGTTTATTCTTTTACCAACAATATCTACGTTCCATTTTTTACTTCCAACTATTTTTTGTGGACTAAATGGATAATCCGAAATGGGTCTTGCTGAAATATACGTGAAATTAAAATTATCTTGTATCTCCATACCTTTTATTAAATTCCAAATAAACTTATGCGTTTGAATCGGTGGAAACTTATCTTTTTTTAGTACTTCCTTCATTTCTTGATCTGATATTGCAAAACCTAAAAAAAGAAAGTTTTTTTTCATATTTTTTTATCCCAAACACATCTATTCACATAGTCTGTATAAGATAGAATTATTCTTAGTACTTTCTCCGAAACATTTGTCACGCTATAATCTGCCACTCTTCTTAAAGTGCTGTTTTGCTGCGTTTCTAAAAGCTCTAATCCTTGCAATATTCTATCTTTCCCTAAACCTACCATCATTACTGATGTCTCTTCCATTGCCTCCGGTCTTTCATGGGCTTGCCTTATATTAAGTGCTCTAAACCCAAGAATGGAGGACTCTTCACTTATCGTTCCACTATCACTTAATACTGCTTTAGACTTAATTTGAAGTTTTACATAATCATTAAATCCTAAGGGTTTAATTATTTTCACTAATGGACTAAACTCTATCTCTTTACTATTTATCATATTTTGAGTTCTTGGGTGTGTACTTATAATCACAGGTAAATTATATTTTTCTGCAATTGCATTTAAGCTTTCAACTAAATCTAAAAAATTTGTTTCCAAATTAATATTCTCTTCTCTGTGTGCAGACACTACAAAATACTTTCCTTCTTCAAGGTTTAAACGCTCTAGTATATCAGCTTTGTCAATATCAGCTTTTCTTGAATTGAGTACTTCAAACATAGGACTTCCTGTCTTAATAATACGGTCAGCTGGTAACCCCTCTCTTAACAAATACTCTCTAGCAATATCACTATAAGTTAAGTTAATGTCCGCAATATGATCGACAATCTTTCTATTCGTTTCTTCCGGTACTCTTTGGTCAAAGCATCTATTCCCTGCCTCCATATGAAAAATAGGAATATGCCTTCTTTTGGCGGCAATAGCACATAAACAACTATTTGTATCGCCTAAAACTAATAAGGCATCCGGTTTTACTTCATCCAGAATTGGATCAATTTTTATTAATATATTTCCTATAGTTTCTACAGCTACTCCTGTAGCTGCATGAAGGAAATAATGTGGTGCCTTTAGATTAAAATCCTCAAAAAACACTTGATTTAATTCATAATCATAATTCTGGCCCGTATGTACAAGCGTATGTTCGAATGCAGAGGATTCTTCTAATTTATTGATTACTGCTGATAATCTTATAATCTCTGGCCTAGTTCCAACTACTGTCATGACTTTTAACTTTTTCATCGTTATACCTCCAAGTAGTGAGTATCTGGCTTTTCAGGATTAAAAGACTCATTTACCCACATGACGGTGACCATATCATTTGTGCCAATGTTTACGATAGAATGCGTATATCCTACAGGGATATCAACTACTTGAAGTTTTTCTCCACTTACCTTGTACTCAATAATTTCTTCTGAATGAACTTCCCTAAATCTGATGAGGCCTGACCCGCTTACCACTAGAAACTTTTCATTTTTAGTATGATGCCAGTGATTACCTTTTGTAATTCCAGGTTTAGAAACATTTACGGAAACTTGCCCTCTATCAGATGTTCGAATAAATTCAGTGAAGGATCCTCGATTATCCACATTCATCTTTAGGTCAGATAAGAATTGATCTTTAGGTAAAAAGCTTAAATAGGTACTATAAAGCTTTTTCGTTAAGTCATTCTCCATATTAGGTACACTCAACTTCACTCTGTCCTCTTTGAAACTTTCGATTCGTTTTGATAATTCACCAAGCGAAATGGAATAAGTTACTTGTACCGTACAATAGTTTGATACTTTTGTCGGTGAATCTTCTAATGCAGCTATAAATTCTTCTAAAACATCATCTATATAACAAAGAGCCAGTTTTGCTTCGGGATCATTCACTTTAATATTTAGATTTCTAGCAACATTAAAGCAATATGTAGCAACTACTGTATTATAGTTAGGCTTACTCCATTTTCCGAATAGATTAGGCAGCCGATATACATACACTTTTGCTTCCGTTTCTTCCGAGTAATTAAACAGGATATCTTCACTGGCCTTTTTACTTTCTCCGTATGCATTCGATGTTTCTGCTTGAATCGACGAGGTTAGTAGGATAGGTGACGTATTCTTATTCAATCGAAGAAATTCTAATAATTTTGCTGTAAAACCAAAGTTACCTTCCAAATATTCTTCTTCTTTTTCCGGTCTGTTAACACCAGCCAAGTGAAAAATAAATTCACATTCTTTTGTATAATCCTTTAAATCCTCAAAAGAATTATCTCTCGTAAATAGAAGTAGATCTTCATACCCTCTATTTTTCAATTCTGCTACTAAGTTTTTGCCAACAAAGCCGGAAGCTCCCGTTATTAATATTTTCAGTTGTTCCATCCTTTCAATTCACTTTGTATATATGGTAGTTGATGTAATTTATCTTTTATTTGTTCGATTGATAGTCGAAACGTATTATGAGAATTATATTCTTCTTCCGATGTAAGCTTTTTATCTCCAGTTGCAAAATATTTATCATAATTTAAATCTCTATTGTCGGCTGGTATTCTATAAAACTCATTTAAGTCTTCAGCAACCGCATGTTCTTCTCTTGTTAATAAGGTTTCAAATAACTTTTCACCATGCCTTGTTCCAATAATCTTCAGATCGGTATCCGCATGAAAGAGTTCTTTCACAGCTTGCGCCAAGTCAGCGATTGTAGAAGCTGGAGACTTTTGGACCATGATATCCCCAGCCTGTGCATATTGAAAAGCGAATATTACCAACTCTACAGCTTCTTCAAGACTCATTAAAAACCTAGTCATATTTGGATCTGTCACAGTTAAAGCTTTTCCTTCTTTCAATTGCTCAACAAAAAGTGGAATTACGGATCCGCGAGACCCCATTACATTTCCGTATCTTGTTCCACAAATGACTGTTTTATCAGGGGATACAGTTTTAGATTTTGCAACAACCACTTTCTCCATCATGGCTTTAGAAATTCCCATTGCATTAATCGGATACGCCGCTTTATCTGTAGAAAGACAAATGACTTTTTTCACTCCAGACTCAATGGATGCATTTAGTACATTTTCTGTACCCAATACGTTTGTTTTAACAGCCTCCATAGGGAAAAACTCACAGGAAGGAACCTGTTTAAGAGCAGCTGCATGAAAAACATAGTCTACATCATCCATTGCGTACTTAACACTAGCTAAATCTCTTACATCCCCTATATAGAACTTCAGCTTGTCATTATTATATTTTTTACGCATATCATCCTGTTTTTTCTCATCCCGGGAAAAGATTCGTATTTCTTTTATGTTTGTATTCAGTAAGCGCTCCATTACTGCGTTTCCAAATGAACCTGTCCCACCTGTAATAAGCAATGTTTTATCACGAAACATACCAGGTCACATCCTTTCCTTAGAGTTTGATTAACTTATAATATTTATCGATATTAAGGTCTCTAATATATTTTGCATCATATAATTTCCTAGCATTACTAGACTCCCCTTCCATTAACGCCAAATTTAAATAGTATTTATTTATAGCATTCTCAAAACCTTCTAAATCACCTTGTACAATATTCATGCCGCATTTAAACTCATCTAAGTCTTTTGAAATATCCGTATTAGGGTCCATAATAGAAATTACTGGTTTTCCAGCTGCTAAATATCCGTATGTTTTACTTGGTACGCCAAGGCCTTCAATACCTTTTTCTAAACTTACCAAACAGACGTTGCTTATAGATAAAGCATCGGCATAGTCTTGTCCATGAAGAAATCCAAAAACTCTAGCATTGTTTATTTTGTTATTTTTTAAAAAACTTTTAACATATTCAACCTTACTTCCGTGTCCGGAGAAAATAAAAAATATGTCTTTGTGATTTTTGAAACTTAAGACTCCCTGTAAAATGGTTTCCATATCCTGAACTGGCCCCATATTGCCAGAATATAAGACTACGAACTTATTATTTTCTTGAATTTTCTTGAATTCATCATTAACTACTAATGGACTCTGGAGAATTTTTTCATTTGAAAACCAATTAGGAATGACTTGTAAATTTTTCGAACTTATAGCTATCTTATGATTCAATACATAATCTTTCATTTCATTACCTAAAAGAACAATAGTAGAAGCATTTGAATATACACGTCTATTAATAAAATTCATTACCTTATGGATTAACCCATTCACTTTTATACTCTTAATCTTTAATGCGTTATCTGGATAAATATCGAAGGCAACAAATATAAATTCTGTCCCGTAAAATTTTTTTAACAAATAAGTGATTAAAGGCAAAATAGGTGGGTTGGAGTAAACAATGATCCTCTTAAACTTTCTTAAGTAAAAAAACTTAGTTAACATAGATATAAAAAGTGAAAAAAAGTTAAATATACGACCAAGCTTTGACTTATTATTAAATGTGGTGTATTTAACCCTTTTAATCGTTACTCCTTCCAAAATCTCATTTTGGGGTATTTCATTATAATCATCAGATACAAATTCTTGAGGATATCCGCAAATTACAGTAACATCTAAGTCTCTTTTTTTTAAACCAATCGCAAGTTCTGTTATTAAAGTTGCAGTAGATACATGTTCCGGATAAAAGTATTGAGATAAGATTCCTATATCTTTTTTTATATTAATCACCTCATTTTTGTACCTTAACAAAAGACTTACTTTCCTTAGCGTGTCTCTTTTATATTATGCTTGGGCCTTCTGTATTATTAATAACCTTTAGGTAATTTGAGAATTTCCATTAGAGTTAGCAAATTAATATTGTAAAAATGGTATTAGCAAACATAACAAGCAGAGTCTAAAACAGCATAGAAAAAGGTAATACTTCGCTCTTAATGAACGAAATATTACCTTTTTCACTTTGACTAATTGAATAGTGCTTATTAAATCATAAGACAAGTTCACTCTCTATATTGAAATATCTATATACATCGACTGATGATGCTTTCGCGGGGCTGCCTTTATATATTTTCCCTTCTGGCGCATTCTTAATGACTAATGCTCCCGAGGATATAAAACAATCCTTACCGACCTTTATCTCATCATTAAAAGTACTATTTACTCCAATAAAACAATTCTCTCCAATTTCACAGTTTCCTGCAATAACTACTTGAGATGAAATAAAGCAATTATCCTTAATAACTGACCGGTGACCAACATGATTTCCACTCCATAAAATCACGTTATTTCCTACATTAACATGATGCTGCAATACATTATTTTCGAAGATAAAACAATTTTCGCCAATTGTTACATTTCTCCAAACAAAGGCTTTGGAACTAATATAAGTTACTAATTCATATCCTTTATTTTTCGTTTCATGATATAACCTTGTTCTTAATCTATTAAAATTAGTATAGGGAACTGCGACAAATGCTTTATATTCAGTTACCGGAAAAATCTGATGTACTTCTTCAAAAGGAACGACTGGTAAGTCATAAAGACTATCATTTTTTATATAAGCTTTCTCAGCAGCAAAAGCTACTATTTCATAAGGAGAATCGTAAGTGAAGTATTCATATGCTATTTCAGCAAACTCACCAGCCCCTACAATTACTAACTTCTCGCCATTCTTCAAAGGTTTATACATTATATCCACTCACCATACTTATTTATAGTTATTTTTACTTCTTCCTATAAAAACATATGATTCAAAAAATGAAGATATTCTAAAACTTGCATCCCTTTTTATTTGAATTTGCAAAAATATCTTACTATACTATTCCATAATTCTGAAATAATTCGAAATACTCCTTAGCAGTATTTTCATTTTTTCTTTCTTCAACAAGTTTTCTACTTATTTCACCGTGAGATACGAGTATTTCAGGGTTTTCAATGTATTTGACAATACTCTTAATAAAATCCTCTACTTTTAATTCACATATAAAACAATTTATATTATTTTTGGAATGATATTCAATATGGTTAATCTGATTACTCATTACTACGCCCATTCCTGAAGCTCTAGCTTCATATATCGTACCATTCCCATTTGAGTAGGTTGCTGGAAGAATTAATATATCCGAATCTTTATAAATTAAGTGCATATTATTCCAAGAATCTATCTGATTTAAAAATTTAACATTCTTTATTTGTTTATTATTTATATAAGCGACACATTCTGAATGAAGAGGACCATCACTATTCATTAGTAGTTCAGTATTAGGATATTTTTCAACTATCTCCTCAAATACTTTTAATACAAATAATGGCTGATACCTATCAATTAATCTATTCGCAAAGAGAATTCTAAATACATCGCTCTTATTTTTTACTCTTAAAGGATGTGTATAATACTCCTCCAAATCTTGAGGATAACTAGTCCAATTTACTTTTTCTATATCGAATCCTATTTCCTCTATAAATTGTTTTTGAGCGACTTGCCCCATTCCAAGATATAGGTCCGCACCTCTAAAAAACTTATTTAGGACATTTAACTCTTTTTCACTATTTTTTAGAGTTCTCAAGTCATTTGACTGGTCTCTATCACTTTTTACATATCTTAAGGGTTCACTCAAAAAGACTACTTTTTTATTAAACAATTTTGCCAGTTTAAATATTATTAGATGCCATTTCATGAACCCTCCTAACAAGATAATATCCGGCTTAAATCTCATAAGATCAAAAAATAAGCCGAAAGAGAAATATCCTACTTTCGGTAGTCTACCCGAAGCTTTCATTATCTTGCATTTGTCACCAAGCGGAATCTTCCACCATTCAGGTCTAGTTTCATCTAGGTGTTCATAAAACCAAAACTCTGCATTAAAGTAATCTTGCAGTGCATAACAAAACTTCACTTGATAGGGTGCAGCAAGATTACTTATAAAAACAACTTTTTTCTTTATCCCTTGTTCCTCCTTGGCTTTGAATCCTAGTCTAACAATATGTTAATTTACTACTTTATAAAAATAATAGTTATAGAATTTACCTCTTAAAGCTCTCTCTAATTACGTTAGTATTTATTTTGTGAGGTATGCTTATTTATTACATATTGTGCCAAAAGATATTTACAAAATTCAGCACATCCCATCGTAATACTAAAGATCAGAATCGCTAAGACAGCAGACAAATCTAGAATATTTGCCATATAAAATACAATAATAACTAATACTATTTTAGTAATATTTAAATATAGTTGAAGATGCTGTTCTTCAAAAACAAAAAACACCATACTAATTGGGTGGAAAATAAAATGTGTGTATGCGTAGATTGCCAATACACTAGCAAAAACTCCCCCATTGTACCAATTGTCCCCAAATACAATAACGAATAACTCTGGGCCCAATAGTATAAGAATAATCATTGGTATTGCTCCAATAATTGATAATTTCTTTAATAAACCTCTAGATATTTTTTTTATTGCTATAGCATTTGATTTCCCTAAACTTGCTACTTCACCATAAAAAACATCTTCCACAGATTTCCCTATTATACCCATAGGTAAAAATGTAATTGTTAAAGCAAGACCATAATATCCAACTGTTTCAGGATTATAAAAGGCAGAAAGAAAAAACACTGGGAGTTGACTTGTTAACGATATAATGAATAGGGTTGGAGCTGAATACTTTGGGAACCTTACATACCTCTTCGCACACCACCAAATAGACAATAAATCAATGTTCTTCAATAACGACCTTCGTTCTTTTGAAAACGAAATATAGAGATTAATAATTCCAGCACTTTGGCCAAGAATTTGTCCTAAAATTAATCCTATTGGACCGAAGCCCATAAAACCAAAAGCTATTTTCCCACCGTTACCAATAATGCTTTGAGAATATTTTGTGCGGGCAATGCCTTTATAATTTTTTTTTCTTAAAGCCCATTCAGTTAAAATTGCATATAATCCTGTCATAAAAAAGCCTATGACAATAAAATATTTATAATTTACTAGATCCGTTGCATTCAGCAGTAGAAGAAGAAAATCGCTAAATAGGAATATTGTTACTGTAAGTAAAAAGGTAATTAAACATAGAATAATTAAACTTAACAAAAGTAAATTTATAGCTTTGTTATCATTAGCAGCGATTGGGATAGCAGATTCGTAGCTTAGAGTACCCAATAGGCAGATTATCCCTAGTATTGAAATGAATAAGGTTAGAGTACTAAACTCCTCTGGTGAATATATTCTAGTAATGACTGGAGATAACAAAAGCGAGATTACTTGAGCAAAAGCCGCCCCACCTGCAATCATAAACACATTTTTGGCAAACCTATTCTTAAATATTCTCTTGAGCTTAATATCCTTCAATTGGGCAATCGCCTTCCAAATAAAAGTATACATCATAATAGATAAGTTAATAGTTAACTATTTATTGGTTGTGAACTTGGAACGCAATCCTGTTTTAAAGTTTTTTGATAAACATAATGGCCAATTGTTTCTCTTATTCCTTCTTCTAAGTGATAAGTTGGAGTCCATCCTAAGGAAGCTATAGCTTTGACATTCGAAAGTACACTTCTTTCAATTTCTCCATCTCTTAAGATCTCATAGACAGGCTCTGTATGAACACCCATTGCGTCAGTTATCTCTTTATATAATTGTTTAATAGATAATTCTCTATTAGAGCTAATATTAAAAATTCCAGTTTGCTTTGATAGCATAGATTGAATACATGCCTGTGCAATATCTTTTACGTATATGAAATCCCTTGTTTGATTGCCATCATAAATAATAGGAGTTTCTCCTTCTACTAAACACTCTATGAGACTTGTAATAACCCCATTTGGTTGCTTAGGACCATAAACATTTGAAAATCGCAATATAGTACTACTAAGATTAAATAATTTTTCATAAAGAAGGATATAGTTTTCTGCAGATAGTTTAGAAAGTGCATAAAAAGAGAGTGGTGACAATTTACTATCTTCCCCAACTGGAAAGATAGTGGGATTTCCATAAACCGCTGCTGTAGAAGCTACCACGCATTTTTTCACTCCATATTGTTTTGCAAAGCGTAAAATATTCAAAGTGCCCAATATGTTCGATTGACAATCTTCTACAGGGTTGATCATTGATTCAATAACTGATGATTGTGCAGCCAAATGAATTACATAATCTGGAAATTCTGTTTGAAAAACATTTTCTAAAGCCTTATCGGTAATATCTATTTTATAAAAAGGAACATTTTCTGTTAGATTAGTTAGCTTTCCAGTTGATAAATTATCTACTGCAACTACCGAGATTTCCTTTTCCAGTAAAGCTTGCACGACGTAAGATCCGATAAATCCTGCTGCTCCAGTGACTAATACTTTCAAATAATATCCTCCGATTTGATTAGATTTCGGTGAGAAAACACTCTTGGTTATACCTTTATTTGTAAGAGAAACACTGTTGACTCCCCTCATTCCATAACTGAAAAAAAAGAAAACTTAAAAGACATACACATTACTATTTATAAAATCGTCTAGTTTTTCTTTCTTTCTAACTAACTTATATTGATTCTCTATTTTTGCAATAATTGGTGGCCTCTCTTTAATGAAGGGAGGATTCAGTACTATTGTGTATGCTCCTACATTATTAAAAATTAGGAAGTCTCCAATTTTAGGTATTTCACTTACATAATCAATCAATAAATAATCCTTTTCCATACACGTACAACCAACTACATTGAACTTATCAATTTTGTAAGCTTCTTTGTTGGTTTTCACTAGCTCCATAGGAGTATTTTTCTTAAAAATAGTAGGCTTAATATTATGAGCACTCCCATCAACAAGCACAAAATATTCATTATTATTCACCTTAACATCGACTACTTTGCAAAAGAATTTGAAAGTATCAACTACTAAGGCTAAGCCAGGTTCTAATATTAAATACGGTTCATTTTTAAAATGTACTTTTTCTTTATTTATAATAGAACAGATTGCTGTAGCGTAATCTTCAAAAGACGGAACGTTTTTTAGTTTCATTGTCTCAGGTACATTTCCATAAAACCCTCCACCTATATCAAGATATTCAAGCGTATCAGCCATATACCCTTTTGAAATATCACATAATGTCTGGGTTATCTTCTCATACACTTTTAAACTTCTTATATGAGTAGAACAATGTCCATGGAGACCAACTACAGTTACATTACCTATTTTATTTAACTCATTAAATGCTCTCTCAAAGTTACCATTTTCTACGCAAAAACCGAATCGACTTTGTTTAAACCCATCTTGCAACGGACTCATTCCTTCGATATTGATATCATAGTTAATCCTTAAGCCTACCTTATAGTTTTTGCTATTATTTTTAAGAGCAAATTCTTTCACTATCTCAATCTCATAAAACGAATCCAGGTTTATAATACTTCCTTCTTTTAACGCCAGAGCAATGTCGTCTTGAGACTTTAGTGGACCATTAAATATAATATTCTTTGGACTTACCCCTATTTTGAGCGCTAGGTCATACTCAATTCTGGATACAACTTCAGCGTATCCTCCTAAGTTAGAAATTTCTTTTATTAATGTGGGCAAATAATTAGTCTTATAGGAATATCCAATAATAATATTATTAAATCTGCTCTTAAACGCTGAATACATATTCAAATAATTAGCTCTTAGCTGCTCTAAGTCAAATACGTAAAATGTTTCACCAAACTTGTTTATTAATTGATTAAGATCATCTAAATTGATGTTCTCTTTTTTCATCTTATATTTAGTTTTCTGCATAAATAACCTCATTAGTTTTAATTTGAATATCTATATAGCTTTTCATATTTTTCATTTTTGAATTTAATTCTTCAAAGGAGCTATATTCCAGTAGTAGAATTCCTATTATTTTATCTAATCCATCAAAACCATCGATTTCATCCCCAAGTTTTCTATACATCACTTTTTGAATAATATTATCTTTAATCTCATCTGAAAATATTATTTTATTAAAGGTTCCTTTTTCTAAGGAATGCAAATAATAAGTAGAATAATATTTTGGAGTTATGATATCTTTTACTTCGATCACCAGATTATTTACTGCAGCATCCACTATAACTTTTACTAAATTTACCCCCGTTGCCATTTCTAGTAACTGAGAAACTCTATTTGCACCGTTCCTTGCAGCCATCTCAATAATAAACGGTTTCCCATTTTGATCGAATACCACATCTAAGTTTAAGACACCCATTTTAATATTCAAAAGGTCTATTACTTTTTGTAATTCCTTTCGAACAATTTCTAATTTTTCTTCCTCTATTGATACTGGATAACTATTACCGGTTGGAACGAACGAATTTATCTCAATATCTCTATATCCGTTTATAAAACCACAGTATTCAATCTTACCGTTTAATACTATTAAATCACCACCAATCGTACACTCATGGGCCATGTCAATATACTCTTCCATAATGACCATTTTTTGCTGTGACTTTGATTGAGCATTTTCAAAGGCCTTGTTAAATTCTTCTACAGAGTAAATCCTTGAAACCCCTCTACTACCCGTTGAATCAACAGGCTTTACCATTACAGGGAATTGAAATTCTATTAGAGCATCCTTTGCTTCAATTTTTGAATGGAAGCTTTTCGCTTTCGGACAATTGAAGCCGTTATTCTTCAAAAAATCTCTGAATAGATTCTTATTAGATAAAATTAATACTGATTCATATGGATTTGATGGTAAATTTAATTTATTAGCTACGTAAGCTGCTGTAGCTGTTGCTACTTCTGATGAATAAGCAACAATCCCATCTATATTCTTTTGTCTAGCAAGTTCTAGTACTGCGTCTTTATCTGTGGTACTTACACAATGGTATTCATCACAATAATATTGACCCGGATTATCTATTAAGTAATCACACAAAATAGTGTAATACCCCTGTTCTTTTGCATAATTAATTGCAATCACTTGCTCACTAGATCCTCCAAGTAACAAAACTTTTTTCATTCATACACCCCAGGAATAGTAATATTTTTTATCAGTTTTAATTTGGAATAAGAGAAGTTGCCCATTCCTTATTTTCTGCATACCATTGAATTGTTTTTTCAATACCTTCATCAAAGTTAATTGAAGGAGTCCACCCTAACTCTTTACTGATTTTAGAATTATCGATTGCATATCTCCTATCGTGCCCTAGACGATCCGTTACAAGTTGGATTAAATCCTCACTCTTGTTTAAAAAATTTAGTATCAGTTTTACCGTTTCTATGTTTTCTTTTTCATTATTTCCACCTATGTTATATACTTCGCCAAGCCTTCCATTATGGAGAACAGTGTTGATTGCATTGCAGTGATCCTCTACGTGCAACCAGTCTCTCACCTGCTTACCATCGCCGTATAAAGGTAAAGAAAGGTCATTTAAAGCACGAGAAATAATTAATGGAATTAGCTTCTCGGAATTTTGGTATGGTCCATAATTATTCGAACATCTTGTAGTAACAACTGGTAGCTTATACGTTTCATAATAAGCACGTACCATCATATCTGCGGATGCTTTTGATGCGGAATAGGGGCTATTTGGTGAAAGATTAGTCTCTTCGGTAAAGTAGCCTTCCTTTCCTAATGCACCATATACTTCATCAGTCGAAATATGAATGAATTTAACGTTCTCCTTATATTCATTACAATATTTGTCGGTTTTATTTATCTTCCAATATTGTTTTGCCGCGTTTAACAAAGCTTGAGTTCCTAACACATTGGTTTTTATAAATAATTCAGGATTATCAATACTCTTATCCACATGTGATTCAGCAGCAAAATGGACAACAGCCTGAATATCAAACTGTCGAAAGAGTTTAGTTAATAATTCATGATCACAAATATCCCCTTTTACAAAGTGATATGATTCTCTATCTTCAATATCCTTTAAGTTCAGAAGATTTCCAGCGTATGTTAATGAATCTAGATTAACAATGGTGTAATCGTATCTTGATATCATATGTTTAATGAAATTGGAGCCAATAAATCCAGCCCCACCTGTAACTAAAATATTCATCTTAATCTCCTCTAAGCTCTATTAGAATTTGCAACATCAACCAAATACTTGCCATAATTTGTCTTCATTAACGGTTCTGCAAGTTGGAGTAATTGTTCCTTCGATATATAATTTCTTCGATAAGCTATTTCCTCAATACAAGATACATATAATCCTTGTCGATTTTGAATAGCTTCTACAAAATTTGATGCTTCTAGTAGAGACTCATGGGTTCCTGTGTCCAACCATGCTAAACCCCGTCCCATTATTCTCACTTTCAATTCTCCTAATTGAAGATATTCATTTATAATAGAAGTGATTTCTATTTCTCCACGAGAAGAAGGAATTACCTTTTTCGCAATTTTTATTACTTTGTTATCAAAAAAGTATAATCCTGGTATTGCATAAAAAGATTTAGGTTCAATCGGTTTTTCTTCTATTGAAATAGGTTTTCCTTGTCCATCTACTTCCACAACTCCATATGCTCTTGGATCTTTTACATAACATCCAAATATCAGTGCCCCTTCTGATAAAGCAGAGGCTGACTCCTGTACCGTGTATCCAAAATTAGAACCATAAAAAATATTATCTCCAAGTACTAGTGCTACCGGGGAATCACCTATAAACCCTTCCCCAATAATAAAGGCATCCGCTAAACCAGTGGGATTATCTTGAACTGCATAGGACAAATCCATTCCTATTTTAGTGCCGTCACCTAATAATTCTTGAAATCCTTCTATATCTCTAGGAGTAGAAATAATTAGTACATCCCTTATTCCTGCAAGCATTAAAACGGAAAGAGGATAATAAATCATTGGTTTATCGTAAACTGGTAGCATTTGTTTAGAGATAGCTTTTGTTAGTGGATATAAACGAGTACCGGTTCCACCGGCTAAAATAATTCCTTTCATATGGAATCACGGATCACTTTACAAATCTTCTCCACGGACTCTATTTGTAGTTCACCGTAATATGGCATAGCAAGTACTTGTTTAACCGCTTTTTGTGCAATCGGAAGATTCACTTTTTGAGCAGATTCCAGGTGTTCATACCATTCAAAGTCGCTGCATAAAGGATAGAAATATTTCCGTGTATATACGTTGTACTCTTTTAGTGTCTCGTGTAACCAATCTCTTGATTTACCATACAATTCTTCTTCTATTTGAATCACAAAATACTGGTAACTGCTGTCATCACCTTCTAATTTTGTCAACACGTTAATACCTGGTACATCTTTTAAGTAGTATTCATAGGCTATTTTTATTTCATGTCTTTTTTTCCGTTCGGTTTCCACAAGCTTTAATACTTCAAGTCCCACTACCGCCTGAATTTCGTTTAACTTTGCATTTAGACCAGATAACACAACTTCCTCTGGATTAGCTATCCCAAAATTTTTTAGAAGGCTAAGTTTTTCAACTAAACTAGCATCACTAAAGGTCAGTGCTCCACCTTCGACTGTATTAAAAAGCTTCGTGGCATGAAAGCTGAACATCGTCATATCGCCGTAATAGCCAATAGGTTTATTATTTAAACTAGTCCCAAATGAATGGGCACCATCGTAAATTACTTTTAAGTTATATTTGTTTGCAATTAGTTGAATCTGTTCAACATCACATGGATTTCCAAATGTGTGAACACCAAGGATTGCAGTAGTTTTTTCAGTAATGAGGGATTCAATCTTTGCTCCATCTAGAGTAAGTGTTGTGGAGTCTATGTCAGAAAATATTGGAGTTAAATTATTCCAATCGAGTGCTTGAACTGTTGCAGGAAATGTAAATGGAGTAGTAATCACTTCTCCAGTTAGGTCTAATGCTTTTAAACCTAAGAGTAATGCGGAAGTGCCATTGTTAAATAAAGATAAATTTTCTACATGCAAATATTCTTTTAATGCTTTTTCCAAGTTAATCTGCTGAGGACCATTGTTAGTAAGCCACTTGCTTTCCCATACTTCACTGAGTTTGCTATAAACATCTTGAAGATTTGGAAGAAGTGGCCTAGTGATATATATAGGTTCCTTAAATAATATTTCTATATTAATAGCCCCCTTCATGAATTTTTCATATTTAGAAATACATAACACAGTAACAATTTGCATTGTTAAGTTAATTTATTCTTTCTAATAATGTTGTACTTTCTTACATTCACTTATCCATAATACTGATAATAATAATGATCTTTTCCAATTTTATAATTGTTAAGAATAGTTCCTAATATGTTTGCTTTGGAAGCCTGGAGTACTTCTTTTGCTTTAATAGCATTACCTTTTTCTGTAGAACCTGAGCTAATAACTAGAATAGTACCATCACATTTGTCGGTGAGGACTTGTGCATCTGAAACCGACAATATTGGTGGAGCATCAAATATGATGATATCGTATTTCTCTTTTACTTCTTTTATTAACATATCCAAGGACGGTAAAGCTAAAAGCTCTGCTGGATTGGAGGGTATTGGTCCACTTGTGATGAGATCTAATCCATTTATCCCAGACTCTTTTACTACTTGGTTTAGATTCCAATGACTTGTGAGCAAATTTGTTAAACCTGGGCTGATTGTTTTAAGAAATGTATAATGCATCGTCGGCTTTCTCAAGTCTGCATCGATGAGGAGTACTTTTTTTCCTTCTTGCGCAAATACAATGGCAACATTCGCTGCTATTGTGGACTTTCCTTCTCCTATAGATGAAGAAGTAAATAGAATTGTTTTAATTTCTCTGTTTGGCATGGAAAATTTTATGTTTGTCCGTACCGTACGAAATTGTTCAGAAATAATTGTTTGTGGATTTGAGCTTGTCACAAGTTTTCGAGCTATCGGTTTAACTTTCTTCCTTCTCTTAAACAAGGTTTTTTGCCCTCTTTCTATGGAGTGACTTATGTTCTTTTGTTTTCTTTAGGTATTTATTTGAAATAGGACTGATAAGACCTAATATTGGTAGACCTAGTAACTCTCCAATATCCTGCTCGTTTTTTATTGAAGTATCTAAATACTCCATTAGAAAGGTTATTCCAATTCCAATCATTAAGCCTATGACTGCGGCTATCCCTACATTAAGTATTAGATTTGGCTTTATAGGTAGCGTTTCCTTAGTGAATACTGCAGGTGATAGAATACTAACGTTATCGACATTCATTAAAGCTATAATTTCTTCTTGAAAAACTTTAGCTGTCATATTTGCAATTTCGACGGCCTCTTGTAAATCAGGATCTTCTACTCTAACGTTTACAATCTGTGAATTTTGTTCACTAGACACTATTATTTGTTGATTAAGTAACTCTGGCGTTGTTTTTAGATTCAAGTTATCAATAACTTTGGAAAGAATAACTGGGCTTTTAATAATGACATTATAAGTGTTGATTAATTGAAGATTTGTATTAATATCCTGACTACTAAATTGATTTTGATCGAATTCCTTCTGATTTATGAGAATTTGAGTCGATGCTTGAAATATTGGGGTGAGGTAATAGTAACTAAAAGTACCAGCAATCGTCATAGATAAAACTAAAATTGTAATAATAAGTGCAAAACGTTTCTTTATAATTTTTAAAACTTCTTGTAAGTTAATTGCTTCTTGTTCTATAATGATCCCTCCTTATACCTGTCCATTTAAATTACATCCAATTTGAAGTTATATATAATAATATTTTTTAAAACTAATAGGTAGTAAAGGCTGAATCTCCGTACCATATACGATATGATTTGCGTTTTCACAATAATAACTAGCATGACTTTCGGAGAACTCTCTTTTGACATATTCCAATGCCTCTTTTAATAAGAACGGTCTTTTTAAATAATGGTGAGCATCCGATGAAATAAAGTGCACTAAATTATGTTTGATAAGCTCTTTCGTATACTTTCTTAAACTTCTCCCATTATGACCGAGTAAACTAGACGCTGTAATTTGAACAAGAGCTCCTTTACATATGTATTCGTAAAGTAACTGTTTGTTTTTTCGAAGAACTCTATTTCTTTCTGGGTGTACAATGATCGGGATGTATCCTCTTAGCTGTATTTTGTAGATAACATCTAGAGTATCAGCTGGTATATAAGCATTTGGAAATTCAATCAATAAATACCTACCACTATTTGCGAGCGTGAGAAGATCTTTTTCAAGTTCCATCAGTACATTTGTTGATAAATGAATCTCTTGCCCTGGTAGAATTTTCAATTTTATATTTCTTTGTATCAGCTCTCTATATAAACCTGCAACTGCCGCTTTAACTTCTAAGGTAGAATTACGATATTTTCTATCTAAATGATGAGGGGTTGCGATAACATGCGTAATGCCATTAGCAACAGCATTTTCTGCAAGTAATAGAGCTTCTTCTATAGATTCAGGACCATCATCTAGACCTGGTAAAATGTGATTATGAATGTCTACTAGCAAACCCCTATCCCTCCCTAGATTTTTTATTCACCAAGCTCCTTTTCCCGTAACTACTATAAAAAATGTTTGTATTATAATCTTTAGGTCAAGCAACAGAGAGCAATGCTTGACATAATATAAATCATGTTTTACCTTTTCCCCATGAGTGATTGCGGAACGACCATTCACCTGCGCATAACCTGTGATACCTGGTTTTACCAATAAGCGTTTCTTTTGGCTAGGAGAATAATGATTAGTAATTTCAATGATTTCTGGCCTAGGACCTATTAAACTCATATCACCTTTTAAGACATTCCAAAGCTGCGGAATTTCATCTAAACTATATTTCCTATAAAATTTCCCCGGCTTTGTAATTATTAAGGTTGGTGGTGTTGTAAAAGAAAAGTTTTGTGGCACTTCATCTTTCCATTCATATTGATGAGAACTGGACTCAATATCCTCCGTATGCATTGTTCGAAATTTCCAAATTATAAAGGATCGATTATGTAATCCTGCCCTAGTTTGCTTGTAAAAAACAGGACTACCTGTAAAGATAAATAGAATAATAGTCAAACATATAATAGCAGGAAATAATAAAACGAGTAGCAATGAACTAGCTAACACATCAAATATCCGTTTACCAAATCGTCGATAAAAAAACGGCGTATCCTGCTCAGAAAATGTATGCTCCAAACTTTCCAGGGGCTGGTCTCCTTTTAACAATATTTTAGTAAGTACTTAGCAAAGTATATTCAATATACCTATTAAAAAAGAACTAACTTTCATATTCTTGGACAAGTTATTCTAACCGTATTTCCAATAAATGAGTTAGAACATATTGTTTATCGGACAATATAGACCAAGAATGTTTCAGAAATTTATTTCGGAAACTTTTATTTTATGAAAAAGTATCGACAGCGAAGGATTATTAGATTTAGTGGGAATTTAAACGGGGTAGTTGGAATTTCGCGCAGTTCAGTTTTAAAAAGATATTATTCCCATAAAAAAAGCACGACAGGCTATTTCTCCTGTCGTGCATTTATATTCTTGCAAAATGATCGTATACATCTTGTAATGTGTCGCAGCCTAGCATTTTAACTTTTTCCAGATAGAGGCTCCAAAGCTTGGCGGTCATTTTTGCATCTTCTAATGCATGGTGCCTTCCTATTAATGGAATGGCATTATGTTTACACAAATCTTCTAAAGAACTTAATTGAATATGGGGTTCTACAATTTTATAAAGAAAAGACGTATCCACTATTCTTTGCTTAAAGGGTGTGTGGAATACTCTATTACTGGTGTATTGCAGAAAATTTCTTTCGTGATTCGCATGATGTGCTACAAGTGTACAGTCTTTTGCAAACTTCAGGAATTCAATTAGTACATCCCCAACATGTCTGGCTTCCTTTAATTTTTCGTTTGTAAGCCCTGTTAAATTAACTACCTCCGTAGAGATTTCTTTACCAGTGTTTATAAGCGAGTAAAAAACAGCTTCTTCTTGAATGAAAGAACCACACATTTTTATGGCACCAATGGAGATAATCTCATCGCCTTGTTCGGGTTTAAAGCCAGTCGTTTCAATGTCGAACACGACCACATCCAGCTCATCTAACGGAACTTTTAGAGTATCTTCTTTCTTCTTTTCTTTTTGCAGATTTCTTAGAAAGGCCATTTGTTGCGCGTTCTGAACATCCCCTATACCGACATTTGACCGTTTTCCTTGTATACCTCTTAGTATTTGCATGAATGGTTCAAATGCCATTGTGGCCACCTTTTTTCATCATCGCAATTACTTCGCGATGTAATTTAATACCACCTTTAATAATCCGTTTAATATCTTTCTGTTCGGTCTTGTTTAGTTCTTCAATGTGTAGATAATGTGTGTCCGAATAGCTATCTACTTGAGATAAGGTCAGACGATAGGTTAATAAATCCACAAAATTCCTATCACTATATTTTAGTAAGCTCCTATATTTTTGCATCTTAATTAGTTTATTCAGGCGAGCTAAAGTGGAAGTTTCCATTACCCCTTCTTTTATTGATAAAAGTCGAATGGCATTTACATATGGTAAGAATCCCGAGTATTTTAAGTTTACACATCCGTGATATAATCCATGCCTTTCCACTAATAGCTGGCCAACTGGACCAATTACATTTTTAACATGTTCTACGTTAGCAGAAAATCGACTTAGTAAAATAGGATGTTGTAGTTGGTATTCATAAATGAATGACTTTAATTGATGCAAGAATTCCCCCTTGCCATGCAGTACCCTAGCATCATAAAAAATTTGAAGGTAACGAATAGTTTCCCAACTTTCATCTTTCACCCATTCTTGGAGCTGTACACGCCAATTATCAAATGACTTGCACCACATAGGATTGGAGCTCATCACTTTACCTTCACAGTATGGATAACCTACTTCATAGAGACCTTTCGAAATTTCTGCTCCAAACACCTGAAAATACAGATCATTTACAGCATTAGACTTTTCATAAATAACCCCATGATCCTGATCACTGATTAACCCTTGTTCTAATCGTCCTCCACTACCAGTTATAAACCAAGAAAAATCACATGGAGCTGAACCAATTTCCATTTTCTTAGATGCTACTTCCAATACTTTGAGCATCACCCGATCATGAAAATCATTGAGAGAAACGATATCATCTAGGAAGTTTGTAATATTTAGTTCCTTCCATTCTCGAATAGATTCATACGTTTCCACAAGTTCACGCCCTTTTATATAAAAAGTCCCTAAATAATAGAGGCTTTTTCAATTTAATTTAGTGATTTAGATTCTTCTAAAATCATTTGTTCTGGATAACCATAGTTGCCATGTTCGCTCATATCTAGGCCCATTAGTTCCTCTTCTTCTGTTACACGAATACCACCCATGACTTTTTTCATTATAAAGAGAATAGCATAGGAAACTACGAATGCAAATAACCCACAAGACACCACACCCATAAGCTGAACTCCTAATTGATCGAAACCACCGCCGTAAAATAATCCAGGTTTACCAACAGAGGCAAGCTCTGGTGTTGCAAAGAAACCAGTAGATAATGTGCCCCATACCCCTGCAGCTCCATGAACAGATAATGCGTAAATTGGATCATCCACTTTTCGCTTCTCAAAAAATCTAGCGCTATAGAATACTAATACTCCTGCGATTAAACCAATGACTACAGACGCCCAAACATCTACGAATGCACAAGAAGCTGTAATAGCGACCAATCCTGCTAAAGCACCGTTTAAAATGGTAGGAATATCTGATTTACCTAGTACTACCCATGATATTAAAGTGGCAGCCACCGCGCCTGCTCCAGCAGCCAGTGTTGTATTTAATGCAACATATCCAAAGAATGCAGCATCTACAGAAATAGTACTTCCAGCATTAAATCCAAACCAACCAACCCAAAGTATTAGTACTCCTAGTGCAGTATAAACTTGGTTATGTCCTGCAAGATTGTTTGCCGAACCGTCTTTATTGAACTTCCCAATTCTCGGTTTTAGAATCATTGTTGCTGCAAGGGCAGCCATTGCACCAGTTAAATGAACTACAGTGGAGCCGGCAAAATCCTGCTTACCATGTTCAGCCAACCATCCTCCACCCCATACCCAGTGAGCAATTACAGGATAAACGATTATTCCAAAAAGAATGGTGAAAATTACATATGCGGATAATTTTGCACGTTCTGCAAATCCACCTAATGCAATCGTTACCGCGATACCAGCAAATGCTAACTGGAAAACAAAGAATACTGTTGTGGCAAGACCAGCTCCTTCTATAATTTCTCCACTATAGAAAAAGTCTGTCATACCTACGAAGAAGTTCGCATCGCCTCCAAAGATAAATCCGTAACCTACTGCCCAGAACACCATTGATGCTAAACCAAATGTAAATATTGTTTTACCTGCAACGTGACCTGCATTTTTCATTCTCGTCGAACCAGCTTCCAATAATATGAATCCACCAATCATAAATATAACTAAAATTGCAGCAATCATGGTCCATACGCTGTTCATCAAATACATTACATCTTCCATTTTCATCTCTCCTTTTCTAATGTCAGCTTAACTATCTTATGATGTAAGAAAAGCTAACATAACTTATAATATTCATTTTATTCGTTTTTGATTAGATGTCAACACAATTTTCTGAATATATTTTATTTTCTATTTATCATCACTTTAAAACCTTTGAAATTCCTGCTTTTCTTCTCAAATATTTCTATTCAAATAAAAAAACTATCATCACTGTTTTTAACAGTGATGACAGTTTACCTATCATATACCTATTTTTCGTTACATTTATTCGCCGTCACTATCTTCTTCTTCTTTCCCTCGAGAAGGGAGTATACCTAGTTTCACCGCCAACTTTGGAAGATTCATTGCGATGAACATTAAAATAACTGTTATGATCGCTAAATCATATGCACCATAACCAATAGTTAATCCTACACAAGCAGTAATCCAAAGGTTAGCCGCAGTAGTTAGACCCCGCTTTACATTATCCTTATCTACCCATATGACACCTGCTCCAAGAAACCCAATGCCACTAATAACTTGTGCGGCTAAACGCATCGGATCCATATATGCTCCTTGGTTTAGAGAAGACAACGCCATTGCTAGAGTGGATCCTAGGCAAACTAGAATATGCGTCCGGATTCCTGCTGGTTTATTTTTTATCGCTCTCTCTAAGCCTATAAAGAAGCCTATAAAAGTGGCTACACCCAAACGAATGTATAGGTCATAATGCGAATTGAACAAAGTAGTAATAAACTCCATAATGCAAATCCTCCTAATAATACTGTTCCGATAACATTCTATAAAACTTTCTAAAATCCTTTAAACGTAATATTATCACATATTGATTAAGTAATTGAAACAATTCATCCAATTGATCAAATACTGAATATGAAAATGCAACACCTATTAAAAGATCAGCATCAAAAAAGAAGCGAACACTAAGTAGCTTAGCGCTCACCTCTCTATTTAGATTACAATGTAAATTCACCGTTCTGAATCGTTTCACCGAACCAGTGGTAACTATCTTTTTTGGTTCTTTCTAAAGTTTCATAATTCACATGCACAATGCCAAAGCGCATACTATACCCTAAAGCCCATTCAAAGTTATCCATTAGCGACCAATATAAGAATCCTTTTACATTTACACCAGAATCCATACTTCGCTTCAATGCCGTTAAATGAGTCTTTAAGTAGTCAATTCGTTTATGATCGGCGACTTCCCCGTTTTCAGGCTCCTCATTGTAACATGCGCCATTTTCGGTAATATATATCGGAACATTGCCGTAAAGGTCTTTGATTTTGACCAGAACTTTATAAAAACCCTCCGGATAGATAAACCAGTCTATATCTGTTTTGTCATATCCCATATCTATATTTTCTAAATCAAATAACCCTTCATTCTCTTTATAACGCCCTACATTACCCGTGTAATAGTTTATCCCTAGAAAATCGATTGGTTGTGAAATAATTTCGAGATCGCCATCTAAAATGGTAGGAGTAGCTCCTTTTTCTTTAAACCAATCCACCATGAAGGAAGGATAGCTTCCTTTAAATACAGGATCAAAAAACCACTCTAAATTCCAAGCGTTACCTCGATTGCACGCTTCAATATCTTGTTGTTTCGTGCTATATGGTTCAAACCAAGTAACATTTGGAGCATAACCAATTTCACCTTCTATATTGCTGTCTCTAAATTGTTTCACCGCACGGCCATGAGCAACCAATAAATGATGCGCTATATCCGTCGCTAGTTGGAGGTTCTGATTCCCTGGTGCATGCTCTCCAATATAGTTCGACAGGAACGAGGAACACCAAGGTTCGTTAACCGTAATCCATTTTTTTATCTTGCCATCAAATTCCTTAAACATGAAATCGGCATATTGAACGAAAGCTTCGATTGTTTCGCGGTTATCCCAACCACCCTTGTCCTGTAAGGCTTGTGGTAGATCCCAATGATACAAAGTACACATTGGTTCAATGCCTTTTTCTAACAACGAGTCTACTAATTTATGGTAATAGTCGACTCCTTTTTGGTTAACTTCTCCCGTACCATTAGGGAAAATCCTTGACCAAGCAACAGAAAAGCGATACACATCTGCTCCCAAATCATGTAGTAGCTCTACGTCCTCTTCATACCGGTGGTAACTATCGCACGCTACGTCTCCTGTGTCTCCATTATGTACCTTCCCCGGAGTTTTAGAAAAGGTATCCCATATCGACACCCCTCTACCATCTTCGTTTGTTGCACCTTCAATTTGATAAGAAGCTGTTGCTGCTCCCCATTTAAAGTCTTTTGGAAACTGTATAATTGCCATTTATTGCCCACCCTTCATTTATCGTTTTTTCGTTACTTCTTCTACGGTACCCGAAGAATTCCTGATTACTAGTTCTGGATCTACGAGTGACGGCCTTAAACCTGTTACTCCATTTATCAAATCGTTTAACTTTATCGCTGCCAATCTACCAATTTTCTGTTTATCCTGCTTAATAGTAGTAAGAGCAGGCTCCATATAACGACAAGCCTCTACATCATCACAACCTAGCACTTGAATATCCTGAGGAATTCGAAGTCCATAGTCTTTAATCGCTCTCATTGCACCTAGAGCCATCATATCGGATGCGGCAATAATTGCTTTTGGCAAAGATTCACCTTGAAGTATTATTTCCATTGCTTCGTATCCACTAGATTCAAAAAAGTTTCCGTGTTTAATCCATTGTGGTTGCGCTGTCATCCCAAATTGACTCATTGTCTGTAAAAATCCTTCTAATCGCTGATTCGATATATCAGAGCTGTCCTTCCCTGCAATATAACCAACATCTCTAATAGAGTTCAAATATAAGTATTCCACTGCAAGCTGTGATACTTTAAAGTTATCTGTCATGACGTAACTAGAATTTTCCCCAGTCAACTCAAGGTCTATCCCTAGACAAGGTATATCACTTTTATCTAACTCTGAAACGGCTTCCTCTACTTCTTCCCCCGCAATTATCAAACAGCCATCTAAACGATAATGCCGCGACCTTGCAAGATAATCTACACTGTCCTTATCGAACATTTCATTGGAAAAAATGATAATATCATAGCCCATCGCACCAAGTGTTTTTTGAAAAGATGAAATTACCTCATTGAAAAAAGGATGGTTAAACTCTACATTTATCTTCCCTGCATAGATCAGTCCGATCAGGCTGGATTTTTTCGTTGCAAGTGATCGTGCAGAAAAAGTAGGTTGATAGCCAGTTTTATCAATAACCTCTAATACTTTACGCTTTGTTAGTTCACTTACACCATCGTAGTTGTTAATCACTTTAGAGACGGTACCCCTAGAGACACCCGACATCTGAGCAATATCACGTATAGTTAAAGTCGTCATTTTACATCCCTCATATTCCATGTGCTGACCGCAATTATTTAACCGATCCCTCGGCAATACTAGATATAAATAGTTTATTGAATAACAAGAACACTATTAAAAGTGGTATTGTAGCCCAAAATACGCCAGATAACAACATACCGAAATCTACTTTAAATTGAGTGTTTAATGATGCTAAAGCAACTTGAATTGTATAGGATTCAGGGTCTCGAAGCACCGTAAACTGCCATAAGAACTCTCCCCAAACCGAGGTGAACACAATAATTCCAAGTGTTGCAAAAGCAGGTAAAATGATAGGTAATACAATACTACGGTATATTCTGAAAATCGAACAACCATCTAATCTTGCTGCTTCGATCAATTCATCTGGTACCGATTCGCTGACATATTGTCTCATTAGAAATATCCCTAATGGATTTAGGAAAAATAATACCATCGCTGCAAATAAATTATCCAATAATCCTGCTTTGGCCACTAACAAATACTGTGGTATTAATCCAAGTTGCGGCGGAATGATGATAGTGAACAATATAGCGAAGAATAGAATATTTTTCCCCGGAAATTTCAGCTTAGAAAATGCAAAACCAGCTAGTGAACTTATCAGTAACACGACAATCGTTACCGTAAGACAAACGATTAATGTATTGAACATCGACTGGAAAAATGGAATCATATCTAATACTTTTTGGAAATTTTCCTTTAACTGATCACCTGGAACCATTGCTGGAGGTATCGAATTATATGCAGAGCTATGTCTCGTTGACATAACAAACATCCAGTAAAAAGGGAATAACGAAAAGAGCGATATTACCGTTAAAAACAAGTACATTCCTATACGCCCAATGCCCCACTTTTTAGTACCAACATCACCTTTCATCTATGTTTCCCTCCTATCCCTTCCAAGCCTTTTTGTCAGTAACATATTAATTGCAGATGCAACTACGATGAATAACAACAGAACAATAGCAGCTGCAGATGCTGTCCCGAAGGAAGATAACTTAAAGGCATCTCTATATAAATACATAACAACTGTCATTGCTTCATCCCTTGAAAATGCTGTGTTACCTAAAAACACTGTTGGCTCCGTAAACAATTGCATCGCTCCAACTGTCGAAAAGAAGACAGTCAATATTATAAATGGTTTTAATAACGGAATCGTAATATATCGAAGTTGTTGGAAGATGCTAGCGCCGTCTATTTTAGATGCTTCATACAACTCGTTCGGAATACTTTGCATCCCTGCTAAGTAAATAATGGTGTTGTATCCAAGCCAGCGCCAAAATACCATCGTAGAAATTGCAATTTTCGCACCCCATTCAGAGGTCTTCCAGCTCACTGGATCAAAACCAAATAATCCAATAATATAATTCACTAACGCTGTTTCATTATTACTAAAAAACACACTAAATACTAAAGCAACTGCTACCATAGAAGTGATATATGGCATGAATATTGTGACCCTGAAAAAGGCTTTAAATCGTAAATAAGATAGGTTCAATAAAAATGCTAGTATCAATCCAATTACGAGCTGAGGAGCAGTGCCCATCAGTCCAAGGATGACAGTATTATATACAGATTTCCAAAATAGCGGGTCACTTAGTATTACTTGAAAGTTATTTAACCCGACAAACTCCATTTCCCCCATACCGTTCCATTTCTGAAAAGCGAGGATTAAACTAAATATTGCCGGATATAGACCAATAATCGCAAATATGATAAAGAATGGGGATATATATAAATACCCTGAAAGCATCTCTTTCATATCTTGGGATGAAAAACCTTTCCTTCGTTTTTTTTGCTGTTTTTCATCTAAAGAAACCATACACTCGTCCCCCTACCTACATACAGAGTATATTCGGCGGTTATACCCGCCGAATATGTTATACACTTTTCTGAACTTAGCGATCTAGTTTAGTTGTAATACGTTTGATAGCTTCCGTCCATTCTTTCTCTGGATCAGCACCAGCCTGTGAGTTAACTAAAGCAGCAAGGATTTCATCGTGAACGCTTGTATAATCCTTACCTTTATATACTTTTCCAATCTTTTGTGCAGATTGAGCAAATACTGTTTGTGTGGACTGTCCACCAAAATACTCATCACTTGCTTCTTTAAATTCAGCCATATCATATACAGCAGGAGCAGAAGGGAAAAGACCATTGTTCTTGAATGATTTCAATTGATTTTCAGGTGAAACTAGCCATTTTACAAATTCATATGCTTCTTCTGCATGCTTTGTTTCTTTAGGAATTGAAATGTAAGAACCACCCCAGTTTCCACTGTACTCCGTCGGTAATGTAGCAATACTAAATTTTCCAGCAGCATCAGGCGCATTTGATTCCATCCACCCTTTGAACCAAGCAGCTCCTAATTCAACAGCAAAGTCGCCATTATCCACACCATTTGCCCATTCAGCGGACCACATTGCATAATTTCCGACTAAACCAAGCTCATTCATATCGATCGCTAAGTCATATGCTTCTTTAACGCCATTGCCGCTTTCATCTATCATTAAATTTCCTTCTGCGTCAAAATAACTTTCCTCTAACGCATCTAGTTGCGCACGGTACATCATTTCCATACTAGCAACCATTGGTTTACCAGTTTTTTCTTTAATTTTTATAGCAGCATCCTTAAAATCTTTTGGAGTTGCGATTAAAGCAGAAACTTCTTCTGGATCTGTAGGTAATCCTGCTTCTTCGAATATATCTAATCTGTAGTAAAGGCCTTTTGGACCAATATCCGTTGGAAGACCCATTAAGAACTCTCCGTTATCATTTTCAGCAATTTCCCATTTCCAGTCCAAATACTCTCCTTTAATATCCTTCGCACCCATATCGTATAAATTCACAAAACGATCTTGCGCATCACGGAAACGATCCAATTGGTCAAGCTCAAGTGCTGCTATATCTGGTGCCCCACTACCAGCAGATAGAGCTGTAAATAAGTTATTATGATGATCAGCAGTTTCTGATGTTTTTATTTTAATTTTGATATTTTCATTTTGTTTTTCATATTCTTTTACAAGTTCTTCATAACCAGTAGCACCGAACATCCAAAAGTTAAGTGTAACTTGTTCCTTGCCATCTGCTTTTTTACCTGAATCATCAGTTGATGAATCGGAACATGCTGCAACGAATAACACAAACAATATGGATAATGAAGCGATTAGTAGTTTTTTTAGTTTCATTATGATTTCCCCCTGAATTTTAATAGTTTACTAGTATTCATACAATAAAACCCCTTTACTCCAAACCGCCCTCCCATCTTATATTTAATCCCATCAAGCTCCGCATCTTCGTTGTCATTACAATCATCTTATTTATAGAAACCGGTTTCCATAAAGGTTAAAAAAATAGGAAATAAACCAAATTTCTATATATAAAAGCGCTTTCAATTTCCATTATAATCTAATTTAAAATAAAATCAATTAGTTTTTTGAAAATTCTTATAAACCGGTTTCCATATCATTTATTCTATGTATGGAAGTTTTCAAACATACCTTCTTTTTATCCTTTCTTTAAAGTAACTTACTTAGGTTTTACTACAGCTCAAGCCCTAGACTAATTTCTATCCAAAGTTCAATGCATAATCCTACCCTCTTTTATACAATTAACTGGTAACCAAACCATTCTTAGGAAGGAGAACATTTGGTAAATCAGTATAAATTGTCTTAAAGCCTTAGATTTTAGCATTTTTCTATTTTGATTCACAGGCAATTAACCTAGGAGGAAACTTTACTATGTCATTATTTACAAAATGGGCTTTCGGGAACAAAGCGGCAGTGGCAGTACTAACTGTATTAATACTAGTTATAGGGGTTGTAAGTTATTTTAGACTGCCTATGGAATTTCTACCAACAGCGGATAATCCTCAAGTAACTATTATTTCCATGAGCCAAGGAATTGACTCTAAAACGATGGAGTCTGAGGTGACCCTCCCAATTGAGAGATCAGTTACAGGATTGAATGGCAAAACGTCTGTCTTTTCAACAACAGGCGATGGATTTTCAAAAGTAGATCTGTTTTTCGAGGCAGGATATGATATGAAACAGGCAAAGTTAGATGTTCAAGATGCTTTAAATGGAATATTCTTGCCTCCCTATATATCTAAGCCAATTATTTCACAGCTTAACACTTCGATGATTCCAATTGTTAATATTGCCGTTACCTTTGAAAAGGGTTTAACTGAAGAAAATAAGGAGTTTGCACGAAACAAACTACAGTCCATGTATCAAGAGATAAAAGGGGTCTCTAACGTAGATGTATATGGGATAACCAATTCCGTCATTTCTGTTGTCATTGATGATGAAAAACTATCCGAAAATCAAATTCCACTTCAGTCCATTGTAGGGATTCTTCAAGGTCAAAATATTTCTGTCACAATCGGCGAAAAAATAATAGACGGTAAAACAAGCAATATTAAAGTAATCGGAGATCTTACAAGTCTAGATGAATTAAAAGCTCTTCCGATTACACCTGAAATAGCTTTGGGAGATATCTCTACTATTGAGGAAACGAATGATTCAAACTTCGTTAGTCGATTTAATGGGATGGATAGCTTAGATATTAGTATTACAAAAGATAGTCAATCCAACGCGGTTACGATTAGCAAGGAGATTGAAAAAGTAACAAAAGAAATAAATGAAAAGTTTGAGCAACAGGAATCTATCATTTATATTTCTTCCTCCGACTTGGTAGAGAATTCTGTTCACACGATGATAAAAGAGGTACTTCTTGGTGCACTTTTTGCAACGATTATAATCATGCTCTTTTTACGAAATATACGCTCTACATTTATTACAATAGTATCGATTCCATTGTCTCTTTGCTTTACATTATTCTTACTATCATGGTCCGGTGTAACATTAAACATCTTAACTCTAGGTGGCGTCGCTGTTGCAGTGGGTCGACTTGTAGATGATAGTATTGTAGTCATTGAAAATATTTTCCGCAAAATGCAATCAGAGAAATTCTCTATACAAATGATTATTGATGCAACTAAGCAAGTAGGAGTCGCAATAACTGCTTCCACATTAACAACAGTAGCGGTTTTCCTGCCAATGAGTTTGTTAAATGGTGTACTTCAAGAATTCCTTTTACCATTTGCTTTAACCGTAACCTATTCATTACTCGCCTCTTTAATCGTTGCATTGACAGTTGTCCCTCTGATGAGTGCGGGATTATTGAAGAACGCTAAGATTCCTGAGCATAAGCCCGCAGTCCGTTTCCCTAAATTGGTTACTTGGTCTTTAAACCATAAATGGATCGTGTTTTCGGTTTCTCTCCTTCTCTTCGTTGGGTCTATTGGAGCTTACTTCGCCATTCCTAAAGGGGCTGTGGATAGTTCTTCTGCTGACTATGTAATCGTCACACTGGCTTACCCAATTGATACACCAATGGAAACAGTGAAGGAAAAAACCTTTGAACTGGAATCCTCTATTCTTGCAAAGGAAGAGGTTCAACACATATTTACTCAAATTGGTTCTCCTCCTGAAGCAGCTCATTATGGGTGGGTCGGTTCTTCCACAGAAGCAACTTTCAGCATCTTTCTAGAGGATAAAAAGAACACTGACTTTCTAGTGAAAGAAATGGAAATTCAAAAAAAACAATATTCAGATGCAAAGTTTGAAGTAAGCACTGCTTCATTTATGATGGGTGGAGCTAGTCCAAATATAACAATTGATATTATCGGAGAAAGTATACTTGAATTAGAGAAGGTAGCAACCGAAATTATAGAGAAGGTAGATAGATTAGAGGGTGTAGAGGAAGTTACGACTAACCAAGATGAAAAGAAAACTGTTCACTCCCTAATAGTTGATCCTTCTAAAGGCAATACAGAACAAATTGCATCCCAGTTAGCAGTACTATTAAACAAAACACCGATAGGAACAGTTAGTATAAATGACAAGCAAAAATCTGTAATTCTGGAACCTCTTCTGGATACCGTAACACCCGATGAGCTAAAAGATATTCCTGTTATGACCCATGAAGGAATAGCCCCAGTCTCTTCCGTTGCGACTTTACAAAGTGAGGAACGCTCTACCAACCAGATTCATAAAGACGGGGATGCCTACCTTCGAGTAACCGCATCTGTTGATCCTTCCAAGCTTTCCGAAATTGCAACAGCAGTTAATTTAGCAATATTCGGAGACCAGGACAATACAGGTATGGATATCCCTGAAAATGTTGAGGTATTAATAGGTGGTTCAAGTAGTCAACAAGCGGAAGATTTTACAGATTTATTCCTAATCATGCTTGTTTCCATAGGGATTGTGTTCCTAATAATGGTCATTACTTTCAAGTCTATCAAAGCTCCTATTGCCATTCTTTGCTCACTACCTTTAGCTGCAATAGGCGCTATTTTAGGAATTCTTATCAGTCGTATTTCCTTAGATATTACTGCCCTTCTTGGTGCGTTAATGCTTATAGGTATCGTTGTAACCAATGCGATCGTACTGTTAGATCGCGTGAAACAAAACGAGCAGAAAATGATTATACGGGATGCGCTTGTAGAGGCAGCCGCTACGAGAATGAGACCAATCTTCATGACAGCCATTGCAACCATTTGTGCAATGCTTCCTCTATTACTGAAAAAAGCTGAAACGGGAAGCCTAGTATCACAAAGTCTTGCTATTGTTGTTATTGGTGGGTTGGCTATGGCTACCCTGCTTACATTAATAGTAATACCATGTATATATGAATTATTATATTTTAGAAAGTCTAGAAAACAACGCGTTAAACAGATGGCCAATGAGGACACCTCTGTAGAATAAAGTTATTATAACGAAAATAAACAGATCATAGCAACCAGCTATGATCTGTTTATCTGTTATTATAAAATCCTCATTATCTTATCGCGAAGGTCTAGCTTCTTGACAATTAGAGCATTTTTTTTGATTACTCGCTTTAAACTTTGTAAATGTTTTTTCAAAGTTCGTTCCACATGAACATTTGAATAGTAGTTTTTGTGAGTAACCTACGTATTCTTTTGAAAGTAATGTACTTTCTGAATTTTTACTAACATAATTTCTTATTTCATCTATCGTCCATTTTTTATTCATATTGACACCTCCGATTGCGATATTATTTAAGTATAAGAAGAAGCATCGTCAACCTTCTGTTCAACAAGATTCATGAATCCTAAATCTACCTCAATGAGTTATTATACCATCACTTATAGGCTCCTTGTACAACATTTCAATAAAATGTTGTTTTTAATATACTTATGTGCTATACTAATCTTCTAGTAAGAAATAAGTTTGACATCGATACTATCGATTATTATTTTAGTCGACATTAATGGGTGCCAAACCCGCAGGAGTTCTTTAGGAACAAAGAATTCTTTAGTAAAAAAGCATTATCTCCTTGGAGGTAGTGCTTTTTTTATTGCCTAGCTGTAATTCTTTTGAAGGAATTATAAACTTTTTTCCTAAAGGGAATTAAACATTAAAATCATTTATTTCGAATGGAAAAACAATACTTCCCATTTACAATGATTAATACTAAACTCATTATAATAATAGAGAATAGTTGAGATTGATCTGTCGAAATGGAATAGAAAGTAGATAGCACAATACCAATGAGTAGACCAACATTCAGTAAATTATAGGATTTATAAAACCCAATTAACATAACATGTTTTTCACCTTCATCCGAAATTTCTAACAGTTTTTCTGCATACTTGGAATCAGATAATTTGGGGATATTTCGTTCTGGGTATACTAATTGGATTAAGTTGGTCATGAATATTGTGAACAAATAACTTACAATCATAGTAGCGATGGCAATGATTGTTAAAACTATACTCTGTAATGTAATTATTGTTGTACACATGACCAACAGGGAAAGTACTATACTAGACTGCACTAGAAATGAGTAATCTGCAAATTTTTTATAGATCAATAAATCTACTTCATCTTCTTCATCCCATTTAGCATCCGTGTTATACAATTTTTTTACTTCCCAATATAATTTTAAGCTAACACCTAACAATATAATAATGATACCGATTAAAGTTATCACTATAGTTTCGGCATACTCCATAAGATCTATGGTGACATTATTTAGTATAAGTATAGCGACAACAACCCCTGTTACTGCACAAAGCAGTACTTGTATCACTGTTTTCATTATAATTCATCCTCCTCGATTAGAAATATACTTTCCACTGGTTCATTGAACACACGTGCAAGTCGAGCAGCAATTAATAAAGATGGTATTAGTTCTTCTCGTTCTATTAAACTAATTGTTTGTCTGGAAACTTTAGTAAGCTTTGCAAGTTGTGTTTGGTTCAACCCATCACGTGCCCTTAGTTCCCTCATTCGAGTTTTCATAAGGAATCCCCTTTCTTCATAATAGCGTAACAAAAACACGTCAGAATGACAAGTATATTAGTCAAATTGACTAATAATTAATACAAAAAACCTCCTAATCATAATTGCTTAGGAGGTTTTTTGCTCATTCTTTATAAGACTAATTTCTTTGAAATCTTGTATGAAATTTTTATTTATAAGATAAAACTTACAATAATCGCTGTTAATACACTTACTAATGTTGCTCCGTATAACAGTTTCAAGCCCATACGTGCTACAACATTCCCTTGTTTTTCATGAAGACCTTTTACAGCACCAGAAATAATCCCAATAGAAGAGAAGTTTGCAAACGAAACAAGGAACACGGAAATAATTCCGATTGATCGTTCACTTAGATTTGATGCTAAATCATTTAATGAAAGCATCGCTACAAATTCGTTTGTAACTAGTTTGGTAGCCATAATACCACCAGCTGTTACTGACTCTGATACAGGAATACCCATTAAAATTGCAAATGGAGCAAAGATATATCCAATAATTTCTTGGAATGAAATTCCTAATACCATATCAAATAAGGTATTTACTCCTGCCATAAGTGCAACGAATCCGATTAACATCGCCGCTACTACGATCGCAACCTTAAATCCATCCATAATATATTCGCCCAACATTTCAAAGAAGCTCTGTTTTTCTTCTTGAACAACGAGTATATCTTCTTCTTCAGTGACATTGTATGGATTAATAATAGATGCAATGATGAATCCACCAAATAGATTAACCACGATAGCCGTCACGACATATCTCGGTTCCACCATTGTCATATAAGCCCCAACAATAGACATCGATACAGTAGACATCGCTGATGCACAGAGTGTATAAAGACGTTGAGACGATAATTGTCCAAGCTGCTTTTTCACCGTGATAAATACTTCCGATTGGCCAACAATAGCAGATGCTACCCCATTGTATGACTCTAATTTACCCAGTCCGTTTACTTTACTTATTCCCCAGCCCAACCACTTCATAATGAAAGGAAGAACTTTAATATACTGTAGAATACCAATTAGCGCTGATATGAAGACGATTGGAAGTAAAACATTTAAGAAGAAAGGAGCTTGTCCTTCATTCGCAATGCCACCAAATACAAAGCTGATTCCTTCATTCGCAAAATCTAGTAATTTTGTAAATACGGCTGCAATCCCCTCGATAATAATTAACCCAAACTTAGTATTCAGTAATAAAAAGGACAAAATTAATTGCAAAATAAGCATCTGGATAATTGGTCTGACTTTAATTTCTTTACGATTGCTACTTGCAATCCAAGCAAGTCCCAGAACAACAATTAAACCCACGATTGAGATTATATAATTCATTGTATGCCTCCACAAAGATGTATTCTTATAAGGTTGAACGTCTGACAACCTTCTCACTTACTTATTAAGTATACCTTCATAATCCCCGATGTCCAAATACAATGTTTACATGTGGAGAAAGTAAAAGTATATTTTATGTAAGCGTTCACTATTTTGTAACACTATATACGCAATCATTAGAATTCACCTCTCAAGAAATTATTTATGTCGTCTCGAAAAAAGGCGTAGAATAACAATTTCAAGCTTTTTTTATTTTTTACAAAAATACGACAAAAAAAGTTTAACATACCTATTTATAGGGTATTTTTTCTTATAAACTAAAAAAAGTTTAGGTGAATAGAAGGGTATTAAAACCAATTTAAGAGAAACTAAGAAAAAAGGAGATGTTAACTGCAGGGAAATAAAACATTATTATTTATATCATCTTCATTTTTCTAGAAATGCTATTTAAAAAATTAGTTCTGCTTTTTTTTTGTCATCATATTATGGTGAATAATGGAATTTGTAATTTTATACTAAAAAAATATACATACATGAGGAGTGTAACAATGAAAAAATTAACTGGATTTATAATTATTATGGTTTTAGCTCTATTTTTAACGGCATGTGGAAGTGAGTCTACTAGAACATTTGAATTAGAACAAAATGGTGTTATTACCAAGATGGTATACACAACTAAAGGAGATAAAGTTACCAAACAATCAACTGAAAACATTATCCAATATGACTTAGCGGGTATTCCTTCCAAAGAAGAAGCACAAAAGCTTTTTGCTCCCCTTGTGGAACAATTTCAAGACATTGATGGAATAACACATAACCTAGAATATGAGGATACGAAAGCTATTGAAACCTTAGCTATAGATTATGAGGTTGCAGAATATGATGACATAAAGAGCTTGCCGGGGATGGAGTTTACCGAAGATCCTAAAGATAAAGGCGTTAGTATGAAAAAGTCTCTTGAAATATTAGAAAGTCAAGGATTTAAAGAAGTAAAATAAATGTATTAATATTAAAAAGCCACGACTACCGAATTATTCTTCTCGGTAATCGTGGCTTTTAAAATTTAATTATATCGTTTTAAGAATTCACACTAACTACTTTATTTTTACCTTCTCTGCGCTCTTTCGCATGCTGAGCTGTAGCTGTGAACAGTACGTCAGATGAAGAATTCAAAGCAGTTTCGCAGGAATCTTGTATAACACCAATGATAAACCCAACCCCAACTACTTGCATAGCAATATCATTAGAAATGCCAAAGAGATTACATGCTAATGGGATAAGTAGCAGCGATCCCCCCGCAACACCTGATGCACCTGATGCAGAGACAGCTGCAACGACAACAAGCATAAGTGCAGTCACAAAATCGACTTCAACACCTAATGTATTTACAGTTGCTAGAGTTAGAACAGCAATAGTTACTGCTGCTCCAGCCATGTTAATAGTAGCACCTAGAGGAATTGATACTGCATAAGTATCCTCATCTAAGCCAAGTTTTTCACATAATTTCATATTTACTGGAATATTTGCTGCGGAACTACGTGTAAAGAACGCCGTTATACCACTTTCTCTTAAAACCATTAGAACAATTGGATAAGGATTTTTTCTCGTATAGATATACACAATTAGTGGATTCACTACAAGTGCGATAAACACCATACACCCAACTAATATTAATAGTAATCTACCATAATCAGCTAAAGCCGAAAGACCACTTGTTACAATTGCATCAAATACAAGCCCCATAATACCAAGTGGTGCTAAATTGATCACCCATTGTACTATTTTAGTGATAGCATCCGAAAAATTACCTAACATATCTTTTGTATGTTGATTTGCATTTTTTAGTGCAAAGCCAAGAACAATCGCCCACATTAATATCCCTAAATAGTTAGCATTTACTACTGCATCAATTGGATTAGCAACAAGATTAAATAGTAAGGTCTCAATAACTTCAGCAATACCTTCAGGGGGAGTTAGTTCTTCTACTCCTGCTGTAAGTGTTAGTGTAACTGGGAATAGAAAACTTGCTACTACAGCCACTGCTCCGGCAAGTAATGTACTAATAGCATAAAGGCCAAGAATTGATTTCATATTCGTCTTTTTACCATTCTTATGTACAGCGATTGCATGCATTACTATAAATAATACTAATATCGGCGCAACTGCTTTTAATGCTCCGACAAACAAAGAGCCAAAAATAGAAATCCAGCTTGCGCCAGTTGGTACGGCTAAAGCTAAGATAACACCGACAATAATACCGATAACAATCCTTTTTACTAAACTCATTTGATTCCATTTAGCTAATAAATTCTTCATCATACTATCCCCCATAGTTTTCTCCCTTTAGAAAGAAATACAAAATTCAATTTCCCCATTAAAATAATATGTACTTATTTTAACTTTAAGTAGACTGATATTTTATTTTAGCACAAATTTTTAGAATCTTGCATTGTTATTTTTTGTTACAACTTTTTGAGCTTTTTTTGTAAACCAGGTATTTTTAAACCAATAAAAAATGACGGGAGTGTTTAAGCTCCCATCAAAATTTTAGTTATATATTATTTCTTAAAATTATTTGCGTTTTGTTGTGCTTTACTGTTAGCTTGAGCATTTTGTTGTTTCACTTCTTGGGCATTTGTTTGACGCTCTTTTGATACGCCAAATTCCGATCCAAATTCGCTAGACATGTTTTGAGATCCAGCTTGTCCTGCTTTTTGATTTGCTTGGGCATTTTGTTGTCTCACTTCTTGGGCATTTGTTTGACGTTCTTTTGATACGCCAAATTCTGATCCAAATTCGCTAGACATGTTTTGGGATCCAGCTTGTCCTGCTTTTTGATTTGCTTGAGCATTTTGTTGTCTCACTTCTTGGGCATTTGTTTGACGTTCTGAGGATACCCCAAATTCTGATCCAAATTCAAACTTGTTTTGTGAAGCACCTTGTCCATTTTGTTGCGCTTTTTGATTTGCTTGAGCATTTTGCTTTCTAACTTCTTCTGCATTTGTTTGAGCTGCATTCGGAACGTTATTGTTATTGTTGTTTGCCATTGTTCTTCACCTCCAAAAATTATGATTGCCATAACGGAGGTAATTATTATTAGCAAATATTGGATATGCTAATTTACATTAACAATACATTCTCTTTCATGTTCCGGTAATAATATGTAACAATATATAAAAAAAGATAATGCATAGAAACTATGCATGGATTGGTTAAGCTTATATACCTAAAGAGGAATATCCATTTTCCATGATCTTCTGCACATTGCTTAGTTCATTTGCAAACAAAGTAAATGCCTCCTCATCATGTTGATCGAGTGATTCATTCACTTTAAAATTCAAATGCATCATTTTTAACTCTAAATCCATTAGGGAGCAAATTCTGCCTTCGTTACTAAGCTCTTCAATATCATCCACTTGAATAAGAAATTGAAACTCTCCATTAACAGTCACCAAAAAATGCCATCCAAGAGAATCATCGTACTTTTGCTCATCTATTATCGTCCATACATCACTTGGATGGAACTCAATCATATGTTTATGCTTTTGTCCTGGACAGCAACAGCTTACTTCATGCTGAAACATTTCTAGTATTATAAAATTTTCATTCATAAGATGTTCCTCCCTCGTTATTGGTTTGCGCTGAAAGACCTTGTTCATACAATACGGTTCTTTGTATTATCTTTAAGTGAAAATTAAATGATAATGAGAATCACTTTCATTTACTATTGTATAGGATGATTATTGACCTCGTCAATTCATTTAGTAGATAACCTTTAAAATTGATTAATCATTAAGAAAACAAAAAAGACCAGAAGTTAGTTCTTCTGGTCTTCTCACTTATATTTAAATTACATCATTTCGAAAATAAGGATGAACAAAACATAGTCATAAGGACTGTTCACTCGTAAATTTAACTTTTTACATGGTAGCGGCCTTTAGGTATAACTAAAGGTGTATCGGAAATTGGATCTTGGATCACAACACAATTCAAGTCAAAAATAGATTTTACTAAGTCACTTGTTATGATGTCCGAAGGTTTTCCTTCTGCGACAAGCTCACCTTTATGGAGCGCAAAGATATAATCTGCATAACGAGCAGATAAGTTGATATCATGCAGCACCATAACGATGGTAGTCCCATACTTTTCATTAAGGCTTGTTAGTAAATCTAAAATTTCTACTTGATAGGTGATATCTAGAAATGTTGTTGGTTCATCTAGTAGTAAAATATCCGTTTGCTGTGCAAGAGCCATGGCTATCCAAACTCGCTGCCTTTGACCACCGGATAGCTCGTCAATATCAAGATTAGCAAACTCCCTAATGTTCATAAAATCCATTGCTTCCTCAACTGCCTCATAGTCCTTCTTAGACCATCCACTAAACAAGGATTGATGCGGAAACCTTCCTCTTCCAACTAAATCAGCAACTGTAATTCCTTCCGGTACAACAGGTGATTGCGGAAGAATACCTAATATCCGTGCTAATTGCTTAGGTGGGTATTTGTTTATCGCTTTTCCGTCAAGCGTTACATCACCTTCTGTTGGCTTTATGAGCTTTGCTATCGTTTTAAGAAGTGTAGATTTTCCACAACCATTTGCACCAATAATTACACTTATTTTATTTTTAGGTATTTCAAGGTCAATTCCTTGAATAATTGTTTTATTGTCATAGCCGGAAAACAATTTATCGGCTCGAAAACTGTGTGTGTTCCCCATTACAATTCTCCTTTTCGGTTCATACGGATTAGTAAATATATTAAGTATGGTGCCCCTAGTAATCCTGTGATAACACCTACAGGAAATCTATATTCAAATGCAAATTGTCCAATAAGATCGGCAATTAGAACAAGATTGACCCCTACTAACCCTGCTGGAAGAATATTAGATGAGCTAACACCAACTAGTCGATTTGCGATTGGCCCTGCTAAAAATGATACAAAAGCAATTGGTCCCGTTGTTGCTGTAGCAATTGCAATCATAAAGACAGAACTGACTATTAGAATAATCCGTAGTCTATCGGTTGAAACACCTAGGGAAGAAGCCATTTGCTCACCGAGCTCTAAAATGCCTAATTGCTTCCCAAATATAATAATTACTGGCGTGAAAAGTAATACAACGATTATTAATGGAGGTAACTCACTCATCTTGGAGCCATTCAAACTGCCTCCAAGCCATCTGATTGCTCCAGCTATATCTTGTTGAGCACTCTTCAGGAGTAAAAAAGAAATGACAGCATCTAACATAGCTTGAATCGCAATACCAATAATGATTATGCGACCGATGGAAAATGTTCCCCCGCGAGCTAATAAATACATAACTATTACCGTTGCTAAACCACCAATGACGGCTGCAATAGATATAGTCGAGTTGCTCGTATGCAATACAGTTATACAAAATACTGCTGCTACACTTGAGCCCGATGTAATCCCCAAAATATTTGGATTTGCTAATGGATTTCGCAGCATCGTTTGGAAGACATAGCCTCCAACACCAAAAGCAAATCCTGCAAATACCCCTGCGAGCATTCGTGGAAGTCGAATTGTATTCACCGCAAAATTGGCTCCAGAAATCTCTTCGCCCAATAGGGTCCGCACAACAATATGTACTGGATAAATTGTATTGCCGAGCAGCAACATAGCAGAACTAAGTACTACAGCTAAAATGACGAGGAGCGACGTAACAAAAAGCCATCGCCGTCTTCTCTGACGCATCCCTTGCATAATAAAATTAACTTCAACAGATTGATTTTTCATAATGACCGCACTTTCGATTTCTTAGCTAATATGATAAGTATAGGTGCACCAATAAACGCAGTTAGAATACCAACTTCAAGCTCTCCTGGACTAGCAATCAGTCGACCAACAACATCTGAAAACGTCAAAATGATGGCTCCTGCTAATGCCGACATCGGTATTAAAAAGCGTAAATCTGGTCCAATAACAAAACGCATAGCGTGTGTTGCCAACAGACCGATAAATCCAATTGGACCTGCTAAAGCAGTAGCAGCTCCACATAAAACAACCCCGGCAATGATGGCAAAAGCACGTAATATACCAGGGCGTACTCCTAGACTAGTCGCAACATCATCCCCTAAGGCTAATGCATTTAAAGCAGGTGCGGAAATAAACGCTATTAAAAGCCCAACGATAAGAAACGGGAGGAAAATCTTGATAGAATCCCAATTTCCTGATCCAACGCTTCCCACCTGCCAAAATCTAAACTGATCCTGAGCATAAGCGCTTGGAATAATAATTGCGGTGACAAGCGAAGAAAGAGCTGCACTAGTTGCAGCTCCTGCTAAGAGTAACTTAATGGGCGTAGCACCACCACGCCCCATGGAACCAATTCCAAACACGAAAACTGCAGTAATACTCGCTCCGATTAAAGCTAACCAAATATATTCCCCTGCAGTTGTAATGTTAAAAAGTGTAATACCTATTACAACAAATAACGTGGCACCTGTGTTTACCCCTAAAATACTAGGGTCTGCTAATGGATTACGTGTTACGGCTTGCATTAACACTCCTGCAATTCCTAAAGCAACACCACAGCACAAACTAAAGACCGTGCGGGAAATTCGTTTGCGCACTACGTTGGCTCCATAAGAATCTTGGTTTGTATAAAATAAGCCGTCCATCAGTTCTTGATAACTTACAACCCTTGCCCCTAGCATAAGGGAGGAGACGATGCTAACAATCAACAAGATGATTGCAATCACCAATATGAGCGTAAAATGCTTTGGCAAATGTAAATCTATTTGCTTCTTTTTGGAATCAGTGGTGCTATTCATTGATCTTGTCTATAGCTCCTCCGATTAGTTCTAAATACTCGTCAATCGTATACGCGATTGAAAGTGGGTTTGGAGTTCCTGCCGCTACTAATGGTGTATCACTTGTGATAAATGCTACAGAACCTCTTTCAACAGCTGGAATTTTACCAAGTAAAGGATCAGCTTTAATGGTATTGTATAATTCCTCATCACCATATCCTACGATAATATCTGCATCAAACAACGCTTCTACATTTTCCGCACTCAAGTTTAACGAATAACTTTTTGGATCTGTGATTAATGATGAAATACTTTCAGGAGCCGTTAGCCCTAATTCTTCTAAAAATGCTACACGTGAATCCACTGGTGTATAAATGTGTAATTGCGATAAATCCTGTGCAGAGAAATTCACCCAAACAACTTTTTTACCTTCGATTTGTGGATAAGCGCTTAATTTTTCAGCGATTAAGTTTTCCGTATCTTTAATCAGTTGTTCGCCTTCTTCTTTCATCCCCATACCTGCCGCATTCAATTCAACCTGCTCGCGCCATGTAGTAGTCCATGCTGATGTTGGATATGCTACAACTGGTGCAATTTGTGTTAATGTTTCATATTCTTCTTCTGTAATACCTGAGTATGCAGCAAGGATAACGTCTGGATTTGCATCTGAAATCGCTTCAAAATCTAACCCATCTGTATCTTGAAACACGTTTGGATCTGTAGCTCCAAGTTCATCTAATTTTTCTTTTGTCCATGGTAGTAAACCACTATCATCTTGAACGCCAAAGTTTGCTGCTGAAAAACCAACTGGCACAACACCAAGCGCTAAAGAGATATCATGGTTTGCCCATTGTATAGTTACAATACGCTCTGGTTTGCTTTCAAGTACTGCCTCTCCTAAAGCGTGTTTAATTGTCATTGGGTATTCTGTTTCTGCTGCTGTTTCAGTTGAAGTATCTGAATCCTTTTTATCTACTTCTTCAGTTGTTGAATCATCTGAACATCCTACTAATACTAAAACTGCAAAAAAAGCCATTGCAAGCATTAGTAATAAAGATTTCTTGTTTTGCATATGTAACCCTTCCTCTTCTATAAAATTATCAACTCTTATTAAAAAGTATAATTTCTATTAATACTTAAATATAATTATATGCAATGAAATAAGACTGATTATCATTCTCATTTAAATTTAATGTTATTTTAACCTCGTGTCAATATATATTTTTAGATAATTTATAATAATAAATATCTACAGTTGATTTCATTCATTACGCATCTATTTGATAATTAGCTTTCTTAAGCTTTAACAATATCTTTATATAATGTATTTATCCTTAAATAACGTTCCATCAAAAAAACCTCCAAATATAATAATTTGAAGGTTTGAAACGCGGAGTCTTAGATGCTATTTTTAACTGGAATAACGCATACCTTTTTCTAATTCTCCTTATTCTTCACAAAAAAGTAAGCAGTAATCCAAGTGGTAATTGGGATTACTAGTGTTACACCGATTCCAGCACAAAGAATCGTTATCATTTCTGCACTAAAAATCTTTGAATTTACAACTTCTCCAACAGAATACGATAAATCTTTAAACCATATAAGCAATGCTAAATAGCCTCCAAAGAAGGCAAAAAAAAGCGTATTCGTACTCGTTCCTAAAATATCTCTGCCAATATTTAATCCAGAGCGGTATAACTCTTTTCTACTAATATTCGGATGATGAAAATGAATTTCCCGCATAGGAGATGAAACCGCTATGGCCGTGTCTGTAATAGCGCCTATCGTACTCATAATAATCACAGATACTGTAATTTTCACAAAATCTACTTCGACTAATAAGGAGAACATTCCAAGTTCCCCTAATTCTTCGTCCCCAAATCCTTGAATCATTGCCTTGTTAGTAATAAAGATAATAAATAACAATAAGATAACTGTGCAGATAATAGTAGAAAGAAAAGCTGTTTTTGTTTTACTGTTCACTCCATTTATATAGAAAAGATTGATGCAGCTGATCACTATACATGCTATTATTGTTAAAATTACTGGATCCATGATAGGATCATTCATCAAAATGACTGTTATCATAATGACACCAAAGTTGAAAAATATAGCTAAAAAAGATCGTACTCCCTTTCTCCCGCCAATAAGGGTCATCAAGAAGAATAATATCCCTGCCAGTAGCACTAATACATTCATTGTCTTGCCCTCTTTCTATTCACGAAAAATAATGTTGTATAGAGACCGATTGGAATAGTTAATACAATTCCTATTCCTCCAGCTAACGCACGAGCCAATTCTAGTGAAAGAGTTAAGGAAAGCGTATAACCAAACGGAGCCGCGTTCTTAAAATAGAGAACAAGAGTGGGGATTGAACCACTTACATAGGCAAAAAACAAAATATTAGTCATCGTTCCCATTATATCTTTTCCAATTTCCATCCCTGATTTAATAAGTGCTTTTACTGAAATATTATTATTTTTCTCATACAATCCAAAAATCGAAGAAGACATCGTAATAGCTACATCCATCACAGCTCCTAAAGACCCGAGAAACAGCCCCGCCATAAACACCATTCGATACGGTCGTGTAATAAACTGCATTTCTTCATATCGTAGTCCCTTTTCGCCTGTCACTAATAGAACAAGGTACGTAATCAATAGGGAGATGAAAGTTCCGAGCAGAGTCGCTATAATCGCTGCATATGTTTTATCATTTAAACCATTAGCGAGTAACAATGAAATGACCGTGAATAAAATAGCACTTATTCCGCAAATCCATAATAGACTTTGATTGGAAGTCTGAATATAAATATCCAATGCAAACGATAAAATTACAGCGTTAAAAGCCAAACTAATGAATGAAAACAGTCCCTGCTTTCTTCCTACGATTAGTAAAACAAAGATAAATACCCACGCAGCTAACAACAAATATTTATCACGTTTGACATCTAGGATTGTCCCAGTTAAATCTGCCCCTTCTTCCAGATGCTCATCTATTTTAATAAATAACTCATTTCCAATATGAAACTCATGGTCATAAGCTTTAGATTGGGAGTATTCATTTATCAAATGAATCTCCTTTCCTTTATTCTCTCCATTTCTCAATTCTGCAATTATATGTTGTGTATATAATTTATCTTCATTACCATTTATATCTTTTACTTCTACCACATTTTCTATAGTTGTTTTTACTACCTTAGCCAGTGGCCGTTCATATAAAGAATGGTTATTAAAAACAAAAATAATGGAACCAATAAAACAACATAACAGTATGGTGAGAAAGATTTTATGCTTGAAGCTCATCTTATATATGCTTGGAAAGGAATTCATGAATAGACCCCCCGATATTAATGTATCCAAATTATAATATTAGTATAGCTGTTTAAGGTACCATTGGGTACCTTAGATGAAAAATCCTGAAAAAGGAGTAAAGGTATCCTAAAATAGATAGCAACCGCTACTAAGAGCTGTCCATCTTTGCAGAAAATTCATTCCGATAAAATAATTTAGGACAAAGAAAAAAAGCATCCTAATAGATGGATGCCTGTAGCTAGTGTCTCTACGTGAATGTTTCTTACTTATATTAACGTTACTACAAATAACCACATTCCTGTTATTTCGTATTTGCTTTTCTAAATCCTTGTACGATATCTAGAATGCTTAAAAATAACCAAAGTACAATTATAATGATGATAAATAAGTTTTTAAGCTCAAATGATAACTGCCACAAATCCTCTAAATACATATAGAATTCTTCATTTATAAGTTGATCATTACTAAAGACGATGATAAATACTATGGTAGAAACTATATTTCTTACCGTATTCATAATTGCCAATTTAGATGTCCATTGACGAAGGATGAGTTTATAAAATACAAAAGCAATTTCTATTATTAACGCAACTATTACAATTAGCCAATACGAATGTAATACTTCCTGATTAAATGTAGGAGTGACTAACTCTATTTTGCCTTGTACTTTTTCATAAACACCTAGTAAGTGACCAGCATTAAAGTAAACTGAAATAAAAATAGCAATCCACAACAGGTGACCAAATATATCTCCAGTGGAAATTTTCTTCTCTTTCGAAATAAGCGATATGCTTTTTAAATCATCAGGTGTCCATTCCGTCCAACCCGGTGTGAGTGGTGATTTGCTTTTTGAAGTATCCTTGCGTTCCAAAATGGCAAAAACGAGCGTAATCCAAAAGAATGTCTCCATTGCTGCACTGAACATACCCCAAATACCATGACCTAGGATCAAAATGATTACGTTAATAATTCCGTTAACAATGTCTTCTTCCCCACTATAAGAAATGACATTTTCTACAACAATGACTAAAAATGCGAGTATCGCCACGATTGGTATCACGATTTTCAAAAGAGTCATGTACGTATCAAAGTATCTGGGCCCTATTAAATACATCGGTCGATCTGAGTATTCACTAGCAAGTGATGCTGGGTTTCCTAGATTTCCTAGAACCTCTTTTACTTCTTTCTCTGCGTAATTTTCTGGGAGCATATCTTCAATAGTTGACCTTAATTCAAGTGCAATATCATCACGACTTTTTTCAGGAAGTCTGCGTGTCACTTCCTGTATATATATATCAATCAGGTTCATTTTCAACATCTCCTTTTAATAAGTTTTGAAGTTCCTTCGTAGATTTTTCCCATTCGGCTTTTAACTGCTCCAAAATTTCAATTCCATATTCGCTTAATACATAATACTTTCTCGGTCTACTTTCCGTTGTATCCCAGCTGCTCTCGACTAATTCCTGTTTTTCTAAGCGTCGCAGCAAAGGATATAGAGTGCTTTGCTCGATAGAAACACTCGACTTTTCTAGTAATTGCACCAAAGAATATCCATATTGAGGTGTTCTTAGCTGGCTCAATACAGCAAGTGTCAATGTTCCTCTACGTAACTCAGTTATTAATGAACTTAACAATTTTTCCATGTTTCACCTCACTACTGTATACTATGTGTCATACACTATCTTATACTGGGTATCATACACTATTATTTAATCTATAGCAATACACTAACTCAACTTACGAAAAAATGCCCGTGAAGTTTATATACTTCACGGGCATTTTCATTATCAGTTGACAATACATCTTCATGTGTTTAACTTAACCTAGGGTGTGCGCTGTCCCTGGTTAATCATTAATAAGTAATTCATTTGCTATTAGTCTATAGGAGTTTCTTCTCGCTTCAGCAGAATATGTAATGGTACTTAGCATAATTTCATCTGCTTTATAGGTAGCTTGCAAGTCGATTAATTTCTCTTTTACTTCCTGTGGATTACCGATGATTATATTCTTTTTCATATTATCAAGCGTAACTTTTTCTCGGTCATCCCATTCATATTGCTGTGCCTCTTCAATAGATGGAATTCCTTTGTGTCCTTCCCCTTTAGCTTTCTGCAATTCCCATATAAGCGAACTTAACAATAACTCATTCGCTTTTTCAGTTGTTTCTGCACAAATAACAGAAACAGTTATCATCACTTGCGCTGTTTGTCCTTGTTTCCGAGGAGTAAAAGCTTCTAGATATTCCTGAATAATGGACGGTCCATCATTGTCACTCATAAATTGCCCAAATGTATAGGCCATCCCATTTTCTGCAGCGAGCAAAGCACTTTTTTTACTAGTCCCTAGAAGCCATGGAACTGGTGCTACTAACGGAATGGGAGACGCAGAAATTTTCGAGTACTCGTGGTCAGCAGGAAAATCATCATCTAGGAAATGCAGTAAATCCTTCACTAAACTAGGCATCTTATAAACATTTTGCAAATAATTATCCGATAAAGCATTGGTTGCTTCAGCTGATCCTCCCGGTGCACGCCCTATACCTACATCGATACGATTAGGAAATAATGTAGCAAGTGTATTATAAATTTCTGCCACTTTGAACGGTTTATAATGAGGCAATAACACAGCTCCCGAGCCGATTCGAATTGTACTAGTATTTACTCCAATATAACTTAAAATTACTTCTGGAACCGAACTTGCTAAGCCAGGTAAATCATGATGTTCCGTAACCCAATAGCGAGTATACCCTATCGCCTCTCCAACTTGTGCTAACTTCAACGAATCCTTTAAAGCCTCTTGAGCTGTTTGATTGGATGAAATCGGCGATTGATCCAGAATACTTAACTTCATCTTTAAGCCCCCTTCTTATATCTCCGTCTCCAGCAAAGTCAATTTATATTCGCCTACTTGCCCTTGCTCATATAAGTTAGTAATAGAAGTTGAGTAATTCCTAATAGTTCCCCGGAAAAATAATACTGCGTCTGGAACAGTAACTTCAAAGGTATCCTTATATAGTAAAGTTGCTATGTCATGATAATCTTCACTTGTTACGTCAAATACTACTGAAATTTGGTGTAATCCATTTATTATTTCTTGTTCATAATGATTTACTTTTATTAACCTATTATTTAAAATTATTTCCTTTACCATGCTATCTTCTGATTTTTCGCTCATGTCCATTACCTCCGAATGTAAGTATTGGATTTAGTGTACCATCTTCGAAGGGATTTTTAATGGTCAACGATTCGTATGGTCAATGCTTATTATAGGTTGATTTTCACTTAGTACATCAATAAAATAATCGGAGGCTATGTACAAGTGATGTTCCAGGTGGGAATCTTCCGATGTTGGTAAAGAAAGGTCAATATTCTTATACCAAGATTTGAAACTCGAATTTTCTATTTTGTAAAAGGTGGGATCGTATGGGAACTTTTGCAATCCCGCGGAATCCCTTTCTTCTCGTAATTTACCAATAAGGAATTCAATATCACCTCGAGTCCATTCCTTAAGAATACGGAAATGACGAATGGCATAAAAACTAAAATCATATTGCTTGTAGATGAATTTGAATTTCTCTTCACTATTGAACGCTGTAAAGATTAACACAAAGTCTTCCCCGTCATATTGCAAAGACACTAAGTTCATTTGTACTTTAAAACGATCAAATGGATTTTCCTTCAGTGGTTCCCAAATGATTAATTTACCAGTCTCCATTTTATATTTCCTCCTCACATATAATTTATCTTACGTTCAGGCAGACCTAATAGTGTTCACTATTACTGTTAGAATATGTTAATAAGGTAGAGAACCATAGTTAGACTGTAATATAATTTAAGCACCTTTTCCCTGTAAATAGATCAGGAAAGAGGTGCTTTTTCGAAAAATTCTTTATGTAAATTACAGTGAATCGGTATCAGCCTTCACAGCAATTATCTTTAATTCCTTGCCATACTCTAGAGATACAGTTTTTCTAGCTTGAATAGAAGTTCTTGCTGTCACCGGTATCGATTGCATTTTGCCATTTACTTCAGCCTCCACAATAAAACACTTTGCACCGCATTTCATGGGTATCCCTCCTCTTAAATACATTATCACAAAATAGTTAAAGGTCACCAATGAAATGATTAACCAACTAATGACTATATTTATTCCAGAAAGGAGCATAAGTAAATTCCTTTGGCTATGTTAAAGGTAAAGGTTGATTTAAAAATGCATAAAAAATGAGCTGGAAAATGTGAACTGCCCCCTGTCAAATAGACAGTGGAAATAAATAAAAGACACTAGGCGGCTTTAGCTCTGTATTCTAAGGGACTAAGGCCGTTTAATCTTTTTTGTAATCTTTCCGTATTATAAAATTGAATATACTCATCAATAGCTTTCTTCAACTCTTCAAACGTACTGTACTTGTTTAAATGATACTTCTCACATTTCAGTGTTCCCCAAAATCCTTCCATTGGTCCATTATCAATGCACCGTCCTACTCTTGACATACTCTGTACTATTTCTGCTTTCTCTATTTTCCTTTTAAATGTAGAGGAAGTATATTGATATCCTCGGTCACTGTGAAGCAGTGGAGTTGCTCCTGCGCTAACTTCCAAAGCTAAATCAAGGGTTTTAAACACCAATGAATTATTATTGGAAGTACCTAGTACATAGCTCACAATAGATCCATCATATAAATCCAAAATCGCACTCAAATAAGCTTTCTGTGAGACTCCGTATTTCATTTCGGTCACATCAGTCAGCCATTTTTCATTTGGCTTCTCGGAGTTGAAATTCCTGTCCAACACGTTTTCAGCCACGTGCCGTGGTGTAATTGATTTATACTTCTTGCGCTTACATCGAATAACCGCCTGGATTCCGACAATCTTCATCAGTCGGTAAACACGCTTATGGTTAATAGACTTCGATAAGGTACGTCTCAGATTCATCGTTATGCGGCGATAACCATATATACCATCCACCTTATTATGTAGAAGTAATATCTCCTTAAGAATTTCCTCATTCAACTTCTCACTTTTCGAAGGGACGCGATCAAGCCACTTATAGTAGCCAGAACGTTGAATTTTCGAGATCTCACATAAAAGAACAATGGAAAATTTCTCTTTCTCATGAAGTTCTTGAATGGCTATATATTTATCGGTCAATCGAACTTGGCTTAAGGACGTCTCTTTCAACGCCTCCTTTCTAGTTCCTCTAACTTTTTTAAAAATGCAACTTCTGCACGAAGACGCTCATTTTCCTTCTCTAACTTCTTCATATCACGTTGGTACTTCTCATCGGGAGTTAATTCTAGCTCTGCCTTAGTCCGGCCGCGCCTGTCTTTAAGTCCGTCTTCTCCTTCTTTCTCAAACTTCTTTACCCATTGATACACCTGTTGATAGGAAACGTTGAACTGTTCCGACGCCTGATGATAATTTTTTCCATTCTGAAAACAGTACATAACTATTTCCAAACGTTCTTCAAGTGCAGTAGACCGACCTTTAATCATAGAGTTATTCATCCTTTTCATCTCTTTTAAACCTCTATGATCATTATAAATCTTTATCCACCTTCGTAACACTGAGCCACTGGAAATTTTGTACTTGCGTACAATCTCGGTTTGAGAATAGTTCCCGGAAAGACAGTCAAGCACCGCAGCCAGTTTCACTTCTTTAGAATACCTTTTCCATCCATTAGGATTATTAAGCCCGTCCATTCCATATGTTTGGAACTGGTAAATCCATTCTTTAATTGTTTCGTCAGAAACATTGTATTGACGACAGAAGTCTATACTTGAAGTTTTTCTATTCTCATAAGATACAATTACCTCATACTTTTGTTGTGCAGTAAAAGCACTTTTACCCATAAAAAAACCCCCAATAAAGGAAACAGATTTTTTATTATTTCATCTGTCTACCTTATTGGGAGCATATCAATGTATCTCCAAGCTCATTTTATTTTGATGTCCTTTTTCACTAAAGCACCCGTTAGCTTAATAAGCACCTTTTATATTTTACCTTCTTTTATCCATGTCCGAATTCGGTAACTTGCGAAAACTGATACTAAGAAAAGCAAAAGCATAATTATAACGTAAAGTGATAATCTATTGATTTCTTGCAACCCTTCGCTGTTAGCCACTGTCCAAATGGATAATCCAAATAGCATTAGGTAACAAAATACATTTGGAATAATCCATGTGATTCTTAACTTTGTGTTTTTCAAAAATATGCCCCCTCAGACTATATACGAATATCAGCATGAATAGATTCCAAATAAGTATTTCCTTCTTAAAGTAAAGCACCCGTTAGTGAAATAAGCACTTTATCTTTTGTTAAACTTTATGGTCGAATTGAGAAGAAACTCACCCTGTTCACTAGAAGTTATCGATATGAAACTTTTATAACTCTCTTTCGTAAATAAATAGTTAACAACTTCGATGGAGGCAACCTACATGAGAGATATTTTTAAAGGAATACTAGCAGTAATCATAGCCTTAGCTTTATGGGGTGGAATTAAATACATATGGAATCTTCTTTTTTAAACACCGAAAAAACAACCTATCTTTGGTTGTTTTTTTCTGTTTATATAAATGTTATAAGAAAAATCTCTACTCCTTCTTGAAGTAAAGCACCTCGTTAGTGGAAGAAGAAACAGAAAGGTAATCTTCCATAATCGTGCCCGATTGTGGAATAACTTTATCTACTATACGATGTCCAAATTCTATATATATCTTTACCTTCTACCCCAATCTTATCTCTATGCATTGTAACATTTACATTCGTGTATCCGGCCCATTGTGGTATTAGTTCCGTTAAACAATCAATTACCTTTACATCAGGAGTTGCATAACCGATATTTTCTTTTCTCAAAAAGCCATTTGAGAAATCTTGATATAATGAGTCCGTCCATTCATAAACTTCAAACTGAGAATCAAAAATCAGTTCATCTTCTTGATATTGTCCGTTAACCCAGTATATTTCCATAACAATGCCTCCTCCTAATGAATGTAGCGTTCCATAACACCATGTCCTATAAAGACAAAGACACTTTGCTAGTTTTCCGGGAAAGCCCGGATTGTGGTTGACTAAAGCACCCGTTAGCCACCCATGTAGCGCAAAAACAGCGCTACACCACAGAGAATGAAAATATGAAAACCTGGGTATAGGATACTACGGCTGGGAGAGGAAGGTCGATGAACTATGGTGCCATAGAGCCCATCCGTTAGTCTGACTCCAACGACCACGGTGCATCACAGACTGTCGCTCCCTTACGGGAAGCACTCATGGGAGATTAATCCTACTCTGGTTATTGCACCAGCCTCCAATACTATTTGCCGTAGAAAGGATGATTTCAATGGAAGTAATCATTGAACGTGCTTGTGGGATGGATGTCCATAAGGATTCCATTACTGCTTGTATTATTACGCCAAAAGGAAAGGAGATTCAAACGTTTTCCACTAAAACTGTATTTCTATTACAGTTAATTGACTGGATTAAGGAGCATGGTTGTACTCACGTAGCAATGGAAAGTACAGGTGTATTTTGGAAGCCTATTGTTAACTTGCTAGAAGCCGAGAGCATTGAGTTTTTAGTAGTGAACGCCCAACATATGAAAGCAGTACCAGGTCGCAAGACCGATGTAAAGGATGCCGAATGGATTGCCAAACTTCTTCGTCACGGTCTACTTAAAGCAAGTTTTATTCCAGACCGAAATCAGCGGGAATTACGGGAGTTGGTTCGATACCGTCGAAGTATTATTGAAGAGCGAGCGAAACAACATAATCGGATTCAAAAGGTTTTAGAAGGAGCCAATATCAAACTCGGTTCCGTTGTCTCCGACATCATGGGTGTTTCGTCACTTGATATGCTCCGTGCTATCGCCGATGGCGAAAATGATCCTGAGAAACTAGCTAGCTTTGCTCGCCGATCAATGAAGAAGAAAAAGAGTGAACTGGAGCTAGCTCTTCGAGGGTATATCAATCCACATCAACGTCTCATGTTAAAAACCATTCTGGTCCATATAGAATTTCTAACTGAGCAGATTGAGCTATTAAACGAAGAGGTAGCTACTAGGTTATCCTCCCATCAAGATGATATAGAACGATTGGATTCCATTCCCGGCATCGCCACTCGAATGGCCGAACAAATTTTAGCCGAAGTTGGTACAGATGTGGAGAAGCAATTTCCCAGTTCGGCGCACTTATGTTCCTGGGCAGGATTAGTACCTGGACATAATGAAAGTGCGGGCAAGAGGAAATCAACTACCATGAAAAAAGGAAACAAGTACTTGAAATCGGCATTAATTGAAGCAGCTCATTCTGTTAGAGGATCCAAAACCTACTTGGGAGCTCTGTATAGGCGCACTGCATCAAGAAAGGGTAAAAAGCGTGCAGGAATATCAGTGGCTCATGCCATTTTAAGAATCAGCTATTATCTCCTAACTCGCAAAGAAATGTACGTAGACCTAGGGGAAGATTACTTTGACAAGCAAAAAGAACAATCGATTGTACGATATTCAGTTCGAAGACTTGAAAACTTAGGTTACAACGTGACAATCACTGAACCAAATGCCTCCTAGTCCAACCCACAATTTAATTCTCTTTTAGGCGCTGCACTTTTTTAAAAAATTATTGGGCTGCGTCAAATTTCGTATTGTCTTTTTCTATAAATCGAAGATTTTAATTTTCATGGGAGTTGAACAAACAAGTTGCAAATCGCAACTGTCATCCGGTATTATTCCTCTTCCTTTTATCACCAAAATACTTCCAAAGATGATATGTCGACCAGAATAAAGCTACACCTATAAGCATTGTAAATGGTCCAAAGTAAGGTTTTTCGAGGATATAATCCGGGGTAAAAACAGCGAACAGGACGAAGATAATTATAGCTGTAATCAAAAGAATCCAGTAACGCTTGTCTTTAAAAGTGCTAAAACTCCACATACAATCCTCCCTGTACCAACATGTGATTTTCAAACTAAAGATATCCATTTATTATACAACACTGTTGAACTAAACTGCCGCTTTAGTTCAATAAGAAAAGCTACCCTTGAAGGCAGCCACTTGTGAGCTAAAGCACCTAGTTAGCTTAATAACAAGCTAACAATGAATGTATTCCTAAATTAAATGTTATTCAAAAAAGTAAGCACCAATTATAGCTACGCTTGATGAAAATAAATTCCATAGGACATGAAGAGTAATTGGAACTAATAATCTGTTAGTTTGATAATAACTGTAAGTATAAACGATTGATAACCAGAATAATAAAGGAAAACTTGGTAAATCCATATGCCACCCAGCGAAGATTACTGAGGTAAAAAGAATACTTAATAGAATAGTGAATTTCTTTGAAAATGAGGTAAATAAAATTCTTCTGAATATTAATTCCTCTAATATTGGTCCTATAAAAACAAATGGAATAACTATTAAAGGGATAGCTTGTGTCATTTTAGAAGAATTAGATACTTCAGACGTGTAAAACAAAGGTGTTATTGTAACAATAACTATAAAACCAACTATGGCAATAAAAAACCATTTGATAATAGCATATAATGATTGTTTAACCGTTGATTTTCTTTTTTCAAATACCATTAGTTTTATATCGTCTCTCAATAAATATAAAGTTATTAACAATAACAATGGGGAAAGCGTAAAATTAAGTATAATAACTAAACTTCTCGAATTATTAAATATCAAAGTGATGACATCACCTAAAAGTAATACTCCAAAGTAGATTATCAATGCATATACATGATTTTTTTTCATTTATACCTCCACTCAACCATAATAGATATGCTTATAAAAAAAACTCCTGCTTCGTTTAATTCAAGAAAAAAGTGCCACCCTCAGACTTGAAGTAAAGCACCCCTTTTGTTCTATAATTTACATATATTAACTTATTCAACGTAAAGGCAAAAATACCTTCTTATTGAACTAACCTGCCGCGTTAGTTCAAAAAAGAAAAAGCTACCCTTACAGGCAGCCACTTGTTTAACTAAAGCACGACGTTAGTTGAATAAGAGTTATTTCTTCTTTCTTGTTTTTCCGTCTGGGCCTACGTGTCAGGAATCTAATCTTCTCTAATCTTTTTTTATGACAGGAGATTTAATTTTATTTAGATTATTCTTTTTTTAGTCAATACGAGCTGAATGTTGGATTTGCAACAATTCGATAAAACTGTTGGTTTGTTTAGTTAATAAATCGTTTTATACTAATTCACACAACAGTTGTTGTAAATCTTAAAGAAATAGAGGGAATAATTATGACTAAGGTATTATTTATTACAGCAAATCCAAATGATGAAAATCATTCGTTTAGTATGGCAGCAGGAAAGGCATTTATTGAAACATATAAAGAAACAAACCCAATGGATGAAATTGTAACCGTGGATTTATTTAAGGACGATATTCCAAATTTAGATGCAGATGTTTTCAGTGGGTGGGGAAAACTTCGTGCAGGACAGCCATTGGATGCTCTTTCAACTGAGGAATTAGCAAAAGTTAGTCGCCTAAACGAAGTTCTCGATCAATTTATTTCAGCGGATAAAATGATATTCGTAACGCCTATGTGGAATTTCTCATTTCCAGCAGTAGTGAAAGCATACATTGATGCTGTAGCTGTACCTGGTAAGACGTTTAGATATACGGAAACTGGTGCTGTAGGCTTACTTCATGGTAAAAAAGTGTTTCACATTCAAGCTCGTGGAGATTTTTATTCAGTAGGTCATTTAGCAGAGGAAGAGCTAGGCGATAGATATTTAAAACATATCATGAACTTCATGGGTATTACTGAATACGAAGGTTTATTTATTGAAGGTCAAGCTAAAATGCCAACAAAAGCAGAGGAAATTAAAGCAGAAGGCATCGAGCGAGCAAAGCAATTAGCACAAAAATTCTAATCGTTTATTATCTTTATATTGCAATTCGTGTTCCATTTTGTATGGACCACGAATTGCTTATTTTTTTTCTAAAAATTTTTCTGTTATAATCGAGTCATTCATTTAATCCAACAAGTGTTAAAAAATAATTTTGTTTTGAGGAGGTAGGTACGAATGAAAAAACTAGATCCACGGGTTCAACGGACAAGACAAAATATCATGAATAGTTTTATGAGACTGATTAAACAAAAAGATTTTAGTGATATTTCCATTGCTGATATTACACAAGAAGCAGAGATTAACCGTTCAACATTTTACTATCATTTTATGGATAAATACGATTTAATCGATGTGATTCAAAGAGAAGTTCTTACGAAAGAAATTTTTAAAGAAGTAGCATTACAAGAAGTCATCGATGAACAAACGATTATTATGTCCCTACAAGCTATTATGGGTTCTCAAACAAATTTAGCCCTACATTGTCAACGAGCAGTTAAAGAATTTAAACCGAAAATGGACTATGAAATTAAACAACGATTGACGGAAAATCTGCACGCTTTATTAGATAAAGAGCATGGTGTGAAGGAAGAACATTATTTTCTTGCTACATTTTGGAGTTGGGGCATTTATGGGGTTGCAATGGCATGTGTAGAGGGGAAAGAAACTTTGCATACTGCGGTAAACCGTTTGACAAATATCATTTTAGGCTAGTATATAGAACCATTATAAAACCCCATGTATCAATTATCATCCTTAGTAGGTAAAAGATACAGGGGTTTTCTTATCTGTTAGTCAACTTTCCAAGTAAACGAGCATTATTGTTTTTCATCTTCTTGTTCTCATTATCCAATATAGCTATTCTTCTTTTTAAGGATTCCATTAATTTATCTTTCGAACTTTCACTGAACGTCTGTTTTTGTGTGATAACCTTAAATTTTGATTCTGTTAATTCTCTACTAATTCACTTGATGTTAAACAAAGAAGAAAAAGAATGTAAAACAACAGTGTTCACATACCTTCACACATGTTCTTTTTCTTGGCAATATCCAAATTTATTGCATTTCTTATTTCACTAAAGCACCCGTTAGTTTAAGTGAAAAATTTCACAAACTTGTTCGACTAATTAAAGTAGCTTGAATTTAAAGAACCCCCGATAATCCTAAAAATAAGTTAATTACCAAACTGTCCTTCACTTTCTACTTCCCCTAATTCCTTTCCAACTTTAACTTGCTTATTTAAATATAGATACCCAACCAATGATGTAATACAGATCACACTACCAATTACAAAATATAATGTCCGAATACTTAAAAATTGAACGGTTACTGTAGCAAATAATATACCTAATGGTAACATTGTTCGCATTATCAATAAGCGAACCGAGGTCACTTTTCCCATTAAATGATTTGGAATTGAACTTTGGATGAGTGTAATGTTGTAAATATTAAAAATAGCAATAGCCATACCTGCCATACATTCTGTCAAGACAGCAAGAAAATACCACGGTGTAATACCTAAAGAAATATATGTACATCCTCCAATGAATAACGCAGTAAAAAGAATGCCCATACCCTTAATCTTTACTAGCTTGGAATTAAGCAAGGCTCCTATTGTGTAACCAATTGGAAAAGCAGACATAAACAATCCATAAGCCGAATAAGGTTGGTTTAATATTGTAGTTATATAAGGTAAAGTTGTCACAATTGTTACGCCTACACCGAATTGGACAAAGCCGAAAAATATTCCCAGCCATACAATTAATTTATGTTTGAAATAGGAGTGAAGTCCTTCTTTAAACTCTACAATCCACGGTTTTCTAACAGCCATTTTTATATAATTTTCATTTATTTTTAACAAAGTAATAGCACTTAATGCAAATGCGATTGATATAATAACTAGTATCCACTCTATCTCTAAGACATCTACTAGGACACCAGATAAAAGGGGTCCCATAACCGCCATGACTTGTCGAACGGACTCTAACGATGCATTTGCTTGTGATAGTTTTTCTTTTTCAATAATCGTTGGTAAAATGGCTTGATTTGCGGGTGTGAAAATCGGCATAATTATTCCAACAATAATTTGAACGATATAAATAAAAGTTATCGTAAAGTTATCTTGAAAAAGAAATAAGACCAAGACAGATGCGAGCAACATTCGGATTAACTGACAACTAATCATTATCCATTTACGACTCCAACGATCAATATATGGTCCAATAAATAACTGCATAAAAAAAGATGGTATGTAGTAAATCAGCCATACCAACCCTAAAGCAGTGGGTGAGCCGGTTAATTCGTAAATTAAAATTGAATTACATGCAGTAAATAGAGCACCGCCTAATTCCGAAGTTGCACTACTCAGCCAAATAGAACGAAAGCTAGGATTATTTATCAATAGTAAGTCACCTTCCTTTTTGTCCTCTTTTTCAATTACTTTCTTAAATATAGGTTTAGTTCTTCATATAAAAATGCGACCGCGTTCCTTTTAAGTGAATACTTAGATTCAATGATTTCCACTAATTTAGCTGATCTCAGAATTTTGAGGTGATGATGAATTGTAGATTTACCAATGTTTAATTGAGTAGTAATGTCTTGTAAAGTACGGTCGTTTTCGTACAGTAATTTAACAATCCTCATTCGTACTTCATCTCCTAATGCCTTATGTTTAAGTACTAAAAAGTCATTTGGTGTGTATCTATTATTGGGTGTAATACTTTCATTCGCTACGGGATAATAAAATACTTTAGTGCCTTCAATATCTGCCTCTATATTCCAAGGACGATATATATATTGGGGTATTAAAAGAACATTGTTTACACTTGGTTCTGGCATATAAACAATTCCTCCAGTTGCCCATTCAACCAGTCTTTCAGAAGTCATTTTGTCGGACATTTGCTTTTTCATATCATAGTCAGTTTGTAGTATTGTCTTAAGTTCTTCTAGATCTTTATTAATAACAGCTTCATACCAACCTTTCATCACTACTATAAGGTGTTCTTTTAGAAAGCTGACATCTGTTGTACTAATGAATTCAATGTATCGTGGAAAAAAGGGATTGTTGCTTGTTAAGTATTTCATTTCCTCAATAGCCGCTTCCTCGCCTAATGCTGCTTTATTTCTTATGAGTTGAAATTTCATGCCAACAAAGGGTAAACAAATAAATTTAAAATCTGTATCTGGAATATCCATTATGTAGGAAGTAAACTCCAATAAATCGTTAAATCTTTTCTTATGTAGCAATTGAAGTAGGGCTTTCCAAGTATTGTTGCTTTCAACAAAGTTCAAATGCTCTAATAGTTCTTTTGATAAGGATTTTTTCAGGTCTTCCCAATAATCCTCTGGGTTATCTAAAGTTTTAATAAATGGGGTATTGGTTATTGCAGCTATCCCCAAAGCACACTCCCACAAAACTGAGTATTCTAGCTGAATTTGATAGGATTCTCTTTTCTTACTTGTAAGATTTAAAATATCCACTTTAACACCTCTTTAATATAATTTATATTCTTAATATTCATTCTATATTTATAGAACACAAAATTCAACAAGTATAGAATTAAATCCCTATTAAATTTAAAATACCCCATTCGTATTGAATGGGGTAATTAGCGTATGTTTGTAAATTTCTTATTGTTCCATCAAGTTACTGATAGGTAAACATTCAAATTATCTTAGGCTTCTCCGCTACTTCAAAAGGAATCTTCTATTTTACCAACATTCTGCATTCCTAAAAATTATCTTCATTGTTATGCTCAGAAACCTTAGCATATTAATTTATCTCTTATTGAACTAACCTGCTGCGTTTGTTTAAGTGTAACATTTCACATTGTACATAAAAATAGACCATCGAAAATGATGGTCTTGTTTAACTAAAGCACCAGTTAGATAAAAAAAATTTCAGTTCTATCTAAGCAGTTTCTGAACAACCTTCGCCTTCCAAATACCAAATCCTGTCAAAGCACCAAGCATATTAAGAATAAAATCATCAATATCAAAGCTACCTCTTCTTGTTACTACTTGAACTACTTCAATTACAACTAACAATATACTCATCGAAATTAGAAAAACACTTATCTTGTTTATCTTTCTTATGTAGTAAGGCAGGTAAATCCCAGCTGGCAAAAACATAAATAAGTTACCAAAGAGATTTTTAATAGGTATATCTATATTCATACTTCCGTCAAACAATGCCCTTATATATGTATTTATAGTTTTAAACGGTACAAAATTAGATGAGTTCTTTATATACTCTATCATTTTTAAATCAGACCATAAAAAACCTCTTGTGCCTAAGAATAATAGAACTATTAATGCGAATAAATACACCACGAAACTTATATTAAAAACAATCTTTGTTATTTTTTTCATTTCATCCCCCTACACTTGCTGTTCTTTATATTCTCTGTAATTTTGAAAAAACTTTAAGTAGTTTATTTGATATTATGTAAAATCCCTCCTAAAACAATTACTTTGACATCCTTCCAATAATACCTCCTTTTTCAAACTAAACTGCTACTTTAGTTCAAAAAGAAAGTGCTTTACTTCTTCTTGAAGTAAAGCACGAAGTTATCGATTAGCATAATAGTTAAAAAATATTAAAATCCCATTCTCTAGATATTTGCTGTAACAGCATAACACCTGCAACACTATTTCCAAACTCGTCAATGGCAGGACCATAAATCCCTATTCCACAGCCATCCATAAATGGGGAATCATCGGATCTACCTCGCGGAGGAATTGCTGCCAATATTCCTCCCGATACACCACTTTTTGCAGGAATACCTACAGATGCAGCAAATTTACCGGAAGCATTGTACATACCACATGTTACCATCAACGCTTTTGTTAATCTAGCCACTTCCTTAGAGAAGATTTGCTCCTTACGGATAGGATGATATCCGTCATTTGCAAGGACTAAGCCAATCATGGCTACATCTTCTGTAGTTACTTCAATTGAACATTGCTTTAAGTATACCTCTATAGCTTCTTCTACAGAACAATCTAAGAATCCCATCTCTTTTAAATAGTAAGCTAAAGCTCGATTTCGATGAGCCGTTTGCCACTCAGAAAGAAACACTTCCTCATTGATAGTTGGACGTCTCCCTACGATTCTTTCTATTAATAGGCATATAGATTCTACTTTTTCAACAGGATTTCGTCCACCTAGTAATGATGCAACAGTGATTGCTCCAGCATTTATCATCGGATTGAAAGGTCTTCCAGGTTTATGAACTTCTAGACGAATAATCGAGTTAAAAGCATCCCCGGTTGGTTCGACGTCCACCCTTTCTAACACATAAGAAATACCATAATCTATACATGCAGCTATAAAGCCAATTACCTTCGATATACTTTGTAAGGTAAAAGCGGTATCAAAATCACCTGTCTTTACCATCGTACCATTTGAACCAATGATACAAATACCTAGCTGTGAAGGATTCGCTCTTTCTAAAGCTGGTATATAGTTTGCACATTTCCCTAAGTTCGCATAAGGTCTGCTATCTTGTACCCATGTTTGTATTTTGTGGAAATGTTCATGATTATCAAATCTAATTTGTGTACTTTGCTGTCCAACTTCCATATCTTTTCTTCCTTTCGGTATCTAGTGCACAATAGTGGCTTAAATGGAATAGTAACTACATACATATATACCACAAAAAAACCAAGAAATCTAAATATATTTACTTTATAAAGGGAAGGTATAAATTCGATTTATAGAAATAGTAGTCGAAGACGAACTCTTTTTTTCATATTATAAGGGTGCTAATTTACTCTCCAGTTCTGTACTATTTAAAGCTATTGTTCAACCTCTAAATAAAACTCTTATTGAAGTAAAACTCGCATTAATTGAACAACATATTACCCGCCGAACCATGACCTGGTACGTGTGTTGTTATATCATGATTAAGCAAAATGCTTTCAGCTTTATTGACAGTATTTACATAGTCATTATAATTACTGAAATTGAAGGGAAATTTTATATCTGACGGATAGTCCCCTGAAAGATAAATCCCATGCCGACACCAATAAAACTGTACTACTCTTATGGCAAACTGCTTTAAGATTAGATTACACTATAAATAACCTCTCCATTTTCCGCATGAATCCCTTTTACAAATGCTCCGTCTGTTGTCTGAATACGATAAATGAGCCGCATCTCGTCCCCATCCTGCTCTGTTTCCCCATAGACCTTATCCCATTCAACATGTACTTTCAGATTTTTTAGTGGTAATAATTCTTTAATAGGCTTAATGGTTTTTGGCTCAAACTTTTCAATCTCTTCAATCGCTATATTCGGTGATGAAAACATCAAAATAGCACCTGTTATTTTACTTATATTCATGTGAAAAAATTCATTCCCAACAAAGTAGCCGTCCTTCTGAACAACAAATCGGAAAAAGGCACGTTTTTCCTCTATATCCTCTTCATCTTTCATCTCTACATATAAATAAGATACGAACTCTGAATAGTAGGTTTGAATAAACTGTATGGCAATTTGTAGGCATTCCTCTTCAGAAAGCTTTGCCTCTCCTTCACTTTTCGCAAACGAGATGAAGCTATCCAATTGTTTCGTCTGTTTATCCATCCTCGCTTTCATACGATGTTCAAACGTACGCCTCATGTAATGCTCGTATGATTTCCCCTCTTCATCCTGCCAAGATTTGGGACGCCAGTTTAACTCGTCAAATTCTTCATCCATACTTTCCTCTTCATATCGCTCCCATTCATCACTAATGCCCATTATTTCTTCAATTGTATCCTTTTTTGACAAGGCTTTTACTTTTGGGAACGGCATATAGCTTCGCTTTGGCTCATCGTCATCGTCAAATAAAGGTTTACCTGTCACTGCATCATACGCCTGCCTTAATAGCTCCGACTCATAAATTGCATATATACCTGACTCTGAAACGGAATCATATTGATCATTAAAGCTTTCCGCACTAAGCGACCATTCCCCCTTGTACAATGCATGTAAAATATGCTCTGGAGGATAAAGTTCTTTTGGCATTGTCGGTGGATTTTCCATATAGCCTGTATAGGTGAATTGAATAATTTCTCCAGGATCGGTTACTTCTATACGACAATAATAGCCATCTAGAGGCGATCCATCTACAACTTGCACATACTTAAAGCCTGTCGATGATTCCTTTTTTTGTTGTTCTACTAGTGTATAATTGGCAATTGCTTCTGGGTATTGCTCACGCAGTAGCTGCTGGGCTATTGCAAGCTTTTTCTCCTCTGTAATAGGTGACCCGTCTTTTGTGGGCGTTTTTGCAAAATCCTCGAGGCGTCCATTACTATCTAATCGAAGAAAAACCCCTTCATCCTTGCTTTGCCCTTTCCACATGAACGAAGAAATCCCATCCTCTAGGTAATTTTCAAGTTCGAGGTCATAGTATGTAGGCACATTTGCATATTGTTGTGCTAATTCGAATAACTGTTCCTTTAACATCCGTTTCACGTCCTTTGGTTGTAATGATTGCCGCATCGTTTGCTCTAGCTTTCCACGAAGCGCTTTCCTAGCACGATGCAGATGCATTTTGATTGTATTGGTCGGCTTCTCGAGCATTTCTGCAATTTCAACTACTTTAAAGTCATAGAAATAATGCAACACAATTGCCATTTGATAGTCTTTTTTAAGACTTGAAACCGCGTTATGTAATGCACTGTAATCCTCGCTATTTTCTTGAGAGAGTAACTGAAATTGTTCCAGCATTTCTACTTCTAAGAGCTTCATCCGTTCCTGTTTCTTCATCATATAAAAACTTTCACGTATTAATATTTTGTGCAACCACGTACTAAAATATTTCAGCTCCTTAAGTTGAGCTAGCGCACTAAACGCTTTTATAAAAGTTTCTTGCACAATATCTTCCGCATCCTGCTTATTTTTTACATAGGTAAATGCTTTAGCGAGTAATCTTGGCTTATATATCATTATTAAATGCTGAATCGATCCTTCATCCTTCGCAAGTGCTTGTAGTACATACTGTTCCATTGCATTCCCTCCTATTAACTTAGAGTGGGGATTTATCAAAAAGGTTTCATTTAGTAGAATATTTTTACCGCTCCTTAGTAAAACATGCCGTTGATTTCCGTTCGGAGGGTATAGGATACTATGGCTGGGAGAGGAAGGTCGATGAACTATGGTGCCATAGAGCCAATCCGTTAGTCTGACTCCAACGACCACGGTGCATCACAGACTGTTGCTCCCTTACGGGAAGCACTCATGGGAGATTAATCCTACTCTGGTTATTGCACCAGCCTCCAATACTATTTGCCGTAGAAAGGATGATTACTATGGAAGTAATCATTGAACGTGCTTGTGGGATGGATGTCCATAAGGATTCCATTACTACTTGTATTATTACGCCAAAAAGAGCGTGCGAGACAACATAATCGGATTCAAAAGGTACTAGAAGGAGTGAATATTAAACTTGGTTCCGTTGTCTCCGACATAATGGGTGTCTCGTCTCGGGACATGCTTCATGCCATCGCAAACGGTGTGGATGATCCTAAAAGCTAGCGAGCCTCGCTCGAAGAACAATGAAGAAGAAAAAGGATGAGCTTGAACTCGCTCTTTGCGGTTATATCAATGAAAAACCATTCTTACGCATATTGATTTTCTGATTGACCAGATTGAACTGTTAAATCTGGAGGTAGCCACTAGACTATCCTCTCACCAAGAAGATATCGAACGGTTGGATTCCATTCCTGGCATCGCCACTCGAATGGCCGAACAAATCTTAGCTGAAGTAGGGACCGATGTGGAGAAGCAATTTCCCAGTTCAGCGCACTTATGTTCCTGGGCAGGATTAGTACCTGGACATAATGAAAGTGCGGGCAAGAGGAAATCAACCAACATGAAAAAAGGAAACAAGTACTTGAAATCGGCGTTAATTGAAGCAGCGCATTCTGTTAGAGGATCCAAGACCTACTTGGGAGCCTTGTATAGGCGTACTGCATCAAGAAAGGGTAAAAAGCGTGCAGGTATATCAGTCGCCCATGCCATTTTAAGAATCAGCTATTATCTCCTAATTCGCAAAGAAATGTACGTAGACTTAGGGGAAGATTACTTTGACAAACAAAAAGAACAATCGATTGTACGATATTCTGTTCGAAGACTTGAAAACTTAGGTTACAACGTGACAATCACTGAACCAAATGCCTCCTAGTCCAACCCACAATTTAATTCACATTTAGGCGCCGCACTTTTTTAAAAAATTATTGAGCTGCGTCAGATTTCGTATTGCCTTTTTCTCTAAATCGAAGATTTTAATTTTCATGGGAGTTGAATAAAGACCTATTCTTCTACTGCACATTATGGTCGTACTGTATCGTAAAGTGTTGAATAACTTCAATACTCATTAGCCACACTTAATTAAAAAGGTCGTGTAACATGTTCATTAGTAGTTCAACAGCAACATACTTCACATTTGCAATCACTTTCCTTTGTTTAGGAGTATTTTCCCTCTGCATCTTACGACCAAATTTAAAATATAAAAACCTTGTATTAATCACTACAATAATGATAGTTTTTGCTTTTTGTTTACTTCTATATTTTAATTATGTCGCTGGTTAGTCAACACAACAAAACTCATTTCATCTTTATTTGAAGAGTGTTAATGTTGCCTAAATCAAGTTAAAACGGAGTGAAGTTCATGAATAATATATGGATTATTTTAGCGGTTATTATAGGATATTTCGTCTTTATTTACCTTGTTTTTATAAAGGAATACGATAAATAAGACCGCACATAATGTGTCAAATGCGACATAGAACCTCAACGTCTCTTCTTCAACTAAACTGCCGCTTAAGTTCAATAAGAAAAAGGCTTTACTCCTTCTTGAAGTAAAGCACCTCGTTAGTTTAAGTACATTATTTCACAATCTTCTTTTATTATTTCACACGATATTAATCTATATAAGGAATTGCGTAAACCAAGCGATATACTTTGCACCTGGAATGAATAAGACCTGTGCTAAAAGAGTTCCTAACAATCTTGATGTTACCATCATAATAGAGGCACTTTTTAATGTCACATAGTTCCCTTTTTTGTTGATTACATCATCCGCTAGGATTGAGATTTTAGGGTCAATAAATACAATTAATAAGATTGTAGCAATACCATTTATTAAACCGGATGCCATAACAGCCGTTGTTGCTCGTTCAGGTACAAGCAAAGCTGCATAAAGTGCAGATAAAACTCCAATTGTATAAATTGCTGTAATTAATATATTAATGCTAAATAATTTAATAGGTATATCTCGCCAACTCATATCTTTCAAATAAGTATATCTAGGTAGATGAATATGCTTTTTGGCACGTCTTAAATATGATAATGTAAATCCTTTTTTTACTAACGCTGGAATCGAACCTCGCTCTTCTGCTAAATGTATAATTGCCCTTGAAAAAACTGCAATAAATGTCGGTAACAAAAGTAAACCTATTATTGTGCCTAATGTTGCAGAACCAATTAGAATTCGATACTGACTCTCAACAAATCCTAAAGTATTTTCCTTTGGTGCATTATCAATCAAACTTCCCGTAAAAGGTTGTTGCATCATATTCGCTAGCCTCGAAACCATTACCATCACATTAAATAGCGAAAGTGCCGATGCTAATAATTTCACTCTTGCCCCTGATAAACGTACTGAGTAAGCTAAGGTTTCGATTGAATGAATTATTAAGGTAAATAATGCAATCATTACTAATTGCGTTGTAAAAAACTCCAAGGACATTACCTACTCCACTTTTATTTGTTTAAATAGCTTATCTTGTTTATATCTTCCATTACTTTATATAAACGAAATAGAATTAGAAATTGTTTCCAAAGTGTTTTATATAGGACAATACTAAATGACTAACTAATAAAATTTAAAACCTTATTGAACTAACCTGCTTCGTTAGTTCAATAAGAAAAAGAGTTACCTATGACAACCCCATGATTTTTTACTAAAGCACCCGTTAGTTGAAGAAGAAACTCAGTACTGGCGGTAAGAATAAGAGACTAATTGCAGTGAAAATAAGTATTTTAGAAATCAATTTCGGTAGTTTATCTCTATCTTTTCCTTTATTCCTTCCGCTAAATTGCAATTTATTTTTATATAGCACCAAAAACAGAATAAGAATAGAGACATAAGGCATTCCACCATATCTTTCATCAATATCAATGCCAATCTCTAAATATATACTTCCCCAAAGAATTACCCATATGATACTAACAAATACGAATATAACTAAAATTAGTGTTGACTCTAGAAAGATTTTCATTGCACTCTCCTAATTTATTTATATTTAATTAGTTTTACCCTTTATTTCACTAACCTGCGGCTTTAGTTCAATTAGAAAAAAGGCTTTACTCCTTCTTGAAGTAAAGCACCCGTTAGTTGAAAAATATTCACTTTTTTTACCTATAAATCTTGAGATAAACGAACCATATCTCTGCACTGGATACCGTTCTCAAAAATTTCTTCTGGATAATGCTTTATAAAAAAGTCCATATCAATACCAATTATTCTAAAACCACATTTTTGATAAAGAGCTAGTTGTCCTATGCTTGAATTGCCAGTTCCAATTTCAATTGTTTTGTAGCCTTTTTTCTTAGCCACCTCAATTGCATCCATTACCAATTGTTTTCCTATACCTCTACCATGTTGCTCTTCTACGACTGCAACATTTACCAGTTCAACTATCTCTGGTCTTGTTGGAAGTAATACATAAACTCCAACAATTTGCTGTTCGCTTTCAGCTACAAAACATTCGCCCCTATTGACATATTCTTCAACAATCTCTTGAGAAGGGTCAGCCAATAACAACAATTCTATTGGGAGTTTTTTACCTTTATTAAGTTTTCTAATATCCATTTTATTCTCCTTTATAAACCACTCTGATTTCATTGATTATATATCATCTTCTCTTAAGCTAAACTGCCACGTTAGTTCAATAAGAAAAAGAGTTACCTATGGCAACCCCATGATTTTTTACTAAAGCACCCGATAGTTTAAGAAGAAATCTTTAAAGTTGGAGAACTAAATCATTTAAAGTCCCAATCAATATTTATCTGATTTTCTCCGCTAACTCTAAAATAATTCCCTCTGGGCCACGAACGTAGCATAACTTATAGCTTTCTTCATATTGCTGTATCTCACTAAAGATTTCCGTGCCATTCTTTTTCAATCTTGCAACAATAGCTTCAATATCTTCAACAGCAAAGCAAATATGTCGTATACCCAGCGTATTTGCAAAAGGTTGCTGAATATCTTTTTCATCTGACGGCGTATAAAATTTAACTAGCTCTATCCATGTATCACCATCTGGCATCCCCAGTCCTACACATGCCGTTTTAACATTATTAAGCGCAACTATTCTGTCTAACTGTTCTCCATCCAATTCCCATTCCGCTTGCACTTGAAGTCCTAAATCAAGAAAAAAAGCTTTAGCCACTGAAAGATTATTTACGTTTATACTCACATGATCTACTCTATTGATCTTCATATCTCATACCTCCTATGTTCCTATTATTTTCAATACCTGTATTCGTGTAAGGGTTTGTTTGAAATTCTAATTCGCTTAAAACAGAAAATATCCTTCTTCAACTAAACTGCTGCGTTAGTTTAAGTGTAACACTTCACAAACTACGAAAAACCAACCCGCATCTTTAACATAGCCATTCCTTTTAATTAACGTATTAAAAAATGGTGCCTGAAGTTTCCTTCAAGCACCATCTTTTCTAAATATTATTTTGCTACTTTAATTGTTCCTTTTTCGGTTCCAAAGAAGCCAGTTGAAACTTGAACCATCAATTCAGGGTTGTTTATTACTTCATCCGTTACATCAAATGCAACAACACCATTAGCTGATAAATCAGGGTTAACTTGTTCTAGGAAGAAGTTAGTATCTTCATTAGCATAGATTGAAGCACTTCCATCAGCATCATATGTTTTTTCACCTGATAATAGTTTGAAGAATGATGTATCAGTTGTGATTGCTTCATTGCCCACGTTCTTAACAGTTACATCTAATAATAGATACGTTCCTTGTGCATTTGTTCCATATTCCCCACCTACATTTTTAGCAGTTGAAGTTGAATTAACTGTAAACTCTACATCTCCAACCTTTACAACTTCACCAATGCCGAACACTTTTTCTTCAGCTTTTTCTTTAGCAGGTGTAGCCTTTTCTGTTGAACCGGTAGCTGCTGATTCATTTTTTGGTGTTTCTTCCCCACCCAAGTTAGCAATAATTATTACCACGATTATCGCAAGAATCCAAAACCATACTTTTTTATAGAAAGGTTTTTTCAGTAATGCTTTCGCATCCTTCTTTGCTTGTTTCATTTCTTGTTTATTCATACCTGCTGCCATTCTGTTTCCTCCATAAAGTAAATTAATAAGTTTCATTTTTAATTGAAACACTATTGTTATATTATCATAACTTTTTCGTAATAAATGATGTAATAAATTCCAAAATTGATTAATGATATCTCTAAAAATATTTATAATTTTTGTATATTTGCGATATATAAAAATAGTATGATAAAATATATTGAAATTAATTCCAGAAAGGAGCATAAGTTAATTCCTTTTAATTCAAATATTTTAAGGAATAGTTAACCGTTAGCATTATATTCTCACATAATAACTTACTAGCTTTGAAAATTTAATAGTCTAAGAGGAGATTTGCACTTGATAACGGACAACAAAGAGCAAACTATATTCGATCACGTTGGCAACAAAATAATGACAGATAGAGAGATTGACATAGTCACTCGATTAGAGGAACCACTAATAGTGCTATTGGGTAATGTGTTAAGTAATGAAGAGTGCGAGGAACTAATCAGGTTGTCTAAGGACAAATTGAACCGTTCCAAAATTGGAGCGTCACGCGAAGTAAATGAACTGAGAACAAGTAGTAGTATGTTTTTCGAAGAAAGTGAAAATGAAATTGTTGCGAGAGTTGAAAAAAGAGTCTCCTCTATCATGAACATACCTATAGAACACGGAGAAGGCCTTCAAATACTCCAATATACACCCGGTCAAGAGTATAGAGCTCATAATGATTTCTTTTCATCCACTAGTAAAGCAGCAAACAATAATAGAATCAGTACACTTGTTATGTACTTAAATGATGTAGAAGAAGGTGGAGAAACTTACTTCCCTAAACTAAATTTTTCAGTAACACCCAAAAAAGGGATGGCCGTTTACTTCGAGTATTTTTATAATGACCAAAATATAAACGATTTAACTTTACATGGTGGAGCACCAGTTATAACAGGTGAGAAGTGGGTCGCAACCCAATGGATGAGAAAACAAAAAGTAAGATGAAATAGTGTTTCTTTAAATGAATAGCAGTTAAGGATTATTATTCCGACTATTTAAGCAAACTATTAAACAGTCTGAATAGTTATTCTTGTTGGAAATACCGTTCTAATTTAATAGTAACTATGATTTGATATAAATACCTTCTAATTCATCCTTTGAATTAGAAGGTTTTTAGTTGCAATAAAAATGTGAGACAAAGATTGATAAAATTTACGTTAAAGAAAAAGGGATTATTGCTCCTTACTCGAATGGTTACATAGGTGTTAAAAAGGAGGAAGTTTGAAATGATGAAAATAATTAAAGGTAAGTTTGATACTGCAAAAGTATTTACAGAAAATATTGATGACGTGACAATGGATCAGATTAAATCATTTTTAGATCAACAATTTGTAACAGGTGGACATGGTTTTAAAAAGTTACAGTTTCTCCAAGAAGTCCAACTACTCTCGCTAAAATAACGCAAAAAAGAGGCCCTCTAACATCTCTCAGAGTAATCCTCTTCCAACATCTATTATTTACTTTCATAAAATTCTTCTGGAATTCCTTGAATTAATGGTGATGCTTCACCAGAATAGAAAATACGTAAATCGTGGAGAGACCTCGTGCAGCCTACATATAATAATTTGGCATCATACTTTGAATCTTTATAGTGACTTGCATCCACATCGATAAGTAGCACTGCATCAAATTCCAATCCTTTAGCTAAATACACAGGAACTACTGAAATACCACCAGCGTATTTACTTTGATTTGCTTCAATGACGTTCGCATTAATCCCTGCAGTTAGTAACTTTTCATGTATCGAACGGCATTCAGCGTCTGTTCTACCTATTATCGCAATCGTCTTGAGATTTCCTTTCCCTAAATCTTGTAATACCTTCACGACTTCGTTAATTTGATCATCCGTAGCAATCACTTTCACTTTTTCACCACTACGAAAAACTGGTGTTGCAAGACCTACTGGAACTTCAGCATGCTTTATGACCTCATTTGCAAATTCGATAATTTCCTTTGTCGAACGATAGCTTCTCGTCAGTTCATAATAACCCGTTTCTTGAAACAATTCTTTAAAGTCATTCCAGTCCTCAATACCTTGATAATTATAAATTGCCTGAGACAAATCGCCCAAAATGGTAAAAGAATTTCCCAGTGTAATCTCTTTTAAAAGATAAATTTGAAATGGTGAAAAGTCTTGTGCTTCATCGATGACAACATGATGAAATTTTAGTTTGCCCTCTATTCCTATTAATTGGTGATGAATATAGAGGAGTGGTGCTAAATCTTCTACATTTACTTCTTTCTTTTGGCAATTCTTTTCTGTTTCTCGTACAAGCCCTTCTGGCAGTAGTTCTACTATTTCTTTTCGTTTCATCAAGGATGTATAAAACGATAAAGAGCTTATTTTCGGCCAGAACTTCATATATGCATTTAATCTTATATTAGCCTCTTTTTTCAGTAGCTTTTTCTCATTGGTTCCTTCGACCTTTTTAAGTTCTATCTCTATCCAACGCTTGATTCGTGCAACTAATCGTTCCCTGCGCTTTGTTAATGGATAATGCTTATATTCAACCAATAACCACTTCTTAATTTCCTCTACTGTTATCTCAGCTTGATCCCAAAGTTCGAGATTCGTTGTTGGCACTAGATTTTCTTCAAATTGAATGAGACTTCTTTCAATAAATGACTTAAACTTGATTGACCCCTTCAATTTATCGAGCATCACTTTATTATTGTCACGATTAATTGAAAAAGCTTCTTTCAACTTTTCTTCTGGTTGTTTTAATTTCACCGCATTATCTAAGAGTCGTAACGCCCACTCTGGAAAAGTAGTTTGTTTAATATTACCTACTCCCAGTTCAGGAAGTACACCAGAAATATAGTCTAAAAACAAACTGTTTGGTGCGAAAATGATCATTCTATCTGCTTGAAGCTGTTCACGATATTCATAGATTAAAAAAGCAAGGCGATGTAAAGCGACAGTTGTTTTTCCGCTCCCTGCAACCCCTTGGATCAATAACGGTATATTTTTCTCAGCTCGGATAATTTCATTTTGCTCAGATTGTATCGTTGAAACGATATCTTTTAATTTATTATCTTTATTTTCACCTAATCGGTATAACAGAAATTCGTCTGTCAGGGATACATCTTCACTACCTTTTATATACGTATCCACCACACGCTCTAGTTCTCTTTTACGAATGGCTATATTTCTTTTTAAATAGACTTCTCCTTCTACCAATCCATCAGGAGATTGATAAAAAGCCAGTTCTTCTCCACCATTGAAGGAATAAAACATACTCGCAACTGGTGCACGCCAATCAATCACTATTGGTTTCTTGGCTGCCTCATCCGAAACACCAACTTTCCCAATGTATAATGGATTTGGCTCTAAATGGCCATCCTCCCTAAAATCTAACCGACCAAAGTATGGCTCCTGTACACCAATTCGTAAGTTTTGCCGATTTAACTCCCTCATACTTTCAAGAACTTGCTCGGTATAGTTATCTCCATGATAAACTGGAATACTTTCTAGCTTGTGTATTCGGTCATCCAGTGTAGATAAAACTTCTTGCAAGCTCTTTAATTCCTCTTCATATATAGTGCTCATTATGATACTCCCCCCTAAACTTTCTAAAATTTCAGTCGAGTTATAATTGTATAAAATATGTATATACAAAGTCAATTGTTCCCTATTTAGAACTAACGTGGAAATTACAAAGTTTACGTTTGATTGATACTGAGTGAAACTAGGTAAAAGCCACTACATTGAAGAAGAATCCCTAGAGTCCCAAATGACTTCCCCACAGGATATTTCTCTTCATTTTTAGTTAATTTTTTATGTAAAGTATTTATCCGCTAACTCTTCCTTCATCTTCTCTAAGTTCTTTTCAACAGCCTCTTCACTCGTTTTCCACTGGCATCCTTCTCTTGTTTATTTCATATAATATGGAAAAGGAGGTTTTTTAATGTTACCAGCTATACTATTACAGCTTGCTTACCTATTTATTTTCATATGGTCAGTAGCAATGCTAGTGCAAGACTTTCAAGGAACACATAAGAATTGGTTAACCGTATTGTTACACATCTCTGTTGCAATCGTTTCACTAAACTACTTACTGGTTTCTCTTGGCATAAGTATCTAACCATTAAATAAGCCATGCTTACCTACGTGTAAGCATGGCTCATTTTTTTGAGGTGATGGGTCATGGAATACTCTTACTAAAATTCTGTATATTTTTTATTACTCCCGAATGACTTCTCCACAGGATATTTCTTATCATTTTTAGTTAATTTTTTATGTGCTGCGCTCACAACATCAATATTAGTTTCATTAGCAAACAAAAGTGCATAAGTTATTATATCTGCTAACTCTTCCTTCATTTTCTCTAAGTTCTTTTCAACAGCCTCTTCACTCGTTTTCCACTGAAAAAGTTCCAATAGCTCACTAGCCTCAAGTGATAATGATAATGCTAAATCTTTAGGGTTATGGAATTGATGCCAGTTGCGTTCGTCTCTGAATTGCAGAATTTTTTCGCTTAGTTGCTCAAGTTCACTCATGTGTTTCACCTGCTTTTTGATATTCTAATAATTTGTTTCGTAATGCATCATCACTTGTATAAATGTATAGTCCTTTGATTCCACGCTTCATTAGAATATTGATGGAGTTAAGAACGATTTTTTCTTTTGCTTCATTTACATTGGCAATGCCTTCTGTACCTGTATAAGCACCTTTATCCATATACTTACTTGTATCAATGACAATTTCATCTTTAGCTGTATCATACTTAACAGATGGCCCGAGCACCACACCAACGTAATTTAAATCGAAACCTTGAATTGTATAAATAGAGCCAGCCTCGTTTACCGTTTCTGGTTTTTCAGCCCAGGTATATTTCGTACTTGTAGTATTCCAAGGCATCTTGTACTCACCATTTGACTCGTTCACATAATAGGTACCACCATCTTTTTTATGTAAGTAATCAAATGTTGAAACCACTCGACTTAGCCCAAATTCATTGTTTTGCACCTTAATTTTTTCATGCATATCTTCCATTGTCTCAAACACTTTGAATTCATAGTTCTTGTCCTGAGGTATTGGCAATAATTGCTTATTTTTGAATGCATTAATCCAGTTGATAACATCATCATTGGCTTGCATACGGAACTGATTTGTTAATTGATACTCTTCATGATAAGTGCTTTTCCTTTTTAATTGCTCTAGGGCTGCTGCCCCCCATAAGCTTTTCAATTTCAGAACCTGACCTTGGTCGTAAATAATGACAACTACTTTTGCTAATTTTAAAAGCTCCTCCAAATGATTATTTCCATGGAAGTTATTATACGTATCTGGCTTGGTAAGTAATAAATGAGCTTCGTCTACGAAAATGATATCCGCCTTTTTATTCTGTTTTTGAAGTGTATTGATTAATGGTGTTGGTTTCGCAAAGTTCTTCCCTTTTAAATGCTTCACCTGTTTCGCAATGCCTTTATACGTCTTAAACATCTCTTCATGATTTACAGCTAAATAATTTTCTGTTTGAGAAAGTGGTGAAGAAGCTTCTTCTGCCCGCTCTTGAATCGTATTAAAAATAGAGCTTAAAACAACGCTTTTACCTACTCCAGCTTCCCCCTCAATCACTAATAAGCTCCCATATTCTTCTGAGCTTACTTTTACTTGTTTCTCACAAAATTCGAGAACTTTTTCTTTTAATTCGATTTGTTCTATAGATAATTCCTTGAATGGAGACAATTTAAAAATATCTTTATTTTCGATTGTGTGTAGCTCATGATTAACTAACTTTTGGTCATATAACTTTTGCCAAAGTTCTATAAATAATTGCTGATCGTAGTAAGGTTTGTTGTAGTAGTTATGAGTAAAATCGCTAGCCGTTTTACTTTTGTTTTGTAACGTATACTTTTCATCACCAAGGAAGTAATTAATAAGCTTCGTTTCCAAATGAAACGTTGCCGAACGATTAAACTTTTCGTGCTTAATCAGATTAATTTGATCTATATTTTTCCGTGCTTTTAAGTGTGCTTTCATACGATTTTTGAAATACACTGTCTCGCCTATATAAGCTTCCTTGTTACCATTTAGCACATAAATAACGGGGTAATTTAAGTATTGTTCTGTGTTGTTTATTTTGCTAATGCTTTCTTGTTTGAAAGGCCATGATATTACTTCTATTGCTGACAACGTTCCCCCTGCTTTCTACGTGTTTATTCAGATAATAGAATAAACACTTCAATAAGTCTTCTTTGTATTATTATATCAAGTCGTTAGAACTACTCAACATTGTAGTTACTCAAGCTTTTTCAACATATAGTGTTTTTGACTATATTCAAATGAAATTCAATGCAAAAAAAACATAAACAGATCGCATTATTTCGAGATGGATTTCTTACACGGAGGGGATATGAATATGATGGATATTATTATTGAAATGCTTGAAGAGGAAAATAAGAAATGTAGTGAATCACTCGAGAGGCACATCAAAAGCAAGGATAAAGTTGATTTTAATCAGTACCTCAAATATCATCATAGAGCAGGAGTTCTCATCGAACTAGCGGAACGGTGTTTGGAATCTTTAGAGAATCAATAGATAAAGTGTCTAATAAGATGCTGACTGAAGTTCCTATCTTCATAAATTGAACTAATAGTATTTCTTATTTGATAGCTTTTGGAAAGTACGTGGTCTATTACCAACAAGCTACATTTGGCATTTGTTTAAAAACTACTTCCATTCCATAACTTATCGGTGTCCAATTTTATTACTGGCAATACTTTTTCTACTTTCTAACTATGTTTCTTCATTCTTTAGATGGTAACCAATTCGCAAAGGCTAATCGCCATTCAGGAGTGTTAAAGAATTGATTAAATGTTTGAGTTTAGGAATGCTAAACTATAAAAAGTTAAGCGGGACAACTCCTCATGCCCAAACTCCGTTACTTTGGTTGAATAGATTCATGATAAGGTCAATGTACCTTTAGAATAACCCAATCACTGAAACGGTTGGACCAGTTTTCCTTTGTCTATTTTTTAAAAAGCTTTATAATGATAAAAGATGTATTTTAGTTAGTATTCTCTCTTAAGGATTTTTTATTAGTAGGTTTAAGGGAAAGCTTAAAGTATAGAAGGCGGGCAGAAATTAATGAAAAAAGTTGGATTTGATTCGGAGAAATATTTGCAAGAACAATCTGCCTACATCTTAGAACGGGTGCAGCAGTATGATAAACTTTACTTGGAATTTGGCGGAAAATTGATAGGTGACAAACATGCCAAGCGTGTCTTGCCTGGATTTGATGAAGATGCGAAGATCAAATTATTGTATACACTGAAAGAAAATGCGGAAATCATCATCTGTGTGTACGCTGGAGACATCGAGCGGAACAAAGTCCGTGAAGATTACGGTATCACTTATGACCAAGATGTCTTGCGCTTAATCGATGAATATCGGGCATATGGCATTTCTGTCAACAGTGTGTTACTCACTCGTTATCAAGGACAGCCAACTGCCAAAGTATTTATGAGCAAGCTTGAGAGAAGCGGAATTAGCGTCTACACTCACAGTGAAATCAAAGGTTATCCCACAAATGTGGACGCGGTCATTGGCGAGGAGGGATTTGCAATGAATCCCTATATTAAAACGACAAAGCCAATCGTGGTAGTAACGGCACCTGGGCCGGCCAGCGGTAAGCTTGCAACCTGCCTTAACCAAATGTACCACGAGAATAAACTGGGAAATAAAGTCGGCTATGCCAAGTTTGAAACTTTTCCCGTTTGGAACTTGCCGTTAAAGCACCCGGTAAACATCGCTTATGAAGCGGCTACCGTCGATTTGAAAGACGTGAATATGATTGACAATTATCACTATGAAGCATACGGGACAGTAGCGATCAATTACAATCGTGATATGGAGACGTTTCCTGTCATCAAACGGATTATTGAAAGGATTACTGGTAAAGAGTCTGTTTACCGCTCACCAACCGATATGGGTGTTAATCGTCTGAAATCTGGTATCACCGACGATATAGTCGTGCAGGAAGCTGCCAGGCAGGAAATCATTCGGCGAAGTTTCAGCGTAGAGAACGACTATAAAAAAGGGCTTGCCGATGAAGATAGTGTACGCCATATGCAAGTGATTTTGGAAGAGACTGACTTAAAGAAAGAGGATCGGGTACCTGTATTGCCGGCTCGTAATTATGCGAAAGCAATCCAAGAGAGAATTGACAGCACGAATCTGCAAGCCGTAATTGCGATTGAACTACCAAATGGCGCGATGATTACCGGTCGAACGACAACTTTGATGGATGCTTCGGCAGCCGCGATTCTGAATGGGTTGAAGAAATTGGCCAATATTGCCGATGAAATTGATTTGTTGTCACCGATGATTTTGCAGACGATTCAACGGTTAAAAACCGATGATTTGAACAGTCGAGTCCCGACACTAAGCGCCAATGAAGTGCTGATTGCACTGGCAATCAGTGCGGTCACCAACCCTACTTCTGAGTTGGCTTATAAGCAGATGCCAAATTTAAAAGACACACAAGCTCATTCTACGGTTATAATGAATAGAGAAAATGAACAGACCTTTAAAAAGCTTGGAATCGACATTACCAACGATCCGGTATATCCGACTGAAAACCTGTATTACAATTAGGTTTTGGTAAATGCCTGCCTTTTTCTTGTTATATGGAAGGCTAGGCAAATGTTTTTTTGTTTATAGAGTTAACTAAAAAGGTGTAGTCTTCTCCTTATGAGAAGACTACACCTTTTTGGATTAATGGATTAAAAATGGAGACGGCGGGAGTCGAATCCCTATCTGTAAAAGTTGCTGTAACAGCAGTGTTTTAAAGGGTTATTATCTGTTATTAAGAACTCTTGACTACGGTTTTGACTACGGTTTAGAAAAATGTATTACGGAGGCAAGATTATTTAATGTTAACAAGTTATTACTACATCTTTTAATTAATTTTATTTTCAAGTAAAAAAGTAAAATGAATAAAACGGAAAAAAATTAAGCTACTTTTGAAATTTTGGTAGTTTTATTGTCAGTCTTAAGTTTTTACTTTAGTAAATCAGCACCTACTTGATACATTCCAATTAACATCCTACCTACTTCATCAGCAAATTCTATAGAAAATTTAAATTGTTGACCATCTTCTTTGTAAAATGTTTCTAAATGGAAACAAAGATATCTACCAAGATTACTGCTTACAAACTCCAATAATTCTTTACTTGAATAATTAGGTTTCTCAGATATAAATGACGTTATTTTCTTTTCTAACCAGATTGAATAGTTTTCTAAGATTTCCTCACTATGTTCATATCTTTTGAACATTGCTTTCTTGAGGTCTTTTGCTAATTTATCAGGTACATCGACGAATAAACCATTAAGCTGATACGCTGTTGCAGGCAAGAGGTTATCCAGCTTTACCCCTAAAACTGGAGTTGGGGTTAAAAACCAGATAAGTTCTTCTGAATACTCCATCTTTACTTCAGATGATAAATATGCTTTAGCACCGGACACTATTATTTCAAAATAATTATCTATAACTTTGTAATTATTATTTTTGAAGAATCCACCCATTTTATAATTCACCTTTCTAATGATTAATTAAGAATGCTATAGCTAACTTTCTTGAAATAATAGCTTAGTTTTATTACTCTTCATTAAAGAAGTTTAAGTTACTTATCTCATTTATTATAAAAGCATTTAATTGACTAACTCTCCTTATTAATGGTATAGCTCAGTTCATTGTAAGGAGAAAGAGATGTTTTAATAACAGAATTCAGTTTACTTTTGATTGTCTATAAATCGTACTTTGTTTTCAGAATGTTGATTTGAAACATGACATACCTCATTTTTGTTGGTATAAAAACTAAATTAAATTTTCTTTAACTACCTCCATATCGTATAAAGAATATTCAGCATCATAGTGTCAATTAAATGCAATTTCTTCCGCTTGTCCTTGTGTCAAAGCATTCGTGAGATTCCCTACAATAAAAGCAACAGAATGGAACTACTACTTTACTTTTCTATTTCTAACTATTAATTTCTAATACAAAACCTAAATCCGAATTTATTAATTCAATACTCATATCAAAATAAACCTCTATAATTCTTTTACTAATTCTAAGGTATTCTATTGCCTCATCCATTTCAAATTTTAGATTTATATCATTTGTAATGTTAATAAAATATCCATCATCTTTTTTTACAAGAGTGTTCATTATTTCGACATAAAGTGGTTCTCTAATTACAACTTCTAATTGCCCACGATTTATTCTTAATGAGTCCTTATTAAAACCTATCCATTCAGGTTTCTCAATATACTCCTTGTTTCGTATCTCGCGTAGCAAATTACGATAATACTCTTTGGCTTCTTCTTTTTCCGTATACATAAAACTTGAATTTTCTTTTATTCCATAGATTAAAGAATTAATACTATTTTCGTTCAATTCCTCTGCTGAACTTATTAATTCCTTTAATGTCTCTATCTTATTTACAGCACTAAATTTTACAGTCTTTTGAAGGAAACCCTTATTCAAAAGACTTGCTCTTATATACTCGTTTAAAGCCCTATCGAAAATTGAACCGATGAAACTAAAGTCTTGTTCTACCTTATCTGCAATAAACTCTATGGGCACTGTAATACTAACAAATTGAATTTTATTATTTTGTACGACAACATTATCAATGTTATCCTTTGTTGTTTTAAAAAAGGCATTACTAGTAATAATTTGGTTTAACTTTTCAACCATCCCATTCTTATTTAAATTGAGTATTTCAAAATTTTCATTTGCACTTCTAACTCTTTCAAAGATAATTTTTTTGTATCTTGTCATAAGTTCATTTTGAAGATTAGTCAGCTCATTCTTACTATCTCCTTCTGAAAATCCAAAAATTTGTTTAAACAATTCATAGGATTTTACTATATTACACGAAATGAGATTACCATTTATGAAAGTATTTATGAAAATAAATACTTCATTTTCATCTAAAACTTCTTCACTAACATTATCAACTCGAAAATTACCAGTAGCTATGGTTAAATAATAAAAGAACTCCCTTACTACTCCATTCATTAAGAGTATTTTAGCATCCTCACCAAAATGCTCCCAAGTATGAAGACTCTTTTGAACTTCGCTATAATCTTTCCATAAATCACAGATACTAGATAGTTCATTTTTGAATAGACTTCTATTATTTTGAAGGATTTTGTTGTAGAATTCCTTGTCTTCATCTTCAATTAATTCTTCTTTTCCTATTAAATAAAATAAATATATAGAAATTTTTAAATAAATTATATTGACATTCAATTTATCTTTAAGAAAATAACCATTTTTGCTGAATACATTCAAGAATATTTGAAAACTTTCACTATCTTTTAAATCTATTGCCGATTTAAATACCCTTTCAATTACTGATTGCACCACTTTTCTTTTATTATCATCAGAAATCACAAAATTATATATTGGTAGATTTAAACAATGATTAGAAAATCTTTTAATTAAAATTCTTTTAGAGTCCTTATCCAAAAGTAAATTCTTATAAAGACAAAAATAATATCTACTAAATAGATTAGGGATATTATTGTCTTGTAAAACGCCTTTAAAAACACCTGTATTTTCTAGCATATCGTCAAATAAGTCTAAAATATCCATTTCCTGTAATTTAGTTAAATTCCTCTCATCTCTTACATAATTCAATAAACTGTTCAAAGTTTCATCAAAATATAATTGAACCTTAAATCCATTATCCTTGTTAATTTGATAAAACTGTCTCATGTACTTTAATGCCTCTACTTGCATGTTATTTTTAACCATTTTATCAAAAAGTTTATCTGTATATTGTTCCCAAATCTTAAAAAATCTAGATTTCATGGGATTTTCACTTTCTATGGAGATTAAGCCTAGAATATCCCCCAAAATTTCTAAGTTTTCATTAATACCATTAATAGCTTTGTTTTCAATTTGAATATTAGTATGTAAATATATATTATTTAATAATTCATTCACCTTATTTGTTTCCATTATTTATCTCCTTATTTTCTTTGGAAATAGCTTTCTTGCATTCAATTAAAATATAATTCTTTATTTCTTTAGATACTTCACCATCATATATAGATAATTTAATACTGGTGTACAACATATGACAAATAATAACAATGTTAAAAGCGAATAATAAAACGACTCCAGCGAGAGCTTGATAAGCAACAAACCAATATTGAATAAAGATAAGAATAATGGATAATATTATCTCGTCTTGATATTTATATATTTTCCTTCCGACTACTAATACATATTCTAATGTTTTCATCCCATATCTTTCTTCTTTATTTAACCCGACGATAAGAGCCATCATTGCAATTGTTAATGTCACTACACCAGCATGTACTTGCCAAAGAGTATTAACTAAGACATCCAAACTATCTTGTTTCATAGTTAATTTATGAACAAACCAGTTATCATTAGTAGAAAAATACCTAGTTAAAATAAACCCTAGCGTAGCCAATATCAATGTTGTAAAAACAATATTCCATATAGAGAAAAATTTATTTTTTGTCGTCATATTCCTTCCTCCTACCTTAAGGAATATTTTACTACAAATTTCTCCTAATTAACGCTAAAGAAAACATTTTTAGAAAGTGCTTAAGATGTTAAAATAATTTCATCTATATGATTTGAAGCTGAACACCTATTATATTAAAAGTTTTAGCGGACTATTTTTTTCTTTGTGAAGAAATGATATAATTAAGATTCCTTCCGGTAAACCCGGAAGGAGGTGTATGCGTGATGTGGAAAATCCATCTTATAATGGTTGAGAAACGTCTTACAGGGCTGACTTGTTACCTTAATGCAGACGTGCTAGGTGCTTTTCTAATTTCTCTTTTAGAATTGTTTTAATCGAGGGGACATAAGTTGGTATTGTAGTGTACATAAATATAATGACACCGGGAGACGTTCCCGGTGTCTTTTTACTTATATCTCCTATGAAAAAGTTTTAAAATATACTTACAATATTCACTCTTATTGAAGTTTGCATAATATGACCTTCTAGAAATGTATTCAAGTAAATAATATATAACTATTCTCCTACTTCAACCTACTTTTTCACTACCAAAAATACAATATAATGTATAATTAAATTAGGTTATTATTTTATAGGGGGTTAAGTATATGGAAGCGGATAAAAATAGTATTTTAGGTTTCTTAAGTGCTCAAAATAGAAGATTTTCTATCCCTGTATATCAAAGGGAATATACATGGAATATAACGCATTGTGGTAGATTGTTAAATGATATAAAAACCATAATGAAGCACCCAAATAAAAGACATTTTATTGGTTCAGTAGTTCAAATTTCAAATAAGCATGGACTCATCAGTCAAATAAACGAAGCAACAATAATTGACGGACAACAACGTATCACTACTGTTTCATTAATTTTAATTGCACTCCGTGACTATATTAGAGAACAATTTGAACATATTGACGATACTATTTCAGAAGAAATTGAAGAAACGTACCTAGTGAATAGTAGAAAAAAGAACGATGATTATATTAAATTGCATTTAACCAAAAAAGATAAGGCAGTTTATGACAAACTTATTTATGGTATACCGTTAGACGAAAATACTTCAAACAATAACATTATAAACAATTATCATTATTTTTATAAACAAATTAAAAGTCAAAAAATCAATATAGAAGAACTTTACGATGGCTTAGCTAAATTAGACATTGTTGAAATTGCATTAGAACGAGATATTGACGACCCTCAATTAATATTCGAAAGTTTGAACTCTACTGGGGAAAAACTAGTAGAATCTGACTTAATTCGAAATTTTTTATTAATGGGGTTAGAAAACGAAATTCAAGCTCATATATACAATGAATACTGGTATCCTATTGAAGAAAGATTAGATTCTTTTGGAAAGAATACACTCTCTAATTTTATTAAAGATTTTCTAACTATAAAAAATTTAAAAATTCCAAAAGAGTCACAGGTTTTTACTGATTTTAAATCATATTTTTTTAAAAACTATGTCCGCAATAAAACAAATATTGAAAAATTTATCACAGAACTAGATAAATTTTCGAAAATATATAAAAAAATTATCTCAGCATCTGATTTAGATAATAAGATTACTACACATTTGAAAGGCTTAGAATTCTTAGAAGTGAAAGTAATTTACCCTTTTATTATGTATCTTTATGATTATTATATTAAAAATGAAATCTCGAAAGAAGACTTTTCTAGAATTCTATCTTTAATTGAAAGTTATTTAACTAGGCGGATAATTTTAGAACATGGTTCTCAGGGGCTAAATAAAGTATTCGTTACGTTCATAAGAGACTTCGATAATAATAATCCTGTAAAATCATTTGAAATTGCTCTATTAAATAAAAAAGGGCATCACAGATTCCCTAATAATGAAGAAATCGAGAATGCATTCCTTTTACGAAACGTATATACAATCAAAACAAACTACAAAAAGTATATTCTCTATTCTTTAGAAAGGTCACTTTCAAATGAAGTAGTAGATTTAACAAGTCAAATCTCAATTGAACACATAATGCCTCAAAATATAGATAATCATATATACTGGCAAGATATTCTAGGTGCGAATTGGCAAGATATTCATCAAAAATATCTCCACACGATTGGAAACTTAACTCTTACTGCATATAACAGTAATCTTAGTAATAAGACATTTATTGAAAAAAAGGAAATGCTAATTTCTGGTTATAATGATTCATCATTTAACTTATCAAAAACACTAAAAAATTATTCAAGTTGGACAGAGCAGGATATCTTAAATCGCTCTAAATTCCTAATAAGCCAAGCATTAAATATTTGGGAATATCCTTACTCACATTCTATACAACAAAATCTTAATAAGTCTGAAATTACACTTGAAGATTCTTGGACAAATATTAAACCAATTAGTTTTGAGTTCTTGTCTGAAAAAACTGCTGTTAGAACATCTATAGATGTTTATTTAAATGTAATTAAACAACTCTATCTCTTTGATTCTGATGCATTTTATCAAACTTTAAACGAAGAAGAAATTTTGAATGTAAAGTTCCATTCAATCGGGGAGAATGAGTTTGATGAAAGTAAATCCTCAAAAATTGCTGATGATATCTATATAAATACTAATATTAGTAATGAGGCAAAGCGAAAAAATCTACAGGTGCTGTTCGATTCGATGGAAATTGATGAAAATGACTTGGTAATAGAAATTGAAAATCCTCATCTGATTAGTATTTAAAATTTGAGCACCAATCCATAAAGGTTGGTGCTATTTACTTAAAAACAGCACTTACTTATGGTACCTTCCTACTTCGTATTAATAATGTTTTAAATTCATAAATATATCTGTAATCTTTTCAGCTTCAATTCCAATATACCTTAAAGTGGTTTTTTGAGAAGAGTGATTTAAAATTTCTTGCAAGTATACAATTATCATTGGATTCTCCGTTATGTTATCTGCATAAATCCTAAAAGCACCAGTTTTACGCAAAGTATGTGTACCATAGTTCCCTTTTATATTTAAAGCTTTGCAAGTATCCTTAATAATTTTGTGTAAAGCTTTTACATTAATTGCTTTATCACCTTTACGTGATTTAAAAATGTATTCATCCAACTTGAACTTCTCTCCAAGAGATAATCTGTATTCTGTTAATGCAGCGACAATGCTTGGATTAAGATTTACTTTCCTTGTTTTATCCGTTTTATCCTCGGTCAATGTAAAATGTACCTTGAAGGTTTTTGCATCTTCCAATACATCGCACCATCTTAATCCCCTGCTCGTAATAAACTATTGAAACCCATAACTACAATTGCATAATTTCTTATACTTGTTACATGTAGAAACTCAACTAACTTCTTTACATCCTTTTTATTTTTAATAGGTTCCACAGCTTCCGCTTTTGGTATATTGTTTGATTTTAAATTAACCATAGCTCCCCCCCCTCAATGCGAACTTTTATATCTTTAATTTTAATAGTTCGCATTAAAAAGTACAATCTATCACGTTGGACTGTACAAATACTAATTTAACCGCTGATACTACTGTGTTTTAGATACAAATATGAATGCGAACTTTTGTAATTTGTTCGTATTCGTTTTTATTGGCGTTACCTACTTTACCCCTTTTTTATTTCAAAACTCTTAATTTATCTTTATTTTCACACAACACTACCACTGCTAATCATTTATTAAGTACAGTTGATTTCCGTGTAAAATTTTAACTGTCATTCTGAAGAGCCGCATTTCTATAAATGCAGAAAGTAAGTTAGTCAGTAACTTAATCACAACGTAAAAAAACTCCATCCCAAGTAAATTGAACAGGGAATAGAGCTACAATTTATTTTTTCGTTTGAGATAGGAAACAAGAGAACCCGATACTTATTCCACTACTCCTTCAATAATTGAAGCATTAATGTTTGCCTTAACTTTGCAACTTTAGTCGTTTTAATATTTTCTTTTAACCATAAAAAACAATCCATCCTTGAGTTAGAAGCCTAGATGATTACCTTATTCTAGCTGAACCCTTGAAGGGAAACTGCTACTGCCTTTAACTGAATGGTGTTCCAGCACCTTCAGTCTTTTTACTGTACAGCTTTGTTGATGCCACTATACCGCATGATATATGAATTAGTCCATCCGACAAGTTGGAGTTAATACCAAATGTTTTTTTCATCTTCTTAGTACCCACAACTTACATCATTGATTTTGATGATAATAGATTCCGTTGGCATTTATATTGTATCCGTATTTCGGAAGGTATGTACGGAAAATATCGATGAATTGAACCTCCAAGTTCTTTAATTCCCTATAAGTCATTTCTGCTTCCGTGAACGTCGCTAACGGTGTATACGCGAAATAGAAACCGTTATTATAATCTTCTTGTAATCGTTGGTTTTGATGAGTTCCGTTTTTCAGAAAGTATTGATGAGCTTCCAATCGTTTTTGAATATCATCAGTTAATCCAATGTAAAATTTCCTGCGATAACTTCTTTTTTGGTAAACAATAATTGCATATATCCCTCGATTTCCATGATTTTTATTTGGAACTAAATTATGAGAAAACGAGTTAAACCCATAAGTATCTTCATAGGTTCCCAGGGCTTTCGCCAGCTCGTTTCTTTTCTCTCGAATATACATTTTTGCTGTACCTTTTGGGAATTCCAACAGGGAATCATAACCTAATTCATGTCCTTGTAAGTAAGCTTGATTCAACTCGTTGCTCTTATGTTGCTGATTTTCTATCTCCCAAAAGTTGCGTCTAACTACATCGACCATATTTGCCGATGAGTAGCCAAAAAAGAAACGCATTGTGTTGTAGTCAATAATACTAAAAACCCCTGGACCGTTTTTTACTATCATCCTATCGCTCCGTTCCATATAACCTTTACTTCTATAAAAACTTTATCCCAGTCTTTTCTAATCTACAAAACCATTATCTACACAAATAGTCATAAATCATTTCTATTCCTGCATTATTACCCCATAAATCTTTTATTTTTAACTGTCCTTAATAAACCTAAAATATACCTTCACCAAGAATCAATTCTAGAAATATATTTCAAATACCAACACTTTTGTAATGGTTATTAACAAAAATAAGTAGGATTATTAAGTTATTCTCGAAAAAAGCATTAAAAGTTCAGTAAATGGAGGATTTCCAACTAAAACGGACTAATACTAAACTCCCCCTTTTTTTCAACATTTTTTCATAATATCCTTTATAATGTTAAAAATTTTGGAGGATATAAAGATGGCTCAGACAAAACAAGGAAAAAACTATTGTATTAAATTGATTAATGGCAATCCATATTTGTACACTTGGAGATACCGACCTACCTATTTACGGACTAAAAGGAAGAGTCATCGATTCCAATGGAAGTATATCGGCAACTACAATAACAAGTTAGTCCAGAAACGTATTAGGAAATTACCTTCAGAGGAACAAGAAAAACTACATTTAGCATACTTGGAGAAGCTCCAAGAGTACGAGCTGGAGCAACGCCTTATACAAGAGCTCATGACGGAAGAGCCACATAAATCAGAATTAGCTAGAATTGCGAGGATTAACAACCGACAGAACCATCAGCAAGAAATGAATAAGTACAATCAAAATTTACGCAAAGTGTTCATGCAATATAAATCAAAACAACATAAGAACACACTATAAACAATAAAATCCAGGGAAATCGTCCCTGGATTTCTTCAAATCTGCTAATCTATTTAGTCAGTTTTTCAGAGTTTCTTCTATTTAAATATATTTATTCATCGAAGCCTTCAAAAACAGAATAATACTTAGGCATATCATTGTATGTAATCCTATTTTTCACTTTCAACCGTTGGACCCTTGGAAACAATCCTTCAACAACCTAGAAGTTTTCTTCTTCCTCTTAATCGCTTTGTTCTACTTACGTACATGTAGCTAGGACCTTAACAAATTCTCTTATACGATATCAAATAAGTTTCCTTTATGGTTATAATTGAATAATAGAATTTTTTAATGAAACAATATATTATAAGGCTATTCAAACTCAAAGAATGGGGTGGTTTTTATAGAAAGAAAAGACCGATTAGAGCTAGAATTGGAGAAAAATCGTGAAGCAATTAGAAAGCTAACAAAAATGATGGAGGATGTACAAAGGAGCCTTGAGGAAACTAAAAAAGGTCCCCCTAGTGAACGATTGAAAGAAATATCGACAAACAATGACGAGAATATATAAGTAATTAAAAACCACTACACACACTTTACTTAATAAGTGTGTGTAGTGGTTTTTCCTACTAATTTTGACCGGTTAGCATGGTGATTACTTTTACATTATATTTGATTCGGATTATTCTTTCTACTATTATGTATCATTTGGTTTAACGCTTCAGCGAACTCTTCCTCTGTGATTTTCTCTTCCAAAATCAGACGAACTAGTCGGGTCATTTCAGGTGTTATTTTTCCACCCTCAATTTGGATGCTTGCTTTCGCCTGTTTCATTGCTGCCTCGATATTATCCATTAACATCACTCCTTCACCAAAATTGTTGTTTTTCATGAAAATCCTGTCCCTTTAAGGATAATATTCTCGAAATCCTATATCTCTTTTAATCTGTTTAGTCAGTTTTGTAGAGTTTCTTCTATATATAGAGCAATTACAATTTCTATTGCTCCCGATTTGCTTCAAGAAATTGAATAATGACCTGTGTGTATATCTCTGCCAGAGTTACCCGGTTCTGAATCTTAAATTCTTGTACCTGCCTAAAAAGAACTTCTTCAAATTCAAAGTTTGCTTCTTCTACATCGTTAAAATTTATTTCCTGGTTATGGATGTTTATAATAAGAGAAAAAGGAAGTACTTTTTGTTTTTCTAAAAATTGCTTTAACATCAGATTAAATATCGTTTTTCTAAATTCACCTTGTCTAACACAATACATTTTGAAAAATTTCAGAACTACTCTTGGAACTTTTGTATTTACTTTCTTCATGGCTAGGTTTGACTTCTTATTATCCAAAAGACTCTCCATATTGGTTATAAAACTAGGCTTGTCAACTTTAGTAATATCCATATTTTCTATACTTGAAGTCGTGCCCATATGTACTTTCAAATGGTCTGCCATTATATTTCTCCCCCTTTGCTAAGTGGAAGGTTTAGCCTCATCAAGATTTCATCAGCAAGCCGCCAATGTAAGGATAACGCTTTACTATCTTTCACATTATAAAGTCCACGTTTATTTCTGGAAGGAAAGCCTGCAGCTGCATATTCAGTTATCTTGCTCTTTCGTTTGGTAACCGTATTAAATACTAGGTCTCCGTAGTGATGAATTACCAAGTCATGCACTTGTTTACTCAACTTGGTCCAATCTCTCATTCCTAAGGAAATACCTAACACTTCACTTGGGATTTGTTGAATCGCCCGGAATTCTTTTATATCATTTAGGTAACTTTGTATCATTTCTACTGAAAAAACCTCTGATTGAGAAGTGACAATATGGTGTGTTACCCCCGCCATAATAGATGAGTTGAGTAAAGATTTAGTAGGACTGACATCCAAAATGATAAAATCATACATTTCCTCTTGCGATAATGGCTGCAATAACATATTGAAATAAAGATACCTTTTATCTGAGGGGATTTTTTTTCTATCCATCATCCTTTCGAAAAGATTGATATTTTCATTCCCTGGAACGTAATCAATATTTTCTTTTAACTTCAATATGTTGTCTTTTAATTCATCATGTTTAACGGCTTCAAAAATATTTTTCTTTTGAAATTCTACATCCGTGGTACTCTTCGTTGTCAAAAAACGTGTTCCATTTCCTTGCGGGTCACAATCTATAAATAGTATTTTATACCCCTTATCTGCAAGTATGTGCGTCAAAATTACACTATTACTTGTTTTTCCAATTCCACCTTTATACAAAGAATTCAATAGCACTACCATTTTCTCCACTCCTTATCTTATAAACGTGCTAATCATTTAATCAGCTAGTTATTAATTGCAGAGAAATTTTGATAATCCTTTTATTTTAAATACTTTTATTGAAATTTTATTAGTAGCGTGACTTTCCCTTTCGAAAGGAGTTAATATAACTGCCAACAAAATTAATGACTTTTTTTTACACTTTTTGTCATGCTGTGTTATAACATAAAAAAGCAAAAAGGATGATTTAAATGGATGGTATTACAAGAGGAAGTATTTACCTAATAGATTTTGGAGAAAACCAAGAAGGCTCCATACAAGGGGGAATTAGACCAGGAGTAATTCTCCAAAATGATACCGGAAATAAATTTTCAACAACTACAATAGTAATTCCAATTTCATCAAAAAGCTTTTCTAATCTGCCAATGCATGTGCAACTACGTAGCATAGATTTTATTGAAGGTGAACTATTACATAAATCCATTGTACTTACTGAGCAAGTTCGAGTAATTAACTCTTCTTCCATAATCAAAAAAATAGGTACCATAAAGGGGTCAAAAATGAACCTTATTGAGGATGCACTTATGTTGTCTCTTGGTTTGACAGTAAAATTAAATAAAGAGGTCTTTTTGTAGGACCTTTTTTTCTTTGAGAATTATTTTCCTCGATGATAATTCATCACCTTACCAAAATATTGGACAAGTATTTTGAATAAGATATAATGAATCAAATCATATTATTACTACAAAAGAATTTGGAGGGATTTAATTGAAAGAAATCGATAGAGCCGATGAATACTTGCGGAAGGCAGAGGAAAGTAACGGGAAAAGCAGAATTTTAATTAATGATATACGTAAAAATATCAGTAAGACACAGAAGGAAATAAAAGAACGTAGAAAAAAGCTTACAGAGAATGAACTATCTGATTAATCTATATCTGCCTCTTTAATGCTTTAGTTACCCGTTTCCAAATATTGAAATTAGTAAAAATGAAGAAGTGGCTCTCAATAAGCCACTTTTTAAAAAATCTTTTTTAATTTTTTCTTTTGTTCCAATTTAATGGCATTTTGTTGGCAGTTATAAAATCACCAAAACAGTAGCTCCAATCGATAATCTATCCAATGATTTCTTTCCTGCTCAATTTCATCTAAAATTACATCTCTTAAATATTGCTTTAGTTCATCCAATATTTCTAGTTTCCGGTTATAGATGTAATCTAAACATTTGTCGCGTGATGTTAAGTTAAAGGTTGCATAATTGATGAGACGTATCGATATTTCATGTTCCGATATGTCTGTTGAACGAGTTAAAATTCCCATTCTGCACTTATAATGACAGTTGTTTTCAACTAGGACGAAATTACATTCCAAAAATAAGTGGTCCCCGGTAATAAATTCACAACCGCCTCGATTATAAATAATTTTCACAAACATCACTCCTTTAGTTAACCTTAACCAAAACATACGTTCTAATCAAGATTAAACTGATATAACTAGTCAGCTAATATTTCTAATGCATAACTGACAAAGTCATAATAAGGAGGGCTGCCATTTTAATCAACTTGATGGTTCCTAATTTCCACCAAAAACTCATCTGATAAATCGTTGTAATCCCCCTGATGTAACAGTTTAAAAGCTTCTAAATGCTTTTTGTAGATGTTATTTTTGAAAAAATACCGAGCATTTAGTAATCCTTTACTTGTTACAGTGTCAAATCCCAGGATATTGGTACGTATTTCTTCAATTTCATCTTTTTCTAAAATCTTGTATGTATCTTGTACAGTTGACCAAGTAACACTTTCTCCGAGTTCTTCCTCTATATCTTCTTTTAATTTCATCTTTACTACACCAAGTGCAAATCCATATAAGCTCATAACGGCAAAATCATGCCTAATCTGTGCTTTGTCTTCTTCTGTTAAGTTCATTTCTTTTAGTAATTTATTGTATGTACTCTCTGCTATTTTTCCATTTACAAGCAGCTTCTGTAATTTATTATGTATGTTCTCTTCAGTAAACTCACTCGCAGAGCTTAATTTCCCTATACACGTGCTTCTTATTCCTCTGCTAATATTTCGTATTGCTTTTCTTGCTTCAGCTTCATTTAAATTCGTTTCTCTTTTAAATCTTTCGAACCGCTCCTTATTCAGCTCCGGTATATATTCGTCCCAATACAACGTCGGTTTTCCATTTTTATTTGTGTCTTTTAAAGTAAATCTTCCCATGATAATCACTCCATTTTATCTCGCAAGAGACAGTTTTCTCTACTATCTATTGTTTGTAAGGGGAATTTTAAAAACCTTTTTCATTTGTAAATTTTTTTAAACAATATGAGAAAAAGCTATTTTATTTTGGTATGTACTTTTTGAAAATAGTAGATGCTTGGATTCCATTAGCATTTAGTTTAATTACTATCTTGTCTTTTTTAATACTGTGACTGTCCAACCATATTATATGTAGCGACCTATCGTAGAGGACAAGTAATTATCTTTTAACAGGTTCTTTATTTAAAGAAGAAAGCCATGGAGGATTTTAAGGTATAAGCTGTATTGGAAGATTGTTTCCTCATGCAGTGTGAGCAAATTCTACCCTTACAAAATGGATAGACAAGCTTACAATCATGCATATGCTCGCTTGTTTTAATATTGTGCTTTAAACAACTCGTAAGTCGTCTAAAATTCCTCCAGGTCCAGCTTTACGGAACATTCGACTACTAATACACAATACACTATCTCACAAAATGTGACTGGGACGGGTTTAAATCTGGAATAAGAAAGGTCCCTCTAACGGATGTACAACGCTAGTGAGGCGAAGCCAGAGCAGACGGGATGCTCGTTGGAATTCTTTACGTCAGGATACAACTGTGGAATTGCCTACCAATTACCACAGGGAGCGCTTCGCTACATTTTCTTTTTTGCTTACAATATTAGTTTGCATGTATAAAGAGGAAATCCTTTTTTACCCAAAAATATTTTTTACCTACCCAAATCTCATAATGGACGATTCTATAGTTGAAAAAAATTCCTTTCGAATTATCTATTTCTAGCTACATTTCTATCTTTTTAAAGAGACATAATTATTTTTAAACACCGTACTTTTTTCAAAGAAAAATAAAGACAAATATTTGTCTGTTTTCCGCTCCAAATCAGAAATAATAATGACCGTCTCTGTTTTGTTCATTTATAAAAAAGTTCCCCGTAGTTCTCCACTTTTGTGTTTGTTTTTTTTGATACGACAGTAATTTTAACCTCTTGTAACAACATGATAATTTGTATGGAAAATATCATCTTTTTTTGTGGTCTACACATTTAATGTCTTTTACCGGTTAATTGCATTAGATGTCTACTTTAAAAAGGCTGTTGCTGACTGCAAGTAAATGATTGCAAGCGAACACAAATGATTGCAGGTGATTGCAACAACATGCATATAGATGCTTGTAGATGGTTGCTGCCGCATGTATATGACCTACAATAGATGGCATATGTTTTCTTCCTTGCATAATGCAGGTGGCACCATACACCTACTATATTCTTCACACACTGTACGATTGATTGCATCTCCCGCCACCGAAGTGTTTCACAAAGTAGGCTGTTTTTGTTGGCAGTTATCAAACGGTATCAACCATATTACTTTCGAGTTACTTGTTGCTTCATCCGTTATTTTCTCCCTATTGATTACTACTATGGTGTTCCCTCAACATCTTCCACCGCTTTCCAATCTTTTAGTTATTTATAAAAGATTTTGATTCAATTCCCTCCTTAGAGTGCAAATTGGAAAACTTAAAAGCTAAATAACAAGTTTTTTAGTTAGAGTCTTAGGTTGGAATCAAACCTTTCGCTCGGACCAGATGGATTTTCATCTGAATAATGGAGTGATTGTGAAAAATTCAGTTAAAATTCCTCAGATTTGAAAAAGCGCGGACTTTTAGATGAATTTTAAGATTGAAGAGTTAGTGGGTTAAAGAAGGATATAGTTGCTTCTTGTAAGATGATGATTATTCATCGCACCTCAACTTCAACATCTTTACTGGCTATTTGAAACACCATTTGTAATACAAACCATACGAGGAAAACGAATATTCGGTATTAACTCCGGTTTCGATGTAATTTATTTTAGTATTTTCGCTTGAAATAACTAATACAAAATAATTTCTTTCTTACTTAAAAGAAATGAAGATTACTAGTGATACAAATGTAAAGTCTAATGTTAGTTGAATCTATTTTATACAATTACCGATATGTATGAGAAGTTTCTTACTGAATGTCAGTGTTTGTAAACTAATTATTGTATCAAACTAAAATAAAGAAATGTTGGAAATTCTTCTTTATCTTCGCTAGGAAAAATTTTGTATGAATTTGAAAATAAAAAATCATTTTTTGCACAAAAGGTATTTTCTACCTGTTACGATGTGTTTATTAATAGAAAAAATTAATATTTAAAAGTTAAAACGTTTTTACTAGCCTTATTTTTAACTGTCAATTACTATTAATAATAATAGGCAGAAAGGAGGACATTTGAAATGATTAATTTCCTATTTTATTCATGTATACCTTAGTAAAGTCATCTTCATTACTACATAACATTTTAGTTTTTTTATTTTCAAGGTCTTTACTCCTACTGAATGCAGGTAAGACTTTAAATTATTCCACTTTCATATTATCAACAAAATATTACAAATAGTCGATATTATATCCTTGGAGGAAACAAACATGATAAACGTATATGACAATGAAAATTCAATAATCGCCCGCGTAAATTACAACAATCTATTAGATTATTGGGATGGTAGAAACTATTCTAATGGTGGTATTGGCATGCATCTCGGAATTACCAAATTAAGAAATCTAGATAAATATGTTTTAATCAAGGGAACGGAATGGTCTGGACAACAACAACAAGCGTATATTGTTTCTGATGAAGAAGCTCTCCAAGAAATTTTAGAATCCAATAACACCGAACTGTTAGACAAAGGAAAGTTTAAACGTCTGAAGGATTTATATGATTCAACCCTTGATGTAGAAGTCGAAGAATAATTTTGAAATCTTAAAAAGTACATAGAATACATTTTTCACAAATTAAACGAAGAGGAGTATTTAAAATGAAAACTAAAGAACAGATATGGAAACTTCATAGGAACCAATCACTGGAACTGGATACAATTCAAAGTACTCAAGTGTGCAATTATTGCGGAACTGCAACAGACAAATTAGTAATCGAATGTTGCGAAAGTTGCAATCAGAAATTGTACGAGCAAGAACAAATGGAAATGGTACTTCTTGAGGAATATAAAGATGAACAAAAACGTGAGCAAGATTGGCTAAAAAAAATGAATCGACATCATAATCCTTTATATAATCCATACTTAAAAGAAAACTATTCAGACGCTGAGATTTGTAGGCTTTACGCTACTCAAGACGACATAGATGAGTATTATCGCTCTTAATCCATACATAATTTTTGTAAAATACTAAAATTATTTAATCAGTTACACAATTATAAGAAACTAAACTAATCGGGGGAAATACATAATGATATTGAATTCAATCAACAACTTAGAACGAATTTATGTAGAACATGATGAAACATATTTATACTTCAACAAAGCCATGAATCAAAAAAACGTTTTAATCAGAGAGCATTTATTAGAAGAAGATAATTTCAAATTTCAAACGATGATAGAAATTAATCATTTCAATTTGGAGGATTCATACAGATTTATAATGTATTGGGGGGAGATGTTAACACCAATTCAAAAATACAGGATTGTCAAAGATATTGCTGAATTATTTGAGGAAAACACATTAATAAATTTTAAGAAAATTGCTAGAGAAATGAGTGTAAGTTATTCCGCGGAATTAATGCAAAGTGACAATTTAAGAGCAAAAGTAAGAGCTTCTAATCTAAAGCCATTTGAAGAGCTTAAAAATCACAATAAATCTAAGTAAATCCAACATACTACAACACTGAACTCATAATGCTACATAAGAAAATACAAAAGAGAAACCAATCATATTTATGAAAGGTTTCTCTTTTTTTTATTATTTCAAGAAAAAATTGAAAGTTGCAGCAAATGCATTTAATAAATATTATTCTATTACTTTCCAAATTTCCTTTTTAAGAAGACAATCTGGACATAGGATTTGTTCTAATTCTTCACTCCCTGCTAATAGCCCCTGATTTGTCTGTTCTACGAAGCAAACACTACAAAAGTCATTACCACATTTCTCGCATTCCCATATATTACCTCGTTGGTCATCCAACTATTTATATCTTTAAAGCCATCCTGATAGTCTGTAAAAATTAAGTAAAACCCCGGTTGATTCGGAATTTTATTTAAATCGGCAATTGTATGAATTTGTTTCACAATAATATTTGGTTTAGAACTCTTAGCTAAATCAGTTGAATATTGTCCTTGCAAACTATTAAAGAGCGGAAAGAAGTGTTTATTCTTAATTTTTTCATGCATCGAATCTGTTTCTTTTTTGATTTGTTCCACTGAAAGTTTGCATAATCAAGTATTTTTGAAATATACCACGGTGATAAAGAGCAAGGTCGCTAGATTTCTTATTATGAATAGGAGCTGAAGGTGGGTCACCCCATGCAAAAATAACATAATCGACTTCATCAATAGCTTTTTGTATAATGCCCAGATTATGTTACTGCCAATTATTAATACTCTGTTTATTATTTGCCAGAAAATTTTCTAATACGGTGTAAAGGTTGTTGGCAGAAGTATTATAGCAAGGAAACAAATTAGTAATGACAGTAGTTCTAACACTAGGAATAGGACTATTTTATTTTGTTGTTTCTGACAATACAAAATCTAAGAGCATATTAATAGTTTTATCGGATTCTTGATTATTTGCTTTACTCGGTTTCATGCAAATAAACATTGCTTTTTTCATAGTCTTCCTCTGTATTTCAACTTCTAAAAGCTCTCTTATTTGCACGGTTCCATTATTTATCCATCTATTCGATGGGTTAGCAGCATTAAGTACAGTCGCATATGCCGGATAAGCTATCATAAAAATTCATCATCCCTTTTCTTCTTATCTAGTTCTTAATTATGTTACTTGCCTAAATGGACTTCAAGACACCTTCTATTGTGGCTACTTAACGATATACATATGATAGCTAAATATTCATTTCATTTGCAATTTCCCTTAGTTCTTAATCCCCTAGATATACTCATCTGAAATCATAAAAATAACCACTCTTTGCTCTAGGCAAGGAAGGTGGTTATTTTTATACACTCTTCAACTTGGTCAACCATTACAGCAAATATTGCTGCAAAGACTAGGTGTTACTGCACCCACTCTACATATATTTTAAGATAACAAAATGAAAATTACGAGTAATCAAACAATTTAGCTTCAGTTATTTTGTAACCTACATATTCATTACTGAAAGAATGTTTGTTAGTTGATATATTTAAAAGGTTTTGAAAGAAATCTAGATTGGGGCGGAGGGAACGGAGAAGCTATTCTGCCCTGCTAAGAGGGCAAGGAATGGTTTAATATGCATAATTTCGATATTGGTTCTTTCGGTCACGTGTGAATAATAATAGAGTGCTGGAATTATAGACGTATCTATTTTCCCAATTGCCCAGGTCCAGCTTTAACAATAACCCCACCACGGAGTAACACACTATCCTGCCTAGCTTTCGCTACTGGGACGGTAACATCTGGGAATTGTAAACACCCATCTAACGGGTTACACATATGTCGGTAAGACATAGCCGGAGCAGACGGGATACTCAGCGGGATTTTTTTCGTCGTTTTACAACCGTGCATTTGCCTATCAAATACACGGAGGAGCGCTTCGCTACATTTTTAATTTTTTCGTATTTATAGTTTCAAATTGTTTCTGCGTAATCCTTGTGCAATCTTAAAAAAGTTTTTCCATTCGCTCCATTACGTTTTTGAGAGATAGACAATGTATAACCTTTGTCATTTACATGTATAAACAACAATTTCAAATACCGAAAGAGGTACATATGAAGGAAACTTTGAAACTGTCTAGTAAGTTTCAAAGAACAGCGTTAATAAAGGGACGGACAGTTAATTATTTCCTTGTTCCACGCAACTTCTTGTCATCAAAAAAAAGCCCTCACCATTTATATGGATGCAGCTCCTACTCTTTATTTTTTTATGTATTGTAATAGTTGTGCATAAAATCGATACTTGGGTGACCCATCATCTGTTTGATAGGGTCACTTCCTTTTTTGTTCTAGTTTTAACTGTCCAGTTGTTCTAAACTCATAGACATTTTGTCTGAATGGTGGCAGTTATAAGGAAACTGCTTCAGATAATCGTCGGATATGGAAGATATGTTTTAGCGATATGTTTAATGATGACGCGAAGAATAAGGCTAATTGATTTTACAATCGGAATAGATAGGAATTACTGGGAAGCTGAATCGTCAGCTTGTTAGGAACAAAGATAAAGAACAGTTCTAATATTAGTATTCCAACCGATTCATCGTCCTTCTCATATATTCTTACCATTAATGAGGCATTTTTATCCTGAATTTTCTTCGTAAAGGCATCATTTTTCCTAGCTTCAGTTGTTGGAGCATATTTATCATCATTCTTTTGCTTAATATACGTTTCTGCTGTCATTGTATCCGTTTATTCTTAAACAAAGGAAAATTACGAAGAAAGCTGGAGCACTGTTATTATGGAAGAAAAAAGTTATATATTTAAATTAATAGCAACAGTTGATACAATTGCCATATCGAATCATTTACATTGGAATGAGCACCGTTTTTGAGGATTTTCCAGAATGCTAAATAGCACTGTACACTTTCGCTATTTCGCTTATTAAGGTGAATAGAATTGCTAATGGAACCACCATCCTAAATCAATAAATACAGCCAGTGATAACTCTTTTCCCTGTATTATCTATTACATTATGTTGATACCTACACAAATTTATTTAACAAAGTTATTGATTATAGAATAAATGACCAATTAATAGACAATAAATATTGTAAATTGGAGGTGCCGATATTATGAAGTTTATAAAAAAAAGTGATGATAAAATTATTTATTGCTACTGTTGTCATAGAAGGACATTATTTATACGTAGAGATATGCACAATAATAGTGGTGTAGAAAGCCATTGCAGTGAATGTTCTTATGTTTGGTTTGAATGGCAAAATCGAGCAGTGGAGAGAGAAAAAGAAAAATGGCTGGAATATAATGAAGTAGCAACAAGGAAACAGAAGGAATTGTTATTGAGCAAGGTGCCTTAATCTTGGTATGCATTTCAAAACTGCCGCACTATAGGACATTCTCTACTGGGCAGTTTTTTCTCTACTATTCCAATCTCTACTGATATAAAATACGTTGAGCAAATACTCAAATATAAAATACCAAAGAAAAAACAATCATCATTTCGAATGAATTCTCTTTGGTTTTATTTATGCCAGGATTATCTTAGAAAGACAGTAAAAGCTTCTAGAAAAGATTATTGTGTCCTAGAACCTGAAAACATTGAAACTAGTACAAACTGTAGATGGAGGCTATTATTAGTAAGAACCTAAATCAAACTCCATCTGCGCCATGAGCTCTGCTTGCTTAACCACAGTCTCTACAGCTTCTTTTTGTAAATCCGGCGGATAGCCATATTTCTTCAACAGTTTTCGCACGGTTATACGCATTTTTGCTCGGGCTGACTCACGTAGATTCCAGTCGATACTCATATTTTCTTTAATAGATTTTGTAAGTTCGTGCGCGATGAGTTTCAAAGTATCATCGCCTAATACTTGTTCAGCCGTTTCATGTGATGCTAGAGCGTCGTAGAAAGCAATTTCTTCTTTGATAAGTCCTGCTTTTTCACCACTTTTATAAGCTGAATCCATTTCCTTAGCCAATGCAATTAGTTCCTCAATAACTTTCGATGTTTCAATGGCACGCTTATTGTATTTGTTAAGTGCCCCTTCAAGCATTTCGGAAAACTTTCGTGCTTGGATTAGATTTGTTCGCTGTACTGACTTTACTTTGCCATTTAGCAGGCGATTTAACAGCTCAACCGCTAAGTTTTTATGCGGCATTGCTTTTACATCATCTAAAAACTTATCCGATAAAATTGAAATGTCCGGATTTTCTAAACCAAGTGATTGATAAATATCAACGACTTCTTCTGAGATAATTGATTTGGATATTAATTGATTAATCCCTGCTTCCATTTGAGCATTTGTTTTCTTCTTGCTACCATCGCCAATACTTTTAGCAAGACTAGCTTTTACTGCTTTGAAGAAACCAATTTCAGCATTTATCTCTTGTGCTTCCTCAGTAGTGGCACATAATGCATATGCTTTTGAAAGTTCAGTTACGGTATTAATAAATCGTCGTTTTTCATCCTCACCAAGACCCAGGACAAAATCCATTGTGGAAATAATAGCATTCATTCTTACTGTTGATTTTTCAGATAAATAACCACTGTAATCATGTTTATATAGCATTTCAACAAGTAACTCATATTTTTCTAACAATAAGTTTACAGCGACTGAGGTATCTATACCAGCCGTTTCTTTATCACTCTCTGTATATTGATGTAGTGCTTCTTTTAAACTATCAGCAATCCCAATGTAGTCTACAATTAATCCTCCAGGTTTGTCCCTAAAAACCCGGTTTACACGGGCAATTGCCTGCATTAAATTATGACCTTTCATTGGTTTGTCGATATACATTGTATTCATCGCCGGTACATCAAAACCCGTCAACCACATATCACGTACGATAACAATTTTTAAAGGGTCATCATTATCTTTCATTCTCTTAGATAAATATTCACGTCTCTTTTTATTACCAATGAAAGGCTGCCACTCTGGTGGGTCACTTGAAGCACCTGTCATCACAATTTTTATGATGCCCTTATCGTCATCTTCCGAGTGCCAATCTGGTCGCAATTTCACTATTTCTTTATACAAGTCAATTGCTATACGACGAGACATAACCACAACCATCGATTTTCCAAACATTGCTCCTTGGCGTTCTTCGTAATGCATCACTATATCAGTAGCTAAACGCTTAACTCTTGATTCAGCACCAGCTACAGCCTCTAAACGTGACCATTTAGACTTCATCTTTTCTTTTACAGATTGCTCTTGGTCCTCTGTAATTTCTTCATACTCATCGTCAATACTTAAGCCACTTGGTAAATCTAGAGGAATAATACGACTTTCATAGAAGATTTTCACAGTTGAGCCATCTTCCACTGCTTGTGTCATATCATAAATATCAATATATTCACCAAAAACTGCTGGTGTATTTTTATCTGTTGATTCTACTGGCGTTCCTGTAAATCCAATAAATGAAGCATTCGGCAATGCGTCACGTACATACTTAGCAAAACCGTACTTTGTTTCCGCATCATTTCCACGAACTGTTGCTCCAAACCCATATTGTGAACGATGAGCTTCATCCACCATTACTATCACATTGGTACGGTCTGTTAAACAAGGCATAACACTTGTATCTTCATCTGAAGAAAACTTCTGTAATGTGGTAAAAATAATGCCACCAGATTGGACAGTAAGCAACTCTCTCAACTCATCACGACTATTAGCTTGACCAGGGGTTTGACGTAAGATGCCGTCTGAAATTGAAAATGTATTAAATAGCTGGTCATCTAAATCGTTACGGTCTGTTAAAACAACTATCGTTGGATTACTCATGGATTGAATTAGCTTCCCAGCATAGAACACCATCGACAAACTTTTCCCAGAACCTTGTGTATGCCATATAACACCAATTTTATGGTCACCTTTTATAGCGATTTTTGCTTTTTCAACCGCTTTATTGACTGCATAGAATTGATGATATGCAGCTAAAATCTTATAGGAATTCTCTCCATCACTTTGAAACAAGATAAAATTACGTAGAATATCCATGAATCGACTTGGCTCTAGCATTCCTTTTAACAAGACTTCTAATTGAGATAAGGATGTAGGAGCAAGTTCTCCATCGACAGTTCGCCATTTCATAAAGCGTTCTTCATTCGCCGTTAATGAGCCAACCCGAGCATTGACTCCATCACTTGTTACCAAAAAGGCGTTGTAACGAAATAAAGAAGGAATCGTTTGCTTATAAGTTTGCAATTGATTGTAGCCTTCTGAAATGCCTGTAGCCTCATTTGTAGCGTTCTTTAGCTCAATAACGACTAAAGGTAAACCATTCACAAATACGAGTATATCAGGGCGTTTATTTTGATTTCCCTCAATAATCGTAAATTGATTAACTGCAACAAAATCATTATTATGTGAATTTCCGAAATCAAAAAGCCATACTTTGACCGTCGGATTGTGTCCATCTGTACCTTGCAGTTCAATGTCCACTCCGTCAGTCACCATCTTATGAAACTTTTCATTGTTTACAACCAAACTAGGTGACTCATTAGCTTCAATCTTCTGTAATGCCATATCGATAGCTTCCGTAGGTACTTGAGGATTGATACGACGTAGCGCATCGCGTAAACGTTCAATTAATACCACGTCTTGAAAGCTGTCACGTTCGGGCAAATCTCCTTCATGTGCAATATCAGGTCCAGCTAAGACGGAATAATCCATCTCAGCCAGCCATTCCAAAGTAGCTTCTTCTAAATCAGACTCTAAATACTTAAACATTTCAATCAACCACACTTTCGTCTGGGATATCTATCTCTCCTAATAGAAGTTTGGGCAGTAGAGAATTACTTAAATCCTCCAAAAGATGAATTTCTTGCGTCAACGAATAAACCTTATCAAATAAATAATTGAGCTTATCCTTAAATTGTTTTAATGCTTCTTTAGTAGGCATTAAAACAGGTATTTTTCTAAGTTCAGTTAAACTGATATATTGTTGTGTACTTCCAGCCATACGCTCTTCTATATGTGCTTTCATTGATTCTGATTGTAGATAACAATAAATAAATTCATAATCAACTATTTGAGAAGTCTTAATCAAGCCAATATTTTTAATTGCAAAATCTATGGTCTTATCTTGAACAAGATAGAGTCTACCCACTGTCCCAATCATACTTATCAAAATATCATTTCTTTCCACTAAACTTCTTTTGTTTACTTTTTTATAATCTTCCAATGAAATTAACTTTGTAGTAGCAAAATCTATACTGTTTTTACCTAGATGTTTCGATGTAACCAATGGATATCCTTCTTCAACTTGTTTAGGTGAATCATGAGTACCATCTTTAACTTCACAGATATCTACTAAATTTTGAACCTTCCATCCCTCGGGTATCTCCCCTAACTCACTATCCCTCATCTTGCCACCATTTGATTTATAAGGAAGCCCTTGCTCATTTGGAAAATAAAAATCAATGAACCAGTGTTTGAAAAGGGAGTGAGAAAGTTCTTCTAAAATAGATATTAATTTCAAGTTCATTTCGATTTTCTCATCAAAAGTAAGCAAAACACCACTAATTTTATTCTGCACTTGAATATTGGGTAAATTTATCTTTAAACTATCAAATGTCGCTTTATTGATTGTGTCAAATACAGAACCATTAGTATTTTTTTTTAATGATTCAATGTTATATTTTAACCAATAATAAAGATAATCATTAACTGCAATATCCTTTTTTCCCCGAATTCCAAAACAAGACTGATTAAAAGCCATTGGTTTATCAACTTGCCCTAATTTCCCAACAGTACCCCTTGCAGAAATAATAATATCTCCTTTTTCTAATAACTTTGTAGAACTGTTTTTTAATCCTAATTCAGTTATAAATTCAGATGAGCGGGTAACAGTTCTATAATCATTATTAAAATCTTTAACCGATAACCAAGGTATACTCCCATTCCAATACGTCGGTTCAGAGCGCTTAGGAGTCCCTCCTCCAATAATGTGTGCTGCGTCAGAAAAACTAATACCTGTAATTTTATATTTCATACCCAATCCCCCCAAGTACTTGGCGAATTTTAACTTCTAACTTTGTGGATTTAACAAATAGTTCTGATAGTTCATCTGTTAAACGAACCATTTTTTCTTCAAATGGTTCACCGTCATCTTCTATTTCTTCTAAACCCACGTATCGACCGGGCGTTAAAATGTAATCATTGCTTCGAATTTCTTCTAAAGTTACAACTTTACAAAAACCTTGTACATCATCGTATATCTCGTCTGATTTTCCACGCCATGTATGAAATGCAGTTGTAATCTTTTGAATGTCATCGTCAGCAAACTCTTTATGTGTACGGTCTGCCATAAACCCGATTTTGCGTGCATCAATAAATAAAACTTCCCCATTACGAGCACGTTTTCCCGTTTTTGTTTTGTTTTTCGATACAAACCAAACACATACAGGAATTTGTGTTGAATAGAACAATTGTCCCGGCAACGTCACAATACATTCCACTAAATCAGCTTCAATTAAATTTTTACGAATTTCACCTTCACCTGATGTATTAGAGGACATCGAACCATTAGCTAATACAAAACCTGCTGTACCTGCCGGAGCAAGCTTTGAAACCATATGCTGAATCCATGCGTAGTTCGCATTATTAGCCGGTGGTGTACCATATTGCCAACGCACATCCCCAGATAACTTATCTCCACCCCAATCTTTAATGTTAAAAGGTGGATTTGCCATGATGAAGTCTGCTTTTAATCCTTTATGTAAATCATTATGGAATGTATCTGCATTATGAGTCCCAATATTGCTATCAATCCCACGAATCGCCAAGTTCATTTTACAAAGCTTCCACGTTGTCGGATTTGACTCTTGACCGTAAACAGCAATATCTCCAAGTTTTCCATGATGCTCTTCCACAAATTTTTCACTTTGTACGAACATTCCACCTGAACCACAACAAGGGTCATAAATACGCCCTTTATACGGCTCAAGCATCTCAACTAATAAACGTACAACAGACGACGGCGTATAGAATTCTCCACCATTCTTTCCTTCAGCACTAGCAAATTTGCTTAAAAAATACTCATAAACTCTCCCTAATATATCCTTTGAACGACTATCCTCATCCCCCACTCTAAACGAGAACAGGTCAATCGTTTCACCTAAACGTACTTTATCGAGTGCAGGACGTGCATAATCCTTTGGCAGAACCCCTTGCAACGACGGATTTTCCTTTTCAATCGCAATCATCGCTTTATCAATCAACTGCCCAATCTCTGGTTTTTTAGCATTATCTTTAATGAATGACCAACGAGCTTCTTTTGGTACCCAGAAAATATTTTCTGCTAGATATTCATCTTGGTCTTCGGGGTCTGAATATTCATCGGCTGCTAATTCTTCATGTTTTTCTTCAAATGAGTCAGAAACATATTTTAAAAATAGTAATCCTAGGACTACATTTTTATATTCGCCGGAATCCATCGACCCACGTAATTTATCTGCCATACTCCATAATTTTTCTTCAAATCCTAAATTTGCTGTTGCCATAGATGCGTCCTCCATAAAATCTAAATTAATTGTGTCATTTTGCTGCTTATGTGGTTGAATCAATAGTTCTTAACTATTATTATTTTTGTACTTCCTATCTTGTTGCATACTTTCTTCTATAAAAGAAAAGTGATTTGCTTCATCTTTCAAATAGCCACCAATAGATTCCCAAACTTCTACAATATCAGAACTAATTTTAGTGTTATTCTTAAAAATTTGTGCAATCGTTTGAAAACTTGAAGCTAGTTTTTCTAATTCTTTAGTTGAAAAAGAAATGTCATCGTTGTCTGTGACAAACGGATTATCTTTAAACTTATCCTTGAATGATTCACCCATATTCGTAGTAGGTAATGGACAAACCAACCGTCGTTCTATTTCTTGACGAGCAAGTTCCAATGCATATGTTTCCGCTGCATGGCGTACACTGCCCCCCATTGTCACCTTAATCTCTGGAGCTAATTTATTTAGACTATTTGCTCGCTCTTCTAGTATTTCAGCTAAATTTTCATTCATTCTAATGCTCACTAACTTATCAGGCATATTAAAAACCTCCTATTGTTATCAATCAATACGTAAACTTTGTATACTCGTATACTATAGATAATTTATTCTCTTGTAAATACTTATTTATTTTAGATGAATAACAAGTACTGAGGCATTGTATATACACATCTTAGGTAAGTTTTTAACCATAAAAAAAGTCCATTCCAGTCAAAAGGAATAGACTTTTGTTCTAATTTTACAGAGTAGATTGAAAATTAAGCGGTACCGCCAACTACTTATGAAACGTAAATAGATGCAGCTTGAATATTATTATTCCAACAGTTTGATGCAATCAGAGTAGATTGACAAAACTTAGATACTTACTAAATCGATTATCAGAAATCAAAAAAATAGTTTAATATCCATTGACTAACACCTGTAACTCAATAAGAACTTCTTTTACATGGGAAGTCACTTGGAAACACTCTCATTAACCAACCGTACACCTAGGAACTTAGTGTTCATCGGAATTCAACCCGAGGGTATCTAAGATGATTTATCCCAAACAATTCGAGAGTAAACAGTTTAACCAACTCGGCTACTATTTTACCTTAAAAAATAGTTTTATTATCTTATAATCTTGATTCTCAGATTTCCAGAAAGAAAAAATCCTCTAATTATATCAAATATTAATGTCCTATTGTTAAAAATCAGCTATTAATTTTCACTACAACAATTTTATTTCATTCTGAAGAAATAATTCCTATTATTTAATTATAATGATTCTCTTTTTGCTATCATAAGGACACAAACATAAAGGAGGGCTCAACAATGATGATTCATAAATATCTAATTTTTTTTGCATCAGGACTTAAATTACTAGCAGTTAACCAGTTAGATGAGATGATGACTGAAATCGAGCGAGAGTTTTTAAGTAGAGATAGGAAATCCGCAATTTTAAAACAAGAATTTAAAGCGAAATCTTCAGTCTATATTGTTGGCTGGCATGCAATGAGCTATATACAGCCGGAAGAAATAGATACTGGGTAAAGTGGGTCAAGGAAATAAATGATTCCAAGGGGAAAAGATACGGAATTATTGGTCCTTTCCTCGGGGTAATACAAGTAGGTTCGCTTCATTCCATTTGGATGTAGAAAACATTCTGGAACTTCTGGAACACCGATGAACTGCCAATTTACACACTTAACTTTCAATTACATACATAGATTGCTAGAAGACGCATCATCATTCAAACAAATTGCGAAAACATATAGATAATCGAGAGCACATAGAATCCGAACTTGGAAACATGAACTATTGAGGGAGAGCAATGTGATTGTTCCTTTGGACTGGTGTAAGTAGCTCAATTCGATACTCGGCGCCAAGATTTGTTTGAGAAAATCACAGTGATAAATTATAAAAAATCTAAAGATGGCTGAATTAATCCCACATGTTTCTTTGTCTAATTACTTTGTGGGATTATCTCCAAATTGTTTTCAGCGAAATATACATAGCAATAAAGCCATCAAAAACTCAAAATATTTAATGAGGAGTAATATAAAAATGAATTCAGAACAAAGTTTAACTTCCTTAACAGAAAATCAGTTACGTGATATCGCATACAAAGTACTTGAAAATGCTATAAACGAGCTTAAACAAAACCAACATTCAACTAAAGAATGGATGAACTTAAAAGAAGGCTCTATATATGCTGGAGTAGCAGTAAATACTTTTAATAAATTCATACTCCGTGGATTAAGAATATCTGTAATTGGTGCGGTAAAAAGAGTTTCTAAAACGGAAATTGACAATTTTTTAAACAAACACAGCTATTAATTGAAAGAACGGTTATATAGATAGAGGGTTTTAGTATACAATGAAGATAATGCAATTTTCACAAAATAGATAATTGCATTATTTTTCCTCTAATCTTGTCTCCGTAAATACAGGGAGGAAATTAAAATGAAGAATACTGTTAAATCTTACACACTAAAAAATAAAGAGAAACGCTTTATGTTCAGCTTATATATCGGCGTTGACCCTCTTACTGGAAAAGAAATGCGAACAACTCGCCGAGGATTTAAAAGGTCAGAGGAAGCTAAGTTGGCTTTAAGCCAAGCAAAACTCCAAATATACAACGGTACTTTTCGCAAGCAACAGGTTAAAACCTTCGAAGATATTTACAATTTATGGATTAACCATTATGAAAAGAATGTTGAAGAAAGTACATTCATTAAAACTATAGGTATCTTCAAAAATCATATTTTACCTGCGATGGGTAACTATAGAGTTGAGAAAATATCAGTTGATATATGTCAAAAACATTTGGATGACTGGGCGTCGAAGTTGGTGAGATTCCTTATGGTAAAATCTTATGCTTCTAAGGTCCTGGATTTTGCTATAAAGCGTAGCTATATACAATCAAATCCGTTTTCACTTGTAGAGATACCCTCGCGCAAAAAGAAAGGCATTGAAAACGAAGATGAAGAAAACTATTATACTCGTGAACAACTAATTGAATTTCTTTCTTGCTCAAAAAAAGAAAAAAACTTCAAAGCTTACGCTTTATTTCGATTACTTTCGTTTAGCGGTATGAGAAAGGGGGAAGCATTTGCCCTTTCCTGGAAGGACCTAGATTTTCATAAAAACGAAATTCGGATTAATAAAGCCATTGCAAGAGGCAAAGATAATATGCATTATCTAAAGACAACTAAAACAGGTATTGCACGTACAATTGATATGGATAAAGAAACAATGGCTATATTGAAGGAATGGAAGGAAAAACAAAAGCAAGATTATCTGATGTTAGGCTTTAATACGGCGCAGCCTAAGCAGCTAGTCTTTAGCAATGAACGAAATGAATACTTACAGCTTACAAAAACACGTAAGTGGATTATGCATGTTCAGGACAAATATAAGTTAAAGAAAATTACAACACACGGTTTACGGCATACACATTGTACTTTACAACTAGAAGCCGGCAATGATTATAAAGAAGTTCAAGTTCGTTTAGGTCATACTGATTTGAAAACTACGATGAATACTTACGCACACGTTACGCCTAAAACAAAAAAACAAGTAGTTTCAAATTTCGTAAATTATATGAACAGTGATGATTGGACTAAGGCTTTGACTACGGTTTTGAATACGGTTAAATGATATTCTTTGAGGTTATATGATATAGTGCAAAAGAAAAAACCCTTGAATACCAAGGGTTTTGACGTTCATTGAAACTCATTGAAACTGCTTTATGGAGACGGCGGGATTTGAACCCGCGTCCAGAAACTCTAACACTTAAGCTTCTACGCGTGTATCTTGCCTATTTAGGTTTCGCGTAGCACTATGCCGACAAGCGGGCGTTGTGTACGCTAACTTGGAAATCTCTTGCAGACAGCTCAAGTTGCACTGGCTACCGTATCCCACTAAAGTTGAGCTTTACCTAGCCACATGGGCGATGGGTAGATAAAGCAGATCCGAGCTTACGCTGCGAATGCTAAGTTGTTGTTTGTTTTGCCTGTTGTTATAAGTTCCGTTTTTACGGAGCCGAGCCTCCGACGCGCAACTCAAGCTCAGACTATCCCTGTCGAATCCATAACGTCCCCGTTTATGGAATAATGTAAGCTTTGTTACATACCTAACTATACATCAAATATAGTCAATATTCAAGAGAGACATTCTACCAGTTATGGTTATGCTCTTATCTATTGCTCTCTTTAAATGCTCGATCCATATCACGTTTTGCTTCTTTTTTCTTCAACACATCGCGTTTATCATAATCTTTTTTCCCTTTTCCGACGCCTATTAATACTTTAGCGAAGCCATTTTTCATATACATCTTCAAAGGAACGATGGAATAACCATCTCTTTTTGTATCACCGATTAACTCACTTATTTGTTTCTTGTGCAGCAATAACTTTCTTGCACGCAATGGATCATGGTTAAATCGGTTCCCTTGCTCATATGGACTGATATGCATATTCGAAATCCATGCTTCGTTATTCCGAATACGTACGAAGGAGTCCTTCAACTGTACTTTAGCATTACGTATAGATTTAATCTCAGTTCCTTGCAAGACAATTCCAGCTTCAATCGTTTCTTCAATATAATAATCATGATTTGCTTTTTTGTTCTGTGCAAGAATTCTATCTTCATTCTTTTTAGCCATTTCATTCACCCCTCAAAACTCAAAAAATGAGAGAGAGCGACTTAGTGATCGCTCTCTTATTTTTTCTTTGGACGTTTACGACGTTGTGATTTTTTCGCAACAGACTCGTAAAACTTCTGTTTCTGTTTTGGTCCTTTTGCTGGTCCTGGCTGTGATTTTTCTCGACTGCCTGACCCACTGCTTGCTCTTTTAGAGGCATTTATAACTTTTGGTGCTTCTCTTCTTGTACGTTGGAATGCTTTTTTCATCCCTACAATTTCGAAGTCAATCGAAGCTTCTTCTGGTTTTACGGCAGATACTCGAACCGTTACCTCGTCACCAATGCGGAATTGCTTGCCACCACGTTCTCCAATCATCGCCAATTGACGATCGTCAAAACGATAATAATCATCCGTCATATTCGTAACATGTACTAGGCCTTCAATTGTATTAGGAAGTTCGATAAACAGACCAAAGTTTGTTACAGAACTAACAATACCTTCAAATTCCTCACCAATCTTGTCAGCCATAAACTGAGCTTTTTTAAGTGCATCCGTATCACGCTCTGCATCTACAGCGCGACGTTCCCGTTTAGACGTATGCTCTGCAATATCGTCCATGATAGCTCCCCAATGATTTACGGTAGCTTGGGACACATCTTCATTTACCAAATATGTGCGTATCAAACGATGTACGATTAGATCCGGATAACGACGAATTGGTGATGTGAAGTGCGTATAAAACTCGGTTGATAAACCAAAATGTCCTAGACATTCAGAATAGTATTTCGCTTGTTGTAATGAACGTAGTAGCATTGTAGAAATAACCGGTTCTTCAGGCATTCCTTCAATGTTTTCAATAATTTCTTGTAACGCTTTTGGATGAATTTCGTTACCAGTACCTTTAACGACAATCCCGAAATTTGTTAAGAAGTTAAAGAATCGTTCTAGTTTTTCAGGCTTTGGATCTTCATGAATACGATAGATAAACGGTACGTCCATCCATTTAAAATGCTCGGCAACTGTTTCATTGGCAGCAAGCATGAACTCTTCAATCAGACGCTCTGCTACAGTACGTTCTCTTATAGCGATATCTGTTGGCCAGCCATCTTCATCTACAAGAATTTTCGCTTCTGGGAAATCGAAGTCAATTGCTCCGCGTCTTTCACGTTTCGTACGAAGAACTTCCGCAAGCTCTCCCATTAGTTCAAACATAGGGACTAAGTCTTTATAGCGTTCCATTAATGCTTCGTCTTTTTCTTCAAGAATTTTGTATACATCTGCATACGTCATTCTTTCCGTAGTACGAATAACACTTTGGAAAATTTCATGTGAAGTTACCATTCCTGAACCGTCGATAATCATTTCACAAGATAATGTTAAACGATCTACTTGAGGGTTTAACGAACAAATTCCGTTTGATAGACGATGTGGAATCATTGGAATAACACGGTCTGCTAAATAGACACTTGTTCCACGGTCATAAGCTTCACGGTCTAATGGTGACCCATCTGTTACATAATGACTTACGTCAGCGATATGTACGCCAAGTTTATATGTACCATCCGAATTTTTCGTCACGGTTACCGCATCATCTAAGTCTTTAGCATCTGCTCCGTCAATTGTAACGATTACTTCGTCACGAAGATCACGGCGATTCTCTAAATCTTTTTCATCAATTTGGTCTGGAACAGCTTCTGCTTGGTTAATCACTTCTTCTGGGAAGTCAATCGTAATACCATGCTTATAAATAATAGAAAGTATATCGACACCTGGATCATTTTTATGTCCTAAAATTTGTGTTACCATCCCGGTAGCGGACTTTCTTTCATTTGGCCATTCGGTAATTTCTACGACTACTTTATGCCCTTCAATAGCGCCTAATGTATCGCCTTTAGCGATAAACACATCCATCGGGACCTTTTTATCGTCTGGAATAACAAATCCAAAGCCTTTATTGTCCTGGAACGTTCCGACAACCTGCGTCATGCCACGTTGGGTTATTTTAATAATCGCACCTTCTTGGCGATCTCCAGATGAATCTTTGGAAACTCGTACAAGTACTTTGTCTCCGTTGACTGCTCCATTTACTTCTGTAGGTGGTATGAAAATATCATCATTTCCGCTCTCTTCTGGAGTAACGAAACCGAATCCTTTTGCATGCCCAATGAATTTCCCAGCTATTAGATTCATACGTGTAGGAATTCCATATCTATTCGATCTAGAGCGAACGACTGCACCTTGTTCCTCCATTTGGACAAGTGTTTTTACTAATTCTTTAAAATCATCTGCATCTACCAGATTAAAATGTTCTTCCAACTCTTTTGTTGTTAATGGTTTATATTCTTCTGTGTTCATAAGTTCAAGTAATTGTTCTTTCATATTTTCCATCAAACATCCCTCCTTTTTCAGCGTGTGCACTTTTGGACTGTTTTACACATTCCAATCAAGCGACTCTAAAAAGTTTAATATATCTTCGTGTAATTGTTCCTTTTCCGAGCCAAGTGTAATTACATGTCCTGAATTCTCATACCAATTTAGTTTTTTCTCAAACGATTCTGCCTGTTCATATATATAATCTGCAGAGGTAATATCGATTACCTTATCTTTTTTCCCTTGAGTTACGAGTAACGGAGCATACACATGATCTACATGCTCACGGACATTGTAAACAAACTCTCTTAGCTCAGCCAATGTCTCCATTGGTGTTTGTCGTATAGCCTCTACTTCTTCTTCTATTTGCTGTTCGGATTTTCCTTCATACTTTTTATATTCTTTTGCGTATTTTAATACACCTTCAAACATAATATCAGTTGTTCTCATCGTCATCGGGGAGCACATCGTAACAATACCTTTTACAGGTACTGTATACCCTAACTTCAGGGAGAATACTCCTCCAAGAGATAACCCAGCAACAGCAATTTCTTCATAACCTTCTGATTTTAGTCGGTCATATCCTTGCATGACATCCTTCCACCAATCCTGTGGTCCTGTTTCCAGTAACTTTTCTGGTGGAACGCCATGCCCTTTGTAATGAGGAGCTAAGGATGTATAGCCATTTTTTTCTAAAAACCGTCCAAGCATACGAACATCTGAGGAATTCCCTGTAAAACCATGAAGTAGCAATACTGCACGTTTTCCAGCTTCAAAGAAAAATGGCTTAGGAGTTGAAATTCGCATATGTAAAACCTCCATCAATATTAAGCTATATACATTATTCGCCAATACTAATTATTTCATTAATTAATGTAATATGCCCGAATAATGCCTTATATTTCATATGTAATGTAATTAATACTTAATTTAAGAATAAAACATAAATATTAAGTGGAACTCGTTGATTGAAGCATAAGGCGGCGACTCCAGCGGGAATAGCGCGAGCTGAAAGCCCCGCAGGAACGTACACAAGGGACAAAGGCTAAGTACGCCACATCGTGTGGCAACGCCTTCGTGATCTACATCCTGTAGACCCGAGGAGATTGAAGCCGTGCCCGCGGAAAGCGTCCGCCTGAAGCGGAAATCAACACTGTTCAGAGATTATTAATACCTGCTTTAAAATTAAATTGATATATGTATGAATAATTTTACTTATAAGAAAACGCCTAACCAATCAGAAGTCGGTCAGGCGGTTCGCATCTGTTTTATTATCAAAAAGGCTTAGGTGTATAATACACTCGCCAGAAAAAATCATCCTATCAATAGATTAGGATTAAAATTTAGTTACGGCAATAGTCAATATGAAAAATAGAACTGCAAGTACAATCGTTACTCTATGTAAGACTAAGTCCATACCGCGAGCTTTCTGTTTTCCAAAAAGTTGTTCAGCTCCACCAGAGATGGCTCCTGAGAGACCAGCACTTTTCCCTGATTGTAACAATACAACAACGATCAATGCGATCGCAACGATGACTAGTAAAGTCATTAATAATGCGTGCATTTATTCCACCTCCTGATAAGAACGTTCACAACATATCTAATTTTACCAAAAAACACGAACATTGACAACCTATCGGAAAAATATTTAGTTAAAAAAATCTGACTCCTCTGTATATTAGCTTGAAATTTGTTTACTCGCACTCGCATAGAATTTACTAGCCTTCCTCCATCACCCTTAAAGCTTGGATATAATCTAGGTTAAGAAACTCATAAAAAGAGATTGATCAATTGATATAAGTTATATAAAGGACTTACATAGGGCTGCCCTTCTTGTTGCCCGACTTTACTAAGTGAAATATTCAATCTTTCTTTAACCATAATGCAATTTGCAAAGTAATAGCATCCTGAAGAACGGATGGATTATAACCCGTTATTTCACATATTTTGTTTAAACGATAGGTCAAGGTATGTCTATGTATCTCTAATGTCTCCGCACATATTGCCAGCTGTTGGTTGCAGTTGAAGTACTCTTGTAATGTATAAAGTAGTTTATCATTTAATCCTTTTAACATACGATTCGTAAAGTGCTGCGCTTCAGATGACTCTCTTTTTTTGAATAAAGAATAGAGTTCTACGTCTTCAAAATACGCAATAACGTTTTTCGGGTTGCCGTATTGTAAAGCTACCTTCGCAGTTTCATAGGCGTAGTGAATACTATCCAGTGTCTCTACTACTTGTCCGACACCTAGTCGAAGAGCTTTATACTTTTTCAACTTAGGACTGAGCATCGTTAATTTCTTTTTCATTTCTTTTTCTTCCATTTCGGAAATAAGAATAAAATGTTCGTGCAGCTGATAGTGTCCTAGGATAATTGAGTCGTTTTGAAAAAAATATTCCAGGTCTTGGACAATAGTTTGATAGGCCGATGATTCTGGATTCAGTTCAATTGCCCATGCGTAAAAGGGAGGTTTAAGTGAAAAACCTAACTTTGTCATCCTTTCGAACATAACCTTTTGTATGCCGTGGTTATTCATTAGCTCCAGAAAAATCATCTCTTGCATTTTTCGTTTCCACTCTCGTTCCGATACAATTAGCGCTTGATGCACCATCATTTCTGTTGTGAGTTGTACAAGTGTTGCAATTTCTTCTATTTGTTCAGGATCTCCTGTAATGCCTATAACCCCTACCAAATCATTTTGATAGAATATAGGTAAATTTATTCCCGGCTTTGTCTTTGGATATAAATGTTTGTTCTGTTCAGTAATCCATAAAGGCTTTTTCGTTTGAGCAACTATTAAAGCTCCTTCATGAATACTTTCGATACGTAATAGGTCACCTGAAGCTAAGATCATGCCGTTTGTTTCCATAACGTTAATATTACGTTGAAGTCGCAACATTGTTTGGTCAACAATTTGTTCAGCAAGCTGTTTTGTAATCATAGTAGAACCTCCACGAAGTATAAAAACGCGCTGTTATAATACAGTAAAATTTATACATTAAGTATAACGTATTTCTTTTAAACTATCATTATAATTCTATGTAAGCGCTTTATTAATTGGAGGTATTATAGTGAAAATCGTTGTCAGTCCTGATTCTTTTAAAGGATCACTAACCGCAACAGAGGCTGGGCAAGTAATAGTTAGAAGTATAAAGGAAGTCGATTCAACAATTGAAACTGTACTACTACCTGTTGCAGATGGAGGCGAAGGAACTTTAGAGCCGCTTATCTCTGCAACAGAAGGAAAACTAGTTTTTGTGGAGGTAAATGATCCAATAGGTCGTCCTATTCGAGTAGAGTATGGAATTCTTGGAGACGGGGAAACATGCGTCATTGAGATGGCTAAAGCCTCAGGGTTAACTCTTCTATTAGACCATGAAAGAAATCCGCTTATCGCATCTACTTTTGGGACAGGTGAGTTAATCAGACATGCATTAGACAAAGGATATCGGAAATTTGTTATTGGCATTGGAGGAAGTGCTACGAATGATGGCGGCACAGGAATGCTGCGTGCTCTAGGGATGAAATTTCTTAATGAAGTTGGAGAAGAAATTTCTCAGGGTGCAGAGTCACTGCAGTCCCTTCATGAAATTGATGCAACTGAATTCGACTTGCGTATAGCAGATGCTCACTTTGTTATTGCATGCGATGTAGATAATCCTTTCATCGGGCCAAATGGAGCTACAGCTATTTTCGGACCTCAAAAAGGCGTTACACCTGAACAAGTTGAATCGCTCGATAAAAGTTTAGCAAATTTAGCAAATAAGATAGAGAATTTAACAGGAATAGCCCTTCATGATCGTCCAGGAGCAGGGGCAGCAGGCGGACTTGGAGGTGCATTTTTAGCGTTTTTTCCAGTCACATTAAAACCAGGTATTGAAGTTGTCTTGGAAGCTGTTAATTTTCATCAACAAATTGAGCACGCAGATTTTATTATTACGGGCGAGGGGAAATCAGATCTTCAAACCCTTTCTGGAAAAGCGCCAATTGGCATTGCGAGTGTGGCGAAAGCAAAGAATATCCCAGTCGTTTTAATCTCCGGGTTTATAGCGCCGGATAGTATTTTGGCATTATCTACTCACTTCGATTTATTAGTGAGCGTTACAGATGATTCTGTTTCGCAACAGGAATCGATTGAAAATGCGGAACATTATTTAGAGATTAGAACAAAAGAGACCATGTTTAAGTTATTACAAAAATAAAAAGGGGTGTATCATGTGTTACTCTTAGTCATATTAATTGGAGTCATCTTAGTTGTAGTCTTAACGGCGGTGTTCAAGCTTCACCCATTCTTAGCATTACTGATTAGTGCCTTTTTTGTAGGTATTGCTTCAGGGATGCCATTACTAACAGTAGTCGAAAATGTAAATACTGGTTTCGGTGGACTGATGACGAGTATCGGTATTGTCATTGTTGCTGGTACAATTATAGGCGTTATTTTAGAAAAATCCGGGGCTGCTTATCGTATGGCAGAAGTTGTACTTCGAGTTTTAGGGGAAAAACGTCCACAACTTGCCATGTCAATTATCGGATATATCGTGTCAATTCCTGTATTTTGTGATTCTGGATTTATTATTCTATCGAGTTTGATGAAGTCTTTAGCGAAGCGCTCCAAAGTGAAAGTTGTTTCAATGGCTGTCGCATTATCCACTGGGTTATATGCGACACATACATTAGTTCCACCAACACCAGGGCCTATAGCTGCAGCTGGTAATATCGGGGCTTCAGACTATCTAGGAACAATCATTTTAGTTGGTCTATTAGTAGCAATTCCTGCAGTTATAGTAGGTTATATTTGGGCGGTAAAAGTAGGGTCAAAAATTGATGTAGAAGCGGATCAGGAAGAGGCACTTGACTATGATGAAATTATCAAATCATTTGGTAAAATGCCATCTACATTCAAATCATTTCTTCCAATCGTTTTACCTATAGCGCTGATCAGTATTGGTTCAGTGGCGGCTTTAACAGGTAGCGAATCAGGCTTTACACATTTCTTGCAATTCTTAGGTGCACCAACTGTCGCGTTAATATTGGGCGTATTTTCATCCTTCTTATTGTTACCCGAAATCAGTGAAAAAACATTGTCTGGATGGATTGGTGATGCGTTAAAAGAAGCAGCTCCCATTCTACTAATCACAGGTGCTGGTGGATCATTCGGTACAGTTATCAAGAATTCTGGTGTTGCCGATATTTTACAAAAGATGGATTTAGGTGCTCTATCAACAGGAGCATTATTCCTATTAGTACCGTTTTTAATAGCAGCGGCACTTAAAACGGCGCAAGGTTCTTCTACAGCGGCACTTGTTATAACATCTTCGCTCATAGCTCCAATGCTTCCTACATTAGGTATTGAAGGAGCGATGCCATTAGCATTAGTGGTTATGGCTATAGGAGCAGGTGCAATGACAGTCAGCCATGTAAATGACAGCTATTTCTGGGTAGTTACACAATTTAGTGGAATGAAAGTAACAGATGCATACAAGGCACAAACAATGGCTACCTTACTACAAGGTGTTACAACAATTGTTGTCGCTATGCTCCTTTGGTTAATATTTGTATAAGTAATAAAACACCACTTCCTCCTTTTTATAAGGAATAAGTGGTGTTTCTTATTTATCTATTTAAAGGTAGTAAGTCCTCGCGAAACTTTAGGTTTTGATATCCCTGGCTTTTATAGAACGTAGAATTTTACTTTCTATTTAAGAAAAACCGGGTCTAACCCCGTGGACAGTTTTCTCTCTCTATTAACTTTGACTACTCTTATCATCTGAGCGAGAGAGAATGGTCCATCTTCTCGTGGAGAACTACTCACTTAATTGATTGGAGTGAAATGTGGCGACTCCAGTAGGAACAGCGCGAGCTGAAAGCCCCGCAGGAAAGACATTGATCAAACTTTGTTAGATCAATGTCTTTGCGACGAGTAACCGCAGGAGCATATGTTTTCGTAGTGACGAGGAGATTGAAGCCGTGCCCACGGAAAGCGTCCACATGTAACGGAGATCAGTAGTATTATTCTTTCTGTAAACCCAGTGTTCATGCTACGTTTTTTTATACTTTCTTATCCTTAAAAAAAGCAGTTAGCAACTTTCGCTAACTGCTTTGTTTCATTATTTTTTTAAGTTATAGAATGTTTCTTTGCCTAGGTATTGAGCAGTTTCATATAATTGATCTTCAATACGAAGTAATTGGTTGTATTTAGCTACACGGTCTGAACGAGATGGTGCACCAGTTTTGATTTGGCCAGCGTTTGTTGCAACTGCGATATCTGCAATTGTAACATCCTCTGATTCACCAGAACGGTGAGAGATTACTGCTGTATATCCAGCACGTTTAGCCATTTCAATAGCATCAAATGTTTCTGTCAGTGTACCGATTTGGTTTACTTTCACAAGAATAGAGTTACCTACACCTTGTTCAATACCTTGCGCTAATTTTTTCGTGTTTGTTACGAAAAGATCATCGCCAACTAATTGTATTTTTTTACCTAAACGTTCTGTTAATAATTTGTGACCAGCCCAGTCATTTTCATCTAAGCCGTCTTCGATGGAGATGATTGGGTATTTTTCACAAAGCTCTTCATACCAAGCAACCATTTCTTCTGAAGTTTTTACAACGCCTTCACCAGATAAGTGGTATTTGCCATCTTCTTTGTTAAATAACTCAGAAGCTGCAACGTCCATTGCAAGAAGTACTTCTTCACCTGGTTTATAACCAGCTTTTTCAATTGCCATCATAATGGTAGAAAGAGCTTCTTCGTTGGATTTTAAGTTAGGTGCAAATCCACCCTCGTCTCCAACTGCTGTGTTTAATCCAGCTTCTTTTAATACTGATTTTAAGCTATGGAAAATTTCAGCACCCATACGTAATGCGTGGCGGAATGATTCTGCGCCTACTGGCATTACCATAAATTCTTGGATATCTACGTTATTATCCGCATGCTCTCCACCATTTACAATATTCATCATTGGCACTGGTAGTTGTTTCGCATTGAATCCACCTAAGTATTGATAAAGCGGAATGTCTAGATAATCTGCAGCTGCATGTGCAACAGCAATTGATACGCCAAGAATAGCGTTTGCGCCTAAATTCCCTTTATTTTCAGTTCCGTCTAATTCGATCATTGCATGGTCAATTTCTACTTGATCCAATACGGAGAAGTTTTCTTCTAGTTCAGCTGCAATAATGTTGTTCACATTTTCAACTGCTTTTAAAACACCTTTGCCTTGGTATCTTGACTTGTCACCATCACGAAGTTCTACTGCTTCATATTCACCAGTAGATGCACCAGACGGAACGATTGCGCGTCCAAATCCACCGCTTTCTGTAAATACTTCTACTTCTACTGTTGGGTTTCCGCGTGAATCTAATACTTCACGTGCTTGAATTTGTGTAATAATTGGCATTTTTAACTCTCCGTTTCGATTAGTGTTTTACCTGTCATTTCAGGCGGTGTTTCTATCCCTAATAAGTGTAACATGGTTGGAGCCAAATCGGCTAAAATTCCGTCACTTCTTAGTGTTGCATTCTTCTCTGTAACAACCACCGGTACCGGATTGGTTGTATGGGCTGTCATCGGTTGCCCTTCCACCGTTGTTACTTCATCTGAATTACCATGGTCGGCAGTGATAATTGCATGACCGCCTTTAGCTAAAATTGCATCGACCACTTTACCTAAACAATCGTCTACTGCTTCTATAGCTTTAATCGTCGGCTCTAGCATTCCACTATGTCCAACCATATCAGGGTTAGCAAAATTTAAAATAATCGCATCAAATTTATCATGTGCAATTGCATCCAATAGAGCATCTGTAACTTCATAGGCGCTCATCTCGGGCTGCAAATCATATGTAGCAACCTTTGGCGAGTTGATCAGGATACGTTCTTCACCTGGGAAAGTTGCTTCTCTCCCTCCACTCATGAAGAATGTTACATGCGGATACTTCTCTGTCTCTGCAATACGTAATTGGGTTTTGCCATGCTTCGCAAGAACTTCCCCTACTGTGTTGTAAAGATCTGCTTTTTCGAATACCACATCTGCCACAACATCATCACTATAATGAGTAAATGTAACAAATTTTAAATTCGTTGGATGCTTGTCGCTTAAAGGAATACTATCAAATGATGGTGTGTTAAGAGCCATCGATAATTGAATAGCACGGTCAGGACGGAAGTTAAAGAAAATAACGGCATCGTTCGTATCAATCGTTACAGCAGGCTTTGCATCTTCTTCGATAACGAAAGGAACAACAAATTCATCCACAATATCTTCTTCATAGGATGCTAAAATACCAGCTGTCGCTGATTCTGCTGTTCTTCCTAAACCGTCTACAATAGCTTTATATGCCAGTAAGACTCTTTCCCATCTACGATCGCGATCCATCGCATAGTATCTACCACTAATAGAGGCAAACTTTCCTATGCCGATTTCCTTCATTTTCTCTTCTGTTTCTGTTACATAACCAATGGCTGTACGAGGACCTACATCGCGTCCATCTAAAAAGCCATGGACAAAAACGTCTTCTAATCCTTGTTCTTTAGCTAGCTTCAATAATGCAAATAAATGCGTATAGTGACTATGAACGCCACCATCCGAAAGTAATCCCATTAAGTGTAATTTTCCACCTGTTTGCTTTACATGGTCAATGGCAGCTAAAAGTTTAGGCTCCAAGAAAAATTCCTCTTCACGAATTGATTTGTGAATACGAGTTAGATTTTGGTATACAACTCTCCCAGCACCAATATTTAAATGACCAACTTCCGAGTTACCCATCTGGCCTTCCGGTAAGCCAACTGCTTCTCCAGACGCTGTTAAGGTTGCATTCGGAAAATTTTTCCAATATCGATCAAAATTTGGTTTGTTGGCTTGAGCGACTGCATTGCCAAAGGTTTCATGACGCAAGCCGAAACCATCTAGAATGATTAACGCTACTGGACTTTTAGGCATTTGCACCGGCCTCCAACAGTTTTACAAAAGAATCTACTTGTAAGCTTGCTCCTCCTACAAGTGCACCGTCAATATGTTCTTTAGATAAAAGCTCAACAATATTTTCAGGTTTCACACTACCACCGTACTGAATACGAACACTATTTGCCACTTCTTCCCCGTAGCCATCTAGTATCGTTTCACGAATTGCTTGGCAGACATCATTTGCATCGTCTGCAGTAGCTGTTTTCCCAGTACCAATCGCCCAAATAGGTTCATATGCAATAATAGACTGGATTAGTTGTTCCTCTGTTAACCCTTCGATTGCTGCCATCACTTGGTTAGATACGATCGTTTCTGTTTCGTTCTGCTCACGTTGCTCTAATGTTTCGCCTACACAAATGATTGGTGTCAGGTTATTTTCAAAAGCAGCTTTCGCTTTTTTATTCACCGATTCGTCTGTTTCATTGAAATATTGACGACGTTCTGAGTGACCGAGTACTACATATTCTACTCCTAGGTCTTGTAGCTGATGACCACTAACTTCACCAGTATAAGCGCCCTCTTTTTCCTCGTGCATTGTTTGTGCTCCGATAGAAACGAAAGAACCCTTTGTCGCTTCAACAAGCTGATCTAAAAATAGCGGTGGAGCGCAGATTACTGCATCAACTTTTGTGCCATCCACTTGTTGTTCTTTTAACTGAAGTGCAAATTCCTTTGCCTCCGCAAGTGTTTTATACATCTTCCAATTCCCTGCTATTACTGGTTTACGCATATGACATCTCCTCCATTACTTATCGTTTAAAGCAGAAACTCCCGGTAAATCCTTACCTTCCATAAACTCCAAGGAAGCTCCGCCACCAGTGGAAATATGGTCCATTTTCTCGCCAACATTAAACTTTTCTACAGCTGCTGCTGAATCGCCGCCTCCGATGATTGTATAGCCAACTGTTTCAGCCATTGCATGGGCCACTGCTTTTGTACCTTCTGCAAATGCATCCATTTCGAATACGCCCATCGGTCCATTCCAAATAATGAGCTTACTATTCTTAATAACATCCGCATATAATTCTCTTGTTTTTGGTCCAATATCTAATCCCATCCAGTCGGAAGGAATTGCATCAATGTCCACTACTTTAGTGTTTGCATCTTTCGAGAATTCATCTGCAACTACTACGTCTACCGGCAAATGGAAGGAAACGCCTTTTTCTTTTGCTTTTTCTAGGAAGCCTCTCGCAAGCTCCATTTTATCTTCTTCCAGTAAAGAAGTTCCAATCTCATGGCCTTGTGCTTTCGTAAATGTATACGATAAGCCTCCACCTATTAGGATATTATCTACTTTGTCCAATAAATGATCGATAACGCCAATTTTATCTTTTACTTTTGCCCCACCAATGATGGCAGTAAATGGACGCTCAGGCTCTGCTAAAGCTTTGCCTAATACATCTAACTCTTTTTGCATTAAAAGACCTGACACAGCTGGTAGTAGTTTTGCAATACCTTCCGTTGTAGCATGTGCACGATGAGCAGCACCAAAAGCATCATTGACAAAAATCTCTGCAAGCTTGGCAAAAGATTTAGCTAGCTCTGCATCGTTCTTTTCTTCACCTGCATGGAAACGGACATTTTCTAATAGAACAACATCTCCGTCATTCATTTCTAAAACTGTTTTCTCTACTGATTCGCCGATAGATTCTTCTAATTTGTTCACTGGCTTATCCAAAAGTTTTGCTAAATGTTCTCCAACTTTGGTTAAACGTAAATCTTCCTTCACTTCACCTTTAGGTCGTCCCATATGGCTTGCTAGAATTACTTTCGCACCCTGTTCGATTAAATAATTGATCGTTGGTAATGCTGCACGAATTCTAGTATCATCCGTGATAATCCCATCTTCCATTGGTACGTTGAAGTCTACACGACAAAATACACGTTTTCCTTGTAAAGCTACATCGCTCATTGTTTGTTTTACCTTCATGAGATAAGCCTCCTTCTATGTTATGAAAAGCACAGGCGCCGATAAAAGCACCTCATTCATCTATTATGTTAAAAAAAGGAGCTAGGGGTAATCCCTGGCTCCTTTACCCTCTTTCATTATAGAGGTTATTTTATCGATTCGCCACGTAAAATCACATTCATATTATGTGTATTTCCTTGTCAAAACGAAAATCTTATAGTCCTTTTTTAGCCATAAGTAATGCAAGGTCGATACAACGTGCAGAATATCCTGATTCGTTGTCATACCAAGCTAATACTTTTACTAAGTTATCTCCAAGTACCATTGTAGAAAGACCATCTACTGTAGAGGAAGCTGTATTTCCGTTATAGTCTCTTGAAACTAAAGGAAGCTCGTTATAATCCATAATTCCTTTTAAATCACTTTCAGAAGCTGATTTAAGCGCTGCATTTAACTCTTCTGCTGTAACATTTTTATCTAATTCTGCAACAAAGTCTACGATTGAAACGTTTGGTGTTGGTACACGAACTGCCATACCATCTAATTTCCCTTTCAACTCAGGAAGTACTTTAGCTACTGCTGCTGCTGCTCCTGTTGTTGTAGGAATCATTGATTCTGCTGCTGCACGAGCACGACGGTAATCGCTATGCGGTAAGTCTAAAATACGTTGATCGTTTGTATAAGAATGTATTGTTGTCATCATTCCACGTTTGATACCAAATTGATCTTGTAATACTTTAGCAATTGGTGATAAACAGTTAGTAGTACAAGATGCATTTGAAATAACATGATCAGTAGCTGGATTGTATTGATCAGCATTTACACCCATAACGAATGTAGGCATATCATCTTTAGCTGGTTGTGATAAAATTACTTTTTTAGCTCCAGCTTCAATATGCTTGCTAGCTTTTTCTGTTGTGCTGAAAATACCAGTACACTCAATTACGATATCTACTTGTTCTTCTTTCCAAGGTAGAGCTGAAGGATCTTTTTCTGCGAACACGCGAATGTTTTTGCCATTTACTACAAGGTAATCTCCTTCAGAAGATACGTCTGCATTGAAAATACCGTGAACTGAATCATATTTCAATAAATGAGCAAGCATTGCAGCATCCGTTAAGTCATTGATTGCTACTACTTCTAAGTCTTTTTGTTCTAAAGCTTCTCTGAATACTTTACGTCCGATACGTCCAAAACCATTAATCGCTAATTTTACTGTCATTTTAAATTCCTCCTAGTTGTTTTGTTCCATTATTCTCATCATTTCTTGTGCTGCACCTTCATCGGTTACTAGAACCGTTTGAGCTGGTGCTTGTTTAAAATATGAAAGTAGAGCATTTGCTTTTTTAGTTCCTCCAGCTACTGCTAGAAGATGCTCCATATTTTCTAATTGCTTAAGTTGAACGCCAATCGTGCGAATTCTGTGTACTGCTTCCCCTTGGCTATTAAAGTAATAACCAAAAGCCTCACTCACCGCGCCAATTTCTTCCAAGCGTTGTATTTCCTCTAAACTTGAATTTCTTCGGCGGGCCATCTCAAGTGCATCCCCAATACCATGAATAATGATGTTCGTGCGTTCATATAAATCCACCATTTCTTTTATAAATGGCTCTTTTTTCATCGTAGAGTATGCTTCCTCACTCAAGCTATCTGGCATATATAATGTTCGGTATGAACCATTCATTTTATTTGCAAATAGGGAAGCAATTGTATTGGCTTGGAGCCTAACATCCTTACCAACTCCACCTCTTGCGGCTATAAATAATAGTCGCTTCCACTTGTCCGTTTGATGAACATAATTTGAAATGGAAGCAATCGTTGTACCACCAGTAACAGCAATGATGAACTCATCCGATAGAATACTTTCCAAATATTTAGCTGCTTCTTGAGACTGAAGCAAAGCAGTATTTGTATTAGTATCTACATTTCCCGGAACAATTATCACTTCTTTTATATTTAAATAACTTGCAAGCGATTTTTCGAGTTGTAATCTACCTGACCATTCTCGAACAACTTCTTTCAGCTCTATCAATAAATCATTTCCGCTAGAAGTTATACTAGCGCCATCTCTTGATATTTCTATGAAGCCTTTATTGCGCAAAAAGTCCAATTCTTTTCTAGTTTCTCGTTCAGACAATCCTAGAATGTCACCGATCACTCTACGACCATAACCAGGAGACAATTGAATCGTTTGAAGTATTTGATATCTTTTTTGTAGCAAGATGCTCATCTCAGGCATTAACTTTAACTGAGCCTGTAATAATGAATCCATTTTTCACATCCCAACCACATGTGACGTTTTTGTCCCACGGTTACTATTTTTGTCCCATGCACTTAAAAAAATTTAATTTCTAAATTAAGCTTACAATACTATATTCCCAATAGCAAGAATTTGAAACCTATTTCTACACAAATTTATCCAGAAATTTTTCCAAAACATACTTATAGCTGCTTTCATGCGCTTCTACTACTTTATATTGCGAATGGGTGTTCATAGGTTGCGATTACGGATTACTATATTGCGATTTAGAAGTTGGTTGTTGCGATTATGCCTCGCTATGTTGCGAATTAGAAGTTGGTTGTTGCGATTATGCCTCGCTATGTTGCGAATTAGAAGTTGGTTGTTTCGATTGCCTAGAAAATTATCTAAGCAACGCTTCCAATATAGTTGCGTAATCTACTTGTCCATATTGAATTATCTTATCTTCCAACTCGATCACCGGAATCATCAGCATATATTTTTCATGCAGTGTATCATCTTCTTCAATATTTACTTCTTTTATGTCAAAAGCTACGTCTTCTCTTACTAACTTCAACATAAGCCTAGCATCATCACATAAATGACAGCCTGGTCTTGTGTAAAAATGTACAATCATCTATATCATCCCTTTTAATAATCATTTCATTCATTTTATTATAATCTTTTTAATAAATAAAATCGCTCATAACAGTTTAAAAGGAAAATAAAAGCGATACTTTTAAACTCACCGTTCGTCTATAGCTATAAGGGAGGTCAGAGGATGGAAATAGAACAGCTATATAAAGAATACAGCGACAAGGTTTATAGCTTTATATACTTTCTTGTTCGCCACAAGGAATGTGCGGAAGATCTCACCCAAGAGACATTTTATAAAGCATATAAAGGACTTGGCACCTTTAACCAAGAAGCTTCCACTTCTACTTGGCTATTAAAAATTGCCCGTAATGTTACTTATGACTATTTTCGAAGGAAAAGGGTCGTACAATTTTTCTCCCTCGAGAAAGAACATGATATAGAAAATAAGGAATTATCGCCCGAATGTAGTTATGAGAAAAAAGAACAGCTTGCTAGAATGTATAACTCCCTGTATACCCTAAAAAATGACTACCAAGAAGTCTTACTCTTACGCAAAATACAAGAGTGTTCCATTCAAGAGACCGCTTATATACTTGGTTGGACAGAAGCTAAAGTAAAGATGAAAATGACACGAGCACTTGAGGCACTGAAAAAGGAGTTTCATCAGGAAGGAGGTCACCCAAATGGATCCATCAAAAGAATTCGATAAGCTGTTGGCAGAAATGAAACATGTAGAGCGGTCAGAAGAAGCAAAAAGAAATACCTGGTTAGCATTAAAAGGAAAAGTGGAAACAAAAAGAAAACGCCCTATTATTCCCGCTTTTATTTCATTGGCTATAATCGCAATCGCTTCTTTTCTAATTTTCACTTATATAAACCCCTCCGAAACAGAGCAATCGTCTCAAGCTATCGATAACGAAAAAATTATTCGAGCGGTGTTAGAGAGAGAATATAATGGACCAGATATGGAGCTTGCTCGCTTACAAGAAGAATGGTGGTACCTCCAAAGTTTAACGGAAACGAAGAACCAAGAAGAGTACGACCAACTTCTACAATCAAAGAAATACACAGATTTAATGGATTATTATTCAACTATTTATGGTGAATATTTTACTGAGAACATGTTAAAAAATGCAATTGCATCGAATTTGATTTTCAAATATAACTATAGTCTTATAGAGAACAGCATCGAAGTGCATTTAGAAAATGTCAAAGTAGTACAGGAAAAAGAGCATCCAAATATCTATCGTCCCATTATCGAAGTCTCCCTAACTAATAACGAAGGTCAGAAAGTTTTCCATACATTGAAAGAAGAATTTATCTTTTCTACATCTGAGCCTGGAAAAATAGGGAGTTATAATGGCGTGAGGGATGGTGGAGGCATAGAACTTCAAGAGAAAATTGAAAACTTCCCTGCATATGTGGAAGATAATCAGGATGTTAGAACACCTCTTATTGATATTTCCTTCGATACGCTTTGCTTTAATACTCGTAAGAATGTCCAAGGTGAGAAAGTAGAATTTGAATCGGGTTGTACTTCGGACAAGAATAAGATAAATAATATTATGGAAAACTTTGATGACCTTCCTATAAAAGCTGCAACTGAACAAGAAAGTACGGAGAGGTCGGCAGCTCTTCCTCAAATCGATAATTATCAAATTTACTTAACAAATGCTGCAGATAAAGGAAATACGTTGTATACAATTACCATATTCGATGATGGGGTGCTAATGTTCGCAACAGGTGCTGACTTTGGAAACCTTGGCGATATCACTATAGAATCTCATGTTGAGATGTATGAGAAAGTCAGGCTGATTTTAGAGGAATTCGCTGAAAACGAATAAAAAAACCAACAATTTGTTGGTTTTTTCTAGTTTATATCTTATTTAAGAAACTTGCTTTAATATTTACCACTTACGACCTGCTCCTCCACCACCTGAGCTACCGCCGCCAAAACCTCCAAAGCCACCACCGGAACTTCTTCCGCCTCCGCCGAAGCCTACGAAGCTTCTACCACTAATACCTCGTCTTCTACCAGAACTGGAACTACCTCCGCCTCCAGACATTAAACTAACAATTATATATATGACAATCACACCTACAATAATTGTTCTAATCGTGGATCCACCGCCATCTGTAGAGCCTACAAGAGGAGAAGGACCTTTGGGACTTGTTAACTCGCCGTCCCAACCGTATTCAGTAGCTACCTGATTATATAATAGCTGATAAGTCGAAAGAATAGCACCTGGTACATCCCCACTCTCTAAGTAAGGAAAGGTGTAATCATCTAAAATTCTACCAATCTTACCATCCGGTAAAGCTCCCTCTAAACCGTAGCCGACCCCAATGTATACATCACGGCCTTCTACTTTATCAGGATCCATTTCCAAGATAAAAAGTACACCATTATCCTTCTCTTCATCCCCTATACCATAGCCTCGCATTACATCTACAGCATATGTCGCTACATCCTGACCTTCTAAAGACTCTACTGTCATTACAACGATTTGCGAACCAGTAGCATTTTCTAGGTTTTGTCCAAGCCTTTCAATTTCTTGTTCTTGCTCTTCTGTTAGAACGTCATAGAAGTCTTGCACATATAATTCACCTGGTAAAGGCTTCGGATAATTAGATTCTGCAAAAGTTAATAATGGGAAGAGGAATGTAAGGAGAAGTGCAAATGTGATAGCATATGCACTTTTCTTCATCACTCTCCATCTCCTTCAAAATCGACTACGGGCGCTTCTTCCGCTCCCTCAGCTGATTTAAAGTATTCTTTCTCATCGAAGCCAAACATAGACGCTACAATACTACCAGGCATCCGTTTTACTTTTTTATTGTAATCCGAAACAACTGTATTATAATCTTGTCTTGCTAAAGATAGTCTGTTTTCTGTACCTGAAAGTTCATCCATTAATTGTCTAAAGTTTGCATCAGCCTTTAGTTCCGGGTAATTCTCCACAACAACTAATAATCGGCTCAAAGCACCCGATAATTCATCATTTGCCTCAGCTTGTTCCTCAGGTGAACCCGCTCCTGCCAATCTTGATCGTGCATCTGCGATATTTCCAAGCACTTCTTCTTCATGTGCTGCAAAACCTTTAACGGTACTAACTAAGTTCGGTATTAAATCCATTCTACGTTGCAATTGGTTTTCAACTTGCGCATACGCATTATTTACGTTTTCTTCTTTGTCTACAAATCCGTTATAACTTCCCATAAATATCCCTGCGATTATCGCAATAATTACAACGACTATAATAATGGGCACTAATAATTTTTTCAACTCGCTCACCTCTTCAATAATTATAGTATTATTGTACCTTTAATTCGAAAATACAAAACCTATTATCATTTACGGACCAAATATATATAAGTTTCATCTTATCCTTATATAGAAGTAACTAGATTGGATGACTTTTCCGTTTCTCCAGTAAACATATTTTAGATATAAATCAGCTTAGCTAACCATTTCATACTATATTTACATATTTTTAGTACTTCATTGTTTAGGTAATTTATTCAGTGGTAATGATTAATAAATGAAATCTTTCTTTTCATTCAAAAAAACGAGGTGATTGGATGAGTAATTCACTACCGCAAAATGCCGTTAATACATTAGAACAACTTCAAGGTAAATTTCCTGGTTATCGACGTGCCCATGCAAAAGGCGAATTTTATGAAGCCACTTTTATTCCAAACGGAAATGCGATTCCATATACGACGGCACCCCATCTTCAACAAGAACCAGTAGCTGCTACCGTTCGTTTTTCCAATAGTCCACCAGACCCCTCTGCAGCAGATTTTTTATCTCCAGCTAAAGGAATGGCTATCCATTTCCATCAGCCAGATGGTTCTATTAGTCATCAAGTGTGTACAACAGTTCCAATGTTCGTCACAAAAGACCCTAAAACCTTTATAGATATGCTGAAAATTTTAGGCTCTCATAAAACGGGTATTCACTCCGTAGATTTAGGTTTAGGAGTGGCTAAGCTTCTGACAACCTTTCCAGAGCATAAGAATACATTGCTCACTCTTAAGGAACAGCTAAAGCAACCTCCGATTAGCTATGCGGCTTTAAACTACTACCCTATTCATGCATTCTATTTAGTTAATGCTGAAGGTAAAAGACAATCTATAAAATACGAATGGCATCCTTTAAAAGATGAAAAATCCCCTTCTATCTTGGAGAACATTCATTTATCGAAGAATTATTTACACGAGGACTTAGAGAAGCGAGTAGAAAAAGGCTCTGTCGGATTTGAGCTCTATATTCGAATAGGGGAAGATACAGATCCTACCGATGACCCTACCGATAAATGGCCATCTGATAGACAAAAGATATTAGTAGGGCGTTTAACAATAAATAAAAAGGTACTCCCTACTGAAAGTCTATTGTTTGACCCTACAATAGTTGGAGAAGGTATCGACCTTTCCGAAGATCCGATTCTTCATTTTAGACATGATGCTTATGCAGTTTCCTTTGATAGAAGAAATAAAGAGGACGAAAAAACACCCTAAACAATACAAACCCAAGTATTTTTAAACTAATAAAAACCCTCCGTTTATATAGAAAATAAACGGAGGATTGAAATATCTTATGTATAACTATGTTGAAATAATATGCCCTCGGCGAGGATCGAACTCACATTACAAGCTTCGGAGGCTTGTGTGTTATCCATTACACTACAAGGGCAAGCGACTTATCTATTATACAAATAGAAGGCATATAATTCAAGCAAACATTTCAAAGCTTAACATTTGACCTTCCTTGACCATTATGTGTATGATAAAGTTACAACTGAGGGAACTTTTCTCAGTAACTAAATAATTTAACCCACCTTTGAAGGAGGAAATCAGGATGAATTTAATTCCTACTGTTATTGAACAAACTAATCGTGGAGAGCGTGCATATGACATCTACTCTCGATTATTAAAAGACCGTATCATTATGCTTGGAAGTGCTATTGATGACAACGTTTCAAACTCAATCGTTGCACAATTATTATTCCTAGAAGCAGAAGATCCAGAAAAAGATATCTCTATCTACATCAATAGCCCAGGCGGAAGTATTACTGCTGGTATGGCAATCTATGATACAATGCAGTTCATCAAACCTGATGTACAAACAATTTGTATCGGTATGGCTGCTTCTATGGGAGCATTCCTACTTACTGCTGGAACAAAAGGGAAACGTTATGCGCTTCCTAACGCAGAAGTAATGATTCACCAACCACTTGGTGGAGCACAAGGGCAAGCAACTGAAATCGAAATTGCTGCAAAACGCATTTTACATTTACGCGATAAGTTAAACAAAATTATTTCTGAACGTACTGGTCAACCAATCGAAGTCATTGCAAAAGACACAGATCGTGATAACTTCATGACTGCTGAACGTGCTAAAGAATATGGCTTAATCGATCATATTATCGATCGTAGCGAAATGAAAAAAGCATAATCTATCCACTAAAATCCCAAAGGAATTTATTCCTTTGGGATTTTTTAAAAAGAAATTTCCTCACCTCAATAAAAAATCAATTTCTCTTATCAGCTCATGATTATTTTTTATTTTATATCCTCTACTACTTTTATGCGGAAATACAATTACATTTTCCTCAACAAATATATATATTTGGTCATTCGGATTTGATGTTGACACTATCCTGTATTCTGCCTTAAGTGGATCAAATGATTTCTCCAGTATTGATAGTTTCTGTCCTTTTAGTAATTCTTTCATTTCTTGCTGCTTTTCTAATGATGTATTGGTTTCTGTAAAATTTGTCTTATTTATTTCCTCTATCCTTAAAATAGTATTACTACTAAAAAACTCATCCGTTAATGCATTTTCTATTAGGGTACTTTTGGATAATTGAATACTTGCTAAAACGATTAAGCATAAAAAGAACCCTAAGATGAAATTCTTTTTCAAACAGTCACCACCTATCTTATTTACTAAGATACCGTTAAATAGTTATGGAGCAACTACTTTCCTAACTTCTTGAGTTTTATAATGCCTTATTTTCCTCAAAAAAAATAGCCCTTTCGTCTAAATGACTAATGAGGCCGTTCGTTTTTATGATTCACTCGAGATGAAGTTAGCTAAAGCTTCTACTGCTTCCTCTGCATCGGAACCGTCTGCACTTAAGCCTACTTTTGTTCCTTTGCTGATCGCTAAACTCATAATTCCCATAATACTTTTTGCATTCACTTTTTTAGTATCTTTTTCTAAATAGACATCTGCAATATAACGATTTGCTTCTTGTACAAAAAGTGCAGCCTGCCTTGCTTGAAGTCCTGAAGATAATTTTACTTCCACCTGCTGTTCTGCCATAGTCTACTCCCCATTTCTTAAATTGTCTCTCCATTACGAAGCGCATTTGCTATTTCATCTATTTTTCGCAATCGGTGATTAACACCTGATTTACTCACATCGCCTGAGGAAACCATCTCACCTAGTTCTTTAAGTGTAACATCTTGATACTCTACACGTAACCTAGCTATTTCACGAAGTTTTTCAGGTAACCGATCTAATCCGATAGAATTTTCGATAAAACGTATATTGTCCACTTGGCGAATGGCTGCACTAATTGTTTTATTCAGATTGGCCGTTTCGCAATTTACTAGTCGGTTTACACTATTTCGCATATCTCGAATTATTCGAACGTCTTCAAATTTTAGTAATGCTCTATGAGCACCCGCAATACTTAAAAAATCGGATATCTTTTCTGCTTCTTTTAAATAGGCGACAAACCCTTTTTTTCGTTCAATTGTTTTCGCATTTAGTTCATATCCGTTCATCAAATCTACTAGTGCATCACTATGTGTTTTATAGGAAGAATAAATCTCTAAATGATAAGAAGAAGTTTCCGGATTATTTACTGATCCTCCTGCTAAAAAGGCACCTCTAAGATAAGCACGCTTACAGCAATTTTTTGAGACAAGATCTTTGGAGATAGAATATTCAAATTGAAAGCCGTCTTTTAGAATTTGAAGATCTTCTAGCAGACTTTTTGCCCCATCTCTAATACGACAAATATAAATATTATTCTTTTTCAACCTCATTTTTTTTCGAACGAGCAATTCTACTTGATATGGATATAACGATTTTATCAACGTATATAGTCTTCTAGCAATAGCTGCATTTTCTGTTTGTACATCTAAGCTTAACATTTTGTTGCTAAAAGAGAGAGATCCATTCATGCGTATAAGCGCTGATAGCTCTGCCCGTGCACAGCAAGGTTCTGATTCTTCCTGGGTCATCTCTTTTTTTGTTTCAGAAGCAAACGACATTTCCGTTTCCCCCTTTCTCCTGGACGGGTTAAGTTTTTAAACCGTCTGCGTATTCTACAAGCCATTTCGCCACTTCGGTTGCATCATGACGGACTGCACCGCCATGAACGACTGAAATGTCTTTTTTTACTATATCTATATTCAACTTTTTTAATTGGTCAATATCTATTTTAACAGGAGATGCTTGCTCTTGTTTATACATATACTGAACATTTTCGGGAATTTCTTCCTTACTTATCAACACAGCATCTAAGAAATTCTCTCCGACATGTTCGATCAGGGCATTTACATGATCATATGCAGAATAATTCCCTGTCTCCCCTGCCTGTGTCATTAAATTACATATATACACTTTCTTTGCGTTCGATTCCCTAATTGCTTGTTGAATATCTTGCACTAATAGATTAGGCAAAATACTAGTATATAGACTTCCTGGACCAATAACAATAACATCTGCCTGACGAATGACATTAATCGTTTCTGGCAGCGGTTTCACGTCCGTAGGAGTAATAAATACTTTTTCAATTTTTTTACCATACTTAGGGATTTTAGATTCTCCCGCAACGGTTGTTTGATCTTCAAACAATGCATGTAAAGTTACTATTTGATTGGCTGCAGGTAGAACTTTACCGCGAATATTTAGCACTCGACTCATTTCCGTTATGGCATGCGCAAAATCCCCTGTTATAGAGGTTAGGGCAGCTAACATTAAATTGCCTAGTGAATGACCTTTCAATTCCTCTGACTGAGAAAATCTATACTGAAACATTTCTTCTACTAAAGGCTCCACATCGGAAAGGGCTGCTAACACATTTCGAACATCCCCTGGAGGCGGTATATCATATTCATCACGTAGTCGCCCAGAGCTACCACCGTCATCTGCGACCGTTACAATTGCTGTAATATCCAGTGGAAATTTCTTTAAGCCACGAAGTAATGTAGACAGACCCGTACCTCCACCAAGTATCACCAATTTTTTACGATGTTTTGTAGATCTCATTCCTTCAATCCTTTCTAATAACAACATCGCGGTGCGTTACAAGGGTTTTGTCGTCTGCTTTCAATGACTTTCCAAAGTATTCGGCTAGCGTAACAGAGCGATGTTGCCCTCCGGTGCATCCAAAAGCAATAACTAGTTGGGTTTTACCTTCTCTTTTATATTGAGGAATCATGAATTGGAACAGATCTGTTAACTTTTCGATTAAGGTTTTAGTATCGATCCACTTTAATACGTAACTAGACACCTCTTCGTCAAGCCCAGATTTTAAGCGTAGCTCTTCTATATAGTAGGGATTAGGTAAAAAGCGTACGTCAAACACTAAGTCAGCATCTATCGGAATACCATGCTTGAATCCAAAAGACATGACGTTCACAGTGAACACTTGACTGCTTTTGGAGGAAAACTCTTCTTGTATTTTCTCTCTTAGTTCCCGTGGTTTCATCTTAGAAGTGTTGTAAATGTATTGTGCTCTTCCCTTTAAATCAGAAAGTAATTGTCGTTCCTTTTTAATACCTTCTAATGGTAATCCGGAGTTAGCGAGTGGATGCGATCGACGTGTTTCCTTGTATCGTCTAACTAGTACTTCGTCTCCGGCATCCAAAAATAGTAATTTCGGTGTCACCTTTGTTGCCTCTTCTAATTCATTAACAGAATCTGCTAATGAATTGAACATATCTCCACCACGCAAATCCATTACCACTGCGATATTCCGTGGTTGTTTGTTGGACTCTATCATAAGTTTGATAAAAGTACTTAATAGTTCTGGTGGTAAGTTATCAATACAATAATAGCCAAGGTCTTCAAAACTTTGGATAGCTACAGTCTTTCCAGCACCTGACATTCCTGTAATAATGACAACTTCTGTTTCGTGCTTTTGAAGACTATCCATTGTTTATTCTCCCTCCGTTGACTGCTGAATTGTTTCCTTTATTAAGGCAAAATTAGGTGTATATACAAAAGTTCCATATTGCATACCTTTTTCTTGCGCAGCAAATAATAGATTTGTTCGATCACCTTCGGCCATAGGAAGATGGTGTAAGCTTTCGACTGAATGCCATTCTAATATACCCTCGGTTGTTACTTCATAAGGTATACCTTCTATATCTCTAGCGACGAAGGTAAATAACATCCATTCATCTACACGCTTACCTTCTTCTTCGATAACCATTGTGTAAATTCCTTTTAAGTGTGGCTGTATAGGAACAGTATTAGTTTCTTCTGTAAATTCTCTTACGGCAGAAACTAGAATAGATTCTCCTATTTCCATCTTACCGCCTGGTGCCACATACCAATTTCTTCTTGGTTTTTTTAATAGTAGTACTTTATCATCTTTACATACGAGCAGGTTTGCTATTCTTTGCACAAATCTTCACTCCACATCTATCATGTGTTAATAAACTATATTATACATTAATTTTCATAAAAAGAGGCTGCTTCACGATTAATATCGCGAAACAGCCCGTTCAAATGTTTCTATATAAAAAGGGGGGTCAATTTATATTCTTTACTATACACTTTGTATATTTCAAGACGTTTACAATCAGATTAAAATAAAGTTAAATTAAGCGTTTGAGATTGTTTTGTCTTTCAATTTTTCAATATAGTGTTGCGCAGCTTGTGCAGCAATACTTCCGTCGCCTGTTGCAGTAACGATTTGACGAAGCATTTTCTCACGAACATCTCCTGCGCCGAATATCCCAGGTACAGTTGTTTCCATTTTTTCGTTTGTCACAATATACCCATTGTCATTTAAAATGCCTAAGTTTCCAAAAGGTTTTGTTAATGGAAGCATCCCTACATATACAAATACACCGTCTGTTTCAAATTCTTTTTCCGTACCGTCCACAGTAGACACTAATGTAACACTTGCTACTTTACCATCTTTGCCATGAATTTCTTTTAATGTTGTGTTCCAGATAAAATCAATTTTCTCGTTTGCAAATGCGCGATCTTGAAGAATTTTTTGTGCACGCAAAGTATCACGACGATGCACAATAGTTACTTTGTTTGCAAATTTCGTTAGGAACGCACCTTCTTCAACAGCAGAGTCTCCCCCACCTACAACTACAAGGTTTTTCTGTTTAAAGAAAGCTCCATCACAAACTGCACAATAACTAACTCCGCGGCCACCAAGCTCAGTTTCGCCCGGAATTCCCATTTTTTTATATTCCGCACCAGAAGAAATAATGACTGCTAATGCTTTATATTCTTTTCCACTTACCTTAACTGTTTTGTAAGCTTCTCCATCAACAATTTCTGACACATCGCCGTATGCATATTCCGCACCAAATTTTTTCGCATGATCAAACATTTTAGTAGAAAGCTCAGGTCCTAAGATCATTTCAAATCCAGGATAGTTTTCAACTTCTTCTGTGTTTGCCATTTGTCCACCTGGAATCCCACGTTCAATCATTAAAGTGGAAAGGTTTGCGCGTGAAGTATATACCGCCGCTGTCATTCCTGCTGGTCCAGCACCAATTATTATTACATCATAAATTTTATCTACAGTCATCTTCTATTCCTCCTACATACATTGCTACTATCCTCAATCTATAGGATTTTTTCATACGCTTCAACTATTTTGCCTACGCATCAAAAAGAGGCAAAAATGGCATTAGTTCGTTAATATATTTAGTCAATGTATTGGTCGTAATACCATATTGCTCGGCATAATATTTTTTCGTTACATTTTTAGAACGAGACGATTCAAACATATATTCCGTTGCCGCTGCTAATGCACTTGGATTTTTGAAGCTATAGCCTTTTTCTAGTGCACGTTCCACTAGTACAAACCACATTTGAAATAGAAATGTGTCTTCATGTTCCAACGGCTTATATTTATCATACAATAAATCTGTCGCTGCAATAGCCCGTAGGAAAGCTTTCTCCGCAGGAGATTTTTCATCAAAATCATGCCCCAATGAATTGGCCAGGAATAGTTTTTCCATCGTTGTTAGATTGTCTACAACAATCCATTTAGGATGTGAAATAATTTCTTGACGATGCTTGGATTTCCCTAACAAATAAAACCCATATATACGTTCACTCACATGCTTATGCTCGATCTTCTCTAAAATGTATTCCTTTTGAATTTTAGAAGCCGCATCATCTGATTCACTTTTCTGAGGTAACCAAGGTTCAAATCCAGCTTTTTCGGGATCTAGTTTTAATAACGACTTCCAAGCACTTTTAGCAATCTCTTCATGACCAGAGAAATAAGCAGAATGAGACAACCAGAAATAGAATCCTGGATCCCCTTCAAAACCTTTTCGCTGTAAACTTCTCAGCCATTTAAAGGCTTGATCATATTTGCCTATTAACGCAAATGTTGCACCTAACTTATAGCGATGTTCAACAAAGTAAGGGTTTATCTTTCCTAATAACTCTACGATTTCTTCCAGATCTTCTACATTTTTTTCATAGTAATGAATCACTGCTAAATTACATAGCGCGTGGATATTACCTCTATTTTCATGTAGGACATCATGTAATAAAGCTTTCGCTTGTTCCTCTTCGCCAATATAAAAATAAGCAAGCGCCAAATTATTAAATGCTGCCCAAAAATCTGGATGATCCACCACGATAGATTCTAATAGCTCTACCGCCTCTGCAAACTTCCCTTGTTCCATCAAACGTCTCGATTTTTCTTGTAAAAATAACGCTTCACCTGATGGTGCATCTACTTGAAGTGAAACTATATCTTCCTGCTCAGTGAAGTCAACAATTTCCATTGCTTCTTCCGTATATTCCCCTTGTATATCCATTTCCAAATACATCTGAGCAAATTTATTGGCCTCTACAAAATTCCCGAGATGGGCATTTACTTCCGCTAAAAAGAAAACTATTTCAGACTCATTACCATCAATAGCATGGGCACTTCTCAAAAGCTCATGAGCTAGTTCAAAATTATCTATCTCCATTTGTAATATCGCATATTGTAGCAATATCATGGGATCATTAGGACTAAGTTCTGCTGCTCGTTTTAAATATTTATGTGCTTTTTCATATTGGTCTTTTTGTAGTTCATCTAATGCTTTTTTATAGTAGTATTCACCCGTAGGTAAAAACGATATGATATTTTCTCTAAGTATTTTTTTACTTTTTTTATTCAATATAATCCTCCGAAAAATAATAAGGAACGTTAAAAACGTCCCTTATTAGTATATTCTTCAGTATATCACATATATTTATTTTTTATCTGCTTTGGCTTCATGTCTCTTCTGTAATACTTGCAGTAAGTCATAGAAACTGACTTGTTGGTTTTGTAAAAGAACTAGTAAATGATATAGAAGATCTGCCGCTTCCCACTTCAGTTCTTCTCCATCATTATTTTTGGAAGCAATAATAACTTCAGATGCCTCTTCCCCCACTTTTTTACAAATTTTATCTACACCCTTTTCAAATAAGTACGTTGTATACGCACCTTCTGGCATCGACTGCTGTCTTTCTTCGATAACATTAATAAGAGAGGAGATTGCATTAAAGCCTACCGTGTCATCCATTTTCTCTACTGTCTTATGGAAGCATGTATCTTCTCCAGTATGACAAGCAGGTCCCGCTGGCAGTACTTCTACTACTAATGCATCCGAGTCACAGTCTGTCTTAATAGAAACTACTTTTTGCGTATTTCCCGAAGTTTTGCCCTTATGCCAAAGTTCCTGTCTGCTACGGCTAAAAAACCATACTTCTCCGGTTTCTACCGTTTTTGCATAAGCTTCCTCATTCATATACGCAAGAGTTAATACTTCTCTTGTCATCGCGTGTTGCACAATTACAGGTATTAAACCTTTTTCATCAAATGTTAAATTAGTCATGATAGTTTTACTCCTCTTTCATTCGATATGACCGAATGGTTATTTACTTATTTAATCGATTCTTGAAGTGCTTCAGAAAGCGTAAACCGCTCATTGTACAATGCTTTACCTGTAATTACACCAGCAACTGTAGTCGTTTGCGCTAATTTTGCTACGGCTGCAATATCTTCTAACGAACTAATCCCACCCGATACAATAATAGATAATCCCGTTTCTTCAGCAAGTTCTTTGTTTGCCAGTAAGTTTGGTCCTTGAAGCGTTCCATCTGTTGCAATGTCCGTAAAGATAACGTGTTTGGCACCTTTAGAAGCAAAAAACTGACCGACCTCAACGGCAGATTGCGTAGAGGTTTCTAGCCACCCGTGTGTAGCCACCATGCCATCTTTTGCATCTAGTCCGATGACAATTCGGTCACCCCCGAATTCTTCCAATAACTCTACTACTAAGTCCGGTTGTGAAATAGCAAGACTTCCTATAATTACCCGATTTACACCGTTATTCAAATAAAATAAAACGTCCTCTTTTGTACGAATGCCTCCACCAATTTGTACACTAACTGGTAGCTCTTTTGCAATGCGTATAACTACGTCAGCATGAATTTTTTCACCATCTTTTGCCCCATCTAAATCCACTAGATGAATCCATGTAGCACCTTCATCCGCAAACTTCTTAGCCATATCGAATGGAGAATCTCCATAAACGGTTTCTTGCTCATAATCTCCCTGATACAGGCGGACACATTTTCCACCTTTCATATCAATTGCAGGGTAAACTTGAATCGACGTCATATTATTCTCTCCTTCTTATGTAAGTAGACCTTTTGTAGAAGGGACACCCTTCACTCGATCGTCTTTTGTAATAGCATCATCAATAGCTCGAGCCAATGCTTTGAAAATTGCTTCAATTATATGATGTGTATTTGCACCATAATGAACGATTACATGTACATTCATACGTGCCTCCAAGGCAAATTTCCAGAGAAATTCATGAACAAGTTCTGTATCAAAATTCCCTACTTTTTCAGTTGGAAACTGTGCACGAAACTCTAAATGTGGACGATTCGAAATATCAATGACTACTTGTGCTAAAGCATCATCCATTGGTACAAAGGCATTACCATAGCGTTTAATACCTGTTTTGTCTCCTAATGCTTCTTTTACCGCTTGTCCTAGAACAATACCGATGTCTTCTGTCGTATGGTGATCATCAATATATGTATCTCCCTTAGCTTTAATAGATGCATCAAATAAGCCATGCTTAGTAAATAAATCTAGCATGTGGTCCATAAATGGTACTCCTGTATCTATGTCCGCTTTCCCTTCACCATCTAAATCTATTTCAACCCATACTTTTGTTTCGTTCGTCATTCTTTCTATTTTTGCCGTTCTTTTGTTTGTCATTGTGAATCCCCCTTATCCCAACTTCTTGACTCTACAGACCTAGCATGCCCTTCTAATTGCTCTAGTCTCGCTAAGCGTGCAATTTTAGGATATTGCTCCTGCCACATTTCTTTCGAATAGTAGACGACACTTGTTTTCTTCACAAAATCATCTACACATAATCCACTTGAAAATCTTGCCGTGCTATTTGTCGGAAGTACATGATTGGTACCGGCAAAATAATCACCTACTGGCTCACTACTGAATCTCCCGATGAAAATAGCTCCAGCATGCTTAATTTTTTTACTGAGTTCCTCTGGTTGCTTTGTAATAATTTCCAAATGCTCTGGTGCAAGTTCATTAACCGCATCTACCGCTTGTTCTAATGATTCTGCAATATAGATATATCCGAAGTTTTCAATAGAAGCACGAGCAATTTCTTCTCTCGGAAGAAGCTTTAATTGTCTTTCTACTTCTGAGGAAACTTGTTCTGCCAGAGATTCACTTGTAGTAATTAAAACAGAGCTTGCAAATCGGTCGTGCTCTGCTTGCGCCAAAAGATCGGCTGCTACCTCGTCTGCATAGGCAGTTTCATCTGCAATTATCGTTATTTCACTTGGACCAGCTATCATATCGATTGCAACTCTACCAAACACTTCTCTTTTAGCAAGTGCTACAAAGCTATTTCCCGGTCCCGTAATCTTATCTACCGCTCTTATCGACTCAGTACCGTAGGCCAAAGCCGCTATAGCTTGAGCACCGCCAACTTTATATATTTCGGTAATGCCAGCTATACGAGCTGCTACTAATACTGAATCAGGTAGTTTTCCATTACTCGATGGTGGTGATACAATAACCACCCTGCCTACTCCTGCTACTAATGCAGGTATTGCGTTCATTAATACCGAGGAAGGATAAGCAGCTGTTCCACCCGGTACATATAAACCTACCGCATCTAATGGTGAAATTTTGTATTGAATATAAGAATTGTTAGCTAATGGAAAGTCTATTTGTTTGCGAACCTGCTCTGTATGAAATGCGCGAATATTAGCAGCTGCCTCTTCCAAATCACCTATCAATTGTCTATCAAAATTAGCATACGCTTCGTCTATCTCTTCTTTGGTTACTTTGAGTGATGTGAGTTTTGCGCCATCCCATTTTTCTGTGTAACGAAAAAGTGCTAGATCACCATTTTTTCGTACATCCGTAATTACCTCACGAACTGTCGTTAAATGATCGGCATTTGCTTGTTCCACCGAACGCAATAATGAAATTTTATTTGTAAGCTTTTCTATTCTCATAGGATTCCCTACCTTTTGTTCAATTCATTTTTTAGTTGTGCAATAAAAGCATTAATCCGTTCACTTTTTACTCGGTAGCTTACTGGATTGACGATCAACCGCGAGGAAATGGGTACAATTTTTTCATATTCTACTAAGCCATTTTCCTTAAGAGTCTGTCCAGTGGAAACAATGTCGACAATGCGATCTGCAAGACCGATCATTGGAGCCAGCTCAATCGATCCATTCAACTCTATGATTTCCACTTGCTCTCCTTTTTCCTTATAGAAGTTTGTTGCGATTCTAGGATACTTTGTAGCAACACGAGGAGCAATATCGTTCATCGTTGTGTTCGGAAGACCTGCAGTAGCAATATAACAATTACTAATTTGTAAATCTAACAGTTCATGGACATCACGATGCTGCTCTAGCAAAACATCCTTGCCCGCAATACCGATATCCGCTACACCATGTTCAACGTATACAGGTACATCCATCGGTTTTGCCAATATGAATTGAATGCGCTCGTCGGGAGCCTCTACGATTAACTTTCTAGAATCATCAATCTCGGCCGGTAAGTTAAATCCTGCTTGGACAAATAGTTTATATGCTTCTTCAAAAATACGCCCTTTTGGCATTGCAATTGTTAATTCATTCTTCACGGAAAGAACCACCTTCGGACACGATAATGACTTCATCGAAAATTTGTTTAAACGCTTCAATATCACTTACACTCTCCGCGTATTGCAGTGTCACATATTCGGATGCATTTCTTCTAGCTTCTGCTAACACATTCGCTTTAGAAAAAGAGCCTGTATCAAATAGAAGAAGTGTGCGCTTTTCTTTCATTAGTTGCTTCGGTAAAACTTCCAATAATCGATCTACTCGGATTCCAAATCCAGTAGCTCCTACTTTTTCGTTGAACTGTTTAAATAACTCATCATATCGACCACCATTTCCAATAGAGAAGCCACTTCCTGCCGCATGAATCTCAAACAGCATGCCTGTGTAATAGCTCATATGACTTGCCAAAGAGAAATCAAAAGATACAACCGAAAAGTCATTCAATTGGAATTCTAATAGAGCTTGAAGTTCTTCCACTTGATCAATCAAATATTGTTGATCATCATTAAGGAATTGACGGAAATCAGAAAATACATTGGAATCGATTGTAAATTCTATTATTTTACTTAGTCTGTCTTTTTGTTCTTCTAGTAAGTTCATGCTTTCTAACATTTGTGAGAAACCTACTAAATTCTTCTCAACTAATAGTTGTCTTAGCAATTCAACCTCTTCATTATTATTCGTGTTATTTGTCAAGAATGCCGTTAGAATTTCAGCGTGACCGATTGTAATTCGGAAGCCTTGAACTCCTAAATCCTTCAACAGTTCGATTGCTGTATAAATTATTTCACTATCAGCATAAGGACTAAAATCGCCAATTAGTTCGAGTCCTAGCTGCTCAAACTCTGCTGGTCTTCCGCCTTCTCGCTGTTGTGCTCGAAATACATCCGCATAGTATGCTAAGCGTAATGGATTTTTTTCCTTCAATAACTTAGAAGCTGCTATTCTAGCAATCGGCGTCGTCATATCGGGACGTAAAACTAGCATCTCGCCTTGGTTGTCTACTAGTTTAAACAATGATGATTCATCAATAGCGGAAGCCTTTCCTATTGTTTCGAAATACTCCACGGAAGGCGTTTTTATAAAGTCGTACCCTTTTCTTCGTATAAAGTCTCTTGCTGTTAATCGTATGTATTCTTTTTGTTCGTTTACTTCTGGAAACGAATCTCTCATTCCAAGAGGTTTTTCAAACATTTGAATTTTGCTCACATTACCACTCCTAAAAATACTTTAGTACACTAGAGAACTAACAAGATGAATTAATAAAATTTTATACTATTTTAACCATTTCGTCAACTTGTTGGTATTCCCTCTTTTTGAGTGAGATATTTTTAGTGGAGAGAATTTATCAGTGTTAATAAGGAACGAGATTGTTTAGTTGGAATTTTGGTCCTGGTAGTTGGAATTTTGAAGGGGGTAGTTGGAATTTTTGCATGTTTAGTTGGAATTTTGAGCCCTTTAGTTGGAATAGTAAATTTTTCCCACACAAAAAAGGCTATCCATTATAGGATAGCCTTTTCATTAGTTTTTACTTCGTTCTATCATTTGTTCTTTCGTATAAATAATGCGCATTGGGTTTCCTCCAACAAAGCATCCTTCTGGGACATCTGCATTGACAAGAGTTGCCGCAGAAACAATTGCGTCATCTCCAATTGTAATGCCAGGTAAAATGGTCGTATTTGCACCAATCAATACTCGATTACCAATTATGACATCACCGATACGATATTCATCGATTAAATATTCATGTGCTAGAATTGTCGTATTGTAGCCAATAATGGAATTGTCGCCTACTTTAATACGCTCTGGGAACATGACATCCACCATCACCATTAAAGCAAAAGAAGTTTCCTTTCCTACCTCCATTTTCAAAAAGGTCCGATAGAAAAAGTTCTTCCAACTTAAAAATGGGGAATATCTAGCCGCCTGTATAAAGATAAAATTTTTCATCACTTTCCAAAATGGAACAGTGTCATATACATGCCATAGAGAGTTTGCACCTTTTACAGGATAACGCTCGGTCCTTCTCATATATGCTGCCCTTTTACTATATCTAGTAGGTCACTCATTTGATGAAGCATATAAGTAGGATTATAAGTAGCTAAGTGTGCTTCTCCTTTGATGGACCAAGCTACAGCTGCTGTATCAACACCAGCTCTTTGCCCTCCTACAATATCATGAAAGTTGTCGCCAATCATCAGTGCGTCTTCTTTATTAGCTCCAATTCTTTGAAGTGCTATTTGGATTGGCTCAGGGTCGGGCTTAGTATGCGTAACATCCTCGAATCCAACAATCGTATCAAATAATGTTTCACACTCCATTAATTGGAGACCTCGATCAATCATTTCTCTTCTTTTAGTAGAAACAATGGCCATTTTATAGCCATCCTGCTTTAGTTGTCGTAAAGTATCTACGACACCTTCAAACGGTGCTACCATCTGGTCATGTCTTTCTAGGTTCCATTTACGATAAGAAGCAGTTAAAGTCTCCGTTAATGTTGGATCTATTCCATCAAATGTTTCATATAATGGTGGACCTAAAAAAGGTAGCACATGCTCCCGACTATATTTCCCCGGAAATGTTTCTCCTAATACGTGTAAAAAAGATTCAATAATTAGTTCGTTCGTATCTAATAATGTGCCGTCTAAATCAAAAAGTAGTGCTTTATAGTTTTTCACGGGACTACCACTTCCTTATGTTTACTTTGCTCCGCTTTCCTCCAAACATAAGCAACTACAATTGTTAATACGAAAGCGGTTATTAATCTTATTAATAGTAATGGCCATATCGGAATTCCTAATGGCATAAAGATCAATGTATCCTCGACCACTGCGTGACATGCCACTAAGAATATAAAGACCAATGTTGCATCCTTTTTACTAACTCCATCCTCTTGCACTGCTTGAATCATTACACCTGCGCCATAAGCAAGCCCAATCGTCAGGCCTGCTACAAGTGTAAGAGAAGCATTTGGTTGTACGCCAATAACTTTCGTAAAGGGAGCTAGCTTTTCTGAGAACTTTTGCAAGTAATTTCGGTCTTTCATAAATTGGATGATGACCATTAATGGTATAACGATTAGCGCTAATTGTATAACACCGAACGTTGCCTTCTGTAAGCCAAGCAAAATAATTTCTCCCCATCCATCAGGAACTTGCTGACTTACTTTTAGCGCGCCATATTTTGCTACCTCTCCGCCTCCTTGCCACACAAGATTAATAATGACAGCAGAAAGGATTGCCAAACCAAATCGTACAACCAAAACAACCCATAATTTCACTCCAACGCGAAGGGCAACTCCAGTTTCAATGAAAATATTATGTGAAAAGGAAAGCATTGTCGCTAATATGAAAACTTCTTTTACAGTTAACTCCAAAGATAGTATACCTGCGATCCCGGCATATAAATTTAATGCGTTTCCTAGCACTAAAGGAATTGCTGCTTCTCCCCGAAGTCCCAATAACCCCATAAACGGCGAGATGAAATCAATAATCCAAGGAAGAACAGGAGTATATTGTAAAATCACTACAATTAATGTAATCGGGAAGATTACTTTACTTAATGTCCATGTTGTTTTAAGACCAGCTAACAGTCCGTTTTTCAACGTCCCCATCTTATCCCAGCTTTCTTACTTATCCTGATAATGAACAACAGGTTTGACTGTCATTCTTCTATATATAAATACAATTAGAGCAACTACAATGGTCACTATTGAAACGACCTGTGCAGTTCGCAACTCCCCTATTAAATAGAGACTGTCCGTACGCATTCCTTCGATGAAGAATCGGCCAATAGAATACCACACTGCATAAAACAGCACCATTTCCCCTCGACGTAAATTTACTTTTCGAAGCAATATTAATATGATCACGCCTACAAAATTCCAGATGGATTCATATAAAAAAGTTGGGTGATAATATTTTCCATCTATATACATTTGTTCAATAATCCAATTGGGAAGCATTAAATTTTCTAAGAAAGTTCTCGTAACTTCTCCACCATGAGCTTCTTGATTGATGAAATTTCCCCACCGACCAATAGCCTGACCGATTAAAATACTCGGTGCTACTATATCTGCAACCTTCCAAAAAGAAGAGCCGCGTTTTTTGGTGAAAATATAGGCCGTGATAAACGATCCTATCAACGCCCCATGAATGGCAATTCCACCATTCCAAATTTCAATAATTTTGCCAGGGTTTTGACCATAGAAATCCCATTTAAAAATAACATAGTAAATTCGCGCACTAAGAATAGCAATGGGAACCGCCCAAATAAGTAAATCGGTTAAATAATCCGGATGAAATCCTCGTTTTACCATTTCTTTTTGTGCCACGAAAAATGCTAATACGATACCTAGAGCAATGATTACTCCATACCAACGTACTGATAACGGTCCTAGCGAAAAAGCTACTGGATCAATTATTTGTAACAAACTCATATGTATCTCCCTTCAAGCATCATTTAATAATCCACTTCTGTATTTTGTTCTATAACATCATTTAGGCGTTTAGCGAAATCTTCCGCAGCATTTACACCCATTTTTTTCAATCGATGATTCATGGCTGCCACTTCAATTATAACTGCTATATTTCGACCAGGGCGAACTGGAACAGTTAACTTCGTAATTGCTGTATTAATAATTTCCATTTTCTCTTCTTCTAGACCTAGGCGATCATATGTCTTTTTCTCATCCCAGATTTCTAATTCGATTACAAGCGTTATACGTTTATAACTCCGAATTGCACTTGCTCCAAATAAGGTCATTATGTCGATAATACCTAATCCGCGGATTTCTAAAAGATGCTCGATTAACTGCGGCGCACTTCCAACTAGCGTGTCCTCGCCCTCTTGTCTAATCTCTACACAATCATCCGCTACTAAACGGTGACCCCTTTTCACTAACTCTAACGCCGTTTCACTTTTTCCGACTCCACTTTTTCCGGTGATTAGCACCCCAACCCCATAAATATCTACAAGTACCCCATGTACTGCAGTTGAAGGCGCTAACCTACTTTCTAAAAAGTTTGTAAGCATACTTGAAAATCTTGTAGTAGGCAAACTTGTCGTTAATACAGGAACCGAACTTTCATTGGATGCAGCGATTAACTCCTTCGGTACTTCCATTCCGTGTGAGACAATGATGACCGGTGTATCTTGTGCACAAAGCCTTCTCATTCGTTCACTTTTTTCTTTTGGCTGTAGTAAAGCAAAAAAAGAAATCTCTGTCTTTCCTAAAAGCTGTATACGATTTGAAGGATAATGTGTAAAGTAACCTGCAATTTCAATTCCTGGTCTGGAAATATCACTCATGGAAATGTGACGTCCAATACCTTCTTCCCCACTTATTAATGTGAGATTCAAATGCTCTTTTATATCTTTCGTCGTCACATGTGACATACCCCTTAACTCCCTTCGTCCTACATTTGCAAACCTAGTACTTATTTTATCATGATTGTCTACTTAAATTGTATCCATTTATCTTTTCTTCTTCTATTTAAGAGAGGAAGGGAGGTTTTTCCGATGAAAATTATGTTGGATGCAGGCCACGGACCTAATACTGCGGGGAAACGTACACTAGATGGAAAAATGAAAGAATTTGAATTTAATGAGGCTGTTGCACAGTTTGTGAAAAAGGAACTGACTGCTTTCGGACTAATAGTTATTAATAGTCATGACAGAGGGAGGGATGTTCCTTTAAACGAAAGAACAGCGTTAGCAAATAAACTGGGAGTGGATGCATTTATTTCTATCCATGCAAATGCATTCGGGACAACATGGAATAATACGAGTGGAATTGAAACCTTCACCTATACGAAGCCTTCCAAACAGTCCACTATTCTCGCATCGCTGATCCAAAACTCTTTATGCTCGATTACCAGAAGATCGAATAGAGGAGTGAAAAAAGCAGACTTTGCGGTTGTTCGAGATACAAGAATGCCTGCAGTACTAGTGGAATGTGGATTCATGACGAATAAAAATGAAGCAATCTTACTTCAATCCACGAATTACAGAATGCACTGCGCAAAAGCCATCACCTATGCAATTCTATGTTGGATTCAACAGAAACGTTAAACTTGAAAAGATATACTGTAAAAAATACGTCCATACATAGGTATGGCGTTGTTTTCCGCTCTGGTCGGACGCTTTCCGTGGGCACGGCTTCAATCTCCTCGTCACTACGAAAACACGTGCTCCTGCTGTTCCCACTGGAGTCACCGACCTGCGCTCCAATCAACAATATCCACTTGAGGTAAACGAATAACTGACTACAATAGTACGTATTTATTCATAAGTTTATATGGAAATAATTAATGTTGAAATGAACTCTAGTACAAAGAGCGTTAAGTGAAGACTCCGCAGGAACGTACCAATGGAACAAAGGATAAGTACGCCACATTGTGTAGCAACTCCCGCGGTAAGCGTCCATCTAAAACGGAAATCCGTAATATCATTTTATTATCTTTGCACATAAAAAAATGGAGGGGGATATTATCCCCCTCCATTTTTTCTTATTCTCCTTCTACTGTATAACGGACAACAACAGATCCTGTTTTTGCGTCACCGTATACTCGTAAAGGTACAGCTTCGGAATCGACTATTTTCGTGAATCCAACCTTTTTGTTTAACAGCTGCTCAGATTGATTTAAGTGCGTAACATCAGCCAATTGAACATCTATCTTACCAATTTGGGAAGTAGCTTCGCCTTTAATCGAAACATCTTTTGGAATATACAGTTCGACCGTTCCAGCTACTGCCGTTCCTTCTATTTTACGGGCTGCTTTATCTTTTGTTGTTAAAATAACATGTCCACTTACCGATGAGCCCTCAATTTCTTTAAGCTTGCCATCTACGTAAATACGACCATTCATCGTCTCTACTTCAATTGTTTCTCCTACAACCCTTTGAACTTGAACCGATCCATTAACCGTTTCTATATCAGCTCTTTCAAACTTCAAGTCCTCTAATTCTACTTTTCCGTTTGTAGTCTTCACTTTAAATGAATTCGCTTCTAAATTCTTAGCTAAGAACTCACCATTAAACAATCGAGCAGAAATATAGTTATACTCTTTAGTTGGTACATATAACGTTACTTGAACAGAAGTGGTTTTCATATCACTATACAGACGTAATTTGTTTCCTTCTGTTGTAAATATAAACTCCTCACGGAAACGTGCCTTTGCTTCCTCTTCAGATGAATTCTTAAAGGATTTAACTTTGACACTAGCATGCGCATGCTTTTCTTCCGACGGAAGTACTTCCACTTTACCATTCGCAATATTAATAGAGATATCTGTGAAATCTACATCCGCTTGGACGAATTCTTCTTCAAATACAACCGGTTCTCCAAATGGCATTTCAAAATCTTTCATTTTGTCGACGGTACCTTGCATAAACTGCATAAATCTTTCACCCATCACGGTAAAATCACGCTTCAAGTCCTCGACGAAATCCGTATTATTATTCGATGACTTTTTATATTCTTTTTCCTCAGGGACAAACGGTGTAACAGGTGCTGTTTGTTTTCCAAGCTCTTCTAGTAATGCCAATGCTTCTTGTGCAGTAATCGTGCCATTTTCAACCATATCTAAAATACGTTTTCGTTCTTCTTGCATAGTGAAAGGCCTCCTCATGAATTTATACTATAAATCATTTTTACTTACATTACTTTATACGAATGAAAAATCAAAAAGTTTCATCATGTAGTGGATACTGGACTTTTTTTCTTTTTAGTTGCTTTCGCTACAACATCATCCATCCGTTGTCGATCTCTTTCTAAAACGGTTTTCAAGTACTTCCCTGTATAGGAATCTTTTGATGCAGCAATTTTTTCAGGTGAACCTACCGCAATGATGGTACCACCCTTTTCTCCACCTTCAGGTCCTAAATCAATCATATAATCTGCTGTTTTAATGACATCTAAATTATGCTCAATTACTAGCACGCTATCACCGTTATCTACTAAACGTTGAAGTACGATCAATAATCTTGCGATATCATCTACATGCAGACCCGTAGTTGGCTCATCTAAAATATAAAATGACTTCCCGTTAGAGCGCTTGTGTAATTCAGAAGCCAGTTTAACCCGCTGTGCCTCACCACCAGAAAGTGTTGTAGCAGGTTGTCCTAATTCCATATACCCTAATCCTACATCTACGATCGTTTTTATCTTCCGACTTATTTTTGGATGGTTCTCAAAAAAGGCATAGCCATCCTCTGCAGTCATTTTTAAAATATCCGCTATATTTTTACCTTTGTAATGTACTTCTAGTGTTTCACGATTATATCTTTTACCATGACAGACTTCGCATGGCACATAGACATCTGGCAAGAAATGCATTTCAATTTTGAGTATTCCATCTCCGCGACATGCCTCACAGCGGCCGCCTTTTACATTGAAGCTAAATCTTCCTTTTTTATACCCTCTTACTTTTGCTTCATTTGTTGTTGCAAAAAGGTCTCGTATATCATCAAACACTCCAGTATAGGTAGCGGGATTAGATCTTGGGGTACGACCTATTGGCGATTGGTCAATTTCAATTACTTTTTCTAACATTTCTATACCCTCAACACCTTTACTAATACCAGGTTTTACTCGAGAGCGATTTAACTTCTGTGCTAATGATTTATATAATATTTCGTTGACTAATGTACTTTTACCAGATCCTGAAACTCCTGTAACAGCGGTAAATACGCCTAACGGAATATCTACACTGACATTTTTTAAGTTGTTTTCAGAAGCGCCTTTTATTTTGATAAAGCGACCGTCTGGTTTTCTTCTTTCAGCTGGAAGTGGAATGAACTTTTTCCCGCTTAAATATTGTCCTGTTAGTGACTTTTTGTTTTTCATCACTTGTTCAGGAGTTCCTGCAGCGATTATCTCTCCACCATGCACTCCTGCACCAGGTCCCACATCAATCAAATAGTCAGCAGCCATCATTGTATCTTCATCATGCTCTACTACAATTAAGGTATTTCCTATATCTCTCATGTTTTTTAGCGTCTCAATTAATCGATCGTTATCCCGCTGATGTAAACCAATAGAAGGTTCATCTAAAATATATAACACACCAGTCAGTCTTGATCCGATTTGAGTAGCTAAACGAATACGTTGGGCTTCACCTCCGGATAGAGTTCCTGAAGCACGGTTCAATGTTAAATAGTCTAATCCCACATTTTCTAAAAATCCTAATCGTTCATGAATTTCTCTCAACACAAGACGAGCAATTTGCATATCTTTTTCTGATAAGGACAACTCCGCGAAAAATTTATTTGCTTCTTCAATGGAGAACCTTGTAATTTCACCGATATGAAGGGAATTTATTTTTACCGCAAGCGTTTCCTCTTTTAAACGATAACCTTTACATGCTGGGCAATCGTGTTGCTCCATATATTTTTCCATTTGCTCACGAATATAATCCGATGATGTATCTTTGAATCTGCGTTCAATATTAGCAAGGACACCTTCAAATGACATTTCACTATCACGAACTTGGCCAAATTCATTTTCATAGCGAAAACGAATTTTATCGTCCCCTGATCCATACAAAATTTTGTTCCATTGATCGATTGGTAATTTTTCAACTGGAACATTCATTTTTATTTTGTAATGCTTACAAACGGCTTCTAATAGCTTCGGGTAATACTGAGAGCTTGTTGGTTGCCATGCGACAATTGCTCCATCTGCTAAGGAAATACTTTTATCTGGAACGACTAATTCCGCATCTACTTCTAACTTAGTACCAAGTCCGTCACACTGCCCACAAGCTCCAAAGGGACTGTTGAACGAGAACATACGAGGCTCTAATTCTCCGATAGAAAAACCACATATTGGACAGGCATGATGTTCACTAAATAGAACTTCTTCGTGCTCCATGACATCTATTAAAACTCTACCATCTGCAAGTCTTAGTGCAGACTCTAGGGAATCACTAAGTCTTGGGGCAACTCCTTCTTTCATGATAATTCGGTCGATAACCACTTCAATATTATGTTTTTTATTTTTGTCTAGATTGATATCATCATCTAAATCGATTAACTCCCCATCAATACGTACTCGAACGAAGCCTTCTTTTTTCATCTCTTCCAAAAGTTTGACATGCGTTCCTTTACGACCTGAAACAATGGGTGCTAACACTTGCATCTTTGTTTTTTCGGGGTATTCACTTAAGCGATCGACCATTTGTTCAATCGTTTGTGATGAAATTTCAATACCATGATTGGGACATATCGGTTTTCCAACTCGCGCATACAATAGTCGCATATAATCATAAATTTCCGTCACCGTTGCTACAGTGGAGCGTGGATTTTTACTCGTTGTTTTTTGATCGATGGAAATAGCTGGTGATAAACCCTCAATAACATCAACATCTGGCTTTTCCATTTGTCCTAAAAATTGTCGTGCATACGCAGACAATGACTCTACATAGCGTCTTTGACCTTCCGCGTAGATAGTATCAAAAGCTAAAGAAGACTTACCAGAGCCAGAAAGTCCAGTCATGACTACTAGCTTGTCTCTTGGTATTTTCAAGCTAACATTTTTTAAATTATTTGCACGTGCACCTTGAATAACGATTTCTTGATTTTTCAATACATATCACCCTTCCAGCTTCAGTTCCAAAATAGCATCCCGTAATTCTGCAGCTCGTTCAAAATTAAGTGCTTTAGCTGCATCTTTCATTTCTTTCTCTAATTTGTTTAGAAGTGTTGCTTTTTCTTCTTTCGATAGTGGTTTTCCACTCATTAATCGTTGAGCATATGTTTCTTCCTCTTCCGCAACTTTTGTTGCACGGATAACATCGTTTATTTTCTTTTTAATTGTTATTGGTGTAATACCATGTTTTTCGTTATACTCCATTTGAATTGTCCGGCGACGTTGCGTTTCATCAATCGCTTTTCGCATGGAGTCCGTCATTTTGTCCGCATACATAATTACTTCCCCATTTGAGTTACGGGCGGCACGACCAATTGTTTGTATTAAAGAACGTTCAGAACGTAAAAATCCTTCTTTATCAGCATCTAATATAGCTACTAAAGAAACTTCCGGTATATCTATACCTTCTCGTAATAAGTTAATCCCTATTATTACATCGTACGTACCTAGACGGAGCTGTCGAATAATTTCTGTGCGTTCTAGAGTTTTTACTTCCGAATGTAAGTACTGAACCTTAATTCCTATTTCTTTTAAGTAATCGGTTAAATCCTCTGACATTTTTTTAGTTAGTGTGGTGATTATTACTCGCTCATTTTTGGCAGATCTCTCATGAATTTCATTGATCAAATCATCTATTTGTCCTTCAATAGGCTTGACAGTTATGACAGGATCTAAAAGTCCAGTTGGTCGGATAATTTGCTCTACCATTTCTGGTGTATGCTCCAACTCATAAGGACCTGGTGTTGCCGAAACAAATATAGCTTGGTTTATATGTTTTTCATATTCATTAAAAGTTAAAGGTCTGTTGTCTAGTGCAGATGGCAATCGAAAACCGTAATTTACAAGCACAGATTTTCTAGCTTGGTCACCATTATACATTCCTCTTACTTGAGGTAATGAAACGTGACTTTCATCTACTACGAGTAAAAAGTCTTTTGGAAAATAATCTAGTAATGTATATGGAACTGCTCCAGCCTCTCTTAAAGTTAAATGGCGGGAGTAGTTTTCTATGCCTGAACAAAAGCCCATTTCTTCCATCATTTCTAAATCATATCTTGTACGCTGCTCTAATCGTTGTGCTTCTAACAGCTTATCCTCGCTGCGTAAGTAAGCCAGCTGTTCTTCCAATTCTTTTTCAATATTAGCTATCGCTAGCTTCATCTTTTCTTCCCGAGTAACGAAATGGGATGCAGGAAAGATAGCAACATGATCTCGTTCTCCTAAAATTTCTCCCGTAAGCGCGTTAACTTCACGAATCCGATCAATCTCATCTCCGAAAAATTCTACACGAAGACATCTTTCATCACGTGAAGCGGGGAAAATTTCTACTACATCACCGCGAACACGAAACTTTCCACGTACGAAGTTTAAATCGTTTCGTTCATATTGAATGTCGACGAGTTTACGTAATAACTGATTGCGTTCAATTTCCATTCCCGTTCTTAGCGATACGACCATTTCATTATATTCTTCTGGATTCCCTAATCCGTAAATACAGGATACAGACGCAATAATAATAACGTCTTTTCTTTCGAATAAAGAAGAGGTTGCAGAATGGCGAAGCTTATCTATTTCCTCATTGACACTGGAGTCTTTTTCTATAAATGTATCGGTTGAAGGAACATACGCTTCTGGTTGAAAATAATCATAGTAACTTACAAAGTACTCAACCGCATTGTTAGGAAAAAACTCTTTAAATTCGTTATATAATTGACCTGCTAATGTTTTGTTATGTGCCATCACTAGCGTTGGTTTGTTTATCTGTTGGATAACATTTGAAATAGTATATGTTTTACCAGTACCTGTCGCACCTAGTAAGGTTTGATATCTTTTTCCTTCTTTAACACCCGCAACTAGTTCTTTTATCGCTTCGATTTGATCTCCCGCTGGCTCATACGGAGCTTGTAATTCGAATATTTGTTCCATACATAAGCCTCCCATTTTTTGAATAATTTCAGTTTAACATACTCTTTTTTTGTTTCCTAATAAAACGAACATACGTTTTTTATCTATAATAAAAGTCACTGATATCAGTGACTTTTGTTAATTCCATTATTATCTTTTAGATGCTTCTTGCGCTAAATATAAGCCTACTTTGTTGTTCTGCCTCCAGATAGCATCCCACTTCGATAAAGGCACAGGAATATCTCCTACATACGGAGAAATTTCTAATGTGATACCTGGCATTTTCGTTTGTTGGATAAACCAATCAGCAGATGCCCCTGAACCGGGCAAATATTGAGGAGGCATTACTTTGTAGCCAGTGAGCTTTGATAATGTTTTTGCCAATGCTTGATCTCGCTTGGATTCTGCTTGCTTTTGATAGTTAAACCAGTACATAATTTGACCTGAAGAATGGTAAGAAATATACGTTTTAAATTTGTGTTTTTTGACGAAATCTCGAAATGCTTGTGACTCTGGTTCACTAAAAGCACTAGGTCCTTTATATGCCATATATGCAGGTTTCTTATGACCGCCGGTAATCTTATCCCAACCAGACGCAAAGTTATCATTTAAATCTACTCCACGAATATTGGATTTCCACCTATTAAAATTAGTACTTCCATTTATCTTTGTAGCAAGTGCCCCATTTTTTAACGATTTTGGTCCGGATTGAACAAGTTTTACACCATCAGGATTCATCATGGGGATAAACCAAATAGCAGTTTGATCCAATGTCTCACGAACATTATATCCACCATAAACAGATTTGTTTTTGTAATGAATGCTATATGTGTCAATCATTTCAACTACAACGTTTGTCGTCATATGCTCGCGAGCATGTAAAGAACCATCTAGTAGAACTTCCTTTTTGCCGTTTCCTATTTTCATCGCATACATAGGGGTACCTTCTACAGATTTACCTATTTGCTCGAGCTTTGTAAACTCTGGATATAATGTTGCAACTACTTGAAGTAAATAAGTCATTTCTTCATAAGTTAAAACTTTTTTCGGTTGCAATAAATCCATATGGACAAAATCATTCATATTTATCCTTGCCTCTTGTCCAAGAAAATAAATAACACCTTTACTCTTTTCTAATGCTATTAAATCCACTGATTGATTGGCGGAAAGAGTTGCTATTTGGATTAATTGTTTATTGTAAATAGGTACCTCATCACGATTATATAATTTCATTGGATATTTCGCTTTTTTGCTAGTATCTATTATAGGTTCCGTCGTCGTAGGAATCGTACCTGCCAGTGGAATATAGTATACTTCTTTACCCACTTCTACTAAATGATAGACAGAAGCAGTTTTAGTACGAGTTAAAACAGCTTCTTTTAACAGAATTCCTTTTTGCACTAGCTTTCCTTTTGTCATAATATAGTATGGGATTTGATCCTCCACTACTTTAAAACTCATTCGCTCTTGTTCAAACAAAGTGCTTGCTTGACTACTATGGATAAATCCTTGTACTCCATTAAAATCAATTTTATAATATCCTTCCTGTAAACCTGTTGTTTCGTACACATCAGCTTTTGTACCATCTAATAATATAGAAGAATCAATGGAGGCATCCGTTAGTACTTGATAGGTATCAAGGGTTTTAATATCCCATCTGTCTTCTGCTTGGACAATAGTTGGTAGAATTAATAGTAAAAATAATGCTGTCAGCAAACAACGTTTCATTTATTGCATCCTCCTTCTTTAACACTTATAGTGGTAAATCTTTCAACTTCTCTTAGCTTAACGTACTATTTTGTCAAAAGAAATAGAATTTTGCGATATAAAAAAACCACTTCAATAGAAGTGGTTTTTTACGTTAGATTTGATTATTTAGGACTGTTTAGTTGATGAAGTGCAGTTGTATAATCCATAAATGCTGCCATGTCTTTCTGATCCAATGCCTCATCTATTAATGTTAAGAGACGTTTACTACTTTGTTCCCGGTGGATTATGTTCAAAAACATATCAAGATATATTTCGTTTAACAAATTTTCAGCAGAGCTTTCCTTCCCTGCCTGGCCCATTGCTTTCAAGAAATCTGCATATGAATATTGTTTGTCCATCTCCATCACCCCGATGTCTTTTTTCTATTATATAAAAGCAACGAGCTACTTGCAATCATTTTTAGAAAATTAAGATTACATAGTTAATATGTAATATTCCGAAATTTCGGTATATATACTTGCTTTACTTCCAATATTAACTATAATTGAGGTATATAATACAAAGGGGTGGATTTTTATGTCGAATAAAGCAGAAGAAAAATCTTATTTTATTTCATTTGAAACCGCTGTACTTCAACCTTTTATAGTGAATAATATGATATTTACGAAAGTAACTAACTTTTCAGGTGAATCCCATATTATAGGTAAAAAGCCTTTTGATATTGTTCGTCACTCTTGTTCTTTTTATGGCTCTTCGTTTCAGCATACAGTACGATTATCGAGAGATGCGATTGGAAATTATTTAAAGTTACCAATTCTTATAGCGCATGACTTCGGAAATCCATGTATTTTCTTACCAATACTCTCGCCAAAATCTGATTTAAATGTGTGGTTCTCTTTGAAGGCAATAGCAGGATTTTATCCGTCTGAGGAAGGTTGTGTCGTTGTTTTAACAAATGGCCAAAAAATAATTGTTCCTTCTTCTCCACAAACAATAAGTAGACAGGTCGGATTTGCTAATATACTAAATATGCATTTACTGAAACGGATGAGCTATTTAATAAACACTGGTTACACCACGCAAACTCCACGAATTCAAAAAGACACACAGTACTAACGAAGTTTTTCTACTACTGCCAAATATATAGATAGTAGTTCTTCAACTCTATTGCGGAGACGAACATTTAAGTAACGACGATGTTCTTCATAGCCACCATGAAAAAATACATACTCTGTGAACATATCATCTCCTTCTCCCCGAAGAACTTTCATACTGTGACGCTTCATGTACATATGCGTCTGTTTTAACTCTTTTTGTACTTGCTTTCCTGCTTCTTCTACTAAAACGATATACGGACGCTTCAATTTAAATGGAGCATTTTCAAAAATAGTCCGATCTTTTTCTAAAATAGTCAAGACCATTGGAAGATAAATCATGTTTTCAAGATATGGAATTGCCTCTTCCGGTATTAATGGCATAACTACTCCTCCTTCTCCTTTTAGGAACGTACGTTCTTATTTTTAATTGTACTACTTTTATCGGAAAAAGCAACAAACGAGTTATTGGTATATAAATGAAACATTAGAAAAAACAATCACTAAAAAGAACAACTGCCATCTCTAAAATGGCAGTTGTTCTTAAGCTACTATATCCATAGCCCACCTACGGGCTTCTAAATAATATTTGTTTAATGTAATATGATCAATACCCATAGCTCCAGCACCTGCAATCATAGCATTCCATCTAACTTCGTCGCATGCTACGGCAAGTTCTAAATAAGGAGTCATATCGGTACTTTTTCCTGCTAGCGTCTCTATTACCTCATCTGTGAGAGGCAGTTCTTGAAGCAAAAGAGTCATCTTTTGATGCAATAATGTATCTATTAAAGAAAACATTCCTACAAGAAAATATTCAGAAGAGTTTCGTAATGAATGATTTTTGGCTAACAGCTCACAAAACTTCGCACGGAATAAGGATGCTTCAATTAGAGCCATGCCATCGCCATTTGAATTTACGGTCGACTCTCTTAACATTAATACATATAACCAATGATTCAATTCTTCTAAGCCCAACATCACTACAGCTTGTTTAATGGAACGAATCTTAGATCTTTTTCTGGAGGTTGGGGAGTTAATAATTTTCAAAACTTTAAAGGAAAGCGACACATCACGCTCTATTTCCTCTGCTATTTGTTCAATAGAAGAAACTGGGTCACTAAGTAAGCTAATAATACGAAAATACTGTGCCATATTAGCTGGTACATCTGTTCCTTTAATAATTTCAGGTTTAGCAAAAAAGTACCCTTGGAATAACCCGTATCCAGCTTCTTTTGCCTGATAAAATTCTTCACGCGTTTCTACTTTTTCAGCTAACAGAACAATATGAGGATAATTGTTCTTCACAATTTTTTCAATTACTTGTCTTTCAGAAGGTTTACTCAACATGAAATCTACTTTTATAAAATTAACTAAACTAAATAATTCATCATATAAATTTATATTTTCATGTAATATAAAATCATCCAATGCAATTAAAAATCCGAGTTTTTTAATATATTTAAGCTTTTCAATTAAAGTCGGCGTAATCGAAATATCCTCTAGAACTTCCACAACAACACGTTTAGGTGGAATCTTGTCAAATACTGTATTATCTAATAAGTTTTCTGTAAAGTTAATAAAGCATAATTTTTCTCCAACAAGGTTGTTTATACCAATCGTTAAAAATGAATGAGTTAATACCTCTAAAGTCGCAAAATCTCCGTCTGTAATAGGAAATACATTCGTACCACTATTACGATACAATAATTCAAAGGCAAAAATATGCTCATTTTTTGTAAAGATTGGTTGTCTTGCCACAAAAACATCCATACAAACTCCTCAAATCCTAAATATTCAATATGTCTATTGTAGCAAATATTTCCAAGGAAATCGATGTATTTTCTAATTATTACCTGCGGATGACAGAAAACTTGGAACATGATATGTTTGGTAATGGGGAAGAACATCGAAAGGGGAGAAATAATAATGGAATCTATTCGTTATACACAACAGGGGAATATAGCATATGTCACGCTAAACAGACCAGACGCATTAAATGCATTTAACTATGAAATGCTACGTAAACTCGGAGATATTACAGAATCTATACGTATTAACCCTGATATTCGTGTTGTTATTTTCACGGGTGCAGGAGAAAAATCATTTAGTGTTGGTGCAGACTTAAAGGAAAGAAAAACATTAACTGATCAACAAGTTAAACGGAATATATATAAAATTGGCGAAGTATTTACAGCGATTGAAAACCTTCCTCAACCCACTATAGCTATGCTAAATGGCTATGCTTTTGGTGGCGGAACAGAATTGGCGCTTGCCTGTGATTTTAGAATTGCTTCAGATGATATTCTACTTGGCTTGACGGAGACAAGTTTAGCAATAATCCCAGGAGCTGGTGGAACTCAACGTCTGCCAAGACTTATAGGAGAATCTAAAGCATTAGAATTGATATTAACTGCTAGAAGACTAAAAGCAGATGAAGCGATGTCCTATGGATTAGTCACAAAGGTAACAACTCGAGAAGCTCTCCAAGAAGAAACAGAGGCATTTGCAAAACTAATGCTTGCAAATGGACCTATTGCTTTGCAGCAAGCTAAATTCGCTGTAAAACACGGGATGAATGTTGATCTACAAACTGGCTTAAGTATTGAAAGAAAAGCATATGAAATTACAATACCTACAGAAGATCGATTAGAAGCATTACAAGCCTTCGGAGAAAAAAGAAAGCCGGTTTTTAAGGGGAAATAAGTTTCCGCATCAATAAATGCTTATTAAAAAAGGATAGATAATCTGCTTGAAGGTGCAGTTATCTATCCTTTCTTAGTTATTTATTTTTCTCATTCTCTTTTGAAGCTGCTTCATTTATATCCGTGAATTCTGGTTCCTCCCCGAATTCAGTTCCATATTGAAGGTTTCGAGAACTTTGTCTGCTTGTTCCGAACTCTTCTTCCTCAGACGTTCTAAATAAAAGTGGAATGCAGATTAAGCCGCTTATTCCTACTAATGCATAGATCACTCTAGAAAAAGCTGCAGTTTGACCTCCAAAAATAGAAGCAACTAAATCGAATTCGAAAAAGCCGATCAATCCCCAGTTAATTGCACCAATTATAACGAGGGCTAAAGCAAGCCGATGTATAAATCCCACTGATTAACTCCTCCTTCATTAGTTCTACGAATGATAGCGACGATATGGGATAACATATCGAAAACAACTAAGATTCGTTCTTATCTTTTACCAGAAATAACGATTCATACATGAAGAGAAATTGAAATATTAAAATATGTGAAAGTGTTCGCTTAAACTAAACTGCAGAAAAGTTGAAGAAAGGAGATGTTTGTAATTAGAGGAAATCCAATAAAATTTAATATACGAAATTTGAGTTATGTAATAAGGTCAGCAAAAGAGGAGGATGCGAAAACTTTATCTCAAGTGAGGTTGCAGATAGATGGCGAAACAGAAAATATGGATAGAGAAATGGGCGAAGCATACATAGATGAAGCTAGTTTTAAACAACTAATCATTGAAGACACCAAAAGTCCTTATAATCTATTTTTAGTTTGCAAAGCAAACGGTAAGATTGTTGGCTTTTCAAGGTGTGAAGGAAGTCAGTTGAAAAGAATGTCTCATAAAGTTGCATTTGGCGTTTGTGTACTCAAGGATTTCTGGGGATACGGCATTGGTACAAACTTGTTAAATGAAACAATTAAGTTCGCTGATACAAACGAAATTAAGAAAATTACTTTGAACGTACTGGAAACTAATCAAAAAGCCATCATGCTTTATAAAAAATATGGTTTTGAAGAAGAAGGGGTATTGAAGAAGGATAAGCTACTATCAGATGGGAATTATTATAATACCATAATCATGGGAAGATTTAATGAGTAAAGACAGACGCTTTTAACAACCAACGCATCCTTAGTGGAACAATAATAAGCACCTCTTAATGCAGCAGGAACCCGAGTATGATGCATCTCTCATGTATGCATACGTCTTCCATACAGTGTGGTCGCTGGAGTCAAAATCATACTATCTTGTGAATCGATTGTAAAACTACATACCTTCACAAAAAGCTCCAGCGAGATTTTATACCACAAACTGTAAAATCAGCCGACTGTTTTCATTTTATCCTTTTTCAAAAATCTCATTTTTGTTTCGGAAATTAGAATAGCTAACAAAATAAGAAATGCTCCAATAATCATTCTTCCTGTCATGATTTCACTCAAAATGATAATGGAAAAGACCATGCCCCAAAACGATTCAGTAGCTAATATAATGGCTGCCTTAGTTTCTGTAATATATTTTTGAGCCACTGTTTGCATGAGAAAAGCAATCGTTGTAGAAAAAATTCCTAAGTATAACAGATTCAGCACACCTTCAGATTCGACGGAAAAACTCGTTTCTCCTCTAAATAGTATGACGATACAACCAATAACTGATGCAGTAACCATTTGCACAATCGTAAGCACAACAGGATCTTCCGTCTTAACAAACTTAGCCGTGTAAAAAATATGAAAAGCAAATCCTACCGCACAACCTAAGGTCAATACATCTCCCATATTGATGTCCGAAGATAATTTTAAAGATAGGACAGCAATACCAACAACAGCGAGAATAGCACCAGTTAGTTCGTACATATCTATTTTTCTTTTATATAAAAGAAAACCTATAAATGGAACGATAACAACATTCACGGCTGTTAAAAAAGCGTTTTTGGATGGTGTTGTAAATTGGAGTCCCACTGTTTGAAGAGCAAAAGCAATATATAAAAATAGCCCTAATAGCGCTCCTTTAATAAGCGTATTTTTGTTTAGCTTATTAAACTTTTTGAAAAATATAAGACTTAATATAACCGCTCCGATTAAAAACCTGCCAGCTAAAATCTGATACGGCGTATAATGTTCCAAAGCTACTGCACTTGCTACAAATCCACTACCCCAAATAATAGCGGTAAGTACTAATAATAATTCTCCCATATATTTAAACATTATTCCCACCAACCTTATTATACTAAAACTAGTATAGCGTAAATATTCACAAAAAAAGCGCCTTCTTCTACAATATTTTCATTGTAGTGAAAGTCGCTTTATAACTAGGAAATACTCTCTTGTAAACTTTGCTTTACTTGTTGACTCGTCTCTTTCTTTTGAATTAAACGGACAAAAATATTATTAGCAAGAAGAGCCAGAATGATAAAACCAACTCCTATAATTTCAAAGGAAGAGATATGGTTACCTTGAACACTTGAAATAACAAGTGTCGTAACAGGAACAAAGTTAATAAACAACAAAGCATTTAAAGGCGAAAGAATACTAACACCAATATTCCATCCAACTAAAGCAATAACTCCAGGAAAGACAATCATAAATAGCAGATGTGGACTAACTGTTTGAATAGTACCAAATGTCGGCACAGAGACGTATCCTACCATCGTTGCTATTGCTACAATGACAACTGCAGAAATCGTACCTAGTAAACAGCTTAATGTCGAATAACGAAGCACAGACCAGCCTCTAAACTTGTCTCCACCCATTGTATAAATAACCCAGCCAATAACCGCGATGAAAATCAATATAGATGGAATTATATTATTGGTAGCAGTCAAAAAGGAAGTGATATCACCTTTAGTAATAACAAGTATTGCTCCCACAAAAGAAACCACCACACATAAAATTGTAAATAAATAAGGACGGCGTCTATAAAATAGCCAAACGATTATAATTGAAATCATGGGCATTAACGATTCCATAATAGAAGCAACCATAACACCTGGTTCTCCTAGTAAGTCTTCACCCCAGAAAATAAGTAAGTTATAGACAGTAAAAGCCATTGTCCCAAAAAACCATAATAACCTTCCCTTTCCCTCCAATCGAAACGCCTTTGGTCCTTCCTTCCATAGTAAAAGTAAAACTAAAATTATGGAGACTGCTCCGTAGCGGAAAATAGTAAAGTAAAATGGATCAATATAAGTAAAAGCATGATGCGCTACCGGAAACATTGCTCCCCATGACACACTTGCGATAAAACATAATAAGGCACCTAAAAAAATATTATTTTTCATAAAATTTATTCTCCTTCTCGTATTCCCTTATCTATTAAACGTCATGATTACCTATCATGTAAAATGATTATTTTTGATGTTATGTATCATTTATTGTGATATCATGTAATTTTACAAAGGAGTGAATGCAAGGTGGAGTTAAAAGACTTAGAAATATTTCAACTTGTTGCTCAAAAAGGAACAGTTACAGCAGTCGCAAAAGAACTGAGTTATGTTCAATCCAACATTACAGCACGTATTAAAAAATTAGAAGTAGAGCTAAATACACCATTATTTAACCGCCATAATAGAGGGATGAATTTAACACCTGAAGGAAAAAAGCTATTAGTATATTGCGAGCAAATTTTATCATTAACCAACGAAATGAAAAAGGTAGTGCAAAATAAAGAACACCCATCGGGAAAATTAGAAATTGGAACAGTCGAAACTGTTATAAAACTACCAACTATTTTATCTGCATTTACTAAAAAGTATAAAGAGGTAGACCTTTCTCTCTTCTCAGGTGTCACAGAAAAACTGCAGGAGGAAGTATTGAATCATCGATTAGACGGAGCTTTTGTTACAGAAACTACTCCTCATCCAGAGCTTGTCTCCCATGATGTTTTTCAAGAAGAACTAGTATTAATATCAAATATAAATACTACAACTCTAGAGCAACTGAAAAATGAACCCTTTTTGTGTTTTAGCAAAGGCTGTGGATACAGAGCTAGATTAGAAGCTTGGTATAAAGATGAAAATATAGTTCCTAAAAAAGTAATGGAGTTTGGAACGTTAGAAACGATTTTAAGCAGTGTTGTCGCTGGCTTAGGCATCACTTTTATCCCAAGGTCAGCAGTGTCCCATTTAGAAGCCCGCGGACTGATCCACTGTCATTTATTGCCTACGAAATACAGTGAAATTAAAACCGTATTTATCAGACGTTCCAATACGTATTTAACAACTACAGTTGAAAGATTTATTGAAACTATCGATTTGAGTAATGGTGAATCCTCTGAGTTGCTACAATATTAGATAAAAAATCAATTCCTTCCCCAAAAAGCGTCATCTCTTGAAAGTCAGAGATGACGCTTTTTGTATAGGAAAGTATTCCAGTTTATATAGCAAAATCAGAGCCTGCTATAATTTCATCAGATGACTTAAGCAGCAATTCCTTCATAACAAAAGGCCCACGTTTTTTATTGTACGTATACACAATTTGATAGCCAATATGATAGCCAATCCACTTCGGAAACGGCGTCTTATTTTGACCAAATAAGTATAGCTGGTGATTTTTAATACCCTTTATGTGCAAGCCAGGTACAAAATGCCTTTCCCACACTTCTTTCGCCTCTTCCAAACGATACATATTCGTCCAAGGAGCTATCCACTTTTTTCCGTACAACTGTTTTACCGCAAACTCGCCTAGCCCCTCAATGATCACTGAATCTGCTAAGGAGATGGCTGCTGGCGGAGAACTTAAAAATTTCAATCTACATACATGATTATACTCATGGGCTACTAATGCTTTAATCTCTTCTTTGTTAAGCTCAGGAGAGACGAAAAGAAAAAGTACATTTCGATAAGCGATCCCGTTTTTACGGGGAAAATCCTTTCTCCACTGTGCACTTTCTTTTTTTATCGGATAAATATAAATAGAAACCTTGGGACCTCCCCATAATTCTCGCAAATATTTATATTCTTGTTTCACAATATCCCAAACATGATTGAGTTCTAATTTTCGCACGGTTTTCTTTAAAGACTTCCATTCAGTCGGTTCAAATAAACCGTTTTTTAAAAGTTCGTATTGTATGACCTCCGAATTTACCTCTGGGAAAAACTTCATAACTGAATCGCATATAATCTCTCGCTGTAAAGTCTCAACCCCTCTCCCATGCTGTTCTTCGCATTTTTCAGCAAATGTAAAGAGTAAATTTCTCGTTTCTTTGACCGACATGAACCCTCTCCTTTTTGTCTTATAGCATATGTTTTTAATTTATTTTAGTTACCGTGTATAGACAAGTGTCTCTAGCAAGTCCACAGGACCAACATAAACTAACAGAACATACTTGTATGTAGTTTTAGGGAGAGGAGGACTATAGATGAATCAAAATGATATGTATAATCTCTGTTGTAGCTATCAGGGAAAACGAGTAAGAATTGTAGATAACCAAGGGCGAGTACATCGTGGAGAGGTTACAAGAGTTAATAGAAATATGGTATGGCTTCGTCCTGATGAAAATCTTGGTGGTTACGGACTTGGATTTTTCGGCTTTGGAGGATACGGATCGGACTTTGGCTACGGTATTGCACTAGGTGCGATTACAGGCATCGTACTAGCTTCCGCATTTTTCTGGTAATAATGAAGAGAGGTTACAGCCTCTCTTTCTTAAATATATTGAAATTCCAACTAAAGTGTCTATTATTCCAACTAAACCTGTTCATATTCCAACTAAATGATATATAGCAACAAAAAAGCACACCCCCTCTGTCAAAGGGATATGCTTAATCCAACATTATGCGAGTGCTTGTGTTAAATCCTCTAATAAGTCTTCCACATCTTCAATTCCTACTGAAATTCGGACAAGCCCATCTGTAATACCAAGCTCAGCGCGACGCTCACTTGGGATGGATGCATGAGTCATTCGCGCAGGAACTGAGATTAAACTCTCCACCGCACCTAAACTCTCTGCAAGTGTAAAGTAGCGAAGCTTCGCTAAAAGCTCATCTGCTTTCTCCCCACTTCCAACATCGAAGGAAATCATTCCGCCAAATCCTGTAGACTGTTTCTTCATCAAGTTATGTCCTGGATGAGTAGCTAGACCAGGATAAAAAACGTTAGAAACAGCTTCATGATTATTTAGGAACTCTGCAATTCGTTGAGCATTTACATTATGCTCTTCCATCCGAATACCCAGTGTTTTAATACCACGCATAAGCAACCAAGAATCCTGCGGCCCAAGAACTGCTCCTACAGAGTTTTGAACAAAGTGTAAGTCGGTTGCTAGCTGATCCGAGTTTACAACAACAAGACCTGCCACAACATCACTATGTCCACCCAAATATTTAGTCGCACTATGCACGACAATGTCCGCACCAAGTGATATCGGTTGTTGGAAATATGGCGTCATGAACGTATTATCTACAATAGTTAGTAATCCTTTTTCTTTCGCAAACTTGGAAATTGCTTCAATATCGGTAATTTTCAACAATGGATTTGTAGGGGTTTCTAAGAAAATTGCTTTTGTATTTTCTTGGATAGCCGCTTCTACATTCGATAAATTTCCAGTATCTACGAATGTCGCTTCAATGCCAAAGCGATTCAATACTTTAGAAATTACACGGAAAGTTCCACCGTATACATCATCCGTTAAAATAACATGGTCACCTTTACTAAAAAGCATCATAACAGAGCTTGTTGCTGCCATTCCAGATGCGAAAGCAAACCCTGCAACTCCGCCTTCTAGCTCGCTGATTAATACTTCCAAAGCATGACGTGTAGGATTACCAGTACGTGAATATTCATAGCCTTTGAATTTGCCTACTGCCTCTTGTTTATACGTACTTACTTGATAAATAGGCGTCGATACTGCTCCAGTTGCCTCGTCCCCAACAATTCCTGCATGTATTAACTTCGTTTTAGCGCGCATCCTTATTCCTCCTTGAAAAGTTCATAAACGTTCTGGCTTAAATATCGTTCGCTCGAATCTGGGAAAATCGTTACAATATGACTTCCCTCTTTCGCTATCTCTGCTTCCTTCAATGCAGCTTGAAAAGCAGCTCCAGATGAGCTTCCGACTAGTAAGCCTTCTTTTTTTGAAAGTGCTCGTAATTGTTGAAATGCATCCTCATCTGTAACAGTATGGATTGCATTAAAATAGGAAGTATCCATGAAGTCCGGTAGAAACTCCATACCGATACCTTCTGTCACATGAGAACCAGATTCACCACCATTTAATATGGATCCGACCGGTTCTACAATAACTGTTTTAATCGATTCTTTTTGTTTTTTCAAATAGATTGAAGTACCCATAAATGTTCCACCTGATCCTGCACCTGCAACAAAGACATCAATTTCACCATCTAAATCTCGCCATAATTCAGGTCCGATTGTCTTTGTGTACGTAGCTGGATTTGCAGGGTTAGAAAATTGAGAAGGAGAGAAAGCATTTGGTGTTGTAGCCACTAGTTCTACAGCTTTTTTAATCGCTCCCTGCATGCCTAAAGCTGTATCTGTGTTTACTATCTCCGCCCCTAATGCACGCATTAACGTTTGCTTTTCAACACTAAATTTTTGTGGAACAACAAAAATAACTTTATATCCTTTACCAATTGCAGCTAAAGCAACTCCTATACCAGTATTACCTGCAGTAGGTTCAATAATGGTACCGCCTGGTAGAAGTTTCCCAGACCTCTCAGCATCTTCAATCAAAGACAAGCCTAGTCGATCCTTTACACTGCCACCAGGATTAAAATATTCAAGCTTTGCGAAAATACGGCAATTATTAGGAATAGGAATATGTTTTATCTCTACTACGGGTGTGTTGCCTATTAAATCTTGTACACTACTAAAAATGTTCATTATGCTTCCTCTTTATAAATTTGACGCCATTCCTCTTTTTTAGCTAGCATGTCAGAAGCTATTTCTTTCGCACCTTCCAAACTATGACTTGCAGCCCAACCACATTGGACTTCATTGCAAGCTGGAACCTCTGTTGCTTGTAAAACATCTTGTAATGTTTTTTCTAAGATTTCCAGAATTTCCTCAAAGTTATCATGATTGATAACAGATAGGTAGAAACCAGTTTGACAGCCCATAGGACTCAAATCCACTACTTGATCAGTATGATTGCGAATATTTTCTGCCATTAAATGCTCTAAAGAGTGTAGACCAGGCATTTCCATATGCTCTTTATTTGGCTGTTTAAAACGGATGTCATATTTTAATATTACATCGCCACTGTTCCCTACTTTTGTACCTGCAAGGCGTACAAATGGTGCCGCTACTTTTGTGTGATCTAAGTTAAAGCTTTCTACATTCATTTTTTTCATCGTTATCGCTCCTTATTTTTTGGTTGCATCCATTAACCAAACATAATCATTCATTTTCACGAATTCTACTTGAAAACCTGCTTCTGTGAACAATTCTTTTAGTTTAGGAATCGTTGTATAATATTCTCGTTCCAGATCTTCTACTACATTTAAAAATCCACGATTTCTTTCCTTAGCAATTTGTGCTTGTTTGGCTTCCTCTGTAAGAAAAACAGTATCTGCAAAAACGACCTTTCCATTTTTCGAAAGTAGGTTAGCATATTTTTTCATTGCTATTCCTTTTTCATCATCCGTTAAGTGATGAAACACATAAGTGCTTACAAATGCATCTATATTTTCATTTTGTACATTAAATTCAAGTAAATCTCCATCAACTAAGTTAATAGAAGGAAAACGTTTAGCGGTTACTTCAAGCATCTTAGTATTAGGTTCGATACCAATAACTGAAAAACCTGCTTCTAATAACTTGGCAGTTAAATTCCCAGTTCCTGTTCCAAATTCAATAATAGTACCAGAAACACGTTTAGCTACCTCACTTAAAATAGTTTCATAGCCTTCGAATACATCTCGATACTCCGGATCTTTACCCGAAACGGAAGCATCATAAGAGTCTGCCCAATAATCAAAAATATCGACAAATTCTCTGCCCATTTTTTAACCCCTTTTTGAATCATATTATTCCTACTTGCATACTTTGTTTTAGGCTTAACAATATTAGTTATATCATATTCCAACAAATTGTCAAACAAAAAAAGAGCATCTCTTTGGAAGAGAAACTCTTTAAAATTACAATGGGAAAAATATTGGAATTGCAATCATCATAATGATGAACATAATTATTTGTAAAGGTATTCCTGCCTTGATAAAGTCAAAAAATTTATATCCTCCTGCTGTCATTACTAATGCATTAGTAGGAGACGCTACAGGAGTCGCAAAAGCCATACTTGAAGATACAGCTATAGCGATTAAAAATGTATACGGATTTGCATCTAAACTAATGGCTGCAGTCATTGCTATTGGGGCAAACAAAACGGCAGTCGCAGTATTACTAATAAATTGACCAAATACCATCGTCACAAAGTAAATACCAGCTAACACTCCCATTGCACCGAACCCACCAAGAAGATTAACTATCCCTTCAGAAAGAATTACCATACCACCTGTTTTTTCAAGAGCAGTTGCCATTGGAAGCATGGCGGCGATTAAAATAATACTTTCCCAGTTCATTTTGCCATACGCATCATCCATATTACGAAGACACCCAGTCATGACCATTAAAGTAGCGGCTAAAAGAACAGAAATGACTGCAGGAAACACTTCCAAAACCATTAACCCAATCATTAATAGCATAATTGCTCCAGCAATTGGCGCTTTCCCACTAGCAGCAGCCATACTTGCATGCTCTTTAGGCTGCCCAATAATCACAACATCTTTTACAGCTCTAGACAAAAGCTCAATCTCTTCCCAAGCACCTTGGACCAACAACGCATCCCCGAAACGCAATCGTACATCCGCCATTTCGGTTAATACATATTCTCCTTTGCGATTAATGCCTAGTATATTTAAGTTATATTTTTCTCGGAAACTAATACTTCCAACCGTTTCGTTTATCAAATTGGAATGTGGAGTTAATAGTACCTCTGCTATGCCCAATTGTTTAGAAACGAGTTCCTCTGCATTCGTTTCTTCATCAACCTCTAAGTGAAAATCTCTCACAAATTGCAAAGTATTTTCTAGTGGACCTTGAACATATAAAATATCCTTGCCTTCAATCACACTCATAGGACCAGCCATTTCCTGATAACGGATAGGTAGGATATTCATGCCTTCCATCGACTTACGGTCAATTTTCAAAATAGCAAGATGATATTTTGCAGGAAGCTTTAACTCCGCGAGTTGTTTTCCAATAATCGAAGAATCCTCTACCACTCGAATACGATGCAAGTTACCACCTAACTCATAATCTGCTGCCAGTTGCTGTGGAGATAATTTATGCCCTTCTCCGGCATTATTTTTTCTTTTATCATTCGGCAACACATATTTTCGAGCAACAAGAAAATATAAGATACCAGTAGTGATTCCAATAATTCCAAGTGGGGTAATTTCAAAAAAACCTAGTTTTTCAAATCCATTATCTACAAGGACCTGGCTGACAATCAGATTGGCCGGTGTGGCAATTAGTGTCATTAGCCCTGACAAGCTACTAATATAAGATAGGGGGATTAAATACTTTGACGGGCTGCTATTAATACTGATGGCAATGCTAATTACAATCGGTAGCATTAAAGCAACTACCCCCGTATTACTCATAAATGAGCCAACACTGCCTGTAATAATAAGTAATAAAACGAATAATTTCCTCTCGCTTTTCCCCGACCACTTCAACAATAAATTCCCAGCAGACTGTGCCAGACCTGTCCGAACAATTCCAGCTCCCACAACAAATAGCCCTGCAATCATAATAACGACAGAATTAGAAAACCCTGCAAGTGCCTCCGTAGGCTCTAACACACCTGAAATAACAAAAGCTAAAAGTGCAAGAATCGCAACGAGGTCTGCACGCACTCGATTGCTTATAAACAAAACGATACTGATCGCTAAAACAACAAATGTAATAGTTAATTGCATAATAGAGCGAATCCTTTCTTACATAATTCTACCCTCATTATATAAGAAGCCCATGTAAAGTTCCTAACCAAAGCTATAAGTGAAAACGTATTCTTTTGGAAAGGTCACAAGATATACAAAAATGATTCAAACCGTTTCTTTTTTGTAAATTGCATTAATAGCGTCCCAATCAAGGGGTCTGGTCATACTAACTTCGCTTTTCTCCGCAGACTTAAAACCGAATTGTTCGTACAGGGTATGAGCATCTCTTGTCGCCAAATGAAAATTAGTGCCTTTCAATTTCGGGTTTTCAGTAATAATTGTCATTAGCCATTTACTAAGTCCCTTCCCTCTATACTCGGGAAGTACGAAAACATCGCCCAACCAAGAATATCTGACAAGATCTGATACAACACGAGCAAAGCCTATTTGTTTTGGATTACCTTTAGTTGGATCTCCTTCATAAATCCCATAGCAAAGAATAGAATTCTCAATCGATGCTTCAACTAATTCTCTTGAAGTACCTTCTAACCAATAGGATTCTTGACTAAGAAATTTATAGATAACATCCTTATCCAATAAATTTTTATCCGTACTTATATAAAATTCTTCTTTACTAATAAATTCAATTTCTTCTTTATACATAAATCTATCTCCTCTCTACTATGTATTACTCATTTAATATAAGTAGTTCCAATTATATAATATTTAAGTTATGTTAAATAGAGAATATTCAACTTATTATTTTAACTTCATCGTCATATCTTTATTAATTTTATTCTCTCATTACGATTTATTGAAAGGAATGATTCTCCCTATGAAAGGTTTAAATAGGTTACAAAAAGGCGACAAAATTGGAATTTATTCACCTTCAGCACCGATTACGCATTCTTCTCCCCAACGCTTTGAAAGAGCTAGAACTTTTTTAGAAGCAAAGGGATTTGAAATTATAGAGGGAAATTTAACTGGGAAACAAGACTTTTACCGCTCTGGAAATATTCAAGAACGTGCTCAGGAGTTAAACGAGCTTATTCGTAATCCTGAGATCCGCTGTATTATGTCTACCATTGGTGCGACAAACTCTAACGCTATTTTGCCATATATTGATTATGAAGCTTTTAAAAGAAACCCTAAGATCATGATTGGCTACTCCGATGCTACCGCAATTTTACTCGCAATTTATGCTCAAACTGGAATACCAACATTTTATGGCCCAGCATTAGTGCCGTCATTTGGAGAGTTTGAACCCTACGTAAATTATACATATGATTATTTCAAGGATATTTTAATAAACGAGCAACAAATTCCTTTCAATATTCCACTCCCCCCTTATTGGACAGATGAGCCACTCAATTGGGAATTTAAAACCTGTGACAAACAACTAAGACCGAATGAATGGACTTGCGTAAATGAGGGAACCGCTGAAGGTAGATTAATAGGTGGGAATTTGAATGCTATGTATGGTATTTGGGGAAGCCCGTTTATGCCTTTAATAAAAGATGGAGATATTTTGTTAATAGAAGACACGATGAAATCTGCAGCTGTTGTGGAAAAAAACTTCAACCTATTAAAGTTAAATGGTGTATTTGATAGAGTTTCCGGAATTATATTAGGAAAACATGAATTATTTGATGATCAAGGAACCGGGAGAATGCCGGCTGATATTTTAGTAGAAATTATGGGAGTTCCAACAATTCCAATTCTTGCTGACTTCGACTGCTGCCATACCCACCCGATGTTAACAATGCCTATTGGACGACGAATTAAAATGAATTCTGGTGAAAGAGAGATTGCACTAATGGAGCAATGGATAAATTGATAAGGAACTTAGAAGCAGTTTTTATAGATCGTGATGGGACAATTGGTGGCACAGGTCATTTTATACATCCAAATGACTTTGTTCCTTATGAGTTTAGTAGAACAGCGATTCAGTTACTACAATCCCAAGGAATTAAAATATTTGGATTCACCAACCAACATCGAGTGAGTCGAGGAGAGGCATCCATAGTGGAATTTCAAAAAGAATTTCTGTCCTATGGTTTTGATGATGGGTTCATTTGTCCACATAGCCTTCTCGATTCCTGTGTATGTCGTAAGCCAAAGCCTGGCATGTTACTTGAGGCTGCTAGCAAATACAATCTCAATCTTAAAAATTGTGTAGTTATTGGGGATGTTGGTGGTACAGACATCCTAGCCGCTCAAGCTGTTGGAGCGCTGAAAATATTAGTGCTTACTGGTTGGGGCAAAGGCTCGTTATCACAGTATCGAGTCGAATGGAAAGACATAGAACCGGATTATACTGCCGAGAATTTACTGGAAGCAGTCAAATGGATATTAAATCAATAGAAAATGCTGCCTGGAGCAAACCCTTGCAGCATTTTGTCATTTTTAAGTCATTTGATCAATATACTTCTCCAAAATTGGTTCTAAGTATTCCTCTTTTAAAGAAAGATCATTTTGTATAAAGGAATGCACACTTTCTTTATCTAACGCGACTAAGAGGAACTCAGCAAATTCTGGTTGTTCACCTTTTCCTATTATACTCATATTGTGTTTTTCTAATATAACTTGTAATTCATTCGATGTAAAATTCACATTTAGCTCGAAAACAACAGCCCAAAAATCATTTAATCCCCCGCGCTTAACAAACATTGGTCTAAAAGATTTTGTATAGGAGGGGTTAATTGATAAACCCATTTCTTCCATCAATTCTTTTTCGATACTTTTCTCCAAATTAAATAACTCACCTTTTAAATCCGACTCGTCTAAACCTCCACCTGTAAATTGTAAACGACCTGGTGTGGAAGTATGTTTGTTCATTTTCCCAAATGCAATGTAATTGTCTTTTGTAATAACAGCCACACAAGTAAAAATAACTTTGCATGGAAATACTTTTTCTTCATGACGAATCGTATATAAATAATGCTTGTAGTCTGTTTTTGCTACAGTAATTTGAAGGTCCTCTGAATTTCTACAAATTTTTTGAATGGTAAAGACTTCTCCATTACGAAAATGTGGATTTATCTTTAATTGTTCATTCCAGAAGTGTTCATGTTTTTCCCTCATTTGTTCTGGTAATTCGTATGGCGTTGAATCATATTTAACTGTAACTATAGACGGCGTTTCTTCAATCACTATTGGCTCCATTCACTATCTCCAATCTTTCAATTGTAGGTACTTCTGCATCCCAATGTTTCTTCAGCTGCTTTAATTGCAAAAATGGAGTCATTCTAGCTCTTCCCATTCTTCTCTTAATAACCCCATTCGAATTGAGTCATAATATACACCGTTAAAGAATCGACATTTTCGAAGTCTTGCTTCCATTGTCATTCCTAACTTTTCACCGACTTTAATCATCCGTTCATTGCCTGACCAGGTTGTATAGCCAACACGAACAAGTGGTAGTTCTTTAAATAAATGATTAATCCACATTCGGAGTGCCTCTGTACCTATTCCCCCACTCCAAAATTGGGGTTCATAAATGACAATCCCCATTTCGAGCCAAAGGGATTCTTCATGCTCCCAGTAGTAACAGAGCGAGCCGACTAATTCTCCATCTACATAAATCCCCCACATATCTTCTTGGTTGGCTAGTTGATCTTTCTTTTCTAAAAATTGTTCTAAAGTTGAAGGAATATGGGGATAATAAGGTGCATCCCATTTTTTCCATTCGGGAGCACTTTCCTTTGCACTTAATTCCCACAGTCGAACAAGCTCTTTTTCGATAATAGGACGAATCGATACAACTTTCATCTTTTAACTCCAATCTATCATGCTTTGTATTCATAATTTTATCACAATATCAGTATGATAGACTGTTCCCAATACGTATATTATTGTGATAGAGTTTTATCTTGCAGAGTATTAAATTTATAAGGAGTGACATAGCTTGGGTGGAAATCAGCAGTTACAGCGAGGATTAGAACAGCGACATATCACCTTGATGTCATTAGGAGCAGCAATCGGAGTTGGTCTATTTTTAGGTTCAGCTACAGCCATACAGCTGGCAGGACCTGCTATTCTGATTTCCTATATTGTCGGAGGAATAGCCATTTTCATTATTATGCGTGCACTGGGTGAAATGGCCGTACATAATCCAGTTTCAGGTTCATTTAGTCGGTATGCAAAGGATTATCTTGGCCCACTTGCAGGATACATAACTGGATGGAATTATTGGTTTTTATGGGTAGTTACTTGTATGGCAGAGATTACTGCTGTAGGAGTATATATGAAAATGTGGTATCCAGACACAGCCCCTTGGATTTGGGCATTAGCGGCATTAGTTATTATGACATTGGTTAACTTAATTGCTGTAAAAGCTTATGGGGAATTTGAGTTCTGGTTTGCACTTATTAAAATTATTGCCATATTAGCGATGATTTTTGTTGGGCTAGGTGTCATTCTCTTTGGTCTTGGTAATGGCGGAGTTGCAGTCGGCATAAGTAATTTATGGTCGAACGGCGGATTTGCGCCAAATGGAGTTACTGGCATATTTATGTCCTTACAGATGGTCATGTTTGCTTATTTGGGTGTCGAAATGATTGGTGTAACTGCAGGGGAAGCCAAAAACCCAAAAACGGTTATTCCAAAAGCAATCGACACGGTGTTTTGGCGTATTTTGCTTTTCTATGTCGGCGCATTATTTGTAATCATGTCCATTTATCCATGGAATGAAATAGGAGCCAATGGAAGTCCTTTCGTTTTAATGTTCGAGAAAATTGGAATTGGTCCAGCAGCAGGTATTATAAACTTTGTTGTGCTTACAGCAGCATTATCTAGTTGTAATAGTGGTATTTTCAGCACAGGACGTATGTTATTTAATTTGGCTGAGCAGAAACAAGCTCCTAATTCATTCGCTAGCATTAGTAGAACGGGAGTACCTTCCAAGGCTATTATCTTTTCTGCCTTCTTGTTATTAGTCGGCGTTGTATTAAACTACTTAGTTCCTGAAAAAGTATTCATTTGGGTAACGAGTATTTCGACTTTCGGAGCCGTATGGACATGGGGAATTATATTATTATCCCAATTGAAATTCCGCAAAACACTTACAAAAGGGGAAGTATCAAGGCTTTCCTATAAAGCTTTGTTCTACCCAGTAGGTTCTTATTTAGCATTAGCTTTCTTAGTATTGGTTCTTGGCCTCATGGCTTATTTCCCCGATACACGTATTGCCTTAATCGTAGGTCCTATATGGATAATAGGGTTAGTCTTTGTCTATTACAAAAAAGGATTTCACAAAAGATAATAAGTTTCCGATTCAACAAAACCCCTTCATTTCAATATCGAAATGAAGGGGTTTTCTCTATTTTCAAAGATATTTTGCAAACCAGCTTGTGATTTGGTCTAGTCGTGTTTGTCTTAGATTTGGGAACCCTACTCGAGATAAATTATGATCAGATTGCGGGAAACGAACGAAACTTGTCTCTTTCCCCATAGCTTTTAGCGTAATATATAGCTGTTGTCCTTGTTCGATAGGACAGCGATAGTCATTTTCACTATGCAAGATCAATAAAGGTGTCTCTACATTAGCTGCATATTTAAGCGGAGAAGCATCCCATAGTTTATCGATATCTGTCATATCAGTGCCAATTTGCCATGGAGTAAAGTAGTATCCAATATCAGAAACTCCATAAAAACTAATCCAATTAGAAATCGAACGCTGCGTAACAGCTGCTTTAAAACGATTTGTATGACCGACGATCCAGTTAGTCATAAATCCACCATAGCTCCCACCAGTTACACCTAAACGGTTTTCATCAACCCAGTTGTTTTCCTTCAACACATAGTCTACTCCAGCCATGATATCTTCATAGTCGCCACCACCGTAGTCCCCACGAACCGCGTCGACGAAATGTTGACTATATGAGTGACTTCCACGTGGATTTACATATAATACTCCATACCCTTGGGCTGCTAATAGTTGAAGCTCATGGAAAAACGTATTTGCATACATCGTATGAGGTCCACCGTGAATTTCCACAACAAGGGGATACTTCTGTCCTTCTTGATAGCCCGCTGGCTTCATAAGCCAACCATGTACATCCCAATCGTTAAGACCCTTATACACAATGGCTTCTGGTTCGACAAGCTCTACCTCGTTTATCAAATCTTCGTTAAAGTTAGTGATTGTAATTCTTTCACCAGTCGCCAAATTTAGTTTAAATAATTCCCCGGGAAATATTGTATTACTTATTGTCGCTAGAGCATAAGTTCCATTTCTAGCGATATCGTATCCATATACATGCTCGTTTTCTGGAGATGCTGGATAAATTTCTCCATCCAAAGATGCAAAATACAGACGGACGTCTCCCATTGTGGATAACTGGAAATATAGGTGATTCTGGTTAGTCCAAACAACATCAGGTGCATTTGCTCCTTGTTGAATATCCGCCCCTGCATAGTCACCTACTGGCGCGTCTATCCCTTCTGTTAGTATTTGGAGTTTTCCAGTACTCACTTCATATACATATACTTCTGCATGCGTTGCATTTTTAAATGTGTGAAGCATTCCACCAAAAGCAATATATTGGTCATCCGAAGAAAATGTAGCTCCTCCAAAGTGTCCGTCTTCTTCAATGATTACTGATTCCTTCTTCGTTTCTATATCTATTAATAACATAGGTTCATGGAATGAAAAATCTTGATTTTCATCACGATTAACACCCATTACTAGTTTTTTTCCATCATGAGAAATTGCTTGTAGACTATGATTAAATGTACCTTCGGTGAAGGCTTTAATTTCCCCAGATGCTATAACAATAGAACCTATTTGTCGGTAAGCATCTTTTGGTAATAATCCTACACCATCATTATGGTACTTCATATTATCTACCACGTAAGCTTCTGGTAGTTTGTCTTCTTTCTCTTCAGCTTCGTCTGTCCAACTTCTCCCATCTTTTAGAGATGCAGAGAACCAAATCTTTTTACTACAAGGAGACCATATAAAGCTCGAAACACCCTTTTCAAAATTCGTCAGCTGTTTTGCTTCTCCACCTTTAGCCGACATTATGTAAATTTGGTTTTTATCGTCACGATTCGATATAAATGCTAATTGTTTACCATCTGCAGACCATTTCGGAGAGGATACTTTTTCTTTTGCATGAGTCCATTGTGTTACCTCATTCGTTTCGATCTTCACATGATATAAGTAAGCATAGTACTTGTTATCCTTTTTGTGCATTTCCGTACGGATGAAAACTGCCTCATTCCCGTCCGGTGAAATTACTGGATTGGTGATTGATTGTATTTTAAATAAATCAGTAGCTTCTAATTTTCGTTTTGCCATTATTAATATCTCCCTCTATTTAAATTTCTCTCCCTATTTATTTCGACAACCGAAATCTTTTTCCTTCTATTTTCTTTGAAAAGTTTATATAAAAAAAAGCTCCTCATAGATACATAGGAGCTTAAACAAATTTATCTCTTAAACTGTTTGTGGTTTTAAAGAACGACGTAATATTTTTCCCGTTGTGTTCTTCGGAAGTTCTTCTAAGAATTCAATCTTCTTCGGTACTTTATATTTTGCTAGTTTTTCTAAACAATATGCTTCCAGTTGTTGCGCTGTTAATGTAGGATCTTTTTTTACAACAAATGCAAGCACTTCTTCTCCAAAGTTTGGATCAGGGATTCCGACAACCGCTGCCTCAACAATACCTGGATGTGCAAACAAAACTTCCTCCACTTCACGAGGATAGACATTATACCCACCTACGATAATCATATCCTTTTTGCGATCTACGATAAAGAAATAACCTTCCTCATCTTGTCTAGCCAGATCCCCAGTATATAACCACCCATCGCGAATGGCACTTTCTGTTTCTTCCGGCATTTTGTAGTAACCTTTCATCACGTTAGGTCCACGAACGATTAACTCTCCTACCTCACCTACTGAAACTTCTTCCCCTAGCTCATTGACGATTTTGTTCTCCACATTTATGATATTTGTTCCGATTGAACCAGGCTTGCGATCACGGTCAATTGGGTTAAAGCATGTAACTGGCGATGCCTCTGACAATCCATACCCTTCAGAAATACGAACATTGAACTTGTCCTCAAAGTTATGCAACAGGGCTACAGGTAAAGAAGATCCTCCTGATATTGCTAAACGTATACTTGAAAAATCTTCTACATTTCCTTCAGGGAATTGATACAAGAAATTATACATCGTTGGAACACCTGCAAATACAGTAGCTTGTTGCTCTTTTGCAATTTTAAACACTTCTTGTGGGCTAAATCTTGGAATTAATAGTAGCGTTGCACCCATTAATAATGGAGCATTCACAACAACTGTTAAAGCGAACACATGAAATACAGGTAACGTTGTAATTACGCGATCCTCTGTATTAATCTTTAAGTATTCTGCAACATCTCGAGCATTGGAGTAAATGTTGTTATATGTTAACATTGCCCCCTTTGGATGACCAGTTGTTCCGGAAGTATATAAGATTACAGCTATATCATCTGGATTAGTTTCCACAGCTGACGTACCCATAGCAGCTGAAGAAATCATTACTGAAAACGGTTTCACTTTTGTCTTCAAGCTTTCAGGCAATGCTGCTAGTTTTTGAACCGTGTCTGGTTGTGTTTCACAAATAATATAATTTTCAACCGAAGTGAAAACTCCAGCAGCTTTCTCTACTAAAGGTAATAATGCATCAAGAGCAATAATTACTTTAGCATCGCTGTTTTTTACAATATAACTGATTTCATCTGGCGAATAAATTGGGTTTATCGGAACAGCGGTAGCACCTATTCGCATAGTAGCATATAAAGAAATTAAAAAGTGTGGTGAGTTGCCTAGTAAAAAACCTATATTATCCCCTTTTTCTACACCAATTGACTTTAATGCCCCTGCAAATAACTCCACTGATTGTTCAAATGCTGCGTATGTAGTATCTTTCCCCATAAAGTTATAAGCAATCTTCTCTGGATGCTCACTGGCAATCTGTTGAACACGTGAAACTAAACTCATATTCTCATCCCCCATCTTTTTGAATGAATCACCATTCATTATCCCATATTCATTATATAAGAAAAGTTTTGACAATTCAACAAAAACTAGACCTTCGAATTCTAGAGGCTAGTTGAAACTTGTGAAAAGGAAGGCTACTTTTGTAGAAGAAGGAATAATTAAGAACATGCAGAATATATAGCTTATAAGGGTGCATGAAAGGAGTAATTTATTTGAAATCTAATATTTCTCTCGTTGCATTTTTAACTTCATTATTCTTAATAACTGGTTGTACGCCTAGTAATTCCTTAAAAACCAATGAAACAAAAAAGGAAGATGTAATCAGTAAAGTAGATGAGAAAATATTAAAGATTGCGGACTCGGAAGAACAGTTTTCTTATTTAACTGACTTGTCGGAAGGAGAATTAAAGTCCTATAAACAATTTACGGAAGAATATGATACAAAATATGTTGGGGTGGTGACATTCCACTCCTCTCTTTAACCAAGATGAACTCAAGTACAAACCTTCACAATATTTATAAAATAGTAATACACCTGTTGAGTTTGTTACTCTTTTTCCTTATTTAACAGTATATATAGCAATACACATATTACTGCAATGATTGAAGTGATAATAGAATATCTAATAATTTGAAAGAAAAACTCTGGATAAGGCGTTACAACAAATGAAGTCATCCCCTCAAAATCCGTTGTTCTTACTTCTCTTTTCATAAAGACTACGAATAAGAAGAAAGATAAAACCAATGAATATATCCCTGTTTTCACTAAGATTTTCTCCATTTAAAATCCCCCCTAAAATGTAACGTTCTTAGCTCAATAGAGGAATCTGAACAAAAACATTTGAGTTATTGTTTATTTTCATTTTACCATATTCATCCTAATCTACTTTATTCCACTAAACTGCTGCATTAGTTCAATTAGAAAAAAGCTTTACTCCTTCTTGAAGTAAAGTCCCGTTAGCTTAATAAGAACTGCTGTTCAACTACTTATAATTCGTCTTTTTAACCATCGTCATAAATTCTGCAAAATCCGTGCTAAATTCGTCTTTCTTAACAAAACCAAGCTTTTCATATAAATGGATTGCTCTTAGATTGAACTTTGCCACAGTTAATCGAATTGGAGTACCTTTATAGTTTTTTTCAATATAACGAAGAATAATAGAGCAAAATTCAAAACCGTTACCTTTGCCCACAGAATTAGGGTTCATACCTAGTCCCATATCAATTGAGTCATCTGAATAAACACCACTTTTTTTCCCAACAGGAACTTGGGCATTCTCTCCAGTGCAAAAAAAGCCAAATATTTCTTTGTTATCATTAACAAGTGCAAAGTATGAACCATCAAGTCTTTCCTTCATATCTTCATCAGTTAATTCACTATTGTAGAAATCATATGGTTTTTCATATTCCCAGATAAGTATATCTTTTACTATTTCTTCATTCATATTTTCTATAAATAATTTCATATTCTACACCCCTTCGCATATATCAATTCGATAATCTTGAAGGATAATCCTTCTTCAACTAAACTGCCGCTTTAGTTCAATAAGAAAAAAGGCTTTACTCCTTCTTGAAGTAAAGCACCCGTTAGTTGAACAAGAGTGTAGTAGCTATTTCAACTTTTTCATCGAAACCGATTTATCTGGGAAGTGTAACAGTATATTTCCTCCTGATGAAAAAACGACTTCAAATGATAATGTTGATTCGTTAATTGGTAATAATTCTTCATACAACCAGTCATCTATTTCACGATTGTAAATAGGTTTATCATTATCATAATTCAAGTGTTGAAATTGAAAGAAAGAGACATTTTCAAAACTCAATATCCAAACATCGTCACTGGAAACAGTGAAGTGAATGTTTGAGTGAAGGAGACTTTTATGTTCAATTTCCATTTTTATAAGTCTATAATCGTGAAACCCCCAAGAGTTAAAACGATTAAAAATATCTTGAGGCAATCTATCAGATAATGTATTGAATACCTCTTTGTATTTTTTTGCATTTTCCATCCATTGATTATCTAATTTATCCAATTCCTCATCATTCGTGCCATCCATATTTTGAGCTAAATGCAATTCATATAATAAATACTTCATTTTTAAAGCCCCTTTCTTTTCAGTGTTTTTTCAACTAAACTGCGGCTTTAGTTCAATAAGAAAAAAGCTTACTCCTTCTAGAAGTAAAGCACCCGTTAGTTTAAGTGAAATGTTTCACAAACTTGTCCTTTTTCTTTTATATAGACTTTGCAATTACTTCACATTTTTTTATAGCCCAAATATAATGATTGGAAGTGTTTGCTGCAAAATAGCTGTATAAATTACTTGTTTTTGTCCACTTATAATATTTTTTTGTGACCATTTCTTCGTTGGTATGTAATCTTATTAAATCCATTACTCTTTCATGGCTTAACTTCAATTTTTTTATTGCTTGATTTAATTTTACATCCTGATAGTTTTCCCAAATTTGCATATTAAGTAACTTGATAGTGCTCCATTTATAACCAGGTGCTGGCATAAAAGGAATATCTCCATCCATACCTTCTCTATACCATCTCTCAAGCATTACATGCCATTCATACAGATGCATTAATACATCACGAAAATTCTTATCTCTGTCTTGAGTTTCAATAGAAATGCCTCTTTTTCTGCTAGGTACTGACTCAATTATTTCAAGTAATGATTTTAAATTTTTGTCGCTATTCAGTAATAGAATTTCTTTTTCACTTTTTGCCACCATAATAATTCACTCCTTTTTTATGTATGTTCGTGTAATAAATTTCAATAATTAGAGGTAAAGCTTGTAACTAACCTGCCGCTTTAGTTTAAGAAGAAAAAGGCTTTACTCCTTCTTGAAGTAAAGCACCCGTTAGCTTAATAATTTTTCCTTTTATTATCAGCAATTTTAAACATATATCTAATACCTTTACCTGCAAGTGGTTCATCTTCATACCTTGGTAATACATGAAAATGAGAATGAAATATATGTTGTCCTCCAATCTCGCCACAATTCCATCCGAGGTTATATCCTTGGGGATTATACCTTTCATCCAAGTAATTTTTTGCATCTTTAAGAAGTGTATAGGTTGCATTCCATTCTTCTATTGTTAAGTCAAATGCAGTTTCCCTATGTTTTTTAGGTACAATTAGCCCAGCACCTTCAAGTTGAATACCTTTCTCTTGTGCTTGTTCTAACTGCAAAAACATACAATACTCGTTGCTTAAAATGACTTTTTGGGTTGGTTCTAATTCCAGATTACAAAATATACAATCTTTCATTCAAATCTCCTTCTCCCCGTTCGTTATTTTCTGTTTTTATTTTAACTTTGTTATTACACTAACCTGCCGCTTTAGTTCAATAAGAAAAAGGCTTTACCCCTTCTTCAAGTAAAGCACCCGTTAGCCATCCATGCAGCCCCAAAAAGCTGCACCACAGAGGATGAAAATTGTTGCAGAGTGGGTATAGATTAGTATGGCTGGCGAAGAAGGTCGATGAACTATGGTGCCTTAGAGCCCTCCAACGACCACGGTGCATCACAGACTGTCGCACTCTATATGAGTAGCACTCATGGGAGATTAATCCTACTCTGGTTTTTGCACCAGCCTGCCTTTATTCTTACAAGAATGGAGTGATTATTGATTTACCTTTTAACACAAAACTCAATATAAGCATTCTGAAGGCTCAGCCTTTTTTTAAAAAAGCAATTTCTGAGTCTCTTTTGTTATGCAATTTTGTATATTTTGAGCATTTTTTAATTTTCATGGGAGTTGAATAAGAATAGTAAAGCTTATTTAACAATAAAGCCAGATAGGAACATCATCAAATCAAATTTTTTCAACCTATAAATGAATAATTAATCGAGCGGAAAATAATAGCCAACATAGCTAAATACATTGCTGAATCCAATATTTTCTGCAACTGCAACAGAGGGAGTGTTCTTCTCCATACAATCCCAATACGGAACCTTATTATTCTCCAAACAATCTTTAACAAAACTGTGAGCTACTCTTTGAGCTAATTTTTTTCCCTGATGGGTCTCTAATGTTTCAATATCAATGCAGTGTACTTTTCCAACGACAAAACCTGAAAAACAAACACTAACAATTTCATTTTTATAAACAATACAATAACCCAATCCACTATTAAAGAAACTCTCAGGTGAGGACCAAAACTCTAATATTTTTGATTGTAAAAATTCAATGTTTGTTATTGAGTTATTCTTATTTTCAAAGAGAGTATTACAGATTTTTATAACCTTATATTCTTGTTCGATTGCAGGTTTGTAATTACCTTTATAATCAGCCTTATGTAAGATATAAACCCTTTGATTCCAACTCTCTAATTTACGATGTTCAAAAACTCTTTCAATAATGTTATTCCATTTTTCGTGATTGCCGACTCCTTCAAACCATTTTAAATGGACCTTTTTTGCTTCTGATGCGATTACATTGCTAATAAAATGGTTTAATTCATTATTAAATACTTCATTTTGCTCACTTCCAAAAAATATAAATCCATCATTATTTCCTAACCAAATAAGCCCAGACACAGGATTATTAATATCATCTACAAAAATACGGCCCGGATTTATATTTTCAACAATTGCTAATGCTTCTAATTGCCCTTGTTCATTTAACAATTTTCTACACTTACTAAATTCAGATTTATCTAATTCGAATATCATATACATCCCCTACACCTTCATATTTATAGGTAAAATAAATATTTCAATTTATATACACTAAAACTCCTAATTTCCCTTTATCCATTTAATTCGATTTTAAGACAACTAAAACCTTTATAATACTAAACTTTTATTTAACAATCTGGCCTAATTGTGAACTAAACTGACGCTTTAAAGGCTTTACTCTTGAAGTAAAACACTCAATTAGTTGATTATGTGGTTTGTGTGTTTATTGCTAGTATTTTATAAAAAAAATGATTATTTCGGAAAGCGAATCTTCAACTAAACTGCTGCGTTAGTTTAAGTACATTCTTTCACAAACTTTTAGATGCAGGTAAAAACCATAATGCTTTACTAAAAATCAATCTTTACCTTTAACATAGTCTTTATTTTTATATACAAATGGCACCGCACTAGCGGTGCCATTTAATTTAATATACATTTTCATTTACATTGCACTTCTTGCGATAATTAACACCAATCGATAACCTTTAAACCTTCCTTTTTACTGAATATGAGCAATGTATCTCCAACGGATCAAAAAGAAATAAGAAACTTGAATTATCGTAAACGCTATTAACACGAGTAACATTTCCATCGCTATTGAAACGGCAGCTAGATCAACCCAAAAGGCTTGTAAAAACATAAATGAAAATGTACTATGCACCATAGCCAATCCCCAGGGCAAGAAAAACTGAGGGATTAACTGACGATTTACGATTTTCACTAGCTCTCTATCCGTAACACCCATTCTCCGAAGTACATCATATTGTTTTTTGTCACGCTCAAGATCTGTATAAAGTTTAAAGTAAACAAAACTGCCAGCTGCAAGCAACAATACCGCTGCTACCAGTAGACCTGTAAATAACAATAAAGAAAACGTTGCCTGGATAAGTGAATAATTTAAACCAGGATTGGAGAAATAGAAGGAGTTGGGATTTGTATTTGAAGTACCCATGGACTGTGTCATAATTCTATCTAAATCTGTTCCAACATCCTTGGTCCGAAGCCACTCAGAAACGTGAAAAGCATAATAGGTTATGTTAGATTCCCTCAAGCCATGCCCGTATAAAGGCTCGGTTATAAGTCCATAATCCTCATCACTAATGATTAATGATTTATCTCCAAGAGCAAGTGAAGGGAAAATCACCTGTTTATAGACTCCTTTAATTTGAATTGGTACATTACTTTCTTCTAACACTGTTTGCTCATCTTCTGTTCTTATCTCTTCAGAGGCCTCACGCTTATTCGGAATGACCAATGCTTCCCCATTTTGAAGGTCAATCAATGGCATCTTCAATGCAACCGCCAAACTATTCACTTCTGATTCCTTTATAAGATTTACACGGCTACGTAAATTGGAGGAAGTTTGTTTTTTTACGGTGAACTTAACCAACTCGTAAGATAACCCTTCCTTTTGGAGTTCCTGAGATAATTTCATCACATGTTCTTCTTCAAAAGGATTGTCCCAATTACTAGTGTAAAAAATACTAATCGGGTTCATCTCCCGATATTGCGCTGTAAAAGATGTAAACGAAGTCACGACTCCAACCGAAAGAAAAGCTAAAGTCGAAACAAGCGTTACTATAAAAAACATTCGAGCATTTTCTCTAATTTTTATAGAAGCTTCTGCAAAAGCTATTAATCGGAAAGAATGCCAATATAAATTCTTACGCTTTCGTATAACTCCTAAAATATACAAAATACTGTCGGTATAGAACAGATATGTACCTATAAAAGCCAGTATAATAATGACAACGCTCAGGTAAACCTTAAGTTGAAATAGTGAAAATATAACTAAACTATAAGCCGTTAAAAGTAGCAATAACCCTAAAACTGCTCTTCCCTTGCTATAACTCTCCTGTTCATTTTGCTTACTATATCCTTTCAACAATTGAATAATATTCTTTTTACGAATAAATACTGAACTACCAAACGAAATAATAATATACAAAGATAAAAATACAAGTATAGTTAATGTAAAGGGTTTCCATGACATATATAGCGGCAGACTATCTAGTAAAAACATTTCACGAATAACCATAAAGAAAAATTTTGAAAAGGCAAATCCGAAAAAGATACCTACAGATGTGGATACAACGCCTAAAATCATTGTCTCTAAAAAAATCATCCGATTCAGCTGACGCTTGTCCATTCCTAAGTTAAGAAGCACTCCAAATTCATGCGACCGTGCCTCTAAAAAAGCGCTCATCGAGTAAAACAAAAAAAACAAAGTAAATATTATTAGAATTACCTGTGCAATGAACATTCCACCAAATGCAATATTTTGCAAAAATTGATCTTCAATATTAGGGTGAAACATTAACATAGAGTAAACAAAAAATACTAAAACTGAAAAAATACTAGCTAGTAAAAATGCAGCATATACCCGCGCATTTCGAATGACATTATGATAAGCGAATTGTTGAAAGGTCATTTACATTTCCACCTAGTAAAGATAAGACATTTAAAATACGTTGAAAGAACGTTTGTCTGCGGTCATCTTTATAAATTTCATTAAAATACTCGCCGTCTTTTATAAATAGAACTCGATCACAATAACTCGCAGCAATCGGATCATGTGTCACCATAATGATGGTCGTTTTACTTTTTTTGTTTACATTAGATAGTAGTTCTAATACATCTTTAGCAGCTTTTGAATCTAGATTTCCAGTTGGTTCATCTGCCAGTATGATGGAGGGCTCATGTATTAATGCTCGTCCAATAGCAGTTCTTTGCGCCTGTCCGCCTGAAATTTCAAATGGGCGCTTTTCTAAAATAGAGATTAGGTCAAGCTGTTCCGCAATCTTATTAACTTTCTGTTTCATGACATTTACCGGCTGACCATCTAAAGTTAGAGGTAAGACCATATTCTCTTCCACTGTTAACGCAGGAAGTAAATTAAAATCCTGAAATACAAAGCCAAGCTGTCTTCTACGGAATAGGGACAGGTCATTGCTTTTCAACTGCAATGGATCCAGACCGTTGATCATTATATCTCCAGAAGTCGGGCGATCTATTGTTGATATTAGATTTAGTAATGTTGTTTTGCCACTCCCTGAAGGTCCCATAACTGCTAGAAACTCACCCTTTTCAACCTCGAAGCTCAGTTGATTGATCGCTAGATGCGCTACTTTTCCTTCATAAACCTTCGTTATTTCTTCCAGCATCAATATCGACATCGAACTCACCTCGTTCTGTAGATTCATGTTGTTCAAAAATAATAGATACAGTAGTTCCATCTCCAACAGTGGATGTGATTTGAAGCTCATGTCCTAACCTGTGACAAATTTCTTGAGCCAAATATAATCCCATGCCAGTAGATTCTCCCGTTTTCCTTCCATTTTCTCCAGTGAAGAAGGCTTTCGTTACCCTTTTCATGTCAGAGCCAGGAATACCAATCCCCTCATCTCGCACGGACAAAATTACTTGGCTATGTTCAAAGGTAGTTTCAAAGTATACCTTTTTGTTTTCTTCAAATGTATATTTAATAGCATTTGTTATAAATTGAGCTATTACAAATCGTAACCATTTTGAATCCGAAGTAATCACACATTCTTCTGCAATCGAAATGACTGGGAACACATGACTTCCTATAAACAAACGCTTATTACTCGAAACTACTTCGGTAACAAGTTGCTTTATATCAATTTGTTCAATTTGCATATCTTCTTCAAATGTATCTAATCGTGCGTTCATCAGAACTGCTTCTAGACCACGCTTCAGACGATCCATTTCCTCCGAAACACCAACTGCATCAACTTGATCATTCCCTTGCGTCATTAACTCGATAACGGAAATAGGTGTTTTCATCTGATGCACCCAACTATTCATAAATTGGAGATGTCTATTTTGCCTCGCATATAAAAGCTGTACTTCTTTTTGATATAGACGGTAAATATGCTGCAAGTACGTCTCTACTTGTTTGATCTCTGCGGACTGCGACTCTCGTTGTAAGACACCCTCTATTTCAGTAGGTACAGAAAGAATCTTTTTATAAAATGCATACTTTTTTACAAATAAGGTCCCTAAAAAGGTCATTGTCAATATACTCGTAATAACTATAGAATACACTGCAGTATCAACATTTCGGAAGCCATCTAGCCAATACAATAGCATGACAAATAATACTAATAAAACCTGAAACACTAAAAAAACTAAATGCTCCTTTATGAACAATCGAATCATATTATGACTCCTCCGGGCTTAGGATTAATCTATATCCCGCTCCTCTTACCGTCTCAATCGTTGATATAACCTTATAGTCACTTAACTTTTTTCGAACTCTTGTCATATTTACATTTAATGTATTCTCATCCACGAATGACTGGTCATCCCACAGCTCCTCTAGTAGCTGCTCTCTGGTCACAAGCTTCGGATGATTGCGTAACAATAATTCCAATATTGTACACTCTTTCTTTTGAAGCGGAATTTCACCATTGGGCGTATGTAACTCCATACGCTCCATATAAAGTTGGAGCCTGCCAACCTTCACAACTCTTTCTTCCTGCTTTGCAGCATATTCACCATACGTTCGTCTCAAATGACTTCTTATTTTAGCTAAGACGATTTCATAGTGAAAAGGCTTCGTGATAAAATCATCTCCACCATTTTCTAGAGCGAAAATTTGATCCATTTCTCCAGATCTCGCGGAAACAAATATAATCGGACAAGTCGTCAATTGACGCAATTGGCGACACCAATAATAGCCATCATAGGACGGTAAATTTATATCTAGTAAAACAATATGTGGATCAAATGCAGTAAACTCCTCTACTATTTGATCGAAGTTCTCTATAGTATGTACCTCATAATGATATTTCCTTAAAGTATCTGCAAGCAAAGATGCAATTTTTCGGTCATCCTCTACTACTAACACACGATGCGTTGTCACAAATATCCTCCTCCACAAAAACAGTTCTTACTTTATCATATCAAAAAAGAGCCCAACATACGTCAGACTCTCTTCCATTTATCAATAAATTAATTGAACAAGCTCTTCTTTTGTTATACCACCGAAGTATTTAGGTACGTCTACGTTTGCTAACGCCGCTTCTATGCCTTCTTTGCTATATGGTTTGCCAGTTAGTAGCTGTTCTACTTCCGCCATATCACCTACACCGAAGAAGTCGCCGAAGATTTTCACTTCTTCCATCATTCCTCTATTTACATCTAAACGCACATCTACTCCACCTACTGGGAAGCGATGTGAATGTTTCATATTAAATTTAGGTGATTTACCGTAATTCCAATCCCATTGCTGGTAACGCTCTTCTGAAAGCTTGTGGATATTTTCCCAGTCCTGCTCTGTTAACTCCCAATACTGGATATTTTCTTCTCCTTCAAAAATAGAAGCAAGAATTTCTAAACGGAACTGTTCGATTGTCATAGGATTATCTAACAGCTCATTAATGTTTGTTACGCGACTTCGTATAGATTTAATACCTTTAGATTCAATTTTTTCTTTACTTACTTTTAAAGCTGATACAACAGCATCTATATCTGTATCAAACATTAATGTTCCGTGGCTGAACATTCGGCCACGAGTAGAGAATTGTGCATTGCCAGAGATTTTTTTACCTTCTGCCAAAATATCATTTCTTCCAGATAGCTCTGCATTTACACCCATTTTTGCAAGTGCCTCTATAACAGGCAAAGTGAACTTTTTAAAGTTACGGAAGCTTTCTCCATCATCCTTTGTTAAAAAGCTATAATTCAGGTTTCCTAAATCATGGTACACAGCTCCACCACCTGAAAGTCTTCGAACAGGAATAATCCCATTTTTCTCTACAAAATCAGTATTTATTTCTTCCACCGTATTTTGGTTTCTTCCAATAATAATGGAAGGCTGATTTATGTAAAACAGAAGAAAAGAATCCTTTTCTATGTCCATTGTGTTTAATGCATATTCCTCAATTGCTAAGTTAATGCGTGGATCTGTAATTCCTTTATTATCTATAAAATACATGTCCATCTCTCCTTTAACATTATTTTATCAAAATTTCAGATAATATGTTGACAAATTGAACTGTGTTATAATACACTGATAATAATAAAACCAGTTATATAACAGATGGAGGTGGAACAACTATGTTAGAAAACGTACTTGAATTTTTCCGTAACCTACCCGCGAAGAAATGCGCTACCTGTGGTGACACAATTGAAGAACAACATGAATGCTACGGGAACCACTGTGATAAATGTACAAAACTTTAATAATGGAAAGAACTACCCACTAGAAACCTCCCTTTCTAGTGGGATTTTTTGTTCGTAAAAAGGAACACATATGCAGACACCCCAAGAATGAAATCCTTGGGGTGTTTGCTAGCTTACAATTTAAGTTCACAGGATCTTGCTTTATTCAAAAAAACCCACCTCTTTACGAGATGGGTTAAAAAGTTTAAGCTTCAACTGTTTCTTTAGAGTGGCGTTTTTTGAACATTAGCATGAAGTAACCAAAAGTTAAGGCAAAACATACTATCATAAACCCTAATAATACACTATTAGTTGACCAGAAATTGCTCATGTTTCCTGTTGAAATGGATGCTTTAAAACTTTGGACTGAATAAGTCATCGGTAAGAATTTATTAAAGATTTGTAACGGCTGAGGTATTAGCTCCAATGGGAACGTACCTGCACTAGTTGTCAATTGAAGTATTAAGATGACAATTGCTACAAAGCGACCTGGGTCACCTAGTACTGTTACAAGTAATTGGACAATAGCCAAGTAGGTAAAGCTTGTAATGATTGTTGATAATATGAATAACCCTACACTTTGCGGCTCCAATTTTAAGGCAAACAAAGCGATAGCTACAACTACTAATGATTGTATTATCCCTACTAATGACAATACTGAGATCTTACTGAAAAACCAAGATGATCCGCTTGTAGGCTTAATAGCAGACTGCACGAATGGAAATACGATCGATATTAGTAATGCTCCAACAAATAATCCTAAAGATAAGAAGTATGGTGTAAATCCGGTACCATAGTTTGGTACTTCATTTACTCCTTCGACTTCCACATCTACTGGAGAAGCAACCATTTCGTAGGTTGACTCATTTGCTGATACCTCTTTAGACTTTTCACTAGCATCCTTTAAGCTGGATTGTAAAGTTCCAGTTCCTTCTGCTAATTGTTCTGTTCCCTCCGTTAATTTAGCGGAGCCAGATGCTAACTCTCCAGATTTCTCTGCCAATGTTCCAGTTCCAGTTTTTAACTGATTTGAGCCAGATGCTAACTCATTCAGACCAGCTACTAAACTAGAGGAGCCATTATATGCTTGTTGAATACCTGTTGTAAAATCGCTCATTTTAGATGCAAGTGTACTAGTACCAGTTGCTAAGCTTGCAGAACCCTCTATTAATGCACTAGAAGAGCCATTTAGTTTGGAAATCCCTTGCTGTGCTTGTGTATAACCGGCACTAAGCTGATTTGCCCCGCTACTCACTTGAGTAGTACCTTTTTCTAGTGCAGCTGTACCATTAGCCAGCTTTTCAAGACCCGCTGATACTGTAGAACTACCCGTTTCTAACTGTTTCACTGTTTCAACTAGTTTTGCTGCCTGTTCTGCTGGTAATGACTCAGATAACTGAGTTAACTGTTGAGATAGTGCTTGAATCCCAGCAGTTACCTGAGTAGAACCTTCGGATAACTGATTCGTACTGTTATTAATAGTTGCACTGCTAGACTGTAATGTAGCTAAGGAATTTATTAATTCCTTTTCTTTTTCACTTAATAATTGATAGCTATCATTTAGCTTAGCTACGCCGCTTGTATATGTTTGAATTCCACTATTTAGTTGAGCTGCACCAGTAGCTGTTTGATTGACTCCGTCTGCTAATTGCTTTGAACCACCTGAAAGTGTTGATAGTCCACTATTTAACTCGGTTGAACCAGTTGCAGCTTTCTGTATGCCATTTACAACTGTACTAGTACCATCTTGAAGCTTGATCGTACTGCTGGCCAATTGCTCTAAATAACCTTTTAAGTCAGATGCTCCCGTATTAATCTCTGCAGCACCGTCTTTTAATTTACCAGCTCCATCCGAAGCCTCGGCAAATCCATCTCCCAATTTTGTAATAGAATCAAATAATTGCTCCGCATAGGTTTCAGAGACTTGCTTATTCACCTCTGCACGTATTCGGTCCATTGCAGTTTCCCCAATTTGAGAGGATAGGAAGTTATATCCTTCATTTGCTTTGTATGTTATTACCATCTTTTGGGGCTCTTCATCTAACAATGTTGTTGCATGTTGTGAAAAGTTTTCAGGAATCTCGATTAATAAATAATAGTCCTCATTTACTAATCCTTCATCTGCGTCTTCTTTTGAAACAGAAATAAACTTAAACTGTTCACTTTCCTTTAACTTCTCTGATAGGTCGTCCCCTAACGATAGAGCAGTATCATTATACGTAGCACCTTCGTCTGCATTTACTACTGCTACAGGTAGATCACTTAAGTTTGCATAGGGATCCCAAAATGCCCATAGGAACATTCCTGCGTACATAACAGGTATAAACAATACCGCTATTATAGAAATGAGTAACTTTCTATTTGTGAAAATATTTTTCCATTCTGATTTAATCATTAATATTCCCTCCTAGTACTGTATGACCAATTCGTTCAGTCGGTCAATTTTCTCCAAAAAATAAGTCTCAAATAATGAGACTATGAAAAATGGTATCTTGAAAAAAGTCTGTTATTTCCTTTTCTGTTAACGGTTTTTCGTGTGTTAGATTCCAGTCGTTAACGAACGCCAAATACCCTTTTAATAGTAAGTATGCAACGAGTTCACTATTTACTTGACGAATTTCTCCTGCATCAATATACTTATCAACCTTCTGTTTAATAAAGGAAACAATTGCTTGCTCAATTTGCGCCCTTACCTGTATTACTGCGGGGGTTCTCCATTCCTGTTCCTCTGCAATAATTTTAGCAAACAGTTGGTGAGTGTCCCGGAATTCTAGCATTTTCATCAAAGCGGCATATGCATTTTCTTGGAAAGAAGCTTCTTCATTAATCACTTTTGTCGCTTCCTGTTTCATCTCCGTAATTACACGAAGTACAATTTCTTGAAAAAGTACTTCTTTATTTTCAAAAAAGGTATATATTGTTCCTTTTCCTACATTTGCAATTTTAGCTATTTGCTCCATCGTTGTAGCTTTAAAGCCAAACAAGGAAAAGGATTTAGTTGCAGCTTCTAATATTTCCTGCCTGCGATCCATTCGCTACACCCCAATCTAAAAAAATGACCAGAAAACCGTTTCGGTCATCTAGTCATTATAATACACCCATCTTATTTCATTGGCAAGGTATTTATTCGTGATTCATTTCACTCATTGAATTATCACTATCATCTGGCAATACCTTACTCATATCGGGTTCACCAACAATCAGTTCCTGCTTTGGCATAACATGAAGTCCCCTTGCATTTGTATGAGCAAACATATAATAAACTCCATCATGATCAAATGAATAATTTGCTTCATATACGCCATCTTCTGTTAAATTTCCTTCTATCATATGCCCTTCGTCACGCAAGCCTGATTCCCATACCTCAAATTCAACGCTAGCATCATCCACTGCTTCATCCGATTGCGTTACTTTTGCAGATAAGACAACATCATCTACAGAAAGTGTTTCAGCTGTTTGGATGTCTACTATCACTTCTTCCAGTGTGCCTTCATTATTACTTGTTGATGGACTTTCCGATACTTCTTTATCTCCGCAACCTACAAGTGTCATCGTTGCAAATACTAGAACTGCTAATGTCTTTTTCATAAAAACTATTCCTCCCAAATTGGTAATGTTATATAAACCGTTGTTCCTTTTTCTACTTCACTTGTGAATATTAGCTTGCCTTTTTGCATTTCGATAAGTTGAGAAGCAATGGATAGTCCAAGACCAGTTCCCCCATCTATACGACTTCTAGCCTTATTCACACGATAAAACCTTTCGGTAATACGTGTCAAATGCTCCGGTGCTATTCCACACCCTTCATCTTGAATATGAATAGTTGTGTCATTCTTTGCTAGTTCATTTCCTATTTTGATGGAGGATGAGACAGGCGAATAGTGAATAGCGTTTTCTAAAATATTGATTAATATTTGTTTGGTCATTTGCTCATTAGCTTTTATAATTGTATCCTCGTCTATTGTAACAGTAAACGATATTTGCTTTTTATCTGCTAATGTTTTGACCAGCTGCAATACCTCCCGCACAATCTCCGATAACACTAAAGGCGATATATGAACTTCCTGATGCTGTTCAGAACGTGCTAATGTTAGCAAATCATTTGTCAGTTTCTGCATTCGATTAGCCTCTTGCACAATAAGTGTATAAACCTCTTTTTTCTTTTCTTCTGGAACAAGATGTTGTTCAAATGCTTCCCCATACCCTTTTATATAACTAATTGGCGTACGTAGTTCATGGGATACAATAGATAAGAAATCTCTTTTTTTCTCATCTTCTTCCTGAATAGACGTTGCCATTTGGTTAAAGGTTTTAGCAAGTTCCCCAATTTCGTCGGTCGATTTCACATCAACTCTTGTGTCGTATTTCCCTACTGCCATTTCATTGGCTGCTACTTTTAGCTTATCTAGCGGCACGAGAACTTTTTGCACTGTCTTTAAACTGATCCATGCCATTAAAAGGAGTAGAAGAGATACTGTTATCAATAAAAAAATGACATCCTTCGAAGCCATTTCCGTCATTTTCGTTAATGGTACATAGACATAAATAATTCCTTCTAGCCTATTTTCATCGACTAAAGGATAAATAACGGATACAACTTCTCGGTTAAATCTCTTTTCATAACCTCGTTTAATGACTGCCTCACCTTCAATGAGCTGAGCGCGTTCCTCAGGACCAATTAATGACTCATAGTCTATATCAAAAGGAATACAAGCACTAAGTTCTTTCGGATTTCGTACAGTAAAAACCTCTACGTCCGAAAATCGATTGAAGTCTTCTGTTTGTTTGATGAAGTCATTTGTAACTGCCCCACCCTTGTACGTACCCCGTAAGTTTTCTGCTATCTCTATCATGGAGGTTTCTGTATCTTCTACATAAAGTTCTTCGTATAGAAAATTAGTGAATTTCATTAAGAACACAATCGTGATAGTTATGAACAATAAAAGCAACATCCAAATTTTTACGGATAGTTTTTTCATTCTACTACCTCAAACCGATAACCTATTCCCCACACCGTCTCAATATATTTCCCAGCTTGTTCTCCTAGCTTTAAACGAAGTGTTTTAATATGCGTATCAACAGTACGCGTTCCGCCTTCATAATCCATTCCCCAAATTCGTTCTAATAGCTGCTCTCTGGAAAACGCTTTTCCTTCATATTTCATGAATATATGAAGTAATTCATATTCCTTTAACGTCAGTTGGATTTTTTCATTATTTACTGTAATTTGTCTACTCACTACATCATGTTCAATAATTCCTACTTTATGATGTTCATATGAGTTTATCCCAACTCTACGAAGTATAGCATTTATACGAGCCATCAATTCGATAGCTGTAAATGGTTTGATGACATAGTCATCCCCACCAAGCTTTAACCCTTTGACTAAATCTGTTTTAGCATCCAGTGCAGTTAAAAAGATAATCGGTACTGGAGAAAATGTTCTTATTTTCTCACAAACCTCAAATCCATTCATGCCAGACATCATCACATCTAGCAGTATTAAGTCAATGTTGGACGTTCGCACTTGTTCAATTGCGTCTTCTCCATTATCCGCGTGGAGGACATGATGACCTGCTTGATATAAATGAAGTTCAACTAGCTTGCGCATTTCTCTTTCATCATCTACGACTAATATAGTAGTCATCATTCAATCTCCCTTACGATTAACTGGAATGGACCTTTTCCGACCTGCAGTTTTTGGGTAATCTCTCCAGACTGGATAAAATATAATTGATGATCATCATAACCAGCAAGCACCATACTATCACCAAAGGAGCTTATCCAAAACGGGTTTGCTCCTGCTTTGATAGAGTTTAAAACCTCACCAGTTTCGGATATTTCATAGACTGAACTACTACCGTGACTTACGGTGAAAACATGTCCATTTTTCGCTCTAGCCATATTAATAGGCATTAATGGAACTTCAATTTCACCTATTAGTTCACCAGTATTTATATTCATTCTTTTAATAGAGCGATTAGGACTACTTCCTGCACCGTGGCCGCCTAACCAAAGTTCGTTGTCCTTTATAAATAGACCATGAGAAGAAGTCGGAATCGCCCACTCATCTACTTGTTCTAACTCCATAGATAGTTTAGAGAGGAATTCATCTTTAAAATTGACGACAAAAAGATTATTGCCATCAGAAATCATTGCCATTGGATAATTTCCAGTAGCTTGAGTCTGTATTTTTTCCCCTTTTATATTATAAAGGGAAACTGTATTATCTATAGCATTGGTAATATAGATTTTTTCTTCATATACATACGCATAAGTAGAGCCTTCACCTACGTCAATAGTGGCTACCTGTTTACCTGTTGATAATTCAATGAGCTCTGCCTTTTCAACGGTGTATCCATAAACTAGAAGTAAATTATCTGTTGCTAATGCAAAACCAGTGTAGGCCTCTTCTAGCTCCCATGACTCCATTATTTCAGCTTCATTTGATATAAAGTCTATGCTTCCGTCTAATGTATTCAAGCTAGCAACAAAATCCGTATCCGAGGGGATGGCTGGAAAGCTTGCCTCTGAACACCCTCCTATAAAGCAAAGTAATAAGAGCATATATAACTTTTTCACCTATCCACCCCCATTTCTTTCATTATAACGAGAATATGTGAAAAAAGTTTGAAATAGATTTCAATTTTTTGTTCCACCTAAACACCAAAAAAATTACCCTAAACATCATTCAGATGTCTAGGGTAATTTAGGTAACTATTATTTCAAGTGTTTTAAAACGACATCTGCCATTGCATCGATAAATTGAGGTTGTGCATTTGGCATTTCAGGGCGTACATATGTCGCTTGGATATCATCGCATACTACTTTACATTCATAGTCATTATCGTAAAGAACTTCTAAATGCTCTGCAACGAATCCTACTGGCGTGTAAACAAATGTTGTATATCCTTTTTGTTCGTGTAATTCACGAGTTAAATCTTGTACATCTGGTCCAATCCAAGGCTCAGGAGTTTGTCCAGCACTTTGCCAGCCCACTTCGTAGTTTTCCACGCCTGCTGCTTGTGCAATTAAATCTGCTGTTTCTTGCAATTGGTCGGGATATGGATCGCCTAATTCTTTTATTTTTTCTGGTAATGAGTGAGCTGAAACGATTAAACATGCTTTTTCGCGTTGCTCTTCCGTCATTGCTGCGAATGCTTCGCTTACTCTGTCACTCCAGTATTGGATGAATTTTGGTTCATCGTACCAGCTTTCGATTGAAGTAATTTTAAGGTTACCCAGCTTTTCTGCTTCCTCTTTAATACGACCATTATATGATTTAATAGAGAAAGTAGAGAAATGTGGTGCCAATACCATTGATACTGCTTCTGTAATACCATCTTTATGCATTTCTGCAACTGCATCCTCTAAGAAAGGCTCGATATGTTTTAATCCAATATATAACTTGAATTCAATCTCATCTTGCAATTCATTTAAACGGTCACATAATCCTCTTGCTTGGCTTTCAGTGATTTTAGCAAGTGGGGAAATACCTCCAATTGCTTCGTAACGTCCAGTTAAATCAGCCAGTTGCTCATCACTCGGTTTACGACCATGTCTGATATGTGTATAATATCGTTCAATATCTGCTTCTGAGTAAGGAGTTCCGTAAGCCATTACTAGTAATCCCATTGTTTTTTTCATCATCTTCACCTCATAAAAATTTAGTTTGATTTTGCTGCGATTAGTTCTTTACTATAATCATGAACAAAAGAAGTTAAACGTTTAAGTGTTTCCGGTTCTACTTCTGGGAACACACCGTGTCCAAGGTTAAAGATATGCCCAGGCTGAGCCACACCTTGTTCTACGATAATTTTCGCGCGTTTTTCAATTTCATCCCAACTGCCAACTAAATAAGATGGATCTAAATTCCCCATTAAAGGCTTTGTCAGTCCTTTTGCACGGGCTTCTTCAATAGATAAGCGCCAGTCAATACCGACTACATCAACAGGAAGGTCATGCCATTCCTTCGCTAAGTGGCTAGCACCAACACCAAATGTAATAAGCGGAACGCCTGTTTCACGAAGCTCCGTGAAAATACGTGTCATAACCGGTTTGATGAAAATACGGTAATCTGCTACATTCAAAGCCCCTACCCACGAATCGAATACTTGAATAGCCTTCGCACCAGCTTTTACTTGAGCTTTGATGTAGACAATAATCATATCTGCAAGCTTGTCCATTAATGCAAACCAAGCCTGTGGTTCTGAAACCATAAATGCTTTTGTTTTGTTATAGCTTTTTGAAGGCCCTCCTTCAATCATATAACTAGCAAGAGTGAATGGCGCCCCTGCAAATCCGATTAATGGAACATTTAGCTGCTCAGTCGTTAATAATTTAATCGTATCCAATACAAATGGCACATCATCTTCAGGAGATAAATCCCCTAAGTTTGCTACATCTTGAACTGTACGGATTGGATTAGAAATTACAGGGCCAACTCCATTTTTAATCTTTACATCTACGCCTATTCCAACAAGCGGTGTTACTATATCTTTATACAGAATTGCTGCATCGACGTTGTAATTATCTACTGGTAAACGTGTAACATATGCACAAAGTTCAGGTTCGTGTGTAATTTGCTCTAAAGAATATTTTTCTTTTATTTTTCTGTATTCAGGTTGTGATCTTCCCGCTTGCCTCATAAACCAAACTGGCGTGTGTTCAACTTGCTCTCCACGTGCTGCACGAAGAAGTGTATCGTTAAATTTAGTCATTAAAGGTACCTGCCTCTCATTATATAAACGTACTGTTTTTCCTATACGTTACAACTATAGACGTTCTTTTTTCTAAAGTATAGCCAAACAGTGCATTTGTCATAAATTTGTCCGGAATTCTGTATGATACTTGTGTATTATGTTTTTAAAATCATTAATATGGGAACGATATAAGAAAAGAGAGAAAGGGAGTTAATTTCATGAATTTATATATGACATCCGGGACTCCGGAATTTATGCAATCCATAAAAAAGAAACATCCAAACGAAGAACTCTTCCTATTACATGGAACCGGTAATTCCGTTCTAATCCACGAAACTTCCAATAAAACAGTTTTTCAAGTGCCCAGAAAATATAAAGTGTTAGAATCGGTAGGGAACTTTTCACACAATGGTTACTTCGTTTTACAACATATTCCCATTACAGATGAAGGGAAAACAATTTTCGAGCACAAATACACAAACCTTGGTCCTACTGCGCAAAAAGAACCAGGTTTTATCGCTTTAAGAGTGCTAGAACCTATTAAATCCGAAACATATATCATTTTATCGGAATGGACTGGTCCGAGTAGCTATGAAGTATGGGAAAAAACAGTCAACCTAGATTTTAGTATGATTGCAGATAAACAAAATTTGTTTACAAGCGCACCATATATATCTACTTACCAATCCATAGAAGAAGAGGAAGCTTTTTAAAGCTCCCTCTTTTTTTCTTACCATATAAGAAAGTATATAAAAGTACCGCAAGAACATCGGTTTTACAGGACTTTTTAGAATGAGTCTGATGATTTCCGTTACATGTGGAGAACAAAGGCTAAAGTGCGCCACGTCCTGTGGCAAAGCCTTTGTGACCAACATCCTTTTGGCCTTCGCGGGCGAGGGCGAGCCTGAAGCCGTGCCCATGGAAAGCGTCCGCGCAGCGGACATCAACTGCATACCCAAGTTTCTGTTTTTAAAGGACTAGGTGTCTTTTTGCCTGTATTTTTTTATGTTATATTTTACTTACCCGAAGCGTCAGTTCGGAAATAATGATCATCACAATCGGTATGAACATTAACTCCATTATGAACCCTGCTTGTACTAATATTACGATGAAGACGAAAATTGCCTGAATGAGTTGAATTATTCTTATCAGTTTATCAACAGCTTTTTTTCGTGCACCCTCTTTAATAGGAAACAGTAAATCCATTCGGAATTCTTCTCCTGCCGCTAAAGACTGGCGGAGTTGAATGACCGTAGCAAATGAAAGAGCACTAGTAAAGATGATCGCAACGATTGGAAACGGTATGAAAATGGCCCCGATCATAGCGAGCGCTGTAAGACGAACCCATAAATAGAAATAATCATTTGTACGGACAAATGTACGTACCACTAAATATAATTGTGTGTGTTTTTGTTCATAGGGTGCGAGTTTGTAAAGAATATCAAGCCACTTTCTTCTTTTCGTCATCCCTTGAATATGCGGGACATCTGTAAAGTAATTAGCAAAACGATAAAAACGCATCATACGTGATTGCTCTACTTCAATGAAATGATCAAAAGGAAAAGGTACTTCTGCTTTTTTCTTCTTCCAAGCTATTAAATAGAGTGTTTGAATAATAACGACCGCAAGTAAAAATAAATAGGTACCACTTAGTAAGAAATATAAACCGGCAAACAATAAAATCATTCGCATGAAATAATCTACCCACACATTTTTACCGTTGGATGCCCATCGATATTGGAATTCCGTTTGGATACTCCAATACTTCCAAATAAGGATCGCTCCGAAGAAGAATAATATTTCTTGTGATGTGGAACCAGCTATTCTTGTTAGCAGTGGTATCGACACAACCAAAGCTGCTAACGGTACTATAATGGATGAAAAGAAAGTCCATGTAAGCGCGAGTTTTAAATATTCACCTAGTTTTGTTTCTAATGGAAGAAAGTAAACACTATCTGCTTTTTTCATTAACGTAACTGGCGTACTCAAAGCGAGTAAAATACTCACGATGAATGATACAACTAAAAAGGCGGGAAAATCCTTTGGAGCTGTATTCAACCATTCACTATACGTATACCCGGCTGCCCCAATTACGAATACAATGACAATTGCAATATGCCCAGAAATAATATACTTCAAGTATTTTTGCAATTCATTTATATAAAATATAAACCGTTTACTCCATACTTCACGCAAATTATTCATTTTGTTGTTCCTTCGTCATTTCGATGTAAAGATCATCTAATGTTGCATCAGGCATTTGAAATGCCGCCCGTAAATCGTCCATTGTCCCCTGAGCACGAATTTTCCCGTTATGCAAAAGTAGGATACGATCACAGTATTTTTCTGCAGTAGTCAATATATGTGTGGACATTAATATGGATGCCCCTTCATCTTTTCTTGTTTTCATCTGCTCCAGTAATGATTTAATACCTAATGGATCCAGACCTACAAACGGTTCATCGATAATGAACAATGTTGGATTCACTAGGAACGCACACATAATCATTACTTTTTGTCTCATTCCTTTAGAAAAGTGCGCTGGAAACCAGTTCAATCTTTTTTCCATACGGAATTCTTTCAATAATGCTTCTTTTCTTGCCTCAAAAACAGATTCATCTAAATTGTAGGCCATCGCTGTTAGCTGAAGATGTTCCTTTAACGTCAACTCATCATATAACACTGGCGTTTCAGGTATATAGGAAAACGATGTACGATATTGTGCTGGATCCTCTTTCAATGTTTTACCGTTAAGTAGGATTTCACCCTTTAGAGCGTTCATTGTTCCGATAATATGTTTGATGGTAGTACTTTTACCAGCACCATTCAACCCGATTAACCCTACTAGTTCTCCCTTTTCAATCGAAAAGTTTAAATCATGTAACACAGGCTTTTTTGTATAGCCACCTGTCACGTCTTTGACTTCTAATACAGTCATCTTACGCACCTCACTTCTTATACATAGTTTACCAAAAAAAATTCAAAAAATCTTCTATCATTCCACAGCCTGTCCTATTATATGTTAAACTTTTCATAACGATGAATATGGAGGCTATATGATGAGTGAATGTATTTTTTGCAAAATAATTGATGGTTCTATTCCAAGTGCGAAAATCTATGAAGATGAGTATGTGTATGCTTTCATGGATATAATGCCATTAACAAAAGGTCACACACTAATTATTCCTAAAAATCACAAAGAGAACGTGTATGATTTATCCGAAGAAGAAGCTAGTAACTTATTCAAAGTGGTCCCTAAAATTGCGAGTGCTTTGAAAGAAAGTTTCGGTCCAGTGGGCATGAACCTATTAAATAACAATGGAGCACCTGCCGGTCAGAGCGTATTTCATTTCCATTTACACTTTATCCCGCGTTACGATCAAACAGATGGCTTCCGTCCAACTTGGATCACAAAAGAGAAAACATTTACTCCGGAGATCATCCAAAATTTAGCGGGAGAATTATTTGAAAAATTGAAGAAGTAATTCTTGCTATTACTACATCGAGCAAGTAAAATCATATATAAGTTTCTTGCTAACGATCATGAGGATACGTTAGAGGAAAATAACAAACAGAGCATAGAATAGCTGAGGAGAGATGAGAAATGAATACGAAGAATTTAGTTTTGATGGCCCTTTTAGTAGGTGTCGGAGCAGTACTTTACATTATTATCCCAGGAATTAATGGTGGGATGAAACCAGACTTTATGCTGACAATGATGTTTATAGGAATACTATTATTTCCTAACGTAAAAAGCACATTCTTACTTGGTATTTCAACAGGTGTTATTTCTGGACTGTTTTCTACTTTTCCAGGAGGATTTGTTCCAAATATCATTGATAAAGCAGTAACAGCATTTGTTTTCTTAGGTCTTGTATTATTATTAAACAAATTAGCCAATAAGGTTGCAGTCGGTGTAATCCTTACAGGAATTGGCACACTAATATCAGGTACAGTTTTCTTATCAACTGCTATTTTTGTATTCGGAGCAGGTGCAATTTTCCAGGAATTATTTGTTATTGTAGTAATTCCAGCGATTGCTATAAATGCAATAGCATTCTTCATCATCTATCCGATTATAGGTAAATTGATTAAGCGTACTAGTTTTGAAACAGCCCTAACCGTATAAATATAAGCTAAAAGCTTTCCTTTTCGAAGGAAAGCTTTTTTTCTATAGAAAACTATCTAATTAGCGACATATAAATAAATTTCTAAAGTGATGCTCCGTCCAGACACAAGTGCCTTGCTGCTGTGCAAATTGCCTATCGTGGAGCTTGCCCTTTTGTTATATAAAATAATATGTTTTAATTATCATAAGGTAAGGAATAATACATATAAGCAAAGGAGTGAATTATTATGAAACTAGCACCATTATTTTACGGGTTAGCAACTGGCTTACTAGTTGGGGCTTCTACTGTACTTATGACCACTCCAAAATCAGGTATGGAAGTTCGATCTTCCTTAAAGTCTACCTCTAATGATTTTAGAGACAAGCTTTCGGACATAAAGCTTCAACTAGCAGATGTTAAAAGTTCAATAAACAACTTAACAAATTCTTCAAAAGAAGTAGTACCAAGTACAATTGAAGACCTTAAATCTAGTATTGCCCAATGGAAAAACGAAACTGCACCTCTTCAAGCCCATCTTCAAGCAGAAATTTCGTCTATTCAAGAAGCAATGGCAGATTTAGAAAGTAAGTTACCAAAGAAAAAAGAAGCAACAATATAATTTGAAAGGAGGATATATTCCAAAATGGGATATATCCTTTTTTTATAAACGTTTCACTCTAAAAATTATCCAAAATATTATTATAAAAATAATAATATTTATTAAACTTGTATTCACTCACTTACTTTCTTGCTATAATGTTTTTAAGAAATTAAATACAGAAAGCAGGGTTAACATGGCAGATCAATTTTATACGAAGAAAGAAGCAATGCTTTACAGTCAGCGGATAGCGCAACTATCTAAAGCACTTTGGAAAGCAGTAGAAAAAGATTGGCAATCATGGATAAAACCTTATGACTTGAATATTAATGAACATCATATTTTATGGATATCATATCACCTTAAAGGTGCAACTATTTCTGATATAGCAAAATTCGGAGTCATGCATGTCTCCACAGCATTTAATTTTTCTAAGAAATTAGAGGAACGCGGATTACTTTCATTTTCTAAAAGAGAAACAGATAAGCGAAATACGTATGTAGATGTGACCAAAAAAGGACAGGTACTTTTAGAAGAGATGTATGAAAACTACCATGAGACTCCGCATGCTGTACTGGAAGGCTCTCTCCCTATCAAAGAGGTATATGGCAAATTTCCAGATTTCATGGATGTAACCGCTGTTATTCGCAATATTTACGGGGACGATTTCATGGATATCTTCGAAAGATCATTAAAAAATCTTGAGAGTACAATAGTAGCAAAAGACTAATAATACGAGGTTAATAATCCCCTATAAATAAAGAGGTTGCTTTTTCTATTAAAAAGGATTATCTTATGTATCTAAATTAAATTTATATATATAGGAGTTGCATACCTTGCACTGCTGGAAAACAATTAATGTGAAAAAACAATATGGCTTAGAAAGATTATTTGTTCTTTCTTCTTTAGTAGTAATTATGGTTTTTTCATTTGCATATGCCTTATTAGGAATTATTAATGATACACATAAATCGGATGATTACTTTTGGATTTTTACGATAGCATTTTTGGGTGTTTATCCACTTCATAAAATATTTCATTTTATCCCAATGATTGGACTTAAAGAAAAAATAAAGTTTATTGTCTTTAATCAATTTAAATTTATTCCAACTGTACATTTAAGAATAATAGAACCAATTCAAAAAGGTAGATTTCTTTTCATCTTACTAGCTCCTTTTATTTTCTTAAATGCTTTACTTGTCATAGGAGCGTTAGCAGTTCCTGTTTTTGCACACTATTTTACTATTTTGTTTGCTTACCATTGTGGAATTTGCTTAATCGATTTAATTTATGTAAAAAACTTAAGTAAATCACCTAAGTGCGCTTTAATCGAGGAAACAGATGCAGGGTACGAAATTTTAATAGCGGAATAAAACTATTAACAATATGTAACACTTGTATATCCTCCTCATTGTTTGTTATGCTTAGTCAGTATATGAAGGGAGTCTAGACATGATTATATTCACATTAGTTCTATTCTCAGCATTTTATTTGCTACAAATTAACCGAATGACATATGCTTTAGTAATGTCAAAAGAAATACCGGAAGAGAAACATCCGAAGATTTTTCGTACGATCAATATCCTGATCACGATTCTTCTTGTTTCCTTTTATGTTGAGCTAGTTTACGCAGTTTAAGAGAAAAAAAGTGGACCCAAATCTTCATAAGATTGGGTCATTTCTTTTTTTCACTCTACAAATACGAGAAACTAAGATCGTATTTTAGACGATCTCAGTTTCTCCTATTTAATTAGTAGAGAAACGCTGCGCCTACAATGATCAATAGAATAAATAAAACTACGATCAAAGCAAACCCTGAACCACCGTTATATCCGCCGCCACCGTTATATTGTCCGCTCATTTAAAACACCTCCTTTTCCATGTATCCTATGCGGCATTTTAAATGTTCGGTAGGCAAATGTAAGGGAACTATTTTTGTTTTTATTTCGTTTATGTTATAGTAACTACGGCAACACATAGAAGTTAGGAGAGAATATTTCATGAAAAAAACAGTATTAACATTAACACTTGCAGCATCAGTTCTTGCTTTAGGAGCTTGTAGCGGGGACTCAGACAAAAACAGTGAAGTTATTGCTACATCTAAAGTCGGAGATATTACACAGAATGATTTGTATGAAGAGATGAAATCATCTATCGGCGATCAAGCATTCCAATTGCTAATGATTGAAAAAGTACTTGCAGATAAGTACGAAGTGTCTAAGGATGAAGTAAACACTCAGTTAAAAGCTGATAAAGAGCAGTACGGGGAAAGCTTTGAAGCAATGATTGCTCAACAAGGCTATACTGAAGAATCTTACAAAAAATTCTTAGAACTAAACCTATTGCAAGAAAAAGCTTTAATAGAAGATGTTAAAGTAACAGAAGAAGAAATTAAAGCAGAATATGAAAATATTAAAAATGAAATTAATGCTCGTCACGTATTAGTAGCAGACGAAGAAACAGCGAAAAAAGTTAAAGCTGAATTAGAGTCAGGTAAAGACTTTGCAGAAGTTGCAAAAGAATACTCTACGGAAGAAGCAGCTCAAACAAGTGGCGGAGAACTAGGTTGGTTTGGTAAAGGCCAAATGGTTCCAGAATTCGAAAAAGTAGCATTTGGTTTAGAGAAAAATGTAATATCTGAACCAGTTAAATCGGAATTTGGTTACCACGTTATTGAAGTAACTGATACTCGCACAATTGAGAAATCATATGAAGATAAAAAAGCTGAAATTGAAAAACAATTGAAGTTAGAAAAAGCAGACCAATCAAAATTATTACCAAAAGTGGCTAAAATGATGAAAGACGCTAAAATCGAGATTAAAGATGAGGACTTAAAAACATCATTAGATCAATTTTTAGCAGCTGCTGAAGAACAAAAAACACCAGCTGAAGATGCAGAAGCTAAAACAGACACAACTGAAGATGCTGAGGCAACTGAAGACGAAAAATAAATAACACAAGTAAAAAGGTTGAACATGACTTCAGTTATGTTCAACCTTTTTTATTTTGCTCTCGTTCTTTTTCAGAATCCTATCATTCATGTGAGGATCGAAAAAGTGCAACCTAATTCATAAAATTATTATCAATATGATCTTTCTTAAAGCACCTGTGTTTAAGAAGATATGTTTAATTTCCCTAATAACATGTGGAAGACGTGAATGAACCAACGCGCATAAGCACCCAAAGATTTAAACACGTATTTAAGATTAATAATCTACTTTATTTAAAGTAGATACTAATGCTTCATTTTTCACTTCCAATATATAATCAGTAAAAACATGTTCCCTTCCACCATTTTTTTCATACCACTCTTTAATGCGTTTAATATGAGCATTGTCAGCTTTTACATTGTTCTCTATTTCTATATAATCGTTATAACTGTCATATTCCCAAATAGCAAATATTTCTGTGGTATTATCTTTGTTATCCGACATCCATCGTCCTACCAAACGAGCTCCGTGCTTTAGTTGATTAGGTAAATTAGTATTGTTGAAGTGTTCGTTAAACTTCTCAACAAATTCATTTTTTATAATGTAAAATTTTCTCCTATAAAACATATATGTACCTCCTATAACTTAAGAATTCTAGGACCATATTCTGAGGGCTCAGCTTATTTTAATAGTAAATTCTGTTATGCAATTTTATAGAAATTGAGCGTATTAAAATCTTCATGGGGTGTGATAAGCTCACCAAATTAGTTTTATTAAATTTTACCGACAATTGCATAAAGAAAAGCAATAAATAGTGCACCCAACGAAACAGAAAGTAACGAGATATACTTCATTAACCCTTTTTCTTTCTTAAAGAAAGCACAGATACCAAGCACTATGCCTGTTAGATAGATACCAAAGCCAATGAATATTCCGCTCCACCCAAAAATATCAATATTAATGGGTGGGAATGCCATATATGCACCAAAAATTCCAACAATAATTAATATAATGGAAATCTTACTGAACTTTCTTTCCATGTGTTCATCCCCTTCAATTCTATCTATTCTCTATTCCTTTAAGATTTCCCTTGTTCAATTAATCTCTCTATACTTTTTAACCTAAAAGGGTACTTTACTCCTTTATGAAGTAAAGCACCCTTTATAGAATTAATGCGTCTGTTAGTTGAAGCTTCACAAACTACGAAAATGATCGGTAATACAAAGCCATAAAAAACGTAAAGGCTTCGCACCTTTACGCTTTTTTTGTCTATTCAAATGTTGGCTTATAAAATGAACGGTTTTCTAATGGGAATAATCGCTCGGAGAATTCACCAGGGTTTGTTTTGTCTAATGCACGATTAAGCATATTCATCTTCGCATCAATATTATCGATATAATGGAGCATCTCCGCTTCACGAAGTGCAGGACGTTTTGGACTTCCCCACTCTTCTTTACCGTGATGAGACAGTACCATATGCTTAAGAAGCATTACCTCTTCTCCCTCGATTTCCAATTCTTCGGCAGCTTTAGAAATTTCAGTTACCATTATGGTAATATGTCCAAGTAAATTACCTTCCACTGTATATGTTGTTGCTACAGGTCCTGAAAGCTCCACTACTTTTCCAATATCATGTAAGATAATTCCTGCATATAAAAGATCCTTATTTAACGTTGGATACAAATCACATAACGATTTTCCTAATTTAAGCATAGACACAACATGATCTATCAGTCCAGAAGCATAATCATGATGGTTTTTAGTTGCTGCAGGGAACGTCATAAATGATGTCTGATGTTTTTTCATCAGATGTCTCGTAATACGTTGTATTATTGGATTTTTCATTTCAAAGAAGTATTGTAAAAGCTCTTCCATCAATTCTTCTTTTGGTTTTTCTGAAGATGGAACTAAATCATTAATCGAAATGGGTTCTTCCGCTTTTACTGGGCGAATACTTTTTACACGTAACTGGAACTTTCCACGGTAATCTTGGATTTCCCCACCGACACGTACAATTTGACTCGCACCATAAAGCTTTTCATGCTCATCATTTGTATCCCACAGTTTTGCTTCAATATCTCCACTCTTATCTTGCAATATTAGTGACATAAATGGTTTTCCAACGGTTGTTACACCTTTTGTAGATTGTTTTATAAGTAAGTAGTGATCAACTGGTTCGCCTACTCGCAATTGTGTAATGCCTTTCATTTCACAACCCCTACCTTTCTAGGTAATAATGTCGCTACTTGTATGACGGATGCGTCTTCCCATACATATTGCATGTTGTCATGACAAGTAAAATAGAGTAATTGGTGTTCTTTTTGTAGCTCTGCCATTAATTGTACCACTTGTTGAAGTCTGACACGATCGAAATGTACAAATGGATCATCCATGATTATGGGAAATGGTGCTTTTCTTTGCAAGGAAACTGCTAGGGCCAGGCGTAAGGAAATATATGCTTGCTCTTTTGTCGCTTGACTGAGCTCTGCAATTTTAAAGCGTTGTCCAGTGGTTTTAACTGCCTCAAAGTTCCCTTCTGGTGATAAGATCAATTGTACATATGATTGGTTTGTAAGCAATTGAAAGTAATGTTGTGCATTTTCTAATACTTCGGGAAGTCGCTCTTCTTTTAACTGTTTCATCATCTGTTTAATCGATTCAACGACTACTTTTTGAGCCGCCCATTTTTTTACGAGCTCATGTAGTTCTGCTTTTTTCTGTTCTAATAATTGTAATTGTTCACTCTGCTCTTCATCCTCTAATAATCTTTTAGTTTCATAAGACAAAGTTGCTTTTTCATCATTATATTTATGTCTCTGTTGTTGTAGCTGATGTAGTTCTCCCTTACACTTGTCCTCAAATGTAATTTCAAAATCGTTCAAGTTTATATGTTTTCCAGCTAATTGCATGTGGATATGGCGTAATTCCTTTTCAAGCTCCACTTTTTTCTCATAGAGAGAATTTGCCGTATAATAATCGCTTTCTAAATCCACATTTGCCTCCTGATATAATAGGCGGATTTGTTCGGTAAAAGACTCTTGAAGTAAAGCAAGCTCTTTATATTTCTTTTGCAGTTCGGAAATCCTTGTCGCTTTATACAGCTGATCTTCTAACTTTTGCTTTTCAGCTAAATAGAAATCTCGTAATTGGTGGAATAGCATATCTTCTGAGAGATTAAAAGGAACTTTTTCCAATGCTTGTCTATACAATTCCTGTATTCGCAGACCAACTTCATAGAGCTTTGTTTCCATTTGGTCTAGCTGAATTTGCTGTTCTTGAATTAGGCGAAGTCGATTAAATAGTTCAGGTAATAGACTTGGTGATAATTGTTCACTAATATGATAGCTTGTCAAAAACTCATTTACCTGTTTTGATATATTTGTTTTATTAGTTTCTAACTCATTAATTTTTTGCTTCAAATGTGAAATCTCTTGTTGTAGTGACTGCAGTTCCTTGTTTAATAAATCTGCATATGTTCGAACATCATCCGATTGCTTCCATGTATTCATCATGTAAGTAAATCCTGCATATACAATTCCGCTAATGATAATAGCAGTAAGAGGAACTATCCAATTTGATTGTGCAACACCTATAATAACCCCGATAAGAACAATAGCTGCAATAATACCAAACATTATTTTATTGGTTTGTTGAGCCGAAGAGGTGTTATTAACCTTTTTGGACTCTATCACTCTTTGTTGTAAATGGAGTAAGTCCTGTTCCTTCATTTGAAGTAATCGTTTTTCTTGCTGTATCTCAAGCTCCAAGTTTTTTTCAGTTTGAAGCGTCGTAACCAGTTTGTCCTCTTGCTGTATGGAAACATCTGCGTGGACTATGTGCTGTAAGCTTTTTTCCCAGTTTACTCCTACTAGAGCTAACTGCTGCATTTGGCTTTGCAGTGTTTTACTTTGCTCCTCTTCTATTTGTATTCGTTTAGAGCGAAGCTGATGCCATTCTGCCTCTCGATTTAGGAATGATTGTAATCCCTCTATTTGCGATGAAGTTAAGCTAGTTGTATTGATCGTTAAGGAATCTAATTCTTTTTTCACTTGCTCCATCTCTATAGAATTACGATTCAACTTATCTTTCGTCAACTCAAATCTTCGAATACCGTCTGAAGGAAAGGTCTGTTCTTTTACTAAGTCGAGCTCCAGATTTAAATCCATTTCTGTTTCTTTCAATGGTTTCAGTTGCTTCCATTCCATATAGCGTTGTAACTGCTGAGAAATCTCTTTTTCTTGTTGATCTAGTTCCTCAACTATCGTTTCTATTTCGTTCAGACGTTTTATAGCAGGTTCGTATTTCCCTACTTCTTCTAGCTGATGCTTGTAGGCAGTCTCCAGTTCACGTAGTTCTTCTAGCTTTTGGTTGATTAAAGGTTTTCTGCCAGTGGGCTTAAATAGCTCTCCCATATCTTTTATAAATTGATTTTCGACAATCGCTAATGTATCGATGCCGGTAGTTCCTGAAGATAATAACGTTTTCGTAAGCTCTTCTTCTGTCATCTTCTCAAAGCCCTGTAACTGAAGTAAAGAAAAAGAAAAAATGGCTTCAAAGTCTGAGCGTGAATAAGCGTGGAGAATACTAGACAGCTCCCTTTCGCCTCCACGGGTCCCATCTGGATAATATACTGTAACCTCTCCACTTGCTTTCCCTTTAACTCGCTCAATCGTTATGAGCTGTCCTTGGTCATCAATTATTTCGACTTTACCTCCATAAGTAGCACTGCTTTTAGGTTCATAGCGAAGTAATTGTGCATTTCTTTGTGGAAATCCAAATAAAATATGCAGGATGAATTGTTGAATAGTAGTCTTTCCTACCTCATTTTCACCAAAGAACACATTTATACCATCGCTAAGTTTAATCTCTATATTTTCATGCTTTCCAAAGCCATATATTTGAAGCTTTACAAGTTTCAATTGCTACCCCTCCTTGCAATAGCCTCTAAAACTAATGATTCTGCTTCTTTTGCGACGTCATCCATAAAAACTTGATCTAAGGGCTGTAAATATCTACTCCCTCTAGAATGCTGATAAAGTTCCTTTAAAGCGAGCTTCCATTCCGAAGTGTTCCATTCATTCAAAGAAGATAATAGCATAGTAGATTCAGGGCTTTTCTCAATGGGAGTTTCTATATACAGTTCTTTGATTATTAAAAAGTTATTTGCTTGTTCGAGACTCTCCTGTATTAATACATGCCACTCCTCTTTATTGCTAGATTTTAATAATTCAATTGTTTCATCTGTCATCCCATTTAACGTAAGTTCCAAGATTGCTTTCCCGTGTATTTCACTGTAATTTCTTAGTGCAGTTTCAATATGGATGATTAATTCATTTGCATGGATTATATCTGCACAATCTATAGAAAGTTTGTCATAAATAAAAGCAGATGATGGGACAAATTGAAGGTCTGCTTGAGTGTTAAGTAAAGATACTTCATAGAAGCCTTTTATGCCACTTTCATTGCGGTGCCTACTTTGCGTATTTCCGGGATAAACAATAGGTGGTTCGGAATGGATTATTTGACGCTTGTGTATATGACCAAGCGCCCAATAATGATAGCCTTTCTCTAGCAAATCACTTTTTCTAAATGGTGCATATACATCATGCTCCTTATTGCCTTCTACACTACCATGGAGCATCCCAATATGAATTTCCTCATGATTAGAAATTGGAAAGTGGCTATGCATTGGTTCCTGAATATGACGTTCTTTATAACTAAATCCTGTAATATGGACTTTTTCTTCTCTTATTAAGAGTGTTTTGGTTTCTACCTTTTCGCCAAATACATGAACATTTACAGGCAATTGAAAACGAACCCAATTCCCACTTAAATGATCATGATTGCCATGACAAATGTAAACCGGAATATTTTCTACATTCAGAGCTTCCATTCCTTGTTGAAATAAATGTTGTGCACGGAGACTCCGATTTTCCCCATCATAAATATCGCCAACTATTAATATAAAGTCCGGTTTACTTTCCACCGCGTAATTAATCATGTTTTGAAACGCTTGAAAAGTACTCTCCCGTATTTCTTTCCACCTTTTTTTAGGAATAGAGGAAATACCTTTAAAAGGGCTGTCCAAATGTAAATCTGCCACATGTAGAAAACGAATTCTTGCCATCATGTACACCTCATCCCAAAATAGAATATTTGTTCTTATTTTACCATAAGGAAAAGACTGTATACAACTAAATGTGTACAGTCTTCTACGATCCTTCTTAGTTATCTTGATTTGCAACAAATGCTCCGATTGTATAGGAAAGCATATGAACGACCCAAAGACCCGTTAATAAGAAAAAGGTCAACCCAGGTCCTTCCATTACTATGACAATCATCCAGACAACTAAGATTGCAATAGTCGTCGCTACCCATGAATAAGATCGTGCTTTTTCATGTATTCTATTGTATCGTTCATCAAACCATCTCTTTTTCTTGCCAATTTTCCGATTGATCATGAAAACTATACCTATTATTACAATTGCTAATGGCAAACCGATTAAAAATGTAAGTAAATCAAATTTTTCATACATCCTTCTCTTCCTCCTCGTAAATGAATAGATCCTCAATCGTACATGTAAATAGTCTGGATAACTTAAAAGCCAAATTAATCGATGGATTGTATTTTCCTTTTTCTAACGATATTATTGTTTGTCTGGATACATCTAGCTTTTCTGATAGTTCATCCTGTGTCATGCCAAATGCCATCCGTTTATCTCGAACGTAGTTTTTCAACTTGCCCCTCCTTTTTTGTAAAGTTAGCTTTACGTAAAGTTTACTTTACTTCGCACTTCATTGTCAAGCTAGCTTTACATTTTATTTTCATAATTTTTTGTGTATAATATATAGTAGAATAATGAAGGGGTGTTTGACTCATGAAACCATACCGATTTACTGCCTTTGAACCAACCGGAGAACTAATTTTAGAGGAAACTTGGGAATATGAAAATGACGAAGAAGCAAAGGAAAAAGGAGAAGCAATTATTGAGGAAAAAGGCTTTTCCAATAAAACACATCGTTTAGTAAATAGTTCTGGGAAACTAGTATTATTTCATGTATAGAACAACAAAAAGGACTTAACCATTATATTGGCTAAGTCCTTTTTTGTTGTTTTTCATATAGATCCGGTAGGCTTCAATAGTGCTCATTTGAGTAAGCCCGTAAAATATTCTTCGTTAATGCAAATTTCTAGTAAATTATCATTTCCACCCATCAATATATAGTTTGTTAAAGTCATATCAAGTCTTTTCATGAATTATTTGATTTAAAGTATGATGATCGCATGATTTAATATGATCATCTACTATGCCTATTGCTTGTAAAAAGGAATACGTTGTAACAGGTCCCACAAATTTGACGCCTCTCTTTTTTAACTCTTTGCTAACCTGTACCGATAATGGAGATTGAGCAGGGATTTGAATGTCTGTCTCCCAATTATTATTAATTGGTTTAAAATCAACAAAGTGCCATAAAAAATTGGAAAAACTCTTAAATTCTTTTTGTATCCTCACTACTGCTTCTGCATTGGTGCGAATGGATTGAAGCTTCGAAAAATGTTTAATGACATTGTAATTTTCTTTTATAAACTCTAAATCCGTGTCACTCAGACTAGCACAATATTCGATGTCAAAATTTTGAAAAGCATCTTTGTAAGCTTCGCGTTTTGCTAAAACAATACTCCACGACAATCCAGCTTGTGCCCCCTCCAACGTCAACATTTCGAAAATATACCGGTCATCCCAACTAGGTCTGCACCATTCTTCATCATGATAAGCTTGCATAAGCTCACTGCTTTGCGGCCATAAACATTGATCCATTAATAGCTTCACCTCTTTCATCTTGTTAAACTTACTGTACCATTCTTAATAAGATAGCTGCATGTCATATTTAAATAGAGTATTGTTCTTGTCCTTAGCATACCTAAAACAATATCATTCTTTCAGCATTTAATCCGATCAACTTTTTCAGTTGATAGTTTTGTAATTTCCCATACTGAGCAAGTCAAAAGCGGTTAAACGTCAAAAACGGAGAGATTGATTTAATGAAGACATATTGCACCATAATTGCATTCCATATTTCGACCGTAGTTGAAATGTTTAGAAGTTATAATAGACATAAATAACTCAGTATAATATGTAGGGAGATAAAAAAATGAATACTTTCAAATTTACATTGTTAATACTCTTAACGACATTTTTAATGGGTTCTTCTTTTGCAGTAGGTAAAATAGGTTTGTCTTATTCATCCCCTTTGTTATTAGCAGGATTACGCTTCACACTTGCCGGATTCATAATGGCGGTAAGTGTTATCGTTTTGAAAAGACCGCACCCAGTATCTAAAGGAAACTGGATAAAGATGCTTATTATTGGTACTTTCCAAACTGCCGGTGTTATGGGTTGTATTTTTTTGAGTTTACGAACCATTACAGCTAGTGAATCCTCCATTCTTACATTCACTAACCCGTTACTTGTTGTTGTATTCGGTACCTTATTTTTAAAATCACGCTATAAATTTTATCAATGGATTGGTGTTCTTTTAGGGTTAGTAGGGGTAAGTATTGCAGTAGGTGCGCAAATTGAATTAAAGATTGGCGTTCTTTTTGGCATTCTTTCTGCTGTTTTTTGGGCAATTTCCACATTATTAGTTAAAAAATGGGGGGCACTTTTCAATACGTGGGTTCTATCCGCCTACCAGATGCTTTTTGGTGGATTACTACTTCTACTTGGCAGCTTTATTCTTGAAAAACAAGTCTTCATTTTGAATAGTAATTCATTGTTCATTTTATTATGGTTAAGTATTATGTCTTCTATTGTCCAATTCGCCGTCTGGTATTATCTTTTACAAAAGGGGGATCCAGGAAAAACGAGTGCCTATTTATTTTTGGCACCTTTCTTCGGTGTATTATCTGGTTGGTTACTATTAGGGGAGACGTTATACCCCTCTATCATAGTGGGTGGCTTGTTTATTATTATTGGTATCTATCTTGTAAATAGAACTTTTCAGAAGAAAAATAACCTAGTTAAAAGAACTTTATAAAACGTTCACTTATCTTAATTTCACAAATTATCCCAGCAGTTTAATTGTCGCTTTCATCTTCTTTTATTTTTAATAAAGTATGTAATCAAATAAAAAGGAGGATCAACTAAATGATCCTCCCTGTATCTTATCTTCCTTTAAACTCAGGTTTTCTTTTTTCAACAAATGCTTTAATACCCTCTAAATGATCTTCGGTTCTTCGCATTGCGGATTGAGTAACAGCTTCTTTTTCTAGAACAGTTTGCAATTCATTTACTTTCGTTGCGTGTAAGATTTCTTTTGATGCGATCATAGCAGCAATTGGAGATTGGATTAGTTTTTGTGCATAGGATGCTGCAGTTGCAGAACCTAAACCATCGGATGCAATTTCATCCACAAGTCCGATTTTTTGTGCTTCTTTTCCAGAGAAAAGCTGCCCACTCCACATCAGTTGTTTTGCTTTTGGAATCCCTACTCTTTCCTTTAAGAAGAAATGGCCTCCACCGTCTGGAACAAGCCCAATTCCGATAAAATTCATAGCGAGTTTACTATTTTCCTCTGCTATGATAATATCGCAGCCTAATACCATACTAAAACCTAATCCAGCAGCAGCGCCGTGAACTGATGCAATAGTAATCTGTGGTAACTTATATAAAGCTGTAGCAATTCTTGTAAGATACGTCATCGCCTCGTCAATGTCTAAAGGATTCTCTTTATCTAGCATTGCTTTAATGTCTCCACCAGCAGAAAATGCTCGCCCTTCACCTTTTATAACTAACACTTGAACTGATTTGTCTGTTTGCAGAGATTCTAGACTTTCTGCTAGCTCTCTCATCATTACTCCATTCATCGAGTTCATCGCTTCTGGACGATTCAATGTTAAAGTCGCAATACGACCATCTTTTTCTAACAATATAGTTTTGTACATATACATTCCCCTTTATAAGTGAATAGTCATTCATTCTTGTTAAATTCGCCATTATACTATTAAAGTCCTTCTTAGAAAGGGGAAAACTATTTATAGCTTTTAGTTACTCGCATTCGATGAGGATTTACTAGCGCAACGGAGTATTTATCCATTCCTCCAGTAAATGAAAAAGGAACCTCTCCATAGTAGGAGAAGTTCCTTTCATTTGTTTTCTTAGATACCTTCATAAAGTTCTTGAACGGGCTTAATCAATACACGGTTTACTTCTTCAATAAGTTGGCTCAAAGCCATTTCAGCTTGAAGCATATGGAAAATCTTTTCGTTTCCTTGTGCTAGCTGAGCCGTTTTTTGTGCATACTCAATCTCTTCTCCAGAGATTTCTTCACCATTCATTTGCTTCTCTTGAAGAGACATTTGAACTTTACGGAAACTTTGGAATAGTATTAGAGCCTGTTCGTCAGCTTTTACAGATTCTACTGCTGTTTGTACGTTGGAAAATTCATCTGTTTGACGTAGTGTTTTTTCAAGTTTGTTAATGTCATCATAAATGTTAATCATGTTGTAAGCTCCTTTAGGGTTAATTAGTAAAGAAAACGATTAGTCCTTGAATAATACCGATAAGTCCACCAAGAACACCACCTAGAATGGTGATCATTTTGAACTCTCTTTTCGAAATACCAAGAACAATTTCCTCTAAGCGAGATACTGGGAAAGTATCTACTTGCTCTTTTACCATATCTTCTAATTTCATTTTACGCAAGACTTCTTCTAGCTTTGTTTCTGCTTCATGGAATGCAAATGTCGTCACTTTAGGTATAAGATATGACTCTGTCCATCCAGTTGCTCCAGGGAAGTAATGGAGGAAATTATAGTTTAATCTTTCTTCCACAGCCAATTGTCCTGTTAAGTATACTTTAACGTTTTTAACAATTGGTTCAAAGTCAAAGCCGTCCATCATTTCATTGAGCGGGCGATCTTTTAACTTCTCCCATTCACTTCTTACTATTTTATCTAACATATTTTTAGTACCTGGAGCTCTTAGGAATTTTAGTATTTCCGGCTGAACTTTTCCAGCAAGTGATGAAGATTCCCCCATGAACATTTGTATCATATTGCCAAGCGTCCCTTTTGTAGAAAGGAAATCATCAATTAGATTTCTTACCGTCATTCTGCCTTCTTCTGATTCGAAGAAATCTTCACCTTTGAGTAGAATGTACGAAACTATTTCTCCGACTTTAGTGTCCGCTTTTAGTTGCCAATCTATTGGTGCAAGTTGACGTATAGTTTCTTGTTCAAACCTAGTTTTTAATTGACTAAATTGAACGTCCACCTGTTCTTCTATTTTATCATTTACAATAGTCGGAACATTTTCTAGTCCAGCAAGCTTTAACCAATCTGTTATCGTTTTATCCGACTGAAAGATTTTATCGTTTAGTTGCTCGGTTAAAAAATGATTTGCCTTTTGTTTCATCTCTTCGTTAAAATATTTTTTCTTGAAAATATCAGGTGTCAGCAAATGTTGAATTACTGTATTACCTAACTGTTTTGCAAGTTCATCACGTCTCTTAGGGATCAGACCAGGTGTGAATGGAATGCGCCAAGACCCTATATATTTTGCCTCATGAGGTCTGAATAGCATTTTAATAGCAAAGTGATTAGTTACCGCTCCGATTGCTGCTCCGACCACTGCCATAAATGTGATTGTCCATATAAAATTCATCAATTTCACCTTTTTCCTCTAGCTTCTAGATTATTATAGCAGAGGAGAGGCAAACACTAAAAGAATTTACAATAGATGAAGCAAAGTAGTAAGACGAATAGCATGCTCCGTTTCATCGTGCATCGCAACAAATAGAGGAGCATATGCTTGTTGGATTGGTATTTGTAAGAGCATTTCCTTATACAGTTCTGCAGCCTCTAATTCATCTCTTATCGCATTTTTTAAACACTCTTTCATATCTGTACATAAAGTGGGTTCTGGAAAGTTTTGTACAAATGTACCAGTGAGCATATAATAGAGTTGTTGGAACATTTCGTAATGGCTTTTTTCATCCTCATAAATATGTTCGATAAAACCTTGCCAGTATGGATCATCCGTCAATTTATACATAGAACGATAAAAATGATAATCCTGATATTCATTAAGTATTGCTTGCCTTAGCTGATCATTAAACAATTCAATGCTCCTTCACTAATCATTTATATTAGTGTATGCGAACAAATTCACTCACATGAAAGGTTGATATTCTTGCTACAACACTTTAGCTTCAAACCACTCTATGAAAACAAACAACTACCTGGTTGGTCCGTCTCTTTCTTTTATAAACAACAAAGATACGCTGCAGAATATGAACCGGATGGCACGATTAAGTGGCTAGGTGAAACACCTGCTGATGAAGAAACAGTAAAAAAAATGATACATGAGTTAATGCTATTTCACGTATATGACTGAGGTGTCACTGTGCAAGAAGCATTCATACTTGTTTCTTGCGCAAAGTACGCTTACGTCCAAACAGTAAATAAAAATAAGTAGATGCAATAATATAGAGAATCCCTGTAATTGTAAATGTATAAGCATATCCCCAGTAAAAGCCAAATGTCATAACCAGCCCCGTCGAAATTGCACCAGTACTTGCCCATCCTACATTAAAGACCATTTGATTTACCGAGTTAGCAAGTCCTTTATATTTATCTTGTACTAGTTCCATTGCAATTGCACTTTGGATAGGATTCCCCGCATTCATTAGAGCTTGGCGCATCAAAAATGCAATCGAAGCGATGATTAATGAATTGGTGTAACCTGTGATGAACAGAAATGGAATCGATAGTAGCTGAAAAATGACCAATGCCTTAACTTTCCCGACCTTCTTCACAAGTGCTGGTCCAAGTAGCATTGCCACGGCTGCCATCGCTGATCCGAGTGACAAGATAATTCCAATATAAGTGTTCGATGCATCGAATCGGTTCGCAAAGTATAAGTTCAAGTAAGGAATAACTAGACCAGACCCTGTTCCTATTAATAGATTTGCAACTCCAAATAACACAATAACCTTCATGTTTTTTCTGAACCCAGTCGGAGCATTTCCTTCTGATTCTTCGGTACTTGCCTCTGTTTGACCTTCTATTTTTTGCGTTGGTTTCAGCTGAAACAATGGAACTATGCCCATCGTAAATATAATCGCTCCAATAATTAGTACATACATAATAGAATCTACTGTGGAGATATTCCCAATTAGATGAAGCGCATCTGCTAATACCCCTCCTCCAAGACTTCCAATAACACTTGCTATAGTCATCAACGAAAAATGAATACTAAAAAGATGCATTCGTTCTCCAGCAGTGGAGTTTTCAGCAAGAAAAGGAACACCGGATACTTGCACCAATGCCATAAACAACCCAGTAAAGAAAGCTGCATAAACTAAGCTTTGTTCGCCGGTGACCAAACTTCTATAAAATAAAGTACCAGCAGCAAAAATTGCACCAGTAATAATAATTTCTTTCCTACCTAGCCGGTCGCTTAAATATCCAGCTGGTATTAACATAATCGCTGAAGCAAGAGATGTCATAGAGATGATTTTACCGTTCAATGTTTCTGGAAACCCGAGTTCCTTTATATATAGATTGTACATAACTAAAAATACACCCATCCCCACTTGAATGAGTACATTGGCAAGCATGAACATTTTTATATTTCTATTGAATAAAGCAATGCTCTTTTTCCAATTTGCAAACCAATAAATCATAAGGTACCTCTTCTTTTTTTTTTATTTCGGTACACTAAATATACGATTATCGTTAGAAAATTTCAATATATAATTGTGTGCTTGGCGGATAAATATTTCGCTTGGATTCTTGGAGATGTTTGGTGGGCGGATAAGTGCATTGTTCGGGCGCATGGCTTGGTCGCTCGGGCGGATAGCCTAATCAATCGAGCGTTCGGCCGCTTGATGAGCGGATAAACGGGCTGCTCGGGAGCATAGCTCAGTTTCTCTGGCGGATAACCTACTTTCTCGGGGATTCGACAGTTTGAGGGCGGATAACCTATTCAACAAAAAAAAGGGAATATCCCCGCATGTGTTATACATGCTGAGATACTCCTGCTTGTAGTTTATACATTTGTTCATAGCGACCTTGTAGCTCTATTAACTCGTCGTGCGATCCACTTTCTACAATTTCTCCACGGTCTAGTACTAAAATGCGGTCTGCATTCTTAATAGTAGAAAGTCGATGAGCAATGATAAAAGTAGTTCTTCCTTTTTTCAGTACATCCATTGCATGTTGTATAATTTCCTCTGTTTCTGTATCAATATTAGATGTCGCTTCATCCAAGATTAATATAGCAGGATCAAATGCAAGTGCTCTAGCGAAGGAAACAAGCTGTCGTTGACCGGATGATAAGGTGCTACCCTTTTCTATTACAGGCTCATCTATGCCTTTTTCTAGATTCTTCAACACTCGTTCCCCACCAACAGCTTCTAAAGCTGCTATAACCGTATCTCTAGAAATACGAGGATCACTTAAACTCACATTCGACTCTATCGTACCTGAAAACAAATAAGGGTCCTGCAACACGATGCCCATATGATCTCGAATTGTTTGTCTAGGTACAGTCGTTATATCTATACCATCGATTAGGATTTTACCTTTAGAAGGATCATAGAAACGGAACAATAAATTCATAATGGAACTTTTCCCAGATCCTGTATGACCAACTAATGCTACTGTCTCCCCTTTGTTGGCAACAAAGTTTAAATTTTTCAGGACATATTCATCTGCTTTATAGGCAAATGATACATATTGAAACTCTACATTTCCTTCATATCGTTCCATACGTTCGTCTTTTACATTTTCTCCAGTTTCATCTAGTAATTGAAATACTCGATGACCAGCAACCAATGATCTTTCTAATTGAGCAAATTGGTTTACAATCCCAGTAATTGGATTAAATAAACGAGTTGTATAGTCTACAAAGGCATAAAGCATACCTGCTGAAATGATTGTATTTGGTTCCATGGATAAGCTTCCGAAATACCAGATGAACATGACGAACATAATCGTACGAAGCACACTTACTAAGTTAAACGAAGTTGCTGAATCTAATGTAAGTAACTTTTTCTGGTACGTATAGTGTTCATCATTCATCTCTTCAAATTCGCGTTCCATCTGCTTCTCACGTTTAAATGCTTGAATAATGGACATCCCTTGGATGGATTCATTTAGCATTGCATTCAAATCTGCAATTTTCGTACGAACTACGTGATTATATTTTGATGCATACTTTCGATAAGCAATCATCCACACATATACAATAGGAACTACAAAAAGTGCCATGAGAGCCATTTGTACATTTAAGATGAACAAGGCAACATAAACCCCTGCAATCGAAATGATACTAGTCGCAAACTGAGAAAGTACTTGCACATACAAATTACGAATAGCTTCTGTATCATTCGTAACACGCGCAACTACTTTTCCTGCCGGCAAGTTGTCAAAATACTGTATCGGCAAAGTTTGAATATGTTGAAAAACATCATTACGTAGCTTTTGCACAACGCGGTTAGCACCGACCTGTAAGTTGATGAACATAAAATATCTAAAGATCGCTGTGACAATGGCTAAACCAAAGTAGACAGCAAGTAACATTAGTATCGGCTGAAGGTTAATAGCCCCTTCTGTGATATGGTCGTCAATAATTTTCTTTGCAATAAATGGACCAGTTAGATCTGCAAACACTGCAATAGTTAAAAAGATTAAACCAAGGATAATTGGTTTTTTATAAAATAACGCATAATGGTAGAGTCGTTTCCCTGTACTCATGACGACACCCCCTCTAGCTGCTGACGATCAAACTGCTCTTTGTACCAACCATTTTGTTTTAGAAGCTCTTGATGTGTTCCTTCTTCTACAATAAGACCTTCATCTAAAACGATAATATGGTCTGCATGTTGGATACCAGACAATCGATGCGTCGTAATAATTGTTGTCTTTCCACTGCGTTCATTTTGTATATTTTCAATAATTTTGGCTTCTGTCTTTGCATCTACTGCAGAAAGTGAATCATCTAACAGTAGTATTTCTGGATTTTTAATAAGTGCTCGAGCAATGGATACACGTTGTTTTTGTCCACCGGATAATGATACCCCTTTTTCTCCAACTAACGTTTCTAAGCCCATCGGTAAGTTCATCAGATCCTGTTGGAAATGTGCTAGGCGAATTGCTTCCTCTAGTTCATCTTCTGTTGCATCCTCTTTACCAAATAGAATGTTTTGACGAATGGTTCTCGAAAACAAGACATGATCCTGCGGTACATATCCAATCCACTCTAGCACCTGATCTTTCGTTTGTGCGGAAATTGCGGTCTCTCCAATTGTTAGCTGTCCAGCACCAATCGGATATTCCTTTAATAATTGCTTCATAAAGGTAGTTTTCCCAGAACCCGTTTTCCCTACAATCCCAAGTGTCTGACCTTTCTCTAAGTTCACTCGAATATCTTGAAGATTTTTCACTTGGGACAATGGGTATTGGAATCCAACATCGGTAAAACCAATTGACTTCACATTGTCTAAGTGAACTGGTGAAGTTGGATCTTTTACATCCTGCTCATAGTCTAATGTTTCTTGCACGCGATCAAGCGAGGCATTTCCGCGTTGCATTACATTGATCAGTTCCCCGATTGCAAACATTGGCCAAATTGCCATACCTAAGTAAACATTAAAGGTGATTAAATTTCCGACTGTCATTTCACCTTTGGATACTAAATAAGCACCATAACCTAGTGCAACTACATAACTGATACCAGTTCCTACCTTCGTAATAGGACCAAAAAGAGCATCAATACGTTCTACAACCATATTTTTCTCATAGACTTCTTCACTCATATCAGCAAAGTTCTTCTCATCTGCTCTTTCCTGAACATAAGCGCGTATAACTCGAACCCCAGCAATCGATTCTAGAACACGGTCATTTAAATCACCAAATGCATCTTGAGCTACCATATATTTTTCATGAATAATTTTCCCTAAATATTGCATTATAAAAGCTAAAATAGGTATTGGTAAAATTGCAAAGATAGTAAGCTTCCATGAAATGATAAAGCCCATTGCCAGTATAAGTGCAGCCATGTACATAGTAGAATCGATTAATGTCATAATCCCAAATCCTGCTGTAGTTGCTACTGCGTTCAAATCATTCGTTGCACGAGCCATTAAGTCACCCGTACGATTTTTTTCATAAAATGTAGGAGTCATATTCAAAAATTTCAAATTTAACTTTGACCGTAAAATACGCTCGATTGTAATCGAACCACCAAACAGTTGGTATTGCCAAACAAAGTTTAATATATAACCTACTATTATTATTCCAATAAAATAGAATACATATTGCATTAACGACTCTCTAGTCATTTCCCCCATAGTTATGGAATCGATCGCTTCCCCAACTAACCACGGTGGTAAAACCTCCAGAGCACTAGCAATTATTAGCAAACTAACTGCTACTGTATATCGCTTCCAATGATCCTTAAAAAACCACTTCAATTTAAATAAAACAGAAAACATTATATAACCCCTCTTTTCTTCTTTCTACACATTACTTAATAACTAGCCACCTTCAAGAGATTCCTTTAATAAAATTTGCTTTGTCCGTTGAATTGTTTCCATAACCAACACTCCTTTTTCTTTTTCACCAAAAATTGGAAGTCGAAAAGACAGAAAAAAGCGCATTACCCATCTAGAGGTAATGCGCTCAATAATAGACAATAGAATACAAAAGTCTATTATTAAATCATTTCCGATCTAATGGAAGGTATGAACAACTTTTTAAGTTAACAGCGCTATCTTTTAAACGAATCATTTGTCATACCTCCATTTCCATTTTTTTGTGTATATTAACATTAGCATACCGAAATTTTAATTGTCAATACTTTTTGAATTTTTATAATGAATGAACAATTGCGCCTAACACAATACTGATGAGTACTACTTTGAATGGCGCTAACTTATACACCACTAAAAGTGTAAAAGTAATTAACACAATAACAAAATCAAGCGTACTATTTACCGCACTTGTAAAAACAGGATCATAAAGTGCCGCAAGAAGAATTCCAACAACGGCTGCATTCACTCCCTTTAAAGCTGCTTGAATCCCTTTTTTAGAACGAATAATAGACCAAAATGGCAATGTTCCAATGACCAATAAAAAGGAAGGTAGAAACATCGCAAAAACGGCAAGCAATGCTCCACCTGTTCCAGCAGTTATCTGTCCTAAAAAACCAGCGATTGTGAATAATGGTCCTGGCACTGCTTGTGCTGCTCCGTAACCAGTCAGGAACATATCAGCAGATAGCTCAACCTCTCTTTGTAGCATTGGTAATACAACATGCCCACCACCAAATACAATAGATCCAACGCGGTAATAAGTATCGAATATCGCATAATAGACAGATTGTACAAACGGTTTTAGTAATGGAAGCAAAGTGAGCAATGTAAAAAATAAAACCCAACTAATAATGCCAGTCTTTTTACCAAAACTTAACTTCATTTCAGGTGCTGGTTCTATTACGTCATTTTTATAATAGAAAAAACCAAAAATACCCGCTATGAGAATAATCGTGATTTGTCCAATTGCGGTAGGAATAAGTAATGTTAATATTGCGCATCCTATGGCGATACTTATTCTTATACGATCTGGTGCTAATGATTTTTGCATACCTATTATCGCATGTGCTACTACAGCAACAGCCACTATTTTTAGTCCTTGAATCCACCCACTATCAAAAGATCCTGAACTCGATATGAATGCAGCAAATAACATTAAAATAATTACAGACGGCATTGTAAAACCTATCCACGAGATTATACCTCCCAATAATCCCCCTCTTAATAATCCAATAGAGATTCCTACTTGGGAGGAGGCCGGTCCAGGTAAAAACTGACATAGCGCAACGATATCCGCATATAACTTGTCATCTAGCCATTTTCTTTTTTCCACATATTCTTCCCGGAAATAACCAATATGAGCAGCTGGTCCTCCAAATGACGTTAAGCCAAGCTTAGTAGATGCTTTCAGTATGTCGATATATTTATTTTTCATTTTTACCTCCTCTACAGGCATAATCTTTATTATCTAATAATTTTTAGCATCCAAATGTTAAGATTTTGTAAAAATTATTAATAGAATATCTCTATTTAAAGTAGAAAGATTTGTAATTTCTTTTTTTATATTTTATTATTAAACGTATAAACTATTTTTTAGAAAACAGGAGGTGTACACTTTGTCTTACCCCCCATTTGGGTTAGGGACAAAGTAATTATTTGGACATAGCCATACGATTGGCAGCATTTGCTGTCTTAATCGCATTCACTGCATTTTTCGTTGCGAGTGAGTTTGCAATTGTAAAAGTAAGAACTACAAGAATTGATCAGCTTATAGCTGAAGGAAACACTAAGGCGATAAATGCCAAAAAGGTAGTTTCCAATCTGGATGAATATCTATCTGCATGTCAGCTCGGGATTACCATAACAGCTTTAGGGCTAGGTTGGCTCGGAGAACCGACAATTGAACGGATTTTACATCCGGCATTTACTTATTTTGAGCTCCCAGAGAGTGTTTCCTCTTTACTTTCATTTATTATTGCATTCTCTCTTGTAACTTATATACATGTAGTTGTAGGAGAGTTAACACCAAAGACGTTTGCTATTCAAAGGTCTGAACAAATTACATTAGCGGTAGCAAAACCGCTTATCATTTTCGATAAACTTATGTATCCAGTTATTCACGGTATGAATGGTTCTGCTCGTTTCTTAGCAACCAAAGTATTTGGTTTAAATGCTGTATCAGAGTCAGAAGTAGCCCATTCCGAAGAAGAACTTCGTATGATTCTTTCCGATAGCTTTAAAGGCGGAGAAATCAACCAAGCTGAATACAAATATGTTAACAAAATCTTTGAATTTGATGATCGTATTGCAAAAGAAATCATGGTTCCACGCACCGAGATTACTTCTATTGATAAAGATTTTACATTAGATGAAGTATTTCAGTTGATCGGTGTGGAACAATATACAAGATATCCAATAACTGACGGTGATAAAGACCATATTATTGGACTTGTAAATATGAAAAACTTGTTAACTGCATATATAAAAGATCCTACGAATGCAACCACACCCGTAAGTGATTATATGCAACCGATTATCCGAGTTATTGAGAATATGCCAATCGCTGATTTATTACTTAAGATTCAACGTGAACGAATTCATATGGCAATCTTAATGGATGAATACGGTGGTACTTCAGGACTTGTAACTATAGAAGATATTATCGAAGAAATCGTAGGAGATATACGTGACGAGTTCGATACTGATGAACTTCCAGAAGTTCAAAAGTTAGAGGAAAATCATTATATTCTCGATGCGAAAATGTTAATAGAAAATGTTAACGACCTACTTGGTATAGATATCGATGAAGAGGATATAGATACTATAGGTGGTTGGTTTATGACTAAAAGCTACGAAACCATTAAAGGTGAAAAGATTCAGGAACAAGGCTATGATTTCATGATTAAAGAAGTTGATGGGCATCATATTCAATATCTAGAGATTATTAAATCTGCACCTCCAGTTGAAGAACTAGAACCGATAGTGGAATAAAAAAATTATTAGATTTCAAAAAACGACTCTCAAATGAGGGTCGTTTTCCTATGTCTATAATTGTTGAAGTGAGGAAACATTGTGGAACTATATACAAACTTACGTGAAGGGGAAAAAGGTGCTTGGATTAGCATTGGCGTATACTTACTTTTAAGTACACTTAAGTTAACTGTTGGTATTATCGGTTCATCTGAAGCCTTAAAAGCCGATGGTCTAAATAATTTTACAGACATCATTGCGTCGGTTGCTATTTTAATCGGATTGCGAATTTCTCAAAAACCACCAGATAAGCATCACCAATATGGACATTTACGGGCAGAAACCATTGCCTCCCTTGTCGCCGCTTTTATTATGGCGTTTATCGGTATCCAGGTTCTCATTCAAGCAGTACAACATCTTGCTAACCCTATCCAAGAGTCACCTTCCCTTTTAACCGCAATTGTTGCCTTGTTTAGTGCCATTATCATGTATATTGTTTATAGATATAATTTAAACCTTGGAAACCGTATAAATAGTGCTGCTCTAAAAGCAGCAGCTTATGATAATCGCTCTGATGCACTTGTTAGTATCGGTGCAACAATTGGTATCGTCGGCTCTATTTTAGGTTTTCCTCTTTTAGACGGTATAACTGCCCTGTTAGTTGGTATCATCATTATCTATACCGCCTATACTATTTTTCATGATGCAGCATATACGCTATCCGACGGTTTTAATGTGGACGAAGCTGAATCCCTCTCTACGATAGTACGACTAGTCGAGGGTGTGGATGAGTTAACCGATTTTAAAGCGAGAATGCATGGAAATTTAATGTTTGTCGATATTACGGTTACCGTGGATCCAAATTTAAACGTGTTGAATAGTCATCGTATAACAGAAGAAATAGAACATCGTATTATGAAGGTCAAACCTTTTTCAGTTATCTTAGTCCACATTGAACCAAATATGGACTTGCTCGATCAGCAGTAGATATTTTCTGCTGATCGATCGATTTTCTTGCCTGATGGATCGATTTTCTTGCCTGATGGATCGATTATTGCGGAGGATCGATCGATTCTTAGTTGCCATCGATCGATATGTTAATCAGAACAAAAAAAGCACGGAGAATCGCATAGTCATTGCGATTCTCCGTGCTTTTCATCGTCCGCTTGGTTCTGTTAGGCCGTGTTTTACTGCGTATAGGGCGGCTTGTGTACGATCTTGAACATGTAGCTTCGCGAATATATTAGAAATATGTGTTTTGACTGTTTTTTCGGTGACAAACAAGGAGGATGCTATTTCTCTATTACTCTTTCCTTTTGTCAACTCAGATAATACATCCTGCTCTCTAGGTGTTAAAGGATGTTCTTCATGTGGACTTGGTACAACGGGCTCCCACTCTTTTTCTAATTGAGTTGTTGCCTCTGGATGTATCGTATTTTCTCCGCGCATGAGCTTACGAATGGCGTCAGCGAGGTCATCCGGTTCTATATCCTTTAACTGATAACCCGCTGCGCCAGCTTTTAAGGCAGGAATTACATGATCTCTATCTGAAAAACTAGTGAGCATTAGTATTTGAATTTCCGGATTAGTAGATTTTATAAGTTTCGTTGCTTCAATTCCGTCCATTACCGGCATCACTAAATCCATTAATATAACATCGGGCTTTAAACTTTGTGTTAGCTCCATTGCTTCTTTTCCGTTAGTCGCCTCCCCTACAATATCCATATCCTTTTGGGTTTTCAGAAAAAACATTAATCCTCTTCTTACTACATGATGATCATCAGCTATTAATACACGTATCATAATTGCACCCTCCTAATAAGGTAATCGCACTAATATTTCTGTTCCTTTTTCGCAACCTGTCACCCAATCCACTGTCCCACCAACAAAACTAGCTCTATCCTTCATACTCTGTAAACCAATTGAACGGAGCTTATTGGGTTCTTTCATATGAAATCCACAACCCTCGTCTTTCACAACTAACAATACATCTGTAGAAGTGACCGTTAAGTATAGTTCTGCTATGAGTACACCAGAATGCTTCCGAATATTATTCAGTGCTTCCTGAGCAATTCTGAACAGTGTTTCTTCTATAATCGCAGGTAAGTTAACAACGCCCTTTACTTTCACTGTCATTGTAAGCCCTAGAATATCACCATATCCTTTAAGGCCTTCAATAATTCCTGATTCTAATCCTTTGGGACGTAGCTGCCAAATGAGTGCGCGCATTTCTGTTAAAGCTTCTTGCGTTAAATATTGAATTTCTTTAAATGTATCTTTAATATCCGGTTGCTCTGTCATTTCAATTCCTCCACGGGCAGTAAGCGTGACGGAGAATAGTAATTGGTTAACGGAGTCATGTAAATCTCGTGCTAATCGGTTTCTCTCCTGTACAAGAGCTACTTGCTGCTCCTGTCTTGTGAGGAGAATCCGCTTAATTGCTGAACCAATTTGAAAAGCCACCGATTCGAGCAACGCGAGTTCGCCGTCTGAAAATCGTATCGTGTTTGGAGTCGCAACATTTAATAGGCCAAAGCTTTCTTGTCCTGATTGTAAGGGTACAGTTGCATGATGCGTGATGCCCCCACTGTCCTCATTACTCATTTTTCTTGCGTTTACTATTCTTTTACACTCAATAATATTGGAAGCTTTTTTTAACTCACCCTTTTGAAACCTGGACACACACCAGCAGCTATCCTTTTGCAAATGTCTGCAGTCATCCTGCTTTAACGCGTTCGGTAAATTTTCATGTGCAATTAACTGTTGTTTTCCTTTTTCATCAATAAAAAATATCCATCCAGTTTCAAATAAGGTACCATCTAATAGTTTTTGCAAGGCACCTTGTAGCATTTTCTCCATTTCCGTTTCTTCATTTAACAATTCCGCTATTTCTTTTAGTAATTCTATGTTCGAGAGTTCATTTGATAACATGTAAACTCCTCCAAGTATGTAATTCAGATAATTCCATAGTATCACTTATTTACTAATCACTGTAGGGTATGCGCATCATACTTTTGACCGAAAAAAAAACAGGAAAAGAGATTTCACTTTTCCTGTTTTCTATATTAATCTACTAAGTATTGATTCATCTTCAACGAAAAGTCTTCCTTCAAAGACTTTAGTTTTTCTTTACTTTCTACTTCTGTGCCACTAAGTACACCAAAATAATATTTGATCTTAGGCTCAGTTCCACTTGGTCTTACACAAACCCATGAGCCGTCTGCAAGGAAGTACTTAATTACATTTGATTTTGGTAAGAATAATTCCTCTGTTTCTCGTCCATCGGTAAACATTCGAGTAGAGTGTAAGTAATCCTCTTGGGAGGTAACATGTATCCCTGCTACTTCCGTAATTCTATTTGTCCGAACCTGCTCTAGTAAGTTTTTAATGGCATTCGCACCACTTACTCCTTTTTTCGTAACAGATTGAAGCCCTTCTAAATAGAAGCCATGTCTTTCATATAACATTGCTAAAACATCGAGTAAGGTCTTTCCTTGTTGCTTATAATAGGCAGCAGCTTCTACTATCGCTAACACGCTTTGCACCGCATCTTTATCACGTGCAAAATCTTTTATCAAGTAACCATAACTTTCCTCATAGCCAAATAGAAACTCAAACTCTTTTGTCTCTTCGTATTTCTTAATCTTTTCACCGATAAATTTGAAACCTGTTAATACATTCTCTGAACTTACTCCGTAATATTCGGCAATTACACGACCTAGATCAGAAGTAACAATCGTTTTAAATATGCGACCATTAGCTGGGATGTTACCCTTTGCTTTACGTTGTGATAATAGATATTCGATTAATATAGCACCGGTTTGATTGCCAGTTAAAAGTTCATACTTAGAATCCGATTTTACGGCAATACCAACGCGGTCCCCGTCTGGATCGACTGCTATTAGAATATCTGCATGATTCCTTTCGCCGTACTGAATTGCGTATTCAAAAGCACTTTGCTCTTCCGGATTTGGAGATTCCACTGTCGGGAAGTCTCCATCTGGCTCCATCTGTTCTTCTACATAGGAAATATGCTTGTAACCAACTTCGTTTAATATACGTTGGACTGTTTTACCAGAAGCACCGTGTAAGGGAGTGAATACCACCTTCAGATCAGAAGAAGATGCTAATTCTTCGTTTTCTTGCACTGTTTTTAAGGCTTCCAAATAAGCTTCATCCAATTTTTCATCTAATTGAATTATTAATTGTTTATCAGGATTTCGTTGATCGATATGGAGTGCATCTCCTGCATCATTGACATGCTCAATAACAACCTCAGCGTCCTCAATATTTAGCTGCGCACCATCCTCGCCATATACTTTGTATCCATTATATTCAGGAGGATTATGACTTGCAGTAATAACTATCCCCATAAATGCGTGTAAATGTCTAACCGTAAATGACAGCTGAGGTGTAGTTCTAGGTTCCATATATAAATACGCTTTAATACCATTAGAGGCTAGTGTATTCGCTGCTTCACGCGCAAACTCTGGAGAATATCTTCGACTATCATAAGCGATAACTACTCCACGCTCCATAGCTTCTGCTCCAGCTCCCTTAATATAAGAAGCTAGACCTGTAGTCGCTTTACGAACAGTGTACGTGTTCATACGATTCGTTCCAGCACCAATTTCTCCACGCATGCCACCTGTTCCGAATTCTAGATCACGGTAAAATGCATCCTCTATCCTTTTTTCATCCTTGGCTAGCTGTTGAAGGTTCTCTTTCCAATCGGTTTCTAACTCTGAGAAGTTATTCCATTGGTCAAATAGTTGTCTATAACGCATAGGAAAGTCAACTCCACTTCATTATTTTTTATAATCGATACTGTATACATCATGACGTCTATCTTTTAAATGCTTAACTGTCCCGTCTTGACGTTGACGACGGAGGATTTCTAAATCTACATCCCCTATTAAGACCATCTCAACGTTTGGTTCTGTTTCTCCCACAATACCATCACGTGCAAATTCAAAATCAGAAGGTGCGAAAATGGCAGACTGTGCATATTGAATATCCATATTTTCTGTTTGTGGCAAGTTTCCAACTGTACCTGAAATAACAGTATAGATTTGGTTTTCAATAGCACGTGCTTGTGCACAATAGCGAACTCGTAAGTATCCTTGACGATCCTCGGTACAAAATGGAGCGAAGATAATATTTGCACCCATATCAGTAGCTATGCGGGCAAGTTCTGGAAACTCTATATCATAACAAATTTGAATCGCAATTTTCCCACAATCCGTATCAAATACTTGTACAGAATCGCCTGCACTAATTCCCCACCATTTACGTTCGTTCGGTGTAATATGAATTTTATATTGCTTATCAATTGCACCATCTCGGTGGAATAAATAGGCGATATTATAAATTTCCTCGTTTTCTTCTTCCACGAAGTGAGAACCAGCAATAATATTGATATTATATCGAATCGATAAATCTGAGAATAACTCCATATATTGCGGAGTATATTCTGTCAGTTTACGAACTGCCTGACTTGGCGATGGTTCATTCAGGAAGGACATTAGCTGCGTAGTAAAGATTTCCGGGAACACTACAAAATCAGATTGAGCATCGGAAGCTACGTCAACAAAATATTCACATTGGTTAGCAAACTCTTCAAATGAATTTATTTTACGCATCATATATTGCACTGCACAAATTCGTACAGGATAGCTTGTTTTAAAGTGACGTTTAGAAAGTGGAATATAATCGACATTATTCCATTCCATCAGCGTTGCATATTTGGCAGACGCCATATCATCCGGTAGATAATTTGGGTTAATACGCATTAGCGTAAAGCCATTCATCAATTGGAAGGTAAGAACTGGATCATATATTTTGTGGCGAGAAACAGATGTTACATATTCTCTTGGAGACATTTCTTCTGCAAATTTATGATAGTTAGGAATGCGCCCTCCGATTATAATGGACTTTAAATTGAACTGTCTTGCAATATCTTTTCTGCCTTCATATAAACGTTGACCAACCTTCATTCTTCTATATTCAGGATGCACCATTACTTCAATACCATATAAATTATAGCCATCTGGATTGTGGTTCGTAATGTAGCCTGCATCTGTTACATCCGACCAAGAATGACGATCATCATACTCATCAAAATTTATAATAAGACTAGAACAGGAACCAATTACTTTGCCGTCTAGTTCTGCAACCAGTTGGCCTTCTGGGAAAATAGTTAAATGGCTACGTAAATGGGATACTTCCCAAGGGTCCATACCCGGAAAACATTGTCGTTGTATTTCTAAGATCGACTCTATATCGGAAAAAGACGTTTGTCTTATAATCATGCTTTGTTCGAATGGGGATAAATCAAATTCTTCTGTCATTGTATCGGCTCCTCTTTCATCAGTATCTTTCATTATATAGCTATTTGCTCTTCAGATAAAATATTTTACATGTATTTAAAGAAGGATTATACTTTAATTTGAGTTCAAAGTAATTTAAAGGAGTTCCTATGACAAAAAAACTGGAAAATCTATTACTATTTATGTGGACAGTTTCCCTTACTGCAACATTAGGTTCACTCTACTTTTCAGAAGTAAGAGGATACGAACCATGTGATTTATGTTGGTACCAGCGTATACTCATGTATCCACTTGTGCTAATATTAGGAATTGCATATGTTCAAAAAAACCCTAAAATTGCAGTAACAACTTTTATATTCTCCGTGATTGGTGGATGTATATCTGCTTATCATTATAGCATTCAAAAACTTACTTTCATGCAAGAATCAGCACCCGCATGTGGTAGAGTAGCGTGTACAGGAGAATATATTAACTATGCAGGTTTTATAACCATTCCATTTTTAGCTCTTATTGCATTTATTATAATTGCAATTACAAGTGTTTTAGTATGGAGGGACATCAAGGAGGAAAAGTAACTTGAAAAAACTACTTATTTTTGGTGGTATTATCGTTGCAGTCTTTGTATTAATCTTTGTGTTAAACTCTCAGAAAAACAAGGATGCATTAGCGAATAATCCATACGATACGGATGATCTACAACAGTCTACTATTGATTTAATCGATGATCCAAACTATCAAAATATTATTTTACCCGCAGAATTAGAAAAAAAGGTTGCTACTGGAGAACCAGTGACAGCTTACTTCTTCAGCCCAGAGTGTGTACATTGTCAAGAAATGACACCACGTCTAACACCACTTGCTGAAAAAAATGAGATTGAGATCGTTAAATACAATGTACTTGAGTATGAAAAGGGTTGGAATGATTACCGGATCGAAGCAACACCAACAATGATTTATTTTGAAGATGGCAAAGAAGTAGAAAGAGTAACAGGCGCCGTTTCTAATGAACAAATTCAAGGATTCTTCGATCAAATCGTTTTAAAATAAACAAAAGGGTCATGTCGAGCAGACAGACCCTTTTTTTAAAGGAGTTAGGAAGATGATTCATACATTAACGTATACCGTACAAGAAGATGGATTAACGATCAATAGTCTATTTCAAGAGAAATGGAAATTAGGCAAGAAGTTAATACATGAGTTACTAATGCAGAAAGCCGTAAGCAACAAGAGCGGAGAACTTCTACAATGGAAGCTTCCAAACAAAAAAGGTGATGTACTAGTTATTAAATGGGAGGGAGAATCTTCAAACTATCTCCTTTCCGATCAGATTCCTTTATATGTAGCATATGAAGATGAGTATTTACTAATCGCTTCTAAACCACGCGGAGTATCGACGCATCCTAACGAAGATGGTCAAAATCACACCTTTATGAACACTGTGACAAATTATTTACACAGTAAAGACCATCATTACGGCGAACATGTACATCGCATCGATGAAGGTACAAAGGGATTAGTAGTTATTGCAAAAAATCCACTTGTCAAAGGAATGCTTGATCGTATGCTAGAAAACAAAACAATTGTTCGAACGTACGAGGCAACTGTCGAAGGTCAAGTGAAAAACCAGCATGGCACCATTCGAGCAGCTATCGGTAATGACCGCCATCATCCGACGCGCAAAAGAGTTTCTCCATCTGGTCAAAATGCAATTACTCATTATGAAGTTGCAGGGAAACATGAACAATTCACGAAAGTACATGCCATTTTAGAAACTGGACGTACCCACCAAATTCGAGTTCACTTAGCTCATCTAGGACATCCAATTGTTGGAGACGAACTATATGGTGCTAAAAGAACACCAACTAAAATGTATGAGCTTCATGCATTTAAAGTCCAATTTAATCATCCCATAACAGGTGAAGTACTCGTTATAGAAGATAAACGCCAACAGAACTAGGTTGATGCTACGGCAGTAAATCAGTGGCCGTTGCGAATAAGTAGTGAAATGTTGCTTCTATACTAACCGACGTTGCGAGTATGAATTCAAACGTTGCACAAATGAAAATGCAGGTGAGATTTTTATTTCTCATCTGCTTTTTATATGGATTCTACTTTTTCTTTTTCACTAGCATCTACTTCTCCTCTATTTTTCTCTAACTTTTTCCACTTAAAATAGTTATAAGTAAAATCCCAAACAATCGTTACAAAACAAAAGATAGAGAACAGGAGAATTAAGTGCGATGGCCATTCACTAACATTCTTTATCATAATTAAACAAAGAATTAAAAAAGGAGCTGTCCAAAGTGTTCGTAACATTTTTCTTCTATAGGTTAGCTTGTGATAAACAAATACAAAACCCTTATCTACTTTTTCCTTGTCTTTGTACAGTTTCGACAAAATAAAATTGAAAAGTATACTTACGAGAGTAATTATAAATAATATGAAGTAATCTGTGCTAGAAATAATAATCACTCCTCTACTTTTACGGGTTTTCAGAAAGGAAAGTCTTTGTCAGATAATAAGCATGAGCAGTAAAAAGCTGTGTTTTGATCTTATTTGTTTTTATAAGAGAGCCTAACGATTCAAAATCTAACAATTGTACACATATCTCCTCGGTTTCATCTAGTTCTTGATCAAATTGTTTATATGCATCCAACAGGAGGTAGGTTCTAATTTTATTAGTTTGCGTAGCGGGATTAATCATAAATTCACCCAGCAAAATAGGTGTTTGTCGTGAAATATACCCTGTTTCTTCTTTAACTTCTCTTATAATGCCTTCCTCATCCGTTTCCCCATGTTCTCTTTTACCTGCAGGAACTTCTAAATAGATATCATTTCCGGCATGTCTATATTGCTCTACCAGTAGTATTTTATTTTCCTTAGTTAGTACAACAGCATTCACCCAATCGGAATACTCATTTACAAAATAATCATTAATGACCAGACCATTCGGAAGCTCACATATATCTTTCCTAATATTTCCGTAAGAGCTTTTATGGACATACTCCGTATTTAACGTCTTCCATTGCTTCATAACCCCATACTCCCCCTTACCTCATCATCTCAAAAAATATATATAGATTGTATATTGCTGGAATTAGCAAGCTCAATGCGAGGCAAATAACTGCTCCAAGTTTGGATTGTTTAGTTAAACGTGCGTCCTCTTGTTTTAAGTATTGAAAAAAAGTAAGCGTAAAATAAAAGCATAATACTATAAAAACGATAGATAAGATGCCTAGCCAATTTCCTGTTCCCATAAAACCTTCCATTAAAGTCTCCTCCTAACACTCACCACTTAAGGATTAAAGCAAATAATATATGCACAGTCCCTAACACTACTTCTCTTATTATCACTTTTTTATTTTCTTTTTGAAGATAACTTTCTATTGCATCTACCAAAAAGTTAATCCCTGCTAATATGAATACTAATCTCACATAAAAAATATCTAAATTATTCCATATGGTCATTATTAGCATTGCAATCATCAAACTTATCAATAGCATCTTTAATATTAGGAACGGCTTACTACTTTTTTTCTTGTAAGTCTTTTCAAAAAATATATTCATTATTGACCTCATCTAATATTTATTCATGTATTATTACTAATACGCTTAAATATGTAATAGGTTTCATTATTTCGTAATATTTTCCAATATAAATAAAAACACGATAGTTTCTCTTCCAAATCAGGAGAGATACTATCGTGCAATATTACTTAAATCATCTTATTAAAAACTAAAGTTATCTGGATCTTTACCAGTACGCTCATTTAAGTTAAGTGCATCTATATTTTTCATGTCCTCGAATGATAACTCAAAATCATATACATCCATATTTTCGGCAATTCTAGATGGATTTTCTGACTTAGGAATGACAATCAAATCATGTTGCAGGTGCCATCTTATAATGGTTTGAGCAGTAGACTTACCATATTTGTTACTAATACGTTGTAATGTTGGTTCCTCTAATATTCGTCCTCTTGCAAGTGGAGACCACGAAGTTATCGCGATTTCTTGTTCTGCACAATACTCACGTAGATCAAACTGCGTAAGGCGTGGATGACATTCAATTTGGTTAACCATTGGTTTAACGTTTGCTTTAACAGAAATAGCCTCCAAATGATGCTGATGATGATTTGCAACACCTGTAGCTCGAATTAGCTTTTCATCATATAACCGTTCTATTGCTCGATATGTATCTACAAAAGTTTCTGTAATTGGCCAATGTGTTAAATATAAATCTACGTAATCCATCTCTAAGAGCTTTAAAGACTTTTCAAATGCTCTGAGAGTTTGATCGTAGCCTTGATCTGTATTCCACACCTTTGTAGTAATGAATATATCTTTGCGTGGAACAATTGATGATCTAACTGCTTCGCCCACTTCTTTTTCGTTGGCATATAAACTTGCCGTGTCAATATGACGATAGCCATAATCTAGAGCAGCGGTCATTGCTTGAATTGCCATATCAGGTTCAGTCATTTTATAAACGCCTAATCCTAATCTAGGCATCTCAATTCCATTTGATAACTTTTTTGTTGAATGTATATTTAAAGCCATAGTTCTCATCCTTTCTTAGGAGGAAAACGACTGAGTTACTCAGTCGTTTTCTCTTTTCTTCATGGAAGATGTATCTTCGGATTGGGCTGGATCGGATACTCGATTATCTTCTTCTAGCTCTTTGTTGTCTCTCATTCTATCCATTTGTTTTCCTAACTGCTTTACTTCTTCCATGTTTGTTGCCATTGAACCGTTCTCTGGACCATTTTTGAATTCGTTCATATCAAAAATCACTCCTTTTCTTTATGTTAGTAGAATATTCGAAAGGTTGCAACATTCAAATGAACGATTTTTGTCAAATTTCGTTTTTTTGAAATATTTCTTTTTCAAACAAATTAGGGTATACTAGGTGCAGAATACTATAGAGGAGGCACTCCATATGAAACTAATCCTTATTCTTGGTGTTAGTATTTCGTTCCTTGTGGCAATTTTCACAGCAGGATACGATGACAAACCAGGTGCATCTGAAAAATAATCTATTGTTAAAACGGACGAGTCATTTATGACCTCGTCCGTTTTTTTAGTGAACCCAATCATGATACCTAGCTCTTCTTAGTGCAAGTTTGGATAGTTTTGCTGACGTAATGCCTCGTAAACTAGAATGGCTGCTGTATTCGATAAATTTAACGAACGAATATTATCGTTCATAGGAATTCTCAATGCACGATCAGGATGTGCATCGATAAACTCTCTTGGCAACCCTTTTGTTTCACGTCCAAAAATAAAGAAATGATCCTTCTCCGTATCACTAAAATCAAACGTAGTATGTGGCTTAGCCCCAAACTTTGTAATTAAATAGTATTCGCCAGATGGATGTGCTGCAAAAAACTCATCGAGACCATCATAATAAGTAATATCTACATGTTCCCAATAATCTAATCCTGCTCGCTTTAGCATCTTATCATCTGTGGAGAATCCTAAAGGTCGGATTAAATGTAATTTAACATCTGTTCCGGCACAAGTTCTAGCTATATTCCCTGTATTAGCAGGTATTTCTGGTTGATATAAAACAACATTAATACTCAAATATTCCACTTCCTAATTCTCTACTGTATAATATTCTAACCCTTTTCGAATCTCTTCTAAAACTTCATCCACTTGTTCACTTTGTTCAGCCTCTTGAAGGGCTAGCAAGCCTTCTTGTGTATTTATTTTACCTATTGCCCACGCTGCTGTACCACGGATGACTGGTCTAGCATCATGTTGCATTAAATCTATTAGTGCTGGAACAGCTGCCTGCTCTTTAAAATGAGCTAATGCAATTATAGCATTTCGCTGAATTGGATTCTTCCCTCGCCAAGCACCGGACATATGACCATATGTTTCTTTAAATGTGCGATTCGTCATTTTAAGTAAAGGTAGTAGCAAAGGTTTCACTAACTCAGGTTCTGGCTTAAACGCTTCTTGGTGAAGATTGGCTTTGCCTTTGTTTTTTGGACAAACTGTTTGGCATGTATCACAACCATATATGCGATTGCCAATTTTTGCTCGAAATTCATCTGGAACCATTGTTTTCGTTTGGGTTATAAAAGCAATACAGCGCTGGGCATTTAGCTGACCACCTTCTATTAAGGCTCCTGTTGGACAAACATCTAAGCATAATCGACAATCACCACATTGGTCCTCCATCTGCTCACTAGACTCAAAAGGAATAGACGTAATCATTTCTCCTAAATAGACATAAGAACCAAACTCAGGAGTAATAATAGCGCAGTTTTTTGCACTCCATCCTATTCCGGCGCGCTCTGCTACGGCACGATCCGAAAGTTCTCCCGTATCTACCATTGAACGCAATTTAGCATCTGGAATATGCGATAAAATATATAATTCTAACAGTGCTAACTTTTCACGTAAAACTGTATGATAATCTATACCCCATGATGCGCGTGCGAAGATTCCTCGTCTTGCACCTTTCACACTTTGAGGGGCATCTTTCATTTTTGAAGGATACGCAATTGCAATAGATATAATACTACTAGCTTCTTCTGACAAGTTTTCAGGATGCACTCTTTTCTCAATATCAGGTTCTTCGAATCCAGAGGCATACCCTAACTCCTGCTGTCGGATTAATCGATTTTTTAATTCATGAAATGGAGAAACAGAAGTAAATCCAATTTTGTCAATTCCAATGGATGCTGCATAATCTATGAGGTTTTCTTGAAACTGAATGATATTCACAAATGTTCTCCTTTCTTATGCTACACTTAAGAAAAATAATTGTAAGGATGGTTGATATGTTAGTAAAATTGGATGATTCAATTACTGAAATAGAGCCCTCATTTAAAATAGGCATTATTCATTATACCAAAATTATTGTTACTTCCTCACCCCAAATGCTTAAAGGAAGACTTCAATTATTTCAAGAGCAACTTTTCTTTGAAATGGACGACAAGCCCGTAAATGATTTCGCGGGGATTAAAGAATGGAGAGCTCTCTGGAAAAAGTTCGGAGCAGATCCTAATCGTTATCGCCCTTCAATGGAAGCTATGTATAGAAGGATTGCAAAACAAAATTATATCACACCCATGCATTCTGCTGTAGATTTAAACAACTTCTTCTCTATGCAATATGAAATTCCAATGGGTATATATGATGTGGCGAAAATTCAAGGTGAAACAAACATCACTATTGGAACCGAAGAAACAACTTATGTCGGGTTAAATGGCAGAGATAATACATTAAAAAATATTATAACTCTACAGGATGAGGCAGGACCATATGGAAGTCCATTTGTAGACTCTGCGCGAACAGCTGTAACAGAAGATACTACAGAAGCATTACAAATCGTATTTCTACGTCCTTCCTTAAAGGTAGAGGAAAGTAATAAATTACTTGAATCTATGGCTTCCATGTTTACTCAAATACATGGCGGTGATTTTAAAACAAATATTTTAAATACAAACTTTCATACGAGCAAAGGAGAATTATAATGGTCCTCAATATTTGGTTTAATAGATGGTTTTCAACTGTTTCACACTACATGGAGTTGATACGTCATAATCCCGATCAACAAGAATTTATCATTCATGGAACACATCCTAATTCTGACACTGTTTATTTCAATTATTGTGATGTGTTTAGTACAGAGCCAGATATTGAGGGCGAGGATTATATACAGTTTTGCTTAGACTATTGTATACAAAATCAGATTCATATATTTGTTCCACGAAAAGAAAACGTGCTTATATCTCGGCACTTAGAAAAGTTTGAAGACATCGGTGTGTCAGTGTTGGTTTGTCCGGATGGTGATTTAATGGCCATGGTAGATAACAAAGCAGCGATGTATCAATCTTTACAAAACCAAGAAAAGGAAGGTAACTTTATCGTTACTATTCCATCCTATCAAATTGTTAACAATGCGCTGGAATTTAAAGAAGCCTATAAACAATTAAGTAAGGATAATACGAAACTATGCATTAAACCTGTCATTGGAGAAGGAGCAAGCGGATTCCGAATTATTGATAATGATGCAGATACGATTCCTTTTATATTCAATACTGCTTCTTCTCAAAAAATTTCATATGAAACTGCTCTTAGAATCTTACAAACGCAGGAGCATTTCCCGGACTTAATGGTTTTGGAATATTTGGATGGCTATGAGTATAGTATAGACTGTTTAGCTGATGCAGACGGAACACTACTTACCGCAATACCTAGGAAAAAAGGAAATGGACGTATTCGAGAAATTGAATACAACAAAGATTTAATCGAAATCGCAGAGAAAATGGCAATACAATATAAAATTCCTTATGTATTTAATATCCAAGTTAAATACAAAGACGGTATTCCTAAGCTACTAGAGATTAATCCCCGGATGAGTGGTGGATTGCATATCAGCTGTCTAGCAGATATCAATTTCCCCTACTATGCTATTAAACTATTGCTAGGTAATCAGTTGGAGCCTCTTTATCCTAAATTTGGTTTGAAAGCAACACACATAGAACAGCCAGTAATCCTATCTTCAGAAGATTCTTCGGTTTTAGTTTAAGTAGACAAAATGGTGAAATTAGAAAAGGAGTGATTATTGATGGTAAATTTGAACAAGATTGAGCTTAAGAAAAAGGGACAGTCCATTAATCTTACTAAAAACAACAATAATATCGGAGAAATTTTAGTAAATCTCCAATGGGATCAACAAGTTAAAGCAAAATCTACTGGATTCCTTTCTTCCCTACTCAGTGGAAAACCTAAAGGTGTAGACTTAGACCTAGGTTGCTTATATGAATTAAATAACGGCGAAAAAGGCTGCGTACAAGCTTTAGGTAACGCTTTTGGCACACTAAAGCAAGCACCCTATATGGAACTCGATGGTGATGATCGTACTGGTTCCCTATCAGGAGGAGAAAACCTGAGAATTAACGGAAATAAAATAACAGATATAAAAAGAATTTTGGTGTATTCATTTATCTATCAAGGGGTAGCCAATTGGGCAGAAGCAGATGGAGTTGTTACATTAACATATCCGGCTGGCCCAGCTATTGAAGTGAAGCTAGATGAACATCGTAATGGACAAATAATGTGTGCAGTCGCAATGATTGAAAATGTAAATAATGAGACATTTAAAATTGAACGCTTAGTAGAATACTTTAAGGGGCATAAAGAGATGGATCATGCGTATAACTGGGGTATGAATTGGGTAGCAGGATCAAAATAATATGTTTCGTCATCAAAAAAAACAACCACTTAGGGTTGTTTTTTTTAATCACTATATTTTTTAGTAGGCACGACCGAACCATACAGTATGTTTCGAATCCTTCCCACAGTTAATACATGTTGCTTTTTCTGCTGGTGGGTTGAATGGAATATTACGAGTCGTAAATTTCGTTTCATTCTTCACATTCTCTTCACAAGCATCCTCCCCACACCATCCTGCAAGAATCCATCCAGGAATTGTGCCATTTTCCGTTGAATCCGTAAGATGTTGTTTTAACTGCTCTAGAGAATCTACATTTGTATGGGAATTCTCATCACGGAATGCACGAGCTTTCTCCAGTAAACGTGTTTGCATAGTAGTTAACTCTTCTTCAATACGTTCTACTATAACAGCAATTTCTACTGATTCTTTTTCTGTCAGGTCACGTACTTTGATCAGCGCTTGATTGTTCTCTAAATCACGAGGTCCTAATTCAATACGAACCGGTACACCTTTAAGCTCCCATTCATTGAATTTATAACCAGGAGATTGATCTGAATCATCAAGACGAACACGGATACCTTTTGCTTTCAATGCAGCGTATAGCTCATCTAGTTTCTCCATAATAGCAGGGTTCTTCTTCCAAGGACCCACAGGAATTAGCACTACTTGGGTTGGTGCAACACGTGGAGGTAATACAAGACCCTGTTCATCACCATGTACCATAATAACTGAACCGATTAAACGAGTAGATGTTCCCCAAGATGTTGTATGCACATGCTGATGCTTGTTTTCTTTGTTTAAGTATTTGATATCAAATGCTTCCGCAAATTTTGTTCCAAGGTAATGAGAAGTCCCAGCTTGAACAGCTTTTCCGTCTTTCATCATGGCTTCGATAGAATAGGTATCTACAGCTCCTGCAAAACGTTCGGAAGGTGTTTTTTGACCATCATATACAGGAATTGCTAAAAGCTCCTCTACAACCTCTTTATAGATGTTAAGCATCTGCATTGTTTCCTGACGTGCCTCTTCCTCGTCTACGTGTGCTGTATGTCCTTCTTGCCATAAAAATTCAGAAGTACGGATAAACGGAAGTGTTTTCTTTTCCCAACGAAAAACGTTAGCCCATTGGTTAATAAGAACTGGCAGATCACGATAACTCTTAATCCAATTCGAATACAAATGACCAATCATTGTTTCTGATGTTGGGCGTAATGCTAAACGCTCTTCTAATTTTTCACCAGCTGCCTCAGTAACCCATGGTAATTCTGGCGCAAACCCTTCAATATGATCCTTTTCTTTTTGGAAAAAAGATTCAGGAATTAGCATTGGGAAATAAGCATTACGGTGACCTGTTTCTTTAAAACGTCTGTTCATCTCATCTTGAATATGCTCCCAAATTTCAAAGCCATCTGGTTTAAAAGCAATACACCCACGAACTGGTGTGTAATCCATTAAATCTGCCTTTTGAATGGTGTCAATATACCATTTAGTAAAATCGTTTTGCTGTTGATTTGTCATTTATATTCCTCCTATTTACATCAATGAAAAAAGCACAAAGTCATCCTCGTAAAAGGACGTCTCTGTGCTGAATAGACGTGGTACCACCTTAGTTTAGCTTAAAAATTTTAAGCCCTCTAAACGTTTGTTAACGAAAACGACTCGGTTATGTTTACATAACATCTCCGTGATAGGTTTCAATAAGAAGCGGTGGTATAGCTTTCAGCATTGGCTATACTTTCTGTTTCACAATTCTCATTTACTTGGTCACTTCGTAGATTGTATTACTAATAATATACCAAATATCCTACTTTAATACAATGTGAATAAAGCTCTGCTAATAATTTTATGTTTTTTTATAAAAGAGCAAGCCTTGGAACTTGCGATTATCTTAGGCGAACTTGCGATTAAAAAAATCTAATTTGCGATTTGTGGTTAGTATCTTGCGAATCACCCATTTAAACACTTTCGAGTATCTTAACCTATAAAACTTTTTCATGGAGGAATTGGCGTGGGTTACTTTGTAAACGTAGAACAAGGTGTGAATTTATTTGTAGAGGATATTAATCCTAGTGCAAGCAAGACAATTGTATTTTTACATGGTTGGCCTTTAAACCATGAACAATTCGAATATCAGTATGATGTTCTCCCATCAATGGGCTACCGCTGTATAGGTATTGACTGGAGAGGTTTTGGAAAGTCAGATAGACCAATCCATGGTTACAACTTTGACAGACTAGCAGATGACATCCATGCAGTAGTTAAATCACTCCAGTTAACCAACTTTACTCTAGCTGGCCATTCTACAGGAGGAGCAATCGCTATACGATATGCGACTCGTCACAATGCTTACGGATTATCGAGACTGATTCTAATCGACGCCGCTGCTCCAACTGGATTTACACAAGAAACAGCGAACCGACTTCTTACAGAAACATTAAACGACCGACCTAAAATGATGCAAGGTGTAACAGATACTTTCTTCTTTCAATATATTTCTGCCCCATTCTCTAATTGGTTTAATGGATTAGGACTACAGGCAGCTGGATGGTCCACTGCAGCAATTATCAACACTTTAAGAGATGAAAAGCTTGATACTGATCTTCCTAAAATAACAGTTCCTACATTAATCGTTCATGGTGTGCATGACAAGCTTGTGCCATTTAAACAAGCTCAAGAGCTTAACGAAGCCATAAAAAATTCGCATCTCGTTCCATTTCACTATAGCGGACATGGGCTTTTCTGGGAAGAACGAGAAAAATTTAACGAGCTAATCAAACAGTTTGTTGGATAGGTTTTACTTACTATTAGAATTGGTTCACGGGAGGGCTTAATAAGCTATCTTGTGAATCTTTTCAAACTCTACCTTTAAGAGTCTCACTTACTAAAGTACATATATAGTTTAAAAAATTAAATGAAAGTGGGTCTTTATTCAAACAATAATAAATTTTACATGTTTGCACGAGCAAACTTATATGCAACTAGATTTAACAACTTTGTATCCCCTCCCGAAATGCAAAGTTCAATTACACTTCTAGTTTTATTTCTCATCACCTGTAACAGTAGTATATAATGAACGTTACAAACATAACTAAGGAGTACGAGTTCATGCAAACATTGAAAAAACTTTCCGATCGACTCTTTTACCTGCCTCCATATCAAAAGACAGATCGACCGATATTAGCTGCTATTGTAGGGGACAAACAGACTCTACTGATTGATGCTGGTAATTCTTCTAATCATGCTAAATACTTTAAAGAGCAATTAGCTTCCTATCATCTCACAGGGGATATTCTGGCTCTCACACATTGGCATTGGGATCATGTATTTGGCTTACGTGAAATGGATGTTCCTTCAGTTGCCAATTCCATGACCTATAACAAAGTAAAAGAACTTCAAAAGCTATCATGGGAAGATAAGGAGTTGGATGGACGTGTCGAAGCAGGGATTGAAATTCCTTTTTGTGCAGATGCGATAAAGCTAGAGCTAGGAAGTATGCGAGAAGTTATCATACCAGATCCCACTATCATTTTTGACAAGCAAATCAAACTTAATATAGGTGGGGTTACCTGTATCATTGAACATGTTGGTGGAGATCATTCACCTGATTCGAATCTCATTTATATAGCAGAGGAAAAGACATTATTTCTTGGGGACTGTCTCTATGCAAATATGTACGCAGAAAAGTGGCATTATACCATTGAAAAGATGTATAAGCTTTTGGAGAAAATTGAAGGCTATGACGCAGAAATCTTCTTCCTATCTCATCATCCAGCACCTTTAACAAAGGATGAATTTACTTCCTTTGTATCATTATTAAAGACAAGTGCAGAATTAACAAATAAACATAAAGGAAAAATAGAGGCAATTGTAGAAGAGATGTCCTCTCTTTTTGACCGTGACGTGACGGAAGACGATTTAGAAATAATCGAGTACTTTGTAAATGGTTTTGCGTAACATGTATCGTTGCTAAAGAGAATTGCACTAAATTCCAAAGGAGTACGGAGTTTGCCGTGTTCATTCCTAACTATTGTAGGAACACACTAAATGATCAAAAGCTTTGTGTTAGTTCATAAACATATAAAGCCCAAGAGGTGATTTCTCTTGGGCTTATTCTTATTACTATTGAAACCGTGAGTAATTTCTTTTTCTATTTATAGTACAACTATGTTATCTACATTTTCCCAAAAAAAGAACCCTTGAAATATCAAGGGTTCTTTGCTTTTATACCGGTGGCCGGGGTCGAACCGGCACATCCAGAGGATACGGGATTTTGAGTCCCAATAAAAATTGATATTCTTATAAAGTCATATATATCAACATAAATTACTACTTAGCTAAAATCAACGCACGTGATTACTAATTAGATGGCCACACAGTTAAGGTTGATACAAGATCAGCCCATTGGAATACCAACAAGCCAACAAGTATGATTATGTTATTATAACAATGTACCCATATTTTTAATTAACCTAAATATTGAAGACGAGAGGAAGAAATCCTAATGTCACTAACTCCAATTGAAAAAGCTAAAAAGGTATTACGAGGTATTGAAGTTGGCAACTTTTGTTTTGATTTCAACGGCCAATGGCAGGGTGATTATTATGACGAATACTTTAAATATTTTAATCATCCTGATCCTGAATTACGTAAGTATTCTCTTTTAATCTTTATGTCTGGTCTTGGAGATACGTGGTTGGGATCGACCTCCGTCTTCACGCCACTTAAAGAAAGAGAAAAATATGAATATCCTGAACCAAATAAAGCTTATATTTTCGAGGATTACATTAAATCATTCTTAGAAAATAGAGAAAGTATTAAAAAAGATTATCCGTTACTATATGAGAACCTGATAAGGTATTTAATAAAGTTGGATATTAAAAAACGATTTGAGGATTCATTTCTTGAAGTTGATAAGGAACTTTTTGTGGAACTTAGAAAAGTCCTAGATGAATATGATGATTCACATTTGAGTACAGATGATCACAATGGAATATTAAGAGAGTGTGGATTTCCACCATACCAACCTTTCTAAATTCATATGAAAGTTATAACCAAGGATCTCACTTCGGTGGGATCTTTTTATTTACATTTATTTACTTTATTACCAATTAAATTTCAACTCAAAAAATCGTTTTGGGACGTTTGCAGTAAGCGGACATTCACATGTTAATATCGTTGAAGTTGTGTTTTTTTCTGTAGGGGTAGGCGGTATCATTTCAAAATAGAATCCATCTATCTAGATCAATGCAAAAAAAAATGAGCTCACCAACATTCAATACCATATCAGTATCGTTAGCTAGTGAGCTCTTATATTAGTAAAACTTTCGAATAAATCCATAGGAAACTTTATCAACATCTAGACCATGCAGTTTGAGATTAACTTGATTCAAAATCGACATTCGATTTCTCTTAATCCCTCGCACTTTCAACCTATCAGTATAATATTTTGTGATGATTGTTGCTGCATTTATTCTGAATGCCTGTTCACCTATCTCTATTCTAACTTCTTTAAGATGCTCCATCTTCTCCTGCATATTATATATATTCACCTTCCATTGCGTAATTAAATGAATAAAGCTTTATTTTCGGTCTAGAAATTATTGGACGATTAGTCAGACAATCGTATACCTGTATCTAACATCACTAAAAATATTACATAATCTCTAACCCCTACAAAGCTCTTCTGAATTTTTATATGAGATGCAAGGAGTTCTAGCTCCTTATCATCTAAAGTTTCAATAACCCTTGATCGATCACGTAACTTTTTAATATTTTTCATAGGATTTGGCATCAATAATTTATTCTTATATAAGAAGTTATAAAATGATTTTAAAGCTCTTATCCTAGTGTTAATACTTACAATCTTAATTTTACTTTTCAGATGAAGAATTATCTCTTCTATATCTTTCTGTGTAAGTTCTACAAGTTGCTTAACAATTTTCATTTCTTTTAAAGTGTTCTTAGTAGCTGCAAACTTGTCTATGTAGTATCTCAATGTCTCAGCTCTTAAATTTCTTATCAAACAATCTCTCTCAAACTTCTGAAAAGCTTCTTCATCCGTTATTTTTAATTTAATCAAGCTTAGCTCTTTTTTTGATAAACTGTTACTTCTTCTAGACATACTGATTTCCTCCTATGCATGGGATTCGAAGCACGGGATTTTAGCTTATTTCAGTCCTTTTATTTAAACAACAAAAAAGACCTCTAACAAGTAGTTAGAAGTCTTGATATGTATGACTTTAAGTCACGATTTTATACCGGTGGCCGGGGTCGAACCGGCACATCCAGAGGATACGGGATTTTGAGTCCCGCGCGTCTGCCAATTCCGCCACACCGGCAAAATAAATACTAGGCAGTTATTAAATCATTTTTAAAAAATTGGAGGCGGCAACCGGATTTGAACCGGTGATAAAGGTGTTGCAGACCTGTGCCTTACCACTTGGCTATGCCGCCGTAAAGTAATTGGAGCGGAAGACGAGGTTCGAACTCGCGACCCCCACCTTGGCAAGGTGGTGTTCTACCACTGAACTACTTCCGCAAACTGGGGTACCTGGATTCGAACCAGGGCATGATGGAATCAAAATCCATTGCCTTACCGCTTGGCTATACCCCAATGGGGCGACTGAGGGGAATTGAACCCCCGAATGCCGGAATCACAATCCGGTGCGTTAACCACTTCGCCACAACCGCCACAAATAAAAAAAGAGCTAACTACTAAGGAATATGGGGCGACTGAGGGGAATTGAACCCCCGAATGTCGGAATCACAATCCGATGCGTTAACCACTTCGCCACAACCGCCATTATTCAAAGCTAACTAAAAAAAATTGGCAGGGGCAGTAGGAATCGAACCCACATCAAAGGTTTTGGAGACCTCTATTCTACCGTTAAACTATGCCCCTAAAAACTGGTGGTGGGGGACGGATTCGAACCGCCGAACCCGAAGGAGCGGATTTACAGTCCGCCGCGTTTAGCCACTTCGCTACCCCACCAGTGTATGGTGCCGGAAAAAGGACTTGAACCCTCAACCTACTGATTACAAGTCAGTTGCTCTACCAGTTGAGCTATTCCGGCGTATAAATATGGTGGCTCAGGACGGAATCGAACCGCCGACACAAGGATTTTCAGTCCTTTGCTCTACCGACTGAGCTACTGAGCCAAATTCGATTGTGCTAAGCTGCGAATCTCTTTGTCAGCTTCATTCGTTCAGTTAGTCACGTACTTTAGTACGTTCCTTCCATCACTCAATCGCTTCCTAGACCTTCTTGCTTATCACCAATCTTTTAAAAAATGGCGGTCCCGACCGGGATCGAACCGGCGATCTCCTGCGTGACAGGCAGGCATGTTAACCGCTACACCACGGGACCATTTGGTTGCGGGGACAGGATTTGAACCTGCGACCTTCGGGTTATGAGCCCGACGAGCTACCACTGCTCCACCCCGCGACAATACTATAATTGCTAATTTGTTCAAAAGAAATGGTGGAGGATGACGGGCTCGAACCGCCGACCCTCTGCTTGTAAGGCAGATGCTCTCCCAGCTGAGCTAATCCTCCTGGGTAAAATTACGATAAGCTTCGCATCTCTGCGTCAACTTCATTCGTTCAATTTAATAAATGGTGACCCCTACGGGATTCGAACCCGTGTTACCGCCGTGAAAGGGCGGTGTCTTAACCGCTTGACCAAGGGGCCATACTTTTATGTAGAAAACTAATCTGGCGGAGAGCAAGGGATTTGAACCCTTGAGACAGTTTAACCCGCCTACACGATTTCCAATCGTGCTCCTTCGGCCACTCGGACAGCTCTCCTAAAATGGCTCCGAAGGTAGGACTCGAACCTACGACCAATCGATTAACAGTCGATTGCTCTACCACTGAGCTACTTCGGAATAATACAGCCTAGCAACGTCCTACTCTCACAGGGGGAGACCCCCAACTACCATCGGCGCTGAAGAGCTTAACTTCCGTGTTCGGTATGGGAACGGGTGTGACCTCTTCGCCATCATCACTAGACCTTATTAATTTGAAAGACAATACTTAGTATAACAAAACTAGAAAATAATTCAAGCTTTTTTTATATTTTTTTTTGTACTTTCAAAACTGGATAAACGACATTGTTACGTTAAACAAAATTTGGTTAAGTCCTCGATCGATTAGTATTCGTCAGCTGCACGTGTCGCCACGCTTCCACCCCGAACCTATCTACCTCATCGTCTTTGAGGGATCTTACTTACTTGCGTAATGGGAAATCTCATCTTGAGGGGGGCTTCGTGCTTAGATGCTTTCAGCACTTATCCCGTCCACACATAGCTACCCAGCGATGCTCTTGGCAGAACAACTGGTACACCAGCGGTGTGTCCATCCCGGTCCTCTCGTACTAAGGACAGCTCCTCTCAAATTTCCTACGCCCACGACGGATAGGGACCGAACTGTCTCACGACGTTCTGAACCCAGCTCGCGTACCGCTTTAATGGGCGAACAGCCCAACCCTTGGGACCGACTACAGCCCCAGGATGCGATGAGCCGACATCGAGGTGCCAAACCTCCCCGTCGATGTGGACTCTTGGGGGAGATAAGCCTGTTATCCCCGGGGTAGCTTTTATCCGTTGAGCGATGGCCCTTCCATGCGGAACCACCGGATCACTAAGCCCGTCTTTCGACCCTGCTCGACTTGTAGGTCTCGCAGTCAAGCTCCCTTCTGCCTTTACACTCTTCGAATGATTTCCAACCATTCTGAGGGAACCTTTGGGCGCCTCCGTTACACTTTAGGAGGCGACCGCCCCAGTCAAACTACCCGCCTGACACTGTCTCCTACCCGGGTTACGGGTATGGGTTAGAATTTCAATACAACCAGGGCAGTATCCCACCGACGCCTCCTCCGAAGCTGGCGCTCCGGGCTCTAAGGCTCCTGCCTATCCTGTACAAGTTGCACCAAAATTCAATATCAAGCTATAGTAAAGCTCCACGGGGTCTTTCCGTCCTGTCGCGGGTAACCTGCATCTTCACAGGTACTATAATTTCACCGAGTCTCTCGTTGAGACAGTGCCCAGATCGTTACGCCTTTCGTGCGGGTCGGAACTTACCCGACAAGGAATTTCGCTACCTTAGGACCGTTATAGTTACGGCCGCCGTTTACTGGGGCTTCAATTCGCACCTTCGCTTGCGCTAAGCACTCCTCTTAACCTTCCAGCACCGGGCAGGCGTCAGCCCATATACTTCACCTTACGGTTTTGCATAGACCTGTGTTTTTGCTAAACAGTCGCCTGGGCCTATTCACTGCGGCTCTTCTAGGCTATGAACCCAAAAGAGCACCCCTTCTCCCGAAGTTACGGGGTCATTTTGCCGAGTTCCTTAACGAGAGTTCTCTCGCTCACCTTAGGATTCTCTCCTCGACTACCTGTGTCGGTTTGCGGTACGGGCACCTTTCACCTCGCTAGAGGCTTTTCTTGGCAGTGTGAAATCAGGAACTCTAGACATACGTCCTCGCCATCACAGCTCAATGTTAAAGAATGCGGATTTGCCTACATTCACACCTTACTGCTTGGACATGCATAACCAACAGCATGCTTACCCTATCCTTCTGCGTCCCCCCATTACTCAAACGGTGGTTTGGTGGTACAGGAATATCAACCTGTTATCCATCGCCTACGCCTATCGGCCTCGGCTTAGGTCCCGACTAACCCTGAGCGGACGAGCCTTCCTCAGGAAACCTTAGTCATACGGTGGACGGGATTCTCACCCGTCTTTCGCTACTCATACCGGCATTCTCACTTCTAAGCGCTCCACCAGTCCTTCCGGTCTGACTTCAACGCCCTTAGAACGCTCTCCTACCACTGATACCAAAGGTATCAATCCACAGCTTCGGTGATTTGTTTAGCCCCGATACATTTTCGGCGCAGCGTCACTCGACCAGTGAGCTATTACGCACTCTTTAAATGATGGCTGCTTCTAAGCCAACATCCTGGTTGTCTAAGCAACGCCACATCCTTTTCCACTTAACAAATACTTTGGGACCTTAGCTGGTGGTCTGGGCTGTTTCCCTCTTGACTACGGATCTTATCACTCGCAGTCTGACTCCCAAACATAAATCATTGGCATTCGGAGTTTGTCTGAATTCGGTAACCCGGGATGGGCCCCTAGTCCAAACAGTGCTCTACCTCCAAGATTCTAACGTTTGAGGCTAGCCCTAAAGCTATTTCGGAGAGAACCAGCTATCTCCAGGTTCGATTGGAATTTCTCCGCTACCCACACCTCATCCCCGCACTTTTCAACGTGCGTGGGTTCGGACCTCCAGTAAGTGTTACCTTACCTTCATCCTGGACATGGGTAGATCACCTGGTTTCGGGTCTACGACCACATACTCATTCGCCCTATTCAGACTCGCTTTCGCTGCGGCTCCGTCTTCTCGACTTAACCTTGCATGGGATCGTAACTCGCCGGTTCATTCTACAAAAGGCACGCTATCACCCATTAACGGGCTCTAACTACTTGTAGGCACACGGTTTCAGGATCTATTTCACTCCCCTTCCGGGGTGCTTTTCACCTTTCCCTCACGGTACTGGTTCACTATCGGTCACTAGGTAGTATTTAGCCTTGGGAGATGGTCCTCCCAGATTCCGACGGAATTTCACGTGTTCCGCCGTACTCAGGATACACTCAAGAGAGAATGAATTTTAGACTACGGGGCTTTTACCCTATCCTGCGGACCTTTCCAGATCGCTTCGTCTAACTCATTCCTTTGTAACTCTATGTAGAGTGTCCTACAACCCCAAAAGGCAAGCCTTTTGGTTTGGGCTATTCCCGTTTCGCTCGCCGCTACTCAGGGAATCGAATTTTCTTTCTCTTCCTCCAGGTACTTAGATGTTTCAGTTCCCTGGGTGTGTCTCAGATGCGCTATGTATTCACGCAAATGTACTGCTCCATTACGAACAGTGGGTTTCCCCATTCGGAAATCTCCGGATCAAAGCTCACTTACAGCTCCCCGAAGCATATCGGTGTTAGTGCCGTCCTTCGTCGACTCCTAGTGCCAAGGCATTCACCGTGCGCCCTTATTAACTTAACCTAAAAGTTAAAAAGTCTTACACGTTGTGATTAC